>NZ_JACFTB010000030.1 GCF_014281965.1 Rhodococcus sp. BP22
TCCCAGAATTGCCCAGTGCCGGCAGCGGACGTACACCTCGCAACGAGACAGAAGTAGCCATCGCCAGGGTCTTCGCAGAAGTGCTCGGTGCCGAAGCTATCGGCCTCGACGAAAGCTTCTTCGATCTCGGCGGCGATTCACTCAGCGCCACACGAGTGACGGCCCGCGTCAATGCTGCGCTGGGCTCGAACATCAGTGTTCGTATGTTGTTCGAATCACCTACCGTCGCAACGCTTTCCACTCGCACGACGGATAGCGCCGTCGACAGTCCGCGCCCGATCTTGGGTGTGGTGGAGCGTCCGTCGGTGATTCCGTTGTCGC
>NZ_JACFTB010000031.1 GCF_014281965.1 Rhodococcus sp. BP22
ACGACAACGGAATCACCGACGGACGCTCCACCACACCCAACACCGGACGCACACCCCGGGCCTCGGAACTTTCGGCGCGTAGCGCCAGCTCTTCGATGGTGGGTGCCTCGAAGAGGTCGAGAACTCGCAGTCCGGTCCCGAGCTCCGCATTGACGCGCGCCACGAGTCGTGTTGCGACGAGCGAATTTCCACCGAGGTCGAAGAAGCTTTCGTCGATACCTATTCTGCGGCCGTCGAGCAGTTCGGTGAACACGTCGGCGATTTTCTGCTGTTGAACTGTTTCCGGAGAACGGAATTCGGACTTGCGTCCGAGTTCCGGGG
>NZ_JACFTB010000032.1 GCF_014281965.1 Rhodococcus sp. BP22
CGGGATCGATTCGGTGTCGAATGCTGTTGTGCTGGTTCGCAACGAGCAGCTTGTTGGTTATCTTGTCGGTGAGCCGGGCAAGACCATTGATATCGACGACGTCACCGCCGCAGCCGCTTTGCGGCTGCCGTCTTATATGGTGCCGTTGAACTATGTTGTGCTCGAAGAGTTTCCGTTGGGGTCGAGTGGGAAGCTCGATCGTAAGGCTTTGCCGGATCCTGTCGTGGCGGTCAAGGAGTTTCGGGCGCCTACCACTCCGGTGGAAGAGATCGTGGCGGAGACTTTTGCGGGCGTA
>NZ_JACFTB010000033.1 GCF_014281965.1 Rhodococcus sp. BP22
GGGGATCGATTCGGTGTCGAATGCTGTTGTGCTGGTTCGCAACGAGCTGCTTGTTGGTTATCTTGTCGGTGAGCCGGGCAAGACCATTGATATCGACGATGTCACTGCCGCAGCAGCTTTGCGGCTGCCGTCTTATATGGTGCCGTTGAACTATGTTGTGCTCGAGGAGTTTCCGTTGGGGTCGAGTGGGAAGCTCGATCGTAAGGCTTTGCCGGATCCGGTCGTGGCGGTCAAGGAGTTTCGGGCGCCTACCACTCCGGTGGAAGAGATCGTGGCGGAGACTTTTGCTGGGGTT
>NZ_JACFTB010000034.1 GCF_014281965.1 Rhodococcus sp. BP22
CGTCGTCGATGCCAGCGCACGCACCCGGCTCTCGACGTCCGAAGCATCGATCTCGACGACCTCGATGTCGGGCCGGACCCGTTCCGCCGGGACGACGAGCTGGACAGGGCCGTCCTCGGTCTCGGGGTACATCGTCCGAAGAGACTCGTGCCGTGCAATCACATCTCGCACTGCAGCCTCCACGGCAGCGACGTCCAACTCACCCGACAGTCTGATGGCAACCGGCACGTTGTAGGCCGCCGAACCGGCATCGAAT
>NZ_JACFTB010000004.1 GCF_014281965.1 Rhodococcus sp. BP22
TCGTTCGTCAGGAGCTCATCACTTTCAGTCGTGTTGGTGTCGAATGTCCGCGGCGGTCCGTTTAGCCGATGGGGGACCATGCGGGACTCAGATGGACCGGAAGCAGGTCGCCGGTGGTTATCGTTTACTCATGACTTTGGGGCGCACCCGGGTGGATTCACGCGGACGCCGATGGTCACTCGATTCGCCGAACATCCAGCTCAACGGGCCATTGATGGACGCGCGTGCATCCAGGTGAATTGTTATCTCTTGTACAGCGGGTCCGGGGTTCGAATCCCTGATGGCGCACAAAATATGCCCTCGAACAGCAGAAATGCTGTTCGAGGGCACATTTTTTTGACTCGGTGAGTCGGGTACCCGCTGCCCTTCGATGCCAGAGGTAGCAACCAGCGGCGTAGCGGGAAAGATTCCCCTGCTCGCGACTGTGATCCTCTGTCAGGTCAACCCGCGAGGGTTGGTTGCGTGCGGTTCCGCTCGACACCGCCCGTGGCGCCACGGCTACGCACCATTCAGGCGAGGGTGAGGAAGAGCTTTTCGAGTTCGGCTTCGGTCATCGGTTCCGTGGCGCTGGAGCCCTCGCCGGTGATGCATTCACGAAGGCTGGTGGCGACGATCTTGAAGCCGGCCTTGTCGAGTGCACGGGACACGGCAGCGAGTTGCGTGACGACATCCTTGCAATCACGACCCTGTTCGATCATCGAGATCACTCCCGCGAGCTGACCGTGTGCTCGCCGGAGTCGGTTGAGTACCAACGCGATGCTGTCCTCGTCGCCGGTCATGAGAGTTCCCTTCGAAGATGAATCGGGGTTGTGGGTTGGGCGGGTCATCGCCGAAGCAGGGAGCGGAAGAAGCCGGTCCCTGCTGTATCGGCAGCAACGCAGGTGCAGCGCTGCGCTGTGGGAACGCTATTCATTACGTCGTCGGAGTGTTGACCGCATCCGGCCCAGGTGGTCTTGGAACAGGAAGGACACTTCTCGGGGTAGCACATGATGGGGATTCCTTGTCGGGTCTGCGTCACTCGGTGACGGATGAAAGTTGCTGCGAATCAACCGATGTGGAAGATGATTCGATCCAGGCGTTGTAGCCACCGACCAGGTCGCTGACGTTCTCGATACCGTCGGCACGCAGTAGCGACGCGGCGACGGACGAGCGCCAGCCGCCGGCGCAATAAACGACTATCGGCTTGTCTTGTGGCAGATCGTCGAGATGGGAGCGGAGTTGAGCGAGCGGAATCGGCTGAGCGCCTGCGATGACGCCGTCTTCGCGCTCACCGGGATTACGAATATCGATCAGTGTGATCGCGTCCGCACTCAGGAGCGAGTCCAGCGCGACCACTTCGGTGCGCGGTGCAGTACGCACCAGGTCGGTGAGTGTGTCGGGGAAGGTGCCGTCTGTGTCGACGGTGAGATACCCGATGACATTGTCGGATCCGATGCGCGCGAGCCGCATTGCTGCATCTTGTTGCTGACCCGGATAGGTGATGAGAGCGATTCGGCCGCCGATGTCTGCCACCATGCCGCCGGTCTCGGCGAACCTGCCGTCGAATCCGACATTGATCGAGCCACGCACATGTCCGGCAGCGAAATCGTCGGGCGTGCGGGCGTCGAGGACTCGAATCCCCTCAGCCAATCCAGTGCGCAGTTCAGTCGGCGACAGCGCGGGGATGTGCCGACCTTGATCGAGCAGCGCCCGATTCGACTTGTTCAAGGCGACATCGGTCGAGAAGTAAGCCGGCACCGCAGGCTGACCGTCCGTGACGAGTGCGACGAAGGCGTCCTCGGTCATGGGCTGCACCGACGGATTGGTGCGTCGTTGCTCACCGATCGTGGAGGTCAGCTCGGACGAGAGGTTTTTGCCACAGGACGATCCGGCGCCGTGAGCGGGCATGACGGTCACTGAGTCGGGCAACATCAGGAGAGTCTCGTGGACGGTGCGGTACATCGCCCGTGCAAGATCGGTGTTGGTGCCATCTCCGAGGTTGGCCAGGTCGGGGCGGCCGACATCGCCGATGAACATCGAATCTCCGGTGAGCACGGCAGACGGCGCAGCAAGCGGACTCTCTCGGACCAGCAGGCTGATCGACTCCCATGTGTGGCCGGGGGTGGAGAGAATCTCGATGTCGACTGTCCCGAGGGACACATGTTCGCCGTGCCGCAACCTGCGGATCGGATACTCGGTCTCAGCGGACTCGCCGAACCCGACCCACGCTCCCACGGCGTCGACAAGCTCGAGGTGACCGGAAACGAAGTCTGCATGAAGGTGGGTGTTGATTACCCCCTCGATTGTCAGTCCGTATTTGGCTGCGTCATCGAGATACTCGGTGATGTCGCGACGCGGATCTACCACGATGGCTCTGCCGGTGGTCTCATCGCCGATCAGGTATGACGCATGAGATAAGCACTCGATGTAGTACTGCTCGAGAATCATCGGACAACCTTCCTTGCGATATTCGGGGTATATGGAGACTGTATAGATACCCCATGGGGTATGTCAAGTACCCCATGGGGTATGCAAGCAGAGTGGACACACCTCGATTTGTGGCCTCGTCGCGAGCGTTCGGACATCAAGCAGGACTGGGCAATTGGAAGACCACTGCATATTCGTCGGTTCAGGAAACAAGGTGGTCCCATGACCGCATCCGCCCGGCTTGGGTCGGGAGAATCAGGTCACAACAACGCGAACGTGCCATGTTCAGGTGCGGGTGTCAGTCCGGTTGTCGAGGCAGATGACCCCCTCGACGACCGGGCCTCGTGCAGTTTCCGGCGTATCCTGTGGAGGGCATGACCTCCGTCTCTTGCTTCGAAAGGTCTCCCGTGGCGTACCTCCTCATTGTCATCGTGTTAGCTGCGCTCATCGTTTTGGTTGTAGCCGGCCAGCGACGATCCACTGCGGCCAAAGCCCACGAATTGGAGGATGCCCAAGCAGACGCACGTCAATCGATCGAGCGTCTCGGAGGTCAGATCTACAACTTGTCGGGGACCGACCTTGCCTCCAAACAAGCGCTCGCCGACGCATCGGAACGAAATATTGCCGCGGGATCGCAAATCGAGCAGTCGAAGACTGTTGCGCAGGCGCGGCTCGCGAAGCAGACCGCCCTCGAGGGGCTGTACTACATCCGCGCGGCTCGGCTGGCTATGGGCATGGACCCTGGCCCAGAAATTGTGGGAATCGACGGTCAGAAATCGGCCGGTGAGGTGACCGAAGATCGGAAAGTCGACTTCGAAGGAAGGAAAGTCGCCGCATCACCGAACCCATCGGATCAGACCCCGAATTACTACCCTGGCGGACGGGTCGCCGGTAGGCCTGTGCCAGCGGGTTGGTACTCCGAGCCCTGGTGGAAACCCGCGCTTGTCGGCGGCGCTTGGGGACTGGGGTCGGCGTTGTTGTTCTCCTCGATGTTCTCGGGGATGTCCGGCGTCGGCTACGACACCCAAGCCTTCGAAGGCGGCTACGGCGACGGCACCGACAGTGGGTACGACACAGCTGGAAACTTCGAGGGCGACCAGGGCGGGTACGACCAGGGTGGGTACGACCAAGGCGGTGGCGATTTCGGTGGCGGTGGCGGGTCTGATTTCGGTGGAGGATTTTAACTGATCTCACCGCAGCTAGAGGCAATTTTGTCTGTCCGGGGGCCTCCTAACGAAGCTCGAAGCAATCGGCGTTGGTCCGGGTTATCGGATGGGGGAGTACACGTCGTTCAGGGTCACCAACGTCAGTTCTCTAGTTCGAATGTTGTCGAGTAATTTCGGGTGGACATGCGTGACGGCAGGGTGGATTGCGTGTCCGATCACCACAGCGCCGGGCGTGAGGTACTTGCGCACGCACTCGATGAGGTAGTCCTCGGTAACGATGGAGGAGTCCGACAGCGTCCACGAGTGGTACGAGGCCGTCACGAAGAATGTGAAACGAGCGCCGTTGTCCTTTGCGAATTGGATGTAGGCCGCAACTACCGCGGGGTCGGTGCCGTCATTGATGGTCAGCGCAAGAGTTGGTGCGGCCGGCAATTCAGTCCCCGCGCCGGGTGGGATCGGAACGCGGGTGCGCGGCGCCGCGGGAGCTGTGTTGGGCTGGTTTGTCAATGCTGCGGAGGGCTGGGGAATTTTGGCCGATTTACCATCTGCGGTGCTGGGTATCGCGTGGGGCTCAATTCGATCGAATCCAGCGGTAGCGGCGTTGGCGCCGACGGCGTGAGCCGTCATGAGAGCGTGTCGACTCCGCGCGAGCCTGACCGCATCGCGCGGATGTCAAGTGGGGCCCGATGCACCGTAGCCGTATAAACGTGGCTGGAAGATCACCGGCGGACGGCTGGCCCTCGCACCTAGGGTCCGGTTCATTTTAGCCGCCGATGATGGGCAAGCATCGGTCGCTGCATGCAGACATTTCAAGAAACGGTCGAAGGGTGCGACGGGGTCTGTCATTCTCGCCGTGATGGCGTCTCTGGCCGCTGGGCCTTCCGCCTCCTTCGAGATGTCGACGGCCATCGTGTTCGTCCTGGTGTTGATGGCGGGAATCATGGTCGGATGGCGATGGCGTGCACCGCTGACGGGGTTCGCGATGTTGGCGGTCGTCGCTGCCACGGGACTGTTCACGCAGCCGCCTCTCGAGGCGATCCACTCGGTCGCGACCATCGTCGTACTTCCTCCCGCCCCTGGTCTGCTTTTCGCATCGTTGCTGCCAACGGATGCACCGTGGCGACAATCGCTGTCACGACGCCGATTGCTGGGTCGATTCCGATCGTCGCCGAGTTTGAGTGGACGGCCTACACCCCTCTGACGCGGATCCAGACAACCCTCTCGCCTAGCACCTGGATGTGGACGTCCACCGTCGTCTCGTTTGTGTCGGTCCTGGCGGCGGGTGCGGCTCTACTTATGCTGGAGAAGCGTCGGGAAGTCCCGACCGCTGGTCGATGCGGCAGAACGGGACTATCGCAGCATCTCTCGAACTTCATCTGCCGCGTCTGAGGGTTGAACTCATCGGGAGCTAGGCGGGATTGGTCCGGTGCCGAACCCACACGTTCGGCTCGACGTAGACAGCGGTTCCGTGTTGGAGATCGCACAGGACCGGGGTGAGCGCGCCTGGTATTTCGACTGGACCCGATCGATCGAAGGGCAGCCTGGTCCATGTTCGCCACTCGTCGAGTGTCCCGGGGATGACCATGGAGCGCGGCGCGATACTGTCGATGCGTCCACCTGCTCGTACGTGTACACGCAGCCAAGGATCCACAGGCAGTCCATCGAGCCGAGTTCGAAATGCGTATCGATGCATCGCTTCGTGTATGTCGGTCTTGCCATTGGGTCGTACCGGGACGATCAGCTCTTCGAAGCCTAGACGGCTTGAGTTGTCGCGGAGCGCCGCCAGCATCTTCGATGAGGCCCCGCTGCCTTGCATGCCGGGGGTCACGGCAATTTCGAGGGCGCACACTGTATTCGGGGTGTGTCCGACGAGCCGGGTTTTGACACCACGCCGTATCGCCCCGTCCCAGCCATCAGTGGGGAGAGGCTCTCCATTGGGGAGATAGATCGGCATCGAGAGGCCCTTCGCGACGACGGACCCCTTCTCATCCAGCCCGGCTACAACAAACTGGGAGAAGGCCTCGCGAATATCGGGGTCGAAGTACAGTGCCGCAATTGGATCCTGGGTCATGAACTTTGGCCATGAGTCGGTCATGTTCCACAGTGCATCTGCGAGATCGGGTCGATCGGCAAGGGTGGCTACGGTCAGGTTCATGAGCCCTATGATGCCTGAGCCTGACTGTACCTATGTGCTGATGAGCTTGGTCTTGCTTGCGCTAAGCAGATTCTGGCTGGGCACGAGTACGGTTCATTTTCCCGGACCAGCGCCTGCTGCCCTCGCCGCACTCTTAACTACTGAAGTGGCCGGTGAGCCTTCTGTTCATCGGCCCCTTTGTGTGAAATAGCGGAAAATTTACGAAGCCGCGACATTACCGACGGGTTTTGCCATCGGTGTTAGTTCTCGAAAGGTATATGTCTGCCCGGGGGAATAACCGAAAAGGGAATTTCTTGAATGACGAGCGGAATGGCAGCCAACGAAAGACTTTTGACGGTATCCCAGCTCAGTGCGTTGTGCGGGCTGTAAAGCTCGAGAAGCAGGAGCACCGCGGGCAGAGTGAGCGCGCCGGCGACGGCAGCGGCCCGTCGGCCACGAAGGCTGGCGCGGTTGTAAGCGCAGATAGCCGTGGGCAGGGCCCCACGTTGTACGTGTGGGCGAGGGGAAAGAGCCCCTAATGACAGCATCGCCAGGAGTAGGGACAGCGCTGGGCGCTGGCGGCGGATCAGGATAAGCGGCGACGCGATCACAATAAGCACTACGGACAGCACCGGCGGCCCACCACGGTCCGAGATGAAGAATTCTGCGCAGATCAGCGCCACAGCCGTCGCGAACACCACTGCATCTACAAGCGGGGCGCGGAGAGCGGACAACTATGTCGATCGGGTCACCCCCGCCGTTCGGTGTGTAGTTGAGAATGCCGGTAAATCTAACTGCCTGGTAGATGAAAGTGAGTAGGCCGAGTGCTACGCCGACGGTGAAGACGTTCATGACGACAGCCACCACGGGTAGCACCGCTGATCCTGTCATGAGCCACAGCACCAGCAGGGGCAGCAGAACAAGCAGCCCGGCCGCGTAGGGAAGTGCGTCGGCAATACCGGACTGTTGGTCCACGAACTCGGCTGCATTGCCACTTATCAAGACATCAGTGCCGGACTCTTCTGCGAGGTCTCGAACGTCCGAAACTACTTGCTGCGCAATAGTACCTGCTGGGTCGTCGTTGAGCGGGAGATTCACTTGCCAGGTGTTCTCGTTCAAGGCGGGAACCGTACCCGGCGCTGCCACTCCGTCGAGCGAAGAAGCCTCAGCAGTGAACTGTTCGACTAGTTGGGAACTGTTGCCGGAGACCGTAGCGGCGGAGTACAGCACTGTGCGACTGGCGGTGCGCATGGTGGTCACAACTGCCCCAGCCGTGGCGCCTTGACGGTCGAGCTCTTCTCGGTATCGACTCACCAAAAAGAGCGTGTAGTCCACTGCCAGTCCGAGTCCGAGTCCGAGACCGATGACGAGGTTGAGGGCGAACGCGCTGAGGGCGTAGACCTGATTGATCACGGTCAGCGCCAGGAAGGTCCCGAATACCGTGGTGACGCTGACGATCAACGGCAGAAACGCGGCGCGGCCGCCGAAGATCAATATCGTCAGGAGCACCAGCACCAGCAGCGGGAAGGCCAGCGATTCCGAGCGAGCAAGATCGCTGGTTACTTGTTCAGCGATTTGCAATCCCGCGACTGCTTGGCCGCCGACGCTGACGGCTGGATCGCCTTCGAAACTGTCAAGAGCGCTCGTTGCAACCACCCGCTCGTCGGCACCGCTCTCCATGGCGCCGAGTAGCAGCGCCGACGAGCCGTCGTTCGATCTTTTACCGGGCGTCACGAAGGCAACCCCGTCGATACCTGTGAGCTTGTCTGCAGCAGTGGACACCGCGCTCGAATCGGCCCCGTCGACCAGAAGGACGATACCCGGGAACGGTGTACTGCCTGTGGCAGTTTCGATTCTCTCGACACCTCGAGCCGACGCCGCGTCTGCTGACGTAAACCCTCCAGTGGTGGCCAGATCCTTGGAGACGCCACCTCCGAATACGCCGGCCACAATGACGAAAAGTAGAACCAAGAGGAGCGGCCGACGTGGCCGAGACTGCAGTAGGCGCACGACCGGCGAGGATCCTTCGGACGGCGGACTAGGTGGACTGTGGACTGTGGACTGCGTGATCGCTGGATGGCTTGGTCATGACATCACCCTCGCGCAGCGTGGCAGTTCTCCACATCGGCCACCGGGAGTACCTCACTACGGGCTTCGGCCCGCTGTACTCCCGAGGATGTACACGCAGACTGCCCCACCACCCCGGCCGGCGATCCGGACTACAAGGTGGCAGAGCACCGAGAGGGTCATGGGGTCGGATATTTCGGGGCAGTTTTTCGAAAGCCGCGGCGTACAGTCGGCGGTGTCGAGGCCAACTCGTGCAAGGTGGAAGGCCCGCGAGTTTAGCCAGCGGTCATACGAGATAGGAACGGACCTGATTGTGGTCAGCGTGGACAGCGGGGGCGATGACACAAACGGTTGTGGCACAGACAGACGCAGTTCCGGTGGGGATAGTGTCTGCAGCGGCGATGTCTGCAGCGGACCTGCTGGAAAATTGGCAGTCAGCGCGGAGGTAGGCCTGTCCGGTGCCCAGGCCGCTCGGCGGCGCACACAGTGGGGACCCAACGCGGTGTCCTCACATCGCGCAAGGTTCTGGCCGGTGCTCTAGTCGCAGCACCCGGTGATCGCGAACCGCTTGGTTCAGTGCTTGTTTCGTCTACCCAGTCGCATCCAGGGCCTGCTTGTGGGTGACAATCGCGCCGATGTGGTTCTCACAGGCGCGGGGAGCCTTCAAGCCGGATAGCACGCTGCTGATCCCGTTCTCGACGAATGCGACATCGCTCGGGTTCAGCTCCGTGTGGCCGAGTCCGCTGGCAGCGCGCTAGCGGGCGCCAACACCACCAGCCACCCGTCCGGGTCCTCGAACAACACGGCACCGTGGTCCGTCCAATATGGGTTGGCGGCTACAACCGGGGTCTGACCGTGATCGGTGAAACGCTTGCATGCGGCCGCCAAGGCTTCCGGTCCACTGAGGTAGAGAACCAGCTGATTCTCAGGGTTCCTCTCAGGAATACGTGGTGATTCGCCGAACTGCAGTAACTCCATGTGAACGGGGGCGCCCGGCAAACCGAACACGACTCCGTCGTATCCGCTGTGATTTCGCCACTGCGCCAGCACTGTTAGTCCGACAACGTCGCGGTAGAAAACGAGTACCTCTTCGTAGTTGGCGGTGGGACGCGCAAAGCGAACTGCACCGACATCGAGGTGAGCGGGCCAGGACGGAGACATTTGCGTACTATTCCACGGGTCGTTGCCGAGCACAGGGGCAAACGATTTTCGTCGCTGTGATGAAGAGTCGGTTGAGAAATGGCCGAGTGTGAACAGCGATGAGTTTCACCCGCCGGCGCAGTCTTCAGCTGCATGGGAAAACTCAGCTATGGCTTCAACGTGTCGGTGGACGGATACATCGCTGACGCGCAAGGCAGCATCGACTGGTCCGAACCGAGCGAAGAACTGCATCAGTATTGGAACGACCTCGAGCGGGAGACTGCCTTGTCGTTCTATGGGCGGCGGCTCTATGAACTGATGTCCGCGTTCTGGCCGACCGCCGACAAGTCCCCGGACGCTAGCCCGACGATCGTCGACTTCGCGCACATCTGGTGCAACATGCCCAAGGTCGTGTTTTCTCGCACTCTGGAGTCCGTCGACTGGAACTCCCGCCTCGAACGCGGCGACCCGGTCGAGGTCGTGAAGAAGCTGAAAGCCGAAACCGACGGCAGGCTCGAGGTGGCCGGGGCGACGTTGGCCGCACCTATTGTGCAGGCGGGACTGGTGGACGAGTACCGGATCGTGATCTCGCCCATCGCAGTAGGCGGCGGCATACCGTTCTTTCCGACCCTGCCGTCATGGATCTCGCTGCGACTGGTGGAGAACCGCACTTTCCCCGGAGGCGCGGTCTTGCTGCGCTACGAGGCTAAGTAGCCGAAGACTCCGCCGTCATCGGGGTGAACCGTGCGACTACCGATCTGGCCTGCGACCCGGAACTCGTTCATCCGGAGTGGTTGAATCGACTCCAATGCGGGTGGATCCGTCCGCCCTGAATCGAGAGGTCGCATCATGCATGTTGGCGTAGACAGCTTCGTCTCCTCCGTGACAGACCCGACGGACGGCCGTGTGATCGGGCCGGCCGAGCGGATGGGGCACCTGCTGGAGGAAATCGCCCTTGCTGACCAGGTCGGGCTGTACTCGTTCGGGATCGGTGAGCACCACCGCAGCGAGTATTACGATTCGGCACCGTCGATCATTCTGGCCGCTGCGGCCGCTCGGACGGAACGGATCCGCCTCGGCAGCGCGGTCAAGGTGCTCAGCGCAGATGATCCGGTGCGGGTGTTTCAAGAGTTCGCCACCCTGGATCTGATCTCGAAGGGCCGGATCGACCTGGTGGTAGGCCGCGGGTCCTTCACCGAGTCGTTTCCGCTGTTCGGCCTCGATTTCGCCGACTACGACTCTCTTTTCACCGAGAAGCTGGAACTGTTGCTGCAGATCCGCGACAACGTCGAGGTCACGTGGTCCGGTCGGCATCGCCCACCACTTGTCCAGCAGAGCATCTACCCACGGCCGGTGCAGGATCCTTTGCCGATCTGGGTCGGCGTCGGTGGAACCCCTGAGTCCTTCGCCCGCGCGGGCATGCTGGGACTGCCACTGATGGTTGCGATCATCGGAGGTGAGCCGCGCCAATTCGCCCCGCTCGTAGACCTGTACCGGCGCGCAGGAGCTCAGGCCGGTCACGCCCCGGAGAAGCTGCAAGTAGGGCTGCACGTATTCGGCTTCGTCGCCGAGTCCACGAAGGTGGCAGCGGACACTATCTACCCCGGCTGGAACGAAATGTTCTCCAAAATCTCCCGGGAGCGCGGTTTCTCCCGGCCGACCCGCCAGCAGTTCGACGCCACATCCGGGCCCGACGGTGCCTTCTTCATGGGAGACCCGCAGACGGTGGCCGAGAAGATCCTGCGGGTCGGTGAGCAGCTGGGCGGTGTCGACCGGTTGTCGCTGCAGATGACGAATCCGAGGCTCGCCCACGGCGACCTACTCCGCGGGATCGAATTGCTCGGCACCGAGGTTGCCCCTCTGGTGGCGAAAGCCTGACGTCTGCGCGGGTAGCTACCGGCGGCACATCACTGATCACGCTGATGTTGTGCGGCCGCGTCGGCGAGTGTCGATCGGACTTCTTCGTCGGTGGTCTGCTCGAATCGTGCATACGACGCTCCCACCCCGAGGAACCGGGCAGGAGTGCAGACGCACACGAACTCGTCGACCAGGTTTTGGAGTAGAACGCGGCTCGAAGCCGGAGCCACGGGGACGGCCGCAACGACGCGGGTAGGGCCGTAGCGATACACCACCTCGAGCGCCACTCGCAGGGTTGCTCCGGTAGCGACACCATCGTCGACGACGATCACCGACCTCCCGTCGATCCGAGCAGGCGGTGCGTTTCCGCGGTAGAGCTGTTCGCGACGCTTCAGTTCGCGTTGTTCGTCGGCAATCACCTGTTGCAGCTCAACCGAATTCACCTTCTCGGCACGGATCACGTCGCCGTTGATCACCATGGCTCCACCGCTGGCGATAGCTCCCATCGCCAGCTCGGGGTGCCTGGGTACGCCGAGCTTGCGGACGACGAGAACGTCCAACTGCGCGTGCAATGCCGTAGCGACTTCGGCGCCGACTGGAACTCCGCCACGCGGCAAAGCGAGCACCAGCACGTCGTCAGAGAACTTATCGGGGTCGAAGAGGACCGACAACGCCTGCCCGGCGTCGGCTCGATCGCGGAACGTTCTCGTCCCCATGTGGGACGGTTACCCGTGGTATCGAGGCACAAACGCGTCGAACCTCTGGTTGTTCTTTCCGGCGCTCAAGCCGTCGACTTCCTCAGCTCGAATTTCAGTATCTTGCCTGTCGGCGTGCGGGGGAGGTCCAGTGGGAAGACGATCTCGTCGGGGACCTTGAATTTTGCGAGACGGCTGCGGGTGTACTCGATCAATTCTTCGACGCTTACGTCGGCGTCCTTCTTCTTGATCACGAATGCTTTGGGGCGTTCTCCCCACTTCGGGTGCGGGACGCCGATGACGGCTGCTTCCAGAACCGCTGGGTGGGACATGAGGGCTTGTTCGATCTCCACGGTCGAAATGTTCTCGCCGCCCGAAATGACGATGTCCTTGGCGCGATCTTTGACCTGGATGTAGCCGTCCGGGTGCATTACCCCGAGGTCGCCGCTGTGGAACCAGCCACCGGCGAAGGCTTCCGCTGTGGCCTTCGGATCCCGGTAATAGCCGAGCATTACGTTGTTGCCGCGAAGGACGATTTCACCCATCGTCTGTCCGTCGGCTGCGACGTCGTTCATTTCTGGGTCGACGACGCGTGCGTCCTCGGCTTGAATCATCCCGACGCCCTGTCTGGACATCAGCTCGGCGCGCTCGTCGGATTTCAGCTCGCGCCAGTCGTCCTGAACTTCGCAGATCGTGTACGGCCCGTATACCTCGGTCAGCCCGTACACGTGGACGACGGTGATTCCGAGTCCTTCCAGCTTGGCGATGATGCTCGGTGCTGGTGGCGCTCCGGCGGTGGTGATGTGCAGGGCGTCCACGTGATGTGCCTGGGGTGCTTCGGCGATGGTCGAACAGACAACCGGCGCGCCGCACAGGTGTGTGACGCCGATATTGTCGATTGCATCCCATACTGCATCGGCGCGAACCGCGCGTAGACAAACGTGGGTCGCGGCGGCCTGAGTGACGGCCCAGGGTGTGCACCAGCCGTTGCAATGAAACATCGGGAGGGTCCACAGATACTTGGTCGAGCCGGTGAAACCGTTGTGGAACGTTTCGCCGAGCGAATTGAGGTAGGCGCCACGATGGGTGTACATCACACCCTTGGGCTTGCCTGTGGTTCCGGAGGTGTAATTGATTGCTATGACTTGCTGTTCGTCCTCTACGCCCCACACCAACGGCGGTGCATCGACCAGGTTGCCCGCCTCGGCGAGAAGGTCTGAATACTGCCCGGTGACAACGCCTTCCGGAACGGTGGGGGGAGCGATAGTGGAGTCGGGGATTTCGATTATTTCCTGCAGCGACGGCACTGCCGCGCGGGCACCGGAGGCGGATCCGACCAGCTCCGAATCGACGAACAAGATCTTGGTGCCGGAGTGGTCGAGGATGTAGTCGAGTTCACTGCCCGTCAGGCGCGAGTTGAGAGCGACGAGGACGCCCCCTGCCAGGGGAACGGCGAAGTGCGCAAACAGCATTTCCGGGGTGTTGGGACTGAGGTATGCGATGCGGTCGCCGGGTTCGATACGGCTCGACAGGACGCGGGCGAGACGGTCGACCTCGTCACCGAATTGCTTGTAGGTATAGCGGCGGTCGCCGTGAATCACAGCCACCCGATTCGGGAATACGCTCGCCGAACGCGCCAGAAAACGCAACGGGCTCAACGGTGTGTTGTTGGCGGACGACAGTTCGGCGGACGACAGTGTCGAATCGAGCATCGGGTGAGACCTTTCGAAAAGCGATAGTCTTGTGACGCGCACTACACGTTACTGTTGACGCTATCCACAGCAGGGAGAACGCCGCTACCCCCAAGAGTGGGTATCGGGCGGGTATGAGAGGGATCGTGAGTCGACATCTGAGGCCGAGCGACCGGGATGCGTTGCAAGCGGAATTGCGGACGCTGAAGGCGACGACCCAGTTTCCGGTGCTGTTCGGCGGTACCGTCGAACACGGGAATCTGACCTTGTCCGGGTTTGTGGGTACGCGTAGCACCATCCTCCGCAACCTCGTGATCGACGTGCGGTGCGGCGTCGGCGGCCGCGCGATGGCCGAGCAACGGCCGATCGGCGTGCAGGGCTATGCCAATTCACTCTCGATCACTCACGAATACGACTATCAGGTCGGAGCGGAGGGGATCGAGACCCTACTGGCGGTGCCGGTGGTCGTGCGCGGACGAACACGAGGCGCGTTATACGGCGGGTTGCGGGTGAATCAACCCCTCAGTGACCGTCTGACAGACGTCGTCGTCGAGCGTGCGCACGAGCTCGCACGGGAAATCGATATTCGTGACGAGGTCGACCGCAGACTTGCCATGTTGGCGTCCTCGGGAAGGGTAGAGGCCCCGATACCGCGTGACGACCGCCGGACGGATGCCATCATCGAGAGCTATCTCGCGTTGCGATCGATCGCCGATCGCATCGAAGACACCGACCTCGAGGCAGAGGTGACGGCCGTCGAGCACATCCTGCGTCGCATCTTGCCGACTAATCGACGGACCTCGACGGTGACGTTGTCGAAACGCGAAATCGAGGTTCTCGAGTATGCGTCGCTCGGTTGCCGCAACGCCGAAATTGCGGCGCGATTGTCGTTGAGCGTCGACACCGTCAAAACGTACATGCGAAACCTCATGGGTAAGTTGGATGTAGCCACCAGAGCGGAAGCTGTGGTCGAGGCGCGTCGGCACGGTCTGCTCGGCTAGATCGCGATCGCGAGACGTCTACGAAACAGACGTTGTCAGATCCGTTCGTACGCGATCAACTTGTGTATTCCACAACGCCCAAGCAAGAACCAAGCAACCCCCGAACATGAGGGTCCCGTGTGCAATACGAAGTGCGGGACTTGCGAAGAACTGCGGAAGAAACGATGCGAGCCCCACTAAAAGTGGCAATCCCGACCACGACGGCAGTACACCGGAACGTCTCACGGCGATTGCGGTACAAATACCGCCCACGAGAATGAGCAGCAGTCCAACGACGAACATCGAAATTTGCATGGCACCGTTCCTGATCGGATCAGTCAGATCCATGATCTTTGGATCGGAGTCGGACAAGGCCTGAGTCCCGACGGCGTTCAGGGCGAAGGCCTCAGCGCCGTAATAGGCCAGCGTCAACCCGACGCCGATCCATGTGAGCACGACGGCTGTGCGGGCCATAGACTTCGCTGCCGTGGCGCCCACAACGTATTCGAGATTACGTAGGGCGAGCGCAATCGCGATGAACCCCAACATTGCACACACGTGGGCGATGACCCAACCGGTTTCGCCGAACGCCTCGGCCCCCTCCAATCCCACCTCGCTGGAGTAGGGTCTGAAAACTGGGTAAACGAGGAACATCACGCCGGTGAATATCCATAATGCGCTCCCGGCCTTTGCTGAAGTCACTGCCGCTTCTCCTCTTCGATCGTTCGTTGCCGAAGTGTGCGTCGCTGTACTCGGGGAAGACACTTGTGCACGTAAAAACCAGCGCCGACCAGAAGAACGAGGTCGCCGTCCCTAGCGATCGGCCGGAGTGTAACGCACTCGAACCAACGAACTGGTCACCTGAAGTGAGATGGTCAGTCGCACGTGTGAAGGCGCGGTTGATTCGGTCGAGATCGATCGAAATGTGCGCTTGTAGTTGCGAAATAGACTTCGTATTCGAATTTTGCTCAACGCCTGCGTTCGGCAATGCGGATTCCGCGGTCTCGACGCAAAAGGTGCACACCTGACGGGAAGCTGAGCCTCATGTTCCACTGTTCCACCGTTGAAGAGGACTTTGTGCTCTCGTGTGAGTAACTCAGCCGTGCAATCGTGGTGATCATCGGCGGTGAGTCGCCGCACCCTTATCTCTGTCGGGAGGCTGACATGGTCTTGGCGAATCATCAAGAAATCGTTGTCGGAGTGGATGGTTCACCCACCAGTACGGCTGCGGCTTTATGGGCTGCAGCCATGGCGGACCGTTTGGGTTCTCCGCTGCACATCGCGTGCGCGGTTCAGGAACCGACGTTCTACATGGCCGAGTCCGTCATGGTGATACCCGAGGAAGTGTGGGAGCAGCAGCGTCGAACCGCCGAGGAGATTGTCGACGAGGCAGCGAAGGCCATCCTGGAGCGACATCCGTACCTCAGCGTGTCCACACATGTCGACGCTGTGCCGCCCGCTGAAATGCTGGTCGATCTGTCGGCTTCGGCGCGGCTGATGGTGGTCGGTAGCTCCGGGACGGGCCTTGTGCTGTCGACTTTGCTCGGTAGCACCGCCAAGGTGGTGGCCGACACCGCAGCGTGCCCTGTCGTCGTATGGCGCGAAGGCACGCAGGACCCGAATTCCCCGGTCGTGGTCGGAGTCGACGGCAGTGCCACGAGTGCCGCTGCGATAGCGATGGCCTTCGAGATAGCGTCGCAGCTGGAGGTGCCACTCATTGCTGCGCATGTGTGGAGCGCCGCATCACAGGCGGGAGGCGTCACATTGCCCCTCCTCATCGACTGGGCGGCCATCGAGAAAGAGGAGTCGGTACTCCTCGCGGAAAGCCTGTCGGGGTGGGCCGAGAAGTACCCAGAGGTAGTGGTCGAACGAGTCCTCCGGCAGAGCAACCCCGCGCACACTCTCGTCGATCTGTCCGAAAACGCCCAACTCGTCGTGGTGGGAAGCAGAGGGCGAGGTCCAGTGAGAAGCGCCCTACTGGGATCTACCAGCAGTAACCTCACACACCACGCGCGCTGCCCGGTCATGATCTGTCGCGTGCGCTCGTGAGACCTCGTGGTGGATCTCCGTCGGTAAATCGCGCGGAAAGAGCAGGCACCCCATAGGGTTCCGCGTGGCGGTCGTCGATTCGGGCATCGAGTCGCCGTGAGAATCCAGGGACGCCGGATCGATGCTGTCCTGTTCGATCTAGACGGCGTCGTCACCGACACGGCTGTGATTCACGAGCAGGCCTGGAAAACCGCGTTCGATGCGTTACTCGAAGCTGCCGGACAAGGGGATCGGCCGTTCACGCACGAGGACTACTCGATCTACATCGATGGACGGGAGCGGCTCGATGCGGTGCGCGGATTCGCGCATGCACGTGGACTGACTCTTCCCGAGACTTCGCACGGCGACACGGCATTGGGGAGCGTGCGGCAATGGGCTGATCGCAAGAATGAGGACTATCTCCGCACGCTGACTTCTGAAGGTGTTCGCACGATTCCGGGAACGTTGGATGTGCTTCGCCAACTGCGGCTCGCGGGGATTCCGACAGCAGTGGTCTCAGCCAGCAGAAACGCAGGCGAGGTGATGGCCCTTGCCGGCGTCGGGGGACTGTTCGATGCGCGCGTCGACGGCACCGATGCACTGCGTCGAGACCTGGCAGGTAAGCCGGCCCCGGATATGTTCCTCGAGGCCGCCCGCAGGCTCGGAATTGCACCCAAATTTTCTGCCGTCGTGGAGGATGCGGTGGCTGGTATCCAAGGTGCGCGGGCCGGAAAGTTCGGATTGGTCATCGGGCTTCAACGAGCATCTGCGGCAGTCGAGTTGGATGCCGACGTGGTCGTCGGCGATCTCACTGAACTCGATATCGACATCGGTCCGGACAGCCCCGCTGAATACAACGGTGCTTGTGAGTTGTGCTCGACCGACGCGGAATCGACGTGGGTGTTGCATTACCGCGGCGCGATAGCCGCGGATGAGGGAATTCGCGAGAGTCTCTGCACCCTTGGAAATGGATATTTCGCAACCCGGGGTGCCCTGCCCGAGGCGAGCGCCGACGGCGTTCACTACCCGGGGACGTATCTCGCCGGGTGCTACAACAGGCTCACTTCGACAATCAGCGGTATCGACTACGAGGACGAGTCCATCGCAAACTGGCCGAATTGGTTGGGCACCACGTTCAATATCGACGGCGGTGAATGGCTCACTACCGACAATCACCTTCTGCGACACCATCACGTCGCCCTGGATATCGGCGAAGCCGTTCTTCGCCGCGAAAGCCTTCTCGAAGATTCGCAGGGGCGGCGCACCTGGCTTCGGCAGATACGGTTCGTGTCCATGGCATCACCGCACCTGGCGGCGCTCGATACCAGACTCGATCCGGAGAATTACACCGGAACGATCACTGTGCGCGCGACTCTGGACGGAGAGGTCACCAATGGCAACGTGGCCGAGTTTCGTGCTTTGAACAACTCTCATCTGACCGAATGTGAAACAGGTTCTGCGGCAAAGAATCAGGTGTGGCTCCGGGCGCATACTCGGCAATCGCGGATCGCACTCACACTCGCTGCCCGAATGGATTCGGCCACCCCAGTGCGGAACACCACCAGCACCCCGACGAGTATCTTCCATGAAACCTCGGCCGACGTCACGCAGGACGTCGGCGTGCAAGTATCGACGATCGTCGCATTGTATTGCTCTCGCGATCGGGCTATCGCCGATCCGTTGAGTGCTGCCCTCTCTCGCCTCACCGAAGCCAGATCTTTCCTCGTACTCCTCGACGAGCACCGACGGCAATGGAAACGGTTGTGGCATCGACACGATCTCGAGGTCGAATGCTCCGACAACGAGATCGTCCGAGCGGTCCGGCTTCAGCTCTTTCATGTCGTCCAGTGCTTGTCTCCGCACACCGTGGATCTCGACGTCGGAATACCCGCGCGTGGCCTTCATGGGGAGGCTTATCGAGGGCACATTTTCTGGGACGAATTGTTCGTGCTTCCGTTACTGAATTTGCGCATTCCAGAGTTGTCGAGATCTCTGTTGATCTATCGCTATCGACGCCTGTCCGCGGCGAAACGGCGGGCACGAGAAATCGGTTGTAGCGGCGCCTTGTTCCCCTGGCAGAGCGGCAGTGACGGCCGCGAGGAAACACCGCATGTGCTGTTCAATCCACGATCAGGACGGTGGATGCCCGATCATTCCAGTCGGCAGTTCCATGTCGGGTTGTCGGTTGCCTACAACGTGTGGCACTACTGGGAAGTGACAG
Source organism: Rhodococcus sp. BP22 (assembly GCF_014281965.1). Classification (GTDB taxonomy): domain Bacteria; phylum Actinomycetota; class Actinomycetes; order Mycobacteriales; family Mycobacteriaceae; genus Rhodococcoides. Next base: position 18,386 of record NZ_JACFTB010000004.1, read on the forward strand.
CAGACTTCGGCTTTCTAGCCTCCTACGGGGCCGAGATGCTGGTCGAGAATGCACGATTTTGGGTCAGTCTCGCGGTGTGGGATGCCGCCGACGATCGGTTCGATATTCGTGGCGTCATGGGACCCGATGAATTCCACGACGGATACCCCAGTGATCCCGGTGCGGGAATCGACAACTCGACTTACGTGAACGTGATGGCGTCGTGGAGCATCCGGCGCGCGTTGGACGCTTATACGATCGTCGGACGTGACGACGGTGTGGGCCTGTGGGCTGGGCTCGATGTCAGCTCGTCGGAATTGGGCGCATGGCACAACCTGGCATGCAAGCTGCGCGTGGAGTTTCTCGACAACGGATTACTCGCACAATTTCATGGGTACGGAGAACTGCGCGAACTCGACCTCGATGACTACCGCCAGAGGTACGGAAATATCGGCCGACTGGATCTGATTCTCGAAGCCGAAAATGACTCCTGCGCACACTACAAGGTGTCCAAACAGGCCGATGTTCTGATGCTGCTGTACTTGTTCACCGCGGAGGAACTCACCGAATTGCTTGCGGGGATGGGGTACGACTTCGAGCCGAGCACGATTCCGGCAACCGTCGATTATTACCTCGCTCGAACGACGCACGGCTCGACTCTGAGCAGAGTCGCGCACTCCTGGGTGCTCGCGCGAGGTAACCGTCGAGACTCCTGGGACATGCTGCGTGAATCGTGCACGGCCGATCTTGCCGACAGTCAACAGGGGACCACGCGGGAGGGAATTCACCTGGGCGCAATGGCGGGAAGTGTGGACATCCTGCAGCGCTGCTATACCGGAATCGAAGTGAGAGGCGACACATTGAGACTTCATCCGCAGTTGCCGACCGAGCTTCGATCACTCGAACTCGATCTCCGATACCGCGACCACTGGGTTCATATCAGATGCAACGGTGCAGCGACCACTGTTACGACGAGCCCGTGCAGTGCCCCGGCGATCCGGATCGATATCGACGGACAGGAATTTGTGATGAACGGCGGTGAATCGGTTTCTGCTGCCTACCTCGCCTCATAAAAAAGCTATGACGCGACGCGTGACGATTCTATGCCCGCGGGACAACCCCAATCTTCTATCCGCGGATACTGCTCTATGCTTGGTCGCGGTCCGCTAATGCGGATTTGGGGAGCCACCGAATCGGTCTATCGAGGGAGCATAGTGAAAAACATCTACGGGCGGCTCGGGTCAGTCCTCGCCATGTCTGCATTACTGGTTGCAGGCTGTTCGAGTGGTGTGGACGGAAGTGATTCCACGGCGCCGGAGTCCGGTTCTGCTGCTTCAGGTGAGGTCAGCGGGAACATCACCGTATTCGCAGCAGCGTCGCTCAAGGCGACCTTCACTCAGCTCGGCACCAAGTTCGAAGCAGCCCATCCCGGGACTGACGTCGCGTTCAACTTTGCCGGTTCTTCGGATCTGGTCGCACAATTGACTCAAGGCGCACCGGGAGACGTTTTCGCTTCCGCGGATATCGCAAACATGACCAAGGCGCTCGATGCGAATCTAATTTCCGGCGAGCCCGAGAACTTCGCTACGAACACGCTGATCATCGTCACCCCTCCCGGGAATCCGAAGGGCATCGCTTCCTTCGCCGACCTCGCCGATACGGACAACAAGGTCGTCATCTGTGCCCCCCAGGTGCCATGCGGCGCCGCTACCACGAAGGTGGAGAAGACGACCGGAGTCGATATCACCCCAGTGAGCGAAGAGTCGTCCGTCACCGACGTCCTCGGCAAGGTCACCTCCGGTCAAGCCGACGCAGGTCTGGTCTACGTGACCGATGCGTCAGGCGCGGGTGAGAAGGTCACCTCGGTCGCCTTCGAAGAGTCGTCCGGTGCAGTCAACACGTACCCGATTGCGGTGCTGTCGGATTCGGGTAACAGTGCGGCGGCGAAGGCGTTCGAAGCGCTGGTCATGAGCGACGAGGGGCAGAAAATTTTGGCAGATGCCGGATTCACCGCGCCCTGACGAAAGTGAGATCGCAAGGGATCGAGACTACAGTCGCGCGGGTGATCTACTCCGGTTAAGACACGTGCTTGAATGTTGAGCGGTGGGATAGTTCACTCGAGTGTGTGTCCGGTTCGAAAAGCGATGGTAGCGAAGGGTCGACCCCGAGATGACGAGTAGCGGCGTGCGTTCAGCGCGCACGGCGGGGACGCGCGAGTCGATCTTGCTGATGGCAGAACGACTGTATGCCGAGCATGGACTTCACTCGGTGTCCAACAGGCAGGTGAGCGAGGCTGCGGGGCAAGGCAACAACGCGGCGGTCGGGTACCACTTCGGTACGAAGGCGGACCTCGTACGCGCGATCGTCGAACGTCATTCGGTCGTAATCGAGGCGAATCGGAGCACGCTTGTGCTTCGAAACGGGGATTCGACAAGGCTTCGAGATTGGGTCTCGTGCCTCATCGCGCCGTACACCGATCACTTGGCGACGTTGGGACAACCCAGCTGGTATGCACGATGTGCAGTACAGATCATGACCGATCCGACGCTGCGGCCACTGATGTACGAACAGGCAGGGGTGTCGTCCTCGTTGAGGAAGACCCTCGTCGGCCTCCATCGATGCCTACCGGATCTACCGGCAGAGGTACGTCGAGCACGTAGCGATATGGCCCGAAATATGATGATGCATATTTGCGCCGAGAAAGAACTCGAATTTGCACAGCAGCCCGAGTGTCCACCGAACTGGGCCGACTGCGGAACCGATCTGATCGACGCCACAGTAGGCATCTGGCAGGCCCCGGTATCGCCGCGACGCTGACAGAATGAAAAGCGACACGTCGAAGTTCCCGGATCCGGGGCAGCCCGAACCACACGATGGAGTTCTTGCCATGACCAATCTTGCGAACATTTCCTGATGACCACGACAGTCGACGTCCTCATCATCGGCGCAGGCCTGTCCGGAATCGGTGCCGCGCATCATCTTCGGTCCACCCTGCCGCACAAGAGCTATGCCATCCTCGAGAGCCGTGGTGCGATCGGCGGAACGTGGGATCTGTTCAGGTATCCGGGGATTCGATCCGATTCGGACATGTACACCCTCGGTTACAACTTTCGCCCCTGGGTGGGTGACAAATCCATCGCCGACGGCGCGTCCATCCGCGAGTACATCGAGGACACGGCGCGTGAAGCCGGGATCGACCGCCACATCCGGTTTCATCACACAGTGGTGTCGGCCGAATGGTCCACTGCGACCTCGACATGGACGGTCGAGGCAAAGGTGGGTGAATCAGGCGAGGTTGCAGTGTTCACTGCCTCGTTCTTGATGTGTTGCAGCGGATACTACGACTACGAAAAGGGGTTCACGCCGGATTTCGAGGGCCTCGAAGACTTCGGCGGAACCGTCGTGCATCCGCAGTTGTGGCCGGAGGATTTGGACTACGCCGGCAAGAAGATCGTCGTGATCGGCAGCGGTGCCACGGCTATCACGCTGGCGCCGACCCTTGCCCGTGACGCCGAACACGTGACACTGCTCCAGCGCTCACCCAGCTACATCATGTCGTTGCCGTCGAAGGATCCGATTGCGCTGGCGTTGCGCAAGTACTTGCCGTCACGGGTGGCCTATGGAGTCACTCGAATGAAGAACGCCGTCACCTCGATCGGGATGTACGTGCTGTGTCAGCGCTACCCGAACTTCATGAAGGGACGGATTCGCAAGCTTCAGGAGGGCTGGTTGCCCGACGGCTACGACCTCGACACCCACTTCACACCGAAATACGATCCTTGGGATCAACGGCTCTGCCTCGTTCCCGACAGTGATCTGTTCACGGCCATCGGAGAGGGAAAGGTAGACGTCGTCACCGACCACATCGAGCGCTTCACCGAGAAAGGGATCGCGCTGACGTCCGGGGAGAATCTCGACGCGGACATCGTCATCACTGCGACGGGTCTGAATCTCGTCGCCCTCGGCAACGTCGCCCTGCGGGTCGACGGCAAGAAGATCGACATCACCGAGTCGATGGCCTACAAGGGCATGATGCTCACCGATGTGCCCAACTTCGCCTTCGTCATCGGGTACACCAATGCCTCGTGGACGCTCAAGGCAGATTTGGTGTGCGATTACATCGTGCGGCTTCTCGCGCACATGGACAGCAAGGGCTACCGAGAGGTTCGCCTCGAACGGGACGCAACCGTCGGGGAGGAACCGTTTCTGGATTTCGCTGCCGGCTACGTTCTGCGTTCGGTCGACACCTTTCCCAAGCAAGGTTCGGTTGCACCGTGGCGCCTGCGGATGAACTATTTCAGAGACCTTCCCTCGCTGCGCTACGGCAAACTCGTCGACGACAACATGCGAATGCGCTGACTGGTGATCCCTCACCGATCTCACCGGTGCGATCGGTGAGGTAACACGAAGCCGGTACCACGCGATTGGTATTCGAACGTTACTCGAGGCGCGGCATTTCGATTGGATAGCCAAGCTGTGACCTGGCAGCATTCAATCGTGACTGTCGGGCCGAGTACGTGCCCCGAATCGGTGTGTGGAAGTGGAGCGTTTGATGAGGTTCTCTCGCGGAATTGGGACCGCCGCGGTCGCGATGTTGACTGCAACTATCGTCCTGTCGGGATGCACGACGTCGACCACGGGTTCGACGGACGCACTCGCTCCGATCGACTCCAACCCGATTGCCGAACTCATGAAGCCCAAGGTGAGTTCGAGCGTGACCGATGGGGCAGTCGGATTCTCTCCCGCAGATCCGGTGACCGTCTCTGTCGCCGACGGCAAGCTCGCGGACGTCACGGTGACGGATTCGGAAGGCGTGCCGATCGAAGGCGTCCTCTCTCCCGACGGCCTGACCTGGTCCAACACCGAGCAGCTTCAGTACAGCAGCCGTTATCGCGTGCAAGCAGATGCGTACGGAATCGGTGGTGCGACCCGCACGGTCAACAACTTCACGACCAATCAGCCCGGCAACTTCACCAAGGCCTACGTATTGCCGAACGAGGGTGCGGTCGTCGGTATCGGTCAGCCTGTCGCGGTGCAGTTCGACGAGCCGATCGCCGACAAGCTCGCTGCGCAGAACGCCATCCAGGTCACGACGACGCCTCCCGTCGAAGGCGCGTTCTATTGGGTCAACAGCAAAGAGGTTCGGTGGCGTCCGCAGAACTACTGGGCGTCCGGCACTCGCATCGATGTCGCCGTCAACGTCTTCGGCCGTGATCTCGGTGATGGCATCTACGGCCAGGAGAACTCGTCGACGTCGTTCACGATCGGTGACGCCGTCGTCGCGACCGCAGACGACAACACCAAGCAGGTCACCTTCTCGGTCAACGGACAGAACGTCATGACGATGCCCACCTCGATGGGCAAGGACAGTACCCCCACCGACAACGGCGTCTACATCATTGGCGACCGATTCGATCACCTGGTCATGGACTCATCGACCTACGGCGTACCGGTGAATTCATCTTCCGGCTACCGCACGCCCGTCGACTGGGCGACCCGTATGTCCTACAGCGGTATCTTCTTCCACTCTGCGCCCTGGTCAGTGGGCCAGCAGGGGAGCTCCAACACCAGTCATGGTTGCCTCAACCTGAGTCCCGCGAACGCGAAGTGGGTCTACGACAACACCAAGCGTGGAGACATCGTCGTCGTACAAAACACGCTCGGCGGCACACTGTCCGGTACCGACGGCCTCGGCGACTGGAACATCCCCTGGGCCGACTGGAAGGCCGGCAACGCCAACTCCATGTGACGGGGGCGCCCTCAACCAGGCGTCACCCCACCCGATGGACTCAGCGTGCATCCTGGCTTTGGTACCGCGCTGGATCTACTCCCAGCGTCTTCAGGTAGGCAACTGGTTCGACACTCGAGCCATTGTTTCTGACCTCGTAATGAAGATGGGGTCCGGTCGAGTTGCCGGTGCTGCCGACCTCACCGATCTTATCGCCAGGCGCCACGGTGTCGCCGACGCCGACGTTGATCGCGGATTGATGCCCGTAGTAGGTCACCGTGTTTCCACTCTTGACCCGCACGAGATTGCCGTAACCATCTCCCGCGTCACCTGCCTGTTCGACGGTTCCGCCGTTCACGGCGTAGATCGGGGTCCCCGACGGGGCAGCGAAGTCCACACCCTGGTGGAATTGGCCGCCATTTCCGGTCGGGTTGTTTCTGCTGCCGTAGTTCGAAGAGAGTTCGTAGCTGCGCGCGGGCAATGGCAGCATCGCCCCGCCCAAGCCAACCGACGGGGGAGCGACCTCCACTTCAGGAGCGGACGGCGTGCTCGTATCGGGTGCAGGCCCGAAGTCGGAATCGAGAATCACCGCAGCGACCTCGTTGATCAGCACGCCGGTGGCGTCGAGTACGGCTGAGAGGATCGCTGCTCGCTGCTGAGCGTCGGGTTGAGGGATAGGAAGTACGGGCAGGTCGATGGTCGGCTGGGCCGCCGCTACGGCCGGATCGATCAGACCCGCGGAACCGATGCACAACGCCGCCGACAACACCGAACCCGCGATCGCTCTGTGAACTTTTCGACCCACTGCAACTGCCTCCTAGTCTCTGCCCGGCTGGTAATCCCTGATGGGCTTCGAACGACGGGTGGCGCGTTTCGGGGGCGCGTCGAATCAACGGTGCAAGTCACAGCTTTCACGTTGGTACTTTTCTTCCCCAAAAGTGCCATTTGCAACCGTACGTCACATCAACCCCATGCGACACTCGAAAGTTGAATTACAACAACGTAATTCGCTACCCGTTCGATGCACTTCCGCCGCGACTTCGTGACGTACGCCGAGCAAATGGGTGCAGAATGCACAAAAAAGCCGGCCTCCGTGTGGAGACCGGCTTTCTTGCTTCTTATGGGGTGAGTGACGGGACTCGAACCCGCGACACCCAGGATCACAACCTGGTGCTCTACCAGCTGAACTACACCCACCATAGCTACTGGACCGAACCCTCGCGGGTTCTGTTTCAGTAGCTATGACAATGATAGCGGTTCGAATCGTTGGTTGCCAATCGGTATCAGGACTGTGTGTCGAGTCTCTCTACAACTGCGGCAATATCGCTGGTAGAGGGCCCAGGAGGCGCCACGAACACGGTCTGGCGGTAGTACTTCAGTTCCTTGATGGACTCTTCGATGTCTGCCAACGCGCGATGGGCCAGACCTTTCGTCGGCTGACCGAAATAGATGCGCGGGTACCACCGACGGGCGAGTTCCTTTATGGAACTGACATCGATCATTCGGTAGTGGAGGTAGGTATCGAGGTCACCCATATCGCGTGCGATGAAGCCGCGATCGGTGCCGATCGAATTTCCGGCCAACGGAACCGTCCCGGCAACGGGGACGTGCTCGCGGATGTACGCGAGCACCTGACGCTGTGCCTCTTCCAGCGTGACCGAAGATGCGCGCACCTCTTCGGTCAATCCGGATTTGGCATGCATCTTCTTCACCACGTCCGGCATCCCGGCCAGCGCGTCGTCGTCGGCATGAATGACGATGTCCACACCGTCGCCCAGTACGTTCAGTTCGCTGTCGGTGACGAGCGCCGCAATCTCGATGAGCTTGTCCTTCGACAAGTCCAGCCCGGTCATTTCACAATCGATCCACACAAGTTTGTCCTGCACCAGACACACCCTAGTGCGGGCGTCGTCACCGCTAAGGTTTGCGGTGGTGATCAACTGCGAGATGAGCTGTGTCAAGGAGGACGGAAGATGACGGTCGATCCGAATTCGGCGGGCGGTGGGGTGCCCTCGACGCCTGCAGAGAAGGCGAAGGCAGCCAAAGCCGTCGCACTCGAAGCAGCCCGAATCGCGCGAGAGGCTGCCGCAGCAGCGGACGCCGCCGAGAAGGAAGCGATCGACGCGGAGGCAGCAGCAGGCGCGACCGGGACATCCCCGACGGGGGGCGTGACCTCTTCGATCGCGGCGGGCTACGCATCTCACGGCGCAGTGCTCGAGCTGGGATCGGTGATGCTCGACGGCGTCAGCGACCCGTCGGCTCGCATCGCAATTCCTCTGGCGACACTCAATCGTCATGGTTTGGTGGCCGGCGCTACGGGCACCGGGAAGACGAAGACCCTTCAGGGCATCGCCGAGCAGCTCTCCGCCGCGGGAGTTCCGGTGGTGATGGCCGACGTGAAAGGTGATCTCTCCGGGTTGTCGGTGCCGGGAGCAGACAACGAGAAGATACGCAGCCGCGCCGTCGACTGCGGAGAATCGGGCTGGGTGCCCACGGGCTACCCCGTGGAGTTCCTCTCTCTCGGAACCGGTGGTATCGGTGTCCCGGTCCGTGCAACGATCACCGCTTTCGGGCCGATCTTGCTCAGTAAAGTGCTGGAGCTGAACAAGACTCAGGAGTCCACCCTGGGGCTCATTTTTCACTGGGCCGACAAACAAGGGTTGGCGCTGCTCGATCTCAAGGATCTGCGATCGGTCATCACACACCTGACCTCGGACGAAGGCAAGGCCGACCTCAAGGGCATCGGTGGAGTATCGGCGGCGACTGCCGGAGTCATCCTTCGTGAGCTCGTCAATCTCGAGGCCGACGGGGGCGACACGTTCTTCGGCGAACCCGAACTCGAGACCGAGGACCTTCTGCGGGTCGACGGCGACGGCAAAGGCATTGTGACACTGTTCGAACTGGGTGCTCAGGCGTCGCGGCCGGTCATGTTCTCTACATTTTTGATGTGGGTTCTCGCCGACTTGTTCCAGACGTTGCCCGAAGTGGGGGACATCGACAAGCCCAAACTGGTCTTCATCTTCGACGAGGCGCACCTGCTGTTCGCCGATGCGTCCAAGGCATTTCTCGAACAGGTCGAACAAACCGTCAAGCTCATCAGATCCAAGGGTGTCGGCGTCATCTTCTGCACCCAACTACCGACCGACATTCCCAACGAGGTCCTCTCTCAGCTCGGCGCACGAATTCAGCATGCGTTGCGAGCATTCACACCAGACGATCAGAAGGCTCTGAACAAGACTGTCCGGACCTATCCCACCACCGATGTCTACGATCTCGAGAAGGCCCTCACTTCACTCGGTACCGGCGAAGCGATTGTGACTGTGCTTTCCGAGAAAGGTGCCCCGACGCCGGTGGCGTGGACGAAGATTCGTCCACCGCGCTCACTGATGGACACTATCGGCAACGACGCGATCTCGGCCTCGGCCTCCGCCAGCACGCTGTCGTCGAAATACGGTGCGACGATCGACCGCGACTCCGCCTACGAGCGACTGCAAGCGCGGGTGTCCGATGCCCCGAACACGGACCCGGTCCTGGACATACCACCGCTCCCGGTGGACCTACCGGACTTGCCGCGAGTGGAACCGCAAGGGCCGTCGGCCGCCGAGCGCATCATGGACAATCCGGCAGTGAAGAGCTTCCTGCGATCTGCGGCGTCCGCGGCAGGTCGCGAGATATCGCGGAGCATCTTCGGTACCGGGCGGCGGCGTAAGCGCTGACGTCCGGCATCGTTGTCGGCGCTGCGGCCTTCTACCCGCCGAGCTTCTTGTAGAAGCCTCCGATGATCGGAGCGGAAATTGCACGTGGGCTGTATTGGCCTGCAACGGACATGGCCTTGCTGAGGACTCCCGGCACTACGCGCATTTTGTTCGTAGCGAGCGAATCGAGCGACAACTTCGCGGTGTAGGTGCTGTCGATCCACAGGAAATCCGGAACGAGCTTGTCGACGATGGACGCGTCGGCGGGATCGGGTGTTTCAGTGCGGACGGGCCCGGGGGCCAGGAGCGTGACGTGCACTCCGCTGTCTTTGAGTTCGAGGCGCAGGGATTCGGAGAACGTGTTGACGAAGGCCTTCGAGGCCGCATAGGTCGCGTTGTTCGGTATTGCCATGTTGCCAGCGGCCGAACCGGTCATGAGAATCCCGCCGCTGCCGCGCGCGATCATCCCGGGCAGGACGGCGAGCGTAAGATCATGCACCGCAACGGTGTTGAGTTCGACCTGATCGCGCTCGTACTGAGGGTCCAACTGCGCGAGGGGGCCGAATGTCGCTATTCCTGCGTTGTTGCACAGGATGCTGATCGGACGTTCGGACAGCTCGGTCGACAGTGCAGCACGAGCAACACGATCCGCGAGATCGACTTGACGAACCTCGACCGTCACGCCGTGATCGGCGCGAAGCTTCGTTGCGAGCGCTTCTAGCAACTCACCCCGACGAGCGACGACGACAAGCGAGTGCCCTCGCCTCGCCAACTCGGTGGCAAGGGCCTCTCCGATTCCGGAGGAGGCGCCGGTGACGACGGCACGGGCATCAGGGGAAGGACTGGGCAGGCTCACGGTGAGACAGGCTAGCGCAGCGGCGTCCTCGCCCTGTCAGATACTCATCGCAAGCCGGGTGGCCTGCTCGATTGCACGTTTGGCGTCGAGTTCGGTGGCGAGGTCCGCGCCCCCGATGACGTGGGTCGTCACAGCTGATGCGGCCAATTCGTCGACCAGGTCACGGACCGATTCCTGGCCTGCGCACACAACGATGGTGTCCACCTCGAGAGTCCGACGCCGTTCGTGCTTGTCACCGAAGGAAATATGTAGGCCGTCGTCGTCGATGTGTTCGTAGTTGACACCCGAGAGTTCGTGCACGCCCTTGGCCTTCAATGCTGCGCGATGGACCCAGCCGGTCGTCTTGCCCAGTCCGGCCCCGATCTTTCCGCTCTTACGTTGCAGCAGATACACCTCGCGAGGGGACGCGGCCGGAATCGGGGTCGTCAGCGCACCGGGCGCGGCCTCGGGTTCGGTCACGCCCCACTCCTGCTTCCACTCCTTCACATCGAGCGTCGGCGAAGCGTCGGTGGTGAGGAACTCCGATATGTCGACGCCGATACCGCCTGCACCGATCACGGCCACTCTCTTACCGACGTGCCTGCCCTCTTCGACGACCTCGGCGTAGGACAGGACCGACGGATGGTCGATGCCTGGGATGGACGGGATGCGCGGGACTACGCCGGTGGCAACGACGACCTCGTCGTAGTCGCCGGCGAGGAGTTCGGCTGCAGTGACCTTACGGCCGAGGTGTATCGCTACGTTCTGCTCGCGGAGTGAGGTGGTGAAGTACCGAATCGTTTCGGCGAATTCTTCTTTGCCGGGGATGAGCGCGGCGATGCCGAATTGCCCGCCGAGTTGCGGGCGTGACTCGAAGAGACTGACTTCATGGCCGCGCCGCGCCGATTCGAGAGCTGCGGACAACCCTGCGGGCCCGGCTCCGACGACGGCGATTCTCTTCGTCTTCCGTGCGGGGAGCAACTGCAATTCGACCTCGCGCCCGGCTCGGGGATTGACCAGGCACGAGACTGTCTTGCGGGCGAACGCGTGGTCCAGACATGCTTGGTTGCACGCGATGCACGTGTTGATGCTGCCGGGAGCGTCGGCTTCGGCCTTGCGCACCCAGAACGGGTCGGCGAGCATCGGCCTGGCCATCGAGATCAGCTCGGCGTCCCCGCGCGCGAGAATCGCTTCGGCTGTCTCCGGCATGTTGATGCGATTGGATGCGGCCACCGGGATCCCGACATGTTTGTCGAGTTTTCCCGTGATGTCCACGAATGCGGCACGCGGTACCGAGGTGACAATGGTCGGCACCCGCGATTCGTGCCATCCGATATCGGTATTGATCATGTCGACTCCGACCCGCTCCAGCTCCTGTGCGAGTGCGACGATGTCGTCCCAGCTCTGCCCGCGCTCGACCAGATCGGCCATCGACAGGCGGAACACGACCATGAAGTCAGCACCCACTGCGGCGCGTATCTTCTTTGCTATCTCCACAGCTATCCGTCGGCGATTCTCCGGGCTACCACCCCATTCGTCGCGGCGACGATTGGTTCGCTCGGAGAGGAACTGATTGATGAAATAGCCTTCGCCGCCCATGATTTCGACACCGTCGTACCCCGCAGACTGTGCCAGTCTCGCGCAGCGTACGTAGTTGCGGATCTGCCATCGCACCCCACGAGAGGAAAGTCTTCTCGGTCGAAATGGGTTGATGGGAGCCTTGATCGACGACGCCGATACGGAGAAGGGCTGGTAAGAATAGCGGCCGGCGTGCAGGATTTGCAGGGCGATCTTCCCGCCTTCACCATGCACTGCGTCGGTGATACGCCGGTGCCGTCGGGCTTCGATTCGGTTGGTGAGTTTGGCCCCGAACGGCAGCAGCCAGCCGGTTCGGTTCGGTGCATATCCACCGGTGATGATCAGTGCGACGCCACCTCTGGCGCGCTCGGCGAAATACTCGGCGAGCCGTGCGGTGTCGCGGCCACGGTCCTCGAGCCCGGTATGCATCGATCCCATGATGACGCGGTTCTTGAGCGTCGTCGTGCCGACCTTCAACGGAGACAAAAGGATTGGGTACCGACCGGTTGAGCTCACAGCTTCTCCAACACTTCTTCGCACCATTCGGCAAAACCTTCCTCGACTCGAATTCCACCGCGGAGCACCAGATACTGGTGCAAGGCCGCTCCGACAAGACCTGCAGGAGCGGGGAAATCACGTTTTTCGATCGATCGATACAACTGCAGGCGCTCGAGATGAACGTCGCGATGGCGTCGTACTTCCACCTTCAGTGCCGCGATGTCACCGAGAGCGGCTCCGCGGATCTTGACAGCCAGCTCCTCTCGGAGAACTGCGGGGTCGGTCGGCTCGGCGATCCATCTGTCGAGTTCCGCCTTCCCATCGGCACTGACGGAATAGACCTTCTTGTCCGGTCGTCCTTCCTGGGCCACCGCGGTGCCGACCACCCAGCCCGCGCCGTCCATTCGCGTCAGTACTCGGTAGATCTGCTGATGCGTGGCACTCCAGAAGAAGCCGATCGATTTGTCGAATCGGCGCGCGAGTTCGTACCCCGACCCCGACAGCTCGGTGAGGGAAACGAGGAGTGCGTGTTCGAGTGCCACGCAGCAAAGTATGTATGCAACGAAGTGCTTATGCAACTAGGTGCATAAAGGGCACTCTCGGCCGGAAGCCGCACGCGGACTCGATACCCGAGTGGGACGCCCGACGCGGCACCCTCGCCTAGGCTTCCGCTATGAGTGCACAGGCGAATGCCGCCGTCGTCGGCGTCGCGACGACCCGAAAGCAGGTATTCGCCTGGGGGATATGGGATTGGGGATCGGCCGCGTTCAATGCTGTGATCCTGACCTTCGTGTTCTCGGTCTATCTCACCGACGCGGTCGGCGATGACTTGCCGGGTTCCATTTCGGCGACCTCGTGGTTCAGTTGGTCGATCGGTCTGGCTGGGGTCTTCATTGCGGTCCTGGCCCCGATCTCCGGGCAGCGGTTCGACGCCCAAGGACGAAGAAAGCGGTCCCTCGGAATTCTCACCGGTCTGACCGTTCTCAGCATGGTGGGCCTGTTCTTCGTCAAGGACGACTACCACTATCTGTGGCTCGGTTTGGTACTGCTGGCTTTCGGTTCGATTCTCTTCGAACTGGCCAGCGTTCCGTACAACTCGATGCTTCGCCAGGTCTCGACGCCGCAGAACATCGGCCGGGTCTCCGGATTCGGTTGGTCCATGGGATATTTCGGTGGCATCGTGCTGCTGCTGATCTGCTACTTCGGTTTCATCACCGGCGATGGCGATACCCGCGGCCTGTTCGGTCTGACGACCGACGGCGGGCTGAACATCCGTTTCGTTGCCCTTCTTGCAGCCGTGTGGTTCGCAGTATCGGCCATTCCAGTTTTCCTGGCGGTGCCGGAACTACCGCCGACGGGTGCGGATCCGGACGCCGCCAAAGCAGGAATTGCCGAGTCCTACAAGGTGCTGTTTCGGGATCTCCGTGAACTGTGGTCGGTGGATCGGCGCAGTGTCTATTTTCTTGCCGCAAGTGCGTTGTTTCGTGACGGTCTGGCCGGGGTCTTCACCTTCGGCGCGGTGCTCGCAGTGAGCGTGTACGGCATCGGGACGGCAGATGTGTTGTTGTTCGGCGTCGCGGCCAATGTGGTCGCCGGACTCGGGGCGATCAGTGCTGGACGGTTCGACGACAGGGTCGGCCCGAAAACGGTCATCGTCCTCTCGCTCGCGTCGATGATCTTCGCGGGCGTCGTGCTGCTCTTCGTGTCCGGCCCACTGATGTTCTGGGTTTTCGGTCTCGTCCTGTGCCTGTTCGTCGGACCCGCGCAGTCTTCCTCCCGCACATACCTGGCGCGACTGGCCCCGCCAGGGCGGGAAGGACAGTTCTTCGGCCTCTATGCCACGACGGGCCGAGCAGTGTCGTTCCTCGCGCCGACCTTGTTCGGACTCTTCGTATGGCTCTTCGACTCGGACCGCGCGGGGATCGGTGGTCTGCTCGTGGTTCTCGCGCTCGGCCTCGGTGCGCTTCTGGCAGTGAAGGCGCCGGACAAGGTCTAGTTCGAGGAGACGCGTGCGCAGATCTCGTCCGCAATCCGCTCGGGAGCTTCCTCGGGTACCCAGTGCGAGATGCCGTCCAGTTCGACGAAGGTGTAGTCGGCGTCGACGAACTCTGCGCACCGTTCCGCGGCAGCGCGGCCGATCGCAGAATCCTGATTACTCCACACGTAAGTAGTAGGGACCTGGACGGATTCGACACGACCGAAGTCGCTCGTCATCGCGCGGTACCAATTGAGGGCTGCAGTCAGAGCGCCGGGTTCACTGAGGTGCTCGACATAGCTGTCGACAGCACAGCTGCTGCCGAACATGGCACGCAATCGGGCGGCGTCGTGCTCCAGGAGTACTTGTTCGGCTTTTCCTTCGGTGCGAAGCAATTGCATATAGCTCGAGCGCGCCTTCTGATCCTCGTCCTCGCGCAGAGCCCGACCGAACGCGGCTGTGTGCGGCACCGAAACTGCAGTGAGAGAACGTACGCGCTCAGGATGTCGCGCGGCGAGCTGCCATGCCACTGCCGCGCCCCAGTCGTGGCCGACGATGTGTGCCGACTCGAGATCGAACGCATCGAGCAACCCGAGAACGTCGGCGACAAGCTTGGCCGAGGTGTATTCCGCGACACCCGAAGGCCTCGCTCCGGGGGAGTACCCACGCTGGTCGGGGGCGAGTGTGCGCATACCCGCGGTGTGCAGGCGAGGCGCCACCTCTCTCCAGACGAGCGATGTCTGCGGAAACCCATGCAGCAGGACGACTGGTGTTCCATCGTCGGGACCTTCGGCCCGCACGTCGAACACGAGGTCTTCGATCGTAATGGTGTCCATGGTCATCGGTTTCCTTCCGCTCGGTGTCGCGGATTCCACGATCCCATGCCGAGCACGATCAGCCGGACTTGCTGCTCGGTGCGGCGCACCAGTTCTTGTTCCTTCGGGCTGCCGGGGCGGTCGATCTCCAACAGGCCTACCGTCGCGGTCAACATCGTGGAGACGATAAGGTCCGCGGCCATCTCCAAGTCGGCTACATCCCAAGCCGCGAGACCTGGCATTCGGGCGAGATCGACGGTCAGCTCGCTGACGAACATCCGCAGTTCGGTTGCGAAAGCTTGTCGTACTGCGGTGACGCCGCCGTACCGTTCGCGTGAGAGGAATCGGAACTGCTCCTCGTGGCTACGCATCTGCCGAACCAGGATCGCGAACGACTCGGCCGCATTCTTGACGCTCGGATCCTTCCGCGCGTCGCGCAACATCTGTCGCAGCATTCGCATCGAATCTTCTACCAGGGCGACACCCAAATCGTCCATCGATGCGAAGTGGCGATAGAACGCAGTAGGAACTATCCCCGCCGATCGGGCAACCTCGCGCAGACTCACGCTTGCGAAGGAGCGATCTCTCAGCAGTTCGAGAGTGCCGTCCATGAGCGCCTGCCTGGTGCGTTCCTTACGTTCGGCTCGGGTGCCCGGTTCTGTCACGGGTCCGAGTTTATGACTGTCCACTGAGCGAGTACTCCCGGTCCTAAGCTCGACTCTTTCGTGAATGTGATGCATGTCATATTTTGGTGACTTTTGTTCCTGCCGTCACATTCACGTTGACAGGTCGGGGTGTCGATCTGCCACACTCATTCTAGTGCACATTCGTACACTGAAATGGTTCCGCCGTTTCGACCGCTATCGGGAGGCGAGATGACACTTCACCAGAAGTCGCGAAGACCGCGACTGCCGAGCACCTTCTCTCTGTTGTCCTTGTTCGAGGCTATGGCGACCCCGCACGCCCTCGATCGCTACCTCGAACTGGTCGATCCGATGACCACGGTCCGCGATCTTCGCGCCGAAATCACCGCGGTGCATCGCTCCACCCGTGACACGGTGACCTTGACGATGCGCCCGACGCAGCAGTGGCGTGGTTTCGAGGCAGGTCAATTCGTGCAGGTCGGGGTCGTCATCGACGGTGTCCGCCACACTCGCTGTTACTCGCCGAGCTGCTCCCAGTATCGCGATGACGGTCGAATCGAACTGACGGTGAAGGCGCATCCGGAGGGGCTGGTCTCTCAGTATCTGCACCGGCACGCGCGGGAGGGTCTGGTTGTCAGTCTTTCCCAGGCCGACGGGACATTTCACCTCCCACGGCCTCGGCCGGCCGGCGTGCTTCTCATCAGCGGCGGTAGCGGAATCACCCCCGTGCTGTCGATGTTGAGAACGCTGCTGGACGAGGGGTACAGCGGCGACCTCACCTTCTTGCACTACGCGTACACCGAAAGCGACGTCTGTCATCGGAGTGAGCTCGACGCCATTGCAGCAGAACACGACAACATCCGCATCGTGTTCGCTTACACCGATCAGGAGGAAGGCGGCGATCTGCACGGCTTCTTCGGCGCCGAGCACCTCCGATCCGCCGCACCTTGGTACGCGGACGCCGAGACGTATCTGTGCGGCCCACCCGGACTGATGCGTGGCGTCGAAAATGTGTATGCCGAGCTGGGTCTCGAAGACCGTCTTCACCTCGAAGAATTTGCGCCGCCCCTGGCAGTGGTCACCGGCGACGTCGAAGGTGAGGTGTCCTTCACCGAGAGCGGCAAGGTCGGTGAGAACTCCGGTCTGACACTGCTCGAGCAGGCCGAAGAGGCGGGTCTGACCCCCGCATACGGATGTCGGATGGGGATTTGCTTCACCTGCACCTCGGTCAAGACATCCGGATGTACCAAGAACATCAAAACCGGTGCGACGGACAGTGAGCCGGACAAGAAGATTCAGCTGTGTGTCTCGGTGCCGGTCGGTGATGTCGCCATCGAGATCTGAGCAGTTCACCGCACGCCGCTACACATCGATCCGAAACGGAGAGTGTTCAATGTTCGGAATTCCATTACCATCGTTGTCCCTGTTGCCATTCATGAGTACGTCGGACTCGCCCCACGAGCAACCCGTGCCCACAACGCTCTCCTACGAACAAGTCCAAGAGCTCGGCCGCGAGCTGGACGAGATGCGAGCTCGCACCGTCGCGAAGCTCGGCAGCGAGGACCGGGAGTACATCTACAAGGTCATCAAGGCGCAGCGCGGGCTCGAAATCACTGGCCGCGCCCTGATGTATCTACCGTTCCTGCCGCCGGCATGGCTGGCCGGAGTCGGTGCACTGGGGCTGTCGAAGATTCTCGACAACATGGAGATCGGGCACAACGTCATGCACGGTCAGTACGACTGGATGCGTGAGCCGGAGTTCAACTCCCAGGTCTTCGAATGGGACACGGTATGCCCGGCCGATCAGTGGAAGCACTCGCACAACTACATGCACCACACCTTCACCAATATCGTCGGCAAGGACCGCGATATCGGATACAGCCTGCTTCGCATGGACGAGGGGCAGAAGTGGAACCCGTACTACCTCGGCAACCCGGTGTATGCGTTCTTCCTGATGCTGCTCTTCGAATGGGGCGTGATGCTCCACGATTTGGAGATCGAAAACGTCGTCCAGGGCAAGCGCAAGTGGCACGACGTCCAGCCATTGCTTGCGGGCATGTGGCGTAAAGCGGGCAAACAGGTTCTCAAGGACTACCTCATCTTCCCAGCGCTGAGCGGGCCATTCTTCGCCTCCACGGTCGTGGGCAACGTCGGGGCGAACCTGATGCGGAACCTGTGGACCTACTCGATCATTTTCTGTGGCCACTTTCCCACCGGCGTGCAAACCTTCACCGAGGACGAGACGTCCGACGAGTCGCAGGGTGAGTGGTATGTCCGCCAGATGCTCGGGTCCGCGAACATCGAGGGAAGTCCGCTGTTCCACATCATGTCCGGCAATCTGTCGCATCAGATCGAGCACCACCTTTTCCCCGATCTACCTGCGCACCGATACCCAGAGTTGGCCCCCGAGGTCGAAGCGCTCTGCGAAAAGTACGGACTTCCGTACAACTCCGGTGGGTTCTTCAACCAGATCGGATCCGTCTGGGGCAAAATTTTCAAACTCGCACTGCCCAATTCACTCACCGGTTCGAAGCCGGCAGTCGGTGTTATCGTCGAGCGCAAGAAGGTCGCTGCATAATGACCGGAGCCGAGTTCCGACCGAATCAGGGGTGGCCAGAGGTGGTAGGGAAGTTCGAGCGAAACAAGGACACAGTTCAAGAATTGACGGAGTCCGCAGCCACACACGTCGGCAAAATCGCTGTCATCATCGCCGGAGCAGTGCGCGATGTGACTCGCGAGATCGGCGACTGGGTCTCCGACGGTGTCGAAATGCGTGAGGCTGCACGCAAGGCCCGAGATGATTCACCGGGCGGCACGGTCATCAACGGAGAGTTCGAAAGCCGCTGAGGGTCGCTCCCTACGTGAGACCTCGAGTACACGTAGGGAGGCGACCAGGCCGAAGACGAGGAATAAGAGTGCGGCGAACAATGCCCACTGAGTCGCGGAAGCGAAAGCCTCGGACAACTGCCGGACGATTTCGTCGGGAGCGTGGCTTTCGCGCAATCCGGTGATCGCGCCACCTGCGGACTCTCGAGTGGCATCGGCGAACTTCTCCGCCGGACCTTCGATCCCGCCAAGATAGTGGGCCAGCCCCACCGACAGCACGGCGCCGACTACCGCAGAGCCGAGCGCCGAGCCAACTTGCCGGACGGTGCTCTGCGTGGCAGAACCCTGACCGGACAGGTCCACCGGGATGTCGGCCAGGACGGTGCTGGTGAGTTGCGCGGATGCCAGGCCGAGGCCCACGCCGTAGATCACCAGCACAGCGCCGATCGTGACGGGGGAGGTGTCTGCGCTGAGGACCACAGCGAGAACCAGCACGCCGATGATCTCCAGTGCGACGCCGACAACGACTGTGCCGGCGGCGCCGATCAGGGCGGCCAGGTGCCGTGCCATGGTGCCGGAGAGGAATGCGCCGGCCGCCATCGTCGCGAGTACGAACCCCGCTCCGAGGGTGCCGAGACCGATGGCGTTGATCAGGAACAGCGGCAGCGCGAAGATCAGGCCGAACTCGCCGACCGCGATCATCATCGCCGCTACGTTCCCCCAGCTGAAGGTGGGGGTGAAGAAAATGTGCAGATCCAACAGCGCCGATCGAGCGACCCTGGCGCGGTGGCGTTCCCAAAAGACGAACAGCGTCAGCGCGACGGCGGCTACGAGCAACAAGACCGGCACGATCGAGATGGGCTTGTCCGTCGACCACGTCATGCCGAAAAGACTCGAGTCTTGGAGGGGCTGCCACCAACCGAGGGAACTGCCCTCGATTATCGCGAAGACCAGCGCACCGAAACCGATCGCGCTGAGCAACAGCCCATCCATGTCGAAGCCGGGGCGGTTGTCACTGGAGCGGGTCTCGGGGACGACGGCCACCGCCGCGACTATCAGGACAACGCCGATGGGGACGTTGACGTAGAAGATCCATTGCCAGCTGAACGCGCTGGTGAGCCAGCCTCCGAGCAGCGGGCCGATAGCGGCGGCACCGGCCATGACCGCACCCCAGACACCGAACGCGGCGGCCCGGTCCTTGCCTCGAAAGGTCGCGTTGACCGTAGAAAGCGTGGATGGCAATATGCACGCGCCGCCGACGCCCTGAAGTGCACGCGCGGAGATGAGCATCTCCGCGCTGCCGGACTTCGCGGCCCAGAAACTGCCGGCCAGAAACAGTGCGATGCCGACGATGAATATGTTGCGCCTGCCCAGGCGGTCTCCGAGATTGCCGGTGGTCAGCAGCAGTGCGGCGAACACAATCGAGTAGAGCGAGTTCACCCACTGTGCATCGGTGATATTCAGGCCCAAGTCGTCGATGATCGTCGGGAGTGTGACTGCGACGATAGTGCCGTCCATGACGATCATCGCCAGGCCCAACGCGAGGACGACGAGGCTCCACCACTTCGATACGCGTGGAGCCGCAGGCACTGCAATGGCCTTTTCGCTTTTCGTCACGGTGTCACTTTAGATTTCACGTCGATTGACGCGCATCAATCGAAAGTTGTAACCCTGACGCGTTCGTGGCAACGGCCTACACGGCGGGGTGTGGGTACTCCGGACTGCGATGTTGGAACGCAAGGATGTTGGGGTTGGCAATTACGCCCTCGCGAATCTCGATTGCCTTCCTTATCGTTTCGTCACTGTCCCACGACGCAGGCCCGTCCAAGACGATCCGAAGATAGGGGAGAAGCGATTCGCTGACTTCCCATGTAGCGGAGTCCCAAAGATAGGACGGACTGTGATCGACTGCGTAGTACCGAACGTTGTCGCCGACGGTGAACATGGGATCGGTGAACGAGGTCGGCCGGGCCCATTCGAACCCCATTCCCTCGTCGCACGACACGTCGACAACGAGCGTTCCCGGATTGATCGACGGTAAGTCGTCGTTCATCAGGAATGTCAACGGCGCGTTGGTGTCCTGCAGTACGCAGTTGACGATGATGTCGTGATCGCCGAGGAACCCGGACAGTGGCACCCTGCCTGTTTCGGTCAAGGCGCGGCTGCGGCGCGGATTGTCGCCGTCCAAGTCGAAATTGACGATGCGTGCGGAATGAATGGGTGAGCTGACGGCGGTTACTCCGCGCTGGGTGAGGACGTCCACATCGTGAATGCCATGCGCGTTGAGTGCCGTGACAGCGCCTCGAGCAGTTGCTCCGAAACCTATGACTGCGGCGCGAAGTCGGCGGCCGTAGTCCCCGGTCACCCCGACGAGCTGCATCGCATGAAGGACGGAGCAGTATCCGGCGAGCTCATTGTTCTTGTGGAAGACGTGAAGATTGAACCAACCCTCCGAGGTCCAATGATTCATCGCCTCGAATGCGATGAGAGTGAGCTTCCGATCGATAGCGATCTGCGTCAACTTCTCGTCCTGCACGCAGTGCGGCCACCCCCACAGAACTTGACCGTGTCGCAGCTTCTCGAGGTCCTCGGCAAGTGGCTTCGGGAGAAGAATCACATCGCATTCGGCGACAAGTTCTTCGCGAGTACGAATGCCGGCAACGAGAGTGCCGATATGGTCGTCGGAGATTCCGAAAGGCTCACCGTACCCAGCTTCGAAATACATTCGAGCTCTGAGGTCGGCGGCGATGCGATCGAGGTGGAGTGGATGGATCGGAAGTCGGCGTTCGTTCGGCTTACTCGACCGTGACGTGACGCCGAGGGTGAGCTGGTGCACTATGGCCCCTTCGGTTGAGCTCAGTCAACCACAATCCGACGTGCTCACTCCTCGGCTGGAAGTGCCCCCGGCAGGATTCGAACCTGCGACCAATGGATTAGAAGGCCATTGCTCTATCCCCTGAGCTACGGAGGCGCGGCGCGGACAGCCGAAAATGCATCCGTCCGAGCACGGTGCATGAGTCTACATTCCGTGTAGCAACGTGATCCGCATGGAGGGGTTCGCCTGCGTGGTGCAGGCCACATGATCTACGACGGCTCGTAGCAGTTGCGGGCGCTGGCTTTCCCGCCGCGGCTCGGACCTCCTACTCTGGAGGGCATGGCAGCACCGGAAGTGGATCGGACCGAAACCTCGAGCACGGCTGGAGCCGAGGCCGATAGTGGGGTTCGGTCCAAAGCTGTGTCGGGGTCGGCGACGACGTCCGTGTTCGTTGCCGCGGGCGCGATAGCCGGCATCGTCGCGGCGCTGGTGGTGACTCTGTCTGCATCGGACGCGTTGGTCCTGCTCGGCATTCCGGATCCAGGACCGGCCACGGTCTACGGACTTCCTGCGGTGCGGGCGATCGGTGAGGTCGCCGTATCCATTGCCATCGGCTCGTTCTTGCTCGCGGCGTTCTTGGTTCCGCCGCAGAAGAGTGGGGTCCTCGACGTCGGTGGCTATCGGGCGGTCCGTACGGGATCCGTGGCAGCAATCGTCTGGGCCGCGTGTGCCTTGGTGCTCGTCCCGCTGACCCTGTCCGATACGTCGGGTCAACCGTTCACCACGGCGATCCAACCGAGCAACCTCTGGGTCGCGCTCGAACAGGTCGAGATCGCCAGTGCGTGGCGCTGGACTGCGATCCTTGCTGTTCTCCTGGCGATCGCGTCGCGGGCCGTGCTGAGGTGGTCGTGGACACCTCTGCTTCTCGTGTTTGCGCTCGGCACGTTGATGCCGATCGCCGCCACCGGCCACTCGTCTTCGGGTGGATCGCACGACTATGCGACCAACAGCCTGATCCTGCATCTCGTTGCGGCGACGCTGTGGGCGGGCGGACTCTTCGCGGTGTTGGCTCACGCACGCCGCAAGGGCGCACATACCGATGTCGCTACTCGACGGTTCTCCACGATCGCAACTGTGTGTTTCGTGGTGATGGCCGTCAGTGGTGTCATCAACGCGTTCGTCCGGGTATCGGTGTCGAACCTTTTCGACTCCACGTACGGTCTGCTGATTCTCGGGAAGATCACGGCGTTGACGGTGCTCGGATTCTTCGGGTGGATTCAGCGGCGTAGGTCGCTTCCGGCCCTGGCTGCCGACCCCGAGTCTCGCGGAGCACTCATCCGATTCGCGGGCGCTGAGGTGCTCGTCTTCGCCGCGACGATCGGACTTGCAGTCGGACTCGGCCGCACACCTCCGCCTTCGAATATCAATCCGAATCTTTCGCTTACCGAGGCCGCGTTGGGTTACAACCTGGACGGACCACCGACCGTCGCGCGTCTGGCGTTCGACTGGCGATTCGATCTGATCTTCGGTACCGCGTCGATACTGCTCGCGGTGATGTATCTGCTCGGCGTCCGTCGGCTGCGGAAACGAGGAGATGCGTGGCCGATGGGCCGCACTGTTGCGTTCATGCTCGGGTGCCTGACCCTGTTGATTACGACGTCGTCGGGTGTCGGCAAGTACTCGTCCGCGGTGTTCAGCGTGCACATGGGTGGGCACATGGCACTGTCGATGCTTGCCCCGGTTCTGCTGGCGCTCGGTGGCGCGCTGACGCTGGCGTTGCGCGCTCTGCCGGCAGCAGGGAAGAACGGAATTCCTGGGTTGCGGGAATGGCTGTTGATCGGTCTGCACAGCAAGGTCTCCCGATTCCTCACCCAACCGATAGTTGCCGCAATTCTGTTCGTCGGCGGCTTCTACGTGCTCTATCTCGGCGGGATCTTCGGCGCTGTCCTCGACAACCACACAGCTCACTTGCTGATGAACGCGCACTTCATCCTCAGCGGCTACCTCTTCTACTGGGTGGTCATCGGAGTCGACCCGTCACCGAGGCCGATTCAGCCCATCACCAAGCTCGCGATGGTGTTCGGGTCGCTGCCATTCCATGCGTTCTTCGGCGTGGCGCTGATGAGCGAGGCCACGGTGATGGGCGGCTGGTTCTACCGATCCCTCGGACTCGACTGGAACGCAGATCTGCTCGGTGACCAACAATTGGGCGGCGGCATCGCTTGGGCGACGGGCGAAATACCGCTCGTCCTGGTCATGCTCGCGCTGCTCATCCAGTGGTCGCGTAGTGACACTCGAAACGCGACGCGTTCCGATCGTGCCGCCGAACGCGATCACGACGCCGATCTGGCGGCCCACAACGCCATGTTCGCCGAGCTCGCGAAGCGTGATCGCGAAAGCGGGCTCTGACTTTTCTCGAGCTCACCAGGCTGCGGTGATCTTGTCGAGGATCCGAGCCAACTGCTCGCGATCTTCGGCATCGAGCGTGTCGAACAGTTCGGTGGCGACAGCCCGACGTGCGGAATCGATCGCGTCGAGCTGGGTGCGCCCGGAGTCCGTCAACGAGACCAGTACGGCGCGTCGGTCCTGCGGGTCCGGTTCACGGATCACCAGCGCCGCGGATTCGAGCGAGTCGACGATGTCCGTGGCCGAGCGAGCAACGATGCGCAATCGGTCGGCGAGAGCGCTCAACCGCATCGGTTGCCCCTCGCGGGCAAGGACGTGAAGAGCGCGAGATTGCGACGGATTCAGACCGAACGGCTCGAGCGCATTCATGTGGGTGTGGCGTATTCGCCGTGCGACTGCCATGAACGAATCGGCGATGGTCGGGCTGTCTCCCGTAGGCATGTCCGAAGCATAGCTTCATTGCTGGCAACCTCATAATGAGGTAACCTCTGCTTTATGTCGTTCATCGAACCTGGAGGTCTTCTTGGTACGCCCACTCACGAAATCTGCAGTCGCCGCTCCTGACACCGGGCCGGTCACCGATCCGGCCCCGGTCGGCCGAGTGCTCGCACTCTTCCATCCCTACCGAGCGCGTATCGCTGTCGTCACCGCGATCATCGTCTTCAGTGCAGTCATCGCACTGGCCTCACCACTACTACTCCGCGAACTGCTCGACCATGCCATCCCTGATCGCGACGTCACACTCGTCACGCTGATCGCCGTCGGCATGATCGCAGTCGCCATCATCACCAACACACTCGGCGTCGTGCAGACCTGGATGTCCAACGGCGTCGGCCAGAAGCTCATGCACGACCTGCGAGTCTCCGTCTACGCACATCTGCAAAAGCAGTCACTCGGCTTTTTCGCCCGCACCCGCACCGGCGAAGTGCAGTCTCGGATCGCCAACGACATCGGTGGAATGCAATCCGTCGTCACCAATACCGCGACGTCGATAGCCCAGAATGCAACAACCGTGGCAGCGACCGTCGTCGCCCTGTTTCTCCTCGATTGGCGTTTGGCCCTGTTTTCGCTGGCGATCCTGCCGGTCTTCGTCCGGATAGCGCGTCGCATCGGCAACGAGCGCCGAAAGATCTCCGTCACCAGACAGAGACTGCTCGGAGAACTCTCCGTGCAGATCGAAGAATCCCTGTCCGTCAGTGGCATCCTGCTCGGCAAGACCACCGGATCAGCGCACGTTCTGACCGATCGGTTCGCCAGTCGGTCCGACGAAGTCGCCGATGTCGAACTCAAAGCGATGATGGCCGGCAAGTGGCGAATGGCCAGCATGCAGATCAGCTTCGCGATCATGCCCGCCCTCGTGTACTGGTTCGCGGGCGTGACCATAGGTAACGGAAGCGCACTCACCGTGGGCACGCTCGTCGCGTTCACCACGTTGCAAACCCAACTCTTCCGCCCGACCATGCAACTGCTCGGCACAGGCGTCGAAGTCCAGAGCTCGCTGGCATTGTTCGGCCGGGTATTCGAGTATCTCGACCTCCCGATCGACATCGCCGAACCGAAGAACCCGAAGGTGCTGTCGAGTCAGGACGTACGCGGCGACGTCGCATTCGACCATGTGAGCTTCTCGTACACCGACGCCACACAACCGACATTGACCGACATCGACGTCGAGGTCCCAGCAGGGAGCACATTGGCCCTGGTCGGATCGACAGGCTCGGGTAAAACCACGCTCGGGTACCTCGCTGCGAGGCTTCACGACCCGACGTCCGGACGAATCACCATCGACGGCGTCGATCTTCGGGATCTGCAGACCACGGCCGTGGCCGAACTCGTCGGCGTCGTGTCGCAGGAGACGTACCTGTTCCATGCATCGATCCGCGAGAATCTCCGGTTCGCCAAACCTGAGGCAACCGATGCCGAGATCGAACACGCAGCCCGGATAGCCCAGATCCACGACTTCATCACCGCACTGGACGAGGGATACGACACACTGGTGGGGGAGCGCGGATACCGGTTCTCCGGTGGGGAGAAGCAACGACTCGCCATCGCCAGGACCGTCCTGCGCAACCCGCCGATTCTCGTGCTGGACGAGGCGACCAGCGCCCTCGACACTCGGACCGAGCGCGCGCTGCAGGACGCTCTCGACGAACTCATGGCGGGCCGCACCACGATTCTCATCGCGCACCGGCTCTCGACCGTACGATCTGCGGACCGCATTGCAGTTCTCGGCAGCGGTCGAATCCTCGAATCCGGTACCCACGACGAGTTGATGGCGTCGGACAGTCACTATGCCGAGCTCGTCCACGCATCGGAAGCTGCGGACTCGGAGCAGGTTGCGGCGTAACCCGTCCGCGACCTCCGACTGCGAAGGCGAGGAATGCATTGTTTTTCACTGTTGAACGTCGCGTCGAGGCGCTGATCGAGGTCAAACGATCGAAGTTCCTCGCGGTGGTCGAACGCGCAGCGTCGGAAGAAGCAGCGCGAGCAGTGATCGCTACAGCCCGTTCGGCCAATCCTGTTGCTCGACATCATTGTTCGGCATTCGTCATCGGGGATGTGCCGGGCAATCTGATCCTTCGGACCAACGACGACGGGGAACCGAGCGGTACTGCGGGTGGCCCGATGCTCGACGTCCTCCTCGGGCGTGAGATGACCAATGTCGTTGCCGTCGTGACTCGTTGGTTCGGTGGAGTAAAGCTCGGGACCGGCGGGCTGGCCCGGGCCTACGGAGATGCGGTCACGCACGCACTCGTAAACGCCCGACTCCTGCGGCGCGAGCGCCGTGAACTGTTGCAGGTCCAACTGGACTACACAGAGGTCGGCCGAGTCGAATCGGAACTTCGGGCGCGGGGGGTCGGCATCGTGTCCATCGACTATCGCTCTCGTGCGGTGATGACGGTCCAGGTCGAGGACGTCGACGCTGTGATCGGCATGCTGGCCGGCCTGACCGGGGGAACGGCCCGTCCCGAGGTCGTCGGACACACATATGTCGAGTCCGCGCTCCTCTAACACGCTCGACCGACACACTTGGCCCCGAAACCCCGTCGGAATCGGCCGTTGTCCACAACCGGGGCATCTATCCACAGATGTCGATTCCCACCCACCTTTCGCTCGCACCTCACGGCAAAGTCGGTGTCCTCGGATCGGCGCTGCCGAACCGGATCGTCGAACAGACAGATCACCGAGCAGATAGATGACCGAGCGACAAGGGGACGGACGATGTACGAGGCGCAATGTGCGGTTGTAGGGACAGTCATCACCAATCCGATCAAGAGACAGACCGCGTCCGGTGACGAAGTACTGAACTTCCGGATGGCCAGCAATGTGCGAAGGCAGGACCGAGCTACCGGTGAGTGGAGCGACGGCGGCACGCTGTATCTCGGTGTCACCTGCTGGCGACGGCTGGTCAAGGGCGTCGGCGGATCGCTGATGAAGGGCGACCCGGTGGTGGCCTACGGACAGCTCAGGACGAACGAATACACCACCCGAGACGGCGCCGAACGGTCCGATCTCGAGATGACGGCCAGCGCCGTCGGCCCCGACCTCGCTCGCTGCATCGTCAAGGTGGAGCGCGCACGACCCGTGGCGGTACCGCAGGACGAACCGGACCAGACGCACGACGAAGGAGTCGACACCTTCGACGAACACGAAGACGTCGACGAAGATACGGTCTCCGAGACGATCGAACACGCCGCTGCGGTGTAGCCGAACATCGCCCGCGCCGGGCCCGTGCGAAACCCGTTCGGGCCCGGCAGTTCGTCGTCGATCGCTATCGTTACCGCATGCGGGCCGACACATGTGCGTGGACGCGACAGGTACTACCTGTGTTGCTCTCGATCCTCCTCGGCATCGGTGCCGGGGGAGTCGCAACTGCGGACCCGGGGTGGCCACGGGAGCGCCGTCGAACCTCGAATACGCGTTTCAGGTCGGTGGGCCGTGGATTCCAGACCTCGGTTTGGACGGTCTGAACGTGTTCGCGGCGTACGTGCTCGCGGGGCTACGTGAATCGAGGCCCGATCTCGATGTCGACAGCTACCTGACGGACTTCGGGCGCTCCGAAGTAGACAACGTCGAGGCGAACTGCCCGGGGGACCTTCGATTGCACCACGGATCAGTGGGTGCGATGCTCTCGCGACCGGTTGCTGGAACCGAGATGTTCGACGCCCTGTCGGAGTATCTCTCGGTACCGGTCGATGGCTACGACAGGCCGATCTTCCTCGGTCAGGGACTCATCGACACGATGGTGCCTTCGCCGCTGTCGGTTCCACTGGTCGCCGGTCTCATCGGGCACGGTCAGGACGTCACGTACGTTCCGTACCTGTATTCGGGGGGTGAATTCGTCGGCCACGAGGGGTCGATGATCGCCTCCATGGTCGACTCGACGCCTTTCGTGCACCGTCTGCTCGACCCTGCGCAAATGGGCTAGCTTTCTCTCGGATCGGGCGATGGTGCCTAGACCCGTTCGCACAGATAGGCTTGCGCACATGGCGGAATTCATTTACACCATGAAGAAGGTGCGCAAGGCGCACGGCGACAAGGTCATCCTCGACGACGTAACGATGAGCTTCTACCCAGGAGCGAAGATCGGCGTCGTCGGCCCCAACGGTGCCGGCAAGTCCAGCATTCTCAAGATCATGGCCGGGATCGACCAGCCCGGCAACGGTGAGGCGTTCCTAGCTCCCGGGGCTTCGGTCGGCATCCTCATGCAGGAGCCGGTTCTAGACGACACCAAGACTGTCCGTGAAAACGTCGAGGACGGTCTCGGCGAGACGATGGTGCAGCTCAAGCGCTACAACGAGATCGCCGAGCTCATGGCGACCGACTACTCCGACGAACTCATGGAGGAGATGGGCGAGCTTCAGGAAAAGCTCGACCACGCCGACGCCTGGGAAATCGACTCTCAGCTCGAGCAGGCGATGGATGCTCTCCGTTGCCCGCCGCCCGAGTCGCCCGTCACCAACCTTTCCGGTGGTGAGAAGCGTCGCGTTGCGCTGTGCAAGCTACTGCTCAGCAAGCCCGATCTGCTCCTCCTCGACGAACCTACCAACCACCTCGACGCCGAGTCGGTTCTGTGGTTGGAGCAGCATCTCGCTGCATATCCCGGCGCTATCCTCGCCGTCACTCACGATCGGTACTTCCTCGATCATGTGGCGCAGTGGATCTGTGAGGTCGACCGCGGCCGCCTCTACCCGTACGAGGGCAACTACTCCACGTACCTGGAGCAGAAGGCCGCTCGCCTCGAGGTGTCCGGCAAGAAGGACCAGAAGCTACAGAAGCGACTCAAGGACGAACTGGCCTGGGTCCGCTCCGGCGCCAAGGCTCGTCAGGCGAAGAGCAAGGCTCGTCTGGATCGCTACGAAGAGATGGCCATCGAGGCGGAGAAGACTCGCAAGCTCGACTTCGACGAGATCCAGATTCCGACGCCTCCGCGTCTGGGCGACGTTGTGGTCGAGGTCAAGAACCTCGACAAGGGTTTCGACGGCCGCGTACTGATCAAGGACCTCTCGTTCACGCTGCCGCGTAACGGCATCGTCGGCGTGATCGGCCCCAACGGTGTCGGTAAGACCACGCTGTTCAAGACCATCGTCGGTCTCGAAGAACCGGACGGCGGTGAGGTGAAGGTCGGTCAGACCGTCAAGCTGAGCTACGTCGACCAGAACCGCAGCGGCATCGATCCGAAGAAGACGGTCTGGGAGACCGTGTCCGACGGACTCGACTTCATCGTCGTCGGCCAGACCGAATTCCCTTCGCGCGCCTACATCAGCTCGTTCGGATTCAAGGGTCACGACCAGCAGAAGCCTGCCGGAGTTCTCTCCGGTGGCGAGCGCAACCGTCTGAACCTGGCGATGACGCTCAAGCAGGGCGGAAACTTGATCCTGCTCGATGAGCCGACCAACGACCTCGATGTCGAGACCCTTGGTTCGCTGGAGAACGCGCTCTTGGAGTTCCCCGGTTGTGCAGTCGTGATCTCGCACGATCGGTGGTTCCTGGACCGGACGTGCACGCATATCCTGGCGTGGGAGGGTGGCTTCGGCGACAACGAGGCTGCCTGGTACTGGTACGAGGGCAACTTCGAAGGCTACGAAGCCAACAAGGTCGAGCGATTCGGACCCGATGCAGCACGCCCGCATCGCGTCACGCACCGCAAGCTGACGAGGGACTGACGCTTGTCCGGGAAAAAGTTCGGGTACAGCCTCCAGGTTCGCTGGAGCGACTCGGATCGACTCGGGCACGTCAACAACACGCGATTCGTCGAATATCTGCAAGAAGCCCGCGCGCACTTTCTTACCGAGTGCATACAGGCTGCGGAAGGGGCGCGGGGAGGGTCGGTCGTGAGGAAACTTACGGTCGACTTCCTGCGCCCGATCTTCGACGCGTCCGGGCCGTTGCAGATCGAGGTGTCGATCTCCCGTATCGGCCGAACTTCTTTCGCTGTTCGGCATCTCGTTCGTGATGTCGAGGGCGCACTGTGTGCCGATGCGGAAGCCGTCATGGTCATGTTCGATCTGAAGGCGCAGGCTCCACGTCCGGTTACGGATCGGGAGAGGGCCGTATTCAGCGACTACCTCGACGCGCCCGAAGATCGGTCCGAATCCGAGTAGACCACTCCGAATCCGATTAGCCTACAAGGGCACCGCCTCGACTTGTTCCCGATAGGCTCGTGTTGCGGGGCGGCTGTTTCGGCCGCGCCGGCGATCCTCACAAGGGAGTGGTTCAACACATGCCTGACGCGGCGGGAACAACGGACATCGACTGGTCGAGCGGACTGCCCGCAGAGTTGGTGACTACCTTGCCCGAAGTGAAGGCAGTCTATTTCGCGCACGTCGACACCGATGAGCGCACTGGACCCGCTGCCGAGGCCGAGGACGCGATCGTCCGCATGCATCTGCGGTTGGCGGCGCGCAGAACTCCCGGGGACGCGCAGATTCGCCTGCATCGCGTCGGCGGGGACGCTACGGGCAGAGTAATAGAGCCTTCGTTGCAGATCGTGACCGACGACATGCCTTTGCTGGTCGAATCCGTTATGTCGCGACTGTCGCGACTCGATGTCGACGTCACCGACATGGTCCACCCAATAGTGGGTGTCGTTCGAGACAACGATGGAAATCTGATCCGTGTGGGACCAGCCAACGGCAGTGTCGGCGGGGCCCAGCGGGAGTCCTGGATGCACATTGCGCTGCATCACTCGACGCCAGGCTCTCTTCTGGACGTGCTCGAGGACGAGATCGCCGTCGTTCTCGACGACGTCCGTGTGGTCATCGCCGATACCGAAGCGATGCGCGGGCTCCAAGCTTCGGTGGCCCGTACTCTCGCGGACTCGGCCGAAGGGCGTGACGATGAACGCGCAACGGAACTTCGAGACGCGGCAAACCTGCTCGGTTGGTTGGCCGAAGGCCACTACACACTGCTCGGCTATCGCCGTTACGACGTGAAACCGGCGCAGGACGGATCGCTGCTGACCCGGTCCGTTTCCGGGAGTGGACTCGGGGTGTTGCGCCAGGATCATGCACTCGATCGGGAGTCGCCCGATATCAGTGAACGTACCGACCTTTTGACTCTGACACAGGGTTCGAGCCCGGCGACTGTGCATCGCGCGGTGTACCCGTACTTCGTCACGGTGATGGATCGTTCGGCTCCAGAGCTCGGCGAGCATCGCTTCATGGGTGTCTTCACCGTGACGGCGTTACACGAGAGCGTGCTCGACATCCCCGTCATCGAGCGGCGCGTGCGCTCGATCATCGACCGAGCCGGCTACGATCTCGATTCGTACTCCGGCCAAGCGATGCTCGAAGTGTTGCAATCGATGCCGCGATCGGAACTGTTCGCCTCCGGTACGGAAGCGCTGTTCGAGAATGCGACTGCGGTTCTCGCTATCGGACGTCGCCGCAAGGTCAAGGTATTTCTACGTGAGGACTCCAACTGCGCCTTCGTTTCGGCGTTGGTCTACCTGCCGCGTGATCGCTACACGACGAAAGTTCGCCTGGCCGTTCAAGATTGCTTGTTGCGTGAACTCGTGGGCTCGGGAATCGACTACACCGCGAGAGTCACCGAATCCGATATGGCCTTGCTGCACGTCACCATTCGGCGTGAGGATCGGAACCAGGTCGGAACTGATCTCTCTCGAGACAATGTTGCTCGTATCGAGTCACTTCTCACCGAGACGATCAAGACGTGGGAGGACGGGCTTGCGCAGGCGATCCTGGACGACACCAGTGTCGACGCTATCTCGGCAAGTCGGTACACCGATTCGTTCCCAGAGGCCTACAAGCAGGATTTCGGGCCCGAACGTGCCGTGTTCGATATCGCGCGGCTCGAAGCTCTCGCCGACGGATCGATCGACATGCAGCTCTATCGGAATTCCGATTCCGCAGTCGGAAGCTGGCGGTTCAGTTTGTACATCGGTGGGCGTGGTGTGTCGTTGAGTCAGGTCTTGCCGATCCTGCAGAGTCTCGGAGTCGAGGTCGACGACGAGCGTCCGTACCCGATCGGTCGTCCGGATGAACTGCAATGCTGGATATACGATTTCGGAGTCTCTGCCTCGCGAGAGATGCTGCGCGCAGCGATCGACAGTGATCTGGACTCCGACCTTCCCAGCGCAGGTGCGCTCGATGAAGAAAGCCGCGTGCAGCTGAGGTTCACCGACGCATTCACAGCGGTGTGGAACGGACAGGCCGCGGCAGACCGATTCAAC
The DNA here is from genome assembly GCF_014281965.1 of Rhodococcus sp. BP22. GTDB lineage: Bacteria > Actinomycetota > Actinomycetes > Mycobacteriales > Mycobacteriaceae > Rhodococcoides. Next base: position 50,872 of record NZ_JACFTB010000004.1, read on the forward strand.
GAACTCGTCATGCGTGCCGGCTTGAACTGGCGGCAGGCGCACATCCTCCGTGCATACGCGAAGTATCTGCGGCAGGCCAACTTTCCCTACAGTCAGTTCAATATCGAGGGTGTTCTACTCTCTCATCCGAGGACCGCGCAGTTGCTGGTGACCTTGTTCGAGTCTCAATTCGACCCCGAAGGTGCTGCCGAGGAACAGTCAGCCGAACTCGACAAAGAATTGCGGGTACTGATCGATCAGGTGGTGAGTCTCGACGCCGACCGGATTCTCCGCGGAATCTTCGAATTGATCCGTGCGACAGTGCGAACCAATTTTTACGTAGTCGATTCCGTCGGCGAACCCCGCGAGTTTCTGTCCCTCAAGTTCGATCCTCGGTTCATTGCCGAGTTGCCGAAACCGAAGCCGAGATTCGAAATCTTCGTGTACTCACCGAGAGTCGAGGGTGTACATCTGCGATTCGGCGCGGTGGCGCGTGGGGGGCTTCGTTGGTCCGATCGACGTGAAGATTATCGCACCGAAGTACTTGGGCTGGCCAAGGCGCAAATGGTGAAGAACGCTGTCATCGTGCCGGTCGGCGCCAAGGGTGGATTCGTCGTCAAGCGCCCGCCGGTACCGACTGGAGACGCGTCGAAGGACCGGACCGCGACGACCGAGGAGGGGCGGGCGTGCTATCGGCTGTTCATCGCCGGTCTACTCGACGTGACCGACAATCTCGATCGAGCGACGGGCGCAGTTCTTCCGCCGGACCGCGTCGTACGTCGCGACGGTGACGACACGTACCTCGTGGTGGCAGCGGACAAGGGGACAGCCTCGTTCTCCGATCTTGCGAATGCGGTTGCCGGAGAGTACGACTTCTGGCTCGGGGACGCGTTCGCGTCGGGCGGGTCGGCAGGCTACGACCACAAGGCGATGGGCATCACCGCAAGGGGCGCATGGGAAAGCGTCAAACGTCACTTCCGTGAAATCGGTATCGATACGCAGACAGAGGATTTCACGGTCGTCGGCATCGGAGACATGAGCGGTGACGTGTTCGGAAACGGCATGCTGCTCAGCAAACACATCGGATTGATCGCCGCGTTCGATCATCGACACGTTTTTCTCGACCCGAACCCGGATCGCGCGGCCGCATTCGCCGAACGTGCCCGACTGTTCGACCTTCCTCGATCGTCCTGGGCCGATTACGATTCGGCACTGATCAGCGACGGCGGTGGAGTGTGGGAACGTACGGTCAAGTCGGTGCCGGTCAGTCCTGCGGCCCGCGTGGCTCTCGGTCTCGACGAGTCGACAACCGAGTTGGCGCCACCGGACCTGATCCGCGCAGTCTTGAAAGCTCCCGCAGACCTGCTGTGGAACGGCGGAATCGGTACCTACATCAAGGCGTCCACCGAGTCGAACTCCGATGTCGGTGACAAGTCCAACGACACAATCCGGGTCGACGGGAGCGAGATCAGGGCCACTATCGTCGGTGAGGGAGGCAACCTCGGTGCCACTTCGCTCGGACGGATCGAGTACGACCTCGCCGGCGGCCGGATCAACACCGACGCGGTGGACAACTCTGCAGGTGTCGATTGTTCCGATCACGAGGTCAACATCAAGATCCTTCTCGATTCAGCCATCAGCGACGGCACCCTCGACCCCGCCGACCGGGACGACCTGCTCGCGTCCATGACCGAGGAGGTGAGCAGGCTCGTGTTGTGGGACAACATCATGCAGAACGAGCTGCTCGGCACGTCCCGCTCGGACGCGCCTGCGCTGCTTACGGTGCACCGACGCGTCATCGAGGACCTCGAGGTGCGCAGCGGATTGGATCGCGAACTGGAGGCGCTACCCTCGGAGATCGAAATCCGAAAGCGTACGCAGGACGGGCGAGGCCTGACCTCGCCCGAGCTCGCAACGTTGATGGCCCACGTCAAGCTGGTCCTGGAGAGCGACCTGCTTGCCAGCGAATTGCCGGACAGTGACGTGTTCGCGCCGAGACTGCCCAAGTATTTTCCGGAGCCGTTGCGTGAGAAATATTCCAACGCAATCACCTCGCATCCACTGCGGCGCCAACTGGTGGCGACGACGCTGACCAACGAGACCGTAGACCGGGGAGGGATCACCTTCGTCTATCGACTTGCCGAGGACACCGGGGCGAACGGTACCGATGCGGTGCGCGCATTCGCTGCCGCGACGGAGATCTTCGACCTCGAGGAGCTCTGGCAGGAGATTCGTTCGGCCGACATGTCGACTGCATCGTCCGATGAACTGCTGCTCGAATCCAGACGCGTGCTGGACCGCGTGGCCAGGTGGCTGCTCATCAACCGGCCCCAGCCACTTGCCGTCGGTGCCGAGATCAGCAGGTACGCCTCCAAGGTCCGTTCCCTGAGGAGCCGGGTAGCTGGTTGGATCGAAGGGCATCAGGTGCGAGATCTGAACGATCGAGTTGCGGCTTCGGTCGAACGGGGCACACCGAGGGAATTGGCGAGTTCGGTCTATCAACTGCTGGACGTGTTCTGTTTGCTCGACATCATCGATGTCGCCGACATCACCGAACACGATCTTTCCGAAGTCGCGGAGTTGTACTACGCGTTGGATGCGCACATCGGCATCGATTGGCTGCTGACATCGGTGTCGAGGCTGCCACGTGGCGATCGTTGGCATTCGTTGGCTCGGTTGGCCTTACGCGACGATTTCTACTCCTCACTCCGAGCCATCACCAAAGAGGTTGTACTGGGCGGAGAGCCGCACGAGAGCGCTGCCGAGAAGATCGCCGAATGGGAAGCGATGAATTCATCCAGGCTGACCCGGACACGAACAGCGCTTGCCGAGATCGCGGACTCGGGCACGCTGGATCTTGCCTCACTGTCGGTGGCAGCCCGTCAGGTTCGCAGCATGGTTCCCTGAGCGTTACCGATCGTCCCTGAAACACGAGACACCGATACAAGAGAGAGAAACCGACTTGACTGTGCCCAAGAATCATTTGTCGAACGAACTGGAACCTAAGCAACGAATCGGGTTCCACACCAGCGTCGAGGTTCGTTGGTCGGATATGGATGCCTACCAACACATCAACCATGCCCGCATGGTGACGCTCCTCGAGGAGGCACGTATTCCGTGGCTGCTGGTCGACGGTAAACCTACGGCGAACCTGCGTCACGGTGCCGTCATTGCGGACTTGCATGTTCGATACCGGGGTCAACTACGTCACGAGGACGGTCCGCTGGACGTGTTCATGTGGGTGGACAAGGTCCGAGCGGTGGATTTCGTTGCAGGTTACGAGGTTCGGGCGAAGGGTAAGTCTCTCGATACACCCGCCGCGATCGTTGCGTCGACGCAAATAGCGGCGTTCGACATGAATACTCAGGGGCTGCGGAGATTCACAGCCGAAGAGCGGACGTATCTGGAAAGCTGGCAACGTGTTTGAGCGTGTCCTCACCATTCCTGATCCCGTCGAACGCAAGAACCTCGTGGCCTTCCTGGAGAAGGCAGTCCGGCTCGACGAGGCTGCTGTCGTTCGTATGAGAACCCGTGCCGACGGCCGTGTATCGGTTTGGACGGCAACCGGATTCGAGGCACTCGCGGTGCGGGTCATCACGGGAACGATCGTGCCCGACGACACCTCGGCCGCTGCCGATCAACTCGTGGCGACCTTGCAATCGGCATCCGACGGCGTGGTGGATCCTGGATTCTCGATGGACTCGGCCTGGCGAGGTGCGCTTCCCCCGGACAGCGGTTTTCACCATGTGGACGACGTCCCGGCACGCGTCCTGATCGATCTTGCTCAGCGGGGTGCAGCCCTGGCCAAGGAGCACGGGAGTAGCCACGGCCCACCGGTATCACTCCTGGATCAGGAAGTGCTGCACGTCGACGGACCAGGCGATGACGTGTCGATCGCTATGCGCACGGTGTTCGCTCTTACCGCAATGGGTTTCGTTCCCCACTCGGGTGTGGACCCGTTGACGGCCGACGTCGACCTCACCAGTATCGACGCCGACGAGTTGGTGCGGGTGCGGGCCACCAAGGTGTGGTTGCGGCTCGATGCACGCTACGGATCGGTCTTCTGTAGACGCGGGGATCCGTTGTCCCTCAGCGTCGAACGTTAGCCTCTACCGAATCAGCCCGCTGTGTGTGCCGTCAGACGAGCCATGCAGCGGCATCGGCGGGGAGCTGTCCGTCGACGAGCGGCGCGCTCGACATCAGCAGCTCACCAGGTGGAAGTGGAATGGCTGCATCGGTCGCATTGAGGGCGCAGATGAGTCCTCCTTGCCGGCGGAACGCCAGGCAGCCGGGAGGGCTTCCGTACCAATCGACTCCGCTTCCAGCGAATTCGGGTCGCAGCGCACGAAGCTCGAATGCTGTCCGATAGAAGTTGAGCATCGAATCGACGTCTTCCAACTGTTCCTCGACGGTCAACGGCGCCCAATCGGGTGGAATGGGTAGCCATGTGTTCGGGGAGGTGCTGAAGCCGAACGGGGGCGCCGGGGACTCCCAGGGCAACGGCACGCGGCAACCGTCGCGGCCTCGTTCGGCATGCCCGGAGCGTTCCCAGACCGGATCTTGAAGGACATCGTCCGGTAGGACGGCGTTCGGTAATCCGAGTTCGGATCCGTTGTAGACGAATACCGTTCCGGGGAGTGCCAACTCCAGGAGCAGCATCGCCCGTGCCCGCCCTGTTCCTCGGGTTCCGCCGCCGTAGCGGGTCACTTCGCGCTCGATGTCGTGATTGGACAGTGTCCACGTAGGTGTTCCGTCGACTCGCGCGACTGCGGCGAGCGAGTTGGTGACGGCATCGCGAATTGTGGCGGCATCGAAATCGGCCTCGGCCAAGCGGAAATTGAATCCGAGATGCAGTTCGTCCGGTCGGAGGTAGTCGCCGAACCGTTCGTTGTCCTGGACCCAGATTTCCCCGATGGTGACCTTGTTCGGGTATTCGTCCATCACTTTGCGGATGCCGCGGTGAATCTCGTGGACACCCTCGTTGTTGAATCGAGGATCGTCGTCGTCGTTCTTCATCAGGGTGTTCAACTCGAGGTTCATGTCGTGCAATTCGGCGGGCTTGGCCATGCCGTGCGCGACATCGATGCGGAAACCGTCGACACCTCTATCGAGCCAGAACCGCAGCGTCTTCGCCAGATCCTCGGCCACTTCAGGATTCGTCCAGTTCAGGTCCGGTTGCTCGGGTGCGAAGATGTGGAGGTACCACTGCTCCGGACGCCCATCCGAATCGGTGACGCGAGTCCACGCCGAACCGCCGAAGATGCTGGGCCAGTTGTTCGGCGGCTCGGAGCCGTCCCCTTTACCGTCGCGAAAGATGTAGCGAGCACGTTCAGGGCTTCCCGGCGTGGACTCGAGGGCTGCGATGAACCAGGGATGCTGATCGCTGGTGTGATTCGGCACCACATCCATCGTGACCTTGATATCGCGAACGTGTGCTTCTTCGATGAGCGCGTCCATGACGGCCAAGTCGCCGAACAGGGGATCGATATCTCGTGGATCGGAGACGTCGTAACCGTGGTCGGCCATCGGGGAACGCATGACCGGGCTTAGCCACAACGCGTCGACACCCAACAGTTCCAGGTACCCGAGTTTTTCCCTGATGCCACCGAGGTCACCCACTCCATCACCGTTGGAGTCGGCGAACGATCGCGGGTAGATCTGGTAGAAGATCGCGTCCTTCCACCAGGTTTCTTCGGGCGCGTGGAGCGTCGGATCGTTCACAACTGGCAAGTGTGCCAAACGAAACCCACTCGTCTCGACCCAGGGAGTGCGATTGGCGCGATATCGCAGACCGGAAGCCCGGTTTTCGTGCTCAAACAGTCCAGTTGTCCGAAATGTGCGGTATCTTTCCACCCAGCCGCAATGAAGGAGATCTCCCCGTAATGACCGAACTGGCTATCGAGGCCGTGCGTTTGAGTGAAGTTCAGTTGAACGCCAGCCCGATCAACCCGGAATGGATCCTTCACGGCGAGCCCGTCGCGCGGTCCGCGGAGTGGACCCGCACACTCGATGGGACCACCACCTTCAATGTCTGGGATTGCACTGCCGGCCGATTCAATTGGTACTTTCACGTCGATGAGATCGTGCACATCATGGACGGATCGGTCACAGTCTCTGCGGAAGGCTCTCCACCACGGACGCTCGTTGCCGGGGACGCGGCACTGTTCCGCGCGGGTACGTGGTCGGAGTGGCATGTAACGGACTACGTCCGAAAGCACGCGATTCTGCGCAGTAATCTGCCTGCTTCGGTCTCCCGCGCACTCGACTTGGCACGCAACCTCCGCGGGGCACTGCGCAAGGTCTCGGGGCTCGGACGCGGGAAAAGCGCTCCGATCCCACGAGGCCTGTGACCGGCTCAGAGTGCCGAGTTGACCATGGAGTTCGCCGCCATCTCCATGTAGTCCACCAACTGTGTTCGGTGCGGGTCATCGAGAATGCTGGAGTCGATCGAAGCAATGGCAATGTGCATGCACCGCAACCAAGCATCGCGCTCGATCGGACCTATCTTGAACCCCGCGTGCCGCATGCGTAGCCGTGGATGGCCACGCTCGTCCGAATAGGTGCGAGGGCCGCCCCAGTACTGCTCGAGAAACATACGCATTCGGCGCTCGGCCGGGCCGAGATCCTCTTCCGGGTACAGCGGCCGGACGATCTCGTCGCGCGACACCTCGTCATAGAACACGGCGACGAGTGTTTCGAACGTCGCCGCGCCGCCGACAGCGTCGTAGAACGTCTGCTGCGGTTCGGTCATGGTTGCTCTTTCTCTACTCATACGGTGTGCGGGCCTAGGTCACCAGTATCTCTATACGGTCATGTCGGACTGCATGCCGCCCTGCCGCCCTTGTGGGTACGGGGCTTTCACGCCCGCGTCGTCGAATGCCTGCAGGATTTCTCGATGGACTCGCCGTTGAACCGCCCACTGACGACCGGGACGGGTTTTGACGGTGATTCGAATGGTCACCGTGTCCGCGCTCACCGCGTTCACCCCGAGCATCTCGGGCGCACCGAGCAAGTCGTCCTCGAAATCACCGGATGCAACGACGGCCAGCGTCGCCCTTTCGGCGACTGCGCACGCCTCGGTCAAGTTCGCAGTGTGCGCGACGGGGAGGTCGAGGACAGCGACCGCGAAACCTTGACTCATGTTCCCCACCCGCAGGACCTCACCGTTTCGGCAGTACCAGACGGTGCCGTTGATATCGCGGACGGTGGTCACACGCAGTCCGACACTCTCGACGGTTCCGGTCGCTTCACCGAGATCGACGATGTCACCGACACCGTACTGATCTTCGAGGAGCATGAAGATTCCCGACAGAAAGTCTCGGACCAGGTTCTGCGCGCCGAAGCCGAGGGCAACTCCGACGATTCCCGCCGAGGCTATGAACGGTGTGACGTTGATGCCGATAACGTCGAGCGCCGACAGAACGAACCACGCCAGAATGACGACGGACACGCCGGACTTGAGAACCGACCCGATCGTCTTGGCTCGTTGCCTACGGCGCTCGGCCAGAATCGAACTCTTGAGCGTGTTCGGAGCCCTCTCTCGCAGCGGACGTAGCAGCAACGGGCCCCTGCCCGATTCGCTGGCGGTGCGGTGAGTGAACCGATCGATCAGCTTGTGCAGCACGATCCGAAGCACGATGGCGAGCACCAGATATCCGAGGACCTGCAGGGGCCTGTGCATCAGCCAATCGCGGCTTGTCTCGGTCAATTCGACTGCTCGCAAGTCGATCGCGGACGCTGCGATGTCAGGGCGTGGAAGAGAATTGATTACAGACACCCGAAGAGTCTACGGACGTTGTGAGATCTCGCCACCGTGCAGCGAACAGGCTCCGACTCCCCTCGAAATTCACCTCGAGGCCACGTTGTTCGTGGCCAAAAGGGGTGTCCATGCCGCTCGATTCGTGTTCCACTGTCTCTCGTGTTCCACGCAAGCCATGCGCGGGCGCTGACTCTCCCTGGAGAACACACATGAAGAAGAAGCAACATCGTCACCGACAACTCCAGCCCAGCGATGACCACCACCCCGCAGACCAGCGGGAACGGGCATCCGGGGCGCCTGAATTGCAGTTGGTTCCATCCGAAGAAAGAGATGTGGGCGAGGACAGCCTTCCCGCCTGGGTCAAGCGCCGAGTTCTCCTTCTCAATGCCACATTCGAGCCGCTCACCGCGCTGCCGATGCGCCGAGCCGTGGTTCTTCTCGTCTGTGACAAAGCAGACGTCATCCATGACGATCCAACTGGACCGTTCATCAGATCTGCCGATTTTTCTGTGCAGGTGCCCTCCGTCATCCGCCTACGGACATATGTCCGAGTGCCGTATCGAGCCCGCGTGCCGATGACGCGGGCCGCGCTGATGCATCGTGATCGCTTCCGATGCGCGTATTGCGGAGCCAAGGCCGAGACCGTCGACCACGTGATTCCTCGCAGCCGCGGGGGAGAACACTCCTGGGAGAATTGCGTCGCGTGCTGCGCGCCGTGCAACCACCGCAAGGCCGACAAAATGCTCGGTGAGCTGGGGTGGACACTCCGAGCGCAACTCGTTCCGCCCAAGGGGCCGCACTGGCGATTGTTGGCAGGAAACAAGGAACTCGACCCGGCGTGGCTCGCCTACTTGGGCGAGGGCGCGGCCTGACTCTCGACACCGATGGAACCCGGCGTCGACCTGCAGGGAAAAGTCGACTACCGTCTTGTCCTGTGAGCATTCTGGAGACTCTGCTGATATTCGGGGTGATTCCGATCGCGATTGTCGGAATCGTCGGCGCGTTGTCTTTCCTGGCGAAAAGGCAGCCCGGCTTGGACATCACGCCCTACCGCCTGTCCGACACGTGGGTAAATGGCTCAGTGCTGTGGAGCGCAACGGACGAGGTGACGCCACACGGCGGTCACGGCTCGCACGCCGTCGCTACAGCTGACTCGATCGGAGGTTCGGCAAGTGGCAAGTGGTGAATTGACTCGTACGGATGTCGCTGTCACGGATGGCAGTGTCGAGAACCTGCCCTACGGTTCGGCACGGACGTCCAGCGGCCGCATTTCTGCGGTCCACCATTTCGGTGACCCGAACCCGAACCAGCTTCCCTTCACAACGCAGGACCTCGTCGCAATCGACGACGCGCTGACCGAGGCCACTCGCGCAACCCAGATCCGCTTCAACATCTACATCGGAGACCTGGGTGAGGATGTGGCCGCAGGCGCGGACGCAGTGTTCCCAAGGACCCCCGATGCTGTTCGGTCACTGCTCATCGCAGTCGATCCCATCCGCAAGGCCATCGAGATCCGTACCGGTCGTCGCGTATCGGATCGCGCCACCGATCGGGTCGCACAGCTCGGGATCACCGCAGCGATCGGCCCCTTTCGCGAAGGCAACCTCATCGACGGACTCGTCAGCTCGGTACGTGTCATGAGTGCAGCCATCGTCAGTCCGTAAGTATCGAGCAGGCCGGCTCGACTTTTCCGCCTCCAAGCAAATGTGCCGTTCGATCGAATCATTCGATCGAACGGCACATTTGTTCGTTGTCAGAGCCTCACTACTGGGCGTCGAACTCCCGCGCGGCGAGTGAACGCACGATCCCTGCGCGTCCCTCGATCACCAACCGGTGGAGGGCAGGTGGCAGGTCCCCGCCCAAGAATCGATCCGCTGCCGCGACAGATTCGGCACTGATCGACCACGACGGGTACAGCCCGATGACCACCGTCTGGGCAACCTCGCTCGACCGTCGTGCCCACACATCACTGATCGCTCCGAAGTAGCGGTCCACGTACGGCGCGAGCAATTCCGACTGATCGGGCCCGGCGAAACCGCCGATGATCGAGCGCGCGGTGATGTTCGGGACCGAGTCATCGTCGACAACTGTTGCCCATGCCTGTTCTTTGACTGCGCTGTCGGGCCGAACAGTGCGGGCTGCAGCGGCTGATCGGGCGCCCGCTGCGGTGTTGTCACGTGCCGCCTCGGCATCGATGACCGGGGATTCGAGACCGTTGTTGTCGATGGCCCCAGCGGCGGCCAGAGCAAAAATCAGGCGCCAGCGGAGGTCGGTGTCGATGTCCAGGCCATCGAGCCCTTGCCCGCTCACATCGCCGTCGAGAAGTGCCTGCACGAGAACGACGTGGCGCTCGGACAGCGAAGAACCCGTCAGTGAGTTGACGAACGCCAGCTGGTGATCGGAACCGGCGTCAGCAGCGCGGGCGAGTTCGAGTACCAAGTCGGCGAATTCCGGCTGACCATGTTCCTTCGCCCACGCTGGGTCCGCGTAGCTGTTGATCGCTGTCTGGGCTTGCAACAGCAACCGCTGCACGACGCCGACCTCGGTCTCGGCGGAAATGCCGCGCTGGACGAGTGCGAAGAAGTCGCGAGCCTTCAGTTCGGCCGAGCGTGTCATCTCCCACGCTGCCGACCACGCCAAGGTCCGGGGGAGTGGTTCGGAGATATCGCCGATGCGCGCGATCAGTGTCGCCAAGGAATCGGAATCGAGTCGCACCGAGCAGTACGTGAGGTCGTCGTCGTTGACGAGAACGATCTTGCCCCGTGACACGCCGATCAGGCTCGGGACATCGGTGCGTTCGGCCGCATCCAAATCGAGCTCGACGCGGTCGGTTCGGACCAGCTTTCCGTCGACGTCGTCGTAGATCCCTACCGCGATGCGGTGGATTCGGCGCTCGCCGGCACCGGGAGCGGCACCGCTCTGCACGACTGCGAATCGAGTGAAATTGCCGTCGTCATCGACGTCGAAGTCGGGGCTCAGCGTGTTCAGTCCGGTGGTACGCAGCCACTGGTTGCCCCAGTCCGACAAGTCTCGGCCCGAGGATTTCTCGAGCGCAGCCAGAAGGTCGGCGAACGTGGCGTTTGCGAATGCGTGGTCGACGAAGTAGCTGCGGAGACCGGCGAGAAATTCCTCCTTGCCCACGTAGGCAACCAGCTGCTTGAGGACGCTTGCGCCCTTGGCGTAGGTGATGCCGTCGAAATTGACCTCGACCGCGGCGAGGTCGGGGATATCCGCTGCGATCGGATGTGTGGACGGCAACTGGTCCTGGCGGTACGCCCACGCCTTCTCGACGTTGGCGAACGTCGTCCATGCATTCGTGTACTCGGTCGCCTCGGTCTGGCACAACACCGATGCGAAGGTCGCGAAGGATTCGTTGAGCCAAAGGTCATCCCACCACGTCATGGTCACGAGGTCGCCGAACCACATGTGAGCCATCTCGTGCAGGATCGTCTCCGAGCGACGCTCATAGGAGTAGCGCGTGACCTTGGAACGGAAGACGTAGTCCTCCAGGAATGTCACCGCACCTGCGTTCTCCATCGCGCCGGCGTTGAATTCCGGGACGAACAGCTGGTCGTACTTGCCGAACGCATACGGAGTGCCGAAGTTCGCGTGATAGAAGCCGAAACCCTGCTTGGTCTCGGTGAACAGTCGCTCGACGTCCAGGTGCTCCGCAAGCGACGCACGGCAGTAGAGACCGAGTGGAATGGTGCCGTGCTCATCGCTGTAGGTGTCGGTCCACTCGGCGTACGGCCCGGCGATCAGGGCGACGAGATACGTGCTCAACAGCGGCGTCGTCTCGAACGAGTGCTTGCCCGCAGAAGGTTCCGATGCGTGCGGAGCGTTGGAGATGACCTTCCAACTCTCGGGAGCAGTGACCTCGAGATCGAAGGTGGCTTTCAAGTCCGGCTGATCGAAGCACGCGAACATTCGTTTGGCGTCCGCTGTCTCGAATTGCGAATACAGGTAGATCGAACCGTCGGAAGGGTCGACGAACCGGTGCAATCCTTCGCCGGTGTGCGAATAGACACAGTCGGCTTCGAGAACCAACACATTTTTCTCGGCGAGATCCGTCAACGCAATTCCGGTCTCCTCGTCGTAACCGGTGACATCGAGTGCCGATCCATTGAGCGTCGCCGACCTTATCCGGTCTGCCACGATGTCGACGAAGGTCGAGGCACCCGCCGTGGCGGTGAAGGTGATGGTCGTGGTCGACAGAAACGTCTTCTCGCTGGGATTGCCCGACCCGTCGGTCAGATCCAGCACTATCGAATACGCGGAACTGCCGACCACGGTGGAGCGTTCGGCAGCTTGGTCGCGAGTCAGGTTGGGAGCAACCACAGAATTGACACCTTCTCGAGTAGGAATGAGTAGTGCCACCATCCCATCACGCCGAGGGTCCGGCATGCTGGTGCAGACTTCGGCGGAATTCGTGGCAGGCCGCCGCGGTTTGACCGTAGGCAATTCGTGAATCGAAAATACGAGGGAGCGTCACGTGACCGATAGTGCTCAGAAGGACACCGCGGATTTCTGGTTCGACCCACTGTGCCCGTGGTGCTGGATCACCTCACGGTGGATCCTCGAGGTCCAGAAAGTCCGCGATATCGACGCCAATTTCCACGTGATGAGCTTGGCCGTCCTTAACGAGGGCAGGGATCTGCCCGACGATTACGTCGAGATGATGAAGACGGCATGGGCCCCTGTTCGCGTTGCTATTGCTGCCGCTCGCGCCGAGGGCGATCAGATTCTCTTGCCTCTCTACACCGCGATGGGCACACGGATTCACAACGAGGGCAACAAGAACTTCCCCGAGGTCATCGAGCAGTCCCTCGCGGAGCTCGGACTGCCTGCGGAGTTGGCTACTGCGGCGGACAGTACCGACTACGACGACGACCTGCGCACCAGCCATCACGCTGGAATGGACAAGGTGGGGCCCGACGTCGGCACGCCCACCATCCACGTCAACGGCGTCGCATTCTTCGGGCCGGTCCTCTCACGAGTTCCGCGCGGCGAAGAGGCAGGCAAGCTGTGGGACGCTTCGGTGATCTTTGCTTCGTACCCACACTTCTTCGAGCTCAAGAGAACCCGTAACGAGGATCCTCAGTTCGACTAGTCGAACGTGGCCACTGGCGGCTCGGCCGTCAGTGGCACCGGGACGCGGTCGGGTCAGTAAACGATGCGATCCGGGCCGGTCGCAGCCCCGAAAACCTGATGTACCCCCCGGCTGTATCGCCACGCCGACCACGTGGCTGCGGCCGCGTCCAACGCGTCGTCGAGCGCGGGGCCTGGCGCTAGTTCGGCGAGACCCACGGCAAGGTTGTGTGGGTCGATCCAGGTCGACAGTGCCGCCATTCGTTGACCTGCACCGCGTCCGGACTTCTTCGACGCGAAATCAGTCGTCGTCGCCATCGCACGGAACGAACATTCGGGATGAACCTCCACGACGCGATCGGGATCGAACTCTGCTGCCCGCCACGCCCGCACCGAGGGCATCAGGTGCCAAGTCTGCTTACTGATCGCCTTGCCCGTGATCCGACGCGAGATGTCGCATGCCTCGCGGTAGTCCTCGGCGTCGAGCACCTCTGATACCGGCGTGTAGAAAATCGACGACCGCGCCGGGCCCAGAAATGCTTTCGCCGCGAGCTCACTGATCCGATACGACTCTTCCGGCATCGACAGCGGCATATCCACCGCGACCACCGAGCATCCGGCAGTCGAGTCGAGCACAGCATCGACGCTGCCCGCGACACTCCAGGTGACGACAGCGCCGTCGAAAATCGCGACAACCCATTCACCCTTGGCTCCGTCCACTCCGGCAACCGTTTTTCCAGCGCTCACTCCCACCTGTCAGACTCTAGGCATGCGCGTATACCTGGGGGCAGACCATGCCGGTCTCGAGTTCAAGAATCAGATCATCGAACATCTCACCGCGAGCGGGCACGATCCCGTCGATTGCGGTGCGTTCGAATACGACGCCGTGGACGACTACCCGGCGTTCTGTATCGACGCCGCTCGCCGCGTAGTCGCCGACCCGGGGAGCCGCGGTCTTGTCCTCGGCGGTTCGGGTAACGGGGAGCAGATCGCAGCCAACAAGGTGCCGGGCGCACGATGCGCATTGGCGTGGAGCGTCGAGACCGCGAAACTGGCGCGCGAGCACAACGATGCGCAGCTCATCGGTATTGGTGGGCGCATGCACACACTTCCCGAGGCCCTGGCAATCGTCGACGCTTTCCTTGCGACACCGTTCTCCGGTGAAGAACGTCACCAGCGCCGCATCGACATCTTGTCCGAGTACGAGCGCAGCGGTGTAGCTCCGGCGGTACCAGGGGGCGAAGCCCTCGGCGCCGATGTGAAGCCTGCGTAACTGTGCCCGAAGGGCACACGCTGCACCGACTGGCTCGGTTGCATCAACGACGGTTCGGCGGGGCGCCGGTCGAGGTGTGCAGTCCTCAGGGACGGTTCACCTCGGGCGCCGCGCTGATCGACGGCCTTGTTCTCCGCAAGGCCGAGGCGTGGGGCAAACACCTTCTTCACCGATACGACTCCGACTTGATCGTGCACATTCATCTCGGCCTGTACGGGAAGTTCACCGAACAGGCCGTGCCGCTGGATGACCCGGTCGGGGCCGTGCGCTTACGGATGGTGGGGGAGCAGTACGGAACAGACCTCCGGGGCCCGACCGCGTGCGAGATATACACCGAGCAGCAAGTCGACGCCCTCAAGGCGCGGCTCGGACCGGACCCCATCCGAAAAGACGCCGACCCCGAACGTGCGTGGGCACGAATTTCGAAGTCGCGCACACCTATCGGCACCCTGCTCATGGATCAGAAGGTCCTGGCGGGAGTGGGCAATGTCTATCGTGCCGAGATTCTTTTTCGCCACGAGATCAATCCGATGCGTCCAGGCAAGGACCTCGACCATTCCGAATGGGACGCGCTGTGGCTCGACCTCGTCGACCTGATGAACATCGGTGTCCGACGCGGGAAGATCATCACCATCCGGCCGGAAGACGACCACGGCGACGTCGGATACGACGCGAGAAGGCCGCGCTCGTACGTCTATCGCCAATCTGGGCGTCCGTGCCGTGTTTGTGGGACCGAGATCCTCCATTCGGTGATGCAGGCGAGAAACCTGTTCTGGTGCCCGGTCTGTCAGGCGAGTTAGAAACCACCTCGATCGCCACCTTCGTCGTCCGGGCAAATCGGACGAGTGCCGGCTATGTGGCGGATACCCGCGCGAAAGTGCCCTGTGCCAGGGAGAATCGCCGCTATGACTTCAGCCCCGCAGTTCGAACTTCTGACCCGTGAGTGCGGGCGCATGGCGTCGCTGACCCATGACGACCTTGCGTTGCCGATTCTGTCGATGCCCGGTTGGACCGTGGAGAAGCTGATCCGCCATGTCAGCTTCGTACACCGCATGGCGGTTGCTGCACTCGAAACGCCTGCATCCGAAGGAATGGCGAAAGTTGTTGGAGCCGTTGCCAAGCCGGAGCGTGGACCGCAAGTTCTCGATGACTATCGAGAGTCCGCCGCGTGCATGCTCGCGGCGTATCGGGCAGTCGATCCAGCACAGGAGGTTGCGTCGTGGGCCGGGGTCGCTTCGGCGGACTACTGGATCAGGAGGCAACTGCACGAGGTGACCGTGCATAGATTCGATGCCCAGGATGCGATTCACGAGTGCGGGGGCCCAGAACCCGAAGCGGCCGACCCGGTCGGTGCTGCGGACGCCATAGTCGAGTGGGCCGAGCAGTTTCTTACGAGGTTTCCCATCGAGAAGGTTCCTGCCGTGGCGGGACGAACAGTCCATTTACACACCGACGACGGTACCGATGCCGAGTTGTTCCTCGATTTCACCGGAGACGAGGTCGCAGTGTGTCGCCAACACCGGAAAGGTGATGTGGCGCTGCGTGGTTCTGCGCAGAACCTGATGCTCACTCTCTGGCGTCGGCGACCGTTGGACGGCCTCGACATCGTCGGCGATCGTGCTGTGGCGCAGGCGCTGTACGACGGAATACGGATCTGAAGGGGATTGCGCAGGATATAGACACAAAAAAGCCCGGTCCATGAAGATCAGGACCGGGCTTTTTGCTGGAGCCGATGACGAGAATCGAACTCGCGTAGCCTGTTTGGAAGACAGGGGCTCTACCATTGAGCTACATCGGCATGCGAGCGGCTCGATGGGATCGCCATCTGCGCCGCTTGCGTTATGAGACTCTACCGAACCTCGGTTCGAGATTACAAATTGGCTGGATCGGCTACCTGTGGACGCAGTAACGGTGGCCCGTCGACGACCCCGAATAGTGCATACTGTTCAATGGATCCTGCACCTGCTGTTCCAAGGTCCATGCAATTGCTGTTCAATGGTGCCTGTAGGTTTGTTCGGTAGACGGGGTGTGGCGCAGCTTGGTAGCGCATCCGCTTTGGGAGCGGAGGGTCGCAGGTTCAATTCCTGTCACCCCGACAAGAGAAGCCGGATCCAGTGCGGATCCGGCTTCGATCAAGGAATCACCGCCGGGTCGCCCGCTAGTCGGTGGACCAGACATACGGTGATCCAGGCAGACGATGATCCAGACAGCAAGGTAAGACCACCAAAAGGAGCATGTCCCGTGAAGAGCACCGTCGAGCAGCTCAGCCCGACGCGAGTCCGTATCAACGTTGAGGTGCCCTTCGAGGAGCTCAAGCCTGATTTCGACCGCGCCTACAAGGCTCTCGCTCAGCAGATCCGCCTGCCGGGGTTCCGCCCGGGCAAGGCTCCCGCGAAGCTGCTCGAAGCTCGCGTCGGACGAGGGGCAGTGTTGGAGCAGGTCGTCAACGACGCCCTTCCCACTCGCTACTCCGAAGCCGTCTCCGCGGAGAACATCAAGGTCATCGGACAGCCCGATATCGAGATCACCAAGATCGAAGACGGCGAACAGCTCACTTTCACCGCCGAGGTCGACATCCGTCCCGAGATCGCCTTGCCGGACTACTCGACCATCGATATCACGGTCGATCCCCTCGAAATCACTGACGAAGCGGTAGATGAGCAGCTGTTGTCGCTGCGCCAGCGCTTCGGCACGTTGACCGGTGTGACTCGTCCCGTGCAGTCCGGAGACTTCGTCTCCATCGACCTCTCGGCCACAGTCGACGGTGAAACCGTCGAAGAGGCTTCGGCCAGCGGCTTGTCCCACGAGGTCGGTTCGGGCCAGCTCATCGAAGGCTTGGACGATGCCATCGTCGGAGTCTCGGTAGACGAGTCCAAGGATTTCACTTCCACGCTCGTTGCAGGCGAATTCGCCGGCAAGGAAGCAGTTGTCTCCGTCAAGGTCGTCTCCGTCAAGGAGCGCGAACTTCCGGAGGCCGACGACGAGTTCGCACAGCTCGCCAGCGAGTTCGACACCCTCGAAGAGCTGATTGCCGACCTGAAGACTCGAGTAGAACGAGTGAAGAAGGTCGAGCAGGCCGGCCAGATCCGCGACAAGGTGCTGGAGACGCTTCTCGAGACCCTCGAGATCCCGGCTCCGGAAGCCGTCGTCAAGGCTGAAGTCGACTCCCAGCTCCACGAGGCCATCCACGGACTCGACCACGACGAAGCCAAGCTTGCCGAGATGTTGGAGGCACAGGGCTCGAGCCGTGAAGAGTTCGACAAGGACGTCAAGGAAGCCGCCGAGAAGTCGGTGCGCACGCAGTTGCTCCTCGATGCGATTGCCGAAGCAGAACAGACTCAGGTCGGTCAGGACGAGCTCACCGAGCGAATCATCTTCCAGGCGCAGCGCTACGGCATCTCGCCTGAGGAGTTCATCCAGCAGGTGCAGCAGGCAAATCAGCTCGGCGCCATCTTCGCCGACGTACGTCGCGGCAAGGCTTTGGCCTCGGTTGTCGACCGTGTCAACGTGACCGACACGGCTGGCGCGACCGTGGACACCGCAGAGCTTTTCGGTAGTCCCGCGGACGAGGAAGAGCCTGCAGCAGGCGATTCTGCCGAGGGTGAACAAGACAAGTAACGCTTACAGCGAACGACGGCGGTTCCGGGACTCCGGAGCCGCCTTCTTTCGTTAGTGTCTGTATCAGGAACCAACGATCGTATGGAAAAGGCAGGTACCGTGACTGTTCAGAATTCGGCGGCTTCGCGTCAGCAGAGTCCCGTCATGACTTCGGCCTCCTCCGGCCTTAATCTCAGCGACTCCGTGTACGAGCGTCTGCTTCGCGAGCGCATCATCTTCCTCGGTACTCAGGTCGACGATGACATCGCCAACAAGCTGTGTGCTCAGATTCTCCTTCTGTCCGCTGAGGACGCCACCCGCGACATATCTCTTTACATCAACTCTCCCGGTGGCTCCGTCACCGCGGGCATGGCGATCTTCGACACCATGGAATTCGCCGAGTGCGACGTAGCTACCTACGGAATGGGTTTGGCTGCGTCCATGGGGCAGTTCCTGTTGTCGGCAGGCGCCAAGGGAAAGCGCTACGCACTCCCGCACGCCCGGATCATGATGCACCAGCCCTCAGCCGGTATCGGCGGTAGTGCCAGTGACATTGCCATCATGGCCGAGCAGTTCGCGCACACCAAGCGTGAAATGGCCGAGCTGATCGCGCTGCACACCGGCCAGACCGTTGAGCAGATCACCGAAGACTCCGATCGTGACCGCTGGTTCACCGCCCAGGCGGCAAAGGAGTACGGGTTCGTCGATCATGTCGTCAGCCGAGCTCGGCAGGCCGGCGGAATCGGCGACTAGATCCGCCCGGACCGGCGATCCCTCGATCACTTACATCTTGGAGAAACGATGACAAACCTGTTCGATCCCAATCAGATGCCGTCCTCGCGGTACATCTTGCCTTCTTTCGTCGAGCACTCCAGCTACGGCATGAAGGAATCCAACCCGTACAACAAGTTGTTCGAGGAGCGCATCATCTTCCTCGGCGTCCAGGTCGACGACGCGTCGGCCAACGACGTCATGGCCCAGCTGCTCGTATTGGAAGGTCTCGATCCCGATCGTGACATCACGATGTACATCAACTCGCCCGGTGGTTCGTTCACCTCGCTGATGGCCATCTACGACACCATGCAGTACGTCCGCGCGGACGTGGCGACGGTCTGCCTCGGACAGGCAGCATCGGCGGCAGCTGTGTTGCTCGCCGCTGGTACACCGGGAAAGCGTGCCGCTCTGCCGAATGCGCGTGTGCTGATTCACCAGCCATCGAGTGGTGGAATTCAGGGCCAGGTCTCGGACCTCGAGATTCAGGCTGCGGAAATCGAGCGCATGCGTCGTCTCATGGAGACCACACTCGGCCGGCACACCGGCAAGGATCCCGACGTCATCCGCAAGGACACCGATCGTGACAAGATTCTGACCGCCGCGCAGGCCAAGGATTACGGAATCATCGACACGGTCTTCGAATACCGGAAGTTGTCGGCACAGAAGTAGTACCAGCAGATATTTCGCGAAACCTCTGGTTGTCGGGCGTAGGCCAAGCTCTTTTACGTCCGACAACCCTGGGTCAGCACGAACGGTCACACGCTTCGACAGTCTTCGACCAGCAAGAAGTTCGGGTCGGAAGAAGTTGGACAGCGAATCACCGGAAACATCTCACCCATGGTCGTCGAACACGGGTACGGTCGCTTCAAGGCACGAACGAGTTGTGGATCGAGAAGCTGCCGACGACTGGACCGACATCGTGAGGGTGTCTACCGGGCCGGACGCGAACAAGGAAGTAGGAACCTCGAATATGGCACGCATCGGTGACGGCGGCGATCTGTTGAAGTGCTCCTTCTGCGGTAAGAGCCAGAAGCAGGTGAAGAAGCTCATCGCAGGGCCTGGGGTGTACATCTGCGACGAGTGCATCGACCTGTGCAACGAGATCATCGAGGAAGAGCTCGCGGAGTCGAGCGAGGTCAAACTCGACGATCTGCCGAAGCCAGCCGAGATTCGGGACTTTCTCGAGAACTACGTGATCGGTCAGGACACTGCCAAGCGCACGCTGGCCGTGGCCGTCTACAACCACTACAAGCGCATCCAGGCCGGGGACAAAACCCGCGATTCGCGGGGTGAGACCGTCGAATTGGCCAAGTCCAATATCTTGATGCTCGGACCCACCGGATGCGGCAAGACCTACTTGGCGCAGACACTCGCGAAGATGCTCAACGTGCCGTTCGCAATAGCGGACGCCACAGCCCTGACCGAGGCCGGCTATGTGGGTGAGGATGTCGAGAACATCCTCCTCAAGCTGATTCAGGCTGCAGATTACGATGTGAAGCGAGCCGAGACCGGCATCATCTATATCGACGAGGTCGACAAGATCGCGCGCAAGAGCGAGAATCCGTCGATCACTCGTGATGTGTCCGGTGAGGGTGTGCAGCAGGCGCTCCTGAAGATCCTCGAAGGAACCCAGGCGAGTGTGCCTCCGCAGGGTGGTCGCAAGCATCCACACCAGGAATTCATTCAGATCGACACGACCAACGTGTTGTTCATCGTTGCCGGTGCTTTCGCAGGCCTCGAGAAGATCGTCTCGGACCGGATCGGTAAGCGTGGTCTCGGATTCGGTGCCGAGGTTCGGTCGAAGGCCGAACTCGACACCCAAGACAACTTTGCCGAGGTCATGCCGGAGGACCTGATCAAGTTCGGCTTGATCCCCGAATTCATCGGGCGTCTCCCGGTTGTCGCCTCGGTGACCAATCTGGACAAGGAATCTCTCGTCACCATCCTGTCTGAGCCGAAGAATGCGCTGGTCAAGCAGTACAGCCGGCTATTCGAGATGGACAACGTCGAGTTGGAGTTCACACAGGACGCACTCGAAGCTATTGCTGATCAGGCAATCCTGAGAGGGACAGGAGCCCGTGGATTGCGCGCCATTCTCGAAGAGGTGCTCAACCCAGTGATGTTCGACATTCCGAGCCGCGACGACGTCGCAAAGGTCGTCGTGACTTCGGAGACCGTCAACGACAATGTGTTGCCTACAATCGTTCCACGCAAGCCGGAGCGCCCTGAGCGCCGCGAAAAGTCCGCATAGTTCGTACATGCACGAAGTCGAGCCCCGATCACATAGATCGGGGCTCGACTCGTCTTCAACTCGGCCAGTGGAAATTCAACGCAGGATGCGCTCGGTATGGGAGTACAGATTCATGCTCTCGCCGCGAAGGAATCCAACGACGGTCAGCCCGGATTCTTCCGCGAGATCGACAGCGAGCGAAGAAGGCGCCGACACTGCAGCAAGAATCGGGACGCCGGCCATGACTGCCTTCTGCGCCAATTCGAACGACGCCCGAGCGCTCACCATCAAGATGTGGCCCCGCAGCGGTATCAGTCCTTCACCGATCGCCCATCCGAGTACTTTGTCGACGGCATTGTGCCGACCCACGTCCTCACGAACAACGAGGACCCGGCCGTCGCTGTCGCACAATGCTGCGCCGTGCAGGCCACCAGTGGTGTCGAAGATCTTCTGAGCTCGACGCAAACTGTCGGGCAGGAGCGCCAACACCTCGGACTCGACGCGAACGGCATCGTCGACAGGGGAGTACTTGGTCTTCGAACGGACGGCGTCGAGTGAGCCTTTTCCGCACACACCGCACGAAGAAGTCGTGTAGAAATTTCTTTCCACACCAGGGGCAGGCGGTGCGACGCCCTCTGCCAGTTCGATGTCGAGCACGTTGTACGTGTTCTGTCCGGTGTCGTCGACGCCGTCGCAGTAACGCGCGACCCGGATGTCGTCACGGCTGCTGATGACACCTTCCGTCAGCAGGAAACCATGAACGAGGTCCACGTCATGCCCGGGCGTTCGCATGGTGACGGCCAGTGCGGCGCCGTTCACACGGATCTCCAAGGGCTCCTCTACGACGAGGGTGTCCGGGCGAGAGGTCTCGACCCGACCTCGCAGTCGAACCACCGGCCTGCGGGTAGTGATGCGTCCCATCGGTCAAGCACTTTTCGTGAGATGGTTCATTCCTCGATTGTGCCCTCCCGGCGGCGGACCTCGGTCTACCCCCGTCTGAGCGCGGCTACCAGCGCCAGCATTCGTGGATGATCGACGAGGTCGTCGACCCAGACGGCCTTGCCGTTGTGGTCGGCCAGTGGAACGCGCCAATTCTCGTACTGAGTCTCGTCGGTGCCGGGCTGGTTCTGAATTCTGTTCTCGCCCACTGCATCGACGAGGGCGACTCCCAGCAGGAGCGAAGGGGTCCGGACGATAAGCCGATACAACGCTTCGATCGACTCTTGCTCGGAGGCACCTGCGGCGAGCAACCCTCGCTCACGGGCGAGATCGAGCACTGCCTCCCGGCTTGCGGTGTCCTGCTCGATCTCGGCGTCGAGATCTCGTTCGAGCAGTCCCAGCCGATCACGGAGCGCGATATGTTCGCCTCTGAGATACCCGAGGGTGGGTGGGAGATCATGCGTGGTGACCGACGTCAGGCACAACGCGCGGTAATTCTCCGGAGCAATCGGTGCGCCATGGTCGTTCTCGAACCACAGAATCGAGGTACCGAAGAGTCCGCGTTGCCCCAGATACTCCTGCACACGTGGTTCGAACACCCCTAAGTCCTCGCCGACGACCACAGCGCCGGCACGCTCGGCCTCGAGCACGAGGATTCCGATCAAAGCCTCGTAGTCGTAGTGGACGTATGCCCCTTCGCCTGGGGTTTTCGAGCCCTCGGGAATCCACCAGAGTCGGAAGAGCCCGAGAATGTGGTCGACGCGTACGCCGCCGGCATGACGAAGCACCGTTCTCAGCATGTCGCGATATGGCGCATATCCCAGTTCGCGGAGTCTGTCGGGGTTCCACGGCGGCTGGTTCCAGTTCTGGCCTTGCTGATTGAAGTTGTCAGGTGGCGCCCCGACGGTGACGCCGGTGGTCAGCGCATCTCCCAAAGTCCAGGCGTCGGCTCCCTGTCGATGTACCCCGACGGCCAGATCGTGCATGATCCCGATGTCCATACCGGACGCAACGGCGACGCGCTGCGCGCGGCCGAGTTGTTCGTCGCAGATCCACTGCAGCCATTTGTGGAAGTCGATACGTTCGGCGAGTTTCCTGCGCTGATCGGTAGCGAAGTCGGTGTGCGGATGCGCCGCCGTGCTCGACCAGACAGGGGAATCGGGCCGATAATTCTCAGCCAAGGCGCACCACAGGGCGAAGTCGTCGAGACCCTGTCCTTCCCGCGCGAGGAACGCCTCGAAGTCGTTCTTCCGTGCCGCGGAACGCTCGACGCGGTGAATACGCTTCAAGGCACGAAGTTTCGCGCGGAAGGATGGATCGCGGTCGATGCTGCGGGTGCGCTTGTTCGCCTTGACGAAACTGCGGGCCGACTCGCGAACCTTGGCGTACTGATCACGGCTCAGGTACGCAGTTTCCGCAATGTCCTCTACCCGGATGTACATGGGATCGAAGAAGCGCCTCGTCGTCGGGAGATAGGGGGATGCCTCCACCGGTGGGGCGGGACGCTGGGCATGCATCGGGTTGACAAGGAGATAGTCGAACCCATGGGTTCCACCTGCTACGGCAGCCAGATCGGCGAGGTCGGCATAGTCACCGACGCCCCAGGAGCGGTTCGAGCGAATGGAGTACAACTGCGTCAGCAGACCCGTTCGCTGTGTGCCTGTCAACGAATCGTTGGTCGAGAGTCTCTTCGGAGTCACCGCAATCGGGCACTGCGCCGTCGTTGCATGTTCGGAATCAGGCGTACTCACCGCAGTCAGCGTGTGCCAGCCGAGAGCAATGTCGCCGGGAATCTCGAAAGTGGCGCGGCCGACTAGGGCACCGTCGATCTCGCGTGGTTCGACCCAGATCTGGATCTGCTGCAGCGGAACCAGATCTCCGGTTTCCGTCGTGATCGTTACGGTGACGGGATCGCCATGGGGCACATGAATTTCCACGTGTTGCGGCTCACCGAAGATCGTCACGACGACCGGTGGGACCATGCGGCGCCACGGTGCCTCGTCGAGATCGACGAGGGACTGGGCAACGTCCGCCTCGTTCTCGGCGGCTATGCCTCGTGCTCGGAGTATCTGCTGCAGCGTCTGCTCGGATACATCGTGCTCGGTCTGATCCCAGCCTCGATAGGAAGTCGAGATGCCGGATCTTTCGGCGAGTTCGGCCAACTGCGCTGTGTAGTCCACAGCTTGATCGTGCCAGTATCGACAGCTCACGTCATCTGCTGACACCGCAACCGCCGCTCGACGCATGAGACGGAGCGCCGACCCGGTGCGCCCCGCCGTCGGGTTGGTCGTCGTTCAGCGTCCAGGTCTGTGTCGCCGTGGTCCCGAAATCGACCGGCGTGGGAAATGAAGCAACTCGCAAGGATTGAACTCGGAGGACCCGGGTACTCTGACTCCGGCCGATGCAGTTGCGTTCCTAAGGGGCCACATGACTTCGACCGACACAAACTTTTGGACGACTGATAGGGAGAGCGGATGACTGGCGTCGGCAAGATCGAAGAGCTGGAGCGAAACTCTGGCGCGCCGGTCGAGCTGCGCGTAGTCGCGGACGCCGAGCAATTGCCGGTAGTACGTGCGGTTGCCGAAACGCTTGCGGTCCTTGGTGATTTCACCCTCGACGACATCGCCGACATCAAGTTGGTAGTCGACGAGGTGTGCTCGGAACTGATCGCTGGGGCGCTACCCGGTGCAGAGCTCACCTGTGCATTCACCGTGAGTGACGTCGGCATTCGGATTTCTTCGAGTTCGGTCCTGGTTGCCGATCAGGTGCCGAAGTCCGATAGTTTCGGCTGGCACGTTCTACAGACATTGACCGATTCGATCGCGATGAGCGAGCAGTCCACACCAGATGGAACGTCCGTGTCGGTGGACGTGGTCAAGCGGAGGAGCAACACCTAGTGCCTGCGCCGTACGAAAAGACCGCGCGGCGTCAGTCCGACGACTACAGCGAAGTAGTCCCACTCATCCAAGAGATGCAGTTGTTGGACAAGGACTCACCGCAGCGGCAGGTTCTTCGTGACCGCATCATCACTCGGTGCCTTCCTCTCGCGGAGCACATTGCGCGACGCTTCGGTGGCCGCGGAGAAGCTCACGAAGATCTACTCCAGGTCGCCAGGCTCGGTCTCGTCAATGCCGTCGACCGGTTCGACATCGAACGCGGATCCGACTTCGTTTCCTTCGCGGTCCCGACCATCATGGGTGAGGCGCGTCGGTATTTCCGAGACGCTGGTTGGTCGGTCCGTGTCCCGCGGCGGATGAAAGAGCTCAACTCCATGATCTCCGGCGCGGTGGGTTCGCTGTCTCAGAAGCTGGGCCGCGCGCCGACGGCGAGTGAGATAGCGGCGGAGTTGGGCATCGATGTCAAGGAAGCGTCGCAGGCTCTGCTTGCTCGCAGCGCTTATCAGACGGTGTCGGTCGACTCGGTAGTGAGCGAGGATCGCTTGCCGCTGATGGATACCCTCGGTGACTACGACCCCGAACTCGAGAAGATGGAAAGCTACCTCACCGTGCGACCGGCGCTCGAGAAGTTGCCTGAACGTGAGCGGCAGATCGTCGTTCTGCGATTCTTCGGTTCGATGACGCAGACACAGATTGCCGACCGCATGGGCATTTCGCAGATGCACGTGTCGAGAATCCTGTCGAGAACTCTGACCCAACTGCGAGAGGAACTCGGGCCGAGCTGATCTCGAACCGGCTCCGCGCCGTAACATCGGGCGACAATGTCTTCAGCCCGAGGAGTGCCCAGGTGCCACCCGCAGTAACCACAGTGTTCGACGACCTGGATCGATACGTGGCGGTGCCGCGGGCGTCGGATATGGCGATGTCCGTGGACGGATCGAGAGTCGTCGTCGTGGTTTCTCGGCTCGACGCCGGCAAGGCGACCTATGTCGGTGCTCTCTGGGAAGTCGACGTCGAAGGTTCGGCACCCGCCCGCCGCTTGACGTGGAGTGAACACGGCGAAAGCGGTCCCGCTTTCACCGCTGACGGGGACCTCTACTTTCTGCGTCGATCGTCACAGGACGACGAGTCGGCAGCGGTGTGGTGCTTGCCTGCTGGTGTCGGTGAGGCCCACGTTGTCTCGAAGCGAGGCGCCGGCTATTCCGGGCTGAAAACTGCGACCCATTCTCCACGTTTCGTGGCGATGTCCGATGTCATGCCCTCTGGCGTGACCGAAGAGGTGGACGAGCGGCTTCGTCTGCTGCGTAAGGACAAGAAGGTCGGCGCAATTCTGCATACCGGCTACCCCGTTCGTCATTGGGATCACGACCTCGGACCGGCGACCCCTCATCTCTATGTCGGTGACGGTGATGGCGACGCCCGTCGGGTCACCGCGAACGCCGAAGGAGCCCTTCACGAAGCGTCCTACAGCATCAGCGCCGACGGTTCGTTCGTCGTCTCGACCTGGACGATTCGAGGCGCCCTGGCAACCTCGCGCACTGTGCTGGTCCGAGTCGACCTCGACACCGGAACGCGCACCACGATCGTCGACGACGACGGTGCCGATCTCGGCTCGCCGTCGATCTCACCGGACGGTTCACGAGTGGCCTTCATCCGTGAATCGTTGTCGACGCCCGAACAGGCGCCTCGAATGACATTGCAACAGTACGTGTTCGAAGATCGAACGGTGTCCGATCTGGCTCCTGAATGGGATCGGTGGCCGTCGAATCCGGTGTGGTTGTCCGACGGCACCGGAGTGTTGGTGGTCGCCGACGACCGCGGTCGTGCCCCGGTATTCCTGGTGCGCGACGGCGTGGCCAACCCGGTGACCGCTACCGATTCCGCGTACAGCCACCTCCACGTGGCGTCGAGCGGGGTGGTCTTCGCATTGGAGGCGTCGTACCGGCAACCCCTGCATCCGGTTCGGATCGACATCGAGTCGGGTGTCGTGCATCCGTTGGCACTCGCGGAGCCGTTACCGGCGCTGCCTGGGACACTGACCGAGGTCGAGACCGTGAGCGAGGACGGCCGGCAAGTTCGAGCGTGGCTTGCCCTACCGGCCGATGCGTCGGAGACGGCACAGGCACCTCTTCTGCTCTGGGTGCACGGTGGTCCGCTGTCTTCGTGGAACACGTGGTCGTGGCGTTGGAATCCCTGGGTGATGGTCGCGCGGGGGTATGCGGTGTTGTTGCCGGACCCAGCGCTGTCCACCGGCTACGGCCAGAGTTTCGTAGATCGTGGCTGGGGGCGGTGGGGCAAGGAACCGTTCACCGATCTGATGGCCGTGACCGATGCTGCTGTCGCGCTCGAAGAGGTCGACGGCACACGCACGGCAGCGATGGGCGGATCGTTCGGCGGATACATGGCGAATTGGATCGCCGGCCACACCGACCGTTTCGATGCGATCGTCACCCACGCCGGCCTGTGGGCGCTCGATCAGTTCGGCCCCACCACCGACGCCGCGTACTACTGGCAGCGCGAGATGTCACCAGA
The DNA here is from genome assembly GCF_014281965.1 of Rhodococcus sp. BP22. Lineage (GTDB taxonomy): Bacteria > Actinomycetota > Actinomycetes > Mycobacteriales > Mycobacteriaceae > Rhodococcoides. Next base: position 77,940 of record NZ_JACFTB010000004.1, read on the forward strand.
GATGGCCTTCGAGAACTCACCGCATCTGTACGTGGCAGACATCGACACGCCGATGCTGGTCATTCACGGAGACAAGGACTATCGCGTACCTATCGGTGAAGGTCTTCGACTGTGGTTCGAGCTGCTCAGTGAATCCGGACTTCCCACCGATGACGAAGGAAAGACCGACCATCGGCTGCTGTACTTTCCGTCCGAGAATCACTGGGTCCTCGCTCCACAGCACGCCAAGATCTGGTACGAGGTCGTGCTGGCCTTTCTTTCCGAACACGTACTCGGAATCGAGACGGAGATTCCCGAAATATTGGGGTGACCGGGCACTGGCGGTGGGGCCGGTAGTGGGCCTGTCGGTATCGAATCGGCTGACAACTAGAATCGACCGGTGACCAGTTCAGTGCCAGAGAACCCAGCCAACCCCGCCGACGCCCAGGACCGCAGCGTGGGTAGCGACCTAACCGGCTTGCCGAAGAGCTGGGACCCGAGCGAGGTAGAGGCCGAGCTGTATCAGGGCTGGGTCGACGCCGGCTACTTCGAAGCCGACGCCACGAGCGACAAGCCTCCGTATTCGATCGTGCTTCCCCCTCCGAACGTGACGGGAAGTCTGCACATGGGTCACGCGCTCGATCACACGTTGATGGACGCGTTGAGCCGTCGTAAGCGCATGCTCGGATTCGAAGTCCTCTGGCTACCGGGGATGGACCATGCGGGTATCGCGACGCAGACCGTGGTGGAGAAGCAGCTCGCGGCCGAGGGAAAGACCAAAGAAGACTTCGGCCGGGAACTCTTCATCGACAAGGTGTGGGACTGGAAGCGTGAGTCGGGCGGCACCATCGGCGGCCAGATGCGCCGCATCGGTGACGGCGTCGACTGGTCTCGCGAGCGCTTCACGATGGACGACGGCCTCTCGAAGGCGGTTCAGACCATCTTCAAGCGCATGTTCGACGACGGCTTGATCTACCGGGCTGAGCGACTGGTCAACTGGTCGCCCGTGCTGCAGACAGCCATTTCCGATATCGAAGTCAAGTTCGAGGACGTCGAAGGCGAGCTCGTTTCGCTGCGCTACGGCTCATTGAACGACGACGAGCCCCACGTCATCGTCGCGACCACCCGTGTCGAGACGATGCTCGGCGACACGGCGGTTGCCGTACACCCGGACGACGCCCGCTACCAGCATCTGCTCGGAACGACCCTCGAGCACCCGTTCACTGGCAGACAGATCCCGATCATCGCCGACGACTACGTCGATCCCGAATTCGGTACGGGCGCGGTCAAGATCACCCCTGCCCATGATCCCAACGACTTCGAGATGGGTCTGCGGCACAACCTGCCCATGCCCACGATCATGGACAAGGCAGGTCGGATCGCCGACACCGGAACCGAGTTCGACGGCATGGACAGGTTCGAGGCCCGCGTCAAGGTTCGTGAGGCGCTGGCCGAGCAGGGACGCGTCGTTGCGGAAAAACGTCCTTACTTGCACAGCGTCGGACACTCCGAACGCAGCGGTGAGTCGATCGAGCCGCGACTGTCGTTGCAGTGGTGGGTCAAGGTAGATGGGCTCGCAGCCGCCGCAGGCGATGCAATTCGCAACGGCGACACGACTATCCATCCGGCGAGTCAGGAGCCCCGCTGGTTCGCGTGGGTCGACAACATGCACGACTGGTGCATTTCGCGTCAGCTGTGGTGGGGTCACCGCATACCTATCTGGTACGGCCCGAACGGTGAGACGGTGTGCCTCGGCGCCGACGAAACGCCGCCCGAGGGTTGGGTGCAGGATCCCGACGTCCTCGACACGTGGTTCTCGTCCGGGTTGTGGCCGTTCTCCACTATGGGTTGGCCCGATGCGACCGATGAGCTCGCCAAGTTCTACCCCACCAGCGTGCTGGTCACCGGCTACGACATTCTGTTCTTCTGGGTCGCCCGCATGATGATGTTCGGCACCTACGTCGCATCCGATCCGGCACTGGGTTCGGGGGAGGCCGGCAGTAAGGTGCCGTTCAAGGACATCTTCCTGCATGGGCTCGTACGTGATCAGTTCGGCAAGAAGATGTCGAAGTCCAGAGGAAACGGCATCGATCCACTCGACTGGGTCGACCGCTTCGGGGCAGATGCGTTGCGTTTCACCCTCGCTCGCGGTGCAAACCCGGGTGCTGACCTGTCGGTCGGTGAGGATCACGCGCAGTCCTCACGAAACTTCGCCAACAAGCTGTTCAATGCGACCAAGTTCGCCCTGATGAACGGCGCTGCGCCCGCACCACTTCCGGCGCGAGCGGAACTGACGGACGCCGACCGGTGGATTCTCGATCGCCTCGACGAAGTACGCGCCGAGGTCGACGTCGCATTCGAGCGCTACGAGTTCAGCAAAGCCTGCGAGGGGTTGTACCACTTCGCGTGGGACGAAGTATGCGACTGGTATTTGGAGATCGCCAAAGTGCAGTTCGGCGATCCCGCACAGGCTGATTCGACTCGCACCGTGCTCGGCAACGTGCTCGATGCGCTGCTGAGGCTCTTGCATCCGGTCATCCCATTCGTCACCGAAACGCTGTGGAAGGTATTGACCGGCGGCGAGTCGATCGTCATCGCGTCGTGGCCCACCCCTTCCGGAGACGTCGCGGATGTGGTTGCTGCACAGCGTGTTGCAGATATGCAAAAGCTCGTGACCGAGGTTCGACGCTTCCGTAGCGATCAAGGTCTCAAGCCGTCGCAGAAGGTCGGCGCGAGGCTCGTCGGGATCACCGACGCCGATCTGTCCAATCAGGTTCATGCCACTCGTGCTCTTGCACGACTGATCGAACCTGCCGAAAATTTCACCGTTACGGCCTCCGTGGAGGTTCGACTGACGAAGGCGACGGTGACGGTCGAACTCGACACTTCGGGAACCGTCGACCTCGTTGCCGAGCGCGCGCGATTGGTCAAGGACCTCGCCGCGTCCGAGAAGGAACTGACACAGACAACGAGCAAACTGAGCAACGAGGCGTTTCTCGCCAAAGCCCCTGACGCCGTCGTCGACAAGATCAAGAGCCGACAGCAGATCGCAATCGAAGAGATTGCGCGAATAACTGCCCGGCTGGAAACGGTGGGGCAGTTGTGACCGAATCCTATTCAGCTCCTTCCCGACCCAGTCCGGTGGACATGGCCGAACTGGCGCTTGTCGAGGCGGAACTGGACAAGCGGTGGCCGGAGACGAAGATCGAGCCGTCGACTGCACGGATCGCGGCACTGATGGACCTTCTGGGGTCACCGCAGAAGGCGTACCCGTCGATTCACGTTGCCGGTACCAACGGTAAAACGTCGGTGACCCGCATGATCGATGCCTTGCTGACGCATTTTCATCGCCGAACCGGCCGGACCACCAGTCCGCATCTGCAATTGGCGACCGAACGGATCAGCATCGACGGCATCCCGATCTCGCCCCGGCTGTACGTGGACACCTACAACGAAATCGCCCCGTTCGTAGAGATGGTCGACGCGCAGTCCGAGGCCGCAGGCGGACCACGGATGAGCAAGTTCGAGGTCACCACCGCCATGGCGTTCGCGGCATTCGCGGAGGCGCCGATCGAGGTCGCCGTTGTGGAGGTCGGTCTCGGTGGTAGATGGGACGCCACCAACGTCGTAGACGGTGAAGTAGCCGTGATCACCCCGATCGATATCGACCACGTCGAGTTCCTCGGGGGCGATCTCGGTGGTATCGCCAAGGAAAAAGCCGGAATCATCAAGAAAGCACCGGAGCGACTCGTTCCGCGAGACACCGTCGCCATCCTGGCCGAGCAGAAACCCGAAGTTGCCGAGGTGCTGTTGCGCGCCGCGGTGGAAGCCGATGCCGCCGTCGCCAGGCAAGGTTCGGAATTCAGGGTGCTCGCGCGTCGGATCGCCGTGGGCGGTCAACAACTCGAGTTGCAAGGTCTCGGCGGCGTGTACACCGATATCTTCCTACCACTGCACGGAGAGCATCAGGCGACGAACGCGTCCTTGGCGCTCGCCGCGGTCGAGGCGTTCTTCGGCGCGGGCTCCGATCATCAACTCGACGTGGACATCGTTCGAGCGGCCTTCGCATCCATCGTCAACCCTGGCAGGCTCGAACGCGTGCGCAACGCTCCAACAGTGTTTCTCGACGCGGCACACAACCCACACGGGGCCAGAGCGCTTGCTGCTGCTCTCACCGACGAATTCGACTTCCGGAAACTGGTCGGAGTCGTCAGTGTCATGGGGGACAAGGACGTCGAGGCCATGTTGACGGTGCTCGAGCCGGTGTTCGACGAAATCGTCGTCACGCACAACGGATCACCACGAGCGATGGACGTCGAGGAACTCGCAGGCCTGGCCGTCGCGAAGTTCGGCGACGAGCGCGTGGTCGTCGCCCCGACGCTCGCCGACGCGCTCGAGACCGCCATCGGGCTCGCCGAGGAAGTTGCAGATCCTGGTGAGGCGGTCTCGGGTGCCGGGGTGATCGTCACCGGATCGGTAGTCACCGCAGGAGCAGCTCGAACATTGTTCGGAAAGGAGCCCGTATGAGTGAGACAGGGGAGGGCGGTAGCGAGTTCAAGCCGCCGGCAACCGACCCGTGGAAAGGCTTCCGCGGAGTAATGGCAGGGACCCTCGTTCTCGAGGCCATCGTTGTTTTGCTCGCGTTACCCGTCGTGTCGACAGTCGGGGGCGGCCTCGGCTGGTTCTCTACGTTGTACCTGGTGGGGATGGCCGTAGCGTTCATCCTTGCCGCAGGTATGCAAGGACGACCGCAGGCAATGCAGATCAACCTCGCGCTTCAGGTGTTCGTTCTGCTCGGTGGGTTCATCCACCTGTCGATCGCAATCGTGGGAGTGGTGTTCCTCGCGGTGTGGATATATCTGCTGTACCTGCGGCGGGACATCACTCGACGGATCGAACGCGGCATGCTCAGAGGTCAACGGGACTGAGACCTCGGGTCCGGGGGGTTATAGGCACACCATGGTGGGTCTGAGCGTAGGTCCTCGGAGTCCGTCCACTACTGTCTACGTTCGTGACCGAGCGCACCCTTGTACTGATCAAGCCAGATGGAGTTGCCCGCCGCTACGTAGGCGAGATTCTCGGCCGAATCGAGAAGAAGGGATTGAGTATCGCAGCACTGGAACTCAAATCCGTTTCTCTCGAGCTGGCCGGCGCGCACTACGCCGAACATAAAGACAGGCCGTTCTTCCCAGCGCTACTCGAGTTCATCACCTCTGGACCGGTCGTCGCAGCAGTCTTGGAAGGACCGAGAGCCATCGCTGCCTTCCGTCAGATCGGGGGAGGCACCGACCCGGTCGAGAAGGCGGTTCCAGGAACCATTCGCGGCGATCTTGCCCTCGACGGTCAGCAGAACCTCGTGCACGGATCGGACTCCGTCGAGTCCGCCGAGCGTGAGATCGCGTTGTGGTTTCCAAGCCTTTCCTGATTCTCGACACACTGATTCGGGTTCGCCCGCCATGCCGCCGACTACAAGATCGGAGCGGCGTGGCGGGTTCGCTTCACCCGGTGTGGGATACTCGTGAAGGTTGCTTTCACAACACACGCTTCACCTCGAAAAGTTTTTCCTGTAAAAAATTTTGCCGTTACCAGTTTTGTGCAACACCGAACACGAGCGTCACGCCAGTGCCGTTCTCGTGAAAGTGACCGGATGACACCCGCAGTGCGATGCCCGTCATCGCTGCCGAACACGTAGGAAGACCTCCCACGTGCCGGCATGCTTGATGATCAGGCGCTCGGACTCGGGACACCATAGCCATCCAGCCAGGCACCGTGCATCCGTACGCCGACCACTCGCTGTGGACGGTGCACTCCGTGCGGAGCGCGACTTACGATCTGGCGTCAAACCGACGTCAGCACACTAGGATTGCTCTCGCGTGGCCGCGTCGCACCAGCTTCGACTCAGGTGGACGCGCCCGGGGGCCCGAGGAGACTTACGTGGCCGACCAAGCCCCGCCCGAAGATGTACAGAATTCGAACTCAGGAAGTTCGGTCGATGACGAATCGTCATCCAGCCGAAGTCCGGCGTTCCCCGAGCGCCTCCGAGTGCATGCACTCGCGAAGATTCTCGGCGTCACCAGTAAACAGGTACTCGCCAAACTAGGTGAGCTCGGAATAGAGGCGCGCAGCGCACAGTCCAGCCTTGGACGCGACGTCGCCGAGACGGTGTATTCCTCGTTCTCACCTGCGACCGAGGCGCCGGCGGCACCAGTCGAAACGGCCGCCCCGATCGTGGTCGAGCCTGTGCCTGCTGTCGAAGTTCCGGCCGTGGACAGTCCTCCCGCACGCCCTGCGTTCGCGATTCCGGTGTTCCTCCAGCCGGAAGCGATAGTCGAGGCTCCCAAGCGTCGACGAAGCCGGAAAGCAGCAGGTCCTGCCGCTGAGCCCGCGTCGACGCCCGTCGTCGAAGAGTCATCGGGTCTCGTCGCCGATCCGGTCATCGAGCCGGACAAGGCTCCCGTTCGCGGTAAGCCCGTTGTCGAAGCCGCCCCGGATGTAGCTGCTGACACAACCGAACTATCGGACACAGTCGACAGCTCGGACACCTCCGAGGACGCCGACAACTCGGACGACAACGAAGATCAGTCGCAGCCGAGGCGGCGTCGGCGCGGTCGCCGTGGTCGTGGCCGCGGACGTGGGGAACAGTCTGCGGACGGCAGTTCGGACGACGATTCGGACGATGCCACCGAAGGTGACGACGATTCGAGTGAGGACGCAGCGTCGTCATCCTCGGACACGCGTTCGTCCGAATCCGAAACTCCCGTATCCGGCTCGGCTGAATCCGACACCACTGAATCCGACACCACTGAATCCGACGTAGCAGACTCCGAGAGTGCCGATTCCGACACCTCGGAAAGCGATTCCGAGAACGAGGACAAGCCTGCAGGCGAGCGTCGTTCACGTCGCCGTAGTCGTAGTCGTTCGAACGCCAAATCCAGCGATACCGACGATGCCCAGAAACAGGCTTCGGATACGGAATCGGAAGAGTCTGTAGATTCGCCGGTCGACTCCGCCGACGACAACGACAACGACGACGAGGATTCGTCCGACGGCTCGAGTCGTCGACGCCGCAGACGTCGTCGTCGCCGCAGCAGCACCGGTGACGCCTCGTCCGAGTCCACCGAGACCGAGGACGACCCACCGAACACCGTCGTGCACGAGCGCGAGCCGCGGAACAAGTCCCGCAGCAAGGACGAGGTCCAGGGGATCACCGGCTCGACCCGACTCGAAGCGAAGCGTCAGCGCCGTCGCGACGGACGTGACGCCGGACGCCGACGGCCACCGATTCTCACCGAGTCGGAGTTCCTGGCACGTCGTGAGTCGGTCGACCGCGTCATGGTCGTCCGTGAAAAGTCGTTCCCCGACAACGGCGTGACCACACAGGTCGCCGTTCTCGAAGACGGCGTATTGGTCGAGCACTTCGTCACCAGTAGCGCGTCCGCATCGATGGTCGGCAACGTCTACCTCGGCCGCGTGCAGAACGTGCTGCCGAGCATGGAAGCTGCATTCATCGATATCGGCCGTGGCCGTAACGGTGTCCTGTACGCCGGAGAGGTCAACTGGGACGCAGCAGGCCTCGGTGGCAACTCTCGCAAAATCGAACAGGCGCTCAAGCCGGGTGACCAGGTCTTGGTGCAGGTGAGCAAGGATCCGGTCGGGCACAAGGGTGCACGTCTGACGACTCAGCTCTCGCTGGCAGGCCGCTACCTGGTCTACGTACCCGGTGGCAGCTCGACAGGTATCAGCCGCAAGTTGCCCGACACCGAGCGGAAGCGGCTGAAGGAAATTCTTCGCGACATCGTTCCTCCCGAGGCCGGGGTGATCATCCGTACCGCAGCCGAAGGAGTCAGTGAAGACGAACTCGCGCGTGACGTGATCCGTCTGCAGACACAATGGGCGACCATCGAAGAAGCGTCGGCCAAGGCGGAAACAGGTAAGGGTTCGCAACCGCAGGCACTGTACGAAGAGCCGGATCTGCTGGTCAAGGTTATTCGTGACCTGTTCAATGAGGACTTCGTCAAACTTGTCATCGAAGGTGACAAGGCCTGGGACACGACGTCGTCGTACATCGAGACGGTAGCGGCGGACATGCTGCACAAGCTCGAGCGCCACATCGCCGAGCCCGGTCGACCAGACGTGTTCGAAGCGCACCGGGTCGACGAGCAGCTGGCCAAGGCACTCGATCGTAAGGTCTGGCTGCCGTCCGGAGGCACGCTCGTCATCGATCGCACCGAGGCGATGACCGTGGTCGACGTCAACACCGGCAAGTTCACCGGTGCAGGCGGCAACCTCGAGGAGACGGTGACGCGGAACAACCTCGAGGCCGCCGAAGAGATCGTTCGACAAATGCGCCTACGCGACATCGGCGGAATGATCGTCGTCGACTTCATCGATATGGTGCTCGAATCCAACCGCGACCTGGTGTTGCGCCGTCTCACCGAGTCCCTCGGTCGTGACCGGACGCGCCATCAGGTGTCCGAGGTGACTTCACTCGGGCTCGTTCAGATGACGCGTAAGAAGATGGGCACCGGTCTCATCGAAGCGTTCTCGACCACGTGTGAACACTGCCAGGGCCGGGGGATCATGGTTCATCCGTACCCGGTCGAGGCGAAGACCGATGACGGCTCGCGGTCCTCTTCACCGCGCTCCGATTCGAGTACGCCGCGCAAACGCCGCGGTCGCGACAAGTCCGACAACGACAAGTCCGACAATGTGGCTGACGCTACGAACAGTCCTGCACCGAAGAGTCAGTCCGACGCACAAGAGCACACACCGGACCCATCGGTGAAGCGTGCACACCCCGTGGCCCTCGCCATGGCTACACATCACGACGACGTTGTCGACGATGTCACTCCGGCCGAGGTGCTCGACGCGCACTCGGAGTCGAGTACGTCCTCGGAGCCGAAGATCATCGATGCCGCCGAGATGGCTCGTGTTCGAGGCCGGGATACTCAGGCAGCATCGACCGAATCAGTAGCAACCGAGATACGGCCGGACGTGACGGTCACGGAGAATGCTGTCGAAAAGGCAGCGGACACAGCTGTTGCCGAGGAGTCGCCGGAACCGGTCGTCAAGGCGCGTCGTGGTCGCCGTGTTGCTCGCAAGGCAGCAGCACCGACGGCCGAGACTCCCGACGCAGCTGCCGTATTCGTGATTCCGGCTACACACGAGGAGCCGGCAGCGCCGCCGGAGCCTGCAGTGACGGCGGTAGTCGAACCGGTGTCCAGTGCTCCCACCACGGACGAGGTGCCCGTGAAAAAGGCTCGCCGACGTCGTGCAGCAGCACGCCCGGCAGGGCCGCCGGTGGACGCAGATATGTGAGTCGACGGGCAGTTTGACCATGACTGCCCGTCTGCCGTAACCTGACAAGGTCGCTGCCGGTGACAATTTTCTGCTGTGCCTCGACGGCTTTTCGTTCGAGTGCGGCGGCGGACCCACCCGGTAGTAAGTAACACCGCACGAAATACCGCAAGAATCACATGCACGATCCAGACCAGTCGTGTTGCCATGGGCAATGCGAGCAAGTTCGAAGAAGCAAGGGGTAGCCCTCCGATGGCAACGTACGCGATCGTCAAGACCGGCGGAAAGCAGTACAAGGTCGCTGTTGGTGACCTCGTCAAGGTCGAGAAGATCGAGGGAGCGCCCGGCACTGCTGTCTCGCTTGCTCCGGTCCTCGTCGTAGACGGATCCGATCTGACCACCGATGCCGACAAGCTGGCGAAGATCTCGGTAACCGGTGAGGTCGTCGAGCACACCAAGGGTCCGAAGATCCGCATCCACAAGTTCAAGAACAAGACCGGCTACCACAAGCGTCAGGGACACAGGCAGAAGCTCACTGTCCTGAAGGTCACCGGCATCAAGTAACCAGGTCTGTTCAGTACTGACTTTTCAGCGCTGACATTCACCCCGAGGAGGGTATGCAACATGGCACATAAGAAGGGTGCATCAAGCTCCCGTAACGGTCGCGATTCGAATGCGCAGCGCCTCGGCGTCAAGCGTTTCGGCGGCCAGACCGTCAGCGCAGGCGAGATCCTGGTTCGTCAGCGCGGCACGCACTTCCACCCCGGCGTCAACGTCGGCCGTGGTGGCGACGACACGCTGTTCGCTCTGTCCGCAGGCTCAGTCGAATTCGGCGCCAAGCGTGGACGTAAGACCGTGAACATCGTTCCGGTCGCAGTAGAGGCCTAGTCTCCACTGCACAATCTGCGTCGGATGGTTTTCGTAAGGTTTACGCCGCGAAAGTCTCGACGCGCTCAAGCTCGACGATGAGGGTGGACCAGGGTGAAAATGCCCGGTCCGCCCTTATCGTATTTGTGGGCATCGAAATATTTCGGTCGCATTCTCGACCGAGGAAGGATCGAAGGCAGTCATGTCACGATTCATCGACCGCGTGGTGCTGCACGTCAGCGCCGGTAAAGGCGGCAACGGCTGCTCTTCGGTTCACCGCGAGAAGTTCAAACCGCTCGGTGGTCCAGACGGTGGAAACGGTGGGCAGGGCGGCGGCGTGATCTTCGTCGTCGACAGCAATGTCCACACGCTGTTGGACTTCCACTTCAATTCTCATGCCAAAGCCAGCAATGGAACTCAGGGCATGGGCGGCAACCGCGAAGGTTCGAACGGTGAGGATCTGATCCTCAAGGTGCCCGACGGAACTGTGGTGCTCGACAAGGACGGTCGCATCCTGGCCGACATGATCGGCGAGGGCACTCGATATGCTGCTGCGCCCGGTGGTCGCGGTGGGTTGGGCAACGCTGCGCTCGCCTCAAAGGCGCGTCGTGCACCTGGATTCGCGCTGCTCGGCGAAGAAGGCATCGAGCGCGATGTGGTGCTCGAACTCAAGTCGGTCGCCGACATCGGTCTCGTCGGGTTCCCGTCGGCGGGCAAATCCTCGCTGGTGTCGGTGCTCTCTGCCGCGAAGCCGAAGATCGCCGACTACCCGTTCACCACGTTGGTTCCGAACCTCGGTGTCGTCTCCAGCGGTGATACCACGTACACGGTGGCCGACGTTCCCGGATTGATTCCCGGTGCGAGCGAAGGCAAGGGCCTCGGTCTCGAATTCCTCCGACATCTCGAGCGCACCGCCGTTCTGGCGCACGTTGTCGACTGCGCGACCCTGGATCCGGGTCGGGATCCCGTCTCGGACGTCGATGCCCTCGAAGCGGAGTTGGCGGCCTACAAGCCGGCGATGTTGGGCGATGCGAGCCTGGGTGACCTGGCCGATCGACCGCGCATCGTCGTGCTCAACAAAGCTGATATCCCCGAGGCCGCCGAGCTCGCCGAGATGGTGACGCCGGAGTTCGAGGCGCGTGGATGGCCTGTCTACACCATCTCGACGGTCACCCGTGAAGGCCTCAAGCCGTTGATCTTCGCGCTGGCCAAAATGGTCGAGGACTACCGAGTTGCGCACCCTCCGGCCGAGAAGCGCCGACCGGTGCTACGTCCCGTCGCACGCAACGAAGAGGGTTTCCAGGTCATCAAGGATCCCGATGTCGAGGGTGGGTTCATCGTTCTGGGCACGCGCCCGGAGCGTTGGGTGCGCCAGACACAGTTCAGCAACGACGAAGCAGTAGGTTACCTTGCTGACCGTCTCGCACGCCTCGGTGTCGAGGACGCGCTGATCAAGAAGGGCGCCCAGCCGGGTGCATCCGTGACCATCGGTGATGTCTCCTTCGATTGGGAGCCACAGACACCGGCGGGTGTGGAGATCACCATGACCGGTCGTGGCACCGACGCGAGGCTCGATCAGGTGGAGCGAATCGGTGCAGATGAGCGCAAACACGCACGTCGAGCCCGCCGCGGACTCGACCTCGAAGAGTGAAGTGTAGGTTCCGGTGAATTCTGAATCCTCTTCGGTTGCAATGGATTCGACTGGGGCCAGGACTGCTGTGGCCAGTGCCAAACGAGTAGTCGTGAAAATCGGCTCCTCGGCACTGACTTCACTGGTCGGCGGACTCGACGTCGACAGGCTCGATCGATTGGCCGACGCTGTCGAAGCACGAATGCGTGCCGGCTCCGATGTCGTGGTGGTGTCCTCCGGTGCGATCGGCGCCGGACTCGCGCCACTGGGTCTGACGACCCGGCCTCGCGATCTCGCGACGAAGCAGGCCGCAGCGAGCGTCGGCCAGCTTGCTCTTGCGCACGCTTGGGGTACCTCGTTCGCCAGATACGGACGAACGGTCGGCCAGGTGTTGCTCACTGCCGAGGACATTGCGCGTCGAACGAATCATCGCAACGCCCAGCGCACGCTCGATCGGTTGCGTGTGCTCGGCGCAGTGGCCGTGATCAACGAGAACGACACGGTCGCGACCACGGAAATCCGCTTCGGTGACAACGACCGCCTCGCCGCGCTCGTTGCTCACCTCGTCGGTGCCGACGCGCTGGTCCTGTTGTCCGACGTCGACGGTCTCTACGACGGCGACCCGCGCAAAGGTGACGCCACCCTGATCCGGGAGGTCGCGAGCCCGGAAGATCTCGATGGAGTCGTCGCCGGTTCCGGCGGTGCGCTCGGGACCGGTGGAATGGCGTCCAAGCTGTCCGCTGCCCGATTGGCGGCCGATGCAGGCGTTCCGGTCCTTCTGGCGGCCGCCGCCGACGCAGCGGAAGCCTTGACGACGGCTGCGGTGGGCACAGCCTTCACTGCACGTCCCACTCGCCTGTCCTCGCGCAAGTTCTGGGTGCGTCATGCTGCGGATGCACGAGGCGATCTATACCTCGACGCAGGTGCCGTACACGCGGTCGCGACGAAGCGGCGGTCGTTGCTGTCCGCGGGAATCACCGCCGTCGAGGGTCGGTTCTACGGCGGCGACGTCGTGTCGCTGATCGGCCCGGATGGCGAACTGGTGGCCAGGGGAGTGGTGGCGTACGACGCGTCGGAGCTGACCGGAATGCTCGGTAGGTCCAGTTGCGATCTCACTCCCGAGTTACAGCGTCCAGTGGTGCATGCCGACGATCTGGTGCCGGTCTGATCATTCGTGTGACGGCAGTGCGTCCACGAGTGCGGTGAGCGTCTCCGAGCATCCGGCATTGCTTGTCAGAGTGGCGAATTCGTCGCCCCGGGTGATTCCGCGATTGACGATCACGATGGGAATCTCGGCCTTCGCCGCGCGTCGGACGAAGCGCAGTCCAGACATGACAGTCAGAGACGAGCCGACAACCAGAAGTGCATCGGCCTGATCGACGAGGTCGAAAGCGTCGGCGACTCTTGGCTTGGGCACACTCTCCCCGAAGTAGACGATGTCCGGTTTGAGAATGCCGGCGCAATACTCGCAGTCGACCATTCGGAAATGTGCGGTGCTGGTGATGATCGCATCGGCGTCGGGGGCAATCTCGACGCCCTCGGCCGGCGCGACGCTGTCGAGGAACCCCGGGTTCTCGCGCTCGAGGCGTTGTCCCAGAGTGAAGCGGGAAACCAGTCGCTCGCAGTTCAGACATCGTACTCGCGCGTACACGCCGTGGAGGTCGATGACCCGTCGGCTACCTGCTTTGGTGTGCAACATGTCGACGTTTTGGGTGATTATCCCGGAAACAAGCCCTCGGCGCTCGAGCTGGGCCAGCGCGCGGTGGCCGTCGTTCGGTCTTGCTGCATCCATATGCCGCCAACCGACATGGTTCCGTGCCCAGTAGTGGCGCCTGAACTCGTGATCGCCGGTGAACTGCTGATAGGTCATCGGATTGCGAGGTGGTGAGTTCCGCCCCCGGTAGTCCGGGATACCTGAATCGGTGGACATGCCGGCTCCGGAGACGACCGCGATGGATCTTCCTGACAACAGGTCGACAATCTGGTCGAATCGGGTTGTCGCTGCGGTAGCTGAACGAGCGGGGGCAGGCACGTCCCCAGGGTAGCGCGCACGTGGACGTAGGGGATCGACGCAGGCAGCAGGAAGCCCCGCTCGACCGAAGTCGAGCGGGGCGGAACTACCCGGAGCCCGTCTTATCTGGACACCTTGTCTACGTGGGAACCTCTATGAGGGGGTACACACCGTTCTCGTCATGGGTTTCGTTCCCCACTACGGGAGGGTTGAACACGCACAACATGCGCATCTGCGTACGCGGCTCGACGGTGTGCCGCTCGTTGCCGTTCAGCAGGTACATCGATCCTGCACCGAGTTCGTAGGTTTCACCGGTTTCACGATCGGTGAGGGTGCCTTCGCCTTCGATGAGCCACACAGCCTCGACGTGATTGGCATAGTGAAAGTTGTTCACCGTCCCGGCCTTGATGGTCGTTTCGTGGAACGAGAATCCGACCCTGTCACCGCCGAGGATGATGCGCTTACTGCGCCACTGTCCATCCTCGCTCTCGATGTCTCGATCAGTTCCGGTGATTTCCTGGGTGGTACGTACGATCATGTGGTGTAGCTCCCTTCAGCAAACATTCGACACGTGAGAAGTGTTCTACGAGCAGACTTTTGCTGTCGCAGCTTCGAGGATGTCGAGTCCGCGATCGAGCTCTTCGATCGTGGTGGTCAGCGGCGGAAGAAGTTTGACAACCTCGTCCTTCGGGCCGGCAGTTTCCACCAGCAGGTGCTCGTCGTAAGCAAGCTTGGCGACCTTGCCTGCTTGTTCTGCATCTTCGAATACGAGAGCCTGAACCATGCCGCGACCGCGAGTGGAAACGCCGTCGTACTTGGCGCACAGCGCGATGAAGCGATCACGAATGTGCTCGCCCTTCGCGAGGATCTCCTTCTCGAACTTGTCGTCGGACCAGTAATGGTCGATGGCGACCTTCGAGGTCACGAAGCCGGGATTGAATCCGCGGAAGGTGCCGTTGTGCTCGCCTGGGCCCCAGACATCGAGTTCTGGCTTGAACAGTGTCAGCGCCATCGGCATGCCGTAGCCGCCGATCGACTTCGACAGGGTGACGATGTCCGGCGTGATGCCCGAGTCCTCGAAGGAGAAGAACTGGCCTGTGCGGCCGCAACCCATCTGGACGTCGTCGACGATCAGCAAGATGTCGCGTCGCGAGCAGAGCTCGGCCAGCGCACGCAACCATTCCGGTCGCGCAACGTTGATGCCGCCTTCGCCCTGGATGGTCTCTACGATGACCGCTGCCGGGCGGTTGAATCCACTGCCCGAGTCGTCGAGAACGCGCTCGAACCACTGGAAATCCTCGGTTACTCCACCGAAGTAGTTGTCGTATGGCATCGGCGTGCTGTGCACCAGTGGGATTCCGGCTCCGGCGCGCTTCATCGAGTTTCCGGTGACAGCGAGCGCACCGAGCGTCATGCCGTGAAAAGCGTTGGTGAAGTTGATGATCGACTCACGACCAGTGACCTTGCGTGCCAACTTCAGTGCAGCTTCGACGGCGTTCGTGCCGGTCGGGCCGGGAAACTGAACCTTGTAATCGAGGCCACGCGGTTCGAGGATGTTCTTCTTGAACGACTCGAGGAACTCACGCTTGGCCACCGTGGACATATCGAGGCCGTGCGTGATGCCGTCGCTGGTGATGTAGTCGACCAACGCATCCTGCATGATCTGATTGTTGTGACCGTAGTTCAGAGCGCCTGCGCCGCCGAAGAAGTCGAGGTAGTCGCGCCCGTTCTCGTCGGTCAGCGTCGAATTCTTGGCAGTTTTGAAGACTGCGGGCCACTGGCGGCTGTAGCTACGAACGCCGGACTCGATGGTTTCGAACACGTCCGGCTTTTCGGTGGTCTCGGTCTTGTCTGTCATGTACTGCGTGTTCCTTTCGCTGGCGCGCACGGCGGCCGGCCCTACTGTGTAGAGCTCCTCTGCTTCGTGGCTATCAGGAAAATCATCGGGCGCGAACAGGTCTGTTTTTCTAATGTCGGTCCCTCGTGTTCGAGCGAGGGCCGTGAACAGTGCGATCGACGCTTCGTTGTCCGGGCTGATCGTTGTTTCCAGGTGTGTGATTCCCTGTGGGGTAAGGCGATCGAGAAGTTCGTTCAGCATCCGGCCGGCAAGGCCCTTACCCCGTTGATCAGCATCGACTGCGACCTGCCACACGAAGAATGTTGTGGGAGAATCCTGTCGGGTGTAGCCGGTGACGAATCCCACTGCGCGAGAGTCGACGTCGGATACGACCGAGGTTGCTGCAAAGTCTCGGCACCACAAAACGTATGAATAGCTCGAGTTGAGATCGAGCACCTTTGAATCTCTTGCGATTTCCCAGAGCCGGACTCCGTCGGAGATCTTTGGCTTACGAAACTTCACTGCGTCCGGCGCAGTGACTGTGGTTGCTCTCAGCTGTGCGGGTTTCATAGCAAATGCAAACGTAACAAGGTGCCCTTGGCATTTCATGTGCCTGGCGGAATTGGTGTGGAAAACACGCATCCTTTCGCAGGTGGCAGCGTGAATGTGATACTAGTCACAAACTGAGCTTGTTGCCGTAACAACTGGTCGAGGAGGGTGCGATAACTCGGCCTATTCCGTCCGATGCCAAGTGCGGCCTTACCGATATCAATGCTGCTACTTCGGAGTTGCCAGAGCGAACGGGAGCACCGCATCTGCACCTGCGCCGCGGAGGGCGGAGCTAGCGCAAGTAAAAGTCCAGCCCGTATCGGTAACCAAGTCCACCAGGAGGATCGGTCCGGAGACCCCGTTCAGGTCCGGAACGAGCCAGGAATCGACGAGTCCGGCCACTCGGAATGCCGAATTCGCGGCCGTCACGCGCGGATGGTCCGGCCGGCGGGTGAGCGTTCCGAGATCGTCGAGCCGTCCGATGCGGGCCAATTCGCCGGCGATCGAACGAACCAGCATCGGATGCGTCGACGATTCCAGCGCGATCACCGAGGTCGGTCTCTTCGCCCAGTCCCACGAGGCCAACACCGCGATGCAAGCCTGAACGAGGGCGTCGGGGGCTGGACCGTCGGGTGCATCGAGTGCTGCTCGCAGGCGCCCACCCCAACCCAGGTCGGTGAGGCGGCCCAGGACCCGGCCGGGTTCAGGGCCGTCGGTGATCTTGCCGGAGCGGGAGACTCCGAGTTTCTTCATCCCGCTGGGCCACTGCTTTCGCGGAGGCAGGTCGAGTCCCGGGCGGTCGAGACGTTCACGCGCGGACTCGACGGCGGCTGCGTCCACCTGAGGCGAGTAAGCCTTTCCTGTGCAGTTGTCGCATCGGCCACACGGATTCGGCTCGGCGCCGAGGCCTGGATCGTCCAACTGTCTCCGCAGGAATTCCATCCGGCACCCATCGGTGCGCTGATAGTCGATCATTGCCTGCTGCTCCGCGTCCCTGGCTTGCTCGAGGCGCTCGTAACGCGGTGCATCGTAGGCCCATGACTGACCGGTCGAGATCCATCCGCCTCGCACTCGCTGAACGGCACCATCGACGTCGAGGACCTTCAGGACCATCTCGAGTCGGCTCCGGTTGAGATCCACCAACGGCTCCAATGCCGGGGTCGACTGCGGCTTGACGGGGTCGAGAGCGTCGATGACCTGCCGTACGACGTGTTCTCGCGGGAAGGCTACGGATGCGAAATAGCTCCAGATCTGCTTGTCCTCGTGGCCTGGAAGGAGGATGACTTCGGCGCGGTCGGTGGCGCGACCCGCACGGCCGACCTGCTGGTAGTACGAGATGGGGGATGAAGGAGCGCCCATGTGGACGACGAATCCCAGATCCGGTTTGTCGAAGCCCATGCCCAGCGCAGACGTGGCTACGAGGGCCTTGACCTCGTTGTTCAGTAGGTCCGATTCCAACGATTCGCGTTCGGTGGTGTCGGTCTGGCCGGTATACGCGGACACGGCGAAGCCCTGGTCAGACAGCAAGCTCGCGAGGTCGCGTGCTGCCGACACCGTCAGGGCATAGATGATTCCCGACCCAGGGAGTTCGGCCAGGTGAGCTGCGAGCCACGCGGCGCGCTCGGTGGAGTTCTCGATCTGGACCACCGACAGGTGGAGCGACTCGCGTTCGAGTCCGCCGCGGAGAACGAGGGTGTCCCCGCCACCGACACCAAGTTGTGCGGCGACATCGGCGACCACGCGGTCATTTGCAGTGGCCGTGGTGGCCAAGACCGGAATCCCCTCGCGCAGTTCGGATATGAGCGTTCGAATGCGTCGGTAATCGGGACGGAAGTCATGTCCCCAGTCGGAAACACAGTGCGCTTCGTCTACGACGACGAGGCCCGCGTCTGCTGCCAGCGAGGGCAGTACCTGGTCTCGGAAGTCCGGGTTGTTGAGCCGTTCCGGGCTGACGAGCAGCACGTCGAGCCTGCCCGCAGCGACATCGGCATGGACGTCTTCCCACTCGGTCATGTTCCCGGAGTTGATGGTTGCGGCCCGCACACCGGCGCGCTCGGCGGAAGCTACCTGGTTCCGCATCAGTGCCAACAACGGTGACACGATGACGGTGGGTCCGAGTCCCTGAGCGCGGAGCAGTTTTGCGGCGATGAAGTAGACCGCCGACTTTCCCCATCCGGTGCGTTGCACCACCAGCGCGCGGCGGCGGTGAACAACGAGCGCCTCGATTGCCGTCCACTGATCCTCGCGAAGACTGGCAGCGGGCCCGGCCAGCTCCCGAAGGAGCCGCTCCGCATCTGCGCGCAGGTCTACCGTCGACGGTTCGGTGGTGGTCATCGGTTCATCGTGCCGCACGTGTCCGACAGTTTCACCGCCCGCACGGCGATTACGCTTCATCGAACACACGAGGAGGTGCTCTTGTTCGACAAAGATCTGCCGTTCGATCCAGATGTGGACGACGACGCGGCGCAGATGACCGCGCCTGCGAGGCCCCTGCATCTTCGGCCGAGTGCACTCGCCCTCGTCTTCATCGGTGGAGTGATCGGCACCGCGATGCGCTATGGAATCGAGATCGCGATCCCTCAGGTGATCCGAGGCTGGCCCATTGCCACGTTTTCGATCAACCTTCTCGGTGCATTCGTGCTCGGTGTTCTGCTCGAGAACACGGCGCGACGCGGTGCTGATGCCGGTGTCAGGCAACGGATTCGCCTGTTCGCAGGCACCGGGTTCTGCGGTGCTTTCACCACATACAGCACGTTTGCGCTCGAAGCGGTACTACTCACAAGAGACGGCCACCTTTCGACAGCGCTTGTGTACGGAATATCGACGGTATTCCTCGGAGCACTCGCGGCGTGGGCGGGGATCGTCGTAGGCGCTTCGATCCATTTCGATCGGTCGGCGAGATGATCGTTCTGCTGATGGCGCTGGCAGGCGCGCTCGGAGCAGTCTGCCGATTCGTTGTCGATTCCTTCGTCAAATCCAAGGTGCAGGGAACACTGTTCCCGTGGGCGACAGTCGGCATCAACATTTCCGGATCCCTGCTCGTCGGATTTCTTGCCGGACTTGTCGTGTTCGCGCAAGGGTCGACCGATCTGCAGACGATCATCGGCACCGGGTTCTGCGGCGGATATACCACCTTCAGCACGGCGAGCTTCGAAACTGTCCGACTCGTGCAGGTCGGTAGACGTTCGCTCGCGCTGGCCACAGCGGTCGGAACCCTGGCGGGTTCGATCGGAGCCTGCGCCGCAGGGTTCGTGCTGGCAGGCATCGTCTGAGAAAGGACCGAGCGATCCTCGGCCAGTAGACGTATCGTCGCCGGAGGTTGCGGCACAGTTCGATCGTCTCCGACGTCCGTCAGGTCAGCGGCGAGGTGGCGATGTCCAGAAAGTCTCGGCGTGGGCCACGAAGAGGTTCACGCAGATCCCACACCGCGCACAGTTCCCGCGGCATCGTCACGGCGTCGACGTCGATGCGTGTCAATCGGCCGTCGCGAAGGTCGGCTGCGACCGCCAACGAAGACAGGACCGTCGGTGCGTTCGCAGTCACCACCGCCGATTTGATCGCGGTGACCGAGTTGAGTTCCAGCAGCGGCGGAACCGTCGGGTGCACGGTGCTCTCGTAAGTGGTACGGGAACCGGATCCGAGCTCGCGTTGGACGAGGGCTGTTGCAGCCAGTTCGTCGACGGTGACCGAGCCTCGTGACACCCACGGGTGCTGCGGTGGGACGACGACGACGAGTTCGTCGGTTGCCACGACGCGAATTCCGAGGCCGTCCGGGATCTGCGGTCCTTCGACGAATCCGATGTCGGCTCGACCCGCGAGGACCTGACGGGCAACCTCGGCCGAGTTCATCAACCGCATCTGCGTTCGTACGTCGGGAAACCGAGCCCGCATCATGACGATCCAGCCCGGCAACAGATGCTCTGCGACCGTCATGCTCGCGGCCACGGTGAGGCTCGCATTTTCCTCCCGCAGGAGGGATTGGACACCCGTCGCGAACTTTTCGGCGGCGCCGAGAACGTTCCCTGCCCACTCGAGAACAGCGACACCTTCGGGAGTGAGCACCACGCCGCTGCTGGTGCGGTCGAACACGCGGAGACCGATGTCGCGCTCGGCTGCTCGAATTCGTGCGCTGACCGCTTGCTGACTCAATCCGTGTTCCCGTCCGGCCGCGCTCATGCTGCCCAGCCGTGCGACCGAGACCATCACGTCGAGCGCGGCGAGATCGGGGACCCGTGGGGACAGTGTCATCGTCGGGCTGCATCCGCGATGAGCGCGTCGATATCCGCTCGCGATCCCGAAGACGCTCCGGTGCCACGACGCGTAGCAGCCAATGCCCCTGCTGCACAGGCCCATCGGACTGATTCTTCGGGACCCTGCAGCCAGCGGGCAGCCAAAGCCCCGGTGAAGGCATCTCCGGCACCGGTGGTGTCGATGGCGTCGACCCGTGGCGCTCGAGCGTCGAACGTCGACGCCGGTCCGCGGTACCGAGCGCCGTTGGCGCCGAGCGTGGTGACGACGTGCGCAATGCGATCGAGAACACTGTCGCCGACTGCGTCGGCTTCGGACTCGTTGACGATCAGGACGTCCACGACGTCGACGAGGGCCTCCGGGAGTGGTCGAACGGGGGAGGGGTTCAGCATGACCACAGTGTCGTGAGCTCGGGCGTGAATCGCACCGGCCACGACCGTGTCGAGGGGAATCTCCAACTGGCACAGCAGGATATCCGCGGCGGCGATGATATCGAGTTCATGATCGGTCAAGGTGGACATCGTGGCGTTGGCGCCCGGGACGACGACGATCGAGTTCTCCCCGTGACGGTCGACGGTCACAGCTGCGATTCCGCTCGGACCATCGGTGCGTCGGAGTCCGGACGCGTCGACGCCGGCTTCGATGACACTTCGTTCGAGGTCGGCAGCGAATGTGTCGTCACCTACCGCCCCGAGGAATGCTGCGTCGGCGCCTGCCCGTGCCGCCGCGATGGCCTGATTCGCTCCCTTTCCTCCCTGCGCGGTGTCGAAGGAGTCACCCAGGACGGTTTCGCCGGGCTCGGGTAGGCGTCGAGTCGTTGTCGTCAGGTCCATGTTGATACTGCCCAGGACAACGATGCGCGGAGTCGTCATTCAATGACGATATGCGGCTTCGTTACTCCTTGGGCACGTGCGTCTGCTCATTGGGAGGTGTGAAGCACCGAAGTGCTGCGCTATTATCTACGCATGAATGCAGATAACGGAGGGTGTCGCCGCCGTTTGATGGACGACGAGGTCGGGTTGGTGGTCGAGGTGTTTCGGATGATGGCCGACGCGACGCGGGTGCAGATCCTATGGGCGCTGATCGATCGTGAATTGTCGGTCAACGAACTGGCCGATCACGTCGGCAAGCCCGCGCCCTCGGTGTCGCAGCACCTGTCGAAACTGCGAATGGCTCGTTTGGTTCGTACTCGACGGGAGGGCACACAGGTGATCTATCGCCTGGAAAACGAGCACGTTCGAGAACTCGTCACCGATGCTGTATTCAACGCCGAACATGCCGGGCCCGGCATTCCCGGGCATCATCGCGCGAGAGCAGGCCTACGTGAGTTGCACCCATCGCGCCGGGTCGATACGAACCGCGGTGCGGGGTCGATCTCCGAGAGCTCCGGCGTCGACGGCCACATCGTGGGGGAGAGTCGATGACGCACGATCGAAACTCCGACGACGTAGCCGGTCACGGTCACGGTCACGGTCACGGTCACGAAAGTTCCGGCACTTTCCGCTCGATCGTCCGTGAAATTTTTGCACCGCACAGCCACGATGCCGCCGACAGTATCGACGATGTGCTCGAATCCAGCACGACCGGCATTCGCGCCGTCAAAATCAGCCTGATTGCGCTGGGGGCTACCGCGATTGCGCAGTTGGTCATCGTTGCAGTATCCGGATCAGTAGCACTTCTCGCAGACACGATTCACAACTTTTCCGACGCGCTGACCGCGATCCCGTTGTGGATTGCCTTCGCCCTGGGCCGTCGGGCGGCGACGCGCCGGTACACCTATGGTTACGGCCGCGCCGAGGACCTAGCCGGTTTGTTCGTTGTCGCAATGATCGCGTTGTCCGCTCTGATCGCCGGTATCGAGGCAGTGCGGAGACTGATGGACCCGATTCCTGTCCAGCACCTCGGCTGGGTGGCGGCAGCAGGTGTTGTCGGATTCGTCGGCAATGAACTTGTCGCGCTCTATCGCATCCGAGTCGGCCGCCAGATCGGCTCCGCAGCACTGGTCGCCGATGGATTACACGCCCGCACCGACGGTTTCACATCCTTGGCTGTGGTCATCGGCGCCGGCGGTGTAGCACTGGGCTTCCCGCTCGCCGATCCCATCGTGGGTCTGATCATCACCGCGGCGATCCTTGTTGTTCTTCGCTCGGCAGCGCGAGATGTCTTCCGCCGCTTGATGGATGGCGTCGAGCCGGACTTCGTCGTGGCCGCCGAGAGGGCGTTGGCTCAGGAGAGCGGGGTCGTTGCCGTGCGCAGCGTCAAGATGCGATGGATCGGACATCGATTGCACGCTGACGCCGAACTTGACATCGACCCCTCCACCAGTCTCGTCGATGCGCACCTGCTGGCCCATCGCGCTGAACACACCCTGACCCACACTGTTCCGAAATTGAGCACTGCTCTCATTCACGCATATCCCGCCCGCGAGCCCAGGGGACCGTACGGGTAGGTGTGCGGGTAACGCTGCTGCGCCCTCTTTGGTCGCATACGCTACTCGGCGCGCCGTGAGACCGTGAGCCGTTGGCTGTTGGTCGTTCGCTGGGTCGTCCGCTCTTGACAATTGTGTCTGGTTCGGTTGCTAGTCGCTGCTGTGGGTCGATCCGGTGAGGCTCGGGCAGGTGCTCGGCAATCTACTCGACAACGCACTGCGCCACACACCACCGCATGGACGGGTCACTCCGACCGCCGGCGGCGGGAATGAATCTGTCACGATCGAGGTGGCCGACACCGGAGACGGCATCTCCCCCGAACACCTCCCGCACCTGTTCGAACGCTTCTACCGAGTGGATGCCGCACGTGATCGCGAGCACGGCGGATCGGGTATCGGCCTCGCGATCGCCAAGGCCCTCGTGAAGGCGCAGAGCGGGCACATCACTGCTGGCAGCAATGGTCCGGGAACAGGAAGCACCTTCACCATCACATTGCCCACGGGGCGAGATCGGCTTTGAGAGCGACGCATTCTCGAGTCGATTGTCTGAAGTTGCGCTGTCGAAAAGTGGGTGCCGAAAAATCATCTCGGTCGTTTCGGCATCGACTGTAGATTGTTGACAATCCGCAGGGCGGTGGCCACGATAGACCTATGGCCGCGCCGCGCACACACCTCAGTCCTGCACTCAAGCAAGCCACTCCGGTTGTGGTGGACCACGCACTCGGTAGTTGGATCTACGGCACCGACGGAAAACGGTATCTGGACTTCACCACGGGAATCGGTGTCACCAGCACCGGGCATTGTCATCCGCGCGTCGTCGAAGCGGCACGTGATCAAGTAGGCAAGATCATCCACGCGCAATACACCACCGTCATGCACAAGCCGTTGCTCGAACTCACCGACAAACTCGGAGAGTTTCTGCCTGCCGGACTCGACAGTGTTTTCTACGCCAACTCCGGCTCCGAGGCCGTCGAGGCCGCGATTCGATTGGCGCGCATGGCAACCGGTCGACCGAACATCATCGCATTTCATGGCGGATTTCATGGACGCACCGTTGCTGCGGCATCGCTCACCACCGCCGGTACCAAGTTCCGGTCCGGATTCTCTCCGATCATGGGCGGGGTGCACATCGCACCGTTTCCACATGCCTTCCGTTACGGCTGGGACATGGACACCGCTATCGCTTTCGCTTTGCAAGAACTCGACTACCTTCTTGCAACCATTTCGAGCCCGGCAGACACCGCTGGATTCATCATCGAACCGGTGCTCGGCGACGGTGGCTACCTACCCACTCCACCCGCGTTCCTCGAAGGTCTGCGTCGCCGCGCCGACGAGCACGGGATTGTCTTCATCGTCGACGAGGTCCAGGCCGGTGTCGGACGGACCGGAAAATTCTGGGGCCACGAGCATTCCACTGCTACCCCCGACATCGTGATCACGGCCAAGGGCCTGGCTTCTGGATTCCCGATCTCGGCGATCGCGGCGTCGACCGAACTCATGTCCAAGGCGTGGCCGGGATCGCAGGGTGGTACCTACGGCGGAAACGCTGTCGCCGCTGCTGCCGCGGTGGCCACGCTCGACGTCGTCCGCGACGAAGGACTCGTCGAGAACGCGCGCCGACAGGGCGACGTGCTGCTCGACGGCCTGGTGGCACTGCAAGCGCAGTACTCGGCGATCGGCGACGCGCGCGGACTCGGTCTGATGCAGGCCCTCGAATTCGTCGACGAGAACGGCAAACCCGACGCCGCTGCTGCCGGCCGCGTCCAGCAGACCGCAATATCGGAAGGCCTGCTGTTGCTCACCTGCGGTGCGTTCGGCAATGTCGTGCGAGTCATTCCTGCACTCGTCGTCACCGACGACGAGGTGGCCGAGGGGCTCGGTGCCATCGCTCGAACGTTGAAGCGCGCACTGTGACGGTGATCGGCGGAGTCGGACCGGTCCTCGACGAACTGCGCAGGGCGGGGGTCGACGTCGATGTGACCTCGCGGCGCCTGGCCGAGTATTCGTACGACGCGTCGAACTACCGCGTGCCGCCGGTCGCCGTGGTGTTTCCTCGCAGTACCGCGGACGTGTGCGCGGTAGTGAAGTCGTGTGTGAAGGGCAACGTTCCGATCGTGAGCCGTGGCGGTGGAACATCGATGGCAGGCAATGCGATCGGCGCGGGTGTGGTCCTGGACTTCTCGCGGCACATGAATACCGTGCTCTCGGTCGACGCCGAATCCAAGTCGGCCGTGGTCGAGCCGGGGATCGTGCTTTCGGAACTCGCCGAGACCGTGTCGGGGGCGACCGGTGGCATATTGACCTATGCCCCCGACCCATCGAGCAAATCACGGGCAACCGTCGGCGGTGCGATCGGCAACGATGCCTGCGGCAATCATTCGGTGCGGTACGGCCGGACAGCAGACCACACGATCGCTCTCGACATCGTCACTGTCGACGGGGTGGTGCTGCGAGCGACGCGCTCCGGCGTCACGGCGGCCGATCCTCACGACGATGTCGCCGTCGCTGCAGCGGACAGGATCACCTCCGAGCTTCGTACTCTGGTGTCGGACAATCTGGCTGACTTTCGACTCGAACTCGGTCGGATTCCGCGCCAGGTCTCGGGGTTTCACCTGTCGACGTTGTTGCCGGAGAACGGCTTCGACGTGGCCCGTGCCCTCGTCGGCAGCGAAGGTACGTGCGCGATCGTCGTCGCCGCGACCGTCGCGCTCGTTCCTGTCCCGCCTGCTGCGTTGCTGTTGAGTTTGGGTTACGCCGATGTCGTCGAAGCAGCCGAGGACGTCATGACGATCCTCGAGTTCTCGCCGGCGGCAGTCGAAGGGATCGACGCGAAGATCGTCGAGACGATGCAGCACCGAAGGGGAACTGACTCAGTCCAAGGCTTGCCTTCGGGAAACGCTTGGCTCTACGTCGATCTCGATGGTGAGAACGTCGCCGAAGTCGAGGACAAGGCTGGGCGATTGCTCGAGCGCTTACGTGAGCTCGGCAGGTTGAAGGATGGGCGCATCGTCGCAGACCTCGCTGAACGAAAATCGCTGTGGCGGGTGCGGGAGGATGGTGCGGGTTTGTCGGCGCGTCTTGCCGGCGGTGGTGAATCCTGGCCCGGCTGGGAGGATTCCGCGGTTGCGCCCGAGAATTTGGCCGCATACCTCGCAGACTTCCGTGACCTTCTTGCCGCGCATTCGCTCACCGGGGTGATGTACGGACATTTCGGCGCCGGGTGCATGCACGTCCGTATCACTTTCGACCAACGCAGTGAGGCCGGACGAGCAGTGATGGCGACCTTCCTGCGTGAGGCAGCCGAACTGGTAGTCCGGCACGGCGGTTCGTTGTCGGGTGAACACGGAGACGGTCGGGCACGGTCGGAGCTGCTGCCGATCATGTACTCGACCTCGATGCTCGACGCGTTCGCGCGGTTCAAACGTATCTGGGATCCTGCGGGCGTTCTGAATCCGGGTAGCATCGTCGATCCGATGCCGATGATGGATGACCTTGCATTGCAGGGTGTTCCGAATCGTGAATGGAAGACGACCTTCGAGCTTCATCAGATCGGAACGAAGACGAACCTGGATCCGTTCGTGCACGCCACCCAGGCATGCGTCGGCGTCGGGCGCTGCCGATCCACCTCCGGTGGCGTCATGTGCCCGAGCTATCGAGCGAGCGGGGACGAGAAGGATTCGACCCGTGGGCGTGCCCGCGTCCTTCAGGACATGGTTCGCAGTAGCGCGACGGTCGCGGCAGGGTGGGCTTCGAAAGATGTCAAAGAATCACTCGACCTGTGTCTGTCCTGCAAGGCCTGTTCAACCGACTGCCCCGTCGGGGTGGACATGGCGACCTACAAGTCGGAGTTTCTCGATCATCACTACGCGGGGAAGTTGCGCCCGATGGCGCACTACTCGCTGGGCTGGTTGCCACGCTGGTTGAAAGTGACGTCCATCCTGGCGCCGGTACTCAACCGCGCAATGACTCCGCGAACCGGCATCATCGCTGCCGGAATCGGCGGTCTCACGACCAAGCGATCGCTGCCGCGGTTCGCCTCGCGACGGGAACTACGCACGCAGACAGCGGGATCAGTACCGGGAGGTGATGTCGTACTGCTCGTCGACTCCTTCACCAAGGGGTTTCGGCCGGACATCGTCGGTGCTGCGGTTCGCGTTCTCGCCGAGGGTAACCGGACAGTAGAGTGCAGGACCGACGTGTGCTGCGGGTTGACGTGGATTTCGACGGGGCAGCTGGCAACTGCCAAGAAGCAGTTGAGCAGAACCGTTGCCGCACTCGATGATGGAACCGATCGGCCGATCGTCGTCACCGAACCGAGCTGTGCGGCAACGCTTCGCAAGGATATGCCCGAGCTGGTGGGTACCGACGCGGCTCGACGGGTCGCCGCACGGGTGCAGAGTTTCGCCGGTGCGGTGATAGAGCAGGCCGCCGCGGGGTGGAGCCCGTCGGCCGACGTCCCCGATGCAGTCACCGTGCAGACCCACTGCCACGAATACGCGGTGTTCGGCGAAGCCACGCAGCGAAAGGCGCTTGCTGCCGCGGGGATCGGCAGCGTCGACGAGGCGACCGGCTGCTGCGGGGTGGCAGGCAACTTCGGCTTCGAACCGGATCACTACGACATGAGCATGAAAGTCGCAGAACAGGCCCTGGCACCCGCGGTACGACGCGCTGATCCGACAAGGCCGATCCTGACCGACGGCTTCAGCTGCCACATGCAGGTGCGCCAACTGACCGGCAATCAGAGCGCGACCGCCTCGATGCACCTGGCACAACTCCTCGATCCCGCACCTTCGACGCAGACCTCCAGGAAGGGACAGTAGCTATGACGTCCATGACGCGCCCGGCCATCACCTCGCCGACCCAGCTGTTCATCGGCGGGGCCTGGCGAACAGCGAACAGCGGGAGGAAGTTCGACGTCGTCGATCCTGCAACCGGCGAAGTGATCGCCGCCGTCGACGATGCCGACATCAGCGACGCCGAGGCTGCTATGGCGGCCGCCGTTGCAGCGCAGGAGTCCTGGGCGCAGACAGCGCCACGTGCGCGAAGCGAGATCCTTTCTCGTGCATTCCACTTGATCATCGCCAGGACCGAGGAATTGGCTGCCATCATCACCGCCGAGATGGGCAAGCCGCTCGCCGACGCCCGAGGCGAAGTCGCGTACGGCGCAGAGTTCTTTCGATGGTTCTCCGAAGAGGCAGTTCGCATCTCGGGCGACCACACGTTGACCGGCGATGGAAAGAACCGCATCATCGTCACCAGAGCCCCGGTCGGTCCTAGCATTCTGGTGACGCCGTGGAACTTTCCACTGGCCATGGGCACCCGAAAGATCGGCCCCGCGCTTGCCGCCGGATGCACGGTGGTGTTCAAGCCGGCCGAACAGACTCCGCTGACTGCGCTAGCGCTGACCGCCATCCTCGTCGAAGCAGGGGTTCCCGACGGCGTAGTCAACGTGGTCCCTACGACCGACGCCGCAGGAGTCGTCGGATCGTGGATGGCCAGCGGCTCGGCCCGGAAGATCAGCTTCACCGGCTCCACGGCCGTCGGGAAGATTTTGTTGGCGCAGGCAGCTCCGACCGTGATGCGGACGTCGATGGAACTCGGCGGGAACGCCCCGTTCATCGTCGCCGAGGACGCTGATCTCGACCGGGCCATCGACGGTGCGATGGTGGCCAAGATGCGCAACATGGGCGAGGCCTGCACTGCAGCCAACAGGTTCTTCGTCCACCGCTCGCTTGCCACGGACTTCGCTGCCAAGCTCGCTGCTCGCATGGGTGCCTTGACAGTTGGCGCCGGCAGTAGGGCGGGTGTGGAAGTGGGGCCGCTCATCGATCGCAGCGGCCGCGCCAAGGTGCAACGACTCGTCGACGATGCGCTCGCGCGCGGTGCTCGGGCGGTGGTGGGTGGGCAGGAAGATTCTGGGCCAGGCTATTTCTACCCTCCAACGGTGCTCGACGATGTCGACTCCCAGTCCGATCTCATGTCGACCGAGATCTTCGGACCCGTTGCCGCGATCGTTCCGTACGACACCGAGGACGAAGTGATCGCGCTTGCCAACGACACCGAATGGGGGCTTGTGGGTTACGTTTTCACGCAGGACATCGATCGCGCATTGCGTATGGGGGAGCGGCTCGAAGTGGGGATGGTCGGCATCAACACCGGTCTCGTATCGAACCCCGCTGCCCCGTTCGGCGGCGTCAAGCAGTCCGGACTCGGCCGTGAAGGCGGCAAAGTCGGTATCGACGAGTTCTTGGAATACAAATACTTCGCAATCCCGAGGTCCTAGCAGGAGGTTTTGCATATGTCAGGTTCCCGAAGACTGACCCCGATCGACGCCCGCAATACGTCGATGGTGATAGCCGATCAGATTCGCGATCGGATCATCGACGGATCCTACACGCCGGGCGAGCAGATCAACGAAGCCAATGTTGCTGCCGAGCTAGGGATTTCGCGTGGTCCGGTTCGCGAAGCGCTCCAGCGGCTGAATCAGGAAGGCCTGTTGATCAGCTACCGAAATCGCGGTGTGTTCGTTGTCGAACTCAGCGTCGACGACGTCGCCGAGATATACGAGGCCCGCGCGGCGATCGAAGTCGGTGCCGCATGGACGCTCGTCCACGGCGAGATCACCGTCCTGAAGGCGACGGCGGCTCAGTTGTCGGCAATCGTCGACCAGATGCAACCGTTCATCGACTCAGCGGATTGGTTCGGTCTGGCCGAGCGGGACCTGGCGTTCCACACGGCGATGGTTGCTGCGACGTCGAACAGTCGGATGTCGAGGATGTACGCCACATTGGCAGCGGAGGCGCGCATCTGTATGACCAACCTGGAGACGGCCTACTTCCGGCCCGAGGCGTTGGTCGAGGAGCATCAATTGTTGGTGGACCTACTCCTGGGTTCGGATTGGGCTGCACTCGAAGCCGGTCTGCACGAGCACATGGACACTGCGATTCAGGACCTGAGTCGGTCCATGCAGGCAGAGGCGGCCACTGATGGGCTCGGCGGCCGCGTCGGCGCCGCGGCCGACTGAGCTTGCGCGGGGTGGATTGCGTGCGACTGATCGAAACGAAGAAGTAACACGAGTTCTCTTGCAGCACCAGGACTCGTCCGCATAGCCTGATTGTTAACAATCTGCAAAATGCACGTGGGGTCTCAGGGCCTCCCGCGACGCCCCGAAAGGGGGTACGAGTGAACGAGTCCGGGCTCCCAGTCGAACCAAGCAATCCAGTCGAACCAGCAGTCACATTCACAAGCGCTGTCGGTTCACGCCATGCCCCCGGGCTGGCGGAGTATGCACATCTGCCGAACAGCACGCCCATCACGTTCACCGAAGACGAGTACTCCCACCGCCTGCGCGTGGTGAGAGAACGCATGGCGGCGCAGCATCTCACGGCCCTGATCGTCACGGACCCGTCGAATCTGTACTACCTGTTGGGTTACAACGCGCTCTCGTTCTACACACCGCAAGTTCTGTATGTGCCGCTCGAAGGAGCCCTGTACTTCTTCGCCAGGGAGATGGATGCCAACGGCGCATTCCGTACCTCCTGGCTGCCTCGGGAGCAGACGTTCGGGTACCCGGAAACATTCGTGCAGCGCAAGGAAACCCACCCGTTCGTGTGGGTGGCACAGAAGTTGCGCGAACTGGGAATGGTCAACAACTTCTCTCACGGCCTGGTGGGCTTGGAGATGGATTCCTACTACTTCAGCCCCAAAGCGTTCGAAGCCTTGGTGAAGTCTCTACCCGAGTATCAATTCACCGATTCGTTCGAGTTGATCAATTGGGTCCGCGTCGTGAAGAGCCCGGCCGAGATCGACCTCATGCGGGGTGCCGCCCAGGTGTGCGAGTCGGCGATGGGCGCGGCCTTCGAATCGATCGGCGTCGGGTTGCGGCAGTGCGACGCGGCGGCGGCGATCATGAATGCCCAGATCAAGGGCACAGTCGACTTCGGCGGCGACCATCCGGCGATCGTGCCGATGCTGCCTACCGGGGCAGGGGCGGACACTCCTCACCTCACCTGGTCGGATCAGGTGTTCGTCGAAGGCGAGACCACGGTGGTCGAACTTGCCGGGGTGTTCCGGCGTTACCACATCCCGATGGCCCGAACGATTGTTCTGGGTAAGCCGAGCAAGCGGCTGGACTACCTGGCCCGTGCCACCGGTGAGGCGCTGAACGAGGTCCTCGACACCGTCCGCCCCGGTGCCAGTACTACCGAACTGGCTCAGGTATGGAACGTCAGTCTTGCCAAGCATGGACTGCACAAGCCGTCGCGCATCGGGTACTCGATCGGCATCGCCTACGCACCCGACTGGGGCGAGCGGACAGTGAGCATCAGAACCGACGACGACACTGTCCTGACCGAGAACATGACGTTCCACATCATCGGAGGAATGTGGATGGACGACTACGGATACGAAGTATCCGAGGCCGTTCGTGTGACCGAACGCGGCGTGGAGACATTCACCGATTACCCGCGGCAACTACTGACGAAGGAGTGAGACATGATCGCCACCACCATTCCGTGGGCCCTGCGCACCGACAAGCTGGTGGGATCGGTAATCGACTCGTCGACATCGCTTCTCGCTGCTCAAAAGCACGACATCGTCCGGTTTGCGATGGGTTCTCCTGCTGCGGAAACCGTTCCAGCCGAACTGTTTTCGGAGATCGCCGCTACCGTTCTCACAGCCGACGCGATGGACTACGCCGCCACCGAGGGCGACCCGAGTCTACTCGATGCGCTCCTGGGATATCTCGATTCGGTCGGTGAACCCTCGTCTGCCGATCGCATCGTCATCACTTCCGGTGGTATGCAGGGTCTCGATCTTGCATGCAAGCTGTTCGTCGATCCCGGTGACCTCGTGATCGTCGAAAGTCCCACGTACACCAACGGGACCGCCACCGTCCTGAGCTACGGGGGCGACGTGCTCGAAGCACCGATGGATGCCGACGGCCTCGTGGTGGAGGCGCTGCCCGATCTGGTCGAGGCCGCAGGCCGGCTGCCCAAGATGATCTACGCCATTCCGAACTTTCAAAACCCTTCGGGCACAACGATGTCGCTGGCGCGAAGGAAGTCGCTGCTGGAATTGGCGCACAGGTGGGGCTCAGTGATTCTGGACGACGACCCTTATGGGCTGCTCCGATTCGAGGGCGAACACATCCCGAGCTTCCAATCTCTGAGCCCGAACGATCCACTCCTTTTCTCCGTGCGGACCTTCTCCAAGATGATCGCCCCCGGGCTTCGGGTCGGTTGGGTCGACGCGGCGCCCGAGGCGCGACAGCTGTTGATCAACGCCAAGCAGACGATGGACACGTGCACCAACCTTCCGGGGCAACGAATGATCGCCGAATTCATCCGACGTGGACACCTCGCGACGCATCTGCGTTCGTTGAGTGCGGTATATCGCCCACGCAAAATCGCAATGCAACGCAGTCTCGACAAGTATTTCGGTGATCGGATCTCGAGTACCGACCCGGAAGGCGGCTTCTTTCTCTGGGCGACGCTGAGAGGCGACGCCGCCGCGCTGTCCACACAGGCACTGTTCGAAGTCGCTCTTGCCGAAGGCGTTGCCTACATCCCCGGTCCGGCATTGTCGGTCGGCGGCAAATTCGAAGATTCCCTGCGGCTGTGTTTTGCATCCTCCTCGCCCGAGCGTATCGACGAGGGCGTCAAGCGGTTGTCAGCGGCAGTGGACAAATCCCTCTCGATTCGATCCCTCGATTCCGTGCCGCGGAACGCACATGCCGTTCGACGAAATGCCGATTCCACTCGATGACGGGGAGATCGAACAGTCAAGCCGAACTGGAGGCTCGGGTACTGGCTGCGATCGACGAAGGTGAGCTGGTGGCGCTGGCGTCGGCGCTGATCGATGCGGGGGGAGAAAACCCCGGTGGTACCGAGGAATCCGTAGCCAGAGTGCTGGTTGACACCTGTCGCCGGCTTGGGTTCGACATCGAGATCGACGACGTTGCACCGGGACGGCCGAACGTCGTGGTGTCGGTCGGGGGAAACGAAGAACCTGGTGTGTTGTTTCTCGGGCACTCCGATGTCGTACCGGCGGGAGGCGGATGGTCGAGAGATCCCTTCGCGGCCACAGTGCGCGACGGGCGACTGTACGGACGGGGCGCATGCGATATGAAGGGGGGACTGGCGGCCGTCGTAGTCGCTATGTCCGCCCTGAAGCGTTGCGGTGCAGTAGGTTCAGCACCCGTGTCGTTGGCGTGTCTGGTCGACGAGGAAGATACCGGACTGGGGATTCGATCCTTTGTGCGAACAACCATGCGCCGTAGCTATTCTCGGTGCATTGTCGCCGAACCTACGGATCTGATGACCATCGTCGGGTGTCGGGGTGCGGCGAATCTCGAGATCACCGTTCGGGGTCGTTCGGCTCACGCGGGGCGGCCGTCCAACGGGCGTAACGCAATCTCGGCGGCCGCGCGGATCATCGTGGTCATCGATTCGATGGGCGAGGAGTTACGCGTCGACGCCCATCCGGTGCTGGGAGCGGCAACGTTCAACGTAGGAACTGTCTCCGGCGGAACCGGTACCTCGATGGTTGCCGACTGTACTGTGATCACGGTGGACCGGCGGTTGCTGCCAGGAGAAGACGCCCATGTCGTGGCAGCACAGCTGCATCGACGTATTCTCGCCGCCGGGATCATCGGCGACGGGATCGAAGTGGCAGTGGACGTCTCGATGGAGATGCCAGGCTTTCTCACCAGCACGGACTCCGACATCGTTCAATCGGTTGTCACTGCAGTGGCCGATTCCGCCGGCCATCACGGCACCGATATCTGGACTGCGTCGTGCGACGGCGGTTTCATTGTGCGAGACATGGGTATTCCCGCCATCGTGCTGGGTCCGGGTGAGATCGAATTGCAGGCCCACCAGCCCGACGAGTCCGTGTCGGTGCGCCAATTGTGTGACAGCGCAGCGGCGTATGCACTGATTGCGTGCAGAAGTGTGGCGTTACCAGGTGTTATGGCGGCAACGTAGGGGTTGTAAGAAACCGAGACTTACGCGCAAGTAACGTGAATCGCTGCACAGGACCAACCCGACGCTCCATTTGTTCACAAAGCGAGAGGTATTGGACAGTGACACAGTCACCCAAAAGCCCGACTGTAGATGCAGTTGGTCACCCGATCACAGGGTATCCGCCGAACACCAAGGAACTGACCCCGAAAGAAACCAAGACTCTCCACCTCGCTATCGGTGGTTCTGCCCTGGGCAACGCCGTCGAGTGGTTCGACTACGCCGTGTACGGCTACTTGGCGGTGTACATCGCTGCGAATTTCTTCCCATCCGAGGATGGGGGAGCGAGCCTGCTCTCGACATTCGCAGTTCTGGCGGCATCGTTCATCATTCGGCCGATCGGTGGGATCGTACTCGGACCTCTAGGTGACCGAATCGGTCGTCAAAAGGTGCTCGTCCTGACCGTGACGATGATGTCCCTGGCGACGGCGGCTATCGGCATACTGCCGACCTTCGACAGCATCGGGATCTTCGCTCCGATTCTTTTGTTGGTATGCCGCCTGGTGCAGGGATTCTCGACCGGCGGTGAGTACGGTGGTGCGGCTGTCTTCATGGCGGAGTATGCGCCCGACAAGCGTCGCGGTTTCTTCGGCTCGTTTCTCGAATTCGGTACGCTGGCAGGCACTGTCGCAGGCGCAACGCTGTGCACCCTGTTGAACCTCGGTCTCGGAGACGACACCATGGAGGCTTGGGGTTGGCGTATTCCGTTCTTGTTGACTCTTCCTCTCGGCATGGTGGCGCTGTGGTTGCGTACCCGACTCGAAGATTCACCGGTATTCGCCGAGGCCAAGGCCGACGGCGAGACCATCTCGGAAGGCTCGCAGGGCGGTGCGATCGCCTCGCTGAAGTCCACGATGACCTACTGGCAACGGATCCTCATCCTCATGGGTTTCGTGCTGCTACTCAATATTGCGTACTACACGGTGCTCACCTTCCTGCCGTCCTACCTCGGTGACACGTTGGGGCACAGCACCACACAGTCGAATTTCACGCTTGTCGTCATCATGCTGATCTTGATGGCCATCATCAATCCGATCGGTGCCTTGTCCGATCGGGTCGGTCGAAAGCCGCTGTTGCTCACTGCTTGTGCTGGCTATTTCGTGTTCAGTGTTCCGCTGTTTCTGCTGATCATCAATACCGGCATCGTCGGCCAGACCGTGGGTCTGCTCGGGCTCGGAATTCTTCTCGTGATCATGTTGTCTTGCGTATCCTCGACGTTGCCGGCGCTTTTTCCGACACAGGTTCGCTACGGCGCCTTTGCAATCGGGTACAACGTGTCCACTTCACTCTTCGGTGGTACAGCTCCACTCATTCTGACATTCCTCATCGACCGGACCGGATCGAACCTGATCCCGGGCTGGTACATGATGCTGGCCGCGGCTATCGCATTCGTACCGATTCTTCTGATGCCGGAGACGGCCGGGCGTTCGCTTCGCGGCAATCAGCGTCCCGGTGACAACGACGCCGAGCTGGCCGCTCAGGGCATCGAACTGGTTGGATACAAATCGAAATGACAACCCGGCCCGTCGTCGTGATATTTCACGCCGACAATGTCCCCGAAGGCCTCGAGTCAGTAGCCGCTGTGGCCGACCTGCGCTATGCCACAGTGGACTCCCTAGGTGATGCGGTGTCCGGGGCGGACGTTCTGTTGCTGTGGGATTTTTTCTCGCCCGCCGTGCGGCAAGTGTGGGATCGGTTCGACAATCTGAAGTGGATCCACATAGCTGCCGCGGGCGTCGATTCCCTGATGTTCGACGATCTCGTGGCTTCGGATGTGGTGGTGACGAATTCGCGAGGAGTATTCGATCGCCCGATAGCGGAGTTCGTGCTCGCCCACATTCTGGGTTTTGCCAAGCATTCGTCCGAATCAGCCGAGCTGCAGCGACAGCGAGTCTGGAGGCATCGTGAGACCGAGCGCATCGATACTGCACACGCAATGATCGTCGGCACCGGTGCAATCGGGCGTGAAATTGCTCGGTTGTTGTCGGCGGTAGGTATGACGGTGTCGGGCGTGGGTAGAACGGCACGGGCAGGAGACGACGATTTCGGCGTCGTTCACGCCAGTTTCGACCTCGCCGACGTCGTGCACGACGTCGACTATCTCGTTCTGGTCGCCCCGCTGACCGAGGCAACCAGAGGACTCGTCGACGCGAGCGTTCTGGCTGCAGCGAAGCCGGGTGTGCGTGTTATCAACGTCGGTAGGGGCGAATTGCTCGACACCGATGCGCTGGTGAACTACATGCGTAGCGGACACGTGGCCGGTGCAGCGCTCGACGTCTTCGACAGCGAACCGCTGTCGGGGGACGATCCGCTGTGGACCACCGCGAACCTCGTCGTAACCCCGCACATGAGCGGGGATGCCACCGGGTGGCGGAGGCAACTGGCCGAAGTCTTCGTGTCCAACTTCCACCGGTATGCGAACGCGGAGGAACTTCAGAACGTCGTCGACAAGAAGTTGGGGTTCGTGCCGTAGCGCCGGGCCTGAGGATCCTCAGCGTCGCGCCGAGGAACTTCGGTTCACCGGACACCGCATCTTGCTGAAAGAAGTCGCTGGCTACTGTGTAGGGCATGACGGTCACACCTGTTTCGGCGAACGCGACCATCGGTGAACTCGATACGCGTGAGCAGGTCCACGCCGCGGCCCGACGCGCACGCGTGGCATCGAGGACATTGGCGCTGATGACGACCGCAGCCAAGGACGCTGCGCTGCTTGCCGCAGCGGATGCCCTGCTGGCTGCAGTCCCCGAGGTGCTGGCCGCGAATGCTGCCGATGTCGACGCCGCGCGCGCTGCCGGAACAGACGAAGGACTGCTCGACCGACTTCGACTCACCGACGCACGTATCGACGGCATCGCTGCCGGCCTACGGAAGGTCGCCGGGCTGCCGGACCCTATCGGCGGCGTCGTACGTGGTTCGACCTTGCCCAACGGACTCGAGATTCGCCAGGTACGGGTGCCCCTCGGCGTCGTCGGAATGGTCTACGAGGCCCGACCCAACGTCACGGTCGATGCGTTCGGACTTGCCTTCAAATCAGGAAATGCGGCGCTGCTGCGGGGATCTTCGTCTGCTGCCCGTTCCAATGCCGCACTGGTCCAGGTGTTGCAGAATTCGCTGGCAGTAAGCGGTCTTCCTGTCGACGCAGTGCAACTGCTTCCCAGCGCGGATCGCTCCTCCGTCACACATTTGATCCAGGCGCGAGGACTGGTCGATGTCGTGATCCCGCGCGGGGGTGCAGGTCTGATCTCGGC
This sequence comes from Rhodococcus sp. BP22, assembly GCF_014281965.1. Taxonomy (GTDB): domain Bacteria; phylum Actinomycetota; class Actinomycetes; order Mycobacteriales; family Mycobacteriaceae; genus Rhodococcoides. The sequence goes on from NZ_JACFTB010000004.1 coordinate 115,055, forward strand.
TGTGGTACGAGATGCAACGGTGCCGACGATCGAGACCGGAGTTGGTAACTGCCACATCTACATCCACTCCGCGGCCGACCTTCTCATGGCCGAGAAGATCGTTCTCAATTCGAAAACTCGACGCGTCAGCGTCTGCAATGCAGCAGAGACGATCCTGGTCGATGCGGCAATCGCCGAGACCGCCGTTCCACAGCTCCTACAGGCTTTCCAGAGCCATAGCGTCGTCGTGCACGGCGACCGACCCGGACTCGTGCCCGCCACCGAAAAGGACTGGTCCGAGGAATATCTGTCCCTCGACGTCGCACTCAAGGTCGTCGACGGTATCGACGAGGCCATCGCGCACATCGACGAATACGGCACCGGACACACCGAAGCAATCGTGACCGCAGACCTCAGCGCGGCCCGAGAGTTCACCACCCGGGTCGACGCCGCAGCCGTGATGGTCAACGCGTCGACAGCATTCACCGACGGAGAGCAGTTCGGGTTCGGCGCAGAAATCGGAATCTCGACGCAGAAACTGCACGCTCGCGGGCCCATGGGCCTGCCGGAACTGACCTCCACCAAATGGACCGTCTGGGGCGAAGGACATACCCGCGCGGTCTGAGAAGAAGCAGAAGGAGCAGACGTGGATCGAGCACTACCGACGTCGCCGCCGCTGTTCGCAAGCGTCGACGACGTCGTCACCCGGCTCGGCGAGACCGGCTATCTGGCGAACAAAGCCACAGCAACATCGGTGTTCCTTGCCGATCGGCTGGACAAGCCACTTCTGATCGAAGGCCCGGCAGGAGTCGGGAAAACCGAACTTGCCCGTGCCGTCGCTCAATCGACCGGCGCCGAACTGATTCGACTGCAGTGCTACGAAGGTGTCGACGAGGCACGAGCGCTGTACGAGTGGAATCACGCCAAGCAGATATTGCGCATTCAGTCGAGCTCGGCCGGGCATCAGGATTGGGACGAGACGAAGCTGGACGTCTTTTCCGAAGAGTTCCTGCTGGCTCGGCCATTGTTGCAGGCCATTCGACGCGCGGATCCGACCGTTTTGCTCATCGACGAGACGGACAAGGCGGACGTCGAGATCGAGGGTTTGCTGCTCGAGGTACTCAGCGATTTCGCTGTGACCATTCCCGAATTGGGGACCATCACTGCAACGCGGAAGCCGTTCGTCATCCTGACATCGAACGCAACACGTGAGTTGTCGGAGGCGCTCAAGCGGCGCTGCCTGTACCTGCATCTCGACTTCCCCGACGCCGATCTGGAACTGCGGATCCTCGCCAGTCGAGTGCCGGAACTTCCGGAAGCGATTGCCGAACAGATGGTGCGCACAATCGGAGTGTTGCGTGCGATGCAACTCAAAAAGCTCCCGTCGGTGGCCGAAACAATCGATTGGGGTCGCACTGTCCTCGCACTCGGCATGGACACCCTGGACGACGACGCGGTCCGAGCGACCCTGGGCGTCGTCCTCAAACACCAATCCGACCAGATCAAAGCTGCGGCCGAGCTTCGGCTGAACTGACATGCAGTCACCTCCGCACGGTCTGCCCGGTCACCTCGTGGATTTCGTCACCGCGTTGCGTAAACGCGGGATCTCGGTCGGGCCTTCCGAAACCATCGATGCGGGTCGAGTGCTCTCGGTGCTCGATATGTTGGACCGCGAAGCGCTTCGCGAGGGGCTTGCATGCTCGCTCCTTCGTCGGCCCACGCATCGTGACACGTTCGACGCTCTCTTCGATCTGTGGTTTCCAGCTGCGTCAGGGCAACGGGACTCGGGGAAGATCGACACTGCCCTTCCGCGCACGGCCGACGGCGAAGTCGACATCACTGCGCTACGCGAACTCATCACCGAGCTGCTCGTCGACGGCAGCCCGGAGGCGGTGAGCCTCACCGAAATGCTCGCCGCACAGATGGTCGAGGAGCTCGGGCAGTACACCTCCACGAACGGACCGTCGTTCTCTGCGTATCAAGCGCTACGCGACGTCGCACCCGATACGTTGCTGAGCAAAATTCTCGAGGGTCTTCTCGGTAACGCGGAGACCGGTTCGGACCGGTCCTCGTCGCCGTACGAGGACGAGGTCGCCAAGCGCACCGCCGCAGCGCGTATCGCCGACCTTCGCAAGATGATCGACAACGAGACCCGGCGTCGCGCAGCGGAGCAACTCGGACGCGAGCGAGTGGCAAGTTACGGCGTTCCCAAGCTGGCTGAGGAAGTCGACTTTCTTCGTGCGTCCGACACCGAAATGGTGGCACTCAGACGCAGCGTCACACCGCTTGCCAGGCTTCTGGCCAGCAGGCTCGCTGCGCGACGCAGCCGAAGCCGCGCCGGCTCGATCGACCTGCGTCGCACCCTGCGCAAATCCATGTCCACCGGCGGCGTGCCGATCGATCTCGTGCAGCGCAAGCCCCGTCGGTCCAGGCCCGAGTTGGTGGTGATGTGCGACGTGTCGGGCTCGGTTGCAGGCTTCAGTCATTTCACGTTGCTGTTGGTGCATGCTCTTCGCGAGCAGTTTTCGAAGGTCCGAATCTTCGCTTTCATCGATTCCACCGACGAGGTGACGCAGTTCTTCGATTCCAGCGCTGATCTGGGCGCTGCGATGTCGAGGATCATCCGCGAGTCCGATCTGATCACCTTCGACGGGCACTCGGACTACGGAAATGCGTTCCAGACCTTCGACGACAGATTCGCCCAATCCGTCACCTCCAGGACCTCGGTGCTGATACTCGGTGATGCCCGGACGAACTACCGTGATCCGAAGGTCGCCGCCCTGGCCCACACGGTGTCGGTTGCCAAGCACGCCTATTGGCTCAACCCGGAGCCGATCGGGCAATGGGGGTCCGGCGACTCTGCCGCCGATGTCTATCGCGAGGTCATCAACATGTACGAGTGCCGCTCGGCGCAACAGCTGGCCGACATCGTGTCGAGACTGCTGCCTGTGTGATCTTCGAGCTCACCGGGACCTCCGGACGGTGTCTGGCCGACGACGCATTGCCGGGGCGAAGTAAGCTCGACAATCGTGCAGCAACCATCTCCGGCCGTGGCCACCGAATCGGCAGCGCGCCGAAAGCTGGGCGTGATGGGTGGAACCTTCGATCCGATCCACCACGGGCACCTTGTGGCGGCGAGCGAAGTTGCCAATACGTTCGATCTCGACGAGGTCATCTTCGTTCCGACCGGTGTGCCGTGGCAGAAGGAAGGAAAGCCTGTCAGCCCGGCCGAGGACCGGTATCTGATGACAGTGATCGCTACCGCCTCCAACCCGCGGTTTTCGGTCAGCCGAGTCGATGTCGATCGCGAGAAGCTCACCTACACCGTCGACACCCTGCGGGACCTTCGCGCGCAGCATCCCACCGCGGAGCTGTACTTCATCACCGGAGCCGACGCGCTGGAGAGTATCCTCACCTGGCAGAACTGGGAGGAACTCTTCGAATTGGCGAAATTTGTCGGCGTATCGCGACCGGGGTTCGAATTGGGTGTCGAGCACCTGGCGGATCACCTGCAAGACTTGTCTCCGGACGCGCTTACGCTCATCGAGATCCCTGCACTCGCAATCTCCTCTACCGAATGCAGGCTCCGGGCGAGCGAGAATCGCCCGGTCTGGTACCTCGTACCCGACGGCGTGGTGCAGTACATCTCGAAGAGAAATCTATACCGACCCAGGGGCGCACAGCGTCTCGACGGCTCCGTCACCATGTCGGAGCCTGCGCCACAAAAACAGCAACCGGCCGAGTCCGTCACCAGCGCAGTGACCGAGGACTCGAGCCTGAACAGTGGGAGAGAAGTCAAGTGACTGCAACAAACGAGGCCGTCGCAATGGCGCGAATTGCGGCACTCGCAGCCGACGACAAGCTCGCAACGAACGTGGTTGTGTTGGACGTATCGGATCAATTGTTCATCACCGATTGCTTCGTGATCGCCTCGGCATCGAACGAGCGACAGGTCAACGCGATCGTGGAGAGCATCGAAGACACCCTGCGTGAATCCGGTTTCAAGCCGGTGCGCAAGGAAGGCACGCGCGAGGGTCGATGGGCACTGCTCGACTACGTGGACGTCGTCGTCCATGTCCAGCACGAGGACGAGCGCAACTTCTACGCCCTCGAGCGCCTGTGGAAGGACTGCCCGACCGTGGAGGTTCCGGGGCTCGGCGAGCGCGCGGAACCGGAAACGGAGCAGTGAGCGCTGCCGTCAAGCGGCATTTGATCCTGCTGCGCCACGGTCAGACCGAATACAACGCGACGAGCCGGATGCAGGGCCAGCTCGATACCGATCTGTCCGAGCTGGGGCGTACACAGGCCAAAACTGCGGCGGCGGAACTGTCGACGCGTTCGCCGCTGCGCGTAGTTTCCTCGGACCTTGCTCGCGCGTTCGACACTGCCGTCGCACTCGGGGACGTATCGGGCCTGCCGGTCTCGACCGACGCGCGGTTGCGTGAGACGCACCTGGGTAGGTGGCAGGGGCTCACGCATCTCGATGTCGATGCGGAAGCACCTGGAGCGCGTTCGAAGTGGCGCGCTGACGCCTCGATCGCACCGCCTGGGGGTGAAAGCCGTATCGACGTGGCCCGCCGCAGTGTGCCCGTCGTAGAAGAACTTGTGGCGCAGCTACCCCAGTGGGGGGCCGGCGGGTCCGATCGACCGGTCGTGCTCGTTGCGCACGGCGGACTGATCGCCGCTCTCACCGCGTCGCTGCTCGACCTTCCGGTCGATCGCTGGCCGGTTCTCGGTGGTCTCTCCAACACGAGTTGGGTACAGCTGAGCAGTCACGGTGCGGGCGAAGCCCTCGGTTGGCGCTTGGATGTCTGGAACGCATCGGCGCGAGTGGCCAGTGACATCCTCTGACGACTACGCCCCGCCCGTGGCCGATAAGAATGCTCCGCCGGTACTGCTGGTGCTCGCCGATTCGCTCAGCTATTTCGGCCCCAAAGGTGGTCTGCCGGTAGATGATCCGAGGATTTGGCCGAACCTTGTCGCGGCCGAGCTCGGATGGCGGGTCGAGTTGGTTGCTCGAATCGGCTGGACCAGTCGTGACGTGTGGTGGGCTCTGACACAGGATCCGCGGGTGTGGGCCGCCATCCCGAAAGCAGGTGCAGTCGTTTTCGGCGTCGGCGGAATGGACTCTCTGCCGTCACCGTTGCCGACCGCTCTACGTGAGCAGATTCGTTACGTCCGCCCGCCTGCGTTGCGGAGAGTCGTTCGAGCGGGATATCAGTGGGTACAACCGAGATTCGCGCATCTGCGTTGGCCGGTCGCGCTTCCACCGAAGCTGAGTGTCGATTATCTCGAGCAGGCGCGGGCTGCTCTGGCATACGTTCGGCCGGAGCTTCCGGTCATCGGCACACTGCCTTCCGTGCATCGCAGTGACGCATACGGCAAGGTGCATGCGGGTCGACCGGCCGCCGAGCGCGCACTACGCACGTGGAGTGAGAGCACAGGCGTCCCCTTGGTCGACCTTGCAGAAGCAGTCCGCGAGAACATCTACTCCGACAACGCCAACCCGGACGGGATCCACTGGGGCTGGGACGCGCACGTCGCCGTGGCCGAAGCGATGCTGGTCGAACTTCGCAAAACCCAGGTAACCGCGCCGTGACCATCGCAGTCGTGACCGATTCTTCGGCGTGCCTCGAACCGGGTGTCGCGCGCAGTGCAGGCATCACGATCGCGCCACTGCACGTATTCGTCGGCGGCGTCGATCTCCGCGAAGGTATCGACGACATCCCCGCGGACTTCGCCGCCGATGGACCGGTGACCACCGCGGGCAGCTCGCCGGGCGAGCTGGTCGAGCTCTACGCCGCGGCACTCGAGCGAAGTGGCGGTGCAGGAGTGATAGCCGTCCATATCTCACGCGGACTCTCGAGCACCTGGGATGGGGCGCGGCAAGCCGCCGCCCAGCTCGGTGATCGCGTCCGCGTCGTGGATTCGGCTGCTGTGGCCATGGGACTTGGTTATGCCGCACTTTCGGCAGCGCGTGTTGCTGCCGAAGGCGGCACTCTCGATTCGGTCTTTGCCGAAGCAGCGGCGGTGTCGGCCCGGACGCGATGCTTCATCGTGGTCGATCGACTCGATCATCTACGCCGCGGCGGGCGGATCGGTGCGGCGGCAGCGTTGTTGGGGACGGCGCTTGCCATGAAGCCTGTGCTCCACCTCGCCGACGGAAAGCTCGTGCTGAAAGAGAAAACTCGGACCTCGACGAAGGCACTCGGCAAGCTCGTCGAGGCGGTTGCCGCGGTATCGGGCGAATCGGGGGTTGCGCTCACCGTTCATCACATGCAGTGCGAAGCCCGCGCAGCGACTGTCGCTTCGATGCTCGCCGACCGCATCCCGCATATCGTCACGCTCGAAACGCTGCCGTTCGGTGCTGTAGTCGGGGCCCATGTGGGTCCAGGCGCAGTGGGCGTTGCGGTATGTCCCCAGGCGTGACCACCGTCCTCTCGCACGAGAGTTTCGGTTGTGCGAGGGGTGTTGTCCACAGGCGAGGCCTTGTTCCACAGGGCAATCGGTGACCACGCAATTCTGTGCCGACGTGATGTCGCCATCGTTAGTGTCCGTCGCATGGCGAGACCCGAAGAGCGACTGCGATCACTGACTGGTTCGGGTAGTGATCCCGAGTCCGTTGAAAGTATCGATGATACTTCGGCACAAGATAATTGGCTCGATGTAGAAGAAGGCCGCACGACGGCACTCTCGCCGTATCTTCCGGAGCGTTGGCGAGGTGCTCGACTCGATCCGGGACGAAAAGGCATGTTCGCCTTGTTCGTCGTCGGGCTTCTCGTCGTCCTCGTGGCCGGTTACGGATTTCTCCGTAATTCGGCGGAAGTCGTTCCGGTACCGCCGCTTCCGGTGGTGACACCCGAGTCGGTGGCTGCTGCGACACCGCCGAAGTCCGGTCTTCCCACCGAAGGATCGGAGCCGGTTCCTGCAGTAGACGTCGTAGTCAGTGTGGTCGGCCTCGTGTCGTCTTCGGGTCTGATTCATCTGCCATCCGGCTCACGGGTGGCGGACGCGTTGGCCGCGGCGGGAGGTCCGCTCGACGGTGCGGACGTCTTGGCACTGAACCTGGCAGCGAAGGTCACCGACGGTGATCAAATCGTAGTCGGGGCCATCCCGCCGGATCCGCGGCCTCTGGTGAGCGGAACGGTATCAGCGGCTTCGGGAACCGCAGGCGGCCAAGCGAGTTCGAGTACGGCGGAGCAGTCGGGATCGACCGGAGCACCGGTGTCCGGCAGCTCCAGCGCCAGCGCGGTGAATCTGAACACTGCGACGGTGGCCGAGCTGGATGCCCTCTCGGGAGTAGGCCCGGTAACCGCTGCGAACATCGTCTCGTGGCGTGAGGTGAACGGTTCGTTCACCGATGTCGCTCAACTAGGTGAGGTCGACGGTATCGGCCCCGTTCGTCTCGAGAAGCTCCGGAGCCAGGTGTTCGTGTGACCGAACCGGAAATCCGTCCCTACGATTTTCGGCTGGTCCCGTCGACTCTGCTGTGTTGGGCTGCGATGGTGTTCGGCGTGTTGGCCGGATCCGCAGCGGTGACAATTCTCGCCGTCGCGCTCGGCGTTGCCGCTGCTGTGATCGGTGTTGCCGGCGCTGCAGTGGCTTCGGAACAGTCCGCCTCGGTTCGGCGCGTGGTGCCAGGCGTGGTGGCGATGCTCGTTCTGGGAGCGTGCTTCGCCGCAGCGGCCGCAATACACGTCGGAGTATTCGAGACAAGCCCTGTCGGCCGAGCTGCAGAACGGCAGGCCTGGGTCAGCGCAGCGATGACCGTGCGTGAAGATCCGCGATCGTCACGCTCCGCTGGGCCCGAGACTGTGACGGTCCGAGCCGAGCTGACGCAAATGGATATTGCCGGCACACCACACCGCGTCGGTGGACGTGTACTGGTCATCGCACCTGCCGACGGTTGGGACGACCTGGTACCAGGTCAGGAGGTGACGCTCCGCGGGCAGCTGTCCGTACCGGACCGTGCGGACCTCACCGTGGCCGTGGTGCGAGTCGACGGACCGCCGACTTCGGTCTCGAAACCCGGACTTCTCGCCGCGGCCGCTCGGCATGTCCGATCGAATCTCGCCCTCGTCGCTTCGACGTCGTTGCCGCCGGACCGGGGCGGTCTCTTGCCAGGACTGGTGGTCGGCGACGTGTCCGCGTTACCGGAAGAGATAGCGAACAATTTCCGGGCTGCTGGTCTGACTCATCTGACGGCGGTCTCCGGTGCGAACTTCTCGATTCTGCTCGGTGCCGTCCTGCTGCTCGCCCGAGGAATCGGAACTGGCCCGCGCACAACGGCATCGGTGTGCGCTCTGGTTTTGCTGATCTTCGTGGTTATCGCGCGTCCGTCTCCGAGTGTGCTGCGGGCGGCAGTGATGGGAAGCATCGGACTGCTGGCACTTGTCACCGGACGCAGGCGCCAAGCGGTTCCAGCTCTGTGTACCGCAGTACTCGGACTGATCGCCTGGTGGCCGGAACTTGCCGTGGACTTCGGATTCGCGCTGTCGGTGTCGGCGACGGCAGGTTTGGTCGTCTTGGCGCCGGTGTGGGTGGATTGGCTGCGCAGACATGGATGGGGGAGAGCGAGCGCCGAGATCGTGGCAGTGGCGGCCGCCGCTCACGCGGTGACTGCGCCAGTGGTGGCAGGGATGTCGGGCACCTTCTCAGCGGTCGGTGTGGTGGCGAACGTAGCCGTGGCTCCACTCGTGGCGCCCATCACGGTGATCGGTGCGATCGTTGCCGTCGTAGCGAGCTTCGCCACCGGTGCCGCATCGCTGATCGTCCTGGTGGCATCCGCCCCACTGTGGTGGTTGATCTCCGTCGCACAGTGGGCCGCGTCGGTACCCGGGGCCGGGTTCGAGATCACCAGTGGTGTTCCCGGCGCCGCAGCGGTGGTCGGTGCGCTCACCGTCCTGATACTCGCACTGCGCTTTCAGCTGGCCCGCTGGATCCTCGGCGGTCTCTGCGTAGTCCTCGTGTTGTTCTGGCTCACGGGACTTCGGTCGTGAGAGCTGCATGGAGTTCGGAAAAGGTCGGACCGGCATGGCACGATCGCACATGTGAATGCGAATACCCCACCTGCGGCCCTTCATCTCGTCCTCGGCGACGAGGAGTTGCTGATGGACCGCGCAGTGGCGTCGATCGTCGGGCAGATCAGATCGACTCAACAACCCGGTGAAGATCTTCCCGTGACGAAGCTTCGTGCCGGTGACGCCAGCGCCCCGGAATTGGCCGAGCTGCTGAGCCCGTCACTTTTCGCCGAGGATCGGGTAGTGGTGCTCGAGGCCGCCGCCGAAGCAGGCAAGGACGCAATGGCCATCGTGGTCGACGCGGCTGCAGATCCGCCGGCCGGCGCGGTGCTGATCGTCATGCACTCCGGCGGTGGCCGGGCAAAGGCTCTGGTCGGATCGCTGCAGAAGAGTGGCGCCGTGACCCACGAGTGCGTGAAGCTGACCAAGGCATCCGAGCGAGTGGACTTCGTCAAACGCGAGTTCACCGCCGCACAGGTCCGGGTCAGTGGTGACGTAGTCGATGCGATCGTCGAGTCGGTCGGTTCCGAGCTCCGCGAACTAGCCGCGGCATGTTCGCAGTTGATTGCCGACACCGGTGGCAAGGTCGATGTCGCCGCTGTACGTCGGTATTACTCCGGGAAAGCAGAAGTGTCCGGCTTCGACGTCGCAGACAAGGCAGTAGCGGGGGACCGTCCCGGCGCGTTGGAGGCCTTGCGATGGGCCCAACACCGGGGGGTGCCGCACGTGCTTCTCGCCGATGCGTTGGCAGATGCTGTTCGCACCATTGCGCTGGTGGGATCGGCAGGACGCGGAGATCCGTTCCGGATGGCGGGAGAGCTGGGCATGCCGCCCTGGAAGATCAAGAAGGCACAGGGGCAGGCCCGCACGTGGAACGGTCGCTCGATCGCAGAAGCGTTGCAGATCGTGGCGCAATTGAATGCAGATGTGAAGGGGCAAGCCGCCGACTTCGATTACGCCGTCGAGCGTGCAGTGTCAGTGGTTGCAGAATTGAGTAGCCGGTAGGTCACGAAAAAGACCCGCTCGGCGATCCGAGCGGGTTCTTTCGTTACGTGAAGATCAGAGCTTGTTGACCGCGAGAGCCAGTGCCGACTTCTTGTTGGCTGCCTGGTTCTTGTGGATGACGCCCTTGCTTGCTGCCTTGTCGAGCTGGCGAGCTGCCGTCAGGAGCAATGCCGAGGCCTTGTCCTTGTCGCCGGTCGAAGTGGCATCACGGAAGGAACGGATGACCGTCCGCAGCGAAGACTTCACCGACTGGTTGCGCAGTCGCTGACGCTCGTTGGTGAGAATCCGCTTCTTCTGGGACTTGATGTTTGCCACGCGTAAATCCTTCTGTCTTCGTCGGTATTCCGGTCAGGGCGATCCATGCTGAAATGCCCGAAGTATGCTGCCGAGCTGTTGAGCCCAGCGCCGAAGGTCGAGAATACCAGCACTGGCAGTCATAACCGAAATCGGCGACGCTCGCGGCATGGATGCCGACGGTGGAGGCTTGAAAGTCACCCTCTGGAGTGCTGATCGGAAGTCGCCGTCAGCGCCGGATTCACCACCCGAAGGTGTGGTGAAGGTCACATGACTGGCGTACTCTACTGCTCGACAGAATTTGGTCGGGAATACCTTCTCAGCAAGGTGGGAACATGTCGACAGCACAGGAATATGCGGAACCGGAAGTAATCTCCGACACGAAAAAGTATGTCGCGGAGGCGATGGGCACCTTCGTGCTCGTGTTCACCGCCGTCGGTACGGCAGTGTTCGCGGGGGACAAGGTCGGAAACCTCGGCGTTGCACTCGCTTTCGGTCTCACTCTGCTGTTCCTCGTTTATGCGATAGGCCCGATCTCCGGTTGCCACGTCAATCCCGCTGTCACCATGGGGCAGTTGTTGCTGGGGCGGTTGTCCATCGCCAAAGCGGGCCTCTACGTTCTCTCTCAAGTAATAGGTGGACTCATCGCAGGCGCAACTCTGTTCGCGGTCGCGAACAGTCTCCCGTCGTACGACCGAAAAGTGGATGGACTCGGCGCAAACGGTTGGGGCGCGCACAGCCCCTCTGCCATCAAGGGCCCGCTAGGGGGTGTGCTGGAGAACGGTTACGGCATCGGCGCCGCGATCGTCATCGAGGTGTTGCTGACGGCGCTGCTCGTTTTCGTGGTGTTGGCGTCGACCGATCAGATCTCCGACGTGCCACTGGCAGGGGTATCGATCGGATTCACACTCACCGTCATCCACCTCGTTGCCATTCCCATCGACAACACGTCGGTGAATCCCGCTCGGAGCCTTGCCGTTGCGGCGTGGCAACCCGGTGCGCTTTCTCAGATCTGGCTCTTCATTGTGTTTCCGCTGGTAGGCGGAGCGTTGGGTGGCCTCATCTATCGCGGCGTCTTCGGTCGGTACAACCGTCTCGATTCCTGAATCAGGTCCAGCTGAAGTCACTGCGCAAACGCGACGCCACGATGTCGAACTTCGACTTGTTCAGTACCGCACCTTCGCGTCGGATCCCCGACTCGGGGACGTCGAGCACCCGATCGAGTCGAATCCAACTAGGACGTCCCTCGCTGTCCCAGGAACCCGAACCGATGGCAACCCAGTCTCGTTCACCATCGCGCTTGCTCTGACTCGAGAGCATCAAACCGAGGAGGGTGTCGCCGTCGCGTCCGACCACGAGGACGGGCCTGTCCTTTCCCTGGTTCACGTCTTCTTCGTAGGTGACCCAGGTCCACACGATTTCACCGGGATCGGCTTTCCCATCGAGATCGGGGGAGTATTCGACCCGTCGTGCGCGATGGGCGGTCGGGACCGTGTGTGAGGCAACCGGACGTCCTGGATCGACGGTCGGGCCGGAGGAGCCTCTGCTCGAGAGGGCATCCATGCCCTTCTGGAGTGCGCCCGAACTTTGAAGTTGACGGAACAGTCTCGGGCCCTCGCGCCGCGCGATCCTGCTCAATTCCTTACCGAACTTGCTCCAGTTCCCAGCCATGCGACGACAGTCTAGTCATTCCGCGCGAACGGCCAGCCGGGGAAGTCTTCGGGCGCGAGGCGTGGGAAGATGGACTCTGTCCGTTCGCTCTTCTCCCCGGCCAAAGGATCGTAAGTGCCCAGCTTCGCCGACACGACGTTCACCGATCCGTCCAGGATCAGGAACTTCTGCATCATCGCCCACATCGACCATGGCAAGTCGACGCTGGCAGATCGGATGTTGCAGCTCACGGGCGTCGTCGATGACCGGTCGATGCGGGCTCAATACCTCGATCGTATGGACATCGAGCGTGAACGCGGCATCACGATCAAGGCTCAGAACGTTCGCCTTCCGTGGTTGGTCGACGGCGAAGAGTTCGTACTCCACCTCATCGACACACCCGGCCACGTCGACTTCACCTATGAGGTTTCTCGTGCACTCGAGGCCTGTGAGGGTGCAGTGTTGCTGGTCGACGCCGCGCAGGGGATCGAAGCGCAGACGCTCGCGAACCTGTACCTCGCGCTCGAAAAAGAGCTGACGATCATTCCGGTCCTGAACAAGATCGACCTCCCCGCAGCGGACCCCGACCGCTATGCCGCCGAGATCGCGCACATCATCGGTTGCGAAGCGGACGACGTACTTCGTGTCTCGGGCAAGACGGGTGTCGGCGTCGAGGAATTGCTCAACGAGGTCGTGAAGCTTGTTCCCGCACCAGTCGGGAATCCGGACGGGCCCGCGCGGGCAATGATTTTCGATTCCGTATACGACACCTACCGCGGCGTCGTCACCTACGTCCGAGTGGTCGACGGGGCTCTCAATCCCCGCGAGAAGGTCACGATGATGTCGACCGGCTCGACACACGAACTACTCGAAGTCGGGATCGTTTCACCCGATCCGAAACCGACAAAGGGACTCGGCGTCGGCGAGGTCGGGTACCTGATCACCGGCGTCAAGGACGTTCGACAGTCGAAGGTCGGCGATACCGTGACCACGGCACGCAAGGGCGCGACGGAACCCCTCACCGGGTATCGGGAACCCCGCCCGATGGTGTACTCCGGCCTGTACCCACTCGACGGTTCCGACTACCCGGATCTGCGTGACGCACTCGAGAAGTTGCAACTCAACGACGCTGCACTCACCTACGAGCCCGAGACCTCGGTCGCGCTCGGATTCGGCTTCCGCTGCGGTTTCCTCGGGTTGCTGCACATGGAGATCACCCGTGAGCGCCTCGAACGAGAATTCAACCTCGATTTGATTTCCACCTCCCCGAACGTGGTGTATCGCGTCGAGATGGAAGACAACGCCGAGCATGTGGTGACCAACCCGTCGTACTGGCCCGAGGGCAAGGTGCGCGACGTCTTCGAGCCGATGGTGAAGTGCACCATCATCACCCCGAGCGAGTTCATCGGTTCGATCATGGAGCTCTGCCAGGGCAGGCGCGGAGAGCTCGGCGGAATGGACTATCTGTCGGAGACGCGTGTCGAACTGCGCTACACGATTCCTATGGCCGAGATCATCTTCGACTTCTTCGACATCTTGAAGTCGCGCACCCGTGGCTACGCGAGCCTCGACTACGAGGAGATCGGCGAGCAGAGCGCCGCTCTGGTCAAGGTGGACATCCTCCTCCAAGGTGAGGCAGTCGACGCCTTCTCCGCGATCGTGCACAAGGATGCCGCGGCCGCATACGGAAACAAGATGACCACCAAGCTCAAAGAGTTGATTCCGCGCCAGCAGTTCGAGGTACCCATTCAGGCTGCTATCGGGTCCCGGATCATCGCTCGCGAGAACATCCGCGCGATCCGTAAGGACGTGCTCGCCAAATGCTATGGCGGTGACATCAGCCGTAAGCGCAAACTCCTCGAGAAGCAGAAAGAGGGCAAGAAGCGGATGAAAACCATCGGTCGGGTCGAGGTTCCGCAAGAAGCCTTCGTTGCCGCATTGTCTTCGGAGTCGTCGACGGACAAGCCGAAGAAGTGATTCGCTCCACGGTCATTCTCGACGGGCTTCGCGTCCCGGTGATCAGTGCGCCGATGGCCGGTGGGCCCTCGACCGTGGAACTCGCGTCAGCGGTGTCGAACGCGGGCGGACTGGGAATGCTCGGCGGTGCCCTGCTCGACGTCGATAAGCTTGCCGCGCAGGTGAATTCGATGCGAGGCATCGTTTTTGGTGTCAACTTGTTCATCCCGGACGACCCGACAGGCGCCGATGTCGCTGCGTACGCACGGCATCTCGAGCCATGGTTCGCGCGGTACGACGTCGAACCGGGGGAGTTGCCGCGGCGCGACGACTACTATGCCGACAAATTCAGCTGGCTCGTCGAGCACCCCGTTCCCGTCGTGACGAGCACGTTCGGCACGTTCAGTGCTGCGGAAGTCGTTGCGCTGCACGAAATCGGGTCCGAGGTTTGGTGCACCGTGACGAGCGGGTCGGAAGCACACGAGGCTCAGGCGAACGGGGTGGACGCGCTCGTGGTGCAAGGCCCCGAAAGTGGCGGCCATCGAGGAAGTTTCGATGGTTCGGCCCCGGAAATTCCGTTGACGGGTGTACTCGAGGCCGTGCGGGCGGCATCGATTCTTCCCCGTATCGCAGCGGGCGGTTTGATGGATGGACACGACATCGCACCGCTGCTCTCGTCAGGATTGGCGCATGCCGCGCAGCTGGGCACGGCTTTTCTCGATACTCCGGAGGCCGGTACCAGGGCGGTCCACCGCGAGCAGCTGAGGCAGGCGTCCGGCACCGCGGTGACCCGCGCGTTTTCCGGCCGTCCAGCACGTGGACTCGTCAACGAGTTCATCTCGGAGAACTCCGACGTGGCACCGCTGGCCTACCCGGACGTGCACTACCTCACCGGCCCTATGCGGGCCAAGGCTGCCGCTGCGGGAGATCCGTCGGGGCTGTCGATGTGGGCAGGCACGGGCCACCTCAGAGCCAGGGCGGTCCCCGCAGCCGAGCTGCTGGCCGAATGGGCGCAGCAGCTACGGCGCTGAGGGAACTCAGTTGACGTGCGCGGGCTTGAAGTGTCCGGTGGCCTGAGCTTCCTCCGCTCGTATGACGTGAACAACGGCATTGATGAGCGCGAGGTGAGTGAATGCTTGCGGGAAGTTGCCGAGGTGCCGACCGGTCTTCGCATCGAGTTCTTCGGCGTAGAGCTTCAAGGGGCTCGCGTATCCCAGCAAACGTTGGCACAGGTGCTTGGCACGTTGTAGATGGCCGATCTCCACGAGCGCAGACACCAGCCAGAAAGAACAAATGGTGAAGGTGCCTTCCTCGCCCGCCAGACCGTCGTCGGTCGTGTCGACGCGGTACCGAAGCACCAACCCGTCCTCGGTGAGCTCGTCGGCAATGGCCAGCACTGTCGCCTTGATGCGTTCGTCGTCGGGTGGGAGGAATCTGAGCAACGGTGCCAGCAGCAGTGACGCGTCCAGAGAAGGGTGTCCGTATCGCTGGGTCAGTACCCCGCGAGAGTCGACGCCGTGCTCGAGGATATCGGCCTTGATTTCGTCAGCGATCTCGTTCCATTGTGCGGCATAGCTGCTCTCGCCGTGGATTTCGGCAAGCTTCGAGCCGCGGTCGAGCGCTACCCAGCACATCATTTTGGACGAGGTGAAATGCTGCGGTTCGCCGCGCACCTCCCAGATTCCGCGGTCGGGTTTGCGCCAGTTCGCGATCGCTTCCTCGACCTGTCGCTTGAGCAGCGGCCACAAGAACTCCGGCACATGTTCGCGTGACTTCACGTGCAGGTACACCGAGTCGAGCATCGTTCCCCAGATATCGTGCTGCTCCTGGTTGTACGCGCCGTTTCCGACGCGGACGGGTCGGGCGCCGTCGTAACCGGACAGGTGAGGTAGCTCGCTCTCTTCGAGAATCTTCTCACCGCCGACGCCGTACATCACCTGGAGCGGGTTGGCGTCGCCGTTCTCGGCCCTGGACACATCGGCCATGAACGAGAAGAAATCGTTGGCTTCGCGGTCGAGACCGAGTGTGTAGAGGCCCCACAGTGCGAAGGTCGAGTCGCGTACCCAGGTGTATCGATAATCCCAATTACGCTCTCCACCGGGCGTTTCCGGCAGTGACGTAGTCGATGCTGCCAACAGGGCGCCGGTGGGTGCATAGGTGAGACCTTTGAGGGTCAGCGCACTGCGCTGCAGGTAACCGCGCCACGGATGGTCGGGGAATCGTCCGATGGTGATCCACTGACGCCAACACTCGGCGGTTCGCCACATCTTCTCCGCTGCCTCGTCGAATGTCGTAGGGGCGGCCAGATGGGACCACGAGAGCGCCACGAATATGTTGTCACCCTCGGCCATACGGGTACGAGCACGAGCTTCTCGGCCCTCGATGCCGATACGAAGATTGGTCGTCAGAGTCAGCGTCGGCTGGTCTCCGTCGGTACTGGCTTGGCAGGTTGCTGTTGCCTGCTCGTAGACCTTGCCGGTGTACTCCCACTGCGCAGCAGCACGGTGATAATCGAATGCCGGCTCGCAGCTCATCTCCAATTCGACGGTGCCGCTGACACATTTGACCGTGCGGAGAAGGATGTGCTCGGCGTCCCAATCGGACGGCGCCCGCTTGTGTGACCGGGAACGCTGATCGGTGTTGTGCCACGGACCCATTACCAATGCATCGCGTACGACGAGCCAACCGGTTTCGGTCTGCCACGTCGTCTCGACGATCAAGCCGCCGGGCAGATAGCGTCGGGCAGCTGGGACGGACTGGCCGTACGGCCCGACCCGAAAATGGCCGGCGCTACGGTCCAGTACCGCACCGAACACGCTCGGGGAGTCGGGGCGTGGAATACACATCCACTCCACCGAACCGTTCCTGGCCATGAGGCACGTCGTCTCGCAATCGGAGAGAAACGCATAATCATCGATCGGAGGGAAGGCGCTTCGATAGGAGGTGAGGCCGGAAACCGGGGCCTCGGTGCTGGCCAGAGCGCCCTGTGAAGGGTGCACGCCGCCGTCGGGTGCCCCCGCTGCCAGGACGGAATCGTCGGTTACGGGGACCACTGTCGACTCGTTCTCGAATGCCGTCATGATCCCATCATCATCCGTGTGTGTGGCCATCGTCTACCGCCGGGTTTTCTCGGCGTGGCGGACCGATAGAGTAAACGGCGTGGATGCAATAGCGACCTGGTGGGACGGGATCGAACTGTGGATCACCGCTCTCCCGTTCATTCCACAGTCGCTCGTAGTGATGCTGGTGGTGGTACCCGTTGCATTCGGGCTCGCGGTCCTGTTGGACCGAGTCCTTGCAGTCCTGCTGCGAGTGCTGGGTCGAGATGCTCACTCCCAGGCAGAGCTGGAAGCTCCATTTCAAGAAACGTCGAAAACGGAAGGCCACTGATGCCGCGGTCGAGGGTCTCGCTAGCACTGTTCGCTCTACTCGTTCTCGTCGTGATCGCCTGGTTCCTGACCAGATAGTCGACGCATATCCGCGGCGACCGATCGAGGAATTAGAGTCCACCAGGATCCTCTGCTAGATTTCTGTCCGTGTCTGCCGCTGCCGAGTACCGAGTCCGCCATGAATTGGCGTTGATTGCGGTCGGCATGCTCGCAGTAGCCGATATCGACTGTTGTCGATAGACCTCGTGGCGCTCCGGCGGGGTGACGGTCAGGCGTCGTAGCCTGCTTGCTCGCTGCGATTTGTCGTTACCTGCACCGCTTGTTCTACGTGGACGCCCGATGTCGTTCTACTCGACCGGCCATCCCACTTCCTTTCGCTGCGCTGGTCTCTTGTTCCGCGCATGCGTGCCCGCATACCGTCCTCTCGCACAGCCGCGAATCGGCTTCGAACGGACTGAACAGATGAAAGGCTCATTTCCGATGAGACACAGCTCTCGTTACCTGCTCACCACCTTCGCTGCGGTGGGAGCGGTCGTTCTTGCCGCCTGCGGAGGTGGCTCCAGCGATGTCGTGGGTGACTCGGGCGGATCCTCGGGCGGCACCGCGTTGACCCTCGTCGGTTACGCAGTGCCGAAGAACGGCTGGGATGCGATCGGGCTGGCATTCACGGGAAGCGAAGCGGGTGACGACAGTTCGATCAACGCCGACTACGGTGCCTCGGGCAACCAATCACGCAAAGTGGTCGACGGTGCCCCGGCGGACATCGTGAATTTTTCGGTCGAACCGGATGTGACGCGGTTGGTCAAGGCGGGCAAGGTCGATGAGGATTGGAACCAGAACGCTTACGGCGGTGTACCTTTCGGATCTGTCGTCACCTTGGTCGTCCGCGAGGGCAACCCGAAAAACATTCGAACGTGGGATGACCTGCTCGCCCCTGATGTACAGGTCATCAGTCCGAGCCCGCTCAGCTCGGGTTCGGCCAAGTGGAATCTGCTGGCGCCGTACGCGGCAAAGAGCAACGGCGGTCAGGATCGGCAGGCAGGTCTCGATTACGTTCAGAAGCTCGTGTCGGGACACTTTCCGGTACAACCGGAGTCGGGTCGCGCGGCGACCGAGGCGTTCCTGCAAGGGCAGGGCGACGTGCTGATCAGCTACGAGAACGAGGCACTCCTCATCGAAGAGCAGGGCGAGAAGGTCGAGCACATCGATGTGGCCGACACCTTTCGAATCGAAAATCCTGTTGCTGTGGTGAACACCAGCGGCCAGCTGGAATTGGCCAATGCGCTCAACGACTACATCTATACCGACGAGGGACAGAAGATCTGGGCGGAGGCAGGATTCCGACCCGTCAACCCGGACGTTGCAGCCGAGTACTCGGACAAGTTCTTCACCCCGGAGAAACTGCGCACTATCGACGATCTCGGTGGGTGGAGTCAGGTCGACGCCGATCTGTTCGGTGACAGCGGCGCAATCACGACCATCTACAGCGAAAACACCAAGTAGGAACCATGTCGACCACTATCGAGGCCGAGTCACGGTCATGGCGCGCGAGTTCGCGTAAGGGGCGCAAGTTCCGCGGTCCCGGCTCCGTCGGTCCGCTCGGCCTCGGAGTGGCGGTGTTGTGGTTGAGCATCATCGTGCTGCTGCCGCTCGCAGCGTTGTTGGTCAAGTCGTTCGACAACGGGCTTGCCGGCTTTTGGGATGCGGTAACCCAGCCGCGTGCAATCGCGACATTCAAGGTGACGCTGGAAGTGTCGGTGGCCACCGCGATCATCAACCTCTTCCTTGGCACGCTCATCGCGTGGGTGCTCGTTCGCGACGAGTTTCCGGGCAAACGATTTGTCAATGCGGTGATCGACCTGCCGTTCGCGTTGCCGACGATCGTGGCGAGCCTCGTGCTGCTCTCGCTCTACGGCCCGACCAGCCCCATCGGCCTGGTCTTCAACGCTACGAAGCCTGCCGTGGTCGTCGCGTTGCTGTTCGTCACATTGCCGTTCGTGGTCCGAGCCGTGCAGCCCGTGCTCATCGAGATCGACAAGGAAGTGGAAGAAGCGGCCGCATCCCTGGGAGCAGGTAACTGGACCATCTTCCGGCGCATCGTGCTTCCGGTGCTGATGCCCGCAGTTCTGAGCGGCGCCGGATTGGCATTCGCCAGGGCTATCGGCGAATTCGGATCGGTTGTCCTCATCGGCGGCAACATCCCGGGGCAAACGCAGATCGCATCCCAATACATCCGTGAACTGATCGAGTACGACCATCAGGTCGACGCAGCGGCGATCTCGGTCGTCTTGCTCGCGTTGGCGTTCGTCGTCCTGTTCGTTCTTCGCATCGTGGGAAGTCGACTCGCTCGAAGAGAGGAACAGATCCGATGAAGCTCGGACTCCCGGTCAAGCTCTCTCTGCGGGTCGTTGCGTTGTTCTATCTCGCTGCGCTGGTGTTGTTTCCGCTCGGCGCCATCCTCTATCGGACGTTCGAAAATGGGATCGCCGAGTTCTGGGGACTGATAACGACGCCGGCCGCTCAGTCGGCACTGCAACTGTCGTTACTGATCGTCGCGATCGTCGTTCCGATCAACGTCGTCTTCGGTGTCATCACTGCCCTTGCACTCGTGCGTGGACGATTCCGTGGAAGGGGTGTCCTCGAGGCCATCGTGGACCTTCCATTCGCGGTGTCGCCCATCGTCACCGGCGTCGCGCTCATCCTGCTGTGGGGCGCGAACGGTTGGTTCGGCGGCATCGAGAGTCTCGGCTTCAAAATCATCTTCGCTTTGCCAGGCATGGTGATAGCGACGATCTTCGTGACACTGCCCTTCGTAGTGCGCGAAGTGGAGCCGGTGCTCTACGAAATCGGAGAAGAGCAGGAAGAAGCTGCGTCGACGTTGGGGGCTTCCTCGATGCAGACCTTCTGGAGGATCACACTTCCTGCTATTCGCTGGGGTCTGACGTACGGAATCGTCCTGACCGTTGCGCGTTCGCTCGGCGAGTTCGGCGCCGTGATCATGGTTTCGACCAACTTGCCAGGCGTCTCGCAGACACTGACCCTGTTGGTGAATTCTCGATACGAAGACTTCAACCAAGCGGGTGCATACGCCGCATCCACCTTGCTCATGGCAATTGCCGTCATCGTATTGCTGCTGATGACTGCCCTCGACAAAAAGAGGACGAAGTAATGACTGCATCGAAGAACAACGAGATCGAGATCTCCGTTGTCGGCGCCAACAAGAAATACGGCGACTTCGCCGCACTCGATAATGTCAGCATCGACATCCCCAAGGGCTCGCTGACGGCGTTGCTCGGACCGAGCGGCTCCGGTAAGTCGACCTTGCTGAGGTCGATTGCAGGCCTCGAGCAACTCGACTCCGGTCAGGTGGTCCTGGCCGGCCAGGACGTAACGTGGGTGAGCCCGCAGCGTCGTGAAATTGGATTCGTCTTCCAACACTATGCAGCCTTCAAACACCTCAGTGTTCGCGACAACGTTGCATTCGGTCTGACGATCAGGAAGCGACCGAAACCCGAGATCAAGCGGAAGGTGGACGAACTCCTCGAGATCGTCGGCCTCGCTGGATTTCAAAGCAGATTTCCGGCGCAGCTTTCGGGCGGCCAACGGCAGCGCATGGCACTGGCACGCGCGCTCGCGGTCGATCCGCAAGTGCTGTTGCTCGACGAGCCCTTCGGCGCACTCGATGCAAAGGTCCGTGAGGATCTTCGAACGTGGCTGCGTCGATTGCACGACGAGGTACATGTCACGACGGTATTGGTGACGCACGATCAGGAAGAGGCACTCGACGTCGCCGACCGGATCGCGGTGCTCAACAAGGGGCGGATCGAGCAGGTCGGTACCCCCGAGGACCTCTACGATCGTCCCGAGAACGACTTCGTGATGTCCTTCCTCGGGCAGGTCGCAAAGCTCAACGGACTACTGGTCCGACCGCACGACATTCGCGTCGGTCGGGATCCGAGCATGTCGCTGGCGCAGGAGAACGGGACAGCCGAATCTGCGGGCGTGACTCGCGCCATCGTCGAACGCGTCGTACGTCTCGGATTCGAGGTGAAGGTCGAAATGAAGAATGCTGCAACCGGAGAACCCTTCACCGCGCAGATCACTCGTGGCGACAGTGAAGCGCTCCAGCTCAACGCCGGAGAGACGGTGTACGTCCGCGCCACACGGATCCCGGAAATCCTCAACTCCAAAGGCAAGACCGCACAAGCCGCAGAGTCTATCTATTGAGGTGATCGTTGTCTGCGGTGACGATCTGCGTCAGAGCACAGTCGTAACGATGGGACACCACCTCGGCCACCGACGAGTGCGCACCGATGACGTCCGCTCGGACGACCTCGAAACCTGATGCGTCCACAACTGCGGATACGCGGTCGGTCAGCAACCCCGGTGCAAGAAACCACTGCGCGAGCACAATCTTTCTCGCACCGGCGCTGTGCAAGAGCCGGAGAGCTTCGGCAGGACCCGAATTCGGCACGGTGGCAAAACATGTCACGGCCTCGCGCCAACGAGTTTCGGTGAGAACCTGTCGAGCAATGGCACGGGTGCGTTCGTTGGCGGCACCGTCCGAGGATCCGACGGCGGCGAGAAGGACACCGACATCCGGATCGTCGACCTCCACGCCTGCGTCGAATATGCGTGAACGAACGGCATCGACCAACAGCTGATCCTCGCCCAGTACGTCGGCCTGCACCAGCGACAATCCTGGATTGCGCAGCCGTGCCGCACCGAGCATTGTCGGCAAGTCGACCCTTGCGTGAAACGCGCTGCCGAGCAGCAGCGGAACGACGACTGCCGAGTCGGCACCCTCGAGAGCGACATCGTCGATAACTCGATCGACGTGCGGCTCCGTCAGGTCCAGAAACGCCACTCTCACATCCACATCCGGGCGCCGAAGCCGGATTCGATCGACAACCGCGTGCACCGTACGAGCCGAGCGCGGATCGCGGCTACCGTGAGCGGTGGCAATCAGCACACTCACACCGGTGTCGGCGTCCCGAGTTCGACGGCGGACAACGCGTCGCCGACCAGACCGGCAGCGAGGGTATTTCCGCCGTTCGGATCGATCAGCAGAAAGCTTCCAGTGTGCCGGTTGACCCGGTAGTCGTCCGCCACGATCGGCTCAGCAACACGAACCGAGATTCGACCGATGTCGTTGAGCTCCAACGATTCCGGTGACGGCTCGGAAGTCAATTTCTGTTCGTCGAACCGCTCCACCAGCGAGCCGACGATGGCTTGCGTGGTACGCGTTCCGTGCTTGAGTAGCAGGCGTGCACCGGGCCGCAGAGGCTTCTCGGCGAGCCAGCACACAGTGGCGTCGAATTCCCCGAGGGGCTCCGGCGCATCCTGCGGGGACGCGATGGTGTCACCTCGAGACACGTCGACGTCGTCGGCGAGAATTAACGTGACGCTACGGCCGGCATGGGCCGATCCGAGTTCGCCATCGGCTGTGTCGATGCGCTCGACGGTCGTGCGTACTCCCGAGGGCAACACGACGACTTCGTCACCGGGGGACACCGTTCCCGCTGCAACTTGGCCGGCGTAACCGCGGTAGTCCGGGAATTCGGCTGTGCGCGGACGGATTACGTACTGCACGGGGAACCGCAGTCCCACTCGATGAGGTTCGGCGTCCACCGGGACGGATTCGAGATGCTCGATCAGCGTCGGGCCGTCGTAGTACGGGGTCTTGGTCGAGCGCACCGCCACGTTGTCACCATGAAGGGCGGACACCGGTATCTCGGTGACATCCTCTGTAGCCCAGCCGAGTGAACTCGTCAAAGAGTTGAATTCTTCCGAGATATCCGCGAATACCTGCGCCGGATTCTCGACGAGGTCGATCTTGTTGACTGCCAATACCAGCTTGGGTACCCCGAGTAGCGCGAGAACCGCTGCATGCCTACGAGTCTGCGTGATGACGCCCTTGCGCGCGTCGACGAGAAGTATGACGAGCTGAGCCGTGGACGCGCCGGAGACGGTGTTACGGGTGTACTGAACGTGTCCGGGTGTGTCGGCGAGAACGAAGGAACGCGCGGGCGTCGCAAAGTACCGGTAGGCAACGTCGATCGTGATGCCCTGTTCGCGCTCGGCACGCAGGCCGTCCACCAGCAGTGACAGGTCCGGCGTGCTCAGTCCGCGGTCGACCGATGCCCGAGTGACGGCATCGATCTGGTCGGCGAGAACAGATTTCGTGTCGTAGAGCAGGCGTCCGACCAGGGTGGACTTGCCGTCGTCGACGCTGCCTGCGGTGGCAAGGCGTAGAAGCTGTGTACCGGAACGAGAGTTGCTCATCAGAAGTATCCTTCGCGCTTGCGGTCTTCCATGGCAGCCTCGGAAACACGATCGTCTCCGCGAGTGGCACCACGTTCGGTGAGCCGAGATGCCGCGACCTCGGCAAGAATCGCGTCGTTGTCTGCGGCGTCGGAGAGAACTGCGCCGGTCGTGGATCCATCGCCCACGGTCCGGTAACGAACCGAGAGAGTCTTCAGCTCCTCGGATTCGTTCGGGCCGCCCCACACACCGGGAGTCATCCACATTCCGTCGCGCTGGTACACCGGGCGCTGGTGGGCGTAGTAGATCGACGCCAATTCGACGTCCTCACGGGCAATGTAGCGCCAGATGTCGAGTTCGGTGAAGTTGCTCAACGGGAACACTCGAACTTGTTCACCCGGCGAATGCTTACCGTTGTAGAGGTTCCACAGTTCCGGACGCTGCTTCTTCGGATCCCACTGGCCGAAGGCGTTGCGAAGGGAGAAGATGCGCTCCTTCGCGCGAGCTCGCTCCTCGTCGCGGCGTGCGCCACCGAAGATGGCATCGAAACGGTTCTCCGCGATCGAGTCCAGTAGTGGAACGGTCTGAAGTGGGTTGCGAATGCCGTCAGGACGCTCGGTGAGTCGGCCGTCGGCAATGTAGTCCTCGACGCTGGCGATGTGCAGGCGGAGGTTGTACTTGGCGACTATGTAGTCGCGAAAGTCCAGCACTTCCTGCAAGTTGTGGCCGGTGTCGACGTGCAGCAGCGAGAACGGAAGTGGCGCAGGCCAGAAAGCCTTGATCGCCAAGTGCAGCAGAACGGTGGAGTCCTTGCCGCCGGAGAAGAGTATGACCGGGCGCTCGAACTCGCCTGCCACCTCACGGAAGATGTGGATCGCCTCGGACTCGAGTGCATCGAGTGTGTCGAATCGATCGCTGTCGAGCAGTGTGCGCGTAGCTTCTACAGCTGTCGTGTCCAGTGTCATGATGCGTGCAACCCACATTCGGTTTTGGCCTTACCGGCCCACCGTCCGCTACGCGGATCGGCGCCGGGGGCGGGCTTGACGGTGCAAGGTGCGCACCCGATCGATGGATAGCCTTCGTCAACAAGCGGATTGACGAGTATGGAGTGCTCGTCGATGTAGTTCTGCATGTCCTCGTCCGACCAGGCTGCGATCGGATTGATCTTCACCAGGCCGAAGCCGTCGTCGAAGGAGATGAGAGGCGCATTCGCGCGCGTGGGCGATTCGACGCGACGGATGCCGGTAACCCAGGCGCTGTAGTTGGCAAGCTCCTTCTTCAGTGGAGCGACCTTGCGCATGGCGCAGCATCGATTCGGTTCACGCGCGAAGAGGTCTTTGCCTTCCAGCGCATCTTGCTGCGGCACAGTCAGTTCGGCGCGAGCATTGACGATCTTGACGCCGTACACGGCCTCTACCGCATCGCGAGTGCCGATGGTTTCCGCGAAGTGATAGCCGGTTTCGAGGAACAGGACCTCGATACCCGGATGTACCTGGGCTGCAAGGTGTACCAGGACTGCGTCCTGCATGTTCGACGCCACGATGTAGTCGGTGCCGAATTCGCGTTCGGTCCAGGCCAGCAGCTCGGCGGCGTCGGCTCCGTCGAGTTCGCGAGCGCCGCGTTCAGCGACCGCCTTCAACTCCTCGACCGAAAGATTCATTCGAGTTCTCATCGCATATCCGCCTCGTCTGCTCGCACTGCCCATTCGGCAAAACGTTCGCCCTCGTTACGGTTCTTCACGAACTGCCGTACGACGCGATCGATGTAGTCACCCATCTCGAGGCTCGTGACCTTGTGTTGGCGTAGCTTTCGGCCAAAAGTAGTGTCGAAGCCGAGGCTGCCGCCCAGATGAACCTGGAAGCCTTCGACCTGATTGCCTTCACCGTCGTCGACCAGTTGGCCCTTGAATCCGATGTCCGCGACCTGCGATCGGGCGCAGGAGTTGGGGCAACCGTTGATGTTGATCGTGATCGGTACGTCGAGCTGGGCGTTGATGTCTGCCAGACGCTCTTCGAGTTCTGGCACGAGAACCTGTGAGCGCTTGCGTGTTTCGGCGAACGACAGCTTGCAGAACTCGATGCCGGAGCAGGCCATCAGGTTCTTGCGCCAGTGCGACGGCCGAGCCGGCAGGCCCAGAGCGTCGAGGTCGGCGATCAGTGGCTCGAGAGTTTCTTCGGCCACGTCGAGGATGATCAGCTTCTGGAAGGGCGTGAAGCGGACTCGGTCACTGCCGGCCTTCTCGGCGGCGTCGGCAACCCGAGCGAGAATGGTTCCCGAAACGCGGCCCGCGATCGGCGCGAAACCGACTGCGTTGAGTCCGTTCTGGGTCTTCTGGACACCGACGTGGTCGATAGGCCGCGTCGGCTTCTCGGGCGCCGGGCCGTCGATGAGGGGACGCTTCAAGTATTCGGTTTCGAGGACTTCGCGGAACTTTTCGATTCCCCAGTCCTTGATGAGGAACTTGAGCCTGGCCTTGGCGCGCAGACGGCGGTAGCCGTAATCACGGAAGATCGAGACAACACCTTCCCAGACATCGGGAACCTCGTCGAGCGGAATCCAAGCGCCGACCCGCTGAGCGAGCATCGGGTTGGTGGACAGGCCGCCGCCGACCCAGAGATCAAGTCCAGGACCGTGTTCCGGGTGGTTCACGCCGATGAACGCGACGTCGTTGATCTCGTGGACTACGTCCTGCTGGCCGGAGATCGCAGTCTTGAATTTGCGGGGCAGGTTGGAGTAAAGGGGGTTCCCGATGTAGCGGCGCACGATCTCGTCGATAGCGGGGGTGGGATCGAGTACCTCGTCGAGGGATTCGCCGGCCAGGGGAGAGCCGAGAACGACTCGGGGGCAGTCGCCGCAGGCTTCGGTTGTCTTCAGACCGACGGCCTCGAGGCGCTTCCAGATCTCCGGTACGTTCTCGACCTCGATCCAGTGGAATTGGACGTTCTCGCGGTCGGACAGGTCGGCGGTGTTGCGGCCGAATTCCTGCGAGATGCCGGCGATGGTCCGCAACTGCTCGAGGTTGAGAGAGCCTCCGTCGCATCGCACTCGCATCATGAAGTACTTGGCTTCGAGGAGGTCGACGTTCTCGTCACCGGTGAAGGTGGCGTCGTATCCCTGCTCCCGCTGGGTGTAGAGGCCCCACCAACGGAAGCGTCCACGCAGGTCGCTCTTGTCGATGCTGTCGAACCCCTGCTTGGAGTAGATGTTCTCGATGCGCGCCCGCACGTTCAGCGGGTTGTCGTCCTTCTTCGCCTGCTCGTTGGCGTTGAGGGGTTCGCGGTATCCGAGGGCCCACTGGCCTTCGGCGCGGCGCTTGGTCGGCCGTGCGGTGCGCTCTCTGGGCGCAACATCAGGCGATTTCGCGCCCGTTGCATCGGTAGTCGCGTCGGTTGTCGACGACATCAAAGGCTCCTGCATCTTTTCTCTGCCGGACGGTGAAAGGGTGGTGGGTGAAACTCACCGCTTGCACACGCGTTCGGTTGGATCGGGGCTTGTGAGAAGAAACGTGCTCAGTTCGAATTACGAGCGGGATGAGCATGCGTATCCAACGAGACGCAGAACTCAGCTACACACTCTTACGGCATCGACACGAAGAACTGCAGACACGCTTGAGATCGACGTGGCGCCGTGCCACCAATCGGATCCCAGAGTCGTTCACGGAGCCTATTGTGCCACGTCATCTGGCAAGTGCCGACCGCGGTGAGGTATTTACCTCGATTTTGGGGTAAATAGGCTGGCAGAGCGCCTGGATCTCGGAACGCTGTCTGTGTGGTGCGTCGACTCTTCAGGTTCTGGGACACTGAAGAGCGTGAACCTTCCCGCCTCGCCCGCAGTCTCACTCGAACTGCCAGATGCGGCCTTCGACGGCGTCGGTTCGCGGCCATTCGGGATTTACGTGCACGTGCCCTTCTGTGCGACACGATGCGGTTACTGCGATTTCAACACCTACACCGCCGGGGAGCTCGGAACATCCGCGTCGCCGCAGTCGTGGCTGACCGGATTGCGTCGTGAACTCGATGCCGCTGCCGCGCTCATGAACGATCGCGCAGGATCGGTACCAACCGCTGACACGGTATTCGTCGGCGGGGGTACGCCCTCGCTGCTGGGTGGGGACGGCCTCACCGATGTGCTGAACGCCGTTCGTGGCAGCTTCGGGCTGAAGACGGGCGCCGAGGTGACGACGGAGTCCAATCCGGAATCGACTTCGCCGGCATTCTTCGAAAAACTGCGCGCGGCCGGCTTCACCCGGATTTCGCTCGGCATGCAATCGGCCGCCCCACACGTTCTCGCGGTTCTCGATCGAACGCATACACCCGGACGTGCTGTTGCTGCGGCGAAAGAGGCCCGGGCAGCGGGCTTCGACCACGTCAACCTCGACCTCATCTACGGGACCCCCGGTGAACGCGCGGAGGATCTCGACGCCTCCCTTGCTGCTGTTCTCGAGGCGGGCGTCGATCACGTGTCGGCCTATGCGTTGATCGTCGAAGATGGAACGGCCATGGCGCGCAAGGTTCGACGCGGCGAGCTACCCGCCCCCGACGATGACGTGCTGGCCAGCCGGTACGAGCGGATCGACGCGGTGTTGTCCGGTGCCGGATTGCACTGGTACGAAGTGTCCAACTGGGCCACCGACGACGGCGCCGAATGCAAACATAATGTCGGCTACTGGGATGGCGGAGATTGGTGGGGAGCCGGTCCTGGCGCGCACAGCCACATCGGTGGAACCAGGTTCTGGAACATCAAGCACCCCGCTCGCTACGCGGACCGGTTGGAAGCAGGTGAGTTCCCCGTCGCCGGTAGTGAACTGCTCACGAGTGCGGACGTTCACCTGGAAGAGCTGATGTTGAAGATCCGTCTACGAACGGGACTGCCGGCCGGTGTGCTCGCGGATTCCGAGCGCGCGGCGGCCGAGCAATTGGTGGTCGACGGCCTGATGGTGGTCGAGCACGATCGTTATGTCCTCACCGATCACGGCCGTCTGCTGGCCGACGCGGTCGTCCGCACTATCGCTGCGTGATCGGGCGTTCGTTCACCGATGAGATGAGCGCTGGAACTCACGCACTCAGTGCGTCGTAGTCGAACACGCGGGCGTGTAGGACCGTCCTGTTGCGCAGGGCCGCACGCACGGCTCTGTGCAGGCCATCTTCGAGGTAGACGACCCCGCGATAGTGGACCGCGTGGGGAAACAGATCGCCGTAGAAGGTCGAGTCCTCGGACAGAAGGCGGTCGAGTTCGAGAACCTTCGTGGTGGTGACTATGTCGTCGAGGCGGAGTTGGCGGGGAGGGATTTTGGACCAGTCCCGCAGTGACAGGCCGTGCTCGGGGTACGGCTTTCCATCGCGAACACCTTTGAAGATCACGGTGTGACCCTCGATTCGGTGTAGTTCGTCACAGCTATGTCCGTTGTCGCAGTCGAGTAACCCACTTGTCCACACTAAGGCCTAGCGGTGGGTACTGCTCTACGGACACTAGACTCGACAGGCGGGTCGGCCGGGGGAGCGCAGTCAGCAGGCTGTTCGCGTACCGACCCGGTGTATGTCATGAACAGAGCAGATGTGGAGGTGGATACCGATGTCGGGCACTGATGACCGTCGGTTCGAAATTCTTCGGGCCATAGTCGCTGATTACGTCTCCACCCAGGAGCCCGTCGGTTCACGCGCATTGGTGGAACGTCACAACCTCGGTGTGTCCAGCGCGACAGTGCGAAACGATATGGCGGCACTGGAGTCCGAGGGCTACATTACGCAGCCACACACCAGCTCCGGCCGGGTACCGACCGACAAGGGGTACCGACAGTTCGTCGACCGCATCGCCGACGTCAAACCACTCTCGCCCGCCGAGCGGCGTGCCATTCTCGAGTTCCTGGAGAACGGCGTAGACCTCGATGATGTTCTTCGCCGCGGGGTTCGACTTCTTGCACAGCTCACCCGCCAGGTGGCCGTCGTTCAGTATCCGACGTTGTCGGTGTCGTCGGTTCGCCACCTCGAAGTGGTTGCGCTCACGCCTGCCCGGCTGCTCCTGGTGCTCATCACGGACTCCGGACGCGTCGATCAGCGCATCGTCGAACTGGGCGATGTGATCGACGACGAGAACTTGGCCAAACTGCGCAGATTGCTCGGTGGAGCGCTGGAAGGAAAGCGTCTCGCCGCCGCATCGGCGGCCGTGGCCGAACTCGCCGAGAATGCACCCGAACCCCTGCGCGACGCAATGATCAGATCGGCGACTGTGTTGGTCGAGTCCCTGGTAGAGCACTCGGAGGAACGTTTGGTGCTCGGCGGAACCGCCAACCTGACGCGAAATGCTGCCGATTTTGCAGGTGACGCTGGCTTCCCCGGTTCGTTGCGTGCTGTCCTCGAAGCCTTGGAAGAGCAGGTCATCGTGCTCAAGCTGCTCGCTGTGACACAGGACACGCGGACTGTGACGGTGCGAATCGGTGAAGAGACCCAGGTCGAGGAGATGCGCGGAACTTCGGTGATTTCCACTGGGTACGGTTCGGCTGGCATGGTTCTGGGGGGTATGGGAGTGCTGGGCCCCACACGCATGGACTATCCGGGAACAATTGCATCGGTTGCCGCCGTTGCGAGGTATATCGGCGAGGTTCTCGCCGAGCGCTGATCACCGGACAACAGACATTGCTTGCCGCACCGCGATAGCGGAGGCAAGCGCAGACCGGATCGACAAAAACGAAAGAGACTTACGTGGCACGGGATTATTACGGGACGCTCGGTGTGAGCCAGAAGGCATCGGACCAAGAGATCAAGCGCGCCTACCGCAAACTTGCGCGCGAACTCCACCCCGATGTGAATCCGGACGAGAGCGCGCAAGCCCGATTCAAGGACATCTCCACTGCCTACGAGGTCCTCTCCGATCCCGAGAAGCGACGCGTCGTCGACCTCGGAGGAGATCCACTTCAGCAAGGCGGTGGCGGCGGAGCAGGCTTCGGTGGTGGCGGCTTCGGCGGCGGACTCGGAGATGTCTTCGAAGCGTTCTTCGGCGGACAGGGCGGCGGCAGTGGCCGCGGACCTCGTGGTCGCGTCCAGCCGGGTGCCGACTCGCTGTTGCGAACGAAACTCACGCTCGACGAGTGCGCGACAGGCGTCACCAAGCACATCACCGTCGATACGGCGATCCTGTGCGACCTGTGTACCGGTGCGGGCACCAACGGTGACTCCAAGCCCGTGACCTGCGAAACCTGTGGTGGCGCGGGCGAAGTTCAGTCTGTTCAGCGTTCTTTCCTCGGTCAGGTCATGACCTCGCGTCCGTGCCCGACGTGCCGCGGAGCCGGGGAGACCATTCCCGACCCGTGCCGCAAGTGCGGTGGCGACGGTCGCGTTCGGTCGCGTCGGGACATTTCGGTCAAGGTCCCGGTCGGTGTCAGCAACGGCATGAGGATTCGACTCGCTTCGCAGGGTGAAGTCGGCCCCGGCGGCGGACCCGCAGGTGACCTCTACGTGGAAATCGTCGAGCAGCAGCACGACGTGTTCGTCCGCGACGGCGAAGATCTGCATTGCACGATTCGTGTCCCGATGGTCGACGCAGCGCTCGGCACCTCGGTGTCGGTCGACGCGATCATCGACGGACCGACGGACATCGTCGTCGATCAAGGCACGCAACCCGGAGCTGTCGCGGTACTGCGTGGTCACGGCATGCCGAAGCTCCGGTCCGGAATTCGAGGTGACCTACACGCGCACCTCGAGGTCGTGGTGCCGTCGCGCCTGGACAACAAGCAGACTCAGCTCCTCGAGGACCTGAAAGCCCTGCGAGACCGCGATGCAGCCGAGGTCGTCACCATCGGTTCCCAGCACAGCGGTGGGCTGTTCTCGAGGCTCCGGGAAGCGTTCAGCGGTCGCTGACGATGGCGGCCACCGTTTTCTACCTCGATCCTTTACCTCAGGTCGGTAGCACCGCTGTCCTGGACGGGAAAGAAGGCCACCATGCCGCTACGGTGCGGCGGATTCGAGTAGGAGAGCGAATCTTGCTGTCCGACGGGCACGGCGGGGTCGCCGACACCGTCGTGATCTCCGCCGAGCGTGATCGCCTCGAAATGACGGTCGATGCTCGATTCGACATGCCGCGGCCGACACCATCGGTGGGGCTCGTCCAGGCGCTGCCCAAAGCAGATCGTTCGGAGTTGGCCGTAGAACTGGCGACCGAAGCGGGCGTCGACTCCATCGTGCCGTGGCAATCCTCCCGATGCGTCGCGCGTTGGGAAGGTGCGAAAACAGCCAAGGGCGTCGCTCGGTGGCGCAGTACGGTTGCCGCCGCGGCCAAGCAGTCCCGAAGGCCGTTCGTTCCGGACGTCGCCGAACTCCATGACACGACGGCGGTACTCGAACTCGTCCGTGGGGTCGTCGCCCGCGGGGGAATCGTTGCCGTGCTCCATGAATCGGCAACCGACAGATTCTCGGAGTTGCCGCTGCGTTCGGTGAGCGAGGTGCTGTTGGTGGTAGGTCCTGAAGGTGGTTTGGACGACAGTGAAGTAGGCAAATTGACTGCGGCCGGAGCCCGAACGGTCGTGTTGGGTCCGACGGTTCTGCGGACCTCGACCGCTGCGGCCGTTGCACTGGGCGCGATCGGTGTCTCGACGGACCGCTGGGCGCAGCAGCCTCTCGACTTTCGTGAGCCGTAGTGGAGCGAACCAAAATCGGTTACGGCGAGCACGAAGAGCAGTACGGGCACCTCTATCTTCCGGAGCGCTTCGCGGCTGAATCAGGCACTCCCGTACCTGTCGTCATGATCGTGCACGGCGGATCCTGGAGTGGCCAGTACAGCTCCAGCCTCGGCACCCGGTACGCCGTCGAGTTTGCGCGAGCAGGTTTCGCAGCCTGGAACATCGAGTATCGCCGGGTCGGCGCAGGCGGTCTGTGGCCCGAAGTGAGCAACGATGTCGGCGCGGCGCTCGACGCACTCATCGGCATAGCTGCCGAACTCGATTCGATCTCACTCGATCTGGCGGACGTGCGAGTGCTCGGTCATTCGTCCGGGGGACACCTGGCCGCATGGCTGGCAGGTCGACGCGGCGGCGCGCTGACGCCGTCGCTGGTCGTGACGCAGGCAGGTGTTCTGGACTTGGTGACTGGTCCGGCGTCGGGAATCGTCAATCCTGCTGTCCGCGCCTTGCTCGACGCCGACTACGAGGACGCGCCCGAGCTGTATCGATCGGCGTCGCCGATACACCGCGTTCCCACCGCGATCCCGATGCACTGCATTCATGGATCGCTCGACACGCTGGTGCCGGTGTCGCAGAGCGAACTCTATGTAGCAGCGGCACGCGCCGGCGGTGATCACGCCGAACTGACGATCGTTCCTGGTGAGGACCACGCCGCGTTTCTCGAGACCGGGTCGCAGAGCTGGCAGCGCTCGGTGGCTGCGGTGCTCGCCGGTACCGGCAGGTAAATGGGAATGCTGTTATTCGCATGCGCGTTAAACTCGAATCAGGCCCCGTCCATTTCATGCTCGTCGACATCGGAAAGCAGGCCATAGCCACCACGTGAGTGAACACAGCGAACTTCCCACCGAACGCATGGTTCGGTCCAGCATGGAGCTTGCGCCTGAGGCCGTTCTCCCGCTGCTGGGACCCGCCGACGAGAACCTGCGGACCCTCGAGCAGCTTCTGAGCGCTGACATCCATGTCCGAGGAAACGTAGTCACTTTGAGTGGCAAGGTCACCGACGTGGCGCTCGCCGAGCGCGTCATTTCCGAGTTGGCAGCCGTCGCCAAGCGCGCGCAGCCGCTGACCGTCGATGCGGTACGCAGGGCTGTCGGCATGATGACCGAAGGTGTCGCGGAGTCACCGGCCGAAGTGCTGAGCCTGGACATCCTTTCTCGTCGAGGCAAGACCATCCGGCCGAAGACACTCAATCAGAAGCGCTACGTCGACGCGATCGACACCAACACCATCGTCTTCGGTGTCGGCCCTGCTGGTACCGGCAAGACCTACTTGGCGATGGCCAAGGCGGTCCAGTCGTTGCAGGCCAAGCAGGTCAGCCGCATCATTTTGACGCGGCCGGCGGTGGAAGCAGGGGAGCGTCTCGGCTTTCTGCCCGGCACGTTGCACGACAAGATCGATCCGTACCTGCGCCCGCTGCACGACGCACTGCACGACATGATGGATGTCGAGGCGATTCCGAAGCTCATGCAGGCAGGTGTCATCGAGGTCGCTCCGCTGGCGTACATGCGCGGTCGGACCCTCAACGACGCGTTCATCATTCTCGACGAGGCGCAGAACACCACCGCCGAGCAGATGAAGATGTTCCTCACCAGGCTGGGATTCGGGTCGAAGATCGTCGTGACCGGCGATATCACTCAGGTTGACCTCCCCGGTGGCGCACGTTCGGGGCTACGGGCCGCGTCGGAGATACTCACCGACGTCGATGATATCCACTTTGCTCAGTTGACCAGTAGCGACGTGGTTCGACATCGCCTGGTGTCGGAAATCGTCGACGCTTACGAGAGGTTCGAGTCCACGAACAACCAGGATCTCTCGCTGAGCAATCGGGGACAGCGACGCTCTGGAGGGCCGCGCTCTGCTCGCCGATAGAATCTGCTCGAAAGTCCCTTGTCGAAA
Source organism: Rhodococcus sp. BP22 (assembly GCF_014281965.1). Lineage (GTDB taxonomy): Bacteria > Actinomycetota > Actinomycetes > Mycobacteriales > Mycobacteriaceae > Rhodococcoides. Next base: position 149,179 of record NZ_JACFTB010000004.1, read on the forward strand.
GAGTGAGCAGCAATGAGTATCGAGGTGTCCAACGAATCGGGGATGGAAGTCTCCGAAACGGATCTCGTAAGTGTGGCCCGGTTCGCTATCGCCAGTATGGACGTGCATTCAGCGGCCGAATTGTCGATGGTTCTCGTCGATTCGTCGACCATGGCGGACCTGCACATGCGGTGGATGAATTTGCCGGGCCCGACGGATGTGATGTCGTTCCCGATGGACGAACTCGAGCCCGGCGGTCGTCCGGATTCTCCTGAGCCTGGACCGTCGATGCTCGGCGATATCGTGCTGTGCCCGTCCTTCGCCGCAGACCAGGCAGCAGCAGCCGGCCATCCTCTCGAACACGAGTTGGCACTGCTGACTGTCCACGGCGTTCTGCATCTACTCGGCTACGACCACGCCGAACCGGATGAAGAAAAGGAAATGTTCGCTCTTCAGAATCGCATTCTGGCGGAGTGGTACGAGGATCTCCGTCGCGCAGAAGAAGCCGAAGTACAGGCGGCCCGGGACAGTCGACTGCTCGGCAAAACCGGCTTCGTCGGCGGCGACAACCTGTGAGCGATGCGCCTGCGCTGATAGTGGCAGCAGTCGTCCTCGTACCGGTCGCCGGTTTGTTCGCTGCGGTGGATTCGGCATTGAACACGGTCTCGCGGGCCCGCGTCGAGGACATGGTCAAAGATGGGCGCCCGGGCGCTATCGGTCTACTCACCATCGTCGCGGACCGCCCTCGATACGTGAATCTGACGGTTCTTCTTCGCATCCTGTGCGAAATCGTTGCCACAGTTCTACTCGCGGGCGGGCTGATAGGTGTTCTCGACGAAACGATCGCGCTTCTCGTGACTGCCGTCGTGATGGTGTTGGTCAGTTACATTGTCATCGGTGTCGGTCCCAGAACGCTTGGGCGCCAACACGCGTACTCGATTGCACTGTTCGCGGCACTTCCGTTGAGAGGCCTCGGCTGGATTCTCGGTCCGGTGAGCCGCGTGCTGATCTTCATCGGCAACGCGATCACGCCGGGGCGCGGATTCCACAACGGCCCGTTCGCATCCGAGATCGAACTGCGTGAACTGGTCGACATGGCTCGTGAGCGTGGAGTGGTTGCTGACGACGAGCGCCGAATGATCCAGTCCGTCTTCGAACTCGGTGATACCTCGGCGCGCGAGGTGATGGTTCCGAGGCCGGAAATGGTGTGGATCGAGTCCGACAAGTCAGCGGGACAGGCGACTTCGCTCGCCGTGCGCAGTGGGCATTCCCGGATTCCGGTGATCGGTGAGAACGTCGACGACATCATCGGCGTCGTGTACCTGAAAGATCTTGTGCAGCAGACGTACTACTCCACCGATGGCGGACGCGGTGTGAAGGTTACCGACGTCATGAGGCCGGCAGTATTCGTACCGGACTCCAAGCCGTTGGATAGTTTGCTCGCCGAAATGCAGCGTGACCGTAAGCACATGGCCGTGCTCATCGACGAATACGGTGGAACTGCAGGGCTGGTCACCATCGAGGATGTGTTGGAGGAAATCGTCGGAGAGATCGCCGATGAGTACGACGCCGGTGAAGTTGCCCCCATCGAAGACTTGGGTGACGGACGCTATCGGGTATCTGCGCGTGTGCCACTCGATGACGTCGGCGAGTTGTTCGACATCGAGATCGAATCCGAGGATGTCGACACCGTCGGTGGTCTCCTGGGCTACGAGCTCGGACGAGTACCGCTTCCAGGCTCGCGTGTGCAGTCGCACGGCTTGGCATTCACCGGCGAAGGCGGCGCCGATCAGAAGGGTCGAGTGCGAGTCACGACCGTACTGGTGGAGAGGTTCGAGAACGATCACGATGAGGAATCGTCGACAGAAGCGTCCGATGCCTGAGCTGTGCGGCAGAACGAATACAACCATCCCGGCCGCATCGCGCGGCGGGAAGAGCTGGGAGGTGCTCGATGTCTGATTCGAGCGAAGAAGATTTTCGGTCCGGATTCATTTGTTTCGTCGGTCGGCCGAACACCGGAAAGTCGACGCTGACCAACGCGCTCGTCGGTTCCAAGATCGCCATCACTTCATCGCGTCCGCAGACCACGCGCCACACCATTCGTGGCATCGTTCACCGCGAGAATGCGCAGTTGATTCTCGTCGACACCCCTGGATTGCACCGCCCGAGAACACTTCTCGGGCAGCGACTCAATGATCTGGTGCAGGACACGTATTCCGAGGTCGACGTCATCGGACTGTGCATCCCCGCGGACGAAAAGATCGGGCCGGGTGATCGCTGGATTCTCGAGCAGGTTCGCCACATCTCGCCGAAGACGACGCTGATCGGCATCGTGACCAAGATCGACAAGGTCAAGAAAGAACGCGTCGTACAGCAGCTCATGGCTCTGTCGAAGTTGCTGGGGGAGAGCAGCCACGTGATTCCGGTGTCTGCCGAATCGGGTGAGCAGGTGGAGAAGCTGGTCGCCCTGCTCGCCTCCGAATTGCCACCCGGCCCTGCCTTCTACCCGGACGGGGAACTGACGGACGAGCCAGAAGAAATCCTGATGGCGGAGTTGATCAGAGAGGCCGCGCTCGAAGGTATTCGCGACGAACTTCCCCACTCGCTAGCCGTCGTCATCGATGAGATCACTCCTCGCGAGGGCCACGACAACATGCTCGACGTCCACGCAATCCTTTACATCGAACGCTCGAGCCAGAAGGCGATCATCATCGGCAAGGGTGGTGCTCGGTTGAAAGAGGTCGGTACCAACTCGCGCTTGCAGATCGAGAAGTTGCTCGGTACTCGCATCTACCTCGACCTGCACGTCAAGATCGCCAAGGACTGGCAGACCGATCCCAAGCAGATGGGCAAGCTCGGGTTTTGATTCGATCGGGCCGTGTCGACGGTGTTCCTCACCACCACGGTTCCGGTCGCTGGAGATGCCATTGCAGCACGTTCTCCAGTTGTGCGGCAACGGAGACCAGCAGCGGTTCCGAGGATTCGTGGCCCATCAGCTGCATACCGATCGGCAGGCCGTTCATGGTGAAGCCGGCCGGGATGTTCACACTCGGCCATCCGAGAACGTTCCACGGCCAGGTGTAGGGACAGTGCTCGGTGATGATGCGGTCGGTCTCGCTGTTGGTCTTGTCGTCGATTGCTTCGATCAGCGGCGGTGGAGTAGCCGTCGTCGGAGCCAACACGATGTCGTATTCGTCGAATATTCGGCCGATACGACGCCGGATCCGCGGTTCCGCGGCGCGGGCTGCGCGCAGCGGCGCGCCGGCAAGGGCGCGCCCGTATTTGGCGTTGGCACGGGTACGCGGATCGGCCAGCGACGCATCCGGGAGTCGATCGAGCCAGGCTGCTACACCGGCCAGTGAACGGGGAAGGAAATTGAGACCTAATGTGATTCCGTAATTCGGATCGTCTACGACCACGTGATGGCCCAGTGATCGCAGTACCGCTGCCATCTCGTAAGCCGCGGCCGAGATCTCGGGGTCCAATTTCGAGGGTGTCGGAATGAAGGGCTTGCGCAGGCTCAGCGCGATCCTGAGCGAACCCGGATTGCGACCGACCGCGTCCGAGACCAGCAACGGTGCAGGCTTGTGCAGATCGCCGTCGTGACTGCCCGAGACGATATCGAGCAGGAGTGCCGCGTCGGCGACGGTCCGCGCCAGCGGGCCGATGACGGTGATGCCGTTGAAGGCCTCGGGCTCCGGCCATGTCGAGATGCGTCCGCGCTGTGGTTTGATTCCGACGAGATTTGTCCACGACGCCGGAATGCGCACCGAGCCCGCACCGTCGGAACCCATTGCTGCCGAGACCAATTCGGCGGCCACCGCCGCTGAGCTCCCGCCCGATGAACCGCCGGGCGTGTGCGCACGACTCCAGGGATTTCGAGTGTGACCGAACGCGCTTCCACCGGTGAGCGGCCATTGTCCGAGTTCTGGACTGTTCGTTTTACCGACGATGACGGCACCGGCGTCGCGAAGTCTGCGCACTACCTCCGAATCGGCGGTTGCCCGCGGGAACTCCCCGGCACATCCGAATGCCGTCGGTTCACCAGTGACATCGACGTCGTCCTTCACCGCGATCGGCACACCTAGAAGGGGAGCAGTGTGCCCCGTTGCGCGTAAACGATCGGTCTCCGCGGCCTCCCTCAGTGCGGCGTCACTTCGCACGATGCGGAACGCATTCAGAGTTGGCTGACTCTTCTCGATTCGGTCCAGCGACTCGGTGACGGCCGCAGTCGAGGTGATGCGGCCTGCTGCGAGTGCTGCGGCTTGTTCGACGAGGGTCGCACGAGAAAAATCCACGCCTGCACAGTATCGAACCTGTGCGAGGGAGATGGGAACCGTCGGACCAGCGTGGGAGTATTGAACACGTGAGGCTCTATCGGGACAACGCAGTCGTGCTGCGCCAGCACAAGCTGGGCGAGGCCGATCGGATTGTCACGCTCCTGACCCGAGACAACGGAATCGTCCGGGCCGTCGCGAAGGGCGTCCGCCGCACGAAGTCGAAGTTCGGCGCGAGGCTGGAGCCGTTCGCTCACGTCGATGTTCTTCTCTACCCCGGACGCAACCTCGACATCGTCACGCAGGTCCACACCATCGACGCCTTCGGCGGCGATATCGTGACCGACTACGGCTGCTACACCACCGGATGCGCGATTCTCGAAACGGCGGAGCGGCTCGCGGGCGAAGAACATGCACCCGCCAGACGTCTGCACCAACTGACTGTCGGGGCGCTGCGAGCACTGGGCGACCGCGCTCGTCCACCAGAGCTGGTCCTCGACGCCTTCCTGCTTCGCGCAATGGGGTACGCCGGGTGGGCACCGTCGTTGACCGAGTGCGCCCGGTGCGCCGCTCCCGGCCCACATCGGGCGTTCCATGTCGCAGCCGGCGGCTCCGTCTGCGTTCACTGCAGGCCGCCCGGGGCGGCGACCCCGATGGCCGGTGTACTCGATCTGATGGTTGCCCTCGAGCGTGGTGAGTGGATCTACACCGAGACGACGTCGACTGCGGTGCGTAGTCAGACGAGTGGCCTTGTCGCCGCGCATCTGCAATGGCATCTCGAGCGTCAGTTGCGGACGTTGCCCCTGATCGAACGATCGAAACCGCATCAGGTCGAGGCTGAGTCGGTCCGAATATCCACCGTCGGGCAGGATGAAGACCGTGATTCGACGACGCGAACCGCGTACACGGCCTGACGAGGAGATCGCTGTACGCCCACCGGACCCGCATCCGTCGGGTGCCCGGCCGCCGATCCTGCAACCTGAGCTGATTCCGCGGCATGTCGCGTTGGTCATGGACGGCAACGGGCGGTGGGCGCAGGACCGAGGCCTGCCGCGTACCGCGGGACACGAGCGCGGCGAGGCCGTGCTCATGGATACGGTCAGTGGCTGCATCGACATCGGTGTGAAATGGCTCTCGGCCTATGCGTTCTCGACTGAGAACTGGAAGCGTAGTCCCGACGAGGTGAAATTCCTGATGGGATTCAACCGCGATGTCATTCGGCGTCGGCGCGACGAAATGAACGAGATGGGCGTTCGCGTTCGGTGGGCCGGCCGTCGACCTCGCCTGTGGCGCAGTGTGATCAAGGAGCTCGAGGTCGCCGAGGAGTTGACGAAGCATAATACCGTCATGACGCTGACGATGTGTGTCAACTATGGCGGCCGGGCCGAAATCGCTGACGCGACAAAGGAAATAGCGCGGCTGGTTGCGCAGGGAAAACTCGACCCGGAGAAGATCACCGAAGCGACCGTCGCGAAGTATCTCGACGAGCCCGACATGCCCGACGTCGATCTGTTTCTGCGTCCGTCCGGTGAGCAGCGCACGTCCAACTTCCTGCTGTGGCAATCGGCCTACGCGGAGTTCGTATTTCAAAAGAAGCTGTTCCCGGACTTCGACCGCCGGGATCTGTGGGCGGCATGTGTCGAATTCGCTTCCAGAGACCGCAGATTCGGTGGAGTCAAGTATGAGTGAACAGTTGTCCCTGCAATCCCGCGCCCAGATTGCGCTGGCCCAGTTCGCGACCGTCACAGTGGCAGACGAGGGGTCGCTGGGGTTCGATTATGCGGGGGCCTTGTGCTCGTTGCGTTCGCTAGTGCTGTCGCCGGGTCTCGAAGTGCTTTCTCTGACAGCGGTTCTGGCGTGGGATCGCCCGGTGAAGGCCTCGCTGCACAAGAAGGTCGCAGACCGAAACGCCGAGTCGCAGTTCGGCTCGATCTCGGTCAATGTCAACGGAAAGATGGCCGACGTACTGCTGCGGTACACATTTCCGGCCAGCGGACTCGACGACGAACCGCTGATGACGATGTTGGTCCTCGTGCTCGCAGGCGTCGAGAAGGCACGTGTAGGACTTTTGCCCTGACGCCTGCTCGCGGAGGGTCGGGCTAGGAGCCTGCTCGGCACTCGCTACAGGTGCCGAAGATTTCGACCGTGTGGCTGACGTCGCTGAAGCCGTTGTCCTCGGCGACGTCCTGCGACCATTTCTCCACGTCTGCGCCCTCGACCTCGACGGTGTAGCCACAGAGGCGGCACACCAGATGGTGGTGATGCCCCGACGAGCATCGCCGATATACCGATTCGCCGGTGTCGATGCGAAGAACGTCCACGGTGCCTGCGTCGGCGAGGGTCTGCAACGTGCGGTAGACGGTGGTGAGGCCGATGCCTTCTCCACGCTTGCGGAGTTCGTCGTGCAGATCCTGCGCGGATCGGAACTCCTCGATGCTGTCCAAGAGGTCGGAGATCGCGCTCCGCTGTTTGGTGGCCCGCACCCCTGCTACGACGGGCTTTCGGGGACGGGCAGTATCGGTCGACGAACTGTCGGTCATGGGTAACTTCAGCCTTCCTCGGCATGTGCGACGGCGTCGACGACGATGTGTGACAGATGGTCGTCGACGAGACGGTAGAGAACTTCGCGGCCGTTGCGCTCACCGCGGACGACCCCGGCAGCCTTGAGAACCCGCAGGTGTTGGCTGATCAACGGCTGTGTGACGCCGAGGGCGCCGACCAGCTCGTGTACGCAGCGCTCCGATTCGCGTAGTTGAAGCACGATCGCGATACGTACCGGTGCAGCGAGAGCGCGCAGGATGTCGCCTGCGGCTGCGAGTGTTTCTTTGGGTGGGATCGGTGCCGGGGGAGCAGATGCGAACGGGTCGTGGGAATGGTCGTCGAGAGCCTGAGATGGGGGATCGTCGGCAGCATCATCGTTCCGGTGTGAGGGGTTCGTCTCCATCGTTGCCAAGAGGATCTCCCTACTTTCAGAACGTCTTTCGCCGGTGTCAGGCCCGCGTACTTGGTGTTAATGCAAATCACTTCCATTTTGATATGCAGGAGTATGCATGTCAAACCAAATGGGGACCGTTCGGATATACGCCGCCCGACCGATAGGCTGGCGCGAGGCCAAGCGCCTGCAACTACCCCCTCGAACACCGAAGATGGAGAGCTCCGCCAGTGGCACCCAAGTCCAAAGTCGACACCGTCGCCAACCTCGCCAAGCGCCGAGGTCTCGTATACCCCTGCGGCGAGATCTACGGAGGCACCAAGTCTGCCTGGGACTATGGCCCGCTGGGCGTCGAGCTCAAAGAGAACATCAAGAAGCAGTGGTGGCGGAACATGGTCACCAGCCGCGAAGACACCGTCGGCCTCGACTCGTCGGTCATTCTGCCGCGTCAGGTCTGGGAAGCGTCGGGTCACGTCGAAACCTTCAGTGATCCGCTCGTCGAATCTCTGATCACCCACAAGCGTTACCGCGCCGATCATCTGCTCGAAGCGTACGAGGAGAAGCACGGGCATCCGCCGGAGAACGGCCTCGCCGATATCCGCGATCCCGAGACCGGCGACCCGGGCCAGTGGACCGAACCACGCGCGTTCTCGGGCCTTCTCAAGACGTTCCTCGGACCGGTCGACAACGAGGAAGGGCTGCACTACCTGCGGCCCGAGACTGCTCAGGGCATTTTCGTGAACTTCGCCAACGTGCTGACGACCTCACGCAAGAAGCCGCCGTTCGGCATCGGCCAGATCGGCAAGAGCTTCCGCAACGAAATCACCCCCGGAAACTTCATCTTCCGCACTCGCGAGTTCGAGCAGATGGAGATGGAATTCTTCGTCAAGCCCGGCGAGGACGAGGAGTGGCACGAGTACTGGATCGACTACCGCATGAAGTGGTACACCGACCTCGGTATCGACCCGGAGAACCTGCGCCTGTACGAGCATGCCAAGGAGAAGCTCTCGCACTACTCCAAGCGGACCGTCGACATCGAGTACCGGTTCGGCTTCCAGGGAAGCGCCTGGGGTGAACTCGAGGGCGTCGCCAACCGCACCGATTACGACCTCTCGGTGCACTCGAAGGCATCCGGCCAGGACCTGAGCTACTACGAGCAGGCCACCGACACCCGCTACACGCCGTACGTCATCGAGCCGGCGGCCGGTCTGACTCGTTCGCTGATGGCATTCCTCGTCGACGCGTACTCAGAGGACGAGGCACCCAACGCCAAGGGTGGCGTCGACAAGCGCGTCGTACTCAAGCTCGACCGCCGCCTCGCGCCGGTCAAGGTTGCCGTTCTGCCGCTCTCACGTAATGCCGATCTGACGCCGAAAGCGAAGGACCTGGCACAGCAATTGCGTCAGTACTGGAACGTGGAATTCGACGACGCCGGAGCCATCGGCCGTCGATACCGTCGCCAGGACGAGATCGGTACGCCGTTCTGCATCACCGTCGACTTCGACACGCTCGACGACCATGCCGTCACCATCCGCGAGCGCGACACGATGGCGCAGGAGCGGGTTGCTCTCGATCAGGTCGAGGGCTACCTCGCGCAGCGGTTGCTCGGAGCCTAGAACGCCGAAGTCGAGGTGACCGAACGTCGTGTTCGGTCACCTCGACTCAGGTTCGCACAACCTCGGCGACCGGACGCGACCAGTCGTCTAGAACCGGCCGCCACCGCCACCGAAACCGCCGCCGCCACCGCCTCCTCCGCCGAAGCCGCCCCCGCCGCCGAAGCCGCCTCCACCGAAGCCGCCGCCCCCGCCGCGTAGGACGCTGTTGATGAGGATTCCGCCGAGGACCGCGCCGGCCATATTCCCACCGCCACCGCCTCCGCGTGGGCGATTGCGATCTTCCCAGTCTCGGACGTCGGCCTGCGCGCTCTGAGATGCCTGCGTGGCCAATTGTGCTGCGGCCTGAGCATGCTGGAGCGCCTTCGCCGGGTCCGAGGACTCCAGCTGGCGGGCGGCTTCGAAATGCCGCTCCGATTCTGCGAGGCGGGTTCGCGCTTCGGCTCCGACGCCGCCGCGTCGGGTCGATATGTAGTCCTTGGCAGCGGTGATCTGCGACTGAGCCGCGCCGATGTCACGCGCGAGTCGTGCGCGCAGAAGCTCCTCCTGCTCTTTCACCTCGGTTGCGTCTTCGATCGTTGCGTCCAGTTGTTGATCGGCAGCAACGAGTTGGTTGTAACTTCCGAGCGGATCCGATGCCTGGGACGCCTCGGCATTGCGTAGTGCCTGTTCGGCCGCTGCGCGCGCCTTGTCCAAATCGGGCCCACCGTGCCGACTGAGAGTTGCAGCGGCGGCGATGTCTTTGCGCACCTCTTCGATGGCGGCCGGAAGTGTCGCTATCGCATTACGGATATCGCTCTGCGCGTGGTCGACTGCGTCGAGCAATGCCCGTGCGTGTTCGGCTGCTTTTTCTGCGGTTCGGACGGCAGAGACCAGTTCGCCCTGTTTGCCTGCGGGTCGTGCAGCTGCCTCTCGGCCGACGGCGATGTTCGACTCGGCGAGTTCGATTGCCTCGCGAGCCATATCGACGTTGGCTTCGATAGATGCGAGCGCAGCCGGCGCAAATTCGGTGCGCAATTGTTCTAGAATCTGCTGCGATTCGGGGATTCGGACGGTCAAGCCGACGACGGTCTGCGTCAGCGAATCCAACTTCGAACCGGCGTTGATGAGCAGATCTCGCATCGATTCGAATTCCGCTACGCGAGAGTCGAGTTCGTGATCGGCTCGGCCGCACGAGGAAATGATGTGAATGAGCATGGAGCGTCGTTGATCCGGCGTTTCCGGAATGGCGTCGTCGAGACGCTGACGCATTTCGAACGCGGAAGCGAGTGCTTTCTTTGCTTCCTCGTATGCACTGATGAAGGGCGCTGCAGTTCGATCTCCGAACTCCGATCGCGCGATGGTCAACTCTTCCTCGCTGGCGCGCACGGCGTTGTCCGTCTCGACGAGCATCGAATGGGCGCGAGCATCGAGTACATCGAGCGGAAGCGCACTGAGTGCGGCAGTGTCGGTCGGATCGATGGTGTGCGCTGCTTCGATGCTCGCCTTGCGTAGCTTCTTTTTTCGCCGAGAGGAGTAGGCGACAGCTCCGCCACCGGCGACGAGTACCGCGCCCGCACCGATCAACCACGGTGTACCGGACCCGTCCGAGCCGGAGGAGGTGTAGGCCTCGTCGAGGCTTCCTGCGGTGGAGATGGCCGCGCCGGACCAATCTCGCTGTGCCAACGCCGGCTCGATCTGATCTACACGGATCGACTCTTGCTCCGCCGCGGTGATCTCCGTCAAGGACTTGTCGACGCCGAGGTAGTACGCCCGGCCGTCCGTCGCCACCGCAAGGAGTACGTCCCGCTGCCCGAAATCGCTCGCGGTGTACGTCTGTTGCGCCCAACTCTCGGAGGACAAGTTGTCGAAATCGGAGACGAAAGTAACCCAGAGCCGGATACGGCTGTTGTTGTAAAGATCGTCGATCGCGGCCTGAATATCTCCGGTGCTCTGCTCGTCGAGCACCTGCACTTCGTCGGTGATCTGCGTGTCGAGGCGCGACGGCGGTTCGGCCGAGGCGGTCCCGGCGGCGCCGAGTAAAGCGGTGAATCCCAGGACGGTGGTGAGTGCGCTGTATGCGAGAACTCTCCGGACCGCAACGAACGCGGGCCGGTGCTCTGCCTGATCGACTGCCATAGGTACCGAACTTACCGGGAGGACAACCCATGACACATGTCATGCCGAGAACATGACGCACGGAAGGGGTTCGACGCCCTCGACGCGAGCAGTGTTGATCTCATGACAACGACACCTTCGGTGCATCTGGACCACCTGAGCAAATCTTTCGGAAATGTCCGAGCCGTCGCGGACGTGAGTCTGCGTATCGAGCCGGGGGAAGTGGTGGCTTTCCTCGGCCCCAATGGCGCGGGGAAGACGACCACCATCGACATGATGCTCGGTCTGGCGCGACCGGACTCCGGGACGGTGAGCATCTTCGGTGAGACACCCGCAGACGCGATCAGCGCGGGGCGGGTCTCGGCCGTGATGCAGTCGGGTGGTCTGCTCAGAGACCTCACGGTGCGCGAAACGGTCCGGCTCACCGCTGCATTGTTTCCGCGGACACAACCGGTCGACGAGGTCATCGAACGCGCCGGAATCACCGCCATCGCCGACCGACGTGTCGCGAAGTGCTCGGGCGGTGAGCAGCAACGCCTGCGGTTCGCGTTGGCACTTCTGCCCGAGCCCGATCTGCTCGTCCTCGACGAGCCGACGACCGGGATGGATGTGAAGGGGCGACGTGATTTCTGGAACGCCATTCGCACCGACGCGCGAAGCGGGCGCACCGTTCTCTTCGCTACCCACTATCTAGACGAGGCAGATGCCTACGCAGATCGCATCGTGCTGCTTCGCCACGGGCGGATCGTCGCCGACGGCAGTGCCGCGGAGGTCAAGAACCTGGCATCCGGTCGCACCGTGACTGCCACGGCCATCGATGTCGATCAGCGGGCACTCCTGGCAATTCCGGGGGTCGACCGGGTGGAAACGCGGGGAGATCGAGTGATCGTCCACGGACAGGACTCGGACGCCGTTGCGCGCTACCTGCTCGGCATCGACGCCGTCGACCTCGAAATTGTCTCTCGGGGACTCGAAGACGCATTTCTCGCACTGACCACCGACTATCCAGCAGATCTCGCAGGGAGTTCGATATGACTGCAACACAGATGACTTCGCGTCCGACCCTGAATCTCGGCGGATTCAGCCCCACATTCCTCGGCCTGGAGATCAAGAGATTGATTCGCAACCGTCGGACGGTGCTGTTCACCCTCGTCATGCCGCCGGTGTTCTTCGTCATCTTCGGGACCGCGTCGGACTACTCGTCGAACTACGCGTTCGCACACGGCAACGTCACCGCGTTCATCGCCATCAGCATGGCGGTCTACGGGGCGATGCTCGCCGCTACCAGCGGGGGCGCAATGGTCTCCGTGGAACGTGCACAGGGATGGAGTCGACAACTGCGTTTGACCCCGTTGAAGCCGGTCGCCTACATCGTCACCAAGATGGCAGTGGCGATGACCATGGGACTGGCATCCATCGTCGTCGTGTTCGCGGTAGCTTCCGTCTTCGGCGCTGATATGCCGATCTGGGTGTGGATCTCGACGGGCGTCATCGCATGGCTCGGTAGTTCGGTCTTCGCGGCCTTCGGATTGTTCATGGGATATCTCCTCCCATCCGAGAACGTCATGCAGGTACTCGGCCCAGTTCTCGCCGTTCTCGCGTTCGCAGGCGGGCTCTTCGTGCCGCTGGCAGACGGCGGCTGGTTCCCTTTTGTCTCCAAGTTCACCCCGCTTTACGGGCTGGCCACGGTGGCACGCGCTCCCTTCACCGATCCCAGCGCCGCTACCCTCGCGGTGGCCGTGCTCAATCTCGCGGTGTGGGCAGGCGTATTCATCTTCGGTGCCGCTGTGCTGTTCCGTCGCGATACCCAACGTGTCTGATTCTTCGCTCACTCGTGCTGCCGACACCGATAACGTAGGCAACATGAGTGAGCGGATCGATCCACAGGCGCAGGAGGGTGGCGACCGCTTCTGGCGGTTCGGGCCGATCTTCGCTGCGGCATGGTTGATCTACCTGGCCTATCCCATCGGTGAGGTACTCGCCAAGCCCTCGTGGTTCGCGCGAGTAGCTGGGCTGACACTTGTGGTCGGGTTCGCGTTGCTCTTTCTCGGTACGTTCTGGGCATTTCGGCACGGACACCGCCACGATCGGCCGATGTCCTCGGCGCTGGCTTGGAGTTCACTCGCCTCGATGCTGGCGATCACGGCCCTGCTCTCGCTGATGCTGGGGACGACCGCATTCGGTCTGACCATCTACATCGCAGTTCTTGCCGTGATGATCCTGCCTTCGGTTCAGTCGGTCACGCTCGTTGCTGCGATGCTCGCAGCTGTCGAACTACTGCCGCGATTCGTGCCGGACTGGGAACCCGACAGCTTCTTCGGGTTCCAACTCATCGTGAGTGCCCTTGCTGCCTGGGGCATTACGCAGGTCTTTCGCCGAAACCACGAACTCGCCGAAGCCCGACAACAATTGGCGGACCTCGCCGTCGTTGCTGAACGTGAACGAATGGGGCGCGATGTCCACGACATCCTCGGACACTCACTCACCGTGATCACGGTCAAAGCCGAACTGGCCGGACGTCTGATCGACCTCGACCCTGCGCGAGCCGCCGTCGAGATCGCACAAGTCGAAGCACTCGCACGGGAAGCGCTCGGCGATGTGCGCAGCACGGTCAGTGGTGCTCGCCGCGTGGACATCGCGGTGGAGCTCGGCAATGCACGATCGGCGCTCGACGCTGCGGGGATCGGAGCTGACCTGCCTGCCGACGCCGACGATGTCCCTCTGCGAAACCGTGAACTGTTCGGTTGGGCATTGCGTGAGGGCGTCACCAACGTCATCAGGCACAGCGGTGCGCAACAATGTTCGGTCGCGCTCGATCCGACGTCGATCGTCGTGTCCGACGACGGCCGCGGGATGGCTACGGATGCGACCTCCGGGGGCAATGGTCTTCGTGGACTCGGTGAACGAGTGAAAGCTGCCAACGGCACACTCGTGCTCGGCAGCGGAGAATCCGGTGGTTTTCGCGTGGAAGTGATGTCGCAATGACAATTCGACTGTTGCTCGCCGACGATCAAGCGTTGGTGCGCGGTGCTCTGGCGGCCCTACTCGAGCTTGAATCCGATCTCGAGGTGGTGGCCGAAGTCGGCCGCGGCGATCAGGTCGTTGCCGCGGCGCTGGAACACACACCCGACGTCGCGCTTCTCGATGTGGAAATGCCGGGTATCGACGGGATCGCTGCCACCAAAGAACTACGCACCCACGTGCCCTCGTGTCGAGTGTTGATCGTCACAACTTTCGGCCGCCCCGGTTATCTGCGGCGCGCCCTCGACGCAGGCGCCGACGGATTCGTGGTCAAGGACACCCCGGCCCGGCAGCTCGCCGACGCGGTCCGGCGCGTGAACATGGGCCTCCGCGTCGTCGATCCGACGCTGGCCACGGAGACACTGACCGCCGGAGTATCGCCGTTGACTTCGCGTGAGCAGCAGGTTCTCCGTGCAGCAGTAGCAGGTGGCACGGCTGGGCGGATGGCGGCGACGCTTCATCTGTCAGAGGGGACGGTACGCAATCATCTCTCCGCGGCCATCGGTAAGACCGGCACCACCACACGTGCCGAAGCGATTCGGATTGCCCTGGATCGCGGTTGGCTCTGACCGCCGACGCCGAGTTCCCGCGCGCCCATACGACCGCGATCGCGCGCGACTGGCAAACTCGGGGAGTGAACTCGACTCTCGACCGCAATCCGTACGGCGAACCCGATGGGGATTCGTACGGTCGACCGTTGGATCAGCGCCCATCCGGCCATGATCGGCTCGGTTTCGTCGGCACGCTCGGCCGGTGGACGACGCGACTCATCCTGGGCGTCGTGCTGATGGGTCTCCTCGTCGTCGGCGGCACGGCTGTTCGAGTCTGGCAAGTGGCGCGGATCGACGACAACTCTCCGGCAGAGGCGATCGTGGTTCTCGGTGCGGCCCAGTATTCGGGTACACCGTCGACTGTGTTCGAGGCACGCCTCGATCAGGCCGCCACCCTGTACGAACAGGGCGTGGCACCGGAGATCGTCACCGTCGGCGGCAAGCAGGAAGGTGACCTGTTCACCGAAGCAGCGTCCGGGCGCAACTATCTGATCGAGCAAGGCGTGCCCGCAGACAAGATCACCGCTGTCGAGGAGGGCTCGGACACTCTCGAAAGCATCGAGGCGGTCAGCGACACCTTGCGCGAGCAGGGAAAATCGTCCGTGGTGTTGGTCAGCGACCCGTGGCATTCGTTGCGCACTCGCACAATGGCCAGGGATGCAGGCCTCGACGCATGGACCTCGCCGACGAGGACGGGCCCAGCGGTCTACACCAGGGAATCGCAGGCTCATGGAATTGCTCGCGAAACCGGGGCGCTGCTGTGGTATCAGCTCACCCACTTCACCGCCGACTTCTCTTACACGGCAGGGCAATAGCGGTGAGTGGCTACACCGATCACGACCTCGAACGGTTCGTCGCGGAACCGCGTAAGACGGCAGGGCTCGATGGCGGGCAAGAGAATGCATCTCACCGCAGCGCGTTCGCGCGGGACCGAGCACGCGTACTGCACAGTGCGGCACTGCGGAGGTTGGCCGACAAGACTCAGGTCACCGGACCGCGTGACGGAGATACCCCGCGCACGCGATTGACACATTCGCTCGAGGTGGCGCAGATCGGGCGCAGCATTGCCGAAGGACTCGGCGCCGATCCGGACCTGGTGGACCTGGCAGGCCTCGCACACGACATCGGTCACCCGCCGTACGGGCACAACGGGGAGAGGGCACTCGACGAGGTCGCCGAGAATTGCGGCGGATTCGAGGGCAATGCGCAGAACCTACGAATCCTCACCGGTCTGGAACCGAAGACTCTCGACGCCGACGGCATCAGCGTCGGCCTCAATCTCACCCGCGCATCCCTCGATGCCGCGATCAAATATCCGTGGCTGCGGCCGTCGCCGGGAGCAAAGTTCGGCGCGTACGAGGACGACGGTCGGATCCTCGATTGGGTTCGCGATGGGGCGCCGAACCGGCGCAAGTGCCTGGAGGCACAGTCCATGGACTGGGCCGACGACGTCGCGTACTCGGTCCACGACGTCGAAGACGGTGTGATCGGCGCCAGAATCGACCTCAGAGCACTCGGCGATCGTTCCGAGCAGCGCGCATTGGCCGAACTCGGAATCAGGGAATTCCGTGGTCTCGACGTAGACGAGCTGATCGAGGCTGCAGAGCGACTCTCACGCATGCCGGTTGTCGTGACGGCAGGTCGGTTCGACGGGACACTCGAAGCGTCGGTGAAGCTCAAGCACCTCACGAGCGAACTGGTCGGGCGATTCGCGACCGCTGCGATCAACGGCACCCGCGACAAGTGGGGCACCGGTTCACTGTCGAGATACGACGCCGATCTGGTCATCCCGGCGGTCGTCGCCTCTGAGGTGGCACTCCTGAAGACGATGGCGTTGCGGTACGTGATGTCCGATGCCGGACACAAGCTCCGTCAGGAACGGCAGCGGGAACGAATCCACCGCGTCGCGCAATGGTTGTTGCGCTCGGCGCCGGGGGAGTTGGACCCGATTTTCGTGCCGGCATGGAACCGCGCCCAAGACGACGCGCAGCGCACTCGCGTGGTCGTCGATCAAATTGCGTCGTACACCGAAAGTCGGCTCGAGCGGATCGACAAGCGCAGCCTGGGCGCTCAGGCCAGTTGGGGCTGATCTGATTCTTCGCAGCCGGTGCGCGGTACTAGACTGCCCGGTGTGGCCGGCCGAATTCCTGAACGAGACATAGCCGCCATCCGCGAACGCACTCGAATCGAGGACGTGGTCGGTGACTACGTCTCGCTCAAGCGCGCGGGCGGCGATTCCATGAAGGGGCTGTGCCCGTTCCACGACGAGAAGTCACCGTCGTTCCACGTGCGCCCCAACCATGGGCACTATCACTGCTTCGGCTGCGGCGAGGGCGGTGACGCCTACTCGTTCCTGCAGAAGATCGAGCACATTTCGTTCGTTGAAGCCGTCGAGCAGCTCGCAGACCGGCTGAACTACTCCATCACCTACGAAGGTGGCGGGCCGTCGGTTCAGCGGGATCGCGGCACACGCGCACGGCTGATCGCGGCCAACGCTGCCGCGCAGGAGTTCTACGCTGCACGGCTCCGCGAGCCCGACGCGCAGGCGGCGCAGGACTACCTCACCGAACGCGACTTCGACGGGCAAGCCGCACTCACCTATGGGTGTGGATACGCCCCCGACGGCTGGGACACCCTCACCAAGCATCTGCTGAGCAAAGGTTTCGAGGCCAAAGAAATCATCGACGCCGGCCTGGCCACGCCAGGCAAGCGCGGCACCCCGATCGACCGATTCCGCCGTCGCCTGGTTTGGCCGATCCGCAGTCAAAGCGGCGACGTCATCGGCTTCGGCGCACGAAAGCTCTTCGACGACGACACCATGCCCGGCAAGTACATCAACACCCCGGAAACCATGCTGTACAAGAAGTCTCAGGTGCTGTTCGGTCTGGACATGGCACGCAAGGACATCGCCAAGTCGCACCAGGCCGTCATCGTCGAGGGCTACACCGACGTCATGGCAATGCACCTGGCCGGCGTCAAGACCGCCGTCGCGTCGTGCGGTACTGCCTTCGGTGAAGACCACCTGGCAATGCTGCGTCGACTCATGATGGACGACAGCTACTTTCGCGGCGAGGTCATCTACACCTTCGACGGTGACGCGGCAGGAAAAGCAGCCGCGATGAAAGCATTCGAAGGCGATCAGAAGATCGCCGGGCAAACGTTCGTCGCCATCGCCCCCGACGGGATGGATCCCTGCGAGTTACGCCAGAAGTCCGGCGATCCTGCCGTGCGCGATTTGGTGGCGCGTCGGACACCGATGTTTGCGTTCGTCGTCAAATCGCTGCTGAGCGAACATGATCTGGACACCCCCGAGGGCCGCGTCGAAGCTCTGAAGCGGACGGTCCCCGTCGTTGCCCGCATCAAGGACGGCTCGTTGCGTGACGAGTACGCCCGCCAGCTCGCCGGGTGGACCGGCTGGGACGACACCGCGATGGTGCTCGCCAGAGTGCGGGACGAAGCCAAGAGGATCGCTCGGGGCGGCGGAGACGCCAACAACAAGCGCGTGCCGTTCGAGAAGCGTCAGGAGCCGAAGCCGGAAACACCGGCCGGCCCTCCGCGACCGCAACCGCGAGATCCGGCGCTGTGGCCGCAGCGCGAAGCCCTCAAGGCCGCGCTGCAGAACCCCTCGATCGCCGGCTCCGTGTTCGATTCGTTGCCCCCGGAGACATTCACACATCCCGCCTACGCGGCCGTCAGTGCGGCTGTCACAGCTGCCGGCGGCACCGCTGCGGGGCTCGGCGGAGGCGAATGGGTCGATGCCGTCGCCAAACGCGCCGAGGGACCTGTCATTCAGTCACTCGTCATGGAGTTGGCCGTCGAACACATACCGGTCGCCGACATCGCGCTGACTCGCTACATCAACGGCGTGATGGCCCGCTTGCAGGAAGTGTGGGTCGGTGAGCAGGTCGCCGAACTCAAATCCAAGATGCAGCGCATGTCACCGCAGGAGAACCCGGACGAGTACTACGCACTGCTCGGCGACGTCATCGCCCTCGAACAGTACCGGCGAAGCCTGCTCGAGCAGGCCATCGGCAACGTGGAGGACGATTCAGCCGCCGGCTAGCTACTTCCTGCGGAGCTGATCCTGCGGGATGTACAGCTGCGACTCGTCGTCGATCGTCTTCATGGGCTCGAGCTTCGGCTGCGTGTTCAACGAGTCCGACAGCTTCTGCCTGCTCACATCGAGAACCTTCCTCGTAGCTGGACTCCCGGCGACGGCTGCAGCTGTCTTACGGATCTGCTCGTAGCGACCACGACCAGCCTTGGCTCCGAGTACGTACGCCGCTCCAGCAGCCAGAACCAAACGAATCATCAAAGTCCTCCCACAGTGTTTGCCGGTCATCAGTGTTGCCGGTCATTGACGTAGGCGCCACTTCACCTACCTCTACGCGCGTCCCACCATCCTGCCTGACTCGGCTCCACCAGGGCGATTTGGTACTCCCATGGGGGTGTGCGCTATGGTTTCTCTCGGCGCACACGAGAGTGTGACGCCGTGAAGTAATCCCCTGTAGCTCAATTGGCAGAGCTTCCGACTGTTAATCGGACGGTTGCTGGTTCGAGTCCAGCCGGGGGAGCAGTGATAGACCCTCTGACCAGCGATTCGATCGCTTGGTCAGAGGGTCTTTCTGCGTTTCGGGACCAACTGATCACGACCACCGCGCCCGAGAACGATGTCGATCAATTCACAGGCCCCAACGCGTCGGCGAGCATGTGCATCGCCGCTGTAGTGGACAGCGCACGCACGCTTGCGCGGTCGCCGGGGAGCCGGAGTGTGCGCGTCATGGTCGGTCGGTCGGCAGAGGCAATCGCGAAGCAGACAGTGCCGACCGGTTTGAGGTCGGTGCCGCCCCCCGGTCCCGCGACGCCACTGGTGGATACCGCGATGTCGACGCCGAGTCTGCTCCGTGCGCCCTCCGCCATCTGGGCGGCCACTTCTTCACTGACAGCGCCGTGTTCTTCGATCATCTCGGCGGGGACGTCGAGGAGCCCGGTTTTCGCCTCGTTGGCGTAGGACACGACCGCGCCGATGACGTACGCCGACGATCCCGCGCGATCGGTGAGACGTGCGGCGATCATGCCACCTGTGCACGATTCTGCGGTGGCAATCCGATGGCCGGCCAACAGGTTCGCGACGATGTCGTCGATGGTGGATCCGTCGATCGAAAAGACCTGCGCGCCATGTTGTTCGTCGATGAGACTTGCGAGGTCCGTGTATGCGGTTGCGGCAGGCTCTGCATAGCGGGTCACCATCTCGAGCTCGCCGAGTTGCAGGCAAGTGGTGATTTCGAGATCGCCGAATCCCGTGATCTGGCGCTCCGCTGTCCGTAGCGTTGCAGCGAGGTCAGCTTCGGACAGCCCGTACGCACGAATGGTGTTCTGACGGATTTGAGTGCTTCGGGCCAGTACCTCGGCGACCGGTGCGCTGTCGAGTGCCTCCGGCCACATCGCCTGCAGTTCGCGAGGCGGGCCGGGCAATATCAGGACAGCGGGCAGTGTTCCGGAGTCTCCGGCAGGTATCGCTACACCGGGGGCGGTTCCGGTCGGTGGAATGGAATACGCACCGTGCGGAACCATTGCCTGCTTGCGAATACCTGCCAACAACGGCTCTGAGTCGGTTGCAGAACTCAACCGGCTTCGCCATCGCTGCACGATTGCGTGGATGCGTTGTTCGAGTTCCTCGTCGAGGTGCAATTCACGGCCGTACAGAGCGGCAACGGTCTCCACGGTGAGATCGTCAGCGGTCGGGCCCAAGCCTCCGGTGGTGACGATCAAGTCGACGCGCTGATCCGCGAGAAATTGTAGTTGCGCCGTCAGGTCCTCGGGCCGGTCACCGCAGATCGTGATGTGGGCAACGTCCACTCCCATCTCCAGTAGTCGCTGGGCCACCCACGGGCCGTTCCTGTCGGTGACCCGACCGGCCAGAACTTCGTTTCCCGTAACCACAACACCCGCACGCACAGTCATTGTTCGACCATACTGGCGACCGCCTTATCGCCTCGGACAGTCGCACCGTTGTCCGGCACTGTGATTTCTGCTCGACCATGCAGAGCGGACCACCATCTCCGGTGTAGCAACGACTGATGTCCTCGGTTTTACACCACCGTCATCGGTAGCGGCGGATCTGCTCCGACGCTTGCCACAGGTTCGGCCGGAACGAGCAAACGGAGAGACCTGTCGGACTGCATTGCTGATCGGACGGTTGCCGGTTCGAGTCCCCCTCTGGGTTGGTAGTGCGGCACACCTTGCCGGCAACGTGCATTGGTCTCGGGCCGGATGTTCAAGAGGCACAGGGTGCCTACGAACTCGGAACAACGACCTTCGAACAGACCGAAGCCCCGACACCTGTATTCGGTGTGGGCGGCCGCGGCCGTGTTACGCGAGTGCGCGTCAGGCCGATACTTCGGTCGTTTTCTTGGTCCGGGATCGGAGGTAGTTGACGGCGATCGGGAGTATCGAGAGCACGACAACTCCGATGAGTATGATCTCGATGTGATGGCGCACGAATGGAATTCCGCCGAGTAGATACCCTAGCGTCGGTACACCAATACCCCACGCCGCTGCGCCGATGATGTTGTAGACGAGGAATGTTCGGTATTTCATGCCCGATGCTCCCGCCATGACAGGCGCGAGCGTCCGGACGACGGGTACGAATCGGGCGAGAACGACTGTGCGAGCGCCGTATTTGTCGAAGAAGGCTCGAGCCCGTGCGAGTTGGGCGGGGCCGAGTCGTTTGGCATCGGGGCGATCGAAGACAGCGGGGCCGGCGGCACGTCCGATCAAGTACCCGCATTGATCACCGAGGGCTGCTGCAATCGGTGCGGACACGAGGATCACCCATAACGGAACGAATGGATCGGCTTGCGCGACCAGTACTCCGGCAGTGAAGAGCAGGGAGTCGCCGGGGAGGAAGAATCCGATCAACAGACCCGTCTCGACGAAGATCACGGCGAGCAGTCCGATCAACCCGAATGTGGCGAGGAGGGTGCTCGGGTCCATTAAACCTCCGGTCAGTGCCGATGCCACAGCGTTCGATGTCATAAGGAGATCCTGTTCATGATGGTCAGTCGCGATGGAGTGGGTTCGTCCGCGGTCGCAGTGTCGAGTCGGTGTAGCGCGTAGCCGCCGAGGGTGACCATGGCTGCGGCGATGAGTGCGCCGGCGCAGACGTCGGTGAGCCAGTGGACTCCGAGATACATGCGTGTGCAGGCAACAACGACGGTGAGGGCGAGTGCGATAGCGAGGAGCAGGGCGCGCACAGCCGTCGGGCGTCGCGCGCTGGCGATGAGCGCGATCATCATCAGTAGGGCTCCGCTGCCGGTGACGTGTCCTGATGGGAATGAGTGATCGGTTTCGAGTATCAGTTGCATCGACAGTGGTGGGCGGTCGCGGCCGACGATCAGTTTCAGTGCGGTGCACAGGATCGATGCTGTGGCGACGGTCGCAAGCAATATCACCGCTGGGCCGTATCGCTTGGTTCGCCAGATCAGCGCTACTGCGATGAGGATGCCCAATGCTGCTGTTTCGGGTGGGCCGCCTGCGGTGGTGATGGCTATTGCGAGGTGATCGAGGGTGGAATTGCGGTGGTCGACGAACCATTGGGCGGTGGGTGCATCGGCGCCGGTGAGAGCGCCGTTGCTGTGTACCGCGATGGCTAGGACCAGTACAGCGAAGGCGTAGCCGAGTGCGGAGAGGATCGCCGCGCGGGCTCCGTTCTCGCGTGTCCTGAGCATGATTCCGAGTACGACGAGGCCGAGGGCTATCGCGAGGCCGGCGGCTTCGACGTCGGCGGAGGCGGCTTCGGTGACTACTTCGGTGACCGTTGCGTGCACGGCGGACGTCGATGAGGAGAGGAGCACGGTTTCAGTGTGCAGAAGTGCTCCTGAAGAACCGCTGAAAGCGTATCGCCGGTCACAGCAGGGGCGTTCCATGCTGCGTAGCCCGGGGTTGTCAGCGACCGTACATACGACACCGACGCAAGCGAGAGGAGAACTAGCGCGGCGATTGCGGGCATCTTCCAGATCTTCACCTCGCGGTGCGAGATCTGCGAGTCCGCGCTGTGATCCGGCAGTGTCGGAAGGGTCGGTGCGAGCATGAGCGGCTCCTGACAGAAGTGAGCCGATCTATGCCGATCATGCACGGGAGGTGCTGAAGAAACGCTGAAAGATGCTGCTGTACAAGAGGATAGTGAGTTCGATATGCGGGCAGCGCCCGAAGGCTATCAACCTTCGGGCGCTACGGATTGGTTGGCGGAGTTACTGTCCCGGTGCGTCCGCGACGTCGCCGGGCTCGGGCAGGTCAACTGAGGCGGGTGCGTCCGGGGTGTCGCCTGCTTCGGGTACGTCGGCGGCGCCCGGCGCATCCGGGGTGTCGCCTGCTTCCGGAACATCTACAGTCCCTGGTGCGTCCGGAGTGTCGCCTGCATCCGGAACATCCGCTGCGCCAGGTGCGTCGGGTGTGTCTCCGGCTTCCGGTGTGTCGACGACACTGCTGTCTGGTGCTGCACTGTGATCGAGAGTTTGTGCGGCAGCGATGCCGCCACCGATGGATGCTCCGGCCAGCAGGACGGCGGCTACTGCAACGATCTTGTTTTTGGTGTTCACGAGGTTCCTTCGGTTGTCGGGGTGCACATTTCATGCGTGCGGTACATGTTCGACTATGCCCACCGGCTCCTGAAAGATCCCTGTGGAGAGCTGAGAGAGCACGAATGTGTGTTCCCATCGCGCAACTTCGGATCCGCTACGCGCCATGTAGGGATCTGCTTGCATTGCGGTGCGATCAGCGGACCCGGCTACCTGCGACATTCAGGTACGGGAGTTTTGATCGATTCCGCCGACAGTATCTGTTCGGGCCTGGCGGGGCAGGGCCATGGTGTTCGCCGTCTATCCGCCTCGTGAGATGTCAAGCCCCGGCAGCAACGGAGGAACCTTGCGTCGCTACAGCGGGGAAATGATTCTGCAGCGAAGCGAGCTATCGGTGCAGCTCGTAGAGAATTCGCGTGGTGTCAGGCCCTCGCCGCATCTTTCGCATCTGGGTTGTCCACCGTGGTGTCGATGACGTCGGCTTTGGTGATGCTCAGGTACGCCACGGAACCAACGATGGCAATCACGAACACGGCGGTGACGAGGGTCGGTCCGAGTCCGAGGCCGCCGGCAGTCTTGTCCTGGGTCAGGTAGTCACCGATGGAGGCGCCGAGTGGGCGTGTGACGATGTAGGCGATCCAGAATGCAAGGACTGCATTGAGCCGTAGGGCGTAGTGCGCGGCGGCGACCAGGGCGATGATGGCGGCGAAGATGAGCGCCGAGGTGAGGTATCCCAGTTCGATCTGCTCTGCGACGAGGTCGCCTGCAGCGGTGCCGAGTGCGAAGGTGAACAGGATTGCGAGCCAGTAGAATCCTTCGCGACGGCGGGTCCGGATGCTGTGAATCGAGAGTGTTCCCTCGGAGATGTACCAGGCTGCGAAGGTGAGGATCAGTCCGGCGGTGAAGAATCCGGTACTTGTTGCCAGTGGTACACCGAAGTTGTCGGTGAGGTTGTCGGTGATCAGCGTGCCGGCGACGCTGATCAGGATGACCACGAGCCAATAGATCCATGGCACGTACCGCCGGAGGGTGAACTGGTAGATCAGCGCTGCGGCCAACATGATGCCGACGACGAGGGTGGTCCTGGTGAGACCGAAGCCGAGATCGACGTTGAGTGCGTCGGCGGCTGTCTCGCCGACGGTGGTTCCCAGGATTTTGATGATCCAGAAGTAGAGCGTCACCTCGGGGACTTTGCTCGCCAACATGCGTGTGGTGGTCATGGACAACGACTCTGACAGGGTGTTCCTGAAGGGATGCTGAAGATGGTCGTTGTCTTCGGCGCTGAAGGTAGGACACTGGGGGCGTGAGTTCCTACATCGATGTGTTGCGGCCACGACGTTGGACTGTGCGGGTGCGTTCGGCGGTTGCTACGACCCTGGTACTTGCTGTGTGCCTAATCGTCGCCGGTGGCGCGTTGCTGAGTGTTCTCTACAGCTCTCTCGAATCCTCTGCCCGTACTGCTGCGGTGGCTCGCGCGGTGCAGGTCTCCGAGCAACTCCAGACCGATTCACCGTCGCAGATCGACGACTCGTTGCTGGCTACCGATGGTCAAATCGGGATTCTGCAGGTCGTCGATGCGTCCGGGGCGGTACTGGCTTCCTCGAGTGGAGATGGTGATGCGCCGCTGTCGACTTTTCAGGTTCCGTCGTCGACCACGCAGGATCTCGGGCGTGTGGAACGCGGCAAGAGTGGCGATTTCTGGGTGACGGGCCGCGGCGCGATGAGTGCAGAGGGGCCGGTGACGGTATTGGTGGGTGCCGACCGGGAGCCGGTCGAAGACGTCGTCACCACGGTCGCGGTTCTACTGACGATCGTCGGCCCTATCGTGATCGCGCTCGTCGCGTTAGCGACGTACCGACTCGTCGGTGCGGCGTTGAGCCCCGTCGAACGTATCCGGACCCGGGTGGCATCGATCTCCAATGGCCAACTTGGGGAGCGTATTCCGGTTCCGGAAGCACATGACGAGATCGCTCGACTTGCGGTGACGATGAACGAGATGTTGGAGCGCCTCCACGCTGGGCAGCGTGCGCAGCAGCGATTCGTCAGTGATGCCTCCCATGAACTCCGGAGCCCGCTCGCCACCATCACTGCCGCTCTCGAGCTTGCCGCAGCACGGCCGGAGTTGATCGATGCGACATTGATAGACGATTCGCTGCTTCCTGAGGCGCGCCGGATGCGGGGGTTGATCGAAGATCTCTTGTTGCTTGCTCGTTCGGACGAGCAGCAGAGCGCTGCCAGTGCGGTCGATGTCGATCTCGATGACCTTTTGTATGAGGAGGGTAAACGTGTCGGATCGATGTCGGAATTGAGTGTTCGGACGTCGATTGTTGCGGTTCGGGTGGGCGGTGATCAGCAGGCGTTGGCGCGGATGGTGCGTAATCTCGTCGACAATGCGGTTCGGCATGCGCACAGTCGAGTGGAACTGTCCTGCGCAGAGTCGGGTGGGTCTGCTCTGATCACGGTCGATGATGATGGGCCGGGTATTGCGGAGTCGGAGCGGGTGCGAGTGTTCGATCGGTTTGTGCGCCTGGATGCGTCGCGAACGCGTGGTGAAGGCGGTGCGGGGTTGGGTTTGGCTATTGTTGCCGGTACGGTCGCTGCGCATGGTGGGTCGGTGACTGTTCTTCGGTCGCCACTGGGTGGAGCCCGTTTCGAGGTCAGACTCCCCGTACGCCCATCTCACGCATCCAACGATCCGCAGCCGTGAATGAGTTGGACAGCCCTACCGTCTTCAATCACGGGCCTGTCGATGGAATTGTCGTCACGGGGCGGCAGCAAGGGTGGTGGCCGTAGGACTCGTGCAGATAACGGGCTGGTCCGTATGGACATGGTTTCGCAGAGAGATGTTGATAATGCCGAGGCCGTGCTGGTTCCGTTCAGATGTGCGCGGTGCTCTGCGGAGTTCCGTTGCTAATGTTGCGGGTCACGATCGGACTCAGATTTTCGCCGTCGAGTGGCCGAAGCTCCGACGAGCAGGACCAGGGCTGCGAGTGCGCCGAAACCTGCGGTCAGTGTTGTCGCGGCCGCGACCCCGGCGACGAGGAGTGGGCCACCGGCGTCGCCGAGTTCACGGCCGAGTTCAGCGGCACCCATGGTCTGACCCATGCGTTCTTCGGGGGTGGAGGCAGCGAGCGATGCAAATGCGATGGGAGTGATGATCCCGGTACCGATTCCAATGGCGACGCCGGCACCTAGGAGACCGGCCAGTCCGGGAAGCATCGCGGCGGCAAGGCCGAGAGCAGTCAAGCCCAGCCCGGCGGCCATACCAGCCGTAGCGGAGATCGTGCGGCTATCGAGGGCGCGCCCGGCGCGTGGTTGCGTCAATGCAGCGCATAACGCCAGTACTGACACTGCTGCTCCTGTTTCGATGGACCCCAGGCCGGCGGCGGCGCCGGAGACCGGGAGGAATCCGACTCCGACTGACAGTGCTGCGGTTGCAGCAGCGAGCGCAATGGTGGGCCGTAGGAAGTGAGAGTCGCTCAGACGGCGGGCGAGATCGATCACTGTTTGGCGTTGACGAGGAAGTGCGGGCACTGCCGGCACGACTGCTCGAGCCCAGATCGCGACAGCGCCTGCGAGGACGGTCGTCACGGCGAACAGTAGTGCGAGATCGCCTAACCACACTATTGCGCCGCCCAGTAGTGGGCCGGCGGTGTAGCCGAGGCTCTTGTAGAAACCGTATGTGCCGAAACCTTTTCCGCGCTTGGCCTTCGGGTTCAGGCGCGCTACCAGCGAGCTTGCTGCGGGGGAGAATGCCGACGCTGCGGCACCTTGCCCCAGGCGCGCGAGCCATAACCAGTTCGTGTCAGCGACGAGGACGAACAGGAGTGAGGCTGCGGCGAACCCGATCAAACCGCCGAGGAGGACCGGTTTGGCCCCGATCTTGTCGGCGAGTGTCCCGAAAACCGGCTTGAGGAGTACTTCGGCACCGTCGTAGAGGGCCAGGAGTAGGCCGAGGTATAGGAGTGAGTCGGCGAGATTGTCGAGGTCGAATACGAGATTCGCTGCGACGGCATGGGCGCCGAATGCCGTGGTGAAACCTGCCGCGTACAGGGGCCACATGCGCCACCGTTCCACGGCGGTTTCATTGTTCATGCGTGGTGGTTGTTGTCGATGGATTCGGGATCGTGCAGGGCGGATATCACGCGTTCGGAGTAGTCCTCGAATCGCTGCCCACATTCTTGCAATTCTTCTGTGGCACGTTCGGAGTTGTTTGTGCCGAACACATCCCGTGCTTTCAGATCACGATGCCAGCGGCGTAGTCGGTCGAGGCTCTGATCCTCTTCTTCGAGTTCGGCCAAGGTGAACTTGCGAATCCTGATCTCCTTGTCGAGTTCAGCCTTGTATTTGGCGCAGTCGGAAAGGAATTCGTTCCAGTCATCCTCGCGTGCAGCGGTGAACATCGCCTCGAACCGGGCACCGTCCTCGGTGGTGGCACCGGTCGCGTGAAGGAAGATGATCTCACCTCCGGCCCGTTCGACCAGGGCGGTGGCGCGGTCGATTCCGGCGGAGAATGCCGGCACATTGGGTACGGCCCAGGTGCCCTGGCCGATCGACAATGCGCCCATTTTGCGAAGTTCGCGCCATACCGCAACACGGTGTCGTGATGGTTCGGCCGGGATCTGGGTCAAGATTATTCGCCAGTGGGTAGAGGCTTCTTTATCGCGCACCAGGTAAATGTATCAGCCGTTACATTTGTTCAACGTGTTCTGGTTACTTGTTGCTCCTCAGTCGACGTATCCCGGCTGGTCAGTCGGAGGTTGGATGGTAGTCACCGGCCTCGTCGAGCGCGTCTGCAACTTGGCTTCGGCTGAGAAGCGAATCGGAGTCGATCGACGCCGTCGAAAAACCACTGGCGACCCATGGGTATGCCGGTGTCAATGTTGCGAGCAGCCACAACTGGCAGGGTCAGCACCAATTTCGGGTGCGTTGGATTTGTCTACTGTTGGCGCAGGGTCGTGAGCCGTGCGCGGTAGTCGTCCGCGTCGATCTCACCGCGGGCGTACCGCTCAGCCAGCAACTGCTCAGCGGTGTACAGCACGGGGGGATGCGTCGGCTGGGATCCATGCGCCCCCTGTGATCGGAGTAGCAGAAGTACTCCGGTTATCAGTACACCCCAGAACACCACCATCCCGATGATCATCAATGCATAACTCCACCCACTGGGATCGTTGCCATGCCAGTACATCATTTTGTCTACTCCTCGGGCTGTCGGTGGATCGACCAACGACTGAACTGAATGCCACCGTGTGCCAAGTCGGAAGTCGGTAGTTTCAGTATCGGTGCACGTCAGGGCGCAAAGATAGGGCCCTTCGTCCTATTCCCCAGAACAATTTGTCACCGGTCGAGCTATCTGTTGGACCGACCGCGTTCGTGGTTGAGTCCGAACTTTAGGCGTTAGCGCGATGCGCCCGCGTTTGTTGGAGAATTCGATTTCTGATTGTGCAGCTCGGTTGGTAGTCGAGGCCGAGCGCGCGGGCCTCATCCCGCAGAGATCTGCACTGCACTCGACACTCCGAACCCGGCGGTTCCCCCGGCGCCGACTCAGTTGAAATCGGTGCTGGCCACTTCGCGGTCGGTACCGACGATCGCCGCGAGGACACGGTCGGCGACCACCTCGGGGCTCAGGCCCTCGGGCATCTTCGGCGCACTACCTGCAATCGCGCGACCGGCCAGGCCGGTCTCAGTGTGCGGTGGCCGGACGTCGACCACGCGAATCTTGCTACGTCGCGCCTCTTTCGCTGCCGCGACAAATAGCGTTGATACCGCAGCCTTTACAGCGGAATACGTCGCCATACCGGCGACCGGTTGCTCGGCCAGCACCGCGCTGATCCCGACGATCACCCCGCCCTCTTCCACGACGTGCAACGCCGCCCGTAGCAGCCGCAGCGGGGCAAGGAAGTCGACGAGCACAAGGTCGTCCACGGTGTCGTCGTCAATTTCGGCAACCGGACCGAATGCAGCGACGCCCGCCGCGATGACCACACCGTCGATGCGACCATGGTGGTCTTTCGCCTCCGCGATCACTGACCGCGCCGCATCGGGTTCACGCAAGTCTGCCGTGACTTTATGCGCGCCCTCGATCCCGAGAGCGTCGAGTCCCTCGCCGGACCGCCCGCTGATGGTGAGCGACGCACCCTGTTGGGCGAGCAGTTTCGCGATGCGAGAACCCAGTGCGCCGGTGGCACCGACGACGACGAACACTTTGCCGGACAGATCAGTCATCACCCCATAGTGCACTTCGTTGGCATGTCCACGCCGAAGAATTCCCTGCTTCGAACGTGATCTCGCGGTTGCATCTTCACCACGTCGGGGGAGGTGCAGGGGGGCGGGATGCCGCGCTGGCCTATGTTGGCGTCAATGCGCATTGCGGTGGTGGAGGACGACGACGGAGTCGGTGACGCGTTGTTCGACGCGCTGACCGAGGTCGGGCATGCGCCTGTACGCATGCGCCGCGGTGCCGATTTGTTGCTGGGATACCACGACATGGATGTCGTACTGCTCGATCTCGGTCTGCCGGATATGGACGGCCTGGAGGTTCTCCGCAAGCTTCGGACGTTGAGTTCGGTCCCGGTGGTGGTGCTGACTGCGCGCGACGACGAACGCTCGGTGGTTCGGGCCCTTCGCGGCGGGGCGGACGATTACGTCGTCAAACCAGCTCGGTTGGGGGAGCTGCACGCGCGACTCGAGGTGGCGGCGCGTCGTCGAAGCGCGTCGAGCGAACCTGCCACCGACGGTCTGGTTCTCGGCGACATCGTCGTCGATCTCGTCGGCCGCACTGCGGAAGTCGACGGACGCGACATTGCGCTGACGACCAAGGAGTTCGAACTCCTCGCTCATCTCGTGACGCGACGCGGTGAAGCGGTCAGCCGGGAACAGCTGATGGACGCAATCTGGGGTGACGCGTACGTCGCGATTTCACGGACACTCGACGTGCACATGACCGCGTTGCGTTCCAAGCTCGCGCGACCCGGCACCATCGTCACCATCCGCGGCTTCGGCTACCGCTGGGACACGTGAGATGCGTCGCCGTGTTCTGGTGGTGCTGATGATCTACTCCACCGTCGTCGTCCTCGCACTGGCGGTGCCCCTGGGGTTGCTGGTCGGCCGCGAACGAGCCCAACGATTCGGCGAGAACCGGGCCGCAGCAGCAACCTTTTTCGCTGAACTCAGTTCACGAGAAGGCGAGTCCGGTGTACCTCGCCTCCGAGAGTCCCTGCAGCGCTACAACAGTCTGTACGACGAGGGGATCGTCATCGTCGACCGTACCGGATCGCCTCGTGCGCTGGCGGGCCTGGACATCGAGCGAGCCGACGTGCAGCAGGCGATAGCAGGAGCGTTGCGGAACCAACGTGGGTACCTCCCGTCGAGTGTGACGCCATGGTCGCAGTCCTCGGTGTTGGTCGCCGCCCCGGTCGGCGGGGGCACACAGGTCGACGGCGCCGTGGTGATCGCAGCGTCCACCGATGTCGTGCGTAGGGACGTCGCCGTGGCGTGGGTAGTCATCGCCGTCGGTGCACTGCTGATTCTTGCTACCGTCGCGGTGATCGCTGCTGCCCTGTCGCGCTGGGTCGTTCGTCCACTGACCGCATTGTCCTCGCGTGTCCATTCGTTCGGCGACAAGTTCCACGATCGACTTCCGATCGCAGGTTCCCGCATGCCGAAGCCCGCGGAGTACGTGGGGCCGCCGGAAGTTCGAGAACTGTCCAGTGCGTTCGACGCCATGGCAGACGACGTCGAGGCAGCGACGGCTGCGCAGCGCCGACTGGTTGCGGACACCGCCCACGCTCTTCGTAACCCTTTGGCGGCACTGAGAATCCGACTGGATGTGCTGGGGATGAAGGTGCCCGATTCGGCAACCGACGCACACCTCAAGACCACACTCGAAGTCGACCGTCTGACTACCGTCGTCGAAGATCTACTCGTTCTCGCCGCCGCCGAGACGCCCTTCACGAAGCAGGCAACCGGGTGCGACGTAGGTGCGGCGATCGCCGCTCGTGTCGAATTCTGGTCGAGCACAATGACGGTGGCGGGGATCGGTGTGCACGTGGAAAGCCCCGAGGAGAAGACCCGTGCCGCGATATCGGAGGACGACCTGATTCGAATTCTCGACGCCTTACTCAGCAACGCGACGAAATACGCAGGCGCCGGTGCAGACGTCGAAATCGGCCACCTAACAAGCGAAGGCCACGTCACCGTGTGGGTGTCCGATAGCGGGCCGGGTGTGCCCACCGACGAACTCCCGAAAATCGTCGATCGGTTCTATCGGGCGTCGAGCGCCCACGGTGAAGGCACCGGTCTCGGCTTGTCGATCGTCCACGCGCTGACCGAGCGGGCAGGCGGAACTATCGAGGTGAGTGCGCGTCGACCCTCGGGTTTGAAAATTGAGCTCACTTTCCTAAGGGAGTGTTAGGAAAGTCGGAACAGCTTGGTTTTGGTCTGTGCCTGCGGTCACAGTATGGGGACTCCGGTTGCCGCATCGCTCCATGGCAATCCGCCCAACAGCACTCTGTGGAAGGACCAGCCCATGGCCAACGAGGCCACCTCGATCGCCGATCCGTCGCGCCCGACCCCGCCTGTCTCCTCTCCCGCTGCCACCCGTCGCGCCGTTTACAACACGTTGCGGGGGTCGTCGGGCAATCTCGTCGAGTGGTACGACGTGTACGTCTACACCGTCTTCGCGACGTACTTCGAGAATCAGTTCTTCGATTCGGCGGACAAGAACTCGACCCTTTACGTGTACGCGATCTTCGCGGTCACCTTCCTGATGCGACCGGTCGGCTCGTGGTTCTTCGGCCGCTACGCGGACAGGAACGGTCGACGCGCTGCACTCACGTTCAGTGTCTCGTTGATGGCCGCGTGCTCGCTGGTCATCTCGCTCACCCCGGGACGGGAGAGCATCGGAGTATGGGCGGCGATCATCCTCATTCTGAGCCGTCTGGTCCAGGGCTTCGCCACCGGAGGTGAGTACGGTGCGTCGGCGACCTACATGTCCGAGGCAGCCACCCGTGAGCGTCGTGGCTTCTTCTCTTCGTTCCAGTACGTGACGCTGGTCGGCGGGCATGTTCTCGCGCAGGTGACCCTGTTGATCATGCAGGTGTTCCTCGATCGCGGGCAGATGGAGGAATTCGGCTGGCGCATCGCATTTTTCATCGGCGGTGTCGCCGCCGTGGTCGTCTTCTGGCTGCGGCGCAGCATGGACGAATCGCTGACGAAGGATCAGCTCGCCGCCGTTCGCAGCGGAGTCGATCGAGCGTCCGGTTCGATGAGGGAACTTCTCAGCAACTATTGGCGTGCACTTCTCGTCTGCTTCTTGGTGACGGCCGGTGGCACCATCGCGTTCTACACCTACAGCGTCAACGCGCCCTCGATGATCAGGACCGCGTACGAGGACCGGGGGATGACCGGAACGTGGATCAACCTCTTCGGCCTGGTCTTCCTCATGCTTCTGCAGCCGATAGGCGGGATGATCAGCGACAAGGTGGGTCGCAAACCGCTCCTCGTTTTCTTCGGAATCGGCGGCGTGCTGTACACCTACTTCCTCATCACGTATCTGCCGACGGCGACGTCCGTCTTCGCGTCGGTGACCCTGGTGTGCGTGGGTTACGTCATCTTGACCGGCTACACCTCGATCAACGCGATCGTCAAAGCCGAGTTGTTCCCCTCTCACGTGCGTGCACTCGGCGTCGGACTCGGCTACGCGCTCGCCAACTCTGCATTCGGCGGCACTGCCCCGCTGATCTACCAGGCAGCGAAGAACAGCGGGCAGGTCACCTGGTTCATCGTCTACGTGACGGTGGTGATCGCAGTATCGCTGCTGGTCTACATCTTCGTTCTGCGGAACAAGTCCGAGACCGTCCTCGACCGGGAGCAGGGTCGAGCGTTCGAGTGATCTGCCACGCCTTACAGTGACGAACATGGTCCCGCCCGCAGCGTTGCTCTCCCGCAGAGCAGCGCTGCGGGCGGGACTGCTGGCTGTGAGCGCCGCCGCGGTGGGCACTGCCTGCGCGTCGGATCCTCCACCGCAACTCCGTCTCGCATCAGGTGAGGTCGGCGGCTTCTTCTGGGAGTTCTCGGGCCTGCTCGCCGACGCGGCCGCCGCGACGGCTACGGCGGAGGTCGTTCCGCTGACGACGGCGGGCTCCCTCGACAACCTGGAAGCCTTGGACTCCCGACGTGCCGAGTTGGCACTTACGTTGGCCGACGCCGCATACAGCCATCCGAGTCGAGATTTGGCGGCGGTGGGATGCGTGTACGAGAACTACTTCCAGGTCGCCGTGCGAGCCGACTCGGGCATCGAGACGGTAAGTGATCTGCGCGGGCGGCCGGTGAGCGTCGGCGCCCCGGGATCCGGTGCCACCCTGGTGTCCCAGCGCATTTTCGACGCTACGGGTCTGTCCGGTCCCGGTGCGGTCCGCGAAGTCCAGATGTCGATGAGTTCCGCGTCACATGCCTTGTCAGACAACGAGATCGACGCCGTGATGTGGGCTGGGGGATTGCCGACGCCGGCGTTCGCCGACCCGCCGATGGCAATCCGGTTACTCGATCTGGGCGCCGTGGTCGCGGACTTGAGGCGCGAGTTCGGGACCGCGTACGAATCGGTCCTGGTGCCGGCGAACGTCTACGGCGAACATCCGGAAGTGACGACCGTCGGAATCCCGAACCTGCTGCTGGCCCACCCGGACGTGCCGGACCGGACTGTGGCGGAATTGGTGGGCCTGCTGCTCGATCAGTCGTCCTCGCTCGTTCCCCGACAGGCGATCGGTAGCCAATTCCTCGACGCCCGGTCGCTCGTCATGACCGGCGCCATCCCTCTTCATCCCGGGGCCGAAGCGGAGTACCGCAGGCGGCACGGGTGAGATGACCAGGTCGGTCGGTCAGCGCGCAGCCAATCGCCACAGCGACGTCGTCTCGCGTGACCGCGCGGCGTGAAAGAGATCGTCGGTGTCACGCGCACGGGAATGCGTCGGCGCGGTGTCTGTTCTGCCGAGTACTTCCAGGCCGGCGCGGTCGATTGCCGCGAGGAGGTCCTCGCGTGTCGCGAGCCCGAGGAGTTCCGCCAGATCTGAGATCACCAGCCAGGCCTCGCCGCCGGGTTCGAGATGCTTGGGAAGCCGATCCAGGAAAGCACGCAGCATGCGGCTTCCCGGGTCGTAGATCGCGTGTTCTATCCCCGAGGTCGGCTTCGTGGGAATCCACGGCGGATTGCACACCACCAGGGATGCGCGTCCGGCAGGAAAGATGTCGGTGAGCTGCACGTCGACGCTGTCGGCGAAACCCAGTCGTTCGAGATTGGAGGTGGCGCATGCAACCGCCCGTGGGTCCCGATCCGTCGCGACGATGTCGGTGACACCGCGCCGCGCCAGGACAGCAGCCAAAACTCCTGTGCCGGTACCGATATCGAAGGCCGTGGTCGTTCCGTCGGGAAGGGAAGTGTTCGCCACGAGCTGCACGTATTCGCCACGCAGTGGCGAGAAGACGCCGAAGTGTGGCTCGATGGTGGCGTCCAGTGCGGGAATGTGAACACCCTTGCGTCGCCATTCGTGTGCGCCGATGAGACTGAGCAGTTCTCGAAGAGACAACAGCGACGGCGTCGAGGCCTCGCCGTAGACCTCACGGGCCGCGAGCGCGACGTCGGGTGCTCTGCCGTAGTCGAGAACAAAATTCGAATCGAGTTCGACGAGCAGCATTCCGAGAGTGCGCGCACGCCGCGCCTGATCCTGGCGGTGGAGATGAAAGTCTTCTGCCGGAGTGGACGACGGCCGTCGGGCCCGTGGCTCGGCTCGCCGGGTGATCGCCTTCAGCAATTGGCGTGCATTGTTGAAATCGCCACGCCAGAGTAAGGACTCACCGATCGACGCCCGCTTGTATGCGACATCGGCGGTAATGTCGTCGCCGATGATGTGGATGGCCTTCGGCGGTGGGGCGTTGTTCTCCGAACGCCACCGCGCCGAGCGCTCCTGCCCGTTCTCCGTCCACACGACCATCGGGCCCTCCGGTTCGGAGAGTTCGCGATCTTTCGAGACGAGGGTGGTCGGGTCGACGATCATGCTTTCGCGCTTTCGAGCGGCCGCGTTGTGGCTGCGACGTTGAGCTGGTTCACAGGGCCCCTTCGGTTGAAATTCAAGTCAACCACAACGACCGGATTCGGACCGCCCAGCGACGCCGCGATCCACTGGCCGCGGTGGCCGAAGCCCGGACATCGCTGCGTTCGTCTACCATTCCCGACGTAGATCGAACTCTGGACGGAAGGCGTCACGCTGTGATCACCGGAAGCATCGTTGCAATTGTCACGCCTATGACCGATAACGGCGAGATCGACCATGCATCGTTCGCTGAACTAGTCGAGCGCCAGGTCAGCGGCGGAACATCGGCGATTGTTGCAGCTGGAACAACCGGCGAATCGTCGACGCTCTCGGTGGCCGAGCACACCGAAATCATTCGAGAAACCATCAACGTGGTTGCCGGACGTATTCCGGTCATTGCGGGTACCGGCGCGAATTCGACGTCCGAGGCGATTCATCTCACCAGGGCTGCCAAGGCCGCCGGAGCCGATGGTGCGCTGCTGGTCACTCCGTACTACAACAAGCCCCCGCAAGAGGGGCTGTACCGACACTTCCGTGCGGTCGCCGAGGCCGTCGACATACCCCAATACCTCTACAACGTGCCCTCGCGTACAGGCTGCGACATGCTCCCGTCGACCGTCGCCAGGCTCGCGGAGATTCCGAACATCGTCGGCTTGAAAGAAGCTGCGGGCGACCTGGACCGCGTCCGCGAATTGGTTGCTCTCGAACTCGGAGACTTCGCGTTGTATTCGGGTGACGACGGTACGGCGAGGGCCAGCATGTTGGCCGGATTCCATGGCAACATCTCAGTGACCGCAAATGTTGCCCCGGAGGCGATGGCTCGGATGTGCGCTGCCGCCCTGGCAGGTGACTCCGAAGGTGCGTCGGAAATCGATGCGAAGCTCGTCGGCCTGCACACAGCCTTGTTCGCCGAACCGAACCCCATTCCGGTGAAGTGGGCGCTGGCGGAGATGGGATTGATGCCCGGGGGCATCAGGCTGCCACTGGTTCCGCTCGACGAATGGCATTACGAGGACGTTAGGGCAGCGCTTCGTACTGCAGGTTTGCTGGGCTGACGCTCGATCGGCACGGGTTGCAACGTGGAAGCAACCTGCGCGGATTTAGGTTCGGTGTCCGAGTTCCGAGCATCCAGGAGGATGTAAGAATGACCGACAACGTGACGCTTCGCCAACTGACCGGAATGCCCGACGCGCCGTCTGCGCTCGCCAATTCGGCTTTGATCATGATCGATCTTCAAAACACTTACACCCAGGGTGTCTTGGAACTCGTCGGGGTTCAACCTGCACTGGATGCTGCTGCCGACCTGCTCGAGCGGGCTCGTAGTGCCGGTACGCCGATCTTCCACATCATGCACGACGCCGGGGTAGGAAGTCCGTACGACATCAGCGCCGATATCGGTCAGATCGTCGAGCGAGTCGCTCCCCGCGGCGATGAATCGGTGATCGTGAAGAACTACCCGAACTCATTCGTGAGCACCGACCTCGACGAGAGGTTGCGTGCACTCGGAGTGGAAAATCTGTTGCTCGCCGGATTCATGACACACATGTGCGTCAACTCCACCGCCCGGGGAGCGTTCAGTCTGGGCTACAGTCCGACGGTCGTCGCCAGCACCACAGCCACCCGATCGTTGCCCGGTGCAGGCGGCGTCGACGCCGGCGCACTCCAGGCCGCGAGCCTGGCGTCGATCGCAGATCTGTTCGGCGTCGTCGCCCCGGACGTGGCTGCAATCCCGGACTGACGTTCAGCCGGTTCTGGTCAAAACACGACGGATTCGGTGTCGATAGTTCCTGCTTCTCGTCCCGGTGCGGTCTGGAAACTCCAGTACAGGTTGGTGTGCGAGACGACCTCTGCCGGGGCAGGTGCACCCCACTCGGTGAGGTCTTCCGTCGTGTGCGCGTCGCTGACGAGAATGGTGTCGTAGCCGCGTGCAAGGGCGCCATGCAGGGTGCTTCGAATGCACTGGTCCGTTTGCGCGCCTGCCACGATCAATCGTCCGACCGCCGCCTCGGCCAGAATGGACTCGAGCTCGGTGTCTTCGAACGCGTCGCCGTAGGTCTTGTGGACCAGCGGTTCCGACGCATGCCGCACGAGTTCGGGGACGTACTCCCATCCAGCACTGCCCCGGGGAAGCTGATCGGAGGAGTGTTGCACCCAGACGACCCGAACGTCCTGCGCGCGTGCCTTGTCCACCAACCTGACGATATTGGCGATAATCGCCTCGGACCCGATCGAACTGGCCATGACATCGATCTGCACGTCGACGACGAGCAGTGCGGTATTGGGACGGCCGGGCAGGGTGGTCACGGGATCGAGGATAGTCAGTACACGTCCCGCACGTAACGCTTTTCTGCCGCCAATGCTTTGACGTAGGCCTCCGCGCTGGCGGGCGCGAGTCGACCATGTTGAGCAACAACGCCTTTCAGGGCATTGTCGACGTCTTTTGCCATTCGTGAAGCATCGCCGCATACGTAGAAGTGTGCACCGCGCTGGAGCCACTCCCACAGCTGCGCACCATGTTCGCTCATTCGATCCTGCACGTAGACCTTCGCGCTCTGATCACGCGAGAAAGCCAGATCCAGCCGGGTCAGCGACCCGTCGTCGAGCATCGTGGTCAGTTCCTCGCGATAGTAGAAGTCCGTGGAGGCATGCTGTTCGCCGAAGAACAACCAGTTCGGTCCGGTGTGTCCGCGTGCTCGGCGCTCGTGCAGGAATGCGCGGAACGGGGCGACGCCGGTGCCGGGCCCGACCATGATCATCGGCGCGGCCGGGTCCTCCGGTGGTTTGAAGTGCGCCGACTTCTGCACGAAAATGCTGACGTCTTCACCTTCGGCGTGATCGGCCAGATACGTCGAACAGACACCACGTCGAGGGACACCATGGATGTTGTAGCGCACCGTGGACACTGTCAGCTGTACTTCACGCGGATTCTCCTTAGGACTCGAAGAAATCGAATACAGCCGCGGCTGAAGCGGTTTGAGGACACCGAGCCATTCATCGATCCCCGCACGCACCGGAAGATGCGTGAGGACGTCGACCGCCTGACGGCCCCAGATCCAATCCTGCAGGTCCTTCTTGCTCTCCGGCATCAACAAGCGTTCCAGATCGTCGTCGTGCGTGCGGGAATGGACGAACTTCAACAGATCCGGGGAGATTTTCGCGATCTCCAACCGGTCGCGTAGGGCGTTGCGAAGCGGCATCGCATTGTGCCCGGCAATGTCTACGACGCTGTCGCCGTCGAGCTCGGTCAGTTCGAGCCACTCGTCCACCAGTGCGATGCTGTTGCGCGGCCACACACCGAGTGCATCGCCTGCCTCGTAGCTCAACGTGCCGTCGGGAAGGTGGAATCCGAATTGGCGGACATCCTTTCTCGACCCGGTCGCCGTCAGAACAGTGTTGCGCACCAGAGCCGTTGCCAGCGGAGCTTTCTTGCCGTAGGTCGGGACCATCTCGACCGTGGTTCCAGCGGAGGCGACAGGTTGTGCTGGCGGCGGCGTGC
This sequence comes from Rhodococcus sp. BP22, assembly GCF_014281965.1. Taxonomy (GTDB): domain Bacteria; phylum Actinomycetota; class Actinomycetes; order Mycobacteriales; family Mycobacteriaceae; genus Rhodococcoides. The sequence goes on from NZ_JACFTB010000004.1 coordinate 187,810, forward strand.
CCAATTTGGACACCACGCGATCCAGCCACACCGACGCCGCTTCCTCGAATTCCGGCTCGCAATCGACGCGTCCCACCAGACGCTGCGCACCCAGTTCGGCGAATCGACTGTCGAGACGTCGACCGTTCCCGCAGAAATCTTCGTAGCTCGAATCACCCAGGGCGAGAACAGCGAATCTGTTTCCGGACAGATCAGGAGCGGAGTCGCCGGACAGTCCGTCGAGGAAGGACGTGCCGTTGTCCGGGGCGTCACCGTCGCCCGTAGTGCTGCTGATCAGGAGCACATCGCGGTATCGCACCAGCTCGGTTGGTGCGAAGTTCTCCATGACGTGCTCTTCGACGAGAAGACCCGTCGACCGGAGATGCTCGACGCAGCTGGACGCGAATTCTTCTGCCGTCCCCGTCTGGGAAGCCCACAGTACGAGTACCGGTGGTTCGCCATCGCTGGCCGATTCGAGGGGAACGGGTGTCTGCGGCGCCGCAGTCGTGGCGCTGCGTGAGAACAATCCGGCGAGCATGCCGCCGAGCCAGGCGTGAGTTTCTGCGGACAACGGCGTCGTCGTCGGCAGAATGGGAACTCCTGCGGCACTACGGCCGGCGTCCGTCCGTAATCCGGCCAACAGGCCCGCCACATAACGCTGCTCGATCAGCGGAAGGGGCAGCGACGGCCCGGAAACTTCGCCCACGAGGTCGGCAAAGGAGTCGATCGGTGACATGGCGTCTCCTCCATGTTCTGGACCGGAATGTGACTGAGATTCCGCTGCAGGAACCTTGGTCAAAGTGACCGCACAGATCTTGAATTCCGGCTGCTGTGAGTACGGATCGACCGCGTCGTTGGTCACCGCATTGATCGAAAGGTATTCACCGAACGAATCGTTCCAGTGGAACGGTGCGAAGCAGTCGCCGGGCCTGACCCGGTCGCTGACGAGCGCGGGCAGTACCGCTCGCCCGCGGCGCGACGCGACCTCGACCCGGTCACCTGACTCGCAGCCGAGGCGCTCGGCGTCGCGCGGATGGATCTCGACGAAAGGACCCGGGTTGAGCTTGTTGAGCTTCGCTACTTTCCCGGTCTTGGTCATCGTGTGCCACTGATGTTGCAGGCGGCCGGTATTGAGAAGGAAGGGATAGTCGTCGTCGGGCATCTCAGCCGGTGACATCGAGGGTCGGGCGAAGAACTGGGCCCGACCGGATGGCGTGGGAAAGGACAGGCGCGGTGTACTGCCATCGTCGAGCATGCGCAGAGTGTGACTGACGCCGTCGTTGAGATATCTGATCGGGTGGCGGTCTTCGCCGTCGTCCGGCGGGCACGGCCACTGCAGCGGCGTCGTACGGAGTCGCTCGTAGGTGACACCGCGTAAGTCGTATCCGGTCTTGGGGTTGGAGAACTCCTTGATCTCCTCGAATATCTCCTCCGCGCACGAATAGGTGAACGCCTCGGAGTAGCCGAGCTCGCACGCCATCAGCGCGATGATCTGCCAATCCGGTAGTGCTTGGCCGGGAGCGCCGACGGCCTTCTGGAACAGAGTGAGATTCCGTTCGGAATTGATCATGACGCCCTCGGACTCGGTCCACAGGGCCGCCGGAAGGATGACGTCGGCATAGCCGTTGGTTTCCGTGTCGGCGAATGCGTCCTGGGTGATCACCAATTCGGCCCGCTCGAGACCGGCGATGACCGTCTTTCGATTAGCTACCGACGCAACAGGATTGGTACAGATGATCCAACATGCCTTGATTTCCCCGTCGGCCATCCGGGAGAACATGTCGATGGTGCCCGCACCGACATCGGTACGCAGCGTGCCTGGTGGGAGGTTCCACTTGTTCTCGACGAAGGCGCGATCCTCGTCGACCAACACTGTCCGCTGGCCGGGAAGCCCCGGTCCCATGTAACCCATTTCACGGCCGCCCATGGCGTTCGGTTGGCCGGTGAGCGAGAACGGTCCGCTTCCACGCTTACAGATCGCACCGGTCGCCAAGTGCAAATTGACCAGGGCATTGGTGTTCCACGTCCCGTGCGTCGACTGATTGAGTCCCATTGTCCAGCAGCTCATCCAGTTCTCGGCCTCGCCGATCCACCGTGCGACCGTGTACAGATCGGCTTCCGGGATACCAGTCTTGGCACTCACGCGAGACGGTGTGTAGTCGGCAAGGAAGTCCTCCATGACGTCCCAGCCGTCGGTGAACTCGGCGATGAACCGGTTGTCGGTCAGCCCCTCCGCGAGCAGGATGTGCAGCACTCCGTTGAGCAAATCCAAGTCCGTCCCCGGAGCGAGCTGGAGGTGAAGGTCGGCTTTGTCGGCAGTCGCGTTCCGCCGAGGGTCGACGACGATCAACTTCGCGCCGCGCTTGACGCGGTCCATCATCCGCAGAAACAGAATCGGGTGACAGTCGGCCATATTCGCCCCGGTCACCAAAAAGACATCGGCATGATCGAAATCCTCGTACGACCCGGGCGGCCCGTCCGCACCAAGCGAGAGCTTGTATCCGGTGCCCGCGCTCGCCATGCAGAGGCGAGAGTTCGATTCGATCTGATTGGTTCCGATGAAACCCTTGGCCAACTTGTTGGACAGATACTGCGCCTCGATGGACATCTGCCCCGAGACATACAGGGCAAAAGCGTCGGGACCGTGCTCGTCGATCAGCGCGCGCAGCTTCCGAGCCGTTCGCTCGATCGTTTTTCTCGTGTCCGCCGGTTGCGGATCATCGCCGCGATTGGCCCGTACACGCGCGGCGTCGAGCCGTCCGGGCGCAGCGAGCATGTCCGACGTCGTCGAGCCCTTGGTGCATAGTCGACCGAAATTGGCAGGGTGGGACTTGTCGCCGACCGATGTGGTGACTATCGAGGGTAGATCCGGGCGTTGTTCGATCTGGAGTTTCATGCCGCAACCCACACCGCAGTACGCGCACACCGTCTTGACGGAATGCGCGAATACGGAGGTATCGATGGGCTTCGCTGACATGACTCCAACGATGCGCACCGGACGATTCACGTCGATGACGCATCAGTTAGCCCGACGTGACGTTGTCCTCACAGAGCATTTCCAGTGATGGTGAAGCGGATTTTGACACGAATAAGTACTCGTGCAAGAGTACTCGCGTGTCTTCGATCCGATTGTTCATTCTCGGCTCGTTCGCGCAGCGAGGCGAGATGCATGGTCACCAACTTCGTCTCTTGGCCGAAGAAGAACATGTGCAGATGTGGACGGATATTTCGGTGGGAGGCCTCTACGGTGCGCTGAAGAGACTTCATGCCGAGGGTCTGATCGCGGATGTGCGGACCGAGCAGGACGGGAACTTCCCGGCCCGGCAGGTGTATGCGATCACCGATCGTGGGCGCGAGCAGCTGCAAGCCTTGCAAAGCGAGGGCCTGTCCAATTTCGTGCTTCGCCCCGACCCGTTCGACTTGGCTCTGACCAGGCTCGACCCCGACCGGCTCGACCACTTACCCGAGGTGATTGCGGAACGGGTCCGACTGTTGAACGAACTCCTTCGGACCACCGTCGATGAGAACGAACAAGCGCATCCGTATCTGACGTTGGCCGAAACCTACGCGCTCGAGCATCGCGAACATCGTCTGCGGGCAGAGATCGAATGGCACGAAGGGTTCGTTGCTGCATTACCGGGCATTCTCGCCGACGAACGACACAGAATTCACCCCCCACTTCCCACCTGTACACAGAACAGCGAGACAAGATGACCGACAACAGCTCACGGGTATCGGCGCCTCCCGTCGAAGTGCCACGTCGCGCCTGGCAGGCACTGGTTGTACTGCTGCTCGGGATGTTCATGGCCTTGCTGGACACAACCATCGTCAACGTTGCGCTTCCGACGATCAGCACTAGCCTCAACGCCTCCGAGGCAACTCTTTCGTGGATCATCTCCGGATACGCCCTTGCTTTCGGGTTGGCGCTGATCCCTGCAGGAAAGATCGGCGACCGGATCGGCCACAAGTGGGTCTTCTTCACCGGATTGGCACTGTTCACCGTCGCCAGCTTTGCCTGCGGCCTCGCGCAGAACGATCTTCAATTGGTCATCGCGCGAATTGTGCAAGGACTCGCAGGCGGAATCTTCGTCCCCGCCGTGACGGCCTTCATTCAACTCCTCTTCCCAGGCCAGGTGCGTGGCAAAGCCTTCGCGATCATGGGTGCAGTCATCGGTGTCTCGACAGCATTGGGACCGATTGCAGGCGGTCTCATCATCGAAGCCTTCGGGGACGAAAACGGTTGGCGTGGCGTGTTCTGGGTGAACTTGCCGATCGGAATCATCGGACTCGTTGCAGCCGCACTGCTGCTTCCCGGACGCCCGGAGAACCGAACGGTCGCGGCGAAGACCGGAATCGACTGGATCGGACTCGTCCTCATCACCGCAGGTCTGGTCGCACTGTTGGTCCCTCTCATCGAAGGGCAGGACCAGGGTTGGCCGGTATGGACCTATGTCTCGATCGTGGCGGGTGTCGTTCTCATCGCAGTATTCGCCGTATGGGAAGTGTTCTACACCAAGCGTCGTGACAACCCATTGGTGCCGCCGAAGCTGTTCGCTCACCCCGCTTTCACCGGCGGCACAATTCTTGCGCTCGTCTATTTCGCGTCGTTCACCAGTATCTTCTTCACCATCTCGCTGCTGTGGCAGAGCGGGCTCGGAAACTCCGCACTGTCTTCCGGCATCGTGATGCTGCCGTTCGCAATCGGCAGCATCATTGCCTCGTCCCAGAGCAACCGGCTCACACAGCGGCTCGGTCGGACGGTTCTGTTGATAGGCACCTCGTTCGTTGCGATCAGCCTGATCTGGATGTGGCTCATCCTGGCCACCACCGATGCCGCAGACCTCACCAACTGGAAATTGTTGCTGCCCATGCTGATCGGTGGTCTGGGCAACGGCGCATTCATCGCTCCGAATGCTCAGTTCATCGTGGCAACCGTCGACCGCGCAGATGCAGGCGCAGCCAGCGGTGTCATCGCTACGATGCAGCGGATCGGCAGCGCGGTCGGTATCGCGGTCATCGGCAGCGTGCTGTTCGGTAATCTGACGATCACCGGACCCGATACGGTGGCCAGCGGATTCATGCACGGGGCGTCTATTGCGATGTCAGTCAGCGCGGCCTTCGGAGTCGTGGCACTGCTGCTGGTATTCGCACTGCCCAAACGCGTCGACGCCCCGAGGCCCATGGTGCCGAGCGAGTAGTACGCCGGGGTTGTGTGCAGTCCGTTCTCTGGCTGCACACAACCCGAGCGGTCAGGCCCTCAGGGCTGCAGGCTCCGGGTGTGCAGGCTTTGGGTGTGCGACTCGATTACCGATCGCGCCAGCGCTGCGATCTTGACGTTCATATCCTGAGAGGTCTTGCGCAGCATCTGGAAAGCCTGATCGTCGGTGACCTCGTGCATGACCATCAACAAGCCGATAGCCTTCCCGATCTCCCTGTTACTTTCTAGACCGAGACGCAGAGTGTCGGCCTGTTCGCCTTTGATGATGGCGGCAACTGTGACGGCCGCGAACGCTGCGACCACGATTGCACGGTCAGCCGTATCGCTGTCGAATCGGCCGGCGCTATCGCTGAACAGATTGAGTGCGCCTACCTTTTTGCTATCGAGCATCAAACGAAAACCCATTGCGCCACGCACGGGCGTCCGCGCAAGGACACCACGGGCAAGGGCCGGCCACTTCCCGGGAGTGTTGAAGTCTGGTTCGATCTGGGCGGCTTCACTCGTGATCGCGTCGAGACAGGGTCCTTCGCCGGTAGCGCGCTCGATGTCGTCGACGACCCGTGCGATCTGATCCGACGCTGCAACCGTCACCGGCTTGCCCCGTCCGGTCAGCATCAGGCTGGCATGATCGCACCCGGGGATCAGCAGAGTCGCCGCCACACAGATGGCTGAGTAGACCTCGTCCGCTGCCCGACCGCGATACACGATGTCCGCAAGTGCGGCGAAGACCGTAGCCGGGTCGGCCGAGGCCGATTTGTCGAGAATCGAGTCGTCGTTCATCAAGACTCCGTTCGAAAAAAGGAATGCTCGAGGATGCTTTCCGTGCGCTGCCCGCTTCTCGAGGAGCCACATCCGACCTACGAGGATACCGACCGCATCGCTCCGATCCACCGTCAGGGCGCTCAGGCACACGGTGGAGCAGGCGCATCCTCCGCGAAAGGCTTGCCGGGAGGCTCGATGTAAGCGGCGTACAGAACGACCGGAACCGTCCCGGCATTGATGCCCTCGTGTACGTGGTTGCCCCCGACATCCTCGACCACAACATTGCCTGCTGGGGTCGACACCTCACTGCAATCCGTCAGGGTCCTGGTCAGGACACCAGACTCGACATACGCGTACACCGGGCCGTCGTGAAAATGCCATCCAGTAGAGCCACCGGGCGCGATCGTGATCTTGCGCGCAGTGAAGTCGGTTCCGGAAAGGTCGGCACTGCCGGGGATGAGCGGAAAAGATACGTGTGCCAGTGTCTCGGCCGTCACGCCCGACGGCGGAGTGGCATCGGCGAGCGCAGGAGACAGTGTCGCAACAGCGATGCAGCAGAACCCGACAGTGGCCGAGCGGACGATCTTGGACATCAAAATGAACCTCTCGTCGGTGGGCCGGTAGCGGGAAGTCCAGACTAGAACCCGGCAATGGAGTCTGGGGTGGGTATCAGCGAGTTACGTTCCGGGCCTGGGTAACCTGCAGACGTGGATGAGTCGGCGGAAACTCGCGGTAACCAAGCGCACACCTTCGAATACGGTGTCGACGGGCCGAAAGCAATTCTCGTCGGCATCGACGGGTCGGATTCCGCATGGAGAGCTGCGGCATACGCCGCTGGGCTGGCGCGACGCCAGGACTCGTTGCTGGTTCTCGCCTACGTTCAGCAGTTGTTCACAACCGGATGGGGTCAGGCTGGCATCCCGCTCGTCGAGACGGGGAAACAGATCGCCGAAGAACTGCTCGCCTACATCAAAGAATCGACCTCGCGGATGGAATCGATCCGATGGGAGTTCCGTACCGCACAGGGGGATCCCTACAGCGGCCTCGTCGGAATCGCGGATGAACTACGGGTCGACGCCATTGTCGTCGGGGCATCCGAACATGCAGGCCACCGAATGTTCGGGTCCGTCGCAGTGCGGTTGGTGAAAACCGGACGCTGGCCCGTCACAGTGGTTCCGTAGATCGCCGTGAGTGAGGGCTGGACTGAGAAAATGGTGGGGCGGGCGGGGCTCGAACCCGCGACCAATGGATTATGAGTCCACGGCTCTAACCGACTGAGCTACCGCCCCATCTCGCACCGAGCGAGCCGTGACGAATGCTACTTCAAAGCATCGCCGACGTGTGCCCGCGGGGTCGGTCATGTCGGCGAGATCGTGACGGGCACTCCGTTGAGGATCGCGTTGGCCGAGACCGCGTCGACCCGGTGTGGGTCGGTGACGTCGTTGATGCTCGCTCCCAGGACCGTGGTCGCTACGGATAGTTCGACGCCGGGACGCTGGTGTCCGAACCCGTGCGGCATGCTCACTACGCCCGGCATCATTCGGTCGGTCGCGAGTACCTCTATCTGCACCGATCCGGCAGCCGAGGTCACCGACACGACCGAACCGTCTTCGATGTTGCGCTCGAGCAGATCATCGGGGTGCGCGAAAAGTTGATGACGCGGTTTGCCCTTCGTCAGTCTCGCCGAGTTGTGCATCCAGGAATTGTTGCTGCGCAGATGCCGTCGACCGATCATGAGAAGTTGGTCTCCGCTGGGCACCCCTGCGGTTCTCATCAGATCGCGCAGAGCTGGCAATTCCGCGATGATGATGTCCTGCAACAGGTTTATTCGTTTGTTCCGAGTCTGCAGCTTTCCGGGAAACCCGGGGCGGAGCGGTCCGAGATCGGTGCCGTGTGGAGTTTTTTTCAGCTTCGCCACCGACAGGCCGGCGCGATGACTGCGGAGCAGCAGATCGATCGTTCGTCGTGGCGACAGACGTAAACGAGCTTCCGCGACAGCCGATTTCGGTGTCAGGCGCGTACGAAGACGGTCGAACATGGACGACCCTGCGAGGCGTGCCTGATAGCGAATACCGAGATCACGGAAAATCTCCCAATCCGATTTAGAACCAGGCTTTTTCGTCAGGATTGCCGGCATGAATTTCGCCGTGTTGCGGACAGCGAAGGACTGAAAGATGAGGTCGTAGTGGTCACGCTCGAGCGACATCGTGGGCGGAAGAATAAGGTTCGCGTGCCGTGATGTCTCGTTGATGTAGAAGTCGAAGGACACCATAAAATCCAAGTCTGCGAAGGCCTGGTTCAACCTGGTGCCGCCCGGCATGGACAACACCGGATTGCCGGAAAACACCGCCATGGCCCTGATCTGACCGTCGCCGGGGGTGGTCATCTCGTCGACCAAGGTCGAGCACGGAAATTCCCCCGCGAACTCGGGCAGATCTCGAACACGACTGCGCCACTTGTCGAAATGCCCTCGGCCGACGATCTTCTTCCGGATGAGATCCACCGCAGGGTCGGTGAGCAGTGCACCACCGACCCGGTCGAGATTGCCTGTCAGGATGTTGAGTACTTGAATCGCCCACTGACAGAGACTGCCGAATTGCTGTGTCGAGACACCCATTCGGCCGTAGGCGACCGCGGATCGCGCATTGGAGAACTGTGTTGCCAGCGAGACGATGTCGGCAGCCTCGATGCCCACAACGGCTGCGACCGCGTCGGGAGTGAAATCCCGGACCAGATTCGCCACCTCCTCGGCGCCGTCGACATAGTCCGCGACCCGGGTGGTCCCTTCCGCTATGACGACGTTGATCAACGCGAGGAGCAGTAGCCCATCGGTACCGGGCCGAATGAAGTGGTGGACGTCTGCAATGTCCGCAGTTTCGGTCTTGCGGGGGTCGACCACCACGAGAGTGCCGCCGCGCGCCTGCAGATCGTGGGCGCGACGTGCAAAGTCCGGCACCGTCATCATGCTGCCGTTCGAGGCCATCGGATTGCCACCGAGGATGAGAAAGAAGTCGGTGTTGTCGATATCGGGAATCGGTAGAGCCAGTTGGTGGCCGTACAGCAGGTGATTCACGAGCTGATGGGGGAGTTGGTCGAGTGAGGTAGCCGAGTATCGATTGCGGGTGCGCAGCATCGACGTGAACGGAATCCCATGAGTCATCGAACCGAGGCTGTGGACGTTCGGATTCCCCTGATAGACACCGACAGCGTTGGACCCGTACTGCTCACGCGTGGCAACCAGGCCCTCGACCACCAAGTCGTACGCTTCGCTCCATTCGATCTCCACCCAGTCGGCGCCCTCGCGTCGAACAGGCTTGATCAAGCGGTCGGGATCGGCGTGTAGATCGATCAAGGACAGTGCCTTCGGACAGATGTGCCCGCGAGAGAGCGGGTCTTCCTTGTCGCCTCGAATCGACGTGACCGTATTCTCCTCGACCGTGAATTCGAGTCCGCACATCGCTTCACACAGATTGCACGAGCCGTAAGCGATCGTCATCGAGTCTCCTGTCCCTAGTGGCTCGACCTTATCGACGAGTGTCGTCCCTCTCACGCCGAACCGGCCGATAACCCGCCGAGGTAGGTGTTTTCGGGCGTTCTACCAGTATGTCCTTCAGTGTGACAGGAAGCCTGGCCTGCCGATATCGTTGCTGGCGAACGCTTCTCGATCCCACCACAACGCTCACCTCGATTGGGGAAATTCATGATCTCTCGCTTGTCCACAACCAAGGTTGCAACCGTGCTCGGCGCTACTGCTGTCGGAGCTCTGCTCTTCGGCGGCGTCGCCACTGCCACACCCGCCGAGACCGTGGTCAACACACCGTGCTCGTTCTCGCAGATCGTTGCCGCCACGTACGCACAGGACGACGAAGAGGGGGCAGCACTCGCCGCATCACCGATGGCGGGAAGTTTCGCGGCGTTCCTGGCCGCACCAGCGTGGCAGCGTCAAGCGATTCTTGCCTCGCAGCCGGCAATCGTCGACAGGGTCAACGCATTCTTCGGAGGGCCCGGTTCCGGTCTCGCTCGTACGGTCTTTGCTTCCTGCATCGATTACTGACCAAAAATCTAGAACGTGTTCCAATTTGCCGTTCGTATGACTATCGTCGAACTCAACATCAAGTGGCCCGAACAACGGGTCTATCGGCGTGTGAAAGGCGAATCGCGATGAAAACCAAAGGCGCTGTGCTGTGGGGCCTCAACGAGCCATGGTCGGTAGAAGAAATCGAGATCGGAGACCCGAGGGCCGGCGAGGTGCAGATCCGCATGGAAGCTGCGGGGATGTGCCATTCCGATCACCACATCGTGACCGGTGCGACGCCGATGCCGTCGTTCCCGGTGATGGGTGGACACGAGGGGTCCGGTGTCGTCATCAAGACCGGCCCCGAGGTGAAGACACTGAAAGAGGGAGACCACGTCGTGCTCTCTTTCATCCCCTCATGTGGACATTGTCCGGCGTGCGCCAACGGGCACCAGAACCTCTGTGACCTCGGAATGGGCCTGCTCAGCGGAATGGCCATCAGCGACGGCACTTACCGCATTCAGGCTCGCGGGCAGAACGTCATCCCGATGTGCTTGCTGGGGACCTTCTCTCCGTACATGACCGTGCACGAGACCCAGGCCATCAAAATCGACGAACACATCCCGTTCGAGGTCGCATCGTTGGTTGGTTGCGGGGTACCGACGGGTTGGGGGTCGGCGGTCAATGTCGCGAAGGTAGCCCCAGGAGACACCGTCGCGATCATCGGTGTCGGTGGCGTGGGTATGAGCGCCCTCCAGGGTGCCGTGCAATCCGGTGCATCCAAGATCATTGCGATCGATCCTGTCCAGTACAAACGAGATCAGGCACTCAAATTCGGCGCCACCCATGTATTTTCCACGGCAGCAGAAGCTTTGATGCCGATGATGGAGCTGACCTGGGGGCTGATGGCCGACAAGACCATCATCACCGTCGGTGAGATCACTGGCGAAGATGTCGAGGCTGCACTGTTACTGACGGCCAAGGCGGGCCGCTGTGTCGTCACTGCAATGGGACGCATGGAGGACATGGATGTCAAGCTGAACTTGTTCTTGTTCACGATGCTCCAGAAGGACCTGCAGGGCGCGATCTTCGGCGGTGGCAATCCTCGTCACGACATCCCGTTGTTGCTGAAGATGTACAGGGGTGGCCAGCTCAACCTCGACGACATGGTCACCAAAACCTACGCGCTGGACGACATCAACACCGGCTACCAGGACATGCTCGACGGGAAGAACATTCGCGGCGTCATCAAGTTCACCGACGCCGACCGGTAGTTACCGGATCGCTTGAATGACACATCCATACGATCAGATGGATTGACGGGACCATTCAAGCGCTTGTCCTCGGCAGACGAGTCGGTGCGGGCAGACGCCCGCGTCGACTCGCCTGTCTACAACTAGGCTCATCCGCGTGCACTCCTTGGATTTGATCGCTGGTTGGCCCGTCGACAATGCATCCGCAGCGGTGGTGTCGACGGAAGGTGTGAGCGAGCAGTACGGCGATCTCGATCGCGTGTACGAGCTGGCGTCCGTCACCAAACTGCTGGTGGCCTACGCGGCACTCGTCGCAGTCGAAGAAGAAGCAATCGATCTCGATCAGCAAGCGGGCCCCGAGGGCTCGACCGTCCGTCATCTTCTCGCGCACAGTTCGGGCCTCGCCTTCGGGGAGAACAAGGTACAAGCAGCCCCCGGGACCAAGCGCATCTACTCGAGCGTCGGTTTCGAGTTGCTCGCCGCACTGATCGAGTCCGAATCCGGAATCGCGTTCGACGACTATCTCGCCGAGGCCGTGTTCGCGCCACTCGGCATGACCGCCTCGACCCTCGATGGACCCGCCGGTCACGGTGCGCGCTCGACAGTGCGCGATCTATCGGCATTCGCATCCGAACTCTTGTCGCCGACCCTACTGTCGGAGTCGACTTTCACATCCGCGGTCAGCGTGCAATTCGACGGCCTCAACGGCATTCTCCCCGGCTACGGATCTCAACGGCCGAACGATTGGGGCCTGGGATTCGAACTCCGCGACGGCAAAGAACCTCATTGGACCGGACGACGGAATTCGACTCGGACGTTCGGCCATTTCGGACAGTCCGGAACGTTCCTCTGGGTGGACCCCGACGCCGGACTGGCCACTGTCGTTCTCACGGATCTCGCCTTCGGCGAGTGGGCCAAACCACTGTGGACCGAGTTGTCTGATGAAGTTCTCGACAATAATCCCAGGTAGAGGCCCCGGCGACGGTCCAGATCATCATTGGAATCACTAGTTCACTGGCGCAACAGGGGTAACTCGGGGCACACTAGTGCATGTACGCATAAGAGAGCTTCACATACCAGTTCGTGTAAGAGGTCGTTGGGGAAGACGTCCCTCGTCGAAGCTGGAGGAGTAATCGAATGCGTGCATTGAATCAGTTCGCAGATGCCACGTCGGGTGTGGTGTATATACACGCCTCGCCTGCCGCGTTGTGCCCGCACGTCGAATGGGCACTATCCGACGCGCTGAACTGCCGTGCGAACCTCAAGTGGTCCGCGCAGCCGGCCAGCAGCGGGCAGCTTCGTGCTGCCACTGACTGGGTCGGTCCCGTGGGTACGGGAGCTGCGCTAGCAGGCATTCTTCGGACGTGGCAGATGCTGAGGTTCGAGGTCACCGAGGACGCCAGCGAGGGCGTCGACGGCGAACGCTTTGCCCACGTGCCAGGTCTCGGACTCTGGCGTGGCTCGACGAGCGCGAACGGCGATGTGATCCTTGGCGAGATGCGACTCAAGTCGATGATCGAGGGAAATTCGGGAAACCTTACGGCCGAGATCGAACACGCCCTGGGCAGCGCCTGGGATCACGCGCTCGAACCGTACCGGACCGGGGGAGCCGGGGCCGAGGTCACCTGGCTCAGCCGTAATGCGGGATGACCGGATCTCCCAGTGAATTCACCCTTCGGTAGGGTCGGAACTGTGCCAGGCTAGGCATGCGGGTTCGACGGTTTCTCGAGGGGTGGTTCTATGTTGTCGACAGGTAAAGTAATTCGCTTCGATGAGTTCAAGGGTTATGGGTTCGTTGCGCCAGACGAGGGCGGCGAGGATGTCTTCATCCATGTCAACGACCTCGACTTCGACAAAAGACTTCTCGCCCCTGGGGTTCGGGTCGAGTATGTCGCCGAGCACGGCGATCGAGGCCTCAAAGCAGGCCAGGTCCAGATTGTCGACTCCGCGGCGCCGGTGCAACATCGACCAGCGCACCCAGTTGCTCACGTAGCGACAGCATCGACCGGGCACGAGTACGACGACGTCGTATGCGACGTCCTCGCGCGCGGCGACTTCTCGACCGAATTGACCGAAGCTCTCCTTCAGGCGAACCGCGGTCTCACCGCCGAGCAAGTACTCGACGTGCGTGAGGCCGTCATTCGGATCGCCGCGTCACACAAGTGGCTCGAAGGCTGACTCTGTAGCCCGAAGTACTCTGCCGCTCGAAGTACAGTGCCCCGGTGTCCAAGACACCGGGGCACTGCTGTGCTTCCGCTCGAAGCGGTTACAGCGGGATGTTCTTGTGGTTTCCACGTCCTGCAGGCGCACCGGCCAACGCCTTTGCAATGGTCGAACGCGTGAGGGCGGGCTCGATGACCGCATCGACGACGCCGATAGCCACGGCACGATCGACCCCACCGGCAATTGTTTCGTGCTCCACGGTCAGTCGATCGTGTAACGCCTCGCGCTCTTCTTCCGGCGCAGCTGCCAATGCCTTCTTGTGCAGAATCCCGACCGCAGCCTTGGCGCCCATGACAGCGACCTCGGAACCAGGCCAGGCGTAGACCGCGGTAGCGCCGAGGGCTCGCGCGTTCATCGCGATGTACGCTCCGCCGTAGATCTTGCGAGTCACCAGGGTGACTCGCGGAACCTTGGCTTCGGCGAATGCATGCAGGAGCTTTGCGCCACGACGGACGACGCCCTCCCACTCCATGCTGACGCCCGGCAAGTAGCCGGGAACGTCGACGACAACCACGAGCGGGATGCCGAACGCGTCGCACAGGCGGACGAATCGTGCTGCTTTCTCGGCGCTTTCAGAGTTGAGGCACCCGCCGAGGCGAATCGGATTGTTGGCAATCACGCCGACGGTCCGGCCACTGAGGCGACCGAGACCGATGACGATACTACGAGCCCAGCCGCCCTGGAATTCCTCGAACGTCGACTCGCCTTCGACGTTGTCGAGAAGCTCGTCGATGACAGGATGTACGTCGTAGGCGCGCCGATTCGACTCGGGCAGTAGTGCTTTGAGGTCGGTGTCACCGCGTTCAGCGGCGGCGATGTCGAATGTGCCTTGCTCGCTGAACATGGATACCAGTCGACGGGCGCGCGTGAGGGCGTCGAGCTCGTCGTCCGCGACGATGTGGCAGACGCCGGACTTCTTGTGGTGCGTATCCGGTCCGCCGAGAGACACCATGTCCACCTGTTCGCCCGTCACACTGCGCACGACATCGGGACCGGTGACGAATACACGTCCCTCGGGAGCCATGATGACGACGTCGGTAAGGGCTGGGCCGTAGGCGGCGCCGCCGGCAGCGAAGCCGAGGACGACGGAGATCTGAGGGACAACCCCGGAGGCGCGAACCATGGCCTCGAACACAAGGCCGACCGCATGCAGAGCTTCGACGCCCTCAGCGAGTCGGGCTCCGCCGGAATGCCAGATTCCCACGATGGGAGCATTTCGTTCGAGTGCGATGTCGATGGCCGAGACAATGTGCTTGCACCCATCGACACCCATTGCGCCACCCATGACCGTGGCGTCGGAGCAGTACGCGACGCTGTGAACGCCGTCGATGTCACCGGAAGCTGCGAGCAGACCGGATTTGTCACGGTCGTGGAGAGAAACCATCGTCCCCGCGTCGAAGAGCTTCTCGAGTCGAGCGACCGGATCGCGGGGATCGGTCGCGTGGTGGGACCGAGTGGCGGGGGACAAGATGGTCATCGCGTTCTCCTTCTTGATGCCCGGGGCGGGCGATCCCCGGGAGAGGTCTGATAGGACCCCTCCCGGGGTTCGAGTGTGAGCTCGATCGTCACGAGTGAACTACTCGGACAGGATCAAGCTCGACCGAAGGCGAGCGCGACGTTGTGCCCACCGAATCCGAACGAGTTGTTGATCGCGTAGTCGATCTGTCCGACGCGGGGCTCGCCCTTGACGACATCGAGATCGATCTTCGGATCCTGATTATCCAAATTCAGTGTGGGAGGAATGATTCCCTCGCGCACTGCCAGCACCGTCAACACCGATTCGAGGGCGCCGACAGCGCCGATCGAATGTCCAAGAGCTGACTTCGGTGCGTAGATTGCTGCATGGTTTCCGACAGCCTTGTTGATCGCGATCGCCTCGGCAGCGTCTCCGACGGGAGTTGCCGTTGCGTGTGCGTTCACATGGGTGATGTCGGACTTCTGCAGTCCTGCGGTCTGCATCGCCCGGGACATCGCCCGAGCAGCTCCGGTTCCTTCGGGATCGGGTGCCACGAGGTGGAATCCGTCCGAGGTGATACCGGCACCGAGAAGACGTGCATGGATCGTTGCTCCACGTGCTTTGGCGTGCTCTTCGGTCTCGATGACCATGAGCGCACCGGCCTCGCCGAACACGAACCCGTCCCGGTCCTTGTCGAACGGCCGCGACGCACCCTTCGGATTGTCGTTGTTGGTGCTCATCGCGCGCATCATGGAGAAACTCGCGATCGGCACCGCGTCGATGAATCCCTCGACGCCACCGGTGACAACCATGTCGGCGTCGCCCATCACGATCATTCGCCACGCGTGAGCGATGGCTTCCGATCCCGAAGAGCACGCAGATACCGGAGTGATGACTCCAGCCTGTGCCTTGAGTTCCAAACCGACCACCGCTGCGGGGCCGTTCGGCATGACCATCTGAACTGCGAGTGGAGAGACCTTGCGGTACCCACCGGTCTTGAGCTTGTCGACGGCATCGATGAGCGAGTCACCACCGCCGAGACCGGTGCCGATGGAAACGGCGAGGCGGAGCGGATCCACCTCGGGGCTGCCAGCGTTCTTCCATACCTCTCGGCCGAGCACAGTGGAAAGCTGCTCCACATAGCTCAGTCGCCGCATCTCCACTCGGGTGAGCAGGCTCGACGGACTGACCGCGAGGTGTCCGCCGATTCGAACGGGAAGGTCGTACTCGGCGATGAAATCATCTTCGAGTACGCCAATGCCGCTCTCACCGTTCAGCAGACCCTTCCACGTCGCGTCGACATCGCCCGCGATGGACGTGGTCGCAGCAAGGCTGGTGACGACGACATTCGGGAAGCGTCCGTTGGCTGTGGATGGGTTGGTCATGGATTCTCTCACTCGCTCGCGGAGTCGTCGAGCTTGGCCTTGATTGCTTCGGCAGCGTCGGGGTTCTCTGCTTCGAGCTTCTGGATGTACGCAACTGCGTCACCGACGGTGCGCAGGCTTGCGAGGTCTTCGTCGGGGATCTTCACGCCGTACTTGTCTTCGGTCTGAACGGCAATCTCGACCATCGACAGCGAGTCGATATCGAGGTCGTCCACGAAGGACTTGTCGATGGTCACCTCGGAGGGTTCGATACCCGTGACCTCCTCGATGATCTCTGCAAGTCCGGCGATGAGGTCTTCCTGGCTGGCCACTGCGTGGCTCCCTTCATTGTGTCGGTGCACCGTGAATCGATGCGCCGAAGTTCGATGGTGATCCTGCGTAGTCTGCGGCGTGCTGTGCATCCACACGCCACGCGCGCATCTCGTACGAGATCGCACCCTGAACCCGTAACGAATCAGCTACGGGAGGTTCTTGTCGAGCTAGGCCAGGGCCGCAATATCCTCGGGCTTTTTCAATCCGAGGTTCGGAGTGCCGCGCATTTCGCGCTTGGCAATTCCGACGAGGGCGCCTGACGGTGGTAATTCGACGACGGAAGACACCGCGAGATCTTTCAACGTCGCCGTGCACAGATCCCATCGAACAGGTTTGGTGACCTGGGCGGCGAGCTTGGTCAGCGCGTCCGCGCCCGAGGTGACCGCTTTCCCGTCGGAGTTCGAAAGCAGAGTCCGCGTTGGTTGCGACGGCGTGATCGCCGCTGCCGCTGTTGCGACCGCGTCCTGTGCGGGTGCCATGAAGCGGGTGTGGAAAGCGCCGGCGACAGGCAATGCGCGAATGCGGGCCTTCTCCGGTGGGTTGGCGGCGAGTTCGGCCAATGCTGTCAGCAACCCGGCGGCCACGATCTGTCCGGCGGCGTTGACATTGGCCGGTTCGAGACCGAGTTCTTCGAGACGAGCCAGAACCTCGGACTCGGCGCCGCCGAGCACGGCAGACATCCCAGTCGGTTCGAGTGCACAGGCTTTGGCCATCTCAGCGCCGCGCACGGCCGCCAGTGTGACGGCCTCGTCGGCCGAAATCACCCCGGCTATCGCTGCGCCCGCGAGTTCGCCGACCGAATGGCCGGCGATGATCGCGTCATCTTGCAGCAATCCCTGGCTGGCTATCTCCTCGAAGGCGAGGAGCGCGGCAGCGACGACGAGTGGCTGTGTCACCGACGTGTCGGTGATTTCCTCCGCTGTAGCTGTGGTGCCCAGCCGAGCAAGGTCGAGTCCGGATGCCTTGGACCATAAAGCAACACGGTCCGCGGCACCGGGTAGTTCGAGCCACGGCACGAGCATGCCGGGTGTCTGGGAGCCCTGTCCGGGCGCAAGCAACGCAATCACTCGTTAAGAGAACACTGTGAAGGCCTGTTTGGGAGATGTCGCTCTCGATGAACTCTCGGCACTCAATTTGTGGGGATCCAACAAATTGCCTTGTGGAGTGCTCGCATCGCCCGCACGTACTACTACGTTACGTAACTACTTCACCGAATGTTACGTGTGTGGTTTGTGGGACAGGATATTGCGGTTCGTGATGAGTTCGAGCCAGTCGACCTACCGTTGCCGCAACACGAAGCACGTACGCATCACGCGATTGCGTCGGGTCTCGTCCCGTAACTTCGGCTATCCGCTTCAGCCGATACCGGACAGTATTTGGATGAACAAACAGCTGTCGCGCGCAGGTCTCGACAGCGCCACCACAATCGAGGTATGCGTCGAGGGTGTCCGCCAAGCCGGAACCGGCCGCCGCCAAAGGCGCAACCAAATGCTCGTTGAGCGTCGCGATGGCCGCCGAGTCGCCGAGCAACGCACGCTCTGGCAGCAGCTCTCCCGCGTGAACGGGTCGAGGTGCACCGCGCCATCCCGCAACCGCCTGCATGCCTGCGAACGCTTCCACCGCGCTCGAGTGGGCAGCGCCCAACGTGCGAGTCGTCGGACCGATGACGACAGGGCCCTCGGAGAAATTCTGCAACATATCAGTCAGGAAAGCCGTGTTCGCGGCGCTGTCGATCA
The DNA here is from genome assembly GCF_014281965.1 of Rhodococcus sp. BP22. Taxonomy (GTDB): domain Bacteria; phylum Actinomycetota; class Actinomycetes; order Mycobacteriales; family Mycobacteriaceae; genus Rhodococcoides. Next base: position 206,149 of record NZ_JACFTB010000004.1, read on the forward strand.
GTTGACCGCTGACAACCATGACGAGCCGCGTCCCCTGTACGACCGCGAGAGCTGCGCGATTGTGCTTCTGCGCAACCATGTGCACCGTACTGACCACGGACACACCCTGATCCTCCGGTGGAGTGCCGACCAGAACTGTCGCAGGCGCAGTGGCATCCCAGTTCAACGTGGCAGCTCGCGAAAGCATGTCGGACCCCGTATCCCCGCGAACGACGGCGTCGACGACGAGAGCCTCCAGGCGGGTATCCCACGCACCTCTGGATTCCGCGGCACTGGCATACACCGAAGCCGCCGCGAAACCCAGCTCACGGCCGTACCGCAGCACAGCCTCCGTCAGTGCAACCAACTGCTGATCATTTCGCGCAAGAGCCGGAAGCCACTGCTCGAAGAACTCCATGGCGACCCGCACCATGTCCACCGTCTGACGCAGGGTCAACCGCCGCGCCAAATCCTGAGGAATGACCTGGAAAGCATCGAGGCTGAAACGAATATCGCTCTGCGGATTCTTCAACCACTCCAGGAAGTTGTCCACCGCCGTCTGAATCAGCAACTGCACGCTCGCCCGCTGCGCCGCATCGAGGCCGCTGAAGAACGGCAACTGATCCTGCATCGTCGTCACAGCCTCAGTGGACAGGCGACCCGAGAACTGCTTCACGCGCCGAAGAAGAGCGTCGGGAAGGGGGTCGCGCTTCTGCCGCGAGGGCGTGAGTGCCTTGACTGGTGGTTGAACCTCGTTGTCGGTGATGTGGCCGTCCTGGTCGTCCTTGTGATGCGTACCGGTCTTCGGCGCGCTCTCGTATCCTTCGGTCACACCGGAGTCTGCGCTCTTGTCGTGGACCATAGGCAAAACCTACGCCCGCCTGCTCGCGTCCGAGGACATGGACACGAGCAGGCGGGCGTAGGGAATTCTGCGAGCTATGCGGAGCCGGTATCGGCGTACGACGTGGGAGCCGCGAGGACATCATCGATGCGGTACTTCTCGGCCGCCTCGACCGCCTTGGACTTGTCGATCTCGCCGGACGTTGCGAGTGCAGACAACACCGCGACGACGATGGACTCGGCGTCGACGTTGAACACCCGTCGTGCTGCGGGACGGGTATCGGAGAACCCGAACCCATCGGTCCCGAGCGTGACGTAGTCGCCTGGAACCCACTGACGGATCTGGTCCGGGACCGCACGCATCCAATCCGACGCGGCAACAACGGGCCCAGCAGCGTTCGAGAGTGCCTGCGTGATGTACGGAACCCGCTTCTCGGCCCCTGGATCGCGCAGCGCATCCTTTTCCGACTCGACGCCGTCGCGGCGCAGTTCACCCCACGAGGTGACCGACCAAACACCCGAGCGGACGTGCCATTCGGATTCGAGTAGTTCGCGGGCCTTGCGCGCCGCGACGATTCCGACGCCCGACGCGAGGATCTGCGCTTCCGGCCCGTCACCTTCCTGCGGCTTCTCGAACAGGTAGATGCCCTTGAGCAACCCGTCGACATCGAGGTCCTCGGGCTGGGCCGGCTGCTGGTACGGCTCGTTGTACAGGGTGATGTAGTAGAAGATGTTCTCGCCGCCGAAGCCCGGCAGCAACTCACCGTCCGGCCCCTTTGTCCCGCCGTACATCCGGCGTAAGCCGTCTTTGATGATGTAAGCGATCTCGTATGCGAACGCTGGATCGTAGGAGACCGCTGCCGGGTTGGTCGACGCCAGCAGCAGGGAGTGGCCGTCTGCGTGCTGCAGCCCCTCACCGGTCAACGTAGTGCGTCCTGCGGTAGCACCCAGAACGAAACCGCGGGCCATCTGATCTGCTGCTGCCCACAGGCCGTCTCCGGTGCGCTGGAACCCGAACATGGAGTAGAAGATGTACAGCGGGATCATCACCTCGCCGTGCGTCGCGTACGACGTTCCGACGGCGGTGAACGACGCCGTCGAACCGGCCTCGTTGATTCCTTCGTGCAGGATCTGTCCGATCGAGCTCTCCTTGTAGGCGAGCATGAGTTCGGAATCCACCGATGTGTAGAGCTGACCGTTCCGGTTGTAGATCTTCAGCGACGGGAACCACGAATCCATGCCGAAGGTGCGGGCCTCGTCAGGGATGATCGGCACGATTCGGTGGCCGATTTCCTTGTCGCGTAGAAGTTCCTTCATCACGCGCACGAGCGCCATGGTGGTCGCAATTTCCTGCTTGCCGGAGCCCTTGAGCAGCGTTGCATACGTCTTGTCCGCAGGCTGCGGCAGTGGAGCTGGACTCACCCGACGTTCCGGAACGAATCCACCGAGTGCCTTGCGCCGATCGAGCATGTACGCGATCTCCGGTGAATCTTTGCCGGGGTGGTAGTACGGCGGCATGTACGGATCCTTCTCGAGCTCCTCGTCGGAGATCGGGATACGTTGCAGGTCGCGGAAAGTCTTGAGATCGTCGAGGGTGAGCTTCTTCATCTGGTGCGTCGCGTTGCGACCCTCGAAGAGCTTGCCGAGCGTGTAGCCCTTGATGGTGTGCGCCAGGATGACCGTCGGCTGGCCTTTGTGCGCCATGGCAGCGGCATACGCTGCGTGGACCTTGCGGTAATCGTGGCCACCGCGCTTGAGGTTCCAGATCTCGGCGTCGGTCAGATCCTTGACCAGTTCCTTGGTGCGAGGGTCGCGGCCGAAGAAATGGTCGCGAACATAGCCACCGTCGTTGGCCTTGTACGTCTGAAAATCACCGTCGGGTGTGGTGTTCATCAAATTGACCAACGCGCCGTCGCGATCAGCATGCAGCAACGCATCCCACTCGCGGCCCCAGACGACCTTGATGACATTCCAGCCCGCGCCGCGGAAGAAGGACTCCAGTTCCTGGATGATCTTCCCGTTTCCGCGGACCGGGCCGTCGAGGCGTTGCAGGTTGCAGTTCACTACGAACGTCAGATTGTCGAGCCCCTCCGTCGCGGCTACGTGCGCCAGACCACGCGACTCGGGCTCGTCCATCTCGCCGTCGCCAAGGAATGCCCAAACATGCTGGTCGGAGGTGTCCTTGATCTTGCGATCTTCCAAGTAGTGATTGAAGCGTGCCTGGTAGATGGCGTTCATGGGCCCGAGGCCCATCGATACCGTCGGGAATTCCCAGAAGTCCTGCATCAAGCGCGGATGCGGGTACGACGGCAAGCCGCCCCCGGAATCGCTGTGGCTGTATTCCTGACGAAAGCCGTCCATGCGCTCGGCAGGGATGCGTCCTTCGAGAAATGCGCGGGCATAGATGCCGGGGGAGGCGTGGCCCTGAATGAAAATGTGGTCGCCACCGCCCGGGTGATCCTTGCCACGGAAGAAGTGGTTGAACCCGACCTCGTACAACGCTGCCGACGATGCATACGTCGAGATGTGTCCACCCACGCCGACGCCGGGGCGCTGCGCGCGATGCACCATGATCGCGGCATTCCAGCGGATGTAGGCGCGGTAGCGGCGTTCGACCTCTTCGTCGCCGGGGAACCAGGGCTCGTTCTCGGTAGGAATGGTGTTGACGTAGTCCGTCGAAGTCAGCGACGGCAGCGCGACCCGCCGTTCACCAGCCCGCTCCAGCAGACGCAGCATCAAGTACCGGGCGCGGGACGGGCCCGACCGCTCCAGCAGACCGTCGAAGGATTCGATCCATTCGTTGGTCTCGTCACTGTCGATGTCGGGTAGATAAGACGCGACACCCTCGCGGATGACGCGTACTCGACCGTCCGAGCCTGTAGGCGCGGGTGTCTTGCCGGCAGCATGTGTGTTCTGCCGGTCGTCCTGATTCAACTCGGACAACGTGTGTACTCCTCAATGTGGCGGTCGCTCGGTGTGGCAACCGTTCCAGGCCTTTCGCCTTCTGTGACGGCGATCGACATTCCTCATTCCGGTGATTCTCATCAATCCTCCTACACATCTCCGAGGCAGGTAAAGGAGAGTCCCAATACCCACCAGTAGAAATTTATCTACGCAATTTCGGCGCGGTCAGCTTGCGGATACGGCGCAAACCCTGTTCGCTTGCACTACTTCACCCACTATGCAAGGAGGTCACCACCGTGGTCGCCGCGGCGGACGCTCAGAACTACGCTCAGAAACTTGGTATCACTCGCGACTTGGTCGTTCAGGAACTGGGCTGGGACGAGGACACTTACGACGATCTGCGTGCGGATGTCGAGGACACCATTGGTGGTGAGACCCTCGACGAGGACTCCGACGAGGTGATCGACGTAGTGCTGCTGTGGTGGCGCGACGGCGACGGTGACCTTGTCGACGCCCTCATGGACGCGATCGGACCTCTCTCGGACGATGGTTTCGTCTGGGTACTCAGTCCTAAAACCGGACTCCCGGGACACGTCGAACCGAGTGAAATCGCCGAATCGGCACCGACCGCGGGGTTGACGCAGACTTCGGCGGCCAACCTCGGAGACTGGATCGGTAGCCGACTGGTTCAGCCTAAGACGCGGGCAACCAAGCGGTAGTGCCCGAGAACAGGAATCCGATTCGATGCCACTCGAGGTAGGCGCACAGGCGCCGGACTTCACACTCAAAGACCAGAACAATCAGGAAGTGAGCTTGTCGTCGTATCGCGGCGTCAAGAACGTCCTTCTGGTCTTCTATCCGCTAGCTTTCACCGGCACCTGCCAGGGTGAGCTGTGCAAGGTGCGCGACGAACTGCCCAAGTTCGAAAACGATGACACCGCAATCCTTGCAATATCGGTTGGGCCGCCTCCGACGCACAAGATCTGGGCAGCAGAACAGGGCTACACCTTCCCTCTTCTGTCCGATTTCTGGCCACATGGTGCCGTGGCACAGGCGTACGGCGTCTTCAACGAGAAAGCCGGCTTCGCCAACCGGGGAACATTCGTCGTCGACAAATCGGGCACTGTCCGGTTCGCCGAGATGAATCAACCCGGCGAAGCTCGTGATCCGTCTGCGTGGAACGAAGCATTGTCCGTTCTGGACACGTAGACGAACTTCGCCTCTTGTGAGTGGAAGTGCGCCCCACCGGACGCATTTTCACTCACAAGCAGGGCGTTGACATGCGGAATTGGAGAAATCGCTCAGACACGATAAATTTCTCCAAGCGTCACAAACGGCCTCGGCCCAAATGTGACTCGGGCGTATAGCTCAGCGGTAGAGCTCTGGTTTTACACACCAGCGGTCGGGGGTTCGAACCCCTCTGCGCCCACCACCCACTCGGCTTGTGTCAAGCCTCGCACCCACGCCACGTTCGCAGGTGCGACGAACACGCCCGAGTATCGATCAGACTGTCGTCGTACCTGCGATGTGATCTGCCAGTTTCGCCCCGGATTCGATAAATGCGCGCCGGCCCAGTGTCGAGAACGAAGCATCGTGGGACAGGAACGCCGAAGCGAACGTTTCGATCTGGGCGATCAGCGCAACTGCAATGATGCTGGCTTCCGCTGCGGGTAGCTTCTCGCGTGTTTTCTTGGCCGCTCGCGCGAAGATTGGAATCAGCGCGCTGCTGTTGTCGCGTCGGATCGCCTCCACCTGCTGACTCGCGCCCCTGGACTGTACGAAGTAGACGAGTGCGCGCGTTCGATTCTGATCCAGCCACGTCATGAACGGTTCGACGAAGGCACCCATACTGGGCGCCGGTAGGACGTCCTCGGTTGCGATGCGTTCGATTTCGGCGACGTAGCCGGTGGAGAACTCGCGAAGCCCCTCGAGCAGGATCTCCTCGCGGGAGGGGTAGTGGTAGTAGATCGCAGCCGAGGTCATATCGGCGGCAGCCGCGATGTCGACAACGGTCACGTCGTCGACCGGACCCGATGCGAAGAGTTCGAACGCCGCCTCGACGATCACTCCACGACGGGAAGGACGATGAGCAGGACGCCTCACTGTTGCTGACATTCACTCTCCTGGGACTCGGGTCATGCAAGACTAGTGCTTCGACTTACGGGGGTGAGGGAAGCGTTGATCGAGCAGGGGGCGAAGCAACACGTGGAGAAGAAGTCACCGCACCGGCCATCTCGCAGAGAAGATATCGTCGATGCTGCCATTCGCGTCTTCGCTGCGAAGAGTTTTGCGGACGCCAGTGTTCAGGATGTTGCCGACGAGGCGGATGTAGTGCCCTCGGCCGTGTACTACCACTTCGCGGGCAAGGACGAATTGTTCGAACTGGCGATGCGTCGAGTGCTGGACATGGTCGACGAAGTTGTGGCAGGTGTTCGGGCAGAGGAGGATCCCAACTCTGACCCGTCACTCGAAGCGATGATCGTCGCAGTCTGGCACTGGGTGGAGGCTCATCCGAACGAGTCGCGATTGGTGCATTGTCAGATGCCGGGCGCGACGTCGGGGGCGGCAGCTGTCCGTCGAGAGTTCGAGGACCAGCACATTCAGCAGGCCTTCAAGTACCTGTCGCCGAGTCCGGTACCCGCCAGCAAACGCGCTGCAGCGATCGAGCATGCATCGCACTCGTTGTCGACGAGATCGCTCATCGAACTACTGATGACGGTTCACACATTGCGCATGGACGGCGGTCCGCTGAGTAAGCACCCATCGAAGAGTCTTCTGCGCGCACTGGTTGCGGTGTCGACGCGGATCGTGTTCGCCGGCTGAGGGTTCGGTCGATTGCCCTCAACGATCTCGAAGATGCAACTTCTCGTAACGCGCCCGCTCGTCGTCGAGGGCAGCCCGCTTGCGGTCGCTCTTCAGATCCGCAGGTAGACCGTGCACCTGAAGTCTTCTGCCGCGGTTGAGATCCATGAACGCAACTGTGTAGAACATTGCGAGCAGAACGGAAAGCAACACCATCGACCCGCGGAGCCACAGTGCGCCAGGAAACAGCACGAGGAATCCGACAAAGATCGGCAGGAACGGAATCATCGAACGAAAGAGGTGGCGCGACACAGCGCCTTTGCCGACCAAGTCGTTCTTCACCCAGTCCTGCATCGACAGCGGCAGACGCTTGCCCGCGACGTAGCCGAGCCACTGCACGAAATTCGGCTTGGTGGCGGCTGGTCGATTCTCGTTGGTTCGAAAAGCCGGTGATGTCACGACAATGCTCCTGCTGTGATGGCAGCCCGGTTGATTCGTCCGAGCACTCGGTGAAGTTCTTCCAGTTCCGCGATGTCGACCCCCAGCTTCGCCACTACGGCGGGTGGAATTGCGACCGCTTCATCTCGCAGGGCGAGACCGGATTCGGTAAGGCGGATCTCTAATTGGCGCTCATCGCTGCTGCTGCGGGTTCTGGAGACGAGGCCGTTGGCTTCGAGCCTTTTGAGCAGTGGTGAGAGCGTGGGTGAATCGAGTGAGAGTGCGGCGCCGATGGATTTCACGGACATCGGTGACTCACCCCAGAGGGCAAGCATCACCAGGTACTGCGGATGGGTGAGACCCATCGGTTCGAGAAGTGGGCGATACACCGACAGCACCGCGCGGTTTGCCACAGCCAATGCGAAACACACTTGGCGGTCGAGCGCGAGGGGATCGTCGTCGGTGGCGGGCATGAATTCGAGTGTACGCGAATAGTTCGTACACTAAGCAATCGGTAGTGATAAGACGTGCGTCATAGGCGTAGCGCGGCCAGTGCTCTACCCAGATCGGTTCCAGACCTCCACGCGCTCTCGACGCGAGGCGGGCCGGCTGGGCTCCATTGATCACCGGCGAAACTGATTGTGCGGCCACCGGATTCGATGATGGAGAAGGTGCTCGGATGGTGGTCGGCAGGTTTGCCGAAGGACCACCGATGTGCGTGAGTCCATATCGGTGCAGGAGCGTCGAGCACTTCCCGTAGGGCATTCACCACCGGTTCGACAGCACTGTCGGGGTTCTGCAGATGCGCTCGCGCACACCCGGGCGTCGTGTGGGCGACGAGCACCGGTGCGCCGTCGCCACGTCGAGCACCGTCATCGGCGACGAATTGGATGTCAGGATGTTCGTTGACGAACGCCGCGTCTCGAAAAGGCAATGTCAACGATTCGAAACCGAGGACGACCGCGATAACGGGGTCGTAGTCGACGGCGTCGGGAACAGGAGTGAGCCGTCCGGCCTGCGGATCGGGCATCGCGAGCACGACGTCGCCCTCGGGAAGTTCGGTGATGTCTTCGTGGTCCACGTCGATGCCGTCGAGAAGTGCACGGACCAGGGACCTGAGCCCGTTCGGTGTCGCCCACCGTGTGGGCCCGGCACTGGTGCCGGGGTCTTCACCGGGGACGAGCACGCCGAAGGTGTCGGTCCACGGTCGGGCCGAACCGGCAATGTCCCAGCGGTCTACGACGGCGGCGAACTCCGGGTCACGAACCGTGAAGTAGCCGGCCCCGACGTCGACCCGACGGCCGTGCAGTAGCGGGGAAGCCATTCGTCCACCGACAGCGCGACCGCGCTCGACGAGACGAAACGGCACCTCGGCGGCTCGAAGAACTGCGGCACACGCAGCGCCTGCCATACCGGCTCCGACAATGGTGACAACGTCCGATGAAGGGCTCACGCCCTCAGCGTAGGCGTCGAATACGAGCACTCGACGCGTGTGCGTTCTTCCATCATGGGGCAGGGTGTGAGATTTCCTCGACGCCAACCTCTTTCACGTGGAACTTCAGTACGCGCTGCGGTACAGCTCGGCGATGTCGTCGGCCGTGGGCACCACCGGATTGTTCGACGGGGAGCCCGAAGCCAGTGCCTGCTCCGCCATGAGCGGGATGAGCTCCTCCCAGCGTGAGATGTCGATTCCGTAGGTGCTGGGTGTGGGTACCTCGACGGTTGCGCAGAGGGTATCGATGAAGTCGATGAGCTTCGCCGATGCGACCTCGTCGGAGTCGGAACGTTCTGCGGTACCGAGCTGGCGCGCACAATCGGCGTATCGATCACGCGCGCCAGGGATGGAGAACTTGGTGACAGCAGGCAGAAGCATGGCGTTGGAAAGACCGTGTGCCACATGGAAATGTGCACCGATAGGCCTGCTCATACCGTGCACCAGGCAGACGCTTGCATTCGAGAACGCCATACCTGCCTGTGTCGAGGCGTGCATCATCGCATCTCGGGCCTCGCGGTCGGACCCGTCACGATAAGCCCTCAAAAGGAACAGGCCGATCGACTTCATCGCGGACAGTGCGAGTCCGTCGGAGATCGGGTTTGCCTTCTTGCTGACGTAGGCCTCGATGGCATGTGTCAATGCATCGATACCCGTATCCGCCGTCAGGCGTGGAGGCATCGACATCGTGAGTTCCGAATCCACGATCGACGCGATCGGCAGAAACGACAAGCCCGGACACAGCATCTTCTCGTCGGTTGCGAGATCGGTAATGATGGTGAATTGCGTTGCTTCCGAACCGCTTCCTGCGGTCGTGGGGATGGCGACGATGGGAAGTGCTGGGCCTGCGTAGGTGCGCGGCGCCTTGTACTCGCGCATCGCACCGCCCTGCCCGGCCAGCACCGCCAGCGCTTTGGCTGTGTCCATCGGACTGCCGCCACCGAACCCGATGACGACGTCGGCGTCGTGTGCCTTCACCGCGTCGACGCCGGCCTGCAACGAGTCGGTCGTGGGATCGGGGACCGTGTCGGAGAACAGTGCCACCTTTTTGCCCGCCGCCTCGATGATGCGAATCAGTCGATCGGCAGAACCGTTGCCGACCATGAATGCGTCGGTGACGAGTAGCGGACGTTCGACGTTCAGGTCCACTAGAACCGACCCGAGTTCCTCGACTGCGCCTGGGCCGAGCTTCAGAAACCTCGGAAACGAGATGTGGGCAACCATGGTTCGACTCCTCTTATCGGCACAAGAGCGCAACTGACTGCACACTACTGGCCGTTTTCGACGTGATCCCGCCGTTTCGGCCCTGTTGTGTGCAGTGAGATGCAGGATCCGGAACCGTACAGTGGGGCGGGTGGATATCGGTCGGTGGCGCAGCAGGCTCCCGGTGACACGTCCGTCCGACGGCGAGCTCGTGGGATGGACGTTGTCGGAGAACTACGACGAATACTCCGTCGACGCCGTCAATCCGGTCGGTCATCTCGTCGCGACCGGGCTGCATGTGCTCGATGCTGCCGAGGTCCTCGTCACGGCGGGGCTCTCGTCACTATCGGTGCCCTGTTGGGCGTTTGCGCCGATACCGATTTCACGTGAGACCGACCTGCGTAGCCCCGAACCGTCCTGGCAGTGGCGCCGGATGGTGCTGGTCCAGCTGGATGACACTCGCGTGTGGATTCGGCCGGGATACCCAAGCTGGGAAGAGCGTCGCGTCGAACTCCCGATCGTGATTCCAGCAGATGATGTGCTGGTGACCGATCCGCCCGACGGGCACGAATGACGCACGGCGATTCCTCGCCTACGGTGAGGGAATGACTGTGGAAGATTTCGGTGGCCGTCGGACTGTCTCGGCAGAAGAGCTGCTCGTCCAGGTAGGCGACTATTCGCTCGTGGATGAAGCGGGGGATTCGCGAGGGCGCATCGAGTCGGTCGGTCAGGAAGGCTTGTCGGTCGTCGTGACCGTCTCCGACGGTGGTGAACCGGTGACCTTGACGTTCGAACCGGAGGCGCTGGTGACGATCGAGCCTTACGACGGTGGGAAGGCCCCTGTCGTTCCCTGAGTTGGGCCGGATGCCGCCGGGTTCGTCGTTGCTGCGTTCAGACGCTTCTGCGCTCGCCGACGCTGCCCCCGGACAACCACGAACGTCAAGAGCGCGAACAGCACGATCGCGATGACTGCGCCGACCAGGCTCGCACCCCGAAATCCGGGAGCTTCGGTGTCGAGAGTTCGTTCACCCGCGTGGGAAGCATTGTTGCCGCCGAGAACGATCGAGAGCGTCAGCAGGTTCGGAATAGCAGTCGCGACGGCCAAGACGAGGGCGATGATGGCGATGACTTTGCCGCCCCGGCGCTTGCGGACGGCCCATGCCACCGTGAACAACAGTAATGGCACCAATGTGCAGAGAGTGCCGAACGTCAAGCCCCAGGAAATTCCTTTGCTGAACGCCTGATCGGAAAGATTTCCGACACGGATGCTCCACCATCTCGGTAGGAACGCGGCGAGGATGAAGTACGCAATCACCAACGCCAGCACGCCTACCACTATGAGGATGCTTTTCTTTGCCCAACTCGGCATGCCGGTCGTCGTCGTGGTGGTGGGGGTCGTGCCTTCGGCAGTCATACGGTCGATTCTAAGTGAGCACATGCTGGGCGAGTGGCTGGATGCTCTTCTCGATCACGGTTCTGAAGTGGACTCCGATAGAGGCACGCGATGTGCCGCTCGCGCCGACCTGCCCACTGCAGCTGCTCGGCTTCCGGCTCGCTACCGTCGACGCATGAACTTTCGAGTCGTGAAGGATGGCGCGAGGGACCCCCGATCACGTGCCGCGGGGCTGGTACTCGGGCTCGCCCTCGACCGGGTGCTGGGGGATCCACGACGGTTGCACCCTGTTGCAGGCTTCGGTCGGATCGCGGGACTGCTCGAATCCAGCAGCTATCGGGATTCGAAGTCGGCAGGTGTCGTTCACACGGCGACGCTGGTGGGAGGCACCATCGGATTGGGCGTGCTGGCAGCGTCGTTCGCGCGTCGACGCGGCCCGCTCGCCGACACCGCGATGACGGCGGCCGCCGCCTGGGTAGCGCTCGGCGGGACATCACTGTCGCGCACGGGTTCACAGATGGCGCGTCACCTCGAGGCAGGCGATCTCGACTCTGCACGTGCGTTGCTTCCATCGCTCTGTGGTCGAGATCCGAGTGTGCTCGATACTGACGGACTGGCACGGGCATCGTTGGAATCGATCGCCGAGAACACTTCCGACGCCACGGTCGGTGTCATGTTCTGGGGTGCTGCGGCAGGTGTGCCCGGCATTCTCGGGTACCGGGCGATCAATACGTTGGACGCGATGATCGGGTACCGCTCTTCGAGGTACCTGCGCTTCGGTTGGTTCGCCGCACGCCTCGATGACGCAGTGAACCTGATCCCGGCTCGACTGACCGGTATCTCGACTGTGATCGCAGCACCCTTGGTTGGCGGTCGATCGACGGAGTCGCTGCGTGCCTGGCGCCGTGACGCCTCGCGGCACCCGAGCCCCAATGCCGGTGTGGCCGAAGCAACTGCTGCGGGTGCACTCGGAATAAGCCTCGGGGGCCGCACCGAGTACGCGCACGGCGTGGAGATACGGCCAACCCTCGGTCACGGACGTGCTCCGACGCCGAGCGATCTGGATAGGGCGGCAACGCTGTCCTTCATCGTGCAGATCGGGACGACCGTGGTGTCAGCTGTTCTTGCCGTAGCGATCGGCCAAGCGAACATCGTTGGCCGATCGATTCGTTGACTCCGTCTTCGCCTTCGACTTCGAACGTCGTTCTTTACGAGTGGGCAACGTGAATTCGGGTTCCTCGTCCTGCCTGCTCGCCGATGGTGTGTCCGTGGGGAGATCGGTCGAGTCGACTGAAGACGATGCTGTGTCGAGGATGTCCTGCTCCTTGGACTTGCGTCGTTCACGCCACTCGGCGCGGGCGAAGTAAGCGAGCCCGAGTGGTGCCATGATGCCGAACGCGAGCCATTGCAGTCCGTAGGACAAGTACGGCCCGGACTCGGTCTGCGGGAGCTCGATGAGCCCTAGACCACCGGGTTGGTTGTCGTCGAGTTGCAAATATCCGTCGACGGCATCGACGCCGACGGCCGTTCCGATCTGTTCCGGATTGATGTTGTAGACCTGCAGACGCCCGGCTTCCTCGATCGGCTCACGTGAGGTGCCCTCGGCCTGACGAAGTCGAGCGTCGAGGGTCAGCTCCCCGGTGGGCGGGGGATCGATGGGTGGAGGCTGCGTTCCCTGCACAGGTAGGACGTATCCGCGATTGACGAGGACGACCGGCCCATCCTGGAGTTGAAACGGTGTGATGACTTCGTATGCAGGCTGCTCGCGGATGCTGCGTAGACGAACCAGCGCTTCCTTGTCCTGAAGATACGAACCCGTGGCGACCACTCGCCGCCACTCATCGTCCGAGGAGAATCCGGTCGAGCCCAGAACTTCGGAAATGTCGACGGGCTCGGCATTCACCGACTGGTCGATCAGCTCGTTTCGTTGTGTCGTCGCGGTGTTCTTGCCCAGCTGCCATGGGGCGAGGACCGAAAAGCAGAAGTAGGCGAACATGGCAACTACAGCTGCCAGCGCCAACCAACCTGGACGGAGCAGAAATCTGAACCTTCGCACGCCTCTAGGTTAGCCTCAGCGACCAACCATGCCACTCACACCGGCTCAGAGGCGTCCGGTCACCCAACGCACGAGTCCGGGCATAGCCGCCTCGATCTGCTCGCGAATCTCGACGAAAGCATCGTCGGAGGAGTAATAGGGGTCTGCGACGGACTTCGACTTCGCATCCTCGTCGAACGATCGCAACAGGGAGATTCGGTCTGCGGGAGCGCCGAGTTGCAGCAGCGCCTCGGCGTGGCCGGTGTCCAAGGCGACGATGAGATCGGCCGTCAGATGGTCGTCTCCGACCTGAGCGGCCTCATGATCGCTCTCGTAGCCATGCGCTTGTAGTTCGGCGACGGTTCGCCGATCAGCCCCTTCGCCCTCGTGCCAGCCGTCGATCCCAGCACTGGACACCCGGACGGATTCTTCGAGCCCCGCCTCCCGGAGATGCCCGGCGAACACCTTCTCGGCCATCGGAGATCGGCAGATGTTGCCGGTGCAGACGAATGTCACGTGGAGCGTGCGTCGATCGACCGCGCTATTCGGTGTTGTCATCGAGCACCTTTGCGAGCTCGTCCATCGTTGTCACGATGAATGACGCGTCATCGTCCTCGCCTTCGATGCCGTAACCCCACTCGACGTAGACCGTCGGAATGCCGAACCGAGCCGCACCGTGAACATCGTGGTCCCGATCGCCGACCATCAGAACGCCGGAGGTTCCGCCGTCGGCTATTTCCTTGGGAATGAGACCGAGATTGCGCAGCGAATGTGCGATCACATCGGGCTTCGATCTGCGTGCACCGTCGTTACTCGCTCCACCGATGAACTCGAAGTACTCCGACAGGCCGAAGTGGTCCAGAATGCGGTGCGCGAACCGTTCCGACTTCGATGTGGCGACACCCAACCGGACGCCGCGAGCCTTCAAATCTGCCAAAACTGGCTCGATACCGTCGAAGACCGAGTTCTCGGCCCAGCCCTGCGCGTCGTAACGCTCGAAGTAGGCGGCGAGCGCCCGCTGTGCCACGTCCTCGGCAAGCCCCATCGTTCGGAACGAATCGAGCAGCGGCGGACCGATGACCAGAGCCAGCTGCTTCTCCGTCGGTTCGGGCGCTCCGACGGTGGCCAACGAGTGCCGGAATCCGGCCAGAATCCCGGGCGCAGAATCGGTGAGGGTTCCATCGAGATCGAAGAGCACGACCTGGGCGCGGGTAGTCGGTTGGTCGAGCTTTGTCATGACGAAAACCATATCGGTGAGGCCGCCGACTACGCTCACCGGCAATGAACGAACTCCCCGAACCGGCGGCACTGTCACCTCTGCGTCACCACGGTGACGCAGAGGTCGATGACGGGATGGTCGACTTCGCAGTCAACGTTCAAGGCACCGCTCCGCCGGAGTGGCTACGGACGCGCCTCGCTGCGAGTCTCACGAAGCTGGGTGCCTATCCGACCGAGAAAGCCGATCGTGCGGCCCGCGAGATGGTGGCACGACGCCACCGTCGGTCACCGGAAGAGGTCCTTCTGCTCGCCGGGGGCGCCGAAGGATTCGCCATGTTGCCGAGACTGAAGCCACGTCTCGCTGCCGTCGTGCACCCATCGTTCACCGAGCCCGAGTGGGCGTTGCGAGAAGCCGATGTCGATACCGTGCAGGTTCTCCTGCAGGAGCCGTATCGGCTCGATCCCGCAGCCGTTCCCGACGAAGCGGACATGGTGGTGGTCGGCAATCCCACCAATCCGACCTCGGTTCTCCACGAACGCGAAGCACTGTTGGCCCTGCGAAGGCCCGGGCGTGTGCTGGTCGTGGACGAGGCATTCGCCGACGCGATAACGGGGGAGGATCACTCGCTGGCGTCGGTGAGTCTTCCCGACGTCCTCGTGCTGAGAAGTCTGACCAAGACCTGGGCGCTGGCGGGATTGCGATGCGGTTACGCACTGGGCCACCCCGACCTGCTGGCCAGGTTGACCCGCGGCCGAGCGCACTGGCCGCTGGGCACTCTCCAGATAGAGGCGATCACCGCATGCAGCGAACCCGCAGCGGTGGACGCGGCTGCGGCGAAAGCCGAGACGATCGCCGCAGACCGGGCCTCGATGACCGAGCGACTGCGAAGCCTCGGTATCGACGTCGCCCCCGACGCCCGCGCCCCGTTCCTGCTGCTGCGAATGCCCGGTGCCGCAGACCTCAGGATTCGACTACGCGCTCGAGGTGTGGCAGTGCGGCGAGGCGACACCTTTCCAGGATTGACCACCGACCACCTGCGGGTGGCGGTCCGCGGGCGCGAACAGGTCGACATACTCGTCGAAGCTCTGGCCAGAGCACGTGCAGAGGGAGAATCAGCATGAGCGATCAGACAGTGAAGTTGGCCGACGTGGTGGCGGTGCTCGACGCCGCATACCCCCCTCGGCTCGCCGAGAGTTGGGACTCGGTCGGCCTGGTGTGCGGAGACCCAACCGACCGGGTGCGCAAGGTGATGTACACCGTCGATGCGACCGCGGACGTCGTCGAGGAGGCACTCGAGTGGGGCGCCGATCTATTGGTCGCACACCACCCGCTGCTCCTGCGTGGAGTCGACACCGTCGCAGCCGATACCCCGAAAGGCGCCTTGATCCACCGCCTCGTCAAGGCGGGATGTGCGTTGTTCACCGCCCACACCAACGCGGACTCCGCCGATCCCGGCGTGTCCGACGCGTTGGCCGCGGTCCTCGGGGTCGCCGTCTCGCGTCCCATCGAGCCGATCGACGCACCCGCGGTCGACAAGTGGGTCGTTCTCGTTCCGAAGACTCACAGTTCCGCCGTTCGCTCGGCATTGTTCGGCGCGGGCGCCGGTGCGATCGGCAACTACCGCGAATGCAGTTGGACCGTCGAAGGCATCGGCCAGTTTCGTCCGGAGGTCGGGGCCGAGCCGGCGATCGGTGCGGTGGGAAGCCTCGAGCAGGTGAGCGAGGACCGTATCGAAGTGGTTGCCCCGGCGTCGGCGCGGCAGACCGTTCTCGGTGCACTCACCGCCGTGCACCCTTACGAAGAGCCCGCATTCGACATCTTCGAGGAGGCCCGCCTGCCGACCTCGACCGGCCTCGGACGGATCGGCACGCTCGCGTCGCCGACCACGCTTCGCGAATTCAGCGAACGGGTGCGTCGTGCACTGCCGGACACAGCGTGGGGTGTGCGCACAGCCGGTGATCCCGACACAGTCGTGCGGACTGTTGCGCTGTGCGGTGGCGCGGGGGATTCGTTTCTCGACGCCGTTCGGGCATTGGGAGTCGACGTTTACCTCACATCGGATCTGCGGCACCATCCCGTCGACGAACATCTCCGCAGCGGTGGCCCTGCGGTGATCGACGTAGCGCATTGGGCGTCGGAGTACCCATGGTGTGAGCAGGCCCGGAGCATCGTCGACGCAGAATTTGCCGAGACCGCAGGATGGGGGAGCCGCGTCAGTAGAACGAGAACCGACCCCTGGACCCTCGGCGCGGCGACGACCGCGTCGGAATAGTCCACGGACCAACTCTTGTCCGCCGTCGGCGCGCGAGCCGGTAAGGTTCGACCGAATCAACTTCCATAGTCGCAGGAGTCATCACGCGTGAATGTCGACCCCCGAGTGCAGGCCTCACTTCTCGAACTGGCCTCAGTGGATACCGAACTGTCGCAGATCGCTCATCGGCGTAGAACGCTTCCGGAGCAGACCGAGTTCGAGAAGCTCGAGGCCGAGCGAGTCTCACGTCGAGACGCTGCCGTTGCAGTCCAGATGTCGATGGACGATCTCGACCGCGATATCAAGAAACTCGAAAACGAAGTCGACGCTGTCCGTCAGCGCGAAGACCGCGACCGCAAGATGCTCGACAGCGGAACGATCGCACCCAAGCAAATGTCGGAATTGCAGCACGAGCTCGCCAGCCTCGAACGTCGTCAGGGCCTGTTGGAAGAGGAGCTTCTCGAGGTCATGGAACGTCGTGAGGCGTCCCAGACCGACTACAACCATGCCGGTGCACAGGTGACGCAGATCGAGGACGAACTCATCGATTCGGGTCGGCGCCGCGATGACGCAGTAGCGGACATCGATGCCGCCGAGCAACGCGCGACAGCCCGCCGAACAGAACTCGCGTCAGGCCTCCCCGAAGATCTGCTGGCGATCTACGAGAAGCAACGCGCACTGTCCGGCCGCGGTGCCGCTCTACTTCAGGCTCGCCGTTGCGGCGCGTGCCGAATCGAGTTGGACCGCGGGGAGATCTCTCGAATCGCCGCCGCGCCGGCCGACAAACTCGTCCGATGCTCGGAGTGCAACGCCATTCTCGTGCGGACGAAGGAGTCCGGAATTTGAGTTCCGCCGCCCACACCCGCGTGATCGTCGAAGCTGACGGTGGCTCTCGGGGAAATCCAGGACCAGCTGGATATGGTGCGGTCGTGCTGTCCCCGGATCGCTCCGAGGTTCTCGCCGAACGTCGCCTTGCGCTCGGCATCGCGACCAACAATGTGGCCGAGTATCGCGGCCTCATCGCCGGTCTGACTGCAGCCGCTGACGTCGGCGCCCGTGAGGTCGACGTCCGGATGGACTCCAAGCTGGTCGTAGAACAAATGGCGGGTCGGTGGAAGGTCAAGCATCCGGACATGATTCCGCTCAATCGCGAGGCGGCCGCTCTGGTCCGCGGCTTCGATCGAGTGTCGTACCAGTGGATTCCGCGGGCCGAGAACTCCCATGCGGATCGACTTGCGAACGAGGCGATGGATGCGGCCGCGGGTAAGAATCGCGAGCCTGCCGTGCACGTGGCCGACAGGCCGACAGCGCCGGTGGTCGAAAAGTCGGCTGCTCCGGTGGCCGAGAAGTCGGCTGCTCCGGTGGCCGAGAAGTCGGCTGGACCGGGATGGACCGGTGCCGTCGGTGCACCGACGCGTTTGCTGCTGCTGCGTCATGGTCAGACACCGTTGTCCGTCGAACGCCGATATTCCGGGCGCGGAAATCCGGTTCTCACCGAACTTGGTGCGCAGCAGGCATCGGCCGCCGCGGGGTATCTCGCGCAGCGTGACGACATTGCCGCGATCGTCGCCTCGCCGCTGGCGAGAGCGCAGCAGACGGCAGGCGCCCTCGCCGCCAAGATGGGGCTTCGCGTCTCGACTCTGGATGAGCTGACCGAGACAGATTTCGGAGCTTGGGAGGGCCTGACCTTCAAGGAGGCAGGCGAGAATCATCCGGATGTGCATCGGAAATGGCTTGGAGATACATCGGTAGCACCGCCGGGCGGAGAGAGCTTCGACGTCGTTCGCGCCAGGGTCCAGTCGGCACGGGAGAAACTGATTTCCGCGCATGCGGGATCCACCGTAGTTGTGGTCACACACGTGACACCGATCAAGTTGTTGCTGCAGCTGGCGCTCGATGTCGGTCCGTCGATCCTCTACCGGCTGCACCTCGATCTGGCCTCCCTGAGCATCGCGGAGTTCTACCCGGACGGTGGGGCCTCGGTACGCCTGGTGAACGAGACGTCCTACCTACACAAGTAGCACCAACCAGAGCGCGGCCGTCGAACCGAGAATGGTCAGCGGAGTCGTGACGAGGCCGAGCGCGGTGAAGGTCCGCAGGTCTGCGGGCTCGTGGTTGGCGGCCCCCACTCGACGCCACAACATGATGGCCAGCGATCCGACGTAAGTGAGGTTGGGTCCGAGGTTCACCCCGATGATCATGGCGAGCAGTAGACCGGGCGACGCCGATGGGCCGAACGCTGCCAACAACATCAGCGTCGCGGGCAGGTTGTTGACGACGTTGGCCGCGACGGCAGCGATAGCGGCCGCCGAGAGCAGGCCCAGGAACGTGGTCTCGGTCGGGAGGATGTCTCCGAGCCACCGGCCGATGGGGCCCGAAGTGACGCCTTCGACGACGATGCCCAGCAACAGCACGAATCCGCAGAACTTCAAATCCGCTGCCCGCAGGATTCGCCGCGGAACAGTGAACCCATTGCGTAAAGCCGGAACGGCGAGGACCACCGATCCGGCTGCCGCTACCCAGAACGGTTCGATACCGACAACTCCGGACACGCCGAAACCCACGAGAGTGATCCCCAGGACGACGAGCGTGCCGATCGGCGCAGCCACCTCGGGCGTCGGGTCCACTGCCTCTGTGCGTACCAAGTCCTTGCGGAAGAACATCCAGAACACGGCACCCTCGATGACGATCGCCACAATCCACGGCAGTGCCATCAGCGCAGCGAAATGTGCGAACGTCAATCCCGTCGCCGAGAACACCAATAGATTTGTCAGATTGGACACCGGCAGAAGCGTCGACGCCGAATTGGACAGGTGCGCAGTGGCATAACTGTGCGGACGTGCAGGCATCCGCAGCGCCCGTGCCGCACCGATGACCGCAGGTGTGAGAAGTACCACCGTCGCGTCGAGGCTCAATACTGCGGTGGTGATTGCAGCAGCGAGGAATACCGACAGGAGGAGCCGGTGCGGGCTTCCCTTCGCGGATCGCGCCATGATCGATGCGACCCAGGCGAACAATCCGAGTGCGTCTGCCAGATGAGCCAATACGAGAATGAAGACCAGGAACACGACCGTCGGCAGTAGCTCGAGAATCTGTTTGCGTGCGTCGTCTACGGTCACCAGTCCCAGCAGGAGTGTCAGAACGGCGGCAGGGATCGCGACCGTGATCTCCGGTAGAGAACGTGGTGCGAAGATCGCGAAAATCAGTACTGCGGCAACAAGTGCTGCGGCGACAACGCTCACGCCAGCATCTTGACGAGCGTCCGCAGATTCCGAGTAGTGGTGGTCGGCTTGTACTTCGCCTTGGCCAAAAATTTCCCGACGCGGCTGTCCGTGGTGTGACCCCGCACCACTTCCCAGTACACGACGCGGTGGCCCGGGGCGAGTGATTCCAGCTCGGGGTCGAGAGTGTCTGCTATACCGGTTACTTCGCGCAGATGGTCGGCATCGTTGCCGAAGATGACGTATGGATGCCAGCCGTCACGTTCGGCGTCGAACGGGTAGCTCTCGATGATCGACTTCAGCGCCGTCTCGTCCAGGACGATCACCCACGCCTCGTATCCGAAGGTCGCCGACAGAACCTTCTCTACAGATTTCTTCACTTCGGGTGCACGTAGCGTGCTTTCGAGCACAACGTTGCCTGTCGCGAGGATTGTTCGAACGTCGTCGAATCCCGCGGAGGTCAAGGCTGCGCGCAGGTCGACCATCTTGATATTGATGCCACCTACGTTGATTCCGCGAAGAAGGACGACGTGCTTCATACGTGAAACTGTAGTTCGGAGCGAGGACACAGTAGAGTTCATCTCGCGAACGAGTCGGTTGGACGGCTGCGGCTCGGAGAACTGGCAGAGCGATTCTGTCAAGCTCCAGGCCGAGGAAAGTCCGGACTCCACAGAGCAGGGCGGTTGCTAACGGCAACCCGAGGTGACTCGCGGGAAAGTGCCACAGAAAATAGACCGCCCGCGTCGAAGAAATCTCCTTCGGGAGATCTCGACACGGGTCAGGGTGAAACGGTGCGGTAAGAGCGCACCAGCACCCCAGGTGACTGGGGTGGCTAGGTAAACCCCGCCCGGAGCAAGGTCGAAGGCCGTACCTTCTAGCGAAGGTTCGGCTGCGCAGGTGCTCGAGGGCTGCTCGCCCGAGCCTGCGGGTGGACTGCTCGAGGTACCCGGCGACGGTGTGCCCAGATGGATGGTCGTCGGTCCTTTCCTCGCCTCGGCGAGGTAAGGATCACAGGATCCGGCTTATATACCGACTCGTTCGCACTCGTCGGGAGTGAAGCCTGCGGAATGATCCCCTGGATTCGGGAGTGGAGCCTGCGGAATGACCCCCGGGGTTCGGGAGTGGAGCCTGCGGAGTGACCCCCTGGATTCGGGAGTGGACCTTCGGGCAGACTGTGGACATGAGCAATGACGATGACGCCTGGTTCTACGACATCCGCACCAAGACCGTGGCTCAGGGCAAGGAATCCGGTGCACTGGACCGGATGGGGCCCTACCCCGACCGCGAGACCGCCGAGCGCGCTTTGACGATCGCGGCCGAGCGAAACAAGGCTGCGGACAAGGCTGACGACGACTGGAAAAACTGACCGGTGTTTCTGACCCGTCTGACAGCACCGGCGTTCGATTTTCGTGCGATCAGATCCGAGTTCCACCTTCGCGACGAGTTTTCCGTAGGCGCTCTCGCGGAGGCTCGGTCGGCTACGGATCGTTTCGTCGGTGACCGCGTCGATCGCACCGACATCCCGTTGGTGACCATCGACCCGCCCGGGTCGATGGATCTCGATCAGGCTGTACATATCGAGAAGTTGCCGACCGGTTTCGTGCTTCACTATGCGATCGCCGATGTCGGAGCACTTGTCGTCCCCGGCGGAGCGCTGGATGTTCAGACGCGTGAACGTGGACAGACGTTCTATCTCCCGGACGGTTCGGTTCCGCTTCATCCGCGGGTCCTGTCGGAGGGTTCGGCGAGCTTGTTGCCGAACGAGACTCGCCCGGCAGCGCTGTGGAGAATCGAGCTGGACGAATTAGGTGAGCCGACGTCGTGGACGGTAACCAGAGCATCGGTCCGGTCGATTGCGCGACTGGACTACGCCGGAGTGCAGTCCGGATTCGATGCCGGGAGTCCGCATCCGTCGATTGCATGTCTGGACGAGTTCGGGCGGCTGCGAGCGGAATCCTCGATTCGGCGGGGTGCTGTGGACATCACGCTGCCCGAACAGGAAGTGGTTCCCGACGGAGACTCGTGGCGAATCGAGCTTCAGGCCAGAACTTCGGTCGACGGCTGGAACGCCGAAGTGTCCTTGTTGACCGGAATGTGTGCCGCGCGGATCATGCTCGACGCTGGCATCGGATTGCTACGCACACTTCCTCCTGCAACCGACACGGCGTTGGCAACATTGCGTAATACCGCCTCGATGCTCGGAATCGATTGGCCGGACGGTGTATCGGCCGGGGCTGTGCTCTCTGCTCTCCCGGCCGATGAGCCCGAAACGTTGGCAATGATGACCCAGGCGACTGGGCTTCTTCGCGGCGCCGACTACGCGGCGTTCGACGGCGCGGCGCCGAAACTCAGCGAGCACTCCGGCATTGCAGCACCGTATGCCCATGTGACGGCACCGCTTCGTCGCCTGTCGGACAGGTTCGCCACCGAGGTGTGTTTGGCTGCGGTTGCGGGAACGGAGGTACCGGAGTGGGCCGCAAGCGCCCTCCCCGAACTTCCGGCGACCATGCGAAAGTCCGATTCCGTTGCGTCCAAGGTGGATCGGGCGTGCATCGATCTCGCCGAAGCGGCCATCCTCGCGGGCCGCGTCGGTGAACGGTTCGGTGCGTTGGTGCTTCGCGGGGCCGAGGACGAGCGCGAGGCCGAAGTCTTCGTTCACGACCCGATCGTCATCAGCAGATGCGCAGGCAATCCACCCGAAGGGGAGAAGGTGACGGTGCGGCTCACCGTCGCCGACACCGACTCCCGTCGAATCGGCTTCGCCTACGAATCGGGTAGCGACGCGAACTGATCGGTGGCCTCGATCAGATGGTGGACTATGCCAGGCTCGGCGGCCGAGTGGCCTGCGTCGTCGACCATCACGAGTTCGGCACCGGGCCAGGCCTTGTGGAGTTCCCATGCGCTTGTCGCGGGGCACACGACGTCATACCGTCCCTGGACGATGATTCCGTCGATGCCCTTCAACTTGTGCGCGTCGTCGAGCAATTGGTTGTCCCGAAGGAACCCAGCATTGCGGAAGTAGTGATTTTCGATACCCGCAAACGCGAGTGCGAATCGTGGATCCTCGTTCTGCGCAATCTGATCCGGCCGAGGAATGAGATAGCTGGTGGAGGCTTCCCACGCCGACCAAGCGACCGCGGCCGAGGTCGCGATGTCACGATCCTCGGAGGTGAGCAGACGGTGGTACGCCTCGACCAGGTCCCCGTCGCGTTCGTTCTTCGGGATCGGTGCGAGGAATTTGTCCCACTGCTCCGGAAAGATATGGCCCGCACCGCCGTTGTAGTACCAGTCGATCTCACTGCGTCGAAGAAGAAAGATTCCGCGGAGGATCAAACCGGTGACGCGTTCGGTGTGCGTCTGCGCGTACACGAGCGAGAGAGTCGAACCCCAGGAACCACCGAACACGAGCCACCGTTCGATGGCGAGATGTGTTCGCAACTTTTCCATGTCGGCGACGAGCCGATCGGTCGTGTTCACCGCCAGATCTCCGCCGTCGGCGATATGCGGCGTGGAACGCCCGCAGCCCCGCTGATCGAAGAGGACGATGCGATACACCGCGGGGTCGAAGTAACGGCGCTGCGTCGGGCCAGTTCCGCCGCCCGGCCCACCATGCACGAACACAACCGGCTTGCCCGACGGGTTACCGCTGACCTCCCAGTAGATGTGCTGGGCGTCGCCTACGTCGAGGAGGCCGCCGTCGAACGGTTCGATCGGCGGATACAGCTCTCGCAGTGGTGTCGATGTCATGCGTCAGAACCCGACGAGACCGGATGCGAGATCAGGAATCTCGAGCGACCGCATGGCTTCTGCACGGGTATCGGGGCATGTACCGATGGTGACGTCGTCGACGATCGAGCGGTTCTGCACGACCTGAAGGTTGATGGTGCCGCTCTGCGCCGCCCAGGTCTGGACGACGATATTGAGACCGCCACGGCCAATCGTCGGGCCTTGAATTCTCCATTCCTGCAGTTGCGCATCGAGATCGCTGCACAGCTGCTGGCTCTGCTGTTCGGTGATTCCGGCTGCGCCAGAGGGGGAGGTGGCAGTGGTGGGTGTGTCCGTTGGGGTCAGGGTCGACGACGAACCGGTGGTCGTCGAATCCGTTCCGCAAGCGCCGGTAGCAGCGAACACTGCTACCGCGCCCGCAACAGAAACGACGACTCGGGTAACTCGACGAAACCTGGACTGGGCCTTTGTAGCTGAGTTCATGGCAACGAGTGTGCCATCTCGTCGGCTCCCGCAATCAGCTCACGCCACCCGAGGTGGCTCAGTAGCTGTGTTCGGGTCCCGGGAAGACACCGGAGCGCACCTCGGACAGGTACGACGAGGCTGCAGATCGCAGTTCGTCTCCGACATGGCCGAACTTCTTGACGAACTTCGCCGTCTTTCCATTGGTGTAACCGGCCATGTCCTGCCACACGAGAACTTGTGCGTCACACTCGTTGCCCGCGCCGATTCCGACGGTGGGGATGGTCAACTTGCGGGACACCTGACCGGCGATGTCGGCCGGAACCATCTCCATGACGACAGAGAAGGCACCCGCCTCTTGGACGGCGATGGCGTCGGCGACCAGTGCGTCTGCGGCATCGCCTCGTCCTTGGACGCGGAATCCGCCGAGGCCGTTCACGCTTTGCGGGGTGAATCCGATGTGTGCCATGACTGGTATACCCGCGGCAGTGATGGCAGCGATCTGATCTGTGACGCGCTCTCCGCCTTCGAGTTTGACGGCGTTGGCGAGTCCTTCCTTCATGAATCTGGTGGCCGTGGCCAGCGCCTGTTGCGGGGAGGACTCGTAGCTGCCGAAGGGGAGGTCCGCGACGACGAGTGCGTTGGGGGCTCCACGCACGACCCCGCGAACGAGGGGGAGGAGTTCGTCGATGGTGATGGGAACGGTGGTGTCGTAGCCGTAGACGACGTTGGCTGCGGAGTCACCGACGAGCAGAACCGGAATGCCGGCCTCCTCGAAGATACGAGCGCTGGAGTAGTCGTAAGCGGTGAGCATTGCCCAGCGCTCACCCTCGGCCTTCATCTGCAGAAGGTGGTGGGTGCGGGTCTTGCGAGTGAGGCCGGATACGGATGCGTCGGATCCACCGTAAATCGTGTTGTCGGACATCTTTGTCCCTTTCGGTTCCTCGAGGCCCGATTTCGGGTCCCCGGGATGGGGTTGATGACGCCCTCAGTCTGCCACCTGCGTCTACCCGACCGAAGGGAGTCGGCAGTGCAATCCGTCACACCGTGAGGCTCAGGCCACGAGTCGTGCACGGCAGACGCTTGGTTCGCCGCTGTCCTGCGTGAGCAGCGCACACGTGAAGTTCTGGCACCATCGTGGGAATGAGAACGAGTCGCACTCCGCTGGTCCGGATGGTAGCCCTGGGCGCGGCGGGATTGATGGCCGCGGCGGGATGTGCGCAGAGCTCGACGACCGAGGGCACCCCGGAAGCAGAGGGGCTTTCATCCTCCGTCGAATCTTTCGAGCCCGGGGCTGGAATCGTCCCCGACGGCCTCGCCGAGTTCTACACCCAGTCGCCCGAGTGGGGGCCCTGCGATTCCTACGACACCGACGGAACGAATTTTCGTAGCGATATGGAGTGCTCGAAGGTCACGGTTCCGCTGGACTACGAGGAGCCGACTGGAGAGAAGGCCGAGATCGCCATTTCGCGGACGCAGGCGAGCGGGGACAAGATCGGCTCGATCTTGTTCAACCCAGGTGGTCCGGGGGCGTCAGGGCTGTACACGGCCACGCAGGCGGACGGTTCCGAGTTGTCCGAACGCTTCGATCGAATCGGTTTCGACCCGCGCGGAATCGGTGCATCGACTCCGGCGGTGCGCTGCCTGACCACGCAAGAGATCGAAGAGGAGCGACGCGAGCCGGATGTCGACGTGTCGCCGGAGGGTATTGCGAAATCGGAAGCGGAACATCAGGACTACGCCGCCAAGTGTGCAGCGCGGAGCGGTAAGGATCTTCTCGAGCACGTGGGGACACGCGAGGTGGTCCAGGACATGGACGTGATCAGGTCCGTGCTTGGGGACGCGAAGCTGACCTACGTCGGCTACTCGTACGGCACCCGGATCGGCACCGCGTATGCCGAGGCGTTTCCCGGCAACGTGCGGGCGATGGTGCTCGACGGTGCGCTCGATCCAGAGCAGAGCCCCGTCGATGAGGCAGTCGCGCAGGGAGCAGCCTTCCAGGGCGCATTCGACGGCTTCGCTGCTGATTGCGCGCGAACACCGACCTGTCCGCTCGGCACCGACGTCGCCGACGCGAACCGACAGTTCCGTGCCCTTGTCGACCCACTCATCGAGCGTCCCGCCGAGACCACGGACCCGCGTGGACTGAGCTACGACGACGCTCTGACGGGGACTCAACAGGCGCTCTACTCCGAAAGCCTGTGGCGCCTACTTCGAGCAGGACTGAGCGAACTTCGGGACGGTCGCGGTGACACGCTCCTCCGATTGGCCGACTCCTACAGCGGACGGCTCGAGGACGGGTCGTACGCGAATCTCGACGACGCGTTCAATGCAATCCGGTGCGTCGATGATCCACCGGTCATCGACCGAGCCGAGGCCGACGAGGCCGACACGCGGTATCGAGAGGCCGCCCCGTTCCTCGACGACGGCCGTGGCACCGGCAACGCGCCTCTCGACCTGTGCGCGTTCTGGCCGGTACCGAACACCGGGAGTCCGCACACGATCTCGGCGGCGGGGCTACCGAAGCTCGTGGTCGTGTCCACGACTTTCGACCCGGCCACGCCGTACCAGGCAGGGGTCGATCTTGCCCGCCAGCTCGGCGCGGACCTGGTCACGTACGAGGGGACCCAACATACGGTCGCCTTCTCCGGTGAGGAATGCGTCGATGATCCGTTGATCGACTATCTCGTCGATCTGGTTCCGACAGGTAACGATCTGGTGTGCTGACGCGTGCTTCACGTCGCAGGTGTGGCCGCTGAGAAATGTCCGACGTGAGACCGAGATCACGATGTAACACAGATTTAACGCGGTTTGCTTAGTCTCGCGGACATGGATCGCCAAAAGGAATTCGTGCTTCGGACCCTGGAGGAGCGCGACATCCGCTTCGTCCGCCTATGGTTCACCGATGTTCTTGGCTATCTGAAATCGGTCGCCATCGCCCCGGCGGAACTCGAAGGTGCCTTCGACGAAGGCATCGGCTTCGACGGAAGCGCTATCGAGGGATTCGCCCGCGTCTCCGAAGCAGATACTGTCGCCAAGCCCGATCCGTCGACTTTCCAGATTCTGCCCTGGTCGAGCAGCAAGGGACATCAGCATTCGGCGCGGATGTTCTGCGACATCGCGATGCCCGACGGCTCGCCGTCCTGGGCTGATTCGCGCCACGTGCTGCGTCGCCAATTGAGCAAGGCCGCAGATCTCGGGTTCAGCTGCTACGTGCATCCGGAGATCGAGTTCTTCCTGCTCAAGGACTCTCCAGAGGACGGGTCGCCGCCCACGCCCGCCGACAACGGTGGATATTTCGATCAGGCCGTGCACGACTCGGCGCCGAACTTTCGCCGTCACGCCATCGATGCGCTCGAGTCGATGGGCATCTCCGTCGAGTTCAGCCATCACGAAGCCGCGCCCGGTCAGCAGGAAATCGACCTCCGCTACGCCGACGCACTGTCGATGGCCGACAACATCATGACCTTCCGATACCTGGTCAAGGAAGTTGCGATCGCCGAGGGCGTCCGCGCAACGTTCATGCCCAAGCCGTTCAGTGATCAGGCCGGCTCGGCGATGCACACGCACATGAGCCTGTTCGAGGGCGACACCAACGCGTTTCACAATCCGGACGACCCGATGCAGCTCTCGGAGACCGGCAAGTCGTTCATCGCCGGAATCCTCGAACATGCCAACGAGATCAGCGCCGTCACGAACCAGTGGGTCAACTCCTACAAGCGGTTGATCCGCGGTGGTGAAGCACCGACGGCAGCGTCCTGGGGACCCTCCAACCGCTCGGCACTCATTCGGGTGCCGATGTACACGCCGAACAAGGCATCCTCGCGTCGCGTCGAGATTCGTAGCCCCGACTCCGCCTGCAACCCCTACCTTGCGTTCGCAGTCCTGCTCGCTGCAGGCCTGCGCGGCATCGAAAAGGGCTACACGCTGCCACCAGAGGCCGAAGAGGACGTGTGGGCGTTGACGTCCGCCGAGCGTCGCGCCATGGGGTACAAGGAGCTTCCAGGCAACCTCGATCAGGCCCTGAACGCCATGGAAGGCTCCGAGCTCGTCGCCGAAGCCCTCGGCGAGCATGTCTTCGACTTCTTCCTGCGCAACAAGCGTCGGGAGTGGGAGGAATACCGCTCGCATGTCACGCCGTTCGAGCTGAAGGCCTACCTGGGATTGTGATCTGCGCACTGTCATCGGATGCCGGTGGAATGGGTTAGATTTTACTTCGTTCGAGTAAGAGCTAGTTCCCGCCCGCGGTGAGGTGAACCTGTGTCACGCCAGAGTCGAGGTGTTCGCTGATGGTGCGTCCACCCACATCACGTTCGATCGTCCCAGGGCCAGGACGTCTGGGTCTGGTCGAGGCCACTGCGCCCGCTGATCTACAGAAGCTCGGGTGGGTCGACGAGAACAGTCTCGAACTACTGTGGTCGTTGTCGCGTGCGGCCAACGCGGATCTTGCACTGCGAACCCTGACAAGGCTGCAGGATTTGCTCGGCGACGGCTTCTCCGAAGTCGATCAGGCCTTGCGGTCGGACAAGGGCCTTCGCGGTCGATTGTTGGGTCTCTGCGGTGCCTCGAGCGCGCTTGCAGATCACCTTGTTTCCGATCCGGATACCTGGCGTCTGCTCAGCACACCCACAGGCCGCGCCACGGGTCCGTCCGCACGAGTGGAACTACCCAGCAAGCAGCAGCTCACCGACGAACTTCTGGCCGCTGTCGACGCAAAGCCCGAGACCGGTCCGAATGCATCACCGGAGTTGTACAGGGCGGGTCTGACCGGACCCGATGCCGTTGTCGCACTCCGTAAAACCTACCGTGACCAAGTGATGGTTCTCGCGGCAGCGGATCTCGCTGCAACCGTGGAGAACGAACCTGTCGTGCCGTATCAGCTCGTCGGAAATCAGCTCTCCGACATGGCCGACGCTGCCTTGACCGCAGCGCTGGCCGTCGCTGTTGCGACAGTCTGCCCGGACGATCCGATGCCCATCCGACTCGCTGTGATCGCAATGGGCAAATGCGGTGCGCGAGAGCTCAATTACGTTTCCGACGTCGACGTCGTATTCGTGGCGGAACCAGCGGATGCGGTAGCCAGTCGGATCGCGGGCGAAATGATGCGGATCGGCTCCTCGGCGTTCTTCGAAGTCGATGCAGCGCTTCGACCGGAGGGGAAGCGTGGCGAACTGGTTCGCACCCTCGATTCGCATGTCGCCTACTACAAGCGGTGGGCCAAGACATGGGAGTTCCAGGCGCTGCTCAAAGCACGTCCGATGACCGGGGACCTCGAGGTCGGTCACAGCTACGTCGCCGCACTCAACCCGATGGTGTGGTTGGCCTCGCAGCGAGAGGACTTCGTTCCCGAGGTCCGCGCGATGCGCCGTCGCGTCGAGGAGATGGTCCCACCCGAGCTCCGTGAACGTGAGATCAAACTCGGTCGCGGAGGCCTGCGGGATGTCGAGTTCGCAGTACAGCTACTGCAACTGGTCCACGGCCGCACCGACGAAACTCTCCGAGTTCTCGGCACTGTGGACGCCCTGGTCGCGCTCAGCGACGGGGGATACGTCGGGCGCGACGACGCCGCGAATCTGACCGCGTCCTACGAGTTCCTGCGATTACTCGAACACCGTCTGCAGCTTCAGCGGATGAAACGAACCCACACTCTGCCGCCGCCGGACGACGAGGAAGCGCTGCGCTGGCTCGCCCGAGCAGCGCACATGCGTCCCGACGGCAATCGTGACGCGCTCGGAGTGCTGACCGCCGAGATCAAACGTAACGCGCTCCGGATTCGCAGGTTGCACGCGAAACTGTTTTATCGACCCCTGCTCGATTCCGTCGTACGGTTCGATTCCGACACTGTCAGGTTGACTCCGGAAGCCGCCGTCCGCCAACTCTCCGCCCTGGGTTTCGCCGCGCCTCAGAACGCGATCGGGCACCTGCGCGCGCTCGTCGGTTCGGGCTCTCGGCGTGGCCAGATTCAAGCGGTGCTGCTGCCGACACTTCTCGAATGGCTGGCCGATACCCCGGACTCGGACGCCGGTCTACTCAACTACCGCCGACTCTGCGAGGCCACCCAGGACCAAACCTGGTTTCTGCGGATACTGCGCGACGAAGGTGCCGTCGCTCAGCGTTTGATGATCGTGCTCGGATCTTCGGCATACGTGCCGGATCTGCTCATCAAAGCTCCCGAGGTCATCAGACTCTTCGCTGACGGCCCGACCGGCCCAAGGCTTCTCGACGTCGAACCCGAGGAAACGTATCGAGCGATCCTGTCTTCTTCGGGTCGGTACGATGATCCGGTTCGTGCCATCGACGCCGCGCGGGCTCTGCGTAGACACGAGCTTGCGCGGGTGGCGTCGGCCGACATCCTCGGCATGCTCGATGTGCCACAGGTGTGCACCGCTTTGTCCTCGGTATGGGCCGCTGTGATCAACGCTGCACTGGCAGCTGCCATTCGGGCGAGCGAAGCCGAACGCGGGGAGCCGGCTCCTGCCAGCCTGGCTGTGATCGGTATGGGCCGACTCGGCGGCGGAGAACTCGGCTACGGCAGCGATGCAGATGTGTTGTTCGTATGCGAACCCGTCGAGGGCTCCGACGACAGTGTCGCAGTCAAGTGGGCCAACGGTATTGCCGATCGGATTCGCAAGCTACTCGGTGCGCCGAGCACCGACCCACCGTTGGAGGTGGACACCGGTTTGCGGCCGGAAGGCCGAAACGGGCCGGTGGTCAGGACTCTCGCGTCGTACAAGGCGTACTACGCGCAGTGGGC
Source organism: Rhodococcus sp. BP22 (assembly GCF_014281965.1). Classification (GTDB taxonomy): domain Bacteria; phylum Actinomycetota; class Actinomycetes; order Mycobacteriales; family Mycobacteriaceae; genus Rhodococcoides. The sequence continues at coordinate 236,868 of NZ_JACFTB010000004.1, forward strand.
TCAGGCCTGGGAGGTCCAGGCGCTGCTGCGGGCCCACCAGGTTGCCGGCGATCAGGATCTCGGCATCAAGTTTCTGCTCATGGTCGACAAGGTGCGATACCCAGAAGGCGGCGTCTCGCAGGAGGCCGTACGAGAGATCCGCCGTATCAAGGCGCGAATCGACTCCGAGCGTCTGCCGAAGGGCGCCGACCCCGCCACCCACACCAAGCTGGGCAGAGGCGGGCTCGCCGACATCGAGTGGACAGTGCAGCTCATCCAACTCAGGCATGCGCATGACGTGCCGTCGCTGCACAACACCTCGACCCTGCAAACTCTCGACGCAATCGGCGCGGCTGAGTTGATGAGCGAGACCGACGTCGAATTGCTGCGTGAAGCATGGATTCTCGCAACGAAGGCGCGCAACGCACTCGTACTCGTGCGTGGAAAGCCGACGGACCAACTTCCTGCACCGGGGCATGTTCTGTCCGCCGTCGCGAAGGTAGCCGGGTGGAAGAACGCCGATGCAGGGGAGTTCCTCGACAACTACCTCCGTGTGACGCGTCGCGCAAAGGCTGTGGTGGAGCGGACCTTCGGGGCCTGACCACTCCACCGCCGTTCAGCCGGTGGTGACAAAACCCTCCGAGACGAGCCAGTCGCGTGCGACGTCGGCGGGCTCTCTGCCCTCGACGTCCACCTGGCGGTTCAATTCGGTCATGACCTTGTCGTCGAGCTTCGCGGTGATCGGTGCCATGACTTCCTGCACCTCGGGATGAGCGGCTGCGAAGTCTTTCCTCATGATCAGTGACGGGTTGTACTTGGGAAAGAAGGCTCGATCATCTTCGAGCAGAATGAGATCGAGCGCGATGATGCGACCGTCGGTAGTGAACACCTCACCGAACTTGCACTGGGTTCCGTCGGCGGTGGCCTGATAGATGATGCCGGTCTGCAGTATCTGCCGAGGCGCGAGGTTCGGATCGAACTCGTACTTGGCGGCCAGTCCGGGGTAGCCGTCCTGACGAACGTTGAACTCGGTTTCGACGCAGGTCGTCGCCGCGGACGGGTCGGTTCGAACGAGGTTGGCGTAGTCCGGCAGCGTCTTGACTCCCGTTTCCTCCGCAGTCTGCTGGTTCATCGCGAGCGCGTAGGTGTTGTTCATCGGGGCCGGAGGCTCCCACACCATGTCGTTTGCTGCGAGGTCGGCGTCGCGCACTGCTTCGTACTGCTCGGTCGAGTCCGGTAGCGGTGTCTCGTTGCCGAGATAGTTGATCCACCCGGTGCCGGTGTACTCGTATGTGAGATCGATCTGACCGTTCAACTGGGCGTCACGTGTGCTGTTGGAGCCCTGAATGTTGGTCAGATCTCGGACCTCGGCACCGGCGGCGGCCATTGCGAACTCGATTATGTAGCCGAGCGTGATTTGTTCGGTGAAGTCCTTGGAACCGACGGTCATCTTGACGCCCTCGAGTTCGGGGACCGGCTGGATGCTCGCCGGCCCGACCGAAAGCGGAACCGCGCCCCCCGATTCGAGCCCGCAGCCGGCTAGAAGTGCCCCCGCCATGGCGAGAGCGAATACGGTCGTCGTCTTCTTCATCGTAATCCTTTGGGGCCCAGGAACTGCTCGGCCAAGGCGCCGAGCCAATCGACGAACAGTGCCAGGGACACAGCAAGTACGGCACCGGTTACGAGGGTGACGTTGTCGCGCAACTTGTATCCGGTGTCGATGAGAATGCCGAGTCCACCCGCACTTACCAGGAAGCACAGCGTCGCCGTTCCGACCGCGAGGACCAGGGAGGTGCGTAGGCCGGCGAGAATGTACGGCACTGCCATCGGGAACTCGAGCCTTCGGAGCACTGTCAGCGAGGACATCCCTTGACCGCGGCCGGCATCGATGAGTGTCTTGTCGACCTCCTGGTATCCCAGAATCGTATTGCGCAACACCGGAAGCAGCGAGTAGAAGGCGATGGGCAGTACGCCTATCCAGAAACCCGTCTGACGCGTTGCCAGGTAGAAGAGGACCAGCAAACCCACTGCAGGTGCAGCCGCGCCGATGTTGGCGATGCCTACGAAAAATGGTGCGAGACGGGTGTATCCGGGTCGGGTGAGCAGAGTTCCGAGCGGGACGGCGATGATCACGACGATGATCACGACCGCCGCGGTGAGCAAGATGTGCTGCCATGTGAGCGTGGCGAGGTTGCTGGCAGTAATGCTGCCCTGTTGAGTCGCGGTCAGATCACGACTGAAGGCCCAGACAAGTACGCCGACAACCAGAATCAGAACGACGGCGGGTTGCACCAGCAGGCGTAGGCGATCAGCGCGTTTGACAGCATCTCGCTCCGAGGCACCTTCGTCAGGTGCCGCGTCCATCTCGGCCGCTAGGAGACTGTCCACGGATGCGGTCATGCGGGCAACTCCCCACTGACTCCATCGGCATCGGCGTCATCGTCGTCGTGATCGTGCTCGTGGGCTTCGCGCATCTGCTGCAGATGGCCGACGAGAACATCGATCGAGATCAACCCGACGTACTCACCGCGAAGGCCGGTGACGACCGTCGACGCGGTGCTCTCGGCGAGAAGCGCTTCCAACCCATCTTGAAGCGTTGACTGAATGGATACGAGCTCGCCGATCGGTAGACCGACTCCTCGCAGCGAGGATGCGTGTGCCAAATGAGCGGGACCGACCCAACGCAGCGGCCTGTTTCGATCGTCCAGAATCAATCCCCACGGCCACTTGCGGGTCGCGATCTTCGCGCGGATCGCGTCCACAGGATCGCTTTCCTTGGCGGTCGGACACTGAATCAGGCGAACATCACGAATTCGGGTGAGCGTGAGCTGTTTCAGCGACGCATCCGCGCCCACGAATCCAGCCACCATGTCGCTGGCAGGGTTCGCCAGGATCGCCTCCGGGGTGTCGTATTGCTCGATCGTCGAGCGGTCACCCAGGACGGCAATGCGGTCACCGAGCTTGACGGCCTCGTTGAAGTCGTGCGTGACGAAGACGATCGTCTTGCCGAGTTCGGATTGCAGCCGCATCAATTCGTCCTGCAATAGGCCTCGGGTGATCGGGTCCACCGCGCCGAAGGGCTCGTCCATCAACAGCACTGGCGGATCCGCAGCGAGCGCTCGGGCAACACCGACGCGTTGTTGCTGACCGCCGGACAGCTGACGCGGATAGCGGTCTCGATAGGTATCCGGATCCAGCCCCACGAGGTCGAGCATCTCGTCCGTCCGAGCCGCGATCCGCTTCTTGTCCCACCCGATCAGCCCAGGCACTGTCCCGACGTTCTTTGCGATCGTCAGGTGCGGAAACAGCCCTGCCTGCTGAATCGAGTATCCGATTCCCCGTCGCAACTCGTCCGGGTCGATCGACAAAGCGTCTTTGCCGTCGATGGTGATTTTTCCCGACGAAGGCTCGATGAGTCGGTTGATCATGCGCATCGTGGTGGTCTTGCCGCAGCCGGAAGGCCCCACGAAGACAACGATCTCACCTGCAGGAACGGTCAACGAGACGTTCTCCACCGCTGCAGCCTTCTGGCCGGGATAGCGCTTGCTGACGGACTCGAGCACGATATCGACGCCCGAGACGTTCTGATTTTTCGCTGTTGGGGTCACGCGATGCCCTTCGAGGTTGTAAGACGGCCGACGAGAACGAGGATGCCGTCGACAATCAAGGCGAGAATGACGATCAGAACGGTGCCGACCAGTGCTTGAGGAACAGCCGTGGGGCTACCGACGCGGGACAGGCCCGAAAAGATGAGGTTCCCGAGTCCGGGGCCCTTCGCGTATGCCGCAATGGCGAGGATGCCGAAGATCATCTGCGTACTGACCCGCATGCCTGCCAAGATCGACGGCCACGCCAACGGCATTTCTATCCGAGCGAGAATACGGGCACGGTTCAAACCGACTCCGCGAGCAGCATCGGTGACGGCGGGATCGACCGCGGCGAGTCCGATGATCGTGTTTCTGACGATGGGCAAGAGTGCATACAGGACCAGTGCCGTGATGGTCGGAGCCACACCCAACCCGAGGATCGGAATCAGCAACCCGAGCAGGGCGAAGGAGGGGATGGTAAGAATCGTGCTTGCCAGGGCCGTCGCGATCGCGGATCCCGCGGGGGAGCGGTAGACAGCAATTCCCACGATGACCGCGATGATCGTGGCGATGATGATCGATTGGATGACGGCAGAGACGTGGAGATACGAATCTGTCAGCAACTGTTGTCGTCGTCCGGAGACGAAATTCCAGAGTGCGTCCATTGAAGGTAAACCCACCAACTTCCCGTATACACGGTTTCTTTGGAGAATCCGTGCCAGTCTTTCTGTTCGAGAATGGCTGATGTCACCCAGATTCAAACCCGTTTTACGCAAGTCGTTACCGTGCGTACACACAACCATGCCCACGAACAGAGCCACCCGCCCTGCTTTATTGCAAGGGCGGGTGGCTCTGGTGAAGCGAACGCTACCGGTGGATCACACGTCGTAGTACAGGTTGAACTCGTACGGGTGCGGCCGCAGGTTGATCGGAGCAATCTCCTGCTCGCGCTTGAGCGAGATCCAGGTCTCGATCAGGTCCGTGGTGAAGACGCCACCCTCGGTCAGGTACTCGTGATCGGCCTCGAGGCGGTTGATGACAGTCTCCAGCGACGTCGGTGCCTGAGGAATGTTCTTGGCTTCCTCGGGCGGCAACTCGTAGAGATCCTTGTCGACCGGAGCCAGCGGCTCGATCTTGTTCTTGATCCCGTCCAGGCCGGCCATCATCTGGGCGGCGAAGTTGAGGTACGGGTTGCCCGAGGAGTCCGGTGCGCGGAATTCTGCGCGCTTGGCCTTCGGGTTGTTTCCGGTGATTGGGATTCGGACTGCGGCAGAACGGTTCCGCTGGCTGTACACGAGGTTGATGGGGGCTTCGTAGCCCGGCACCAGACGGTGGTACGAGTTGACGGTCGGGTTGGTGAACGCCAGCAGCGACGGTGCGTGATGGAGAATGCCGCCGATATAGTGGCGAGCCAGATCCGACAGTCCGGCATATCCGGCCTCGTCGTGGAAGAGCGGCTTACCGTCCTTCCACAGCGACTGGTGCACGTGCATGCCCGAGCCGTTGTCGCCGAACAGGGGCTTCGGCATGAAGGTCGCCGATTTGCCGTTCTTCCAAGCGGTGTTCTTCACGATGTACTTGAACAGCTGCAGGTCGTCCGCGGCAGCGAGCAGCGTGTTGAACTTGTAGTTGATCTCCTGCTGACCGCCGGTGCCGACCTCGGAATGCCCGCGCTCGAGCTCGAAGCCCGCATTGGTGAGGTTCGTGGAGATTTCGTCGCGCAGATCCACGAAGTGGTCGTACGGAGCCACTGGGAAGTATCCGCCCTTGGCGCGGACCTTGTAACCAAGGTTGGGGCTGCCGTCGGCGTTCGTCTTCTTACCGGTGTTCCATGAACCCGCAATGGAGTCGAGTTCGTAGTAGGCGCCATTGATGCTCGAGTCGTAATTGACCGAGTCGAAGATGTAGAACTCGGCTTCGGCGCCGAAGAACGCGGTATCCGCGATGCCGGTGGAGAGCAAGTACTCCTCGGCCTTACGCGCGACGTTGCGCGGGTCGCGGCTGTAGGACTCGCGGGTGAACGGATCGTGAACGAAGAAGTTCATATTCAACGTCTTCGCGGCCCGGAAGGGGTCGACCTGCGCCGTCGACACGTCTGGCAGGAGCATCATGTCGGATTCGTGAATCGACTGGAAGCCACGTACGGACGAACCGTCGAACGCGAGGCCGTCTTCGAAGACATCCTGCGTGAATGCAGAAGCCGGGATCGAGAAGTGCTGCTGAATACCTGGCAGATCCGTGAAACGGATGTCGACGTATTCAATACTTTCGTCGGCGATGAATTTGATGACCTCTTCGGCCGTGCTGAACGCCACGCTGTTGCTCCTTTGTTGAGTCCGTCGACCAAACGTTATGGACCTGGTGTTGCCCGCCGATAAAGCTTGTGTTTCGCCCGTGTTACACGTTGGTTTGATCATTGCGTGCACTCGAGTGAGCCACGACACTCTCCAGGCGGGCAGAAGAAAAAGAATCGTACTCACCGCACACACTACGGTGACGGCCGATCCGCGTATTCACCTCGACGCCTATCCTGGTGTCCATGGCGCGAATGACAGGTTCTTGGTTGTCCGGACCCTCGGCTGCTCGATCCGAGGACGGAACCGAGCAAAAGTTTCCAGGAGAGCGACTCGGACTCCCAGCGGACGGCCCGGGCGCGATAGCAGGGCTCGGCCGTCGGTCCGGCGCATTGTTGCTCGACTGGTTGATGTCGATGGGAGTCTCGGCACTGATTGTCGGCGCGACCGGGGTTGCGGTTCAGGTCTCCAGCTTGACCTTGCTGGTCTGGTTCGTTCTCGGGGTCGGCTCGGTGAGTATCTTTTCGTTCACGCCAGGCCAACTGGTAGCCGGAATTCAGGTGGCGCGTGTGGATGCGCAGGCCCGCGTCGGATTTGTGCGAGCACTGGTGCGAACGTTTTTCATCATCTTTGTCGTCCCGGCCGTGATCTCGGACCACGACGGTCGCGGTATGCACGACCGGGCGACGGGCACCGCGATGGTGCGGGTTCGCTAGCGATCAGCGACGTTTGATTGCCCGCTGAACGCCCTTCATCTTGGCGCCGCCGGGGAGCGGTCCCTTCGGCATAGCGGGACCGCTCTTGGTGCCGAGTGCCGAGAGTCTGGACTCGATGGTGTCCATGCGCTTGCTGTCGATGTTCTTGGGCAGCTTCGTCAGATACTTCTGGAGACCGGACAGCGGAACCTGGTTCTCCCCGTTGCCGACGACGATGTCGTAGATCGGGGTATCGCCGACGATCCGCGCAGTCTTCTTCTTCTCTTGGGCGAGAAGTGATTTCACACGCTGCGGCGCGCCTTCCGCGACGAGAATGATCCCGGGTTTGCCGATGACGCGGTGCACTGCGTCGAGCTGAGTCGTTCCGGCAATCGCGTTGGTCACGCGCCAGGATCCCTGCAGGTTGTCCAGAGCCCACGCAGCTGCGCCCGCCTGCCCATCCGCCTTGGTGTACACCGACTTCTGGACCCGACGGCCGAAGATGATGAAGGCCACGAGCACTCCGACGAGAAGTCCGATGGGCAGTAGGAACCACTGCAGACCGAAGATCAAGCCGATGAGAAACAGCACCAGACCGATACCGACGATGGCGCCGATCATCAGCGGCAGAAGAAGCTTGTCTTCCTTGCGCTGCATGTTGAACGCCTGCCACAACTGGCCGCGACGCTCTTTCGATGCCTGCTTACGGGCAGCTTTCGCTGCCGCTTTTGCTTCTTTGCTGGGCTTACCTGCTTTGCCCGCTTTACTGCCGTTCGCCATGCTTCACAGGATACGTGTCGGCAGTGAAGTCACGTGCATCGCTAGCCGGTTCGATGCCTAGCGAGCAGCGAGACGTGCAATCAACGAACTTGCCTCCTGAGAAGCTTCGCCGCCGTTCACCAAGTGACTCATGCTCTCGGGGAGTTCGCGACCGTGATGCTGCATCGCTTGTGCGTACAGCCGCCCTGCCCGGTACGAAGAGCGGACCAACGGCCCCGCCAGAACCCCGGCGAAGCCGACCTCGGTGGCGTAGTCGGAATGCTCGACGAACTCTTCGGGCTTGACCCACCGCTCCACGGGGTGGTGGCGCGGCGACGGGCGCAGGTACTGGGTAATGGTGAGAATGTCGCAGCCTGCCTCGTGCAGGTCGCGAATTGCCTCCTGTACCTCTTCCGGCGTCTCGCCCATACCGAGGATCAAGTTGGACTTGGTTACCAGGCCGTCGTCTCGAGCTGCAGTGATGACGTCCATGGATCGCTGGTAGCGGAAAGCCGGGCGGATTCGCTTGAAGATACGTGGAACCGTTTCGACATTGTGCGCGAGAACTTCCGGTCGCGAAGAGAAGACCTCGGCCAACTGATCGGGCTTGGCATTGAAGTCGGGAATCAACAATTCGACGCCGGTGTTGGGGTTCAACTTCTTGATGTAGCGGACCGTTTCGGCGTACAGCCAAGCGCCGCCGTCTTCGAGGTCGTCGCGCGCAACTCCGGTGATCGTCGAGTAGCGCAGGCCCATGGCCTGAACGCTTTCGGCGACTCGACGGGGCTCGTCGCGGTCGAGGTCCTCGGGCTTGCCGGTATCGATCTGGCAGAAATCGCAACGGCGAGTGCACTGTTCACCGCCGATGAGGAACGTCGCCTCACGGTCTTCCCAGCACTCGTAGATGTTGGGGCAGCCGGCCTCTTCGCAGACGGTGTGCAGACCCTCGCGCTTGACCAAACTCTTGAGTTCGGTGTATTCCGGACCCATCTTGGCCTTGGTCTTGATCCAGTTGGGCTTACGTTCGATCGGTGTCTCCGCGTTTCGGATTTCGAGGCGAAGCAATTTGCGTCCGGGTGGGGCGAGTGGAGTGCTGGAGGTGAGCGAAGTGTCGGGGGATGACCCGAGGGACCGCGCAGCGTTCGAGGGGGTTTCTGGAGCCACAGTCACACGTCCGATGCTACGCGCCGAACTTCGTGGTGGTGAAGTGCGGGTTACTGGTGACTGACTCCAGCAAGGGGCGCACGACGTCGTGCTCGGTCACCGGCAATCCGCCGTCCAGAGCAGCCAGGACGGCCTCGGTGACGGCGGGTTCGACCTCCTCGACAGTGACGTCTCGTCCGAGTTCTGCGGACAATGAGGTCACACCCGCGTCGGCGATTCCACAGGGCACGATCGCGTCGAAGCCGGCCATGGACGCATTGCAGTTGAGTGAGAAACCATGCAGAGTCACACCTCGCTGAACCCGTACTCCTATGGCTGCGATCTTCCGCTCCGGCAACCACGGCCCGTCATTCGAATCGTCCGCGACACTGTGTCCTGCGGCCAACCACACACCGGAGCGGCCGTCGATGCGGCCACAAGTGATACCCATCTCGGTGCATACGAAAATCAACGCTTCTTCGATCCGGCGCACATACTTCACGACGTCGATGGGCTGTGCGAGGCGAATGATCGGGTATCCGACGAGCTGTCCCGGACCGTGCCAGGTGATCTTGCCGCCGCGATCGACCTCGATGACAGGCGCGCCGTCGCGCGGACGGTCCTCGGGCGCCGTACGCCTGCCGGCAGTGAATACCGGCGGATGCTCGAGCACAAGTAGCGTGTCGAGCCCCCGCCCCTCGGCACGCATGTCGGCGAGTTCGCGCTGACGTGCCCAAGCCTCGAGGTAGTCGATGCGACCGAGTCTTCGGATGTCGACCGGATCCGAACTCTCCCGTGCGGAGATTCCCGCGTTTGTCATGCCAGGCACGCTACGCCGAGTCAGCGACCGACAGCTACTCGCAGTGCCTCGCCGATCGTGTTGTGCGCAAAAACGAATCCGGTGTCTTCCAACACCTTCGGGATAGCGCGAGGTCCGGTCAGAATTGCTTCCTGGGCAAATTCGCCGATGACCGCTCTCAATGCGAATCCCGGTACAGCCCAGGGCGCAGGCCTATGCAGTGCACGGGCCATGGCGCTGTTGAACTGAGCGTTGGTAACGGGAGTAGGACCGACCATGTTGACCGGGCCTGATACCGACTCGTTCTCGATGCCATGGATGGTCGCCGCGATCTCGTCCTCGAGTGAGATCCAGGGAAAGTACTGTCGGCCGCTGCCGAGGCGTCCACCGAGTGCCATCAGATAGAGAGGCCTCAGCTTGTCCAGCATTCCGCCGCGTTGCGACAAGACCACGCCACTGCGCAACATGATTGCTCGGACTCCGCCGGCCGTAGCGGCCGAAGTCGCGTTCTCCCAGTCTCGACACACTTCCGCGAGAAACCCCTCGCCGACAGGTGCCGTTTCGTCGACCACCCGGTCGCCGGTATCGCCGTAGAAGTTGATCCCGCTCGCATTGACCAGCGTCGGAACCTGAAACTTTGCGCAGTTCTCCGCCAGCACCTCGGTGGGAGTTATCCGACTGTCCCGCACCTTCTGCTTGTAGGCGCCCGACCATCGCTTGTCTCCGATGCCTACCCCACAAAGGTTGACCACAGCGTCTGCACCACGCAAGGCGCGATCGTTCAACGAACCCTGCGGCGGGTCCCACTCGAACTCGTCCGGACCGACAGGTGCTCTACGAACCAATCTGGAAACCTCGTGCCCCTTGCCTCGCAACGAGGCGACCAGCGCGGTACCGATCAATCCGGAAGAACCAGCAATGACTACACGCATGAATTCGAAAGCCTCCTCGACAGAACCGGGGCATCATCCGCCAAGCGGATGATGCCCCGACACTGTTAGTTCGGTTCCCCGTTGATCCGAGGATCGGCCGAGCGCTGAACCTAGGCTCACCTGCAGTCCACAGTACAGACTGCTCGGCTTTCGACCCGGTCTAGAGTCCTAGGTCCGCTTCGAACGATGCCATCTCGAGCCGCTGCTTGATGGTGCTCAGGAAACGGCCTGCGTCCGCGCCGTCGACCAGCCGATGGTCATAGGTCAGCGGCAGGTAGCACATCGACCGGACACCGATGGACTCGTTGCCTGCGTCGTCCTTCACCACGACGGGACGCTTGACGATCGCGCCCGTGCCGAGCATGGCTGCCTGTGGCGGTACCAGGATCGGGGTATCGAACAACGCGCCCTGACTGCCGATGTTGGTGATCGTGAACGTGCCACCGGACAACTCGTCGGGCTTCAGGCCACCTGATCGAGCGCGAGTGGCGATGTCGTTGATCGCCCGGGCAAGACCAGCCAAGGAGAGATCGCCCGCGTTGTGGATGACAGGGGACAGCAAGCCCTGCTCGGTGTCCACAGCGATACCGAGGTGAACCTCGGCGTGATAAGTGATCTCCTTGGCTTCTTCGTTGATGCTGGCGTTGACATTCGGGTGGGCCTTGAGAGCCTCGACGACTGCCTTCGCGAAGAACGGCAGGTACGTCAGATTGACGCCTTCGTTCTCCTGGAACTTGGCCTTGGCCTTGGCACGCAGACCTGCTACCCGGGTGACATCGACCTCGAAGGTCTGAGTCAGCTGAGCAGAGGACTGAAGAGACTCGCGCGTCTTCTTCGCCGTGATCTGGCGAATGCGGTTCATCTTCTGCGTGGTTCCGCGTAGATGCGCCAGTTCTGGTCGCACTCCGGCAGTAGCCGGTGCAGCAGGCTTCGACTCGGCTGCCGGAGCAGCAGCGGGAGCTGCCGGAGCCTTCTTCGCCTCGGCCGCTGCAAGGACGTCCTGCTTACGGACCCGTCCACCGACACCGGTGCCCTTGACCGTGGACAAGTCCACGTCGTTGTCCGTCGCGAGCTTACGAACCAGAGGCGTGACGTAAGGGGATGCGTCTGCGGAGGGAGCCTTCGCAGCTTCCTGCTTGGGAGCTTCCTGCTTGGGAGCTTCCTGCTTGGGTGCCTCCTGCTTGGGTGCTTCCTGCTTGGGTGCTTCCTGCTTGGGTGCCTCCTGCTTGGGAGCTTCCTGCTTGGGAGCAGGCTTTGCCGGCTCCGGAGCCTTGGCAGCAGGGGCGCCCGTGCCGATCACGGCCAACTGGCCGCCGATTTCGACGGTGTCGTCTTCTTCGGCGCTGATCTCGAGGAGCGTTCCCGCCACCGGGGAGGGAATCTCGGTGTCGACCTTGTCGGTGGACACCTCCAGCAGAGGCTCGTCCACGGCGACCTCGTCGCCTACGGCCTTCAGCCAGCGCGTGACAGTGCCTTCGGTGACCGACTCACCCAGCTCCGGCATCTTGATCGGGGTACCCGAAGAACTGGAGTCGGAGCTCGCGGCCGGAGCACTCTGTGCCGGTGCTTCTTCCTCCGCCTGCGGCTCCGGTTCTGCAGCAGCCACAGGTTCGGCGGCGGGCTCTGGCTCGGCGGCGGGTTCTTCGGCAGCAGGCTCGGGCTCGGAAGAGGACCCGGAAGCCTCACCGGCTTCGCCGATCTGTGCGAGCTCGGCGCCGATTTCGACGGTGTCGTCTTCCTGAGCCACGATCTTCGTCAGAACACCAGCAGCGGGGGACGGGATTTCAGTGTCGACCTTGTCGGTCGACACTTCGAGCAACGGCTCGTCGACCTCGACGGTGTCGCCCTCCTGTTTGAGCCACCTGGTGACAGTTCCCTCGGTGACGCTCTCACCAAGAGCTGGCATCTGGACGGAGAAGGCCATGTCTGTTGACTCCTCGACAGTTGTGTGCGGGTAATTTAGTTCTTACGACTTGTGGTCGTAGACCATTGTGCTGGCGTTGCAAGGTTCGCGGACGATACTTGCGGTAATTGCGATCTTCGGCGCTGTCTGTGTCCGCGCCGAATCGAAGAAAACGTCTTTCCACGATCCACGGACTTTTACTGCAGACACGTAGACGCCCTTTCGACGAGACCGGAAATCGTTCTCTACAACGAGAGAGTTGAACCCTCTATCTTCATCCTTCCATCCTTGGAGTTCCCACGTTCCCCGAGGGGCTGCCCTCGCGCTGGCAAACTCATGAGTAACAAGGCTTGTGCGAACGCGAAGGTCGATCTTCACGCACCCGAGACAGGAGTGGTTCAGTGAGCTTGTTCGATCGTCTCACTCGACGCAGTGGCAAAGGTAGAGGCCCTCGAGAGGGGTCGGTAGCGCAGTATCTCGCGGACTGGACGGCGGCGAGAATCGGCGTCGAAGCATTCGTGGAGCCGAAGACGACAGTGACTCCTGTCACCGTCGTTCTGGTGGCAAACGATGGTGAGTGGACTCGGCGCGTCGTGGATGAGAAACACATCAGAAAGCTTGGACCCGACCTGAAGATCCCCGTCTACGACGTCCGAAAGACGGGCTATCCCCAGCGGATGCGAGATCACGATGCTCGACAGCGAATCCTCAAGCGCAGGGCCACCGAATAGCGGTGGATGATCCGAGCGCCCCCCGGCGCACTCGGATCATCCACATGGTGTGACGCGTCTAACCGTTCTCGACGATGTCTTCGAGAACGGCGAACATCGTGCGGACCGGTACTCCGGTTCCGCCCTTGCCGATATAGCCGAAAGGGCCTCCGGTGTTGAATGCCGGACCGGCGACGTCGATGTGCGCCCACTGAACGCCGTCTGCGACGAACTCCTTCAGGAACAATGCCGCGGCCAGCATCCCGCCCGCACGTCCGTTGGTGACGTTGGCGAGATCGGCGACTCGCGAGTCCAACTCGCGTCGAATCTCACCTGGGAGAGGCATGGCCCAAGCGTCTTCGCCCACGGCCTGCGAAATCGCGGCGACGCGGTCGCGGAACTCGTCGGTGCCCATGACTCCCGGCGTCCTGTTGCCGAGTGCGACGACCTGCGCACCCGTCAGCGTTGCGGTATCGATCAGGTAGTCGGGATCGTCTTCGCATGCACGCACGATGGCGTCGGCGAGTACCAGTCGTCCTTCGGCGTCGGTGTTGATGACCTCGACCGTGATGCCGCCGTACTGCGTCAGTACGTCGCCCGGCCGTTGTGCAGTGCCGGACGGCATGTTCTCCGCCATGGGAACCGTGGCGACGACATCGAGTTCGAGACCCACCTTGGCAGCGAGAATCACGGTCGCGATCACGGCTGCCGCACCGGCCATGTCGGAGGTCATGTTTTCCATGCCGGCAGCAGGCTTGATCGAGATGCCGCCGGTGTCGAAGGTGATTCCCTTCCCGACCAACGCCACCTTTTTGGACTTCCGTCTACCACCGGAGTGCGTCAGACGCACCAACCTGGGCAGACGTGAGGAGCCCTTGCCGACGCCGTGGATTCCGCCGTAGCCGCCCTTCTCCAAAGCCTTGTCGTCGAGAATTTCGACCTTCAGTCCGGCATCGGTGCCCAGTGCCTTCGCGCGTGCGGCGAATTCCTCCGGGTACAGGTGGCTGGGTGGGGTGTTCACGAAGTCGCGGGCGATCGCGACGGACTCGGCAATGGCAACCGAACGGGTCAGCTCGTCCTTGGTCTCACGTGCGCGTGGGTCCGCTACGAGCAGTTCTACGCGCCCGAGGGGTCCGGCTTCCGGAGCAGGTGCCGACAGTGCAGATCTGAACTCGGTGAAGGTATAGGCACCGAGGAAGAATCCTTCTGCCGCGGCGCCCAAGTCGAGGGCAGAGAGCGTCGTCGCCGCGATCGCAGTTCCCGACAGCGCGCGAGCTGCAGTTCCGGCGGACCGGCGGATGCGTTCGGTGTCGATGTCGGCCGACTTGCCCAGCCCGACTGCGAGGACACTCGTCACGTCCAGCGCTGAAGGGGCGGGAATGCGGGTGATCTCGTCAGCCTTGCCTGTTGCACCGACAGCCTCGAAGGCATCGAGCAACTCGGCGGCGAGCGCATCTCCGGAGATGTCGTCGGTGATGACGAGTTCCAGTCCGTCTTCACTTGTACTGAGTGCGACGACGAGAACGTCGACATCTTTTCCGAGGCGGCCGGCCAGCACCAGCTCGGGTCCGAGAGTGCGGGGTGAAGTCGATGGCACGTGGCAGCTCCTGAAGGATTGATTGTTCTCGGTCGTACACGATCGTAGTGACTCGGGCCCGACGGGCGGCCGTCCGCTAGCGTTGGCCGCTATGAGTGCAGAAGAACTTGCTCGCGGACCCGTACACGCCGTCCACGCCGAACTGGGAGCGACGTTCGCGCCTTTCGGTGGATGGGAGATGCCTGTCTCCTACGTCGGTGTCGTAGCGGAGCACAAGGCGGTCCGTGCCTCCGTCGGCGTCTTCGACGTCAGTCATCTCGGGAAGGCGTTGGTCGAGGGACCCGGTGCGGCGGACTTCGTCAACTCCACGCTGACCAACGACCTCACCCGGGTGGGCCCAGGGAAGGCGCAATACACGTTGTGTTGCAACGCGTCAGGGGGAGTGGTGGACGATTTGATCGCCTACTTCGTCTCGCCCGAAGAGGTCTTCCTGATTCCGAACGCCGCCAACACTGCGTCGGTCGTTGCAGCGTTGACCGCCGAGGCTCCCGAAGGCGTCGTCGTTCGCGACCAGCATCGTGATTTCGGCGTGTTCGCGGTGCAAGGGCCTGACTCTCGAGCTGTGGTCGAGCAGTTGGGTCTCCCAGTGGATTTGGAGTACATGGCTTTCGTCGACGCGCAGTGGTCCGACGCCGAAGGCAACGAGGTGCCGGTGCGGGTGTGCCGCACGGGTTACACCGGTGAGCACGGATACGAACTGGTCTGCTCCTGGAACGACGCCGAGGCGCTGTTCCGTACCCTCGTCGACGTCGTGAAGCTTTACGACGGTCAGGTAGCCGGCCTCGGTGCGCGAGATACCCTGCGTACCGAGATGGGTTACCCACTCCACGGTCATGAGCTCTCGCTGGACATCTCGCCGCTCCAAGCCCGATGTGGTTGGGCTATCGGATGGAAGAAGGACCGATTCTGGGGCAGGGACGCTCTGCTTGCAGAAAAGGCGGCGGGTCCGGCGCGAGTGCTCCGTGGCGTCAAGGCTCTCGACCGCGGGGTACTGCGGCAGGGACAGAACGTAGTGGTGGACGGCGGCGTGGTCGGCGTCACGACGTCAGGGACGTTCTCGCCCACGCTCGGGGTCGGAATTGCGCTTGCACTAGTGGACGCCACAGCGGGGGTGGCGCCGGGTGACATCGTCGAGGTCGATGTCCGTGGCCGGGCACTGCGATGTGAGATCGTCGCCCCGCCTTTCGTTGCAGCGAACACCAAGTGAGCGGGCTTCGACGCGTTCGATAAGCTCAGTGCATGACAGGCTTTCCCGAATTCACCCGTGTGCAGCATCCTTCTCCGGCTCCTTCGGAGGTCAGAGAAGAAGTATTGGCTGCGCCCGGGTTCGGGAAGTTCTTCACCGATCACATGGCAGTGATCGACTACACCTCGGAGAAGGGCTGGTACGGCGCGACCATCGCGCCGTACGGGCCGATCGAGTTGGATCCGGCTGCGATGGTCCTGCACTACGGACAGGCGATTTTCGAAGGGTTGAAAATTTACCGTCAGCCCAACGGGGATCTCTCCTCGTTCCGCGTCAATGCCAACGCCGAGCGGTTCAAATCCTCGGCACGGCGGTTGGCGATGCCAGAGCTTCCCACGGAGCTGTTCATCTCCTCGATCGAGGAGCTGCTTGCCGTGGATCGCGAGTGGATCCCGGCGGCCGGTGGCGAGGACGCCCTCTACCTTCGCCCGTTTATGTTCTCTACCGAGGCGGGGCTCGGTGTCCGGCCCGCCGACGCTTACCGGTACATGCTCATTGCCTCCCCTGCCGGGGCGTACTTCCCTCGTGGTGTCAAACCGGTCAGCGTGTGGCTTTCGACCGAATATGTACGCGCCGCTCCCGGTGGTACCGGAGCGGCCAAATTTGCCGGCAACTACGCGGCATCGCTGCTTGCGCAGGCGCAGGCCAGCGATCAGGGCTGTGACCAGGTTGTCTGGCTGGACGCGATCGAGCGTCGCTTCGTCGAGGAAATGGGTGGCATGAACCTGTTCTTCGTCTTCGGCTCCGGTTCCGACGCACGTTTGGTCACCCCCTCGCTCTCCGGGTCCTTGCTCCCTGGAATAACCCGCGATTCACTCCTGGCGTTGGCGACCGACTCCGGAATCCCGGTGGAGGAGCGACGAATTTCGACCGATGAGTGGCAGAAGAAAGCCGAGTCCGGCGACATCACCGAGGTATTCGCCTGCGGAACCGCGGCAGTCATCACTCCCGTCGGCAGCGTCAAATCAGCGGACGGTGAGTTCACGATCGCCGACGGCGAACCGGGCAACATCACGCTCGCCCTGCGCGATACCTTGACGGGCATTCAGCGCGGCACCTTCGCCGACACTCATGGGTGGATGACCAAGCTCGGCTGAGTTCAGGATCCGATCAGCAAACCCACCACGGTGAGGGTGGTGGTGATTTCCAGAGCTGCGCCCAGCACGTCGCCGCTGAGACCGCCGAACCGTCGGACACAGTGGCGCACGAGAACTACGCCGATCGTCAACACAGCTGCTACGACTGCGGGGCCTTGCCACCAACGACCGTCCACGCAGCCGGTCGCTGCGACAAGCGCTGCGGCACACCAGAGACCGACCACCATGCGGCCTTGGGTGCCGGCAACGAGTGCGCCGAACCCATGGTCGACGGCTGGAAGCGTCCCACGTCGGCACGCGAGTACGACAGCGACACGACCTACCGCGACGGCCAGCACTATCGAGGAGAAAGCCTGCTGCTCCGCCAGCAGACCGAAGCCGGTGGCCTGAATTGCGAGGGTGAGGACGAGTGCAGCGACTCCGAACGGCCCGGCGCTTCCACTCTGCATGACTTCACGAGCTCGCTCGGGCGGGCCGTAGCAACCGAGACCGTCCGCCGTATCGGCAAGCCCGTCGATATGCATTCCGCGTGTCAGCAGGGCAAGCGCGCCGACGCCGAGCAGTCCGCCGAGCAGTCCGCCGAGCGAGAGCGCGTCCGCACACCAGACGGCGCCTGCCGCGAACACCCCGAGCAACAATCCGACGACAGGGGCGGACGACATGGCTTTGCGGGCAGCATCCCGATCGATGTGGTGCGGCCCCCGAACTGGAAGGACTGTCAACCAGGACAGGGCCAGGCGAGGGCCCACCCATATCGAATGCACTTTTCAGGCCTCGGACGGCGCTTCGGGCTTGGCGGCTCGGGTACTCACACCTGCATCTGCAAAGGTCGACATGTCCTTCAGCGCGGCGATGGCCGCGTGCACCAACGGTAGTGCGGCGAGAGCGCCCGAGCCCTCGCCGAGTCGCATGTCGAGCTCGAGCAGGGGTTCGATTCTCAAGTGGCGCAACGCAATCGAGTGCCCAGGTTCGGACGAGCGATGTCCGGCGATCCACCATTCGCGGGCCCCTCGCGCCGACTCCTCCGCAACCAACGCGGCCGCCGTGACGACGAGCCCATCGAGAATCACAGGCGTACGACGGTGTGCAGCTTGGGCGAGAAACCCGGCCATGGCGGCAAGATCCGCTCCACCGGCAACGCGAAGCAGCGCAACGGAATCCTTCACGACCGGACGGGCACGCCGCATGGCATCACGAATCGCCGCCGTCTTGCGGATCCAACCGGCATCGTCGACGCCGGTGCCGCGACCTACTGCGGCCACCGGTTCGGTGTCGGTGAGTACTGCGATCAATGTCGTTGCCGGAGTAGTATTTCCGATTCCCATGTCACCGGCGATCAGCAAGTCGGCACCGCTGTCGATTTCCTCGTCGGCAATTGCACGACCGGCCTCGATCGCAGCCAGAACCTCGGACTCCGACAACGCATCCTCACGGTCGATCGAACCACTCGACCGTCGGACCTTGTATCGGCTGATCGTGATATCGGTATCCGCGTCGACAGCGATATCGACGACACGGACCGTTGCGCCCGCCCCTGCGGCCAGTGCATTGACCGCCGCGCCACCGGCCGCGATGTTGGCCACCATCTGAATGGTCACCTCGGCGGGATAGGCCGAAACCCCGTGCGCCGCAACACCGTGGTCTCCGGCAAACACAACTACCCTGGGTCGGACCAGCGCGTGGGGCGGACATTGATCTTGGCACGCCGAAATCCACTCACCGATCTCCTCGAGTCGACCGAGACTGCCGGCAGGTTTGGTCAACGACTTCTGTCGTTCCGACGCCGCAGAGCGGGTCTGCGGCGACGGCGGAGCGACCGGGCGCAAAGGCGTCGAGTTCTCGGTTGTTTCGGACGTCACGGTTGCTGCTCAGCCTTTCGGAAAGGTGGAACCCCGGCACACTTGAGTGCGAGGGGAAGGCCGGCCACGACGAGTACGACGTCGTCGCAGACCTCGGCAAGCCGGGAATTGAGTATGCCGATCTCGTCTTGGAACAGTCTGCCCGCCCGAGTGTGTGGGATCACCGACAACCCCACTTCGGGAGTGACCAGCAAAAGGGTGCCCGTGCACTGCGCGACGGCGTCGACGAGCGCGTCGATCTCCGCCGCGATCGTGCCGCGCGGGCTGTCCCAGGCCGACCGGTCGTCGATGGTGTGGGTCAGCCAGGTGCCGAGATCGTCGACGAGCGTGACACCCGGTGTCTCGTCGACGATCAGCTGGGGCAGGTTCGTGGTCGCTTCCACGGTCATCCATGTTGCCGGCCGTCGAACTCGATGTTCTTCTATCCGCGCGTCCCAATCGGCGTCACCAGGGCGTCTTCGGCCGGTTGCGACGTATCTGACCGGTCCTGTCGTAGCCGCGAGGTGTTCTGCGTGGCTGGACTTGCCCGATCGCGCGCCACCGAGCAGCAGTGTGCGCTTGGGCAGCGTCATATTGTCAGACAGCTGCGCCGCGGTTGACGCGTGGCTGAGGGGCACGCATCTTGCGGATTTGCGAAGCACGAACGAACGCGTACCAGCCGAGCTTGAATCCGCCGTCGGTGGTGTCGGGGAAGCGAGCGCGAACGCGATTGTTGATCTGGCGGCCGATGAAGATTCCCTCGCCGACCATGAACAGCATCATCACGAACATCGCCAGCGTGACATACGCCTGAACGGCCGGATCGAGGAAGAGCGCGAAGATCAACAGAAGCGCGAGCGGCATGAACAAACCGACCAGATTCCGGCGGGCATCCACGAGATCACGGGCGTATGCCCGAACGGGGCCCTTGTCCCGCGGAAGTAGGAACTTGTCCTCGCCTGCGAGCATCCGCGCGCGGCGGTCGGCTGAGGATGCTCTGCGCTCCTCGGATGCCTTCTTGCGGTCGACTTTGGTTCCCTTATTCGCCTTACGACGCTCGCGGGCCTCTTTGCTCGTCATCGGCGGCGGCGCGACCGGACCGCGGCGTCGGGCTTCGGCCTCACGCCGTTTCGGCGTGGGGCGACCTTTGCCGACGATCTCGTTCGGCGGCGACACATCCGTCGCTGCCGACTCGACCGAGGCCGAATCGTGCTTGTCCGAATTGTCAGAGTTCCCGCGGCGTAGCAACTTCACTCACCCAGGCTATGGGATGGAACCGAATAGGTGAACATCGGCCACACCAACCCACGTCCTCGAAGCCTCCTCGAGCACGGCGGCCTCCACATGCAGCATCTCCACTGTCGACCTAGACTTTCGACGATGCGAGTGATGATTGCGCCTGATTCGTTCGGAAACACACTGAGCGCGAACGAGGCGGCCGACGCAATCGCCAGGGGTTGGCGACTCGGACGTCCGGGGGACGAGCTCGTGTTGGCGCCCCAATCGGACGGCGGTCCGGGATTCGTCGATGTGTTGGCCGTCAATCGTGGCGAAGTGCGCGAACTCGACGTGGACGGACCACTCGGGAAGCGGGTCAGGGCGCGGTGGCTGCTCGACGGCCGGACAGCGTTCATCGAAGCCGCCCAAGCATGTGGCTCGAGCCTCATCGATGGTCCACCGACCAATCGCAGTGCATTGCGGGCAAGTAGCGAGGGCGTCGGCCAGCTGATCGTTGCCGCCCTGGGTGTCGACGGCATCGAGAGGGTGTTCGTCGGTCTCGGCGGCAGTAGTTGTACCGACGGCGGACGGGGGATGGTCCGTGCACTCGGTGGACTGGCCGATGCCGCCGCACGACTGCAGTCGGTCGAACTGGTCGCGGCCACCGACGTCGAGAACCCGCTACTGGGCGAGCACGGCGCGGCACATGTCTTCGGGCCACAGAAAGGCGCGGATGGCGCGACGGTCGATGTTCTCGAAGAGCTCAACAGCGAGTGGGCCGCGACGTTGAAACGCGAGGCAGGAGCCGACGTCGCCGAGCTGCCGGGTGCGGGCGCTGCCGGAGGCATCGGTGCGGCACTGTTTGCGCTGGGCGGGCGGCGCGAGTCCGGTGCGGCCGTGGTGGCCGAACTCACCGACCAGACCGATCTACTGGAGTCGGTCGATCTCGTCATCACCGGTGAAGGCAAGTTCGACAGTCAGTCCCTTCGGGGCAAGCTCGTCACCGAACTTGCATCCGCAGGCGTGCGATCCGGAGCGCCGACGATAGTCCTTGCAGGTCAAATAGCTCTCGAGACCGCACAGTGGAAAGCCGCAGGTGTTTCCCGGGCGTATTCCGTAGCCGAATTCGCGGGTTCGGTGGACAAGGCGATGACCGATGCCGGGCCACAACTCGAGCTTTTGGCAGAGTACGCAGCACAACAGTTCGATCAAGGTACTGGAACATTACGCGGCGGGCTGTGAGGAATACATGTGTGCGGAGTACGGTTGAGTCGTTCACGGGTTGAGTACGACTGATAGGGAGAGCCCATGACCGTCTCGAACGAAACCATCACGCACAAGGTCACGATGACTGAAGCTGCATCATCGAAGGCCAAGGCGCTGCTGGACCAAGAAGGACGCGACGACCTCGCGCTTCGCGTTGCTGTGCAGCCCGGTGGCTGTGCGGGCCTGCGCTATCAGCTCTTCTTCGACGATCGCAGCCTCGACGGCGACCTCGCAGTGGACTTCAACGGAGTCACGCTGGCTGTCGACCGGATGAGCGCTCCATACGTCGAGGGTGCATCCATCGACTTCGTGGACACCATCGAGAAGCAGGGCTTCACGATCGACAATCCGAACGCAACGGGCTCATGCGCCTGCGGCGATTCGTTCAACTGATCTGAACCACCAACTCTGACCGGTACTGCATTTGCAGGTACCGGTCATAGTTGTGTTTGCACCAAGTTCTGGGGCGCCGCGCATTAGCATGGATCTCGCTCCGACCACCATCGAAAGGCTCAAGCACGTGACTCTCGCGGTATCGGGATCGATAGCCACCGATCATCTGATGCGGTTCCCGGGCAAGTTCGCCGAGCAGTTGGTTGCAGACCAGCTCTCCAACATCTCGCTGAGCTTCCTCGTCGACGATCTGGTAATCAGAAAAGGTGGAGTCGGCGGCAACATCGCCTACGCACTGGGTGTGTTGGGCGGATCCCCGCTCCTGGTGGGTGCCGTAGGGCCGGACTTCGGTGAGTATCGGTCTTGGCTGGAGTCCAACGGAGTCGATTGCACCGCAGTACGCGTGTCGGCGACGGCCCACACTGCGCGCTTCGTCTGCACCACCGACGTGGACATGGCTCAAATTGCGTCGTTCTACCCAGGTGCAATGAGCGAAGCGCGCGAAATCTCGATCGAAGAGCTGTCCGCAGAACGAACGCTGGAACTGGTATTGGTCGGCGCCAACGATCCTGACGCGATGATCGCCCACACTCAGCAGTGCCGATCGCTGAACATTCCTTTCGCCGCAGATCCGTCACAGCAACTCGCGCGCCTGACCGGTGAACAAGCGGTCGATCTCATCGAGGGTGCGGCATACCTCTTCACCAACGAATACGAGTGGGGACTGCTGCGTCAGAAGTCGGGCCTGTCCGAGACGGAGATCGCGGCCAAGGTGGGAATTCGGGTCACGACGCTAGGCAAGTCCGGCGTCGAGATCGTCACTCCCGACGGCGTGCGCACGCACGTGGATGTGGTTCCCGAGAACAGCAAAGTGGATCCGACCGGAGTGGGCGACGGCTTCCGGGCCGGCTTCCTCATGGCACATCTCGCCGGCGCTTCCGTCGAGCGGGCAGCGCAGCTGGGCTCCTATGTGGCGGTCCTCGTCCTCGAGACCACCGGCACTCAAGAGTGGACTTTCGTTCGAGACGACGCACTCAAGCGTCTGAGCTCCGCCTACGGAGCTACCGCGGCCGAGCAGATCGGCGCGCTGCTCCCGGCTTAGCCTGGCGTTGATCGCACAGAAAGGGACCGTCACAACCGTCTGCACGGTTGTGACGGTCCCTTTCTGTAATCCAGCGGAACCTGTGTCCCGAGAGATCAGATTTCGACCGGGTAGGTCGGTTCGCTGATCTTCGGAACGATGCGCTTCTCCACGAAAATCCCGTGCCAGATCATGAAGATGAGAACGGTCCACAGCCGACGGCTGTGATCGGACCTGCCGTCGCGATGTTCGTTCAGCATTGCGGTGATCGCAGCCTTGTTCAGGATGTGATCCGTCTCGGACTCGGCGATTTGTTGGTGCGCCCAGTCGAACAATTCGGGACCCCGAAGCCAATGCCGGAGCGGAACAGGGAACCCCAGCTTGGCGCGATTGAGAACATGCCCCGGGACAATGCCCTGCAACGACTTGCGCAGTGCGTACTTCGTCGTGTCCTTGGTGATCTTCTGATCGAGCGGCAACCTCTCGGCTACGGCAAAAACCTCGGAGTCCAAGAATGGGACGCGCAATTCCAGCGAGTTGGCCATCGTGATCTTGTCGGCCTTGACCAAAATGTCGCCACGTAGCCAAGTGAACAGATCAAGATGCTGCATACGCGCAACCGGATCCCAGCCTCGGGTCTGCGCGTAGATCGGTGCCGTCACATCGGTGTGGGTCCACTCCGGACGGAAATCCCGCAGAACTGCACGGAGCTGAGCGTCGCCGAAGCTTCGGGCATTCCCGTAATAACGATCCTCGAGCGTCATGGATCCGCGATGAAGCAAACTCTTGCCGCGCGTACCGTCGGGAATCTTCTCGCTGAGAGCGCCTGCCGCGCGACGCAATCCGCGTGGAAGATACTCGAAAGGCTTGAGGGACAGTGGCTCTCGATAGATGGTGTAGCCGCCGAACAATTCGTCCGCGCCCTCACCGGAGAGTACGACCTTCACATGCTTTCGGGCTTCCTTGGCCACGAAGTAGAGCGGCACCAGTGCAGGATCGGCCACCGGATCGTCGAGGTACCAGACGATCTCGGGAATAGACGATGCGAACTCTTCCGGTCCGACGACCTTCACGACGTGTTTGGCACCGATCGCCGCAGCGGACTCGGCGGCTACATCTACCTCGGAATAGCCGTCGCGCTCGAATCCGGTGGTGAAGGTGATCAGATTCGGATTGTGGCGGATCGCCAGTGCTGCGATCGCTGTCGAGTCGATCCCGCCGGACAGGAAAGCGCCGACCGTGACATCCGCGCGCATGTGCTTGGCAACGGAGTCCTCGAGTGCGTCGGTGATCTCTTGATACCTCGCCGTCTCCGAACCGGCCACGAACGGCTTCACCGGGAACTTCGGAGTGAAGTAACGAGTGATCTTCGGCTGTGTGCCGGGGGAGAGGGTAGCCGAGCAGCCCGATTCGAGTCGCCGGATCTCTCGATGCAAAGTCTCGGGCTCCGGAACGTACTGGAGGACGGTGTAGTGCTGGATCGCTCGCGGGTCGAGTTCGGTACCGATACCGATCAGATCGGTCAGTTCGAGAAGACTCTTCTTCTCGCTCCCGAAGGCAGTACCGCCGGGCCCGGTGGCGATGAACAGTGGCTTGATGCCGAACGGATCTCTGGCCAGGAACATCGTGCGAGTCTCGGTGTCCCAGATCGCGAAGGCGAACATTCCGCGCAATCGGCGCAGCGCGTCGTGACCCCAGTAGTGGAATGCTGCGACGATCGACTCGCCGTCGCCCTCGGTGAAGAAGACAGCGTCGTGCTCGCGCGTCAACTCCTCACGTAGTTCCAGGTAGTTGTAGATCTCCCCGTTGAACGTCATCGCATAGCGAGTCGGATTTTCGGCGGGCCCCCAGCGAAGTGGCTGATGCGAATGCTCGATATCGATGATCGACAGTCGGTTGAATCCGAAAATTACGTCTTCGTCGTGCCAAGTGCCAGGTTCGTCAGGCCCGCGGTGACGCATGCAATGCATGGCGGAACCGACGAGGTCGACTCCTGCGTCGTCCGTGCCGGCCGACGTGAGCAGGCCTAGTAGTCCACACACAGAGTCCACTACCTCTTTTCCAATTAGGGATCGGATCAACCGACACTCGCCCGACGGGGGTCGGTAGTCGTAAGGCGAGCGCCCGGTCCGAGTATGCCGCAGACGCGACGCGCTCGAAGGAAGTGACCCAACAGTGGTCTTGCGCCAGCTTTGGTCTACGCTGCGTAGTACTAGGGCATCTCCATGTGGAAGCCCTTATTCTTCAGTGGTGGGCGATCAGGAAGGCGTGAACGTGGCGCAGAGTCGGATCCTTCGGCGAGCCGGGCTGACAACAGTTCTTGGCTTAGCCGCTGTGCTCTTGTCGGGGTGTTCCATCGACAGTGAAGTCTTGCGCTTCGGTTTTCCGTCGGGCATCACTCCTCAGAGCACACGTATTCGTGAATTGTGGACTTGGTCCGTGGTCGCGGCGCTTGTCATGGGCATCATTGTCTGGGCATTGATCTTTTGGGTGGTCATCTTCCACCGTAAGAAGAAGGACTCTCCGGAGTTCCCTCGGCAGACGGCGTACAACGTGCCATTGGAGCTGTTCTACACAGCCGTGCCGTTCGTCATCATCGCCGTGCTCTTCTACTTCACCGTGGTCGTGCAGAACTACGTCGGTGACAAGCAGTCGGATCCCGACGTCACCGTCGACGTGACCGCATTCCAGTGGAACTGGAAGTTCGGATACCAGACCATCGACCTCAAGGACGGCGTCGTCAAGTACGAGGGTACCGACCTCGAGTCGCAGGCGGCCGCGGAAGCTGCAGCCTCCCCGCCCGAGGGCGAAGCCCAAGGCAGCGAAGACGGCGAGATCGTTCCGGGAGCCATCCACGGTGTGAGCCCGCAGGATCTGTCGTACCTGCACTACAACAAGATCGAGACAGTCGGCACCAGCGACGAGATCCCTGTTCTCGTGCTTCCGACCGGCAAGCGTATCGAATTCGTATTGGCCTCGTCCGATGTCATTCACGGCTTCTGGGTCCCCGAGTTCCTGTTCAAGCGCGACGTGATGCCGAACCCGAAGGAAAACCACTCCGATAACGTCTTCCAGATCTCGGAGATCGAACGAGAAGGATCCTTCGTCGGTCGATGCACCGAAATGTGCGGCACCTACCACGCCATGATGAACTTCGAAGTCCGTGCGGTATCCCCGGACGACTTCCAGCAGTACATCGAGTCGCGTAAGCCGAAGAGCGAAGGCGGTAAGGCTTTGACGAACGCGCAGGCGCTGGAGGCAATCGGGCAGTCACCGGTCTCCACCAGCACCATCCCGTTCACTACCGACCGTACGCAGAAGTCTGAATCCGTTGCCGACGGCAAGTGACCAAGGAAGAATGCTGATATGAAAATCGAAGCCAAGATCTTTGAGATCCTGACTGTCTTCTTCCTTCTCGTCGGGATTGTGTACGCGGTCTTCACCGGGTTCTCCCGCACCGGCGTCGAGTGGGCAGGTGTCACCGCAATTGCTCTGTCGTTCGGCCTGACCCTCATCATCGGTACGTACTTCCGATTCGTCGCTCGACGCTTGGACACACGTCCGGAGGACTTCGACGACGCGGAGATCAGCGACGGCGCCGGCGACTTGGGCTTCTTCAGCCCGGGTAGTTTCTGGCCGATCGTCCTTGCAGGCGCTGCAGCAGTCACGGCCGTCGGCTTTGCGTTTTTTATTGCGTGGCTCATGGCGTTGGGCGTCGCACTGGTTATCGCCGCAGCGGCCGGACTGGTATTCGAGTACCACATCGGACCAGAGAAGCACTGACCAGTATTTAGTCACTCACGCGACTCCAGCCAAGGCGCTGATCGTCCCTACCGGGGCGGTCGGCGCCTTGCTTTGTGTCGACCCACAGACGAATCTGGTGCGTGGTTCCGGTGAATACGAGGGACGCCACCCAGCGGCTCGTCCGCCAGTCGGCGAAACACTGTAGTACGAAGCCCTGTTATACGAAGCTCGCCAGCTTGATGAGCCCCACCGCACTCCGTCAAGTCTGCGAGATCATTCATTGCGGCGCCGGGCCCGGGTGTTCCTACCGTCCTGTCACGAGTAAGGCGAGCGACCCCCCGGTTCGGGCGGATATTCAGGCATCGACGTCGACGGAGGTGTGCTGGTCCGCGGGGCCGGGATTCTGTCGGAGTTGCTGGCTAGGTTGTCTGCCATGACAGAGACCACAGACAACGACACCGGACCGGATGAGACGATGACGGCTATCGCCGTGGCGATGCAGACCGCGGGAGTGGTCGAGCAGCGCGACCGGCTTGTCGCGCTGTGGGAGCGCGTCGGTGCCGGCGGGGACCCGTTGCATCGCTGCACGATCGGCCACTACGTGGCCGACTTGTGCGAAGACGCCGCTGAGGCGCTGACCTGGGATATCCGTGCGTTGGATGCCGCGGTTATGTTGACCGACGAACGCGTCAAGGCGCACCATGCGTCGTTGAGTGTGGCCGGGTTCTATCCCTCACTGCACCTCAGTGTGGCCGATAACTATCGCCGGCTCAGTTCGTTTGCCGCTGCCGCTCTGCACTTGGAGGAGGCGAAGCGTCGGCTGGGCGTGCTGCCCGACGACGGCTACGGCCGGACCGTGAGGGATGGTATCGACCACTTCGCGGCTGCCTTGGTCACTGGTTCGACCGAACGGTTGCCGAGTCACTGACTACCTCTAGCATCGAAGTGACTCGAACAGGGTGTAGTCGGCGCTCGAGCAGCTGGAGCAACGACGGCGGGTGCGCGGTATAGCTTCCTGGCTTTGCAGCGTTTCGTCGAGCACATCGCGGCGGCGCAGGGTGAGGCAGATGAGTGCGGCGTTGCAGTTTTCAGAACCCGATAACGCCGTGGGAACTCGATGTTTCGGGTGTGCAGATGGATCTACGCCCGGCGGGGGAGGGGAGGGGTGCGTCTGATCAGGTCTGCACGGACTTGCGACTTGCACACCGGTATATGACGCGAAAAAGGGCGGCACCCGATGGGTGCCGCCCTTTTAATATTCGTCGAGAACCCTTAGGTCTCGCTCTCACTGTCTTCGCGGTCTACAGCATGTTTCGCGGAACTGTTGCCGTTTCCGTTGGCATGACCGTTCGAATGACCGTTGGTTCCGTTGCCGTTGGTTCCATTGCCGTTCGAATGACCATTGAGCTGGAGCTGATAGTTCTTCAGCATGTTCAGCTGCTCGACCTCGCCGTGGTGGAGAGCTTCTTCCAGAGCCTTGCTCTCGGCAACCGGATCTGGTCGGAACAGTGAACCTGATCCTGGCTTTCCAGCAGAGCCGAGCTTGTTCATCTTCTTCGGAATTGCTGCACCCTGGTACTCGAGCGGAATCGGGTGTCCGTGGCTGTCGACCGGTCCGAGTGGCTGGTGAACCTCGACGTACTGGCCATGAGGCAGACGCTTGATGATGCCGGTCTCGATGCCGTGATCGAGAACAGTGCGGTCACTGCGCTGCAGCCCGATGCAGAACCGGTATGCAACGAAGTAAGCGATCGGAGGCAGGATCAGCATCCCAATTCGCCCGATCCACGTCATCGCGTTGAGCGAGATGTCGAACTTGTAAGCGATGATGTCGTTGACGCACGAGATGGTCAGAACGAGATAGAACGCCAGGACCATCGCGCCGATCGCAGTACGGACCGGCACGTCGCGCGGACGCTGAAGCAGGTTGTGGTGTGCCCGATCGCCGGTGAGACGCTTTTCGATCCACGGATACATGATCATCACAGTGAAGACCAGACCCATGATCAGCGCGACAGCGAAGACTGCGGGAATCGTGTAGCGGCCTGCAATGTAGATGTCCCACGCGGGCCATAGTCGTGCCAAGCCGTCTGTCCACATCATGTAGAAGTCGGGCTGAGAGCCGGCCGAGACCTGAGATGGGTTGTACGGTCCGATATTCCAGACCGGGTTCACCTGGACGAGGCCACCCATGAGTGCAAGTACACCGAACGTGACGGCGAAGAACGCACCGGACTTGACGGCGAAGACCGGCAGGATCCGGACGCCGACGACGTTGGTCTCGGTACGGCCGGGTCCGGGGAACTGCGTGTGCTTCTGGTACCAGACGAGAGCCAGGTGAGCTGCGATCAGCGCCAAGATGATGGCGGGGAGCAACAGAACGTGCGCTACATACAGGCGAGGAATGATGATCGTGCCGGGGAAGTCTCCGTCGAACACCAACCAGTGCAACCACGTTCCGATGACAGGGACACTCATCGAAATACCGGAGAACGCGGCACGAAGGCCGGTGCCGGACAACAGGTCGTCGGGAAGCGTGTAACCGAAGAAGCCCTCGAACATCGCCAAGATGAGAAGCAAGCAGCCGATGACCCAGTTGGCCTCACGCGGCCTGCGGAACGCACCGGTGAAGAAGATGCGCATCATGTGAACGATGATCGAAGCTGCGAACATCAGTGCTGCCCAGTGGTGAATCTGCCGCATGAACAGACCGCCGCGGACCTCGAACGAGATGTTCAACGCTGTTTCGTATGCCCGAGACATCGTGACGCCACGGAGCGGCTCGTAGATGCCGTTGTACTCGACCTCGCTCATCGACGGGTCGAAGAACAACGTCAAGAACGTGCCCGAGATCAACAGGATCACGAAGCTGTAGAGCGCGATCTCGCCGAGAAGGAATGACCAGTGAGTCGGAAAGACTTTGTTGATCTGACGACGTATGCCCGGTGCCAGGTGGTAACGACTGTCGACGTCGTCGGCCTGCTTGGCAGCGAGGGCTTGCAGTGAAGGACTCATGAATCAGTCTCCGGTCTACGCTCCCAGAAGGCGGGTCCGAGGGCTTCGATGTAATCCCCGTCCGCTACTAAGAAACCTTCTTCGTTAACGGTGATTGGCAGCTGCGGCAGAGCGCGAGCAGCCGGTCCGAAGATCGGCTTGGCATACTCGAGTGCGTCGAACTGCGACTGGTGGCACGGGCACAGAATCCGATTGGTCTGCTGCTCGTACAGCGACGTCGGGCAACCCAGGTGGGTACAGATCTTCGAGTAGGCGAAGTAATCGCCGTAGTTGAAGCTTTCCTGGTTCTTGCGCTTGATGACCTTGGCCGTGTCCTCGGAGCGGAGACGGATAAGCATGGTCGCGTTGCGGATTCCACGAAGCGATTTGAGCAAGGCGTGATCGTCATCGCGGTCGGCCTCACGGAACGGAAATACTGTCTCCATGGCTCCGGCATCCATATCCTCTGGGCGGACCAGAACGACGTCATGAGGACGACCGGTATCGCGCCGAAGGTAAATCGTTTCTCCAGGGTAGCGCGGAGTCCAACCGGACACCCATAGAGGAGATTTGTCACCCTCGGCCCACGGGTTCTTGACCAGGCCACCGAGGGGAAGAATGGCCATGATTCCGAGCGCGCCGCCGCCGAAGAACAACGAGCGCTTGATCACCTTGCGTCGACCGATGGTCGACGTATCGAGCGAATCACTCAGCTGGGCAACGACAGTCTGTCGATCCACCTCGGAAGAAGATCCGTCGTGGCGATCCTGAATAGACACCTCTTCAGGAATGAACTTCTTGGTGAACTGGACCGCACCGACACCTACACCGAGGATCGCGAGACCCATGGTCAGTCCGATCAGCGGGGTGTAGAGCGTGTACTTCCAGTAGCTCTCTTCACCGAGTCCGGCATATTCCCAAGGCCAGAACAGATAGATCGCGATAAAAGCGACAGCAGAAACGCCCGAAAGCGCAAACCAGAACGCAACATTGCGTTCAGCGCGCTTCTCGGCGCGTGTGCCCTGTACTGCCCAACGATCTCTACGGAATGCAACATCGACGTGGTCGAGATTGGTACCCAGCGTCACCAGCTGGTCACGCGTCATTCCGGCGAGTTCCTCGTCGGTGTACTTCTTGTTCACGTCCACTTTGTTCCCGCCGGTCTGCCCGGCGTCCGCGCGTCCGGAATCACCGTCACTCATGACCTTGCTCCGATCCACAACGTTGCGCCGACGACGGCACCGATTCCGATGATCCAGATTGCCAGTGCCTCGGTACCCGGGCCGAAGCCGCCGAGTCCCCAGCCACCTGGCGCAGTCGTATCCTGCGCTGACTTCACGTAAGAGATGATGTCGATCTTTTCTTCTTGCGTCAGTTGACGGTCCGAGAACTTAGGCATGTTCTGCGGGCCCGTGACCATGGCCGTGTAGATCTCCTGCTCAGAAGCTGGTCCGAGGGAAGGTGCGTACTTGCCCGAGGACAAAGCGCCGCCCTGACCGGTGAAGTTGTGGCACGACGCGCAGTTGAGCCGGAATAGCTCGCTGCCGCGGGCAATATCACCGCCGGAAAGCGAAGACTGTGCTACTTCACCGTTGCTGTCGAGGAGCAGGGTGGGGCCGCCACCGTTGGCCTGGATATATGAGCCCAGCGCGTCGATCTGCTTGTCGTCGAACTTTGCCGGCTTGCGTTCAGCCTGCGCTTCGTTGCGAACCGCTGGCATCCGACCTGTCGATACCTGGAAGTAGACAGCGGCTTCGCCGACACCGATCAGGCTGGGTCCACGGTCCTGAACACCCTGCAGGTTCACTCCGTGGCAGGTGACACAGGACGTGTCGTACAACTGCTTACCTTCGCGGATCAATGCGGCTGAATCCTGATCGGCCGTCGCCACCTGTGGGGTGGGAGTCAAAGCCGACGCAAGAAAGCCCGCGCTGATGAGACCCATCATGAGTACTACTGCGCCTGTCACACGGCGGCGAACCTTGCGCTGCCGCCGACTCTTCACTGCTGAAGGAGAACCGGCTGACGTCGTATCTGTGTTGTCGCCGGGTGATGCTGGGGGAGATGAGCTCATCTTCTATCCCTTGTCGTGTCGGGACGGACTGAACGCCTGGGGCTGATTCCCGACGTTCATTGTTGTCGACGAAATCGAAACACTTGCTTCAACGATATTCATCAGCGGATGAAGTAGATGGTGGCGAACAGCGCAATCCAGACGATGTCGACGAAGTGCCAGTAGTACGACACGACGATCGCAGCTGTTGCCTGAGCGGGCGTGAACTTACTGACCAGCGTTCGCGTGATCAGGAATACGAAGGCGATGAGTCCACCGATCACATGGAGGCCATGGAATCCGGTCGTTATGTAGAAGACCGAGCCATAGACGCTCGAAGAGATCGTGGTGCCCTCTTCCACCAGGTGGTAGTACTCGTATCCCTGGCCGGCGACGAACAACGTCCCCATGATCAACGTGATGATGTACCAGCGTCGCAGTCCGAAGACGTCACCACGCTCAGCGGCGAATACGCCTAGCTGGCAGGTGAAGGAGGACGCGATCAGAACGGTTGTCACCGGTACCGCGAGACCGAGGTTCAGCTCGGTCGGTTCCGGTGGCCAGATGCCGTTTGCCTGCGCCCTCGCGACGAAGTACATCGCAAAAAGTCCAGCGAAAAACATTAGTTCGCTCGACAACCACACTATGGTGCCGACGCTGACCATATTAGGACGGTTCAGCGAGTGCACGCGTTGGGTGATTGCCGATCCTTGTGTCCCTACAGCGCTCGTCACAAAGAGAAGTATGACTGCCCGTAGTACCGATTGCCTACCCGGGTCCTGTGTTGGCGCGTCGCGACCATCGGCGCAGGCTCTTTCCCCAGTAGAGGCGCTGGTCGGCGGCACCGGTCACGCTCAGGTGAGGGCGTCGTGGAAGGGTTGCCTCATGTCAACGAACGGTAAGACGGGTTGGTTCCGACGGTGGTTTTCTCGGGCTCGGTCGATCCCACTCGACCCCGCCAGAACCGATTTGCTCGTCGTGGCATCTTCCTTCGACGACGCCGAGCCATGTTCTGCGGCGTTGGAACGCGGTACACAACAGAATGCCTGGGTGGAGGACGAGGAAATCGTCCTTCGGCACCACCTGATGCTGCCGCCGGACACGATCGACGACGCGGCGGCGATCGCTGCCCAAGACGGGTACGAGCGGGCCCCCGGCTCGATGACGATGGAGTCGCCCGAGATCAACGGCTACCAGCCCGCCGTCTATGGAGGCGTTCCGATCATCCTGCAGCGCGTACAAGTGCTGGACGCGCTGCATTGCTCACAAGAGCGTTCTCGCATGGCTGGGCTCGCGCAACGCCGCGGTGGAATCGTGCTGGGCTGGGACGCCTTACAGCCTGCTTCCGACGCAGGCCGTGTCGCTGACTAAGCTTTCGCCACATTACGACCTATGACGTAGTGCAACCGCGTCTTAGGTTCGGTCGGGCCACACCGGTGCCGAAGATACGGCCGTCAGTTCAGGAAGGCACGGGAAAAGATGACCGCACCGATCAACGACGAGTCGAGCAGGACCTGGAAGAGCATTCTGGGGGCCTTGACGTCGTGGGTCGATTTGTCGAGTGCCGATACGGCCTGGGCGATGGACGAGATCATGTCCGACCACGCCACTGCCGCGCAGATTGCCGCCTTCGGGGTGGCCCTCAAGATGAAGGGGCCCACTCCTGCGGAGGTGGGAGGACTCGCCGACTCGATGCTCGCGCATGCTTCCCTCGTCGACAGTGAACCGAATTCGGTGGACGTCGTCGGTACCGGTGGCGACGGCGCAGACACGGTGAACATCTCGACTATGGCCGCGATCGTGGCGGCGGCAGCTGGTGCTCCAGTGGTCAAGCATGGGAATCGAGCGGCATCGTCACAGAGCGGTACGACCGATGTTCTGGAAGCACTGGGAGTCAAGTTCGGTCTGGGACCGAGTGGAGTTGCCGAAAGCGTTCGCGATGTCGGTATCGGGTTCTGTTTCGCCCCGGTATTTCATCCCGCCCTGCGATTCGCGGGCCCGCCGCGCAAAGAGATCGGCATTCCGACGGTTTTCAATATCCTCGGCCCACTCACCAATCCCGGTCGGCCACGATCAGGGTTGATCGGGTGCGCATTCGAGGCACTGGTGCCGGTTGTCGCGGGGGTGTTCGCCGGCCGTGGCACGAGCGCTCTCGTGGTTCGAGGTGACGACGGCCTCGACGAGATAACGATGTCCACCACTACCAGCGTGCACGTCGTCTCCGGAGGCACGGTCACTGCAACGACGATCGATCCGAAGGACTTCGGGTTCGACTACGTACCGCTGTCGGCGCTCAAAGGCGGTGACGCCGCGTTCAACGCGAAAGTGGTGCACGCTGTTCTAGCCGGAGAGACCGGCCCGGTGCGCGACGCAGTTCTATTGAACGCGGCGGCCGCGCTGACTGCTTATGCCGGAATATCCGAAGGAATCGATGCCGGCGACATCATCGGTGCTCTCTCTGCAGGGTTGTTGCGCGCAACGAAGGCAGTCGACTCCGGTGCGGCAGCCACACTGCTGGCTCGATGGGTGAGCCGGTCGAACGAGCTGGATTGATCCGACCGGCTTCGGCGCGGAAGTGCTTTACTCTCCGATCGAAAACCCGGCGTCGATATCGGCGCTCGAATACGACTGGAACGCAATGTGCGTCGCGGTATTCAGGACGCCGGCCACCTTGTTGATCCGTTGTGTCACAACCTCGGCGATCTGCTGATGATCGCGGACCTTGACGATGGCGATCAGGTCGACATCTCCGGCGCACGAATAGACCTCGGACACACCGTCGACGTCCGCCACTGCTTGCGCGGTCTCGGGGATGGCGCTTGCCTCGGCGTCGATCATGACAATGGCGTGGATCATGGGTCTCCCTCATTCGATGCGCGAACACGCGTACGTTGCGACTCCCCGCGAGCTTAGAGGGCGTACCGGTCGGAGAACGGCGACGCGCTGTACTCGTGGCGGGATGCGGCGCGAGAAATGCTGCACCATTTTTTCCACGCCCCCGCGCCGTATGCCGGTTCGGCGTACCCGTCGGTGGTCCTCACTATGCGGACGCCCTCGGAGTCCAGCCACCGGGCAATGAGACCTACCTCCTCTGGCGATGCGCCGCGCAGCGGAGTGGTGTCCGGGATGACGGTCTCGGCGGCGGCGGTGATGGCCTCCACGGCCGGCATCGGGTGTACGCGACGCGCAGTGGTAGCCGCCCCCGCCAGCCGACCGTTGCGAATCACTGCGAGTTCCCACCCTCCGTCCGTAGTTTTCCTGGCGGCCACGAGTTCGGTGATGGCTGCGATCGCGGCGAGACGGTGCATTCTTCGGACCATGTCGGCGAGAACGGTGAGTCGATCACGCAGACGGGCTGCCGATTCGAAAAGCTCGGCGTCGGCGAGTTGTGTGACCCGTACTCGCGCCGCATCCAACATGGAGTTGTCGACGCCGTCGATCAAAGCGTGGAATCGCGCGGGATAAACCGAGTAGTCGTCGGGCGAGAGCACACCTGCCGTCGCCGCCGCGCAACCGCCCACCGCGGTCGGTAGGCAATTCTGTCCGTGTGTGCCGGTGCGCGGGATGCGATTGGAGCAGGTGCGAATCGAACCGAATTCGGAGATGAGCGCCGCGGCGTCCGCGGCATCACTTCGCGCTGTGAAGGGCCCGAGTGAGTTGGTCGTCGGTGTCCTGACGACGGAAAGCCGTGGAAACGCTTCGACTGTCGTGGTGATCCACCATCCTTTTTTGGGGAACTTCGATCGGCGGTTGTACGGCGGGATGTGCGCGCTCAACAACCGGAGTTCGCGTACACCTGCTTCGAGACCGTGAGCACACTCGACGTAGTCGACATCGACAGCAAGGCCGACCATCTCCTTCATCCGGCCGCGAGTTTCCGAACCGGTGAAGTAGTTCCGGACTCGACGTTGCAGATTGGTCGAGGTACCGACGTACAGAACCTCCTTGCCCGGACCCTTGAACAGGTATACCCCCGGGGTCCGGGGGAGGTGGGCGGCGAGGGATCGCTTCGCGCGCTGTCCGGCTGAGACATTTGGGAGATAGTCGACGAGTTCGGCGTAGCTGTGCACACCCTGATTTCCGACACGCTCGATCAGCGCGTGCAGTACATCTACCGTCGCGCGAGCGTCGTCCAAGGCGCGGTGAGTCGGTGTCGTGCCGACGTCGAACAACGATGCGAGTGCCGACAATTTCACTGATGGGGCCTCGTCACGGGTGAGTACACGCCGCGCCAGTTTGACGGTGCACAAAACTTGGAACTTGGGCCAGGCGATGTCCAGTCGGCTGGCGGCGGCCCGGAGAAAACCGGTGTCGAACCCCGCATTGTGGGCGACGAGTACTGCGCCCCGAGCGAATTCCAGGAAGCCGGGAAGTACACGCTCGATGCGCGGTGCGTCGATCAGCATCGCGGAGGTGATTCCGGTCAGTTCGACGATGAAAGGCGGAATCGATCGGCCTGGATCGACGAGTGTGGCGAACTCTCCGATCACCTCACCTCCGCGGACTTTGACCGCCCCGATCTCGGTGATCGCTTCGGTATCGGCGCTGCCGCCCGTCGTCTCCAAATCGACGACCACGAAAGTCGTCTGATGTAACGGGGTGTCCAGTTCATCGAAAGTCAGCTGGATCGGAAGGGTCACAGGACAGGACGGTAGATGGCGGTACCGACATAATCCTGTGTTGCCGTTTTCGTGGAAGGCGTGTCGTACCTTGCCGATAAGTTCGCCCGAAACGAGTCGGAATTTCGGGCTGAAACACAAAAGAGACGAGGATCACATGATTGTGGATTGCAGTGATTGCAGGGTTAGAGACATCGCGTGCGGAGACTGTGTCGTGACCGTCCTTCTGGGGGCTCCGGGAATGGCAGGTTCGGCGGGTGTAGACGTCGGGTCTGCAGCGTCGAAAATAGACATCGACCAGGCGGAACTAGGTGCTATCGGGGTTCTGGCGGAGGTCGGTCTCGTCCCACATTTGCGTTTGGTCGTGGAGAACAACGACGCCCCCCGGACTGCTTCGTTACCGTCCTGTGATTCAAGCGCGGATCTACGTGCGATGTAGTCCGGTTTCCAGATATTCGAGCCTCTTCGGCGCGTCGGGGTCGACACGGAGGGATGCCATTTCGTAACCTTCCTGAGACCTTGCGGAGTCTCGCCAGTCCAGACAGGAGTGGCGTCGCAAGTCACCGCCTAATCGGGCACTCGTCAGAGTGGCCGTACCGGGAACCCGATTTCTACTGGGGTGAATCCCGCCGGATCGCTTTATGCGAACGGTGGGTAGGGCTGATCTTCCCAGCCCGAACCCGTCAGCTAACTCGGTCGGCGGATGAGTGGAAGAAACGGAGCACAACCTCTCGTGGCGTCACATACTTCAACCCGCCAATTGCGTCGAATCCTCGTAGCCGGTGCGATTACTGCCGGCGCGGTCATTTTGCCCGCTGCCCCCGCAATGGCGGCTCCCATCACGATCCCGGGTGTCGGTACGTTCGAAATACCAGAGATCCCGGGCTTGCCCCCGCTGCCGGCCGTCCCCGGACTCCCCGGCGCGCCGGCACCCATAGCTCCCCAGGTCACTCCGGCTGCGAAGGCCGTGCAGGCCGCCGAGTCCAAGGTCGGGTCCCCGTACGTCTACGGTGCATCCGGTCCTGACTCGTTCGATTGCTCCGGTCTGGTGCAGTGGGCATACAAGCAAGCCGGTGTCAGCTTGCCCCGTACGAGCTACGACCAGGCGTCCGCTGGTGTTCCGGTATCCCAGTCCGATCTCCAGCCGGGAGATGTCGTCTCCTTCTACGGTGG
Source organism: Rhodococcus sp. BP22 (assembly GCF_014281965.1). Taxonomy (GTDB): domain Bacteria; phylum Actinomycetota; class Actinomycetes; order Mycobacteriales; family Mycobacteriaceae; genus Rhodococcoides. The sequence goes on from NZ_JACFTB010000004.1 coordinate 273,988, forward strand.
ATCGCATTCGGGTATCTACGCAGGCGGCGGCAACGTAATCCACGCATCCACCTCAGGTGTTCCCGTCAAGGTTGCACCGGTGTCGTCGATGCCGTTCGACGGAGCTCGTCGATACTGACTCGTGTGATCGGTACGCAAACAGCATCAGGGCCCGGTCGTATCGGCCGCGGACCTGGTGCTGTTTCGTCGTTTCGCCGGGCCGAGGCGTGCGTGTCCGCCCCTCGATCCGGTCCTGGTTGGACACTGGCGTGACGATTCCGTAATCTTTCCAAGTCTTGATGGGACAAATATTCCAGTCGCTCGGATAAATCCGAATTATCCGACGCGATTTCCGACCATTGGCTGATACTCATGGGTAGAGTTTGTTTTCAACCCTGCACTGATGCAGCGATATCGCAGCGAAGGTCCACTGCGTCGTAGCTCCATCGACACACCTGCAAGAACGGAGAGTCACCTTCTGTGGCGACACCGACAGTCAAGAACGTTGCTCGATCCAAACGCAGCGTCCTCGCCGCTGCAGCTTGTGCGCTGTGTCTTCTCGTGGCTCCGGCCGCAACAGCCCAGGCGCAGCCGGGAATAGATAGTGCATCCGATGCGCAGACGCGGTTGGCGGACCTCGCTCGTGAGTCCGAGCAAACGACCGAGGCTTTGCACAACGCGCAAATAGATCTCGATGCCAAGACCGCAGTGCAGCGCGAAGCAGAGTCCGCCGTCGAGGCTCATCAGAGCGCTCTCGCGGTCGCCGAGGCGGCATTGGCCGAGCTGAAGCCCGCCGTGGACAAAGTGGCCAACGTCAACTATCAGGGTGGTCGAACGAACAGGCTGTTCGCCGTGATGGTCAGCGATTCACCCCAGCAACTGTTGGACCAGATGTCGGCCCTCGACATCATTTCTGCGGAGACTTCCAGGCAGGTGGGGCAGTTCAAGCAGGCAACGACCGATGCCGCTGCGGCCGAGGAAGCGTCCCGTAGCGCTGCAGACGCGGCGCGCGCGGCTGCAGATCAAGCCAAAATGGTCAGCGACGATCTGCAGGCCAAGCAGAGCGAACTTCAAGGGCAAACGGCAGAAGTGATGGCGGCGTTCAGCGCGCTGTCCGGCGCCGAACGGAGTGACTACGCAGGCAGTCCGCTACCTCCAGGATTCGACCTGTCGAAGATCATCGCAGGATTGGTTCCGGGATCGGGGTCCGGTGCTCTGCAGGCAGGTTTGACACAGATAGGTAAACCGTACGTGTGGGGCGCTACAGGGCCCGATGGCTTCGACTGCTCAGGGCTGGTCGTGTGGGCCTACAAGCAGGTCGGCAAGACGCTCCCGCGGTCCAGCCAGGCGCAGGCTGCCGGCGGAACCCCAGTCGATCAGAAGAGCCTCCAGCCAGGCGACGTCGTTCTCTTCTATCCGGATGCCTCGCATGTCGGCCTGTATGCCGGTAACGGAAACGTGCTGCATGCTTCGACGTTCGGGGTGCCGGTGAAGGTTCAGTCGATGGCGTCGTTCCCGTTCTACGGTGCGCGCCGGTACTGATAGCTCCAGCTTGGTTCACTCGATGACTGCCCGCCGCTCTTCAACGGCGGCAGTTCTCGTCGGCGCTCTGGTATGGGTGTCGGGATGTACAGCGTCCGGCCCGCTGGTCGAGTCGACGACACCGATGCCCTCGAATCCGTACGAGGACCAGCGCAGGGCGGGCGTCGAACAGCTTCTCGTGGATTGGGCGGATGCGGTCTCCTCCAACGACGATGCTGAACTGGCGGCTCTGGTCGACCCGGCAGCGTCGCCCGAATTCCTGCAATCGCTGATCAGCACCGCATCGAACCTCACGGATGTGCCGCTGTCCGAGTGGGGCTACGAGATCGTGGACGAGCCTGAAACGCCCGTTTCTTCCGAAATTGCCGAACGTGTGGGGGCCGCAGACGTGTGGGCGCCGTCGGTGGTTCTTCGGTATGGCATCGACGGGCCGGATGACCTACCGACCCGCAGACCGATCTCGTTGCTCGTGGCCGAGCGTGACGATAGATGGCGACTGGTGTCCGACACGGACTTACCAGGTATCGACCGACATACCTGGCGGGGACCGTGGGACTTCGGGCCGGTAACGGCCACGCCGATCACGACGGCCGGGGGAACATCGATGGTGCTGGGCAAACGAGAGCAGGACCTGCTCACCTCTCGGCTTTCCACCGAGTTGCCGGCCGCGGTCGAGGCAGTTGCGGACTTCGTGGGTGACGACTGGCCGCGCAAGACGCTGATAGTGACGACAAGTTCCACAGATGAGTTCCTCGCGTCGGCAGGGGGAGTTGCAGGCCCGGACGTGGCGGCTGTGTCCGTCTCTGATGTCGTTGTACCCGGCGATCCGGTGACTGGGCAGCGTGTCGTCTTCTCTCCCTCCGCTGCTGAGCGATTGACCGAGTTCACTACTCGCTCGGTCCTGCGTCACGAACTTACGCACATTGCTGCTCGCGCGAACACCGTCGACGGATCGCCGACATGGATGCTCGAGGGGTTCGCGGATTATTCGGGATACCGCGGATCGGGTGTCGACTTCGCCACGCTGGCTCCGACCCTGAGTCGTGCAGTCGGGGTGGGCGGGCCGCCGACGGTTCTCCCGGCAGACTCGGATTTTTCGGCAGGCGGGCTCCGTTCCACCCTCGCGTATGAATCTGCATGGTCCCTCGCAGCGTTCATCGCTGAGCGATACGGTGAGTCGGTGCTGCGAGATCTTTACGCGCAGTTGGCAACCGGTCCGCAAACAGACGCCGAGATCAGTGCGGGTCTCGAAGCGACTGTCGGGTCGAGAACCGACACATTCATCGCGGACTGGGGGGCTTGGGTTGCGCAGAATGCGAGCTGACCTACGGTAGTGCAATGGGTCGGACGCTCTTGGTAACGAATGACTTTCCCCCGCGTCCCGGAGGTATCCAGTCCTATCTCCAGAGCATCGCGGATAGATTCCCACCCGAAGAGTTGGTGGTATATGCCCCCCGGTGGCGGGGCGATAGTCATCTCGCGTTCGATGCACGCCAGTCGTATGAAGTGGTCCGGCACCCCACGACGCTGATGCTACCGACACCGCTGGTGGCGCGAAGAGCTGCGCGGCTTGTGAAGTCGCACGATTGCGACAGTGTGTGGTTCGGTGCGGCAGCGCCGCTCGCTGTGATGGCTCCAGTGGTCAGACGTGCAGGGGCAGAGACGATCATCGCCAGCACCCATGGACACGAAGTGGGATGGTCGATGATTCCAGGTGGTCGCGGAACGCTGCGAGCGATCGGCAACTCCGTCGACACAGTGACGTACGTAAGCAAGTACACGCGAGGACGGTTCGCGTCGGCCTTCGGTCCACAGGCCGCGCTCGAGCATGTGCCGCCGGGTGTCGACACCGATAAGTTCAAGCCGGATTCCGGCGCGCGAGCAGAACTTCGGGCCCGCTACGGGTTGGGGGATCGACCGACGATTCTGTGTCTGTCGCGCTTGGTACCGCGGAAGGGACAGGATTTTCTCATCCGGTCGATGCAGGGGATCAGAGAAGCGATCGACGGTGCGATTCTGGTTATCGTCGGTGGCGGGCCGTACGAGGGCACCTTACGCGCGCTGGCCCGCAGCTGCGGCGTGGAAGATCACGTGATTTTCACTGGCACAGTCCGTTCGGCGGAGCTGGCCGCGCATCACACGATCGCGGACGTCTTCGCGATGCCGAGCAGAACTCGCGGCTGGGGGCTCGACGTCGAGGGTCTGGGGATCGTCTACCTCGAAGCGTCGGCGTGCGGCGTGCCGGTCGTCGCCGGCATGTCCGGTGGCGCACCGGAGACGGTGCGGCAGAACGAAACCGGACTTGTAGTCGATGGTCGTTCGGTCGACCAGATCACCGAGGCGATCGTCCGAATTCTGTCCGATGCGACGCTCGCCGCATCGATGGGCGCGGCTGGACGTGAGTGGGTCGAAAAGAACTGGCGCTGGGATACTCTCGCGCACAAGCTGCGCAGCCTGCTCTGATCCGCGCCCTGTTCCCTTGTGCGTGTGGTCGGCACAAGGGAACAGGCCGGTGACTACCTGGAGTAGATCGCTTCGACGTCGTCCGCGTAGGTCTTGGTGATCACATTGCGTTTGAGCTTCATCGTCGGTGTCACCTCGCCGGCCTCCTCGGTGAAGTCGTTCGGCAGGATCCGGTACTTCTTGATCCCTTCGGCGTGTGAGACCGACTTGTTTGCCTCATCGATCGCCGCATCGATCTCTGCGATCAGGTCCGGGTCGGTTGCCAGGTCTGCAGCAGACAAATCTGCGGGTTTGGAGTTGCGCGCCTTCCAGCCGGTCAGAGCGTCGGCATCGAGCGTCACCAATGCGCCGATGAACGGCTTCTGATCGCCGACAACGATTGCTTGACTGATCAGGGCATGCGCGCGCAGTTGATCTTCCAGACCTGCGGGAGAGACGTTCTTTCCGCCGGCGGTGACGATCAATTCTTTCTTGCGGCCGGTGATCGTGATGTACCCGTCGGCGTCGAGCGAACCGAGATCGCCGGTACAGAACCATCCGTCATCCAGGGACTCGGCAGTCGCTTCTTCGTTACGCCAGTAGCCGGCGAACACAACAGGGCCGCGCAGTTGAATTTCGCCGTCGGGGGCGATACGGACGGTATTGCCGGGGAGAGGTCGACCGACACTGCCGACGTGTTGATGGCCGATGGTATTCACCGCAAAGGCTGCGCTGGTCTCGGTCAGTCCGTATCCCTCGTAGATCGGTACCCCGATTCCGCGATAGAAGTGGCCGAGTCGTGCGCCGAGCGGAGCGCCGCCGGAGATCGCCAGCTTGCAGTTACCGCCTAGAGCCGCACGGAGTTTCGAGTACACGAGCTTGTCGAACACTGCATGCTTGACTCGAAGTACGACTCCGGTGGAGCCTTCGTCCTTCGACTGGCTCCACGCGACAGCTGTGTCGGCGGCCGCGTCGAAAATCCTTCCCTTGCCGTCGGCATGTGCCTTCTGTCGGGCAGTGTTGAATACTTTCTCGAACACGCGGGGCACCGACAAGATGAAATCTGGCTTGAACGACCCGAACGTGGCAACGAGGTTGGGGATGTCGTTCGTGTGGCCGACAGTCGTCCCCGCATCGAAGGCTGCAATCGTGACGGCGCGGGCCAACACGTGCGCGAGCGGCAGGAACATCAGGGTCCGCGTGCCACCTCTCAGCAGTGACTTCAGCGACGTCTCGCGGATTCCCTTGGACTCCGCAAGGAGATTGGCATGGGTGAGCTGCACGCCCTTGGGACGGCCAGTAGTGCCCGAGGTATAGATGAGGGTCGCCGGATCGGACGAACGTAGGGCAGCGACACGTGCTTCGACCACGCTGTCGGCAGTGGCCGCACCGAGTTCGATCAATTCGTGGATCGCGCCGGTATCGGCGGTTGTGCCGTCCACCTGGAACGTCCTACGTACCGTCTTCGAGGCTGCGACGACATCGGCGGCTTCGTCGCGATGCTGCTTGTTTTCCAGCACGAGCAGAACCGGCTCGGCGTCGGACAGGATCCACTCGACCTGATTGGCAGATGATGTCTCGTAAATCGGAACTGTAACGCCGCCTGCGGCCCAGATCGCGTAGTCGAGCACCGACCATTCGTAGCGCGTCGAGGACATCAGTGCGACGCGATCACCCTGCTCGACTCCGGAGGCAATCAGGCCTTTGGCAACCGATACGACCTGAGTCGCGAACTGCTCGGCAGTGACGTCGGTCCAACTGCCGTTCTCTTGGCGGAGAAACGCCACCGACTCGGGTGCCGTAGCCCGGCGGGTGAAAACGGAATCGACTGCCGATTCCCCGTCCTCGACTTTGAATCGGGCGGGCACAGTGAACTCACGCACGGGGGTACCTCCAACAACGGATCGGTTAGCTCTACTCACGAGTAGCTCGGATTGTTTGTACTGTAGTCCGGCATTCTGGAGCAGTTCGACCGCCTCAGGTGCGGCGCCGCGAAAGATATATGTGAAGCTCTTTCGATGAGCAGTATCCATGTAGCGGATCAAACCTTCATTGCTGTCCCGGGCGCGCGCGTCTCCGAGGCGATGGCGCCGAGAGATCGTTGGCGGTCGTGGTGGCCTGACCTGCGGATCGAGGTGTCCGAAGATCGTGCCGACAAAGGCATCCGTTGGACGATCGACGGAGCGCTGACGGGGACGATGGAAGTGTGGCTCGAGGAAATCCCGGTCCTCGACGGCGTTATCGTCCATTATTTTCTGCACGCAGAACCACCAGCTGGGCGAGAGGGACTCGACCTTGTCGGCGAGAACCGCAGGCGAAGGATTGCCGGAAAGTCGATGGCATTCGCGCTCAAGCGTGAATTGGAGGCAGGCCGCGCTGCGGGCGAGCGTCCGGATCACGCGCGAACCTAGAGGCGAAGGCGCGCTCTCTTGCGGTCCCCGTTGTGCGGACCGTAGGCGATCGTGTGTGATGAGGGGCGTCGACGGCGTGCGCCGACGCCCGGCGAGAGAAGTCCATCGACAACAAATGAGAGAGGAAGCGGACCAACAGCATGGCCGAGAAAACTCAGAGGTCGATTACTGTCGACGCTCCGTCCGCACAGGTAATGGACGTGATCGCAGACTTCGACGCGTATCCGTCCTGGGTCTCGGCAGCGAAGTCCGTGGAGGTGCTCGCTACCGGCTCGAACGGTCGAGCGGACCGCGTGAAGTTCGTCCTGGACGCTGGAATGGTCAAGGACACCTACGAACTTCGTTACGACTGGGCGCCGGATGGAATGGCGGTGGCGTGGGAGCTCGTATCGGGTGAAATGCAGAAGTCGCAGTCGGGGTCGTACACGTTGAAGGACGCCGGCGAGGGACGGACCGATGTCGTCTACGAGTTGACGGTAGATCTGAATATTCCGATGATCGGGTTGTTCAAGCGCAAAGCGGAGAAGGTCATCACCGATACCGCGCTCAAAGAGCTGAAGAAGCGAGTCGAAGGCTGAGCGAGGCTCGCGCCGACGCCCGCACCAAGGTCCGACTGTTCGTCGGCAAGGGCGGAGCGGGCAAGACGACGCTTGCTGCCAAGGCGGCGATCGAGGACGCCAGGTCGGGGCGTCGAGTGCTGGTGGTGTCTTTCGATCAGGCACATTCGCTGCTCGATGTTCTCGGACGCCCAGCCCTGGATGGTTCGACGCCACCGGTCGTCAACAGGCCCCGATCTGTGGCCGAGAGACTCGATGTTCTCGAGATGAATACTTTGGCGCTACTGGAGGCGAGTTACCGATCGATCTCTGCCATGGCGTCGTTGGCAGGAACGGGTCACGAACACGGCGTCCGCTTCGGCGGTATCGACCCTGAAGAGATTGTCGGCGCGCCCGGAGCCCAGGACCTCCTAGGGTTGCATCGGCTGGTCGAACTGGTGGACGAAAGAACCTGGGACACAATATTCGTCGACCTTCCGGCAACCGCTGATGCATTGCGTACCCTGGCGCTTCCAGACCTGCTGTGTGGCTATTTGGAACGCCTCTGGCCCCAACACGATCGGGTCGTCGCGGGGACCGGAACGGACCCACGTCTGACTGTTCTGGTCGCGGTGATGGAACGCGTCCTCGCAGACGCTGACGCAGTTCGTGAGCTGTTGTTCGATCACCGGCGAACGACGGCGACAATCGTTCTCACACCGGATTCGGTCGGGGTCGCGGAGGCCCGTCGGACCATGTCCGCGGCTGCATTGATGGGGTTGCCGGTCGGCGAGGTGATCGTCAACAAGGTTCTGCCCGAGCTGAATTCGTCGTCGATCGGGCTTGTAGGTGTGCACCCGGCGGTATTCTGGTTCGAGAGTTGGCGCGAAGCCCAGCAGGCCTGCCTTGCCGACGTCGAGCAGCTTGCCCAGGATTGTTCGTTGCTGATCGTGGAACAAAGTGCAGAGGAACCGGTAGGGTTGGCATCTCTCGGCGCGCTGGAAACTCGGGTGGGTGTCGTCACAATCTCCAACCAAGCGGGGTCCAACCAAGCGGGGTCCAACCAAGCGGGTGGGACAGGTGCCGCACGCCAGTTCGAGAAACCAGTGGTGGCGCACGAGTCGGGATCGGGGCTGGAGTCGGTGTACACGATGACGATGCGTCTACCGGTCGTGGACCCGTCGACGGTCAGTCTCGGGCGAGTGGAGGACGACGTGATCATCGGTGCCGACGGAACCCGCAAGCGAGTTCGCCTGGCTTCGGTTCTGCGTCGTTGTGTAGTTCTCGGTGCCGAGTTCGAATCCGGTAATCTCGTGGTCCGTTTCCGGCCCGATCCGGCCTTGTGGCCGGCCTGAAAGGTGACGCTGTAGATGACCACCGAGCATTCCGACGTCGCAGCCGAGCTGTGGGCGTTGGCAGAAACTGTGCTCACACGCGTCGAGCCGATGCTTCGCCAAGCCGTCACCGATCAACAGGACCGCCCACGTCAGGGATGCAGTTGGTGCCCGGTGTGTGCACTGTCTGCGTTGATCAGGGGCGAGCAGCACGATCTACTCACCGTGCTCGCGACCGAGGGTGCCACCGTCATCGCAATGATCCGGCAATTGGTTGCCGAGCACATGGATGGTCCGGCGTCGCAAGCGACGCACGCCTCGACAGCGACAACCCAGGACCCAGGAGCTGACACCGACACCGGCGGGCATGGTCAGGATCACCCGACGGGTCAGGCTGATGCACAGGACACGGAAGAGCCGGTAGTTCGACGAGGGGGATTCGTACCGATTACCGTCACTGTCAAGGATCCGATGTAGTCCGATCGGGACAGCTGCGGGATTCGAGAACTGGAAGATCCGGTGGGAGTCGGTAAAGAGCGTCGATGTCGATTTTCGGGGGCTGGGCGGCACTGGAAAGGTCAGCAATGAAGCGGCATCGGGAATTGCTCACCATCGGCATCGATGTCGGTGGTACCAGCCTGCGTGCCTCCGTCGTCGACTCGTCCGGTCAGGTCATCGATTCCGCCCAGTCGCCGACGCCTCATTCGGCCGCCGCTCTCGAGCACGGTCTCGATCGAGCTGTCCAGGAACTGGCTGGCCGACACTCTGTTTCCGCGGTAGGGCTTGCGGTCGCCGGGTTCATCGATTCCGACCGAACCTCGGTACGATTCGCGCCGCACCTGCCGTGGATCGACACTCCGGTGGCCAGTCAGATGAGCGAGCGCATTGGGTTGCCGGTTCTTCTCGAACACGATGCCAATGCGGCCGCATGGGCCGAATATCGTTTCGGTGCGGCGGCAGGCGGTCGGAACGTGGTGATGGTGTCGATAGGGACGGGAATCGGAGCCGCACTCCTGATCGATGGTCGCATCTATCGAGGTAGCTATGGTGTCGCACCGGAGCTGGGGCACATCCAGGTCGTTCCCGACGGTCGCGCCTGCCCGTGCGGAAAGCGCGGATGCTGGGAACGGTATTGCAGCGGAACTGCGCTCGTCGATACTGCCGTCGAGTTTCTTGCTTCGGACCAAGCGTCGTCCACAATCTTGGCACGCGAGGTTTTTCTCGATCCGGGATCACTGACCGGCCGCCGGATCGCGTCCGCTGCGCAGGACGGTGACGAGATCGCGCGGCGCACGATGGCCGACTTCGCACGTTGGCTCGGGGTCGGTCTTTCCCTGGTCAGCGACGTCTACGATCCGGATTTGATCGTCATCGCAGGCGGGGTAGCGACTTCGTCGAGTCAGTTCTTGGATGAGGCGCGGGGCCACCATGCGCGACTTGTCACCGGTGCAGGTCACCGGCCGCTTGCGCGGATCGCGAGCACACAGCTCGGTGAGGCCGCAGGCATGATCGGTGCGGCGGACCTTGCACGTTCGGAATTTCTGGTCGATGCGCGTTAGCTGCGTGTGACCTCTGTCGCGGCGTCCGAGTTGTTGTGGCTGGCACCATAACGGGTAGGTAGAGTCAACCTCGAATCCGCAGCGAAGACTCGAATCAGGAAGGACGCCATGTGGTACTGGCTGTTCAAGTACGTATTCATCGGTCCTATCCTGATTGCGATGGGCAGACCTACAGTCGAAGGCGCCGAGAACATCCCGGCCCGAGGACCGGTAATTCTGGCCAGTAACCACCAGGCAGTTCTCGATTCCTTCTATCTCCCGTTGAAGGTGCAGCGACGAATCACGTTCCTGGCCAAGAGTGAATACTTCACAGGTTCGGGACTCAAGGGCGCATTCCAGAGGTGGTTCTTCACAGCGGTCGGTCAGGTTCCGATCGACCGGACGGGTGCCGATGCTGCACAGGATGCGCTCAATGCCGGCGCTCGGGTAATCGCCAAGGGCAAACTGCTCGGCATCTATCCGGAGGGCACACGCTCACCGGATGGAAGGCTGTACAAGGGCAAGACCGGTATGGCCCGACTGGCGCTGGAGACCGGAGTACAGGTGGTGCCGGTCGCGATGATCGGAACCGACAAGATGAATCCCATCGGTTCGAGGATCTGGAAGCCGTCGAAAGTCACCATCAAGATCGGTAAGCCGATCGATTTTTCTCGCTTCGAGGGTATGGCGGGTAATCGGTTCGTCGAGCGAGCGGTGACCGACGAAGTGATGTACGACCTGATGTTGCTGTCCGGTCAAGAGTACGTCGACGTCTACGCCGCATCCCTGAAGAATGCCCCGGTAGCGCCCGTGGCCGGCATCGACCCCGAGCGCGTCCCGGACTCCAAAGCGAGCTGAGCTCGCCGACGTCAGTCGGCCGGTGTCGGCTCGGTCGGCGGGAGTTCGTATGAGCTGCTCGTGGCCTTCCTCTGTGAGGTTTTCCAGGTAGAGAAGGCCACAGTGGCTATTGCTGCGATTCCCCACCAAACGTACGAGGACGCTGCCAGCTGGTCCCATAACGGCCACCCGAGGCCGGAGGTGCGACCTGGCGCGAGGCGCCAATGCGGCGCGAAATGGAACAGTACGAGGCCGATGCCGACCAGGAACGCCAGCCAGGTGCTTCGCTGACGGTAGGCATAGGTCGCAAGTGCAACGAGGAACGGCACGACCCACACCCAATGGTGCGACCACGAGATCGGCGAAACAAGCAGCCCGAGAACGGCGTTCACTCCGAGTGCGATGGCCGTGAGATCGGCCTGGAACGCTTTCCGCATAGCGAGCGCGGTAAGTACGAGCGCACCGAACGACAGCGCGATCCACAGCGCCGACCTCAACGAGTCGTCGAGTCCGAGCCGTGCAAGAACTCCGGTGATGCTCTGGTTCGCTGGGTAGGCAGGTTTTCCGATTCGGTCGGAGTCGATCAGGGTGTGGGTCCAGTATTCGACCGAATCGGACATTGTCGCCAGAAAGCCGATGGCTGTGAATGCTGCAAAGCTCACGCCCGCTACGACGGCAGCCCGAAAGTCTTTCCGGATCAGGAAGAAAAGGACGAATACAGCGGGCGTCAGCTTCACGGCTGCGACGAATCCGATGAGGACACCACGAGGCCATGGAGTCTTCTTCGGCAGACAATCCGCGGCAACGAACACCATCAGAATGATGTTGATTTGTCCGTAGTCGAGTGTGGAGAAGACGGGCTCGAGAATCATCGACACCGCGAAGACTGCGCCGGCTGTCCACACCAACAAGGCTTTGGGTGAGTACCCGAGAGACACCAGCGTCAGCACGATTGTGGTCACCAGCAGCGCCAAAGACAGTGCAGTTACCACGATGCCGGCCCAGTAGAGCGAAATCATCGACAATGGGCTGAAAAGGACCGCAGCAATCGGGGGATAGGTGAACGGGAGAGTGTTCCCCAGCGCGGTGGCGGGCATCTGACCGTACAGCGGTGATCCCGAGGCGAAGATGCCGCCGCCGATCCGATAGACGTCCAAATCGATTCTGTAGTAGTCACCCAGAACGTCGAGCCCACGAAGGCCGGGCAGCGCGAACAAGTTGTAGGCGATTCCCGCAGCGATGCCCGCAGCGACTGCGATGCACGAGATCACCACGGCTGTCGTTCGGGCAACCGAGGCCGTGGATCGGACTCCGTTCGCCGGCGTGGCGGTGCCGTCGACGCCGGTATCGATCGGGTTGGAGGTCTCGGGAGGTGTCAACGGGAGTTCCTTCTGACGGCGGGCGATCTTTGTCGGCGCTACCGCCGGGTCTAGTGTGTCCTGCGTGCGCTACTTCTACGACACCGAGTTCATCGAGGATGGTCGCACAATCGAGCTCGTCTCGATCGCTGTGGTCTCCGAGGATGGCCGCGAGTTCTATGCAGTCTCCTCCGAGTTCGATCCCTCCCGCGCCGGCAAATGGGTTCGGCGGAATGTCCTGCCCAAGCTGCCACCGTACTCGTCGCCGCTGTGGAAGGGCAGGTCCCGAATTCGCGACGAACTGCTCGAGTTCCTGGTGCCGTACCCGGGTGCCGAGGTGGAGTTGTGGGCCTGGGTGGCTGCCTACGACCACGTCGCACTGTGCCAACTCTGGGGATCGATGACCGAACTGCCGAGGTCGCTGCCGAGATTCAGCCGCGAGCTCCGGCAACATTGGGAAGATCGAGGAAGCCCGGTATTGCCTGCGGTCCCCGATGACGCCCACGACGCACTTGCCGACGCGCGGCACAACCTCGCGAAGTTCATCGCTATCGAGGCCGCGTCGGCCTGATTCGGACTGGATATGTGTTCTCGGCGGTCCGGACGGGCAACCCGTCGGAGACCACGCTGCGGTCAGCGAATATCCTAGGTACGTGAACTGGACTGTCGACGTACCCATCGACCGCTTGCCCGAACTTCCTCCGCTGTCTCCGACGTTGCGCTCTCAGTTGGACGACGCGCTGGCCAAGCCAGCGGCGCAACAGCCGCAGTGGGACCCGGAGCAGGCAGCCGACATGCGCAAGGTGCTCGAGAGCGTCCCGCCGATCACTGTTGCGGGCGAGGTCGAGGCGTTGTCTGAAAAGCTGGCCGCCGTCGCGCGTGGTGAGGCATTCTTGCTGCAGGGTGGCGACTGCGCGGAGACTTTCGCCGACAACACCGAGCCGCACATCAAGGGCAATATCCGTACGCTCCTGCAGATGGCCGTCGTCCTCACCTACGGCGCGAGCATGCCCGTGGTGAAGGTGGCGCGAATCGCGGGACAGTACGCAAAGCCGCGGTCGGCCAATACCGACGCACTCGGACTGCTGTCCTACCGCGGAGACATGGTGAACTCGTTGGTAGCCGACGAGGCAGTGCGAGGCCACGACCCATCGCGACTGGTCCGTGCGTACGCAAACGCAAGTGCTGCGATGAACCTCGTGCGAGCGCTGACCGGTGCCGGAATGGCGGATCTGCACAAGGTCCACGACTGGAACCGTGAATTCGTCGCCAACTCGCCGGCAGGTGCGCGCTACGAAGCCCTCGCAGGCGAGATCGATCGAGGCCTGCGCTTCATGGACGCATGCGGCGTAAAAGACCCGAACCTGCACACCGCGCAGATCTATGCGAGTCACGAAGCGCTGGTGCTCGACTACGAGCGCGCGATGCTACGGCTCGACAACACCGACGATCACCCCAAGCTCTACGACCTATCGGCGCATTTCTTGTGGATCGGCGATCGCACGCGGCAACTCGACGGTGCCCACATCGCACTGGCAGAACTCATCTCGAACCCCATCGGCTTGAAGATCGGGCCGAGCACTACCCCCGAGATGGCCGTGGAATACGTCGAACGACTCGACCCCACGAACAAGCCGGGACGGCTGACTCTCATTTCGCGCATGGGCAACGGCAAAGTGCGCGATTTGCTGCCCCCGATCATCGAGAAGGTGCAAGCAACAGGGCACCAGGTCATCTGGCAGTGCGATCCGATGCATGGCAACACTCACGAGGCGTCGACCGGATACAAGACACGTCACTTCGACAGGATCGTCGACGAGGTTCAAGGATTCTTCGAGATCCACAACGGGCTCGGCACACATCCCGGCGGTATTCACGTCGAACTGACCGGTGACAACGTGACCGAATGCCTCGGTGGCGCACAGGATATCTCCGACCTCGACCTCTCCGGCCGTTACGAGACAGCATGTGATCCCCGGCTGAACACACAGCAGTCGCTCGAGCTTGCGTTCCTGGTGGCGGAGATGTTGCGCGGCTGAGGCCTCGCGTGATCGTCTCCACTCTCACCTTGCGATCAGGGGAGGGAGACGACCGACACCGACGAGCCCGGGGCCACTCTGGACCCTGGGCTCGGGTTCTGTGTGATGACCAGCGAGCCGTCGGTGTCGACTACTTGCCGAACCTGGACACCGAGTTCGAGCCGTTCGAGCGTGCCCCGAGCAGATCCCACCGAGCGCCCGAGTAGCGACGGGACGGTGATCGCATTGGATACCTTCAGCGTCACCGTGCTGCCGGCGTTGACGGTCCCCCCGATCGCAGGGTCGGTGGCAATTACCTTCCCGCCGTCGGTCGCCTTGTCGAAGGCCAACTGGGTCGCCGAGACGGATATACCGACGGTGGCCAGCTCGGCAGTTGCCTCCTCCGCAGACTTACCGGCGACGTCCGGAATCGTCACTGGGGGAGCGCCTTTCGATCGCAAGACCTTGACGGTGTCGCCGACGGACAGGACGGTGCCAGGTGAGGGATCCAGCGCCGCGACGGCACCGACCGGCACGGTCGTGCTGAACGTTTCGCCTCCGTCGGCGGGCACGAAGGTGCGATCGCGGAGCTGGCGCTGCATATCGCCGACAGCGGTGTTCGGAGCGACGTCGGGGACGGTCGGCGCCCCGAGGGAGACGAGTAGAAAAACTTCCTCACCCTTGGTGAGGCGTGAGCCGGAGCCAGGATCTGTTCCGATGAGGGTGTCGAGCGGCGCACTGTCGGAATACGTGCCGCGAGTAGTGCTCGTCAACCCTGCGGATTCGAGCGTGTTCGCGGCGGCTGCGATGTCCAACCCCTCCACGACGGGTACCGAGGTGTACCGTCCGGACCCCATCCACCAGCCACCGAACCCGACCAGTACCGCCAGCAACGCCACGATGGTGAGCCAGATGATGATCGTTCTTCGTGACCGTTGCTTGTCCGCGTCGAAATCTGGAAACTGGTATTGGCGACGGCCTACCGGAGCGGGCTGCGGGGTGTCGTCGTGGTCGTACTCCGGCCTCGAGGTCGGGGCCGTCTGGACGCGGGTGTGATGGACACCGTCGGCCTGCGGTAGGGCTACTACCTCCGTGGCAGGGGCCTGCGGCTCGTGACGCGCTCCGGCGAATGTGGTCGGAGCACCCATCGCGGCTGCGCTGCTGTGTTCGGCAGAGCGCCTGGGTGCGGGAACCCGATACGAAGGCAGTTCGAGCCGTGCGCAAACGCTCGCCAACGCGCGGGCCATCTCGTCGGCGTTCTGGAATCGACCCGCCGGATCGCGGACCGTGGCGTGGCGGACCAGATCGTCGAATTCTTCAGGTACCCCCGCGATGATCTCGCTGGGGCGGGGGACGTCGTTGTCGATGCGTTGGTAGGCAATGGAGAGCGAGGTGTCTCCAGTGAAAGGCGTCCGGCCGGTAAGTAGCTCGAACAGCACAACCCCGACACCGAAAACGTCGCTGCCGGCATTGGCCGAACCGGTGGTCACCTGCTCGGGGGACAAGTAGGCCGCAGTGCCGAGAATGACACTGCTGGACGTCGTATTCGACGCTGCGACGGCTCGAACGAGCCCGAAGTCGGCGATCTTTACGTCACCGGAGTCCGAGATGAGGATGTTCTCGGGCTTGACGTCGCGATGGACGAGTCCGGCGCGATGCGCTGTTCCGAGCGCCTCGAGCACCGGCCGTACGACGGCAGCTGCGGCATGCGGGGGCATCGGGCCGCGTTCACGGAGCAGTTCGCGCAGCGTTCCGCCTTCGACCAACTCCATGACGAGAAATGCGAACTCGCCGTCGCGTCCGTGGTCGTAGACGGCGACGAGGCCCGGATTGGTCAGCCTGGCCACCGCTCGTGCCTCGAACTCGAAGCGGGCGACGAATTGAGGATCCGCGGCGAACGCGGGATCCATTATCTTCACTGCCACCGGCCGATCCAAGCGTGTATCGAGCGCTCGGTACACCGTCGACATTCCACCGCGGGCGATCGGTGCGTCGATTCGGTAGCGCCGGTCCAGCAACGAACCTACCGACACGGACCCTCCGGTCATCACCGTGGAGCACCTCATTTCACTTTTCTTCAAGACGGAATCGATGATAAACAGCGTAGATATCGACACTGTCTCGCAGCACGACGTGTCGCCTAGCGGGATTCTCTGCGGGCGCCGGTCCTGCAGCAGTGCTTTTCGTATACGAGCTCGAACCCGTTAACGTTACCGGAGTGAGCACAATCCCTTATTCCGACGATGTCCTCGACCCGTCCGTCTCCCTGCTGCAGCTGGCGGATGTCAGCAAGGTTCTCGAAGTGCCGAAGGCCAGAGTCGAGCAGATGCTCCGCGACCGCCAGCTCCTCGCAATCAAGCGGAACAGGGTTCCCGGTGTCCCCGAAGTATTTCTCGACGCCCGTAACGGTCAGATCGTCAAAGGTCTGCCGGGGCTCCTGGCGGTATTGCACGATGGCGGGTATCAGGACGAGGAAATTTTGAAGTGGCTGTTCGAGGAGGACCCGAGTCTTCCCGGAACTCCCGCCGAAGCACTGCACGGGGATTTGATGCGAGAGGTCATCAGGCGCGCTCAAGCGATGGCCTTCTGAGCCGCGCCCTTTCGCGAACCACGTTCCATCCGGTGGCGGCCAATCTCGGCGCCGCAACCGATATTCGACGCCATTGCGGAACCCGGGCGCGTTCGATGAGCACCCGGTAGCCGCCATCTTCGACTTCACGAAGGATCCCTCCGTACAGCAGCAAGGCCGTGCGCATTCCTGGCTGGACGGAGGGTGCCAACATGTCGATTCCTGGTTCGGCGTCCCGATAGACCGCCCGGGTGTGTGCGATGAGGTGGGCCAACGCTCGATCTACCCGGGCGTCGGTTCGACCTGATTGCCGACACGCTCGCAGTAGCTCCTCGTCGACGCCGAACGCTTCCAGTTCGTCTGTCGGAAGGTAGATCCGGTCGCGATCGAGATCCTCGCCCATATCGCGAATGAAGTTCGTCAGCTGGAAAGCTTCACCGAGTGCTGCAGCAGGGCGTACCGCGTCGGCGATGTTTGTCGAGGTGCCGAGGATCGGAAGCATCTCCAGACCGATTACTGCGGCGGAGCCGTACATGTATTCGTCCAGCTCGGCCATCGTCCGATAGCGGGACTTGAACATCGGTGTGCCCGGGATGTCCATGCGCATGGAGTGGAGAAACGCAAAGTAGTACTCGTGCGGGATGGAGTATCGAGCTGTGGTGTCCGCCAACGCTTGTAGCACTCTGTCCGATCGGCTCGATCCCAAGACGGCGCCGCCGAGAGCGTTGCGGACCCGCTGCTCGAGGACATCGAGCTTGGCGGCGGCATCGCGATCGGATTGTGACACCGTGGTCCCGATCGGGGCGGCGGCGGGCGCCTCGAGCTCGACGTCGGCCGAGTTCACGTCCACATCGACGATATCGTCGACCATTCGAGCAAAGCCGTACAGCGCGTGCACTCCTGCCCGCTTGTCGCTGGGAAGCAGGCGCGTGGCGAGGAAGTAAGTCTTTCCGTGCTGCGCGTTCAGGTCACGGCACAGGCGATATGCGTCGTGCAGGGCCGGGTCGATAGCGTCTAGTTCACCCATGGTCCGCTTTGCTCACTTCGGTGTTCTCGGCTGGAGTGTCCGATTCGATCGTGGGTGTGTGGTCGGTGTGTCCGGCACGCAGTCGCAGGGGGTCGACTCGGGTGAGGGAAAGCCCTGCCACTATAGCTGCGAACGTTGCGAGCGCGACGTGAGCGAAAGTGTAGAGGCCGATCGATCCGTCGGGCCTGAATACGAGCATCAGCCACGTCGATAGCCCGACAAGGATCATCAGGGTTCGTGTCGACAGTGCGAAACCTGCTGCAAGCGCCAACGGCCACGAGTAATACCAGGGCAGTGCGGCAGGGGAGAGCACGACGATTGCAACGAGCGCGATGACGATTCCCTTGACGGCATCACGCTCGGTCTTGCGGTACAGCCACCAGGTACCGACGATGATGACAGCAAGGGCGATGGCGCACAGCATGCGAGTCACATCGAGGACAGGCCCGAGGCGAACATCGAGGAACCAGGACGTGCTGATCGTGGTGAGATGAGCCAGAATCGTAGGCAGCGACAGCCAATTGATGATTTTCGCGGAACCGGACAGTGCGGTGAGCCAGCCTATTCCAACGCCGGCGATGGCGGAGGTGATGACGAAGACTGCTGCAAAGACAGCGGCGCCGATCCCTGCGGTCTTCGCGAATGCTGCGATCGGTGACAGCGGCGTCCGATTCTCTTGGATCGCCCGCTCGCGCTCGTGAATCATCCAGATCCACACCATGAATGGCAATGCAAGACCTGCCGTGGCCTTGATGGCAACGGCCAAGGCGACAAGTGCAACACCACCGACGTGATGCCGCTCGAGAACCAGCACGATGCCGGCGGTCATCAAGCCGACCATCAGCAGCTCGTTGTGGACACCGCCGATCAAGTGGACCAGAACGAGAGGATTGAGTACCGCCAACCACAGAGCCAGCGGTGCCGAGCCGCCGAGGTGACGGGCGAGTCGTGGGACAGCCCATACCATCAGTGCCAGACCAGGGAGCATCGTGATGCGGAGCAGCATCGTGCCGGCAATGACGTTGTCACCGGTGATGCTGGTGATCGCCTGACCGAGGAGGAGAAACAGCGGCCCATAAGGAGCGGTCGTCGTGGTCCAGACGTTACTGACGTTGTCCAGGAGAATGCCCGGGTTGGCTACGGGCCCGACGCCATAGGGGTCGAATCCGTCGCGCAGCAGGGCGCCTTGCGCGAGGTAGGAAAATGCGTCTCGGCTGAACATCGGCACCGCGAACAGAAGAGGGGCTGTCCAGGCGGGGACGATCCAGCGGAGCTCTCCCAAGGTGGTGCGACCGCCGAGTGTGGCACGTCCCAGACGGACCCACGCGATGATCATCAGCAGGACGCCGATCCAGACGATGATGCTCGACAGGACTAGGCCGTGGCCGAATCGAAGCCAAGACAAATGCATCGACTCGAGCAGTGGATCGCGTCTTCGCACGCTGCCTGCACCGAACCCACCGAACGTGATGAGCACTGAACCGACCAAACCCAGGACGGCCGAGTGTCCTTCTGGACTCCGCAGGAACAGCGTCACCGTCCGAAGACGAGAGGTATGCAGTCCGGTGCCGACACGGACCGTGTCGGCTGAAGATTGCTCAGTTGCTGCGGGATCTTCTCCCGCGGTACCCGAGGCGGTGGAACTCGACGAGACCGAAGACATGAGTCGGGTCACTCTCCTCTCGGGGACGAAATTGCCGGCGTGGCGGGTGCGAACGCTGAATCCGCGATGGACCGGAGTCAGTTTAGAGCGTCGGCGGCTGTGTTCCGAACTACGGCCGATCCAGCCGACGCGTCGGCTGGGGTTCCCAGGATGCGTTCGGCCGCAAGTTTGCCTGAAACAAGAACCGTGGGCACACCGACACCCGGGGTGGTTCCCGACCCGGCCAACACCACGTTGTCGAGCCCTGCCACGAGATTCTTTCGTCGGAACGGGCCCGTCTGCCTGAACACGTGTGCCGAGGAGAACGGACTGCCGTGCAGCATTCCTTTATCGGCCCACGTCTGCGGAGTGTCGACATGGTCGATCGTCATGTCTGCGGTGAGACCCCGGTAGCCACGTCGTTCCAATTCGCCCTGCAATTCGCGCACATACGGCATAGCCAACGCGGCCCAGTGCAACGGCGCACCGTCGAGGTTCGGGCACGGTGCCAGTATCGACACCGGTTCGCACTGCACACCGTCACGGACCATCTGTAGTGATGGGTCGCTGACCCCCGGACGGGTGATGAGCAGTGACGGATCCTCCATCAGCTTTCCACGTCCACTGCGCGCGGTGATTCGCTGGAACGTGCTCGCCCACTGGGCTCCGAAATCGATCGTGTGATGTGACCTACTCGGCCACGATTCGGTGGACGAGATCGGGACGGTGCCGTGGAAGACGACCGCCGAAGGTGACACGACACCGTAGCCGCGTGATCTTCCCTTGGAGGTAACTCCCGCTCGATCCAGCAGTGCGTCCACGACAGGTAGATCCGGTGTGAGAACCACGGCGTCGCACTCGTAGGTTTCGCCGTCCGCAGTTTCGACGCCGGTGACTCGGCCACCGGCGACGATCAGAGCCGATACTTCTGCGCCGGTGCGAACCGAACCGCCGTTCCGGGAAAGTGCATCGGCCATCGACGCGGCGATCGTGGACATCCCGCCGACCGGGAAGTAGACGCCGAGCGAGGTATCCATATGTGCGATTGCGCCGTAGACAGCGAGAGCCTTCGCCGGAGCCATGCCTGCATAGAGTGCCTGGAAAGTGAACACCCGTCGAAGTCGCTCGTCTTTCAGGAACGATTCGACGCGGGGTCCGAGTCGACCGAAGCCACCGAGCCTGGTGAGGGTGGCCGTGTCTCGGAGTGCCGCTCTCGAGGACACCAGATCGAGCGGCGAATCGAAGTTGGAGTCGATGAACCGGTCGAACTCGGCCTCGAAGATGGAGGCGAGCCACTGTCGTAGTCGGAGATAGCCTGCCGCTTCCGTCGATCCGCACGTGCGCTCGACCTCTGCTGCCATCGCGCTCGGATCGGCAAACACGTCGATAGCGGTGCCATCGGCGTAGCGGGAGTGGTAGCTCGGAGACAGCGCGCTCAGCTGTATCGCCGGCGTTGTCGATTCGAAGGACTCACCGACCGCCGCCAACGCGTTCTCGATCAGGTTGGGCATCGTCAGGACACTCGCACCATTGTCGATGTCGTAGAGACGACTCCCGTCGGTGTCGCGGACCGTATAGGTCCCCACTCGGCCCCCGACCGAATCCTCGCGCTCCAAGACGATCACCTTTTTGCCTGCGCCGGCGAGATGCAGAGCAGCAGACAACCCCGCAAGTCCTGCGCCGACCACCACGACGGTCTCGACTGGGCCCGGTACGGTCCGGAGGCGATTTCGGTTGCGTGGCTGCTGAGACAATGTTCTCTACCGATCTAGTAGGTGCGCTGCGTTGCGGCTATGGACATTGCGCGTAATTGCGCGGCGGCGTGCGGTTCGACCGCACTCGTCTTCAGCGTGTCGAGTGCGCGGTTCGTGAGTTCGGAAATTCGGCGTTCGACATCCGCGACTGCTCCCAGTTCGATCAGCACCGTACGGATGATTTCGATGGTGTCCTCGGTCAGATCGACGACTCCGAGGCTCGACCTGAGCAGTGATCCCGCATCCGGCCTGTCTCGATCGGCGAGCTGTAAGGCCACTGCCATCAGGACTGTGCGTTTACCTTCTCGGATGTCGTCGCCGGATGGCTTGCCGGTGACTGCGGGATCGCCGAAGACACCGAGGAGGTCGTCACGAAGCTGGAAGGCGAGGCCGATGTCGGTGCCGAAGGATCGATATGCGTCGACGAGGCTCTCCGGTGCACCGGCCAACACGGCACCCAGCTGGAGTGGGCGTTCGACGGTGTACGCCGCGGTTTTGTAGCGATTGACCTGCATCGCTGCCTCCACGGATTCGTCGAGACCGGCTTCGGCTTCGATGTCGAGCAACTGACCGCCGAGCACTTCGGTGCGCATGGCCGACCACACCGGAGACACTCGCCCCATCGCTTCGTGTCCGATTCCGGATTCGCGAAGCATGTCGTCGGCCCAGCACAATGCCAGATCGCCGAGCAGGATCGCGGCAGATTCACCGAAGCGCTCGGAGGAGCCGGACCAGCCCGCCGCACGATGCCTCTCGGTGAAGCCGACGTGCACGGTGGGAAAGCCGCGGCGGGTGAGCGAAGCGTCGATGATGTCGTCGTGAATGAGCGCGCACGCTTGTATCAATTCCAGAGATGCGCAGGCACGGAGCACGGACGCGGCCTGCGGGCTGCGGTGATCGCCGCCTGCTCCGAGCCATGCCATCCAGCCGAACGAGGGCCGGATTCGCTTTCCACCACGCAATACGAAGGCTTCGAGGTCCGCGACGGCAGAACGGTAACCGCCGCCGACCCGGGCCACCTGGTCGCGTCGGGAATGGAAGAACTCGGCCAACGCGGACTCGACGAGTGCGACCGGCGCAGTGATCGCTTCGCGTAGGGCTGGGTCGGGGTCACTCGTTCGACGGGGCGCGGGAAGAGTCGAGTCTCTGGACAGGGGATCCTCCAGTCGAGTGCGGGGTGTGGGTGTATCACTTTCACACTAGCCGTCACCGATGATCGATCTCCCTATCGTGAGCCTCCTGTCACCGGAGTTTCCGACGAAACTATGATGTGCCCGTGACATCAGATGCCGTCAGGGGGCGGTCGAGTGAGGGGTGGGTCACCCGAACCCCATCGATAGTCGATCGTCTACGGACATCGACGGAGTCGAAGATTCCATTTTCGGTCGAGTTCTCCCCACCGCGGGACGAGGCCGCGGAGGCGAGGCTGTGGCGTGCAGTCCGCGAATTCGAGCAGATGCAGCCGGCGTTCGTGTCCATGACGTACGGCGCAGGCGGTTCGACCCGAGACCGCACCGTCCGAGTAACGGGAGATATCTCCGAAAACACGACGCTGCTGCCGGTGGCGCACCTGACCGCGGTGTCTCACAGTATCGACGAACTTCGATCGATGGTCGGCGCTTACGCAGACCGTGGGATCTCCAACATACTGGTGCTGCGCGGCGATCCCCCGGGGGATCCGCTCGGCGATTGGACCAAGCACCCCCAGGGTGTCGAATATGCAGAGGAGCTCGTCAGCCTCGTCCGTGAGCTCGGAGATTTTCACGTCGGCGTCGCGTCGTTCCCCGAGGGGCACTACCGGGCAGTCGATCTCGAACAGGACACGCGTGTCCTGGTGAACAAACTTCGCGCCGGGGCCGAATACTCGATAACGCAGATGTTCTTCGACGTCGAAGACTATCTGCGGTTGCGCGATCGCGTTGCGGCGTTCGACCCCGAGCAGGCGTGCAAGCCCATCATTCCCGAGATCATGCCGATCACCTCGCTCCGAACGGTCCGTCGGGCTCTGTCCCTGTCGGGTTCGGCGCTTCCCAGCGATATCGACGATCGCTTCACCAGAGCGGCCGGGACCGGTGCCGAAGAAGACCGAGCTGCGGTTCGCGAAGTCGGAATCGAATTGGCGACGTCGATGTGCGAGCGTCTCATCGCCGAGGGCGCGCCGGCACTGCATTTCATCACTCTGAACTTCGCGCGTGCGACGCGGGAAGTGCTGACCAATCTGGGACTGTGCGCAGCGCGCGTGTGACCTGGATCTGCAGCCGGTCGGCTTCTAGGAACGTCCCTCGATCGCCGGGGATTCTTCCTCGGCGATCAGTGGGCGCTGCTTCCACATCAGGTTTCCGCGCCTGTGCGACCGATGCGAATCGATCGTGAGCCAGAGATAGCCGGCCACGGACAGCGGATGGGCGCTCGACTCGACAGCACAGCGAAGAACGTCGGTCGATCGGCCGGGCATGTCTGCAGATTCGACTTGTGCGGCAGCGAGTCTCGACAGCACTGCTGCGCCGTAGCCGATCCTGCCCCACCGCCGAACCGCACCCGATCCCACCAGAGCTGCGACCGGTGGAAGCAAGTACATCACCGAGACCGCGGACAGCACTGCGATCGAGCCTCCGGTACCACCGAATGCGTTCCACAGCCAGCGTGAATATCCTGCGCGGAGATCGTTCACACCGTCGTACATACGGCATTCGACCAGACCGGCCCCCGAGACGAGAATTGTGCCCCGTCCGCTGCGACGCAGGGCGCGAGCAATATCGAGATCCTCGGTCACGCTTGCTGCCACCGACTCGTGCCCACCGATGTCGCGGTACGCAGCCGCGTCGAACATCATGAACTGTCCGCACGAAACGGTAGTCGACGGACGGAGCGAACCGTTGGCGAGCCGAATCGGTAGCGTCGACATCCACGAGAAGCCGAGTAGCGGTTGTACCAGATGTTCGACGACGCTTTCGCTGATCTGCTTCGGCCATGGACATACCAATGCAGCGTCGTAGCGACGCAATGTCGACGCTGCTGCCGCGATCGCGTCCTCGGCGAGACGAACGTCGGCGTCGACGAACACGATCGCGTCGAGATGATCGCTCATCTCGAACGCGAGACCGGCAAGGGTCCGGCACGCTGCCGCCTTGCCTGTCCACCCAGGAGGTGGCTCGGCACACGATTCGACGACGTGGACTCGGGCGTCGTCGCCGGCAGCTGCTCGGGCTGCTGCGAGGGTGTCATCCGACGAACCGTCGTCGAGTATCAGAATCCGAAGATCACGGCACCGTCGCTGAGCCCGGAGGTCCGCAATGAGCAAGGGGAGTTGTTCTTGTTCGTTGCGGGCGGGAACGCAGACCACGATCGATTCGTGGACGTCGGAATCGGTTGCGCGGGACAGGCGAGGCACTGTGACGGCGTTGAAGACCGAGATGGCCGCCGTCGATACCGAGAGCACCGCGCCGACAGCAGTCGCTCCGGCGATCACTCGGCCGGCGGTAGTCACGATCGATTCCTTGCTGACAACGATGCTCACGGTGCGGCGTTCAGCCTGCGGCCTACTTCTTCGACTCGACGAGGCGCACCGGAGGGTTCCTGGTCACCCAGGCCATGGCTCCGACGATCGCTGCGATACCCACAGTGACGCCCCCCACGATGCCGGCCCAGCCCGCGAAACTGCGGGTGTTGGGATCGGGATAGTTGACCTCGGCTCGCATGCTCGTCACCTCGCCCGCGGGCAACTTCCAGGTGATGATGTTGTCCCCTTCACGGGTGCCGTTGGTCGTCCCGATTCGAGCGGGAAACGCGATGGTGAACTGAACATCGGTGCCCTGCTTGGGGACCGTCTGCAAATCGGCCTTGCCTTCGAGCGTCACGGTGTCGCCCGCTCGCTGCATCACCAGCTGGTAGCTCCCCGTCGCTTGATCCGACATGGAACCGAGGGTTTGAAGGTCGCCGAAGGAGAGATCGCTGAAACGTGCTTGGCTGCCGACGTATCCGTCCTGCTTGTATTCCGCGACCCGGATCTTGCTCGCGAGCGAAGACGGAGGCGTGAGCACCGGGCCGGTGTCGGTATCGGATGTCGGTATCGTCGCGGCCACGATCTGCCCCGACACGCGGTCGTCGGCAGAGACACCCATCGACACCTGTACCCGGAGGCAACCGGCCAACATCGGCGCTACGAACAGCGCTAATGCGAGGGCGGACATAATTCGACGGTTACGGGTACCTGCACGGAATGTCGACTGCACGTTCGACATCGTGCCAGACGTACGACGCCGTCTGTGCCAGGGAGCCGAAAGAACGTCACCGAGTCCGCGTGCGACCTCGAGGTTCGGTGGTCGGTTTTCTCGAAGTTGTCCATCTCGAAGTCGCCCAAGTCCATACGAGCGGAACTCCGACGACGCCCATCGCGAAAAATCCGTAGACGGCCGAGTATCGAAGTTCCGGTCCGGTCAGAAGCGCAGCGTGAGCAAGCGCCGAGCCGAGCCACGTCCAGGCGAACAGCACCAGAGGAGCGGTGTCGGAAATCGGTGACAGCGTGGTGCGGTCAGCTCGGAACCGGCGCCCCAGAGTATCGACGATCAGCGCCATGACGGCTGCGGTGACAAACCACCCTAGATAGTTGCTCACCGGAATCGAGGGGATTCCGGGTAGTCCGGCGATCGGAGACGTCCAGGTCCACTGCCCATCGGTCACCATCTGCGTGTCGAGGTAGAGATCCCATCCGACCATCCCGACGGCGGTGATCACGACGCGGTGAATTCTTCGACGCTCCGGAGAGATCGACGATCGTTGCAATACATAGGAGACCGCGCACCAGATCGGATAGAACCCTGCCGTCCACGCAAGTGGGACCACCGCGGGCACGCCCACGATGTCGGGGCCCAGTCGATCTGTTGCATATCCATAGCTTCCAAAAGGAAACCCCGTTGCAGTTCCGACTATTTCGGCGATCAGGCCGAGCCCGGCAGTAGTCGCGAACAGCATCAGAGCCCACCCGACACCGCGTGACAAGGCGGCGTGTACGAGCGCGGACGACGCGAGGAGGACGACGACGGCGACGGTGACGACATCGCGTCGCGACCCGGTCACGAGGGGGTACGAAATCTGGGCCAGTATTGCGGCACCCGCGAGTGCCATGACGAACCTGTTCATCGTCTTCGGTTCCCGATCCAGCGGCGGAGTCTGCCGGCCCGTGCGTCGGCCAGGGCGATTCGGGCCGCACTCCGCCCGCTCGCCGCGGATACGCCGCCACCCGGGTGGGTCGAGGCACCAGTCAAATACATTCCTGGAGCTCCAGGCACTCGGTATCCGGCGAGCTGGGGGACCGGTCGCCACATCATCATCTGATCGAGTGACATCTCGACGTGCATGATGTTTCCCCCGATCAAACCGAGCTCCCTTTCGATATCGACGGGTGACTGGACATGTCGGTCGAGCACGGACGCGCTGAAGCCCGGTGCGTAGGACTCGAGCTCGGCGACAATTCGGTCCGCCTCTAGCTCGGCGAGATCGTCGGCACGTACCTGGTCCGATTTACGCCACTGGCGTCCTCCGGACAGGGTGTGGGGCTGCCACTGTGACCACAGTGAAATCTGATGTTGACCTGCGGGTGCAACGGTGGGATCGATCGCGGTGAACGACATGCCGAGTACCGCAGGCCTCGGTGGGAGTTCACCTGCAGATGCAGACCCATGGGCCAGACGCAGATGTGCACGGTCGCGAACCAACATCTGTAGACCCGTTGTCGCGTCGGAATCGGCCGCTGCGCTCGAATACTGCGGCAGCGAGTCGGTGGCGAGACGGACTGCCATCCCGATACCGGGGCCGACCCGAATGTGTCGGCGCCAGGCTTCGATCGCCCGAGGATCGTGGCCGCCTGCCGCAAGAAGATCGAGGGTCGTCAGAATGTGACAGCCTGCGATGACCATTCGGCTACGGATCGATCGTCCAGAAGATGTCGTGGTGGTCCACTGCCCATCTCTCGGCGACACTGCCTCGACCGCGTCGCCGAGGGCCACCGACCCGCCCGTAGCTGTCAGCCGAGCAACGAGGGCCTCGGTGAGTGCGCCGCTTCCGCCGATCGCACGCCCGGGCGGAAGTGTGTGCATCAAGGCCGCAAAGCCCACCATGGGGGCAGTGCCGGGCTCGGACATGGGTGGTCCAGATTGCGCTCCGAACCACGCCAGCGCAGCTTTCAGGCGTTCACTGGTGAACAACGCATCGAGCAGAGCGTCACCGGTAGTGAGAAATTCTCGAGACAATGCGCTTCCGCCGTCGGGGGCGTCGAGACCCCAGAAGGAGCGAAGCAAGCCTGGGCCGGTGGGTGGGGAGGAGAACGCACGCATGGTCCTCGCGCTTCGTGGTCCCCACACTGCAACGAACTGCCGGTAGGCGATCGCATCGGCGGTCCCGCAGGACCGAGCGATCGACTCGCATGTTCGGTCGAGGTCGCGATGGAAGACCAACGCTTCCTCATTGGAGTTCGGGGCTCCTGGAGCGAAAGCCCACGGATCACACTCGGCGTAGCGCAGGCCGTAACTGGCGAGATCGAGTTCTTCGATTACTCCGGTATGACGCACCATGATGTGCGCAGACGACCCGCGGTCCACGCGGTGTCCTGGGAATCTCTCCACGGACGACACCGCGCCGCCGGCGATCGTGTCTCGTTCGAGCACCTCGACGGACAGCCCAGCTGCAGCGAGATAGCAAGCCGAGGTCAAAGCATTATGGCCGGAGCCGACTACCACAGCGTCGATCACCGGTCCAGGCTATAGGTCGTCCTTCATTCGAACGGCAGTGCGTGACCCAGCACGGCGAACGGCCGTCGATCGCCAGAAAACATGAAGTCGCGCAGCACATCCTCGAATCCGAGTCGCCGGTACAACCGCCAGGCGCGGTTTTCCTCTTGCTCGACCTCTGGGGTGGACAGAAGCACGCTCTTTTCGGGTCGATCCTGTAGAAGTCTGCGCGTGAGTGCGCGGCCGAGTCCATGGCCCTGGGCACTCGGTGCGACGTGCAGTTCTGTCAACTCGAAGTAGTCGTCGAGTACTCCGTCGATGTACTCGTCGGTGTGCCCGGATCTGTGCAGCCCGTCGCGCACCTGTTGATGCCACCAATGATTTCGAGCTCCGTGATAGCCGTATGCCACGGCGACCAGGGGTGCATCAGGGGTGGGGAGCACTGCTCCGACTCCCCGCCAGCCGGGCCGCGACAGATGCTCGATCCACATGGGAGCGCGGTGGTACTCGGTGCCTTGGGGGTAGCCCATGGCCGCTACGTAAATGGCCAGAGCTTCGGGGAGGCGGCGACGAATTTCCTGAGGGGAAAGGTCGACGAGATAGGGGGTCGTTTCCGCATCGGTAGCGACTGTTCTCAACCTTTCCTTGACTACTTGTCGGTGGGCGCAGTTATATTGAATATGTCGAACGAATGTTCGATGTCGGCGATCCGGCGAAGAGCTCGAGGGAAGCGAGACTCGCCGGGTTCCGACCTTAGAGCTTCATCGTTGTCCGGGCGTGTCGGTGGTACCTAATCCGTACCACCGAATCCGAAGTACCCGATCGGACGACCGCGTGAGGCGAATCGAACGGGAGGTGTTCGAGTATGGCTGCCAAAGTTCTCCGTGCTGACGTACGTCCGCCGGTATCGCCTCGCGCCAGAGCGTTGCTCGGTCGAGCGGATGCGCTGCTGTCCGGGTCGGTGGGCGCCGCGGATGCCACCGAGATGTTTCTCGACTGCTATATGGCGGCTCTGCGCGGCGCGGCAGCGGTACTGGAGGCCACCCCGATCGCCGCATCGCGAGTGCGCTCGCGAAGTGCCTGGGTGCTGATGGCAAAGGCGGCGCCCGCCCTCGATTCCTGGGCCGAGTACTTTTCCGGCTTCTCGGCGACCAGAGCGGCCGTCCAGGCGGGCTTGCGCCGATCGATCGACGAGAACGACACCGACGAGTTCTACCGCGAAGTAGGTCGATTCCTTCAGGTAGTGGAGGAGTACATCGGAGCCGATTCACGACTCGACAGACAGGAAGTCCGTCCGCATTCGATGTCTGCTTGAGCGCGGTGTTCTTCGTCGGTCGGCCTCTGGCGCCTGCCGCAGCTACTGCAGATCTGCGACTTCCGAGTGCCGATTGTGGCGTTGGGCTGGGGAACTTCGAACATTCTCAGGAACACATATCGCGAGTAGGTGGTAAGCAGGCGATTCTGCTCGTATTATCGACAGTAGGTAGCCGCCAAGGTCAGCTTCCCGTCGTTTCGGACCCGAAATGACTTTCAATTTCTGTTCAGGGGGAGGTACCGTGCCACTCTCCGAGCACGAGCAGCGCATGCTCGATCAAATCGAGAGCGCTCTCTACGCCGAGGATCCCAAATTCGCCTCGCACGTACGAAGCGGACGCATGCGTACGGCATCGAGCAAACGCCGTTTTCAAGCGGCCGCATTGTTCGCGTTGGGGCTTGTTCTTCTGATCGCCGGGGTGGCTCTGCCATTCAAGCCCGGCGGTTTTCCTGTGATAAGCCTCGTCGGCTTCGTTCTGATGTTCGGGGCAGGCGTGCTGTTTCTTCTCGGCGGATCACGCAAAGCTGCAACGCCGTCCAACGGCGACGCATCGAGTGTGAGCGGATCCAATTCCGGGTCCGGTCCGAGGAGCTCGGGGCAGAAGTCCAAGTCTGCCCGTAAAGGCGGAGGCTTCGCGTCGCGCATGGAAGATCGGTTCCGGCGGCGGTTCGAGCAGGAGTGAACACTGTGCGCGCGATTGCAGTCTGATGGACTCGATCGTTGCCCGCAGCGGTTGACGACACAGAACGCGCGGCACCAGAACGCGTGATGCTGAAGAACGCGAAAGCGGTGTTCCATCGAGAGGTGGGGCGCCGCTTTTTTGCTGCCTACATCGCTTTCGCCCCACGGGCCGAGGCTGAACCTGTGAATCCCCACTTGGCCCCACCGCCACCCGTTCGGCGATTCGTACACCTCGGGACATGGATCCGAACTGCAGTTTCGTTGGTTCAGCTCACGCAGAAGAGTCCTGGATCCGAGCCAGGCGCGCCGACGGCATAAATCCTCCCCACAGCCATCCACCGCTTTGAGCTGCGCTTTTGTGCGGACGATGACAAATGAATCCTCGTCAGGGATTGATAGTGGGGGGAAGTGGGGTAAAGTGGTGGACAGCGAAGGGTTCAGGTAGGAGGTGTCGAGTGTTCCTCGGTACCTACACGCCAAAGCTCGACGACAAGGGTCGGTTGACATTGCCCGCGAAGTTCCGCGAAGCGCTTTCTGGAGGTGTGATGGTGAGCAAAGGTCAGGATCACAGCCTCGCTGTCTACACCCCGGAGGAGTTCTCCGAGCGGGTTCGCAAGCTCACCGAAGCCTCGCGCTCGAATCCCGTCGCACGTGCGTACATAAGGCAGTTGGGTGCCGGCACCGACGAGCAGCAGCTCGACGGGCAGGGGCGGATCATGATCAGCGCCGATCATCGGCGCTACGCGAATCTTGGGCGCGAAGTCGTCGTCAACGGTTCCATCGAGTTCATCGAGATCTGGAACAAAGAGTCCTGGACTCGTTACTCGGCGGAAAGCGAGCAGAGCTTCTCCGACGCCTTCGACGAATCCCTCGGAGGGATTATGTAGCGCCACTAATTCACCGCCGAGTGCCGCGAGGCCTCTGCCCGATCAGAACCCTGACGTTCTTCCCCAACGCCAGGTTTCACAGATCAGGATCCTGACGTTCTTCCCCAACGCCAGGATCCCTATCGGACAGGGACCTCGAAGCATTCGACACAGTTCATCTCTTCGATCCGCTCGCCGAGCACAAGGTGCGCCAAGCAAGACCGGGAGGAATCATTGTGGAAGGCGAGTCTCAGCCGCCCGCCCCGGACAACCTTCCTGACGGCCCTGGAAATACAGCAGGACCGTCGCAGGGATCCAATGCATCGAGTACCCCTCGTGCCAAGCATATTCCGGTTCGATTAGGCCGAGCCGACGAACTGCTGGGTCCAGCGTTGACCGCAGTAGGCCCCGGTGGAGAAGGCAGCGTCATGATCGACGCCACCCTCGGGCTCGGTGGCCACTCCGAACACTTTTTGCGAACCTATCCCGGTGTCCGTCTTATCGGTCTCGACCGGGATCCGGCCGCTCTCGAACTCGCGAGTCGGCGCCTGTCCGAATTCTCCGACAGGACAACGTTCGTACATACGACGTACGACGGAATCGGTGCCGCGCTCGAAGAGGCAGGTCTTCCCGAGTACGAGTCCGTACATGCCATTCTCTTCGATCTCGGTGTTTCGTCGATGCAGTTGGACGAGGCCGAACGTGGATTCGCCTACTCGATAGACGCGCCTCTGGACATGCGCATGGACTCGACGGTGGGAATTACCGCCGCGGACATCCTCAATACCTACAGCCATGGCGACATCGCGCGGGTGCTCAGTACCTATGGTGAAGAGCGGTTCGCGGGTCGTATCGCATCGGCGATCCTTCGTCGTCGGGCGATCACACCTTTCACCACGAGCGGTGCCCTGGTGGAACTTCTCTACGAGTCGATTCCGGCAGCGACGCGTCGCACGGGCGGGCATCCTGCCAAACGCACCTTTCAAGCTCTGCGCATCGAGGTCAATGGTGAGCTGGATTCGCTGGAGAAGGCAGTGCCTGCCGGTCTGGATGCTCTCTCGATCGGCGGACGAGTGGTCTTCATGTCCTACCAGTCGCTCGAAGATCGAGTAGTGAAGAAAGAGCTTGCTCCTCGGGTCAAATCTCGTAGCCCAGAGGGCCTTCCGGTGGAGCTCCCCGGGATGGGTCCTGAGTTCGCACTGCTCACCCGAGGTGCCGAACGCGCCTCGGAACAAGAAATCGAAGACAACCCGCGTTCGGCGCCTGTGCGCCTACGTGCAGCCGAGCGCATCGCAAGGAGAGCGGCATGACAATCACCGCGGGTTCGGCAGGAACTCGACGTACGCGTCGAACACGAGCGACCTCGACGGAGACTGGTGCTGCACGCTCCGGTGCTGCCTTGCGCGCCTACGAGCGTCGTCAGCAGCGAGCCACGGTGCACTCCGGGGACGCCGCGACTACCAGTCACGGCGCTGCTCGTTCATCTCTGTCCGGGGCGTCGATGACGGCCCGCATTCCGTTCGTCGCTCTGATAATCGGACTGTTGTCGCTCGGGCTCGGCCTGACGCTGCTTCTGACGACTCGGTCGGCGGGGGATTCCTATGACCTGTCCGACGCCAAGGCGTACAACGAGGGACTCGTGCAGGAGCGTGCCTCGCTTCAACGCGACGTCGAATTGGCAGACTCGGCACCGGAACTCGCTAGGCGTGCCGCTGAGATGGGGATGGTACCGGCGGGGAATGTTGCACGTCTCGTCGTGGCGCCCGATGGTTCCGTGCAGGTGATCGGGACGCCGGCTCCAGCGGAAGGCAAGCCGGTAGCGCCCTTGGATCCGCCGGATTCGCAAAGTGTTTCGCCTACACAGTCACCCCCCTCGGTCACTCCGCGTTCGGCTTCTTCTCCCACACGTCCGACACCCGCCACGCCGAACACATCCATTGACGCTCGTGCCGGGGCTCTCGGTGAACAATTGGTTCCCATGAGTACCCAGTCGGAAAGTCCGTCGCCGGATAACGCGTCGGGTAGTCGGCAGTGACACGGCCGACCACCGGAACAGCTGGACGTCCACGGCCGACACGTCGAGCACCGGGGGTCGGCGCACGAGACGGCGCCAGGAGGCCCGCGACTCGATCATCAGGGTCGTCCCTGCCGCCTCGGAACCCTCGCCGCGGGCGCTTCGACGCGTCTTCCTTCGGTTTTCGGAGCGGGTTCGGTCGAGTTCTGATGTTCGGTGTGCTCGCACTCGTTGCGCTGCAACTCTTGTGGATCATGGGGGTCGATGGGACTCGGTTGTCGGCAGAGGCGGCTTCGCAACGCACGACGACGCTTGTCGATCCTGCGACCAGAGGCGCAATCACTGATCGCAACGGCAAGCCGATCGCGTTCACGATGGAGGCCAAAGCGCTGACGTTCCAGCCGGTTCGTGTTCGGAAGGAATTGGACGAGGCGCGAGCGAAGGATCCGACCGAGCCCGAAACCGACGATCGGTTGAAGGCCATTGCTGCCGGACTTCATGATGAACTCGGTGACATTGCGAGCGAGAAGGACATCCTCGCGAAGCTGAAGAGCAACGACACCTTCACTTACCTCGTGCGTGGAGTCGATTCGACGGTCGCAACCAAGATCAGCAAGGAATTCGAAGAAGTAGGACTGGAAAGACAGGACATCCGTGAATACCCGGGTGGATCGCTCGCCGCGAACATGGTGGGGGCAACGGGTTACGACGGACACGGTCTGCTGGGGCTGGAAGATTCGCTCGATTCCACTCTCGCAGGAACCGATGGATCTCAGACGTACGACCGCGGGTCCGACGGCGCGGTCATTCCGGGCAGCTGGCGTGACAAGCAACCCGCCGTGAACGGCTCGAGCGTCGAATTGACGATCGACGCCGATCTTCAGTACTACGTGCAGCAGCAGGTGCAGTTGGCGAAGGATCTGTCCGGTGCGAAGGATGCTTCCGCTTTTGTGCAGGATGTGCGCACCGGTGAGGTTCTCGCCATGTCGAACGACAACACCTTCAACCCAGGTATCGGGGTCGGCAACAACGACAAGAACAAGCAGATGGGCAACCTCCCGGTCACGACCCCCTTCGAGCCCGGTTCGGTGAACAAGATCATCACTGCGGCGGCTGCGATCGAATACGGTCTGACAACGCCGGACGAGGTTCTGCAGGTACCTGGAAATATCTTCATGTCCGGCGTCTCGGTCAAGGATGCGTGGGAGCATGGGGTAGCGCCTTACACGACGACAGGCGTGTTCGGGAAGTCTTCCAATGTCGGGACTTTGATTCTCGCGCAACGTGTCGGCGAAGATCGATACGCGGACATGTTGTCCCGCTTCGGCTTGGGGCAACGTAGCAACGTCGGTTTACCGTACGAAAGTGCCGGCAGCGTCCCGAGCCGCGACCAATGGTCGGGCGGCACATTTGCCAACCTTCCTATTGGACAGGGTTTGTCCATGACACTGCTCCAGATGACGGCCATGTATCAGGCCATCGCCAATGACGGGGTGCGGATCCCACCACGAATCATTCGTTCGACGACGGGTCCGAGCGGAGACACTACCGAGACCGAGCAGCCGGAGGGCGTGTACGTCGTCAGTCCGCAGACGGCATCGACCGTCCGTGACATGTTTCGCTCCGTCACACAGGACGACACCGGCAATCAACGGGGAACCGGGGTCGCGGCCGGTGTGCCCGGCTACCAGATCAGCGGCAAGACCGGTACGGCGCAGCAGGTCGACCCGGAGTGCAAGTGCTACTCGAACTCGAACTACTGGATCACGTTCGCGGGGATCGCGCCCGCCGATGATCCTCGGTACGTGATCGGAATCATGCTCGACGCACCGTCCCGGAGTGCCGACGGATCCGGTGGTCAGTCTGCCGCGCCGCTTTTCCACAACATCGCTAGCTGGATGCTTCAGCGTGACAGCGTGCCACTGTCGGCCGATCCCGGACGCAAACTGGTTCTGCAGGCCGACTGACATGATTACCTTCTGCTCTGTGATCGCGATCGACGAATCGGACCAACTCCCGATTCGGGTCCGGGTGCACTCGCCGGTAACCTAACTCGTCGGCCTCTTCCGCACATTCGGGGGTTTTGGATATCCGTGTCGACGACCGCGCCCCCGGCGGACCCGAGACATCCTCGCAGCCGGGCAGAAAGGAGCACAGTGACTGTGCCAGAAGTGCCGCAGCCTGCTCCGACGGCGTTTCGCCCGTCGAAGCCGCCCCACACGTCGGTCGAGGACCTTGCCGACGCGTCGAACGCGGTGGTCGTAGACGATGAGGTGACGCAGCGAATTGCTGTCACCGGCATCGACCTGCGCGCACAGGGCATCGAGCGCGGCGACCTTTTCGCAGCGCTCCCTGGATCGTCCGTACATGGTGCGACGTTCGTCGAGGATGCGCTGGAACGGGGTGCGGTCGCGATCCTCACCGATTCCGAGGGCATGGACATCGTCCGTGGTAAGTATCCGCAGTTGCCGGTGCCGGTTTTGCTGCACGAGAGCCCGAGGATGATTCTCGGCACCGTCTCGGCACTCGTCTACGGCAATCCTTCCGAGAACATGACCGTCATCGGCATTACCGGCACGTCCGGAAAGACGACGACGGCGTATCTCCTCGAGGCTGCGTTGGTCGCGGCAGGCAGGGTGACGGGGTTGATCGGGACCATCGAGACGAAGATCGCTGGTTCCCGAGTCCCGAGTGCCCTCACCACTCCTGAAGCGCCTCAATTGCACGCGTTGTTCGCGGTGATGCTCGAGCGCGGCATCGATACGGTGGTCATGGAGGTGTCCAGTCATGCCTTGGCGCTCGGCCGCGTCGACGGCACGGTGTTCTCGGTCGGCGCCTTCACCAACTTGTCGCAAGATCATCTGGATTTCCATGATTCCCTCGAGGACTACTTCCAGGCGAAGAGTCGACTGTTCACTGCCGAGTCGCGCGTCCGAAGCCGCTCGGCCGTCGTGTGTATCGACGACGATTGGGGAAAGCGGATGGCCGACATAGCTCGTGCGGCCGGGACGAGTGTCTTGACCGCCTCGGTCGCTGCGCACTCCGATTGGACGATCGCAGACTGGTCGAAGGAAGCCAACGGCACACAGACTTTTTCGATCGTCGAGCCAGGTGGTGCGAGCTACCCCGCCGAGATTCGACTACCCGGCCGATACAACGTCGCCAATGCGGTACTGGCCGCTGCAGCATGTTCGGCGGCAGGGGTGGATGTCCGCCGCGCGATCCGCGGTATGTCCGAGGTCGACGTCCCCGGCAGGGTGCAACGCATCGTTCGTGGCCAGGACTTTCTGGCCGTGGTCGACTACGCACACAAGCCTGCCGCAGTGGAAGCCGTTATCGAGACATTACGAGAACAGACCTCGGGGCGGATTGCTGTCGTCCTCGGTGCAGGCGGAGACCGAGACAAGGCGAAGCGCCCGTTGATGGGTGCCGCCGGAGCACGCGGGGCGGACCTGCTGGTGATCACCGACGACAATCCACGCTCGGAGGATCCGTCGGCGATCCGGGACGCGATGTACGAGGGGGCGTTGGCCGTCGACCCGCAGGCGCGCGGTGAGGTCCGAAATGTGGCCGGCCGAGAATCCGCCATCATCGAGGCTGTGAAGTGGGCCAGTGCGGGCGATGTCGTTCTGGTCGCGGGCAAGGGCCACGAAACCGGACAGGATATCGCGGGTGTGAAGTATCCATTCGATGATCGGGTGGTTCTTGCGGCCGCCATCGACAGCAGGATCGACTCAGAAGCAGGAGATCCATCGTGAAAGCGTTGACACTCGCCGAGATCGCAAACATCGTCGGCGGAACCCTGCACGACGTGCCGGACCCGTCACGGATCGTCGACGGGTCGGTCGAGTTCGATTCCCGCAAGGTAAATCCGGGAGGTCTGTTCCTGGCGTTGCCGGGAGCGAAGGTCGACGGACACGACCATGCAGCGGCAGCAGTGGCCGCTGGTGCCGTGGCCGTCCTGGCGGCCCGTCCCGTCGGGGTGCCCGCAATCGTCGTCGAACCGGCTCCGCACGACAGTCGAGCCATGGCTCTCGAGCACGATCGCGATGGATCAGGCGCCGCGGTTCTCGGCGCGTTGGCTGCATTGGCTCGTGCCTCTGTTGTCGACCTGGCGAATACGACCTCGCTGACGGTCGTCGGCGTGACCGGATCCTCGGGAAAGACGTCGACGAAGGATCTACTGGCCTCGGTACTGGCTCCGCTGGGTTCTGTTGTTGCGCCGCCCGGGTCGTTCAACAACGAACTGGGCCATCCCTGGACGGCCCTTCGGGCCGACGAAACCACGAAGTTCTTGGTTCTCGAGTTGTCGGCGCGAGGTGTGGGGCACGTGGCCGCTTTGGCTTCGATCGCGCCTCCGCGAATCGGCGTCGTTTTGAACGTCGGAACGGCCCATCTCGGCGAGTTCGGATCGAGAGAGAAGATTGCACTTGCCAAAGGTGAATTGATCGAAGCGCTTCCGAATGCCGCGAACGGCGGTGTTGCGATTCTCAACGCGGACGATCCGCTGGTGTTGTCGATGAGGTCACGGACGTCGGCTCGAGTGGTCACAGTCGGGCATTCTGTGGAAGCCGATGTTCGAGCAACGGACGTCGAACTCGACGCCGACGCGCGCGCGAGCTTCACTCTTGTCACCTCTACCGGGAGCATCGGCATCGCTCTCGCAGTCCACGGTGAACATCAGGTAGGCAACGCACTGGCCGCGGCCGCTGTGGCCCTCGAATGCGGCGCGAGCCTCGAGATGATCGCGACCGCGCTTGCCGGTTCCAGTGCCACCTCGGTTCGTCGGATGGATGTTCGTACCCGTCCCGACGGGGTGACCGTCGTCAACGATTCGTACAATGCCAATCCCGATTCGATGCGGGCTGCGCTCAAAGCACTGGTTTCGATGTCGCGCTCGGGTAGCGGGCCGCGTCGACGGACGTGGGCCGTATTGGGTGAAATGGGCGAACTGGGTCCAGAATCAGTCATCGAGCACGACGCGATCGGAAGGCTGGCCGTGCGACTCGATGTGAGTCGTCTGGTGATCGTCGACTCCGGTCGTCCGACACGAGCGCTCCACCAGGGCGCGGTGATGGAGGGGTCGTGGGGTGAGGAGTCGATGCTCGTGTCCGGCGATGCGGAGGCAATCGCGGTTTTACGACGCGAGGTGCTGCCCGGTGACATCGTCCTGGTGAAGGCTTCGCAGTCGGTCGCGTTGTGGTCGGTGGCCGAGGCGTTGCTGAAAGCGCCGAACGAGGCAGATGGAGAGAACGAGACGATGACACCGGAGGAATCGCAGTGAGACAGATCCTCTTCGCCGGAGGTATTGCACTCGCTGTGGCGATCCTGCTCACGCCTGTGCTGATCAAGGCGTTCTCGAAGCAAGGATTCGGGCAGGAGATTCGGGTCGAAGGGCCT
Organism: Rhodococcus sp. BP22; assembly: GCF_014281965.1. Classification (GTDB taxonomy): domain Bacteria; phylum Actinomycetota; class Actinomycetes; order Mycobacteriales; family Mycobacteriaceae; genus Rhodococcoides. Next base: position 311,976 of record NZ_JACFTB010000004.1, read on the forward strand.
GCAAGTCACCAGTCCAAGCGCGGGACTCCGACCATGGGCGGTGTTGCGATCCTCGCCGGGTTGTGGGCCGGGTACTGGGGTTCGCATCTCATCGGCATCGGTTACGAAGCGGACGGGCCGTCGGCTTCGGCTCTTCTAGTTCTGGGTTTGACCACGGTGCTGGGCCTGGTGGGTTTCCTCGACGACTTCATCAAGATTCGTAAGCAGAGAAATCTTGGTCTGAACAAGACTGCCAAGCTGGTGGGTCAACTTTTCGCCGCTGTAATCTTCGGCGTGCTTGCCCTGCAGTTCCGTGGGCCGAACGGGCTTACCCCCGGAAGTACCCAGCTGTCCTATGTGCGCGACATCGCCACCGTCAGCATGGGTTCGATCGTGTTCATCGTGTGGTGTTACTTCTTGGTGACGGCCTGGTCCAATGCAGTCAATCTCACCGATGGTCTCGACGGTCTGGCGGCGGGCTCGATGACATTGGTACTCGGCGCTTACACGGTCATCACGTTCTGGCAATACCGCATGGCGTGTTCCACGAACCCAGGGCCAGGCTGCTACGACGTTCGCGATCCGCTCGACCTCGCCCTCATCTGTGCGGCCGCGGCGGGTGCATGTATCGGATTCCTATGGTGGAATGCAGCGCCCGCAAAGATATTCATGGGGGACACCGGCTCATTGGCACTGGGTGGTCTGCTTGCCGGATTGTCGATCGTGACAAGGACCGAGCTGATCATGGTGGTCATCGCTGCACTGTTCGTTGCCGAGGCAGCATCGGTCGTGATCCAGGTTGCGGTGTTCCGCTCCAGTCGACGACGAGTATTCCGAATGGCCCCGTTCCATCATCACTTCGAGCTCGCCGGGTGGGCGGAAACCACGGTAATTATCAGATTCTGGCTTCTGGCCGCCATCGCGTCGGCCGTGGGGCTTGCACTGTTCTACAGCGAATATCTCGCTGCAATCGGAGGGTAGATACACGTGTCCGAGACTGCTGACGCGACCGGATACGACGAAGATTTGACCTGGCTTCGGGGACGGACCGTCCTTGTCGCAGGCGCTCGTGTGTCCGGCTTGGCGACGGTGCAGCCGCTGCTCGAATTGGGAGCGGACGTTCTGGTCACCGACTCGGATCCGGGAGCGCTGGACAACGCCCGCGCACTCGGGGCAGGTGTCGTGTTGCAGGACGAGTTACTCGCTGACACCGATCGAATCGGTGCAATCGCACTGGTGGTGACGAGCCCTGGATTACGAGCTGATTCGCCGGTGCTGGCGGAGGCCGCGAACCACGGTGTTCCCATCTGGGGCGACGTCGAGTTGTCGTGGCGGATCGATCGTGCCGGAATCTACGGCCCGCCGACGAGATGGCTGGTCGTCACCGGTACAAACGGCAAAACCACGACAACCTCGATGTTGGCCTCGATATTGAAGTCCGCAGGGATCGACAGCGTCGCGTGCGGGAACATCGGTCTGCCGATACTCGACGCCCTTCGACTCTCGCCGCATCCGCGGGTATTGGCCGTCGAACTGTCGTCTTTCCAGTTGTTCTGGGCTCCGTCGGTGCGCCCCGCTGCGGGTGCTGTGCTCAATATCGCGGAGGACCATCTCGATTGGCACGGTGGTATGGATGGATACATCGAGTCGAAGGCCCGGGCGCTGAACGGTGATATCGCTGTGGTCGGTCTCGACGATGCCCGCGCCGCCGCGCTCTCGGCGACGTCGACGGCGGACCGCGTGATCGGATTCCGATTGTCCGAGCCTGCGGCCGGTGAGTTCGGCATCATCGGTGATTTTCTGGTGGATAACGCGTTCGCCGACAGGGAGCAGATCGTGCCGGTGTCGGCGGTGGTGCCCGCCGGTCCCGCCGGGTGGATGAACGCGCTTGCAGCCTCTGCTCTGGCTCGCGCGATAGGCGTCGGTGCGGACCATGTGGCCGACGGTATCCGTACTTATCAGGTCGGGCCGCATCGCGGCGCCGTGGTTCGCACGACGAACGAAGTGACGTTCGTGGACGACTCGAAGGCCACGAACCCGCATGCTGCGCGGTCTTCGCTCCTCGCATATCCCCGCGTCGTATGGATCGCCGGGGGACTGTTGAAGGGCGCTGCCATCGACGAACTCGTCGTCGAAATTGCTCCGCGTCTCGTCGCCGCACTTGTCATCGGTCGCGATGGGACGCAGATCGCAGAGGCGGTGGCGCGACACGCACCGGATGTTCCCGTTGTGCGGTATCCGGCGGGAGACGATGCTGATGTGACTCATGTTGCTGAAGATGCTGACGTAGTGATGCGGGCGGTCGTCCAAGAGGCAGCACGTCGAGCGCATCCCGGCGATACCGTGTTGCTCGCCCCGGCTGCGGCGTCTCTCGACATGTTCGTCGACTATGGGCATCGCGGTCGCAGCTTCGCCGAGGCCGTAGTCGATCTCGACGCCGCGGATATCGGCAACGCCATCGGGCCGGTGTCGTGAGTACCGCTTCCGGTCGATCTCGACCCGGCGCTGGTCCTTCCACCAGCGGACCACGGACCAGAATCGGCTTGTGGATGCGCCGACCCCTTGCGTCGTTCCATCTGATCGTCACCATTGCGGCACTACTCACCATCCTCGGGCTGGTCATGGTGCTGTCCTCTTCGGCCGCCGAGGCCTATGCGACGGACGGCTCCGCCTACTCACTCTTCACGCAGCAGTTGATCGGTGTCGCCCTCGGTGTCGTAGCGTTCTACATCGCGCTGCGCATGTCGGTTCGGATGCTTCGAAAGCTGTCGTTCCCGCTGTTCTGCATCTCGGTGGTCATGCTGATGCTCGTCTTGATTCCGGGTGTGGGGTCCGAAGGCGCAGATGGTGCACGTCGATGGTTCAACATCGCTGGGATCTCGTTCCAGCCCTCCGAACTCGCCAAAGTCACGCTCGTCTTGTGGGGCGCACATCTTCTGGCCTCGCGGCGTAGCGAGCACGCCAGCTTGAAGTCACTCCTTATCCCGTTGGTACCTGCATCGTTGCTGATGTGCGCGCTGGTAGTGCTGCAGCCGAACTTGAGTACGGCCATCGCCATCGGCATCATCCTCGTCTCGCTTCTATGGTTCGCCGGGCTCAATGCTCGCTTGTTCGGAATTCTGGTCGTCGGCGGAATCGGCGCCGCAACCGTACTGGCATTCACTGCGGGCTATCGCTCGAACCGGATCAAAGGTTGGCTCAACCCGGGGGACGATCCGCAGGGTCTGGGATATCAGTCCAAGCAAGCGAGATACTCCCTGGCCGACGGCGGACCCTTCGGCGTCGGACTCGGTCAGAGCCGCGCCAAGTGGAGCTACCTTCCCAACGCGCACAACGACTTCATCTTCGCGATCATCGGCGAGGAACTCGGCTTCATCGGGTGCCTGGCAGTGTTGGGTCTTTTCGCCCTGTTCGTGTACACCGGCCTCCGCATTGCCATGCGATCCGTCGACCCGTTCCTTCGTCTGCTGGCCGCCGGTTCGACGACCTGGATCTTCGCCCAGGCGATGATCAATATCTGCTACGTGGTCGGGCTGCTTCCGGTGACGGGTCTGCAGTTACCGCTGGTGTCCTACGGTGGATCATCGACCGCGATCACGCTCCTCATGTTCGGTATCATCGCCAACGCCGCGAGACACGAACCCGAAGCGATCGCGGCATTGCACGCCGGCAGGGACAGCAGGCTCGATCGGATACTTCGGCTCCCGATGCCCGCGTCGTTCTCACCTCTGCGTGCAGCCGCCGCTCGATCCAAATCAACCAGGCCTGCCCTCGACCAGGAGGCCCGCCGCAGGCTTGCGGCACGTGCAGAGAGCGGTCGTTCGGCCGCGCGTGAACACGCACAGGTGGGCGGCGCACCTAATCGAGCACGTCGTCAAGCCCCAGGTGAGCAACGGTCCGATCCTCGCCGGCGAGTGCCGAGGCAACCCGGCGCGCGACGCAACCACCCCGATGGGCAAGGATATCGACGGTGAATGCACGAACTCGACCGCCGGTCACCAGAGCACTGTCCGTCGTCGTAGCGGGCGGAGGAACTGCAGGACACATCGAGCCTGCCCTCGCTGTCGCCGACGCACTACGCGCTCTCGATCCCGAAATCCGGATTACCGCGCTCGGAACCGAACGCGGTCTCGAGACCACTCTCGTGCCGGCACGCGGGTATCCGCTCGCACTGATTCCTCCCGTTCCGCTGCCGCGCAAACCGACACTCGACTTGCTGCGATTGCCGGCAAAACTGGTTCGATCGGTGCGGAGGACCAAGAAAGTGTTCGCCGAGACCGAAGCGGACGTGCTCGTGGGATTCGGCGGATACGTCGCTCTCCCCGCGTACATCGCGGCGCGGTGCGCTCGTGACAGTCGACGCATACCGATCGTTCTGCACGAAGCCAACGCCAGTGCAGGGATTGCCAACAAGGTCGGCGCCCGTCTGGCTACTCGGGTGCTGGCGGCCGTGCCGGGCTCCGGCGTATCCGCTCGCGGTGCGCAGGATGCGGAGGTAGTTGGAATACCCGTCCGACCTACGATCACCGGGCTGGACAGAGCTTCTCGTCGTGGAGAAGCGCGAGCATATTTCGGGTTGCCCGCGGACGGCCCCGTGTTGCTGGTGTTCGGCGGATCGCAAGGTGCACGCTCGCTGAACGACGCAGTGTCCGGCGCCGCTGCCGAACTCGCCGCCGCGGGGGTCTCGGTCCTGCATGCGCACGGCCCGAAGAACACCATCGACGTAGAGCCGATCGAAGGCACAAAGACTGCGTACATTGCTGTTCCGTACCTCACCCGCATGGAGCTGGCCTATGCGGCCGCAGATCTGGCGATGTGCCGCTCCGGTGCCATGACCGTCGCCGAGGTGTCGGCGACGGGGCTGCCCGCTGTGTATGTACCGTTGCCGCACGGCAACGGTGAGCAAGAATTGAACGCTCGGCCCGTCGTCGATGCGGGGGGCGGGATACTGGTGCAGGACGCGCAGATCGACGCGGCGTACGTCGGTAGCACGATCGTCGAATTGATCACCGATACCGAGCGCATCGCTGCTATGTCCATCGCAGCGGGGAGCGCGGGTCACCGCGACGCTGCAGCTACGGTTGCGGAGATCGTGGTAGACGTCGCCTCGGCTCGACCAAACGAAGCGTCACTGTCGTGACGGGTGAAAGGATGGACATGTCCGAGCTTCCAGCCGAGCTCGCGAGAGTGCACATGGTCGGCATCGGCGGTGCCGGTATGTCGGGCATTGCACGTATTCTGCTGGCTCGTGGTGGCCAGGTCTCCGGGTCGGATGCCAAGGAGAGTCGCGGTGTTCTTGCGCTTCGGGCACGTGGTGCCCAAGTCCGAGTCGGGCACGACAGTTCCGCTTTGGACATGCTGCCGGGTGGACCCACCGTCGTCGTCACGACGCTCGCCGCGATTCCGAAAGACAATCCCGAACTCGTCGCTGCCGAGGAACGTGGTATTCCGATCGTGCTGCGGCCTGCCGTGTTGTCCTCGTTGATGGACGGGTATCGCGCCCTGCTGGTGTCCGGGACCCATGGAAAGACCTCTACGACGTCGATGCTCGTGGTTGCGTTGCAGCACTGCGGATTCGACCCCTCCTTCGCCGTCGGTGGTGAGCTCAACGAGTCCGGCACCAATGCGCACCACGGCAGTGGCGACGTATTCGTAGCGGAAGCCGATGAGAGCGACGGATCCCTGCTGCAGTACAGCCCGAACGTCGTGATCGTCACCAATATCGAGGCCGATCATCTCGACTACTTCGGCACGACCGAGGCCTACGTGCAGGTCTTCGACGATTTCGCGGCCTTGCTCGAGCCAGGTGGTGTGTTGGTCGCCTGCATGGACGACCCGGGGTCCGCCGCACTCGCTCAGCGAATCCACGCACGCGCACTGCCAGGGGTTCGGGTGCTCGGTTATGGATCGGCGAACGTCGATACGGGCGAGGTCGAGATGGCGGTCCGACTTCTGAGTTGGGAACCCGAGGACGTCGGGGGTGTGGCCCAATTGTTGGTCGAGGGTGAGCTGAAACCGCGGACGTTGCGCCTGGGGGTTCCCGGACGTCACACAGCGCTCAATGCTCTTGCCGCGTTCAGCGCAGGGTGTCAGGTAGGGGCCGGGGTCGACGAACTACTGGCCGGTCTCGCCGGTTTCGGTGGCGTTCATCGCCGGTTCCAGCTCCGTGGGCGCGAACACGGTGTTCGCGTCTTCGACGACTATGCGCACCACCCGACGGAGGTTCGTGCGGTGCTGACTGCGGCACAGCAACTCGTCGCTGGAGTCGCAGGCCCAGACGAGCGTGGACGGGTGATCGTGGTCTTCCAACCGCACCTGTATTCGCGGACCGAAACTTTCGCTTCCGAGTTCGGTACGGCGTTGAGCCTTGCCGACGAGGTGGTCGTACTCGATGTGTACGGCGCACGCGAAGAACCGCTCCCCGGGGTTACGGGTGCTCTGGTGGCAGCGGCGGTGACCGTTCCGGTCAACTATCAGCCGGATCTATCTTTGGTGGCCAAGCAGGTTGCCGCGCTGACCGCCCCCGGAGACGTGGTCATCACCATGGGCGCCGGCGATGTCACGATGTTGGCCGGACCCATTCTCGATGCGTTGCGGTCGAAGACCGACTTCAGGATCGGGCAAGGTCGGGCATCGGAGTGACCGGTCGGCCCGAGCGGGGGAGTCGACGCCGTACCGCCAAGCCTGATCGCACGTCCAAGGCAAGACCGAAATCCGCGGTGACACCGAAGAATGGCGAATCCACCGGAAGGTCGACGGCCGGTGTGAATTCGGCGGCCGCATCGCACGAGGCGAAGGATCGCGAGCGCAGGCGTGAGGCTCGAGAAGCGGAACGTCTGCGTGTCTCGCAGTCGCGTCGCAAGCTCGGACTGATCGCGGCGGTGGTGGTGGCTGTGATCGTGGCGGGATTTGCCCTGGTGTACCTCACCCCTGTGTTGTCGGTCCGCAAGGTCGAGGTCACCGGAAACGTGACTGTGTCCGAGGAAGAAATTGTCGCCGACCTCGACATCTTGCTGGGGGAGAAGCTCGTTCGGGTCGATGTTGGATCAGCTGCACAGCGTGTCGCGGCTATCCCGGCAGTGGCGTCGGTACGTGTTCAACGGATGTATCCGTCCACCGTGCGGGTGACGGTGACGGAGCGAGTGCCCGTGGCGTTCGTGGACGAGCCGGACGGAACTCACTTGCTCGACAAGGACGGCGTCGACTTTGCGGTCGGTCCGCCCCTGCCGGGAGTCGTGCGCTTGGTGACCGATACACCCGGTCCAGGGGATGCAGCTACGACAAGCGGACTGGCCGTACTGGATTCGATGCCTGACGCTCTTCGTGGTCAAGTCGGCGAGGTTCGCGCGACGTCAATATCGGAGGTGTCTCTTTTGTTGCTCGACGGGAGGACGCTCGTGTGGGGAAGTAGCGACAATTCGGAGCGCAAATCTGCTGTGGCGCTTACCTTGTTGTCTCAGCCTGGACAGGTTCTGGATGTATCGAGCCCAGATCTACCCACCATCAAGTAGCTGTTCGAGCGACCGACAGGTACGGTCTGAAGCAAAATCTTTTCGCGGTGCCCGGCGCGCCTAATGGCAGAAGCTTGCACCGATCAATAGCGTTCATCAAGTCGAGTACTTGACATAACTCTAAGCCTATGGTTCAGGTTGAGACTCTTCCCGTACCTGACAGTCCAGACAACAACCACGGAAGGCGAGAGCCCATGACGCCCCCGCACAACTACCTCGCCGTAATCAAGGTCGTCGGCATCGGCGGCGGCGGCGTTAACGCGGTCAACCGCATGATCGAACAGGGACTCAAGGGAGTCGAGTTCATCGCGGTCAACACCGATGCTCAAGCACTTCTCATGAGCGACGCCGACGTCAAACTCGATGTAGGTCGCGAGCTGACTCGCGGACTCGGTGCCGGAGCGGACCCCGAAGTGGGTCGCCGCGCGGCAGACGATCACAAAGACGAGATCGAGGAGGTCCTCAAGGGGGCCGACATGGTTTTCGTCACCGCAGGTGAAGGCGGTGGCACCGGTACCGGTGGCGCGCCCGTCGTCGCCAATATCGCCCGCAAACTCGGTGCTCTGACTGTCGGAGTCGTCACACGACCGTTCTCGTTCGAGGGCAAGCGTCGCGGCGGCCAGGCCGACACCGGAATTCAGCAGCTTCGCGAATCCTGCGACACGTTGATAGTGATCCCCAACGATCGGCTACTGCAGTTGGGAGATGCGGCCGTCAGTTTGATGGATGCATTCCGAAGTGCGGACGAGGTACTGCTCAACGGCGTCCAGGGAATCACCGATCTCATCACGACTCCAGGGTTGATCAACGTCGACTTCGCAGATGTGAAGGGTGTCATGTCCGGCGCCGGTAGTGCCCTGATGGGAATCGGATCCTCACGCGGTGAGGGTCGGGCCATCAAGGCGGCGGAATCTGCCATCAATTCACCGTTGCTCGAAGCGTCGATGGAAGGCGCCCGAGGCGTACTGCTGTCGATCGCCGGCGGGTCCGACCTGGGTCTGTTCGAAATCAACGAGGCTGCGTCGCTGGTGCAGGAAGCCGCTCACATCGACGCCAACATCATCTTCGGCACGGTCATCGACGACTCGCTCGGTGACGAGGTGCGGGTCACCGTGATCGCCGCCGGTTTCGACGGTGGCACCCCCACCCGTCGACCCGTGGAAGCTGCGCCCGGAAATGCGCGCGGATCCGTCGGTTCGGCCCGATCCGGCGAAGTGTCCTCGTCGAGGCCATCGGATTCGACCAGTTCGGCGGGAGTTTTTCGTGATTCCGCAGGTGCTCCGAGTGGAAGTAGTCTTCCGCCGCTGCCGAATTCGGAGTCACGCAACGCGCCGTCGAACGGTGTGCCCGGGACTGGGCGACGTGTACCGGTGACCGAAGAAGAGGGCGAAGACGAGGTCGACGTACCGTCGTTCATGCGTCGCTGATCCGAACATCCAGAGAGGGATTGCACCTACCGAGAGGAATGTCGCGCTGAACGGCAAAGTCCGCAGGGTTACCACCACCAGAGCGGGTGGTGTGTCGGCGCCGCCGTTCGACACTTTCAATCTCGGCGACCATGTGGGTGACGCTCCGGTGGCGGTCGCGGCAAACCGCGAACGACTGGGACGGGAACTGGGCCTGGGCGTCGACCGCTTGGTGTGGATGGAGCAGGTGCATGGTCGCACCGTCACGGTGGTGGACGGTCCGGTCTCCGAGCCCGTACCGGTCACCGACGCAATCGTGACGACCGTTCGCAATCTCGGCCTGGTGGTACTGACTGCAGATTGTGTTCCGCTTCTGCTGTCCGACGACGAGGCAGGAGTGATCGCTGCAGTCCATGCAGGGCGGGTGGGTGCCCGAATCGGCATCGTGCCCAAGGTGCTGGAGGCGATGGTGTCGCTAGGTGCGGACCTCGGACGTGTCGGTGCTTTTCTGGGTCCGGCAGCAAGTGGCCGCCAGTACGAAGTGCCTGCGCATATGCGGGCCGACGTCGAGCGGCATTTACCCGGTAGTGCAACCACGACGGTTCGTAAGACGCCGGGCCTCGATATCCGAGCGGGCATTCGTAGGCAACTCGAGGCTTCCGGTGTATCGGCGGTGGTGGTAGATCCTCGGTGCACCATCGAGGACAGAACCCTGTTCAGCCATCGGCGGGAAGCACCGACCGGCAGGTTTGCCAGCGTGATCTGGATGGACACCGAGCCTGCTTGACTGTTGCCATGACTATCGCAAGTGATAGAGCCGTAGAGATAGAGAACGCACTGCTGTCGGTGCGAGATCGGCTGCGTGCGGCGTGTATCTCCGCCGGCCGCGCCGAAGAGGACGTGACCCTGCTTCCGGTCACCAAGTTCTTCCCCTCGAGTGACGTCGAAATTCTCTATCGACTGGGTTGCCGTGAGTTCGGTGAGTCGCGGGAGCAGGAAGCAACGGTCAAGGCGCACGAGACGGCCGAGCACTTTGCCGACTCTCCCGCGAAATGGCACATGATCGGGCATTTGCAGAGGAACAAGGCGAAGTCGGTTGCGAAGTGGGCCTATTCGATCCATTCGGTGGACAGCGCGCGGTTGGTTCAGGCGCTTCAGAACGCAGTGCAGCGAGCGCTGGGCGAGGGCGAGCGGACAACCCCTCTGCGGGTGCTGATTCAAGTGAGTCTCGATGGCGATGTTCATCGGGCCGGCATCGAACGCGAACAACTGGACGAACTGGTTCACCTCGTCGCATCGGCAGAGGATCTCTCACTTGCGGGATTGATGGCGGTCCCGCCGATCGAAGCCGACCCCGATAGTTCGTTCGCCGATCTTGCCGAACTGCACCGGCGTGTTCTGGTCGATCATCCAGAGGCGGTCGAACTGTCTGCGGGCATGACCGGCGACCTGGAAGCGGCTGTGCGACACGGATCGACGTGCGTGCGTGTCGGTACCGCAATACTCGGTTCGCGGCCGATAACCTCGCTGTAGAGACCAGGGTTCACATCAGTCACAACTGACCCAATGTGAACCTGGAGACGACACGCTGAACACCCGCCCGGGAGTGAAGCCCGAATGGCCAGTTTTGAAGGAAGGCAAGGATCGATGAGCACCCTGCACAAGTTCAAGGCGTACTTCGGAATGGTTCCACTCGCGGACTATGAAGACGACTACCTCGACGAACCCGATACTCATCGTGTTTCGCGGGGCCGCGACCCGTACGCCGAACTCGACGAGCGCGGCGACCGTGAATTCGGCGGCCCCAGCTTTACTTCTCGACGGCCCGCGCATGCCAATCTGGACGACGCCGAAGACTACGACGACTTCGAGGCGCCTCGGTCGGCTCCCACTCTGGCACCGATCGGGGGCAGGAGTTCGCGCGGTACATCCGGCGGCGGTGCTCGGCCGGCGGCGACGCGCGGAAACCTCGCCGTCGATACCAGGATGGATGTCCGGGCAGAAACTCGTCGAAGCCCAATCGTCGACGACGGAGGCCCCTTGTCCAAGATCACCACGTTGCAGCCACGCGACTACAGCGAGGCGCGCACCATCGGTGAGCGCTTTCGTGACGGCACTCCCGTCATCATGGATCTCGTCGAGATGAGCAATGCCGACGCGAAGCGTTTGGTGGACTTCGCCGCGGGACTGGCGTTTGCACTGCGCGGCTCCTTCGACAAGGTCGCGACGAAGGTGTTTCTCCTCTCGCCCGCTGATGTCGACGTATCGCCTCAGGAGCGTCGCCGGATCGCCGAAACCGGCTTCTACAGTCAGCAATGACTCAGACGAGTTGTGCGATAAGTCCGCGGCTCGATCGGGCGTCGGGGGTCTCTGACCTGGTCGCTTTGATCGAGCCGCTTTTTTCGGGCACAGTATGAGACGTGGCCTTGTTTGCGGTTCTCTATTTCGTACTTTTCATGTTCTGGCTGCTTCTCATCGGCCGCATCATCGTCGAATTCATCAGAACGTTCGCCCGCGACTGGCGTCCCACTGGAATTGTGGTGATACTGCTCGAAGCGATTTTCACGGTGACCGACCCGCCGGTCAAGCTGCTTCGCAGACTGATACCGCCGGTGAATCTCGGCGGAGTTCGACTCGACTTGTCGATCATGGTGTTGCTCTTCGGGGTGTTCATCCTGATGACTGTCGTGAGAGGGCTGGGATCGTAGGGTTCGATACTTTGGTACAAGACTTCGGGGACGCGGGCGACCAGCGCGACCGATGTGACAGAATGGACGCCAGTTACAGTTTGATTGTTCCGGACCGTATGGAATGGGATATAACTGAATGCTTGCTCTACCGCCTCAAGACGCGTGAAGGGATCCTTCCATGCCGCTGACTCCAGCTGATGTGCACAATGTCGCGTTCAGTAAGCCGCCGATCGGAAAGCGCGGCTACAACGAAGACGAGGTAGATGCATTCCTCGATCTCGTCGAGCAAGAGCTGTCGCGACTGATCGAAGAAAATGCTGATCTGCGCCAGCGAGTGGGCGAGCTCGATCAGGAGCTGTCCGACTCCAAGAGTTCGGCGCGACAGTCAGGCTCGGGCCAGTCCGGTTCCGGCCAATCTGCACCCGTTCCGCAGAAGGCGCCAGAGCCTCAGCGACCTCCGGAGCCGCAACGCCCGGTCGAGCCTCCCAAGCCTGCACCTGTGGTGGCCCCAGCTCCGGCCCCCGTTGCCGCGTCGCAAAGCGCCGATTCCAACATGCAGGCGGCCAAGATCCTGGGTCTCGCTCAGGAAATGGCAGATCGTCTGACGAGCGATGCGAAAACCGAGTCGGAGCAGTTGCTCGGCAACGCGCGGACCAACGCCGAGCGCCTCGTCACCGATGCGCGTACGCGTTCGGAGGCAATGGTCACGGATGCTCGTCAAAAATCCGAGTCGCTATTGTCGGATGCACAGACAAGGTCGGAGACGCAGCTCAGGCAGGCGAAGGAGAAGGCCGACGCACTTCAGGCCGATGCCGAACGCAAGCACACCGAGATAATGGCGACGATCAACGAACAGCGATCTGTTCTTGAAGGTCGTATCGAGCAGCTCAAGACGTTCGAGCGCGAGTACCGGGTCCGTCTCAAGTCGTACCTGGAATCGCAGCTCGAAGAGCTGGAGAATCGCTCCTCGGCCCTGCCTGTGGACAATGGCAAGGACGGCTTCAACCAAGAGGGACAGTCCTCCGGGTACAGCCAGTCGTACGCCAAGGGCAACAACTAAAGGTTGTTCGCTTCACGCATGGCGCGCGACCGCTCGCTCCGGACCTGACGATCGCTTGCCGGGGCATCTGGAACGAGGTGTGTTGTGCTTGTACTGACGCTGTGTGCGGCGGCAGTGGGGTTTGCCTTGCTGGTCATCGCTTTGATGACCGGCTCGGTGATCTGGGCTTGGGGCTGTATCGCAGTATGTGTAGTTGGTGCGGTTCTGTTGCTGGTGGGCGCGTTGGCCGGTAGGAAGTCTCCTCCCGATCATCTTTCTCCGCCCAAGCATCAGTCCTGAGCACCAGCCAGTCTGGAAGTTCGATCGAAAGAAGTCAGGCGTCGATCCGGCAATCACCGGGGAGTCTTCGGAAGAACGGCGAGCCTGCAACGGGCCTGCTCAGTAGAACCGAACGGGTGGGCCCGTTACAGCCCGTGTGAGTGGCATCGGATCGTCCTGTGAGGGCGAATCCGATGCAAACGGGGTGGTACCGCGGTACCGACGTAAAGAGACGTCGGACATCGTCCCCGTGCCGACTACGTTCCGCTCACACGAGCGGATGGCACGAGGAGTCATCATGACCGACGATCACACATCGACACGCGATTCCTACCCGCTTGTCGACATCTACGGCACGAAAGCCGGCAGCGTATCGTTCCCCGATCTCGAGAAAAAGGTCCTCGACGCGTGGGCCGCGGATGGAACCTTCCGCGCCAGTGTGGACAACCGTGAAGGCGCCGAAGAATTCGTCTTCTACGACGGCCCTCCGTTCGCCAACGGACTGCCGCACTACGGCCATCTTCTGACCGGATATGTCAAGGATCTCGTACCGCGCTTCCAGACGATGCGGGGCATGAAGGTCGAGCGACGGTTCGGCTGGGACTGCCATGGGTTGCCGGCCGAACTCGAAGCCGAGAAGCAACTCGGGATCAAGGACAAGTCCGAGATCGACGAGATGGGGTTGGCGAAGTTCAACGCTTACTGCAAGCAGTCGGTCCTGCAGTACACCGACGAATGGCGCGACTACGTGACCCGTCAAGCACGTTGGGTCGACTTCGACAACGACTACAAGACCCTCGACCTCGACTTCATGGAGTCGGTCATGTGGGCATTCAAGACGCTCCACGACAAGGGGCTCATCTACCAGGGCTTCCGAGTTCTTCCGTACTCCTGGTACGAGCAGACACCGCTGTCGAACCAGGAGACCCGTCTCGACGACGCATACAAGATGCGTCAGGATCCTGCCGTCACCGTGCGAATGGCGCTCTCTGCGCCTGGGTCGCCCCTCGACGGCGCCGATGCTTTGATCTGGACGACGACTCCGTGGACCATCCCGTCGAATCTCGCGATGGCGGTGCGTCCGGACATCGACTATGTACAGGTCGAGGACGGTGAAGGCGGACGCGTCGTACTCGCACGTGATCGAGTGGCTCATTACGCCCGGGAGCTGGGGGAGAACCCGACGGTGTTGTCCGAGCACACCGGTGCCGATCTCGTCGGGCTGAAGTACACGCCTCCGTTCGACTTCTTCATCGGACATCCCAACTCGCATCGCGTACTGTCCGCCGACTACGTGACTACCGATTCCGGTACCGGAATCGTGCACTTGGCGCCCGCATTCGGTGAAGAGGACATGGACGTAGCGACTGCCAACGGTATCGAGGTGGTGCAACCGCTCGATCCGGGTGGAAAGTTCACCTCGATGGTGCCGCCGTACGAGGGCCTGATGGTGTTCGATGCGAACCCCGTCATCATCAAGGATCTGAAGGCATCGGGACGGTTGCTGCGTCACGAGACGATCGAGCACTCCTACCCGCATAGCTGGCGGAGTGGTCAGCCGCTCATCTACATGGCGGTTCCGTCGTGGTTCGTGGCGGTGACCAAGTTCCGCGATCGCATGGTCGAGCTGAACCAGGAGATCACGTGGGTCCCCGAACACATCAAGGACGGGCAGTTCGGTAAGTGGCTCGCGGGCGCGCGGGACTGGAACATCAGCCGAAACCGCTACTGGGGTAGTCCTATTCCGGTGTGGACCTCTGACGATCCGGCGTATCCGAGGCTCGACGTCTATGGCAGTCTCGATGATCTCGAGCGTGATTTCGGTGTGCGACCGACCGATCTCCATCGTCCCTACATCGACGATCTGACGCGGCCGAATCCCGACGACCCGACCGGCAACTCGACCATGCGTCGTGTTCCGGAGGTGTTGGACTGCTGGTTCGAGTCCGGTTCGATGCCATATGCCCAGGTGCACTTTCCGTTCGAGAACGAGGAGTGGTTCGCCACTCACAACCCCGGTGATTTCATCGTCGAGTACAACGGTCAGACACGCGGATGGTTTTACACGCTGCATGTGTTGGCGACGGCTCTGTTCGATAGGCCGGCGTTCAAAACTGTTGCAGCACATGGGATCGTCCTCGGTGACGACGGCTTGAAGATGAGCAAGTCGAAGGGGAACTATCCGGATGTGAAGGAAGTGTTCGACAGGGACGGTTCCGATGCCATGCGTTGGTTCCTGATGTCTTCGCCCATCCTTCGAGGCGGAAATCTCGTCGTGACCGAGCAGGGCATCCGCGAGGGTGTTCGTCAGGCCTTACTGCCGATCTGGAACGCGTGGAGCTTTTTGCAGTTGTACGCGGAGAAGCCGGGCGTGTGGCGTACCGATTCGCCGCATGTTCTCGATCGGTACGTGCTTGCGAAGCTGGCTGCGACTCGCGATGCGATCACCGATGCGTTGGAGGGAAACGACATCGCAGGTGCGTGCGACGAACTCCGCGTGTTCTGTGATGCTTTGACCAATTGGTATGTGCGACGCTCGCGTTCGAGGTTCTGGAGTGAGAACGTCGATGCGATCGACACGCTCCACACGGTATTGGAAGTTCTGACGCGGATCGCGGCTCCGCTTCTGCCGTTGATCAGTGAAGTCGTGTGGCGTGGTCTTACCGGCGGGCGCTCGGTGCACCTGATGGACTGGCCTGACGCGGGTGAGCTGCCTTCCGATCCCGAACTCGTCGAGTCCATGGATGAGGTTCGAACCATCTGCTCCACTGTTCTCGGCCTACGTAAAGCGCAGAATCTTCGAGTGCGTTTGCCGCTGCCCGAGGTCACCGTCGCTGCCGAGAACGCGGAGCGGTTGCGTCCATACGCCGACATCATCGCGGACGAGGTCAATGTCAAGAAGGTGGATCTGACCGACGATGTCGCTGTGCACGGCAAGTTCGAACTTGTCGTCAACGCTCGGGCGGCAGGCCCCCGCATCGGCAAGGACGTTCAGAAGGTCATCAAGGCCGTCAAAGCTGGGGAATGGTCCGAGGACGCGAACGGTGTGGTCAGCGCTGCTGGGATCGAGCTGCTGCCCTCCGAGTACACCCGCAAATTGGTTGCTGCCGAACCGGATTCGACGGCTGCGTTGCCCGGAAACGCAGGACTGGTCGTGCTCGATTCGAATGTCACAGCTGAACTCGAAGCCGAGGGTTGGGCGAAGGATCGCATCCGTGAATTCCAGGATGCACGCCGTAACCTCGGGCTGGAGGTGTCGGATCGAATCGATATCGTCGTCGAGGTACCGGCTGATCGACGCGACTGGCTCGACACCCACCGGGAACTCATCAAGGGTGAGGTCCTTGCGCTTACCTTGGTAAATGGGGATCCGGGCCCGGACGCGATCGAGTTGGGCGAAGGCGTGCGCGCGTTGGTGAGCCGGGCGCGATGACGGCAGCCGCATCGATGGAAGACGCTGTCCGCGAGATTCTCTCCTCGGCTCGCGGTGGCGTCGTCCCGATCATGGTCGTCGGTGAACCGGTGCTTCGGGCTTCGGCCGCGCCGTTGATCGATCAACTCGAGGTCCGAACACTCGAGCGGCTCGTAGAGGTCATGCGGGCGACGATGCACGATGCGCCGGGCGTCGGATTGGCTGCTCCGCAGATCGGTATTCCGCTGCGGATAGCGGTGATCGAGGACATGTACGAGGTGGACGCGGAGATGGCGGAGGCGCGCGAGCGCACCCCGCTGCCGTTTCGGGTTGTCGTCAATCCCACATACACCGCTATCGGAGATGCTCGACGCTCGTTCTTCGAAGGGTGTCTGTCGGTGCCCGGGTATCAGGCAGTCGTTTCGCGTCCTGCGGCCGTTCGGCTCGAATGTGTCGATTCGAACGGCAATGAGATCGACGAGATCGTCCGCGGGTGGCCGGCACGGATCGTGGCGCATGAAACCGATCACCTCGACGGCACGGTCTATATCGACAAGGCTGTCACCAGATCCCTGGCAGCGAACGAGGTCTACGGCGAACTGTGGCGCGATCCGTCACCACAGCGGGCGGCAGCATCGTTGGGCTTCGAGCTCAGCCAAGAGTGAGAGACCAGCCGGGGGAGACAACGGTGGAGTGTCGTGATCCGCGCGAGGTTCATCGGTCATGACGAATTCTCGCAGCGCGCGGTGGGTTCTGCATCTCGACATGGATGCGTTCTTCGCATCCGTCGAGCAGCTGACCCGTCCCACGTTGCGGGGTAGGCCGGTCCTGGTGGGTGGGGCCGGTGGACGCGGGGTCGTTGCCGGATGCAGCTATGAAGCGCGAGTTTTCGGCGCTCGCTCGGCGATGCCCATGCATCAGGCGCGACGTCTCGTCGGGGGAGGTGCCGTCGTGTTGCCGCCTCGTGGTTCCTTGTATCAGGCGCTCAGTCGCCGAGTGTTCGACGCTCTACGTACTCCGATGCCGATCTTGGAACAGTTGTCGATGGACGAGGCGTTCGGGGAGCCGTCCGAGCTTGCGGGTGCGACGTCGGCAGAGGTACTCGACTTCTGCGAGTCACTGAGGACTCTGGTGCGGGCGGAAACCGGCTTGGTGGCGTCGATCGGCGCGGGTACCGGAAAGCAGATTGCGAAAATTGCATCCGGGCTGGCCAAGCCGGATGGTGTCAAGGTCGTCACTCCGCACGAGCAGACGGAGTTGATGGCGGCATTGCCCGTGCGCAAGCTGTGGGGGATAGGTCCGGTGGCGGAGGAGAAGCTTCGCAGGCTCGGGATCGACACGATCGGCACCTTCGTCTCCACTTCGGAATCGGAGGTTGCCTCGATTCTCGGGGCGACGGTCGGACCGAGCCTGCACAGACTTGCGCGGGGAATCGACGATCGCGCGGTGGCCGAGCGAGCCGAAGCGAAGCAGGTCAGCGCCGAAACTACGTTCGCACATGATCTGGTAACGCTGGCCCAACTGCGCGCTGCGGTGGAATCGAGTGGCGACGCCGCCCACCGCAGGTTGTGCAAGGACGGCCGAGGCGCTCGAACTGTCGTCCTGAAATTACGTAAAGCAGACATGAGTATCCTCACGCGCTCGGTGACCCTTCCGTACGCAACCGTCGACAAGCAGACGATCGTTGCCGCGGCCCAGCGACTGGTGCTCGACCCGGTGGAACTGGGCCCGATTCGCTTGGTAGGAGTGGGTTTGGCCGGGTTGTCGACCGTGCAGCAGGGGTCGCTCTTTCCTGAACTGGACTACCACTCGGACGATGTTCTCCACGATGCGACGACCACACCGGACCCAGCGCCTATCGCAACGGAACCGAACCCGAGGTGGCACCCCGGGATGGATGTAAGGCATCCTGAGTACGGACACGGATGGATACAGGGGGCAGGCCATTCCGTGGTGACGGTTCGTTTCGAGACCCGATCTTCCGGACCGGGTAGGGCTCGTACTTTTGCGGAGGGCGACGAAATGCTCCTCGCGGCGGATCCGCTCGACAGTCTCCAGTGATGCAAGTTCCTACCGGTCGGTACCCGAATCTGGCCGTGCGAGATTTCGGATGGCATAGTGGGGCACCCGAGACGAACTATGACAAGTTGACCCCGCAGTGATCGACAGTGATCGCTGGCGATCAGAGTGAAAAGGACAAGCACTTGAAGCTTCGTAACACCCGCAAGGCCATGGTTGCAGGCATCGCGATTGCCGCAGCGTTCACGATGACCGCGTGCGGATCGGACGATGAAGGCAAAACCGCAACAACCACCACTGCTTCGGCATCTTCCGCTTCAGCCGCACCCGACGCGAGCGGCGACTACCCGCCGGTTCCGACACCGGAGGAACTCAACGCGGAACTGCTTCGCGGGCTCGACCCAGCGGTGCCGGTGGAGGAGAAGGCTCAGCTCATCCAGGGCGCCGAGGCAGATCCCGACCTCATCAACCAGGTCGCGGCCGCAGCCGTACAGAACGGTGCAGCGATTCAGCTCACCAGCGTCGACGACTTGGGTGACGGCACGCTCAACGCAGGCGCAACGCTGACCATCAACGGTCAGGCCAACCCCGGCAACTTCACCTTCGTCGCCGAAGACGGAAAGTGGAAGCTGTCGAAGGAGAACGCGTGTGGCCTCGTGCAGCTCGCGCAGCTGACTTCGCCCGCGTGCGCTTGATCTCGTAGCACTCGATCGGATAGATGCCGGTGTCGTCCCACACGGGGCGGCACCGGCATTTGCGTGTCCGGGATGAGGTGCTCGAGAAGGTAGCGCGCACGCGTCGTCTCATACGCCTCGGTCGGCGCCTCTGATGCGATCTACCGCCGTAGTGGCCAACTCGGTCACGACTGCGGGATCGAACGCATCCTGGCCGGTCCCGACAAGTTGCACGATCGTCGAATCGACGACGGCAACGACGACGTCCGAGACCAGTGTGTAACCGCCACTGTCGATGGTCAGACGAACCGAGACCGAAGCGTCGCCGATTGTGTTCTGCTCGCGACCTTCGAGTCGATAGTCCACGCGCACGCCGTCAGCGTCGGTGCCGGAGTACTCGGTGCACTCCGCGAAAGTGTTTTGAAGTGCAGTGAAGGCCTCTGCTGCCCCGCGGCCGGGGTAGCTCGCCGCGTCCTCGTCGAGCGAGGAGAAGTTCGGACCCGAGTAACGCACGTCGGCCACCGCAGATGCACCGGGCAGTTGTTGCTCGATCGGTGCGAGGACGTCGCCGCAGGCTTTCGGATCGGTGCCCGACCGGTCCGGTGCGTCGTACTCGGGAGCCGGATCCATGCCGAGATCACGGACCGGGTCGGGAATCGGCGCAAACCCTTCGGGGAGTAGATCCATGGTGAGCATCGCGGACTGTAGCGCCGCAGAATCGCTGATCGGCGATCCCAACAAGGGATCGGGTGCGGCGACAAGCGGGCCGAGTCCGACCTTCGGTGCGTCATCGGGCGCGGTCTCGGACCCACCGCACGCGGCGGCCGACAACGCCGTCGCGACGGCCAGTGCAGTGAGCAGCAGTGGCCGCGAGCTCATGGCGTGGTCCATCGAACGGTGTCGCTGATGTCCTGACGCAGCACGGTCGATCCTTCGGGGTCGCTGTACTGCTGTTTGCCACCGACGGTGACCTCGCCCGACAACGGAAGTGGTTTGCCGGCGTCGACCTCGAGGGTTCCCGTTCCCGTCATGGTGTAGGAATCGATGGCCAGCGAACCGGCGTTGTCGGGCAGCTCCAGCGTGGTCGACTCGGGCGTCTGGTCTATCCGCAGGTCGATGGTCAGGCGGTCGCCGTCCCGCGATCTCAGCGTTGCGGTCGTCACCTGGTTGAGCGTCACTCCGCTGATGACCTGTTGTTCCACGGTCCACACCGCGCCGACGCCGATCTCGGCGTCCGGATACGAGACCGACCGGTACACGGCCTGGTTCAGCGCCTGCTCGATGGCCGCACGTGCTGAATCCTGTGACTCGTCCGACGGAGTGATCGTCAGTGCAGTGACCGCCCCGGCATCGGTCATGGTCAAGCCGGCAGCCGAACCTTCCGCCGGCGCCAACGCGTCGGTGAGTCGTTGGTCTGCTGATGTCGCCTTGCCGACGCGAAGGTTCACCGTGTCGGAGGAGCCCATGTCCGTCGCGGTCAACGGCAGGGTGAGCTCGGGGGTGGAGAAGTCCTGCACTGCCTGATCGTCGATCTGCTGAGTCACTGCCGAACGGGTGGAGAGCTGAACCGTCTGATCGCCGCTTCGCACAGAGGTCACGGTCGATCGTGGTTCCACACCCGGGTCCAACAGGGTTGTCGTCACCGGGGTGACGGGCAGCGATACGCCGGAGGTAGGGGACGAGCTCATTGCCGCCGACGTGTCCTCCCCGGAGGAGGTGCATGCCGTCATGAGAGCGGCGATAGCGGCGACGGCGGCAAGACCGCGTAGACGTCGTGCGGAGGTTTCGGAAGTCGAGATCACGGCACCCAGATTACGGACACGGCACCCGCGAGAGTGGTCGCCACCGGTCCGGATGTGTGGTGCGAGGTCCCGATGCGACATGATGGGGGTGTGAGTGAAGACCGCCCGACCGATCCGACCAGCCCCGACAGTACTACCGAGACGCCCGACGCCGCGCACGTAGGCGCCCATATTCCTGCGGAATCCACGAAGTCGGACGGCGTGCCCGACAAGCCGCTGCGTACCCGGATGCTCGTTGTGATCGCGGTGGTCGTGCTCGCGTTCGACCTTGCAACCAAGATCGCCGTCGTCCATTGGATTTCGCCGGGCAGACCGGTCGAGATTTTCGGCGATGTCGTCACCTTGCGCGTGGTGCGCAACCCCGGCGCCGCGTTCTCGATGGCAACCGGGATGACCTGGTTGCTCACCATCGTGGCGGTGTGCGTCGTGATCGGCGTGATTCGGATCGGACGAACGTTGCGTTCGCCCTGGTGGGCCCTCGGCCTCGGTCTCGTTCTCGGTGGCGCGCTCGGAAATCTCATCGATCGCTTCTTTCGTTCCCCAGGTCCGTTGCAAGGGCACGTGGTCGATTTCGTGTCGGTGGGGTGGTGGCCGGTGTTCAATGTCGCCGACTCCTCTATCGTGTGCGGCGCAATTCTTCTGGTCGCGTTGAGCCTGTTCGGGCTCGAACCGAACGGTAGACGTACCGAGTCGAAGAAGAACACCACAGCGACGACGGCAGTGGAAAAATGAGGGAATCACGTTCGATGCCGGTTCCCGACGGACTCGACGGCATGCGTGTCGACGCAGGCGTCTCTCGGCTGCTCGGCTTCTCCAGGACGGTGGTGGCCACGCTCGCCGAAGAGGGCTCGGTGGTTGTCGACGGTGCCAAGGTCGGTAAATCCGACCGCCTGTCGGCAGGCACGTGGCTCGAGGTCGAACTGCCCGAGCCCGCCCGTGAGTTGACGGTCGTGGCGCAGCCGGTCCCGGGAATGGCCATTCTCTACGCCGACGACGATATCGTCGCGGTGGACAAGCCGGTCGGAGTGGCTGCGCATGCGAGCGTCGGCTGGACCGGACCTACCGTGATCGGTGGACTGGCTGCTGCCGGGTATCGAATCTCGACGTCCGGGTCGCACGAGCGTCAGGGCATCGTGCATCGCCTCGACGTCGGTACCTCGGGTGTGATGATGGTTGCTACGTCCGAGCGCGCGTACACGGTCCTCAAGCGCGCGTTCAAGGAGCGCACCATCTCCAAGCGGTATCACGCTCTGGTGCAAGGACATCCGGACCCGAGCAGCGGGACGATCGATGCCCCGATCGGGCGTCACGGCAGCAACGATTGGAAGTTCGCTGTACGTGCCGACGGCAAAGCCAGTGTGACGCACTACGACACGATCGAGGCTTTTCAGGCTGCGAGCCTGTTGGACGTGCACCTCGAGACCGGTCGCACTCATCAGATCCGGGTGCATTTCTCGGCGCTCCGGCATCCTTGCTGTGGCGACCTGACGTACGGTGCGGACCCGAAACTCGCAGCACGGCTCGGGCTCGAGCGTCAGTGGCTGCACGCCAAGTCGTTGGGGTTCACGCACCCATCCGACGGACGGTGGGTCGAGATCGAAAGCGAGTATCCCGCTGATCTTCAGCACGCGCTGGAGGTATTGCGCAAGGCATGAGACGGTTCGGCGGGGTACTCGAGGCCGGCGTATTGCTGGCAGTCGTGGTGGGACTGCTCTGGTTGGTCGGGGCGATGAATCCGCTTCCACGACCCGGGGTGAACACCGATCGACTCGGGCCGGACAACGGCGAGGTGGTGTCGGATTACCTCGACATGGCGCGGGGGACCCTGCGCGGTGTCGATGACGGCAATCCGCGTTGGGCTCTCGTTTCTTTCGACTCGCCTCTCTCCCCGCAGCGGCTGGTTGCAGTTGCCGACGGCGAACGGATTGCGCGGGTACTTCTGCGAGTGCCGATGGACCGTGTGCAGAGTCAGGTGATCGACATCGGTGTCGCGGGGAGCGAGCAATCCGTGCTGGGGGCAGAGAGCCTCGCTGCGTCGCGTCTCGGCATGAGCGCCGGCCAGTGGGACCGTCAATCTCAGATCGACGCCGCATCGGCCGCGCGGCTCGGCTCCGGCTGCGATTGTGTCGTCGGCGCGGTACTCCGTGCCACTCCATCGGCGTTGCTTTCCATCGAGAACACCGAGGGAGTACGGGCGGTCGAAGCGCTGCCCGCCGACGCGATTTCCGGGCGCTTCGCGGTGCGAGTGCTGCTTCCCGAATTCGTTTCCGTCGTGGGCCCCCTTCCCGACGACGGGCCCGTGCCGCCGCCACGATGACGTGTCGCTGATCCTCTCGAGGTCGAGGCGGGTCGATCGACTTCCGTCTCTTTCGTCACACCTGTCACGAGAGCTGCAGGACACGGTCATCGTTCTCTCAGGACACACCGACAGCATGGAAAATCTGTCGGTTCGAACGCTTAGAGTGGGTGAGCTTCGGTATAGATCTTTCCCGCTGGCGCGATGGGCACTGCCCGAGAACTTCGACCGAGATTCACACACAGTTCGACCTTCAGGAGACATGTTCGTGGCTGACTCGTTCGTTCATCTGCATAACCACACCGAGTACTCGATGCTCGACGGGGCCGCGAAGATCGCGCCGATGTTCGCCGAGGCCGGACGCTTGGGGATGACCGCGGTTGGGATGACCGACCACGGCAACATGTACGGCGCGAGCGAGTTCTACAACGAGGCCAAGAAGGCGGGCATCAAGCCGATCATCGGCATCGAGGCGTATGTCGCGCCCGAGTCGAGATTCAACAAGAAGCGTGTGCTCTGGGGCGACCGTAGTCAGAAGTCCGACGACGTGTCCGGCAGTGGCGCGTACACCCACATGACGATGGTCGCCGAGAATGCCACCGGTCTGCGCAACCTGTTCAAGTTGTCCTCGCTGGCATCCATCGAGGGCCAATTGGGCAAGTGGGCACGGATGGACGAAGAGCTCATCGCCACACATGCAGAAGGCATCATCGCCACCACCGGGTGCCCGTCGGGTGAGGTACAGACGCGACTTCGGCTCGGTCAGGACCGCGAGGCGATGGAGGCTGCCGCCAAGTGGCAGGAAATCTGGGGCCCGGAGAACTTCTTCGTCGAGTTGATGGACCACGGGTTGTCGATCGAGCGCCGAGTCCGTGAAGGTCTGCTCGAGATCAGCAAGAAGCTCTCGATCCCGCCACTCGCCACGAACGACTGCCATTACGTCACGAAAGATGCAGCGGTCAATCACGAGGCGCTGCTGTGCATTCAGACGGGCAAGACTCTCAGCGATCCCACCCGCTTCAAGTTCGACGGCGACGGTTACTACCTCAAGTCTGCGGCAGAGATGCGCGAACTATGGGACGACCAGGTTCCTGGCGCCTGCGACAGCACGCTTGCCATTGCCGAGCGCGTCCAGCCTTACGACGACGTGTGGGCGCACCGTGACCGTATGCCGATCTTCCCTGTCCCCGAAGGACACACCCAGGGAACGTGGCTTCGGCACGAGGTCATGACCGGGCTGGACCGTCGTTTCCCTGACGGCCCGACCGAGGAATACCTCGCCCGGGCCGAATACGAGATCGGCGTCATCCTCGAAATGGGGTTCCCCGCGTACTTCCTCGTCGTCGGAGACCTCATCAACCACGCAAAGGCCGTCGGCATCCGAGTAGGGCCCGGCCGTGGCTCGGCTGCAGGCTCGCTCGTGGCGTACTCGATGGGTATCACCAATATCGATCCGCTTCCGCACGGACTGTTGTTCGAGCGGTTCCTGAACCCTGAGCGCGTGTCGATGCCCGATATCGATATCGACTTCGATGATCGCCGGCGCGGTGAGATGGTCCGCTATGCAACCGAGAAGTGGGGCAGCGACCGCGTCGCTCAGGTCATCACCTTCGGAACCATCAAGACGAAGGCCGCGATCAAGGATGCCGCGCGTGTTCAGTTCGGGCAGCCAGGGTTCGGTATCGCCGATCAGATCACCAAGGCGCTTCCACCTCCCATCATGGCCAAGGACATCTCGGTTGCCGGAATCACCGATCCGGCGCACGAGCGATACAAGGAAGCCACCGAAGTCCGTGCACTGATCGATTCCAATCCCGACGTCGCGACGATCTACAAAACGGCCAAGGGTCTCGAAGGGCTGATCCGTAACGCCGGCGTGCACGCCTGCGCGGTGATCATGTCCTCCGAGCCGCTCACCGACGCGATCCCGGTCTGGAAGCGTGCGCAGGACGGCGCGATCATCACCGGCTGGGACTACCCGTCGTGTGAGGCGATCGGCCTGCTCAAGATGGACTTCCTCGGCCTGCGAAACCTCACCGTCATCGGTGATGCAATCGAGAACATCAAGGCCAACAGGGGTATCGACATCGATCTCGATGCGTTACCGCTCGATGATCCGGCGACGTTCGAATTGCTTTCGCGCGGTGACACTCTCGGTGTGTTCCAGCTCGACGGCAGTGCAATGCGAGACCTGCTCCGACGCATGCAGCCCACCGGATTCGAGGACATCGTCGCAGTTCTCGCGTTGTACCGCCCGGGCCCGATGGGTATGAACTCGCACAACGATTACGCAGATCGTAAGAATGGTCGACAAGAGGTCAAGCCCATCCACGCCGAACTCGAAGAACCACTCAAAGTGATTCTCGGCGAGACCTACGGACTGGTCGTGTACCAGGAGCAGATCATGCAGTTGGCGCAGAAGGTGGCCGGGTACTCGCTCGGCCAGGCCGACCTGCTGCGTCGGGCGATGGGTAAGAAGAAACTTTCGGAGCTGGAGAAGGCGTATGCCGGTTTCCGGCAGGGCATGCTGGACAACAGTTTTTCCGAGGCAGCTATCAAGGCGCTGTGGGATACGGTTCTGCCGTTCGCCGGATACGCGTTCAACAAGTCGCACTCCGCCGGTTACGGTCTGGTGTCCTACTGGACGGCGTATCTGAAGGCGAACTACCCCGCCGAATACATGGCAGGGCTTCTTACCAGTGTCGGCGACGACAAGGACAAGGCAGCGCTGTATCTGGCCGACTGCCGCAAGCTCGGTATCACCGTATTGCCGCCGGACGTCAACGAATCCGAACTCAACTTCGCCTCCGTCGGCACGGACATTCGTTTCGGTCTCGGCGCAGTGCGTAACGTCGGCACCAACGTCGTGGCCTCCATTCTTCGTGCGAGGTCGGAGAAGTCGAAGTACACCGATTTCTCCGATTATCTCCAGAAGATCGATGCGGTTGCATGTAGCAAGAAGGTCACCGAGTCGCTCATCAAGGCGGGCGCCTTCGATTCACTGGACCACCCTCGAAAAGGGTTGATGCTCATTCACGCCGACGCTATCGATGCGGTGATGGGTACCAAGAAGGCCGAGGCGATCGGGCAGTTCGATCTCTTCGGCGGCGAGGACGCCGACGAGTCGATCTCGGCGGTGTTCAATGTGCGTGTTCCGGACGAGGAGTGGGATTCGAAGCATCGGCTGGCACTCGAACGAGAAATGCTCGGTCTGTATGTGTCCGGTCACCCGCTGTTGGGTGTTGAGCACATGTTGAATGCGCAGTCGGACACCAACATTCCGGCGATTCTCGAAGGCGATGTCAAGGACGGCACTCAGGTCACCATCGGCGGAATTCTCGCCTCGGTCAACCGGCGCGTCAACAAGAACGGCCTTACCTGGGCATCGGCGCAACTGGAAGACCTCGTCGGCGGCATCGAGGTGCTGTTCTTCCCACAGGCGTATTCGGTCTTCGGCGCAGATGTGACCGAAGATTCCGTGGTGCTGGTCAAGGGTCGAGTGTCGGTGCGTGACGATCGGATTTCACTGATCGCCAACGATCTCGCGGTACCGGACCTCTCGGCTGTCGGAGTTGCGAAGCCATTGGCCGTCAGTCTTCCGACCCGTCAGTGCACGGCGGACAAAGTCGGTGCACTGAAGAAGATATTGATGTCTCACCCGGGTACTTCGGATGTGCATCTGCGTCTGGTCAGCGGAGACAAGGTGACCGCAATGAAGCTCGACGACAGTCTGCGGGTTACCCCGACGTCGGCGTTGATGGGTGATTTGAAGGCACTGTTCGGTCCTGGCTGCTTGGCAGGCTGACCGCTTCTGCGAGCCTCAGGGACCACCAGGCGAGGACCGTGACGCATGCGCTGCCGAGCACGGCTACCTGCAGGGAAGTAGTCAGTGTTAGTGCGCCGAGGAACACCAGAACGCCTACAGCTAGAGCTTCGAGCTTGTACACCGGCCACGGTGTGCCGGCGATATCCACAGTGCGCAAGCGCGTGCGCGTACCGGCTGTCGTCTCGGCGTGTGACATCTCGTTGCTCCAATCGGAGGTAGCGCATTCTTGTTCAGGTTATACGTACCCAAGGTTTCGGGCTACCGAACTTCGGTGTCGGGTATTCCCTGTCATCGCGCAACCGGGAAGAAAGTCGGCACTGGTGGCATGGGGGCCCGAGTAGGTGTTGACTGGACGCCATGCCGTTGACAGGGGAATACGAACCGAGCACCTCCGACTGGGCCCGTAAGCAGGCCGAACTTGTCGAGGAATCGGGGGGCACGCAAGGCACATCCATGAATGGAATGCCGGTAGTTCTGCTGACCACCAAGGGGAACAAGACGGGCAAGCTCCGTAAAACACCGTTGATGAGGGTCGAGCACGACGGTGAGTACGCCGTCGTTGCGTCACTGGGCGGAGCTCCGAAGCATCCGGTTTGGTACTACAACGTGGTGGCGAATCCGAATGTCGAATTGCAGGACGGTACGGACAAGGCCGACTACTTAGCGCGGGAAGTCACCGGCGAGGATAAAGCGGTGTGGTGGGAACGCGCTGTTGCCGCGTACCCCGACTACGCGGATTACCAGAAGAAGACAGATCGCGAAATACCGGTCTTCGTTTTGAGTAAGGCCTGACAGGTACTGAGTAAGGCCTGAGAGGCGTCTGGGGTGAACTCGCTCCCAACGCGACTGCCGGTGTCTCGAGGGTCACACCCTAGCAGGTCTCGGTCATCGGGAACGCGTCGTTCTCACGGTGCGAGACGACGTATCGTCTATTTGTGAACCGCAACCAAACCTTCCCGCACCTTCTCGCCTCCGGGACCATCGGTCCTATGACCGTTCCGAACCGCGTCGTTCTTCCGGCAATGGACATGAACCTCTGCGAAGACGGTGAAATCGAAAAGGGCGACATCGACCACTTCGTCGCTCGCTCTGCCGGTGGCACAGGGCTGATCATCACCGGGTGCTGCGCTGTCGCCTACCCGGTGGGATGTGCCAGTACCAAGGAACCCGGCCTGTCCGAAGATCGGTTCATCCCAGGCCTCAAGGCCCTCGCCGACGCCGTGCACGACACCGGAAGCAAGCTGTGTGTCCAGATGACGCACCACGGCCGGATCGCGCGGATCGACACGATCAACGACCGCCCGATGTTGGTCCCGTCGACGCCTGAGGCGCCCCGCGACATGTCCGCTCTGGCGGACAACACCCCCGCAGAGCTACAGAGGATGGCGGCGGTCTCCGGTGGCAAGGCGCCCACTTACCACGAGGCCACCCAGGACGACATCGACTGGCTGGTGCGCTGCTTCGCAGAGGCCGCGGGTCGTGTGAAGGCGGCGGGCGGCGACGCCGTCGAGATTCATTGCGCGCACGGCTATGTCCTCGGCGGATTCCTGAGCCGGGCAGACAACAAGCGCACCGATGGATACGGCGGTTCGCTCGAGAATCGGGCACGGTTGGCGGTCGAGGTCATCCGCGCGGTAAGGGCGGAGGTCGGCGATTCGTTGGCGATCCTGATTCGCGTCGCAGGACGGGAGTTCGGTGAAGACGACGGTTTGACCACCGAGGAAGCTGTAGCTGCGTCGAAGCTGTTCGAGGCTGCCGGCGCCGACGCCATCCATGTCACCGGTTGGGGCCGCAACGCCTTCTCGAACTTTACCGACGGCCCGCTGCCCGACAAGGTCGGTGCCTATGTCGAACTGGCAGGCGAGGTCAAGAATGCTGTATCCATCCCGGTGATCACGGTCGGCCGGGTGCTGCCTGAGGTCGGCGAGAAGGCAATCGCCGAAGGTAAGGCAGATTTTGCGGCGATGGGTCGCCAGTTGCTCGCTGATCCGGATTTGGTGAACAAGCTCGCGGCCGGAACGCCCGAACGTGTCCGCCCGTGCATCAATTGCTATGTGTGCGTTCAGGAAAACTTCTGGGATGACACGCCGCTGTGTGCGGTCAACCCGGCTCTCGGTGACGAAACACTGCTTCCGTTGGTGCGCACCGCCACCCCGAAGCATGTGGTCGTGGTCGGGGCAGGTCCCGGTGGACTCGAAGTCGCCCGTGTCGCAACTGAGCGTGGACATCGAGTTACGGTCGTGGACAAGGCCGATCGGCTCGGCGGCACGCTGTGGTTCTCCAGCCTCACGACCCCGGACAACGGGCGTCTACTGAAGTGGCTCGAATCGGAGACCTCGCGGCTGGGCGTCGATATCCGGTTGAACACCGAGGCGACGGTCTCTTCCATCAAGGCGCTCGACGCCGACGTGGTCGTCGTTGCCACCGGTGCTGTGCGTGAGCGGCCCTCCGTTCCCGGTGGCGATCTCCCACACGTGCATACCGGTGATACGTTGCGTGCCTTGATGACCGGTGCCGGTGACACTTCCCAGGTGCCGCCGTTCCTGCGGACGATGGCCAAGCTGGGTAAGTTGTCCGGCATCACCAAGCGACCTGCTCTCATCCGCGCCGTGACACGCAAGTTCCTGCCGATGGGCAAGAACGTCGTAGTGGTCGGTGGCTCGCTCGTGGGGCTCGAGCTCGCGGAGTTCTTGGCCGAGCGTGGACGGAATGTGACGTTGCTCGAAGAAGGCCAGCAGCTCGGTGTGCCGATGGCGATGCCGCGTCGCTGGACTGCGGTTCGCCATGCGAAGGAGCACGGTGTGGTGATCCATCGCAACGCGACGGTTCAGCGAATCACCAAGGACCACGTCGAGTTCCGAGTCGGCGACGAGACGTTGACCGCGCCGGCCGCCATGGTCGTCGTCGCTTCGGGTGTCTCGGCGCAGGCACCGCTCGCCGAAGCGCTGGCGGGTGTGGTTGCCGATGTGCAGGTTGTGGGTGACGCGGTCTCGGTCGATTACATCGAGGGTGCGATTCATACTGCCTGGAAGGTCGCCACGGCTCTGTAAGCCACAGGCTGCGGCCGACCCCGAGGCGATCGGGGTCGGCCGCAGCAGGTCTTCGGTAGCGCAATGTATGCCCGGTTCGAATCGGGAACTGTGCTGGTGGCAGCATGGACGAGTGTCCAACTCGTCTGATGTAGTCGTATCTGCCAGTCACACGTTCGCAGTCACTGCGGACGATATCGACACGGCTGCGCGACGAATTTCGGGCGTGGTGTCCGCGACGCCGTTGCAATACTGCGAGCGACTCTCTGCTGTTACCGGTGCGCAGGTGTATCTCAAGCGCGAGGACCTGCAGATCGTTCGCTCGTACAAGATTCGTGGTGCCTACAATCTGATGGCGCAGCTGAGCCCCGAGGAATTGGCGGTCGGGGTAGTGACTGCCAGCGCCGGGAACCACGCGCAGGGTGTGGCGTTCGCGTGCCGTTCGATGCAGGTGCACGGCCGGATCTATGTTCCTGCCAACACTCCCAAACAGAAGCGTGACCGTATCCGCGTCCATGGTGGCGAGTTCGTCGAACTGATCGTCACGGGGGACACGTTCGATGCTGCCAGTGCTTCTGCCGCGGCCGATGTCGCGCGAACAGGCGCAACGATGGTTCCACCGTTCGACGATGCGCGGACAGTAGCAGGGCAGGGAACAATCGCAGCCGAGATCATCGAGCAGCTCGGTGCTGCTCCGGACACCGTGGTCATGCCGGTGGGTGGTGGTGGCTGTATCGCAGGCATCTCGACGTACCTGCGCGAGCGCTCACCGGCGTCCGCCTTGGTCGGGGTGGAGCCCTCCGGAGCCGCATCGATGACGGCCGCTCTTGTCGCAGGCGGGCCGGTGACGCTGGCGGAGATCGATCCCTTCGTCGACGGCGCCGCAGTCCGTCGGATCGGTGACGTGCCCTACGCGGCGCTGCAGAACCTGGGTGCCGAGGTTGTCTCGCATGCTTCGTTGCCGCTCATGGCTATGCCTGCTTTTCGGCCGGGAACCCTCGAAGCCGGTCCGTTTCTCGTCACGCAGATCGACGAGGGGGCCATCTGCACGGCCATGCTCGATCTGTACCAGAACGAGGGTGTAATTGCCGAGCCGGCCGGCGCATTGAGTGTCGCTGCGCTGCATCAGATTTCGGTCGCGCCCGGCAGTACCGTGGTGTGCTTGATCTCGGGTGGCAACAACGATGTGTCGCGATACGGCGAAATACTCGAACGTTCCCTCGTGCACCTCGGACTCAAGCACTACTTCCTCGTCGACTTTCCGCAGGAGCCAGGCGCACTTCGTCGTTTTCTCGACGACGTTCTCGGCCCGGACGACGACATCACCCTGTTCGAGTACGTGAAGCGAAACAATCGTGAGACCGGCGCGGCGTTGGTCGGTATTCAACTCGGGGTCGCGTCCGGACTCAGTTCGCTTCTCGAACGTATGCGTTCGTCTCATCTGCAGGTCGAGCAGCTGGAGCCCGGAACACCCGCATATCGCTATTTGACGTGATCGGATCCGAGTAGCCGTTCTACGACCTGTTGGTGCAGTGTCGGATCCACCGGCGGCAGATTCAATAGCGCGCCCAGGTAGATGCCGTCGCCGACGAGTCTCACGATCTCGGCGTGCACCGGGTCGTCGATCTCGGCCTGGAGGCTCTCGTCCCAGAGTCGCATCATGTCGATGACGGCTTGTTGTATCTCTCCAGGCTTACCGTCGACGCTGCGCAGTACAGCGAGTGTCGAACGGTAGAGAGCCGTCTCTTTGTCGGAGATCGTTCCCGGTGGCTGCAGATACCAGTGGGCGACGGTGGATCCTCCGCGTTCGGCTTCGGCCCTTTGTGTGTCCGAACGCTCGCCGAGTCTGCGGACCATGGCGGCGATCATCGCGTCTTTGGTATTGAAGTGATAGAGCAATCCGCCCTTCGAGACCCCGGCCGATGCGGCGACACTCTCGAGTGTCACTTTCGTGGACCCTTCGTCGAGTAGCAGCATCTCGAGGGCGTCGAGTATTCGATCACGTGTGTCAGACGACATATCCAGCACTGTACCGACTGGACGGTGAACTGCTAACCTGGACTACTGTACCGTCTGGACGGTCTAGTCGAACAATGTCGAACCGAGGAGAATCTCGTGAACGAGTCGAGCATGCTCAGCATGCAGTCCGCCGCCGGCCGGCGGGCGACCACCAAAGATTGGCTGGGGCTGGTGGTGCTCGCATTCGCGGTGCTTCTGATATCGGTCGACGGCACAGTGCTCGACCTTGCGCTGCCGTTCATCAGCTCCGACCTCGCGCCGACCAGCAATCAATTGCTTTGGATCATCGACGTCTACTCGTTCGTGTTGGCCGGACTGCTCATTACGATGGGCACCCTCGGTGACCGGATCGGACGTCGTCGGCTGTTGCTCATCGGCGCTGCCGGATTCGGTATCGCATCGATCATCGCTGCTTTTTCCGTCAGCCCCGAGATGCTCATCGCCGCCCGAGTTCTTCAAGGCGTATCCGGTGCGACATTGATGCCCGCGACTCTCGGCCTCATCCGGACGATCTTCACCGATTCGCGTCAACGGATCATGGCGATCGCGGTGTGGGGCGCAATGGCGGGCGGTGGTGCTGCCGCTGGTCCGCTCGTGGGTGGGTGGCTTCTCGAGCACTTCTGGTGGGGATCGGTGTTCCTCGTCAACATTCCGGTCATGCTGTTGCTGATCGCTTTGGGCCCGCTGGTGATCCCGGAGTCGAAGGATCCGAACCCTGGCAAATTCGACCTCGTGAGCTCGGCGTTGTCCTTGGCTGCTCTCGTTCCTCTGGTTTTCGCAATCAAGGAGACCGCGACCCATGGTTTCGATACGGTCAACGCCGCTGCTGCAGCCATCGGTATCGCTGCAGGTGTCGCGTTCGTGAGGCGTCAACGCACCCTGGAATCTCCGATGATCGACCTTCGTCTCTTCGCGAAGCCGGCATTCTCGACAGCGGTGTTCACCAACTTCCTGTCGGTGTTCGCACTTGCCGGAGTTCTGTTCTTCGGTGCTCAATATCTACAACTCGTCTTGGGCAACAGCCCGCTCGAGGCCGGTCTTCTCTTACTCCCGGGTACCGTCTCGAGCATCGTGGCCTCGTTGGCAGCGGCCTACCTGGTTCGTATCTGGTCGCCGGGGACGGTGCTCGGAACCGGATTGGCCGTCGCTGCAGTAGGCGCAATTCTGCTGGTAGGACTTCGTGCCGATGGCGGCCCTGCATTGTTCATCGCCGGATTCGTACTGGTCGGTGCCGGCGCAGGTACAGCACTGACTCTCACCTCGGACCTGGTCGTGAGCGCGGTCGAGCCCGAGCGCGCAGGTGCCGCGTCCGCAGTATCGGAAACAGCGTACGAACTCGGAATCGCACTCGGCGTCGCGATTCTCGGCACCGTCGTCATGTCGTACTTCCGTGGAGGCCTCGACGTGTCCGGGCTCGATCCGGTTCAGGCGTTGTCCGCCCAGGAGACGCTCGGTGGATCGGTTGCCCTCGCCCGCACGCTTCCTGCCCAGGCCGCTGAACTTCTATCCGAATCCGCTGACGCGGCATTCATCAGTGGCATGCACGCTGCATCGGTGGCTACCGCTGTTGTCATGGCTGCCACTTCGATTGCGGTATTCGTGCGGCTGCGAGGCACCACAACGCATGCGTGACGGGTCGGCTCAGCTGTAGCTCACTACTTTCTAGCTGCAGGCACGTCGGCTGCGAGGATAGTGAACGAATAACCGGGAATGGTTGTGGCCGAACCTGTTTCATCCGAGGTCGGCGGACTCCAAGACAGGAGAGGGGTGCCGCCGACCGGGACCGTCACCTCGTGCGGTGCGAGGTTGCAGGCCAACCGAAGCGATCCGCGGTGCAGTACGATCCAGCGCTCGTCCTCGTCGTAGTCGACGGAAAAGTTCTCGAGCCAGGGATCGGTCAGCTCTGGGTGTTCACGCCGTAACGACAGCAGATCGCGGTAGATCCGGAGTAGCTGCGCGTGTTCGCCGGTGCCGAGTTCGGACCAGTCCAGTGTCGATCGCTGGAATGTCTGCGGGTCCTGAGGGTCGGGAATGTCTGCGCTGTCCCAACCATGCTCGGCGAACTCCGCTTTGCGGCCCTCGGCAGTGGCCTTACCCAGCTCGGGCTCGGGGTGTGAAGTGAAGAATTGGAACGGCGTCGACGCGCCCCACTCTTCGCCCATGAACAACATCGGTGTGTAGGGGGAGGCCAACACCAGTGCAGCCTTGACTGCCAACTGGCCGGGTTCGAGATAGAAGCCCGGTCGATCACCGATCGCACGGTTGCCGATCTGATCGTGGGTCGTGGTGTAGGTCACGAACGAACTCGCTGGAATTCGGCGGGTGTCGATGGGACGGCCATGCGTCCGGCCTCGGAAGCTCGAGTACGTTCCCGCATGAAAGAACCCATGGCGGAGGGTAGTCGCCAACGTCTGCAGCGAACCGAAATCTCCGTAGTAGCCCTGTCTTTCACCGGAAACCGCAGCATGGATGGCATGGTGAATGTCATCGTCCCACTGAGCATCCAGGCCGTAACCGCCGCCGGACCGCGCAGTGATGAGGCTCGGGTCGTTGAGGTCGCTCTCGGCGATCAAAGTCAGTGGGCGTCCGAGATGAGCCGACAGTCGACGCGTGTCCATTACCAATTCTTCGAGCAGGTGGACGGCAGTGTGGTCGACGATGGCATGGACAGCATCGAGGCGGAGACCGTCGATGTGGAATTCGGAGAACCATCGAAGCGCGTTCTCGATTGCGTAGCGCCGCACCGGCCCCGAATCGGCCTCGGCGTAGTTGATCGCCTGGCCCCACGAATTGGACCCCTGAGCGAGATACGGTCCGAATCGGTCGAGGTAGTTGCCGGATGGGCCGAAATGGTTGTAGACCACGTCGAGTACCACTCCGAGTCCCCGTCGGTGGCAGGCATCGACGAAGCGCTGCAAACCTTCAGGCCCACCGTACGGCTCGTGAACGGTGTACCAGAGCACACCGTCGTAACCCCAGTTGTGGGTGCCGTTGAATCCGTTGACAGGCATCACCTCGACGAAGGTGACACCGAGGTCGACGAGGTGGTCGAGTTTGGCGATTGCCGCGTCGAATGTGCCTTCGGGAGTGAAGGTTCCGATGTGCAACTCGTACAGTGCGCCACCGGGTAGTTGACGGCCGGTCCATGTCGAATCGGTCCACTTCGACTCGTCCACACTGTGCAACTGCGAAGGAGCGTGCACCCCGTCCGGTTGACGCGGCGAACGGGGATCCGGAATCACGGTGTCGTCTTCGTCGAGAAGGAACCCGTATCGGCTGTCCGGCTGAGCTTCCTTTTCGGTGAACCACCAACCGTCGGATCGGCGCTCCATGTCGTGGACGTCGCCGTCCAGATGCAGTCGAACCTTCTCGGGGGTCGGTGCCCACACTTGGAAACGGTGGATCATGGGTGCAGCTCCTCAGTTTTCGCGTACCAGCAATGCCACGGGCAGCGAAGCGAAGAGCACCTCCGCTGAAATCTCGCCCGTGAACACGGAATCGGTCAGACGATCGCGCCACTGTCCGTCGGGGAGTACCACCGCTGTCGATCCCCAACCCTGTGATGCGAGTGTCAGCGAATGGCGGGTGGCAAGCGCGATCACATCGGGTTCGGCGAGTACCGATCCGCGGGCGAATCCGAGAACGTGCGTTGCAGCGGATCCGACGGCGTAGACGGGCGCGTAAGTTCCGCCGACGAAACTGTCGGGCCGCTCACGGCGGAGTCGGAGGGCGGTGCGGACGATATGAAATTTCGCCGAACCGCTGCCGTCGACGACGGGTATTGCGGTGTCCGCGAGATGTTCACGACGCACCGAGTAGTCGACGGGACGCCGATTGTCCGGGTCGACGAGCGAATCGTCCCACAGTTCGGTGCCTTGGTAGACGTCGGGCACGCCGGGCCCGACCAGGTGCAGAAGCTTCTGTCCGAGTGCGTCGTTGCGGCCGTGGGGATCGAGCCTCGAGACCAGCATGCTGACCGATTCAGCGATCGACCCCGCAGTGATGGAGTCGAGCCAATCGTGGACGGAGGATTCGAATATCGTCTCGACGTCGTTCCATCCGGTGCGGAGACCGGCTTCGCGGACGGCCTTTTCGGCATAGGCGTGAAGCCGTGCTCGAAATTCTTCGGTGATCGTGCCGTCAGCAGGCCACACACCGAAGACGTTCTGCCACAAGAACAGCCCGGTTGCCCCGTCCGGGCTCGGCGCGAGCAGTTCCCAGTCCGTCAGGCATCGCGCCCAGAGTTCGGGCGTCTGCGAAAGCACGCCGATGCGGGCGCGAACATCTTCTCCACGCTTGGTGTCGTGTGTGGACAGTGTCGTCATCGCGGCCGGCCACCGCACTGCTCGATCCGCGGACGCGAGATGGAATTGCGCTGGGCTGATACCGAATTCGGCGGGATCACCGCCGACCTCCTGCAGCGAGATGAGCCGCGTCGCGCGATAGAACAGGCAATCCTCGACGCCTTTGGCTGTCACGGCCCCGCAAACCTGCTCGAACCGCACGGCTGACTCGGCACCACGAATCAGCGCAGTTGTCACCGCATCGAGGCCTGCTTCGAGGGCCGGGTCGTTCGCGCTGACCTCGCCGACCACTCGTGCGACGGTGCCGGCGAGAGGGCCGTAATCAGATCTGTAGTACGGCATCCGAGCCACCAGTGCGACCACCGCAGCGCTGATGTCTTCGTGAGAGATGGCCGTTGAAGACTCGCGCGCGATCGCACGGCTCAGACGAGAAACCTCGGGTGCGAGATC
This sequence comes from Rhodococcus sp. BP22, assembly GCF_014281965.1. Classification (GTDB taxonomy): domain Bacteria; phylum Actinomycetota; class Actinomycetes; order Mycobacteriales; family Mycobacteriaceae; genus Rhodococcoides. The sequence continues at coordinate 348,711 of NZ_JACFTB010000004.1, forward strand.
GCCTTGTGCAACAGAGATTTTCAATGCCCGCTCGGTCTCGTGCAGCCATCTCGCATCGTTGACCACACCCGTGTAGACCCGCGACAGCTCGCCGAGCGCCTCCGCGCCGTCCGGGTCGACGAACACCCCGCCGAGATCGGCAAGAGCGTCGTATCCGGTGGTTCCGTCGACCGGCAGCGTTTCGTCCAGGGGTTCGCCGCGCGCGAGGATCTTTTCCACTACCAGCCAACGGTCCGGCCCGATCAGCTCGCGTAGTTCGGTCAGGTAGCCGGCTGGATCGGCGAGGCCGTCCGGGTGATCGACTCGCAACCCGTCGACGAGCCCGTCCGACATCCAGCTGCTCACCTGCTGGTGGGAGGCGGTGAATACGTCGTAGTCTTCTTGGCGAAGTCCGGCAAGACCGTTGACCGAGAAGAATCGTCGGTAGCCGACCAGGCCCGACTTCCAGCTGACCAAACGGTAGGCCTGACGGGCGTGTACCTGCTCCGCGTCACCGTTCTCGGTTCCCTCGGCGATGGGAAACCTGTGTTCGTAGTACGCGAGAAGAGGCTTCTCACCGGAGACATCGATCACCAGTTCTCGTGTGTCCTCTTCGGATCCGAGTACCGGGAGGGCGATCTTTCCATCGGTGCCGTTGTCGCTGCGCCAGTCGATGTCGAACCAATCGGCGTAGTCGGAATTTCTGCCGCGAGCGAGAACATCCCACCACCAGGCGTTCTGCTGTGGGTCCTCGACACCGACGTGATTGGGCACGATGTCGACGATCACACCCATTCCTCGTGAGTGAAGCTCGGCCACAAACGTCTCGAATGCTGCCCGACCACCGAGAGCGGACGAGATCGTCTGTGGATCCACGACGTCGTACCCGTGCGTCGACCCTTCGGTAGCTGTCAGGATTGGAGACAGGTACGCGTGGGTGACGCCGAGATCGTCGAGGTAGTCGACGAGGTCTCGGGCGTCGTCGAGAGTGAATCCATCCCCGCGCAGTTGAAGTCGATACGTGCTGGACGGGATCGGCATAGGTCAGTCCGTCTTTCGTAGAACGAGGAGCGACCGGGCGGCCACCTTGACCGGTGTACCCGCTTCGATGACATTCTCACTCAACCCGGTCGGCGTGGCAGTGTCGAGTGCGACAGTCCATTCCTTCGCGTAGTTCCCATCGGGTGTGACGAACTCGATGGCCTCGTGATGGGCGTTGAAACACATCAGGAACGAGTCGTCGACCACTCGTTCACCTCGCTGATTCGGTTCGGGGATGCCCTCGCCGTTCAGGAACACCGTCAGGCTCTTGCCGAACCCGCTGTCCCAGTCCTCCGGCGTCATCTCCTCGCCCGAAGGCGTCAGCCAAGCGATGTCGCGAGCCTGTTCACCGCTACGAATCGGTCGACCCTCGAAGAATCGACGACGGCGAAACACCGGATGGTCGTTACGCAGCGCGATGGCGTTGCGGGTGAACTCGATGAGGTCGGCATTGGTCTCGGCGAGCGACCAGTCCATCCATGCCAACTCCGAGTCCTGGCAGTAGACATTGTTGTTGCCCTGCTGCGTTCGGCCGAGCTCGTCGCCGTGCGCAATCATCGGCGTGCCCTGGCTGAGCAACAGCGTGGCCATGATGTTGCGGACCTGGCGACTGCGAAGTTCGAGAACCTCGGGGTCGTCGGTCGGGCCCTCGACGCCGCAGTTCCAAGAACGGTTGTGACTCTCACCGTCGTTGTTGCCTTCGCCGTTGGCCTCGTTGTGTTTGTCGTTGTAGGAAACGAGGTCGTTGAGCGTGAAGCCGTCGTGCGCGATGACGAAGTTGATGCTCGCCCCGGGGCGGCGTCCTGTCGCCTCGTACAGGTCCGAGGATCCGGTCAGTCGCGATGCGAACTCACCGAGGGTGGCGGGTTCGCCTCGCCAGTAGTCGCGCACGGTGTCGCGGTACTTGCCGTTCCACTCGGTCCACAAGCCCGGGAAGTTTCCGACCTGATATCCGCCTTCGCCGATATCCCACGGCTCGGCGATCAATTTGACCTGACTGACGACCGGATCCTGTTGCACCAGATCGAAGAACGCGCTCAGACGGTCCACGTCGTGGAGTTCACGAGCCAGTGTCGATGCGAGGTCGAATCGGAAACCGTCGACGTGCATCTCGGTGACCCAATAGCGCAGCGAATCCATGATGAGCTGCAGGGTGTGTGGATGCCGGGCGTTGAGGCTGTTACCGGTGCCGGTGTAGTCCATGTAGTGCTGTTCGTCACCGTCGACCAAACGGTAGTAGGCGGCGTTGTCGATGCCGCGAAAACTGATGGTCGGGCCCATGTGATTGCCCTCGGCGGTGTGGTTGTAGACCACGTCGAGAATGACTTCGATGCCGGCAGCATGGAACGCCCGAACCATCGCCTTGAACTCCGTCACTGCGCCACCGGCGGTGGGATTGGACGAGTAGTCGGCGTGCGGTGCAAGGAATCCGAAGGTGTTGTAGCCCCAGTAGTTTCGTAGACCTTGATCGAGCAGGGTCTGATCCTGCATGAATTGGTGGACCGGCATCAATTCGATCGCGGTGATCCCGAGGTTCAGCAGATGGTCGATGATCGCCGGGTGCGCCAGCCCCGCGTACGTGCCGCGAAGCGACTCCGGGATGTCGGGATGTGCCACCGTCATACCTTTGACGTGGGCTTCGTAGATGACCGTCTCGTGGTACGGCCGCTTGGGCGCTCTGTCGGACTGCCAGTCGAAGAACGGGTTGATCACCACGCTCGTCATGGTGTGACCGAGGGAGTCGTATTGCGGGAAGTCCTCGCGCGGCGAATCGTCGTGCGCGATCGGCTCTTCTTCGATTACTTCGCTGTCCGGATCGTCGAGATCGGTCTCGTCTTCGAAGGCTGTGCCGGCGCTCGGTGCCACCGGTTCCGCGGGAATTTCCGCTGTAGGTTCGGGGACGTCGAGGCTGTAGGAGAACAAGGAGCGGTCACCGTCGAAGTCGCCTTCGAACGCTTTCCCATACGGGTCGAGGAGCAGTTTGCTCGGATCGCACCGGTGTCCGTTGCTCGGATCCCACGGTCCGTGAACGCGGAATCCGTACTTCTGCCCGGGTACCACCGAGGGCAGATACCCGTGCCAGACGTAGCCGTCGGACTCCTCGAAACGGACTCGAGTTTCGGTGCCGTCGTCGGCGATCAGGCATAGATCGACAGCGTCGGCGACCTCGGAGAAGAGTGCGAAGTTGGTACCCGCACCGTCGTAGGTTGCTCCCAGTGGATAGGCGGAGCCCGGCCAGACTGCGATCTCGAATGTTTCGGTGGGAGCGTCCTCAGGCATGGATCAACCTTACTGTGGCCCGGTGCAACCGGCTCACCACCAACCGGTGGCCGACGCAATCTGCCGACTCAACTCGGTGGTCAGAGTGCGAACGTACGTTGCGGTGAGGTGGTGCTCGTCGCGATAGACAAGGACGTTCCCCTGGATCACCCGGCATACCGGACCGTCGCACAATGCGTTGGAAAGGTCGAGTAGATGTACGGCTGGGTAACGGAACGACGCGGCCAGCGCCGGGTCGAGGGGGGACAAAGCGTTCTGGCGGGGCACTCCGCACGAGGTAGCAGTGCCACCTTCGGCCAAACAGTCGGCCGCTCGGTACGCAACGCCGTCGCGATCGAGCCATGGATTGTCGCGGATGCCGAGAACCGGTACTCCGTGATCGGCCAACTGGGCCCACACCTGCACGTACGAATCCGGGGTGAAGTCGCCGGGGCCGTCGGGGCGTGGGCGCGTCGAGTTGGAGAAGACGTAGTCGGGTTTGCTTCGCTCGATCTCGCCGAGAACGGAGTCGGTCCAGTCGAGACAACCGGGGTATTCGCTGTCGCCGAGCATCGGCATGCTTCCGACGGTGAGTGGACAGCCCATCTTCAGATAGGTGACTACGCGGAAACCCTTCTCGCGTCCCAGTTGATCGAGGGCGGTGATCCAATGTTCGGCGTGCGAACCTCCGGCCAGGGCTATCGTCCGTTCGGCCTCCTTGTTCCCGTACTCGCAGCTGATGACATCACGGGTATCGAAGTCCGCGATGCATCCCTCGACTGTCGTGATGGGGAGGTCTGCGGGAGCGGAGAACAATGCGGGTACTACTTCGGCGTCCTCGGCGAGTGCGCCGTCGGTGAGGACGAGTGCGCCCGGATGCGTCGATGCATCGACGATGGCGCCGGCTTGCAGATCAGCGACGGAGCGGTCGATGTAATAGTTCCATCCGACCGAACCACAGACCACGACCGCTGCCGTCGCTGTTGCCACGACGGTGATCAACACCTTGGGAATCGACGGTCTCGGCGCTTGCAAGGGCTTTTCGACCAACCGAACTGTTGCCATTGCGAGAAGTACCGACAAGCCGACGACGACCAAACCCAGAGTCGGGCCGGCGGATGGCTCGCCGGTCAAGAACAGTGCGAAGATCAGGATCGGCCAGTGCCACAGGTACAGGGGGAAGGCAATCGAGCCCAGCCACACCCCGAACCGTGTGCTCATCAGGCGCGCGACGGGGGTCGCCGGGCCGGCGAGAATCAGCGCGACGGTCGCCGAGACTGGCAGCAGCGCCCACGGGCCGGGGAACTCCCGGACGCCGTCGAGAACGAACCCGCACAAGACGATGGCCGTCAGTCCGGCGACGGCGAGCAGCGTGCGTGCGGACCTACCGACCCACGACTGCCCGTCCCGCCATCGGTGTGCCGGGCGGTCGCGGGCTTGTCGGGCCGCGAACAATGCTGCGATTGCGGCTCCGACCAAGATTTCCCACAAGCGTGCTCCGGTGTCGTAGTAGTTCCACGACTGCATTTCGCTGGTGCCATCGGCGGCGTAGACGAAGGACAGGAGCGCGGCACCTGCGAACAACACGAGGTAGAGACCGGCAGGCGGGCTCATCGGCTGCCCACCCCTGGAACGTCGGACGATCCAAGCGAGTCCGAAGACGACGGCGATCGCGAGCAGATAGAACTGGAACTGCACGGCTACGGACCAAAGATGTTGAACCGGGCTGACATTCTGGTCGGCTGCCAGGTAGTCCTGTGCCGTCCACGCAAGTTCCCAGTTCGTGTAGAAGAACACTGCAGACACCAGCTGATCGCCAACGTCGGCCCATCGAGTGCGGGGCAGAAGAGTCAGGGTGGCAACTGCGACTGCAGCCAGAACCACCATCAGCGGGGGGCCGAGCCTGCGCAGAATTCGCCGCACCCGCGTGATGGGATCGATACTTCCGCCGGATTGCGCAGTGCGAATGAGCGAGGCGGTGAAGAAGAAGCCGCTCAACGTCAGGAAGACGTCGACGCCGCCGGAGACCCGTCCCATCCAGATGTGGAAGACGACGACGAGGGCGATAGCGATCCCACGGAGCCCGTTGAGATCGACTCGTACGTCGGAGGTCGAGGTCGGGCGCGGTGGAGCCGTCGCCTCGTTCTCGTCGCCGACGAGAAATTGGGGCTGGACATGCATGGGAAGTTGAATGCTCCGACTTTTCGGCGGTACTCGGTCGTTGATCGTTGATGAGGCCTGTTCGCGCCCACGATACTGGTCCACCCCACCAGACGAGCAATCAGCGGATCGTCACCGGGATTTCGAGTAGCGACCCTTCACGCGCAGTGGCCCCGAGCTCGAGCTCGGGGCCACTGCGGGTGAAGGGGTGCTCGTCAGCTGGTGGCGGCTTCGCGGTGTGGAAGCTTCCAGCCGGGACGAACGAAGTGACACGTGTAGCCACTCGGGTAGTTCTGCAGGTAGTCCTGGTGCTCGGGCTCTGCCTCCCAGAACGGACCGGCCGGCTCCACCTCGGTGACGACCTTGCCCGGCCACAAACCCGACGCGTCTACATCGGCGATCGTGTCGAGGGCGACGCGTTTCTGCTCCTCGCTCGTGTAATAAATAGCCGAGCGGTAGCTGACACCGACGTCGTTGCCCTGACGGTTCTTCGTGGAAGGGTCGTGGATCTGAAAGAAGAACTCCAGGATGTCGCGGTAGGAGATCTGCTCCGGATCGAAGACGATTTCCACGGATTCGGCGTGGGTTCCGTGATTGCGGTAGGTCGCGTTGGCGACGTCACCTCCGGAGTATCCGACGCGAGTCGAGACAACGCCCGGCCGATGCCTGATCAGTTCTTGTGCTCCCCAGAAGCAGCCTCCGGCGAGGATGGCGGTCTCGGTAGATGTGGTCACTTCTGCGCTCCTTCGTCTGAACTATCTTCGATGCTGTCGAACTGTGCGCGATAGTCACCGTAACCCTCGGCCTCGAGGCGATCGAGGGGGATGAACCGTAGCGCTGCCGAGTTCATGCAGTACCGCAAGCCGCCGTCGACCTTCGGACCATCTTTGAAAAGGTGTCCCAGGTGAGAATCGCCGGTCGCGGACCGTATTTCGGTGCGCACCATCAGGTGGCTGAAATCCCGCTTCGCAACCACATTCTGCGGCTCGACGGGCTTGGTGAAGCTGGGCCACCCGGAGTGAGATTCGAATTTGTCCGCCGATGAGAACAACGGTTCGCCCGTTACGACATCCACGTACAGACCGGCCTCGTGGTTATCCCAGTATTCGTTGTCGAAAGCTCGCTCGGTGCCGTTCTTCTGCGTGACTCGGAACTGCTCGGGAGTCAACCGATCGAGTGACTGCTCGTCCTTGCTGTACGAATGCGACATCTTCTCGTCCTTCCTGCGGTTCTCTTCGCTGAAGAACCCAGTTGAATCAACAACTGTGTCTTCGCATAATTCCCGTCCCCGTCGGCTCATCAGGTAAGGGCTTGCCGCTTCAGTAGGCTGGGAGAAAGAAGTGCCGAGGCACCGTTGATTCTTCTTCGTAGGTAGGGATTGGTAGATGGCATTGGGTTCTGATCGACTCTGGCGAGTACTCGGCCGTTCGGCGCAGAAGGGTCAAGCTCGCTCCAGAAGTCGGGTGGACCTGGCGTCCGAACATCAGGACTGGGCGCGCGGTCTCACCGACTCCGAACTCACCGCGGCGGCGACATCGCTGCGCGTCGACAGAAGCGAAGACCTCGATGTTCCGCGCTACCTGGCGCTCGTTCGTGAAGCGAGTGATCGGGCCGTCCAGCTGCGGCCTTTCGACGTTCAGTTGCTCGCGGCCGTCCGGATGATGGCGGGCGACGTGGTCGAGATGGCAACCGGTGAGGGAAAGACGCTCGCGGGCGCGGTCGCGGCAGGCGGATATGTGCTCTCCGGCCGTAAAGTGCATGTCATTTCCATCAATGACTTCCTCGCCCGACGCGACGCCGCATGGATGGCACCGCTGTACGAGATGCTGGGTCTGACAGTCGGGTCGGTCACCGAATCCTCGACTCCGGAGGAACGACGGAAGGCGTATGCCTGTGACGTCACGTATGCCTCGGTCAACGAGATCGGATTCGACGTTCTTCGTGATCATCTGGTCGACGACATCGCCGATCTGGTAGCGCCCACTCCTGATGTTGCGCTGATAGACGAGGCCGATTCGGTGCTCGTCGACGAAGCACTCGTTCCCTTGGTCCTTGCGGGGTCGGTACAGAAGGATGTGCCGGCGTCGAAGGTGTTCGAGGCAATTCGCGGCTTGGCGAAGAGCACCGATTTCGACACCGACGCCGACGGCAGAAACGTCTTTCTCACCGACGAGGGCGCTGCCCGGTTGGAGAAGGAACTCGGCGATATCGATCTGTACTCCGAGGAGCATGTCGGGACCACCTTGGTTGCGGTCAATGTCGCGCTGCACGCTCAGGTCCTTCTCCAGCGCGATGTGCATTACATCGTCCGGGACGGGAAGGTCCAGTTGATCAATGCATCTCGTGGGCGCGTTGCGGAGTTGCAACGGTGGCCGGACGGTCTGCAAGCAGCGGTGGAGACCAAGGAAGGACTGAAGCCGACGGAGACGGGAGAGATTCTCGACACGATCACCGTGCAGGCTCTGATCGGTAGATATCCGACAGTGTGCGGAATGACCGGTACTGCGCTCGCCGCCGGCGAACAGCTCAAGAAGTTCTACGGGCTCGGAGTCTCGCTGATTTCGCCCAACCAGCCGAACATTCGAATCGACGAGGCCGACCGTGTCTACGACACTGCCTCGAACAAAAATGCGGCGGTGGTGGCCTTCGTGAAGGAGGTTCACGAGCGAGAACAACCGATTCTGATCGGCACCCACGACGTTGCGGAATCCGAGGACCTGGCCGAGCAGCTTCAAAAGCAGGGAGTTCCGGTCGTCGTGTTGAACGCGAAGAACGACGCCGAGGAAGCCGGCGTCATCGCGGCTGCGGGCGTGATCGGAGCTGTCACAGTGTCGACTCAGATTGCCGGACGAGGAACCGATATCAAGCTGGGTGGACCCGGTTCCGACACGAAAGCCGCCAAGGACCGAGTGGCCGAACTCGGCGGGCTGCTCGTGGTAGGAACCGGTCGGCACACGACCGAGAGGCTCGACAATCAACTTCGTGGCCGCGCAGGCCGCCAGGGTGATCCGGGACGTTCGGTGTTCTTCTCCAGCTGGGAGGACGACGTCGTGACGGCGAATATCGGACCCAAGGATCAGCCCAGGAAGCACGACGACACCGGGCTGATAACTTCGGCGGGTGTTGCCGGAAAGATCGACCATGCGCAGCGGATAGCCGAGGGCACGATGCTCGAAGTGCATTCGCGTACGTGGCGGTACAACCAGCTCACCGCTGCGCACCGCGACATCCTCGATCGGAGGCGTACTACGTTGCTCGCAACTGCCGAAGCGTTGGACCTTCTGACTGTCGCTGCGCCGGAACGGGCTTCGGAGCTCCGCGCCGAGGTATCGGAGGACACATTGGTTGTTGCAGCCCGTCGAATCGTGCTGTTCCATCTCGACCGGGCGTGGTCGGATTACTTGGCACACCTCGCCGATGTGCGCGAGAGTATCCACCTGCGCGCACTCGGTCGAGAGAACCCATTGGACGAATATCACCGAATCGCTGTCGAGGCGTTCAAGACCGTCTCGGACAAGGCGATGGAACAAGCTCAGGTGACGTTCGAGACGGCCGAGATCACTTCCGAGGGAATCGATCTCGACAATGCGGGTCTGCAACGCCCGACGTCGACCTGGACGTACATGGTGCACGACAACCCGTTTGCCTCGAGTGCGGGCAACAGTGCCGGACTAGGTGCCGTCTTCGGCGGCTAGAGCCGCGCGGAGGCGCCCAGATTGTGCCGGACTCCGTCGATGAACAGCCCCAGACCGAAATCGAATCTGCTTGTCGAATCGGGACTTTCGAACAGCGGGGACGCTTCTTCGGTGAGGGCGCCGACGGAGTCCATCTGCATACGTGACTGCTCGTCGACAGTCTGGCCCAGCACGTAATACAGCAGCGTGTCAGCTGTGAGTTCGGCGTCGCTGCGGCTCGAACCTGCTCGGATGCAGACTGCGGCGATGCGCTCGCGAACCCGGTTGGTAGTCAGTCGCGACGCATAGGTCGCGGCAACCAGTTCGGCGCCGTCTCGGCGTGAAAGCAAGGCATCGCGTAAGCGATGGGCCAGTTCGCGGACCTGCTCATCCCATCCGGATCGAGTCGGGGGTGCGTCGACATCAGTGAGAAGGTGGTCGGCGATCGCGCCGAGAAGAGTCTGCTTGTTGGGGAAGTGCCAATACAGCGCACCAGGTTGAACGTGCAGAGACGTTGCCAACCGCCGCATCGTCAGATCGCCGAGGCCGTATTCGTCGAGGATCGATATCGCGCCGTCGAGGACGTCCGCTCTCCGCAGTTGCACTCGGCACTCCTGTTCTTCGGTTCGGCTTTGACAGTATCCGACCGCCAGCTTAACCTGAACACCGTTCAACTTGAACGGTGTTCAATTATGCCCGTGTGACCGAAGGAGCAGTTCGTGACCCAGATATCTGTGCAGTCCGACATTGTCGACAGAGCGCGTACGCAAGTGCTCGAGAACGGTGAGGGGCTGACACAGAGCCAGGTGCTCGAGATCCTTCGGTTGCCGGAGGAACGGTTGGAGGAAGCGCTTGCCCTGGCGCACGAGGTGAGAATGGCCTGGTGTGGTCCCGAGGTCGAGGTCGAAGGGATCATCAGTCTCAAGACCGGCGGATGCCCCGAGGATTGCCATTTCTGCTCGCAATCAGGCCTGTTCGAGTCGCCGGTTCGCGCTGCACGCCTCGACATTCCCTCCCTCGTGGAGGCTGCCAAACAGACGGCCAAGTCCGGAGCCACCGAATTCTGCATCGTCGCTGCAGTTCGTGGTCCGGATGAGCGACTGCTCGCCCAGGTGGCAGCAGGCATCGAGGCGATCCGCAACGAAGTCGACATCGACATCGCGTGCTCGCTCGGCATGTTGACCCAGGAGCAGGTCGATCAGCTTTCTGCGATGGGAGTTCATCGCTACAACCACAATCTCGAAACTGCCCGCTCGTACTTTCCGAAGGTCGTCACCACCCATACGTGGGAAGAGCGTTGGGGCACATTGGAAATGGTGCGAGCGGCAGGAATGGAGGTGTGTTGCGGAGGGATTCTCGGGATGGGGGAGTCGCTGGAGCAGCGAGCGGAGTTCACCGCGGATCTGGCTGCCCTGGAACCGGACGAGGTGCCACTGAACTTCCTCAATCCGCGACCTGGAACTCCGTTCGGAAACCTCGACGTACTACCACCGTCCGAGGCGCTCCTGGCTGTTGCGGCATTCAGACTGGCTCTGCCGAGGACGATTCTGCGATTCGCCGGTGGGCGCGAGATCACCTTGGGTGACCTAGGCGCACAAAAGGGCATTCTCGGCGGCATCAATGCCGTGATCGTCGGCAACTACCTGACCACTCTGGGACGGCCCGCGGAGGAAGATCTGGACCTCCTCGGCGAGCTTCGGATGCCGATCAAAGCCTTGAACTCGACCATCTAAGGTGGAGGCGTGACTACCGATCAGCGCTACAGCCTGCACACGGGAAAGCCTCTGGTCCCCGGTGTTGACGAGACCGTCACCGAGGCGGCTCGGCTGGGTCTGGAACCCCCACGGTTCTGCGCAGAGTGTGGTCGGCGCATGGTCGTGCAGATACGTCCAGACGGATGGACCTCGAGGTGCTCGCGTCACGGATCGAACGACTCCGCGGCCTCGGGAAGGCGATAGGGCCTGTGGAATCGACGATGGAATCGGACCGCGCCACCTTCGACGGGGACGCGGCACCGATACCTCGGTTCCGGATCTTGGCCATAACTGTCGCCGTTGCTGTCGGGGTCGGCGTTCTCGCAGGCGTGTGTTGGGCACTTCTGGCCCCGGCGGAACATCTCGTCGTTCTCGCACCCGGACGGGGTGCGCCGTTGACCGGCGAGAGCCTGCACCGATTCGATTCGGTCGCCATCTTCTTGTGCATCACCCTCGTCGCAGGTGTACTTCTCCCGGTCGGATTCTGGACGTGGACCGAGCGCCGCGGCCCTGCAATGGGTCTGGGGTTGGTGCTCGGTTCCTTCCTGGGGTCGGCAACGACGCTGGGCGTCGGGGTGTGGATCTCCGGAATCCTGCATACCCGACCGGACGATCCCGCCGTCGGATCCGTCGTAGCGCGGGCTGTGGGCGTGGAATCCCCGCTCGTGCTGATCGTGCAGGCTCTGGCGACCTCGTTCGTCGTACTGCTCCTGGCGGCCATGAACCCGCACGACAATCTTCGATTCACGCTGGACGACGAGGAGCCGGAGCCCAGAGCGAATTCTGTCGCCGAGGACAGGGTCCCGGGTCCACTATGGAACGACGAACCTTCTGACCTAACTGGGCGGGCGTAAAGCGGCGAACTCGTCGGTGACGCGCAAGGAAGCGTCGGCGAACCGGTAGAGGGCGGGTGGACGACCACCTGCCTTGCCCGACGGCGAGGTCTTGCCCGTCGCCTCCAGGACTTTTCGACGCCCGAGCACGCGCTGGAGATTTGTCGCATCCACCTGGTAGTCGAGGGCAGCGGCGTAGATCTCGCGCAACGTGGACATGGCGAATTCGACTGGCGCAAGCGCGAATGCGATGTTGGTATAGGACAGTTTCGCTACCAATCGGGTTCGTGCGTGGCGAACGACGGTCCGGTGGTCGAAGGACATCTCGGGAAGCCGCGCGACCGGATGCCACTCGGTGTCTTCCGGCAGTTTCGGGTCCGTGGAGATCGGGACCAGACCCAGGAAGGTCGAGGCGATCCGTCGGTCTCCGGGTACCCGATCGGGGTCGCTGAAGATGGACAGTTGTTCGAGGTGGGCGACTTTTCGGACGTCGACCTTCTCGGCGAGCTGGCGACGAGCGGAGGAGGGGAGGTCCTCGTCGGATTCGAGGACACCGCCGGGAAGGGACCACGAGCCCAACTCCGGCTCGAGTGCACGCTGCCAGAGCAGGACTCCGAGTTCGGGGCTCTGGCCTGCGGTGAAGGTCCGAACCTGGAACACCGCGATGAGTACTTCGTGGACGGTGCTACGATGAATCATGTTTTCGATCATAAGTCGAAAACCCCATCATAGGAAATCCGGACTTTTCGGGCCGGATGATCGGCGAAGGAGTTCCGCCATGGCGAGCAGTGCAATCGGCTACGAGACCAGTGGCTCCACGGCCACTGCTGCGATGGTCAGTGCGTCGACAACGAGCGGCTCCATGCAGCTGGAATCGAGCTGGGGTGGAGTGTCCGACATCGTCGACGGACCGGGAGGATACGGCGGCGTGGAGCCGACACAGGAGTGGGCGGCCGAGATCAAACGGCTTGCGCGCCGGCGGGGAGCCACCATTCTGGCTCACAACTACCAGGTTCCCGCCATCCAGGACATCGCCGATCACGTCGGGGATTCGCTTGCGCTCTCGCGGCTGGCCGCGGAGGTTCCGGAAGACGAGATCGTCTTCTGCGGTGTGCACTTCATGGCGGAGACCGCCAAGATTCTGAGCCCGAACAAGACCGTCCTCATTCCGGATCAGCGTGCCGGCTGCTCGCTTGCGGACTCCATCACCGCCGAGCAGCTGCGCGAGTGGAAGTCCGACTACCCGCACGCCGTCGTCGTGTCCTACGTCAATACGACCGCAGAGATCAAAGCACTGACCGATATCTGCTGCACGTCCTCCAATGCCGTCGAGGTCGTCGAATCGATCGACCCGAGTCGTGAAATTCTGTTCCTGCCGGACCAGTTCCTCGGTGCGCATGTAAAGAGGATCACCGGTCGAGAGAATCTCCACATCTGGGCAGGCGAATGCCATGTCCACGCCGGCATCAACGGTGACGAACTCGCCGAGAAGTCTCGCATGCATCCCGATGCCGAACTGTATGTCCACCCCGAATGTGGTTGTGCCACATCGGCTCTCTACTTGGCCGGCGAGGGTTTCGTCGCGCCGAACAAGGTCAAAATTCTTTCCACCGGCGGGATGCTCGACGCCGCGCGAACCACCGGCGCCAAGCAGGTACTCGTTGCAACCGAGATCGGCATGTTGCATCAACTGCGGCGCGCAGCACCGGACGTCGACTTTCAAGCGGTCAACGATCGAGCATCGTGCGGTTACATGAAGATGATCACCCCGGCTGCATTGCTGCGCTGCCTCGTCGAAGGTAAGGACGAAGTGCATGTGGATCCCGAGACCGCACACATCGCAAGCAAGTCGGTGCAACGGATGATCGAGATCGGTAACTCCGGCGGCGGCGAGTGACGCTGTCCTTCGGGGGAGGGACCACGCCGGTCTCGATCACGTGGGAGGCGTCGGCCGATCTCGTGGTGGTCGGCGGTGGCGTCGCGGGCCTCAGTGCAGCAATTGCAGCCGGTCAGCGGGGATTGCGGGTCATCACCGTGAGCAAGGGCGGTTCGGCGGACACGGCGACGCAGTACGCCCAGGGCGGGATTGCAGTCCCCGGTTCGGGCGCCTCCGGTGATTCCATCGACGATCACGTTGCCGATACCTGCGTGGCCGGAGCAGGCCTGTGTGACGAGCCTTCGGTTCGTTCCATCGTCTCCGGCGGTCCCGACGCAGTCGCGGCATTGGAAGCATTGGGTGCGGTCTTCGATCGAGGCGCCGACGGCACGGTGGCGCGGACACTCGAAGGCGGACACTCGAGAAGTCGGATCATTCATGCGGGAGGTGATGCGACCGGCGCTGAAGTGCAACGGGCACTTGATGTCTCGGGGCAAGCTGTATTGTTCGGCACCGCTGCCGTGTCCGTGCTCACTGCGCGAGGCGGGGTCAGCGGACTGCTTGCATCCTCTGCCGAGGGAATGGGCGTGATCCATTGCCCTGCCGTACTGGTGGCCACTGGTGGTGTGGGCCAGTTGTACTCGTGCAGTACCAACCCGCCCGGCTCGACTGCCGACGGAATTGCGCTCGCGCTCGCTGCTGGTGCGGAAGTGTCGGATCTGGAATTCGTACAGTTCCACCCGACGGTGCTGTTCGCTCCTGGTTCGGAGGGGCGACGACCATTGGTCAGTGAAGCTGTACGCGGCGAGGGCGGACACCTTGTCGATCTCGATGGCATCCGGTTCATGGACGGTGTCCATCCGCTCGGGGACCTGGCTCCACGCGATGTGGTCTCGCGAGCTATCGCCGAACGACTTCGTATCACCGGTACCGACCATGTTCTACTCGACGCACGCGCGATCCCCGGGTTTTCCAGACGGTTTCCTACCGTCACCGCCTCGTGCCTTGCAGCCGGAATCGATCCCGCCGAGGACCTGATTCCTGTCGCCCCCGCGGCGCACTACTCCTGCGGTGGCATCGTCACCGATGTATGGGGTCGCACCACTGTCCCAGGTCTTCTCGCTGCCGGTGAGGTGGCACGAACAGGCCTGCACGGCGCAAACCGATTGGCGTCGAACAGTCTTCTCGAAGGACTGGTCGTCGGGAGACGTGCTGGAATTGCAGCCCTGGAACGACAAGGCAGCCCCCGCGTCGATGCCGAACCCACCCTGCCGTCGATGCGCACAGTGCCGCGGCGAGAACTACAAGCTCTGATGACCGAGCACGTGGGAGTGGTCCGCGACGAAAGCGGCCTGGCCCACACGGCGTCGGTGCTGGGCTCGGCTGTGGACCTGGCGTGGCCGGACACCACACGCTCGCCCGATGCAGTCGCCTCGATCGAGGATGCAGCACTGACGGTCACCGCATCGGCAGTGGTGAAGGCGGCAGCTGCGCGACCCGAAAGTCGTGGGTGCCATACCCGTAGAGACCATCCAGCACCTTCGGACGCACTGCGGCACAGCACGCGAATTCGACAGGCCGAGGACGGTTCACTCGAATTCGTGTTGTCTTCCAACAAGATACGGCCACCGGCCATGACAGGAGTGAGTTGACAGTGAGTGCACTGACCGAACAGGGACTCGACCCACACGAGGTGCGTGCACTCATCCGAACCGCCCTCGACGAGGACCTGCGCTACGGGCCGGACGTGACCACCATCGCAACGGTCCCCGCCGACGCCATCGCGTCGGCATCCGTAGTCGCCCGCCAGGCCGGGACTGTGGCCGGGATCGACGTAGGGCTGCTCGTCCTGGACGAGGTCATCGGTGAAGGGGCATACCAGCTCGTCGATCGAGTTGCAGACGGAACCGAAGTCGAAGCCGGACAGTCGGTTCTGAGCCTGACAGCGCCGACGCGTTCCCTGTTGACAGCGGAACGGACGATGCTCAATTTGATGTGCCATCTGTCCGGCATCGCCACCACCACCGCGGCATGGGTTGCCGAGGTCGCCGACAGTGACGCGAAGATCCGCGACAGCCGCAAGACCTTGCCCGGTCTTCGTGCCCTGCAGAAATACGCCGTCCGCGCCGGGGGAGGAGTGAACCACCGGATGGGCCTCGGTGACGCTGCGCTGATCAAGGACAACCATGTGGCCGCTGCGGGCTCGATAGTCGCCGCTTTGCGGGCGGTTCGCGCTGCCTCGCCCGATATCGACTGCGAAGTCGAGGTCGACAGCCTCGAGCAGCTGGACGCAGTACTCGCCGAGGGCGTCGAATTGGTGCTGCTCGACAACTTCGCGCTGTGGCAGACCCAGATGGCGGTCCAGCGACGTGTGAAACTCTCACCACACACCAAGCTCGAGTCCTCGGGTGGACTCACCTTGGATGTGGCGCACGACTACGCGAAGACCGGTGTCGATTTCCTTGCGGTCGGGGGTCTCACGCATTCGGTGACGGTTCTCGACCTCGGTCTCGACATGTAGGTTGTGTTGTCGATGGTCGAAACACAGAGTGTGCGGGTAGACAGCTGGGTTTGGGCTGTCCGGCTGTTCAAGACGCGGTCGGCTGCTGCGGCAGCCTGCCGATCCGGTCATGTCCGCGTCAACGGCACCCCGGCCAAGGCCGGGCAACGTATCGGTCCTGACGACGAGATCCGCTTGCGCGTCGACGGTGCGGAGAAGATTGTCGTGGTCACGCGAGCAATTGCCAAACGTGTCGGTGCCGGTGTCGTGGCGGAATGCATGATCGATCGCAGCCCACCGCCACCGCCGAAGGAAGTTCTCGCCTCGCAGCCGCGGCGAGACCGCGGTGCAGGCCGGCCGACCAAACGCGAGAGACGCGACCTCGACAAGCTCCGAGGTATGTGAGTTCTGGGACATTTCGACACCATGTGGTTTGTCGACGAAACGGCACCAGAACGTGGAGGTCCGGTCACAGGACGTCCGCAACGGTCGAAGCCAATCTGCGTGACATATCGATCCCACGTCGGACTTGCACGTCGTGTGGGAATGACGGCCCGTACACGGGCCGCGCCCTGAATATGACCGCCGGGGCAGTTCGGCTTGCGCAGCAAAGGCGCTGACCAATCTGCGGTCGGAGTCTATCGCCGGGGTAAGCGAACACCCTTTTTATCGAGTGAACCCCCAAGCTCTTTCGAGAGCAAGGGGGTTCACTTGGCAAATAAGGTGCGCGGACAGCGCGGCAGCGGCCTATACACCGAGCCGACTAGTCCACAGGCGCCAACGGGACTGCCCCGGGTCCAGCCGACTCTCCATCGACCGAAGGGCAGCCCCTGGCGGACCTACTCGATCCAGGCCTGGTCGAGCAACATGATGGCGTCGAGCGACGGGACCACACCGTAGACGTTGTCGGTCCATGGCACGAAACTGACACCGGCCGCAAGTGGCAGGAACGGGGCCGTGGAATTGACCTCCGTCTGCAGGTCGGCCAACGCTGCGCGCTTCGCATCGTCGTCCTTCGCTGTCTGGACATCACTCAGGATTTTGTCCATCGTCGGGTCGTTGACTCCGATGATGTTGTTGCTCGACGTGCTGTTCAAAGCGCTGTACAGACGCGTGAATGGGGCAGGATCAGCGATGCTGTACGAGCCGGTGGCAATATCGAAGTCTTTGTCGACGTACAGGCGCTTGACGACATCGGTGACCGATGCTCCGTATTCGATGCTCACGTCGATACCGACAGGCTGCAACATCGCCTGGATGGCAAGAGCGGTGGCCTGTCCGGACTGCGTCTGGGTTGTGAAGTACGTGATCTTCCCGTCGAAGCCGTCTGCCTTGGCCTCGTCGACGAGTGCCTTAGCCTTGTCGGTATCGAGCGGCACAGGGGCGATGTCGTTGTGCCACTTGGACCAGGACTGGAACATCTCGGTGCCGGGCATGCCCTCACCGTTCTTGGCGCGCGTGTCGACGACGGTGGGGTCGATGGTCATTTGCATCGCTTTGCGCACCCGTACGTCGGCACCGGGACGGCCCTCGCGCTGGTTGATCTGCACAACGGAGTTGCCGAGGCTGACGGTCTCGAGGTACCCGGGCAGGGTGGCCTTGGCAGTGTCCACGGCGTCGTCGTTGATGAGGAACGCCATCTGGATGCCCCCGCTTTTGAGGGCGTCGATCTTGGGTTGCTCATCCTTGATGGCTACGAACTTGAGGGTGTCCAAGTGCGGTTTGCCGTTCCAGTAGTCCTCGCGGGCTTGAAGCACCAGATCGGCACCGGGGGTGAGACTCTCCATCGTGTAGGCGCCGGCACCGATCGGCTTGAACGTGCCGTCCGGCTGATCCGAGCTGGGAGCGACGACCATGCCGTGGCCGAAGGCGAGCATGGAGGGGAACTCGGTCCACGGTTGGTTCATCGTGTAGGTCACGGTGGAGGCGTCGGTGGCCTCGACGGACTTGACGCCGGCGGTGAACGCCTGGCTGTTGCCGCCGCGATTGGTGTTGAAGCGGTTAGTGCTGGCGACTACGGCTTCGGCGTCGAGCGGGGTGCCGTCGCTGAACTTGACGCCGTCACGGAGCTTGAGGGTCCAGACCGTCGCATCGTCGTTCGCGTCGAGTGATTTAGCCAACTGCGGCTCGAAGCCTTCGGTGGTTGCGTCGTAGCGGACGAGTAGGTCGTAGACCGCTGCCATCTCGGTGCCGCCCGTGGAACCCGCAGGCTGGGTCTTGGCGGGATCGAGCGTGGAGACCGGTGAGTAGCCGGCGAAGCTCAGCGTGCCGCCCTCAACCGGATCGCCGCCCTTGCCTTGGTCGCCAACGATGCCGATAGACCCGGGCTCGGACTGGGCGTCGGTCGAACCAGAGCCGTCGTTATCGCCGTTACTCGTGCAGCCTACGAGTAACAGGCCGCTGGCCATCGTGGCGATGGCTATGGTGCCAAATCGTCGTTTGCCAGGAAATAGCATCGTGCTCCTCCAGCTTGTTTGGGGCGGTCCATCACTGAGTTAAGTTGAGCAAGCGCTTGATTGCCCACTTGCGGATTTACATTACCAAGGAGAATGCGTCGCCGAGGGCTAAACGCAATCTACGAAGAGCATCTGCATTCAGGCACTCACACGGATCGATGACCGGCCACTCCAGCAAGAGTGGCGACGATCGAACACAGCTCATCTTCGACACTTCCGATAGCCACCGCAGTCAGTGGCTACGCGACCAATGGTCCACAACCAGCAATAGGAAAAAGCATGCAGAATATCGATCTTTCGGGCCGCTCCGTCATCGTTACCGGGGCGGGGTCCGGTCTTGGCCGGGCCGAAGCGTTGGGCCTGGCAGTGCGTTGACGCTGTCGACCGCCCGTGGGCTATCGCGCTACGGGGTGACGGCGAACGCCATTTGCCCGCGCGCTCGCACCGAGATGACGGCCGCAGTCTTCGGCGAGGGCGCCGAGCGAGGTGGTCTGGACATCATGGCCCCCGAGCGAGTCGTCGAATGGCTCCCGACGCTGCCGTCGACGGAACCAGCTCCGGGTTCAGGGGTTCAGGGGTTCAGGGGTCGATTGGTCCATGTCCCGTTCGGCCGCGCGAACCAGCCACCAGCGGCATCGCTGCCTCCATCTACGTGCAAGGTGGTGCCGGTGACGTACCGGGACATCTCCGAGGCCAGAAACAGCGCCGGCCCCGCTACGTCCTGCGGGGTACCCGGGCCGCCCAGTGGGGCCCACCGGGGCCAGCGGTGCCGATCCTCTTCGGCGACCAACCTCGTGTAGGGCACCTGCGGGGTTTCGATCAGGTCGGGCGCAATGTTGTTGACCCGGATGCCATGAGGTCCTACCTCCAAGGCGAGGCTGCGGGTGAAGTGCCGCAGCGCCGCCTTGTAGGTGGAGTACACGGTGTGGCCGGGGATGCCGCGGTGTGCTTCGACGGTGGTCAGGTTGATGATGGACCCGCCTCGTTCACGCTCGATCATGCCCGGCAGAACCGCGTGCGTAGCGCGCATGGCGTGGCCAAGATTGATCTCTCCGAGCTGGACCCACTCGCTGGGGTCGGCCTCGACGAAGGTGGTCGGGGGCCGCAGGAAGTGGCCGACGTTGTTGACGAGGATGTCCGGCTGATGCGCGGCGAGATCGAGCGCCACGGCCGGGTCGGTGGCGTCCGCGATGACGGCCGTGATGGCGGGCACCTCGCGGGCCAATGCTGCGGCCGCCACATCGTTGTCGACGACCACCACCGCAGCCCCGTGCGCGGCGAACAGCCGGCTGATTGCGGCCCCGATTCCTTGTGCCCCACCGGTGACGATGGCCAACTTGCCGATGAGCAGCGGCCCGAGCAGCGCGTCGGTATCGGTCATGCCAGGCCGGCGCGGGTCTGGGCGACCATTTCTGCGATCGCGCGGGGCGCGTCGCCCTGGGTGTAACCGAGCGCGGCCGTCTGCGCGGGGTCGGTCTCGTAGGAGATGACGTTGCCGCGGCCCTGCACGATGAACGCGTCGGGCAGCATCGGGTGCTCTTCGTCGCGCGCGACGAGCGTGATGGTGCTGCCCGCCGCGTCGAAGATCATCTGGAAGTACTCGCGGAAGGCGAGGTTCGCGTCGCCCAGCAGGTACGCCGTGCCGGTCTCGGCGTTGCGCAGCGCACCTCCGACCGCCTCGGCGAGCGAGCGCACCGACATGTAGTTGGTGCCGCCCGCGGGGGTGAAGTTCGGGATCTCGGGCTTGTTGCCGTCGGCCCAGTCGAGGAATCGGCCGATGCGGGCCATCGAGGGGCCGGGGGTGACGCCGAGGATGTTGGGCGCGTTGAGGGTGGAGACGGTGAACTGGTCGTCGCCGAGGGCTCGAGCGCGCTCATCGGCCAGCGCGCGGGCGCGGACGTAGTCGTCGGTCTCGACTAGCTCCGGCAGGACCTGGTGGTAGTAGCTTCCGAGTTGGACGAAGTTCGGGACGCCCGCCTCCTTGGCCAGCGCGGCGAACCGCGGCACGCCACCGATCTGCATCTTCTCCCAGAACTCGGCCCGGTCGGCGTCGGCGGGGATGTGTCGGATGTCGTTGCCCGCGGCGAAGACGATTCCCTCGAACGGGGCCAGGTCCGAGGCGTTGAAGCCTCCCTCGCTGTAGTCGCCGAGCAGGACGGGGAACTCGTTGGCGACCGTGCCCGGCGCCGGCGCAGTGCGGGCGGCAACTGTCACGTCGTTGCCCTGCTCGCGCAGGTATGTGGCGGTGGCGGTGCCGATCATGCCGGTACCACCGATAATTAGAACCTTCATCAGTCTCCTTGGATTTTCAACGATTCGAGGCCACTGGGCGCCCAGTGCTGTTTGTCGGGTTCGCTTGTCGAGGCCGGAGT
This sequence comes from Rhodococcus sp. BP22, assembly GCF_014281965.1. Lineage (GTDB taxonomy): Bacteria > Actinomycetota > Actinomycetes > Mycobacteriales > Mycobacteriaceae > Rhodococcoides. The sequence goes on from NZ_JACFTB010000004.1 coordinate 369,615, forward strand.
GGTCCGACAATGAACCCTCTGAACTAGGACTGTGTCAGTTCGTTGCTGGTGCGGCTTCGGGTAGGTGGGCAGGCAAGAGTCCGGCGCGGCCGTGGCTGAGGAAATCGGCCTCGATCGCTGCCCGCTGAACGTCATCGAGTTTGCCGTAGGAGCTGGTCTTGCCGACCCGGATATAGACGGGGTCGGGGGTGTTCCACGCGGCACTACGAAGCGGTGCCTTGTTGACCTTGCCGCTGCCGGTCAACGGGATCTGGTCGATCACCCGCACATAGGTGGGCCACCACTTGGCACCCATATCCGGCTGCTCAGCGATAAACGCTCCGAAGTCCGCGGCATCGAACTGCTCGCCCGCGGCCATCTCCACTGCGCACATCACTTGATCGCCCGTGCTGGGGTCGGGCACCGCGAATACGGGTGCCGCAGCAACGCCGGGGACGCGCTGGAGAACTCGCTCCACTGGTGCTGCGGAGAAGTTCTCGCTATCGACCCGTAGCCAATCCGAGGACCGTCCGGCGAAGTAGAAGTACCCCGCCGCGTCTCGGTAGCCCAGGTCGCCGGACCAGAAATCCTCGCCTCGGACGCGGTCGCTCATTGCCTCGGGGTTTTTGTAGTAGCCCTCGAACCTGTGGGCAAGGCCAACGGCGACCATCTGGCCTACCGCCCCGGGATTGGTGAGCCGGCCGCTCGTGTCGAACTCCGCTCGCGGGCACTCCTCCCCGGTCTGCTCATCGAGCACCCGGATGTCGAGGTCGCCTTGAGGCCTACCCAAAGAGTAGGCCGGGGAATCGGGGGTGCGACCAAGGCGGAACACTCCTTCGCTGAGCCCGTAGCCCTCCATGACCTCGCAACCGAACCGCTCGGTGAAGCGTGCGACATCAGCTTCCGAGGCCTCGGTGCCGAAGGCAAGCTCGAGGGTGCCCGTCCGGTCGCGGGGATTCTCCGGTTGGCTGAGGACATAGGACAGTGCCCGACCGACGTAGTTGACGTAGGTCGCCCCGAAGCGGTGGATATCGTCGGCGAACCTGCTGGCGGAGAACTTTCTGGTCATGCCCACCGTCGCGCCGACTCGCATGGCGACCGCGAGGTTCATCATCACGGCGTTGCCGTGGAAAAGCGGCATGCACAAGTAGGTGACCGAATCCCTGCGCATCGACACCCGGTCGACGAGTACCTCGGCCAGACGGCCCAGTCTGCCCTGTCCGACGATGACAGCTTTGGGTGCGCCGGTCGAACCTGAGCTGAACAGGAGCAATGCCAGCTGATCCGGCGTCGTGATGGATTCGGGCAGGCCTGCGCCCCGGTACGGGGCCAGCGTCTCCAGGTAGGACGGCTGGTCGACATTGAGGACCAGCTCCGGCGGTACGCCGTGGCCGGTGCCCTCCACCAGGTGTGCGAGCTTGTCCTCGGTGATGATGATGTCGACGTCGGCGTGCTGGATATCGTGCGCCAACTCGGGCCCGCTGCGGCTGGCGTTGATGCCGACGACGGCCGCGCCGGCGAGCGGCCCCGCGGTGAGCCAGAAGACGAAGTCCGGCACGTTCTCCAGGAGCACGCCGATGTGGATTTGGCGGTCAGCCGGCGCGGGCGAGACGAGTCCCACGAGGGCTGCTGCGCGGTCGGCGCCTTCCTGGACGACCTGGCGCCATGTCCAGGACTGGTCGTCGAACCGGAGCCCGACCTTGTCGTCCTCGGCGCGCAGCCGGACGATTTCGGTGAATGTTTCCAACGTGCATTCTCCAAGATGATTGTGGCTCTCGCCGCCAGGGATGGGGCGGCACCAGGACCCAACAAATTTTCTGGGCCGCGAGGTTCGCGGGCCTGTTCACTCAGGCGAGCCGATCGATGCGCCCCTCTCGAGCGCATCGCCCAGCTCGGCGCCGATCGAGCCGGCGCTGCCCAAAGTGAACGCGATCTGCCGGCCCCACAGGAAGTAGCGGTGGATCGGGTAGTCGATGTCCGCGCCCATGCCGCCATGCAGGTGCTGGGTGGCGTGGACGGCGCGCAGGCCGCCCTTCGAGGCCCAGTACTTCGCGACCAGGGCCGCGGCCTCCGCCTCGTCCTCCTTGCCGAGGTCCATCAGCCAGGCGGCGCGCTGGGTCGTGAGCCGGATGCTCTCGGAGTCGAGATAAGCATCAGCGGCGCGTACGGCGACGGCCTGGTTCGTCGAGAGCGGACGACCGAACTGAATTCGCTGCGAGGTGTAGGCCGCGGTTTGCGCGAGCGCCTCCGAGCACACACCAATGGCGATCGACGCGAGTGCGACCCGTGCACGCCGGACCGTCCACGCCAGGATCTGCGCGCCGTCGCCGGGAAGGACGTCGCCGGCGGCCACGGAGACGCCGTCGAAGCTCACCGCTGCGCTGCTCTCGTAGTTGGTGACGCTGAGCGGGGTGCGGGCCAGGCCGTCGGCGTCGGTGCGCACCAGCACGACGGCGACGCCGCCGTCGGGTAGTCGGACCGGCGCCAGCAGGGCGGCGGCCACGTCGGCGGCGGGCACGGACGCGATCTCACCGTGCAGGCGCCAGCCGTCACCATCGGCCTCGGCGCGCACGGGGACGTCGTATCCGAAACCGGTCTCGAGCGCGCCGGTCACGATGTGTGAGCCGTTGATCAGACCCGGCAGCCAGGCCGAGATCTGCTCGGGGCTGCCGAACTCGGCAATGGGCAGCGCCGCGCCTGCGATCGAAGACCAGAGGGGCACGGACGCTACGCGGCGACCCTGCTGCTCCAGCACGGCCATCAGCCCGAGCATGCCCAGGCCAGCGCCGCCAGGTTCTTCGGGTAACGCGATGCCAAGTAGGTCGGAGTCCGCAAGGCTCTTCCACAACTTGGCGTCGTGGCCGCCGCTCTGCTCCACCGTCCGCAGGTGCGTCACATCGGACTGGGCGGAGAAGATCTGGTCTGCCAGGCCGCGGACGTCGGACAAATCCTCATTGAATTCGAATTCCATGTTACTTCGCTCCCGTTGTCGTCTTGGTGGCGTCGGTCTTGGCGGCGTCAGGGCTGCGACGTGCGCCCATCGTCATACCGAGGGTCTTGCCCGCGACGATCTCCCGCATGACCTCGTTGGTGCCGCCGCCGAAGGTGTTGTTCTGCGCACGCCGGCCGAGCTGCTCGACGCGGCCCTCGAGGGCCGCGCCCGGGGTACCGGGGCGCAGCAGGCCCTTGGCGCCGAGGACCTCCTGCAGCATGCCGTAGGCGCTCACGACGCCCTCGGTACCGAAGACCTTGGCGGCCGCGGAGTCGCCGCCGCCCAGGGTGTTGGAGGCTACGTCCGCGACGAGGCGCAGATTCATTAGATCCGCGGCGCTGAGCAGCGCGTACACCTCGGCCATCTTGTCGCGCACCCACGAGATATCGAAGACGACGCCCTCGCCGGCGGGCTCGGCCTTAGCCCACTCGAGCACCTCGGCGAACATTTCGTTGGCGATGCCGCCGCGCGCGGCCAGCGCCACCCGCTCGTGGTTGAGCTGGTTGGTGATCAGGCCCCAACCCTGGTTCAGCTCGCCCACCACGTTGGACAGCGGAACTCGCACGTCCTCGTAGTAGGTGGCAGAAGTGCTGATGCCGCCGACGGTGTGGATCTCGGTGACCGAGAACCCGGGTGCGCTGGTGGGGACGAGCACCACGGAGATTCCCTTGTGTCGGGGCGCGTCGGGGTCGGTTCGCACGGCCAGCCACACCCAGTCGGCGAACACTCCGGCACTGGTGTAGATCTTGTTGCCGTTGATGACCAGCTCGTCGCCCTCGACGCGCGCCCGGGTCTCCAGAGCCGCGAGGTCGGTGCCCGCGTTGGGCTCGGTGTAGCCGATCGCGAAGATGAGCTCGCCCGCCAGGATCGGCGGCAGGAAGAAGTCCTTCTGCTGCTGGGTGCCGTTCTTGATCAGCGCGGGGCCGACCGTGTTCAGCGTGACCAGCGACAGCGGGGCGTTCGCGCGCACGACCTCGTCGTAGAAGACGTAGAGCGCCTCGGGGTCCTCGCCCCGGCCGCCGAACTCCTCGGGCCAGCCGAGGCCGAGCCAGCCGTCGGCACCCATCTTGCGCAGAATGCGATCGAAGGTGGGTCCGCCCTCGGTCTGTGTGACCAGGTCGCGGCGGTCCTGTTCGTTGATGTTTTCGGCGAAGTACGCGCGAAGCTCCGCGCGGAGGGCCTTCGAGTTGTCGGACAAGTCCAGGTACATGTAGGTGTCTCCTGTTCAGGAATTTCTACGGAGTTTTCATGGGGTTCGAGAACGGTGGGTCGTCAGCGTGGCAAACCCAGAACACGTTGTGAGATCACGTTGAGCTGGATCTCCACGGTGCCGCCACCGAAGAGGACTGCCGGAAGGCCGATGTGGTCGATCACGTGGTCGGCGTCCGGATCCAAGACCGCAGCCTGTGGTCCCAGCAGTCGCAGCAGGTCCCGCGAGCCCTCGCGCTGGGCGAGTGCGTTGTAGACCTTGGCGACGCTGATCTCCGCCCCCGGACTCTGGCCGGAAAGCCGAGCCAACACACCGCGCAGATTGAGCGCAGAGAGCGCGAGCTCGCGGCTCGTGCTGTAACCGAGGGCACGTACGGCGTCCTCACGGGAGCAACTGTGCGCGCCCTTCGCCAGGACATCGCGGAAGCGGTTGCTCGAGCCATGGTCCAGGGCTCCGCCCATGCTGAGGCGTTCGTTCGAGAGTGTCGTCACCGCAAGGCGCCAACCCTTGCCCGGTTCGGAGACCAGGCACTCGTCGGGCACGAAAACTTCGTCGAGGAATACCTCGTTGAACTCGGAGAACCCGGTGGCCTGCCGAAGTGGACGCACATCGACACCGGTGCTGCGCATGTCCACCAGGAAGTACGAAATGCCCTTGTGCTTGGGCGCATCTGGATCCGTCCGCGCCAGGCACACGCCCCAGTCGGCCTCGTGAGCCATCGAATTCCATACCTTCTGGCCCGAGAGAATCCAGCCGCCGTCGACTTTGCGGGCCGCGGTGGACAGCCCCGCAAGGTCCGAGCCCGCGCCGGGCTCGGAAAACAGCTGGCACCAAACGATCTCGCCACGCAGCGTCGAGTGAACGAACCTCTGCTGCTGCTCAGCGCTGCCGTACTCGAGGATCGTGGGCAAGACCCACTCACCGATCACGGTTGTCGGCTGTTTCAGCCCGCGCACCGCGAATTCCTGCGCGATGACGGCCTGCTGTTCCGGGCCCGCGCCGAGACCGAACGGCTTCGGATAGTGAGGCGCCACCAGACCCGCGTCCGCGAGTAGAGCGCGACGACTGCCGCCACGCTCCGGGGCCCAGCCCTCGCTGCGCACAGCGTCGTCGGGCAGCGCGTCGAGCTGGTCTAGCACCGCCGCTACCTCTGCCCGGAGCGCAGGCAAGGTGTGCGTACCGATGAAGGAGAAGTCCCGGGTCGTGGTGATCGCGAGTTCGCCGAGTCGCTTGGCCCACATCTGATCGGAACCGGCGAGGGTGGCCAGGCTGATCGCGCGACGCCAATACAGGTGCACATCGTGCTCCCAGGTGAAGCCGACCCCACCCAGAAGCGTCACACATTCGAGGCAGTTGTCGATGCCGGCCGCTAGCGCGGCGACCACCGCCTGCGCGGATACGAGCGCCCGCTGGTCGGCACCATGCTCCTGTGCACGAGCGGCATCCCAAGCCGCAGCACACGCCACCTCAGCCCGCACCAGCATCATCGCGGACTTGTGCTGGACGGCCTGGAAAGTCCCGATGGCCCGGCCGAACTGCTCACGGGTTTTCACATAGTCGACGGCTGTAGAAAGCGTCCAGGACGCGATACCACTCGCCTCTGCAGCGAACAGGGTGTTACGCAACCATTCTGCATCCGCATCAGTGATGTCACCCAGCACGTCGGCCTGCGCAACCTCGTGCCCGTCGAGCGTGAGCACCCCGATGGCACGGGTCAGGTCGACGCCTTCCTCGGCGGTGACTTTGGCAGTCTCGCCCGACACCAGCCGGAACCACACCGACGAACCGTCGGAGTCGAGCGCGCGGACCAGCACGATTGTCGCACCGGGCAGGCCCAGGATGGGCTCGGACGCACCGTGCACGAGCCAGCCGGCAGCGGTGCGCTCAGCAGTCAATCCAGAGCCGAAGGCGGTCGCGCCCGTTGCGCCGTCCGCAAACTCCTCGAGCAACCCAACCGAAGGTTCCGAGTCCTCCGCGGGATCGAAGGCGCAGGCGAGAATGGCGCTCGTGATCACGGTCGGCAGGAACGGCCCTGGATACAGGGCTTTGCCCAGCTGCTCGACGACGACGGCCAACTCGGTGATCCCGGCCCCGTCCCCGCCGCTCTGCTCGGGTAAGTGGATGGCATGAAGGCGCTGCTGTACCAGCTGATCCCACGTGTCCGGCCGGTCTCCGGCCGCAAGGCCGGCGGTGTTCGCTCGACCGTGCGCGATGGCGTCGGCGCGGACGCCGAAAGCCGCCACCGAGTCGGCGAGGTGCCGATGTTCCTCTTCGAGTGCTAGTGCCACGATATGCCCCTCAGATCCGCTCGAGAATGAGCGCGGTGGTCGACGCGGAGGCGCAGATGGCCACCAACGCTGTGGATGCGTCGCGGCGCTCGAGCTCGTCGAGTGCCGTCGCGAGCAGTCGGATGCCAGTCGCACCGGCCGGGTGACCGACGGCGATCGCGCCCCCGTTGACGTTCAGCCGGTCCTCGCTGACACCGTGTACCTGGGCGAAGGACATCGGGACCGACGCGAAGGCCTCGTTGATTTCGAACAGGTCGATGTCGGCGATGGTCATGCCACTGCGCGCGAGCACTTTGCGGCCTGCGTCGATCGGGCCGTCGAGTAGGTACTCCAGATCACCTCCGATGATGCACTGGGCAACGATCCGTGCCCTGGGTTTCACACCGAGGTCGCGAGCGCGGGCAGCGGACATCAACAGGGCAGCGCTGGCACCGTCGGAGATCTGCGAGGAACTGCCCGCCGTGTGCAAGCCACCATCGAGGACGGGTTGCAGCCGTGCCAGCCCCTCCAGGGTGGAATCGCGCAGACCTTGGTCGCGGGTGACGCGGACCGGCTTCTGGCCCGGCTCGAGACTCGGAACCGTGACGGGGATGATCTGCGCATCGATCCGACCCGCGTCCCATGCCGCCTTCGCGAGCTGCTGCGAGCGCAGACCGAACGCGTCGAGATCCTCGCGTGTGAACCCGCGGTTGCGGGCTATGCGGTCCGCGCCCGTGTACTGGTCGGGATACTCGACCGACCAGGATTCGGGCCGCGGCGTGCCCAGGCCCGTGCCGACCTTCGCGGTCAGCGGTGCACGGGTCATCAGCTCTACGCCGCAGGCGACGCCCACATCTGTTGCGCCGGCAGCAATTTGACCAGCTAGTAGCTGCACAGCGCGCTGCGCAGTGCTGCACTGGGCGTCGATTGTGGTCGCGCCGGTATGCGGGGGTAGACCGGCGTGCAGCCATGAGGTGCGGGCGATGTTGCCGTATTGCTCACCCAGGGGGGTAACGCAACCGCCGATGACCTCCTCGACGATCTCCGGATCGATCCCGGTGCGCTCGAGCACTCCGCGCTGCGCCAAGCCGAGTAGCTCGGCAGAGTGGATCGTGGACATCCAACCGTTGCGCTTGCCGAACGGGGTCCTGGCAAGGTCGACGATCACCGGTGTCATGACAGCTCCTCAATTTTGCCCAAGACGTTCCGTCGAGGCTCATCCGAGACGTTTCGTCCGGGGTTGTTCCAGGACTTACCGTCCAGGCCGCGGGTGGTCAGGTTCCACTGGTCGATCAAGTCCAGGCTCACGCACACTCGCCCCGTCACGTCGGCGGCGCAGTCGCAGAGCGCGAGAACGCCCTCGACCATCTCCTCGATGGCTTCGATCTGGTCCGGACGGACAGTGGCACCGACCAACGCGGTGGCGCCCTCGCTGAGAACGGCTGCACGCGGCTCGACGGTATTGACCCGCACGCCCGTGCCGTAGAGCTCCGCGCCCATGCCGTGCGTGATCCGGTTCAGGGCGGCTTTGGATGCGCCGTAGACCGCCATCGAAGTGCCAGGGGGAACCAGGTCGAACGGCGGACCCTCACGGTGGCGGGCCGTTGCGCTCGAGACGTTGACGATCCAGCCCTCGCCGGCCTCGACCATCGACGGGATCGCAGCCTGCATAAGGTCGAGCGGAGCGTGCACGTTCGCTTCGAACGTGAGTTGGCGCCGCCGCAGCGGGTAGTCCGCGAGCGGCTGGTAGATCGCAGCTGCCGCGTTGTTGACCAGAATGTCGATCGGGCCGCCGAGCAACTCGGCCGCCTTCGCGATCACCTGCGAGCGTTCCTCGGGGTCGGTCAGGTCGACGACGATCATCTCGACCCTGCGGCCGTATCGGCGCAGCCGATCTGCGGTCTCCTCCAAGCTGCCGGGCAGGCGCCCGCCCGGACCGAGAGTGCGCGCGATGAGAACCACGTCGGCACCCTCGGCGACAAGCCGCTCCGCGACGCCCGCGCCGATGCCTCGGCTGGAACCGGTGACGACCGCGCGTCGTCCCTCGAATCGCTTGCCCATCATTTACTCGAACTTCGAGGCGAAGCGGTGGATGCTCTGACCGATGCGGACTACCTCTTCATCGGTGAGCCCGTGGCTCATACCCAAGGTCATGCCGCGGGCGAAGACCTCGTCGGCCACCGGCAAGCCCTCTGGGGGCTGACGGAACTCGACGTTGTTCATCATCGGGTGTCGAGTGATGTTGCCGCTCCAGACGGTGCGGGTGTCGATGCCGTCGCCCTCGATGGCCTCCTGCATCTGGCTGCGGGTGAAGGGTGCGTCGGCGTTGATCATCACCGGATAGCAGAGCCACGCGGTGTCCAGGCCTTCGAGCTCGACGGGCGTGGTGAAGAACTTCGGGAACGCGCTATAGGCCTCGGTGTAGGCGGCCCAGGTTGCCTTGCGGGTCTTGTAGTTGTCGGCGAGCTTGTCCAGCTGCACGACACCGTACGCGGCACCCAGCTCGGAGGGCTCGAAATTCCACGGCATGACGGCGTCGAAAATGAAGTCGTTGTCGTAGTCGACACCGTCGAGCTGCTCGCGGAAGACGCGGCCGATATCCTTGCCGCTGCCGAACAGGTTCGGCTCGCTGCGCCGGCCCCAACGACGCAGAAGCAGCGCCTTGTCGCGGCTTGCCTCGTCGTCGACCAGGACCATGCCGCCGGTGCCGGCGCACGTGATGATGTGCGCCATCGAGAAGCTGGTGACACTGATGTCGGCGCGGGCGCCGGTGGGGGTGCCGCGGAGCGTCGGGCCGATGGCGTCGCAGCAATCCTCGACGATTTTGAGGCCGTGGCGATCGGCGATCTCGCGGATCGCGTCCCAGTCGGGGCAGTTGCCGGCGAGGTTCGGCAACAGAATGGCACCGGTCTTCTCGGTGATCATCGCCTCGATCTTGCTGACGTCGATATTGACCGTGTTCGGCTCCACGTCCACGAAGACCGGGACCATACCGGCGCGAACGATGGGCGCAATATCAGTGGAGAACGTCAGGGGTGAGGTGATGATCTCGCTGCCCTTGGCCAGGTCCAGCAGTTCGACGGCGACATACAGGGCCGAAGAGCCCGAGTTCACCATCACGCCGAACTTCTTACCGCTGAGTTCCGCGATGCGGCGCTCCATCTCGGCGACGTTCTTGCCGATACGCAGGCCCTGATGGCCACTGCGCAGCACGTCGACGACTGCCTGAATCTCTTCCTCACCGTGAGTCGCGCGGGCGTAGGTGATGCGGTCGGTCATGGGAAAACTCCTCGATGGCTGATCGTGAAACAAGAAGGTGGGGAGTGCTAGCGGTCGGCTGAGAGCACGAGAGCGCTGTGGGGTACGGGGGAGCCGCCGGTGACCAGGACGTTGTCCAAGGTCTTGGTGGGCTGGTTCACAGAGGTGCCGCGGATCAGGCGCACGCCCTCTGCGATGCCGTTGACGCCGTGGATATAACCCTCGCCGAGCTGGCCGCCGTTGGTGTTGATCGGCAGGCGGCCGCCGAGTTCGAGGTTGCCGTCGGCGATGAAGTCCTTCGCCTCGCCCTTGCCGCAGAAGCCATACTCTTCGAGCTGGAGCAGCACCATCGGAGTGAAGGCGTCGTAGAGAATCGCGGCGTCGATGTCGGCGGGGCTGAGGCCGGACTGGCTCCACAGCTGCTGGGCGACGAGGTCGACTTCCGGCATGGAGTCGATGTCGTCGCGGTAGTAGCTGCTCATCGAGATCTGCTGCGGGCCCACGCCCTGCGCTGCGCCGGTGATGATGGCGGGCTTGTTCGGCAGGTTCCGCGCACGCTCAGCGCTGACGATGACCAGCGCGACGCCACCGTCGGACTCCTGGCAGCAATCGAGCAGCCGGATCGGATCGGCGATCAGGCGCGAATTCTGATGGTCCTCGATGGTGATGGGTCGCTCGTGGAACCAGGCCTTCGGATTGTTCGCCGCGTGCTTGCGCGAGAGTACCGAGATCGCCCCGAAGTCGGCGCTGGTGGCACCGTACTTGTGCATGTACAGCTTGGCCAGGAACGCCTCCTGCTGGGCGGGGGTGAGCAATCCGTAGGGGTTGATCCAGTTGCGGTACTCCTGGTCCGTGTTCTGGTTGTATGCGAAGGCGGGCGGGCCTTGGCCGAATCGGTGTCCCGACCGTTCGTTCATCGCGCGGTACACCACAACGACGTCGGCCACCCCGGTTGCGACCGCGAGCGCGGCCTGTTGCACGGGCGCACACGCGCCACCGCCGCCGTGCGGGATGCGGCTGAAGAACTTGAGCTGAGGAATGCCGAGCGCGCGGGCGACGGCGATCTCGGGGTTGTTCTCCATGGTGAAAAGGGAGAATCCGTCGACCTCCTCGATTCCGATCTGTGCGTCCGCGAGTGCGGCGACTACCGACTCGCAGGCCAGCTGCCACTCACTGCGTCCGGAGTTCTTGGAGAACTCTGTCGCGCCGATACCGGCGATGGCGGCGGCGCCTGAGAATCCGCGGGTCATGTGCTCTCTCCTTGTTGTGGGGTCGGCTCCACGGTCACCGTGGCGGTCACATGGGGGCCCCGCGCGTTGCTACCGATCACCTTGACGGTCACTGCGTCGCCGTCGACCGCGGTGACCTCACCGGTGAACGTCATGGTGTCGCCAGGGAAGTTCGGCACGCCCAGGCGCAGGGAAGTCTTCTTGATGCGGGAGGCGGGCCCGGACCAGTCGGTGATGTACCGGTCGATGAACCCGTTCGTGGAGTTGATGCTCATGAAGATGTCGGGGGTGCCGCGTCCCTGGGCCGCGCCCGGGTCGTGGTGGACATCCTCGTAGTCCTGCGAGGCCATAGCGGCCGCGACGATCAGCGTCCGGTCCAGGGGAAGATCGAGCTCGGGCAGCTGGTAGCCGACCTGGCACTTTGGCATGCTCATGACTGGGCCTCCCCGTCGAGACCAGCTGCGCTGCGGCGGCGCAGCTGCGGCAGGATCTCCCCGTGCGCATGCTCGGAGAACGCGACCTCGAGTTCCATGCCGAACTCGAGGTCGTCGTGGTCGATGCCGGCGATATCGGCAACCAGCCGTGTGCCCTCCTCGAGATCCACCAACCCGACGGCCAGTGGGTACTCGAACGCGGGGTCCTTCGGGTGGTGCAGCACAGTGAAGCTGTGCAGCGTGCATTTACGCGTCGACTCCACGGTGTCCCACTCGAAGGAGCGACACGCGGGGCATGCCGGGGCCGGGGGGTGGCGCAGCGTCCGGCAGTCGACGCAACGCTGGATCTCCAGTCGACCTTCCTTGGCCGCGGTGAAGAAGAAGTCGTTGTCCTGCGTCACGGTCAACCGGGGGACCGAGGTGTGCCGACCCTGTTCGGTGCTCTCGCTCATGAGTGGGTCTCCTGATTGTTGGGGTTGAACCGGAGCAGTCGGAACCGCTCCTCTACCAGCGTGTCGCCGACGTCATTGACGTAGTTCTTCAGCAGAGTGATGAAGCATCCATGACCGAGGCCCGTCTTTTTGAACGGCGAGATCGATTCGATGGTGAAGTAGGCCGTTACGTGATCGCCTGGGTACAGCTCTGCGAAGTACTCCTGCTCGACGTTGGTGGCTACCACCGAGGTGAAACCCGCGTCGTCGAGCAAGGCGAGCAATCGCGAATAGGCGAAATCCTCGATCACGCCTTCCGCGCGGAGACGCTGCACCTCGCGGTAACGGCGGTAACCGGACATGACCCAGGTAGAGATCATCGCGGGTGGACAGATGACATCTCTGCGGCCGGTTGCGCGTGCAGCCTCGGGGTCGACGTAGATCGGGTTGAAGTCGTCGTGGGCCTCGGCCCAGTTGCGGATCATGGCGGCATTGACGTCATAGCGAGCCACACGGGGCGGCTCGGCTTCCACTCCGATGAAGTCGGCGAATTGTTTTTCCAAGTTTTCCATTGATGCCCTTCGCAATTCCATACTTGAGCAAGCGCTTGATTTTGAGAGTATCAGCGCCTCGCAGAAATGAAAACAATGGTCCGAACAAGGGGCCCGTGGGGCAGACCAGCCCGTCCAGTCGGTTACGCTGAGCCCACGTCGCCGGCTAGCGAGGGGTGGATAACCTAGCCATGGAGTTCTTGCGGCCATAGTCGTGAATACGCTGCGGCACGCCTCCGGCCAGGGCGTATCTAGCTGGTCCTAGGCACCAAGAATTCATGACGCTGAGGCATCGGCGTGATTGTGTCCGACAACAGACAAGAAGTGATGACTTGACAACAACGACCCCGGACCGCAGGGCACAGATCCTTGATAGCTCGGCGGAGTTGTTTGCCAGGAAGGGCGTCGCGGGGACCACCGTGCGCGACATCGGTGAAGCGGCTGGAGTCTTCTCCGGAAGCCTGTACCACTACTTCAAGTCGAAGAACGCGATCGTGGCCGAATTACTCGCTGACTTGATGGGCGATATCTCAGCAAGGTTCAAACTGATCGAGGCGACGGCGTCGAGTCCCGTCGAGATCGTTCGCGGGCTGATCCGTGAGACGCTTACGGTGATCGAGTTGCATCCGTATGCGACCGCGATCTACCAGAACGATCGCAATTATCTTCGCGAACACGAACTACTGGAACCGGTCGACCGTGCGTCACGAGGGATCCGCGAGCACTGGCTCGAGGCGATCAAGCGGGGCGCGGACGAGGGTGCGTTCCGGGCCGATATCGCGCCGGAAATCGTCTACCGGACTGTGCGAGACACTCTCTGGTCGACCACTCATTGGCCGGACCGAAAGCAATACACGCTGGCAGAGTTCTCTGAGCTGATGACGACGCTATTTTTCAGCGGCTTCTGGCTCGTACAGGACGAGTAGCTCAGACGAGACTCCGAGCGCAGCGGACGGTTCCGTGTCCCGCCCATCGAGATCGGCGCGGTGACGCGCCCGGTGCTGTGCTTACAGTCGCCAGTGATGTAAGCGCCCCTGTTTTCATCACTTTTAGGAGGCCTGATGGGGACACCCGTAATTGTCGATGCCGTCCGATCGCCCAACGGAAAACGCGGCGGTTGGCTGTCCGGCTTACACGCGGCGCAACTGCTCGGTCAGGTTCAACGCGCAGCGGTGGAGCGAGTCGGTGTCGAATCCGCGATGGTGGAGCAGGCTATCGGTGGCTGCGTCACCCAAGCTGGCGAGCAGGCCTCGAACGTGACCCGCACAGCCTGGCTCAATGCCGGGCTTTCCGAGCAGACCGGCGCTACCACTATCGATGCCCAGTGCGGCTCGGGCCAACAGGCCGCGCACCTGATCGCTGGTCAGATCGCGCTGGGCGCGATAGACGTGGGCATGGCGTGCGGGGTCGAGATGATGTCGCGGGTGCCGCTGCTGTCGAACATTCCCGATGGCCTCGGCGGGCCGAAGCCGGCCGATTGGACGCTGGACCTCCCGAACCAGTTCGTCGGTGCCGATAGAATCGCGCGCCGGCGGTCCTTCACCCGTGAGGATCTGGACTTGTTCGGCCTGCGTTCGCAGCAGCGTGCGGCTGCGGCGTGGAGCGAGAAACGCTTTGATCGTCAGATCGTTCCGATTACAGTGCCCGGGCCCGATGGCTCCGCTGTCATCGATCACGACCAGGGCCTGCGGGAAACCTCCATGGACGCACTGTCCATGTTGCGTCCGGTGATAGACGGTGGGCTGCACACCGCAGGTACCGCCTCGCAGATCTCGGATGGTGCGACCGCAGCGATTCTGATGGACGAGTCCCGCGCCCGGCACCTCGGACTGCGTCCGCGCGCCCGCATGGTGAGCCAATGCCTGATCGGTGCCGAGCCCGAGTTTCTACTCGACGGGCCTGTGCAAGCTGCCCAACGGGTGCTCGATCGGGCCCGGATGAGCATGTCCGACATGGATCTGGTCGAGGTCAACGAGGCTTTTGCCTCGGTGCCCATGTCAATGGCGCAGGTGCACGCGGTGGATCCGGACAAACTCAACGTCAACGGCGGCGCGATCGCGTTGGGCCATCCGGTGGGCTCGACCGGTATCAGGTTGATCGCGGCGATAATCGACGAGCTCGAGCTTCGTGATCAGCAATTCGGTTTGATCGCAGTCTGCGCGGGCGGAGCCATGGCCAGCGCCGCGATTATCGAGCGGCTATGACGGGCGGCGCGCAGGCGAGCGGGCTCGTCGGCAAGGTGGCGGTGATTACGGGCGCAGGCCGCATACGATCCATCGGCCGCTCCATCGCGATGGAGCTCGCGCGCGAGGGCTGCGATCTGGTGCTCACGGGCACGGGGCGCACTCCCGACCGGTACACCGACGAGGAACGGGCCAGTGGATGGCGTGACATCGAGTCGGTGGCAGAGGAGGCGCGGGGCCTCGGGGTCCGCGCGCTCACCGCGGTACTGGACGTATCCGACGAGGCCGCAGTGGGCGACTTGCTGGACAAGGTGGTCGCGGAGTTCGGTGGAGCCGACATACTCGTGAACAACGCTGCGGCTGCTCGCGCTGGGGACCGCGTCCCGGTCACCGACCTGGCGGCGGACGTCTGGGACTTCGTGATGCGGGTGAACGTACGCGGGACCTTCTTGATGAGCAGGGCATTCGCTCGCCAATTCGTTGCGCAGGGTCGCGGCGGCACCATCGTCAACATCTCCTCCATTGCAGGAAAGATCAGCGGTGCCAACGCGGCGGCGTACTCCGCCTCGAAGGCTGCGGTGCAGTCACTGACCTCGTCGATGGCCAAGGAATTGGGTAGCGAGCAAATCCGGGTCAATGCGCTGTGCCCGGGAATCGTGTCCACTTCACGTCTGGACGATCTGACGGCGGACCAGTGGGGCGTGCTGATCGCAGAGCGAGTGCCGCTGGGCCGAGCCGGCACCCCGCAAGAAATTGCGTTTGCCGTGGCATTTCTGGCCAGCGACAAGGGACGGTGGATTACCGGGCAGTCGTGGAATATCGACGGCGGCCAGATGACGATTCGCTGACCGCGCCGCGTATCCAGCTGCGCCGCGCGCATCTGCGTGTAAAGCGGCTGATCACTATTGAGCTGCGGACCCCGGTAGGTCTGGCTTCTCGAAGGGCGTGATGGCCAGGTTCCGACTGGCCACCCTTGGTCTCGTGGGGCGGGTCTGACGCCTTGTGGCCGCGAGTGTTGATTTCCTTGCGGCCCGTGATCTCGTCCGTCCCACGACCTTGCCCATCCCGCGACCTTGTCCATGTCCTGAAAAGCCTGGTCGCGGGGTCATCACGGGGCGTGGTTCAAATCCCCCCGGCGAATCGATGTTGCGCAATCCCGGTGGCGTGCATCGACGCGGATATGCCTTTGTGACTGGTTTCACTTTGTTCGTATGTTTTTCGTCCGACTGCTGTTAGATTGAAATCAAGCGCTTGCTCAACACGCGCTCGGTTCCGCGCAGCACAGGCTGATCGGGAGAATCGGAACCGGCTTTCGGTGCCGGTGAAACGGCTATCACCTAGGCCGCGCTGCTGGTGCTCACCGCCGCGCACAGTGCATCCCCAAAGCTTTTCGGTCGAGTGTTCCGCGGCTTCGCACCGGTGCAGAGCGATCCCACAGAGAGGAAATCACCATCGAGAAAGTAAGGAAGTCCTCTATGTACGTCAACAAGGAATTGCTGTGGAAGTCGATCGCGGTACCCGTCGCGGCCACGCTGCTGCTTGTCGGCTGCGCCAGCGGGGCCGACACCGGTAGCGGGGCCGCCACCGACGAGTTGAGCGAGGGCATGAGGGGGGCCACCGACAGCGGTGATCCCGTCGCCGGCGGCACCCTTTCCTTCGGGGCGTACTCAGAGCCGGCGGCGCTGGACCCAGCAGTGGCGATCGCCGCAGTCACCACGGGTGGCATAGAGATGCTGAACATCTACGATTCGCTGCTGCGATTCGACACCGAGTCCAACGAATTCGTTCCGCAGATGGCGCAGGGCCTCGACCATAGTGACGACTTTCGGACCTGGACCCTGACGTTGCGGGACGGCGTGAAGTTCTCCAACAACATGCCCGTTGATGCGGCGGCGGTGAAGGCGAGCCAGGAACGTTATGCGGCGAAGCCTGCTCCGGAAGCGGCGCTCTGGAACGACAGCGTGGAGAGCATCGAGACGTCGGGCGACAAGACCGTTACCTACACACTCAATAAGTCCTGGGCCGACTTTCCCGGGTTGCTCACAACCGGACCGGGCATGATCGTCTCCACCGAGTCGGACGGTCCGGACGGAAAGTTCACGCCGATCGGGGCAGGGCCCTTCGCCCTTGCTACCTGGTCTCAGGCTGACAGCATGACGTTGTCGGCACGAGATGATTACTGGGCAGGCGAGCCGAACCTGGATGCGCTGCGCATCGTGTATCTCCCTGGTACACAGGTCGGACTGGAAACCATGTACAACGGAGGCATCGACTCGACGTTCGTCCGCGAGCCCGACGAGGTCCAAGAGGTCGTAGAGCGCGGGATGAGCGGCTATGTGAACATGACCGCCGCCGGAAACGCCGCGCTCATCAATGCCTCGGAGGGCCGTCCCGGCGCTGACCCGCGCGTGCGTCAGGCGATGCAGCTTGCCGTGGATCCGCAGCTCATCACCCAGCGCGCATTCGGCGATTCTGACCTTGGAAACGGCTCGATTTTCCCGGAGTATTCGCGCTGGCATACGCAGACCCAGGCCACACCCGTTGCCCCTGAAAAAGCCAAGCAATTGCTTGCGGAGGCAATGACAGACGGGTATGACGGCAAGCTCGAAGTGATCGACGCATCCGACCCGGCTTCGCAGCAGACTGCGCTCGCCGTCGAAGCGCAACTGGAAGCGGTTGGCTTCGATGTCCAGGTCAACTTGATGCCGACAATCGGAGACCAGGTCCGCACTATCGCCAAGGAACGGAACTACGATCTTGCGGCGTGGGGTCTGGCCTACCGCGAATCCGACCCATTTCCGAAGATGCAGGCAACGATGCACAGCGAGGGCAAGCAGGTCTATGGGATGTACACCAGCCCAGAAATGGACTCGCTGATCGATGAATTGCAGTTGGCCTCCGACAAGGACAAGAAGGCTGAACTGGTCGACCAGATCCAGCAGCAGGTCAACAAGGACGTGCCCTACTTGGTCTACAGCTCCTTCGCTGAGTTCGTCGTCTGGAATCCCACCGTGCACGGAGTAGTGGGCTCGTCCAATTCAATGGTGCTCTTCGGGACGGCGTGGAAGTCGCAGTAGCTCTTGGCCATCCGTGGCGGTGAAAATATCTACGCGGCCGGGGGAGGGAGTGCTGATCGAGCACTCTGCGGTGCGTCAACGCGTGGTGCGCCCTGGTCAGCAAGTTACAAAAAGCCCATTTCTATGGTCGCCGCGGGCGCTTGCCAGAAGAGGAATTCTTCTTGCTTCCTCGTGCGCCCTTGGCCGGCTGGCTCGCCTTCGCGGCCAGTTGCTGCTTCTTCTTTGCCGCACTGTTTTTACGGTTCGCTGCACTGGTGGGTGGCGTCGGAGTTCCCCGCGAGCTTCGGACCGAGCGTCCGCGGACGATGCCGACGAAGTCCTCGACCTCTTCGGTCGTCTTGTCGGTGAGCCATGCAATGGCGATAGGGGAGCCCGCTACGCCGTCGATCGGGCGATACACGAGGTCCTTGCGGCTGTGCAATCGCGCGATCGACTGTGGGAGAACGGCGATACCCAGCCCAGCGGCAACGTACTCGACCAGTTCGGCGTGTGAATTCACCTGCGGCGGTGCCAGTCGCGTGCCGTCGACGATTTCGGTGGCGATCGACGCCCATTCGGGAACCGCAGACGGTTCCTGCAGCAGGTGCTCGTCGGCGAGGTCTGTCACGGCGATGCGATCGAATGCGGCGACTGGGTGATCCTTGGGAACGACCACCACCGCCACTTCCTCGTAGAGGCCGATGACGCTGAGATCGTTCCGGTCGACCGGGAGTCGAACGAAACCGACATCGACCGCGCCCGATCGAAGCGAAGACTCCTGCGTGTCCGCTGTGGTGGGGACCAGCTCCAATGCGATGTCGGGGAATCGCTCGGACCAGATTCGGGTCCACTTGGCCGGCGTCACGCCTTCGGTGAAACCGACGGTGAGAGTGGCGGACTGCTCGTTCGACGCATCGGCAAGCAACGATTCATCTTCTTCGGCGACCATCACGCGTGCGGTCTGGAGGAAGTCGGTGCCGCGATCGGTGAGCTCTGTCGGCGACGCGCCGGGGACGAACAACGAGTAGCCGAGTTCGGTTTCGAGTTCGATGACCGCGGCACTCAACCGAGTCCGGGCGATGTTCAAGGTTTTGGCAGCGCGAGCGAAATGCAATTCTTCCGCGACGGCGATGTACCAGCGGAGGGACTGCACGTCGAAATTCACATCTCAACAGTAGGCGACTCGGACCGTTGTCCTGGACAGTGGCGTCCGGTCCAGCTGTGGGCAGATAGGCTGTCGGGGTGAGCCCGGAGAATAAACCACAGCAGATGAAGCCCCTTACCGCGGCAAACAAGCTCGGCATCTATCTTCCCGCAGCGCCGGAAGAGTTTCAGGCCGCGTCCATTTCCCGCGCCGAACTGGACGCATTGCGCAAAGAACCGCCGCAGTGGCTTGTCGACCTCCAAGAGAACGGCCCGTTCCCGAAGGACGTCATTGCGCGCAAGCTCGGGGTGTCCATCGCAGGTCTTGCACGAGCGGAGATCACCGACGCGCTGACCGAAGCCGAGATCGACACGCTACTTCAAGAGCAGCCCGAGTGGCTGGTTCGAGAGCGCAAGACGCAGGACGAGGTTCGCGCGGAAGCCGTGCGGGTCAAGGCCAAGGACGAAGCCCGACGGGCCGCTACGAACCGGCCACAGAAACAGCGGTAGTACAGGCGCTTACTGCGCCAGGACGCCGTCGAGGTAGACCCATCGGTTGTCCTCGCGAACGAATCGAGAAGATTCCCTGAGCACCCCGTTGCCCTCGGGATGGCGATAGAACGCACTGAACTCGACCTCGCCTGTCTGGTCCATCAGCCCTCCTTCGGAGGTTCGGTGGACGTCCAATCGATACCAGCGTTGCTGCGGGTCGAGCGTCAACTCGGTCGGCGCCGTCGAACTGTGCCAGGTGTTCATCAGGTATTCGGCGTCGCCGACGCTGAATGCGCTGTAACGCGATCGCATCAAGTGCTCGGCCGTCGGTGCAGTCGCCGTTCCGATAAGGAACGGTTCGCAGCAGCGGTCGAAGGGCTCACCGCGCAGACATGGGCAACTGCGACTCATATTACGGAAGCCTCGACGTGGGTCGTCACTTCGCCGTTCTCGCTCTGATCGACGCTCTTCGCTGCGGTCATCGGTCCATTGAACCTCTTCGGTCCGTCGCGGCTCGCATGGATGTACCGAATACGGGTATGAGCACGTCATGGCTTCTACACAGATCGTCGACCAAGGACATCGCATCGTTGCTCGTCGGATCGAGGTACGAGCGCCCGCCGCCGATCTCTTCGCTATCGTGGCGGACCCACATCGGCACGGTGAACTCGACGGCTCGGGAACGGTGAAAGATACGGTCAAGGGACCGGAGCGGTTGACCCAGGGAGCCAAGTTCTCGGTCGGAATGAAGCAGTACGGCGTTCCGTACCGCATCACCAGTACGGTGACCGACTTCGTCGATTCCGGCACCAGCAAGGCAATCGAATGGCGGCATCCCCTGGGGCATACGTGGCGGTGGGAGTTCGAGGAGACGACACCCGGTATGACCACGGTCACGGAATCGTTTCGCTACGCAACCGCCAAGGCGCCGAAAATGCTGGAGATATTCGGGATGCCGCAGAAGAACGCCGACGGCATCGGCGCGACTCTGGACAATCTGGCACGTCGGTATTCCTGACCTGTTCGTCGGGAGGTATGTGCACTAGGACTCGACACGTCGGCGGGTTCCGTTACAGGTCGGAATTGTCAGCCCCGTTCGTAAGTGGCAGTGATACTGTTCGCCGAACTAACGTCAAAGCATCGCCGGAGGGCGGACGCGTGAAGATCAAGAACGCAATCGTGACATGCACAGCGGTGATGTTGTGTGTGCTGACGCCGTCCGCGGTAGGTGTGAGCGTCGTGTCCGCCGAGGACCTACCCGTGACGTCGGCGACATCCGGCGATGGTTCGCGCATCGTGTCGTCCACCCGCATCGATGACCGTCGGTCGACGCTGGAGGTCTACTCGGCGGCCATGGACAAGAACATTCCAGTCCAGGTGATGACCCCCGCAGATGGCTCTGTTCCACGGCCAGTTCTCTACCTGTTGAACGGCGCGGGAGGCGGCGAGGACTCCGCAACGTGGCAGTCCCAGACGGACTCGACCGAATTCTTTGCCGACAAGAACGCTTTCGTGGTCACGCCACAGTCCGGAAAATGGTCCTACTACACCGACTGGATAAGCGATGATCCAGTCCTCGGTCGAAACAAGTGGCAGACGTTCATCGGCGAGGAACTACCACCGTTGATCGATGCACAGTTCGATACCAACGGAATCCAGTCGATAGCGGCCCTCTCCATGTCCGGCACCTCGGTTCTGAACTTGGCCATTGCCTATCCGGGTCTCTACAAGGGCGTGGCCGCCTACAGTGGATGCGCGCAGACGTCGGATCCGCTCGGGCAACAGTTCGTGAAGTTGGTTGTCGAGTTGTACGGCGGCGGAAACGTCGAGAACATGTGGGGACCGCTCGACGGACCGGTATGGCGTGAAAACGACCCACTCCTCAACGCTGAAAAGCTTCGCGGCACCGAGATCTACATGAGCACCGGCACCGGGCTACCCGGCATCCCCAACGACACACCGCTGAATCCTCGATTCGCGGAAGGCAAGGCCAAACTGTTCCCGGACCAGCTACTGGTCGGCGGCGGTATCGAGGCCGTCGTGAATTTCTGCACATCGAACATGGCCAAAGAGCTGTACCGACTCGGAATCCCTGCCGAGGTGAATTTCCGCCCGGTCGGGACTCACTCATGGGGTTACTGGCAGGACGACCTCCACGCGTCGTGGCCGATGCTGGCACATTCGCTCGGCATCTGAGCTAGGCACCTGAAGACACGACTTCTATTACTCCATCATCGGGGTGTTCGATAGAAATCAACTCGCGGCACAGGTTCTCCACGCTCTAGGGTCGGACTCATCCGAGCGTGCTCGACACCAAGCAGTAGTCGAGCGCGGGACGTGAAGCAGTAGCCGAATCCGGGGCAACTATCCTGGAGGTTCGCAACCGGAAACTTTCGACCCTCGAAGGGAAACACTATGTCTGCCCGCATCGAGCTCGCTCGCGTGGATCTGCGCGGTCGAACTCCATCCACTGCCGAACTACGCGGCGCTCTCCCACGAGGTGGAGTGGATGTCGATGCTGTTCTGCATCAGGTGCGCCCTGTCGTCGAGGCAGTTCGCGACCGCGGCGCCGACGCCGCACTCGACTACTCCGAGCAGTTCGACGGCGTCCGCCCGGACCGGGTTCGCGTCCCTGCTCAGGCGCTCGTCGACGCTCTTGCCGAGTTGGACCCCGCAGTGCGCGAGGCACTCGAAGTCGCCATCGCACGGACACGATTGGTGCATGCCGAACAACGGCGCACCGACACCACCACCACGGTGGTCCCCGGTGGAACGGTCACCGAGAGGTGGATCCCGGTCGACCGCGTCGGACTCTATGTTCCCGGCGGCAACGCTGTCTATCCCTCGTCGGTCGTCATGAACGTCGTTCCCGCTCAGACTGCGGGAGTCGGTTCCTTGGTGGTGGCATCCCCACCGCAGGCTGCGTTCGGCGGATTGCCGCACCCGACCATTCTGGCCGCCGCGCAGTTGCTCGGCGTCGAGGAAGTGTGGGCTGTCGGCGGCGGGCAAGGTATCGCGTTGCTCACCTATGGCGGCACGGACACCGACGGAACGGAACTGGCGCCGGTGGACTTGATCACCGGACCCGGCAATATCTACGTCACTGCAGCCAAGCGGCTGTGTCGGGGACTCGTCGGAATCGATGCCGAGGCCGGCCCCACCGAAATCGCAATTCTGGCCGACGATTCCGCTGACCCGAAACACGTCGCTGCCGACATGATCAGCCAAGCCGAGCACGACGTCATGGCGGCGAGTGTTCTCGTCACCACGAGTCCGGAGCTCGCCGACGCCGTCGACGCGGCCCTGGAGGCACAGCTCGCGTTCACCAAGCACGCCGAGCGCGTTGCGACAGCACTGTCCGGCCAGCAGTCCGGAACGATCCTCGTCGACGACATCGACCAAGGCCTTGCTGTCGTGAATGCGTATGCGGCCGAGCACCTGGAGATTCAGACGAACGATGCAGCTGCTGTCGCCGCGAAGGTGCGCAGTGCGGGTGCAGTATTCGTCGGCGCCTGGTCTCCGGTCAGTCTCGGTGACTACTGCGCGGGCTCGAATCACGTTCTTCCGACGGCGGGTTGTGCCCGTCACTCGTCCGGACTCAGTGTTCAGACGTTCCTGCGTGGAGTCCACGTCGTCGACTACTCGGAAGCGGCGTTGAAGGATGTCGCAGGTCACGTGATCGCGCTTGCCAATGCCGAGGACCTTCCAGCACACGGTGAGGCAGTCCGGCTTCGTTTCGAAGGGTTGTCCTCGTGAGCGCTGTCGTTGGTCAGTCGATCACCGTCGACGATTTGCCGTTACGGGACAGTCTGCGTGGGCAGTCGGCGTACGGCGCGCCGCAGCTGAACGTACCGGTGCAGCTCAATACCAACGAGAATCCGTATCCGCCTACCCAGGCCCTGGTGGACGATGTAGCCGAGTCGGTCCGTGCTGCTGCTGCTCAGCTGCACCGGTACCCGGATCGCGACGCCGTCGCCCTTCGTACGGCACTGGCCGAGTACCTGACCTCGCAAACCGGAATTGCGGTGGACACGGCCAATGTCTGGGCTGCGAACGGGTCCAACGAGATCCTTCAACAGCTTCTGCAGGCATTCGGTGGGCCGGGTCGAACATCGCTCGGCTTCGTGCCGTCGTATTCGATGCACCCGATCCTTGCGTCGGGAACTCAGACCGATTGGGTCGAGGCGAATCGGCGAGAAGACTTCTCGCTCGATATCGACTACGCCGTCAGGGTGATCGGCGATCGCAACCCCGACGTCGTCTTCGTGACGAGCCCCAACAATCCGACCGGGCACAGCATCGGTGAAGCGGATCTGCGACGGATACTCGACGCTGCGAACGGCATCGTCATCGTCGACGAGGCGTACGCGGAGTTCTCGGCACTGCCGAGCGCACTGGGTCTGATCGGGGACTACCCGAGCAAGCTCGTGGTCAGTCGGACCATGAGCAAGGCCTTCGCTTTCGCCGGTGGCAGACTCGGCTATCTTGCTGCAGCGCCGGCCGTGGTGGAGGCAATGTTGTTGGTGCGCTTGCCTTATCACCTTTCTGTGATCACCCAGGCCGCGGCGTTGGCTGCTCTTCGGCATGCAGCGGAAACTCTCGAAAGTGTTGCGCGCCTGTCGGCCGAACGTGATCGGGTCATGGCTGCGCTGACCGATATGGGATACGACGTCATTCCCAGTGACGCCAATTTCGTTCTCTTCGGCCGGTTTGCCGACTCAGCGGCGACGTGGCAGCGCTATCTCGACGACGGGGTGCTGATCAGGGACGTCGGCATCGCCGGTTATCTGCGTACCACGATCGGCCTCGACGCCGAAAACGATCGATTCCTCGAAGTGAGTGCGAGACTTGCACGCACCGAACTGCAGACCGAACAAGAAGTGGAGTCCACAAGATGACCACGGCGCCCAGGATCGCGCGTATCGAACGCGCGACGAAAGAGTCCGATATTTCGGTCGAGCTGAATCTCGACGGCACCGGTGTCGTCGACATCTCCACTGGGGTGCCGTTCTTCGACCACATGCTCACTGCCCTCGGCACACACGCCCGGTTCGACCTGACGGTGCACGCCAAAGGTGACATCGAGATCGAAGCCCATCACACCGTCGAGGACACCGCGATCGTGCTCGGCCAGGCACTCGGTCAGGCGTTGGGTGACAAAGCGGGGATCACCAGATTCGGTGATGCGTTCATTCCGATGGATGAGACCCTCGCACATGCGTCCGTGGATGTTTCCGGCCGGCCGTATTGCGTGCATACCGGTGAGCCCGACTACATGGTCCATTCGATCATCGGCGGCTATCCCGGAGTTCCCTACGCGACGGTGATCAATCGTCACGTTTTCGAGTCGTTGGCGATGAACGCTCGCATCGCGCTGCACGTACGTGTGTTGTACGGGCGCGATCAGCATCACATCACCGAGGCCGAGTTCAAGGCCGTCGCTCGAGCGTTGCGTGAAGCAGTCGAGTACGACCCGAGGATGACTGGAATTCCGTCCACCAAGGGCACTTTGTGATTTCGGTTTGAGTTCGTTGTTCGCCATCCGCGGGCTTCCCGCAGCGATGGTCATGGGCGCTGCGGCGTTCGGTGGATTCGGTCTTCTTCTGCCCGTGGTTCCACTGGCGATTTCGGAAAACGGTGGTTCGGACGCGTTGGCAGGCGCAAGCACTGCAGTCTTCATGGCCACCACCGTTGCTACGCAACTGTTGGTTCCTCGCCTTCTGCGACGCTTCGGCCATCGACTCGTCCTCGCCGCCGGTTGCGCATTGTTGGGTTTGCCTGCGATCGTGTTCGCCGTGTCCGTCGCTGCGGGACCCGCGTTGGCTATTTCTGCCGTGCGCGGTGTCGGCTTCGGCATGCTCACGGTTGCGGGTGCGGCCTTGGTCGCCGAGTTGGCTCCGGCGGCGCAGTTGGGTCGAGCAACGGGAGCACAGGGAATCGCTATCGCGTTCTCGCAGATGGTCACTCTCCCCGTGGGTCTTGCTGTCTTTTCCGTTGCCCCGACCCTGGTGTACGTCCTCGGGGCACTGGTACCGATGCTGGGGTTGATCGGGATCGCATTTCTGCCTCGAATTCGTCCGGTACCTCGGTCGAGGGGATCCCATGCCGAGATTCGAACCAGCAGAGTGCAGTTCGTCATCCCGTGCCTCGCCATCGCTGCGGCGTCGGCGTCGTTCGGGGGACTGACGACTCTGTTGCCGATCGCAGAATCCGAGCGCGCTTCGTTGATCGGCATCGCGCTCTCGGTTGTCAGCGGGGCGATGCTCGTCGGCCGTTACGGGGCGGGCTGGATCGCCGATCGGATCGGAATCGGCCGGTCGCTTGCACCGGCATTGGTGGGAGTTGCGGTGGGCGTGGCGGTCTTCGCCTTCGCGGTGTCGGGCAGTACTCCCGGTGCGGTGTTTCTCATCGCCGCCGTCATCTTCGGTGTCGGATACGGAGCCACCCAGAACGACAGCTTGGTGATGGTGTTCAACGCCGCAGGACCGGAGCGATACAGCCAAGCCAGTGCCGCCTGGAACATCGGTTTCGATGCCGGCACCGGCGCCGGTGCAATGGCTCTGGGGCTCATCGTCGGAACGGCCGGGTACACCGCCGGGTTCGGGATGGCCGCAACCGTGGCTGCGATCATGGCGGTAGCGGTGGCGATATCTGCTCGACGAGCGACCGATAGACTCGCGGCATGAAATCTGTGGTGTTGCTCGACTACGGCTCGGGCAATCTGCACTCCGCTAAGCGGGCACTGGATCGAGTCGGTGCCGACGTCACCGTCACTGCCGATCCGAAGGCTGCGCTTGCGTGCGATGGCCTCGTCGTTCCCGGGGTCGGCGCGTTTGCTGCGTGCATGGAAGGTCTGCTGGCGGTCAAGGGTGATCGGATCATCGGTCAACGGTTGGCCGGTGGGCGCCCGGTACTCGGCATCTGCGTCGGGATGCAGATCATGTTCGAACGGGGTGTCGAATTCGGGATCGAGGCGGCAGGCTGCGGTGAGTGGCCTGGCACCGTCGACCGGCTTGCGGCACCGGTTTTACCTCACATGGGATGGAATACCGTCCGCGCTCCCGAGAAGAGCGTCCTGTTCGACGGTATCGATGCCGAGACTCGCTTCTACTTCGTTCACTCGTACGCGGCGCAGCGTTGGGAACTCGAGCCGTCGGAGGTTTTGGCAGCGCCGATGCTGACCTGGGCCGACCATGGTGGTGACTTCCTCGCCGCGGTCGAGAACGGGCCATTGTCGGCCACCCAGTTCCATCCGGAGAAGTCCGGGGACGCAGGGGCCGCACTGTTGGAGAACTGGGTCGATTCGCTATGAGAAAGCGCGATCGCGAGTTTTCGTTCGGACGTCTCGCGATCGCGTCTCTGGGTAGCGCCACACTCATGTTGATGATCACTACGGTGGTCGTTGCGCTGATTCGCCCGGGCCCGGGGTGGGGTCTGCTCATCGTGGCGATCGGTATCACGGCGGCCATCACGGCTATGGGCGTCGTCTCGACACGGATGACGCGGCGCGGGCTCGGCCCCGACGAATGAGGGTCCCCGGCACGACCGGGGCTGGTCCGCCCCGACGTTCGGGTGAGGCAGACGGACCGGTAGTATAACCGCACGTGAGCCTGGTCCTATTGCCTGCTGTAGATGTCGCAGGCGGCGAAGCTGTCCGTCTCGTTCAGGGAGAGGCGGGGAGCGAAACCAAGTACGGATCCCCGCGGGATGCCGCACTTGCGTGGCAGAGGGACGGTGCAGAGTGGGTTCATCTCGTCGATCTCGATGCAGCCTTCGGTCGTGGTTCCAACCGCGAGTTGCTCGCGGACGTCGTCGGTGAGCTGGACGTCAAGGTGGAATTGTCCGGAGGTATCCGCGACGACGAGTCATTGCGAGCTGCCCTCGCCACTGGTTGCGCACGGGTGAACCTCGGCACTGCGGCACTCGAGGATCCTGAGTGGTGTTCGCGTGCCATCGGCGAGTTCGGCGATCGTGTTGCAGTCGGTCTCGATGTGCTCATCGTCGACGGTGCAAACCGGTTGCGAGGCCGCGGTTGGGTCAGTGACGGTGGAGACCTGTGGGAGGTTCTCGAGCGGCTCGAGCGCGACGGATGTTCGAGGTACGTCGTTACCGACGTGACCAAAGACGGAACGTTGACCGGCCCGAACCTCGAACTCTTGAGCCAGGTGTGCGCGAAGACCGACGCACCCGTAATAGCCTCTGGCGGCGTGTCGACTATCGATGATCTTCGCGCTATCGCGGGCTTGGTCGGCAGCGGTGTCGAGGGCTCGATTGTCGGAAAGGCTTTGTACGCAGGACGTTTCACACTGCCGGACGCCCTCGCGGCAGTATCCGGATAGCAGGATGAGCCTCCCTCTGGACCCGCAGCGACTGCTGAGCATCGCAAGCGGATTGCTCGACGGCACACACGATCGGTTCGTCGCCGGTGTCGGTGCCCCCAGCGCCATCCAGAAGGGGCCCGATGATTTTGCCACGGCCGTCGATCTCGAGTTGGAACGACGGCTGAGTGCAGAGCTGTTCGAGCAGACCGGGATTCCGGTTCACGGCGAAGAGTTCGGTGGTCCAGACCTGAACGAAGGCCCGGTCTGGGTCCTCGATCCGATCGACGGCACATTCAACTACTCGGCCGGACTGCCCTCTGCCGGAACATTGTTGGCACTTCTCGACGACGGTGTGCCGGTGCTCGGGCTGACGTGGTTGCCGCTGATTCAGCAGCGTTTCACCGCTACCGTAGGTGGGCCGATCCATCTCAACGGCGTTGCTGTACCGCGTCTCGAGCAGCGATCGCTCAGGGACTCGATGATCGGCTTCGGCGCGTTCAACATCGCGAGCCGGGGACGGACGCCCGGGCTGTACCGGGTCCGGATTCTCGAAGAGCTCTCCCGGGTGTCCTCTCGCATCCGAATGCACGGATCCACCGGAATCGACTTGGCGTACACCGCCAGCGGGGTTCTCGGCGGATGCGTCGTATTCGGACATCAAGCATGGGACAACGCCGCAGGCGCACTTCTCGTCAAGGCGGCCGGGGGCGTGGTCACCGACCTGGCCGGCGAACCGTGGACCATCGAGTCGAAGTCGGTCGTAGCGGCGTCGCCGGGTGCGCACGAAGAACTGTTGAACGTGATCAGTGCATTGGGAGATCCAGCTGACTTTCTCGAAGGGCGTGTTCGATGACCGTAGCCGTGCGTGTGATTCCGTGTCTGGACGTCGACGCCGGACGCGTGGTCAAAGGTGTGAACTTCGAGAATCTTCGCGATGCCGGTGATCCGGTGGCACTTGCCGCCGCATACGACGCCCAGGGAGCCGACGAACTCACATTCCTGGATGTGACGGCATCCACGTCGGATCGAGGCACGATGCTCGATGTCGTCAGTCGAACAGCCGAGCAGGTGTTCATCCCGCTCACCGTCGGTGGCGGTGTGCGGACCGTGGACGACGTGGATCGTTTGCTGCGTGCAGGAGCGGACAAGGTCAGTGTCAACACCGCAGCTATTGCTCGTCCGGACTTGCTACGCGAGTTGAGCGAGCGATTCGGATCGCAGTGCATCGTGCTCTCGGTGGACGCACGAACCGTTCCCGACGGGCAACCGGATACGCCCTCGGGCTGGGAGGTGACCACGCATGGTGGAAAGCGTGGGACCGGGATCGATGCGATCGAATGGGCAACGCGCGGTGCGGAACTCGGAGTCGGTGAGATTCTGCTCAATTCGATGGATGCCGACGGCACGAAGGCCGGCTTCGACCTGCCGATGATCGCGGCTGTTCGCGCGGCTGTACACGTCCCGGTCATCGCGAGCGGGGGAGCAGGCGCGGTGGAGCATTTTTCACCAGCGGTGACTGCAGGTGCAGACGCGGTACTCGCGGCCAGCGTATTTCATTTCGGAGATCTGACGATCGGTCAGGTCAAAGCCGCAATGCGCGGCGACGGCATCGTTGTTCGCTGAAAGGTATAACGGAGAAGATGACTCTCGACCCGGCAATCGCAGCCCGTCTCAAGCGAAACGAGGCGGGCCTGTTCAGCGCGGTCGCCCAGGAACGCAGCACGGGCAGTGTGCTCATGGTGGCGTGGATGGACGACGAGGCGCTCGCACGCACCCTCGAGACCCGGAAGGGCACGTACTACTCCCGCTCACGTGAGCAGTACTGGGTCAAGGGGGAGACGTCGGGACATACGCAGTACGTGCACGAGGTGCGCCTCGATTGCGACGGCGATACCGTCCTGCTGGTGGTCGATCAGGAAGGCGCCGCCTGCCATACCGGCGACCACACCTGCTTCGACTCGGACGTGTTGCTGAGCTGACTGCTACTGGCCTGACGTCTTGCCGGGCCGGCGACTCAGGCTTTGCCTGTTCCTTCGGCGATGCCTTTGTCGAGTTGCCGGAGCATGACTTCGCTGAGTGCGGCTAGTCGAGCGACTTCGGAGTCCCCGAGTCCTTCGAACAGCAATGCTTGAACTGTGGCGACGTGACCGGGCGCGGATTCGACGACCTTGTCCATCCCGCTGTCGGTGAGCACTGCGTACGAACCTCTGCTGCCGGGGATGCTCTCGCGGCGCACCCAGCCCACCTTCTCGAGTTTGGTGACCACGTGCGAGAGGCGGGACAGGGAAGCGTTGGCGAACTTGGCCAGATCGCGTAGCTGGATACGCCGCTCCGGATGTTCGGAGAGTACGGACAGTACGAAGTAGTCGAAGTGGGTGAGCCCCGAATCTCGTTGCAGCTGAGTATCGAGGGCGGCAGGGAGCCGTGTCAGGAGCGCTACCAGCGATCGCCACGCAGTTTGCTGATCGTCGGTGAGCCAACGAGGTTCGGCGCCTTCTGCCGTCACGTTCATCGACCTGTCCATCGCGGTGAGCCCTTCCTTCGAACACGATCACTCGTCGAGACAAGTCTGTCACTCTTCGTGAGAATAGAACTTGTCCGCCACGGCTCTTCGGTATCTGGGGTCTACTTCTTCGCTCGAGCTCGTAGGAATTCGAGGGCATGGTCGGCGTGCGCCTCGAACCGAAATTCGCTCGAGAAGGACTCGAGCAGGGTCCGGTCGGTGTCGATGACGAAAGTGGACCGTTTCACCGGAGACAGCTTGCCGAGAAGTCCGCGCTTGACGCCGAATTGCGTTGCGATGGAACCGTCCTCGTCGGACAGAAGTGGGTAGTCGAAAGATTTCACATCAGCGAATTCGGCCTGCTTGGCGACGGTGTCGTTGCTGATTCCGGCTCGTGACGCACCGACCTCGGCAAATTCGGCTGCGAGATCGCGGAAATGGCAAGCCTCCGCGGTGCATCCGGGAGTCAGTGCGCCTGGGTAGAAGAACAGCACCAGTGGACCGTCCTTCAGCAGGGCATCGAGCGAACGGGGCGTGCCGCTCTGGTCCGGAAGTGTGAAGTCGAGGACTTTGTCGCCTGGTTTCATGCACGGAGGCTACCGTGCGGCGAGAGTGGCGTGCAGCACCTGAGAGAATGGGGGTATGCATGGCGAGACCACGACACTGCCCGGTGCTCACGACGGCGTCGACAGGGGGGCGACGACCAGTCGAGCGGAATTCCGAGCGCTTGCCGCCGAACATCGCGTTGTTCCGGTAGTACGGAAGGTTCTCGCCGATTCCGAAACACCTCTATCGGCCTACCGAAAGCTGGGTGGAGATCGTCCGGGCACCTTCCTGTTGGAGTCGGCGGAGAACGGCCGATCATGGTCGCGCTGGTCGTTCATCGGTGCCGGCACCCCTGCAGCGTTGACCGTCGAAGACGGGGAAGCAGTGTGGCGCGGCAATGTCCCCGCCGGCGTCCCGTCGGGTGGTGACCCTCTGGAGGTCCTCGGTAGGACGCTCGAGCTGCTCCGTTCCGAACGCTTGCCGGATCTGCCGCCGCTTACCGGCGGAATGGTGGGGTACCTCGGGTACGACGCGGTCCGCCGGATCGAACGACTCCCCGAACATGCCCAGGACGATCTGCACGTACCCGAGATGGTCATGCTGCTGGCGACCGATATCGCCGCGGTCGATCATCACGAGGGAGCGATCACGCTCATCGCCAACGCGGTCAACTGGGATGGCACCGTCGACCGCGTGGACGAGGCGTACGACGACGCGATCGCCCGGCTCGATCGGATGTGTGCGGATCTGGCGGCGCCCGCCTCGTCCACGGTGTCGACCATGGCACGCCCGAAACCCGAGTATCGGCGGCAGCGTACCTCCGAGGGCTTCGGCAAAGATGTGCATCGGCTCGTCGAGGAGATCGAGGCCGGTGAAGCTTTTCAGGTGGTGTTGTCACAGCGCTTCGAAATGGATACCGATGCGGCCCCCATCGACGTATATCGCATGTTGCGTGCCTCGAACCCGAGCCCTTACATGTACCTGATGCACGTACCCGGTGCCGACGGTGAGACGGCGTTCTCGATCGTGGGTTCGAGCCCCGAGGCGCTCGTGACCGTCGTCGACGGTCTGGCGACGACGCATCCGATCGCGGGGACAAGGTGGCGCGGCGACTCCGAGGAAGAGGACGTTCTTCTCGAGAAGGACCTGCTGGCAGACGAGAAGGAGAACGCCGAGCACCTGATGCTCGTCGATCTGGGACGCAACGACCTCGGCCGAGTCTGCACGCCGGGCACCGTCCGGGTCAGCGAGTATCGGCATATCGAGCGCTACAGCCACGTCATGCACCTCGTGTCGACTGTTGCCGGTCGCCTCGCGGAAGGCAAGCAGGCACTGGACGCGGTCAAGGCATGCTTCCCGGCGGGCACGCTGTCGGGTGCTCCCAAAGTTCGGGCCATGGAATTGATCGACGAATTGGAGCCGACCAGACGCGGCGTCTATGGGGGCATCGTGGGGTATCTCGATTTCTCCGGTGACGCCGACACTGCCATCGCCATTCGTACCGCGCTCATCAAGGATGGGACGGCGTACGTGCAGGCGGGTGCTGGTGTCGTGGCAGATTCGGTCGCCGAGTACGAGGACACCGAGGCCAAGAACAAGGCGATGGCGGTTCTCGGTGCCGTTGCGGCCGCGCAGTCGCTCCGCCCGGTGGGAGGTACAGACCGGTGAGTGAGGACGCGACACCCGGCAAGGCGAGCTCGGACTCGTCGAATGTGAATTCCATCGATTCGAGCGCGACATCGTCGAAGGACGGCCGGTCCCGCTCTGGAGCAGTGGCCGTCGTTCTCCTACTCATCGGTGCAGCCTGCCTGTGGGGAAGTTCGAGGATGACGTGGGTGCACGTAACTTCGTTCGATGGGCTGGGGGAGGAACGATCGACGGATCTGCTCGGTAGCGCGTGGGCTGCGGCATCCACACCGCTTGCACTAGCGCTTCTGGCGGCCGTCGCAGCGTCATTCGCGGTCAAGGGGATTGCGTCGAGAGTCCTCGCAGTTCTCGTTCTGCTCGTTGCCGTCGGCGCGGGCCTGCCTGCACTGGAATCTCTGCTGGGCGAAGTCTCCGATTCCAAGGCGGCCAGTATCGCCGAACTCCCGGCGCGTGCGGAGGTGACTTCGACGGTTGCGTTCGCCTTGCCCGCTGTCCTTGCGTTGATCGGCGCAGTGAGTGCCCTGTTCGCGGCCGTTGCACTGTTTCGGAAACCGACCGCGCGGAAGGTATTATCTTCGAAGTACGACGCTCCGGCCAGTCGCCGCGAGGAAGTTGCACGTCGGGCCAAGTCGGCGGCAGACGGCACCGGGGCGAGCGGGGAGGGAGAAGACTTGACCGAACGAATGCTGTGGGATGCCCTCGACGCGGGCGAGGACCCTACCGACGAGTCTGGCACCCGGAATTCGTGACACAGAAACCGCCCTCTACGCTAGTGAAGACCTCGATGAGTTTCCTCACATCAGGTCACGGATGGAAAGGACTCGGGTCACCATGACTGTTCTCGATTCGATTCTGGACGGTGTTCGCGCCGATGTCGCAGCACGTGAATCGGTTGTCGATTTCGCTGCCGTGAAGGCTGCCGCTTTGAAGGCGCCTGCACCGCTGGATGCGACCGCGGCGCTGCACGAGGACGGAATCGGCGTCATCGCCGAAGTCAAGCGCGCAAGCCCGTCGAAGGGTGCATTGGCCGATATAGGCGACCCGGCTGTGCTGGCTCAGGCATACGAACTGGGTGGGGCAAGGATCATCAGCGTTCTCACCGAGGAACGCAGGTTCAACGGTTCGCTGGCCGACCTCGACGCCGTGCGCAGAGCAGTGAGCATTCCGGTGCTGCGCAAGGACTTCATCGTGGGGCCCTATCAAATTCACGAGGCGCGTGCCCACGGAGCAGATGTCATTCTGCTGATCGTCGCAGCGCTGGAGCAGCAGGCTCTGGCATCTCTGCTCGATCGGACCGAGTCGCTCGGTATGACAGCTCTCGTCGAGGTGCACACCGAAGCGGAAGCAGATCGGGCTCTCGAGGCGGGCGCCACCGTCATCGGGATCAACGCCCGCAACCTCAAGACCTTGGAGATCGACCGAGACAGTTTCGGCCGAATTGCTCCTGGACTGCCCAGCGAAATCATTCGGGTCGCCGAGTCCGGCGTCCGCGGAACGGCAGATCTTCTCGCTTACGCAGGTGCAGGTGCCGACGCTGTGCTCGTGGGCGAGGGACTCGTCACCAGTGGTGACCCGCGTACTGCCGTATCCGATCTGGTGACCGCAGGAACGCATCCGTCCTGCCCTAAGCCTGCACGCTGAATCACGACCTACCGGCGCTTGTTTGCGCCGGTTCGTCGTGTAAGGCAGGTAATAAAACCCCGAATTTCGGTCGTAGCGGTCGCTGGGGCAGACTGGAGAGGTGACCAGCCACCTTCAGAGCCCCCGTTTCAAGGGCGGCGATCTACCCGAGAGCAGCCTCGGGTTGACCGACCGCAGCAAACACGATCCCGATATCGGCGGGCACTTCGGTGTATACGGCGGTCGGTACGTTCCGGAGGCGCTCATGGGCGTCATCGAAGAAGTCACCGTCGAGTACGACAAGGTGCGCAGTGACGAGGCCTTTTTAGCGGAGCTGGACAGACTTCAGCGCGATTACACGGGGCGACCTTCCCCGGTGTTCGAGGCCACACGGTTGTCCGAGTATGCCGGCGGCGCAAGGATTCTGCTCAAGCGAGAAGACCTGAACCACACTGGTTCTCACAAGATCAACAACGTCCTCGGACAGGTGCTGCTCGCCAAGCGAATGGGCAAGACGCGGGTCATCGCGGAAACCGGAGCAGGGCAACACGGTGTCGCAACAGCCACGGCATGTGCACTGCTGGGCCTGGACTGCGTCGTGTACATGGGCGAGGTCGACACCGAACGTCAGGCTCTCAACGTTGCACGAATGCGGTTGCTCGGATCGTCCGTCGTGGCTGTCACCTCGGGGTCTCGGACGCTGAAAGACGCAATCAACGAGGCCTTGCGCGACTGGGTCGCGCATGCGGACGATACGTATTACTGCTTCGGAACCGTGGCAGGCCCGCACCCGTTTCCATCCATGGTCCGCGACTTCCAGCGGATCATCGGACTCGAAGCGCGACAGCAGGTTCAAGCGTCGACCGGACGCCTTCCCGACGCCATTGCCGCCTGCGTCGGCGGCGGTTCGAACGCTATCGGCATTTTTCACGCGTTCATCGACGATCCGTCTGTTCGCCTCGTCGGATTCGAAGCTGCAGGAGATGGCGTCGACACCGGTAGGCACGCGGCCACCATCAGTGGCGGCTCCCCGGGCACTTTGCACGGGACGTACTCATACCTTTTGCAGGACGAAGACGGCCAGACCACCGAATCGCACTCGATTTCAGCCGGATTGGACTACCCGGGCGTCGGCCCGGAGCATTCCTACCTGCACGACATCGGGCGTGCCGAGTATCGGGGCATCACCGATACCGAGGCCATGGACGCTTTTCGGCTGCTGTGCAGGACCGAGGGCATCATTCCGGCGATCGAATCGGCGCATGCGATCGCGGGCGCGCTGAAGCTGGGACGAGAACTCGGCAAGGACAAGATCGTGCTGGTCAATCTCTCCGGGCGCGGCGACAAGGACGTCGATACCGCGGCCGAATGGTTCGGTCTGGTGGATGCAGACGGTGAAGCACACGTAGACGGCGAAAAGGGTGACCCCGCATGACCGAACGACCTTCCAGGCTCGGCGCCACGTTCAGAGCGTGCAAAGACGAGAATCGGGCCGCACTGATCGGCTATCTCCCGGCGGGATTCCCGACGGTCGAGAAGTCGATCGAGGTCTTCGAGACCATGGTGTCCTCAGGCTGTGACATCGTCGAGGTCGGTATTCCGTACTCCGACCCCGTCATGGACGGGCCCACTATCCAAGCAGCGGCAGATACCGCACTTCGTGCTGGTGCCCGGGTGCGTGACGTGTTCACGGTCGTCGAGAGAGTCTCCGCGAGCGGCGGCAAGGCCATCGTGATGACCTATTGGAATCTCGTGATGCGCTACGGAATCGACGCTTTCGCCCGGGATCTCGCGAGTGCAGGCGGACTCGGCATCATCACTCCCGATTTGATCCCTGACGAAGCCGACGAGTGGATCGCAGCCTCGGATGCACACGATCTCGATCGCATCTTTCTCGTTGCACCGTCTTCGACCGAAGAGCGACTGGCCAGCACGCTGAAGGCCAGCCGCGGGTTCGTCTACGCGGCGTCGACCATGGGTGTCACCGGTGCTCGTGATGTTGTCAGCTCGTCCGCACCTGAACTTACTGCCCGGATCCGCAAGCATTCCGACATTCCGGTGGGTGTCGGTCTGGGCGTGCGCTCGGGTGCGCAGGCCGCCGAGATCGCACGATACGCCGATGCAGTCATCGTCGGTTCGGCTCTGGTGTCCGCAGTGGACGAGGGTCTGGATGCCGTCGCGGCTTTGACCAGCGAACTCGCCGAGGGTGTCCGTTCGGCTAACGTAGCCCTGTGAATTCCGTCGTAGGACCCTCGACTGCAGTTCTCGCGTATATTCCCAGTCCGCCGCAAGGTGTTTGGTACATCGGGCCGATAGCGCTGCGTGCATACGCTCTCTTCATCATCGTCGGAATCGTCGTTGCCGTCGTATGGGGTGATCGCCGGTGGGTGGCCAGAGGCGGTACCAAGGGCACCGTGCTCGACGTCGCAGTGTGGGCAGTCCCGTTCGGCCTGCTCGGTGGCCGCATCTATCACGTCATCACCGATTGGAGCACCTACTTCGGGCCGGGTGGTGATCCCGTTCGCGCGCTCAAGGTGTGGGAAGGCGGGCTCGGAATCTGGGGTGCGGTTCTTCTCGGAGGGGTCGGCGCCTGGATCGCCTGTCGTCGTCGCGGAATCCCGTTGCCCGCGTTCGGTGATGCAGTCGGACCGCCGATCCTGCTCGCCCAGGCGATCGGTCGTATCGGTAACTACTTCAACCAGGAACTGTACGGACGAGAGACCACGCGAGCATGGGGCCTCGAGATCTTCGAACGCGTCAACTCCGCCGGCCGCCTCGATCCTCTGACCGGGGTATCGAACGGTGTGATCGAAAAAGTCGTTCACCCGACGTTCCTGTACGAGCTTCTGTGGAGCCTCGCCATCGTTGTGCTGTTGGTGGTCGTCGACCGTAGATACGCCATCGGCCACGGGCGCTTGTTCGCTCTGTACGTCGCCGGATACTGCGCCGGAAGGTTCTGGGTCGAACTACTTCGCGACGACTACGCCACGCATATCGCGGGAATTCGGGTCAATACCTTCACCTCGGCCATCGTGTTCGTTCTGGCGGTCCTCTACTTCGTACTGGCGAAGAAGGGCCGCGAAGATCCGGCAAGTCTCGAGTCCAAGGACCACACGAGCGCCTCTGCGGATACCGAAAAGACCGAGTCGGAAGAGCCCGAGTCGACATCCGACCAGACGTCCGATGACGCGGCGGTCGAGCTCGAGAAGGACTCCGCCCCGACGCCGGGGCAGGAGAAGGATTCCCCCGGTAAGTGACGCCGGCGACCCGCAGCTTTCAGCGGGTGCCGAAAGCTGAAGGACCTTACGGTATGGATGTGGCAGGCTGTGCTGGCTGCCATCGATTTCGAGCAAGGAGTAGCCGGTGAGCGAGCCCGACAAGCAGCCCGAGAGTGGGTCCTCCGATGGGGGATCCAACAATGAGACGGAACGAATCGAGACGGAACGAATCGAGACGCCACCCGATTTCGGCACACCGTTCGACTACGACGCGACTGCCGAAGCGTCGTTGTCCGAGCAGCCTGCAACGTCGGAGACGGGACCGGTGACCGGTGCAATCGGATCGGGCTCGGGTTCGGGTTCGGGCCCTGGGTGGGCCGTGCATTCTGGTATCGGCAATGGTCCGGGGTGGGGCGAGTCACCGAGCTACCCACCTCTCACCGCCCCCGACTCCGCGTCCCCCTCCGACAATGGGCCGGATTCCGGCGTCAGCTTCGACAAGCCGAATACGGCACCGTCGCACGGCGATACTTCGCCCGAACAAAACTTCAGTGCATCTCCTTACGGCCAGCCTGGCCCGGTGTACGGAACACCGGATCCTGGCTACCCGCAGCCGAACCCCAACGATCAGTACTACGACCAGTACCAGGGCGGCGGTTACGGTCCACCGCCTTCGGGCCCGCCACCGGGAGGATTTCCACCACCGCCCGGGTATCAGCCGCAGCAGGGATATCCGCCGCCCGGATATCCGCCG
Source organism: Rhodococcus sp. BP22 (assembly GCF_014281965.1). Lineage (GTDB taxonomy): Bacteria > Actinomycetota > Actinomycetes > Mycobacteriales > Mycobacteriaceae > Rhodococcoides. Next base: position 407,449 of record NZ_JACFTB010000004.1, read on the forward strand.
CAACCTGCATACGGGGGTTATCCAGGAGCATCGTACGGAGTCGATCCCATGGCGCCGTACGGTAGGCATCCTGTCACCGGCGAGCCGTTTTCGGACCGGTCCAAACTGACAGCGGGGTTGCTCGGTATCCTTCTGGGTGCTTTCGGTGCCGGACGCTTTTACCTCAATCAGCCGGGCATGGCGGTCGCTCAGATCGCAGTCACATGGTTGACCTGCGGAATCGGCGGGATCTGGCCGCTGATCGACGGAATCATGATGCTGACCGGCAGCGTGCGAGACCAAAACGGTCGGCCCCTGCGGGACTGACACTTCGCACGATGAACCGCATATTGCTACGGCCGGGAACGGGCAGTCGACGATTCCGGCCGTAGCAATATGCGGACCAAAGTACGGCCACAAGCGGCGGGGCGGGGTCCCGCCGCTCGCTCGAGATCCTCCGTGAGCTCGCCATGTTGGTTGTGGCCCTGCCGCTCCCTCTCGTCGGTCTCGTGCTGGCGACGGTTTGTTTCGCGCTCGGTGCTGAAGCGGTTGCGACTATCTTGTCGGCGCCACTTGCATTGGTGTTCGCGAGCATCGTGCAGGCGAGTGTGACGGCGCGGCGTACTGTCTTGGCCGCCGTGGTGGGGTGGTGATAGGGACTATCGCTCTGATCGTGCGTGCCGTGGTTGTGGCGGCGACTGACCCGACTGTGTCTGTTCGCCGCTGGTGTCGAACGGGACACCGTGCATCCGGCCTCGGTCGGCAGGAAACTGAGAAGTGCAATTGGGGCGAGCAGCACCGGTATCTGAACCGATGCAGGTGCTTTGAGCACGGCCTTAGTCTTATTACTTGCGAGTAGATTTTCGTTGGTCGCCTCTGCCGACGAGTAGAAACGACACACCGACTAGGCTCGTCTTCGTGAGCCGACGTACGAAGATCGTTTGCACCCTTGGACCTGCGACCGCTACCAGTGAGCGAATCCGTGAACTCGTAGAGAGTGGAATGGATGTCGCCAGACTGAATTTCAGCCACGGTGATCACCCCGATCATCAGGCGAACTACGAGAGGGTCCGAGAGGCATCGAATCTCACCGGCAAGGCCGTGGGAATTCTTGCCGACCTCCAGGGCCCGAAGATTCGTCTCGGTCGATTCGCCGAGGGTAAAACCACCTGGGCCGCCGGCGAATTGGTGCGCATCACCGTCGACGAGGTCGAAGGCACTCATGATCGGGTGTCGACGACCTACAAGGAGTTGGCACAGGACGCCAAGGAAGGCGACCGCCTGCTTGTCGACGACGGCAAGGTCGGGCTCGTCGTCACCGGTGTCGAAGGCAACGACGTTCTCTGTCGGGTAACCGAGGGAGGACCGGTCAGCAACAACAAGGGCGTGTCCCTGCCCGGTATGGACGTATCGGTTCCGGCGCTGTCGGAAAAGGACATCGCGGACCTCGAATTCGCGCTGGATCTCGGTGTCGACTTCATCGCACTGTCGTTCGTCCGTTCGCCTGCCGACGTCGAACTGGTCCACTCCATCATGGACCGAGTCGGCCGCCGAGTGCCGGTCATCGCCAAGATCGAAAAGCCCGAAGCAGTCGACAATCTCGAAGCCATCGTTCTTGCATTCGACGCTGTGATGGTCGCCCGCGGCGACCTCGGCGTCGAATTGCCGCTCGAACAGGTACCGCTGGTGCAGAAGCGTGCCATTCAAATTGCTCGCGCCAACGCCAAGCCCGTCATCGTCGCCACTCAGATGCTCGAGTCGATGATCGAGAATTCGCGGCCTACGAGAGCCGAAGCGTCCGACGTGGCGAACGCGGTCCTCGACGGAACCGATGCAGTCATGCTCTCCGGTGAGACCTCCGTCGGCAAATACGTCATGGAGACCGTGCGCACGATGGCTCGGATCGTCGAAACAGTCGAGACCGAGGGTGAGGGCGTTCCACCGTTGACACACACGCCGCGTACCAAGCGTGGCGTCATCTCCTATGCTGCCCGCGACATCGGTGAGCGCCTCGATGCCAAGGCGCTTGTGGCGTTCACTCAGTCCGGCGACACCGTACGACGCCTGGCCCGTCTGCACACCTCGCTCCCGCTGCTCGCGTTCACCTCGATTCCGGAGGTCCGTAGTCAGCTTTCCTTGAGCTGGGGGACCGAGACGTTCCTGGTGCCAGAGGTCGAAACAACCGATGCGATGGTGCTCGAAGTCGACAAAGCCTTGCTCGAACTCGGCCGCTACAACAAGGGCGATCAGGTCGTGATCGTCGCCGGTGCGCCCCCCGGCACAGTAGGCTCGACCAACTTGATCCATGTGCATCGAATTGGGGAAGAGGACCGGTAAGTGGCAGATGTGGGGGGACCCGGTGCCGCAGCGTTACCCGGGACCGATGTGAAGACGGATCTGCAGACGCTTCTCGAGTTGCTCGACCTCGAGAAGATCGGTGACGGTGTGTACCGGGGGGTGCATCCGCGCCAGGTGGGCAGCCGCACTTTCGGCGGCCAACTTCTCGCGCAGGCTCTGATCGCGGCCGGTAAGACGGTCGAGGGCACCACCCGCGATGTGCACGCTGTCAACGCACACTTCATCCGTGGCGGAGACGTCAAGAAGCCCATCGACTATCACGTGTCCATCCAGCGCGACGGACGCGCCTTCGCCAACCGGCAGGTCACCGCGGTTCAGGACGGCAACGAGTTGTTCGTGATGTTGGCCGCGTTCCAGGACTTCGGTAAGGGGCTCGAGCACAGCGTCGAACTACCCGACGTGCCGTACCCGGATGCGTTGCCTCCGCTCGGCGATCACTTCATCGGATACGAAGATCGCCTGCAGATGTTCGTCAACGCACTCAAGCCGATCGATATGCGTTACGCCAACGACCCGACCTGGATCATGCAGGGTACCGGTGAGAGGCTCACGCACAATCGTGTGTGGATGAAAGCTGACGGCGAACTTCCCGATGCGTCGATCTACCATGCGGCCACGATGGCGTACGCGTCGGACACGACAGTGCTCGACTCGATCATCACCACTCACGGGCTTTCATGGGGGTTCGATCGGATCGTTGCGGCGACCGTCAATCACTCGATCTGGTTCCACCGGCCGTTCCGATTCGACGAATGGGCGCTCTATGCCACCGAATCACCTGTAGCCGCTGGTTCGCGGGGCCTGGCCACCGGTCGGTTCTTCTCGATGGACGGGCTGTTGTTGGCCACCGTCGTCCAGGAGGGTCTCATTCGACACTTTCCCAAGAAAGAACGACTGGCTACGTAAGTTGTCAGGCAGTGCCGTCGCTGACGGTGGAGGCCGTCAGGCGCTTTCCTCCACCGGGAGGACAAGGTCGCCGAGGGTGCCCAAGGGCTGACACGAACGGTGGGTGATCCGCCAACCCGCATCCGTGCGCAACCACCTGTCGTCGTATATCCCTACGAAGTCCCAGTGCTGTACCGGGCGCCCAGGCGCGGAAAAGTGTATGGCCCGGATGTAGCTCGTCGAGGTGGCCCGGTCTCCATCGACCCGGACGCGGTAGTTGCCGGTCAAGTGCTGGGTGGGCCCGCAGCGGCCGAGGTAGCGGATGGTGTTGGCGGTGATCGCCGGCAGACCCTTCTGGCCGTAGCCTTCGGCGTCCTCGGTGAAGATCTCGCCGAGGCGGTCCCACTCTTTGTGGTCGAGGATCCATGCGATTTCGATGAGCTGCTCGACGATCTCCTGGTGGTTCTCATTCATTGCATGCTCCATGGGTGGCTGGGATCATTGTTCTCTCACCGAAGATATAACCGCAGAGACGACCTGGAATACCAACGATGGCCCAGCGCAACCGAGTTCAGCGGCCGACGACAGCCCACGCAGCGAGCTTGGTCTCGAAATTCATGGACGCGTGCGCCGGGCTCGTCGACGGGAGCAGGGCCATCGTGACTTCGGCGGTGCGGGCCGTAGTCGGCGCATACCGTCGATAGCTGGCCTCGGCCTTGGCACCGTTGAAGAAGATGCGGTTGATCGACGGGTGAGATTCGAGGAGCGCGGTGATGTCGTTGATCTCGATGGAGGATTCGACGATCGCGGAGTCGAGGCTTCCTGTTCGCGTGCACAGCTTCATCACGTCCCAGACGGCGATACCGTGGCGTCGTAGCGCGGCAACTCGATCTTCGTAGTCCAGGTTCGGTCCGGCCTCGAACAGTTCTCCTATGATCTGCCAGAACGCATTTCGTGGATGTGCGTAGTAGGCCTGGGCAGTCAGTGACGCGACTCCCGGCATCGATCCGAGTATCAGCGTGTGCGCATTCTCCGAGACTATCGGCGCAAAGCTGTGGATGGTGGTCATGATCGAAACAGTCTCACGTTGCGAAAGCGCTGCATGGGTAGCAGTGGCTGACGGACAATGGTCATCATGTTGGACCCACGAGTACTCGACAACCATGAGCTCGACGCAGAACTGGCTGCACTCCGGCGGGGGCGTGACGCCTCGATGGACGAAGGAGCTGGAGACGATACTTTGGCCGAGGCGGATCGGCTGATCGAGAGGTTCGAGAAGGAAATTAAGGCGCGACATCAGGATTCCAGCCAGCAGGACCAGATGGACGTCTGAGCCACCGTTGTCAGTCGGTCACCGGGCGGTCGACATATCCGGTGGTGTGCTGATTGTCCGCACTGCACTGGTAGTAGACCCACTTGGCGTCCGAGGTACCGGCGGGATCACCGAACCGGTGAGTGACACGCTCCGCACATAAAGTGCCTGCGCCTCTGTCGTGGCAACGAAGATTGCTGGGTATGTACATGAGCCCACCATAGGCTCTATCTACAAGGCCGTTTACCAGGCGTTTTTAGATACGACTTATTCTTCGCGGAGCTTCGGTCGTCCCGTTCTCGTGATCACGCACAGGTCGGGTTGCACGAAGGGGAGTAGCGCGACATTCGGGCTGGTGTCTTCTTCGATTTCGAGGATTCGTTCGATCAGGCCGCGGTGCACCGAACACACCACTTGTGGATGCGCCACCGCCGAGTCGCGAAACGGACAGGCTCGCAATTCGATCGTTCCCTGGGCATCGGTGTGTGGGTCGAAGCCGAGTTGGTCGAGGACGGTCAGCAGTTCGACGCTGCCCGTCCCGGGCATCGTGTTCTGGGCAATGATGTCGTCTGCCCACTGCCTTCCTGCGTCTTCCGCACTCGCGCGGCCACCGTCGTCGTGGGTGGCCAACGCCTCGGCCAGTACGTCGATGAGTTGTACTCGAGAAGTCTCGCTCCGCACCACTGGCGTGGCAGTGTAGAAAGTTCGGGGGCGTCCGCGACGCTTCTCCGAGACCGGCTGGCGCCGAACCATTCCAGAGCCTTCGAGATGGTCGAGGTGAAACCGAACAGTGGTGAGATGCAAGTCGATTCTGGTGGCTATGCTCAGCGCGTCGAGTGGATCGCGAGCCTCGACGAGCATGTCGAGTATCTGCCGCCGCGTTTCGGATGCGAGCGCGGCGTGATGGGCGTTGTCGCTCCGATCAGCCATTGTTTGAAAGTATCACTATCCGCTAAATTCAGACATCACAGACCCGCTTGGATGCTGCGCGTACTCACGGATTCGTTCTCGCGACGTGAACTCGCGTGAAGCCGTCGATGAATCGAGTAGGCGATTCGGCGCGCCTGGGTCTTGGCTGCCTCGGCCTTCTGTCCGGCGAAGCTCTCGTCGACGTTGGCGACCCAGATTTCGAGCCACCGGTCGAAGTGTTCCTGCTCCAGTGGGAACCTGTCGTTCAGTGCGACGTGGAGTTGGAACGCGTTGCGCTTGTACTTGCCTGCGCGAAACAGCACTGTTTCCCAGAAGTCGCACATGATCGGCAGGTGATGGCCCAGATCCATCTCCGCGATCTCGGTGAATATCGGACCGATCAACGGATCGGCGAATGCTCGTTCGTAGAACTCGCCGACCATGGTCTCGACGTCGTGCCGGTCTCTCAAGTCTCGCATCATGCTGTCGATCCTAGGTGATTAAAAAGCATTGTGATACTTTCTATTCATGGAAGCGGCAACTCACGCGTTGGTAACCAGAAATACGATTGACGCGCAGCAAGTGCGTCCGGTCGAGAAGGGCAAGGTCAAGACTCGTCGTGTCTTCAAGGGGCCGGGAGTGACGATGATTCGTTTGACCATCGATTCCGGTGCCGTGATGACCGAGCACACTGCGGCGGTACCCATTGTGTTGCAGTCTATTTCAGGAAATGCCGTGATCGAGGTCGGCGGCGAACGGATCGACATGTCGGCTGGGGCGATAGTTCATGTCGATGCACACGTACCGCACTCTGTCGAAGCGATCACCCCAGCTCACCTACTGCTTTTCTTGCTAGAACGGGCTCCGTCCGAGAAGGCGAAGACACCAGAACCCATCCCGGAGCCGGCGCGATCCGATGTGGTCCTCGCCAGCACCGGCGCCGATGCCGCCGCTATCGAGGCAGTCCTGAATCGGCACGCTGAAGTATCCGGCACGCTTTCCGGTTACGCGACGCGTGTGATCGACGCCGCGAGCGCGGGGGATCAGGGCTTGGCCGTCGGAACGCGAATCGAACTCCTCGCGTGGTGCAGCGGTCCGTTGGCCGACCTCCTCGACGCCGAGGCAGCAGAATTCGGTCTGGCTTTGCGCGAGATCGACGAAGCATTGGCAGATCGAGTCGCACAAGAGCGCGACGCGGTCGTTGCGTCGAGCCTCCGAGTAGCGCAAGCGCAGTCCGCTGCGGAGGGCGCTGCCGAGGTCGCAGGTCTGCGGGTGCACGTCGGCCAATACCTGCGTACCTATGAAAGCCGCGCGCTGCCCGCTCTCGCACAGTCGAAAGCGGCATCCTTGGCGGCTCTGTGGGCGAAGGTCGAAGCCCAGACGTCGACCGTCGCTGCAGGAGAAGGCCATGCGGCAACCGATCATGTCTGCGAATGCGGTGTCGTGGACGAGCCTGAGTTGCCCGAACTCGATGTGCGCACAGTTCCGCATGCCATCCGTCATGCCACCGTTTTCGGCGCCCTCGATGCCGTGCAGGCGGGGGCGGGGATGATTCTGATCGCGCCACACGATCCGCTGCCCTTGCTGGCTCAGATCGAGCAACGGACGCCGGGGCGGTTCGAGGTCAGCTACCTCGAGCGTGGACCGCAAGCGTGGCGACTGCAGCTGTCCAACACCGCCTCGCACGACAGATGAAGCTAGACGCTCTACGTGTCACTTACGTTCTGGGCGTGTGCTTCGTCATTGCCGGTGGGCTCGTCGCTGCGGTGACGGGCCCACTGGACCTCGAGCGAGGCAGTTGGCTCGCGGCATATTCGGTATTGGTATGCGGTGTCGCACAATGCGCGCTAGCGGTCGGCCACACGGTAACCGGCGCCCCCGCTCCGACGTCGCAGCTGTCATGGATTCGGCTGGCCGGCTGGAATCTGGGCAATCTGCTGGTGATTGTCGGTGCGCTACTTCGGGTTCCGATCCTCGTCGATATCGGGGCGGTCCCGTTGGTGATCGCGTTGGTGCTCACTCTTCGGTCGACCCGGAACGCTATTCGGCGGATACCTGCGGTGGGCTATCGCCTGGTACTTCTCGTACTGATCGTGAGCATCCCGATCGGAGTGACTCTCAGTCACGCTCGGGCCGCAACGGAGTCTGCCGCACCCGTTCATGCCGCGATCGAATCCTGGTAACCGGTATGGCACGCGATGCGGGGCAAGGCACCGGGCGAAACACGACACCCTGGCGGGTGTCGGTTCACAATCGATCTTCGACCTGTACTACGTGGTGCCCTCGGTGAGACTCGAACTCACACTGGACGGGTTTTGAATCCGTTTCCTCTGCCAATTGGGATACGAGGGCTGGCATCTTCAAGCAACGATTGACGAGTCTAGAAGATGCGCCGCGGGGGTGTTGCACCGGTACCCTTCAAAGGCTCGAGCACTGATGGGCGATGACTGTCGAAGGAGACTGGTACGTATGAATGCTCCTGTTGCGCAAGGTAGTGGCAAGCCCGCACTTCGTGTCGTAGTTGCCGAGGACGAATCTCTGATTCGCCTCGACCTCGTGGAAATGCTTCGCGAGGAAGGGTACGAGGTGGTGGGTGAGGCGGCCGACGGTCAACGGGCGGTGGATCTGGCCATCGAACTTCGACCCGATCTGGTGATCATGGATGTGAAGATGCCTCGTCGCGACGGCATCGACGCCGCATCGGAAATTGCCGAGAAGCGGATCGCACCTGTGGTGATCCTGACCGCATTCAGTCAGCGAGAACTCGTCGAGAAGGCGCGCGATGCGGGAGCCATGGCATATCTGGTGAAGCCGTTCTCGAAGGCCGATCTGATACCGGCCGTCGAACTTGCGGCCAGTCGATACACGGAGATCTCTTCGCTGGAGAGCGAGATCGTCGATCTGCAGGAGCGACTCGAGACGCGGAAGCTGGTCGAGCGCGCGAAAGGCAAGTTGATGGAGTCTCAGTCGCTGACCGAGCCTGCGGCGTTCAAGTGGATTCAGCATGCAGCGATGGACCGTCGAACGACGATGAAAGCCGTGGCGCTCATCATTATCGAGACTCTGGACAACACTGCGTAAGCGAGGGTTTTCGGCTTCGGTGGAGTGCTCAGGCTACGGCCACGTAAAACTTTTGCCCATCAGGTCACAGTAAGGTCACGAGCCTCGTTCTCGCTGATCGCAAATCGCCTCGGACAGCTACCGTCTGATCCACACAAGAGCCTCATACGACTCAGGTGTGCTTCATAGCGATGAGCAAACCAAGGAGACCCTAGATGGCAAAACGGACCTACGTCCGCACGGCTGCGGTGTTGGGTGCTGCATCATTGGCACTGTTCGGATGTTCCTCGAACGACGATTCGAATTCGAGTGACAGCACCAGCGCCGCCGGCGGAAGCTCGGCAGCAGAAGAAACAGTCTCGACCGACTGCACACCTGAAGTGGCCACTGCGGGCGCAACGCCGGTCACCACTCCACTTGTCGTGGGAACTCTGCTCCCCGAGACCGGAACTCTCGCGTTTCTCGGGCCGCCTGAGGTTGCAGGTGTCCAACTCGCCATCAACGACGTGAACGAGGCCGGTGGCGTACTTGCCCAGCCCGTCCAGCTCATCCCCGGCGACTCGGGTGACACGACCACCGATACTGCGACGACGACCGTCGATCGTCTGCTCGCCGGTGGCTCCGACGTCATCATCGGTGCAGCGTCGTCCTCTGTGTCGCTCAAGGTCATCGACAAGATCGCCAGTGCAGGCGTGGTCCAGTTCTCACCGGCCAATACTTCCGATCAGTTCGTCTGCTACCCCGACAAGGGGCAGTACTTCCGTACCGCACCGACCGACGTGCTGCAGGCACAGGCGCTCTCGAAGCTCATCGCCGAGGACGGCGCACAGCGCGTGTCCATTCTCGCGCTGAACGATCCCTATGGAACGGGCCTCGCCAGCAATACCGTCGATAATCTCGAGGCGGCAGGCATTCCGTCGGATCAGATTCAGAAGATCATCTACGATCCCAACGCACAGTCGTTCAACGCCGAGGTCGACGACGTCAAGACCTTCGCGCCCGACGCCGTGGCCATCATCGGCTTCGAGGAGTCGGCGAAGATCATCACCCGCATGCATGAGGTCGGCATCGGACCGTCCGACGGAATGGCAGTCTTCGGCGTCGACGGCAACATGGGTAACGCACTCGGCGAATCCGTGGCGAAGCCGTTGCTGGACACGATGAGAGGCACGACGCCACTCACCGACGTCGGCCCGGCATTCCAGGACCGACTCAAGGCCATCAACCCGGCCCTGGTGGACTTCAATTACGCAGGCGAGTCCTACGACGCGGTGGTGATCTCGGCGCTGGCAGCCGAGGCCGCAAAGTCGACCGCAGGTACCGATATCGCGGCGAATATCAACGCAGTCACCAAGGGTGGCGAGAAGTGCACGACCTTTGCGCAGTGCCTTCCGCTGGCAAAGGCCGGAACCGACCTCGACTATGACGGAATTACCGGTGCGCTGAACTTCACCGATGGTGGCGAACCCGCCACCGGTTCCTACGGCAACCTGGTTTTCGGCCCGGACAACACACTGACCACCGATGGATTCATAGTGGTCGGCGAGTGATCGACTGACTCAACTAGTGGAGCCCCGTTCTGCTCGGCATAACGGGGCTCTTCTGGTCGTGCCCGACAGCATCCTGTGGCGCGCAGAAGTGAGAGCTACTCGGAGCTGGCATGTACATCAGGAGCGTTGTCTTGCAGGAGCTTTCGATCATGCTTATGGACCTGGGAAGGCAGTCGCGCGGGCCGGACGCTATTACTGAGGAGGAATGTATGTCGATGGATCAGTTGGCGTTCTATCAGCAGAAGCTGGAATACGAGATCGATTCGTGGGATCTGTACGAGGCATTGCAGTCTCAGAGTGAGCTGGGTACCGATGTCGTCGTGGTGCCAAAACTGCGATGAAGCTGGTGAGTCTCGGGTTTCGGGTGAAGGAGATGCTCGGCGGGTTGGATTGGTGGAAGCGTGACGGGTATGCGACGGACGGGCAGGATGCTCGGCCCGGGGTCGAGGTTCCAGCGTGCGGGTGCGATGGCGAGGCCGGCTGACGACATGCCCGGGTTGGCTTTGTCGATGACGACCAAGGATGTCGACGGGTTCTCCGACAGCGAGGAATCGCGCAAACGCCGACACGGAAACAACCGTGTCGGCGTCCTGCGTAGCGAACGAGGTGCGGTTACTTTTCTTTGCTTCCTGCCAACGTTCCGAGGTACAGCTCGATCACCTTCGGGTCGTTCATCAGATTGGTCCCGGTGTCGGTGTAGGCATTTCGGCCCTGATCGAGGACATAGCCGCGGTCGCAGATCTGAAGACACCGTCGCGCGTTCTGCTCGACCATGATGATCGAGACGCCTGCCGCATTGATCTTCTTGCAGCGGATGAACACTTCGTCCTGGAACATCGGCGACAGGCCCGCCGACGGCTCGTCGAGCAGCAGCACCGATGGTTCCATCATGAGCGCGCGACCCATCGCGACCATCTGGCGTTCACCGCCGGACAGTGCGCCTGCCTTGACCTTTTTGCGCTCACCCAGGAGTGGGAAGAGTTCGCTGACGAACTCGAAGCGTTCCGCGAACTTCTTGGGACGCAGATAGATTCCCATTTCGAGATTCTCTTCGATGGTCAGCGACGGGAAGACGTTCTGCGTCTGCGGGACGTACCCGACGCCTTTCGTCACCAGTACGTGCGCTTGCGCCGAAGTAATGTTGTCACCGCGTAGTTTGACCGAACCTTCGCGGACGGGAATCAGCCCGAACAGAGTCTTCAAAAGTGTCGACTTACCTGCCCCGTTGGGCCCGATGATGCCGACGATTTCGCCGTCCCGAAGGAAGAAGTTGCAGTCACTGAGGATGTTGACGCCGGGAATGTATCCCGCAACCAGATTGTCGGCTCGCAGAAGCGCGCCTTCGGCCAGCCGAGCATGCTCTGCCGGGGTCGCGGCAAATTCTGCGGCGGTCAATTTTTGTGTACCGGGTTCGCTCATTTGTCGTCTTCTTCCTTGGCATGCGTGCCAGCGGCAGCAGAGCCCGGAACGACGTCCGGAGCGACAAATTCGGGTTCCGACAGGTCACCGCCGGCCTCGAGCTCTTCGGCCTCTGCCTGCGCGAGTGCTTCGGCCAGTTCGGCGGTCGCACCTACGGGGTTGCCGTTCTCGTCGAATTCCAGCGCCTGGTCGTGGTTACTTCCCAGATACGCGTCGACGACAGCGCCATTGTTCGACAGTTCCTCTGGCGTCGATTCGGCGATGACACTGCCCTGTGCCATGACGACGACCCAGTCGCTGATATCTCGGATGACGTCCATATCGTGTTCGACGAACACCACGGTCATTCCATCGTCGCGCAGTGATTTGATATGCCCCAACAGGCTTTGTGTGAGAGCAGGATTGACGCCTGCCATCGGCTCGTCGAGCATCACCACAGCAGGGTCGGTCATGAGCGCACGGGCCATCTCGAGCAGTTTGCGCTGCCCGCCCGACAATGAGCCGGCGAGATCGTCGGCCTTGGCGTCGAGCTTGAATCGAGCCAAGAGATCGTAGGCGCGTTCGGTGATCTCCCGTTCCTGGGCTTTCCACGTCCATGGCATGAACGTGTTGAGTATGCGTTCGCCCTTCTGCCCGGTGGCGCCGAGGCGGACATTGTCCAGGACAGTGAGCTTCGAGAGTGCTTTCGTCAGCTGAAAGGTGCGCACGACGCCTTTGCGGGCAACCTGATGCGGATGCATCTTCCCGAGCGACTGGCCATCCATCGACCAAGTGCCGGTGTCGGGTCGATCGAAACCGGTCAGCAGATTGAACAGGGTGGTTTTGCCTGCGCCGTTCGGTCCGATGAGTCCGGTGATGCAGCCGCGCTGAATCTCGAGGTGGGCAACGTCGACCGCTTTGAGCCCGCCGAACGTCCTTGAGACGCCGTCGACGACCAGGGTTGGGTCGGGCTTCGGTGCGCCGGGAGTGCTCGGTACGCCTGCGAACAGTGCCCTTCGCTCTTCGGAGCTGAGAGCTTTGGCGGCGCGTGCGGCCAAAGCCGATGAGGTGTCAGGCATTGAGTTGGACCTCTCGCTTGTTCCCGAGAATACCCTGGGGTCTGAAGACCATCAGTACGGCGATCAGGATCCCCAACAGCACGAATCGAGTCGCACCGACCTGCTGCTCGCTGAGGTCCAGCAGAGGATCGGGGCCGGTGATCGCCTGGCGAAGGATGGCGTCGGGGATCGACAGTAGGAACCAGAACAACATGGCACCGAGCACCGGTCCGAACACCGTCGCGGCACCGCCGAGAATCAGAGCTCCGAATGCGAAGAAGGTCTGCGCGGTGGAGTAGAAGTCCGGGTTGATGGATTTGGTCTGCAGTGCGTTGAACACACCACCCATGCCGCCGATGACACCGCCCATGACGAGGGCCTGCATCTTGTAGACGAACACGTTCTTACCCAATGAACGCGCAGCGTCCTCGTCCTCGCGCACGGCCTTGAGGACGCGGCCCCACGGGCTGTGTGTGAGCAGGTACACGAAGCCACACAGAACGAGTACGAGCGTCCAACCCACCACCATCGACCACAGGTCGTCGCCATAGAATTTGACGCCCAGGAACGAGTACTGCTTCCCCGAGTCGAAGGGGCTCAGCGACGTGAACGGATCAGCGAAACCGAACAGTCCGTTGGTCGATGCAGTCACCGAATCCGTAGCGGTCGAGCGGAAGACGAGTCTGAGTATCTCTGAGGCCGCGATCGTGACGATAGCCAGATAGTCCGCCCTCAGCCGGAGCGTCGGGATGCCGAGGACGAGCGCGAGCAGTCCGGCCGCACCGAGACCGACGAGGATACCGACCCACAACGGCTGCTGATAGGTGACCGTCATGATTCCGACGCCGTATCCGCCGAGCAGGGCGAATCCGATCTGGCCGAAGTTGAGCAGACCCGCATAACCGAAGTGCAGGTTCAAGCCGATGGCGAGTAATGCGTAGAAGATTGCCGACGGACCGATCAGCTGCGCGAGTGAAACTTGAAGAGCCGCAAGAATATCCATCAGTTCACCCGATCCTTTGCCGCGAGCCGAGTATGCCCTGAGGTCTGACGACGAGGATGAGAATCAAGACGAGCAGGCCTCCGATGTATTTGAGATCGGGATTGATGAACATCGTCGACCACTGCACGAGCAGCCCCACGATCACGCAGCCGAGGAGCGCCCCGTATGCGGTTCCGAGCCCGCCGAGGGTGATGCCGGCGAACATGAGGAGGAGCAGCTTGAAGCCCATCTCCCATTGCACGCGACCGCCGAGTTCGGACAGTCCGAACAGGACGCCACCGAGAGCAGCGAGCCCGCCGCCCATGCACCAGACGAATGTCACGACGCGTTCGACATTGATGCCCGACGACGCCGCGAGGTCGCGGTTGTCCGCGACGGCGCGCATCGCTTTGCCGATCCGAGTGCGTTGCAACATGAGCGCGACGCCGACGAGCACGACGATGCTGATGATGATGCACGCCAGATTGACGTTGGTGATGGCGAACGGACCCCATTCGTTCTGGGTCTGAGCCTGGTAGTCGTCGAAGGGCTCGGCGCGGTCGGAGAAGAAGATGAGGATCAGGTACCGCAGCGCGATCGCAAGGCCGATGGACACCACAAGTTGTGCGATCAGACCGGTCTTGCGTTTTCGAAGTGGTCTCCAGATGGCCGCGTTGTTGAGCCATCCGATGGCGACGCCGACGATGACGGCCAGGATCGTGGCATAGATCAGTTGAATACCCATGCTGACGTTGAACACCCAGGCAGCTACGGCCCCGAGAGTGACCAGTTCACCGTGCGCGAAGTTGGTCAGGCCGGTGGTGCCGAAGATCAGACTCAGACCGACTGCGGCGAGGGCGATTACGAGACCGAAACGGAAGCCGTCGACCGTAGTCCTGATGAATTTCTCGTAGAAGGGAAGCTCGTTGGAGGTGCGGGCTTCACCGAACGAAAAGATCACGGTGTTCGTGCGTCCGGCCGCAATCTCGCGCTGCACTTCGCCCTGAACGCTGACCCCGTCGGGAAGCGTCTCGGAGTCGACCTCGAAAGTGTATGACCCTGGGGATAATTCGAGGGTCCAGCGGCCACCTTTCTCGGATGTCGTTCGAGCGACCTCGTCGCCGGTCGAATCGCGCGCCAGCACGTCGACGTCGGTCAGGCGTTCGCCACCGTTGTTGAGGCTGCCACTGACGGGGACGGCGTCGGCCGCAGGTGGTTGAGATATCGACGACGGTGGGGGAGTCGGCGTCGGTTCCTGGGCCAGCGCGGTGCCGCCGAACGTCACGGCGGCTATGGATCCGAGGATCGCCAGAAGGAGGGTTTGTTTGATGAAGTGAAGCGGGGTTCGGCTGCGATGCCGAAGTCGAATCTTCCTACGGGTCCATCGAACAATTGGGGCCACGCACGTCCTCCGGACGGTTGTCGGTTGAGCCTCGAGACCTCGGCTGCTGCAATTGTGGGACTGTAACCGTTGAAAGCGCACGAAATCGGAGTCTTGAATTTCCGGAAAGTATCGTTTGTGTTTCGAACTACCCGGTCGGTGGTTCGGGCCGGGAGTCGCATCCACTGACGCGGTGTCGGAGCTTCTACTTAGACTGGTCAACCGTGAGCCCCATAACCGAGCACAGCGCAGCATCGAAACCCTCGACCGGCAGTTCCGCCGACGGTGAGCAGCCGACGCTGTTGCTGATCGACGGTCATTCCATCGCCTTTCGCGCGTTCTTCGCGCTGCCCGTGGACAACTTCAAGACCACCAGCGGCCAGACCACCAACGCGGTGTACGGGTTCACCTCCATGCTGATCAACCTCCTTCGAGACGAGAAGCCGACGCATATCGCGGCGGCGTTCGATGTGTCTCGGCAAACGTTCCGGGCTGAGCGGTTCCCGGCCTACAAGGCGAACCGAAGTAAGACGCCCGACGAGTTCGCCGGTCAGGTGGACATCACCAAGGACGTCCTCGGTGCCATGGGTATCCCGGTGATGGCCGAAGCCGGATTCGAAGCAGACGACATCATCGCGACATTGGTGACTCAAGCGGAAGCGCTCGGCTATCGGATCCTCGTGGTGACGGGTGACCGAGACGCGCTGCAGCTCGTCACCGACAACGTCACTGTGCTGTATCCGAAGAAGGGTGTCTCCGAGCTCACTCGGTTCACCCCGGAAGAGGTCACCACCAAGTACGGACTCACACCGGCGCAGTACCCGGATTTTGCTGCGCTGCGCGGAGACCCGAGCGACAACCTGCCCGGTATCCCCGGTGTCGGCGAGAAGACGGCCACCAAGTGGATCGTGGAGTACGGCTCGCTGGAAGAGCTCGTCAACAACGTCGACAAGGTCAAGGGCAAGGTGGGTGACGCCCTGCGGGCCAACCTGTCCGGCGTGGTGCTCAACCGCGAACTCACCGAGATGGTGCGGGACGTTCCACTTCCGTATACGCCGGATCAGTTGGAGCTGGCGCCGTGGGATCGGGAGAAGATCCATGCGCTGTTCGACGATCTCGAGTTTCGAGTGTTGCGCGATCGGTTGTTCGACACCCTGTCCTCCACGGAACCCGAAGCCGAAGAAGGCTTCGACGTGCGTGGTGGCACCGTCCCGGTGGGTGAGCTCGCACAGTGGCTCGCGGTTCACGCCTCCACGGGCGAGCGTCACGGCCTCTCGGTCGTCGGCCCGAGACGACCGTTCGACAGCGATGCGGTGTCGATCGCGATTGCCGCATCCGACGGCGAAGGTGGCTTCGTCAATACCAGCTCTTTGGATCCATCGGACGAGCAGGCACTGGCGGCATGGTTGGCCGATGCCGGTCAACCGAAAGCGCTCCACGAAGCAAAATGGGCAATCCACGCGTTGCGTGGTCGCGGTTGGACCTTGGGCGGCTTGACCAGCGACACTGCACTTGCCGCGTACCTTGTCCGCCCGGGTCAACGGACGTTCAACCTCGACGACCTGTCGCTGCGGTATCTCAAGCGCGAACTGCGCGTCGAGGATCCCGCCGAAGGCCAGCTTTCACTGCTCGATACCGAGGACGTCGCGGAAGCGGCTGTCGCAGAGGGCGAGATACTGCGGGCGCAAGCAATTCTGGATCTTGCTGCCGCACTGGACGACGAGTTGGCGGCGATCGAATCGAGTTCATTGCTCTCGGAGATGGAATTACCGCTTCTGTCCTTGCTCGCGGACCTCGAGGCGACCGGCATCGCTGTCGACGAGACGCATCTCGGTGAGCTGCAGAGCCAGTTCGCCGACAAGGTGAGCGAAGCCGCCAATGCTGCCTACGAAGTCATCGGCAAGCAGATCAATCTCGGCTCCCCGAAACAGCTGCAAGTTGTGCTGTTCGACGAGCTCGAAATGCCGAAGACCAAAAAGACCAAGACCGGTTACACCACCGATGCCGATGCGCTGCAAGGGTTGTTCGAGAAAACCCAGCATCCGTTCTTGAAGTTCCTGCTCGATCACCGTGATGCGACACGCATGAAGGTCACCGTGGACGGGTTACTCAAGTCGATCGCCGACGACGGACGAATCCACACCACGTTCAATCAGACCGTGGCAGCCACCGGCCGGTTGTCCTCAACCGATCCGAACCTGCAGAACATTCCAGTTCGAAACGAGGCCGGACGCCACATCAGAGACGGGTTCGTCGTGGGCGAGGGGTTCAGCACTCTCCTGACCGCTGACTACAGTCAGATCGAGATGCGAATCATGGCCCACGTGTCCGGCGACGCCGGCCTCATCGAGGCGTTCAACACCGGTGAAGACCTGCACAGTTTCGTAGGCTCGCGCGCGTTCGGCGTGCCCATCGAGGACGTCACCCCCGAACTACGCCGACGTGTGAAGGCCATGTCCTACGGACTTGCCTACGGACTCAGTGCTTTCGGCTTGGCCGCGCAGTTGAAGATTTCGACAGAAGAGGCCAAAGCGCAGATGGAGGCCTACTTCTCGAGATTCGGTGGGGTTCGGGACTACCTGCGAAACGCCGTCGAAGAGGCACGAAAGGTCGGATACACCTCGACTCTCTACGGCCGCAGGCGCTACCTACCCGACCTCAACAGTGACAACCGTCAACGTCGTGAGGTTGCCGAGCGCGCTGCGCTGAACGCGCCGATTCAGGGAACAGCAGCGGACATCATCAAGGTGGCGATGATCGACGTTCACAACTCTTTGGCGGAATCGGGGCTCCGATCACGAATGTTGTTGCAGGTGCACGACGAATTGGTCCTCGAAGTCGTCGAATCCGAGCGCGAGCAGATCGAGCACTTGGTTCGAGACAAAATGTCCTCGGCCATCGAGCTTTCCGTTCCGCTCGAGGTGTCCGTCGGCACCGGAACGAGCTGGGACCAGGCCGCACACTAGACAGTCGCCTGTATGCAGAGAACAAGAAAGCCGGTCGCATATGCGACCGGCTTTCTTGTTCGTTCAGGCCTGAATTATTCGGCTGGAGCGTCGGCTTTCTGCTCTTCGATCTGTGCCTTCACCACGTCCATGTCGAGTGCCTTGATCTGTACTACCAGATCTTCCAGTGCTGCCGCAGGCAGTGCACCCGGCTGCGCGAACACGAGAATTCCCTCGCGGAACGCCATGATCGTGGGAATCGACTTGATGTTGGCAGCGGCGGCGAGTCCCTGCTCTGCTTCCGTATCCACCTTGGCATGCACCACGTCTGGATGCTCCTCGGAGGACTTCTCGAATGTCGGTGCGAACTGGCGACACGGGCCGCACCAGGACGCCCAGAAGTCGACGAGGACCACGTCGTTGCCTCCGACGATGTCGTCGAAGTTCTGCTGAGTCAATGTCTGTGTAGCCACGCCTGCCCTCTCATCGGTTTTTTCGTTCTCTAAAGTCCCTCAACGCAACACTGTGCCGAAAGCTTCCCGACCCCGCAGGCTGCGCCCAAAAGTCAAGCCGGTTGCGGTGACGCGCGGAACGTTCGACGATAAGAATTGGGTGTCGTGCACCGCACACGCACGAAATGCTGACGCATCACCGCTGCGTTGCCGAACCCGACACGTTCGGAGATGACATCCATCGACAGATCCGAATCTTCGAGCAGGTGCTGAGCCGCCAGAACACGTTGGTCGTTGAGCCACCGGGCGGGAGTAGTCCCGGTCTCGGCTTGAAACCGGCGCGCGAAAGTCCGGGCGGACATGTTGACCCGCGCAGACAGTTTCTGCACCGATAGGTCGTCGCCGAGGTTCTCCGTCATCCAGTCCAGCAGCGGAGCAAGCGTGTCGATCTCGGTAGTGGGCAGCGGAGTGGTGACGAACTGGGCCTGCCCACCGTCGCGGTGCGGTGGCACGACCATGCGTCGAGCTATCCCGTTGGCAACCTTGCTGCCCTGCTCTTTGCGAACGATGTGCAGGCACAAGTCGATTCCGGCTGCAGTGCCTGCGCTGGTGAAAACATTGCCGTCGCCCACATAGAGAACGTCCCGGTCGACCTCGGCAAGCGGATACTCGGCGGCAAGCCTGGCCGAGGTGCGCCAATGCGTCGTACATCTTCGTCCGTCGAGAAGCCCAGCCTTGCCGAGCACGAATGCGCCGTTGCAGAGGCTGGCGACGCTGGCACCGCGTGCAACCGCGGCACGCAACTTGACGAGCAGCGGCTCGATCGAGGCGTCGTACTCGCTGGTGCACAGGTAGCTGCCGTCCTCCGACGGGTAGGTGCCCCCAGCCGGAACGACGATCAGATCGGCCTCGTCGAGCTGTGACAGGTCGTGGGGAACATCGATGGTGAAGCCGAAACGGGTCCGGATGGGTTCGGCTACACCGGCAATGATCGAGAAGTCGTAAGTAGGTAGACCCTCGTCGGATCTGTCGAAGCCGAAGACCTCGCATGCCACTCCGAGTTCGAACTGCTCGGTCAGCGGCAGGAGTGGTACGACTACTCGTTTCAGCACGAAACCAAGTATGGCAGAAAACCGAGGTAACGTGTCATAACCGCCACTGTTGTACGAGATCGCGTGGCAGCAGGCTTGCCGCATGACCATTGCACTGCTCATCCTGGCTGTTCTGGCGGTGATCCACGGGGCGATATCCTTCGGATACTCTCCCGACACACACCGGGAGGAGAGCCAATTCGGTGACTACCGGTTCTGACGGACGATCCACTCGCGCTTCTCTTCGCCGTCCCATCGTCTCAACGCCGACGTGGTCCCGACGAGATCGGGCTGCGCAGAATCGAGACGGAGCAGAGCCTCGGCCAGTTCGATGCGAGTCATACGTCGTGCGAGCGTGACGTGCGGAGTCCATTTTCCTGGTGCGGTATGCGAACGAGAACCGTCCGCATCGCCTACCACCTCTGATGCGCGCGCGTGAAGATCGATGAGTCTCCGCGAGGGCACGACCAGTCGAGCCAACGTCGCGTGTCTGCCACGGAAGACCACGAATGCACCAAGTCTGACGGGCATGTCGACCAGAAGGTATTCGTCGTGCACCCGGGTGTCGAACTCGTTCATCTCGTCGGCAACCGACAACGTGATGTGTGGACGATTCGAGATGCCCTTGTGCCTGCCTTGGCTGGGTAGGTCTGCGTCGAGCAGCAGTTGCCATTCCCGCCTGACAGCAGCGTCGAGCGTGTCGTCGAGGAGCAATTCCAATGACTGGACCATAGTGAGTCATGATGTCTCACATGGCGCACGAAGAGGCTCGGACACTGCGAATCGGGTCGATGCTCGGCGACGGGATCGGCCACGAGATCGTGCCTGCCGCGATGCGCGTCGTCGACGCCGCAGTGGGCGCGGAGACGTCGCTGCGGGTCGAGTGGGTCGAACTACCTCTCGGACGTGAGGCGATCGACTCGCACGGAACACCGATACCGGACTCGACACTCGAAGAGTTGGCGTCACTGGACTCGTGGATTCTCGGGCCGCACGACAGTGCGTCCTACCCGGAGCCCTTTCGTTCGCGGCTCACGCCCGGTGGTGTGGTGCGCAAAAAGTTCGATCTGTTCGCCAATATCCGTCCTGCGCGTGCGTACCCGGACGTTCGGGCGCTGTCACCGGAGATGGACCTCGTCGTTGTCCGCGAAAACACCGAAGGCTTCTACGCCGACCGAAACATGTTCCTCGGTAGCGGGGAGTTCATGCCGACACCCGACGTTGCACTCGCCGTCGGAGTCTTCACCCGTACCGCCTGCGAACGGATTGCGCGCGAGGCTTTCGCGTTGGCGCGCACGCGCCGCAAGCACGTCACCATCGTGCACAAGACGAATGTTCTGTCGATGACGACGGGTCTGTTTCGCGATGCCTGCCGAACCGTCGCCGAGGACTTTCCGGATGTCACCGTAGACGAGGAACACATCGACGCCCTGGCCGCTCACCTCGTCAGGCGGGGTGGCGATTTCGACGTGATCGTCGCCGAGAACATGTTCGGTGACATTCTTTCCGATCTTGCCGGAGAGCTGTCCGGGTCCCTGGGAATGGCGCCGTCACTCAATTCCTCGGAGTCCAAAGCAATGGCCCAAGCCGCCCACGGCTCGGCTCCGGACATCGCAGGCAAAAACGTTGCGAATCCGACCGCGTTGTTTCTCTCGTCCGCGATGCTGCTCGATTGGCTCGGCGATCACAGCGGCGACAATCGGCTTCGTCATGCCGCCAAGCGCATCCGACATGCGGTAGAGGGCACCCTCGGCTCCGGCGTAGCTACGGCAGATCTCGGCGGCAGGGCATCGACGAGCGAGTTCACCGAGACTGTAGTCGCCAGAACCTTGCGTGTCTGAGCGACGCACAAGAGAATATGGCCGACGGAAACGACGCCGTACGCTCGAACCCCGCGTTACTGTTCGATTACCTGCGCTACACAGGTGACAGCTGTCGTCTAAGTTCGTATCTCTGGCAACATCGCACGCCGCGATGTCCTGTTTCGATTTCTGGAGGCATTCTCTTGTTTGCACGCTCGTATTCGAGGCCCGCGCGAATCATTCTGGCGCTCAGCGGCGCCGGGGCTCTTCTGCTGACGGCATGCGCTCAGAACACCGAGGACGGAGGCGCTCCGGCCGCCGACGAGAAGACAGCGGTGGAGATCAGCGAGGTGGCCGAAGTTGCCGCAACGCTCCCGCAGAAGAACCAGGACTCCGGCACGTTGGTCGTCGGCGTCAACGTTCCTTACTCGCCCAACGAGTTCAAGGACGCCTCCGGCAAAATCATCGGATTCGATGTCGACCTGATGGATGCCGTCGCAGGTGTTCTGGGAGTAACCGCCCAGTACGAGGAGGCCGACTTCGATCGGATCATTCCGTCGGTGCAGGCCGGAACCTACGACTTGGGTATGTCGTCGTTCACCGACACGAAGGAACGTGAAAACTCGGTCGACTTCACGACGTACTTCAACGCCGGCACTCAGTGGGCGCAGCAAGCGGGTGGCAAGGTCGACCCCACCGACGCATGCGGTCTCAAGGTGGCAGTCCAGACGACGACGATTCAAGACCAAGAAGAAGTTCCCGGCAAGAGCGCAGCGTGCGTCGCAGCGGGGAAGCCCGCCATCGACATTCTGAAGTTCGACAGCCAGGACGACGCGGCCAATGCTCTCGTTCTCGGACGGGTCGACGCCATGTCCGCGGACTCGCCGGTGACTGCCTACGCAATCAAGCAGACCGGTGACAAGCTCGAAGCTGCGGGTGAGGTCTTCGACTCCGCTCCGTACGGCTACCCGGTTGCCAAGGGATCGCCGCTGGCCGCGTCGTTGCAGCAGGCTGTGCAATACCTGATCGACAACGGTCAGTACCAGACCATTGCCGAGAACTGGGGCGTCGAAGCCGGCGTGATCAAGGAAGCAAAGATCAACGGCGCAGTCAGCTGATGTCGATATCGATCCAGATTCGTGGGGGAGGGGGCGCCGAGTGTCCACCTCTGCGGTGAATCCCTCCGAACACAGCGAGGGAGCCGATCAGGTACCCATCAAGGCCATTCCGTTGCGGCATCCGGGTAGGTGGGTAGCTGCACTGGTCGTGATTGTCTTGTTTGCACTGTTCGCTTACGGAGCAGCGACAAATCCAGCTTTTGCTTGGGACACGTACGGCCGCTACCTGTTCGACTCGAGGATCGGCACAGGTGTCGGTTTGACGGTGCAACTCACCGTGTACTCGATGATCATCGCTGTCGTGCTGGGCGTCGTGGTGGCCGTGATGCGGTTGTCGCCGAACCCGGTTCTTCGAAGCGCCGCGTGGGTCTATCTGTGGGTCTTTCGTGGAACTCCGATCTACGTCCAGCTCGTGTTCTGGGGCCTCCTTCCATCGATCTACAAGGAGGTGGCGCTGGGAATACCGTTCAGCGTGCAGTTCGCCACGTTCAACCTGCAGACGCTGAGTAACGCATTTGTGTTCGCAGTCATCGGCTTGGCCTTGAACGAGGCCGCCTACATGGCCGAGATCGTCCGCGCGGGTGTCAACTCCGTTGGTGAAGGACAGGTTGAGGCATCGACGGCGCTCGGGATGTCCTGGTCGCAGACGATGCGCCGAACTGTGCTGCCGCAGGCGATGCGTGTGATCATTCCGCCGACCGGCAACGAATTGATCAGCTTGCTCAAGACCACCTCGCTCGTCGTAGCCGTCCCGTTCAGCGGTGACCTCTACGGCCGCGCACGGGATATCTCTGGCGCGAACTTCGAGCCGGTTCCGTTACTCCTGGTGGCATCGACCTGGTATCTCGTCATCACGAGTGTGCTGATGGTTGGTCAGTATTTTCTCGAGCGTCACTATTCGAAGGGCGTGTCGCGAACCTTGACGAATCGTCAACTGCAGGCTCTCGCCGATGCCCAGGGCGGCAAGCCACTGATGGCGCCGCGTTCCTCCGAGGGTGGTGCGATGTGAGTCCCATGGTCAAGGCCGACCAGGTGTGCAAGAGCTTCGGTGCGCTACGGGTTCTCAACGGGATCTCGCTCGAAATCGACAAGGGCCAGGTCCTGTGCATGGTGGGGCCTTCGGGTTCAGGAAAGTCGACATTTCTGCGGTGCATCAATCACCTCGAGCAGGTCAATGCAGGGCGTCTCTACGTGGACGACGAACTGGTCGGGTACGAGGAGAAGAACGGCAAGCTCTACGAACTCCATCCGAAGAAGGCTGCCAAACAGCGCAGCGACATCGGAATGGTCTTCCAGCATTTCAATTTGTTTCCGCACCGAACTGCGCTCGAAAACATCATCGAAGCTCCGACTCAGGTCAAAAAGATCAAGAAGAAGGACGCGACCGCACGAGCTATGGAGCTCTTGGACCGGGTCGGACTCAGTGAGAAGTCGGGCGCGTATCCGGCTCAGCTCTCCGGTGGCCAACAGCAGCGCGTTGCCATTGCGCGGGCCCTCGCCATGGATCCGAAGCTGATGCTGTTCGACGAGCCGACCTCAGCGCTCGATCCCGAACTGGTCGGCGAGGTCCTCGGTGTCATGAAGCAACTCGCCAAGGACGGTATGACGATGATCGTCGTCACCCACGAGATGGGTTTCGCACGGGAAGTCGCAGACCAGCTCGTCTTCATGGACGCCGGAGTGGTCGTGGAAACCGGGGAACCGCGGGCGCTGCTCGCGAACCCGCAACACGATCGCACCAAGCTGTTTCTGTCCAAGCTGCTCTAGTCGGGCTTCCTGCAGCTGAAGATAGCGGTGCCCGGAAAAAGTTGCCCACGGAGCGGACTCCACTGTCCCCACTCCTGATCGAGCCATTCGGGCCAGTCGGGTTCGATGATGTCGCGCACCTCGAGGCCTGCTGCAACGATCTCGCGGACCCGATCGCCGATCGTGCGGTGGTGCTCGACGTACGTCGGTGTGCCCTCGCTGTCGAATTCGACATACGGCGTTCGGTCGAAGTACGGAATGGATGCGGTCAACCCGGCTTCCCCCGGGTCATCCGGAAAGATCCATCGCATCGGGTGGTTGACGGCGAACACCCAGATTCCACCCGGTGCGAGGATTCTCGCGACCTCGGCCATCACGTTCGCCGAGTCGGCGACGAACGGTACCGCCCCGAATGCAGAGCAGGCGATGTCGAAACTTTCGTCCGCGAAGGGTAAGGACTCTGCGCTCGCCTGAATCAACGGCACAGTTGTGCCCCCGGCGGCCATCGCGTCGAGTCCCCGAGTAAGCATTCCCGCGGAGATGTCGAGGCCGACGGCATGCGCGCCGTGAGCGGCCAGCCATCGGGCGCACGGCGCTGATCCGCAGCCCACCTCGAGGATGCGCTTGCCTGATATCTCACCGAGGAGGTGGGCGTCACCCTCGTGTAGTCCCTCCGGGCACCAGACGAATTCGCCCTGCTCGGATCCGACACCGAGAAACTCGCCGTGTGTGCGGTGATACTCGTCCGCATCCGAATCCCACCACGAGCGGCTTGCTCGATCACTGGCCTGGGAGCTGAGCCTTCCGCGACCAGGGTGAATCGGTAACTGTGGTTCCGCCGGTGGGGTGTTTGGAGGGAGCAAACTATCGGTCATCGACGACACGTTAGTCGGGTTTGCCGCAGTGTGATCATCTCGCGTACCCTGTTGGACGCGAGTGTGTACATGCTGCGGGCCAGCGCTGTTCGAGTGTCCGATTCTCGGACTCGAGAACAATGCCGGGTGCAGCGGTTCTGCAGAACCTCTCCGGGAACATTCTTGTCCGCCGTTTGTTCCACTGACTGGATCTACAGTTCAGCACTTGTTCCAACACTCGTTTCACAGTCCGACCGAACATCCATCAACCGATACCCAACCCGTCCGGAGCAACTCAACACATGCCCTCAACTACTACCTCACCGCAGGTGGCCGTAAACGATATCGGCTCCGCAGAGGATTTTCTCGCGGCGATCGACGCCACGATCAAGTACTTCAACGATGGTGACATTGTCGAAGGCACCATCGTCAAGGTCGATCGTGACGAGGTCCTGCTCGACATCGGTTACAAAACCGAAGGTGTCATTCCTTCCCGCGAGCTCTCCATCAAGCACGACGTCGACCCCAACGAGGTCGTCTCCGTGGGAGATGCGATCGAAGCACTCGTTCTCACCAAGGAGGACAAGGAAGGCCGTTTGATCCTGTCCAAGAAGCGAGCTCAGTACGAGCGCGCTTGGGGCACGATCGAAGAGCTCAAGGAGAAGGACGAGGCCGTCAAGGGCACCGTCATCGAGGTCGTCAAGGGTGGACTCATCCTCGACATCGGTCTCCGTGGCTTCCTTCCCGCCTCGCTCGTCGAGATGCGCCGAGTCCGCGACCTCCAGCCGTACGTCGGCAAGGAGATCGAGGCCAAGATCATCGAGCTCGACAAGAACCGCAACAACGTGGTCCTGTCGCGCCGCGCATGGCTCGAGCAGACTCAGTCCGAGGTTCGCAGCGAGTTCCTGCACCAGCTCCAGAAGGGGCAGGTCCGCAAGGGCGTCGTCTCCTCGATCGTCAACTTCGGTGCATTCGTGGACCTGGGCGGCGTCGACGGACTCGTGCACGTGTCCGAGCTTTCCTGGAAGCACATCGATCACCCGTCCGAGGTTGTCGAGGTCGGCACCGAGGTCACCGTCGAGGTTCTCGACGTCGACCTGGACCGCGAGCGCGTTTCTCTCTCGCTCAAGGCGACTCAGGAAGATCCGTGGCGCCAGTTCGCTCGCACACACGCGATCGGTCAGATCGTTCCCGGTAAGGTCACCAAGCTCGTTCCGTTCGGTGCGTTCGTTCGCGTCGAAGAGGGCATCGAGGGCCTCGTGCACATCTCCGAGTTGGCCGAGCGCCACGTGGAGGTTCCGGACCAGGTCGTGGGTGTCGGCGACGACGCACTCGTCAAGGTCATCGACATCGATCTCGAGCGTCGTCGTATCTCGTTGAGCCTCAAGCAGGCCAACGAGGACTACGCAGAAGAGTTCGATCCGTCCAAGTACGGTATGGCCGACTCGTACGACGAGGGTGGCAACTACATCTTCCCCGAAGGCTTCGACTCCGAGACCAACGAATGGCTCGAAGGTTACGAGAAGCAGCGTGAAGAGTGGGAAGGCCGCTACGCCGAGGCTGAGCGTCGTCACAAGATGCACACCGCTCAGATGGAGAAGACAGCCAAGGACGAAGCTGCCGAGGCTGCCAACACCAACTACTCCTCGGAGTCGGGCCAGGCCCCTGCCGAAGCAGAAGGCGATGCTCCCGCAGCATCGGCTCCGGCTTCGACCGGTGGATCGCTTGCCAGCGACGCACAGCTTGCTGCGCTGCGCGAGAAGCTGTCGGGCAACGCCTGATAGAAGTAGTCCACCCGTAAGGGTGTGAGAGTGATGCCCCGGTTCTGTACTTCAGAGCCGGGGCATTTCTTCGTCGATGGTGCGGGTTGATGTACAGATGCCCTGGTGAGTTACATCAGGCCCCGGTATGTGAACGCAAAAATAGACCCGATCCATGCGGATTCGGGCCCATTTTCAAATTCGATGGGGTTTGGCTCAGCCTGCGACGGCGGGACTCCACTGACCGACGGTGGACGTCCGTTTGCGCATGGTGGCGAAGCTGTGTCGAGCCGGGCTCAGCAACGTGGTGAACCAGTTTCGCCGATGGTCGGCCAACGCCAGGGCAATCTCGGGGATAAGCACGCAGTGAACACCTAATTCCATGCCGAGACGGTGCCGACCCTGGTGGATCTGATTGCTTCGCATCGAAGGGTCCTTTTCGCTAGCAGTGGGTCGGCAGATATTTATCTCGCACGTCGAAGATAACGGACATGCCGGTAAAGCTGGTGCATTTGGGGCTGGTGTGCTTCGGCGTGTTCGATGACAGACTGGACACCATGTTGAGACTCGGCCTCACCGGAGGCATCGGAGCAGGGAAGTCCACAGTGTCGAAGATTCTCGCCGGACTCGGTGGTGTTTTGGTGGACGCCGACGTGATCGCGAGAGAAGTAGTCGAGCCAGGGACTGATGGCTTGGCGCAACTCGTCGACACATTCGGAGAGGACATTCTCGGGCCGGACGGCGCACTCGACCGTGCTGCACTCGCGGCCAAGGCATTTCGCGACGAAGAATCGCGTGGGAAACTGAATGCGATCGTCCACCCTCTGGTGGGGCAGCGAACCTCGGAACTCGTCGAGGGCGCACCCGAAGACGCAGTGATCATTCAAGACATTCCGCTGTTGGTCGAAGGCAAGATGGGTGCACTGTTCCATCTCGTGGCCGTGGTCTACGTGGACTCGGAAGAGCGCGTGAAACGTTTGGTCGGGCAGCGGAAGATGATCGAGCAGGACGTCCGTGCACGGATCGCGGCCCAGGCGACCGATGACGCGCGACGTGCCGCGGCCGACGTCTGGATAGACAACAGTGGTGCGCCCGGTGACATCGAAGATGTGGCGCGCAGCCTGTGGTTCGACCGGCTCGTACCGTTCGAACGCAACATCCGCGAGGGCACCGTTGTCACTGCCCGACCCACCCTTGTGGAGTCGGATCCAACATGGGCGGACCAGGCAGGTAGGTTGGCGGCCCGTATTGCGGTCGCCTGCGGAAGTTCAGCCGTTCGAATCGATCACATCGGATCGAGTGCTGTTGCCGATATGGAAGCGGTCGACACCATCGACATCCAGATCACGGTCACCGGCCTGGGCGTCGCCGACTCGTTGGCAGAACCATTGGGACGGATCGGCTTTCCTCGCGTCCAGCACATCGAATCGGACGATCCCAAGCCCGCGTACGGCATCGGGGGAGAAGCAGATCCTGCGGTGTGGGGCATGCGATTTCATGGAGCTGCCGATCCGGGCCGAACGGCCAACATCTACGTCAGGGTCGACGGCTGGCCGGCTCAGCAGTTCGCGCTCGTATTTCGTGATTGGCTCCGCGCTGATCCTGCTGCCGCTGCCGAATACCTCGATATCAAGAGAAGAGCAGCCGCGGTGGCCGAGGGGATTGCCGACGATCAGGAAGCTGTCACCGCGTACACGGATGCGAAGGCGCCATGGTTCGATCGAGCCTACGTTCGTGCGTGGGAATGGGCCGAAAAGACCGGTTGGCAGGCCTAACGGGCAGCTTGCGGGCGCCACGTGGTCGGCATCCCGATCGATGCCAACCACGCGTCCAGGTCGTAGTCGAACCGAGCAAGTCCATCGATGGCGGTCACGGCACGGTGCATCGCAAGCTCGGCCGTTTCCGCGTCGAGGTGATGCTCCACGCGTGCCTGCAAGAGTTCGTCCGCATCGAGGAGGTCGAATCCGCGCCCGGTTCTCACCGTGATGTCGAGGTAATGGTCGGTCGACGTCCAGACGTGCGGCGCAGCTACGAATTCACCGATGTCGACATAGTAATTTTGATCACGTCGGTGTCCCGGTAGGTAGTGGAATATCGACGCACGTATTCCGAGGCTCGGGAGCAGCCAGGACTGCAGATAGTCGAACTGGGGATGGTCGGACGGCCTGGCCATGTACAGACCCCAGGGCTCGACCCGGTACTCGTCAACGGGGCGAACGACGCCCTTGGGGTCGGTGTTCGTCGACGCGTCGAGGTCGAAGTATTCGACTTTGGGGGCGTGCACGTGCACTCGAGTAGCCTCTGCGGCGTGTCCGTCCATGACTGACCAAGTTACCTGTTCGGTTCCGATCTGCACGGTCGAACGCAGCATCGCCTCGAACGTGTCAGTAGTCGCGTCTAACCTGTAAAGCATGGCCTTTGCATCCGAACATCCCGTGGTGGCTCACTCGGACTTCCGCCCCGTCGGAGACATCGAACGCACGGGGCCCGCATTCGAGGTCGTCAGTGAGTACGAGCCGGCCGGAGACCAGCCGGCCGCCATTGCCGAGCTCGAGCGTCGGATCAGGGCCGACGAGAAGGACATCGTGTTGCTCGGTGCCACCGGTACCGGTAAGTCTGCAACGACGGCTTGGCTCATCGAGAAGCTGCAACGCCCCACGTTGGTGATGGCCCCGAACAAAACCTTGGCCGCACAGCTCGCCAACGAGCTACGAGACATGCTTCCCAACAACTCGGTCGAGTATTTCGTGTCGTATTACGACTACTACCAACCCGAGGCGTACATCGCCCAGACGGACACCTACATCGAGAAGGATTCCTCGGTGAACGACGACGTCGAGCGGTTACGGCACTCTGCCACGGCCAGCTTGCTCTCGCGGCGCGACGTAGTGGTTGTCGCGTCGGTTTCCTGTATCTACGGTCTGGGCACACCGCAGTCCTACGTAGATCGGTCCATCGAGCTGCAGGTAGGTGTCGAGGTTCCCCGCGATGCCCTGTTGAGGCTTTTGGTGGATGTGCAGTACACCCGCAACGACATGGCCTTCACTCGTGGTTCGTTCCGGGTTCGAGGCGACACCGTCGAGATCATTCCCTCGTACGAAGAGCTGGCGATTCGGATCGAGTTCTTCGGAGACGAGATCGAGGCGCTGTATTACCTGCACCCTCTGACCGGTGACGTCGTCCGTCAGGTGGACTCCGTCCGGATCTTCCCTGCCACGCACTACGTTGCAGGCCCGGAGCGTATGGAGAAGGCAGTCAAGAACATCGAGGCGGAACTCGAGGATCGGCTCGCCGAGTTGGAGGGCAAGGGCAAGCTGCTCGAAGCCCAGCGACTGCGCATGCGCACTCAGTACGACCTCGAGATGATCAAACAGGTTGGTTTCTGCTCCGGTATCGAGAACTATTCGCGGCACATCGACGGCAGAGGCCCAGGCACAGCGCCCGCGACGCTCATCGACTACTTTCCCGAGGATTTCCTCATGGTAATCGACGAGTCCCATGTGACCGTCCCTCAGATCGGCGCGATGTACGAGGGCGATATGTCCCGCAAACGCAACCTGGTCGAATTCGGTTTCCGGCTACCGTCGGCGACGGACAACCGGCCATTGACATGGGAAGAATTCACCCAGCGGATCGGGCAAACCGTGTACCTGTCGGCGACGCCGGGCAAGTACGAACTGGGGCAGACCGGTGGAGAATTCGTCGAACAGGTCATTCGTCCCACTGGACTCATCGATCCAGCGGTGGTCGTCAAGCCGACCAAGGGGCAGATCGACGATCTCGTTCACGAGATTCGCATTCGTGCAGACAAGAACGAGCGCATCTTGGTCACCACACTGACGAAGAAGATGTCCGAGGACCTCACCGACTATTTGCTCGAGCTCGGCATCAGAGTCCGATACCTTCACTCCGACATCGACACTCTGCGAAGAGTGGAGTTGCTACGCCAACTGCGGCTCGGGGAGTACGACGTTCTGGTCGGTATCAACCTCCTACGTGAGGGGCTCGATCTGCCGGAGGTCTCACTCGTTTCGATTCTCGACGCGGACAAGGAAGGCTTCCTCCGTAGCGGCACCAGCTTGATCCAGACAATTGGCCGCGCAGCTCGTAATGTGTCCGGCGAGGTTCACATGTACGCGGACAAGATGACGGATTCGATGAAGTACGCCATCGAGGAAACCGATCGTCGGCGCGAGAAGCAGGTGGCATACAACAAGGAAAAGGGCGTCGATCCGCAACCGCTTCGAAAGAAGATCGCGGACATCCTCGATCAGGTGTACGAGGAGGCCGACGACACCGACGAATCGGTGGAAGTCGGTGGTTCCGGGCGTAATTCGAGTCGGGGTCGTCGTGCCCAAGGCGAGAAAGGACGCGCCGTCAGTTCCGGCGTATACGAGGGGCAGGACGTCAAGTCGATGCCGCGGGCCGAGCTGGCAGCCCTGGTGAAGAACCTCACCGACCAGATGATGAATGCAGCTCGCGAGTTGCAGTTCGAGCTTGCAGGCAGGCTACGGGATGAAATCCAGGACCTAAAGAAGGAACTCCGCGGGATGGACGCGGCGGGTCTGAAGTAACGCGGATTCGACCATGCCGTAGCCAACGCGCCGCGACCATGCCGTAGCCAACGCGCCGCGACGAAGGGTCCGGGCGTTCGCTACGGTTTACGGCATGGACGCATCCACTGCCGGCCGGAGTGCTCGCGCACTCGAACTTCTCCATTCGGTGGCGTACTTCGTCCCAGAGACTCAGGACGGGCTGGTGGAGGCGGGCCTGGCTGGCCGTGCCTGCTATTTCGCCGGACGTGCCGCGCCGTTGGGCGCGGTGGGGGCTGGAGTTGTGACAGCTACTTTCTACAACTTCAACCGTGAGCTGATTGCACCGTTGATTCCAGCTGCGTGGTCGATATGTGCCCCGGAAAAGATCATGCAGATCCGCTATCGCGCGTTGGACGCGGCCTTCACGAGGCTTCTGGGTGCTGACGTTATTTCTTCACACGAGATGAGCGAAGCTGCCGAACTTGCTTCGATAGCAGCTCGTGGAATTCCCGGGGACGATGGACGGCCGCTGTATTCCGCGTACGCCGAACTCGAATGGCCTACGGCACCGCACCTCGTTCTGTGGCATGCGCTGACGCTGCTTCGCGAGCACCGCGGGGATGGGCATATTGCTGCCTTGCAGACCGCAGAATTGAACGGTATCGAAGCCTTGATCACCCACACCGCAACGGGGTACGGATTCGAAAAGGAGTTCGCCCGTAAGCGTCGTGGCTGGTCTGTCGAGCAGTGGGACGAGGCCGTGGGGGCACTTGCCGATCGTGAAATCCTCGACACGGACGGTGCGTTGACCGAGCACGGGCAGGACATCCGCACACTTGTCGAGGACATCACGGACGATCTGGCGCTCGCACCGTGGGCTTCGTTGGGTGAAGACGGCGCCGCGCGTCTGGTCGAGCTCGCGTCGCCATGGCGCGACGCACTTCTCGCTCAGAACGTGTTCCCGGACGGCATTTTTGGGCCGGCCGTCGAAAAATAGCGGGTCGTTCAGGTCAGCTGGTGATGTCCTTGGTGGCGAACACCCGCCAGGCGAACACGCCGAAGACGGCCGCGTAGGCAAGCGCGGAGAACGATCCGACGAACATGTCGTTCCAGCTGATTGTCGGTTGCAGCGCATCTGTCCACGAATTTGCGTAATGCCCGGGCAGGTAGTTGCGAAGCGAGCCGAGCGCGGTGATCTGGTCCAGAATCTGCAACAGAATCGACGTCATGACTGCTCCGCCGACCGCGCCGAGTGGCGCATCGGTCAGAACCGAAAGAAGCATCGCCAGGCCTGCCACCCACAACAGGTTGACTCCGATGTAGGCCACTGCAATGGCAAGTCGACTGAGTGCGTCGACGTAGGGCAGTCCGTCACCGAATGGGGTTACGAGTGGTTCTGCGCCGTAGAGCGCGGTGCCCAGAATCAGCGATACGAGAACCAGAACGACTACGGCGGCGATGGACAACGTCGCCGATACCAGTGCTTTCTGCACGAGAAGCCGGGTGCGCGGCACCGGGATGGCGAGCAGATATCGCAGCGATGACCAGGACGCTTCGCTCGCCACGGAGTCTCCGAAGAACAACGAGACAACGACGATGAGCAGAAACCCGACTGACATGAACAGTGCGAACACGGTGAAATTGACACCGCCCCGGGTCCCGAGCTCTATCAGACCGCCCGTGTCGGAATCGGCCGAGGAACTTCCGACGGCAAAGGCGATTGCCAGAATCACCGGCAACAGTGCAAGGAATCCGATAGCGAACTGTGTGCGGCGCCGACCGAACTGTCGACGCAACTCGGTGCGGAACGGAAGGGTCTTGCCCGCGTGATATCCGGGTGCCCGCCCGTCTGTGTGCGTCGTACTCATTCGTGTTCTTTCGTCGATACGGTTCCACTGGCTTCAGCGTCGATTTCGGCTAACTGTGTCAGGTGCTCGGTGTCGCGATGTACCAGATCGAGGAAGACATCTTCGAGCCTCGTGGACTGGGAGAGCCCGCGCACTTCGAGGCCGGCGTCGAAGAGAGCCCTGATCACGATCGCCGGATCGACGCTTCCGATGTCCACTCGAACGACCGACTCGTCGACGACTGTCGGCGAACACCCCAGACCGCTCAGCACTGCCGATGCCTTCTCCGCGTCGTCGACTCGTACTTCGGTCATTCCGCCTGCCGCAGTCAGCTCCCGGACAGTACCCGAGCTGATCACCGACCCACGGTTCATCACTACGACGTGCGTACAGGTCTGCTCCACCTCGGCCAGCAGGTGACTCGAGACCAAGACGGTTCGTCCGGTTTTGGCGTAGTTGATCAGGACCTCGCGCATGGTGCGGATCTGTGGTGGATCGAGACCGTTGGTGGGTTCGTCGAGGACCATCAGATCCGGTAGCCCCAGCATTGCCTGGGCAATCGCCAAGCGTTGGCGCATCCCTTGGCTGTACGACTTGACCTTCCGCTCGACCGCAGTGCCGAGATCGGCGATCTCCAACGCTTCTTCGAGGTGTGCGTCTTCGAGGGGACGGCCGGTGGCCTGCCAGTACAGGCGCAGGTTTTCGGTGCCACTGAGGTGGGGGAGAAATCCGGACCCTTCGACGAACGACCCCAGCCTCGACAGGACGGGGGCTCCGGGCGAGACCTTGTGCCCGAAGACCCGGATGTCCCCGCTCGTCGGGGTGATCAAACCCATGAGCATCCGCAGGGTGGTCGTCTTTCCGGCGCCGTTCGGGCCGAGTAGGCCGAGCACCTGCCCCTGACGGACCTCGAAACTGACGTTGTCGACGGCCTTGAATCCGTTGGAGTAGGTCTTGGCCAAATCGGTGATTACCAGTGGGGTGTCGATGAGATCTTCGTCCACTTCGGCGATCAAGCGTCTGCGCGATCGGATGATGTTGACCGCGATCAATGCACCCAGTGCGGCGACGATGACGCCGATGCCGACGATCGGGCCGAGTGGAACGGTACTCGTGCTGCTCGCCACCCCCGCCACGGTCGGCACTCGTAGCGCCGAATCATCCAATGCAACAACGAACTGCGCGGGCTCGAGGGGAACTGCGTATGCCTGATCGGTCGTGGACACCGACACTTCGACGTGATGTCCCTCGGGGACTACATAACTGATGCCGGGCAGAACGACCGACACCGGAACGGGACCCGAATCGACGGTGTTCGGTAGGCGCACCGGGGCGACCGCGCCGCCGGGAAGGGTGCGCTTGCCGTCGGGGCCGACGTCGTACAGCTTGACGAACAGGACCGCCTGCTGTGGTTGCGCGAATGCTCCGATACGTAGGTCGATGCGGGATGCGCCCGTGATGGTGAGCGGTGCGGTCAGGGGATCGCCTGTGAAGGTGGCAGCTTGACCGGGGAGGTCCGCGGACAACTGCGAACCAGCTGATGTGGCGCTCAATGTGGCCAGCACCGAGCCGAGGCCCGGAACGGATGAGATCGCCGATGGGGATGCCCCTGGCGGTCTGATGATGGTTTGCTCGTTCGGGGCTCCCGATTGCTCCGACATGGACGAGGTGGGACCAGAGGGGCGCAGCTCGACGGGTACTTCTGTGGTTGCGCTCGGTGCGCCTGCGGCGTCGGAACCGGAGAGCCCGGGGTATTCCGGTGCTGTCATTCTGCGCCCGCGAGTTCGATTCTGTTCGATCGCAGGTGTCTGCAGCGAGTAGACGAACGGACGCGGCTGAGCTGCAACATCTACGGTTGTATCCGACATCAGTTGTGTACGAAGGAAATCCTTCATCGTGTTCTCGGCGTCGCCGCTTGTTCCACCGTCGTCGTGGCCGCCGTTGAACCAGCGAACCTGGACATCACCACCGGCGTCGGAGATTTGCCTCGCCGTGGTGTCGGATTGATCGAGCCCGAACAGGGTGTCCTGCATGCCCTGTACCAGGAGCGTCGGTGCCTTGATGTTCGACGCGACGGCCGCGGGGGAGTGCGCCGTCAGTAGCGCCGACAATTCTGGTGATGGCTCACCGGTTACCGCCGATTGCGCGTATGCGGAACAGAACTCGGGTGCGAACCGTCCGCATCCCGCTGCTGCGCCGGGCTCGCTGGCTCCAGGGCGCGAGGCTGCTCCAGCTCCGAAGAAGACTCCTGCCCATCCGCGTTTGAGTACTCCCTGTCCGCCGTAGACCGTAGCCGCAGGAGTTTTCGATGCATCCAGTCGAGCGCGGTCGTCGTCGTTCGTGACGCCGTAATTAGGGAACAGCGCTTGCCCCAGATCGTTCCAGGTGATGGCCGACGCGACTGCGTCGATCCGCTCGTCGGTTCCGGCAAGGCTCAACGCCAGTGCGCCGCCGTACGAGCCGCCGGCGACACCGACGCGGGGATCGCCGGGTCCGTCGAGTCGGACTTCGGGTCGATTCGCGAGCCAGTCCACCAGGCCGCGGCCGTCCGCGACCTCCCGATCGGGGTCATTGATCGATATCGACCCTGTGCTCAGTCCGAAGCCACGAGCGCTGTAGGTCAACACCGTGAACCCGTCGTCGGCGAGCGCTCGTGCCTGTCCGTCGACCGAGAATTTGTCGCCGCCGAATCCATGGGCGAGAAGGACGGCGGGGGCCGGGGTTGTCCGAGGTACGTAGAGGCGCGTGTCGAGTGCCACGGTCTCGGTACTCCCCGGACTCTCCGGTAGCGTCACCGTGGTATCGACGGTGGTCGACTCATTGTCTGCGCTGGGCGAACGGGTGACGAAGTAGACCGAGACGCCTGCAACCAGTATCACCAGAAGGATCGCAATGGAGGTCTTCACAGACCGTCTCGGCCGAGGGATGCGCATACAAGCCAATGTAGGTGAGACCGCGTGATCGTGTTGTCGGCGATCTCCGCATGACGAGTGACAGTTACCGATAGTGTCATCGCAACGATCTTCGAGGCCCGTCATGTCGAGCCTCGAAGGGATTCATGAAACAGCGGACCAAAGCGTCACGAATTTGTGTGACACAACCTACAACTGGAGGAATGAATGAGTGCCTACCGCACCGTCGTCGTCGGAACCGATGGCTCCGAATCGTCTTTGCGGGCTGTGGAGAAAGCCGCCGCGCTGGCGGGTGACGCCGACGCGAAACTCGTGATCGCGTGCGCCTACTACCCGTCGGATCCGAAGGACAACGCCAAGGCAGCCGATGCCCTTCGCGAAGATGCCTACCAGATCACCGGCTCTGCACCCACCCATGACATTCTTCGGACCGCTCGCGAGCACGCGATCAAATTCGGCGCCAAGAAGATCGACGAGCGAGCGATCGTCGGGGCCCCCGTCGAATCGTTACTGGAATTGGTAGGCGATGTCGAAGCCGACCTTCTGGTCGTCGGTAATCGCGGGCTCAACTCTTTGACAGGCCGTCTACTCGGATCTGTTCCGTCCGACGCTGCACGCAAGTCCACGTGCGACGTGCTTATCGTTCACACGGTGCGCTGAGCAGCCTCTCGCTTTTCGACTACCCCGCTTTTCGACTACCACCGATGGCAGTCGACCCAGAACGGGTCGGCTGCCATCGGTCGTTTCCGGCTGTCTCGCGGTCGTTTCAGTGGGCCGATACGGCGAACGAGGCCAATCCCGACAGTTCGCTCGGCAACGTCTGGGCATGAACGACGCCCAGGCGTTGCGTCGCACGAGTCAGCGCAACGTACAGGTCGCCCATTCCTCGTGGAGACTCCGCGAGGATGTCTGCTGGTTCGACGATGAGCACCGAATCGAATTCGAGTCCCTTGGCATCTCTTACTGTCGAGACGGTCACGAACTCCGATGTCAGATGCGACAAGTCTGCGAGAAGCCCGTGCGGCACCAGTACCGCGGTGAGACCGGGTCGCGGGTGCTCGGAAACACGCTCGGCGACAACCTCTACGAGATCGGCGCTCGTGACGTGCTGTGCCCACGGCAGATTGCCCGATTCGCGGATCGACCTGGGAACCGACTGAATTGGGTCGATGGCAGCCAGCACATCCCGCGCAACGACCATGATCTCCGACGGCGTCCGGTAGTTCACAGTCAATTCCGTGCGCTTCCACCGCTTCGCGACATACGGTTCCAACACTTCGCCCCACGATGTGGTGCCTGCTGGATCTCCGGTTTGGGCGACGTCGCCCACCAACGTCATCCAGCGATTGGGGATGCGACGCATCACCATCCGCCACGCCATGTCGGACAGTTCCTGAGCTTCGTCGACGATGACATGGCCGTAGGTCCAGGTGCGATCGCCTGCAGCTCGCTCGGCTGTGGTCAGTCGGGCACCGGAGTCCTGTCTGGCGGCCAGTTGGCTGGCGTCGATCAAGTCGTATGCCATCAGGATCTCAGGGTCCAGTTCGTCTTCCAGATCCTGTGGCGCCGACCCTGTCAGAATATCCAACGCACCTTGAGCATCGGCAATCTGACTGCGCCACTGCCGATTTGCCCGTTCGCGTTCGGCTGCATCGTCGATCCCCAGTAACTCGGCCAACTCGTCGAGCAGAGGTGCATCCCCTGCACTGAAACCGCGTCCCACGCGAAGTAGGGAGTCCCGTTCGGCCGCCGACAGGTTCGGGGTAGCGGACTCGATTCTCTCCGGGGATGCGAATAGCTCCAGCAGAACTTGCTGCGGCGACAGGTCCGGCCACAGTGCATCGATTGCTGCCATCACGTCGGCGTCTTCGCGCATTTCGTCTCGCATGTCGGCAATGTCATCGCGGCTGAGCAGACTTCCGCCGTCGACGAGGTTCTCACCGAGAGTTGCTGCGAGCTGCTGTGCAAGTCCGTCGATCACCGAGGACACGAACAGTGGACGCGCCAAGTTGTGTGGTCGTCGCGAGGATCGTGCGCGTCCGCGAGCCCGCGAGACGATCTTCTTGTCGAGGATGATGTCGTAAGTGTCGAAGCGCAAGCGCGTCGGCTCCGCCGGAATTTCTTGGCGATCGCGCACTGCCTTGGTCAGAACGGCGACCATCGACGTCGAGCCCTTCACCTCGGCCGCGGTGATCGAATCCTCCACCGTGGCCCGGACGCCCGGATACAGATTTCCGATCGTCGACAACAACACACCGGTTTCGCCGAGCGAGGGCAATACCTGGCCGATGTAATCGAGGAAGGTGGCATTCGGACCGATGATGAGAACGCCACTCTTCGCCAACTGCTGTCGATAGGTGTAGAGCAGATAGGCGGCACGGTGCAGGGCTACGGCCGTCTTGCCGGTTCCTGGGCCGCCCTGTACGACAAGCACGCTGCGGTGCTCCGACCGAATGATCGCGTCCTGTTCGCTCTGGATGGTCTCGACGATGTCGTTCATGTGCCCGGTGCGTGCCGCTTCGAGTGCAGACAACAGTGCGCTCTCACCCGCAACCCCGGTCGCCGTTGCATCGCGTCGCGCGTGCTGGGCCGCCTCCAGATCGAGGTACTCGTCGGCGATAGAGGTGACGCGGCGGCTGCGAGTGCGGATGTGTCTGCGGCGGACTACGTCCTCGGGCGCGGCGGGCGTCGCAAGATAGAACGGACGGGCCATCGGTGCGCGCCAGTCGAGCAGAAGCGACGCGTAGTCGTTCGCCTCGTCCAGAATGCCCACCCGACCGATGTAGCGGACACCGTCCTCCTCCGATTGTGGCGCGAGGTCGATGCGGCCGAAGCACAGTCCGTTTTCGGCGGCGTCGTACTTTGCGATGTCGTCGTTGTACATCTGACTGAACGATTCGCGCTCGCTGCGAGCCTGCGGAGTGCCGCCGGTTGCGAGGAGTACTGCACTGAGCCGTGTACTTGCGTACTGACGGAGCGCATCCAACTGGTTGTAGAGCATCGTGACGTACGACTGCTCGCGATCCTGGTCGGACAGGGTGTCTTCTGACTCGTCGGCGATTGTGGGGCCGTCGTCCGGCAAAGGGTCTCCTCGGGAGTTCGGCGACGAAATTTCGGTGAATCGAAATTCGCCCAAGCAGTCTATGACAAAAAAGAACCCCGCCGCAGAACCGCAGTTCAGGACGGGGCCCTTTTCGATCAGCCTGTCGAATCGGCTACTTGGAGTACTTCTGAACCTGCTTGTTCAGATCTTTCCGAGCCTTCTCGACCTTCTTCTCCAGCTTGGCCTGAGCCTTCTCGGTCGCCTTGTCGAACTCCCGGCTCTGCTGTGCTGCGCGCTTACGCGCACGCTTGCTGAGTGTCTCGGTCCGATCGGCGGCGACCTCGGCCCATTTACTGCCGCGATCCTGCGCTAGTTCGGCAAATTCCGATGCCCGCTCAGTGGCAAGATTGGCCCACTTGGTGCCACGATCCTGGGCCAGCTCGGCCAGAACGGCACCGCGCTCGGCTGCCGTATCGGCAAGCTTTGATCCCCGGTCGGCTGTCTTGTCGGCGAGCTTGTTGCCGCGCTTCTTTGCGACCTTTGCGAGCTCGGAGCTCCGGTCCGCTGTCTTGTCGGCGAGCTTGGAACCGCGCTTCTGTGCGACCTTTGCGAGCTCGGAGCCACGGTCTTCAGCCTTGTGCGCCCAGCGTGCGAGGACCGGCTGAGCGGCGTCGGCGAATTCCGAGCCCTTTTCCGCTGCGACGTCGGCCCACTTGGATACGACCGGCTGTGCGGCGTCGGCGAATTCCGTACCCTTTTCTGCTGCGACGTCGGCCCACTTGGATACGACGGGCTGTGCGGCGTCGGCGAAGTGCGAGCTACGAGTCGCAGCGACCGCAGCCAGCTCTTTCACGCGGTCGGAAGCGATACCGAGACGGTCCGCGGTGTCATGAGAGCCGGGTAGCGCGGACTGGACGGATTCGCTTGCCTTACGTGCGGCACGGCGACCACGCCATGCCAAGGACGGCTTGCCCTCGGTGTCGACCGCAGCGATGAGCAGGCCACCCAGCAGGCTGACGTTCTTGAAGAACTGAGTGCGCTGCGCAGCTTTGGCAGCGGGATCGGTCTCGTTCCAGAAGGCGTGGCCAACATAGGTCGTCGGAATCAAACTGCCCGCCAGTGCGAGTGAAGCAATCCGCGGTGCCTTACCGGTGGCGAGCAAAAGACCGCCACCGACCTGAATCGCTCCGTTGATCCGGACCAATGTCTCGGGATCGCTGGGGAGGTTCGAAGTGACGCTGTCCGGCAACGCGTCCTGGCCCTGTTCGATCAGCGGTGTGGCGGCTTGCGCCCTGCCTGTTGGGTTCCGGAGCGCGTCGATGCCCCCCGCGATGAAGATGGTCGACATCAGCGGTCGGGCGATACGGCGGACAAGCATTGACAGCCTCCTGCGTAGTTCGTGAGTTGACGAAGATGTTCTACGCGGCGCAGCACAGGAGCATGCCCCCATACCGACCACATTGTTCCAGCGTAGCCATACCCAGGCTTCGCTGGTTTCAAGCGCGACGGTGTTTCACCACCCGCGTTCTCGCCATTCGTCGAGGTGAGGGCGCTCGGCACCGAGCGTCGTGTCCTTGCCGTGGCCCGGGTAGACGATGGCATCGTCACCGAACCGGTCGAACAGCTTCGTGGTTACGTCGTCGACAAGCTGTACGAAGTTCTCCGGTCCCGACGTCTTTCCGACACCGCCTGGAAAGAGTGAGTCGCCGGTGAAGAGGTGAACGACGCCGTCCTTGGCGTCGGTGTGAGCCAACGCGATCGACCCAGGGGTATGTCCTCGCAGATGGATGACGTCGAATGTGAGTTCACCCACGTCGATGCTGTCTCCTTCTTGCAGCAGGCGGTCCGGCGTCACCGGGAGTGGCTCGGCGTCCAAACTGTGTGCAGCAGTAGGCGAGGCGGTGCCTGCTGCGATGTCTTCCAGTGCCTGCCAGTGATCAGCGTGTTGGTGGGTGGTGACGATGAGTGAGAGTCTTGGCGCGTTCTCGTCGATCAACTGCGCCAGGCGTGGTGCTTCGTTCGCTGCATCGATCAGCATCGATTCTCCAGTGGTGGAACAAACGATGAGATACGCATTGTTGTCCATGGGGCCGACCGACATCTTTGTGATCGTCCCGCTCGAGATCGTGCGTCGCGAAGGCGCTGATCCTGGGGAGACTGCGCCGGTGTAGTCGTCGTCGATGGCCATAGGGTGCTCGTCCATCTGGTGGACGCTACCGTCGGCGCGACTGCAAACCCTGTTCGGCCCTCCGAGTCAGAAGAACGTGTCAGAGGGTCGGCCTAGCATTGCTACTGCGTGAGGTTCGCCCTGACGCATGCATCCATGGAACGACGGTTCGACTGTTCAGGCCGGTGGTACTCGAGCCTGACAGCCTGGTCGTTCGACAAGAAGGGAAGACAGTGGCGGATCGCCTGATAGTGCGGGGTGCGCGTGAACACAACCTGCGAGGGGTCGACATCGACCTTCCTCGGGATAGCCTCATCGTCTTCACAGGTCTATCGGGTTCAGGCAAATCCTCGCTCGCCTTCGACACGATCTTCGCCGAAGGTCAGCGCCGTTATGTCGAGTCGCTGTCCGCGTATGCGCGCCAGTTTCTGGGACAGATGGACAAGCCGGACGTCGACTTCATCGAGGGTTTGTCGCCTGCTGTCTCCATCGATCAGAAGTCGACCAACCGAAATCCGCGGTCGACTGTGGGGACGATCACCGAGGTATACGACTATCTCCGCCTGCTCTTCGCTCGTGCTGGAACGGCCCACTGCCCGGTCTGTGGCGAAAGGATCGCCCGGCAGACCCCTCAGCAGATAGTCGATCAGGTGTTGGAGATGGAAGAGGGGATTAAATTCCAGGTCCTCGCACCGGTCGTCCGTACTCGCAAGGGTGAGTTCGTAGACCTGTTCGATTCCCTCAATACCCAGGGTTACTCGCGTATCCGTGTCGACGGCGTGGTCCACCAACTCAACGATCCTCCGAAGCTGAAAAAGCAGGAGAAGCACGACATCGAGGTCGTGGTCGACCGACTCACTGTCAAGGCCGGCTCCAAACAGCGTCTCACCGACTCCGTCGAGACCGCACTGCGTCTCGCCGACGGCATCGTGGTCCTCGACTTCGTCGACCGCGAAGAGGATGCCCCTGACCGCGAACGTCGATTCTCCGAAAAGCTCGCATGTCCCAACGCGCACCCACTCTCGATCGACGATCTGGAGCCGCGGTCCTTCTCGTTCAACTCCCCGTACGGCGCATGTTCCGAATGTCTCGGTCTCGGCGTGCGCAAGGAAGTAGACCCCGAGCTGGTCGTTCCTGATCCTGATCTCTCGCTTGCCGGCGGTGCGATCGCCCCGTGGTCGATGGGCCAGACTTCGGAGTACTTCGGCCGCCTGCTGTCCGGGCTGGCCGACGCCATGGAATTCGACCTCGACGCGCCGTGGAGCAAACTGCCCGCCAAGGTCAAGCGCGCAGTTCTCGAGGGCAGCGAGCATCAGGTTCACGTCAAATACAAGAACCGCTACGGTCGCACCCGCTCGTACTATGCAGAGTTCGAAGGCGTCATGCCTTTCTTGCATCGCAGGCTCGAGCAAACCGAGTCCGAACAGATGAAGGAACGCTACGACGGCTACATGCGCGACGTTCCCTGCCCTGCCTGCGGGGGAGACCGTCTGCGTCCGGAGATTCTGTCGGTCACGATCGAAGCGGGCGACTTCGGTGCAAAGTCCATCGCTGACGTCTGCAAACTATCCATCTCGGAAACCGCCGACTTCTTGAACAGCCTCACGCTGGGTTCCAAAGAGGAAGCCATCGCCGGTCAGGTGCTCCGAGAAGTTCAAGCGCGACTCGGCTTCCTTCTCGACGTCGGTCTCGAATATTTGTCGCTGTCGCGCCCTGCTGGTTCGCTTTCCGGCGGGGAAGCTCAGCGCATCAGGCTCGCCACGCAAATCGGGTCCGGACTGGTCGGCGTGTTGTACGTGCTCGACGAGCCGTCCATCGGGTTGCACCAGCGCGACAACCGTCGGCTC
This sequence comes from Rhodococcus sp. BP22, assembly GCF_014281965.1. Classification (GTDB taxonomy): domain Bacteria; phylum Actinomycetota; class Actinomycetes; order Mycobacteriales; family Mycobacteriaceae; genus Rhodococcoides. Next base: position 450,440 of record NZ_JACFTB010000004.1, read on the forward strand.
ATCGACACGCTGACCAGGCTTCGCGATCTGGGCAACACACTGATCGTCGTCGAACACGACGAGGACACAATTCGAACCGCAGACTGGGTTGTCGACATCGGACCGCTCGCCGGTGAACACGGCGGCCGCGTCGTACACAGCGGTTCCTACGAGGATCTACTTACCTCGGAAGAGTCGCTGACGGGCGCATACCTGTCGGGGCGTTTGCAGATTCCACTGCCGGATGCGCGACGGGTTGTCGACAAGAAGCGTCAGGTCACCGTCGTGGGTGCTCGCGAGCACAATTTGCGCGGCATCGACGTCAGCTTCCCCCTCGGAGTGCTGACTGCGGTGACCGGAGTGTCAGGTTCGGGTAAGTCGACGCTGGTCAATGACATTTTGGCGACCGTCATGGCCAACAAGCTCAACGGGGCGCGGCAGGTGCCGGGCCGTCACACCCGTATCAACGGCTTGGACCAACTCGACAAGCTAGTGCGCGTCGATCAGTCACCGATCGGGCGTACGCCGAGGTCGAACGCAGCCACCTACACCGGCGTGTTCGACAAGGTTCGCACCCTGTTTGCATCCACCACCGAGGCGAAGGTTCGCGGCTATCAGCCCGGTAGGTTCTCGTTCAACGTGAAGGGCGGTCGGTGCGAGGCGTGCTCCGGCGATGGAACCTTGAAGATCGAGATGAACTTTCTTCCCGATGTGTACGTTCCCTGTGAAGTGTGCGAGGGCGCTCGCTACAACCGCGAGACGCTCGAGGTCCACTACAAGGGGAAGACGATCGCGCAGGTCCTCGATATGCCGATCGAGGAGGCAGCGGACTTCTTCGAGGCCATCACTTCCATCCACCGGTATCTCAAAACGCTCGTGGAGGTCGGCCTCGGATACGTCCGACTCGGCCAGCCCGCCACGACGTTGTCCGGCGGTGAGGCGCAGCGCGTGAAGCTCGCTGCCGAACTCCAGAAGCGGTCGACAGGACGGACCGTCTACATTCTCGACGAACCGACCACCGGCCTGCATTTCGAGGATATTCGGAAGCTGCTCGGTGTGGTCAACGGTCTCGTCGACAAGGGCAACACCGTCATCGTCATCGAGCACAATCTCGATGTCATCAAGGTGTCCGACTGGGTGATCGATATGGGACCAGAAGGCGGCAATGGCGGTGGAATGGTTGTAGCAGAAGGAAATCCAGAGGAAGTAGCAGCAGTTCCGGAAAGCTATACCGGAAAATTCCTGCAGGAGGCGTTGTCCCGTGAACCCGCGCCGGAGCCGAAGAAGGCGCCGGTCAAAAAGCGCCGACCACGAAAGGCCGCTTCGGTCTGACCATCCTCATGGATGTCCGGCCGAAGCGGGCCGAAGGTGGCCGGCGAGTAGAAAAGACGCAGGAAGCGGATCAGTACACCGGGCCGGTGTACTTCTCTCCGGGACCTTTCCCTGGCTCGTCGGGATGCGCGGACGCTTCGCGGAATGCTTTCTGCAGAGCCTGAAGCCCTTCGCGGATCGGTCCGGCGTGTGGTCCGAGGTACTCGACCGACGCCGTGACGAGCCCTGCGAGTGCAGTGATGACTCGTCGCGCTTCGTCGAGATCGAGATAGGGGCTTTCAGACGGGTCCGGCTCGGACAGGCCGAGCTTCTCGGCTGCGGAGCTCATGAGCATCACGGCGGCGCGGCTGATTACTTCGACAGCGGGAACGTCTGCGAGTTCGCGGACTTCTGGTTCGCGGCCGTCATTGACAGGTTCGGGAGTGCTCGTCATGCTCACGAGGATGGCACGGCGGCACGAGCCACTGACATCAGGTGTACCCGCGGCAACGCCCACACCGCTTGAATGGTCCAGTCATACGATCAGATCGCGCGAGCGCGCCATTGATGTTGTCGGCTTGTTCCTACTGGCGTCGATTTCTCGAAACCCCGGCCGGCTGGTACTGTTCCTCATCGACCGTCTTCGGCGTGTTCTTTCTTACGAGAGTGCACTGTACGGAGGCAGCAAGTGGAGCCCGACTCCCACCGGTACCCAGTGTTTCAAGCTGGTTCCGGTCCGGTCGCCCGCAGTGGCAGAGATGCCACTCGGGCTTCCTCTTCGGAGGAGACGATATTGCGATGTATGCGGTATTTGTCGATCGGTCGACATCGGGCCCTGCGCCAGCGGAATGCTGGAGCAGGGTTTTTTCGTTGTAGGAGAGAGTGTTCTCCGGCAATGAGTGTCGAAGGACCCGGGCAGGCGGGCTGTGCCAATGGCGGGCGGTCGGCTAGACCCCTCACCGCACTACCTAGGAGGCCCCATCAGCACTGAGACTCGCATCAACGATCGCATTCGTGTTCCCGAGGTTCGTTTGGTCGGACCTGGCGGTGAACAGGTTGGCATCGTGCGTGTTGAAGATGCACTCCGCTTGGCTCTCGAAGCTGATCTCGATCTCGTAGAAGTGGCTCCCGACGCTCGTCCGCCGGTCTGCAAGATCATGGACTACGGGAAGTTCAAGTACGAGGCAGCGCAGAAGGCGCGCGAATCGCGCAAGAACCAGACCCTCACCGTGATCAAGGAGCAGAAGCTCCGCCCGAAGATCGACGCCCACGACTACGAGACCAAGAAGCGCAACGTTGTTCGCTTCCTCGAAGCCGGGTCGAAGGTCAAGGTCACCATCATGTTCCGCGGACGTGAGCAGTCTCGTCCGGAGCTCGGATTCCGTCTGCTGCAGCGGCTGGGCGCAGACGTCGCAGATCTTGGCTTCGTCGAGACTTCGGCCAAGCAGGACGGTCGCAACATGACGATGGTATTGGCCCCACACAAGGGTGCCAAGACTCGCGTCAAGGCACAGGAAAGTGCGGCGGCTCCGCCCGCTCAGCGTGCTCCCGCTCCGGAACCGACCACCTCGGCTTCGGCTGCTCCGGCACCCGCCGCTGCAGAGCCGGCTCCGACAGATGCTCCGGCAGCAGCAACGCCGCCGAGCAACTAGAGACTGCGCTACCGAACCGAGTACGACCCGTAAGACGTCCATGCCGACGCTATCGGCATGGACGTGCCGAGCAAGACCGAAGAGCAACACAGAACTGAGGACTCCATGCCCAAGCAGAAGACTCACAGTGGCGCCAAGAAGCGATTCAAGGTGTCCGGCAGCGGCAAGATCATGCGCCAGAAGGCTGGTCGTCGCCACTTGCTGGAGCACAAGTCCAGCAGGAGAACCCGTCGTCTCGACGGCGTCGCAGTTGTGACCAAGGCCGACGTGCCGCGGATGAAGCGCCTGCTCGGCATCTGATCTGGACTTCATAGTCGACCGTCTTGGTCGGCGCCATCCCATTACCATTCGGGGTTTCTAGAAGCCCCCAGATCGACAGGATTTACCAGTGGCACGCGTAAAACGGGCGGTCAACGCCCAGAAGAAGCGCCGTTCGATTCTCGAGGCATCCAAGGGATACCGCGGACAGCGCTCACGTCTGTACACCAAGGCCAAGGAGCAGCAGCTCCACTCGCTCACCTATGCATACCGTGACCGCAAGGCACGCAAGGGTGACTTCCGTCGGCTGTGGATCACGCGTATCAACGCAGCAGCTCGCGCCAACGACATCACGTACAACCGCTTGATCCAGGGCCTGAGGCTCGGGGGCGTCGAGGTCGACCGCAAGATCCTCGCCGAGCTCGCTGTGTCGGACGCACCGGCTTTCGCCGGCCTGGTGGCCATCGCCAAGGCTGCACTGCCTGCCGACGTCAATGCTCCTGCTGGAGAAGCAGCCTGAGCAAGCTGACGCACGACGATCTAGATCCTGAACGGCCCGTGGACATGCTCACCGAGCGGACTCCACGGGTCGTTTCGGCTGTGAAGCTGTTGCGTGCGTCGGAGCGTCGCAAGTCGGGGCTTTTTCTGGCCGAAGGAACCAACTCGGTAACCGAGGCACTCGGTGCGGGTGTCGTCCGAGAGTTGTTCTATGCGGAAGATTCCGCCGATCGCAACGGCAGTGTTCTCGATGCGGCCCGCAGCGCGGGAATTCGAACCCATGCCATCAGCGCGCGAGCGGCAAAGGGTCTTTCCGACACGGTGACGCCGCCTGGGATCGTCGCGGTCTGTCGACTCGTGGATGTGGCGCTCGGCGAAGCCCTCGGAGTCGATCCCACGTTGATCGCTGTTCCGGTGGAGGTATCGGAGCCGGGCAACGCGGGCACGGTCATCCGGGTCGCCGACGCTGTCGGTGCCGATTCGGTCGTGCTGCTGGGGGATTCGGTCGATCCGCACAACGGCAAGTGTGTGCGAGCGTCGGCGGGGAGTCTTTTCCACTTGCCGATCGCTCGTGAACGCTCGGTCGAACAGGGGCTGGATGCTCTGCGGGCGAGTGGAGTGCAAATTCTTGCCACCGCTGCCGATGGTGAGATCGACCTCGATGATGCCGACGAACTGCTGAGTGGTCCGACAGCGTGGTTGTTCGGCAACGAAGCTCACGGATTGGACGCGGCTGTGGCGGCTTCGGCCGATCATCGCGTCAGGATTCCCATTCATGGTCGTGCCGAGAGCTTGAACCTCGCAACAGCGGCAGCTATCTGCTTGTACTCGAGTGCCCGCGCTCAGCGCAGGTCCCGCAATAATTGACTCGACCTTCTCGCTTAGGATCGGCAGAGTCGTTCGAACGACATCAACCACCATCAAGGAGTTGCACCTCTCGTGGCGAAGAAAGATGGCGACAACGCCCAGCCTGTCGATCCGAGCGTGCTCGAGGAGTCCGCACTCGCTGCTGCAGTCGATGGTGCGGAGAAGGCATTCGCTGACGTACCTGATCTGGACGAGTTGTCGAAGGTGAAGATCGAGCATATCGGCAACCGCGCGCCGCTGGCCCTTGCTCAGCGTGCTCTCGGCTCGATTCCGGGGGATCAGAAGGCTGACGCCGGCAAACGCGTCAAGGTCGCGCGCGATCGTGTGCAGAAGGCGTTCGAGGCGCGCCGCGAGGTTCTTCTCGCCGAGCGCGATGCGGCGATTCTCGTCGCCGAGACGATCGACGTGACGTTGCCGTCGAATGTTCGCCCGGTGGGCGCTCGCCACCCCATCACGATCATTTCCGATCAGGTAGCGGACGTTTTCGTCGCAATGGGATGGGAAGTCGAGGAGGGTCCGGAAGTCGAGACCGAGCATTTCAACTTCGACGCTCTCAACTTCTTGCCTGATCATCCTGCGCGCACCATGCAGGACACGTTCCATATCGCACCCGAGGGTTCACGTCAGGTGCTTCGGACTCATACCTCGCCTGTACAGGTGCGCTCGATGCTGTCGCGCGAGTTGCCGATCTACATTGTCTGCCCTGGTCGGACCTTTCGCACCGACGAGCTCGACTCGACGCACACCCCGGTGTTCCACCAGGTGGAGGGTCTTGCGATCGACAAGGGGCTGACGATGGCTCATCTGCGTGGAACTCTCGACGCGTTCGCGCGAGCTCTGTTCGGTGACGAGACGCGCACGCGTATGCGTCCCAATTACTTCCCGTTCACCGAGCCTTCGGCGGAGGTGGACGTGTGGTTCCCGAAGAAGAAGGGCGGAGCCGGCTGGGTGGAATGGGGCGGCTGCGGAATGGTCAATCCCAAAGTTCTGCGTGCCAGTGGAATCGATCCGGAGGTGTACTCGGGATTTGCTTTCGGCATGGGCTTGGAGCGGACTTTGCAGTTCCGCAACGACATTCCCGACATGCGCGACATCGTCGAGGGCGATATTCGTTTCACGTTGCCCTTCGGCGTCGAGGCCTGACGGACGCAACGTTTCTTTACCGACTGCCCGCGAGGCACCACCGTTTTCGACACGCAGAAAGAGCTGAGCAGACGTGCGAGTTCCACAATCCTGGTTGACCGAGGTTCTACAGCGCACGGCGCCGGAGTGGAAAGTGACGCCGGAAGAACTCGACGAGGGCTTCGTTCGGGTCGGCTTCGAGGTCGAGGAGCTCGATTCGCTCGACCAGGTCACGGGGCCCCTGGTCGTCGGTCGTGTCTCTTCGATCACCGAGTTGACGGAGTTCAAGAAGCCGATTCGGTTCTGTTCGGTGGACGTCGGGGCAGACGAACCGCAGGAGATCGTGTGCGGGGCTCGTAACTTCGCCGAAGGTGATCTGATCGTCGCCGCGCTGCCTGGCAGCGTGCTTCCGGGTGGATTCGCCATTGCCGCGCGTGAGACGTACGGCAAGACGTCGAACGGCATGATCTGCTCGACGATGGAGCTCGGTCTCGGCCGCGATCATGCCGGTATTCTGGTCCTGCCCGAGGGGACTGCGACGCCCGGCGACGATGCCAAAGTGGTTCTGGGTCTGGATGATTCGGTCATCGAGCTCAACGTGACACCGGACCGTGGATACGCGTTCTCGGTGCGTGGTCTCGCGCGAGAGCTTGCGAGTAGCTTCGACCTCGAATTCGCCGATCCGGCCAGTGGCCCGGTGCAGAACAACGAAGGTGAAGCGTGGCCTGCGACGGTCGAGAAGGAGTCGAACGCCGCTCGCTTCGCGTTGCGGAAGGTCAGTGGAATCGATCCGGCTGCGGTCACGCCGTGGTGGATTCAGCGTCGTCTGCTTCTCGCGGGCGTCCGGCCGATTTCGGCGGCGGTCGATGTGACGAATTACGTCCTGCACGAGCTGGGGCAGCCTTTGCACGCGTTCGACGCTGCGAAGTTGTCGGGTGACATCGTCGTCCGTCGTGCAAAGGCCGGGGAGAAGCTCACTACTCTCGACGACGTCGAGCGAACTCTGGACGCGGAGGATGTCGTCATCGCCGACGATTCCGGTGCGATTTCGCTGGCAGGAGTCATGGGTGGGGCATCGACCGAGGTCGGCGCCGACACCGTAGATGTGATTCTCGAAGCTGCCTCGTTCGATCCTTTGGCGGTGTTTCGGACCGGTAGGCGTCACAAATTGGTGAGCGAGGCCAGTAAGCGTTTCGAGCGCACGGTGGATTCCGCTCTGCCTGTCGCTGCGCTCGATCGTGCCGCTCAGCTGCTCGTGGACATCGCCGGTGGCCGAATCGAACCAATGCTGACCGATGTCGGATCGGCAGTGGTGTTTCCCGCCGTCCGCATGGCTATCGACCTACCCGACCGCATCGCCGGGGTGGCGTATCCCAATGGCGTCGCGGCGCGCAGACTCACCCAGGTCGGGTGCGAGGTCGAGGTCGGCGTCAGCGAGTCGGGCCACGGCGAACTCGTCGTGACGCCGCCGACCTGGCGGCCGGATCTGCAGCAACCCGCAGACCTCGTCGAGGAAGTTCTGCGACTGGAGGGTCTGGAGAAGATTCCGTCCGTTTTACCCTCAGCACCCGCGGGCCGCGGACTGACCCCCACGCAGAGGCGAAAGCGCGCAGTCGGCAAGTCGCTAGCCTTCGCCGGTTACGTCGAGGTGTTGCCGACAGTGTTCCTTCCGGCCGGGGTCTTCGATACGTGGGGCCTTCCAGCGGATGATGCGCGTCGGAGAACCACGACGGTGCTCAACCCGTTGGAAGCCGATCGGCCGGAACTGGCGACGACCATTCTTCCCGGCTTGCTCGAGATTCTCGCGCGGAACGTCGCTCGTGGTCAGCGTGATCTGTTGTTGTTCGGAATAGCGCAGGTCGTCCTGCCCGGTGACGACACCGTCACGGTGGAGCCCATTGCCGTCGATACTCGGCCCTCGGACGCGGAGATCACTCACCTTCGTGGGTCGCTGCCGGATCAGCCCGTTCATGTGGGTGCGGTCCTCAGCGGTCACAGTGTGCCGGCTGGTCCATGGGGTCCGGGCCGACCAGTGGAGGCGGCGGACGCTTTCGCCGCGGCGAGAACCGTTGCGACTGCAGCGGGGGTCGAGATCGAGTTGAGGGCGGCACAGAAATTGCCGTGGCATCCGGGGCGGTGCGCGGAGTTGGTTGTCGAGGGCGTAGTGGTGGGTTATGCGGGGGAGCTGCACCCGGCAGTGCTCGAGCGGGCTCAATTGCCGGCACGTACCTGTGCGGTCGAGATGAATCTGGATGCACTCCCGATCGTCGAATCTTTCCCGGCACCGGTCGTCTCTCCGTACCCGGCCGTGATGCAGGATGTCGCCGTAGTGGTTGCCGACACGGTTCCAGCTGCCGAGGTGGAGTCGGCGTTGAAGTCCGGCGCGGGTGAGTTACTCGAGAGCATTCGGCTTTTCGACGTCTACGAAGGCGAGCAGGTAGGCGAGGGGCTGAAGTCTCTGGCTTTTGCGCTCGTCTTCCGCGGTGCGGACGGAACTTTGACCGAGGCGCAGGCATCGAAGGCGCGCGATGCGGCAGTAGCTGCAGCGGGAGAAGCCGTCGGAGCGCGCTGGCGGAGCTGATACGTCCGTTGTCGTTCTTCCGTAGCGTGGGGGCACGGACTCGAGGAACAGAGGAGGAATCATGGGCACTGGTAGCGCAGAAGATCGATCCGATGTTGCGGTGTTGCGGGAGGTGCTCGCTTCGGTTGGCGGCCGTCCGGCTCTCGCGCCGGTCCATGCCGCTGCATCGGCGTTGCTGGAAGAAATAGATACGGCCGGTAGTGATGTCGAGCCTGGCAAGGTTCCGCCGGGCGATGTTCCGGATATCGACGTTCCGGAATTGACGCGACCGCGAATCGACCAGCCGCTCGGTGACCCGCCGTTGGGCATCCTGGATGCAGAAGTTGTCGGTGACAGCGGCGTCGCTCAGTCGATCGGAGGCGTGAGCACCGGTTACTCGGCCCATGAGTCGCCGACCGGATACAGCGAAGGGGGTGTTCCCACGTGGGACAGCGTTCGGGACAAGGTCGAGATTCGGACGGGTACCGCGCTGGGCGCCGAGGAACTCGATCAGCTTGGCCCGGCTGGTCGTACGTTGGATGAGCAGTGGAACGAACGTCAGGAGTCGGGGCGAAGGAAGCTCGAGGAGATCCGACGGTCGATGAAAGACAGTTGAGCCGACAGTCGACCCAACTATGAATGAGCTTGCATGATGGTGCATAATCAAACGTATGGTTGATGCTGGGAAAGACGGTGAGCGGACAGCTCCGCTGAGAATCGCAGTCGCGGGGGCAAGTGGATACGCAGGCGGCGAGATTCTGCGATTGTTGCTCGGCCACCCGGGCGTGCGATCAGGAGCGCTAGTTATCGGATCGTTGACCGCCGGAGGTAACGCGGGCGCGGCACTGGGCGACTTCCATCCCCATCTCCTGCCGCTCGCAGATCGCGTGCTGTCGGAAACGACTATCGACGAACTTGCCGGACACGACGTCGTATTTCTGGGACTTCCGCACGGCAAGTCCGCAGAGATCGCCAATCAGCTTCCCGACACCGTCGTCATCATCGATTGCGGTGCCGACTTTCGACTCACCGATCCCTCCGCTTGGGAGAAGTACTACAAGACTCCGCACGCGGGAACATGGCCTTATGGTTTGCCCGAATTGCCGGGCGCACGGGAGAAGCTCATCGGTGCCACGCGCATCGCTGTGCCGGGGTGTTACCCGACGGTGTCGAGTCTTGCGCTCGCTCCGGCCGTCGCTGCCGGCATTATCGAACCGCGCGTCAATGTTGTTGCCGTGACCGGAACTTCGGGGGCCGGACGAGCCCCGAAGGCAGACCTGCTCGGGTCCGAAGTCATGGGCTCTGTACGGGCTTACGCAGTCGCAGGTGCCCATCGGCACACTCCGGAGATTATTCAAAACCTCTCTGCGCTTTCCCCGGTCCCGGTTTCGGTGTCGTTCACTCCCATCCTCGCTCCCATGCCCCGCGGAATTCTCGCCACCTGCACGGCCGTCACGACGGCGACGCAGGAGCAGGCGATCGAGGTGTACGAAAAGGCTTATGCAGCTGAGCCGTTCGTGCACGTACTCGGTGGTGGCAGGTTGCCGCAGACAGGTGCTGTGATCGGGTCCAATGCAGTGCAGCTCAGTGTGTCGGTCGATGTCGATGCCGGTTTGCTCGTCGTCATCGGTGTGATCGACAACCTTGCCAAAGGCACCGCAGGCGGCGCAGTGCAATCGATGAATCTTGCCCTTGGAATACCCGAGACCGACGGTCTCTCGACAGTGGGAGTTGCACCGTGACCAGTCTTGCTGATGCACATGCCTTGCCGGGCAAGCTCGTTCGGACACAGGGAGTGACGGCTCCCGCCGGTTTTCGCGGCGCTGGAATCGCCGCAGGCATCAAGGTCAGCGGTAGAACCGACCTTGCATTGGTCTTCAACGAGGGCCCGGATCTGACCGCGGCAGGCGTCTTCACCCGCAACAAGGTCAAAGCTGCACCCGTGCTGTGGTCGCAACAGGTGCTGAGTACCGGAAAGCTACGTGCGGTCATCCTCAACTCGGGTGGTGCCAACGCCTGCACGGGTGCACCCGGATTTCAGGATGCGCATCGCACTGCGGAGGAAGTTGCCGCCGCGCTCAGTAATTGGGGAACCGAGACTGGAGCTGTCGAGGTCGCAGTCTGCTCGACCGGGTTGATCGGTGACAGGTTGCCGATGGACAAACTGATACCCGGCGTCAAAGAGGTTGTCCATGAGCTCGCCGGCGGTATTTCCGGCGGCACCGATGCAGCACACGCCATCATGACGACGGACACCGTGCCCAAGCAAGCTGCGATTCACCATGTCGACAAGTGGAATGTCGGCGGAATGGCAAAGGGCGCAGGGATGCTCGCACCCTCGCTCGCGACGATGCTGTGCGTGGTGACGACCGATGCCGTTGCCACCGCAGACCAGCTGGACACCGCGCTGCGCAACGCCACACGGTTGTCCTTCGATCGGCTCGATGTCGACGGCGCGACGTCCACGAACGACACCGTGTTGCTTCTGTCCTCGGGTGCGAGCGGGGTCGCACCGTCCCAGGACGATCTCGACGCCGCAGTACTTGCTGTCTGTGATGATCTGGCAGATCAGCTGATGGCCGACGCAGAAGGCGTCACCAAGAGAATTCTCGTCAAGGTGTCCGGTGCCGTGTCGGAGGACGACGCACTGATCGGTGCCCGAACCGTCGCGCGTGACAGCCTCGTGAAAACTGCATTGTTCGGTTCGGACCCGAACTGGGGCCGAGTGCTGGCCGCAATCGGTATTGCGCCGATCGAGCTCGATCCCGACCGACTCTGCGTCTCGTTCAACGGACATCCGGTGTGCATCGATGGTGTCGGAGCTCCCGACGCACGCGAGGTGGATCTGTCGGGAGAAGATATCGAATTGACCATCGATCTGGGTGTCGGCGAGAAGTCGGTGGTCATCCGCACCACCGATCTCTCGCATGCCTACGTCGAAGAGAACTCGGCGTACTCCTCGTGACCGGGTCGGGTTTGTCGGCTACACAGAAGGCGCACACGCTTGCGGGTGCGCTGCCGTGGCTGCAGAAGTTTCACGACAAGATCATCGTGGTCAAGTACGGCGGCAACGCCATGATCGACGACGATCTCAAGCGTGCGTTCGCCGAGGATATGGTTTTTCTGCGGACCATCGGCATCCATCCTGTCGTCGTGCACGGCGGCGGACCACAGATAACTGCGATGCTGTCGCGCTTGGGCATGACCGGGGAATTCCGTGGGGGATTCCGCGTCACCACCCCGGAGGTCATGGATGTCGTGCGGATGGTGCTGTTCGGCCAGGTAGGTCGTGAGCTCGTCGGTCTGATCAACAGTCACGGCCCCTACGCCGTGGGCATTTCCGGAGAAGATGCGCATCTTTTCACCGCGTCGAAACGCACGGTCATGGTCGACGGCATCGAAACCGACATCGGCCTCGTCGGCGACGTCACCTCGGTCAATCCGGACGCCGTGCTCGATCTCATCGCCGCGGGCCGGATTCCCGTGGTCTCCACCATCGCGCCCGATGCCGACGGCGTCGTGCACAACATCAATGCCGATACTGCCGCGGCAGCGCTGGCGGAAGCAATCGGGGCCGAGAAATTGGTTGTCCTCACCGATGTCGAAGGGCTGTACACCGATTGGCCGGATCGTTCGTCTTTGACGTCGAAGATCGATGTCGACGCATTGTCGGCACTTCTGCCGTCCCTCGACGCGGGCATGGTGCCCAAGATGGAAGCCTGCCTACGCGCAGTTCTGGGTGGTGTTCCGTCGGCACACGTCATCGACGGCAGAGTGCCGCACTCGGTTCTCGTCGAACTCTTCACGGGCGAAGGGATCGGCACGATGGTCCATCCCGCCCAACAAGCAGAAAAGGAAAACCTGCTATGACCGACCATGTCGCAACCGTCGATCTCCAGGCGCGGTGGTCGAACTCGCTGATGAACAATTACGGCGTGCCGCGTGTCGCTCTGGTCCGCGGCCAGGGTGCTGTCGTCACCGACGCCGACGGCAAGGAATACCTCGACCTGTTGGCCGGGATAGCTGTCAACATCCTCGGGCACGCGCATCCCGCTGTCATCGAAGCCGTGACGACGCAGTTGTCGACCCTGGGCCACACCTCGAATCTGTATGCGAGCGAACCGGGAATCGCCCTGGCCGAGCAGCTGCTCGCGAACCTCGGCGCGGAAACGTCGGGTCGGGTGTTCCTGTGCAACTCGGGCACGGAGGCCAACGAAGCTGCCTTCAAGATCGCCAGGTTGACCGGTCGTCCGAACATCATCGCGGCAGAGAAGTCATTCCATGGGCGCACGATGGGTGCCTTGGCGCTGACAGGGCAGCCGGACAAACGTGCACCGTTCGAGCCGATGCCTCCAGGCGTTCAGCATGTGCCCTACGGCGATGTCGCGGCGCTCGAGGCCGCCGTCGATTCCGATACGGCAGCGGTGTTCCTCGAACCCATCATGGGTGAGAGCGGCGTCGTCGTTCCCCCCGAGGGGTATCTCGTCGCAGCTCGCGAGATCACTGCCCGTCACGGCGCTCTGTTGGTTCTGGACGAGGTACAGACCGGCATCGGCCGCACCGGGTGGTTTTATGCGCACCAAGCCGTGGGAATTGTTCCTGACGTCATCACGCTCGCCAAGGGCCTCGGTGGCGGCATGCCGATCGGTGCATGCATCGGTATCGGCGAGGCAGCCACCTTGCTGCACCCGGGCAAGCACGGCACGACGTTCGGCGGCAATCCCGTGTGTGCGGCCGCTGCCCTCGCTGTCCTGCGCACGATCGCACAGGACGATCTGATCTCGCATGCAGATCGGATGGGGAAGTTGCTCATTCATTCGATCGAGGAATTGAATCACCCTCTCGTCGACCGAGTCCGCGGTGCAGGCCTGCTGCTCGGCGTGGTGCTGACCCAGCCTGTTGCGCCCGCCGTCGAGTCGGCCGCACGTGAAGCCGGATTCCTGATCAACGCGGCGCAGCCCGATGTGTTGCGTCTCGCTCCACCACTCGTACTGACCGAGGACCAAGCTGCATCTTTCGTCGCAGCGCTTCCCGCACTTCTCGATTCAGCACAGGAAACGGAATAGCCATGGCAATGATCAACTTCCTGCGGGACGACGACCTGACTCCGCAGCAGCAGGGCGAGGTTCTCGCCATCGCCGCCGAACTCAAGCGAGCTCCTTTCTCGAAGCGACCACTCGAGGGGCCCCAGGGCGTCGGAGTCATCTTCGAGAAGAATTCCACCCGAACTCGTTTTTCCTTCGAGATCGGGATTGCACAGCTCGGCGGTCATGCTGTCGTCGTCGATGGCCGCGACACTCAGCTGGGGCGTGAAGAGACTCTGCAGGACACAGGCAGGGTGCTCTCGCGCTACGTCGAGGCGGTCGTGTGGCGCACGTTCGGGCAGAAGCGACTCGAACAGATGGCCTCTGGTGCCACCGTCCCGATCGTCAATGCGCTTTCCGACGAGTTCCATCCGTGCCAGGTGCTCGCCGATCTGCAGACTCTCGCCGAGCAGAAGGGCTCGTTGACGGGCCTGGAACTCGCGTACTTCGGTGACGGTGCGAACAATATGGCGCATTCGCTTCTGCTCGGTGGCGTCACTGCAGGAATCAATGTGACGATTGCTGCGCCGAAGGAGTTCGCACCGCGGGACTACGTGCTCGAGGCTGCTAGGGCGCGCGCTGCGCAGACGGGGGCCACGATCACGATCACCGACGACCCCCAGGCCGCAGCCATGGGCGCAGACGCGCTGGTTACCGATACGTGGACTTCGATGGGCCAGGAGAACGACGGTCTCGATCGCGTCGCACCGTTTCGGCCGTACCGGATCGATGCGGAGTTGTTGGCGCTCGCCAAACCCGACGCCGTCGTGCTGCATTGCTTGCCCGCACATCGCGGGGAGGAGATCACTGACGAAGTTCTCGACGGGCCTCGCAGTGTCGTATGGGACGAGGCCGAAAACCGGTTGCATGCACAGAAGGCACTGCTGGTCTGGCTCCTAGAGCAGGCGCGACGGCCGTGAGCGAGCAGGTGTCGTCGATACCACCGATGCAGTCGATGCCGTTGACGGCATCCACGCGGGCGGGCAGGCAGGCGCGCATCGTGTCCCTGTTGTCGACACACCAGGTGCGCAGTCAGCCTGAGCTTGCATCTTTACTGGTCGCCGAAGGTATCGATGTGACCCAGGCGACCCTCTCGCGCGATCTCGACGAGCTCGGAGCCGTCAAACTTCGTGCGGCCGACGGCGGTGCCGGGGTCTACGTGGTACCCGAGGACGGCAGCCCTGTTCGGGGAGTATCCGGCGGTACGGACCGACTTACTCGCATGCTCGGCGAGCTGCTCGTATCGACGGACTGGAGCGGGAATCAAGCTGTTCTCCGAACTCCGCCGGGCGCTGCGCACTACCTCGCCAGCGCGCTCGACCGGGCATCGTTGAGGGAGATTGTGGGAACGATTGCCGGGGATGACACCATTTTGGTGATCGCCCGCGAACCACTCACCGGACAAGAGCTCGCGGACAAGCTGGAAAGATTGGCCAGACGCGCGGATTAGCAGTTCCGCCGACGGCAAAACCGAGAATTATCCACAGCTACAAAGGAGCGCATACATCATGGCCGAACGCGTCATTCTCGCCTACTCGGGCGGATTGGACACCTCCGTCGCCATCAGCTGGATCGGGAAGGAGACCGGTAAAGAGGTCGTCGCCGTCGCCATCGATCTGGGTCAGGGCGGTGAGGACATGGAGGTCGTGCGCCAGCGCGCCCTCGATTGTGGTGCTGTCGAGGCCGTCGTCGTCGACGCTCGGGACGAGTTCGCCGACGAGTACTGCTTGCCGACGATTCAGAACAATGCGCTGTACATGGATCGCTACCCGCTGGTGTCTGCCATCAGCCGTCCGCTGATCGTCAAGCATCTCGTCGAGGCTGCTCGTTCGCACGGTGGCACAGTCGTCGCACACGGTTGCACCGGTAAGGGCAACGACCAGGTCCGCTTCGAGGTCGGGTTCAACACACTCGCACCCGAGCTCGACGTCCTCGCTCCCGTTCGCGATTACGCCTGGACGAGGGAGAAGGCGATTGCGTTCGCCGAAGAGAACAAGATTCCGATCAATGTCAGCAAGAAGTCGCCCTTCTCGATCGATCAGAACGTGTGGGGCCGTGCAGTCGAGACAGGCTTCCTCGAAGATCTGTGGAACGCCCCGACGAAGGACGTCTACGACTACACCCAGGATCCATCGGCCAACTGGACGGCCCCGGACGAGCTCATCATCGGCTTCGACAAGGGTCGCCCGGTCAGCATCGATGGCCGTCCGGTTTCAGTTCTCGAAGCGATCCAGGAACTCAACACGCGGGCGGGCGCTCAGGGTGTCGGCCGTCTCGACGTTGTCGAGGACCGTCTCGTGGGCATCAAGAGCCGCGAGATCTACGAGGCCCCCGGCGCGATGGTCCTGATCCGCGCGCACGAGGAACTCGAGCACGTCACCCTCGAGCGTGAGCTCGGACGCTACAAGCGGCACACCGATCAGAAGTGGGCCGAGTTGGTGTACGACGGTCTGTGGTATTCCCCCCTCAAGGGTGCGCTCGATACGTTCAACGAGCACACCCAAGAGCATGTATCCGGCGAGATCCGCCTTGCGCTGCATGCGGGTTCCATCAGCGTCAACGGACGCCGTAGCGACAAGTCGCTGTACGACTTCAACCTCGCGACGTACGACGAGGGCGACACTTTCGATCAGTCGTCCGCCAAGGGCTTCGTCCAGCTTCATGGATTGTCGTCGAAGATCGCCCACAAGCGGGATCTGGGATTGTGAGTTCGGCCGGCGCTCACGGCACCAACGAGGGGTCACTGTGGGGCGGACGCTTTGCGTCCGGCCCCGCAGCGGCCATGGCCGCATTGAGTAAATCCACCCATTTCGACTGGGTGCTCGCGCCCTACGACATTCGGGCGTCAATGGCGCATGCCCGCGTCCTCAACGGCGCAGGTTTGCTGACGGCTCAGGATCTCGAGACGATGCTCGCCGGTTTGCAAGGGTTGGCCGACGATGTCGCCTCGGGCGCCTTCGTGGCCGCGGAGTCCGACGAGGACGTTCACGGTGCACTCGAACGGGGTCTGATCGACCGGGTGGGAGCCGAGGTCGGCGGACGTCTTCGGGCAGGCCGCTCACGCAACGACCAAGTCGCGACTCTGTTCCGGATGTGGCTACGTGACGCTGTTCGTCGAGTATCGACGGGCGTGCTCGATGTAGTGGATTCCCTTGCAACGCAGGCTGCGTCGCATTCGAGCGCAGTCATGCCGGGGAAGACGCATTCGCAGGCGGCGCAGCCGGTTCTTCTGGCACATCATCTCCTCGCTCACACTCATCCATTGTTGCGAGATGTTCAGCGGTTCGTGGACTTCGACGTCAGGGCCGCTGTGTCGCCCTACGGATCGGGGGCGTTGGCTGGTTCCTCGCTCGGGTTGAGCCCGGAGAAGATTGCCGCGGAGTTGGGGTTCGATTCCTCGGCGGAGAACTCGATCGATGCAACTTCCTCACGTGATTTCGCCGCTGAGGCGGCTTTCGTCCTGGCGATGACGGCCGTCGACCTCTCGCGTCTGGCGGAGGAGATCATTTCCTGGAGCACGCCGGAGTACGGCTACGTGACGCTGGCCGATGCGTGGTCCACCGGAAGTTCGATCATGCCGCAGAAGAAGAATCCCGACGTCGCGGAGCTGACGCGTGGCAAATCCGGTCGGCTGATCGGAAATCTCACGGGATTGTTGGCAACGCTGAAGGCTCAGCCTCTGGCGTACAACAGGGACTTGCAGGAGGACAAGGAGCCGGTCTTCGACTCCGTCGCACAGTTGGAGCTGTTGCTTCCAGCTCTCGCCGGTTTGGTGCAGACCCTCGAGTTTCATGTCGATCGCCTGGCAGAACTGGCGCCGGCAGGCTTCACGTTGGCCACCGATATCGCTGAGTGGCTGGTTCGTCAGGGCATTCCGTTCCGGGTGGCGCATGAGGCTGCAGGTGCGTGTGTCAAGGCAGCCGAGGCACGCGGTGTGGGCTTGGCCGAACTCACCGATGAGGAGCTGTCCTCTATCGACCCGGCTTTGACGCCGGAGGTGCGCACTGTTCTGACCGTAGAGGGATCTATCTCTTCTCGTGATTCACGAGGTGGGACTGCTGCAGTTCAGGTTGCCAAGCAGTTGGGCGGAGTTCGTTCGACGGCGGCGCGCCTTCGGAATTGGGTCGATTCGGGTATCCGAACGCACTGAGACACAAAACAGTCATGTTCGCCTGATTTCGGACGGCCGTGTGGCAAGCTTGCGGAAACGTGGCAAGTGGGCGGTCGGAGTCCATATCCCGAAATGCAGGGGATTGAACCGGGAGTTGTAGTTGTGGGACTGAATGCAGACGCGGTCCGCGGACCGTTGCGACGTGCGATCGCAACTGCACAGAACGGACTGGAAGTCATCCGTTTGGGCGGACTCGAAACCGAGGTCGATCCGTCTCCCTTCAAGATTGTCGATCGAGAACCGATGTACAAGTTGCGTCGCTATTTCCCCGACGCTGTGGGTACCGATTCCAGGCCTCCGGTCGTTCTCGTTCCGCCGATGATGGTGTCGGCGGACGTATACGACGTGACCACCGAACATGGCGCAGCTGGGATTCTGCACAGGATGGGCCTTGATCCGTGGGTCGTCGATTTCGGTTCGCCCGACACCGAGGAGGGCGGGTGGAGTCGTACCCTCGCAGATCATGTCGTAGCCATCAGTGAGGTCATCGACAAAGTTCACGAGCACACCGGACGTGATGTCCACCTTGCCGGCTATTCCCAGGGTGGAATGTTCTGTTACCAAGCGGCTGCATATCGCAGCGGACGAAACCTGGCCAGCCTCATCACGTTCGGTGCTCCGGTCGACACGTTGGCCGCGCTGCCGCTCGGTATTCCGGCCGGAGTTGCGACGCGCGGCGCCGAATTCCTTGCCGACCACGTATTCACTCGGCTGGCGGTGTCCGGATGGATGGCCCGTACCGGATTTCAACTGCTGGATCCTGCCAAAACCGTGCGATCTCGGCTTGATTTTCTACGACAACTACACGACCGCGAGGCGTTGCTTCCGCGTGAACCACAGCGTCGTTTCTTGGCGCTCGACGGCTGGGTCGCGTGGTCGGGTCCCGCTGTTGCGGAGCTTTTGAAGCAATTCGTGGTGCACAACAGAATGATGACCGGTGGGTTCGTCATCAAGGATCGCCTGCTCACATTGTCGAATCTGACGGTTCCGGTTCTCGCGTTCGTCGGCGAGGTCGACGACATCGGGCAGCCGCTGGCAGTGCGCGGCATAAGGCGGGCGGCGCCGCGCGCAGAAGTGTACGAAAGTACACTTCGCGCAGGACATTTCGGGCTCGTAGTCGGGAGTTTGGCCGCATCGCAGACGTGGCCGACAACGGGGGAGTGGATTCGCTGGCGTGAAGGTCTGGGAGACAAGCCCGAAGCGGCGCACGAGATGATGTACGACGAGCACCAGGACACCGAGAGTGGTGTGTCGGTGAGCAACCGGATCATCCACACTGCAGCCTCGATTGCCGAGGTTGGAGTAGGGGTCGGCCGTGGACTTGCTTCGGCTGCCGCCGGCGCGGTGCGTGGCACTCGCGAGATCTCCACCGAGGCAGTCCGAACTCTGCCGAGGCTGGCGCGACTCGGTCAGATGCAACCCCACACTCTCGTGTCTTTGGGGCGACTCATCGCCGAACAGGGACGAAAGTCGCCCAACGGCGAGTGCTTCCTGTTCGACGACCGAGTCCACACCTACCGGGCCGTCAATGCTCGTATCGACAACGTGGTCAGAGGTCTGCTCGCGTCGGGTGTCAGGCCGTCCGCTCGCATCGGCGTACTGATGGACACTCGCCCCAGCGCGCTGGCGGCCATCGCAGCGTTGTCGCGTATCGGCGCTGTCGCAGTACTTTTCCCACCGGGTGGAGATCTCGAGAGCGCACTGCGGGCGATCGACGTCGACACCGTCATCACCGATCCCGAGAACATGAAAGCAGCGACTTCGGTGGCCGCCAATGTGCTCGTTCTGGGTGGCGGAGACGCTCGAACTCTCGATATGCCCTCGGGTTCCGATGTCGTCGATCTCGAATTGATCGATCCGGACTCGGTGCGATTGCCCGCGTGGTACTCACCGGATCCTGGCCGTGCCCGGGAACTCGCAGTGGTGCTGTTCAACCCGACCGAACGTGGGTTGGAACCACGCTTCATCACCAACCATCGTTGGGCCCTGTCCGCGTTCGGCACTGCAACAGCAGCGGCTTTGGGTAGTGGCGACACAGTGTATTGCCTTGCCCCTCTTCATCATTCCGCCGGACTGTTGGTCAGCGTGGGTGGCGCGCTTGCCGGCGGTTCGCGCATAGCGCTCTCGCGTGGTCTCGAACCGACCAGATTCGCCGAGGAAGTATCTCGGTACGGGGTCACCGTCATCAGCTACACCTGGGCGATGATGCAGGCGATCCTCGACGACGAGCTATCGGCTCTGGATCTCAGTCATCCGGTTCGACTCTTCATCGGGTCCGGAATGCCCGTCGGTCTCTGGAAGCGGACGCTGGAGCGGTTCGCGCCTGCACGCGTGCTCGAGTTCTATGCCTCCACCGAGAACGACGTCATCCTCGCCAACGTCGGCGGTTCGAAAATCGGCTCCAAGGGCCGACCGCTTCCGGGGAGCGCCAGGGTGGCACTTGCCGCCTACGATCCGATCAACGGCCGGCTCGAGGAGGACGAAGACGGTTTCGTTCGCATGTGCCGAGACGATGAGGTCGGCCTTCTACTCGGACGTCCGGGGAGCGATGGCGAGGTCACCAGTCCGCTGATGCGCGATGTCTTCCAGCCAGGAGACTCGTGGATTCCGACGGAGAATCTATTTCGACGCGACTCCGACGGGGACTTTTGGCTCGTCGATCGCAAGGACACCGTCGTGAAGACTCGACGCGGACCGGTCTTCACTCAGCCGATCATCGACGCGTTCGGTGACGTCGAGGACGTCGTGTCGGTTGTCGTGTACGGCGTCGATCCGATCGGTTCGAGCAGAGAACATCACCGTTCGGATCGACGCGTCGACGAGATTGCAGTCTGCGGGGTGTCGGTGCGGGGGGACAACTCGCTGCCGGTCAAAACCGTAGGCGATGTGTTGGCAGTGTTACTGCCGGCTCAGCGCCCCGACATCGTCCACATCGTCGACGAAATTTCGCTTTCTCGTGCGTTCCGGCCGAAGATGACCGAACTGCAGAAGGCTGGGGTTCCGGCTCCGGGTGTCAGGTCCTGGTACTACGACACCGACTCGGGGTCTTACCGACGGTTGACCAAAGCGGTTGTAGCCGAACAGTTCACGAAGAGCTGACAGACCCTCTGTAGGCAGTCGAGGGTGCGATGGATCGGTCATCGGATAAGTTGATCGCACGGACTTCGCTCCGGCCAGGTAGGACAACACCGAGAGAAGGACTTCAGTGGCTATCGATCAGACGCTTCTCAGCATTCTTGCGTGCCCCGTGGACAAGGGGCCGTTGTTACTCGTAGAGAACGAACTGTTGTACAACCCCCGGCTGCAGCGTGCTTACCCGATCGAGAATGGGATTCCGGTGTTGCTGGTAGATGAGGCGCGCGACGTTGACCAGGCCGAGCACGAGTCGATTGTGGCGCGGGCACAGTCCTAGTCGCTACCTTCGGGGATCGGCCCGGTGAGGTACCGCTGCAGGATCGGGGCTACCCAGTCGACAACCCGAGCGACGGGCATCGACGCCAGTGGTTCGAGCGCAAGTATGTGCCGGGTGAGCAGCAGTCCAGCCATCTGTGACGCGACGAGGTTCACGCGTTCGAGTGCCGAGCCGATTGGGGTGTCGACTCTTTCAGCAACGTCGCGGAGTGCGACCTGCAATAGAAATGTACCGATCAACGTTGTGTCCCCGGATGCGATCATGGATCGGAACGCTGCGATGACGGCTTCACCGTCTTCCGAGTCCCACACTCCCAGAATTGCCGTTGCCAGGGCGCGACCAAGGTTTTCGTTATCGGCAGCTGCGACAGGTCCCAGAACTTCCGCTGGGTCTGCGGGGAGTGCAATGGCTGCAACGAATAGGCCTCGTTTGGTGCCGAAGTAGTGGTGGACGAGTGCAGAGTCGACGCCTGCATCGGCAGCGACGCTGCGGATGGAGGTCGTATCGAAACCGGACCGCGCGAACCGGGTGCGAGCAGACGCAAGGATCGCCTCCCGGGTTTTCGATTGCCCGGGCCTTCGCCCTGGTTTGCTTCCGACACCGTTCGATTCGGTCATGGGGTTCTCCGTCGCAGCGTTGCCGCTCCAGCACAAAGAGCGAGCACGGTGAAGCCGGCGACTACCGCGATGTCGGCCCCCATTCGCCCAGTGACGCCGGTGTGCAGCGAGACTTGTTGCAGTGCATCGACGGCGTAGGTGAGTGGCAGAAAGTTACTGATGATGTGCAGCCAGTCCGGCATCTGATCCCGCGGAACCAGCAAGCCACACAGGAAGAACTGCGGAAGCACTACCAAGGGCATGAACTGAACTGCCTGGAACTCGGTTTTCGCGAAGGCGCTGCACAGTAGACCGATCGACACTCCCAACATCGCGACGAGCACAGAAATGACGACAACCCACACCGCTGGTCCGGCCGTCGTCAATCCGAGTGCCCCGAAAGTTACCGCGCAGGCGAGCAGGGCCTGACCGAGTGCAGCTACGGAGAATGCCGAGCCGTAACTCCCCAGCAACTCCAACTTCGACATCGGAGTCGTCAGTAGTCGTTCGAGCGTTCCCGAAGTTCGTTCGCGTTGCATCGCGATGGAGGTGATCAGGAACATCACCACGAACGGGAGGACGCCGAGCATCGTGATTGCGATGCGGTCGAACAACGACTGCTGGCCGGCCGGTGTCCGAACATTGGCGTACAGGAAGTAGAGCAACACCATCAGTAGGGATGGGACCAGCAAGATCATCGCGACGGTTCGACGATCGGCCCTTAGTTGCCGCAGGATCCGCTCGGTACCCGCGGCATAAATGCGCGCGCTCACGACGCCGCCTCGATCGGCGCCGTGGAGAGGATCAATGAGAGGAATGCTTCTTCGAGGCTGGTTTCGCCCGTCCGGGAGCGGAGTTCGGCTGGGCTGAGTTCCGCCAGCACTTTGCCTTCGCGCATCAAGATCAGTCGACTGCAGTGATCGGCCTCTTCCATGGCGTGACTGGACACCAGAATCGTGGTGCCGGATGCGGCGAGGTCGGCAAATCGTTTCCACAACTCGGCACGGAGTACGGGATCCAATCCGACGGTCGGTTCGTCGAGGACGATGAATTCGGGATCGGCGACCAGTGCACTTGCCAGCGATACTCGACCTAGTTGACCTCCGGACAATGCACCCGCCGGCGACGATGCGTGGTCGGTCAGCCCGACGGACTCGATGGCAGAGTCCGCGGAACCGGCTGTGCGCCCGAACAGCGCGGCAAAGTATGCGACGTTCTCGCGAACCGTCAGATCCCCATAGACGCTGGGGGCCTGCGCGACGTAGCCGACTGTGGCGCGTAGGCGTTTGGACCCGGCAGGGAATCCGAGCACGGTGACCGTTCCGCTCTGGACTATCTGAGTACCGACGATGGCCCGCATCAATGTTGACTTTCCGCATCCGGAGGGTCCGAGAAGCCCCGTGATGGTGCCGCGTGGGATGGCCAAGTTCACGTCATCGAGAGCCACTCTTTTTCGGCGTCGAACGGTGAGGTTCGTTATCTCGACGGCATTCACCGAATCGACAGACATAACAGTGCCTCCTGGATCTCATCATTTGATGATTTCATCGCATGATGAATTTATAACCCCGGCGATGGTCAGCCGTCAAGGGGCGGCATCATGGGACGCGTGGACGTGGCAGAACTCGAATACGGTGATCCCCCGGAGATGGCACGACGGATACTCGGTGGCACTTTGACCGCCGGCGGCGTCGTGGTTCGAATCGTCGAAGTAGAGGCCTACGGCGGACCGGTCGACGGTCCGTGGCCGGACCCGGCCGCGCACTCGTATCGTGGCCGGACGAACCGCAACGCGGTGATGTTCGGACCTGCGGGTCGCCTGTACGTCTACCTCAGCTACGGAATGCATCTCTGCATGAACGTCAGCTGTGGTCCCGACGGGACGCCCGCCGCCGTGCTTCTTCGGGCAGGCGAGGTTGTGGACGGCCACGACATCGTTGCTGCCCGACGCCCAGCGGCGCGATCGGCTGCAGCCTTGGCTAGGGGGCCGGGAAATCTCGGCAGCGCACTCGGAATCGATCTCGAGGACAACGGAACAGTGCTGTTCGACGCAGATTCGCCGATAACTCTGGCAATGCCCTTGGTTGCTGCGAGCCCCGTCGAGATCGCATCCGGCCCGCGCGTAGGAGTCAGTGTTGCGGCAGAAAGAGAATGGCGATTCTGGATTCGAGGGTCTTCGGCGGTATCGAGCTACCGGCGGAGTCCGAAGGCTCGACTCGTAGGTGGGCCGGAGGCCTGACGACGGCGTCGTAACGCACATGCGGGAGAATCGAACGCGTGAGTGAGAACATAATCGACGAATTGACCTGGCGAGGGCTCATCGCGCAGTCCACCGATGTGGACGAGCTGAAGAAGGCGACCGAGGCGGGTCCGATCACTCTGTATGCGGGCTTCGACCCGACCGGTCCCAGCCTGCATGCGGGTCACCTGGTTCCGTTGCTCGCGCTGAAACGATTTCAACGAGCAGGCCACCGCCCCATCGTCATGGCAGGCGGCGCGACCGGCCTCATCGGCGACCCCAGGGATGTGGGGGAGCGGACCATGAACTCCTCCGATACCGTCCGCGACTGGTCCGATCGCATCCGTGGTCAGCTCGAGCGTTTCGTCGAGTTCGACGAGACCGAGACCGGCGCAATTGTGGAGAACAATCTGAACTGGACCGGCGAGCTGTCGGCGATCGATTTCTTGCGGGACATCGGCAAGCATTTCTCCGTCAACGTGATGCTGGCACGGGACACGGTGAAGAAGCGGCTCGACGGCGACGGTATGTCGTACACCGAGTTCAGTTACATGCTTCTGCAAGCGAACGACTACGTGCAGTTGAGGCGCACCTACGGGTGCGCGCTCCAGATCGGTGGGTCCGATCAGTGGGGGAACATCATCGCGGGGGTGGAACTGAACAGGCGCCAGGACGCAGAGTCCGTGCATGGGATGACGGTCCCATTGGTCACGTCTGCAGATGGAAAAAAGTTCGGCAAGTCCACCGGTGGCGGCAGCTTGTGGCTCGACCCCGAGATGACCAGCCCGTACGCCTGGTACCAGTACTTCGTGAACACCGGCGACGCCGACGTGGTGAAGTACCTCCGCTGGTTCACCTTCCTGGACCGAGCCGAGCTGGATGAGCTGGACCTCGCAACCAAAGAGCGACCCCATGCCCGCGAGGCGCAGCGTCGCCTCGCGGCCGAGATGACGACGCTGGTTCACGGTGAAGCGAACACCCGTGCGGTGGAGCTTGCCAGCCAGGCGTTGTTCGGCCGCGCGGAACTAGGAGAGCTCGACGAGACAACTCTTGCCGCGGCACTGCGCGAGGCGTCGATTGCACAGGTTCACGAGGGCGATCCCAAGACGATTGTCGATCTCCTCGTAGCCACCGGGCTCTCGGACAGTAAGGGCGCTGCGCGACGGGCCATAAAGGAAGGTGGCGCTTCGGTGAACAACCAGAAGGTAGTCACCGAGGACTGGACACCGAGTGGCAGCGACCTTCTTCATGGGCAGTGGCTGGTGGTTCGCCGTGGAAAGCGGAACTTTGCCGGAGTGCAGATCACCGGAACGTTGTAGTCGGCCAAGTGGTGGCCGGAGTCACATGCGTGTGATTCGGGTGGACGAGCTAGTAATTGGACCCCGAACCTCCTGCCACCACGGAGTTTGGCCGCCAGACTTGCAGTGACCTGGGGATTTGACGCGTTGTTCTCCTGGGCGTAACTTTATCCAAGTCAGAGCGAGCCGGACACCGACCTGGTCTTCACGGACTGGGACATGAGGTTGTACGGGGTTG
>NZ_JACFTB010000005.1 GCF_014281965.1 Rhodococcus sp. BP22
CGGAAGGCGTCGTAGGTCAACCCATCGAGGACTGGGGGCGGGACAGGGGGCGGCAGCGCAGCCGCCATAATGAACGGTGACCGAATTCTGGGACCGCATCAGCGCGGTCAGCCCAACTCCGCCGGCCTGGATCGTGCAGATCGCCGCGCTCGTAGCCGTGCTCATCGTCCTTGTTCCGCAGACATGGCGCATTGCCCGCAACGTGGTGACGATTTTCCACGAATTCGCTCATCTACTCGTAGCCTTCTTGACGGGCCGCAGGTTGATGGGTGTGCGACTGCATTCCGATACCTCGGGCGTAGCTATATCTTCAGGCAAACCGACCGGCCTCGGGGTGATAGCGATGACGTTCGCTGGCTATGTCGGGCCTTCGCTGATCGGGCTCGGTGCAGCCTGGGTTCTCGGTACACAGCATGCGATCGCCGTGTTGTGGATCGGTGTCATCGCAATTGCACTGATGCTCATCATGATTCGCAACGTGTTCGGGTTCATCTCGCTCGTGGTGTTCGGGGCACTGCTGTTCACGGTGTCCTGGTGGGGGACCGGCGAACAACAAGTGGCCGCGGCGTACTTCATCACGCTGTTCCTGCTCGTCGCAGGCCCTCGGCCGGTACTCGAACTACAACGCTCACGTAGCCGAGGACGAGCGCGGGACTCCGACGCCGATCAACTGGCCCGATTGACGTTTCTGCCCGGAATAGTCTGGGTCGGACTGTTTCTCGTCGTGACGGTCGGATGCCTCGTACTCGGCGGGTGGTGGATTCTGCGCCCCGTTTAGATCGCAGACTTCGGATTCAGTCGTGATGAGGTGAGCGATTCCCTGTTTCGCGGTCGACGTCCAGGACGACATCCGGTGAGTCGGGATGATACAGAATGGGACCAGTTTCTCCCTTCCGCAGAGCGCCCGCTCGCAGGGAAAGTAAGCCTCCGCCGATCAGCACGATCGTCGCAACTCCGGCGATCCATGCCCACCCGCTGAAACCGCCGCCCAACGCGGTGATGAGCAAACCTGCAGCAACGACCCCGGCCATCATCATGATGATTCCGACTCGGTTCTCAGCAGTCTTGATCCAGCGCGGTCCGTGATCCTTCTTGTCTTCTGCCATGACTTCCGTCCTTTCAGCAGTCCGTGACGGCTCCGAAAAGCGTCGGACTTGTGCTGGGCATACCCGCCCGTGCAAGGTTCACACCCTCGCACACAACCGGAGTTTCGCGATGAGATTTCAGAGCTTCCGCTATTTCGCTAGGTAAGCTGAATCAATGGATCGACCCGCAGTAATTCTCGCCAACGCCGACGCTGTCTACGACTTCTACCTCGATCATCAGCAGAACCGGCAGGTGGCCAGGATCGCGTACGCCACGCTGGCCCGACGGTTCAAGCCGCGGGTCAGTTACCCCGCCGGTGCGCGTGAAGAAATTCGTAGGCTCGTCTACGACAACACACGGTTCATCATTGCCGTCAATCATCTGACCGAGAGTGACCCGTACACTCTCGCCGCCTCCGCGTGGGCCAGTCCGCTGCGACCCGGGATCGGGCGCACTCGGGTTCTCGCGAAGGACGAGCTCTTTCAAGAACCGAAGCAGCGCAAGCGAATCGACATGATGGGCGGAATTCCGGTGTTCCGTGGAAAGAACCACGGACTTCGCGCGGTCAGCGCAGCAGGCAGCAGGATGATGGACGTCAGCGCCGAGCGAATGCGACGCGGCGACGACCTTGCAGTATTCCCCGAAGGCACCTGCAACCTCGAAGACGCCACCAAGGTTCAACACGTCGGCAGCGGAATCGGCCACATCACGGCACGGGCCCGCAAGCTCGGCGTCGAACCGGTTCTGATCTGCATCGGCCTCAGTTACGGACCCGGCTCGTCGAAGCTCAAATCTGCGAGCGTCTACATCGACGAGCCGATCACCGACCTGCCGGCCAAGCCGATCGAGATCGCGCGCGTCGTCGCTGCCGGATTGCAGAAAGCCGTCGACGGAGCGGTCGCAGCGTACTGAGCAGTAGCTCGATAGAACAGTCCTGAGATTCTCGAACATAGGAGATGCACGTGAGCGATCAGATCAAGACAGCCGTCGTAACCGGAAGTGCCCGCGGAATCGGCGCCGCAGTAGCCAAGCGTCTGGCCAAGGACGGCTTCGGAGTCGCAGTCGTCGACCTCGACGAGGCTGCCTGTGCCGACACGGTCGGTGCCATCCAAGCCGCCGGTGGTCAGGCCGTCGCAATCGGTGCCAACGTGGCAGAGGAAGAGTCGGTGAAGACGGCCGTCGACCGGATTGCCAACGAATTCGGCGCCCCGACAGTGCTGATCAACAATGCCGGGATCACCCGGGACAACCTTCTGTTCAAGATGACCGTCGAAGATTGGGACTCCGTACTCGGGGTGCATCTCCGTGGATCCTTCCTGATGACCCGCGCGATCCAGAAGCACATGATCGACGCCAAGTGGGGTCGCATCGTCAACCTGTCGAGCACCTCGGCGCTCGGCAACCGTGGCCAGGCCAACTACTCGGCGGCCAAGGCAGGCATGCAGGGCTTCACCAAGACACTCGCCATCGAGCTCGGAAAATTTGGCGTCACCGCCAACGCCATCGCCCCCGGGTTCATCGAAACCGAAATGACCGCCGCGACGGCAGCGCGCGTCGGTGTCCCATTCGAAGACTTCAAAGCCGCTGCAGCAGCACAGATTCCGGTCAATCGCGTCGGAAATCCGGACGATATCGCCCATCTCGCTTCCTTCTTCGTCAGTGAAGGTGCAGGCTTCATCTCCGGCCAGATCGTCTATGCCGCAGGTGGTCCGAAAGACTGAGGTCAACCGGGATCTACTCCCGACGCAGGAATGGGCCACCGCAGCACGCTGCGATGGCCCATTCCTGTCGGTACTGGATCAGTAAGTGTAGAAACCCTTACCGCTCTTACGTCCGAGCATTCCGGCGTCCACCATGCGCTGCAACAATGGCGGCGGCGCATAGTGCGGCTCACGGAACTCCGCGTACAGCGACTCCGCGACGGCTAGCGTGACGTCGAGGCCGACGGTGTCTGCCAGACGCAACGGACCCATGGGGTGCGCGCATCCGTTGACCATGCCTTCGTCGATGTCCTCGGCGCTCGCGAAACCGGATTCGAGCATCCGAATCGCGGACACCAGATACGGGATCAACAGCGCGTTGACGATGAACCCGGCACGGTCACCGGAGCGAATCGTTTTCTTGCCGAGCGTGTTCGAGGCGAAGTCGGTGACGGTTGCGACCGTTTCCTCGCTGGTGACGAGGCTGACGACGATCTCTACCAGTGGTAGTACCGGCACCGGGTTGAAGAAGTGAACTCCGACGACCTTGTCCGGTCGCTGTGTCGCATTGGCCATCTTGATAACCGGTATCGACGAAGTGTTCGTCGCCAATATCCCGCTCGGCTTCACGATCGAATCCAGTTTTCCGAACAAATCCAGCTTCAGCGACTCGATCTCCGGCGCTGCCTCGACCACGAGATCGCGATCGGCGAAGTCGTTGATGTCGAGCGTCAATGTGATTGCAGCGCGTGCCTTCTCCGCTGCGTCGGCTTCGATACGGCCGGACTTCACGGCGCGGGCGAACGACTTGTCGAGGCGGGCTTCCGCTGCATCTGCCGCGGCCTGGCTCGTTTCCAGCACTACGACGGAGCTGCCTGCGCGAGCACACACTTCGGCGATGCCTGCGCCCATCGTGCCGCCGCCGATGACGCCTACCAATTCGATGTTGCTCATTTGAGCAGCGCCCGGGACATCACGACGCGCTGGATCTGATTGGTGCCCTCGTAGATCTGCGTGATCTTGGCGTCACGCATCATCCGCTCGACCGGGAAGTCGGTGGTGTATCCGGCACCGCCGAAGAGCTGCACAGCGTCGGTGGTCACCTCCATTGCGACATCGGAGGCGAAGCACTTCGCCGCAGCGGAGATGAAGCCGAGGTTCTTTTCACCGCGCTCGGCGCGAGCCGCGGACGAGTAGACCATCAGGCGAGCCGCTTCGACCTTCATCGCCATGTCGGCGAGCATGAACTGCACCGCCTGGAAGCTGCTGATCGACTGACCGAACTGCTTACGATCCTTGGTGTAGGCGATAGCGGCGTCGAGTGCACCCTGCGCCAGACCGACAGCCTGCGCACCGATGGTGGGCCGGGTGTGGTCGAGGGTTTCCAGCGCTGTCTTGAAGCCGGTACCCGGATCACCGATGATGCGATCGCCGGGGATCTTGCAGTTCTCGAAGTACAGCTCAGCCGTCGGCGATCCCTTGATGCCGAGCTTCTTTTCCTTCGGTCCCACGACGAATCCCTCGTCGTCCTTGTGCACGATGAACGAGGAGATACCGTTCGCGCCCTTGTCCGGGTCCGTGACGGCCATGACGGTGTACCAATCGGACTTGCCACCGTTGGTGATCCAACACTTGGAGCCGTTGAGGATCCAGCCGTCACCGTCGGCCTTTGCGCGGGTCTTCATGCTGGCTGCATCCGAACCGGCCTCGCGCTCGGAGAGTGCATACGACGCCATTGCGCCACCTGCGAGCGAGGGGAGGACCTGCTTCTTGAGCTCCTCGGAACCCTTGAGGATCAGACCCATGGTGCCGAGCTTGTTGACCGCGGGGATCAGCGAGGAAGAACCGCAGACGCGAGCAACTTCCTCGATGACGATGCAGGTCGCGATGGAGTCGGCACCCTGGCCGTCGTACGCCTCGGGTACGTGGATTGCATTGAAGCCGGAGTTGTTGAGCGCGGTCAGCGCCTCGTCCGGGAAGCGTGCGTCCTCGTCCACCGCTTTGGCGTACGGAGCGATCTCCTTCTCCGAGAGGGCGCGAATTGCCGCGCGCAGTTCGTCGTGCTCTGCTGGAAGTTGAAACAGATCGAAATCAGGATTACCGGCCATGGTGCCACTCTCCTAGGGCTTGACTTACGGCACTCAGTGCCACGGATTTGTCCAGTCTACGCCATGACGATTAAGCCATCAACCCCTCGATGGCACTCGGTGCCAAACCCGCGCGCCCGTGACCGCTTCAATGGTCCATTCATACGATCAGATGTCTTGAACGGCACATTCAAGCGCCAGGGGAGTCACTTCATATGCTCCGCCAGCGCCTCGGCGACAGCCGCACGAGAGGTGCCTCGGGGAAAGACTGCGACGACGATCTGCTCCGCGCTCGTGTCGAATCCGGCCCTGACCTTGTGGAGTGCTTCCTGCAGGTCACGGCTGGTGGTCGGAATGCCGTCGCGGATCATCCGTCGCAAGATGTAGTTGTGAGTGGCCGTGATCGACGCCGAGAACTGGAGAATCTCCAGGTGTGAATGCTCGGGTAACGCCGCGCGCAGATAGTCGACGAACAGCCTGTCGTAGCGAAAGACCGTCACGATCTCTCGATCACGCAGCGCCGGGTTCTCGTGGACCACCTGGTAGCGCAGTCGTGACTGCTCTTTCCACCCGGAAAACCGTTCGAATACCAGCTGGGCTGCATCGCACACGGCAGTCCAGGGGTCCGGGTGTGGCAGGCCGAGAAACGCTGCGGTCTGCTCGAGCAGAATTTCGTGGTCGGCGAAGATGACGTCGTCCTTACCGCGGAACTGACGAAAGAACGTCCGACGAGAAATGCCCGATGCCTCGGCGATGTCGTCGACGGAGGTGGCCTCGTATCCCTCCACCGCGAACAGATCGAGTGCCGCCTTCGCCACGGAAAGGCGGAAGGCATCGGAATCCTCGGAGTCGCGCATAGTCCAAGAACGTAGTCGAGATTCTTCCGCTGCTGCTACCGATCGCGTTGCACCCGGGGTGACTATCGGTGCCGCGGTAGTGTCGTTCGTACGCTCTCGGTGTACCGGAAAGGCGGCCATCTTGGCTCTCGTCGCAGGAATAGACTCCTCGACCCAGTCGTGCAAAGTGTTTGTCCGCGATGCAGATTCGGGTGACCTCATCCGCAGCGGGCGAGCAAGTCACCCCGACGGCACCGAGATCGACCCGGCGCTGTGGAAATCGGCACTCGACACGGCCATCGCCGACGCCGGAGGTCTCGACGACGTGGATGCGGTCGCCGTCGGCGCGCAGCAACACGGCATGATCTGCCTCGACGACTCCGGGAGTGTCGTCCGCCCGGCGTTGTTGTGGAACGACACCCGCTCGGCATCTTCCGGCCAGGACCTGGTGAACGAACTCGGCGGCGGCAAGGCATGGGCCGACGCGGTCGGCGTCGTACCGCTTGCGGCGATCACCGTCGCCAAGTTGCGCTGGCTGGCAGACAACGAACCCGGCAATGCCGATCGCACCGCAGCGGTGTGTCTTCCGCACGATTGGTTGAGTTGGCATCTCGGTGGTGCGGCCGGATTCGATTCACTGGCGACCGATCGCGGCGATGCTAGCGGCACCGGCTACTACTCCGCCGCCACCGACACCTATCGCGAGGATCTACTGGAACAGGCCATGCGCGGACGAAAGCCTCGGCTTCCTCGTGTTGCGGGACCCTCGGAGCGAATCGGTGTCACGTCGTCGGGAGCGGTGATCGCGCCTGGAACCGGAGACAATGCCGCTGCCGCACTGGGTCTCGGCGTCGGCGTCGGTGATGTCGTCGTCTCGGTCGGTACCTCGGGTGTCGTGTCGGCCGTCACGGACGTTGCCGCTGCAGACGCCTCGGGAATCATCGCCGGGTTTGCGGACGCGACAGGGCGGCAATTGCCGCTCGTGTGCACCCTCAACGCAGCCCGCGTGCTCGACGCTACAGCGTCGCTGTTGGGCGTCGACCACGCCGAATTGTCCAGGTTGGCACGCTCGACCCGGAGCGAGGGTTTAGTGTTGATTCCTTATTTCGAAGGCGAGCGGACACCGAATCGGCCGGATGCCTCGGGCGCCATTCATGGTTTGCGACTGAGTAATTCGACGCCAGGGCACCTTGCCCGCGCAGCAGTGGAGGGACTGCTGTGTGGGCTGGCGGACGGGATCGACGCGCTGCGTGCAGCAGGAATCGAGACTCGTCGCGTTCTACTGATCGGCGGCGGGGCCAAATCTGCGGCGTTGCGCGAGTTGGCCCCGGCGATCTTCGGTGTACCCGTCGTAGTCCCCGAGCCCGGCGAATACGTTGCCGACGGTGCGGCCCGCCAAGCAGCGTGGGCGTTGGCGGGCACGTCCGAGCCGCCGCGCTGGGCGTCGGCACCCGTACGTACCTACGAGGCCGACCCGGATCCGGCAGTCCGCGAGCGGTACGCCGAAATGCGAGGCTAGCGGCGATCTCTCAGTTGCATTCTCTCACTTGCGAAGTCCCTCCAAGGTTGCTCGGGCGCCGTGCTCGTGGAGCGAGGCGAGTGTCTTGGTGTACTCCGCTACGAATAGCTCGTTGTCGATGAGATCACCGAACACTGCTCGGTTGGAGATGAATGCGGTCGGATCGGCCTTCTGTTTGCGCGCGAGCGGTACGAGCGAATCCTTCAGCTGGTCGACGATCTCGATCGGCTGACCCTGTTCGTCGACGCCCTCGGCGTACCGAGCCCAGCTCGCGACCACTGCGGTAGCCAACGTGATCGGTCGGCCGTTGTCGAGGTTGGTGCGGATGACGGGCAACAGCCACTTGGGGATTCGGTCCGAGGATTCGGCGCACAGGCGTGCGACGGTGTCGCGGATCTCCGGGTTTGAGAAGCGTTCGATCAAGGTCTTCTTGTACTCGTCGAGGTCGATGCCGGGAACTGCCTGGAGTGTGGGAGTGGCCTCGTCGTCCATGTACGCCAATAGGAACTTGGCGAACAACGAGTCCTGTGCAACCTCGTGCACCAGTCGATATCCGCTGAGGTACCCGAAATAGCACAGCGCCTGATGGCTCGCGTTGAGTAGGCGGAGCTTCATCAACTCGTACGGAGTGACATCGTCCACGACCTGAACTCCGACATGTTCGAACGCCGGCCGCCCGAGCGTGAACTTGTCCTCGAGTACCCACTGTGTGAACGGCTCACCTGCGACGGGCCACTGGTCGTCGAGTGCGTAACGATCCGAAAGCTCCTGCACCACTTCGGGAGTGGTGACCGGGGTGATTCGATCGACCATCGAGTTGGGGAAGGCCCCCTCGGCGGTGATCCACTCCGCGAGGGCGGGGTCCGTCAGGCGAGCAAACGTGGTGAACGCCGATTCCGCGATGTGGCCGTTGCCCTCGATGTTGTCGCAGGACATGATGGTGAACGGCTTCGATCCCCGATCTTTTCGACGCGCAAGGGCTTCCACGACGAGACCGAATGTGGTCGACGGCGTCGCACCCGGCTCGAGATCCGCCGCGATCGCTGGACTGGCGGTGTCGAACTCACCTGTCGTGGCCGAGAAGTTGTATCCCCCTTCGGTGATGGTGAGTGAGACGATTCTCGTGCTCTCGGCTGCCATCTTCTCGATGACGGCATCTGCGTCTTCGGGTGCGAAGAGGTATTCGATTATCGAACCGATCACCCGGGTGTCCCACGTTCCGTCGGAATGTTTGAGCGCGAGCGTGTAGAGGCAATTCTGAGCCTTCATGACGTCCCGCATCTTTCGGTCACCGGGCAGCACTCCGACGCCGCAGATTCCCCATTCGGATGCCTCCCCCTGTTGGAGGAGCCGGTCCACATACATTGCTTGATGTGCACGGTGAAAACCGCCGACACCGAAGTGCACTATCCCGGCTGTGACTTCGGATCTGTCGTAAGTGGGTACCTCGACGTCTTCGATGAAGTCGGCGAGGGTGTGCGAATTGAGCTTCATACGTCGGTCTCCCTGTGCGAGGACGGTATTACCACTGCCTTGATGCTTCCCGGCAGTGCGTCGGCGTTGAGCGCATCCTCGACGTGCGCGAGGTCGAAGCGGCCGGTGACCATGGCGTCGAGGTCGACGCGGCCGGAGATTACGAGCTCGCGAGCGATCGGCCAGGTGTTCGCGTAGCGGAAGACGCCGGTGAGGACGAGTTCACGATTCTGAATCAGCGAGATCGGCAACGCGTAGTCCGACGCGCCCATCCCGACCAGGACGACCGTACCGGCAGGACGGACGGCGTGGATGCCGTCGACGACTGCCCGGGGGGCACCCGACGCATCGATGAACGCGTCGACGTCGAGGGCCCGGACATCCTCGGTCATCGGGTCGATTACCTGCGTCGCACCGAATTTCTTGGCATTCTCTCGGCGGTCGGGTGCGATGTCGCTGACGATGATCGTGGTGGCGCCGAATGCGCGAGCCACCTGAGCGGTGACGAGGCCGACTGGACCGGCGCCTGCGATCAGCACACTCGACCCGGCTGTGATGCCTGCCTTCTGCGCCGACGCAATCCCTACGGACAACGGCTCGAACAATGCCGCGGCCTCGTCGGAAATCTCGTCGGGAACCGAGTGTGCGAACGCCGATTGGATGAGAACGTACTCAGCCAGCGCGCCGTCGATGGGTGGCGTGGCGAAGAACTCCATCGACGGGCACAAGTTGTACCGGCCCGCCCTCGACTGTGTGCTCGTCGGGTCCGGGCGCTGCGGTTCGATCGAGACCCGCTGCCCGATGCGTGTATCGGCGACGGCGCATCCGACGGCGACGATGACCCCGGCAGCTTCGTGACCTAACACCAAAGGTCCGTTGACGACGTGATCGCCGATGCGGCCTTCGCGGTAGTAGTGAGCATCGGATCCGCAGACGCCGACCGCCGTGACCTGCACGAGAACCTCGTCCGCAGCGGGAGAGGGTACTGGACGGGTCTCCAGGCGGATCTCCTGCGGACCGCTGAGGACGCTGACTTGCATGGACTGTGTCACAAAGATCTCC
The DNA here is from genome assembly GCF_014281965.1 of Rhodococcus sp. BP22. Classification (GTDB taxonomy): domain Bacteria; phylum Actinomycetota; class Actinomycetes; order Mycobacteriales; family Mycobacteriaceae; genus Rhodococcoides. The sequence continues at coordinate 9,764 of NZ_JACFTB010000005.1, forward strand.
CTGCTTCCGCTTCTCCGGTCACGCCGTCTCCGCCCTTGGTAGGTGTTGTGTAGATCACACCTTAATGTTAGCTTAATGAGCAGAAGAGCACATTGTGAGCATCTGCTCACCGGGTCTAGGGAGTGTTCGTGACCGCATCGGTCCCCGAGGTATCGGCAGTGCAGCGTTCGTCCAAGTCGAGCGACGACCTCCGACTCGCCCTCCGCGCCGCGTCGATGTACCACCTGGAAGGTGCGACTCAGGCCGAGATCGCGAAGAAACTCGGAATCTCGCGTCCCACCGCTGGCCGACTCGTTGCCAAGGCGCGAGCGCTGGGGTTGGTTACCATCGAGATCAATGTGCCCGACGAACTCCAGGGCACCGTGCACGCCGACATCGAAGCTGATTTGGAGCGCGAATTCGGCCTCACCGAAGCACTTGTCGTTCCCGATGTCATCGACGGCACCGACACCGGGTACGGGTCGTTGGGACGGGCCGCCGCGGCGATGCTTTCGCGGCGACTGGAGGGCGCCGACGTCCTCGGGTTCACCTGGGGGCCGGAAACTGTCGCTGTCGCCCAGTCACTCAAGACGCGTGGAGCGCGATGCGACCGCGTGGTTCAACTCGACGGTTCGATGAGTTCGGCCGACTATCAAACCGGCGTCGAATACACCCTGGGGCGGTGCGCGCAGTACCTGCAGGCGAGGCCGGTGCGCCTCAACGCGCCGCTGTACGCCGACCCGGCCACGGTGACTGCGCTGCAGCAGGATTCGGTGATATCGCGCGCCCTCCAAGCTGGGACGGAGGCTGATGTGATGATGTACGGCCTCGGTCCCGTTTCCACGTCCACGACCCTGTTCGAGGGCAGCTTCATCGACCTGGACATTCTCGACGAACTGCGCCACCTCGGCGCCGTCGGCGAGATAGGCGGCAGGTTCTTCGACCTCGACGGCACACCCACCGGGGGATCCTTGCCGGGGCGAACCGTATCGGTCGGACTCGACGCCATTCGTGACTGTGATCGGGCGATCCTGATCTCCGGTGGCAGCAAGAAGCATCAGGCGATTCTCGGTGCGCTTCGCGGAGGCTTCGCAACCGTGCTGGTGACCGATATCGAAAGTGCGCGTTGGTTGATGGCGCACACGAAGGCTGACAGTGGAGCCTGCAGGAACGACCCAGAGGGAAAGGTATCCAAGTGAAAGTTCTACCGAAGGTGGCCGTCGCAGCATCGCTCGCGATGACCTTGGTGCTGTCCGGCTGCGCCGGCGCGGGATCGTTCGGCGGTGATGGTGACGGTACGACTATCACCGTGGCCATCGTCTCGAACTCGCAGATGTCCGACGCTATTTCGCTGGCACCGGAGTTCGAGGCAGAGAACCCAGGCATCAACCTGAAGTTCGTCTCACTGTCGGAGAACGAGGCACGCGCGAAGATCACTGCCTCCGTCGCGACCGGCGGTGGAGAGTTCGACGTCGTGATGATCAGTAATTTCGAGACCCCGCAGTGGGCCGAGAACGGTTGGCTCACAAATCTTTCGGAGTACGCTAACGAAACTCCCGGTTACGACGAGGCCGACTTCATTCCGACACTGAAGGAGTCGCTCTCCTACGAGGGCAGCATGTACTCGGTGCCGTTCTACGGTGAGTCCTCGTTCTTGATGTACCGCAAGGACCTCATGCAGGAGGCGGGTATCACGATGCCCGAGGAGCCCACCTGGCAAGAAGTCGCCGATGCCGCCGCGAAGCTCGACAATGACGATGTCTCCGGTATCTGTCTGCGTGGAAAGCCGGGCTGGGGCGAAGTTCTCGCACCTTTGGATACCGTCATCAACGCGTTCGGTGGACGTTGGTACGACGAGAACTGGAACGCGCAGCTCGACAGTCCGCAGGTGGAAGAGGCCGTCCAGTTCTACGTCGACCTCGTTCGCACGCACGGCCAAGCAGGCGCAGCGACCAGTGGATTCAGTGAGTGCGGTACTCAGCTCTCGCAGGGAAACACCGCTATGTGGTACGACGCTACCTCGGCGGTGTCGGTGCTCGAGGATCCCACGTCGAGCAATGTCGTCGGCAAGATCGGCTATGCGAAGGCGCCGAGCGCGGTCAAGGGCGACAACGGCTGGCTGTACTCGTGGGCTCTCGGCATCCCGAAGACATCGGAGAATCCGGACGAAGCGTGGAAGTTCGTGTCGTGGATGACCAGCAAGGAATACCTGAACAAGGTCGGTAACGAATTGGGTTGGGAGCGTGTACCTCCGGGTAGCCGCCTGTCGACCTACGAGATTCCCGAGTACAAGAAAGCATCGGCTGCGTACGGCCAGGTGACCCTCGACTCCATCAATGGTGCGGACCCGAACAAGCCGACCGTGGATCCGGTTCCCTACACCGGAGTGCAGTTCCTGACCATCCCGGAATTCCAGGATCTCGGAACCCGCGTCAGTCAACAGATCAGCGCTGCAGTGGCTGGACAGATCAGCGTCAAGGACGCGCTCGCTCAAGCGCAGCAATACGCCGAAGTGGTCGGTAAGACGTATCAGGAGGGCCAGGGATGACCACAACCGAAGTGCACTCGCCACCGGCCGATTCGGAAAAGTTCGTACCGAGACCGAGGGTGATCTCGAAAGCGGAGGGGTGGCGCCGTCGCGGACCGTTGCTGCCTGCAATGGTCTTCGCGATCATCGTCACCCAGGTGCCGTTCTTGTTCACGCTGTACTACTCGACGCAATCATGGAACCTCGTTCGGCCAGGGTCGCAGGAGTTCAACGGGCTCAACAACTACGTCGATGTGTTCCGTGACAGTCAGTTCCGTCAGGTCGCCCTCAACACCGTGATCATGATCGTCGGAACCGTCCTCATCTCGGTAATTCTGGGGCTCTTTCTCGCGTTGCTGCTCGATCGGAAGTTCATCGGACGCAGCTTGATTCGCACACTGCTGATCACGCCTTTCCTGATCACCCCGGTTGCGGGCGCGCTGATCTGGAAGACCACGATGTTCGACCCGGTCTTCGGTTTGATCAACTTCGCCCTCAGCCCGTTCGGTGTCGGCCAGATCGACTGGGTCTCGCGCTTTCCGTTGGCCGCGGTGATGACGAACCTGGTGTGGCAGTGGACGCCCTTCATGATGCTGTTGATCCTCGCCGGACTGCAGTCGATGCCGAAGGACATCGCCGAGGCTGCCCGCGTCGACGGTGCAGGGCCGTTCAAGCTCTTCCGCGAACTCACGTTCCCGCATCTACGACGCTTCATCGAACTCGGTGCCGTTCTCGGGGCGATCTACCTGGTCAACACCTTCGACGCCGTTTACATGATGACCTCCGGCGGACCTGGTGTCGCCAGCGCCAACCTGCCCTTCTACATCTACCAGCGTGCGTTCCTCGGATTCGACATCGGCCAGGCCGCGGCCATGGGCGTGGTCACTGTGGTCGCCACCATCATCGTCAGCACCCTGGCGCTGAGACTGATCTTCAAGAGCTTCAGTGGAAACGAGGAGGCTGCGTGATGAGTACCGCAACCACGAACAAGAAGCGCAAGAAAACTGTGCCGCAGACTTCGGACGGCGTGGCGATCAAGCGTAAAAGCAACTGGGGGCCGGGCACCATCTGGTCTGTCGTTGCGTGGGTCGCCGGAATTGTCTTCTTCTTCCCGGTGCTCTGGATGGTCCTCACCGGTTTCAAACAAGAGGCCGACGCGTACTCCGACCCACCCAAACTGTTCTTCACCCCGACGCTCGATCAGTACCGCGGGGTACTCGACAGTGGTATCGGCACTGCGCTGCTCAACTCTGCTTTCGCGACGATCGTATCTACGCTTCTCGTTCTGCTGCTTGGTGTTCCGGCTGCGTTTGCGTTGTCGCTTCGGCCGGTGAAGAAGACGAAGGACGTGTTGTTCTTCTTCATCTCCACCAAGATGCTCCCGGTCGTCGCGGCCATCGTGCCGCTGTACGTCATCGTGGGTGACATCGGCATGTTGGACAACATTTGGACGCTGGTGATCCTCTACACCGCGATGAACCTTCCGATTGCGGTATGGATGATGCGTTCGTTCTTCCTCGAGGTGCCGAGCGAACTGCTCGAGGCCGCGAGCATGGACGGTGCGTCGCTGTGGACCTCGGTCCGTGAGGTGATTCTGCCTCTCGTCTCTCCTGGAATCGCTGCGACGTCGCTGATCTGTGTGATCTTCTCGTGGAACGAGTTCTTCTTCGCAGTCAACCTCACAGCTGTTCAGGCACAGACTATTCCGGTCTATCTCGTCGGATTCATCACCGGACAGGGGTTGTACTGGGCCCAGCTGTCCGCCGCTGCGACGTTCGCGGCACTCCCCGTCGTTCTTGCTGGGTGGTTTGCGCAGAACAAGCTCGTGCGCGGTCTGTCCTTCGGCGCCATCAAGTAACTCGGCCCTTTCACGAACCAGGAGAACAAGTCATGGCTGCAATCAAGTACAAAAAGGCATCCTGCGTCTACGAAGGTGCCGACTCGCTCGCTGTCGATTCACTCGATCTGGACATCCAGGACGGCGAATTCGTCGTCCTCGTCGGGCCTTCCGGTTCCGGTAAGTCCACCGCCCTCCGGATGCTCGCCGGCCTCGAGGAGATCGACGGTGGCGCCATCGAAATCGGTGGGCAGAACATGGTCGGGGTTCCGTCCAAGGATCGCGACATCGCGATGGTGTTCCAGAACTACGCCCTCTACCCCAACAAGACCGTCGGGGAGAACATGGGGTTCGCGCTCAAGATGCGTGGCGTTCCGCTCGAGGAACGTAAGAAGAAGGTGGCCGACGCGGCCAAGATTCTCGATTTGACGGACTTCCTGGACCGCAAGCCGGGCAAGCTCTCCGGTGGTCAGCGTCAGCGAGTTGCCATGGGCCGTGCCATCGTTCGTGAACCGCAGGTGTTCTGCATGGACGAGCCGTTGAGTAATCTCGACGCGAAACTGCGCGTGCAGACTCGTACACAGATAGCCGCGTTGCAGCGCAGACTCGGCACGACGACTGTCTACGTCACCCACGACCAGGTGGAGGCGATGACGATGGGCGATCGCGTTGCAGTGCTGCGCGGGGGCAAACTGCAGCAGTTCGCCAGCCCGACCGATCTCTACGACCATCCTGTCAATGCTTTCGTGGCCGGCTTCATCGGCTCTCCTGCCATGAACCTGATGACGGTCCCCATCGGATCGGGTGGTGTCCAGATCGGAAACTTCCTGCTGCCGCTCGAGCGCGAAGAGCTCACCAGGCTTGCGGGCCTCGGCCTCGACAACGTGACGATCGGCCTGCGGCCCGAGCAGCTCGGCATCGTGCACGGCACGGGGGAGGGCTTCGAGGGCAAGGTCGATCTGATCGAAGAGCTCGGCAGCGAGTCCTATGTGTACGCGCATCTGGATGATCCGAAGGTCATGGGCCTCGACGGCGGACCGGTGTCGCTTGTCGCGCGTTCGGCGGTGCGTGCGCCGGCGAAGATCGGGGAGAGCATCGGTTTGAGCAGGCTTGACGGCGCCGTTCATCTGTTCCATCCGGAAACTGGCGAGCGGATCTAGGCGCGTTCACACGGTGCCGACGTTATCGATTCGTGATTCAAAGTCGACTGTTCTGTTATCTTTCCTGTTGCTCGCCTGTCATCGACGCCGTGCAAGATTGGCCCCTCTACGACCCCAGAGGTGGCCACAATGTCAGGTCTGTCGGATGCGCGTTCGACGCGCCCACGCGGGGCGGCGCGCCTGCTCATTCTGGATCCATCCCCACCTCTCGACGTCCCCACCCTCGATGTTTCCGAGAGCAGGCACGGAAAGTGTCTCCGCGTCGTTGTCAGCGGTGAAGTCGACCTTGGGACGGTCTCTCAGTTCCGGGCTGCACTCTTCAGTGCATCGAACAGGACGATCGGTGCACTCGTCATCGATATTCGCGGAGTGACATTCCTAGGGGTGTCGGGGCTGTCCTGTCTCGTCGACCTGGTGCGGGGCAACATGCTGACCGCGCTGGCGATCGTCGCCACCACCCATGCGGCGCGTAGGTCCATCGAGATCATCGGCCAGGATCCCGACCTGGTGGTGTTCTCTCGACTCGGTGACGCGCTGCACTACGTGGACGCTCGAACCTGACCGGTGGCGGCACCCCTGTTCGGGGGTAGCGCATCGGTAGCTGTGAGCCATAGCGTGAGTCGAGCTAGCGAGAGACGTGCGCCACAGCAGGGAGAAACATGACGAACGTGACGGAACACGACGCCTTCAAGTCGGCTCGAAATCTACTTCTCGATGCCTACGGCGACTACGACGCGGCCGTATCGAACTTTCGGTGGCCTGATCTGGGTGAGCGGTTCAACTGGGCAATCGACTGGTTCGACGCTATCGCCCGCGGCAACGAGAAGACTGCGCTCTGGATCGTCGAAGAAGACGGGTCCGAAGCGAAGTACAGCTTCGATGCGATGTCGCACCGATCGGATCAGGTGGCTCGGTGGCTCTCCGGGCTCGGTATCGGCCGCGGGGATTCCGTGATCCTCATGCTCGGAAACCAGGTCGAGCTGTGGGATTCGATGCTCGCGGTCATGAAGCTCGGCGCCGTACTGATGCCGACGACCACGGCGATCGGCTCGGCCGATCTCACCGACAGAGTCGAACGCGGCCAGGCGCGAGCCGTCATTGCGAACCCAGCGGATACGTCCAAATTCGAGGAAGTGCCCGGGGATTACCTGAAAATCGCGGTCGGACATGCGGACGGGTGGACCGACTTTCACGCAGCCTACGACGTCGAGAGTCCTGAGCCGTTCGAGACCGTGACTGCCCCGTCCGACCGTTTGCTCCTGTATTTCACCTCGGGAACGACGAGTAAGCCCAAGCTCGTCGAGCACACGCAGGTGTCCTATCCGGTAGGGCATTTGAGCACCATGTACTTCCTTGGCCTGAAGCCGGGAGATGTGCACCTGAACATCAGCTCACCTGGCTGGGCGAAGCATGCGTGGAGTTGCTTCTTCGCGCCGTGGATCGCCGAAGCCACCATCTTCATCTACAACTACACGCGCTTCGACGCGAGTGCCCTCCTCGACCAGATCCGTCGCGCAGAGGTCACGACGTTCTGTGCTCCACCGACTGTGTGGCGCATGCTCATTCAGGCCGACATCTCCGGCGGAGGTGGCGCTCTACGTGAAGCGATCGGCGCAGGGGAGCCGCTGAACCCCGAGGTCATCTCGAGGGTGCAGAACGAGTGGGGCCTCAATATTCGCGATGGGTTCGGTCAGACGGAAACCACTGCCCTGGTAGCGAACACGCCAGGAGCGAAACTGAAGTTCGGCGCGATGGGCCGTCCGTTGCCGGGCATTCCGGTCGTCATCATCGATCCGGTGACGGGCGAGGAGGCCGACGAAGGCGAAATCTGTCTCGATCTGGCCAAGAAGCCGTTCAACCTGATGACGGGATACCTCGGCAACCCGGCTCGCAACGAAGAAGTCATGTCCGGTGGCTACTACCACACAGGCGATGTGGCCTCCCGCGACGAAGACGGTTACATCACCTACGTCGGTCGCACGGATGACGTCTTCAAGGCCTCGGACTACAAGGTGTCACCGTTCGAACTCGAAAGCGTGCTGATCGAGCACCCCGCCGTCGCTGAAGCTGCAGTCGTACCGGCACCCGACGAAACGCGGCTTGCAGTCCCGAAGGCGTACGTGGCCCTGGCGGCAGGTTGGGAGCCGAACGAGGAGACTGCATTTCAGATCCTGAAGTACGCACGCGAGCATCTGGCGCCGTACCTGCGAATCCGAAGGATCGAGTTCTTCGAACTGCCGAAGACCATCTCGGGCAAGATACGACGCGTCGAACTTCGGGCTCGCGAGGACTCCGGCGAGGTGCTCTCGGCCGAGTGGCGTGACGATCAGTTCACCGGGCTGAAGTAGGGCGGGCTGTGCCGCCTCGCGATGCTACCTAGCGTATTTCATAATATCGAGGGCGAATCCGACATAGTTTTCTGCGACTTGTTCTGCACTCAGAGGGCCGTCGGGGCGCCACCAGTTGGGGAGCGCGGTACACATGGTCACGATCGCTCGGGAGGCTTCGTAGGGGCGGTCGTTGCGGAACAATCCTTCGTGGACAGCACCCGTGACTTCTTCGTCGACCATCCGTTGCTGAGTTCTGCGTCGGTCTGCAACCCTGATGCGGTTTTCGGTGTCGAGACTTCGCATCTCACTCGATCCGACGAAACCGAGTTCGCGCCGGTGCGTGTGAAAGAGCACTAGATTCTCGATGAGCAGACAGAAGCGCTGAACCGGATCTTGCCCCTCGAGACGTGCTGCCTCGCTACCCTGCTGCAATTCCGTCATAGCGTGGTCGAGAATGGTAACCAGCATGTGCTGTTTACTCGTGTAGTAGTGATAGATACCGGAAACTGAGAGCCCACATCTCGCGGCAATACTACGAACGCTCGCGCCGTGATAGCCGATCTCGAGAATTTCCTCGAGGGCTGCCTGTAGAACCGGGTCGAAATCCAACGGGGCGTAGGTCCGCCAGTTGGGTAGATTCGGCGATGTCGTGTTCGGCCTCTCCGCAAGCGGCATCGCGGGCGCATGCTTCGCTTCCACGTCGACGACGATGTCGAGGATCTGCGGCACGGTGATATGCAGTGCTTCAGCGATTCGATTCAGGCGAACGACGCTGATCCCGGTCTTGCCGTTCTCGATCTGACTCACTGTTGCCGGACTCACTCCGAGCGCGCCGGCGAGTGCCCGCAAGCTCACCTTCTGCGACGTCCTCGCCGAACGCACCTGCGCACCCAAGACGGCGTCGGCCTCATGGCTGGACTCCTTGTCCTCTCTCACCTCTGATGCACCTCTCATAGGTTGTTTAGAAAATCTAAACTAGCAGATTTGAACGTCGATGCCCGGTCTGGCAAGGGGCTCAGCCTGGCTATTGACAAAGCCTAACGTGAGTTAGATCATAATCTAAACACCTACCGAGCGATCGCTCGAATGATCTGGGTCATCTGTGAATCTGAGGAGATCGAATGTCTGAAGCCGCCCCCAAGATGCACGAGCTACTAGGTGACGACGCCCCTGACAACTGGGGAAAATGGGGCCCCGATGATGAATTGGGCACCTTGAATTACCTCGACACGAGCGAGGTGTTGCGCGGAGTGCAGCACATCAAGTCAGGCGAGACGTTCACACTGCAGATCCAGATGGGACGCACAGAAAGCCCCGGCGATCCTCTCTGGCCGGCACGAGAGGGCATACAGCGGCAGAACGTGCTCGACGAAAGCTCTTGGGACGGAGATGGTGCACCAGCATTTCCTGGTGGCTTGCACTACGCCGATGACACCGCTCTGATGTTCTTGCAAGGTTCCACGCAGTACGACGCACTGGGGCACGTCTGGTACGACGGCAAGCTGTGGAACGGTTACGACGCGCGAACAACCGTCGGGAAGATGGAAAAGGCGTCGGTGCTCCCCATAGCGGAAAAGGGTGTCGTTGGTCGAGGTGTCCTTATCGACATGGCGCGTCACCGTGGCAAGGACTCTTTGGACAAGAAAGAAACGTTCGATCACAACGATCTGGAAGCTGCTGCACAGGCTCAAGGCGTAACCATCGAGCCCCATGACATCCTGCTCATTCGGACCGGCTGGATGAATTACTGGTACGAGCTGAACAACCCGAAAGAATTCTATGACGAGTTCTGCGAACCGGGATTGACTTACTCGCGCGAGCTGGTCGAATGGTTCCAGAACCGCGAGATTGCGAACCTCGTGACCGACACCATTGCCAACGAAGTAACAAACGACCCTGAGTCCGGTGTCGCGCTGCCGCTTCATTGCGCGCTGATGCGCAACCTCGGGGTCGTCTTTACCGAAATGGCCTGGCTCGATGATCTGGCCGATGCCTGTTCCGCCGATGGCAGGTGGAGCTTTCTCTACACGGCCGCCCCGCTCAAAGTAGTCAATGGGACCGGTGCCCCGGTCAATCCAATCGTGATCCGTTGAAAGATTCCAGTATGAGCGTGTATGACGAGAAGATTTGGTCGAGTCGATACGGGCCAGGGCAACCCACCCAGATCGAGGTGGAGTTCGACAACGCGCTGGACATGTTCAAAGCTGCAGTCGAGCGAAATCCGGACGGCGACATCATCCGTTACTTCGACGGCCGGGTCACGCTACGCGAGCTCGATGAGCTGTCCGATGCCTTTGCGCTGGGAATTACCGAAGCCGGATTCGTACCCGGTGAGAGACTGGCCATCTACGCCCAGAACATCCCGCAGTTCGTCATCGCCCAAATTGGCACGTGGAAGGCCGGCGGAATCGCCGTCTCGATCAATCCGATGAACCGGCAACGAGAGTTGAAACAACTGCTGATCGACTGCGGTGCAACCGTACTCGTCGCGCTGGAGACTCTTTACCGCGATATCGCAGCGGAGGTCTTACCTGAAACCCAGGTGCGGACAGTGATCACGACTTCGGAACTCGAGTACCAGAGCGGCGGGCATCGTGGATTTCTCGCCGAGGTGGAGCGAATCGAGTGTCCTGATACCGTCGATATGACCGAACTCATGCAGAGATTTCGTGGGAATTTCTGTCCTGCTGTAGTTTTGGCTCCGACTGACGTGGCGTTTCTGACCTACACGTCGGGGACCACCGGGCCGCCCAAGGGCGCTATGACCACTCACCGCAATGTGGTGTTCAATGCTCAGACGTACCGAGACTGGATCGGTATCGGTTCCGACGACGTCATCCTCGGCATAGCACCTCTCTTCCACGTCACCGGCTTGATCGGACACATTGCGATCTCGCTGCTCGTCGGGGCACCGCTGGTGCTGATGTACAGACTCGACCCGGTAGAGACGATCAAGACGATCGAAGCCGAAAAACCCACGTTCACGGTGGGATCGATTACGGTATTCATCGCTTTGATGAACGCTCCCAACGCGGAGAAAGATGCTCTCGCAAGTTTGACGAAGATTTACTCCGGCGGTGCTCCGATTCCACCGAGCACGATTGCCGCATTCCAGAAGACCTTCGGACACTACATACACAACATCTACGGGCTCACCGAGACCACATCGCCATCGCATGCCGTCCCACTAGGGGCCGTTGCGCCCGCCGACCCCGCCACTGGGACAACGTCTGTCGGGGTACCGGTCTACAACACCGTGGTGCGCATCATCGACGACCAAGGCAAGGATCGAGCGCCTGGCGAGATCGGCGAACTCGTCATCGAAGGGCCGCAGGTGGTTGCCGGTTATTGGAACAAGCCCGAGGCGACGGAGCAGGCCCTGCCCGGTGGTGTTCTACATACCGGAGACGTCGGCTATATGGACGAACAAGGCTGGTTCTACATAGTCGATCGGAAGAAGGACCAGATCAATGCCGGTGGTTACAAGGTGTGGCCACGAGAGGTCGAGGACGTGCTCTACGAGCATCACGCGGTCCGCGAAGCTGCCGTGGTCGGTGTTCCCGATGAGTACCGCGGTGAAACTGTGAAGGCTTTCGTAAGCTTGCGCCCCGGACAGACCGCGACACCCGAGGAGCTCATCGCGTTCGCAAAAGAACGGATGGCGGCCTACAAATATCCGCGTTATGTAACCATCGTCGAAGACATTCCCAAGACGGTCACTGGGAAGTTGCTGCGCCGAGAACTACGCGAACTGAACTGACATTCTCGTATCAACTTCGCTCGGGGGAAATGCAGAACCCCCACGGAAGTTCGAGACGGTGCCGGGCGAGGAGTTCGGAATCGCCGAGAATGTCCGCGATCGGTCCGTCCGCGACGAGTGCCCCGTCGTCGAGAATGACGGCCCGCGTGCACAGCTGAGCGGCATACGGCAGGTCGTGCGTGACCAGCAGCATCGTGGTGTCGAGGTCCATCAGCGTCTCGGCGAGTTCGCGACGCGCGACCGGATCGAGATTGGCGGACGGCTCGTCGAGGACCAGGATGTCCGGTTCGCAGGCGAGGACCGAGGCGAGGGCAACGCGTCGACGCTGGCCACCCGAGAGGTGCGTGGAGTTGCGGTCGGCATGTTCGCTCATCCCGACGACCTTCAGGGCTGCGGCGACGCGGGCGACAAGCGCGGGACCGGTGACACCGAAGTTGGCGGGGCCGAATGCGACGTCCTGTGCAACGGTGGGCATGAACAGTTGGTCGTCGGGATCCTGGAAGACGATCCCGACTAGCCTTCTGATTTCTCGTACTGTCTTGCTGCTCAGACGGATTCCGCTGACGTCCACGGTTCCCCGATCTGCGGTGAGGACGCCGTTGAGCTGAAGCATCAGCGTCGTCTTTCCTGCTCCGTTGGGGCCGAGGATGGCGACGCGTTCGCCGTGTGCGACCTCGAGATTCAGTGCGGTCAATGCGGCCGTGCCGTCGGGATAGGCGAAGGACACATCGTGCAGTTTCAGGCTCATCGGACCAGCCATGCTGCCAATGAAATTCCAAGAGCCACGACAGCCGGCGCAGTGCCCAGGAACCAGTCACGCCGAACTGCAGCGGCGGAGACTCCTGCTATTCCGTCCATCGCCGGAATCGCGCCGTCGAACCCTCGGGAGGCCATGGCTAGATGTACCCGCTCACCGCGCTCGTAGGACCGGAGAAACAATCCGCCGACCCCACGGGCCGTAGCCGCGATCTGGTGGAAGGCCTGCGGGTCATCGCCTCTGGCCAAGCGCGCGATCCGCATCCGATCTGACTCGGCTGCAAGCAGCTCCACGTAGCGGAGCATCAGTACCACGATGGTCGCGATGAAGGACGGTACGCGAAGCCTCGTGAGACCGACGGGTAGTTCGCGAGGATCGGTCGTGGCGGCCAGGGTCAGCGAGACCGCAACGCCGAGAGTGCCTTTGACGATGATGCCCCATGCAGCCCACAGTCCTGATGTCGACAGTTCCATGCCGAGAACAGCAATTCTGTCCCCGCCCTCCGCGAACGGCAGCAACACCGCGAGTACGACGAATGGCAACTCGATGAGCATCCGGGGGGCGATCCACGTCAACGGGATGGAAACTGTTCGCCACAGGACGAGCAGGCCGATCGCGTACAGAGCGTAGGGCCACAACATTTCTCGCGGAGTCGCGACCACAGCCAGGACGGTGACGACGGCACAGACGATTTTGACCTCTACCGGCACCTCGTGCAGTGGTGAACGTACCTCGCGATACAGCGCGATGCCCATCAGTCCGCTCGACTGTGCCGCGACCGTGCGATCAACCAGAACAGTCCTCCGGCAGCCGCGAATGTGGCTATGACACCGATGATTCCTGCGACGCCGGTGAGTGAATCACGGCCGCCGATGGTGTAGTCCGCCAAAGGCGTACCGGTCATTCCATGGTCGGTCGCAGACTGCGCTATGCACGATCCGGTCAGTGACTCACCAGTGTCGGTCTCGACCACCTGGCAGCCCTGCCGAGTCGTCGAGTCCAGACCGTCGGGGTGTGAACTGGCGAAGTAGGAGACGATTCCGGCGATCAGCAGAGCCGCCACCGCGAAGCCGACATAGAACCTGCGCGTCATACCGCTACCTGCTTGCGAGTGCGCAGAAGGTGCACCAGATCTGGTCGCACGCGGGCGACCGCGACCACCGTCAGTGCGGTGATGATTCCTTCACCGATGCCGATGAGAGTGTGTGTGCCGAGCATGTATGCCGCGACTGTGCCGACCGAGTTCGAGGAGGCACCGCCGAGCGAGTATTCGGCGATGAACCCGGCCGACGCGGCGACCGTGCCGCACAGCGCAGCCACGAATGCGAGGGTGCCGAGTCCGGCCAGGTTCTCCCGCCGAAGGACGACGCGTCGTAGTCCGACGGCAACGCCGTATCCGACGGCAACACCGATCAGCGCCATGTTGGTGATGTTTGCTCCCAACGCGCTCAAACCGCCGTCGGCGAAGAGCAGCGCTTGAACGACGAGCACGATCGACACGCAGAGGGCACCGGTGAACGGGCCGGCCAAGATGGCAGCGAGCGCGCCTCCGAGCAGGTGTCCGCTGACGCCGGGGAGGATCGGGAAGTTGACCATCTGGACGGCGAAGATGAACGCGGCGACCAGGCCTGCCATGGGCACGGTGCGCTCGTCGAGTTCCGATCGTGCCTTCCACGCACATACTCCTACGCCCACGAGGGCGATGAGTCCGAACAAGAGCGAGGTCGGGAGATCGATGATGCCGTCGCTCATGTGCATGGCGACGTTCTCGTTCATATCGATGTTGCTCCCATCCGGAGCCGGAACAGTCACCAGCGAACATTAACCCCAATTTTCATCATCTGCTCAATTGTTCAGATGACTTTTCGAAGCACCGCCCGAGACCGCGCCTTCGTTCGGGCCGATCACGGCTGGTCCACGCGCCGCTGGAAATCCTCCACGGCCGCTTCGACGGTGGGATAGAAACGCGTTCTGTCGAATCTGCCGCCCACTCCGAAACGGATCAGTCGATCCTTGATCGGACCCTTCATCTCGGCAAATATCAACCGAATCCCGCGACTCGCCAAATTCCGATCGAGGTCGACGAGTTCGTCGACGGCGGTGGTGTCGAGTCCGGTGATGGGCTCGGCGGCGATGACCACCCATTCGACCGGGGAAGGCGCGTCCGCCACCACCGAACGCACGTACTGATCGAAGATCTCACCGTTCGCGAAGAAAAGAGGCGCGTCGAAGCGGACCATGGCCAGCCCTGGGATGCGCTGCCCGTCCGGATGCCGCTCGATGTCGTGGAAGCCAGGCCGGTCGGACGTGCGGACGAGTTCGGTGCGATACGGCTGCCATGCCCGTACGACCACCGCGAGGAAAGAAAGACCTATTGCGACGAGGATGCCCTGCAGCACGCCGACGAGGGCGACCCCGAGGAAGGTGGCTGCGGCGAGACCGAATTCGACGCGGCTCATATGCCACATGCGGACCATGCCGCGCACGTCGATCAGTGCTCCGGCCGCGACGATCACCACCGCCCCGAGCGTCGCATCGGGCAGGTACGCGGTGAGTCCGGGTGCAACGAGGACGAAGAGCAGGACGGCCAGCGCTCCCACCACGCCCGCCAGTTGGGTGCGGGCGCCGCTCTGTTCGGCCACCGGGGTCCGCGACCCGCTGGCCGAGATGGGGAAGCCGCCGAACAACCCACCGGCAATATTGGCGACACCGATTGCCTTCATTTCGGTACTCCCGTTCACGTCCTCACCACGCCTTGCCGCGAACGTGCGAGAGAGCACACCGGTGTCGGCGAAAGCGATCAGTGCGATTCCAGCCGCCGGCCCGATCAGATGTCCTACATCTCGCCAGTCGACGCCGCCGAACGAGGGCAGCGGCAGCCCGGCCGGTAGTGCGCCGACCATCGCGATGTCTTCGGTGAGTCCGAGTATCGCGGACAGGACGATCGACCCGATCACGGCGACCAGAACCCCGGGGACGCGGTGGACCCATCGTTTGAAGATCGGGATGACGGCAAGCGAGGTGATTCCCACGGCCGCAGCAATGGGGTCGATGTCGCCCGCCGCGACCGATTGCGCGGTCTCCTTGGCCTGGCCGAGGACGCCGGACGCGTCGACGGAAAACCCGAGCAGCTTGGGTATCTGCCCGATGACCACAATGAGCGCGATCGCGTTGAGGTAACCGAGCCTGATGGGTTTGGAGAGCAGTTCGGTCACGAACCCGAGCCGAAGGAATCCGCCGAGCAAGAGGATCAGTCCGACGAGAACTCCTAAAATCCCGGCCAGCGCGAGCGCGCTCTCCGGGTCGTCGGTCACGGCCAGCGGAATTACCGCCGCCGCAATGAGAGGCGCGAGCGAAGAGTCGGGACCGAGAACGAGAATTTTCGACGGCCCCACGACGGCATAGGCGAGCAGGGGCACGATCGTGGCGTACAGCCCGGCGTAAGCGGGCAACCCGGCCGCCTGTGCGTACCCCATCCCGGCCGGGATCAGTAGGGCGGTGAGGACCAGACCGGCCGTGATGTCGCTGCGCAGCCATGCGCGCTGGTAGGTCTTGGCCGTCGCGATACCCGGCAGCCTGCCGAGACTTGCCGTCCAGGCCATGGTCCCTCCAGTCCGCGACATGGCACGAGTATCGACCCTGCAGCAGACCACCGTGGTGATGGGGTCTAGAGCTCGATCCATCGTGTCGGCGCAAGGCCACGTAGAAACGGTAAATCATGGCTGGCCACGACGAGTGCGCCCTCGTAGGTCGCCAGCGCCTCGGTGAGGTGCGCTCGGCCGGCGATATCGAGGTTGTTGGTCGGCTCGTCGAGCATGAGCAGTTTCGGCGGCGGTTCGGCCAGCAGGATGCGTGCCAGCGCGGCACGTAGTCGCTCACCGCCGGACAGGGTGGCGGTGACGGCATCCGAGTCGTGACCACGAAAGAGGAACCGGGCCAGTTGGGCGCGGATCTGTTCGTTCGACGCGTGCGGAGCGACGTCGGCAACGTTCTCGACCACTGTTCTCGATTCGTCGAAAACGTCGAGCCGTTGCGGAAGGTACTGCCACGGTACCGAGGGGCCTGCGGATTCGAGCTTTCGTAGCAATGTCGTCTTGCCGCTGCCGTTGGGCCCGATCACGGCGATCCGCTCCGGACCGACGATCTCGAGCTCCTCGGTGAGGACTACCTGTTGCCCCGCATGAACGTTCGTGAACGGAAGATCGATTCTGATCTCGCGGTCATCACGCAGGCGGTCCTCGGCCGCGCTGAGCATGGCCTGCGCGCCGGAGACCTTGTCCTCGTGGGCTCCGCGTAACTTTCCGGCGGAGACCTGTGCCGCACGTTTTCGAGCACCCATGACGATCTTCGGTTCGCGTTTCTGCTCGAACATCTTCTTGCCGTAGCGAACCCGCTTGTCGATCTTCGTCCTGGTCTCGATCAATCCGCGTTTCTGCTTGCGCACATCGTTCTTGGCATCGCTGAATGCGGCTGCTGCTGCCTGCTGTTCGGCGTCGATCACCGACCGGTAGTGCGAGTAGTTGCCGCCGAACATCCGGATGGTACGCGCGCCGTCGCGCTCGGCGCGCACTTCAGCGGTGCTGTCCATGATGTCGAGAAGTTCGAGATCATGGCTCGACACCACGAGAACCCCCGGAAACTCCAGTACGGCAGAGTACAACCGCGCACGTGCGTCGACGTCGAGGTTGTTGGTCGGCTCGTCCAGCAGAAGCACCTCGGGTCCGGCGAGAAGTTCGGCGGTCAGTGCCAGCAGCATCGATTCCCCACCGGACAACGTTCCGAGGGTGCGATCGAGATCGGCTCGCACGGAGACGATGTGGCCTAGTCCGAGCTTGTCGAGCAAACCCATCGCGCGGTCCTCGGCATCCCATCTGGACCCCACTGTCGAAAAGTCGGATTCGGTTCCATCGCCGGACTCGATGCGCTGCAGTGCTTCTCGAAGTCCGCGAAGACCGAGGATCTCGTCGACTCGCCGGCCTGGCGTCGACGTCACGTCCTGCGGCAGATAGCCGAGTTCTCCTTCGGCGCTGATCGACCCGCGATGCGCTTTCAATTCACCGGCGACGAGTCGGAGGAGTGTGGATTTTCCCGATCCGTTCGAGCCGACGAGACCTGTTCTACCAGAAGGGAATGCGATATCGAGGCCGTCGTAGACCTTCTCGCCGTCCGGCCAGGTGAACTCGAGATCGGAAATGCTCAGGGAGGATGAAGTAGGCATAGGTGCTCCAGAGGTGTGCGTGCGAGAGTGCAGGCGTAAGAAACCTCTAGAAGAGCAATGGCCTCTCCGAATCTGTTGGCGACAAAGGCGAAACCCAGATTAGACCGGGGTTGCCGGCCTCGCAACCATGTTTACGACGGGCCCTTCCTGCGTAGGTCGTCCACAGTGGTCATGGCTTCGCGAAGTTCCCCGAGCCACTCCTGAGTGTGTTCGCCGACGAGCTTGACCGCCCACGACAGAGCGTCCGCGCGAGAGCGGGCCACACCGGCGTCGACGAGAGTGTCGAGAACCTTGCGTTCGGGTTGGCGGAGCCTGGTCATCACCGGAACTGCCAGGTGGGTGAAGAGTACGGCCTCACCATCGACGGCGACGCCCCACGCGATCTTGCGGCCGTACCGTGCCTCCGCCTCGTCAGCGATCTTCATCCGGTCCTGCCGCGTCGTCTCGCGGAACCGAGCGATACGGCCCTCGGTGGTCGCTGCTGAAGCGTCGTCGGGAGTGGGGAGTTCACCGATGACGACGATCTCCTCGCGGTCTACCTCGACGGTGGCCGCACCGGCGAACCACTCGTCGGGCAGTCGGCCCGCGAACCACTGCGCGGCATCTCCGGCGTCGGGTGCGTCGGCTTGTTGCCACCCGCCGGGGCGGCCGAACTTATGTCCTTGGTGTCTCATGTCGGGTCCTTCATTGGTTATGTAAGTCTCATTACATGATTACACCGTAAATGTAATATCCGCCACGCTCGAGGCATGATCGTCCCGTGCTCACTTCGAAGAGAACGGTGTCCGCCCTCGTTGCCGTCACCGCGCTGCTACTTGCCGGTTGCTCGGACGGCGGTCCGCCGGAACCGCACACCACGGCCCAGCAATTTGTCGACGCGGTCAACGGTGGAAATGCCGAGGCAGCGGCCGCGCTGACGACGGACCCGGCTGCCGCGGCCACAGCACTGACGGGCCTGTACAACGGTCTGAGTGCCGGGGGGACGGTGACGGCGACACCCGATTTCACCGTCGAGGACACCTCCGAGGGGGGCGGGACGGTCACTCTGGATGCCACGTGGCGTTTCTCGACGACGCAGGACGGTACCGAGGAGCCGGACGGTGAACCGAAGCAGTGGCAATATGCGACAACTGCAACGGCTACCGAGACCGACCAGGGTTGGCGGATCGACTGGGATCCCGCAGTGTTGGCCCCGACGCTCACGGCCGACAGCACCATCCGGTTCACGCCGACCGATGCGCTCGTGAGTGCCAAGGTGTTCGATCGTGCCGGGGGCGAATTGATGTCGCAGCAGGTCGTGAACCTCGTTAACGTCGACGCGACCGCCGATCCTGCGGCCGTCGCAGCGCTTGTGACGCCGATCGTTCCGACGATCACTGCGCAGTCGATCGCAGCCGACCTCGCGGGTGCGCAGGGTAAGACGGTGACTCTCGTGTCGTTGCGAGCGTCCGACGTCGACCCCATTGCTGCGCAGCTCGCCGCAATGCAGGGTGTGACGCTTGCGCCGCAGGCCCGGCTCCTCACCACCGATCGCGCGCTCGCGTCACCAGCGCTGAACGGGGTATCGGAGCTGTGGCAGCAACAACTCGACGCCAACAAGGGCTGGTCCGTTCAGTCGGTCAAGGCCGACGGATCCGTCGAACCGCTCGCGGGAATCGACGCCCAGCCCGCACCGGATATCGCGACGACGCTGGACTCCGCCCTTCAGATCAAAGCCGAGAACGCACTCGCTTCGTTGCCGCAGCAGGCTGCGATCGTCGCGTTGCAGCCCTCGACCGGCAACGTCCTCGCCGTCGCGCAGAACGCTGCGGCGGACGCCGAAGGCCCGATCGCGCTGACAGGTCTGTATCCGCCCGGTTCGACGTTCAAGACAGTGACGACGTCGGCGGCGCTGGAAGCCGGGACAGCGACCCCCGACACGATCCTGCCGTGCCCAGGAACCGAGAACATAGAGGGCCGCCAGATTCCGAACGACGACAACTTCGATCTCGGTGACGTTCCGCTGCACACGGCATTCGCCCGATCGTGCAATACGACGATGGGCCGCCTCGGCGTCGGACTTCCCGCCGACGGATTGCAGCAGACGGCACTGCAGTACGGCCTCGGCGTCGACTATGTGACGCCAGGGCTGACCTCGGTCACCGGCAACGTCCCTCTCGCCGCTACGCCGGCGCAACGCGTCGAATCCGCCATCGGGCAGGGGCAGGTGACGGCGTCACCGTTCGGGATGGCTCTGGTCGCGTCGTCCATCGCGAGTGGCGTGTTGAAGGCCCCGACGCTTCTCGACGGACAGCCCGGTGTAGCGAATGCGACGCCGCAACCTGTGGATCCGCAGGTAGCCGAACAGGTGAAGGCGATGATGCGCGAGACCGTCACCAATGGCACGGCCACGCAGTTGCAGGACATCCCCGGCCTACTGGGTAAAACCGGGACTGCCGAGTTCGGGCCGAACAACGAGATCGCGCACGGTTGGTTCGTCGGAATCGCGGGTGATCTTGCTTTCGCGGTCTTCGTAGCGGGTGGGCAAAGTTCGGGCCCCGCACTCGAAGCAGCAGGTAAGCTCCTGCGGTAGTGGGCCGGCAGGCAGATACCTGGTGTGGCCCAATCGTGACCGGAGTGTATGTCTGTCGTGCTTGTTACCCTTGTGGCTACAGTGAATATTGTGACCCATGAGTTCTGGAAGGTCACTGATGCCTCGTCGTATTCGTGTCCGATATGTAGTGGCCCTCGGCGCAACTTTGGTTTTGGCCGCATCGCTTGCCACGTGGACCCTCGATCGCCCCAATAGTGGAGCCGAATCCACGGTGTCCGACTTCGTCGAGGCGCTCAACGACCGCGACGTCGAAGCAGCCGCCGAGCTGACGTCGTACCCCAATGCTGCGGCCTCGTCGATTTCACAGATGTTCGACGGTCTGTCCGCGGGCGGAAAATCAACCTCGCAGTTCGAACTCTCGCAGTTCATCGACCTCGACCAGGACTCTGGGTTCTTCACCCTCGGCTCGGCGTGGAACTTCGGCGAGGGCAAGGACTGGCAGTACTCGACGCGCGGCAGCGCGAAGAAATTGAGCGTGGGCTGGCGGATCACCTGGGAGCCGGACATCCTTGCACCGGGCTTGGTCAGTGCAGTGCACTACACCCGAACGGACGCGCCGCCACCCCTGGTATTCGACGCTGCCCAAAACGTCCTGATGAGTGAGCGGACCATCAACGCCGTTTCTCTCGACCCTGCACAGATGCCCGACCCGGCGGCGTCCGCGGCGCGACTCGCCGACGTCATCGACGTCGTAGCACCGTTGATCACTGCAGAGTCATTGACCTCCGAACTCACTGCCGCACCTGGTGCCCCAGTACTCGCGGTGAACCTGCGCGACGACGACTTCGCGGTTCTCGAGGACGATCTGCGTGCCATTCCTGGAGTCGTGATCTCGCAGACACCCAAACTGATCGCGGGCGATCGACGCATCACTTCCCCGTTGCTCGACTCAATTCGCGACGCTTGGCAACTCGGCCGCGACGCGACGTCCGGTTGGGCAGTGGACGTCGTCGGTGCCGACGGAATTCCGGTGCGTCAGGTGGGGTTCCAGGGTCCAGCCGGTCCGGACCTGCATGCCACGCTCGATCCTCGGATTCAGTTGGCAGCCGAGGATGCTGTGGTCAGCGTCGGAACCTCCGCGTCGATCGTGGCCATCGTGCCGTCGACCGGTGCCATCGTCGCGGCAGCTCAGAACAGTTACGCCAATGAGCAGGGGCAGATTGCGTTCTCGGGGATGTATCCGACGGGATCGGCAACGGCATTGCTCGACGCCCTGCAGTCCGGTGAGAACCCGGGCACGCCGACTCAGCTCGGCCTCGGCGTCAACTACTCGATGCCCGGACTCGACGCCTTCGCCGGTCAGCGTTCCGGGCCGGGTGGATCGATCGATCGGATCCGGTCGATCGGAAACGAGAGCTCTGCGGAGTCGATGACGCCGTTCGGCCTGGCTCAGATGGGTGCGGCGATCTCCCGTGGAGCTGCGCCCCTACCGTCGATCGTCGTCGGTCAGACCGCCGTCGCTGACCAGCCGACCGATTCGATTCCGCCTGAAGCCCTGGCCAGGCTCCGAAAAATGTTCGTGGACTCTGCTCATGCCGAAGGACTCGACGCGTACGCGGGATTGACAGGTTTCGCGGGTAACAGTGGCGACGACCGGTGGTTCATCGCCAACCGAGGCGATCTTGCGTTTGCCGTCTACATCGAGGACGCGGACGGAACGGACCAGGCCGTGAAGATGAGTACCCGTCTGATCCGAGGCATGGACTCCGGCATCGCCGAGTAACCCCCTGTGCTTCATTTCGGTCTGCTCGTGGTGGCCGGTTACTTCGCCGGCCTCGTCGGCTTCGTGACCGGGATGGCGTCGCTGGTGTCGTATCCAGCCTTACTGGCGGCCGGGTTGCCTCCGGTGAGCGCAAATGTCACCAACACGGTGGCGATGGTCGCCGTCGGTGTCGGCGCGACGACGAATGCTTCGGCCGAGCTCGCCAAGGACGGTAAGCAGCTGGTTCGTTACGCCATCTATTCGGCAGCCGGTGGGCTGGTCGGTGCCGTCGTTCTGCTCGTTGCGCCCGCGGGATCCTTCGAGGTGGTGGTGCCGTTCCTCGTTGCGTTCGCGGCCCTCGCGCTCCTACTGCAACCGAGGATTCGAAAGCTGTCCGGAAATCGACAGTTTCCGACGCTGTATCCGTTCGCACTGTTCTTGGTTGCTGTCTACGGCGGGTACTTCGGGGCAGGTGCCGGGGTGATCTTCTTGGCGCTCGCCCTGATCGCCACATCCGAAACGATCTGGCGCGCGAGCATTTTGAAGAGTTTCTTTCTGGGCGTCGCGAACCTCGTTGCGGCCGTGATCTTTGCGTTCTCCGGCCAAGTCGACTGGCTCGCGGCCCTGGCGCTGGCGATAGGGGCATTCTGTGGTGGCTACTGCGGCCCGCCCGTGGTCAAGCTCATCCCCCCGACGTTCCTGCGCATCGCTGTCGGAATCCTCGGGTTAGGGCTCGCAGCCTGGTTGATGTGGAAATAGCTGCAGACGTTGCTATTTCACGCCGCTCATCATCTTCTTGATCCACGGCGTCAGAGCAACCAGCGCCACGGCGACTGCGATGGATGCAGCCCCCACGCTGTAGAAGAACGGGTTCGGATTGTCCTGGTCGTAGTAACCGGCGAGAGTGCCTGCCATGGCTGAACCGAGGGCAACGGAGAGGAAGAACAACGCGACCATCTGCGTGTGGAAGTTCTCCGGGGCGAGCTTGGTGGACAGTGACAGGCCGACCGGGGAGAGGAACAGTTCCGCGAAGGTGAACATCAGCAAGATGCCGACCAGGGCGAGCAGTGGCATGTTGTCGCCGGCAAGGGCGGGTACGAATGCGAGGAAAGCTACGCCCATGATGCCCACTCCTGCAGCGAACTTCAGGGGTGTCGAGGGCTGACGATTACCGAGCTTGGTCCACATTGCGGCGAAAATGCCCGCAAAGATGATGATGAACACCGGGTTGATGGACTGTACCC
The DNA here is from genome assembly GCF_014281965.1 of Rhodococcus sp. BP22. Classification (GTDB taxonomy): domain Bacteria; phylum Actinomycetota; class Actinomycetes; order Mycobacteriales; family Mycobacteriaceae; genus Rhodococcoides. The sequence continues at coordinate 32,871 of NZ_JACFTB010000005.1, forward strand.
ACGACGGCGGGAACTCCCAGCCGAAGAGATTCCGGTCCAACTCGGTATCGGCGATGAGCGGCACTGTAGTGAATTGCTGCTGGAACAGCGACCAGAACGCAGCACTGGCGATGAACATCGGAATGAACGAGATGACCCGACGACGTTCGATCGAGGTGATCTTCTTGCTGGACAGGATGATCGCGAAGTACCCGATAGCAGCGACGACCGTGACACCGACGACGATGTTGGACAGGTTCGATGCTTTGATCGCGCCGAACACCGAGAGCAGAGCTATGAGGGCGATCGCCGCCGCAGCGATCGCGACCCACTTGGTTCGCTCGGTCGAGGGGAGCGGATTGGGGGCGACAGCGCCGATGCCGTGCAAATGCTTCCGGCCGAGCGTGTACTGGATGAGGCCGAGCCCCATACCGATAGCCGCCAGCGCGAAGCCGGCATGGAATCCGATCTTGTCCCAGGCCAACCCGGTGAGCAGCGGGCCGATGAACGCGCCGATGTTGATGCCCATGTAGAAGAGCGAGAAACCGGCATCCCGTCGAGGATCCTTCTCCTCGTACAGATCTCCCACCAAAGACGTCGCGTTGGCTTTGAGGCCGCCGCTACCGAACGCGACGAGCACCAAACCGACACCGACCCCTATGAAACCGGGGAGCGCTGCCAGAGCGATGTGGCCGAACATGATGAGGATGGCGCTGTAGAACAGGGTGCGTTCGGAACCGAGAAGTCGATCGGCGATCCACGCGCCGAGAATCGTAGACAGGTACACGGTGCCGCCGTATGCGCCGACGATCGACGTCGCCGAGCTCTCGGGGATCCCGAGTCCGCCGTCGGACACCGAGTAGTAGAGGTAATAGATGAGGATGCCTTGCATCCCGTAGAACGAGAAGCGCTCCCACATCTCGACACCGAACAGATTCGCCAGTGCGAATGGCTGCCCGAAGAATCCGGTGTCCTGCTTGTCCGTCACATCCGCCATTGAAGAACTGTCCCATGCTCGATGGTGCAGAGGGGGCCGATGGGGTCAGTTTCTCCGGGCGGATATGACTCGCGCGAGGGCGCGCCAGCCGAGAAGAAACAGTGCAAGCACGGTCGAGGCTACGACGACGAAGCTGAAGGCAGTGCCCTGCCCGCTGATCGCCCGCAGCACCATGCCGATCGCGACGGTGGACACCCACACGATGATGCCGGTCGGGACGAGGAGGAACGCGTCGAACTTATCGCGGTAGAGCGCCCAGGTGGCGGCCCAGCCGACGACCGCACCGATCAGAAACGGCCAAGCGGTCGTCGCCAATCCGGCAAGTGCACCCGTCTCGTCGTGGCTGCGTCGACCGATGGCGCAGAAGATCAGGACCAGAACGAGATCTATGACTGCGGGAACGTACAGCGGGGCGAAACGGCCCGGTACGGCGGCGATGATCGGGTTGCGCTTGCTCACCGTTCCCACAATAGAGAACGGGCCCGCCGACTGTATGTCCGCGGGCCCGTTCCGGTGAATGTGGCGATCTAGGAAGCCAGACCTGCTTCGATTTCGAGGGTCAGGGTGATCTTGTCGCCGACGACTGCGCCGCCGCCTTCGAGAGGCATGTCGATGGTGAGACCGAAGTCGCGACGGTTGATGGTGGTGGTGGCTTCGAAGCCGGCGACCGGACCGTTGCCCATGCCGGCGTTGACGCCGTTGAACTCGAGTGCCAGGTCGATCGACTTGGTGACGCCGTGCAGGGTGAAGTCACCTGTCACGACGAAGTCGGAACCCTTGGGCTGTACCGACGTCGAGACGAAGGTGGCGGTCGGGTACTTCTCGACCTCGAAGAAGTCGGCAGTCTTGAGGTGGCCGTCGCGCTGCGCGTTGTCGGTGGTGATGGAGGTGACGTCGATTTCGGCGGCGACGGAAGGAGTGCCGTCGGCGGCAACGGTGATGGTGCCGGTGAACGCCTGGAAGCGGCCGCGGACCTTGCTTACGACGAGGTGGCGCACGGAGAAGCCGACGGTGGAGTGCGAAGGGTCGATGTTCCAGGTGCCTGCGGACAATTCTGGCAATGCGATCGCGGTGGTCATGTGAGCTCCTCTAGCGGTGGGGTTGAAGGTTCAACTTGCATAGTACACAAGCGGACCGGGGTCCGAATCTATTCCCGGCTGCCGAATAGAGATGCCGATCACAGTTTTCGAGCGGGAGGGAAAGCCCGTTATCCAGACTCGGGATCGGCGTTGTCCGCCCGCGGCGGAGCCTCCCGAGGCAGCCGAGACTCTTCGTACAGGCCCCTGGTTTCTCGCTGTTCGACTGCTTCTCGCTGTTCGACGGCGATGTCGTATTCGAGGTTCTCGTGCTGGTGGTTGCGGAACACGACGAGGAAAACAACCCAGCCGACGATCGCGACGAGGATGAAACTGACACCGCGATAGACGAAGGCGGCTGCGACGGCCTGTGACGCGCTGATGCTGGCCGCGCTGGTGAGAAAGGCGATCAGGGTGGCGTCGACGATGACGAGCCCACCCGGCGCGAGCGGCACGGATCCGACGGCCTTGCCTGCGGCGAAGGCGATGAGCAGACCGGAGAGTCGGGGGTCTGCGCCGACGGCGAAGCAAGCGAAGCCGAGGCAGGCGACGTCGGCGAGTCGGTGAACCGCCGACCACGACACGGTGAGCGCGCCGTCGCGTGTGCCGAGTCGAACCGATTGAACTTGTTCGATGATCTCGTCGATACGCTCGGCACCGGTATCGGTGGGCCGGTTACGGAAGTCGTTGATCTTGCGCAACGTCCACTGGGCCGTGCTGCGTATCGCCTGCGGGTGTGCGGAGATGTACCGCACTCCCAGGACGATCAGGACGACGCCCGCAATCGGCAGTACCAGGGTGAACGTGTTGACCGATCCGCCGACCAGGAGGGCGCCACCGACGCCGAGGACTGCGAGTCCCGCGGCCGCGATAACTCCGGAGATCGCGAGCTGCCACGAGGCGACTACCGGACTCGCGCCCCACCGTCGGGTCTCACGGTAGGTGAACGCGGTGGAGAAGACCTGTCCGGCGGGCAGCGTCAACGACATGGCAGTGCTGCCGTAGATGACCGAGACCGACTTGGACTGACGGACGCGAACTCCGCCGGCTTCGAGCAGTTGCTTCTGGACGCGGCCGAACGCGCTCAGTGAGAGTGCCTGGGCAAAGACACATGCGGCGAGCCAGCCCCAATGAATCTCGGTGAGGGCCTTCCACGACTCGTGCAACCGCGGCCAGAGGTAGATTCCCTCGCCGATGAGCAGTGCGAGCAGGGCAATCCCGACTACCCATTTGAACCAGTGGAGACGATTCCGCTTCCGTGGCCCGTCGGGGACGGACTCCGGTCTTGGTTCGGCCACCTTCACAGGGTAACCACACTGCGCCCGCTGTCAGGGATTCTCGACCGGCCACGCAAGGTGTGTGCGTCTACGCCGGCCGCGTAACTGAACCTGATCACCGAGTTCCCAATGCGCCTGTTCCTCGTCGCTGGCGAAGTAGAGCGCGGACGTCGACGCGAGAACGCGGCCCGGTCTCAGCTTGGCCAGTTCGGTCAATCGAGACGCTTCGTTGACGGGATCTCCGATCACGGTGTACTCGAACCGCTCGGCTGCGCCGATGTTCCCGGCGACGGCCAGTCCCGCCGACACACCGATACCGATGTCGAGTCCGGTGATGTCGTTGAGGGCGAACCGCAGGTCACGAGCTGCAGCGAGCGCAGCGGTCGGCGCGTCGGGTCGGTCGAGGGGTGCGCCGAAAATGGCGAGTGCCGCATCACCCATGAACTTGTTGACGAATCCGTTGTGCTGATCGATGACGTCGACGACGACGCGGAAGAATTCGTTGAGGAGGACGACGACCTCACTGGGAGGACGCTCGGAAGCCGTCGCCGTCGACCCGACCATGTCCACGAAGAGCACCGCGACGAAGCGAGTCTCGCCTCCCAATTCGGTACCGAACTGCAATGCACGGCGCGCCACGTCTTCGCCGACGTGTGCGCCGAACAGTTCACGCAGGACGCGTCGTTCCGCGGACTCCTCCATCATGCGGTTGAAGCCGACTTGCAGTCGTCCGATCTCGCTCCCGTCGAACACGTCGACCTCGACATCGTTCTCGCCGCGTTGGACACGCTCGATCGCCCGACGCAGTTGCCGGATCGGGTCGGAAATCTGGCTGGCCGTCAACATCGACAGGATGAACGCCTGCCCGATAGCGAGGATGCTGAGCAGGATGATCGCTATCGCGAGCGAGTTGGGGGAGAACACCAGATCGGTGGTCAGCTGGGTCACACAGAGCAAGATGATGCCGATGACGGGCATCAGGGTGCCCAGCCCCCAGGTCATCGCCATCCGGGTGCCGATTCCGGGTGTCATGGTCCGGTCGAATCGACCCTCGCTCAGTGCCATCGCAGCGAGGGGGCGCAGGATCCGTTCGCCGAGCATGTAGGTGAATCCGAAAGTGACGGTGGCAGCCATGACCACGGTGACGATGACGGCGACAGCGAGCGACGGCATTTCTGCGACCGTCAGGAAGACGAACAGAATACCCCCGAAGACCCACAGAAGGGCATGCACGATCGCTTGACGCAACGGCGCGTGCAGCGCAGTCATCTGCTCCTTACGGGTGGGTGGGCCACCCCGCAGCTGCCACCGAACGACCGTCCGCAACAGGCGGGACGCGTAATAGAGGCTGACCCCGCCTCCGAACAGCAGATAGATGCTGAAGATCCAGACATTGCGTGATCGGTCCGCGATGATCGAGTCCGATTCGGCTATGGGCAGCCCATAGCGAACGAAGCCGAATACGAGCACCGCGCCGAAGAGGTTGGACAGGCCCATCGAGACCATATAGAGCGGCCAGCGACTCTTCAGTGTGAGCGAGACCGCTCGGAAAGATGCCAGCACAGGTTAAATTTACCGGGTGGGCACAGGCGAGCTGCGGGCAGAAGCACCAAAGGACCCTTCCGGTGCCCGATCGCCCGCGGATTCGGTTCATCCGTTGGTACGTGTCGGAGCGGAATGGACGTGGCGTCTGCTGGTTCTGTTCGCCGGTTTCGTGACCCTGTGCTATCTCCTCATCCGGCTCGAAACGGTGTTCATTCCTATCGGCCTGGCGCTGCTGGCCTCGGCGATGCTGGTGCCGATCGTCGATTGGATGCAGCGACGTGGAGTTCCGAGATCCGCAGCAGTCATCGTCGTCATCATCGCCAGTATCGGTGTCGTCGTCGGGATCATGACGTTCGTCGTCGAGCAATTCATCGAGGGACTACCGCAACTCGGCGATCAATTCACCGCGAGCATCAACGACATCCAGTCCTGGTTGTCCACTGGCCCACTTCATATAAGTGAGGATCAGATCCGGCAGACCAGCGACGAGGCCGTCAAGATCATCCAAGATAACCAGGCTGCGGTCACGTCCGGCGCATTGACCACCGCGACGTTCATCGGTGAGGTATTCACCGGCGGGTTGTTGACGCTGTTCACACTGATCTTCTTCCTGTACGGCGGAGATCAGATCTGGAACTTCGTCACCAGGCTTGCCCCGACGTCGTCACGGCGGCGCATTCGCCTTGCCGGTAGCCAGGGCTTCGGCTCCCTGATCGGTTACGTTCGCGCCACGGTCGCCGTCGCCGCCGCCGACGCCGTCGGTATCGGAGCCGGGCTGGCCATTCTCGGTGTGCCCTTGGCATTGCCGCTGGCATCGTTGGTGTTCATCGGCGCGTTCATCCCTATAGTCGGGGCCTTCCTCACCGGATTCGTCGCTGTGTTCATCGCACTGGTGACCAAGGGGCTGATCACTGCGTTGATCACGCTCGGCATCGTCGTCGCAGTCATGCAACTGGAAGGGCACGTACTGCAGCCACTCCTCTTGGGACGCGCGGTGCGACTGCATCCTTTGGCTGTGGTCTTCGCCATCACCTTGGGAATCCTGCTGGCAGGCATCATCGGTGGCCTGCTGGCCGTTCCAGTCGTGGCAGTGCTGAACACGGCGATCCGCTCGCTGCTGGCAGAGGACCCGGACGAGGTCTACGAGGAGCTGGAGGAACACGATCCGTCGGAGCCGCTGTTCCCGGCAACAGGGGACAGCCCACGCCCACGTAGTCGACAACTCGACCCAGGAACTCTCGAAAAGCCTGATGACTGACGCACTTACTCCGCTCTGGCGCGCGTCGCAGGTGTTTCGATTCGTCACCCTGCTCTATGCGGTCAGCTACCAGGTCGCCTCGATGTCGTCCTACAGCAATCCGCGCCTGAGCTGGTTCTTCGTGGCGCTGATGGCGGTGTGGACCGGGGTCTCGGCAGCGCTTCTCTCGGAGAAGAGAATTCCGCGATGGAAGGTGGTGTTCGCCGACCAACTCGTCGTCATCGGGTTGATGGCATCGACTCGGTTGGTCGCCGACCCCCAGTGGTACAGCACGCACCAGACTCTCCCGACGACATTGTGGGCCACCAATGCGGTGATTTCGGCGGCAATTCTCTTCGGGCCCAGGGGCGGAATTGCGTCGGCGATCGTGCTCGCGGCTGTGAGCGCATTGGTGCGCGATCAGGTGAACTTCGATCTGTGGACGGATGCGACAGCGCCGGTTCTGGTGTCGGTCGGGCTTGCACTCGGGTTGGCGAGCAACACCGCGAAGCGCGCACACTCGGAATTGGAGCGGGCCATCAGGCTCGCGGCGATCACCGAAGAACGCGAACGGCTTGCCCGCCAGGTGCACGACGGCGTCCTGCAAGTGTTGGCGCTGGTTCGTCGGCGCGGAAATGAAATAGGCGGTGCTGCAGGTGAACTCGCTGACCTTGCCGGTGAGCAAGAAGTTGCGCTGCGAATGCTGATCTCCGAGCAGGGGAACCCGAGCCGCGTCGATACCGGGGATGCACAGGTGGACCTGGGGAGTCTGCTCCGACAACAGGGCAGCACCACGGTGTCGATCTCTGCCCCGACGGATCCAGTACTCGTCCACGAACCCGTCGCCGAGGAGCTCGCTGCCGTTCTCGCGACAGCGTTGTCGAACGTGACATTGCACGCGGGATCGGGTGCGCGCGCGTATGTTCTGCTCGAGGATGTAGCCGGTGACATCATCGTGAGTATTCGTGACGACGGCGTCGGGATAGCTGCCGGGCGCCTCGCCGAAGCTGAGGCAGAAGGCCGAATGGGTGTCTCCAAGTCGATACTGGGGAGAGTTGAGATGCTAGGCGGCACAGCAGTTCTCGACAGTGATGTCGGGACGGGGACCGAGTGGGAGATTCGAGTGCCGAAGGAGTGGAAGTGATGGAGGAACAGATTTCTGTCATGGTCGTCGACGACCACCCCATGTGGCGCGACGGAGTGGCACGCGACCTCGACGCGGCCGGATTCGACGTCGTTGCCACCGCTGACGGAGTCGGGTCCGCGGGGCGTCGCGCTCAGGCCACGCAACCGGCCGTCGTGCTGATGGACATGCACCTGACCGACGGAAACGGTGCCGACGCGACAGTCCAGGTACTGCTCGGTTCGCCGAACAGTCGGATTCTGGTGCTGTCGGCCTCCGCTGAACGCGGTGACGTGCTCGACGCAATCAAGTCCGGTGCCAGCGGGTATCTGGTCAAGAGTGCATCGGCCGAGGAATTGTTCGACGCCGTCCGGGCTACCGCCGCCGGGCAAGCCGTGTTCACTCCCGGTCTGGCCGGGTTGGTTCTCGGGGAGTATCGCCGTATCGCCACCGCCCCCGCGGACGCGAACGACACCGAAGTACTGCGTCCGATGCTGACCGACCGCGAAACCGAAGTGCTACGCCTCGTGGCAAAGGGGTTGAGCGCGAAGCAGATTGCGACCAAACTGACATTGAGCCATCGCACGGTGGAAAATCACGTGCAGGCCACACTCCGCAAGCTGCAGCTAGCCAATCGTGTCGAGCTGACGCGTTACGCGATCGAACAGGGTTTGTGAGCCGCCCGCTCGGGGCAACCCCACCCCATGAGTGAGACGGACAAGCCAGTGGATACGACGGTGGACCCGACCGAGAAGTCGGCCGGCCTGGATGCGGACGGTGCGCAGAGTGCGGCCGAGCGTGGGGAGGCCGTCCGCGAGTTCGACGACCACCTGGACGGATCGGGCGACAAACCGACGTTCCCGACCCCTGATGCCGCGGAGGTCACCGACACCGAGACGGACCCGAAGACAACGACGCGGACCGAGTAGCTCAGCGCTTGACCAACTGGGTGAGGGCGATCTTGGCGATCGGGGCATACGGAAGCACAAGCCCTGGGAAGCCGTCGACCGTCAACCACGTCCGTGAACCGGCGGGATGCGACTCGACGCCGTGGGTCAGCGTCAATCCCAGCGCACGGTTCTGCCACCAGGCCTGCCACGTCCAGGTTCGGGCCGCCTCGTCGACGGCGAGCACACGGAAGTCGATCCGAATCCAGAGTGGTCCCTCGACTCTGCCCGAGGTGTCGGCAACCAGCCGTTCGCCGTCGTAGTCGACGCCGCTGATCTGTGGCGCCCACGTCGACCAGAGATCGGGGTTCATGTAGCGCTCCCACACAATCCCTGCGGGAGCCGAGCCGGTCGCATCGATCGTGATTTCCATACTGTGGGCTGTACCCGCGAGCCGGTCCAGCGAACCTTGCAGTTCGAGGCAGTCGCTACGCGTGGGCATTATCCTGGATTCATGGAGGCAAGGAATCTGCGAGTATCGGACGCCGAAAAAGAGCATGTCGGTGAGTTGCTGCAGCGTGCGGTCGGTCTGGGGATGTTGTCCCTCGGGGAGTTCACCGAACGTATGGACACTGCGCTTACCGCGAAGACGCGTGGTGAGTTGAACGCTGTGGTGGCGGATCTGCCCGGGATGCAGATCTCCGAGGAATTTCGACCGACGGTCCCCGCAGCCTCGGCACCGTATCAGCAGAGCGCCCCCGCGTACGACCGGTCGCATACGTTGTCGTGGGATCGAAGTCAGGCAGCGGTCGTCCGCGGCACGATGTCGACGGTGTCACGCAAAGGTCCGTGGAATGTGCCACCACGGATGACGATCGACAGCAAACTTTCGCAGGTCACGCTGGACTTCACGCAGGCGATCATGTCGACCCAGGTCGTCGAGATCATGGTGAGCGATTATTGCAGCACTATCTCGCTGATCCTGCCCCCAGCGGCTACCGCTGACCTCAACGGCCTCGAAACCGTCGGAGGGAGTGCGAACAACAAGGTGCGCACCGGCCCGCCGATCGGGGCGCTGCACGTCATCGTGCGCGGGAAGGTCCGGTTCGGGACACTCACCGCCAAGCACCCACTGGGCACGTCGCTGCGCCGGATGTTCGGCAACTGAATTCTTTCGTCAAGGGCAGTTCGGCAAACCCCTAGGTAATGAGGAGTAGAAATACTCAGCCGTTGCCGGGGGCCGTCCGACATGATCTGTCCATGACGAATCCGCGTAGTGCCGGTGTCGATCCGCAATTGGTGGCGAGACTGTCGGGCCAGTTCGCAGCACTGGGGGAGCACCTCAGGCAGGTTTCCGGCGAACTCGGGCAGCTGCATACACAACTGGCAGCGCAACAGGCGCCGATGTTCCCTGCCCAGCCCCAGACATTTGCCCAGCCCCAGGCATTTGCCCAGCCCCGTCCCTTCACTCCGCCCCAGCCTCAGCAGTTTGCTCAGCCCCAGCCCCAGCCCCAGCAGTTTGCCCAGCCGCAGCAGTTCCCTCGACCACCCCAGCCTGCACCGCCCCGGCCTGCCGCGCCGAAGAAGGAGCCATGGTGGCAGCGGGACGGTGTGATCTCTCGGCTGCTCGCGATCGCCGGTGCCGGAGTGACATTGATCGGCATCGTGATGCTGCTGGTTCTGGCAGCGCAAGCGGGGTGGTTCGGGCCGGAACTACGTGTCGGTGTGGGAGCGGCATTCTCGTTGGCGTTGGTCTACATCGGGTCCCGCATATTCGGTCGATCCGGCGGGAGGGTCGGTGGTATCGCTGTCGCGGCGACCGGAGTTGCCGGGCTGTATCTCGACGTCGTGGCCGTCACGGTGATCTACGACTGGCTCGAGCCGGCTCTCGGTTTGGCCGCTGCCTTCGGTATCGCAGCGGCTGGTATCGCACTGGCGGTGTCGTGGCGTTCGCAGCCGATGGCGGCGTTGATTCTTACCGGAGTTGCCGTGTGTGCACCGGTGGTCAGCGGCGGAATCACGTTGTCGGTCATCGGTTTTTTCGCTGCAACGTTCATAGCGACCTTCCCCGCCCAGCTCGGACGTGACTGGCCGTTGTTGAATGTGGCGCGCACGCTTCCGATCGTTGCCGCCACGTTGCTGGGAATAGCGGAGGCCTCGTCCGCTGGAGTTGGGACCGGCGATGCCGTCACGCTGTTGATCGTTGCATCCGTCGTTGCCGCATTCGGGTTGGGAAGCTCGCTCGAACTCCTTCGCCGCAACGCAGCCGACACGATGGCATCGGCGATGATGGCGCTCGGTGCACTGCCGATTCTTGTGGTGGGTACCCTGTTCGAGCGTTGGACACTCGCGCTGGTCGAACTCCTGGTCGCCGTTGCCTGCGCGGCAACTATCGCCTTGGCGCGCTGGTTGCCGGTGCATGCCAGGATTGTGCTTTCCCTTGCCGGTGCGGCGGCGTTGTTGCAGGCCGTCGTCGTTCCGACCGCAGTGGAACTGCGTCCGCTGACGCTGTTGGCGGTCGCTGCTGCTGCACTCGTTCTTGCGCAGAAGCTCTCGTCCAAGATCGCCTACTTCATCGGCGGTGCATTCGCCGCACTCGGGACTATCGGTTTCGTTGTCGTCGCACCCGTCGACGGCCTCATGGATGCGGACTACGCCACCGGACATTTCGGCGTCGTGGTTGCGGGCCTGCTGTTGGTAGCGGTTGCGGCGGGCCTGGTTCTGGTTGCTGTACAACTCGGAATCGCCGAGCAGAACGTGCAGTCTTACTGGGTGTTCGCAGGCGTTGTCTCGCTCTACGGTCTGACGTCCGCGACGGTCGCGCTCGGAGTGGGAGCAATCGGCGGCACAACAGGTTTCATCGCGGGTCACTGTGCGGCCACTATCGGATGGATGGCGGTGGCCATGGCATTGTTGATCATGGGGCTCCGAAGTGAGAAGTACGCGCACACTGCACTATTGGCGGGGCTGTCGCTGACGGCTGCTGCGGTGGCCAAGCTGTTCCTGTTCGATCTGGTTGCTCTCGACGGCCTCTTCCGCGTCGGCGCCTTCATCGTCGTCGGACTTCTGTTGCTCTTCGCGGGCACCAGATACGCAAAGGTGTTCGCAGACCGCGAGGCTGAACAGGCATAACCCGAGACGGGACGAACCCGCCGGCTCAGTATGGTGCTGGCCGGCGGCGTTCGCGGACATTTTCGGCAGCGCGGTGTTGGCGAAAGCGGCGGCGAAGCTCGCGGATCCGATAATCGTCGAGGTCGCAGACCTGGGCGTGCAGCATCCATGTCTTCCCTGCACCAGGGGCGCCAGCGGTGATGATGGCGGAACGGCCGTCCCGACGCGGAGTCTGGCGCTCGAGCGGCCAGCGAGATAACTACACACCCCCGCGGGTCAACCGTAATCACGGCAGTCCCGTAATTACGGTTGACCCGGTCCGCAGTGTATTGACCGGAACCCGTGTAGATGAGGTCGATTCCGGTGTGCTCGGCAAAGTAGTCGCCGCCGATCTTCACCCTGAAACCCACAACAGCCATCATCGACCTCGCGTGGCGACGAAGCCCACGAGAATGAGGACCTCTCTACCCTCATACTCGCCCGAATCACCGAGTAACTAGCCACCATTCGATGTGAGTGGTCCGATTCGCGTGGAGGAGCGCAAACCTGTTTCCGCACCGGATGCGACCTCGATCGCTAGTCCTCATCCTCCGGTTCGGGCTCATCCACCCATGCCTGATATCCCGGACTCTTCAGACGCAGGTCGATCGCACGGACACCCCGGTTCAGCGTAATGACCACTTTCGGCAGGTCCCATCGGAGAGCTGCTTTTGGTCCGGGTTCGGCGCTCGTGGCTGTCCCCAGGAGTGAGGTAAGTGCCACATCGAGGTTCGTGAACGCTTCGTCCCGCAGCGGGCGTACCACTGTCATGGGCGTAGCGCCATCTGCCACGTCCGTGACGTCGATCGAGATCCACTTCATTCTGGGTTGCCGCCCGAACATTTGAGCCTCCGGCCGGTTGACATGAAAGTTCGTCCGTATCGAGGCGCCACCTTGCATGAGTTCGACGAGCTCCCATCCAGCTTGTGCGCAGAAGGGTTCCAGGTCGTCGACGGCCCAGGTCCAGTCGAATTCTGTAGCGAGGCGGGCGATCCGGGTGGCGCCTTCGATGTCGACGTGCATGTGTGGATGCTACTTCCTTCTTGATCGTTGTTGACGACGGCCCGATCGGGGGGCCGTGGAGGTGAGGGCTGGCGGGTTGTCGGTCATCGGATGTGAGCGCCGTAGGTCAGCACCTTGCCGGCCTCGCGTGGGTGGGCGTCCGTGACGGCCGGTTGCCGCATGCTGATGTTGACGACCATCGACTGGTCGACCTTCTTGTCGGTGTTCGCGGGCCACCCGAGGCCTGCGAGGGGCGCGCCAACGTCGTCTACAAGGTCAGAAAGACCGACACGAACGGCAACGTGTGGGAATGGGACGCCGCACTGGACCCGAACACGAAATACCGGATCCCCGCACCAGCGGCGGCATCACCACCAGGCCTCGCCGGGCCGGTCGCGTCCCCCCGTTCCTCTCGCGGTTCCGGTGCACCAGGTGGCCGAATCACCCGGGGGCGGTGGCGGGTCGCCGTTCGACGGCCTGGTGAAACCCGCAGCCGATTCCCTAAGCGGTCTGTCGATGCTCGGGTTGCCTGCCCTCGCGTCGATCCCGGCGATAACCCAAACTCTGTTCCAGCCCACAGCTCGCAGCGGCACGCCAAGGCATGGCTCGCCGTACAGCAAAGCCAACAATCCATCCACGCGGCGCTGCTGCCCGGTACGCGGATCCTTCTTGCATACGGTCGCGGAGATCTCCGAAATCAATGCCTCTGCCTCGGCCCCTTGCAGATCCGACATCTGCGCGCGCAGTACAGCCATCCCGGTCCCATCCCCGCGAATATTGACTCCGGTCGACTGTGCCTTCGCTTCCGTCTGTGCCGCAGTCGCTTCCGCTCCGTCGAACTGCATCCACAAACTCCACACGCGGTTGCGCAAACGGCGTGGTGCCATACTTTCGGCTGCCGCGAGAGCTTGGAATTCGATTGCCTTTACGGTGCGTGCACTGGCTTTGCCGAGCACCGATGCCAACACCACTACTCGCGCCCAGTCGATGCCTCCTGATATCAACCGCAGCGCCGTCAACGGCAGATGGTTCAACGCCTCGGAGGTATCGAGGAGAGTGCGACCTGTCGACAGTGACACCGTCAGTTGCGTCGAGATCTCACAGAGCACTTCACGATGACACTCCGACGGATCTCCACCGCACTCCTCGGCATCGGCGAGGCGGCGATCGAGGATCTCGCATACTGCCTCGACCAGGCGGCCGCGACGAACATTCTCCGCCGACGCGCATTCGGTGAGGATGTCGAGCATGCCGCCAACAGCCTGGTCAGCAGTCTCGATGAACGTCGATTCGAACATACTGTCGAGTGTAACTTCTCCCACCGACGCAAAGTCGAAACCCAGAGATCAACGTGCGCTTGCTGATTCGTGCCCAGTCGTAGTCGCAACGCTCTCGTCCTCCAGGACCGGCTCGCCGAGGCCGGTTCGACGCTGGATGCGCTTCATCCATTCCGGTGCCCACCAACAGTTGTCGCCGAGAAGCTTCATGGTTGCCGGGACCAGGAACATGCGGATCACCGTCGCGTCGATGATGAGCGCGGCGATCATGCCGAAGGCGATGTACTTCATCATCACCAGGTCCGAGAATGCGAACGAGCCCGTCACCACGATGAGTATCAGTGCTGCTGCGGTGATGATGCGTCCGGAATGTGAGGTGCCGATTCGGATTGCGTCGGTGGTGCTTGCGCCCTTGTCTCGCGCTTCTACCATCCTCGAGAGCAGGAAGACTTCGTAGTCGGTGGACAGCCCGAAGACGATTGCGCCGATGAGCAGCAGAATCATCGCCATGATCGGACCCGGGGTGAAGTTCAACAACTCCGAACCGTGTCCGTCGATGAAGATCCACGTCAGAATGCCCATCGTCGCACCCAATCCGAGCGCGGTCATGAGCACGGCCTTGATCGGCAGAATCAGCGACCCGAACGTCAGGAACATCAACAGCGTCACGATGAGGACTACCAGGATCGCGGTGAGCGGCAGGCGATCTACCAGTGCAGTGATCGAGTCCTGTTCTATTGCAGGCGTTCCCGTGATCTGGACGTTTGCACCGTCTGGAACTTCGATGCCGCGCAGGTAATCGAGCGCAGGTTGGGAATCGTTGCGATCCTCGAGGCCTGCCTTGAAGACGATGACACCGTCTTTGCTTGCACCGGTAGGTGTGAACTTCTCGACGAGTCCGGGAGCTTCGTTGGCTTGCTTGGTGATCTGCCCGAGGGACGCACCCTGCGCGTTCGAGACAACCAGCTTGAGCGGCTCGGTGCGTTGTCCAGGGAACAGTTCGTCGAACTGAGACTGCGCAACACGTGTCGGGTTGTCGGGCGGAAGATACGTCTCGTTGATTCCGCCGAACTCGATTCTTCCCACCGGGAGGGTGAGCACCAGCAGGGCGAGCACAATCGTGACGGCAACCTTGACTGGGCGACGCATCACCCAGGCGGTCAGCTTGCCCCACATGCCGTTCTCGATCTCCTCGGACGACTTGGTTTTACGCATGAACTTGAAGCCGAGCGCGTCGACGCGTGGACCGAGAACCGCAAGCAGCGCAGGTAGGACGGTCACTGCGACGAGTGCGGCCAGCGCGACGGTCGCAATGGATCCGTATGCGACGGACCGAAGGAATCCATGCGGGAACAGCAGCAGGCCACCGAGACTGGCGACGATCATCGTCGCAGAGAACGTCACCGTGCGCCCCGCTGTCATCACGGTGCGGCGCACTGCATTTCGAGTCGAGTATCCGTCGCCCAGTTCCTCACGGAAGCGGGAGACGATGAAGAGTCCGTAGTCGATTGCAAGGCCGAGTCCGACCATCGACACCACTGGCGCCACGAACGTGTTGACTTCGGTGAAGTTGGTGAACAACTTGACGATTCCGTTGGCGCTGACCACCGTCAAAGCGCCGACGACGAGGGGGAGCGCAGCGGCGACGATTCCACCGAAGATGAAGAACAACAGCACAGCGACAGCAGGAATGGCGAGGATCTCCATTCGATGAATGTCGTCGGCCATCGTCGATTGCAAGGCCCCGGCAACCGCCTGGAGTCCCGCAACCTGGACGTCGACGCCATCGATGTAGAACGCGTCCTTGACGGCTTGGAAGTTGTTCGTCAGAGCCGTCTCGTCGTCACCCACTATCGCGATGCTGGCGACAGCGTGCTGTTTGTCGGCCGTTGCCAGCGCGGCCGCGCGGGCAGCGCCGTCCACGGTGAAGTAGGTGCCATTGATCTTGGCGATCTGAGCAGGGTGTTCTGCGACAAGCGAGTTCAGGTTGGCAGTGACCGCGGCAGTGAATTTCGGATCGTCCACCGTCTTTCCCTCGGGAGCGGTGTAGAGGACGATGACATCGCCCTCTGTGTCACGTCCGAACGTGTCGTCGGCGAACTGAGCAGCACGCACCGATTCCGAACCGGGGTCGTCGAAGCCGCCCTGGCTCAGTCGATTCTCGAATCCGACCCCGTACATGGCCAAGCCGAGAAGGCCGGCCACCATGACTCCGATGACCGTGAATCGCCAGCGGTGGACGAGATCTCCCCATCGGGCGAACACTCAGGTCACTCCTCGAAGTTCGGCAATGACAGCCATGCTTCCCCCATCTCGACGTACGACACAACACATCGCCCCAGGACTCGATCTGTGGTCGTGATCTTGCTTCCGAGGGGACAACGGTCGGAAAGAATTCAGCGTTCCCGGATTTCATACTGTGAGATTGCACAGCGGTGTCTTACCGTCCCGGCAGCGAGGGCGTTCCAGGGGTGCGATTCGATTGCGCTAGGACTACTTCCGACGCTCTCGTGCGAGGAGTTCGCTGACGCTCAACGCCTGCTGACCGCCCCGGTGGCGTCCGCTGTCGATATCGGCTTCCGTGGGATCAGGATTGACGGGATCGTTGATTCGGCGTCGGCCTTGCGACGGCGTGTCCGCGCCGACCGTCGAGTCCGTGCGCTCGGGGCTGGCGGGCGTCGGCGGATCACTAGGGGTCTCGTTGCGTCGGCCAGGAGCATTTCGAGTCGTGATGTCGTAGCGCGTACGCGGCTCGCTCGGACGGGCAGCAGCGCCGCTACCACCGGAACCGTTGGTGTGAGAGCCGTCGTCAGTGCCGTTGGTGTGGGTGCCGTTGGTGTGAGTGCCGTTGGTGGGTGAACCGTTGCGCGGAGATCCGTTGGTCTTGCGATCTGCGCCGGAACCGCTGTCTTGGGGGTAGTCGCGGTTCCCGCCGGTTCCGGTGCGCGAGCTGTCGGACTCACGGCCGGTCGAACTACTGCTGTAGGAGCCGTTACGGACACCGTTGGACACCGAGCGCTCGGCAGGCGCCGCTGTGGCCTCCTTCGGCGCTTCGGGAGACTCGGTCGGCGCACGTAGATCCGCAAGCCAGCTCTCGATCGAGCGGGAGTCCGGTGCGGCGGCCCGTACGGGCTCCGGGGTGCGAGGTGGCTGTTGCCGAACCACCGGCTGTTCCGGTACTGCTGGCTTCTCTGGAACCACTGGCCGCTCTGGAACCACTGGCTTCTCTGGAACCACTGGCTGGCGTCGAACTGCTGGCTGCTCCGGAACCATCGGCTGTTTCCGAACTACCGGCTGCTGCCGAACTACTGGCTGCTGCCGAACTGCCGGCTTCTGGGGCTCCGGCTGCACGACGGGGGGAGCAGCCCGAACGATCTCGGCTGCCTGAGTGTCTTCGGATGGTGCGGTAGCTGGCTTGCCCGTCGCCGAACGCCGTTCTGCTTCTTTTGCTGCATAGGTTGATCGAACGGGGCCTGCGCTCGCAGGCGCGATCATCGGGATCGGTTCGGTCAGAGGTTCTGCGGCTCGTGGCGCCGGCCTCATCGGCGGCTTCACGGTGGTGACCGGGCGACCGCCGACGAGTGCGAGTTCGGGGACGTCGTCCGGCATCAGCTCGTCCTCGAGGATCGTCTCACCGAGTCCGAGCCGCTGCTGAATTCGCTTCATCCACTGCGGTGCCCACCAGCAGTCGTCGCCGAGCAGTTTCATGGTGGCAGGGACGAGGAACATGCGGATGAGCGTCGCGTCGATGATGAGCGCGGCAATCATTCCGTAGGCGATGTACTTCATCATCACCAGGTCGGAGAACGCGAATGCGCCTGTCACGACGATGAGGATCAGGGCGGCCGCGGTGATGATTCGGCCGGTGTGCGAGGTTCCGATGCGGATTGCCTCGCTGGTGCTGGCTCCCTTTTCGCGTGCTTCGACCATGCGTGAGAGGAGGAAGACTTCGTAGTCGGTGGATAGTCCGAAGACGATGGAAATGATCAACACCAACACTGGTGCCATGATCGGCCCGGGCGTGAAGTTCATGAAGCTCGCGCCGTTGCCGTCGATGAAGATCCACGTCAGGATGCCCATAGTCGCGCCCAACCCGAGCGTCGTCATGAGGACAGCCTTGATCGGCAGCACCAGCGATCCGAAGGTCAAGAACATCAACAGCGTCACTATGAAGATGACCAGAAGTGCCATCAGCGGCAGGTTGTCGATGAGGGCGGCGATACTGTCCTGCTCGATTGCAGGAGTTCCCGTCACCATCACCGTGGCCCCGGCGGGCACGTCGATACTTCGCAGATAGTCGATGGCGGGTTTGGAGTCGTTTCGGTCGATGAGGCCGGCCTTGAAGACGATTACGCCGTCTTTGCTCGCGCCGTCGGGAGCGAACTTCTCGATCAGCCCGGGGGCCTCGTTGGCCTGCTTGGTGATCTGTGCGAGGGATGAGCCTTGAGCGTTGGAGATGATCAGCTTGAGCGGTTCGGTACGCAACCCTGGGAACAGTACGTCGAACTCGCCCTGTGCTTCGCGAGTGATGTTGTCGGGCGGCAGGTAGGTCTCGTTGATTCCACCGAACTTGATGTTGCCGACGGGCAGTGTCAGCAGCACCAGGCCGAGCACGATCGGGATCGTCACCTTGAGCGGGTTCTGCATGACCCAGCGGGTCAGCTTGCCCCACATGCCGTTCTCGATTTCCTCGGACGACTTGGTCTTGCGCATGAACTTCAAACCCAGCGCGTCGACGCGTGGGCCGAGGATCGCGAGCATTGCAGGCAAAATCGTGATCGCTGTCAGTGCGGCGAGCGCGACGGTGGCGATCGAGCCGTAGGCAACGGATTTGAGGAAGCCCTGCGGAAAGAGCAGTAGGCCGCCCAACGACGCGACGATCATCGTCGCCGAGAAGACCACGGTGCGACCTGCGGTCATGACGGTGCGTCGAACAGCTTGGGTGGTCGAATAGCCGTCGCCGAGCTCTTCTCGGAATCTGGACACGATGAAGAGCCCGTAGTCGATCGCCAAGCCCAACCCGACGAGAGAGACCACCGGTGCGACGAAGCTGTTGACCTCGGTGAAGTTGGTGAAGACCTTGACGATTCCGTTGGCTCCGACGACCGTGAGCCCACCGACGATCAAGGGCAGCGCCGCGGCTACGACGCCACCGAAGATGAAGAAGAGTAGGACCGCGACGGCGGGAATGGCGAGCAGTTCCATCCGGTGGATATCGCCGGCCATGGTCGACTGCAAGGCTCCGGCGACTGCCTGCAGGCCGGTGACCTGCACGTCGACGCCGTCGACGTAGAAGACGTCCTTGATCTTCTGAAAATTGTTGGTCAGCTCGGTGTCGTTGTCACCGACGATCGCGATACTGGCGATGGCGTGGGTTCTGTCCGGGGTGGCCAGTGCCGGGGCGCTGACGGCGTTGTCGACCTTGAAGTAGGTGCCGTTGATCTTGGAGATTTGGTCGGGATGTT
Source organism: Rhodococcus sp. BP22 (assembly GCF_014281965.1). Taxonomy (GTDB): domain Bacteria; phylum Actinomycetota; class Actinomycetes; order Mycobacteriales; family Mycobacteriaceae; genus Rhodococcoides. The sequence goes on from NZ_JACFTB010000005.1 coordinate 51,886, forward strand.
CGCCGACGAGGGAGTTGAGGCTGTCGGTGACCTTCGCGTTGAAGTCCGGGTCGTCGACGGTCTTACCCTCGGGCGCGGTGTAGAGAACGATCACATCGCTGGACTGATCACGCCCGAAGGTCTCGTCGGCGAGGCGAGCGGCCTGGGCCGACTCCGAACCCGGGTCGTCCCAGCCGCTCTGGCTCAGATGGTCGTTGAGATCCAACCCGTACGCTGCGAAGCCCAGAAGCCCGGCCACCATGACTCCGATGACCGTGAACCGCAAGCGGTAGACGAGATCTCCCCATCTGGCGAACACTTAAGAAACTCCTTGACGCCCGACGAGAAGGGCGGACAGTGGTCGGAACGGCTGCAGCCATGCGCCTTCGTCCGGCAGCGAGTCGAGACTCACGCGAGGCAGAGACTCACGGAAGACTCCGGGAATGTCCTCGAGGTCGAGGAACTCCAGAGTCTCCGATGTGACCGCCCAGCTTGCGTGCTCACGGAACCCGAGCACTTGAACGGGCACACCAGTTGCGGCGATGCTCTCCAGTGGCTCACGAAAGGCCTGGCCATCCGCCGAAGCGACCATGACTCCGGCAAGCCCGCCACCGCGATTGCGAAACTCGATGTGGTCGAGCATGTCGTCGTCGACATCACTGTCTTCGTCCACCTTGGGCTTGGCGAACACCGCGAAACCCACGTTACGCAACGCTTCGACCCAGGGTCGAACGACGTCGGCGCTGCCTGGGGCGATATTGGTGAAGACGGTTGCCTCGGCTTCGAGGATCCCCGAACCGTTCGTCGACAGTTCGGCGGTGCGCTGCAACAGCCATCGGCCCAGCGCATCGAACCGTGGGCGGTACGCCGCAGTCGGCCTACCGCCAAGAATTGCGCCGAGCCCCATGTCGAGGTTTGGGGCATCCCACACCAGAAGCACTCGTTTGTTGTGATGAGAATCACTTGTGTCGAGGGCGGGTATGGGAGCGAAAGCTGTATTCGAGACTTCTTCGCTGACGCTCATGGTGTGATCTTCCCCCATATCAACTCCGTCACCGAGCTGCCCACAAGTTGGGCTTTGCCCTCGAACTTGGTGACGGGTCGCTCGTGTGTCATCGGAGACTCCCAATCGAGAACGGTCAGCAACGGTTCTGCGTTCCCGGCCTCGGCGATCCATTCTGCATACTCGGCGTGATCGGTCGCGACGTGCAGAACTCCGCCCGGCTTCAACCGATCGGCGATCATCGCGAAGGTGGGGGCCTGCAGCAGTCGTCGTTTGTGGTGGCGGACCTTGGGCCAGGGATCCGGAAAGAACACCCGGACGCCCGTCAACGATTCCGAGGTCAGCATGTTCTCCAACACGTCCATCGCGTCGCCACGAAGTAGACGAATGTTGTCGATCTCCTCGCGCTCGATCTGCTGCAGCGTCTGAGCGAGGCCGGGACGGTAGACCTCGACCGCCATCAAGTTCACGTGCGGCTCGGCCTTAGCCATCGCGGTCGTGGCGGTACCGGTTCCGGATCCGATCTCGAGGATCGCCGGCCCTGGACGGCCGAACCACTCATCGATGTCGATGACATCGTCGGCGACATCGCGGCCGATCTTCGGCCACAGCGTGTCCCAGGTGGTCTGCTGCGCGGCGGTCAAAGCGCCGCGCCGGGAGCGAAAGCTCGTAACCCTCGGGTACAGCCGGGACCCTCGATTCTGGCCCTGATTGTCCCCTGGTCCGAGGTTCGGCGTGGTGCTTCGTGCGTCGTTCACTGGACCATTGTCGCCCATCGGAAGAGTGTGTGACAGATGGGTCTGGAGTTGAACTTGAGACTTTGCGTGTAGATGCAGGCCAGCGGGTGTCTGCCGTGAAAAGTTTCCGGCGGGTCTGTGTCAGAATCGGTCGGCACGATGGGTTAGGGCCCTGTCGTGAGCGCAAAACCCGGTTACGTGCAGCAATCTCGGTGGGGGGACGTCATGAGCGGAGTGAACCAGGGCCGAATGCGCTCACTTGCGTCGAGTGTGGCCGAGCGCGATCCAGGCTCGGGCGTCGAGATCGGTCTCGCCCTCGACCGCTGCTTTGCCCGGATTCGCATTCAAGTGTCCGGCCGGGTGGGGGTGGGCAAGTCCTCGGTGCGTGCGGTGCTGACTGCATCCGCTGTTTCCGGGTTGGCCGATGCCGGTTGGGAAGAGGTCGAGATCACCGAGACCGCTGCGATGGACGTGCCGAGCGCACCAGACCCCGATCTCGACGGGGACGTAGTGGTCTATGTGCTCACGAGTGGCGCCCAGAAGGCGGATGTCGACGCTGTGGCGTCGGCGTCGCACGTGGTGCCGGTACTGGCCAAGGCCGACACCGTCGACGATCTTGTGGGGGCGCTGGACCGCCTGACGTCCGCGGTCGGTGTCGAAGTGCTTCCGCTGATGGGAACGATCGCCCGGACGGTGTCGGAGGGAAAGCCGAAGTCCTTCGAGATGCTTCGCCGTGCGGCTCCGCACATTTCCTCGGACATGATGCTGACGCGGGAGAGGTTTCTGCGCGCCGATCTTCTCCCAGCGTCGACGTCGCGGGAAGTGCCGACTGAGGCCGAGCGTGACGCACTCGTCGAACACATCGAAATTCTCGGTGTGCGCACAGTCGTAGAGGCCCTGCGCTCCGATCCGACGATGGATGACGTGCAGATTCGTCTCCTGCTGCTCGGCGTCAGTGGCGCGGCGCGGTTCACCGACACAGTTCGGCGGAGCGTCGAGCGGGTGCGCGTCGAAAGGCAAGCCCGCCTACTGCACCGGTTGACCGAACTTGCTGCCGAGCATCCGACGAGCGCCGAGGAACTCGAGACCTTCCTGACCTCCGACGAGGCAGTCCTGGCGATCATGCGGTCGGCGTTGGATGCGCTCGGCGAGACGGTGGAGCCAGGGGACAAGGTCGAATCGGCCGCACTGTGGCTTGCCCGCTCACAGTCCACCGAAGATCCGAACTACAGCCGCTCAGCACGAGCGATCTCGCGCGGGTATCTGCGAATGCGAGCCTGCTCGTGATCGACGTACCCGCAGACATGGACAGCGTCGTTCGCCGGTGGTATCCGATCGGGACGGACGACATCGCGAACGCACGACGCGCCGTTCCCCGCGGCGTCTATCTCTCTGGCGTCGGCGGATCGGGCGTCTCTGCCGTCGAGAAAGAGTTGGCAGTCGCAGCAGACGGGGTACTCGAGTGGGCTCATGACGTCACCACGGCAGCGGTGGTGGTGTACGTACTCGATGCGTCCGCACCGCTCGGCCGCGACGCCCTGGCCGAGCTGGCGCCCGCGTTGGAGTCGACGACCGTCGCTGTGGTGATCAACAAGATCGATGCCCACCGAGATTGGCGTGAGGTTCGGCGATCGGTGTCGGCAGTGATCAGTGACTGCGTTCCTCGTGCTGTCGACGTGTCGCTGTGGCCCATTTCCGCCAAGCTCGCCGAGTGCAGCCGCACCTCGGCAGATCGCGACGCGCGCGACTCGCTCGCGGACGAGTCGGGCATCGATGCGCTCGGGGCGTTCGTCTGCTCAGCGATGGTGCAGGCCGAGCACACGGTGCGCGAGCGGAAGTACAACGCAGCAGTACGTGCGGCCGCCGCGGGTGCGCGTCGCGAGATCGTGAACAAGGCGCGGGCGGTGACGAGCGCGTCGACGACAGCAGGGCTGCGCGCAGAGCGGGCTCGTCTCGCCGACTCACGTGATCGCGGGCGGACCGACCGCGCTGCAACGTTGCGCAGCAGGCTCCAGTTGACCCGCGCGGAAACGATGCACGAGATCAACGAGGCGGTACGCCAATTTACCTCTGATGCAAGAGAATCCGTCGATACGGCGAGCAGAGCGGAACTTTCGCAACTACCCGCGCATCTGACTCGGCTGCTCGAACGCGCCAGAGACGGGGCGGAATCCTCGTTGGTGGCAAGGCTGCGCTCGATCGATGCCGATCTCGATTTGGGCGCGGAAGTGCCCGCTGAGGTCGAGGCTCGGACCGAGATCGAGGAACCGACCTCGCGTCGCCGAAGCATGGAAGACCGCATCATGATTTTCGTCGGTGCATCCGCCGGTGTCGGGTTGGGTCGAATTGCGGTCTCGCCGTTGTCGATGGTGCCCGCGCTGGCGATTGCCGTCATTCCCTTCTCGCTGATACTCGGCGCCCTCGCTGCGTGGTGGCTGGTGCGCGCCCGCTCGCTGGTCGCCGATCGGGTACATGTGCGTACGTGGGCGTACGAGAGGGCAGGATCGGCCAAGTCGTTGTGGGAGCAGAGTGCGCTCGCCCGAATCCTCGCTGCCGAAACCGCGTTCGCGCAGGCGGAAGGTGAAACTTCGCGTGCGATGGCGATCTCGGCCGAGACCGAACTCGGAAGAGTCGAGGCCGCGCTGAGAGGTGCCGCGCAACATCGGGCGGCGGTTCTGGCAGCGTGCGACAGGGACCTTGCATCGCTGGATCGTGGAATCGAGAAGTTCGACGTGTCCGACCCGGCGAACACTTATCCGAAATCTTCCGAGCCGAGGGTGGAACCGACGCGTTCCGCGGCGCGTCTGAACAGGTAGGGGCGCGGCAGCGTTGTTCATGCGAATTATCGAGGTGGGGGGCAATGGACTTTACCGACGCGTTCTTCGTAGACGCGAGCACCGCGGCCGACCACGACGAACCGTCGGAGGCGCTCTCGACACAGATGTTCGACGTCGACGGCGATGGATTCGACGAGACTCGGGTGACCCACACCGATGCAGGCGTGACGATTGCACGCGACGCCGACGCGGACGGCGTGATCGAAACGTTCACAAGTTTCGGACGTGACGGTGGTTACCAATCCTGGGAGATTTTTCGTACCGCCGACGGATCTTCGCGGTGGGAGCGCACCGATTCGGGCGAGATTTTCGATTAGTTGTAGTTGATCGTTCTTCCATGTCAGTACCGATAATCGCGTCGACGCAAATTCTCTTTCCATCAGCTGAATCGTTCTTGTGACCAATCGGACAAGACCCCGGTTCCGGAACGGCGTCACTCGGCGTTAACCTGAGACCAGGACACCCGGCGCCCGTGTTCTCGATTGACGTGACCGGTAGGATGCGGTATACGCGATTGACAATCGGGCAGCGCCCCACAGAAAGGGATGATCAGGTTTGCTTTGTACCGCTGCTCAGCCCGGCAGCGACGAAGTTGTATCTGGTTCCGGCTCACCCCAGGAGAGTTAGATGACCTCAGCGACCATTCCCGGTTTGAACGGCACTGATGCCGCACTTCCCACCCAACACAAGGAACTTCTTGCATGGGTGCAGGAAGTAGCAGAACTCACCGAGCCGGAGCGGGTGGTTTTTGCTGACGGATCCGACGAAGAGTGGGAGCGTCTCACCACGCACTTGGTGGACGCAGGCACCTTCACCCGGCTCAACGACGAAAAGAAGCCGAACTCGTTCCTCGGCAATTCCGATCCGTCCGACGTTGCACGCGTCGAGTCACGGACCTACATCTGTTCCAAGGAAGAGATCGACGCAGGCCCCACCAATAATTGGATGGACCCGTCGGAGATGCGTGAGCTGATGACCGGGCTCTACCGCGGCTGCATGCGCGGACGCACCATGTACGTCGTCCCGTTCTGCATGGGCCCGCTCGCCGCCGAGGATCCTAAGTTGGGTGTGGAGATCACCGACTCGGAGTACGTCGTCGTCTCGATGCGCGTCATGACTCGGATGGGCTCGGTAGTACTGGACAAGCTCGGCAACGACGGCTTCTTCGTCAAGGCGCTGCATTCGCTCGGCGCTCCGCTCGCCGACGGCCAGGACGACGTCCCGTGGCCGTGCAACAGCACCAAATACATCACGCATTTCCCCGAGGATCGCGAGATCTGGAGCTACGGCTCCGGTTACGGCGGCAACGCTCTGCTGGGCAAGAAGTGCTACTCCCTGCGTATTGCGTCGGCAATGGCTCACGACGAGGGCTGGCTCGCCGAGCACATGCTGATCCTCAAGCTGATTTCGCCGGAGGACAAGGCCTACTACATCGCCGCGGCGTTCCCGTCCGCATGTGGCAAGACCAACCTCGCAATGATTCAGCCGACCATTCCGGGCTGGCGCGCCGAGACCATCGGTGACGACATCGCCTGGATGCGCTTCGGCAAGGACGGCCGTCTCTACGCCGTCAACCCCGAATTCGGCTTCTTCGGTGTCGCACCGGGAACCAACTGGGATTCCAACCCCAACGCGATGAAGACCATCGATCAGGGCAACTCGTTGTTCACCAACGTGGCACTGACCGACGACGGCGACGTGTGGTGGGAGGGCCTCGAAGGAGACCCGCAGCATCTGATCGACTGGAAGGGCAACGACTGGACGCCCGAGTCCGATCAGAACGCCGCACACCCCAACTCTCGCTACTGCGTGCCCATGGCTCAGTGCCCGTCGATGGCCGCCGAGTGGGACGACCCGGAGGGCGTGCCGATTTCGGCCATCCTGTTCGGTGGGCGTCGCAAGACGACGGTTCCGCTGGTCACCGAGGCTCGCAACTGGCAGCACGGCGTGTTCATGGGTGCCACCGTCGGATCCGAGCAGACAGCAGCAGCCGAGGGCACGGTCGGAACCATCCGCCGCGACCCGATGGCCATGCTGCCGTTCCTCGGCTACAACGTCGGTGACTACTTCCAGCACTGGATCGACCTCGGCAAGAACGCCGACGAGTCGAAGCTCCCGAAGGTGTTCTACGTCAACTGGTTCCGCCGCGGCGACGACAAGCGCTTCCTCTGGCCAGGATTCGGCGAGAACTCCCGCGTCCTGAAGTGGATCGTGGAGCGCATCGAGCACAAGGCCGAAGGCGTCGAGACGCCCATCGGTGTCGTCCCGACGGCAGCTGCACTCGACATCACGGGCCTCGACACCACCGTCGAAGACGTCGCCGAGGCACTCGCGGTGAACGTCGAGGAGTGGAAGGCCGAGATCCCACTGATCGAAGAGTGGTTCGAGTTCGTCGGTGAGAAGCTTCCCACCGGTATCAAGGACGAGTTCGAAGCACTGAAGCAGCGTCTGGGCGCATAGTCCGACAGTACGAAGCGGGGCTCACCCTTGTGGGTGAGCCCCGCTTCGTTCTGTGTGCGTTCAGCGGCGTTCAGCGGCGAAATTTACCCCCGCTGTTGGGATTCGAACCCCCTGCAGGTGGTTCGAATCCCAACTAGGGGAGCGAATTGTCAGACGCCGAACCCTGCCGGCGAAAATCAAGCAGTTGGCGCTACGTACCCCGGCGGCATGAGGACCGACTTGAGTTCGCAGTAGGCCTCGAGGCCTTCGGGGCCGCTTTCGCGTCCGATGCCGGAGTTCTTGTAGCCACCGAATGGGGCGCTCGGATCGAAGGCGTACCAGTTGATCGCCGACGTGCCCGTGCGGATCTGCGCGGCGATCTCGAGGCCATGCTCGATGTCGGTGGCCCAGACCGATCCGGCGAGGCCGTAGGTGGAGTCGTTGGCGATCTTGACGGCTTCGTCTTCGGAGTCGTAGGGAATGACCGCGAGGACCGGGCCGAAGATTTCTTCCTGGGCGATCGTCATCGAGTTGTCGACATCGGCGAAGATGGTCGGCTCGACGTACCAGCCTTTGTCCAACCCCTCCGGACGTCCGCCGCCGAGGACGAGACGTGCACCTTCTTCTTTGCCCTTCGCGATGTATGCCTCGACGCGGTCGCGTTGCTTCTCCGAGATGAGGGGGCCGAGCTGCGTTGCCGGGTCCGTCGGATCGCCCATCTTCATCCAGCCGGCTCCCGCGACCATGGCGTCGACGATCTCGTCGTAGCGCGAGCGCGGGGCGAGGATGCGAGTCTGTGCGACGCAGGCCTGCCCGCTGTTCATGAGGCCGGACAGCAGCAGCATCGGTATCGCCGACGCGATGTCCACGTCTTCGAGCAGGATTGCTGCGGACTTTCCGCCGAGTTCGAGTGAGCATCGTTTGAGTTGCTGCGCGGCGGTTGCGCCGATGGTGCGGCCGACGTCGGTGCTGCCGGTGAAGGTGACCTTGTCCACGAGTGGGTGTGCGGTGAGGTACTTGCCTGTCTCGGCGCCACCGGGAAGGACGGAGAGCACGCCTTCCGGTAGTCCGGCCTCGGTCAGGAGGTCGGCGAGGAGGTTGGCGGACAGTGGTGTTTCGGGAGCGGGCTTGAGCAGCACCGAGCAGCCTGCCAGCAATGCGGGCGCCAATTTGTTGACCGCGAGGAACAGCGGGACGTTCCATGCAATGACGGCGGCGACGACGCCGACGGGTTCGCGGGTGATGTTGGACTGGCCGAATGCGCCGTGCCGGGTTTCCGTCCAGGGGAAGGTCTCGGCGAGCGAAACGTAGTAGTTGAGCGCAGCCAGTGAGGGTGTCTGTTGGATCATCCCGACCATGGCGTGCGGGGCGCCCATTTCGCCCGAGATCACCTCGGTGAGCTCGGCGCTTCGTTCCTCGATCAGCTTGGCGAAGTTCGCGAGAACCTGCGCTCGTTCGGCGGGGGAGGATCGGGCCCAGGGGCCGGAGTCGAAGGCGGTGCGCGCGGCCTGTGCCGCCGCGTCGATATCGGCGGGCGCGGCTACGGGAGTACTCCCGACGCGCTCTTCGGTGGCGGGTGAGAAGACGTCGAGCGTCTCCTCGGTTGACGGTGCGGTCCAGTGCCCGCCGATGAACAGCTTGGCGAAGTCGGTCATGGAACGAGACTAGAACACGTTGCAGTAATTCGGAAGGATTCGACGATGTGCGAGCGCTGCTGGATCAGGTGGCCGAGGCCGCAAGTACCGCAGCCCCGGTCAACGTCCCTACCGCACCCAGTTTCGCCGGCACGATCCTGAGCCCGTCGAGGAACCTCAGCCGCGCATGCAGCGCCGCGGACTCTTGGATCGGATCCCACAGCGGTGGGCCTGCCTGCGCGAACCCTCCGCCGATGACCACGAGCTCGACATCGACCAGGGCAGCGGCCGACGCGATTGCCTGACCCAGCGCGACGCCCGCGCGCTGCAATGTCGTCACCGCCACGACGTTTCCGCTCGCGGCATCCTCGGCCAACTCGGCGCCGGTGGTGCCGGTCCAGCCTTGTTCTTGCGCCCATCCGACCGCGGACGGCCCGCTCGAGACGGTCTCCACACATCCGAGACCGCCGCACGAGCAGTAGGCCGTCGAACCGGGGACGACGATGTGGCCGATGTGGCCGGCATTTCCGCTGCGGCCGTGCACGATTTCACCGCCGAGCACCAGACCGCCACCGACGCCGGTGGAGACGACGACGCTGATGAGGTTGTCCACGCCCTGTGCTGCTCCGAACCGATGTTCGCCGAGCGCCGCGCACCCACCGTCACCGGCGAGACGCATCGTGGCGTCGGGAAATTTCTTGGCGATCTCCCCGGTGAGGTCGAAACCGCCCTTCCACTCGCCGATGTTGATCGGTGCGACCGTCCCTGCGACCAAGTCGACAGGGCCTGCGCATGCAATACCGATGGCGGCGATATCTTTTCCCGCTACGACTGCGTCGAGCAATTCGGAACAGGCCTGCCACACATCGACTTTCGGGGTGGAAACGACGAGAGCCTCGCCGGGTCTACCGTCGGAGTCGACGATCGCCGCAGTGATCTTGGTGCCACCGATGTCCAATGCCAACGCTGTCATATGTCCCAAACTACTGTCAGCGTGCGTCGGCGCGCATGACCACGACGAGGTTGCTGGCAAGAAATTCGCGAAGTACTGGAACACGGATCATCCACCATGCCCATTTCGGGTGGTAGCGCGGAAATGCCGCCAGCACAGTGCCCTGCGTAGTCTCGCGGGCCCACCGCAGTCCCTCCGATGCCCCGACGTCGAACAGGGATTCACCGAAACGATTCTTCGGTTCGCGGCCGTGCTTACGGAGGTATCTGCGGGCAGCGAACTCGCCGCCGAAGTAGTGCCAGGGACCAGTTTCGTGGCCGCCGAACGGTCCCCGCCACAGCGTGTACGACAGGACCATCAGCCCACCGGGTTTGGTGACACGCAACATTTCCTCGGCCATGACCCACGGATGACGCACGTGTTCGGCGACGTTCGAGGAAAAGCACACGTCCACGCTGTTTTCGCGAAACGGCAACGCCATTCCCGATCCGCGGACGCTGCCGTGCACGTTCAGACCGGCGGCGTGCATCTCCGTCGCATCCGGTTCGACGGGGATGTACCGAGCCCCGCGGGCGCGGAAGACGTCCGCGAAATAACCGGGCCCGCCGCCGACGTCCATGACCACGCGATTTTCGAGACTGTCGCCGGTCAGACCCTGGTACAGATCACCGATGAGTTCGACGGAATCGCGAGCGAGGGCGCTGTAGAAGATGTCGGGAGAGCTCTGCTCGTGTCCGAAGTCTCGAAGCAGGCTCACCGATCGGCGAAGGGTCGCGCGCTGGGCGAAGAAGTGGGTTACGGGTCGCTCGGCACGGCGAGAACTCGCGGATCGACCCTGAGGACGTGGCACGTTGGAAAAGAGTAGGGGAATACACCCTGTAGCGCCGCCGCGGGGCGGGTGAACCGTTAAGGTGTCGGAAGTTCTTATTCGATTAGGTCGTGATGGGGGAGTCAACTGTGCGCGAGGTGCTCTTGCTCTGTTGGCGCGATACAGGACATCCCCAGGGTGGCGGCAGTGAGCGCTACCTCGAACAGGTCGGTGCAGGCCTGGCGCGACGCGGAGTGCGGGTGACGCTGCGGACGGCGTCGTATCCGGGTGCTCCGGCGCGAGAGATGGTCGACGGTATGCAGATCAGCCGCGGTGGTGGCCGATTGAGCGTGTATCCGAGGGCTCTCGCTGCGATTGCGGCCGGCCGGCTGGGGTTCGGGCCGTTGCGTGGGATCAACCCCGACGCTGTCGTCGATACTCAGAACGGCATTCCGTTCTTCTCGCGTCTTGTCGCGGGGGCACCGGTGACGTTGCTGGTTCACCATGGTCATCGTGAGCAGTGGCCGGTGGCGGGCCCCTTGATGGCCAAGATCGGTTGGTGGCTCGAGAGCACGGTCTCGCCGCGCGTTCATCGACGTAATCAGTACTTGACCGTGTCGCTGCCGTCTGCGGACGAGCTCGTTGCGCTCGGAGTCGACCGCGCGCGGGTAGCTGTGGTTCGAAACGGGGCGTCCCCGGCAGTGTCGGTCGGTGGGTCGCACACCAGAACGGCGCACCCGTCGCTGTCGGTGTTGTCACGGCTGGTGCCGCACAAGCAGATCGAGGATGCGCTCGCCGCTGTGGCCACCCTGCGACCGCAGTTCCCGGACCTGCATCTCGACGTGGTCGGCGGTGGCTGGTGGGAAGTCAACCTTCGCGAGCGTGTGCGTGAGCTCGGCATCGAAGGCGCTGTCACGTTCCATGGACACGTCGACGAAGAACGTAAACATGAACTGCTCGGCCGCTCCTGGGTGCACGTGATGCCCTCGCGTAAGGAGGGGTGGGGGCTTGCCGTCGTCGAAGCAGCTCAGCATGCTGTCCCGACCGTCGGTTACCGCAGTTCGAAGGGCCTGACCGATTCGATCATCGACGGCGTCACCGGTGTGCTCGTCGGTACCGATGGAAATGATCGTGACGTGGCCGCGCTCACCGACGCCATCGGCGAAATTCTGTTCGACGCCGATCTCCGAGCTGATCTGGGTGAGAAGGCCCGGGTCCGAGCGCTCGAGTTCTCGTGGGAGCAATGCGCGCAGGGTGTGGAGAGCGTGTTGGCGGCGTCGGTAGTAGGCGCCCATGTCTCCGGGCTCGTGTCATCTTCGTAGCAGTCCCCAGCAGAGTCCGCCCACCAGTAACAGGGCCCATACCAGGTGCGCGGACATGACGATCCAATACGAAGCGGGCCTGACTTCGGTGCTTCCGATTGCCCCCGGAACTTGGTACAACGCCAGTTCGTCGTCAGCGTAGACGCGTTCGAGTTGGTCCAACGTGTCCGCCGACTCGCCGAGTAGCCCAGGCGTGGTCCGCTCGACAAGGACCCAGCCGACGCCCAGTTGTGCCAGTTCGGCGGCCGATCCGCCGTCGAGCAACGTTTTTTCGACGGTGGATGCGCGGTTGCCCTCACCGCGTACCGACCCTCCTGCGACGATGAGTTCACCGGTCTGCAGGACGTCGAGTGGGAGCATTCGCGGCGCGGGGTCCAGCACGGGTGCGTCGCCGCTGTAGGGGAAGATTCGGAAGATTCCTGCAGGCAGTACCGCCACGTCCCCGTCACGGCCCTGGAGTTCTTCGGCGACAGCGCTCCACGACGTCGGATATTCGACGGGCTCGAGCTTGCCCCAGACCCCCCACACCAGGTCCGGTAGTGCCAGGAGCAGTGCTGCGATGGCCGCGACGGCAGAGACCCGGGGCATGCGAATTTTCGCCCCCAGCCACGTGACTCCGGCGGCGGCGGCGAGCACGTAGAACGGCATCGCCAGGGCGACCCATTTTTGACTGTCACGCAACAGGCCCGCACCCGGGATGTCCTGCGCTGCCCACACGCCGACGCGGAGGCCGATTCCGGTCGCACCGAGTGCGGGGATGACGACTGCGAGGACAGCCATGACGGCGAGGGTGGTGATGATCGGGTTTCTGCGTCGACGCCACAGCGGTCGCAACCCGAGTGCGACGACGGCGAGCAGCAGGATCGTTCCCAGGACGGCGAAGTGAGTCGTGCGGGTGGCGGGCACGGCGTCGGCGTTCCAGATGCCTCCCAGGCCTGCCAGGCTGAGCAGTGTGCCGAGGCCGGGTTCGGCCCGGGCAGCGAAGGCACCGACACCTGCCGGGTCGGTTCCGAGGGTTCCGCCGCCGGATACGGCAGTGGCCACCAGCCAGGGTGAGGAAGCGGCCAACGCAAGCAAACCTGTCAGTAGTACCCGCTGGGGGCGCCGCACTCCGAAGGGCAACGCTACGACGACGAGGGCGGTGACGGCCGCGAGGATCGCTCCCGTGGGCGTGAGCCCTGCTGCGGCGAGGCAGACTGCCAGTCCTTGCCACCGTCCCGTCTCACGCAGCGTCATCGCTGCGGTCACCGTCCACGGAAGCGCGGCGTAGCCGACGAGAAGACTCCAGTGCCCCTGTAGCAACCGCTCGGCCACGTAGGGATTCCAGATGGCGAGGGTCGCGGCGGTGAGCAACGCAGGCGCCGTCGCGGTCGGCAGTAACCGGCGAACCATTACCGCGGCACCCCAACCGGCGAGCCACAGCGCCAGCGTAAGAATTGTCTTGACCACGAGTCCGCCGTCGAACGCGATGGACAACGCCGCTATGACGCCGTCCTGTGGGACCGCGCGGGCGGCAGCGTCGGTGGTGCCGAGTGCAGAATCGGTGAAGTAGGACCGAGGGGTGCTGACCGCGTCACGAAGGAGCAGATAGCCGTTCCCCCACAGCGGGCCCAGGACGATCATCGCCAGAACAAAGCTCCACACGGCCGGTGCCGCGGTTCGACTGCGCTGCGTCCACGACACTCTCGGCACCCTATACCGTGTTCCCATGCCGAACCGCACTGCAAGTACGTCGGCGCTCGCCGGGATGACTCTGGTGACGGTTGGTTCGATGACGGCCAATGCCGCGTCGTACCTTCTGCATCTGCCCGCTAGTCGATTTCTCGGCGTCGAGGGGTACGGCGAGTTTGCGAGTCTGCTTGCTGCTCAACTCGTTCTCGCTGTCCCGGCACTGGCACTGCAGTCCGTCGTCGCTCGTGAAGTAGCGCACGGGCGTGGTACTGCCGAACTCAGAAAGCTCGGCTATCGGTGTGCCGGGGTGGTCGCGATCCTCGCGTTTGCGTTGGCGCCGGTGGTGGCCGTCGTGCTCGGTACCGGGGTGCTGGCAACAGCGTCGGCGCTCGTCGTGGCACCGGTGCTCGTGCTGCTCGCGACGGAACAGGGTCTACTTCAAGGGTCCGGGCAGTTCGGACGGCTCGGTGCTGTGCTTGCTGCTGCAGGGTTCGGCAAGGTGATCCCCGCCGTCGTTGTGCTCACAGCGGGCGGTGGGCCCGGAATTGTGTTGGCCGCCAGCGCCGTCGGGACGGCAGCGGTCGCTGTCGGGGCGAGGATCGCGAGTGTGACACGAGAGGGTGATGCGGTACGCCTACCGCTGACCGTCGGCACGGTACTACGAGCGTCGCAGGTGCAGTTGGCGCTCATCGGCCTCTCTGCGCTCGATCTGGTGATAGCGGCCGCGGTGTTGAGCGCGGAGCAAGCTGGTTTGTATGCGATCGGCGCAGTGGCTACCAAAGCTGCGTTCTGGCTTCCGCAGGCCGTGGGGGTGGTTCTCTATCCGCGCATGGCGAATCCAGCCGAATCTGCGAAGGCCGTGCGATCGGCATTGGCCGTCGTCGCTGCGATAGGGGCCGTGTTGGTTCTCGGTGCTGCGCTGGCGGCGCCACTGCTGCCGTCGATCGTCGGCGAAGGCTATGCGCCTGTGCAGGACTATCTTTGGATCTTCGCGCTGGAGGGCGCATGCCTGGCGCTGTTGCAGAGCGGACTGTTGTGGGCGATCGCCGGTGAGCGGACACAGCTTGCCATCGTTGCGTGGGTCGGCTTGGCCGTCGAAGTGGTGCTGTTGTTCTTCGTGGCAGCGACGCCGCTGCAGTTCGTCATCGTCGCGGCGTCGGTCGCGGCAATCTGTGCTGCGGTGGTCAGCGGCTTCGCCCTGGGCACTTCACGTAATTGAGAGCTTCACGCAGTTGAGCTCTTGAAACGAAAAGAGCGGAAGCACAGCCGGGGAGGCCGTACTTCCGCTCTTTTGCGGTGAAAGCTCTTATTCTTTCGCGAGGTTGGTACGCGGGATGACCTCGGTCTGATCCGTCGTCCAGTCACGATTGTGGGGCTCGGAGGGAGCAACGCCGCCACCGTCGGTGTGCTGCGGTCCGCCGGTGCGTGCAGGCTGACGAGGTCCACCGTTACGGAGTCCGAGGAGGACGCCGGCGATCAGTGCGATGACACCGAGAATGCCGAGAACGATCGGGACGGTGCGGCCGAACAGTGACAGCCTGTCCATGCCGTCCTTGGCCTGCTGGATCTGGAATTCGACTGTGTTCTCGTCGAACTCGATCGGTGCCTTCAAGACCTCGACCTCGGCCTTGCCTGCAGTGCGCGAGTAGTACTGGTGAATGTCCTCGCCGCCCTTGACGACAACGCCGGTTTCGGGCTCGACCCACAGGGTTCGCGTGTTCTCGTACCAGCGAGTCATCGTGACCGGTGCGTCTCCACCTTCGACGCCCCAGGTGGCGGCAGGCAGGGTGAGCTTGTTGGTGGGGAGGTTCACTACCGACGACAAGTCGACGGGGCCGACCTTCTGCTCGAACTTGTAGACCGTGGTGCCGTTGATCTCGGTCTCTTCGACGAAGTCGATGTCCTTCGATTCACGGGCATTGACGTCGAAGTACGGGTAGCTCTTCTGCTCGGTGTTGAACGGGAACTTGTACTGCAGACCGGTGTGCGGCACTTCTTCGGCGGGCTTGTCGGACTGCAACTGGATGGTCCCGACCTGGCTCTCGACGGGCATCGAGCTGACGCGGTCGAGCGTCACGCGGTCGACGCTTGCGGTGAGCAGGCCGGTGTCGCCCTGCTTGTCGCTGCGGATCAGAGTCTGTCCTGCCTGCACAGTGATCTCGTCTGCGTCCGAGGGATTTTCTACGGTGACGAAGCGCTGCGATACCAACGGAACGTTCTGGTCGACGACGGCGCGACCCGCTGCCAGTGACGCAGAATTGAGTACGCTGCCTGTTCCGGTCGAGATCGTGGTGACCTCTAGATCTAGTGGTGTCTTTTCCAGACGTGACACCGTGTACGTCGGAATCATGATGGCCGCTATCAAGAGAAAAGCGCCCAAACCGATCAGTACAAGGGCAACGATCCGGCTCGGCCCTGAGCGCTCCGCCATGTGAGAATCTCCTTAGTAGTTTTCTCGGCGTGCCATTTTCCACCCCCGACAGATCGAGGTGTGTGATTCCCCCGACCTGGAGTGTCCGATTGGACCGCCACGTCGGTGGTGAGAGTAACAGTTACGCGACATTGCGGGCACGGGCACGCCCGATGACGGTCGACTTTCGCGCTGGGGTCACTTGAAATGATTCACTGGACCGATCATGAGCACAACGACCGAGACCCTCTCGCGAGCAGTTTTGCCTTTGCGCGGGTTCGTCCCCTCGCTGGCGGGCCTGCGCGCTTTGGCGGCCATCGGGATCATCGTCACGCATGTGGCGTTCCAGACCGGTGCGGCGAGTTCGCCCGGTATGGGGCGGATCTGGGGCCGGTTCGATCTCACGGTCGCCATATTCTTCGCTCTGTCCGGATTCCTGCTGTGGCGTCCGCATGCCGCGCAAGCACGTGGGCTCGGTCGTGCGCAGTCGGCGGGCCGGTACTTCCACTCTCGTGTCCTTCGCATTGTGCCCGCGTACTGGGTAGTGGTCGTGCTCGTTCTGCTCTTCCTCCCCGGTGCGGCCGGTGGCTACCGCGTCTGGTTGGCGAATCTGTCGCTGACGCAGGTATTCGTGCCCCTCACATTGACCGAGGGCATGACGCAGATGTGGAGTCTGTCCGTGGAAGTGGCGTTCTATCTGCTGCTTCCTCTTGCTGCCTTCGCGATGGTGAAGCTCAGGGGTTCAGCGGCACGTCTTAGGGTTCCGGTGCTCGCTGTCGTTTCGGCGTTGAGTTTGAGTTGGGCATTTCTGCCGATCGCGGCGGTGCCGAACACTCATCACGACAATTGGCTTCCCGGCTACATCCCATGGTTCGCCGCGGGTATGGTGATCGCCGAAATTTCCGTCGGACCCGTCACCTGGGTACACCGGCTGTGCTCGCACCGACTCATCGTCGCTGCGATTGCGCTGCTCGCCTTCGCATTGTCGGCGACGCCGCTCGCCGGACCCCAGGGACTCGTTCGGCCCGAGCCGTGGCAGTACGAAGTGAAGATCGTGCTCGGCGCGGTACTCGCCTTCGCGCTGTTGGCCCCGCTCGTGCTCGCCGACGACAACCGACATCACCGCATTCTGGAGCATCCCGTGATGCTGGCGTTGGGCCGATGGTCCTACGGCATCTTCATCTGGCATCTCGCTGTGCTCTCCATGGTGTTCCCGGTCTTCGGCGTCGCGCCGTTCCAAGGCCACTTCTTGCTCATCCTGTCCGTGACGGTGGCACTGACGATTCCCGTCGCGGCCGCTAGCTATGCGCTGGTGGAGGATCCGCTGCGTACGCGGTTCAGTCGTTCTCGGCAGTGACGGCCACGGCGAGCGCCAGTACGGCGACGAGGGCGGCGAACTGTACCAGGTAGGCGTGCCCGATATACCCCTCCGTTGATCGCCACGGCCCGCGAGAAAGCAATGCCATGGCGGTCAACGTACCGATACCAGTGGTGGACACCAGCACCCGAGCTGCGACGGTGGTGCCGTATCGCCGTTGTAGCAACGCCGTGCCACCCCAGAGGACGACGGCCACGACGGCTCCGGTGATGCCCGCCATGACGATGGCGGCGGCGATGAGTGCGATCACGCCCACTATCGACCGGCGCCAGGGCCGTGGTGGCGCACTCTTGCGGCGTGGACCGGCGCGGAAGGCGAACAGTGCCAACGGGATCAGCAGGAGCAATCCGCCGAAGATACCGATTCGGTACCACGTGTTGCTCGGATAGTCGAGTGTGACGGTTCCGTCGACACCTGCCGGTATCACCCATCCTTGTTGCCAACCGTTGACGATGATCGGCTTCAGCACCGCGCCGTCGGGAGATGTTGCGCGCCAACCGGAATTGTTGCTTTCCGGTACGACGAGAACTTGATCGGTGTCGCGGGCCGATACCTCGACCTCGCGATGGTCCGACGTCCAGGCGGTTGTCTCGGCCGCTACGGGTGAAGAACTCGTCGCGCTCGTCGCAGGAACTGGCATGGTGCGCAATCGCATTCCGTCGACGAAGAACGGTGCGCCCGGATCGACGACGACATCCTGTTCGCCCGCGGGGAGAGGAATCGGGTTGAGGGCATCGGTCTCCACCGGGAATATCCCCTCGCACAGCGTCGCCTTCAGTGGTTCGCCCGACCGGAATTCGTCTACTGTTGCGGTCACCGACGCGCGCACGGTCTGTCCGGCGATCGCGATGATCGGGCCACGGTCGCAGCCGACCGTCACTATCCGGTTCGCGTCGAGTGCCCCGCCCAGTACTGCGCCTCCGGACAGTACTTTCACCTCGGCCAGGCCGGGAGGCGAGGGCAGTACGAAGCCGAGAGAGTTCTTGTCCAACACGTCTTCCCAGTCGACGATCGAGATGACGATCCGGTCGGTCACGCGCGGCGCCAGTTCGATCGTGGTGGGGCCGTCGATGTCGCGGACCATCGGTCCATCACCAAGGTTCACCGCGACCCGCGTCGGGTGAGCAGGTAGATCGCCCAGGCTGGGGGACAGGGTGAGGCCGTCGACCAGCGTGGGTTCGGGAAGGTTCACCGTCAGGGTGGGTTGCGTACCCGCTTGCTTCTCGATGCTCTTGGTGGGCGCGGTCCACGAGGTCCTGTCGTCACCGTCGGTGACGGCGAATGCGGAGCCGTGCAGGTCGCCGACGTCCGAGGCAGCGGAGGCCACTGGGCGACCAGGCTGCGAGAGAAGGGATTCGAGTTCGGGGCTCTGCCTCGTTCTTAGCGTCAACTCGGGCAGTACCGCAGTACCCATAGGTACCGAAAGAGTGCGGGAGAAGCGTCCGAGTTCCTCTGGTGGGAGGGATAATTCGCTGCTGCAACGGATTCGATCCGTGGTGTCGATGCACCCGGTGCTGCCGGGGAATTCCTGGCTCAGTTCCCAGCCCTGCACGTCGGCGCCAGCGATGACCGGGGGAAGTACCGCGCGGTGCGCGATCGATACCTGCTGCGGCGCATCGTGATTGGAGTAGTCTTCGACGGAGAGCTCACTGATCGCGAACTGGCCTCCGCTGGTACCGTCCACCGTCGACTTGGCAGTGATACGCAGCCACGGCGTCGAACCACCGGGCAGTGACACGGTCAGAGGCACTCCGGGCTTGTCGATTCGCGCCGCGGTACTACCGTTGGGAGTGGTGATCTCGAGCCATTTGACCGGATCCCCGATCGTCCCCGGGCTGGTGCGTAGATGCAGCAGTCCTTGGTTGACGGGAGTGTCGAAGTCGAGTTGAAGCCATTGTCCCAGTGCATTTTCGATGCCGTTGGAAACCCAGCTCGTCGCAAGATCACCGTCGACGACTGCAGCGACACCGCTTCCGGGGGCCGTTCCACCGATCTGCGTCGAATCCGATGCCGAACTCGATGCGGTGATGCGAGCGCCCTCCCATTCGCCGTCGACCGTGGCAGCGCCGTTCACCGGGTAATCGGGCACCGCGTTGAGCGATCTTCGTGGTTCTTCGCTCGAACGCAGCGCGGAACTGTGGTAATCGACCTGACCGAAGTCCGTCTCCCGATTCATCGGCGTATCGGTGACGGTCACCTTGTCCACCGGTATCCCGGCTGCGGCCGCGTCCGAGGCCAGGATGAGAGGTCCAGCGGGCACCGGGTCCGGCACACCGTTTCGGCGTTGCTCGTTCAGGCGCGCCGCCGACTCCGGCCCGCCCTGCACAATGGGAACTCGATCCAGGTCGACCGTGTACGGACCGGATGCCGGTAGGGCTGTTGGGTTTTCGACCTCGTAAATCTCGACGGCGGGGTACGGCGGCCGCAGATCGCCGTCGATGGTGATGCCTTCCACGGTGCCTGGGGCGATGTCTTCACCGAACCGGGCGACACGCGTCAGGCCCGGTGAACCGTCGAGAGCGCTGTGGACCTGTACCGGTCGCGTGGAGCGTGAGGCCTCCGGGTCCAGATCGTTACGGACGACCACGTAGCTGATTCCCTGGCCCAGAAGGGTGTCGGCAAGTCCGGCGGATGGACGGCCGTCCGCGATGAGACGCTGCACCGAATCGAGTGCGCGGATAGCTCCGGGCGGGGTCAGCGGGACGGCGTCGCGTACCGCCCATGGCGTCGTGGCAAGGGCTTGGAGTGGTTCGTCACGGGTCAGGCCCCATGTCTGTAGGGCAAACGGTGCACCGGGGACGATGAGGGCGCGCTGAGCGTCCGAGCCGTCGGGAGAGGATCCCGACGCGTGTTCGGTGAGCCAGTCGGCCGCGTCGTGCCAGTACTCGGGGATGGCCTCGTATGCGCCGCGGGGCGCGAGTTTGCCGGTCCAGGCAAGTGAGGTGGAGAAGGTCAAGCCGACCAATACGAGCCCGGCGACGGCCACCATCTTGTTGTGTTCGGGGTGGGCCAGTGCGTGTCGCCATCGGTCCGTAGGTACCGATCCGGGGAGCGGCACCCTGGAGAGAAGATGTGCGAGCCCGAGCACCAACGGTATTCGAATGAGGGGCTCGAGCTTGTGCACGTTGCGCAGTGGGGCGCCCGCGGAGTCGAGGAACAGGCGCACGGAATCGGCGAAGGGGGAACTCAGATCGCCGACGTAGCCGGCTGTGAGCCCCACTAGGCCGACGAGCAATATCACTGTCAGGCGCCCGCGGGCGGGCATCGTGCGCATCGCGAGGCCGGCCATTCCGGCAGCAGCGATGACGCCGGTCGCGATGACCGCGGCCGGTTGTGTGACCAGGATGGCGCCGGCCACGCGTTCGGGGGAGACGAACGGCGTCCAACTGCTGGTACCGCGGAGAGTTTCGGCGAGCGAGGCCCACTGCGTCGTGGTTCCCGAGGACTCGATGTAGTCGAGGAACGGTGGGCTCATGCGCCCGAGGAGGAGTAGCGGAACGATCCACCACAGGGTGGCAAGGATGCCGAAGCCCGCCCACCAGGCGGTGAATACGGCCCATGCCCGGTTCGGTCGGTGGCACAGCACCCAGACCACCGCGACGAGGCAGGCGGCGGCTGTCGCGACGGCGTTGACGGCACCCATCAGTGCGACGGCGCATGCGGATTGGGCCGCCAGGGTTCGGGGGCTGCCCCACCGATCGCTTGATTGCGTTGCGTCCGAGTCGCTTCGGTTGAAAGCGCGCACCACCGGTATCAACACCCACGGTGCCAGCATCATCGGCATCGTCTCGGACGAGATCGACGCGAGAGTGGTGATGACGCGTGGGGACAGTGCGAATGCGAATGCAGCGATGAGCCGTGAGCTACGTGAGCCGATTCCCAGCGCCTCGGCCAGCCGAATGATGCCCCAGAATCCGGCGATCAACAGCAGCGCCCACCAGATGCGTTGGGTTACCCACGGCGGAATCGCGAGGATGTCACCGAGCGCAAAGAACGCGCCATGTGGGAAGAAGTAACCGTAGGCCTGGTTCTGAACCTGGCCCAGAGGTGCTTGGCTCGTCCACTGACTCGAGGCGCGCGCAAGAAATCCCAGCGGATTCTGGGAGAGATCGTACTTTGTATCCGCAACGGTGTAACCGGGGATCTGCAGGAACGAAACGAGAAACGCTAGAGCGGAGACCCCGAGCAGCCATTTACGTCCGAATCGCTCGGACGAGATCGTTCCAGCAGAGTCAGCGGCTGCCGTACTCAACCTGATTGAGCAACGAAGAGTCGGCGTTGCCGGTGCGGTCGATCTCCGGACGAGTGTTGTCCGATGCTCCTGCAGTCACCCCGAGCACGACACCGGCGCCAAGTACAGCGCCGACTACTGCAGCAATAATTCCCGGGACAGCAAACTTCATCTCGGACTCCACTTTCGTCGGCAGGCATCAATGACGGCGACTTTCCCCCGTGCGCCGCTAAAGGTACCACCCGATCATCATGGTGTGACGCACTCGCAACTACTTGCCGGGTGGAACTATCAGCACCGGCCGATGACTGTGGCGCAGCACATGATCTGCCACCGAACTCTGGAGCAACGAGCGAAGACCCGTGGTACCGCGGGTCCCGGTGACGATGATGTCGACGTCGAGATCGTCGGCTTTCTCCACGATGGCGCTCCAGATTGCAGTCGTGCATTCGGCGCAGTGCCCCTCCACTTCGAGTCCGGCTTCGCCGGCAAGGCGAATGCCCTCTTCGTTGATCGCTTTCGCGTCGGTCAGTGCCACGTCCTCGGTTTCGTCGTCGGCCACCCACTCGGGTTGCATGACGCCGGAGAGTCCGGACATGCGCGCCGCTTGCCGAACCATCGGCTCCCACGCGGTGACGACGATGGCACGCTTCGTCATGAGAAAACGGCCGGCGTAATCGATGGCTCGTTTGGCGTTGTCCGAGCCGTCGTACGCGATGAGTATCAGATCTGCAGGCATCCTTCTCCTCCTGGTGAGCTCGTATTCGAAGGTTATCGCGTCGAGGTCGCCGATCGCGGCGCTACGGCCACCTCGGCTACCGTTGAGAACCATGATGAAGTTCCGCTCGCCCGTGCCCATAGCCGTGTTGGTGCTGGGGGTCGGTTTCACCGCCGGTTGCGGGAGCACCGCAGAACCGGAGACCGTAGCTGCACCGTCTGTCGCAGCAGCACCGTCCGCGACATCGGTGTCGCCGGAGGCTACGACGCCTGCACCGCCGCCTGATCCTTGTGCGGCGTTCGTCGGGTCGTTGACCGAGCGGCAGCGTCTCGCGCAACTACTGACGGTCGGCGTCACCGGGACCGACGATGCGGTGAACATCGTGGCGACGGAGCAGGTCGGGGGCATCTTTATCGGTAGCTGGACGGATTCGCAGACGCTGGCCAACCGCGAGGTGCCCCGGATTGCTGCTGCCGCTGCCGTGTCGCCGATGGTGACCATCGACGAAGAGGGAGGTCGAGTGTCACGGGTGGAGGATCTGCTGGGAAGTGATCCATCCGCACGCGAGACTGCCCGGACGATGTCGGTGGACGAGACCTATCGCATGGCGCTCGAACGGGGGCGTGGGTTGAAGGATCTCGGCGTCACCGTCGACTACGCACCGGTGGTCGATGTCAGTAGTCAGCCGGACGACTCGGTGATCGGTGATCGCTCGTATTCTTCCGATCCGAACGAGGTGATCGCGTATGCGGGTGCCTACGCTCAGGGTCTCCGCGATGCCGGAATCGGGCCTGTCCTCAAGCACTTTCCTGGGCATGGCTCCGGTTCCGGTGATTCGCACACCGGTGAAGTCACGACGCCTCCGCTCGATCAGCTTCGGCAGTCCGATCTCGTTCCGTACACCGCACTGTCACAGACCGGTGTCGGCATCATGGTCGGTCATCTGGATGTACCGGGACTGACCGATCCTGGTGTGCCTGCGAGTATCAGCCCGGCAGCGATGGCACTGCTGCGCGGCGGTGTCGGTTACGGCGCGAGCCCGTTCACGGGGCCGATTTTCACCGACGATCTTTCCGGCATGGCTGCGATCACCGACAGGCTCGGTATCGTGGCGGCCGTCGAGGCGGCGCTGGTCGCGGGTGCTGACATCGCGCTGTGGCTGACCACCGACGACGTCCCACAGGTTTTGGATAATCTAGAGAATGCGGTTGCCACCGGAAGATTGCCTGCACCGCAGGTCGACGCATCTGCAGCCACGGTCGCACGGTTCAAGGGCGCCTGCTAGCTTCGCCACGGAAGCAAATGCGGCCATTCTTACCGTGGAGTAAGATTATTGGTTCGACCTTGGTTTGGAGGACACATGGCTGGCGGCACCAAGCGATTGCCCCGCGCCGTCCGTGAGCAGCAGATGCTCGATGCGGCAGTGGATGTGTTCTCCGACAACGGTTTCCATGAAACTTCGATGGATGCAATTGCGAAGAGGGCTGCGATTTCGAAGCCCATGCTCTACCTCTACTACGGCTCCAAAGACGAACTGTTCGCCGCGTGTATCCATCGGGAAGGCGTCAAATTCGTCGAGGCGATGACTCCGGCGGCTGATCCGACGCTGACACCTCGCGAGCAACTGCGTCGCGCATTGCTCGGGTTTCTCGGTTTCGTCGGAGATCACCGGAAGTCCTGGATGGTGCTCTACCGGCAGGCGATCGGTCAGACTGCTTTCGCCTCGCAGGTTCAGACCAGCCGAGATCGACTCATCGAGCTGACGGCCGGTCTGTTGGAGATGAGTACGAAGGACCCGGATGAGGGCCAGAACTACACTCTGATGGCAGTGGCGTTGGTGGGTGCGGGTGAGGCAGTGGCCGATCGTGTCGCCGGCGGTGAGATCGAGGTCGACGCGGCTGCCGATCTGCTCGAGAATCTTGCATGGCGAGGTCTGGCAGGTAAGAAGTCCGCTACCAACGCATAGACCCTCGCTTGGGCACGAAACAGCCCCTACGTTCGCTCACGTAGGGGCTGTTTCGGTTACCGCAGTGTCGCGGTGAGGTGCGGGTATCCCTTTTTGGGGTTCAGTAGCGAGAGGTCCCAACCGGTGCCGACGGATTCGGCGTACAGGTTCATGGTTGCGGGCAGCACGATCGGCTTGCCGAACCGCACGCTGTAGGTGACCTTCTCAGGAATCCGGCCCTCGATGATTTGCAATGCCGCAGCCGCACTCCACATTCCATGCGCGATGGTCTTCGGGAATCCGAATGCCTTTGCGCCGAGCGTGGATACGTGAATCGGATTGCGATCGCCCGATATCGATGCATACTTGCTGATCGTCTTCTGATCGACTCGAAGGGTGCGGGTCGGGGGCGGTGGCACCTCGTCGGCAGGCGGGGCTTCACGGAGCTCGCCGGACAGTGAGGTCTTCTGCAAGCTCAGGAAGCTCGAGGTCTGCTTCCAGACGAGTTCGCGTCCGACGCTTACTTCACTGATCAGGTCGACCAGCAGGCCCTTGCGGTGCTCGCGCAGGTTCTCCGCGTGCACTCGAATGTCCAGTGGCTCCGAGGCAGAGATCGGACGAAACGCCTCGATGACGTTCTCCGCATGCACCGAACCGATCGCCGCAAACGGAAAGCCCTTGGACACCATCAGTTTCATGACCGTCGGGAAGACGAGCGTGAACGGATACGTGATGGGCAGGATGTCACCGAAGCGTAATCCGGTGGCCCTGCAGTAACCGGCGAGATTGTCGGGATCGACTCGCAGGCCGCGGAGTTCGAACTCGGTGGACGGCACCGAAGACGACTTCGACCCGAGAAACGGCAACACGCCACGCGCCGCCGCGGTGTAGATCTCCGAAATCTTGGGTTGCTCCGAGAGCTTGACGACGCTCATGCGCCGAGGAGGCTCTGACCGCAGACGCGGACGATCTGCCCGGTGACGGCGTTCGACGCGGGAGAAGCGAAGTACGACACCAGTTCAGCGACGTCGACGGTCTGGCCGCCCTGGAGCAGCGAGCTCATCCGTCGCCCGGCCTCGCGGGTGGCGAACGGGATGGCGGCGGTCATCGCGGTTTCGATGAATCCGGGTGCGACGGCGTTGATGGTGATCGACTTGGCGGCGAGAACGGGGGCCGAGGCCTGAACAAGGCCGATGACGCCTGCCTTGGACGTGCCGTAGTTGGTCTGGCCGCGGTTGCCGGCGATGCCTGCGATGGAGGAGACGTCGACTACGCGTCCGCCTTCCTTGAGTGCGCCGACCTTCACCAGGTGATCGGTGATGCGCTGTGGTGCAGCCAGATTCACGCCGATGACGGAGTTCCAGCGACTCTCGTCCATGTTGGCCAGCGTCTTGTCGCGGGTGATGCCGGCGTTGTGGACGATGATGTCGGCGCCGCCGTGACGCTCGAGCAGGTGCTTGGCGAGCACCTCGGCGGCGTCGGGTGCGGTGACATCGAGTGCCAGCGAGGTGCCGCCGACCTTGTTTGCGGTCTCGGACAATGCCTCACCGGCGGCGGGGATGTCTGCGGCGATGACGTGTGCGCCATCGCGCGCCAGCACCTCGGCGATGGTGGCGCCGATGCCGCGGGCCGCACCGGTGACTACTGCGACCTTGCCGGCAAGTGGCTTGTCCCAGGATTCGGGTGCGGTGGAATCGGCGTCGCCGACGACGATGACCTGGCCGTCGACGAAGGCCGACTTGGCGGACAGCAGGAAGCGCAGGGTGGATTCGAGTCCGGAAAGCCCGGTCGATGCGTCGGGGGAGATGTAGACCAGCTGAGCCGTCGCGCCGCGTTTGACCTCTTTGCCGACGCTGCGGGTGAAGCCTTCGAGGGCGCGCTGGGCGATGTGCTCGTCGACGTTTGCCGTCTTCTCCGGTGTCGTACCGATGACGACGACGCGTGCCGAGGGCGCGAGGTTGCGGATGACGGGCTGGAAGAACTGGAAGAGCTGCTCGAGCTCGGCGACGTTACCGATGCCGGTGGCGTCGAAGACCAGCGCGCCGTACTTGGCGTCGTTGGCCTGTGCCTGCGGGTAGTCGGAGAGGAGTTCGCGCAGTGGCTCGACGAGTCGGCCGTTGCCGCCGATGAGGACGGGTCCTGCCAGGGGCGGTTCGCCTGCCTTGTACCGACGCAGCTTCTCGGGCTGCGGCAGACCTGCCTGCTTGGCGATGAATGCTCCAGGCGCGGACGCCAAGAACGTTGAGTAGAGGTCTGGGGCTCCCTTGGTGGCTGCCACTTGTCCTACCTTTCACTTGGCGCCTTCGTACGCCCGCGTGCACGCTCGATGATGGGCGCACGCACGGGCGCGAAGCGCGCGACCGGGTGTCGACAACCAACTTACTCGCCAGTAAGATGAAACTCCACCAAGGCCTTTTTCCGCCGCATGTTGGGAGACCACAAGTGACAAGCAAGCAACTACGACCGGTCGCAATCGTCGGTGGCAATCGCATTCCGTTCGCTCGCTCGGACAAGAAGTATGCGCGGGCATCCAACCAGGACATGCTCACCGCAACTATCGACGGCCTGGTCAGCAGGTTCAATCTGCAAGGAGAGCGCCTCGGCCTCGTCGCTGCGGGCGCGGTACTCAAGCACAGCCGGGATTTCAATCTCACTCGCGAAACCGTTCTCGGTAGCGCGTTGAGTCCGTACACCCCCGCCTACGACCTGCAGCAGGCATGCGGGACGGGTCTGCAGACCATCGTGGCCGTCGGTGATGCCATCGCGGCCGGGCGCATCGATTCCGGTATCGGCGGCGGTGTCGACACCACCTCCGATGCACCCATCGCAGTCGGCGACGACCTGCGCGAGTTCTTGCTTTCGCTCAACCGCGCGAAGTCGGCCACCGATCGACTCAAGTTGCTCGGCAATGTTCGACCGTCGATGCTGGGGATCGAGATCCCTCGCAACGGAGAGCCGCGTACCGGTATGTCCATGGGTGACCATGCGGCGATCACGGCGAAAGAATTCGGCATCCGCCGCGAGGACCAGGACGAACTGGCCGCCGCGAGCCACCAGAACATGGCTGCCGCCTACGACCGTGGCTTCTTCGACGACCTGGTGACGCCGTTCCTCGGTCTCACCCGCGATGACAACCTGCGGCCGGGATCGACCGTGGAGAAACTCTCGACGCTGAAGCCGGTCTTCGGGACCAAGCTGGGCGACGCGACCATGACGGCCGGCAACTCGACGCCTCTCACCGATGGTGCTTCGGCGGCGTTGCTGTCGACGGACGAGTGGGCCGCCGAGCGCAACTTGCCCGTTCTCGCGCACCTGGTGGATTCGGAAACTGCTGCCGTCGATTACATCCACGGCAACGGTTCGTACACGGACGGCCTGTTGATGGCCCCGACGTACGCAATTCCGCGCCTACTGGCCCGTAACGGGCTTACACTTCAAGACTTCGATTACTACGAGATTCACGAGGCGTTCGCATCCGTCGTGCTCGCGACGCTGCAGGCGTTCGAGAGCGAGGAGTATTGCAAGGCGCGTCTCGGCTTGGACGGTGCGCTCGGTTCCATCGATCGCAGCAAGCTCAACGTCAACGGTTCCTCGCTCGCGGCGGGTCACCCGTTCGCTGCCACCGGTGGTCGTATCGTCGCGTCGCTGGCCAAGATGCTCGCGGAGAAGGGTTCGGGCCGTGGCCTGATCTCCATTTGTGCCGCCGGCGGCCAAGGCGTCACCGCAATCATCGAGCGCTGAACAAGCACTCGATCAACTGGGGGAACGATCGGCAGATCTGTCACATGAGGGGTTGACGGATCTGCCGATCGGCACGGCTCGATTTACTGGGATCTACCAAAGTCGTCAGATCCAGGAGCTGACCGGTCGTGTTCTCTCCGATCCCCAGAACCGGTTGCTGTTGACCTTGGCCCTGGTGAAGACCGGCCACTGGGCGAGGGCAGTGGACCCCGGACACAGGTGAGAATCCCGCGTTCATTCAAGTGAATGAACAGCAGAGTTTTTCGAAGCAGGGTTGTAACGCTTCACAAAGATCGCCGATACTCGTAGTGGCTCCGTACTGCTGCCCGACCCCCGACCCGGCAGCGGTGCGGAGCCTCCTACGTCTCGATCGAGGTGGCTCGACATCTCCGCGTCGATAGCGGATGCGTAAGCTCGGGCACGACAGTCGATCGAAATCGGTGGGGGTTGTGGGAGGGCTTGAACGTGAGCATCGGTGGAGACGGCACAGAGCCCAACAAGCGTCAGGAGCCTCCGGTCCCTGAGGGACCAGTAGAGGACACGCAGCCCGACGAGGTACTGCCGTACGACGCGGTCACCGAGGCCATGACTGTCGTACCTCCTGAGAACCCTGCACCTCTCAGGCAAGACGCCTCGAATCAGCCGTCGAAGGACGATGACGAGCCCACGACGGAAGCGTATTCAGCGGTTCCTCCCGTTCCTCCGAGTCCTGTGGAGCCAGTTGTCGCTCCGAGGCCGCCCGAACCGCCTATCACCTCTCCCGCCGCAAGTTCGGCAACGCCCGACCCAGCAGGCGCTGGAACGGTCGGCTCGGATCAGAAGCCTCCATGGGTGAAGGTCGCAGTCTTGGCGGGCGCTGCTGTAGCGATCTTGGCTGTGTTCTACACCGCGGACTGGTTGTCTTCCAGCGGCGCAGTTCCGCGCGGAGTCACCGTTGCCGGAGTCGACGTCGGAAGCCTCTCGCACGACGACGCCGAGGCGAAGCTACGTTCGGAGCTCGGCGCCCGCGTCGAACAGCCCGTTGCTGTCGAGGCCGGAGATCTGGACCTCGAGTTCGTACCGGCCGCTGCAGGGCTCGGTGTCGATTGGAACGCGACGCTCGATCGCGCGGGGTCGCAGCCGATCAATCCGTTCACTCGGATCGGTTCGTTCTTCGGTCATCGCGAGATCGGCGTGGAGTCGACGGTCGATGCCGCTGCGCTCGATGCGACCGTGGAGTCGATTCGTGCGCAGACCGACCGCGCTCCGGTGGAAGGCGACATCGTCTTCGAGGGTGCGACCGCAGTAGGTGTGGCGCCCGCTCCTGGGCTGGCGCTCGACGTCGCCGGCGCACGCGAGGCAATGCAGAAGCGATGGGCTTTCGGGGATGTCGCAGTACCCGTCGAGACCGCTGATGTGACGGTGCACCAGGACGAGGTCGATCGTGTGCTCACCCAGATTGCCGTGCCTGCGGTGTCTGCGCCGGTGGTGTTCACCGGCAAGAACTCTGCAGCCGCAGTGCTGGCCCCGGAGGCCGTCGGCCAGGTCTTGTCCTTCGAGCCGGCCGAGGATGGGTCACTCGCGGCGCGGTACGACAACGACGCAGCGATCCGTATTCTCGCGCCGCAGTTGGTCGCTACCGAGACGGTCCCGAAGGACGCGTCGTTCGTTTTGGGCTCAGGCGCGCCGACCATCGTGCCCGGTGTCGTCGGCGAGTTGGTGCAGTGGCCGGTGACGCTCGAGCAGTTGCCGACCTTGTTGGCCTCCCCGGATGCCCGAACCACCGCGGCCGTGTACGCGCCCGCGCCACCGGCACTGACAACCGAAGGCGCGCAGGCTCTCGGCATCAAAGAAGTTGTCGCCGAGTACACCACCGGTGGATTCGAGTACGCGTCCGGAGTCAATATCAGACTCACCGCCGATATCGTCAACGGTGCGTTGGTGAAGCCGGGAGCTACGTTCTCGCTCAACGGATACACCGGACCACGCGGGACTGCGCAGGGCTTCGTCGAGTCGGGGATCATCGACAACGGTAGACCGGATCGGGCTGTCGGCGGCGGCATCAGTCAGTTCGCGACGACGCTGTACAACGCGGCGTATTTCGGCGGAATGGAAGACGCCGGGCACACCGAGCACAGCTACTACATCAGTAGATATC
The DNA here is from genome assembly GCF_014281965.1 of Rhodococcus sp. BP22. Taxonomy (GTDB): domain Bacteria; phylum Actinomycetota; class Actinomycetes; order Mycobacteriales; family Mycobacteriaceae; genus Rhodococcoides. The sequence continues at coordinate 81,828 of NZ_JACFTB010000005.1, forward strand.
CGGAGGCCCGCGAGGCGACGGTATTCGAGGGCGCAATCGACCTGAAGTTCACCAACCCTGCCAAAACCGGCATCGTCATCGAGTCGTTCGGTACGGGCTCGGATGTGACGGTTCGGCTTTGGGGAACGAAGACGGTGGAGGTCGAGTCCAGTACGGGGCCGCGGACCAACCCGACTTCTCCCAATACGGTCACGCTCCCTGCCGGTGATCAGTGCGTTCCGTCCAGTGGTGGACCGGGATTCACGGCGAGCAATACCAGAGTGATCACCGATATTGCGTCGGGCAAAGAGATCTCGCGAGAGACTCGCACGGTCAAGTACGATCCGATTCCGATCGTGAAATGCCAGTCACGCGAACCTGATCCGAAGCCTGCGGACGCTCCGCCGCCGGCACCCGCACCTCCGGCAGCAGAGCCGGCTGCGCCGCCTGCCGCCGAACCGTCCGTGGTCCCTCCTGCCGATCCTCCGGCAGCCGAGCCTGCGGAGCAGCCTGCCGCTTCGCAGGAGGACAGTGACAGCTAGTCCCTCTCGCAGCTAGTGCTGTTGCAGCGGTTACCGAAGCGCCGTGTGTTTCGGCGCGACGTCGTCGCCGGAGGATGCGCCGCGGAGGCGTCGTGACACCCACGGCGCCGCGAAGGACTTCACCCATTCGGCATTCTCACGCCGCTTGTCAGCAGGCGCGATGGGTGCGCGTGGCTCCAGGGGTTCGAGTTCGATCGAATGCGGGACACCGAGGTGATCGAGAACCTCGGATGCCATCCTGATGTGTCCGCGCGTGGACATGTGGAGACGATCGGTGTCCCACATCCGGGTGTCGTCGTAGCCGTCGAGACGCCAGAAGTCGACGATTTCGACTCCTCGACGGTCGGCTACTTCCCGCAGAAGTTCGTTGTAGATCGCAGTGCGTCCGCGCAGTGTGCGGAACAGGGGTGCCCAGCCCGCGTCGTATCCGGTGAAGGCGACGACCCGCGCGCCGGTGGCGACGAGGTCTGCGAGTGCCGAGTCGTATCTCGCGACGATGCCGTCGATGTCCACCTTTGGCCGCATCAGGTCGTTTCCACCGGCGTAGATGGTAACGAGATCGGGTGCGGCGTCGACGGCGATTCCGACTTGGTTTTCGATCACCTGGTCGACCAATTTGCCGCGCACCGCGAGATTGGCGTAGCGGAATTCCGGGTTCGTGGCGCCGAGCTGCTCGGCGACGCGGTCGGCCCAGCCCTTGACCCCGTTTGCGCTGGCGGGATCGGCGTCACCGACGCCCTCGGTGAACGAGTCCCCGAGCGCTACGTAGCTGTCGATTCTCGACACAACATCAACCTCCGTGAGTACTGCTAACTAGTTACTCGACAGTACGACACCGTCGCGGCGAATTTCATTCCCGAAAATTCGGGCGCAGGACTCTCGACTACCGAAACTCGTATCGTGGACTACGAGGTGTGCTGGCAGGATGACCGAACGTAAGGTCAGATGTCACCACCTGATCACGCTGCTCAGACCAGAACGGATATCTCATGCCTCTCGCCACCACCGAACTCGACAACGGTGCCCTTCGTGCCGCTTTCGGTCAGTTCCCCAGCGGTGTCGTCGCGCTGTGCGCCGAAATCGACGGTGCTCCCGTCGGCATGGCCGCGAGCAGCTTCGTCGCTGTGTCGATGGACCCGCCGCTCGTGGCGTTCTGCGTGCAGAACACGTCGACGACGTGGCCGAGGTTCACTGCCGCCAAGCGCATCGGCATCAGCGTGTTGGGTGAAGCGCACGACGGCGCTGCGCGGACATTGGCCGCCAAGACGGGTAACCGGTTCGAGGGTCTGGAAGTTACGACGACCGAGGACGGCGCTGTCTTCATCGGCGGAGCGAGTATGTGGCTCGACGCCACCGTCACCGAACAAGTACCCGCAGGCGATCATGCAATCGTGCTGATGCGGATCAACGAACTCGAAATCAGAGATGTAGCACCCATCGTGTTCCACAGCAGTAAGTTCCGCCGCCTTGCCGCCGAAGAAGGGTAGCGAGCAGGCAGAAGAAAGATAGGGCAGAGCACAACGGCCGCACCCCCAGGAAGGGGATGCGGCCGTGTGTGTACGGGGTCGAATCAGAATGCAGCTTCGTCGAGCTCCATGACGTCGAGATCCGTGTTGGCGAGGATGCCGCGGGTAGCGGTCAGCTGGGGCAGGATGTTCTTGGCGAAGAAGGACGCGACTGCGACCTTGCCCTCGTAGAACGACTTTTCCTTGCCCTCTGCACCGTTGTCGAGTGCCTTGATGGCAATTTCGGACTGACGCAGCAGCAGCCAGCCGATGAGCAGGTCGCCGAAGCCCATGAGGAAGCGGACGGATGCGAGGCCGATCTTGTACAGCTCGGTCGGCTGCTCCTGAGCTCCCATGAGCTGCTGGGTCATCGTGGTGACGATGGCCTGCACGTCTTCGAGTGCGGTGGCGAGAAGCGCGCGCTCGGCCTTGAGCCGACCGTTGCCTGCTTCGCTGTCGATGAACGACTTGATCTGGCCGGCGATGTGAGCCAGCGCGACGCCACGGTCACGGGCGATCTTGCGGAAGAAGAAGTCCTGCGCCTGGATGGCCGTCGTGCCCTCGTACAGCGAGTCGATCTTCGAGTCGCGGATGTACTGCTCGATCGGGTAGTCCTGCAGGAACCCGGATCCGCCGAGCGTCTGGAGGCTTTCCGCCAGCTGGCTGTAGGCGATTTCGGATCCGACGCCCTTGACGATCGGGAGCAGCAGGTCGTTGACGCGGTAGGCGATGTCGTCGTCTGCGTCGGATACCTGCTTGGCGGTGATCGGGTCCTGGTGTGCCGCGGTGAAGAGGTACACCGCGCGCAGGCCCTCGGCGTATGCCTTCTGGGTCATCAGGCTGCGACGCACGTCAGGGTGGTGCGTGATGGTGACGCGGGGTGCTGCCTTGTTGGTCATCTGGGTCAGATCGGCGCCCTGGACACGCTCCTTGGCGTAGTCCAGCGCGTTGAGGTAGCCGGTGGAGAGGGTGGCGATCGCCTTGGTGCCGACCATCATTCGAGCGTGCTCGATGACGTCGAACATCTGCGCGATGCCCTTGTGGACCTCGCCGACGAGCCAGCCCTTGGCCGGAATGTCGTGGCCACCGAAGGTGAGCTCGCAGGTGGTGGAGACCTTGAGGCCCATCTTGTGCTCGACGCCGGTGACGAATACGCCGTTGCGCTCGCCGAGTTCGCCGGTCTCGAAGTCGAAGTGGGTGTTCGGTACGTAGAACAGGCTCAAGCCCTTGGTGCCGGGTCCGGCACCTTCCGGGCGAGCGAGAACCAGGTGCATGGTGTTCTCGAAGAGATCGTCGGACACGGCCGAGGTGATGAACCGTTTGACGCCTTCGATGTGCCACGAGCCGTCGTCCTGCTTGATGGCCTTGGTGCGGCCTGCGCCGACGTCGGATCCTGCATCGGGCTCGGTGAGCACCATCGTGGCGCCCCACTTGCGCTCGACGATGACCTTCGCCCATTCCTTCTGCTCATCGGTGCCGTTGTTGTAGAGCACGTTGGCGAATCCTGGTCCCGCAGAGTACATGAACGCGGCAGGGTTGGCGCCGAGCAGCAACTCGTTGAGTGCCCAGCCGAGAGTGCGAGGCGCGGGGATGCCGCCGACTTCTTCGTCGAGACCGACACGCCACCACTCGCCGTCGTACAGCGCCTTGAACGACTTCTTGAAAGCCTCCGGCAGCTTGACGGTGTGAGTGTCGGGGTCGAACACAGGCGGGTTTCGGTCGGATTCGGCGAAGGACTCGGCTACCGGTCCTTCTGCCAGGCGGACTACCTCGCGAAGCATGTCGCGGGCTGCCTCTCCGTCGAGGTCGCCGAAGTTGTCACCTGCGAGAGACTCGTCGAGCCCGAACAGCTCGAAGAGGTTGAACTCGAGGTCCCGCAGGTTGCTCTTGTAATGGCCCATGCTCGTACTCTCCATGTTCGGTGGTGCGGTCTCGTGAGTACCGCCCAAGTTAGCTACTCGTCGGTAACATAACTGGATATTACCCCCGTTCATTCCCGCTGCCAAGGGGGGACCTACTCGCGAGTAGTAAAGCGTCGATCGCGGTGCCGTGATCGGTGTCCCGTAGACGCTTCTCGGCCCTGATCACCACACCCAAGCCATCGACGTCAGAAGCCAAATCCTCTGGCGTGTAGAGTATTTCGGGATCCTGTGGCCCGCCGACGCCGTCGGCGATGTTGAGTGAGTGGTGACCGAGAATCATGAGGATTCCGTCAGGTTTCAAAGCGTCGATTGCGCTCCGAATCACCCGTCGGCGTTGCTCCGCGGGTAGATGGAGGTAAAGAACGAGGACCAAGTCATAGCCAGGCTCGGTCGAGAGCTTGGTCACATCCGCGTGAACCCAGGTAAGCCGATCTCGGACCGATTTGGGTGATTTCTCGGCGATCCGCCGCCCCTTCTGGAGCCCGACGGCCGAGAAGTCGACGGCGGTGACCTCCCAACCGCGGGTGGCCAGCCACAGGGCGTTTCTGCCCTCACCGGCCGCCAGGTCCAACGCCCGCCCACGCGGAAGCGCGGTGGCGTATTCGACCAGCGCCTGGTTAGGAGGCGATCCGTAGACCAGGTCGGCGGCCGCATATTTGTTGTCCCACGCTGTTGCATCCATTCCGACGACCATATGTCGCCGACGCGTCACAACGTGGTGCGCAGGAGCAGGACGTTGTAGTTCTGGTGCACCGTGGCGAGGAAGTACAGGTCAGGACCCGCGGACCAAGGGTGAATGTAGGGGGCGTACGCACTGCGAAGCTGATTGGTGTCCACGAGCACCTCGGGCGGACTCCACGGGCCGGCGGGCGAGGGGGAGCGTCGCATGACGATCGAATCGGAAGCGTCCGTGGTGAGCATCAAGTATTGACCGAGGTACTGGTTGTACGCGACGGACAACTCGCCGACGTCGCCGACGATGGGGGCCGCGAGCGCGGGGTCGCCCTTCTTCCATTCGGCGCCGGTCCAGTATTCGTACGCGGCGAGGTCCAGGATGTCTTTTTCGAGTACGCGTGACACGTAGCCGGAGTTGCCACGTCCGGGGGGCGTGCCGTACTCGTAGACGAACCCGCCGTCCTTCAGGAAGGCGTTCTGCTGGAAATTGCGGTTTCCGCCGTCGCTCGGACGTTGAGTCTCCGGGTGGACGGTCCAGTTTTCGCCGTTGTCACCGGATACTGCAATCGAGGAGTGGTTGGTTTCCCAATGTCCGGGCTGCCCCCAGTCCTTGACCGACATCAAGCTCATGAACTGATTCTGGCCGAGTGCGACACCGGCAGTGGGGATTCGGCTGATCTCGACGAAGGGGATCTTGGGGCTCGGTACGAGTTCCTTGGCCTGCCCGAGTGGGTCCTTGACGATGCTGTCGAAGCTCATGCCATCGGCCAGGTTGCCGTCGTGGCTCCGCATGAGCGCGCTGCTGCGCCAGGACCACAGGCTCCCCTGCAAAAGATTCGGAAATCCGAGGCCTGCAGTATCGCCGAAGGCGGTCAGGATCTCGCCGTTGCCGTTGTCCCACATGATCCCGAGGTCGGTGCCCAGCATGTTGACGTTCTGGGTCTCGTTCGGACTGGACATTCCGGTGGCCTGCGCGACGGCCACAGTGCGTCCGGTGAGCTGCGGGAGGCCGAAGACACCGTTCAATCCAGGAATTGGATTGACGATGTTCGGATTGGCCGCTGCAGGACCGGCAATCACAAGAGTCGTGACCACAACAGCAACAGCAACCGACGTGAAACGTTTCACTAGCCCCCCGGCTTTCATTTGGATTCTAAACAGACCGCGGGAAGCATAGCTCGAGGTTTTACCTGTCGGGCAGACTTCTTTGTTCTTTCGGCAAAGTAAATGGATTGGTAAGCGCGGGGAAAGCGAGCGCGGAGTCTGTTACTGCCGTGGTGAGAATCAGTCGTGCGGAACGGACTCGTCGACGTCTGCGGTATCCCAGTGCAAAGTCGATCCGAGTTCCTCGGAATCGGCACGACGCGCGACGCGGCCCAGCACGATGGCGACCGCCAACGCAACCACCAACCAGACGGCTATACCGATGAGAATTCCAAGCACATGGTCTTTCTAGCACCGATATCTGAGAATGCGCGGAGAAACTAAGCTTTTCGATTGTTGCAATGCGATCGACAGTGGTCACGGATTGGTTACGGACCGGTAGTGGCTACCTTTACAAGTGCCGAACGACCTGCTCGACCGCCCTTCGGAAGCGACTGCCTCCCAGGCACTGAGCTGCGACGATATCGAGGTCCGAGGCGTGGTCGACGTCACGCAGAATCGGCAGTGAGGCGATGTCCGCGCCGAGTGCTTCGAGAGCGCTGCGCGTATCGGCCCCGGTGCTGGGACTGGACATGGTCACCTCGAGGAGCCCGCAGGCGAGCGCGGGATCTGCGATGCCCAACCCCCACCAGCCGCCGTCCTCGGCCATACCGAGCACCGATCGCCCCGGCTCGGTGAGCTGCGTTGCCGCCTCGTTCAACAGGTTGGCCGTCACTTGGGGGGTGTCCATCCCGATCTGAAAGACGGGATTGCCCGACGCCGCAGCGTCCTCGTGCGCGTAACGCAACCGGCCGGCGAAACCGTCGCCCCGCTGCGGAATCACGATGAACGACGCCAGTGCCGCGGCTATTTCTTCGTGTCGGCTCGCCTGGGTGAGGTCCCCGGTCATCGCGACGATGCGCTCGTCGAAGTCGGCGGCGGATACGGCGTCGAGAGTATCGAGCAGGGCGGCGGCAGCGATGTCGGCGGCTATGTCGTCGCCTACGGTTTTCGCGAGCCGGGTTTTCGCGAGTCCGGGTACGGGAGCTTTGGCGACGATGAGGGCGGTCACTTTCACGAGAGCACCTTCCAGAAGTCCCGCACTGCAACGACGGTTCCCTTGACCGAGCCGGACACCTTCGAGGTCCCTGCTGTCCGTGGACTGTAGGAGACGTCGTGTTCGACGACTGTCCAGCCTGCTTTCGAGGCGAGTACGAGTAGTTGCAGCGGGTAGCCGGACCGGCGATCGGTCACGTCGAGGTCGAGAAGTGCTTGGCGTCGTACTGCGCGGATGGCGCCGAGGTCGTGGACGGGCAGCTTGTATTTGGTTCGAAGCCGAAGGGCCAGGACGGCATTGCCGATTCGAGCGTGGATCGGTGAGTTTCCGCGGACGGTCTTGCGTCGACCTACGGCGAGATCCGCTTGTTCGAGAGCGGTGACCAGTAGGGGTAGCTCACGTGGATCCATCGAGCCGTCGCCGTCGAGAACGCACACGACTTCGGTTTCGGCGGCGAGAACTCCGGCATGTACTGCTGATCCGTAACCGGGCACCGACTCCTGCACGACGGCGGCGCCGTGTGCTCGAGCAACGTCGGCGGTGTCGTCCACGGAATTGTTGTCGACGACGATGACGCGGTAGCCCGCGGGCATGTCGGCGAGGACGCCGGGGAGCGAGCCTTCCTCGTTCATGCAGGGAATCACCACGGTGACATCGGTCGGCTCAAACACGCGGGGCACCGGTGCCTTCGGCGTCGCGAAGCGGGGCGGTTGCGAACTCGCGCAGACCGTCGAACGGGGAGATCGCGGCCCCGAATCCGATTGCGGTGCGGGCTGATTCGGGGCTGGCCACCACGTGGCGTACGTCCCCGGAGCGGTACTGTCCGGTCACTTCGGGTGCTGGGCCTGCGCAGGCCTGGGACAGTGCGGTTGCCACTTCGCCGATGGTGATCGGATGACCCGAGGACACATTGAGTGCGGTGAATCCGGGCAGATCGGCGGCGATGGACAGTACGTTCGCCGCGGCGACGTCGGACACGTGCACGAAGTCGCGTGCCTGCAATCCGTCCTCGTACACCTGTGGTGGGCGCCCGGCTTCGAGTGAGGATCGGAACATCGCTGCGACGCCGGAGTACGGAGTGTTGCGTGGCATGTTCGGTCCGTAGACGTTGTGGTAGCGAAGCGCGGTCACCGAGCCGCCGGTGGCGAGGGACCAGGCGAGCGCGTAGTTTTCCTGCGCAAGCTTGCTTGCAGCATAGGTGCTTCGCGGCTGCAACGCCGAATCCTCTTTGACCAGAGCCCAATCCAGAATTTCGCCGGTGATCGGGTCGGTGTTGTCGAAGCGGCCTTCGTCGAGATCGGCGCGCGTGCGCGGACCGGGCACCACCGTCTCGCCCGCAGCATTGGTGTATCGCCCCTCGCCGTAGACGACCATCGAGGACGCCAGCACCAAACGGGTACAACCCGCTTCGGCCATTGCCGAGAGCAGCACGGCGGTGCCGAAATCGTTGTGGCTTGCATACGCGGGTGCGTCGGCGGCGTCGACGCCTGCGCCGACGACGGCAGCCTGGTGACACACGGCGTCGACTCCGGCCAGCACGTCCACGAGCGAGTCGTGATCACGGACGTCGACCCTCTCGATACCCGGGATCGGTCGATCGCTCCCGTGCGCGGAGGGAAGAAATGCGTCGATCGCGACGACGTCGTAGCTGGGACGGAGTGCGTCGAGGATGTGCCCGCCGATGAATCCGGCTGCCCCGGTAAGCAATACGCGGGTCATGGCAGCTCGATCGGAAGTTCGACGCCCTCGTGCACGCGGCACGATTCGCATGGGCCCATCAGAGCGGCGCTGATAGCCGACCGAACCAAGGCTTTCAGTGGTTCGATGTTCTTCTGAAATTCCGCGAACACGTCCACTGCTCGAACACCCTGCCCTGCCTCGATCCCCGCATCGAGGTCGGTCACGAGAGCGATCGGGGCGTAACACAATTCGAGTTCGCGGGCCAGTACCGCCTCGGGATGTCCGGTCATGTTCACCAGTGCCCACCCCTGACGGGCATACCACTGGCTCTCGGCGCGGGTGGAGAATCGTGGGCCCTCGACGACCACCATCGTGCCGCCGTCGACGGTGCCGGGCTGCAACGCCGCGGTGCGTAGGTCGGCGCAGTACGGATCGGCGAATTCGACGTGGACTCCGCCGTTGTCGAAGTAGGTCTGCGGGCGCCCGCTCGTGCGATCGACGAGTTGGTCGGGAATCACCACTGTTCCGGGCCCGTATTCGGGGAGCAGGCTCCCGACGGCACACGGGGCGAAGATGCGCTGCACTCCGAGCATGCGCAGGGCCCACATGTTGGCGCGGTAGGGCAGCGTGTGCGGGGAGTACTCGTGACGAGCTCCGTGGCGCGGAAGGAATGCGACCGTGCGGCCGTCGACGTCGCCGATCGTGATGGGCCCGCTCGTCGAACCGTACGGCGTGTCGATCGTGACCGACTGCGCGTCTTGCCCGAAGAACGAGTAGAAACCGCTACCACCGATGACCGCGATGTCGGCTCGGTGCGAAGTTGTTGTCGGCGTTGATGTCATTGATTCATTTCCGTCCTCGGTATGCTGAGCCCATCGATGTTCGAGATTTCCACGTGGATCGCAACGTTAGGTGAACGCTATCCGGTACTGGAGAGAATCTATCGCGGCTGTCCTCGCCGTGGTGCTCGTCGCAGTGGCATTCGTGGTCCCGTATCTGGACAACGAGCTGATCACGCCGATCATCAATCGCACTCCGCAGCAGGTTCGTGATTTCGCCGACGCCGCACCGCTTTTCGGCTTCCGTGAGCTTCACCTCGGCTGGGGCACTCCGTTCGCGATTCTCATCGCGATCGCGGGCGTCCTGTGGGGCCCGGAGATTGCGCGCAGACTGTCGTGGCGGAAGCTGCTTCCGCTCACCTGGGGTGTGTCGCTGGCGTGGACGATGGCGCTGGCCATGGTCGACGGCTGGCGACGCGGGTTCTCCACGCGCTTGTCCTCCACCGACGAGTATCTCCACGAAGTCCCCGACATCACCGATATACCGGCGACGCTGCAAGGTTTCTCCGAACGCATTCTCGATTACCAGGCCGACTCGTGGACGACGCATGTGTCCGGCCATCCGCCGGGTGCGCTGCTGACGTTCGTGTGGCTGGATCGGCTTGGGCTCAGTGGCGGTGCGTGGGCGGCATGGTTGTGCGTTCTCGTCGGCACCAGCGCCGCTATGGCGCTCATCGTGACCGTCCGTGCTCTCGGTGACGAGACGATGGCGCGTCGTGCAGCCCCGTTCGTGGCGCTTGCTCCCGCAGCTGTCTGGATCGCAGTGTCTGCCGACGCGTTCTACGCCGGCGTGGTGGCCTGGGGAATTGCGTTGCTCGCACTCTCGACGCAGAAGAACCGCTGGCCTGTATCGCTTGCCGCGGGTGTACTTCTGGGTTTCGGTGTCTATCTCAATTACGGCCTCGGGTTGATGGCACTCCCGGCCGTGGCGGTGCTTGTCGCCAGGCGCGCGTTGTGGCCGGCCGTGTGGTCGCTTCTCGGCGCTCTCGCGGGCGCCCTCGTCGTGGCGGCGATCTTCACCGCCTACGGTTTCTGGTGGTTCGACGGCTACGAACTCGTCCAGGAGCGTTACTACCAGGGCATCGCGACGGACCGTCCGTTCGAGTACTGGGGTTGGGCCAACTTCGCGGCGTTGTTCTGCGCGCTCGGGATTGCCGTTCCTGCTGCATTTCCGCGCATCTTCACTCGGGTGCAGCCGATCAATCTTCTGGTCATCGCCGGGCTTGCGGCGGTGGTGATGGCAGATCTGAGTCAGCTGAGCAAAGCCGAAACCGAGCGCATCTGGCTGCCGTTCGCCATGTGGATGCTCCTGGCGCCCGCAGTGCTTCCGCAACGCACGCACCGGTTCTGGTTGGGACTGCAAGTGCTCGTGGCACTTGCAATCAACCATCTGCTCTTCACCAACTGGTGATGCGCTGCGCGGGCGGTTAAGCACGCTCCAGCCGTGCGAAGAATCGTCCGTGGATCGGTGCGATATCGACGACGGCGAGGCCGGCGGCGTGTGCGATGGCATAGGTTGCGTTGGCGCTGACGCTCGCCCACGCGAACCAGTCACCCACCATCGTGTCGGTCTCCCAACGAACTGTCTGTGGCTGTACTTCGGCGGCACCGGGCGCGTGGACCTCGGCGATGACGGCGCCGTCCGGTCGAATGAGCTCTGCTGCTCGGCGAAGCAACCGGACCGGGTCGCCGCCGATGCCGATGTTGCCGTCGGCCAGCAGGACGCAGGCCCAGTCACCGGCATTGGGTAGGGGCTCGAACAGATCGCGAAGTACCGCCCTTCCACCGCGCCCGACAGTTAGATCGACGGCCTTCTTCGAGGTGTCGACGCCGAGCGCGGAGATGCCGCGTCGTGCCAGGCCCTCGGTGAGCCGACCGGGCCCACAGCCGAGATCGAGTGTGGGGCCGTTGCAGTGGCCGATCATCCGGCCGTCGGCGATTCGGTCTTCGGTGCTCGATGCCGGACCGCCCATCCAGCGCGCAGTCGGTAGCGGCTCTCGGGTTCCGTCCGAGTGCCCCATCCAACAGGGCAGGCCACAGGAGGCTCTGCTGAACAGTTCGTCCGCCGTCACTCTCACGTCGCTCTCCTGTTCGAGGTCTGTGCGATACGGATCGCGTAGGCCAGTGCGCTGACCCCGAACAGCACCGCTGTCAGTACCAGCCAACGACCGAGATAGGGCTCCTGCGTCAATCCGGTTGCTGTAGTAAATGTTTCGGATCCTTGCTGAATGATTCCGGGAAAGAACAGGACGAAAGTCAGCACCGTGCCCATGAGCGGGATACGGATGTAGTTGAGCGGGGATACGCGCCAGGTGAGTGCCGGAGCCCGTCCGCGCATCGCGTCGAGTCCGGCAGTGAGCGAGCGGTCGGCGAGCGAATACAGGGGAAAGAGAAGAAGGTCGTGGACGACGATGGCACCGGCGAACCACACTGCAATCGACTGCCACCAGACGTTCCGATTCCAGAACGTCGCTATGCCTGCCACGTAGACCACGTACCCCACCAGTGCCAACGCGAAACACACTGCAAGTAGGTGCAGGGGACGGGCGCCGTAGACGCGGGTGAACGCTGCCATCACGCGCCCCTGAATTCGATTGCCTTCACCCATTTGGTGTTGTGGACTCCTGGCATGGCCGGGACGATGATCCGTGCGGGGTACCCATGGTCGGGTGAGAGGTCGACGCCGTTGACCTGCAGGGCGAGCAGTGAATCGGCGTCAAGGACCTGGTTGGACTGCAGTGTGGCCTGACGGAAAGGCCCATTCTCCTCGATCGAGGTGACCTGCGCCGACCGAAGATCCTCGACGCCGGCTGCCGAAGCTAGGTCGCGTAACCGGACGCCGGTCCACCTCTGAACCGTCGACCACCCTTCGACGCAGGCGATGGGCAGATCGGCGGTGTGTTGCTCCATCTGCAGGAGGGCGTCTCTGGTGAATGTCACCGCGCTCGCACCTCCGGTCAGTTCGAGGGTCCAGCTCGCGCCCGTGGTGTCCTCGGTGATTCGGGCTGCGGAGGCTGTGCGGTTGATCTGGAAATCGTTGGGTCCATCCCCGTACGACCGACCACGGGGTAGGAGTATCGCGGTGTTGCGGAGGAACCCGCCGGTGGTCTGCCCCACGGTGAGGGCTGCGACGAACAGTGCGCCGCCGCCGACGAGGGCAAGGGCGCCGCGCCTGCTGATCGTGGGATCGGTGGGGTCCTCGGCGATGAGGTCGGATCCGTCGGGATCGACTTCCTGCTCGGTCTGCTTGTCCTTCAGGACCTGGATGAGCGAGCGGGAGCGAAGAGTACGAAACATCAACGGCGTCTTGATGATCGCGTGCGAAACGAAACCGGCGATGAAGATCCATGCGCCCCAGTAGTGGGCGGTGTAGAAGCTGAAGCCGAAGATGTAGTCGTACTGGATGTTGAGAACTCCGGTGACGATCTCGAACAGAATCCCGCCGACGAGCGCGAGCAGGGAAAGCCGTTCCAGTGCTTCGGAAACCGAGCGGATCGGAGGCGTCACGAACAGCTTGGGTATGACCGACCACAGTTTCGCCAACACGATCGGAACCAGGATCAATCCGAGGCCGACGTGCAGACCTTGGGTGAGGCGGTACAACCACGATGGATTGGTGGGCCAGTCGAAGGAGGGGAGCCGCAGCCATCCGACGTCTGTCGGAAGGGCTTGGCCGAATTGTGGGCCGTACGCCATGTAGGAGGCAAGCCCGGTAAGGATGACGATGGGCAGGCCGGCGAGCAGTACGGCGCCGAAGATGGAGGTGAGCCAGGGGCCTCGGAGGGGACTACGAAACCGTCCGCGCGGGGCCGCCATGTGCGGTGACCTCGCGCGGACGGTTTCAGCAGTCATTTATGCAGTTGCGATGGTGATGGTTGCAACGCCCACGAGCAGGCCCGGGGTGACAGCGTCGGTCTTGAACGTGTCATTCAGCAGGCCGGCGGCGGTCTCGGAGATCTTGACCTCGGTGCCGGTCAGGATCGCGGTGTCGTTCGGGCCGGTTGCCAACGGCTTCAGTGTGCGGCCGTCGAGGTCGAAGAGCACTGCATTTTCTGCGGCGACCTTGCCGTTGACCGTGACGGTTCCGGTGAGAACCGAGGTGCCCGGATCGATGTCGAAGTCGGTGAGCTCGACGACGGTCTCACCTGCGGTGAGGGACAATCCACTGCCGTTGTGCATGATCTCGCCCTGAACGTAGGGGTCGACTGTGCCCGGCTCCCAGTACTTGACGTCTCCACCCGTGATCGGGAAGACGATGGATCCGTCTGCCAGAGTGGCTGTTCCGACAACTCCGGGCGTCAGGCCCAGGGTCGTCAGGGCGCCGGTGAAGCCTGCATCGAGTGCGACAGCGGTGCTGACGCCCTTGCTGAGGTCATCGACCTCGGCAGCTGGTGCCGGCATTGCCTCGGTGGTCTCGGCGGCAGCGGCCGAAGTGGTGCTGGAGGAGGTGCTCGATGAGTCGTCACTCGAGCATGCGGCGAGAGGTACGAGGGTCATTGCGCCGATTGCAGTGGCGGCCATAACTTTACGGATCGAGATCATGTGAGGATCTACCTTTCGTTGGCTCAAGTGTTGAGCGTTGTAGGTAATTCGCCGCAGGGTCCGTTCCGGATGGGTCCGATCTTAGTCCGGTACGTAGTTCTGGCATGCCGAACCGTTGAAAACTCGTATGCGGGCTTCATGACCCGGACCGAACAGCACGGCAAATCACCTTGGTAGGCAAATGTTCTCACGGACAAACACGGAAATATGGGCAGAATGTCCGATCCGAACATTCGTAGTAGGCCCGAGTCGAGTTCGATACGTGACCGTTGCCGGACCGTTACCTAAGCCCCCGTAACCGGCGGTCCGGTTTGGTTGATGCCGTGAATTTTGCTCCACTTTCAGTCCGAGTGGGCGGGTTTCCGTCGATTTTGAGCAATAGTGGAGCAAAATTCACGCATGCCACAGGAGACTCGTGATGTCACCGACCTGAAGTCCGCACTGAGCCTCGTTCCGCCCGTAGTGCTCGATGTTCGCTGGGCGCTAGGAGATTCGGACGGTCGCCGGCACTACCGCGACGCACATATCCCGGGCGCAGTATTCGTCGACCTCGAAAACGAACTCGCCGAACCCGCCTCTTCCGAGGGCAGGCATCCTTTGCCCTCCATCGAGAGGCTTCAGGCGGCCGCACGCCGCTGGGGCGTCACCAACGGTGTACCCGTCGTCGTCTACGACAACACCGGCAACCTTGCCGCGGCGCGAGCGTGGTGGCTGCTGAAGTGGGCCGGCTTCGACGAGGTAACCCTGCTCGACGGCGGTCTGGCTGCCTGGATCGCCGCAGGCAACGACACCTCCGCGGGCGAGGAGGTCGCGTCGGCGCCAGGAGATGTCGAGCTCAGCGCGGGACATTTGCCGACGCTCACGACCGAGGAAGCGGCCGCGCTCGCGGAGTCCGGAACGCTGCTCGACGCGCGGGCCGTCGAACGGTACTCGGGCGAGTACGAGCCGGTGGATCCGCGCGCCGGCCACATCCCCGGTGCGATCAGTGCTCCGACCAGCGCCAACCTCGACGCGGACGGGCGATTTCTGACGGCGGAAGCGCTCCGCGAACGGTTCGGCGGGGTGAAGCCGCAGGTCGGGGTGTACTGCGGCTCCGGCATCACGGCCGCCCATCAGGTGGCTGCGCTGGCCATCGCCGGGATAGATGCCGCCCTCTATCCCGGGTCGTGGTCACACTGGTCAGGCGATCCGGCTCGGCCGGTGGCGACGGGTATGTGACCCGTATCCTCAGCGCAGCACCAGGTCAGCGGCTCTTTCGCCGATCAGCACGCTCGGCGCGTGCGTGTGGCCGCGGATGATCGTCGGCATGATCGACGCGTCCGCGACCCGTAGGTTGTCGACGCCACGGACCCGCAGATCCGGAGTGACGACGCTCGAGCTGTCGTTGCCCATCCGGCAGGTGCTCACTGGGTGGTAGAGGGTGTGTGCGTTTTGTTCGAGGGCTTCGGTCAGCAGGTCCTCGGTCGAGGTGTCTGCTTTCACGCGTGGTCGGACGATGTCGCCGAGCAGCTTCTTGAGGGAGGGTTGCGAGGCGATTGTCGTGCATGCCCGCAATCCCTCGATCATCGCGCGCCGATCGACGCCGTCGGGATCGCTGAGGTAGCGGGGTTCGATGACGGCCTTGGCCAGTGGGTCGGCGGAACGAAGACCGATCTCACCGCGGCTCACGGGTTTGAGCAGCACTGCCCCGATGACGGCGGCGTGGGCGTCCGCGGCGATGAGCCCCTCGTCGAAGAACGGAGCGGGGGCGTAGATGAGCTCGAGGTCGGGGAACGGTACTTCGTCTCGACTCTTGATGAATCCGTAGGCCTCGGCGACGTTCGAGGTGAGCATGCCGCGTCGGCGAGCCAGGTAGTTGACGAGCTGCGGGATTTTTTCGGCATGGAACAGTGAATCGGATTCGGTCTGCCAGCCGATGAGTGCGCACAGGTGATCGGTCAGGTTCTTACCGACCTCCGGTGCGTGGTGCTGCACGGCAATGCCGTGTGCGGCCAGTTGCGCTGTATCGCCGATGCCCGAGAGCATCAGCAATTGTGGCGTGTTGATTGCACCCCCGGCGAGAATGACTTCCTTGGCGGCGCGGACGGTGTGGGTGATCCCGTCCTTGGTGTATTCGACGCCGACGGCGGCGGACCCTTCGAAGACGACGCGCGTTGCTTGTGCTTCGGTGAGGATGGTCAGGTTGGGCCGCTTGCGAATCGGTGCGAGGTACGCGTCGGCAGTGCTCCAGCGGGCACCGCGTTTCTGGTTGACCATGGTCTGCGAGAAGCCCTTGGGCTCGGCACGATTGGCGGATTCTACGGGGTATCCCGCTTCCTGGACGGCGTCGAGGAATGAGGTGGTCAACGCGCGCGGACTGCGCTGGTTCGACACGATCAGCGGCCCACCGGTGCCCGCGTCGAGTTCCTTTGTAGCTTCGATGCTTTCGATCTTCCGGAAGTACGGTACGACGTTCTCGAACGACCACGAGGAGTCCGACAGGGAGGCCCACTCGTCGTAGTCGGCTGCGAACCCGCGAACCCACATCATCGCATTCATCGACGAGGACCCGCCGAGCATCTTGCCGCGGGGCCAGTAGATGCTGCGGTCCCGCAGTTCTGGCTGCGGTTCGGTGTCGTAGTTCCAATCCACGTCACTGCGGAACAGTTTGGAGAAGGCCGCGGGGATGTGGGCGAATTTGTTCTTGTCTTCCGGTCCCGCTTCGAGGACCACGACGGTGTGGCGCGGGTCGGCGCTGAGCCGATTGGCGAGTACTGCCCCGGAGGATCCGGCACCGACTACTACGTAATCGACGATAGCTGGTTGTGACATAGAAGAATGTACCTTTGTCTCTAGCCGCGCAACGCGGAGGCGAAGATGGCAGGAAGCTTTGTCCAGGAGGGTTTTCCGGCGAATCCGGTCAACAGTCGGCCGGTGGTCGCGGCTGTTCGGTTGTTGACGAACCATGGCGGCTTGGGGGAGATCGACCATTCGCCGTTGATCAGCGAGCGAGGAGATGGACGGAAAGGTCCGCGCACTACGGTGCGTTCGGCACCGTCGATCAGCAGTGCGTTGTGGACTATGCCGATTCCGCTCTGCACGTCGTCGATCGTGTGGCCCGGGAACGCGCCCCACGACGCGGCGGCGGTGAGGAATCCGACTCCGGTCCAGGCGTTCACTGCGATCGTGCCGTAGTTCAGTTCGGCCAGCATCGAGTCGAACTTCGTGCCCAGTCGATCGATGGTCTTGGGGTGGGCAATGATGTTGACCCCCAGGGTACCGATGAACTTTTCGTTGACGGTGGTCACTGCTTTGGCGGCGAATTGATCTCCGTCGTAGGGGAGTTCGATGACGCCGAGCACTGGTGCGAAGTACTCGGTCTCCAGTAGTGACGCTTCTTTGCCTGGGTCGATGTCGTCGATCAGGACGCGTCCGCCGGAGAGCCGCGAGGCCTTCGGGTAGTTCTCCAGGGCGCCTGCTACTCGGGTGTCGCTGCCTGGGTAGTACGCGCGACGGGAAGGCGCCGAGTCGAGTGCCTTGCGGAGTGCGGCGAGGAACTGGTCACGCTGGCTCCAGTTGGAGGACAGCACGACCACCTGTGATGCGATGCAGTTGTAGCCACTGTTGTGCAGGCGTTGTGTGGCAACGTGTTCCGCCTGAAATTCGATGTCGGCTGTGCTCCACTCGCCGGGGAGAACGATGGTCGGTGAGACACCGCCGAGTTCGCTCGTCATCGGCTTGGTCAGTATCGGGTCGTTGGCGGCTTTGCGTTCGGCGCCGGTCTGTCCGGGTCCGAAGACTATGGCGTCGTGGGTGATCGAGCTACCGGTCATGTGTACGTGATCGACCAGGTCGTGGTTGACCAGGTAGGTGCCCGCCTCGGCTCCGCCGGTGAGCAAGCGGACGACGCCGGCGTCGATCAGCGGCCGAAGGACTTTCCTCAGCACCGGCAACAACGGGTCGGTGATCGGGTTGAGCTTGAGCGCGACGACGCGATTGTGTGCGAAGAGTTCGTACAGTGTGTCCAGCGGCGCAATGGACATGATGTTGCCGGCGCCGAGTACGACGCCGATTCCCTTGGTGTGCGCGGGATCGCGTTGGGCCAGGCCTGCGGTGCGTTTGGCGGTGTCGGCGTCGATTCCCGGTTTCAGCCATACGTCGGCGCTGAATCCGTTGAGCAGCAGCGAGTCGAAGATGCTCAACGGCAGTACCTGGACTGTGGTGCGTCCACCGGGTGCAGAACCGAAGTGCGCCTGGGCGATCGGACTGGTGCCCGATTCGAGGGCAGCCAGAGTGTGCGCGAGGGTGGCTGCGCCGCTGACGAATGCGTAGGGGCCGGAGATCCATTCCTCACCGACGAGTGACGACGTCGGGTCGAGGCCCTTGATCGAGCACGCGGCGGTAACCCACTCGGTGCCGTGCGAGACGGTCAGGTCTCGCACCTGCTCGAGCAGCGCCCGACGTGCTGCCAATGTCAGGCTCGCCCACTTCTTCTCGCCTGCGCTCAACTCCTCGAGTGCGGCGTCGACCAGGCGGTGCGTCTCGTCTTCGGGGGTGAGCGCGATGTGCAGGTCGGGTTCGATTCGATCGGTCAAGGGGGTGGCTCGTCTCTTTGCTCGGTGTGCGCGTGCGTCCAGTTCTGATGTGATTGTCGTCTCATTCGGCCGTGAGCGCTATAGGCCCGCGCTCTCCAAGTCGGTCACATATTTGTGCGGCAGCACAAATTGGTCCTGGCGTGGCGTCGGGGTGCGGCACTACGCTTCGACCATGGCAACCAGTACCGCGACCACCGTGCTCGCGTCGAACGACCTCGCTGCGCCACTCCTCGACTCGACGGAGATGCTGGCCGAGACGTTGGTCCACCGCATACTCGACGCCGAGCACGGATACCTCGAGGCCTCGCTGTTGACCGAGGACGAGTTGCGCAGTGCCTGCCGGGAGAATCTGCGCGCGATGATCGGTTGCCTAGCCGGTCACGGCGCACCGGATCTGTCTTCGGCACACGCGACGGGGCGATTGAAGGCCGAGCAGGGTGTCCCGCTCGCCGCGTTGCTGCACGCGTTTCGGCTGGGCGGTCGACTCATCTGGGAAGAGTTGATGAATCGGTCCGACGGAGAACCCTCGCGAGCCCTGCTCGAGATGGCAGCGCAGGTGTGGGCGCTCGTCGACGTCTGTTCCGACGCCGCGGCGGAGGCCTATCGCTCGACGGTGGACACACTGTCCGAGCAGGATGCGGAATCCCGACGGCGGCTGGTGCGGGCACTGTTCGGTGATCATGTCTCGAACCCGGCTGCCGTGGCCGACGCAGTGCGGACCTTCCGAATTCCCGATCGTGGATCGTTCGTCGTCGTCTCCGCGGACTCACGTGATGTCGAACTGTCGACGCGGGGCATCGGTGCGGTGTGGGACTCCGAAGTCGACGGCACCCTCGGCCTGCTGTTCGCGACGTCGGATGCTCTCCTCGAAGAGGTTCTGGGCTGTATCGACAACGGCGTCACCGATGCGGCGATCGGGGTCAGTGCCGGATTCTCGTCACCGGCTGGAATGCCGACGGCCGTCGAGCAGGCCAGGTTGGCGCGGACCTGTGCGCGGGTGGATGGCAGTGCGCTGACTCGCTTCGATGCGGTTCCGGTGCCGTTGATGCTGGCTCGGCATCCGGACAGTGCGCAGGCGGCTACCCGGCAGATCCTCGGCCGCTTGCTCGACCTTCCCGACGGGGAGCGGGACAGCCTGCTGGCGACTCTGGATGCGTGGTTCGGCTCCAAAGGGTCGACCAGCGAGGCCGCGTCGCGGTTGCATTACCACCGCAACACCGTGCTGTATCGCTTGCGGCGGATTGGCGAGCTGACCGGTCGGGACTTTCTCGACCCGATTCAGTGCTCGGAACTGTACGTAGGTCTGCGTGCCTATCAGTTGTCGGCCGCGAATCTCAGCGGTGTTCCGTGAGTTACTGGTTGCTCGCGATGACGACGTCGAGAATTCCGGCACCGAGTGGGACCGGACCACAGGGTGCGACGATCCCGGCGGACGGGTCGAGGGCGGCGAGAACGAGCCCGATGGCGGTCGGATCGTAGGTGAAGGTGAAGTGTGCGACGTTGTCCTGCGGGCAGACGTCCTGGATCACGATGTTCGTGGCACCGGGGTCCCGAAGCAGCGCATTGGTATAGGGCTGAATAGTCTCGTCGACTCGTGTGGCGATGTTGGTGTACTCGACGCCGGGGACGGTGTCGCCGCCGGCATTGAGTCGGTTCAGAAAGTCCGAACCCTGCAGTAGTTCGACGAGTGCCGGCCCGAACTCGCCGGCGACGAGTGTCGTTCCGCCCGGAACTGCTTGCAGTACACGGGAGGTGCCGTACGCAGTGCCGCCGTAGGTGGGTGAGGCGATGCCGATCCACTTGTCCACCACGGCGTCCCCGCCTAGACGGTTGGTGTAGTAGCGGGTGACCGCAGCGCCCTGGGAGTAACCGATGAGGTTCACCGAAATTGCGCCCGTCGAGGCGAGTACCGAATCGGTGAATTCTTTCAGTTGTTCAGCGCTGCCGGCGATGTCGCTGAAGCCGTAACTCGTCCCGTCCGGTGACGCACCGTAGTTCAACGCGTACGCGCAGTACCCCGCAGCTTTCAGCGCCGGCCCGAGACCGGCCCAGTCGGAGTATGCCGTGGCATCGGTTCCGTGGACCAGGATCACCGGTTCCGAGTGTTCGGGCATAGGAACACATTCGGGATCATTGACCCCCGGTGGGACAGCTTCGGAATTCTCCGCGGAGTATCTGATCGCATCAGCGTGGTTGGATTGCCCTGGTCCCGGTGTCGTCGGAATCACCGGCGCAGCCGACGCGACTCCCATTCCCACTACGGAGCAGGCAACACAGACAGCGCTGAAGCTCAGCGCGAGACGAAATTTCATGCCACACCTCGACTTTGGTTACTTCCCTTCTGGATGCTATGCCCATTTGTGTGTTATGTCCCAATGGAAGGGGCTAGTTGGTGGGATGGTTCACAAACGTGACCTCGGTCAGGAAATTCGGCTCGCTTTGATCCAGTCGACACTCATCGTCTGCGGGAACGGCGTCGAGGCGGGGACATTACCTACCCAGTTGTTGCCGACTGCCACGTTGAGAAGCACGTAGTGCGGGAAGGCGCCCGAGAACGGAGTCCAGTTGCCGCCCTTCGCTTCGTACTGGGCTTTGGTCAGCGAATACTTGGCTACCCCGTCGATGAACCAGGTAATCCTGTCGGTCAGCCAGTCGACGCGGTAGGTGTGAAAAGCGTCGGACAGAGGAGCGGTGTCGCCGCCGGCCTTGACGTCCACCGAAGAATTGCTGCGTGATGGACCATGCAGATTGAAAGACGGTCCATTGGTTCCCGGAATCTCTACGACGTCGATTTCACCCTGACGCGGCCAATCGTATTCATGTCCCGGTTCCAATCCCAATAACCAGAATGCCGGAAGTAAACCAGCGGCTCTTGGCATCTTTATGGATGCTTCTATTCGAACTGGCGGGGTTACGGATTGTTTTCCGAAGCTTACGACGCGTGCGCTCGTGATGTTGTCGGGTGCGCGCACCCCGTCGGGTGGATTCTCGCGCCGAGCGGTGATCTGCAGGGCACCGTTGCTCATCGACGCGTTGGACGTCGAGTTGGTGTAGTACTGCTGCTCACCGGAACTTGCACCCCACCTGCCGGTTTGGAATGTCCACTTGCTGGCGTCGACGGCTCCGGTTCCGTTGAACGCGTCTTCCCACAGCACCCCACCTTGTACCGGTGGTGCGGGAGGGGGAGTGGTTGTGGTCGGAACCGGTGCAGTCGGGGTGGGAGTCGGGGTGGGAGTGGGGGCAGGGGGCGCCCCGGGTGTCCACATCAATGCGGACAACAACAATGCAATCCAGTTCATGCTCTATTCCTGTCATGGCAATTGTCGGGGGAAACAACAAGCACGTCAGAAGGTTTAGCACGAAGGACTCGATATCAACGAGGTGAATGGGAAAACAGAAGAAATGCGTGATTCAGGGGATATCGTCCGTAGATCTTTCGGACGGAAATCATGTTTATCGAACCGAAATCAGGTTTTATCCTGTTTGGGTTGTTGTCACAAATGAGCCGGTGACGGGAATCGAACCCGCCTCTCAACCTTGGGAAGGTCGCGTTCTACCAATGAACTACACCGGCTTGGCGGCCCTGAGGCCGCGCGAACATACTCTATCAGCCGCCGTCGGCAGTCAGAACTGGATGGTCCCGGCGCGGAGGAGTTCGAGCGTCTCGGCAGCGGGAACCGGCCGGGAAATGAGGTACCCCTGCGCCCGTGTGCATCCGAGCGCGAGGAGGACGTCGACCGCCGCTGTGGTCTCGACGCCTTCTGCGATGACATCGAGTCCGAAGGCGTCGGCGAGCCCGACGACGGATTCGACGATGGCGAGGTCGTTGGCGTCACCTGCTCCGAGGTCGGTGACGAAGGAGCGGTCGATCTTGAGCGCATCGACCTCGAGTTCCTTCAGATGTGACAGTGCGCTGTAACCGGTTCCGAAGTCGTCGATGGCGATGCGAACGCCGAGTTGGTGCAGGCTCTGAAGTGTCTTTCGAGTGCGGTCCACGTCGTTGACGACGGCTACCTCGGTAATTTCGAGGCACAATTGTGGGCCTCCGACTCCGTAGCGCCGAAGTACTGCCTCGACCGTTCCGGCGAAGTCGTGTTCGACGAGCTGGGCGGGGGAGACATTGACGCGTATTGAGATGTCGAGGGACGGCAACGTCGACTTCCATTCGGACAATGTGCGGCACGCTGTGTCCAGTACCCACCTCCCCAATTCCGGTGCGAGGTTGGTCGCTTCGGCAACGGGGATGAAAGCGCTCGGCGGTAGGAGTCCGCGTACCGGATGTTGCCATCGGACGAGAGCTTCCACCGCGGTGATCTTTCCGCTGCCGAGGTCGACTTCGGGTTGGTAGTACAGAACGAGGGCGTCGCCTTCGATCGCGTCACGCAGGTGCACTTCGACGTCGCTTCGCAGTTCGCTCTGTGCTCGCACCGATTCGGTGAAGTGTTCGATGTTGTCGGTACTGCCGATCTTCGCGAAGAGCGCAGCCTGGTCCGCGCACCGTAAGGCATGTTCGGCCGTGATGCGACCGGGTTGGGCCATCATGATGCCGATCCGGGCGCGGCGACGCAGATCTGCGAGGGGCATGTCCATTCCGTCGATTGCCTTCAGTATCGCTTCGGCTGCCAAGTTGGCGACGAATTCATCTGTCGGGCCTGCGAGTACGACGACGAATTCGTCACCCCCCAACCGGGCGATCACATCCTCGGATCCCAGTTCTTCGCGCACGATGTCGGCGACGTCGCGGATGTATTCGTCGCCGGTCAGATGGCCGAGGAAGTCGTTCAACGACTTCAACTGGTCGAGGTCGAGAAACAGCACTGCTACCGGGCCGCACCGGGGTTCCTCCAGGCGCGCGCTCAGGTGGTCCAACAGTGCTCTGCGGTTCGACATCCCGGTGAGATCGTCGTGCGAGCCTACGAAGCGGGAACGGTTCTCCGCGTTCACTCGCGCTTGCAGCTGCGTCATCAACTCAGCGACCGATCGTAGCGAGCTCAATTCGCAGTCGGTCCAGGCGCGCCCGGCAGCCTTGGCGAAGCCGAGAGCCCCCACGCCGACGCCTCCGGAGACCAGCGGGATCACCACGAGCGGAACCCTTTCGGGCGCAAGCCCGTCTAGTTGTTCGGCAATGTCTCCCGCCGACACTACGGTGACGTCTTTCATCGTTGCCGCTAGAGCGAGGATCGGGTCGGGGCCGTCCCGGTGCGCGACCGTCGACGGGTCCGGGTAGGTGATTCCGATTCTCGGCGGCCATTCTGCGACGAGAACGCATGTCCGGGTATCGATATCGGTCAGGCGTAGAAACGCGAAGTCGAGTTCCAGCTCGCAGGCCAGGCCGCGGAGGATCGCTGGGTATGTCTCGTGGGCCGATTCGGCATCCACGCGCATGAGGGTAGTCGCGACGTCGGTTACGACGGCATCGAGATCTCGACGTCGATTCAGTGCCCTCTCCTAGCTCCGGCCCCCGGCCAACGAGACCTTAACCCACTGTGATCGATCGAGCCTGGAGTGGTCAGTGGATGGCTCCCCGTGCCAACATCTCGATAATTTCCGCTTCCGTTACCGGCCGCGAGAACAGATAGCCCTGCGCCCGATCACAACCCACGGCCAGCAATGCTGATTTCGCGGCCTCGGTCTCGACACCCTCGGCTAGTAGTTCGAGCCCGAAGGCTGCGGCAAGGGTGGCTATGGCTCCGACGATCGCCTGGTCGTTGGTGTCGGAATCGAGATTTTTGACGAACTCGCCGTCGATTTTGAGGGCATCCAGCGGCAGTACCTTCAGGTGTGCAAGGGAGCTGAATCCGGTACCGAAGTCGTCGATCGCGATACCGACACCCAGCTCGCGGAGCATGGTCAGAATCTTGGCAGTTTGGCCAGTGTCTTGCACGACAGCGTTTTCGGTGATCTCCAGGCACAATGCGGTCGGTGGAACGGAACCGTAGTCGAGTGCTTGCGCGACGATGGTGACGAATTCGGGGGCGAGGAGCTGCGCGGGTGAGATGTTCACGCGCAGCACGATGTCGAGCCCCGGGATACGAGATGCCCAGTCGGAATAGGCACGTATGGCGTCGACTAGCACCCAACGGCCCAGCCCGGTTGCGAGTTCGGAGGACTCCGCGATATCGATGAAGTCGCTCGGGGGAAGGATGCCTCTGGTGGGGTGCTGCCAACGCACGAGTGCCTCGACGGCGGTGATGTCACCGGTTCCGAGATCGACCTCGGGTTGGAAGTGCAGCACGAGATCGCCGTTCGAAATGGCATCGTGGAGATGAAGTTCGACGTCGTTACGCAGTGCGGTACGCGCACGGATGGCCGAATCGAACAGTACGGCACTGTTTCCGCCCCGGTGCTTGGCTACCAGCGCAGCCTGATCGGCGTTGGCGATGATGTCGTCGACGCGTCCCACTCCAGGGGTTGCGGTGGTGACACCGATACTTGCGGTGCGGGTGATTTCGTCGCCGGCGATCGTTACCCGCGTGGCGGCCACTGCGTCGAGGACTCGTAGCGCGACGTTGTACGGCGACGTCGGCTTGCCGTCGAGCATCGAGGGTTGCATGACGATGACGAACTCGTCCCCGCCCCATCGGGCGATGGTGGCTTCCGGTGTGACCGCTCGGAGTGTGTCGGCCAGCGCGCGGAGGTATTCGTCGCCCGCCGAGTGTCCGTAGAAATCGTTGAGGGCTTTGAGTCGATCCAGATCGAGGAACAGCAGGGCGACAGGTCCGGCGTCGGAGGAAAGGCGACGGAGAAGGTCATCGGTGAACCCTCTCCGATTCGCCAGCCCGGTCAGGGCGTCGCTTTCGGCGGCGAGGCGCAGCGATTCCTCGGCCTGGATGCGGGCGTGAACCTGCGTGAGCATCGACGCGATGGCGACGAGTGCGTTGATTTCTCCCTCGGACCACGTGCGGTCGTAGCTTTTGATGAGGCCGACCCATCCGATCGACTTCTCCTGGACGAGAGGAACTACCGCCATGGAGGCAACGGTGTATCCGAAGGCTGCTTCGATTCGCTGGCGAAGTTCCTCGTTGTCGGTCGGTCGGCGGAACACTTTGGGGTGTACCAGATGCTCGCACGCGGCGAAGGCCGCGTCGGAGTCGGCAAAATAGACGATGCCGAGTGGATCGGGCTCGGGCGCATCAGGTCTCGGAGGCCATTCGGCGATCATTACCGTTGATCGATTCCGGTGGTCGGTGTGTCGAAGGTATCCGGCGTGGACATCGAAGAACTCGACGAGTGTACGCAGCACTCGGGTGTATGCGGTCGATACCGAAGATGCATCGACACCGATGAGGTCCGAGGCGACCTCGGTGACGAGCGCATCGAGACTTCGTATCTCGCGCATTCCTATTCCCCCCTGACCTCGAACTTCAGCCCCATCCGAGGTTGAACTTGATCATTATTGCGGGTAAGTACCGTTCTTCGGCAAGGTGAAGTGACGAAAGCGGCGGCCACCACGCACGGCCACCGCTGAACCTCAGCGGTGGGCGCGATAGCCTGCGGGGTGTGCTGCTCTCCGACCGCGATATCCGTACCGAAGTGTCCACCGGCAACTTGGGGATCGAGCCGTTCGACGACTCGATGGTTCAGCCGTCGAGTGTCGATGTACGCCTCGACAAGCTCTTCCGCGTGTTCAACAACACCCGGTACACCCATATCGATCCGTCGAAGCAGCAGGACGAGCTGACCACTTTGGTCGAACCCGCCGAGGGCGAGCCGTTCGTATTGCATCCCGGAGAATTCGTGCTCGGTTCGACGCTCGAGCTGACGACCTTTCCCGACTACCTGGCGGGACGACTCGAAGGCAAGAGCTCGCTCGGTCGCCTCGGGTTGCTGACGCACTCGACGGCCGGATTCATCGACCCGGGTTTCAGCGGCCACATCACCCTGGAGCTGTCCAACGTTGCGAACCTCCCGATCACGCTCTGGCCCGGAATGAAAATCGGCCAGCTGTGTCTGTTCCGGTTGTCCAGCCCGGCCGAGCACCCGTACGGCAGCGCGGCGACCGGCTCGAAGTACCAGGGGCAACGAGGCCCGACACCGTCGAAGGCGTACCTGAACTTCGTCCAGTCACCGGTCGACTGATCTGCCATGTCCGGCACACTGACGGACATGGCTTCGATACAGACCGAGCGCGAGGACAAATACGACGTCCCCTCGGAATTCTTACTTCCCTCGCTCACCGACCTGATCCCGAAGGGCGGAGCGATCGAGATGTCGGAGGTGGAGCTGATCAGCAGCTACTTCGACACACCCGATCTCGATCTACTCCGGCGCGGCATCACGTTGCGGCGTCGGCGCGGAGACACCGACACGGGCTGGCACGTGAAAGTCCCCGCAGACAAGGCACGCACCGAGATCCGGCTGCCACTCGGTAGCGGTGAAGACGCGCAGGTCCCGGCAGAGCTCGCGAGCATGCTCGCAGGCGTCGCCCTGGGGAAAACGTTGGTCCCCGTTGCCACCCTGACCTCGAAGCGTCGACGGCATGTATTCACTTCCTCGGACGGATCCGTGCTCGCCGAACTCGCCGACGATTCGGTCGACGTCCAAGCAGAAGGCGTCCCCGACCACCGATGGCGCGAGCTGGAAGTCGAGTTGGGTGCGGCGGGGTCGGAAGCGACGTTGAAGCGTTTCGGTAAGGCGCTGCTCACCGCTGGGGCTCAGCGCGGCGCGCACCCGTCGAAGCTGCATCGCGCGTTGGCTGTGAACTTGAAGGAGACTCAGGTGCCCGAGCTCGGGGTCCTGACGGCATACCTCGACGAGCAGGCGCAAGCCATCTTCGCCGGCGATGTGTACCTGCGTCGGGGACTCGACCCGATCCATTCCACGCGCGTTGCGATCCGACGCTACCGGAGCACGCTGCGTGTGTTCGGTGCCTTGTTCGACGAGGACGTGGCTTCGATTCTGGATTCCGAGTTGGCTTGGTATGCAGGACTTCTCGGTGAGGTCAGGGACAGACAAGTGCTGCGTGCCCGCTTGTCCGACGCGGTGCACGAGCTGCCGCCGGAGCTGGTTCTGGGCCCGGTTGCCGCGCGCATCGAGAATGATCTGTTGGCCGAACAGGTTCGCCACCGAGGCATCATCGCGACGGAGCTGGACGGGGATCGTTACCGGGCCCTGCTGACGAGTCTCGGTAACCTCTCGCGCGCATTCCCGGCAGCGGCCGGGGCCGAGGACGTCGACGCCGATGAACTCGATCGACTTGCGCGCAAGTCCGGACATAAGGTGCGCAGGCGCGTCGCCGCAGCAGTAGCCGGGGGTGACGACGTAGCACTGCATGGGGCCCGCAAGGCAGGAAAACGTGCCAGGTATGCCGCCGAGTTGATCTTCCCGATCGTCGGGAAGAAAGACGCGACGGCTCGGATCGAGCGATACAAGGCGGTCCAGGAAGTGCTCGGCGAGCATCAGGACGCGGTCGTCGCTGCGCAGAAGCTGCTCGACCTCGGACGGAAGGCAGGGGTGACTCCGGGGGAGAACGGCTTTACCTTCGGTGTGCTCTATGCCCAGGAGGTCGCGGCGGCCGAGGCTGCTCGGGCCGAAGTATCCAAAATTGATGTGTGAACAGCTAACGAAAAACAGGAAGGCGACTGTATTCTTAGCCACAAAACCTTTCGAGTAATAGAAATTTTCGGGGTAAACGGGAAGGGGGCAAGTCTGTCGTGCGTATAGCTCTCGGAGTGCATGTCAGCACCTTCGAGGTGACGGCTTCCCTGGTAGACGCAGATCTGCCCGAGCTCGGGCCGGTAGCAACCCGCGTCGTTTCGGTGGAAGCGGTGCCCGACGGTATCGGCCAGGCCGTTGTCACAGCACTGGGATCGACCAGGATTCAAGCCCTGCAGAGCGGTCTCACGGTCACCGGTGCTGCCGTCGTCTGCGAGAACGCGATGCAGTGCCAGGTCGTCATCGACGCGGTCGCTGCGTCCGAGGCGCAGCCGCTGATCGTCGTCGACATCTTCGATTCCCACCTCGTAGACGGGCTACCACCCGATGTCGCTGCAGCCCTGCTGGTCGGTGTACTGAATCCGGTGAGTACGGCCCGACGTACCGTGGCGTCTTCCGGTACTCGTCGCGGGATCTGGCAGGTCGCTGCGGTCGGAGCCTTGATGTTGGCGGCGCTCGGGGGAGTCAGCGCGTTGGCGATGACGGTGGATCCTGCGGTGGACAGCAGAACGGTCATCCCCGCAGACTCGGTCGATACGGCGGACACTCCGTACTCGAAGCCGATTCCGGCTTCAGATCATTCGGTTTCTCCGGCGGAGGTGCCGTCGGAAGCCCCGGATCCTGTGGTGAACCCTGCTGTCCGACCCGAATCCGTCCCGCCCGTCGGAGTTTCACGACCCTCGGCCGCAAGCGCCGAACGCCCGCGGCCGAATCTTCCGCCGGCCGCGACGATGGCGCCTACCCTCGCGCCCACCCTCGCGCCCACGACCACGTCGGTGGTCACGCCGACATCGCCCGGGGGCGGCGTCGAACCGACGGACGTGGAACAGCCGCCGGTGGAGACGTCGGTCGAGCCCACCCCGGAGCCCCCGACCACCACGATCGCGCCCCCATCGACGACGACGGAGGAGCTCGAAACACCTCCGGAGTAGCAGCCTGGGTGCCCGAAACATACTCTAAGAATCTTCAAAGGTATGGAAGCCTACCCACGGACTGATTTCACGGCTATGGTCTCTACATCTGGTCGGTCATAGTGGAGTCGAGGAAGCCATGAAAACGGTGCTTGGGGTGTCAGTGGGCTCTTCGGCCGCCCGGGCTACAGCTCTCGATACGGCGGACGATTCGGTGCGCTCGGTCAACGTTGCGCGGTTGTTCGAGCCGTCCGAGCACGTCGCCGCTGCACTCGGCCTGCTGGACTCCATGGCCAAGGTGCAGGATGTGGACGCCGCGGATACCGTTCTCGCTGTCCCGGACGACCCAGCGAGCAGGCCCCTGACCTCGGCGTACTCGATGCACAAGGCAGATCGATTCATGGTCGTCTCCGAACTCGGCGCTCAGCTGAGGTTCCTGCGCGGCAGCGGACAGCTCGAGGGCTTGCGCACGGTCGCACTCTGCGACGTCGGTGCTTCAGGGACCACCGTATCGATCGCTGATCCCGTAACCGGTCAGGTTTTCAGCTCGGAGCGCACAACTCGATTCGGTGGATCGGTGTGCGACGAGGCGGTGCGCAACTATCTACTCGCCACCTACGGTGCCGACGAACTGGTGTCCGCCTCGGCACTGGACAGTCTCGGCGTCGCCATTCGGTTCGCTCGTGAGCAGTTGTCGAGCCTGCGCGTGGCGGAGGTGACCGGACCATTCGTCGGTGGCCCGGTTCGGCTGTGGCGCAGCTCTTTCGACGACATCGTCGACCGCTCGGTTCGATCGATCGAGGACTGGACTGCCAGTGCCATCGTCGACGCACCGAAATCGGTCAACGCACTGGTCATGGTCGGTGGTTGTGCGAATATCCCTTCGCTTCGCCGCGTCTTTCGGCGCGATCTGCGGCTGCCGGTACTCGTGCCCGATATGCCGGAATCACTGACCGCGCACGGGGCGGCATTGCTGGCCGCCGATGCATCGCGGGCTCGCTCTCGTCGCCCACTGACGGCAGTGACGCGCATCCCCCCGGTGACGCCGTTCGAACCGGACAGTTACGACGTCGTTCCCCGGCATCGCACTGCCTGACGCCGGCTGTGAACTCCCACAAGGTCGCGGACCTACATGTACTAGCGGCGCTCGGCCCGGTATGTTGCGAGAAATGACTGGAAAAACTTCTGAGAATTTCGATCCAGCGGAGCATGTTCGTGCAATGGTGGGCCTGCACTACCGGGCGAGCGACTTCTACGAGGTGGGACGCGAGAAGGTCCGTGAGTACGCTCGCGCAGTTCAGGATTTCAACCAGGTGCACTGGGACTCCGACGCAGCCAAAGCGCTCGGCTACCGCGGGTTGGCAGCGCCGCTGACCTTCATCTCCCTGGTCGGCACCCTTGCGCAGCGTCGGTTGCTCGAGAAGATCGCGGTCGGATTCGACCTGGGGCAGATGCTGCAAACCGATCAGGTCCTCGAATTCCACCAGCCGATCGTCGCTGGCGATCAGCTGTACTGCGACGTCTCCCTCGACTCCTACAAAGAGGTCATGGGCAAGGACATGATGGTCACCAAGAACATCGTGTCCAACCAGCGCAACGAGCTCGTACAGACCACGTACACGACGCTACTGATCGGCCGCGACGGAGATGTCGACTCCGGCATCGTCGAGGCAGCGGAGAATCTGGTGATGCACGGCGCTACGCCGTCGACTGCTCGCGAGAACGCCACCACGCACGAGGAAGAGGAGCAGGTGGAGCATCCACCGCTCGTGCTGGTCGACCATCGCCCGGCGCCTTCGGTGAAGTTCGAGGACGTCACCGTCGGAGATGTGTTGCCAGAAAAGACCTTTCGCCTCACTCGTGGCGATCTGGTGAACTATGCGGGTGTCGCGGGGGATGCCAACCCGATCCACTGGAGCGATGGGTTCGCCAAACTCGTCGACCTGAAAAATGTTCTGGCACATGGCATGTTGACGATGGGTCTCGGCGGCGGTTACATCACGTCATGGTTGGGTGATCCGGGTGCGGTCAAGGACTACACGGTCCGCTTCACCGCACCCATTCCCGTCGATCCACATCGCGCCGCAGAAATTCTGTTCACGGGCAAGATCAAATCGCTCGACGCGGATAGTCGTACGGCAGTGATCTCGCTGGGTGCGACCTTCGAGGGCAAGCGCATCTTCGGGCACCGGGCGACGGCCACCGTTCAACTGGCGTGAGGTGAAACTTGTGCGGCCGGGCGGTACCTCCCCGGCCGCACAAGCAACGTCACCAGCAGAAAGCCCGCTCCGGGCCACCCCCCCGTTTGTGAACCGTCGATCCGGGCATCTACCCGTTATGAAGGTCGGGGTAATAGTCAGCGCCATTGCGGCGGTCATCGGCTCGTTCATCGGCTCGGGTGCATGGATCGGCACTCCCATCGCGGAGGCCGCAGGCGGTGCGCTCAGCGCCACGTCGACGCTCGTCGCGCCTGCTGGGACTGCATTTTCGATCTGGACGGTCATCTACTTCGGATTCTTCGCGTACGCGGTGTGGCAGGCGCTGCCCGGGCGAAGCGAGCGCCACCAGCCCCTCCGACTGCCGATTGCGGTATCCATGCTGCTCAACGCCGCATGGATCCTGACCATTCAGGTGGGATTGCTGTGGCTGAGCGTGTTCGTCATCGCAGCGCTACTCGCGGTCCTCGCCCGCGTGTTCGTCCTCCTCCAGAAGCAGCGCCCCGAGAACCGGCTCGACGCGGTGATCACCGACGGAACGATGGGCCTCTACCTCGGCTGGGTATGCGTGGCGACCATCGCGAACGTGACGGCGTGGCTCGTCGATCTCGGCGTGACCGGCGGTGCGACCTTTTGGGCAGCGGCCGTCCTGGTCGTTGCCGCGTTGGTGGCCGTCGGGTTGGCTACGTACTCTTCGGGTGCTCTCGCACCGGCTATGGGGATCGTCTGGGGATTGATGTGGATTGCGCAGGGCAGGCTCGCGGGCGACCTCATCGATGCCACCGTCGGATGGACTGCAGCGATCGCAGCATTGGTGGTGGGAATCTACACCGCCGTTATCAGGAGCCCTGCGCCGCGCATCGCCTCATAAATGCTGCTGCGCAGCAGTATCTAAGAAGCGAGGGCTTTAGACCGCCAGGCCGGGACTTTCCCGGTGGCGGCTATCTCGGCCGCGACGTCCCGCAGCTTGCG
Source organism: Rhodococcus sp. BP22 (assembly GCF_014281965.1). Classification (GTDB taxonomy): domain Bacteria; phylum Actinomycetota; class Actinomycetes; order Mycobacteriales; family Mycobacteriaceae; genus Rhodococcoides. Next base: position 114,039 of record NZ_JACFTB010000005.1, read on the forward strand.
GTTGGTGTGCGAGGAGGCCACGACCAGCATGTCGAACGCGGCGTCCCGGGTGAGCTTGTACCGGCTCATCACTATCCCGATGGCAATGCCGATTTCGCGGTTGGTGTCCACCGCCATCGACAGTTGATCGTTGCGGTCGTCTGCCCCGGCACTCTTCAGTGCCACTGCGGCATGGTCGGCGTAGATGGAGCAGTCGTAGAGGATCTCGTCGGTGAAGAAGTCCTTATGGGCGCTGTAGAAGCCCATGACACCCAACTCGACGCCGCCGAGGATCAGATAGAAGCTTGCGGTCGACCGGATCGACGTCTGCTCGGTCATCAGCTCTCGATACTGCACCCACCGCGGATCGTTCTCCACGTCGTTGTTCACGATGGTTCCCTTGGTGGCGAGTACGGCTTTGGTGGCGGACTGGCCCGTGCGATCGGCGATCTTTGCGGCCTCGGCAATCGTTCGTTGATTGCTGGCCGCAATGATCCGTACCCGACCGTTGTCGCGGAGGGTGGTCACCGCAGCGCCACTGCAGCCCAAGGTCGTGACCGCGAGGTCGGCGACGCGCTGTGCCGTCGGGCCTGCTCCGGGGTGTTGCGCCAGGTCCCAGGACAGCGACGCAAATCGGTATCCGGCGTGTTCCGAATCGATGGTGTTCATGTCCAGCCGCCTCCCTGATACATCAGAACGTCCCTCGCTCTGCCGGTGACAAACCTCGCGAACTTCGCGCAACACATTCTGCCATCGAGTCGAGCGGAAGACGACACGAACAGGACTATAAAGACAGTTACCCCGCTGGTCGACGCCAGGGTCAGTCAGTTGCAGATGACAACAGCACGGAATATAAGGAGACCATGTAGGCCAGGGGGCAGTCGGAGACGCGCGGTACGAGGCGGTGCACCGCGGGGACCGGCGGATCGCACCGATCACCTGTTGCTCGCACTCCTGCAGGACGAGTCGTTCAGTCGGGTCGCCGGTGTGGACACCGTTGTTCAGCCCAGGCTCGGCAAGCACACGTCGATCACTGTGGGCGCCAAAACAGTGATCACGCAATCTCTCTCCAACACTGCAGCGGACAAAGCGCGACACATTGACTCGCGACACCCGATGCTCGCCCTACTCGACCGGTGGCTGTCCTCTTCACGGAACTTGTCGTCGACCGGAGCGCAGTGAGCGATCGGCACTGACCGGTTGCACTTGCCCCGATCACTACAGATCGTCGAGCCAGTCGAAGATGTGCTCGTCGGTGAGTTGGCGCGGTGCGGGCAAGCAGTGAAGGAGGGTGATTTACGCTTGATCATCGAATTGCGCTGTGCAGCAGTAGGGTAACGGCTTCACTTTCGATAGATCGAAATGTGTACTTGCTCATGGGCTTCATTCACGAGGCGGGCGATCAACGTGTCGAACGATTCTAGTCGACCCTTGCTTCACCTGCAGGGAGCCGGAACAGTGCTCACGGGTAGCGGCCTCTTCGGACCGGGGAATTCGGTCGGTGTGTGTCACCGATCATACGCCCGTATTGGAATGAACCGAATCTCGCCTGTGTTGGTAGTACGTTGATGGACAAAGAGTTTCGCCGGACGATTGCATCCGTGCCGGATCTCTCGAACTTTCGATGCTCGACCTCGAATCGAGAATCTGGCGTATGTTGAGAGGTGGCCGAACTCCGCAGGAGGGCTAGCGCGTGCGCCACACCCTCTCCAGCGGTGAATCTGTGACCTCGTTTCGGTGAACGATGACAAATGAACTGCAGAGGAGACCATCAGATGACCGACATCACCAACGTGACGGTATTGGGAACAGGCGTTCTAGGTTCGCAGATCGCGTATCAGACTGCGTACCATGGATTTTCGGTAGTCGCATATGACATCGACGATGCGGCGCTGGACAAGGCGAAGGTGCAGTTCGACAAGCTGGTCAAGGTGTACACGCAGCAGGTCGAAGGTGCGGCCGACGGCAAGGCAGCGGCCGCGCTGGAGCGGATCACTCTGTCGTCGAACCTGAAGGAAGCTGTACAGGCCGCAGACCTGGTCATCGAGGCCGTTCCCGAGAATCTGGACATCAAGCGCGATACCTACACCAAGATCGGCGGTTTCGCCCCCGAGCACACGATCTTTGCGACGAACTCTTCGACGCTGCTTCCCAGCGACTTCATGGACTCCACCGGTCGACCGGAGAAGTTCCTCGCGCTGCACTTCGCCAACCAGATCTGGGTCCGCAACACCGCCGAGGTGATGGGCACGTCGAAGACCGACCCGGCTGTGTACCGGACGGTCGTCGACTTCGCATCCGCGATCGGCATGGTCCCGATCGAGCTGAAGAAGGAACAGCCCGGCTACTTGCTCAATTCCCTCCTCGTACCGTTCCTCGACGCGGCGGGACTCCTCCTCGTCGACGGAGTCGCCGATCCGGAAATGATCGACAAGACGTGGCGCATCGCCACCGGCGCGCCGCTCGGCCCATGCCAGATCTACGACATCATCGGACTCACTACGCCGTACAACATCGCCTCTCAGGGCAACGAAGACCAGCGACGGTTGGCTGCTTTCCTGAAGGAGAACTACATCGACAAGGGAAAGCTGGGCATCTCCACCGGGGAAGGCCTGTACAAGTACCCGAAGAACTGACCTGCTTCGCGCGGCCGGGCCCCTGGTCGCTTGAATGGCGCCCTGAAGCTATCTGATCGTATGAATGGACCATTGAAGCGGTGGGGGCGGGGTTAGCACACAAATACCGAACAATTTCCGCGAACAGTGACAGCCGGAATCGATAATCTTCGGCGTTCTATGCCGATTCGAGGCGCCTGGCTGACCGGTAGGCAGGCCAGGCGCGTCGGAATCTAGCTGGCGTTTACTGTTTCGTATGCTTCGACGATGTCGGCGGGAATGCGTCCGCGGTCGTTGATCTCATAGCCGCTGTCCGATGCCCACTGGCGAATAGCGCGGGTTTGAGCAGGGTCACGTTTGGTCGTAGGCGCCGATGAAGATGCGGCCTTCGGGGCGACGCCGGCTGATGCTACTTTGCGCTTGCGGCCGCCGACGCGGGTTGCGTGTCCGACGTACAGTTCGAGACGCTTGCGGAATTCGTTGGCGTTCTTAATTTTCAGGTCGATGACGTAGTCGACGCCGTCGAGGGAGAACTCGATCGATTCGCCTTCGCCTTCGTTGATTGCTGTGCCGTCGATGTCGTCGACCAATTCATAGATTACTTGCTTCGCCACGGTGCGAGATCCCTTCGAGGTGTGTATTCCTCCCGAGAGTAGCGAATAAATGCGCGTGGTGCGAAAACTGAGAATGGACCGATATGCCCGTTTCCGCCGGCGTAAAAGAGTGGATGGTGTTCAATCGTTAAGTATCGAGCTATTCCCCAGTGTATTCACTAGTTAGAATTACCAGAGTTGCTGATTAATTGTTGTTGTGGCCCACAGAAATACGCACACGTGGGCTCAGAATTGCTGCACGAACCGGTACCAATCGCCATCGTATCTTTCGTATCCGATGTCTCCGTCGCGACGCGGTTCGCCGAGGTAGGGCGCGCCGTCCGGTAGGTAGGCCAGGCCGATCGAGTCGATGAGGCCGCCCACGATGAAGAACAGGCATCCGCTGTCGGTGGGACGGACCGAACGGACCGCGTATGCCCCGATTCGGCGGGTGTCCGTAGATTTCGTGCAGTCCTGGGCGACGGTTTCCAGTGCGCCCTTCGATACCGCGAATGCGCCTTTCGACGGTACGGATAACAAGACGAGTGCGGCTGTGACGATGACGATGGCCGGTGCAACGGCGGTCCATCGCAGCGAATGGTATTTGAACCACCCGATCAGTGCGAGTACGAGCCAGAGTGCGCCCAGGAACAGCAAGACGGCAGAGGCCAGTGCGTAGACGGGGAAGAGGACGACTGGCGGAGTGAAGGTGGAGATGATTACCGCGCACACCACTGCTACCAGCACAGTGAGGGCCCCCGTCAGCCACCTCCAGACGGTCAAGCCAGCGCGAGGAAGAGCTTCTCGAGTTCGGCCTCGGTCATCGGTTCGGTGTCGCCGGCGGTCTCGCCGGTGATGCACTCGCGCAGACCGGTGGCGACGATTTTGAATCCGGCTTTGTCGAGTGCGCGCGAGACGGCGGCGAGTTGGGTGACGACGTCTTTGCAGTCGCGTCCGTTTTCGATCATGCCGATCACGCCGGCGAGTTGGCCATGGGCGCGTCGCAGTCGGTTGAGTACCAATGCGATGCTGTCTTGGTCGCCGTTCATGTCGGACTCCTTCGGATTGTGCTGGGTGTTCCTCCATAGTACCCCTGGGGGCATAGAAGGCGGCGCTGACTTCCTCTGAGCAGCAGCGATCAGGCGTCATTGCTCCGATCGGGCACGAAGGTGTGCGCGCTCACCTTGCTGGCCGAAGAGAATGATCAGCTCGGCGGATGCGTCGTCCGCGGTGGAGAACCAGTGCGGGACATGGGTATCGAATTCGGCTGCTTCACCGGGGCTGAGTATCAGATCTTGGTCGCCGAGAACGAGTCGGACCCGTCCGTTGAGTATGTACAGCCATTCGTACCCTTCGTGGGAGGAAGGTATCGGCGTATCGCCGAACCGTGCCGCCGGGATGATGAGCTTGTGTGCCTGTACTCCGCCGGCGCGACGAGTGAGCGGTAGCCATGTCATCCCGTAACGGGTCACTGGCTGCAGGTGAACCCGCGGGTCGCCCGTCAACGGGCCGCCGATCAGTTCGTCGACCTGCATCCGGTACGTCCTCGCCAGCGCGAGTAGTTGCTCGAGGGTGGGTTGGCGCTGCCCTGACTCCAGCCGAGAGAGCGTGCTCTCGGAGATCCCGGTGGCCGCGGAGAGGTCGGCGAGTGTGGTCTCTCGTTGTTTGCGCAGGACCCGTAGCCGGGGCCCGACTGCGCTGATGGTCTGCTCCAAGTAGGTACTCATGTCGGAGTTCATGCCTCCATCTTGACAGATCAGCAAGAGAACTTGTCACCGAGGATGTGGGCAGTTCATATTTGCACAATGAACGGACAAGGCATGAACAATCGATCCCGTACCTGGGATGTTGCAGTGATCGGTGGTGGTGCTGCCGGATTGAGCGCAGCGGTGACACTGGCGCGTTCCCGACGCTCGGTGATCGTCATCGATGCCGGACGCCCTCGCAATGCGCCCGCCGCGGGAGTGCACAATTACCTGACTCGGGACGGCATTTCCGCGACTGAGTTGACAGCTGTCGGTCGAGACGAGCTTTCGTCCTACGGCGGCACGGTGATTTCCGGAAGTGCTGTTGCTGCCCAGCGCACCGAGACTGGCTTCACAGTCGATCTGGCCGACGGGCAGAAGGTGCGCGCCCGGAAGCTTTTGGTCGCCACCGGACTCACCGACACACTCCCCGACATCACTGGTCTGCGTGAGCGGTGGGGCCGTGATGTGCTGCACTGCCCGTACTGCCATGGATGGGAAGTGCGGGACCAGGCCATCGGGGTCCTCGGCATCGGGCCGGGCGTCGTGCATCAGGCTTTGATGTTCCGTCAGCTCAGTGACGATGTCACCTTGTTTTTGCACACAGCTCCGGAACCGACCGAGGAGCAGTGGGAAGTGCTCGCCGCCCGCGGAATCTCGGTGATCGACGGCCAGGTCACCGATGTGCTCGTCGACGATGATCGCATGACGGGTGTGAGGTTGGGGTCGGGCGACACGCTCGCCTGTCAAGCATTAGTTGTTGCGCCGCTGTTCTCCGCGCACTCCGAGGTGCTCGAGTCACTAGGGCTGCATCCGACCGAACAGCGGGTGGGCGAGGCGCTGCTCGGCTCCGTGTTCGCCGCGGATTCGAGCGGAGCTACGCAGGTGCCCGGCGTATGGGTCGCCGGGAATGTCACCGATATGTATGCCGGAGTGATCAATTCGGCAGCGGCAGGATTCACCGCAGCGGCGGCGATCAATGCGAGCCTCCTCGACGAGGACGTGCGACGCGTCGTCGCCGAGAGGCGAACTGCCCCGACGGCACCTGATGTGTTCTCCGCCGCGGCAGAAGCGGAAGTGTGCGAACGAGTTCTGGGCGCCCGACGTCATGGATTTTCCACCGAATCGAAGGTATGACAGTGACGACACATGAAGATGGCTCTACCGTCCCGCGCCCCGCGTCCGAGTCTTTTTGGGAACCGCACTACCAGAAGCATATTCGACCATGGAGCGGTCTACCCAATGCAGTGCTCGCCGATATCACTGCCGACCTGACTCCGGGGTCGGTATTGGATATCGGTTGCGGCGAAGGCGGGGACGCACTCTGGCTCGCAAGCAGGGGATGGAAGGTCACAGCGGTCGATGTTTCTGCCACTGTCCTCGAACGCGCCCGCGCCCAAGCCGCTGAACGGGGCCTCGCTGCCAACGTGAATTTCGAGAAATGCGACGTATCGCAGTCCCTGCCAAACGGATCGTTCGATCTGGTGTCCGCACAGTACTTCCACACCCCGATCGACATCCCCCGGGAACAGGTCCTCCGCAGAGCAGCAGTGAGCGTCGCAATGCAGGGTGTGCTTCTGATCGTCGATCATGCCTCGACGGCCCCCTGGTCCTGGAACCAAGACCCCGACGTTCGGTTCCCGACACCACAGGACACCCTGGAAAAGCTCGGCCTCGACGAGAACCACTGGCAACCGATACGCGTCGAAGCAGCGCAGCGAACCGCGTCGGGACCTGACGGGCAGAGAGCCACGGTGACCGACAACGTCATCGCGCTCCGCCGCGCAGATCACTAGCTGTAGTGCCTGCGTCCTAGGACGCAGACGGGGGCGGCCAGGATGAACCTGGCCGCCCCCGTCGGTTGGATCAGGAGTTCTTGCCGCCGAGAGCGGAGATCGCTGCCTGCAGCTTGGTCGTCGCTTCCTGTGCGACGGAGGACAGTTCGGCTTCGCCGGTGACCTCGACCATGATGGCAGGGTTCATTGCCTCGACGAGGAACGATCCTGCGGTGTTGGTGTCGGCGCGGACGAGGACGTTGCAGGGGAGCAGCAGTCCGATCTGGGGCATGACGCCGACCGCGCGGTGGGCGAGGTTCGGGTTACAGGCGCCGAGGATCAGGTACTGCTCCATGTCCTCGCCGAGCTTGGCTTTCAGGGTGGCCTGCATATCGATTTCGGTGAGGACGCCGAAGCCTTGCGCGGAAAGTGCCTCTTTGGTTTTTGCGACGGCGGTGTCGAAGTCGGTATCGGTCAATGTGGTCGATAGTGCAATGTTCATAAGTGGTTCCTTTCGGTTGTGAGCTGCCCTTGTAAAAGGACTACCCGTTTCGAGCGTTACGAAGACTGGGCACGCCGGCTTTGGAGAGAAGCAGGCTTGCCGGGCACCATCCGACTGCAGCGTAGAGGCCCAGGTTTGCTGCGGCGAAGGCGCTCAGGAACCGCCAGCGTGGGGAGCTGGTTTCGCCGAGGACCAGACCGGTGGTGACAACGGCGGCCGCGAGGGCGGGAACGGTGCGTTCGATGGGCCAGCCCGAGAACTTGTCGATCATTTTTCTCTCCGATCTTCTGTACAAAAATGTCAGTGGGAAAAGCTGATGGACGGCAGAACCTTGCGGAGCCATGCCGGTGACCACCAGGCCGCGTGGCCGGTCAGGCGCAGCATCACCGGGAGCAGGATGAGCCTGATCAGCACTGCGTCGAGTAGGACTGCGACGCCGAGAATGATGCCCATTTCTTTCGGTGGCAGCGGGTCGGAGAGCGCGAAGGTGAAGAACACCGCGACCATGACCGCTGCTGCCGCGAGGATGACGCGACCGGAGTGGGCGAGGCCGTCGACCTGGGCGATCTTTGCGTCACCGGACTTCTCGTAGTGCTCCTTCGCGGTGGCGAGGAGGAAGACGGTGTAATCCATGGCGATGGCGAAGATCATCGCGAAGAAGAACACCGGTCCCCAGCCGTCGAGGAAGCCCTGTGGGGTGAAGCCGAGCAGGGATGCGCCGTGGCCGTCCTGGAAGATCAGCTTCGCGACACCGAATGCGGCGGCGGTGGACAGCAAGCTGACGACGGTACCGAGCACCGCGATCAACGGAGCTTGCAGTGCGACGAGCAGCAGAATGAAGCCGAGGACGAGGATGATGCCGATCACCAGCGGCAGGTAGTCGTTCAGGGCCTGCTGCAGGTCCAGGTTCTCTGCCGGTGCGCCGCCGACCAGTGCGGACTCCGGAAGCTCGGCGCGGAGGTCGGTGAGGATGGTGCCCATCGCTTCATCCGAAGGATCGACCGTCGGAAGTGCTTGTAGCAGTGAGTATCCTGATCCGTCCATGGCGGTTTGGGGTGGGGTGACCATGGCGATTCCGTCGACGCCTGCTGCCGCTGTTGCGGTCTGCTGGGCATCGGCGTCGGCGACGACTATCTGTAGTGCGCCGGGTGCTCCGTCGCCGAACTGTGCCTGGACCAGTTCGTAGCCTTGGCGGACGGGTGCGTCCTCGGGGACGACGGCGATGGACGGCATCGCAACCTTGAGCCCCAGGACTGGCAATGCGAGTGCGATCAAGATGCCGACGGAGACGACTGCGAACGGCCAGGGGTGCTTGTGGAGCAGTTCGCCCCAGGCCGCGAACTTCGGCGAGCGGTGCGTTTGGCGTTTGGCGTAGGGCAGTGAAGCGGCATTGACCTTGTTGCCGAGTGCGCCGAGCGTCGCCGGCAGCAATGTCAGGGTGGCGACGAGGACGAAGAACACTGCGAGCATGATTCCGACGGCCATCGTCCGCACCGCGGGGGCAGGGACGAGTAGGACTGCGCTCAGGCTGACCAGCACGGTCAGGCCGGAGAGCACCACGGCTTTACCGGCGGTGTCCATGGTTTCGGCGACCGCTGCCCGCGGATCGGACTTGCGTAGGGCGTCACGGAACCGGGCGACGATGAAGAGGGCGTAGTCGATTCCGAGGGCGAGGGCGAACATCATTGCGAAGTTCATCGCCCACACCGAGATCGGTGTGACCTGGTTCAGCAGGACGAGGCCACCTGCGGAGGCGACGAGTCCGGCGACGGTCAGCAGCAACGGTAGGCCAGCGGCGACGAGGGAGCCGAACGCGAGCACCATGATCGCCAAAGTGACTGGCCAGGAGATCAATTCGGCCTGGATCATCGCGTCGTGGTTGGCTTTGTTGAAGTCCGACCACAGTGCGGATGATCCGGTGGGGTAGACCTCGATGCCGTCACCGGATAGTGCGGTCAGGTCGCCTTTGATGTCGTCGACGGCTTTGACCATGTCGTCGGTGCTGGCATTGGCGCCTGCGATGACGATGCCGGTGTGCTGGTCGGGGCTGATCGTCATGCCTGGTTGTGGGGCGATGATCTCGCCGAACCGTGCGTCGCCGTCGAAGACTCCGGTTACCGCGGCGAGTGTCTGCTGCACTGCGGGGTCGTCGATCGTTGCGGTGTCGGAATGCACCACGACCTGCACTGCAGCCGAGGAGTTCCCGCCGAAGTGTTCTTGCGCTAGCTCGCGGACCTGGACGGACTCGGAGCCGTTGGCCTGCCATCCCGCTCCGGCGAGCGAGGTGAAGACAGACGGCGCGGCGGACCCGAGGGCGACGAGAGCGATGAGCCAGACTCCGAACACCCACTTGCGACGGGTGACCATGGTGCTGCCCAGTCGGCCGAGTATGCCGGGCTTTCGGTGCTGTTGTTTTTCCGATTCACGACGTGAATCTGGAACGGTGTCCGACTCGGACATCAGCTACTCCTATACGGGTGGGGGGTATGCGACCAGCAGTTGTCAGCGGTGGCTCTGTTGCTCCACTGTCGCACATACCGAGGGGGGTATGCAAGTACCCCCGGGGGTACCCCGCCTGTGAGCTAGCCTACGGCACCCCGCACAGCGGACCGTCCGGAGACGAAGGCAGCGTCGATCTCTTCGAGCGGATGAGGCATTCCGACGGCCGTAGCCAGTGGTTGCGCCGCCGGTGTGCGCTGCAAGAACTCCACCGCCTCGACGAGGTCGGCCGGTGCGTAGTTGTGGCTTCCGGCGATGGTGACGAGGTTCCGCACAAGATGTTCAGGATCGAATTCGACCGCTGAACTGGGGAACACCGATCCCACCAGTGCGATCCGACCACCCAGATCCACTACGTCGAGTGCAGCGGCGACGGAGGACGAGTTCCCGGACAGTTCGAAGATCGCATCGGCTCCGCGGGCCACGTCGGCCAGCTCTTCCGGCGCGCACACCGCTCTCGCCCCGATGGCCGACGCCGATGCTCGACGGGCCGGGTCCGGATCGCAGGCCACCACCGATGCGGCCCCGCGGTCGAGGGCGTAGGCCACTGCTGTGAGCCCGAGCATGCCGCATCCGAGGACCACGACGGCGTCACCTGCGGTGAGCCCGATTCGACGTGCCGCGCAGACGACGGTGGCGGTGGCGCACCCCGCGGGGGCGAGGAGCGTCGCGGGCAGATCTTCCGGTACGACGACGGCGCGCGTCCCGGCCAGGAGGTGTATGTGAGTTGCGAAGCCGCCGTTGAGAGTCCACCGGTCGCTGATCGCTGTGTGTCCGTACTTGCGGAGGTCGACGCATTTCTGCGGTACCCCGCGCACGCATCTCCTGCAGGTGCCGCAGGCTGTACCGACAGTCCACACCACTCGATCTCCGACGGCGACGGTCGCGTCCGCGCCGATGCTGACCACGCGCCCGACGCTTTCGTGCCCGAGGACGGTGGGGACCGGTGTACTGCGATGCCCGGCGACCGTGTGCAGGTCGCTTCCGCACACCGTGGACAGTTCGATCTCGACGAGAACTTCTCCATCGGCCAACTCCGGGAACGGCACCTGCTGAAGGGAGAACGACGTCCCCGACCACACGGCCGCGAGGGCGGTCATGCCCCGAGGCGCTTGCGCACTGCACCGCTGAGCAGGTCGACGGCGACGACGAGCACCAGAACCATCAGGATGTAGGTCATCATCTCGTCGAAACGGAACAGTGAGATCGACTGGTTGATGAGGAATCCGATACCGCCGGCGCCGACCAGTCCGAGAACGAGCGAGGACCGGACGTTGACGTCGAGCCGGTAGAGCAACAGCCCGACGAACTGCGGAACGACCGTCGGTAGGACTACATGTGCCGCTACCTGCGTGCTCGACGCTCCGGCGACGCGTAGTGCGTCGATGGGCCCCTGGTCGATCTCTTCCATCGCTTCGGACCAGAGCTTGGCCATCACTCCGGTGTTGTGCAGGATGATCGCCAGCACGCCGGCGAATGGTCCGAGCCCGACGGCGGTGACGAAGATGAGCGCGAACACGATGTCGGGAACCGCGCGCAGGAACGACATGACGGCCCGAGCAGCCTGATATACGAACGGGTTTCGGTTCGTCGACCGTGATCCGAGTACGGCGAACAGGATCGAGAACGGGATGGAGAACGTCGTGCCGACGAGTCCGATCGCCAGCGTGACCAGGCATGCCTCGATACCCGGTTGCACAACGGTCGTCCACGAAAAGTCCGGTGGGAATGCAGAGCCGAGGAACGAGGCGATGCCCTGCCACCCGCTGATGAGAGCGGTGGCGGACACATCGGTTTCCTCCACCGCCCAGATGTGTACCGCGATCAAGCCGAGGACGAGGGCTGCGCCCCCGATCAGGCCCATTCGGCGACGCGGGTGAGGCGGGACCTCGAGGCGTCGGACTTCGAGAGTGGTCATCGGTCGGCTCTCTCGGAGGGGCTGTAAAGCGCGGAAACGGTGTCGTCGTCCAGGTCGTAGGCCCTGCAGGAGAAGGAGATTCGGCCCTGATCGAGCCCGACGATGCGATGGCAGTGCCGTCGCGCAAGATCTGGTTGATGCAGTACCGCGGCGACGGCGATGCCGTCGGAGGCCAAGGACTGCAGCAACGTCATGACCTGTTCGGCCGAGGCGGGGTCGAGGGCCGAGACGGGCTCGTCGGCGAGGAGGACAGGTGCTCGTTGGCAGAGTGCGCGGGCAATGGCGACGCGTTGTTGTTGGCCGCCGGAGAGTCGGTCGGCGCGGTCGTGTGCTCGGTCGGCGAGCCCGACGCGGTCGAGGCATCCCATCGCCTCCTCCCGCAGAGCACGCGGGAATGCGAGGGTGGACCACGATCGGCGGAGCGACAATCGCCCCAGCGCGCCCGCGCAGACGTTGTCGAGGACCGACCTTCGCCCGACGAGATGAATCTGCTGAAACACCATGGCCGCCTTGCGGGCACGGCCATGAGTCAGTGCGGATTCGCCGCCGATCTCGATGCTGCCGCCGTCCACCGAGGTCAGGCCCACGACGCATCGCAGCATCGTCGACTTGCCCGATCCGTTGGCGCCGAGGATGCCTACCAATTCCCCGGCGTGAACGTCGAGGTCGACGCCGTGCAGGACGGTCCGGTCACCGAAGGAAGTTCGCAGCGCGCGGATCGACAACGCGGGGGCGTCGCGCTCGAGAGTAATTGCGCCCCTTGTTGTTTTGGACAACACGTCGGCGGTCATTCCGCGTCCTTGGAGGTGAGGCCTAGGGCTTCGGCGAGGTCGAACAGTGGCTGGTACGTGTTCTTGTCTACGGGAAGGAGCTGTCCGGCCGGGTCGACGTCGAGCAGAGCTCCAGCCTCGGCGACGACGTCGGGCGGCAGGTCCACCAGGGCGTCGGCGACGGCTTTCTGGAATTCCGGGCTGGTTCCGCCTGCGACGGTGATGGGGTCGTTGGGGATCGGGTCCGAGGTCCACACCTGCCGGAACTTCGAGGTGTCGAATTGGCCTTCCCCGGTGGAGGTCGCCAGCTGTTGGGAGTTGATTTCGGCGGCGTCGACCTTGCCGTTGGCCAATGCCAGCAGTGCCTCGGGGTGCCCGCCCGCATAGGTGATCTTGACGTCGTTGTCCTGCATTCCGCTCTTGCGCAATGCCATCCGGGGAAGTGCATCACCCGAGGTCGATCCGGGCTCGGAGAGGGCAAGAGTGCGTCCGCGAAGGTCATCGATCGACCTGATGTCGGAGTCCTTGGGCACCCAGATCCCGGCCGTGTAGGTGGAGAGCTGACCGTCGGCCGTGCCGAAGGAGGCGAGTGCGCGGGCGTCGGCCTCCTGGCTCGCGAATACGTAACCGAGCGGGCCGAAGACACCGAGCTCGAGTTGCCCGTTGCGCATGGCGAGGACCTCGGCGGAGTAGCTGTCCACCACGGTCACCTCGACCGGGCAATTCAGCTTCTCCGAAAGAGCTTCGCCGACGACCTGGAACGCTGGGGTCAGTTTTGCGGGATCCTCGAAAGGCTCCACACCGAAGCGGATCTTCCCGCCTGGGCAGGTGGGAGTGCTTGCGGCGGAGTCGGAGCTTTCGCCACAGGCGGTGAGGGTGAGTGTGAGTGTGGCGATCACGAGGGCGGCGTGGCGGGGCTTGAACATGGGTTCTCCTGGAGGGTGAAGGTCAGAACGAGTCGAGGACGGTGGGAGCGAGGCCGAGTGCGGTGGTCATACCGATTCCGGAGGTCACCGATACCACCCGGACGTTCGAGGAGGGGGACGCGGTGAGGAAGTCGGTGCGGTCACTGGAGGCGTAGACCCCACGCCACCGGCGCAGGACGGTCAGCGGCGCCCCGAACAGTGATGCGCCCTCGCGTAGAAGTAGCTCGGCGTTGCGTTCGTCGTCGAACGGGGTGTGGGTGCGTGCGTAATGGTGGGTGTCACCGAGGACGATGGCACCGTCGGGGCGCTGAGTGAGCATGAGATTCATGACGGTGTCGAGCAATTCGGGTGAATCTTCCTTCACTCGTGCGCGTACCGCCGCGGCGGAAGGCATGGACGCAAGCCCGTCGTAGCGGAGCATCGACAGTCCGGTGAGTACGGCCGCGTCGATGACGACGTCGCCGGGTGGGGCAACTTCGAGCATCTGGAGGCGGCAGCGCTCGACGTTCCATTCGGCGGCGATGTCGGGGAAGAGTCGGTCGACGTCGTGACCGACGGCGTGAACGATGTTCTGCCCGTGGATCTCACCGCGCGAGGTGTGCACCGCGTTCGCGTCGATGCCGGTTACGTATGTGTTCCAGAAGAATTCGACGCCTTCTGCGGCGAGCCACGCTGCGATCGCCGGTACTGCCTCGCGAGGATCGACGCGGAGGTCGAGGGGCAGGTGCGCGGCGCCGATGCCGCTGAAGGGGCCGGTTGGGGCGCCGAGCGTCACCTGTTCGGAACCGCGTTCGGCGGCGAACTCTTCGAGCAATGCCAGCTCGTCCGGTGCACGGGCGAGAACGAGGGTGCCGCATTCACGTACCTCGAAGCCGGCTTTGCGTCCGAGTATCAGCCAACGTTCGCGTGCGGACAGCGCGAGTGTCAGGGCGTGCCCGGATTGTGCTGTGGCGCAGATGTGTCCGAAGTTGCGGAGGGAAGCGCCGACGGCGTGGTCGTCTCGTTCGACGACAGCTACGGACATACCGCGCAGGACTGCCTCGACGGCATGGGCCAGGCCGACGATGCCGGCCCCGACGACGACGAGGTCGTATCGGTGGTGGGGGGTTCGGTCGATCATCACCTGGGCAACAGTTCCCGCTCGAAGAGTGGCCGTCAACGGTTCAGAGCGAGTTGTTCAAACAAGTTCACTACGCGTTCATGTCCGTTGTGCAGCATTGTTTCTGTCAGGTTCGAGTGGTTAACTGCGCAGAGTCAAAGTTGTTCAATCATGTTGGAGGCCAGTCTCAGTGTCACTTCCGCTGCATTCCCGCGTCGCCGATGCTCTCCGTGCACAGATCGTCGACGGCACCCTGCCCGTCGGTGCTCCCATGCCTTCGGAGGCAACGTTGTGCACGAGATTCGAGGCCTCACGCGGGACGGTGCGGGCCGCGTTGGCCGCGCTCCGTAACGAGGGGTTGATCGCCGGTGGCCGTGGACGTCCACCGGTGGTGTGCGACACCGCCGTCGGGCAATCGTTCGAGACGTTCATGTCGTTCACTGCGTGGGCGGAGGCGATCGGCCGCAAACCGGGCCAACGCACCCTGGAGATAGCTCGCCGCGCAGCGACTCCGCTGGCCGCAGCAGCACTCGGCCTGGAGGCAGGCACCGCCGTCGTCGACGTGCTCAGGCTCCGGATGCTCGACGGCATGCCCGCGATGCTCGAGCGATCCAGCTTCGTCGAATCGGTCGGACGCACCCTGTTCGACTTCGACCCCGACTCCGGTTCCATTTACGCATACCTGATCGGGCAAGGCGTTGACCTGCACGAAGGCCGGCACACCATCGATGCCGTCGCCGCCACCGACGTCGACGCCGCGCACCTCGACATCGACCCAGGGGCGCCCTTGCTACGCGAAAGGCGAAGGGCAGTAGACCTTTCCGGTACACCGCTCGAATACGCCGACGACCGGTACCGACCCGACCGGGTCGCCTTCACCATCGACAACACCCGATCCGCGCACGACCTGCGCATCGTCAAGGAGATTTCGTGACCACCACTCGTTCGTTCGACCTCGCCAGCCTCGATATGGCCGGTACCACCGTGGACGAGGGAGGGCTCGTGTACGAGGTGCTCTCGCGGACCGTCGCCGACGCAGCCGGCTGCCCACTCCCGGCCGATCTGCTGGCCAAGTGGAAGGGGACCAGCAAACTCGAAGCGATCGTCGGGCTACTCGACGGGCTGGGCGCGTCCACCGATCCGAAGTTCGTCGACGAAGTGTTCGAGGACTTTCGTGCGCGCCTCATCGCCGCCTACCGGAAGACCCCACCGAAACCGGTGGCAGGGGTGCCCGAGGCCCTGCGGGCATTGCGTGCGCAGGGCGTGAAAGTTGCACTGCAGACCGGGTATTCCGCGGACATCGCCGACGCCATCCTCGCCGGGATGGGCTGGACCGTCGGGCCGGGGGATCAAAACACGGTCGACGCGCTCGTCACCTCGGACCTCGTTGCCGCGAGCCGGCCCGCGCCTTACTTGATCTTCCGCAGCATGGAGGCAACCGGTGTCACCGATGTTCGACGCGTCCTGGTGGCTGGGGACACGCCCAATGATGTTCTCGCCGGGCACAATGCGGGCGCCGGCATTGTCGTCGGGGTGCTCAGTGGTTCGTTCGGCGAGGACGTGCTCAGGAAATCGCCGCTCACGCACGTGTTGCCGAGCCTCGCGACAGTCGGCGAATTGCTCTGGTAGACAGAAAAAACGGAGCGCCGCGTGGCGCTCCGTTCTTTTCTGTACTGGTTACTTCTGGAGTTGCGCGACGATCTTCTCGGCAACTTCGGTGCTCGACTGCGGGTTCTGGCCGGTGACGACGGTGCCGTCGACGACGGAGAACGGTCCCCAGGCCGGCCCGACCTTCAGATCCGCGCCAGCGGCGCGGAGTCGGTCCTCGAGCAGCCACGGTGCCTTGTCGGCCAACCCTGCCTGGCGCTCTTCGTCGTTGGTGAACCCGGACATCACTCGCCCGGCGAATGCCCATTCGCCGTCGGGCTTCGTCGCCGAGAGCAGGGCAGCGGGGCCGTGGCAGACCGAGCCGATGATCTTACCGGCGTCGAGCATGGTGATAAGCAGCTTGCCGAGAACCGGGGAGACCGCGAGGTCTTCCATCGGGCCATGCCCGCCTGGGATGTACACGGCTGCATAGTCTTCGGCCGAGACGTCTTCGAGCTTCAGCGGTGCTGCGAGCTGGTCGTCGAGCGCGTCCAGTGCGGCGCGCTGGCGGGCGGATTCGTCTGCGCCGCCGGTCGACTCGGGGGCGAGGCTGGTTTCGTCGACCGTCGGGCGGACGCCGCCGGGAGTGGCAATGGTGAAGGAGATGCCGGCGTCTTTGAAAACGGACAGCGGGCTCAGCAGTTCCTCAGCCCAGAATCCGGTCGGATGGAGGGTTCCGTCGTTGAGGGTCCAATGGTCCGAGCCGGTGACGACGATCAGTACTGAGGTCATGGTTGTACCTTCCGTTCTTGGTTGGCTTGATGTTGTCTTCAACGTCCGTTGACCGTCGACCATTCCGCGGCGAGGGAAGTCGCCCGTTCCTGCTCGATTTCCAAGGCGGTCCGGGTGTCGATGCGTGAACCCGGGCGGGGCAGGCCGACGGCGACGATGACGGCGCTCAGGGTGAGGCCGACGGCGCCGATGACGAAGGCGATGACGTACGAGGACTCCTTCGGCAGCCCGATGGGGAGCAGCTGACTGCTGAGGAGGGTGATGACCACCGCGCTGGCCAGCGAACTGCCGACCGAGCGGGCGATGGAGTTGACGCTGTTCGCGACGCCGGTCTGATCGGGGCGGACCTCGTCGACGATGAGCGCGGGCATCGCTGCGTAGCCGAGGCTGACTGCGCTGTTGATGAACAGCACTCCGAGGATGAGCTGCCAGCTGGCGGTGTGGAGAACGGCGATGAACGCGAAGCCGACAGCGCCGACCAGGGAGGCGAGGATCAAGGTGAAACGGCCACCGAAGCGATGCACGAGGCGTCCACCGATCGGTGCGACGACTACTCCGGCCAACGCCCCGGGCAGAAGGTAGACGCTGCTGGCGGCGAGGACGCTGGCGGAGAACCCGTAGCCGACCTCAGAGGGGGCCTGCACGAACCCGGAGACACCCAGGAACGAGACGAACATGGCGACACCGATGAGGAGCCCCGCGGCGTTCGTGATCATGAACGGGCGGTTGTTCAGCAGCGACGGCAGCACGAGAGGCTCGTCGACCCGGCGTTCGATGACAATCCAGAGCGCGAAGACGATCACCGATGCGACGAGGCAGCCGATGGTGGCGGGCGAGGCCCAGCCCCACTCGTGACCCTGTGAGAGTGGGAGCAGCAGCAGTACCAATCCGGCACCGAGTACGCCGCCGCCGAGCCAGTCGATGCCGCCGCCGCCCGCGGGGCCGTGCCGGGGGACAGTGACCGCCGCCAGCACCAAGGACACCAATGTGACGGCGAGGGAGAGCCAGAAGATGCGGTGGTAGTCGCCGCCGTCGCGGGTCAGTAGCCCGGTGAGAACCAATCCGATTCCGCCGCCGATGCCGAGAGTGCCGCTGACCACGGCCATCGCGCCGGTGAGCCGCTGCGCGGGTAGTTCGTCACGCAGCACCCCGATAGCGAGAGGGAAAAGGCCGAACGACGCGCCCTGCAGAATCCGCGCGAGGATCAGCAGCGGGAGCGAGGTGGTGAGCGCCGCCAGCAGTGAACCTGCGGCGACGACGATCAGGATGCCCAGGAGTACCGGGCGTCGGCCGCGTACATCACCGAGCCGTCCGAGTATCGGGGTCAGGACGGCCGCGGCCAGGAGGTTCGCGGTCACCGTCCAGCCGACCGCTGAGGAAGATGCGTTCAAAGCTTTGCCGATGTCTGCCAGTACTGGGATGACCACGGTTTGGAGCAGCGCGACGACCATCACCGTAACGGCGAGCGCAGGGACCAGTACTCGACTGGCCTGCTTTTCGGTGGTGCTCATTGGTCTCCTCGTCCTCGTGCAGGCGGCGCGGTGTCGCTGCACCCGGAAAACAGTAGTTCACAACTATATTGTGGACAACTTACAGGAGTGTGAGCTGCGCCATGCATCCGGGCGGTAGCGTCCGGTGACCGACTTCGACAGATGGGGACGATAGATGCGTTTTGTGACGGCCGGCGACTTCACGGCGGAGCAGGCTTGGGGCGCGCAATTGCTCGCATCCGTAGACAACGCCACTGTCCGCCTGCATTGGACCGATAGTGCTTACGTCTGGCACGTCAACGATGGCACCGAAGTGTTCGTCGTCGTAGACGGCATCGTGGACATGCATTACCGGAACTCCGAGGGTGAGCACGTCGAAAGGCTCGTCCCCGGAACGATGTGCGTCGCCGAGGTCGGTGACGAGCACAAAGCAATGCCGGTCGGGGAGGCTCGGATCTTGGTCATCGAGCAGGCTGGGTCGATCTGACGGCCGTTGGAGATTCGTTATTCGAAGGCGAGCCGTACGCCGAATCCCATCAGCGCTACACCTAACCCGCGTTCCAGCCAAGCTCCCCAGCGGCCCTTCTCCAGCCATCTTCGCGCGGACGAGGCTGCACACGCATATGAGGACAAGCAGACTATCGCCACTACGAATTCGATGGACATGAGCAGAATCGACCAGAGGAAAACGTTCCCGTCCCGTGGAATGAACTGCGGTAGAACAGCGAGGTAGAAGGCCCCCATCTTCGGATTCAACAGGTCCGCAATGAATCCGGTCGCGAAAGCGCGTGACCCCTTCGTTGGTCCTGCGCTGAACGTCGCATGATCGATGTCGGTGAAACTTCCGTCCGGTTGCCAGACGCTTTTGATACCAAGGTAAATCAAGTAAGCAGCCCCTGTCAGTCGCACGGCGTCGAATACCCACGGTGCGCTGGTAAGTAAAGATGCCAGCCCTGCGGCCGCTGCGATACCCCACGCCAGGGAGCCTGTCGCCGCTCCCAACCCCACTGCAACTCCCTGTCGGACTCCGCCGGTGAGTGAATGTTTCACCGCCAACATGACGTCTGGTCCCGGGATGATTCCGAAGACGATCGCAACAGGAAGGTAAGCCAGAACCGGATTGTTCACGGCCAGGACGGTACGGGCAAATTAAGCGCCAGTGCATCTTTGCTTAGTATCGGCGGTCGTGGATTAGCATTTACGGATGTACAACCACGATCAGCTCCTGACTCTCGCCGCGATTTGCGATTCGGGATCCTTCGATGGGGCCGCGTCGGCCATGCATATTTCCTCGTCGGCGGTAAGCCAGCGCATAACTGCGCTCGAGCGAGCGGTAGGCGCTGCGCTGTTGCAGCGGACGCGGCCGGTGGTGCCAACCAAAAGCGGCCAGACCTTGCTCCGTCTTGCGCGTCAGATCGAATTACTCACTGTCGATGCTGATGTAGAGCTCCGAGGCGGGTCTGCGAAGGCGAACGGCGATGCACCAGTCCGATTTTCGCTCGCTATCAATGCTGATTCCGTATCGACCTGGTTCCGGTCAGTGATGAAGAGGATCGCTGTCGATCGGCGAATTCTTCTGGATCTACACATCGAGGACCAGGATCACACTGACGCGCTTCTGAGGGAGGGTGCGGTCATGGCCGCTGTGACTACCTCGAAGACGGCCCCACCGGGCTGCACAATTGAACCCCTCGGGGAGATGGTGTACTGGCCCGTGTGCGCTCCCTCGTTGGTTCGGGACTGCGTCGCAGGAAGTTGGGATCCCGGTGCGTTACCGATGCTGAGGTTCGACCAAAAGGACGACCTTCAGCACGCCTACCTGCGCAAGATTCGAGCATTTGGTGAGCCGCCGATTCACTACCTTCCTTCGAATCGAGAGTTTCTCACCGCAGCTCGTCTAGGACTGGGCTGGGGTGTCTTGCCGGAGGGGCAGATTACGCGGGATCTGTCCGATGGAACGCTCGTGCGTCTGGACCCGGACCACAACGTCACTGTTCCCCTGTACTGGCAGCGATGGCAGTTGCAGTCTAAGACCCTGGACAGAATCACCGACTGGGTTCGCGACGCAGTTCGGCCCGGAATGTAAGTGAATGTTGTTCTAGATGGCCGGTTTTCGCCTTCGGTGGTAGCTGGGTCTTGGTTTTCGGTGTGGGTCGACGGTGGCTGGCGGGATGACGACTGGGTGGCCGTCGTCGCCGAATGCGATTTCCCATCCGTCGTTGTGGATGGCGCGGTGGCATTCGCTGCAGACGAGGGCGAGGTTGTTCACGTCGGTGGGGCCGCCGTTCCGCCAGAAGACGACGTGGTGGAGCAGGCACCAGTCGGCGGGGCGCCCGCACATGACGCAGCATCGGTCTCGGAGGATGACGGCGGTGCGTTGGGATGTTGTGCCGAGCCGGACTGTCCTGCCCATTGCTAGGGGAATTCCGTTGTGGTCGATGATGATCGGCGTCAGGTCGGCGTCGCAGCTCAGGAGCTCAGCGAGGTTTTTGCTGATGGGCCCGGTCCACCCGAGGCGGAAAGGCCAGTCGGGACTGTCTGTCCCTGTTTCATCGGAAACGGCTGCAGCATT
This sequence comes from Rhodococcus sp. BP22, assembly GCF_014281965.1. Lineage (GTDB taxonomy): Bacteria > Actinomycetota > Actinomycetes > Mycobacteriales > Mycobacteriaceae > Rhodococcoides. Next base: position 134,901 of record NZ_JACFTB010000005.1, read on the forward strand.
CCCACCCATCTTCGCCTGTGCTTCGGGGCTGAGGAGGTCCCGCAGGTTGACGGTGACGTTCACCTGCGGCCTCGACGCACCGTGCCCGGGGGCGTCTCCGGTGAGGTGTGTGTCGAGTAGCTCGGAGAGCGCGTCGGCCTGGCGTTTCGATGGACTCCTGGTATCGAGCGTGGCGTCGGGTTCGGGTTGCGGCTTCGACAGCGGTGAGAGGACCGCCCGCAGCTTCTCGGCGAGGATTTTGTCGACGTCCCCTCTCAAGGAGGTGCGCCCGTCGGATTGGAGGTAGAGGTCGAACCTGTTGAGCGCTGGGTTCTCCGATGCCGGTAGCGGAGGTGGACCCTCGGGCACACCGTCGGCGCCCACCTTCTCTTCGACCTTCTCTTCGTATTCGAGTTCGACTATGTCACCGAGCTTTTCCTGCTCCCTGCGTTGGTCTTCGCGTCGTTGGCGTTCGCGCTGGGCTTCGTCGTAGCGGGCGCGGGCATCGTGAGCAACGGCGTGGGCGAGTTCGTGTGCCCGCTTCTGTACCTTCGCTGCAGTCGCGTCGAATGCGACACCGAGTAGGTCGTCGATGACGTCGGCGATACGGGTGCTGCCGAGCGTCGGATCGGCGGTGCGGATGTGGGTGTAGCCGTCGTAGATTTCTCTGACGTGCGCGACGTGGATGTCACCGTCTGCGAGGGCCTTCGATACTGCGGGCCAGTGGGTGAGCCAGTTGGCGGTGTCGAATTGTCGGGCGGCGTTTCCGTCGGCGACGCGGGTTCCGGAGGCGAGCCACCGCGTCGCCGTCGAATATTTGAGGGTGACGTTGAGGCCGCGTCGGGAAAATTCGGCGAGGAGTGCGTATTTCTTTGCCGCGAAGTTGTTTTCGGCGTGGGCGATGTCACTGATGCCAGACACGATCTCCTGATCGGAGAGTGCGTCTGCGCTGCGAAAGTCCCCCAACTCGTGCATACGAAAAAAGATACAACGCACCACCGACAAACTCTGTGGCTGCGCATCTATACGGTGATGGCGATCTTCCCGCATGCACCTCCTGATTGCAGTTCGTCCAGGGCTTCGGGAACGGAATCGAGCGGGTAGGTGCGGTGTACGTGGGGGATGATGTTGTGGCGTTCGATGATGTCGGCGAGACGCTCGAGCTCCTCGCGCCGGGTGCGCGCTGTCACCACTGCGTAGCGCTGCCGTTTCGGGATCATGCGTACGGCGTTGAACAGGGACTTCTCGAAGCCCCCGGTCCAGGGTCCGCCGGTTTCGTTTCCGACGAAGGCTGCTGTTCCGTCGTCGGCGAGGATTTGGCGGAGCTGGGGTAGTGGTGTGCCGCCGGCGATGTCGAGAATGGCGTCGTACTTGTGTTGGGTGGTGGTGTAGTCCTCGAGTTGGTAGTCGATGACGTGCTGTGCGCCCCAACTGGTTACGGCTTCGACTTTTGTTCCGCTGCAGACGGCGGCCACTTCGGCGCCCCTGGCGGCGGCGAGCGCGACGGCGTAGCTGCCGACCCCGCCGGACGCTCCGATGATCAGCAGGCGCGTGCCTTGTTCGACGCGGGCGGCGTCGAGGGCTTGGAGTGCGGTGAGTCCGGATTCGGCGAGGACGGCAACGTGGGCGTCGTCGAGTCCGGTGGGTGCGGGTGCGAGGGATTTTGCGTCGGCGACGGCGTATTCGGCGAGTGAGCCTTTGGCGATGCCGAATACCCGTTGTCCCACATGGAAATCGGTGACGCCTTTGCCCATGGCGACGATGTCTCCGGTGACGTCGAGGCCGGGGATGCGTCGGCGTGGTCTGCGAAGTCCGGTGAAGGGGCGCATCACTCGGGGGAGGCCGGTGAGGAGGTGGATGGTGCCGCGGGAGATGCCTGCGGCGCGTACTTGCACGAGTATTTGGCCGGGCCCGGGGGTGGGGATCGCGGTTTCGCCGACGACGAGTGTTGCGCTGGTTCCGTAGCGCGGCTGCAGTATCGCGCGCATCGTGTGTGCTTGATCCATCAGCCGACCTCCGAGAAGTAGATAACGTACAAAGTACGTTACTCTGAAATGATGGTAAAGGCACGTGCTCCACGAAACTCGCTGACGCGAGAACGCGTCGTGGCCTGCGCTGTAACCCTGGCGGATCGTGACGGCGTCCCGGCGCTGACGATGAGGGCGCTCGCCGACGAACTCGGGGTTCGCCCCATGGCGATCTACAACCACGTCGCCAACAAGGAAGACATTCTCGACGCGCTCGTCGATCACGTTTTCGGCGAGGTCTACCTGCCTGTGGCGGACGGGGCGTGGAGGGAAGAGTTGGCGAGTAGGTCGCGGTCTCTTCGGCTGGCGCTCGGTCGGCATCAGTGGGCGACTGCGTTGATGGAGACGCGGGTGCGCCCGGGGGAGGCGACGTTGACCAATCATGAAGCTGTGCTCGATGTGCTTCTGTCGAATGGCTTTTCGCTGTCCGCCGCTGCGCACGCGTACGCGGTGGTCGACGCATTCGTCTATGGGTTCGCGCTGCAGGAGGCCATGCTCGCGAGCATCGACCTGCCGAGTTCGGCGCAGACGATCCGAGACGCGATGGATCTGACGAAGTTCCCGCGGATGGCGCAGTTCGCCGGCGAGCACGTTATGCAGCCGGGGTATTCGTTCGCGGATTCGTTCGAAGTTGGCCTCGCGATGGTCATCGATGGCGCGGGTGCGCTTCGGTGACGACTGTGCTCGCCAGGTGCGCCTCCGTGTCCAGGCCTTCGCGTCGCTTCAGTCCCTGTGCCAACGTGTCGACTCTCGCCGCTCAGAAGGCCGAGCCGGACAGTGGCGCCGCCCGATCGCAGGGGACCGGCTGCGGATTCTCGGGATCGAGGGCATTGAGCACGAAGTAGGCGGCTCGCCGGGATCCGGCAATGCCGGCGTGCTCGGTGTAGTCGACGTCGCATCCGTCTTGGACGAGGATGTTGTGAACGTTGTCGCCGCCGGGCTGCAGGGCCGCGGAGTAGGGGACGACGAGTTCGTCGTACTTCGTTGCGATGTTCGTGTACTCGATCTCGGGGTAGTAGTAGCCGCCCTCCCGGATCGCATGCATGAACGAGGAGTCGGGATCGAGTTGCCCGCACGCATGGCAGATCGGTAAGTCCTCGGTTTTGATTCCGAGTTGCCGGGCCTGTTCGAATATGACGTCCATTCCCCCCGCGGTGGTGCCGTTCCATGCGGGTGCGATGGAGACGTATTTGCCGATCTTGTCGCGGCCGCCGAGATACTTGGCGTAGTAGGCAGGCAGGATCGTGCCCTGTGAGTGGCCGACGACATCCACCTTGGACGCGCCGGTAGCGGCAAGAACGCCGTCGACGAAGGTGGCGAACTCGCTCGCGCTGTCCTCCATGCGCTCCATGCCCCCGACTGCTGTTGCTGGCCAGGGCAATCCGTTCGGCGCACCGTAGGTGAGCGCAAAGACGCAGTACCCCTCGTTCTTCAGCAGCGGGACGTACGTCCCCCAGTTGGTCTGTTGCGCCCCGCCGGTTCCGTGTACGAGCACTACTGGGTCGGGGTGTTCTTCGGACGGCACGCACCCATAGTCGTTGGATCCGGGTAAAGAGCCTCCGGGATTGGTCAGCTCCGGCACGATGCCGCCGAAGAAGTTGTACGACACCGGGAGTTGTTCCGCCGAGGCCTGGCCGGTTCCGGTGAACAGCAACGCAACTACCGAGCCGAGCGCCGCAATCAGTTTCCTCTGCATCCAGGCAACCTAGCCAATGCTCGGGTGCCCGGGGGCCTGATTGTCAAAGATGGCAGTGCCTAGCGCTCGCTCCGGTGACGACTGTGCCCACAAGCCGGTGTGGTGGGATGCTGTCCTGATGACGACAGAAATTTCCCAGGACGATTTTGCATGGGTCGAGGAGGACGACCGCTTCGATATGGGTTTGTGTTTCACGCTGGTGCATTCCGCTGACCCGGAGGCTGTGCTCGAGGTGTTCAATGCCGTGAACCCGAGGAAGGTGCGCCGGGCGGCGGGGATGAGTGACGACGAGTGGATGGATTCGCTCGGCGATGATGATCTGGCGCAGCGGTTTGCGGGTGTGGCAGGTGGCTGGGTGTGGGTGCTCGAGGAGTTCGCGATTAATGCGGTGTTGTCGCCGCTGCCGGAGCGGTTGTCGGACGCGTTCGGCACCAGTATCACTGTGCAGTGGGATGTGAATTTGTTGTCGACGTTCGTGTACGCCGTCGATGGCGCCATCGAGCGGCATTTCGAGTTGGGGCGGGTGGCGGACCCGTCGGATCGTTCGGTTCCCGAGGGTTACCTGGATGAAGAGGACGAGATCGACTGGGAAGAGTGGATGTCGGGCGGTTTGTGTATGCAGGCGCGGCTCGCGGGAGTGATTGCTCTGACGGCTGATCCGATCGAACCTTTGATCGTCGAGACCTGCGGTGGGGCCTAGGTCGCGTAGCACCTCTTGTGCCACAAGGGAATAGTCGTCTCCGACTATGCGACGCTCGGGGGTGGTGCACCGGTAATAGCGTGATCGCCGGCAGCGAGGTACCGATCGGCACCTCGCTGCCTCGATTAGAACCTGCCGATGGGGGCCGGCCGGCGGTGCCGTGGCAGACCGGGCCGTTCGACCCATCATTGGGCAAGTTCAGGAGGTCACCGTAACGGTGTGGTGCAGCCCCACTTCCGATGCGGCCGTCACTCTGCGGACGAATCCCTCCGCGTCTTCGATGCAAGCCTCGGGCGCGACGATTCCGCGTCGGGTCAGTCGTCCCTCGATCAGTTCGACGAGGGCAGCCGCAGCGGGAACTGCGGTGATGGTGCCCGCGCTGTTTCGGCTACTCGGGTAGAGAATGTGGCCTTCGATCGCGATCCGAGTGGGCACTCCGTCTTTCTCTCCGTCGACGGCCACCTGCCAGGCGCTGCCGGGGAGTTGGCCGGTCACCTCTATACCTAGGTGCTGTTGGCCTTCCGGCGTTGTCATGTAGCGGGCGAGGAATTCCCGCGGTGAGATCGGCAGCCCGTCCGGGACTTTGCCGCTGAGCATGCCCAGCCTGTCGAGGTCTTTCCAGATTTGCACGCCCTCTGGCTCGAACCAGGCGAAGCGCACCACCGCGTTGCGCAGTCCTGCGATGAAGCGCCCCAGTGTGACGCCTTCGGGGTGGCCCATGTAGCCGAAGTCGTGAGTACCGAATGGCTCGGTCATCGTGAACGTCTGCGGAGAGGCCCACGCCGGCACATCACGCTCTGCGCCGTCCAGGTACTGAGATACGTTGCCGGACATGGAGTGCAGCATGTGGTCGTTCAGTGTGTAACCGAGGTCCACCCGATATGGCACGCCGATCACGACGTTGACGGTGTGTGCCGACGTCAACTCGTCCACGGCCCAGCGCGCGGCCAGGTTCGTTACTCCCGGTGAGGACCCCATGCCGGTCAGCACCGTCAAATCTGCCGCTCGGGCCTCTTCGTCCAGTTCCGAGTTGTTGATCAGCTTCTGCGTGACGTCGAACTCATCGCAGACGTCTACATAGTGGGCACGCGCGGCCACCGCCGCATGCACGATGTTCATGCCGAAGCGATAGAACGGGCCGACGGCGTTGAAGACGATGTCCGCGCCGGCAATCACCGCGTCGATGCTCGCGGTGTCGGCGGCATCGAAGCCCGCCGCGACCGCGGTCATCGACTCGGACTGCACATCGGCTACGACTTCTACTGCTAGCGACTCGTCACGGTCGGCGACGACCATCTCGTCGACGACGCCAGACTTGGCAAGCTCACGGGCGACTTCCCCGCCCACGGTCCCTGCGCTGAGGATCACGACCTTCATGCTTCGTTCTCCCAGGCTCGGTGCAGCAGAATAATGTTGTCGACCGAGCGCTCCGCGCCCTGCACTCGCTCATCCCAAACCACACGGATTTGTGCAGGTGCCCACACCAGGTACGGCACCGTCTCGTTGACCTGCGTCTGTATCTTGTCGATGATGTCCTGGCTGGCTTCCTCTGACTGCGAGTTCAGCAGTTCCTCCAGGAGCGCATCCATTTTGGGGTCCGCGTAGCCGCTCGCATTGTCGCCGGAGTCGCTGCCCAATCCGTCGTACAGGCGAAGGTAGGGCGCTTCGTCGACGAGGTTCATGCCGCCTCGGGCGATATCGAAATCATTGACTATGTAGAGCTTTCGGATCAGATCGCTCACGCTGCTGGCCCGGTCGATCGTGACATCGAAGCCGACCGCGCCCAGCATCGCCTGTGCGGCCAGCGCACCCGCCTCGGCCGTCGGTTCTGCAGTGGTCACATAGGTCAGTTTTCCGTCGTAGCCATCGGCTTTCGCCTCGTTAAGCAGTGCACGGGCCGCGTCGGGGTCGACCACGAGTGGATCGACGTCGCTGTGCCACGGAGAGCCCTCAGGGAACATCGCCGCGCCCACTGGACTGTCGTTGTTGCCGCCGAAGGTGCGCTGGTCGATGATCGCCGGGTCGATGGCCAGAGCAATAGCCTGGCGTACTCGGATGTCCTGGCCCGGTCGGCCCTCCCGTTGATTGATGAACGCGACCGCCCCCTGCCCTTGAAGGTCACGGTAGCCAGCCCAGCCGTCCTGTTCTACCTGCGCGATCGCGTCGGGGTTGCGAAACATGAAGGCCATGTCCAGCTCGCCGCTGCGTAGCGAGTCGAGTTGCATGTTGGCGCTGGTGGTCGGAACGAACCGGACCTTGTCCAGATTGGGGCGGCCGGCGTGGTAATCCTCGCGCGCGGTGAGGACCAGTGCCTCGTCTGGAGCGTAATTCTGCACCGTGAAGGGCCCGGCCCCGATCGGTGTAAATCTGTCGCCGTTCACAGAGGACTCGGCGACGATCATGCCTGCCCCGGTGGCGAGCAGCACTGGAAAGTCCTGCCACGGTTGGTTGAGCTGAAATTCCACGGTGCGGTCATCGGCGGTATCGACAGACTTGACCACGTGGTTCCAGGTCTGCGAGCCACTGGCGTAGCTGGCGCCGAACCGATCCATGCTCCATTCCACGGCTGCCGCGTCGAGCGGGCTGCCGTCGCTGAACGTCGCGTCTTCCGGCAGCGTCATCCGCCATTTCATGCCGTTGTCGTCGACATCGAGCGTTTCGGCGAGTTGAGGGACGAATTTCCCGTCGCGGCTGTCGCGCTTGACCAGCACGTCATATATCGCGGCCATTTCTGTGCCGCCGGTGGACCCTGCAGCCTGTGTCTCGGCGGGGTCCAGCGTGCGGGGAAACGAGTAGGAGCCGAAGGTCAGCTCGCCACCGGCCACCGCGTTCGACGAGTCTGCGACCTCGGCGACATATCCGATGGAACCGCCGTCGTCGTTGCCGGTGCCCGAACTGGCGCATGAGGTCAGCACCAAAGCGCCACCCAGCGCCGCTGCGAGCACCGGCGTCAACCGAGCCGCTGGCCCCCGTTTCATCTGTTTCGTCATCTCACGCCTCTCCGACCTGGCCCGTGTGGTCCAAGTCACTAAGGCGACAGTAGGCGACTTAACACCCTTAAAGCAACAGTTGTTGCTTTAAGGGTGTTGGCAGTGTTCCGGATCGGCTACGGGGTTGGCGCGAACGCTCTCGCGGTCGCCTCCGCAATGGCCTCTACTGTGGCGCTGGTGGCAGGCTTTTTGCCGAAAGTTGTGCTCAGTAGGAGTGGCCCGACGATCATTTGCAGCACGAAGCGGGCGTTGACGTCCTCACCTACTTCGCCGCGCGCCTTCGCGCGGGCAACCACCTCTGACAGGTCGCGCAGGATCGGGTTCCAGTGGGTGCGCTGGATCTCCGCTACCTCGGAGTCGACGTCGGACGCGAGCACCGCGTTCAGTGCGATCTCCACCGGGTTGGCAAAAAAATTCGCGAACTCTCGGGTGAGGGCCTGTACATCGGTGACCCAGGATCCGGTGTCCGGGGCGACGAGTAGTGCCGTGTGCAGCGTGAGGGCCTCTTCGACCAATGCCACGCGGGTCGGCCACCATCGGTAGACGGTCGACCTGTGGATGTTCGCTCGCTGCGCGACGTCCGCGCCTGAGAATGTGGTGTTGCCCTCGCGGAGCATCTCCAGCACCGTCGCGGCGACCGTGGTCCGCACGACCTCGCTTCGTCCACCCGAGCGCACGCGTTGGGTTCGGGGTTCATCGCTCGTCATGTTGGGATCGTATCTGCCGAACGAATGCCTTAAAGCGACAACTGTTGCTTTAGTGGGGAATGTCTGGTTGTGTGCATCTAGCCGCAAATTAGACACTCAGGAGTGCTCATGACCGATCTTCCCCGTATTCACGCCTCCGGGCCCATGCAGGACATCACCGACGCGCTGCAAGAGCATGGTGCCGTGATCGTCGAAGACCTGCTGGATCAGGATCTGCTGCGGCGCTTCAACGAGGAGCTGGATGTACACCTGAACGAAAGCGCTCAGGGCGACGAGCGAGGCTTCGTCAATGCGGGGGTGGCGGCCTTCTTCGGCGACCGCACCGAGCATCTGGCCGGGCTGGCTGCCAAGTCCGAAGTGTTCGCCACCGAGGTGCTTACCCACCCGATCTATCGCGCGGTCTGCGACGAGGTGCTTTTGCCCAACTGCGCGACTTATCAGCTCAACCTTGCCCACGTACTCAACCGCGGACCCGGCGGCACCCCGCAGCCGCTTCATCGAGACGAGGACGTGTGGGTTCACTTGGCCAAACCGCGGCCGACCATCATGTTGGCCTCGGTGCTGGCCCTGCGTGACTTCACCGCGGACAACGGTGCCACCCGCGTGATCCCGGGCAGTCACCTGTGGGACGTGCAACGCCGGCCGACCGACGCCGAGGCCATCCCCGCGGTGATGAAGGCGGGCTCGGGCATCATCTATCTCGGTTCCACAATCCACGCCGCCGGCGCCAACACTACGGCCGACCAGTGGCGCCGGGGGATGCACATCAGTTACAGCGTCGGTTGGCTGCGAACCGAGGAGAACCAGTACCTGTCGATCCCGCTGGAACAGGTTCGCACCCTGCCGCGCGAGTCGCAGAATATTCTGGGATTCGGCGTGCACGATGCGATCGCGCAGCGCGGGGGCTATCTCGGCACCGTCGACCTTGCCGACCCTGTCGAGCTGATCGCCGCCGGCAAACTGTAGGCGCTATGCCAGCCCCTGTGTCCTGGGATGCAAGGTTCAGCTGACCAATTGGTCGCAGACTTTGGTCAGTTCTGAGCACTGACAGGGGAATGGCCACGCACCATATCGTGCCGGTTATCGACTCGCGCCGCGGTGCCGGCGCGTTATGCTCGCGCCGACAAACCGAAAACTCGGAGCAGAGGCAGGAGTTCACATCATGCGACATCATCAGAAATCCAGAAGGCGACAGGTAGTCGTGCTGGGAGTGATGAGCGCCGCTGTCGGGTTGGTGGCTGCCTTGGCCCCCACTGCGCAAGCTGACGCCGTCGGCCGAGACGTGCCGATGGCCTATCCCCTCGGCGGGGAGCACACCATTCGGTTCGGTGCGATGACCGTCTGCCATTGGGATCAGGGCAAGGGCATCAGCCCCCTCGAACAGGCCTTGAGTGCCAATGCCTTCGACGTCGATGCGCCACCGTCGACGAATCCGTTCGACCTTGGGCACTTCTTCCCTTTCAATTCGGCAACCGTGGAATGGACGAACAAGAACACGGGACAGTCCGGACGTCAATCGATCTTCACTGTTGGCAACGAGGTCGGCGTCCGTGACATCGACACCGGCATCGGCGACCTCACCGTCAAGGTCACCGCGACTCGCTCAGCATTTCCCACGTTCGATACCGGTTCGGCAGCGCCGTTCGCCTCAGCGACCCACTCGGAGGTGTTCGAGATCGCCGGGATCGACGTCGACCGCTGTAACGGCCCCATCGGCGGCTAGTCGGCGATCAGCACCTGGTCCGTGCCCGCGGACCGTGAGCGGATCGTCGAAACCTGCGGTGGGGCATAGCTGTCGGATAGGTTCGACAAATGTCCTTTGACGCACGTGCGGTTGCGCTTGGCCTCGTCGCGGTGCTCGGGCTTGTACTTCTGATTGCGGTGGTCGTTCTCGAGTTGTGGTTTTTCGTGCTGTGGGCGGCGGTGTTGTTGGCTGTGCAGCTCGCAGCGTTTGCCGTGTACGCCTTGATCTACGGCCGCACCGAGCCACCGGAGGGGAGTGCATCCGTCGTCGCGTTGGGCTGTGAGTTGGGTCCGGGCGGCAGCGTCACTCCATTGTTGGCGAGCCGGTTGGATCGTGCGCTCGAGGTGTACAACGGCCAGGTCGACGCCGGAGGCTGGCCTGCTCTAATCGTGTCGGGTGGCCAGGGGACCGACGAGTCGGTGCCCGAAGCCACTGCGATGAAGCAGTACCTCGCTGCGCGGGGCGTCGCGGAGGCGAAGGTCTTTGCGGAGACGGAGTCGCGAAATACCCGTGAGAATCTCGTGTACAGCAAGGAGTTACTGGACTCGGCGGGCCTGACGTCCGAGCCGATGATTGTCGTCACCAGTGACTTTCATGTGCTGCGGACAGCAGGGCTCACCCGCGATCTGGCTATCAACGCTCATGTGACGGGGGCCAGAACTGCCCGGCCCTACTTACAAAAGGCTTTCCTACGCGAATTCGCGGCTGTGCTGCAGCGCTATTGGCAGGCCAACACCGTTTTGCTCGTTGGCATACTTGTCTTCGTGGTCTTTTTGCAGAACGTCAACTGATGAACATGAAACTCGCACTCGCGCACGTGACACTGTTGGCGGGGGCGTTCGTGGCGGCGTTGACGCTGACGACGACGGTCTCGCACAACTTCGCGTTCGTCTCCGGTGGCGACCGCCTCGACGTCTTCTTCGACAGCGCGGCATCCGCGGCGACGCTCGGTGCGATTGTTGCGGTGGTGATTGCAACCGTCGTCTCACGCACCCGGAGTGTCGGTGCGGCAGCGGGATTCGGCATCGTGCTACTTGCGGTCGTGTCGCTGGTGCAACCGGCAGGGGAACTGCAATTGCGGGCGCTTGCGGCGGGGCTGATTCTCGGCGGCGTCGCGGCACTGACCGGCATGCGGGAGCGTCGTACATTGCAGTGTGCTCTGGTGGTCGGCGTGGTCTCCGGGGCGGTCATGGCGGGCCCGCTGGAGAGCGAAGGCATCCCGGCTCGCTACGCCGACTACCTCGAACCTGATGCACCGCAAAGGTATCTACTGGTCGCGCTGGGTGTGTTCGCTGTCCTGTTGGCTGTATCGGCGTGGATGAAAGCGTTCGAAAAAGAACCCGTACCCGTGGACAACAAAGGCCGAATGCTGTTGGTAGGGATTGTGATTCCTGTAGCAGGGTTGGTGCTGTACTGGCTGTTTCAGCGATCGGTGTTCAGCCTCGGGACCGGCGAGGCCATGCAGAATCGGTGGTTACTCGGGCTGGTGGTGATCCCGCTACTGGTCGGCGCGGCGTTCGCCCTTCCTGCTGCGACAGGAGCCGTCGTTTTGGCCGCGCTGGCATATCTGGGTGCCGGCCCCACCGGGTCGTTCGAGATGTCGACGGCGCTGGTGTTCGTTGCGCTGTTGTTGGCGGGCTCGGTGGTCGGGTGGCGATGGCGTTCAGCGATGGTGGGTTTCGCGCTCCTGGCGGTGGTCGCTGCTACGGGATTGTTCACCGATCCACCGGTCGACTGGATCAATATGGGAGCCAATGCTTTCGTGCTTCCCTTCGCCGTCGGCTTGCTCTACGCGTCGCTGCTTCCTACGGCTACACCCGCCGCGACGATGTCGGTGACGACGCCGATCGCGGTGTCGATTCCGATCGTCGCCGAGTTCGGTTGGACGGCCTACACCCCGCTCACCACGATCGAGCCGAAGTTCTCCCCGACCGCCTGGATGTGGACGTCCACCGCTGTTTCCGTCGGCTCGGTCCTGGCGGCGGGTGCGGCATTCGTGGTTCTGCGAAAGCGTCGGGGAGTGGTCTGATTCGTTGACTCCGATCTGCTCACGGACAGAGGGCTGGAGAACTAGCATCCACCCATGAGCCGAGGTGCGTCGTTCGCGCGAGTCGCGGTTGTCTATGTGATTGCCATTGCCGCCGGATTTGTGTGGCTGGTGTGGGGGCCGGATACCGGCTACTTGTGGCTCGACGGGCTGATCGCCGATCTGATTGCAACGCTGGTGATTTTCGCGGCGAGCCGGATTCACCGCAATTCGAGCTTCTACGACGCGTATTGGTCGGTGTTGCCTCCGCTGCTGGCGTTCTACTGGTGGGTCGACGCCGGGGCAGGGGTCGACGAGCTCCGGTGGTGGCTGATGATGGCGGTGATGCTGGCGTGGTCGGTGCGGCTCACTGTCAATTGGATTTACAGTTTCCCTGGTCTTCATCATGAGGATTGGCGGTATCCGCTGCTGCGTGAGCGCGCGGGTCGGTTCGGGTTCGGCGCGGATCTCTGTGCGATTCATGTCTTTCCGACACTTCAGGTGTTTGCCGGGCTGATCCCGGTCTATGTCGTCGCGACGAGGGCCGGTGAGCCGTTCGGTGCGCTCGACGTCGTCGCGTTCGTCGTGGGTGTCGGTGCGGTGAGCATCGAGACGATCGCCGATCTGCAGATGCACCGCTTCGTCGCCACCAAGTCGCCGGGTCAGATCATGGACTCCGGATTGTGGTCGTGGTCGAGGCATCCGAATTACTTCGGCGAGTTCGGCGTGTGGCTTTCGTTCGGGCTGTTCGGGTTTGCTGCCTATCCGGGCGCGTGGTGGGTGTTCGCCGGTGCCGCCGTCATGTTGGCGTTGCTGCTCGGCGCGAGCATTCCGATGATGGAACAGCGCAGTCTGCAGCGACGGCCCGAGTATGGCGACGTCGTGGCCCGGGTGCCTCGTTTCGTTCCGCGCCCGCCGAAGAAGATTCACGCGTGAGCCGTCCCCGGTTCGTGGTCGCCGGGCTCGGTGACACCGGTGTGCTGACGGCCATTGCGCTTCGACGGCTCGGTGACGTCGTCGGTATCTCCACGAAGCCGGGGTTCGTCAGTGGTCAAGAGCTCGGCCTGAGGTTGGCCCGCCCGGAGGCGTGGGTGCGTGACTACCGCATCGCGTACGACAGGTTCCGGGGTCTCGACCATGTGCGCGTCGTGCATGGCAGTGTTTGTGCACTGGACACCGACGCTCGGACTGTCCGCATCACCTGCGCCGACGGCTCTACCGCCGAGGAACCGTACGACGTCCTGGTGATCGCCACGGGAGTGGCCAACGGTTTCTGGCGTCGACCCACTGTGCAGGACGCTGCGGGTGTCGACGCCGACATCGACTCGGCGCACCAGCGCATTGCAGCGGCGAATTCGGTGGTGATCGTCGGCGGCGGTGCGGCAGCGTCGAGTTCCGCAGCTCAGGTCGCCGAACGATGGCCGACGAAGAAGGTGGACCTCTATTTCCCCGGCGAACGTGCACTGCCGCATCATCATCGACGCGTCTGGCAGCGGGTCGAAGCTCGGCTGGCGCGCCTCGGCGTCGGCGTGCATCCAGGTTTCCGTGCGGAACTGCCGTCGGGCAATGACGCCCATCGATTGACCGACGCACCGGTGACGTGGTCGACGGGGCAGCCGCCCGTGGTGGCCGACGTCGTGATCTGGGCGATCGGCCGCGTCGAACCGAACACCGCGTGGCTGCCGGGGGAGATGCTCGACGACCGAGGTTTCGTGGCGGTGCAGCCGTCGTTGCGCGTGGTCGGGCATGAGAATGTGTTCGCGGTAGGTGATGTCGCTGCCACCGATCCGCTGCGGACTTCCGCTCGCAATCGGGGCCACGCGCTCGTTGCTCGCAACGTTCGTTCGCATCTCGAGGGCTCTTCGCTGCGTGACTACCGACCACCGAAGCGTCGCTGGGGTTCGGTGCTCGGCCCGCAGCGCGATGGGCTCGTTGTATTCGCCCCGACCGGGCAAGGTGTCCGAGTGTCCGCATGGGCTTCCGACGTCGTACTTCAGCGGCTCATCACCCGGCAGGGGATTTACGGGGGAGTGCGGAGAACCGGCGGGAAAGTTCCTGCCTCTTTCAATTTATAGCTGGGTGAGGGGCTTGCGGCAAGGCCCCCATAGCGCTGCACAATCGTCAGTCCACGTACTGCGACAGACGGAGATCGACGTGACGAACCCGCTGAAACCTTTCGAAGTGCACGCCTCGGGTGCGCTGCTTCACGGAACCAAGGCCAACGTGTCGATAGGCGATCTGCTTGTGCCCGGCCGTCCTTCGAATTTCGAGACCGGCCGAATTTCGAATCACATCTATATGACTTCGACCCTCGATGCTGCTGTGTGGGGGGCCGAGTTGGCGACGGGTGACGGTCCGGCTCGGATTTTCATTGTGGAGCCCGAAGGTGCAATCGAGGACGACCCCAATGTGACGGACAAGAAGTATCCTGGCAATCCGACCCGTTCCTATCGCACGCGCGAACCCGTCAGCATTGTTGGCGAAATAGCGGACTGGGTCGGACATTCACCCGAACAGCAGCGCACCATGCGAGATCGGTTGGATGATCTCAGGAGGCGGGGGCTGGCCGTCATCGATGACTGAATGCCCCGTGCAGGTGGACGGGGAGCGCGGAATCGAAGGTTGTCTTGGAGTGCACTCCAAGACGTACTGTCGCATTCATGAGTGCACCAGCACGGCAAACATCGACTGGCCGACCCGAGGGCATCGGAATTGCCGAGATGGCGGAATGCTCGGGGCTGACCCAGGACACGCTTCGGTGGTACGAGCGAGAGGGGTTGACTCCTGACATTCCCCGATCAGCAAATGGTCGACGCGTTTTCACGCCGAGGTTGGTCTCCTTGCTGAATCTGCTTGTTCGCCTTCGGTCGACGGGTATGCCGACTGCTGATATGCGCGATTTCGTGAAGCTCATCGACGGCGGTCCGGCCACGCACCGTCAGCGGGTCGCTATTCTCTCCGCGCACCGTGCGCGTATCGCGGAGCGTCAACGGCACCTCACCGATGCCAGCAACGCTTTGGAGTCGAAGATTTCACACTACGAACTCCTCATCTCGGAGGGGCTGGACTGCGAGGGTGCCGCAGTCCCCAATCCAACGGACAACGACCAGTAAGTGGGTACACACATGTCAATATCAACTCGTAGAATCCCCGCCCTCGACCGCGACGTCAGTGCCATCGGGCTCGGCTGCATGGGCATCAACTGGGCCTATGCGCGCGACGACGCGGATTCGGCTCGCACAGGTTCGGAGATTCTTGCCCACGCACTCGCGTCGGGAATCGATTTCTTCGATACCAGTGACGCTTACGCCGCCGGAGAGAACGAAAGGATTGTCGGCGACGCTGTGGCTGACGCCGACGTCGTCATCGCGACGAAGGCGGGCCTGATCGGTTCCATGGACAGCGGGAAGCCGACGCTGACACGTAATGGCCGCCCGGATCACCTTCGGAAGGCGTGCGATGACAGTCTGCGGCGCCTCGGAATCGACACCATCGATCTCTACTACCTGCACCGCGTCGATGATCAGGTGCCGATCGAGGAATCGTGGGGAGCGCTGTCCGATCTTGTTGCTGCAGGCAAGGTTCGAGCGTTGGGTTTGAGTGAAGTCACCGTCGAGCAAGCCGAGGCGGCGCATGGTATCCACCCGGTGGCGGCTGTTCAATCCGAACTATCGGTATGGACCCGGGACGCATTGGGGCAGGGCGATACTCCTGATGGTGCCGCTGTCGGGAACATCGTCGACTGGACCCGTGAGCACGACGCGGTGTTCGTTGCTTTCTCACCGCTGGGGCGCGGGTTCCTGACCGGGAGCCTCGACACTGCGGCCCTGCCGTCGAGCGACTTCAGGACTACCCTTCCCCGGTTCACCGGTTCGGCGGCGCAACAAAACCAAGCGATCGTCGACGCCCTCGCGTCAGTCGCCGATCGCCACGCCACGACGCCGGCAGCCATCGCGTTGGCGTGGGTGTTGGCGCAGGGGCAGCACGTCATCCCGATCCCGGGAACGACGAAGGTGACTCACCTCGACGCCAATCTCCTGGCTGCGCAGCTCACTCTTTCTGCAGAGGATCTCGGGATCCTCGACGGTGCGCCTGCCGCGGTCGGCCCGCGCTACTGAGATTGAGTTGGGAGGTGAGGGGACTCGAACCCCTTACCCCTTGCCTTGTTGTTGGGCGTCAGGTTCCAGGGAGTGGGAGGAGCCGGTTGATTACAACGTCCAATGCGGCCAACGCTTCCACTTCTCTGCCCTCGTCGTAGAGCATCGTCAGCGCAAGACCGTCACTGGTTGCGATCAATGCATCGGCCACAGTTGAAGTTTCGATGTCTGCAGAAACGGCGCCTTGTCGTCGCCCCTCCTCGAGATACTCGGTGAGTGCTGCACGAATGTCGTTGTCGACTGCAATGGCGGCTTCGGAATAGGGGCGATGTCCGATCGCCCGGACTGAAAACTCCGCCCAAATTCGGGCTTCGGCTCTTCTGTCGGCGTCGAGTGGGAGCGTGGCGAGTAACCAACTCCGCACGACGTCGACGAGTGTGCCGGTGCGATCGACCGACTGGAGCCTTGCTTCCACTCGTTCGCCCACGAGTTGTAGTGCGAATTCGAGCATCTCGTCCTTGGTGCGGAAGTACTTCTGGATTGCCCCGACGGAGCAGCCTGCGCGTTCAGCGACTGCTCGGATGTTTGTTCCGGCGAGGCCTTCGTCGGCGATCAATTCCAGCAGCATGTTTCCGACATGTCGCCGTCGCTCGCTGGGGTTGTAGGTCGGGGGCACAACAGGCAGCATAGAATACAAACGTATTCTATGCTGCCTGTTGTCAGTGTCGATCGAATGGAGTCCGAAACATGTCCGACTACCTGCCAACTCGTCGAGCCACTGACGCAGAGCGCCTCGATGCAACTCTCCACCTGACGGACGCTCTAGCCAGAGGGGCTTTGAGCGGTGAGGAGTACAACGATCGGATCGAGGACGTGAACAGCGCTCAATCGATCGACCAGATCACAGCCACTCTGATTGACCTGCCTCCTTTGCTGCCGGCCACCACCGCGAGCGAAAAACGTAAACGGGATGAACTACGCGAGTGGCTCAGAGAGTGGCAGTACTGGCTCGGCGGTTCGGTGCTGATGGTGGGCATTTGGGGAGTGCAAAGTCTGATGGACGGATCTGCGATCAAGTTCTGGCCGGGACTTCCGATTGGAATTTGGGCGCTGGTGCTCATCGCGTGTGTGTTCTGGCCGAGCGAGGACCACGAAAGTAGCTGAACAGGGCGCATGTTACGAATGGACCGCGTTGATCGCGTTCGCTGCGATGGGGGTTACGTCGCAGGTCTTACATTTGCGTAACCACGCCTCCAGGCGTGGTCCTCCGTTTCGATGGCGTTGTTCGCGAACCACTATGCGGCAGCGATGCCTTCGCTGCCGCATAGTGGAGAGCTCGTCGGTGACGAACTTGACTCTTCTGCTGGGTTCAAGTGAGAGCTGCGTACACGACGATGTTGTCGTCGTAACTCGCGGCATCGCTGTCGAACGCACCGCCGCAAGTGATCAATCTGAGACCGGCATAGTCGATATCGCCGTACACCGATGCCGTCGGAAACTCGGCTTTGGGATACTGCTCGATGTCCGAGACGGTGAAGGTCAGCACGCTGTCATCCTGACGGCTGACGACGACACTGTCCCCGCTGTTCAGTTCGCGTAGACGATAGAAAATCCCAGGGTCGCCGCCCCAATCCACGTGCCCGGCGACGATGGAGGGGCCCATCTCACCCGGGGTAGGTGAACCGTCGTACCAGCCGCCAGGGAATCCACCCGACGGCACCTCCATGGTGCCGTCGGCCTGCAGCCCCAATCCGATGAGGTCGGAATCGACACCGATTGCCGGAATCTCGATCCGCACCGGCGTCGACGCCGAGAGCGGCGCGACAGCAACCGCCGTCTCGATGGCCTGCGGATCTTCCGAAGGTGCAAGCGACGGCGCGGCCGGTTGTGGTGTGGCCGACGAAGCTGAACTGGGGGAGTCGGCCAACGATAGCGGCTGGTTGACCGTCGACGTATCGGTATCTGTCGACGCGCCGCATCCGGTGATAAGCGCTATCGCGAGTGCAACCGCAGTGACGAGCCCTCCCACCGCGCCCCGATGTCGAGGCGCGGTGGGACGATCGTTGTATCCCGAGTGGCGGTGGGAGAACATCAGCTGCCGTTGATGTTTCGGTTCTGGCGCCGAGCGACTATCAGTCCGGCTCCACCGACGAGTACCACCGCGGCCGTCCACATCGGTGCCGATTGACGCGTATTGCTCTGCTGAGCGGTACTGCCGTCACCGGTATCGACTCCACCGTTGGGAATCTGCGTGATCTGGCCACCGGGTGCATTGGTGCTCGGACCACCGTTGGGGGCTGGAGCTTGCGGTGCATTAGGTGTACCTGGCGCGTTGGATGTCCCCGGTGCGTTCGGAACGCCGGGAGCATTGGGTGTGCCGGGAGCATTGGGTGTGCCTGGAGCATTGGGTACGCCCGGGGCATTGGGGGCTCCTGGCACGTTGGGTACGCCTGGCACATTCGGTACGCCCGGCACATTCGGTGCTCCAGGGATCGGCGGAATCGTGATCACCGGGGGGACACCGGGAATCGAAGGTAGTCCGGGAATCGGGGGGATGGTGATGACCACCGGGGGGACGGTTGTTGTGGTGGTGGTGATCGGAGGCGTGGTTGTTGTGGTGGTGGTGGTGATCGGCGGTGTGGTTGTTGTGGTGGTGGTGATCGGCGGTGCGGTGGTTGTGGTGGTAATCGGAGGTGTCGTTGTTGTGGTGGTGGGCGGCACGGTGGTCGTAGTTGTGGGTGGCACGGTGGTGGTTGTGGTCGGTGGCGCGGTGGTTGTAGTCGGCGGCGTGGAACACGTCGGACGTGTGATGACGTTGGTGTCCAGTGCGACTTGACCATTGCGTGCCAGGACTCGGCCGGCAACCGTGGCTCCGGTTTGCAGGGTGATCGAGGTGAGCGCCATGATGGTACCGACGAACGTTGTGGTGGTGCCCAGTATGGCGGAGCTGCTGACCTGCCAGAACACGTTGCAGGGGTTAGCGCCGCCGATAAGGTTGACCGTGCTGTTCGGCGCGGTAATCAACGTCGAACCTGCTTGAAAGATGAAGACGGCGGCCGGATCTGATTGGGCGTCAAGGGTTACTGTCCCGGTCAGTCCGAGCGCAGAGTCCGCTTTGTACACTCCGGGAGCAAGGGTTTGTCCACCGAGGTCGGTCGAAACCAACGTTGGTGGCGTCCGCCCTGCAGCGTCGTTGTAGGCGGTGGTCAGGTCCGCCTGTGCCTGCAGTGCGGCGGCGTCCGCAGAGTGAATGACCCCGTTGTTTACCAGGCCAGGGGGGAATCCGGTGACGGCGGTGCCGGGGCTGACGCCGAGATCGCCCGAGACGACCGATGGGCCTGTGTTGGTGACCGTAGTGCCCGCTAGCACCGCATAGCTTTCCGCAGTTCCCAAGCCGACCGGCGCCGTGGCTGCACCTGCCGTTGCATTGGGGAGTATCAGTAGTGCAGCGGTGCCCAATGCGAGAATGCCGACCGACGGCATGGCGAGAAATCGGATTCGTCTTGGGGAATGCGAGCTCGGTGCAGATTGTGGTTGTGGCATATGTGTGGTCCTTTTGGGCGGCGGCGTTTGTAGACGCACCCCGGTGTCCCCCGACGCTGCCGGATATGTGCGTTAAATGAGCCTCCGCGGCCGGCGATGGTTCGCCACCCCGTGTGTATGGGGTGATGATCGTCGCGGTTCCGCGTGTGCTGACCTGCAGTGGCACGAGTCAGACCCTGATCGAGTCCGAAACGCGCCTGATGGAAAAGATTGCACAGAATTAAGCGCTTTGTCAGTTGAAGGACTTCTGCTTGACTTTCAAAGTGACGCGTATGTCACATTAGCTGCAATGCCCAGAATTCAACTCAGAATGCACTTTAATTAAAAGGATTGTTTCAATTGAAGTATTCAGCAAAATGGATGTTTGCGTTGCGCGTTCAAAATTCTGCATACCGAAACGCCTGGACCCGAAGTTCGAGCCAACAACATGTTCGAACGCAAGTTTCAACTGCGCGACATCGCGAAGTCGCGCTTCCACATCGACACAAGGTCAGGTTGGACACCCTGCCGATGCGAGCATCAGCCTCGTGATCGGAAGTGATCCGATGTCGGTGTACCGATAAGTATCGAGCAAGGTTGTCGGTCCGACCGACGCCGTCGAACTAGCGGTGGCCTTGGCCGCCGATGAAGTCGCACCGTGGTACCAACCCATCGTCGACCTCGACACTGGGTCCGTTGTCGCGTCGAAGCGTTGGCCCGCTGGAGTCATCCCAGCCGCGGTGTCCTGGGCCCCGCCAGTTTCATCGCAGTTGCCGGTAGCAAAGGAGGCAGGTCGATCGACTGGGCGCTGGTCACGTCTTGTATCCGTCGCTGTACTACGCCGAGGCAGGTGTCGACGACGCGCAGTGCTGACTGATGCTGTCGTTGCTGCAGGGCGCGAGCATTCCGATGCTGGAACACTGCGGTCTGCAGCGACGACCGGAATATCGCCGCGTCGTGGACCGGGTTTCTCGCGTCTTTTCGCGCCGGCTCGGAAACTTCCCGGCTTGAATGGTTCATTCATACGAATGAATGATTTCAGTGTGCCATTCAAGCGATAAGTCGAAAAAAACGCGCCGCGTGAAGCCCGCTCGCAATAAATGATCTTTCGTATTGATATTGCGCTTTATTCGGTCTGAATGCCCGTTTTATCCACGTTGGTGAGCTACCTCACTAACGTGGATACCGTGCTGTATTTTTTCGATTTACTTGCTTTACTGCCTATGCAGTAATTCTCCGGTGCGCCACCCTGGCGGCGATCGGGCGTGATGGCAGATGCCAAGGGGAGGCGCGATGTCGGTCGCGGCTAGTCGGATCCGTCGATGATGTTGGAGCAAACAGCTCACGTGCAGGCGCCCGACAAAGAGGATCTGCGTGCGCGGATCTCCCGAAGTATCCGTGCTCCTAGGCAATTCACTCTTGTCGGTCGCTTTCTGCTCACTGCGGGGACGACGGCTATCGCATTCGCGCCGGTGATTTCCGCCAACTTTTTCGCAGTAGTCGACGGTGCGCCCACGCTCTATCTGGTTCTGTTGCCGATGTGGGTGGTCATGATCGGGTACGGAGTCGGTCAGGTCACCCAGGGGCGTGTCATCGATGACAAAGAATTGGACTGGATCGCAGCGCTGGTGATATGCGTGGTGGCTATCGGCTGCACGTATATGGCGATTCCGCGATTATTGGCGAGTGCGACGCTGTGGCATATCGAGCTGGTGCCAATTTTCGCGGTGGTCTTCTGCGGATGCATTCTCAATTTCGGCATCAGGCGGGCGTTTCGCGGATGGCGCGTACTTCTGTTCACGGCGTTCTGCTTCCCGGGAACGGTAGTGCTCACCTCCGCGTACTTCGGCGGCACCCCCATGGTGTTCAGCCTCGTCGTCGCTGGTCTCAATACTCTTGCCGTGTGGTTTGCGATGGTGCGCCGGCCGGTGCGCTGGAGGTTGTCGTTCGCTGTGGCGGTGTGCACCGTTCTCGGCGCGGTGGCCTTGACACCGCTGTCGAGTACCGCGGGTCTGGTGGTTCCGTCCATCGTGACGTCTTGCTGCGCGGCCGCGTACGCGTTTTTTCGTCCTGGAGTTCGTACGTCCACGGCGTATCTGGATATGCCACAACGGTCGTATATTTCGGTGTTCGTGCTGGCTCTGGTGGCCTTGCTCGCGCTTGCGGTTCTTCCGGCTCCTGCTTCGCGCACACGCGAATCGAGCATGGCGACCGCCCCGACCGATTGGCTCGACAGCCTTGCGGATTCGAATAGTTTCACCGTGAGTGAGCAGGAACGGTTCGATTGGGGACCGGCGATTCTGGGCCCCGGTGCCTCGGTGGTCCGGTAC
The DNA here is from genome assembly GCF_014281965.1 of Rhodococcus sp. BP22. Classification (GTDB taxonomy): domain Bacteria; phylum Actinomycetota; class Actinomycetes; order Mycobacteriales; family Mycobacteriaceae; genus Rhodococcoides. The sequence continues at coordinate 156,719 of NZ_JACFTB010000005.1, forward strand.
GAGTTGGACGTCGCTGGAGATCCTGATCGGGTGATGTTTCTCGACGTGTTCACCGCCGGATCAGCGGGTGTTCTCTCCAGCTTCCGGGGTTCGATCTGGTACGCATCGAACCCGCCGGCCCGTGTGAAAGATAAGTTCGCCGAATTGGATCATGGTGTCGTAGTAGTGGGTTCGCAGAACGGCTCCGACGAGGTCAGCACTCCGAATGAACCACTGTGGGCAGCGTTGGCGTGGACGTGGAAGACACAGTCCGCCGACGACAGCAAGGTGTTCCAGCGCATGTATCTCATGATGTCGAAGCGTGAGGATGAACCTCGCAACGTTCCCCGGCCGAAGATGCCTACGTTCGAGGGAACCGTACTGGGACCGATCGACTGGTTGGCTCGCCAACAGGGCAGCGCCGAGTGGGATTCGGGCCAGGAGAAGTACATGGACACCCTGGTGGGCACGCTCGGCTCGATCCTGTCGGACGGCTCCTTCGATGACTGATTACACCCAAGCGTTGCCTGCGCGTTGGTCCGCGGCAGTGACATTCACACGTGGCCAGGTGATCGGGCTGCTCGCGTCTGCGTTGGTGCTCTCGACGGCACTGGTGTTGGCGACCGACAAGACACTCACCGCCATCGTCGTGGTCGTCAACCTGTATTACCTGGCGTCCACAATCGACAAGACGTACCTGCTGCATCTCGGAATGACCAAGAGTGTTGCCGTTCGCGTATCCGACGAGAGGGCGCTGGCCGTTCCCGATGACGAGTTACCCCATTACACAGTCCTGCTTCCAGTCTTCGACGAACCTGAGATCGTTCGGACGCTGATGGACGGCGTCGGCCGGTTGAACTACCCACCCGACAAGTTGGACATTCTGTTGCTGCTCGAAGCCGACGACTCCGCCACCATCGAGGCGTTCGAGGAAGAGCGGGTAGGCGGCGTCACTCCGGTATTGGTGCCCCCGAGCGAGCCCCGAACGAAACCGAAGGCCTGCAACTACGGGATGTCGCTCGAGTTGGAACGCAGTGAGTACGCCACCATCTACGACGCCGAGGACATCCCTGATCCACTTCAATTGCGCAGAGCTGCAGTTATGTTCGCCGAGTCGCCGCCTGAAGTAGCCTGCATTCAGGCTCGTCTCGGTTACTTCAACGAGAAGCAGAATATTTTGACCAAGTGGTTCGCCATGGAGTACGACCAGTGGTTCACCTACATGCTTCCCGCGCTTGCTCGACGCAACTGCGTCATCCCACTCGGTGGAACCTCGAATCACTTCAGGAGCAGTGTGTGGCGGGAGCTGGGTGGGTGGGACTCCTTCAATGTGACCGAGGATGCCGATTTGGGAGTCCGCTTGGCGCGTCACGGTTACCGGACGGCACTGATGGACTCGGTGACTCTCGAGGAAGCGAACAGCGATCCGGTCAATTGGATCCGCCAGCGTTCCCGGTGGTACAAGGGCTACTTGCAGACCTTTCTGGTGCACTTCCGTTCGCCGCGAAAACTGGTGCGTGAGATTGGTGTAGTTCCGACTTTGCGGTTTGCGAACACCACGTTGGGGATGCCGTTGAGCAACGTGATCAACTTGATCTTCTGGTGCAGCGTCTTGTTCTGGTACGTCGGGCATCCGGCGATCATGGAGACGCTCCTACCCGGCGCGATCTACTACATCTCGTTGCTGCTCTTCACCCTGGGAAACGTCGTGACACTGATGTTGGGGCTGATCTCTACGCGGGCAACCGACAAACCGTATCTTCTCCTCGCCGCGCTGACCGTGCCCGCGTACTGGGTTATGCAGGGTCTCGCGGCGGTCAAGGGGCTATTTCAACTCTTCTTCCGTGCTTCGTATTGGGAAAAAACTGTTCATGGCCTGTCGAACAATGGTGAGGGAAACAAGTGAGTGCGATCTGTGGTCGAGTGAGAGTGACATGCTCGGGTCTCGTAGTAGGACTGGTGCTTTCGCTGTCGATGCTGGGATTTGCGTCGACCGCCGAGTCCCAGCCCTCCGAGTCGATCGAGGGTCAGGACGGCGAGTCGTTGGTTCTGAATTGGCCGTCATTGGGTCTCGGATCGGAGATCGCCTTCGACGCGGCTGACGTGGAACAGGCTGTGCAGGTGCCCGTTCCGGCTGGGAGCTCGATGCTCGCCTTGACCGGTCAGTTGCGCTCTCCTGTCGAACTCGGACGGGGCTATCTCGAGGTCACGTCGGCTGACGGTCGTTTTCTCGGCTCGGCGGACATCCCGGACATCGAGTCGGGTCAGCGCGTGGCCCCGTTCTCGATAGATCTCGCGGGTGCGGCCGTCGATGCAGCTGCCGGTGTGGCGACACTGCGGATGACCGTCAGGCCGCTCGACCGTTCGAGTGCGGTGTGCGGTGCGCCGCAACGGCTGACGGCGGCCGACCTTGCGGTCAGTTTCACTGCTGCAGATCAAGTCCCGGAAACGGTCCAGCAGTTCTTTCCCTCGGTGCTCGATACCGTGGAGGTGTTCGTGGATCCGGAACCGACGACCGCCGAGAAGGAGAGTGTGCTGACTCTGGCTGCGGCCCTGGTACATCGGTACGGCCCCATTCCAGTGCAGATATCGGTGCGGCCTTTGGGTCGCACGGCGCCGGTCCCTGCCGGTGGTGGTGGGTTGACCCGCTCGGTCGTGGTGCGTGACGACACCGAGCCGGCGGCCGGTATCGCCGATACCGGTGCGGGGTCCGTTCTCGTCCTCAACGGAACAGGCTCTTCGCTGGCCGATCAGGTCGGGGTGTTCACTGCCGGTCTCGACCGAATTGTTCAGGTCCGGTCCGCAACGGTGACCAATCTGGAAGCCGATGAGATTCTGGGCACCGATACGTTGACCTTCGAGCAACTCGGCGCCGTCGCATCCACGTCGGTTCTCGGCTCCGCGCAACTGTTTTCGGGCTTCGACTCCAGTTCCTTCGGGCTGACTCAACCCGGCAATATGGAGGTGCATCTGATGGCCGATTACACCCCGGTGTCCGACGCCACCGCCACTGCCACCATTTCTGCGGGCGGGCAGGTGATGCATGCGCAAGAGTTGGATTCGTCCGGCCGAGTGGACGCGACGTTCTCCGTCGCCGGCGGGGCCATAGCCCGCGCCGTGGGTTTGAATGTCGCCCTGACCTACAGCCCGACTGCCGGGTGCTCTCAGTTCACTGCTCCGATCCAGTTTTCGATCGACCCGGAGTCGACGGTCACGGTGTCCGGTAGTAGCGGCGGCACCGGCGGTTTCAAATCCCTACCCACCAGCCTCATGCCCACCTTCCAGGTCGCGTTCGACGAGCAGGACTCCGAAGCCGATGGCGTGCTGGGATTGTCTTACGCGACGCGCGTGGTGGCGTCGATGCAGACCACCGCGAATACGGCGATGAGGCCGATAGTTGCACCGATGGACGAGGTCGTCGGTAGCGGCATGGGAGCTCTGGTGGTGGCCGATGCGGACTCACTCGGAGCGGCGGGGATATCGGCGCCGTTGGCTGTCGCCGAGGGGGCGGTGAAGATCTCGAACGATCAAGGCGTGACTATGGACGTCGACGGCGGAATCGGGTCTTTGCAGGTCTTTGCGGAAGGCGATCGGACCGTCGTAGCAATCACGACGACGGGGGAGTGGTCCCTGGTCGGGCCGGTTCTCGACCGAGCGACTGCCGGTGGAAGTTGGGCGGATCTGTCCGGCGACGTCGTCGCTGCCGGGGTCGGCGGTGAGGCTGCGCCGATGACAGTGGTGAGCGACGGACCGGCAGGGGCAGTTTCAGGACCGGAGCGCGGGTGGGTGACGTGGCTCTGGATCGGAGCGTCGGCCGTTCTCGTCGCTGCGGCCGTGATGGTGGCCGGGTTGTGGATGGATCGACGTCGTAAACGAGCGGCGTCCCGGTAGTGACGGTGACGGACGTTCGGCGATCCGAGACCCCGATCATCGCTGAACCTGCACGGCACGAGCGTGTCTGGACCTATGCGCTGTTCCTCCCGTGTGCGGTGCTCTACAGCGTCGTCGGCTACCTGCTGGCTTCGACGTACAACCTGATCGACGGCGACGGTCCTTCTCGAGTGGCCAATGCGGGCTACACAATTTTCAGCCGTGACCCGCATCTCGGTGCTATCGGGTTCGTGTGGAATCCACTACCGAGCGTCGTCGAGATCCCGTTGCTGTTGCTGACTCCGGTGTGGCCGGAGATGAAGACGCTGGGTTTGGCCGGTGTGGTGCAGAGTGCGGTATTCATGGCGCTCGCGGTGGTGGCCGTTCGTCGTATTGCGTTGGACCGGAACGTGCCTCAGGTATGGCGGTGGCTCGCCGTAGCCACCTTCGCTCTCAATCCCATGATCATCGAGTACGGCGCGACGGGGTTGAGCGAGGCTGCGTTCATCTTCTTCGTCGTCGTTGCTGTTCGACGGCTGCTGTTGTGGATGACTACTCACGACGTGCTCGATTTGGCATGGGCGGGTTTCGCGATCGGACTGAGCTATCTGGTGCGTTACGACGCGCTCAGCGTGGCGGCAGCAGCAGTCGTAGGAGTATTTCTGGTGACCTGGTTGCGTTATCGGGGTACCGCCGGAAACAAGGGGGCTCTGGGGACAGCTCTGCACGACGGGGTGATCGTGGGATTGCCCTCGGCGGCAGCATTCGTGGTCTGGGCAGTCGCCGGGTGGGTCTTGACCGGGGAGGCGATTTCGCAGATCACCTCCCCCTACGGAAACTCCTCGCAGGTATCGGTGGCTGCGGTGAACCAAGGCGGGAGCGGTGTAGACCTGGCGGCGGCCGGTGGCGAGATTCTCGCTCGAATCTTCGGCATGCAGCCGTTGCTGCTCGTGGTGTTGGCTATTGCAGCTGTTGTCGCACAAAGACAACGACGCCTCGACTCGTTTGTACCTACCGCCCTGTTCGGCGCGGTGATCATTTTTCAGGCCGCTGCTCAGATCACGGGTACCACCTTCGGGTGGTTCAGGTTCTACATTTTCGTCATTCCGCTTGTGGTCATCACGATTTTGACATGGTGGTCACCGGTAACAGTGAGTGCGCGGGGTGCGTCGGGATGGGCTCGGCATCTGCCCGGTGTGGCCATGCTCGTCGTCGCGGTGACGTCCATTCCGGTCACCTGGATATCGATGCTGAACCCTGTAGTGGGGAATCAGAGCGTGCAGTTCGGTTTGCGGTCGATCGTGTCGCCCTCGACGAATCCGATGGACCAGGAGTACTACTTTCAACTGTTTCAGGACGACAGGGCGATCGCCGAGTGGCTGGATCGGCAGAATCTGCCAGAGGGATCGGTTCTTTCGGATAGCTTCCAGAGTTGGGGAATCTGGTTGGCGTCGAACCGACCGGACCAATTTGTAATCACCAGCGACTTCGATTTCTTCGAGGTTCTCAACGACCCCGCAGCGAGTGGCATCCGGTACATCTTGGTCTCCGATCCCGTGGCCGACGGAGGGATGGATGCCATCAACACTCGGTATCCCAGTTTGTGGGACGACGGAGCGGGACTCGGTACTCGGGAGATGAGCGTCGTGGGTCCGGGGGACGTGGTCCGCTGGAGAATCTATTCGGTGGACACAGCCGGCGGCTGACGGTTGGCGAAGTGGTCTACGCATGCGGCTTGGATCTGGCGAACAAGAACCACGGTCAACGGTGCCACTGCGATCAACGCCACCCATGCGACGGGCGACAAGGCCGATACCGAGCCCGTCGCCAGAACCAGTACGGCCAACACGAGGGCACCAGCGAGCAGGGGTACGACACGTCGAGAGTAGAGCAGGAAGCCGGCTACTGGGCGACGAGCACTGGATTGACGCTGTTCCGCAGTCGCATCGCTGTTCAGACCTATCAAGACATCCTCCTGCACCACGAAGTGTTCGGTAAATGTACCTTTGGTTTGTTTAAACTTCAAATACAGACCAGATGTAGGCGTCTGCACGGGCTTGATGTCGTAGAGTCCGCCCATGGCTGGGGGTCTGTAACCACGAGGGCTCGTCAGAAACATTCGGGCGAATGACTTGGTTTGATACTCAATCACCGGCATGATGCCTTCTTATGTACAAAGTCCGCAGACGTAGCGTCTTCCTCAAGCCCCGCATGATCGATCTGTACATCGGTCTCGCCGGTGGCGGCATCGTAGCGGCCGGCATGCTTGTGATGGGCCTGCGCTGAACTGAGCCCTCGAATGGCTGTGTAGGTCGGGGGGATCCGCCCGAACCGCACAGCAATGCGGCGTGAGCAGTCGGCCGTCAGTTTGATCGTCGCAAGATTGTTGTGTCCGTGCGTGGCAGTCCCGGTTCACGTATCTCGGCAGTTCACAGGCACCCCACCCCTGTGGTGTCGTGACCGCGCCGAACACTGCCTTGGCATCGATTGGTGCGGGGTTCAGGTGGACGGATTGCGCGCCTTTCGCGAAGATCGGCTGAATCCTTCGCCGATCACGTGCGGTGGCAGTGTTGAAGAAAGGCTGGCCTCTCGCCTTGCGTCTCATCGTCGCAACTTCTCCGCCACCGTGAATAAACGGGGGATTCGATTGATAAATGGATTGTTTCAGTCGAACTGAACGAATGTATGGCGGATTGTCTTTCGTTCATCGATTTCTAGGGCGACTCCGGGGTTCCTCGAGTGGTAGTCAGACCCCCGATCGCGCTGTAATGAGCGGTCGCCAGGCGAACTATGAGTATTGAGAAAACGACGTCCGTATGTGTGACTTCTGTTACATGGAAATGCTGAAGCCGAAATTGGAACCGAATTCATTCAATTGAACGACGGATGAAACCTGTGAGACGCCCGATTGTGTTGACGATTCTGACCCGTTGCCCCGCTGGCGATCTCGTGGTCACTCACAGTGTCGGTTGCGTCGTGGCTGTCCAACTGGCGGCGGAAGTCCCAACGCGCAATTTGTCACACCGGGCCCTTAGTATGTGCGAGAGCAATGACCAGTCATTGACGTCATGTGCTCGGCTTCGCTTTCGACTGATCGCGATTCACATTCGGCCTCTGAAATAGGAAGACTCCACCATGCGAATTACCGTGTTCGGAACCGGTTATCTCGGTGCGACCCATGCGGCGTGTATGGCGGAGTTGGGACATGAGGTCCTCGGTGTCGACGTCGATCCAGCCAAGCTAGCCAAGCTCGAGGCTGGCGAGGTGCCGTTCTACGAGCCTGGGCTCGAAGAGGTTCTCCAGCGCAACATCGCGGCAGGGCGTCTGAAGTTCACGTCCTCTTATGAGGAGGCTGCTGAGTTCGCCGAGGTCCACTTCCTCGGTGTCGGCACACCGCAAAAGAAGGGTGAGTTCGCTGCCGACATGATTTATGTCGATGCGGTCATCGAGCAGCTCGCACCACTGCTCACCAAGCCGGCCGTCATCTTCGGAAAGTCGACGGTCCCAGTTGGGACCGCTGCCCGGCTTGCGACACGAGCCCGTGAGCTCGCGCCGGCGGGCGAAGAGGTCGAGGTGGCGTGGAACCCGGAGTTCCTCCGTGAGGGCTACGCAGTCAAGGACACCTTGCATCCGGATCGTCTCGTATTGGGTGTAGACAAAGTGCGACCCGGCCGTGCAGAGGAACTGGCACGCGAGGTGTACGCGCAGCTGCTCGAAGAGCAAATTCCTTTCCTTGTCACCGATCTGGCGACTGCCGAGTTGGTCAAGGCCTCGGCCAATGCCTTCCTCGCTACCAAGATTTCGTTCATCAACGCGATCGCCGAGGTCTGTGAAGCGGCAGGGGCCGATGTGACAGTGCTGGCAGATGCCATCGGTCACGACGATCGCATCGGCCGTAAGTTCCTCAACGCTGGCATCGGTTTCGGTGGCGGATGTCTGCCCAAGGATATCCGCGCTTTCATGGCCAGAGCCGGTGAATTGGGTGCCGACCAGGCGTTGACGTTCTTGCGCGAGGTCGACAACATCAACATGCGCCGCCGTACCCGCATGGTGGAGTTGGCCAGAGAAGCCTGCGGGTCCCTGCTGGGTGCGCGGGTCGCGGTGCTCGGGGCGGCTTTCAAGCCTGATTCGGACGACGTGCGTGATTCTCCGGCCCTCAATGTGGCTGGCCAGATCCAGCTGCAGGGTGCTGCGGTCAACGTGTACGACCCGAAGGCGATGGACAACTCGCGTGCGCTGTTTCCGACACTTGGCTACAGCACCTCAGCGCTCGAAGCGTGCGAAGGTGCGGACGTAGTGCTTGTACTGACGGAATGGAAAGAGTTCAAGGCGTTGACACCCAAGGACCTCGACAGCGTGGTTCGGGCGAAAACCTTGATCGATGGCCGGAACTGCCTCGATCCGCTGGAGTGGCGCAACGCTGGCTGGACCTACCGCGGGCTTGGTCGCCCGTAAAGCAAATCTGACATTGTTTATAGCGATTTAACAGTCGCAAAAATGTCTGTCGAAGGCCAAAAGAACTCCCGTCATTCAATCGTATGAATCCGTGGCGGACCCACCGTCACGTCGCCTAAAAACAGTCTAAGTGACTGCTTATTGAGCATTCGATAACATTGTTAATGTTTCGTATTACGAGAATTTATGCATGGGGATCGCGGTCGAAACCTCGTTTTGGTGGTTTTCTGAGGGAGGCCGGCGGGTATGTGTGACCCGAAGTGATAGCAGGAGAATACTTGCCACGCTTGATGTTTGCTGCTCAAGATGGATTTTTCGCGTGGGTGTAACAACGCGCTGCGCTCGTTCGATGTGTGGTGTGTGCGGGATTCTCGACTCGTTACGCTCGCGCTCTAAGCGTTGGGTATGGTAAACCAATTAGACCGCGTAATTAAAATGTGATTTGACTCACTTGGAGAGTTGAATTTCAGGCAACGTGCGAAAATTTGAATGCGCGAGTAGATCGGGTTGGAGAAAGTGCCTTCATGCCATTGTGGATATGAATCATCGGGGTTCGCAGGCAATCGTTGACAGTCGCCCCCAAGGCTGTCGAAGCACCGTTAGGAGGGGAGTCGGTGGCAACGCTGGGATCAGTGCGGCAGACTTCGCACACAGTATCGCCGGGCAAACAGGCGTGGCGGGTACGCCGATTGACTTCTCGCCGGGTGTGGGAACACCAGTACATAGACAGGCTCCGAGTTACCGACGTCCTTGTTGTCGTCGCTGCCGTTGCGCTGGCGCAGTTGATCCGGTTCGGCGAACTGCAGACCACAGCGATGCTGAGTTACACAGGAGTCTCTGTTGGCCTAGCAGGGCTCTGGATTTCGTTCCTTGCTATCTTCCGCACCCGTTCGACCCGGGTGATCGGGAACGGTGCAGAGGAGTACCGACGGATCGTCTCGGCTACCTTCCGGCTCTTTGGTGTCATTGCGATTCTTTCGCTCCTATTCAAGATTGACATCGCTCGCCTCTACCTAGCTATCGCGTTCCCGGTCGGACTCTTGGGCCTTCTGGTTAGTCGCTGGGTGTGGCGGAAGGGTGTCGCAGCCAAGCGCAGCAAGGGAAAGTACCAGACCGCCGTGCTGATCGTCGGTAGCCGAACAGCAGCGGTATCGATGGCGAAGCAGTTCGAACGATCACCTGCGGCCGGGTACAGCGTGGTCGGCATCTGTCTGCCGGGCTTTGAAGCCAAGCGTGATGCCGCGATCATCGAAGGCTACGAGATTCCGGTGCTGGGCGACGAACACAGCGTAATCGAAGCCATTGAGGCCTCGGGAGCCGACACGGTTGCTGTCACTGCTACCGAACACCTCGGCACCAAGGGAATCCGCAAAATGGTGTGGGATCTGGAGAAGAAGAACGTAGACCTCGTGGTCGCTCCCGGTGTCGTCGACGTGGCGGGCCCGCGCCTGGTCATGCGCCCGGTCGCGGGATTCCCGCTCATTCATGTAGAGAAGCCTCAGTACAACGGCGCGACGCGCTTCAGCAAGACGGCTTTCGACTTCGTCTTCTCCATTGTGGTGCTCACGTTGATTTCGCCGATTCTGCTAGCGACAGCCGTTGCTGTAAAGGCGACAAGTCGAGGACCGGTGTTCTACAAGTCCGAGCGCATGGGCATCGACGGTAAGCCGTTCCCAATGATCAAGTTCCGCAGCATGATCCAGAACGCCGACAAGCAGGTGGATACTCTGCTCGCCCAGAACGAGAGTTCTGGCGGCGTGCTGTTCAAGATGCGCGAAGATCCGCGGGTTACCAAGGTTGGCAGGTTCATGAGGAAGTTCAGCATCGACGAACTGCCACAGTTCTTGAACGTCCTTCGTCGCGAAATGAGCGTTGTCGGACCTCGGCCGCCCCTCCGTCGCGAAGTGGAAACGTATGACGGTGAAGTTCGACGCCGACTACTGGTCAAGCCTGGTATTACCGGGCTTTGGCAAGTGAGTGGCCGATCAGACTTGTCATGGGAAGAGACTGTGCGACTTGACTTATCGTACGTCGAGAATTGGTCCATGGTGGGCGACTTGTTGATTATCGCCAAAACCGTTAAAGCTGTGGTTGGAAGTGATGGTGCCTATTGAACTGGCAAACAACTATGGCATTCTAATGAATATTCGCAACGATATGCGTCCGAATTTAATTGCAAGATCCGCGGCTGAATTTGGGCGAAAAGGTGTAACTGGTGATTAGGTCAAATGAAACACTCGGTACGATCATGGGAACTGGGAAAAAGGGCCTTTGGGTTGCATCGACGGGCGGCCACTTAGAGCAGCTAGTAAGAATATCGAATTTATCTTCCTACCGAGGTGATTCGGTCTGGGTTACTTTCGATAACCAGCAATCACGAAGCCTCCTCGGAAACAAGCGGAGAGTATATGTCGACTACGTACGACCACGTGATCTCTATAAAGCAATGAAGGCAGCCTGGCAGGTACTTCCTACTCTTAGGTCGGAATCATTCGACTTTTGCATCAGCACGGGAGCAGCAGTAGCCACATTCATTCTTCCCTTATCGCGTATCTGCGGCGCACGGGCCATCTACATTGAGAGCGTAAGTCGTACAGCAGGGCCATCGTTGACAGGTCGAATTATGGCGACGGTGCCGGGAGTTGAGACCTATACCCAGCATTCAAGCTGGAACCTAAAGAAATGGACTTACATCGGTTCCTTACTCGACAAGTGGACCGTATCTAATTCAACGCCGATTGAACGGCCTCTAAAGGTATTTGTTACGCTCGGTACCATCAAGCCTTATGTCTTTGAACGCGCTGTGGACGCTGTGCTTGAAATCTTGAGGCCAAGCGATAGCGTGGTTTGGCAACTTGGTACATCGTGGCGGGACGGTCTCCCTGGGGAGAGTTTTAGAGAGTTAACTTCGGAAGAGGTCGATTTCAATATTAGACATGCTGATGTCGTCATCACCCACGCGGGTGTTGGATCGATAATAAATATACTGGACGCAGGTTCATCTCCGGTTCTAGCCATACGAAAAAAGAGATACAACGAACATATCGACGATCACCAACAGCAAATTGCAGACACGATGGTAAAACGAGGTCTAGCACAAGCCCTCGATCTTGAGAGACCTGACCGAAGTACACTTCTAACGGCTGCCTACAGAACTGTGGAGACTAGGTCAAACGATGAATAATACGACTTCGAACGGCGTATTCATAAGCTGGATTGGATTCCATGGGCGCAGCCAGAGCCTCGCCGATGTGCTTGGATATAAAGCGGTCTATATTGAATCATCCTTGCGGAACCCCATACTTCGATACGTGGACTCGGCCGTCCAGACAGTGCGTGAGTTACGAGCAAGCCGACCAAAAGTAATTGTCATTATGCTACCGCCCATCCCGTTGATGTTCATTGTTCGAATGTATGCCAGTGCTAGGCGATCAGTCGTCGTTGCTGATCTGCATAGCGGAGTCTTTCTGGATCCTAAATGGCGGTGGGCGTTACCGATAACGTTGAGATTGTTCCGGACCTGTGATCTAGCAATAGTGACGAACGCGAAGTTGCAAAAAACATGCCTTGCTAATGGAGTGGAGGCGCAGGTCTTGCACGACCCGCTCCCCGTGGATTCTGGTGACGATCAAAGCGTTACAATGCAGCGAAAAACTAATCAAGTGCTAGTGCCGCTTAGCTACGCAAACGATGAACCACTACAAAAAATTCTTGAGGCTGCTTCTTTATCTCCTGAGCTTCAGTGGTACCTGACTGGTAAAGCACCGCAGACCGTTAAAGGACACGCGCCCCGTAACGTAATCTTTACTGGATACTTAGACGCTGCCGAATATGACGAATTGGTACGAACTTCCACTGTGTTAATAGCATTGACGAACCGGCCGCATACGATGCAGCGGGCCGCATATGAGGCTCTAGCAGCGGCGACCCCTTTGGTCACCAGCAACTATGAAGAACTTCGTAGTTACTTCGGAACTTCTGCTTACTACACTTCGAACGAAAGCTCGTCCATTGTAAATGCGATTGCACAAGCGCTTGCCGACCCCGCTTCGTGTGCGGAACGGCTCAGCGTGAAGTTTGATGAAAAGGTTGCGGATGAGGCGCAGGCAATCTTGCTTCTGAAAGAATCTTTGGCACATAGGATCGCGGACAGAAATGTCTAACACGTCAAAGCTACGACACTCCTCGGAGCTGCGTCCGGATCTCGGGCTAAAAACTGATGGGGTTGGACGAGGGCGATTTATTTGGATCGCTGTGGCTTCTGCATCGCTTCCATCATTGTTCGAGACGGAATGGAAGGTTGAACTTCCAGTCGGATCAGTTTATCTTGCCGACATTTTTTTGGTAATAGCAGTGGCACTAGCCTTTCGTTACCTTCGCAACACCCCGGGCAGCGCAGTGCTATTTTACTGCGCGATAATTTCCATTGCTATCGGCGTGGTTGCTGGAGCTAGCCCGTCCTGGATTGTGCGTGACGGACGGCCATTCTTCTACTTGCTGGCAGGCTTGGTCATCGGCGCATATTCAATACAGAATACTCGGGCGCTTATATTTGGTATCCGATTGATGATCGGTCTGATAGCGGTTACTGCTCTCCTCGCTATAGCTAGCCAGCTAGGACAACTGTCAATAGTTGGTACAGAGCGGGGCGCAGAGAATGCAATTTACTATAATGGACAAGCTCGATATTTGACAGCTAAACGCATACAGACCGAGCCAGTTCCAGTGGCCTTACTTCTACTATGCCTCGCATGTTCAGCATGGGTACTCAGAGTCAACCTTTCTCGGCTTATTGGTAGAAACTGGATGTGGTTGGGAGTTGCGTCCACATTGGTGCTCACCACGATGGCGTATTCACGCAACTCGCTACTTGGCCTGGCTACGGCTTTGCTCTCCGCGCTTCTGCTCCCGGCTTCTTTGGCTAGACTGGACCGCTTAGGTCGAATGTTAGCTTTGGTCGTCGGGGTCAGCATCTTTATTGGAATACCAATTTGGATTGGCTATCAATTCGGCTATTTCGGAAATGTAATTGACTCGTTCTCCTCACGAGTGATTGCTGGTATTGCCCCGGATGCGATTGGTAGCGACCCGTCAGTTGGATGGAGGTTTACCGAAACAGAAGCAGCCGTTCGATTTTTGATTCAAAACCCGCTCGCTGGGAGTGGGTTGGGCGCGTTCTATCGTGATCGAATTGCGAGCGAACCGTTTCGAGGAGACGAAGGCCGGCTCTATCTGCACAATTTCTATGTATTGTTGTTTGTCAAATTTGGTTTTGTAATGGGCGTTATGATTCTTTCAGCTATTATTGGATCCGTGATCCGTATGATCCGAGCTGGTAAGTTGGCGGCTGGTCGCGCAGACTATTGGACAGTGTCGGCCTGCGGTTTTATCTCGATGTTAATGGTCAGTACAGTCGCTCCGGTTGTGTACTCGAGAAGTTTCGCAGTAGTGGGCGGTGTTATGGTCGCTTTAGGTTTGCTGAGCTTAGCTAACAGTGGTTCGGAAACGAAAGCAAATAAGGGGCGGCTGGACCAACCTGAGTCGGAAAAGCATTGAACATGGAACCCAGGAAAAAAGTGAAGCTAAATACAATAGTCGAACAATGGGACGGGACTTCCTCGGTATCGGTTCTGGCGTCGCGCTGCAAAATTCTTGTCAGCTATGGATACAACCTGCTGGCACAAGAGATCGCGGTTGAAACCGATTTGCCTTTCATGCGTACGAGCCATGCCTCCTTGGACGTGACCGACTGGATGTCGTGTAGTCGATCTGGTGACGGAGACCTAATCTTTCGAGTGCGCGAAACGGCTTTCCCATCACTCGAAAGCGCTTTTGTGATTCCGTCAATAACGGCAGGTGCGGTGACAGCTAACTTCATTAACTGTTCAGAAGTAGATCGTCGTGACCATGTTTAGGTTGGTCGGATCGACTGCCAAACGTACGTCCGGTGCAGTGAACTCGGTTGTGTCGACGCCCGCTGGTCTCCTAGTTTCGCGAATAGTTGCCTCCGCAGCCGCAATAGTTACCTCTCCGATGATCGCCCGGTCCACTGGTGCGGACGGGAGAGGCCTCATTGCTGCAGCAATGACAGTTTTGATGATCGTTCCGATCGCGCTTGCTCTCGGCCTGCCTTGGGCGGTCCGTCGACGATGCGCACTGAGTCTGGATGGGCGTGACCTGGTTGTTCGGTCAGCTCAAGTTCTAAGTCTTGCAATGCTCGTACCCGCGGTAGTAATTGGCCTAGTGTTAAATGCAACTCTTCTGTCTGCGCTACCCAACGCTGCGAAGGTTTGGTTGTTGGTTGGACTAGCTTTGACACCGTTGATAATAAGCAGGAACTGTCTGTATAGCCTCCTTGTAGTGCAAAATCGTTTCCGTGCGCTGTTCTTAGCTACGGTAAGCCAACCACTAACAAATGTAATATTAATTCTCATCCTGTTTGTGTCTGGATCTCTAAACATCGCAAGCGCCATCGCTACGACGACAACGTCGATTCTCGTCTCCTACATACTGACTTCATCTATTGATGATAGTAAGAAATTTGGAAAGCTGGTCTCTCTACGTAGTTTGCTTCGAGAATCACTTGCCTCAGCTGGTGCTCAGATCTCTGAGATAGCGTCTTACCGACTGAATCAATTGGTGCTTCTACCGTTCATTGGAAGTGCGGCTCTAGGAAACTATGCGGTTGCAGTTAATATTGCGCTTGCTCCCGCGCCTGTAGGTCAGGCAATCGGCACTGCTACATTCCGAGAGTCAGCGAATCTCGATACGATTGGCAAGAAAGAGATCGCGGCGCGCACACTTAATGCTTCAGTGTCGATCGGTTTTTGTGCAATGCTTGGGATCCTTGCGGTTACACCTTGGGCAGTTCCGTTCTTCTTCGGATCTGAATTTCGCGCCGCCGTTATGGCTGCACAAATCTTGGGCATAGGTTTGATCTTTGTTGTCGCAAATTACACTCTGACGTCGAACATGATTGCGCAGGGGCTTAATCTTCGTGCCAGTTTTGCGCAATATATCGGTTTTGTCGTTGGTTTGTTGGCAGTCATTGGATTCGGTGTTGCGTTTGGCTTGACCGGAGCGGCTGTCGGGTCCGTGGTTGGATTTGCCACAACGTCGCTGGCTTCCTCGGTTCTGTTGAAAGTCAATATATCTGCCTGGATGCCTAGGTGGTCCGGTTTAGTAAATTCAATTAGAATACTCAGAGGTAAGGCATGATCTGCTTGAAGAAATACGGAGATACATTTAAGGCTTATTCGTGCTGCAATCTTTCGAAAGGATAGGTCTATGCCGAATTTAACACTTGGTGCTTACGACAGGTTCAACTATGGTGACTTATTGTTTCCCATCATGCTTGATGCTTCATACGCACGAATTAAAAATCGTGAGAGCGCTTCCAGGCTAATTCATTGCACAATCGGCAAGGGGGACATGCAACGTGAGGGTGGGGTGGAAACGGTAGGCGCGCAGGCCGCTTTCCAATCAGGCGGTCAGAAACTGATCGTCGGGGGTGGTGAAGTTTTGGGCGCTGGTTGGTTCAGCATGTGGTCTAGTCTGCAACCAGATTGGATGGACTCGGCAGTGCGCTTTACCAGGAAGGGCGTTCCCCGCCGTTCGAGGGAGTGGTTTGGCCGTCACATGCTGAGGGGATACTGGGAATATCCGTTTGTGCCTGATGTCCGTACAATCAAAACCGTCGGTTTTAACGCTATTGGTGCTACACACTCAGATATCCTGCCAATTGCTGAACAGCGGAAGCTATGGGAAATAGTCGCGAAGGCAGCAGTGGCGACAGTACGCGACAATACTTCCGCGTCAATTGCCGCACGGTTTGGGCTTGATCTTCCTGTTGTACCGGATTCGGCCGCTGCGATATTGGATCTGCCGCGCTTCAAGAGGCAGCGGGAAGTCGCACCAGTCGGCGGTGGGTCCGACTCGGGGCCTGTAGTTCTCCAGATGTCGCGAAGTTGGGCTTCTTCTTGCTCGCAGGAAACTATCGACGCGCTCTCGCAGATCGGGACGCAAGTGGGCGGATTAGTCCTTCTCCCAGTGGGCTTAGCGAGTGCGCATTCGGATCAAAGCGGACTCGAAATGGTTTCACGAAGGCTGAAATGTGCGAGTACTCTTGTTATCCCGAAGACTTTGGATGAGATTGTTACTTGTATAACGAGTGCTTCTGTGGTGATCGCTTCAAGTCTGCATGTGAGTATCACTGCGATGGCCGCCGGCGTCAGGGTCATCCCGCTGGTCGGCGTCAAAAAGCTCGCTGCATACGTGGATACCTGGGGTTTTGAGAACGAGACCCCTGTTAGTGGAGCAGCGATCTTGGATATGTTCGGATCAGATGATTCAGAGGCGTGTCGAAGGGCGCGTGTCGACCGTGCTTCGTCGATGTCGGTTGCCGCCCAGAGAGCTACCAGAATGGTGATCGAAAAGACTTATGAACTTCTACCAGATGCAACCGTCTGATATGGGCCCAAACGTTGATAGTCGGGTTCATTTAATTATTGTCAACTATTTTTCAAGTGAGATGGTTGAGCAACTTCTGTCGGCGATTGATCCAGCATACTTTGGGTCAATTTGTGTTGTGGATAATTCTGTTAATGCAACCGAGGCGTTCAATCTGAAGTCTTGCTGTAACGGCAAACCGGTTAGTATCGTGACAGCACCGGACAATATAGGATTTGGCGCTGCCGTTAATCTTGGTGCTAATAGCCTCGTAATGGATTCTTCGGACGTCTTGTGGATCTTGAATCCAGATACTTTACCGGCGGTGGATTGTGCGGAAAACCTCCTTCGGACGATGGTGGCTGAGCAGGCTTCGTTTGCTTCACCCGTCATCACTACCGGTGTGGGGGGGGCGGAAATTTGGTTCTCAGGTGGAGTGATCGATTCAAAAAAGGGTCGTACCGAGCATTCCCATTCTCCAGTAGAAGATGTCGTTTGCTGCAATTTCCTCACCGGTGCGGCCTTGATGGTTTGCGTCTCAGCTTGGCGGCAATTGAATGGTTTTCGCGAAGACCTATTCATGTATTGGGAGGATGCCGATCTGTCAATTAGAGCTGCAAAGGCAGGTTTCAAATTGATCGTTGATCCCGGATCCACAGTGTGGCATGCGGTGGGTGCAACATCCAGTCAAGAGGGTCGCAGTAGTCTATTCTACTACTATATGCAACGGAATCGACTGATTGTACTTCGTGAAGAATTCGGGCTGATCTACTGCCTGCACCCGTACAGAATGCGCGAGTCTCTAATCATGAGTCTCCGTGTCGTACGTGAACCGAATGGCGGATTCGCAAAATTCGGAGCATCGATTCGAGGGTTTGCAGCTGGCCTTTTTGCGGCCTAGCGTGAATCATTTAGTCCGCATGTCTAAGAGTCTGTGGTTCGTAAAGGAGAGGTCGGATGTTTGCAGCCAAAGGGGTCAAGCGGCATGGTGCGCGCGCAGTTCGCGACTTGGTCCGAAATCGAATACTGGCATCGGTTCTAATTCCGGCGCCAGTGCGTTGGCGGTTTTACAAGCTCAGTGGATTAGACGTTGCGAAAAGCTTTATCGCCCCTGGTCTTTTTGTGGGTGGTGCAGGATTAAGGGTATCTCCTGGTGTGATCTTGAATTATGATTGCTTCGTTGATGCCACAGGTAAGGTCTATCTGGGCCCTAACGTGGCGATCGGTCCCGGCAGTAGGATTTTGACTGTGACTCATGATATCGGGCCGCAAGAAAAGCGTCGTGGTCTTGAACAGATAGTCAAAGGTGTTCGGATAGAAGAAGGCTGCTGGCTTGGTGCGAATGTGACCGTCCTGCCCGGAGTTAGAATAGGTGCAGGTACCGTGGTTGCTGCGGGCAGTGTTGTCGTTTCTGACCTCGAAGAGAATTCAGTTTATGCTGGTGTGCCATCAAAGCTAGTCCGCAAGATCCTATAGATATTTCTATCGTTCTCATGATGGTGGATGTGTCAGTAAGGTAAGCATCATGCGATTGTTGTCATTCGAGCCGCCACGTCCGCGTCTCTGAGGATAGTGATTTTTAGCGGTAGAACCGGTTCTTCGATCTTGAGCGGGCAACCCGGGCCCTGAGCTCGTTCGGCGTGTCTGCCAGCTGAAGGCCCTTTGCCCTGAAGTCTGAATGTTGCGACACACCAGGCGACGAGAACACCAAGGTTATGGATCAGAGTGCGACAGTGCTGTGTTCGGGCAGCCTCAAGTCCGCGTGAATCGCACGTCCACCAACGACGTCGCAGTGCAGCTGGTCGAGTTCTACACCGAAGACGAACGGGCCGCGGCGTGCCCGGGGTGCGGTGTGGTGTCGACATCAGTGAAGTGTCATGCGGTCACCAGGCCAAGGGGTATCTCGTACTGCGAAAGATCAATTGCGATGCAGTGGAACAAAACCCGATGGCGATTCCGGGAAGATTACTGGCATCGCGGATCGTTGACCGAGAGCATCGACGAGCTACCGCCGCGTGCGAGACTGACCGGTCGACTCGGCCGAGCGATGGGATGGGATGGGATGGGATGGGCGATCGGCGATGCCGCATGATCGGTTTCCGAAGTCGCCGGCACTCATGGTGTGTCCTGGCCGATCGCGCATTGCCGATTCGTCGCTTTGGCCGCGCAGATGTTGGCCGAGCCGGGCCCGGTGCGGGTGTTGGGAATCGACGAGGCACGCCGAGGCAAGCCCATGTGGGACCGCTGCGAGACGACCGGCGAGTACGTCCGTCAGGATCCGTGGGACACCGTGTTCGTCGATATCAGCGGCCGCCAGGACATGCTCGGGCAGCAGAGCGGCAGAACATCAGCGACGGTGCTGTGCTGGCTCCGTGCCCGCAGTTAGGAGTTCCGAGACGGGATCGAGTACGTGGCGATCGACCTGCGGCGGTCGACGCCTCCGCAGTCCGCACCCCGGATCTGTTGTCAAACGCGGTGCTGGTTGTCGATCATTTCCATCTCGTCGCCAAAGCCAACGATGTGGTCACCAAGGTCCGTCAACGAGTGACATGGGATCAGCGGTCCCGTCGCGGCCGGGTGATAGACCCGGAGTGGGCGAACCGAGGACGACTACTGCGCAGGCGGGACAGGCTTGCGCGGGCACAAACCCAATATGCAACCAAACGGGCGCTTCGACTTTAACCGGGCAACTCAGCATGAAGCCTAAATGTTGGCCCGCGCCGTGAGGGTCGTATGAAACCGTATCCGACGGGCCGAGTTGTCAGAGGTCTTGCAAGATGTGGAACGAGATCGACGCGAAGGAGGAATTACGGACCCTGGTGTCGACCGTCCGTGACAGTGGGGATCGGCATCGAACCTCGCATCGGCTGCACCGGTTCTTCACTTAGTGTGCCGATTCGCAGATTCCGGAACATCGACACTTCCTGAATCCCGGAGCGTCCAGAAGTGCACGCCGAGTGGGATCGGCGAGTGCCTTGAAGACGGCATTGATCACGTTGGCGAAGATGGTCGACACGTGGTGGCCCGAAATGAACGCATTCATCACCATCGGCATCACGAACGCGAAAACGGAGGGCTACGGCCGCCTGGTCAAACAGGTTGAACGATCCGCATGCGTACGCCGACAGTATCTGCGCACCACCATAGATCGAGTCGGTTCAAGACTCCGTGAAGTTGACCGTCAGCCACACGAACGTTCCCACTAGGGAGATGCTCGACGGCATCGCGCAAGGCTGGCCAACCTTGCTGGCAAACCTCAAGTCCTACTTGGAAACTGGGACGACGCTGCCGAGCGAGGTCTGGCAGATGCAGAACGGAACTGAACTCGCCGCCACCGAGAGCTAGGGAGAGGGAAGATCCCATGAGCTCCGATTTCGCAACCCTCCACCCCGGCCTCGAAGCGCGATGAACTGCCATAAGGCAAAGCATCCGCACAACGACGGGACCACCGACGCAATGCGCCGGTGGTCCGAGGGTTGATCGAGCGCAGCGTCCACCGGCATTCGAGACTCACACTGCGATCGGCTCTCTCGCTGCCATGATCAGGTGAGACCTGTAATCGTTAGGTGCCCGGATTGAACGGATTGATGCCGTTCTGGAGTTGATAGAAGAATCCCCAGACCGCGTAGTAAACCGGGTACAGCCAGTTGGGCACCCACTCAGGAGTAATAGGACCACTGCCCGGACTTGCATTGGCAACACCCGATGTGACGAACAAGATCAACGGCACCGAAACCGCAACTGTGGCAACTCTCAACTTGTTCATGCTGGAGCTATCGCGCAGAACGAGTGCACGTTACAAGACTGAACCGACCCGGCCCCGCCGGTGCTGTCCAAAGGGCAAGAGACGCTTGACGTGAGCTGTCGGATGAAACGATCGATGCCGCAACCACCTTCACCTACAGTGCTACGGGCACAGATCCTGCCGAGTCTGGTTCCAGAACGGGAACAGTTGCGCACTGGTGGCGTCAGGGTGATCGCGCTGGGCAAGGTCGTCGAATTCCAGGACAGTTTTTCCTGCGGTCCGGGCAACTCCGCACGCCTGCAAACTCAGTTTCGCTGAATCCACGAACCCGATATCGGCGGCGTAAGGTCCCAGCACGCCCGAGTCGACGAAAGATTCGAGTCCCTTACCCCACATGTTGTACTCGGTTTGAAGGTCGAAGTCGCACGGCTCCCCGAACAACGAGCTGCACGTCGTCGGCTGGCCATGGATCACGAACGATTCATCGGCGAGGGCGGGCGATGTGGTGTCCCTGGATGACTTGATCACCGCAAGCAAGACGATGAAGACCACCGCGAAGAAGCCAAGGAAAATCAGCACGTTCAGGATGCGTTTCATCTGCAATCACCCGTCCCAGCGTGGACATGTCGAGGCCGAGTCTTCATCCTGCCGGATCGGGGCTCTGGCGCGTGTGGCAACCGTCAATCCAGCGTCTCGGCGTGCACCCGCGGCCAGTTCTCTGGCCAATGTCCAGGCTCTGGCACTACGGCGAAATATGCGGCGGTAGCCATATCGAGCAGATTGACGATGAAAGAGTTCAGGTCGAGCCTTCCTGGGTCGTCCGCTGGCATTCTGGTGCGCGCAGCGAATGAGGCGATGACAAATCTAGTGATCAGCCGGACACGTTCGTCGAGCACATCTGGGGGGATGTCGGGAAGGCTGCGGCGGATCTGGTTCATGGCGCTGGCGCTCGACGGGATGTAGCGCGATTCCGGCATGCTGCCAGGCTCTTCGTATACGCGGGCCATGATCTGGATGAAGCGGCGGCCACGCTCCGAGCTGAGCTTCTCCGCGTAGGGGATGGAGAGAGCGGCGATCGCGTCCCGGACGGCAGCGGGGGAGGACTGATCGCCGCTGCATAGCTGTTGGGTGCACTCGTCCACCCGCTGCCGGACATCCGCCATGTGTGCAGCCACGATCTGCTCGAGCAGCCCTTCGCGGGAGCCGAAATAGTAGTGCACCGCAGAGTCGTTCCGCACGCCTGCGAGCGTGTTCAGGTCGCGCAGACGCACACCATTCGGACGATTGTCCGCAAACAGGGTCTCGCCCGCCCGCATCAGTCGCTCACGCGCCGAATCAGGCTCGGCACTCAGTGGATGAATGCTCATGGTTGACAGCTTAACGAACTCCGTTAACATGACGTACATCACTCAGTTAACGAAACTCGTTAACGTCTTCGGTTAGTTCGGGTCGGTGCCTTGTGCGCACTGATCGGTCTACCAATCTGCCCGTGAGGATTCGATATGAACCTGCCGAAGGGGATCGACGTCACCGATCCCGCGCTGTACGACAACGGGATTCCCCACGAGCTTTTCGCTGAGTTGAGGAAGAACCATCCGGTGTGGTGGAACGAGCAGCCCAGTGGTGTCGGCGGTTTCGAGGACGAGGGCTACTGGGTTGTCTCCACTCACGCACTGGTTCAAGAAGTATCCCGGGACTCTGGCCAGTACTCCTCGTGGGAGAACACCGCCATCGCTCGCTACTCAGACCACGTTCCGCGCGCGGCCATCGATGCCAATCGCGGAATCCTGTTGAACATGGATCCGCCGGAGCACACCGCGCTGCGGAAGATCATCTCCCGAGGCTTTACCCCTCGAGCTATCGCGAAGCTGCGCGATGCGCTGTCCGCGCGTGCCAACAAGATCGTTGCCGACGCACTAGCCGATGGCGCGGGGGAGTTCGTCGCAGATATCGCGGCCGAGCTTCCGCTGCAAGCGATTACCGAGCTCGTCGGCATTCCGCAGGATCAGCGCCATCAGGTGTTCGAATGGTCCAACATCATGACCGGCCGCGAGGATCCGGACATCATCGGCGATCCCGTCGCCGCGATCGGCCAGGTCATGCAGTACTCGATGGGTCTAGCGGCGGACCGGCGGGGATGCCCGGCAGATGACATCGCGACCGCACTGGTCCGCGCGCAGGACGAGGATGGTGCGCTCACCGACTTGGAGTTCGGCTACTTCGTGGTGCTGCTCATGGTCGCCGGCAGCGAGACCACCCGTAACGCCATCACTCACGGCATGATGGCTTTTCAGGAGAACCCCGAGCAGTGGGAGCGGTTCCTCCGCGAGCGACCCAAAACTGCGATCGACGAGATCATTCGATGGTCCAGCCCGGTGTTGTCCTTCCAGCGCACCGCCACCCGGGATACCGAATTGGGCGGGCAGTCCATCCGCAAGGGCGATCGCCTACTGATGCTCTATGCCTCGGCCAACTACGACGAGACCGTTTTCGAAAATCCACACACCTTCGATATCGGCCGCGACCCGAATCCACACCTGGGTTTCGGAGGCACCGGCGCGCACTACTGCATCGGTGCAAATCTCGCTCGGATGGAGATCGAGTTGATCTACGACGCTATCGCCGAACAGATGCCGGAGATCAGCGTGATCGGGCCCCCGCGCCGGCTCAACTCCTCGTTCATCAACAGTGTGAAATCGCTGCCGGTGAGCTACGGGACATGCCCGGTGCAGTCGCGATGACCGATACATATGAGCGCACGGCTGTAGTCACCGGCTGCGCAACAGGCATTGGCGCCGCAACCGCAGCAAAGTTGGCCGCGTCGGGGGTGCGAGTGATCGGCGTCGATATTGCCGACGCGGATGCGTCCTCGATGCCCGGCGTCGCCACTTTGATCCAGGCCGACCTGTCGAGACGGGACGGTGTGCGCGAGGTCGCCGATGCCATCAACGAGCCAATCGACGTCCTGGTCAACAACGCGGGGGTGGCTGCAACCCGCCCGTGGCGGCAGGTGCTTGCGGTCAACGCACTGGCACCGCGAGATCTGACGCGGTTGCTGCTCCCTAGGTTTCGCGAGTCGGCCGCCGTGGTCACCACGGCATCCCAGGCCGGTTTCGCCTGGCGGTCCAACTATGCGCGAGCCAAAGCATTTCTGGCGCAGGAGGATTGGGATCAGGCATATGCAATGTTCGACTCCTACCCGGACATCCAGGGCGCGTGCTACCAAATATCGAAGGAAGCCGCAGTGGTAAATATGCTCGCTACAGCCACCGAAAACCGTGCCATTGGGCTACGGGCCAACACAGTCTCACCTGGCACGGTGCAAACCCCGCTGCTGAAGGATTTCACCGAGACAATGGGTGCCGACGCGATCGCCGGGGCCCGAGACTGGTCCGGCCGCCATGCAGATCCAGACGAGATCGCGGACGCCATCGTCTTCTTGTCCTCACCGTCTGCCAGCTGGATCAACGGCGTGGACCTACCCATCGACGGCGGTTACGGCGCGCAGATCTTCACCCTGATGAACCCCCTGGGAGGCAACACATGACACATGTAATCGGATCCGTCTTGACCTCGGTCAACCCGGCCACCCTCGAGGTCGTAGCTGAGACCACCATCTCGACCCCGGCCGAGATCGAGAAAAGAATCGCCGCGGCAACCGCCGCCCTGCCCACGTGGCGACGGAGCCTGCCCGCCCGGCAGGACCTGGCTCGACTCATCACCGGGCAAATCCACGCACACTCCGACGCGTTGGCCGAGTTGCTTACCCGCGAGCAAGGGAAACCACTGGCCGAGGCGAAGCAGGAGATCTGGATCGCTGCCGAGGCCTTCCGCGCGGCCGCGGATGTGGAGTGGGAGACCAGCCGCACCCAGCAGGTGCTCGGCGGGCACCACGCCACCGTGGTGCACGCTCCGTACGGCGTCATCGCCGCGATAGTGCCCTGGAACTTTCCCATCTACCTGGCAGCCGCCAAAATTGCACCGGCGTTGATCGCCGGGAACACCGTCATCGTCAAGCCTGCGGAGACAGTATCGAGGGTGGTCACCGAGTTCGTCGAGATCGTGTCCTCAGTCCTCCCCGAGGGTGTGATCGGGTTGGTGACCGGCGGGCCCAGCGTCGGGCAGTCGCTGGTGACGGACCGGAGGGTGCGCAAGGTGTCGTTCACCGGATCGACGCAGATCGGCCGGGAAATCATCCGTCAGTCCGCAGAAGCCGTCACGCCGCTGACACTCGAACTCGGTGGCAATGACCCCGCGATACTGCTCGCGGACGCCGACATTGCTCAGGCCGCGGAGCTTCTCGCTGCTGGGGCGTTCATGAATGCAGGCCAGATGTGCATCGCACCCAAGCGCGTCTATGTTCCGCGCGCACAACACAGTGATTTCACCGAAGCGCTTGCAGTACACGTGCGGCAGCGTGTCGTCGGCAACGGCCTGGAATCCGGCACCACAATGGGTCCGCTCCACACCCGGGCGCAGCGCGACTTCGTCGAGAAGCTGATCGCGGACGCGATCGCGGGTGGGGCGCGCGTGGTCACGGGTGGTCCGTCCGCTGCGAAAAGTGAACTGCCCGGCCACTTCCTGGCGCCCACCGTGTTGACGGACCTCGGCGACGATGCCGATGTAGTCAGGCTCGAGCAATTCGGTCCGGTGCTACCGATCATCGCCTATAGCAACCTGGACGAGGTCCTCACGCGTATCGACGGCCAGGAATTCGGTCTCGGTGCGTCGGTGTGGTCCGCCGATGCGGAGCGGGCCCGACAGGTAGCCGAGGGAATCGAGGCCGGCACCGTGTGGATCAACAAGCACAACGCCCTCGACGTGAACGTGCCGTTCGGCGGGGTCAAGGCCAGCGGCTTCGGCCGCGAGGGTGGCCGTGCCGGCATCGACGATTTCCTCATCACCCGTGTCATCAATTGATCGAACGACCGCTATCGAACGCCTGGTCATTCCCACCTCGAAATGGAGCACTCTTCATGGCTGCTGAAAACATGACCAGCGAGCTGCGGTGACTAGGGCGTGCTCTGTTTCGGCATCAGTGCGTTCAGGTAGAACTCGACGCATTCGACCGACAGGTCGGCCAGTGTGTACTCCGGGGTTGGGCGGAACCACCGCCCGGTAAGCCACAGGCCATCTTTGATCAGTTCGTAAGCAACGTTCGGGGCGATCGACGGCCGGTAGACACCTTCGTCGATTCCGCGTTGAAGTGAAGCTATCCACAGTCTGTGGTTGCTTGCCGCCAGTGACCTGATCTGCTCGTGACCGTCGAGTTGTCGGATGGTGCTCGCTTCGTTGCGACAAATCTGTGGCGAGTGCGGATCCTCGTCGATCAGCGTCAGGGACCTACGAATCAGCTCACCGAGTTCGAGCTCCGGAGGTAGTGACCGGTCGACAACCCGATGAAATTCGGTATTCATCGCTCGTAAGTGGCCGATGACGATCTCCTCCAAGAGCGACTCCTTGGAGGGCACGTATTGGTAGAGGCTGCTGGGAAGAATGCCGATGCTGCTTGCGATCATCCGCATCGACGTACCGGCCATGCCGTTCTCTGCGAACAGCGTCGTTGCAGTGTGCAACACCTGCCGCTTCCGCTGTTCGGCATTGACTGTGGCATTCGTCGGCATGGTTCCCGTTACCTTCTGAGTACCCCGCAAGTTGGAGCATGATCTCGGTCGCGTTGTCAGTTGGTCGGTAGTACTGCGCAGGGCACATGGGGTCATCCACGTTGCCGCGGTTGCAGCTTATCGACCTTGCCTGACGTGTTGCGAGGAGTGCATCGACGACCCTCGACGTAGTGGGGGCCGTGAACACGGTAATAGGACGTCGCGAGGCGGACCTAACAAATGCTTGGTCTCAACCGGGCACGCGTGAATAGTTGCACCGCTGCGGACTGCAGTAGGAAAGTTCATTGGTCCTTTTACCTGGTTTATCGGCCCATTCTGGACCCTTTGCAGCTTCGTTTGGTTCGGCACCGCAGCACCTTGACGTGACTGCTGCCACATCACTATCGTTCCGACCTAGCGAATGCTTGGTTTCTCGCTTTCGTCAACATGCGCTGTTGATCCGGTGGCAAGTCGTGGCCATACGAGCCTGCAAAGGAGTGGATCCATATGGATAGCAATGAGGTCGGCGGGCGAGTTCATGATCTCCCGGACACCACTTCGGAGACGCAACTGCGCAAGGTCGCACTGTCGTCTCTGTTGGGCACAGCCCTCGAGTACTACGATTTCCTGCTGTACAGCACGATGGCAGCCCTCGTGTTCGGTGACGTGTTCTTCCCTGGGGAAAGCTCGGTGGTCTCCACCATTGCCGCTTTCGGCACCCTTGCCGTGGGCTACGTTGCGCGTCCATTTGGCGGAATCCTGTTCGGCCACTTCGGAGATCGATTCGGCCGCAAGCACATCCTCATCGTGACGATGGCACTCATGGGCGTTGCGAGCTTCCTCATCGGACTGCTGCCCAGCTACGCGGCAATCGGAGTGGCGGCCCCGATTCTGCTCATCGTCCTGCGGATCCTGCAAGGTGTCGCAGTCGGCGGCGAATGGGGCGGTGCCGCGCTGATGGTCGTCGAACATTCCGATGCCGACAACCGCGGAAAGTGGTCCGGCATAATGAACTTGGGCTCACCGCTGGGGTTCTTGATGTCGACGGTCGCCGTCGCGTTGGTGACGCTACTGCCCGACGAGAGCTTGCAGTCGTGGGGTTGGCGCATCCCGTTCTTGTTCAGTGCATTGCTCGTCGTAGTGGGCCTCTACGTTCGGTCGCGGATCACCGAAAGCCCAGTGTTCCAAGAAGCAGTCGAACGCGCCGAAACCGAAAACGCCGTACGCACCCCACTGAGCCGACTGATCCGCAGTCCTCGCCCCGTACTGCTCGCATGTGCCGCGGGTATTGCGCCCTTCGCGCTCACCGCGCTCATGACGTCACACATCATCGCGTATGCGACGGGCATCGGCTACGACAAGTCGGAAGTGATCCGGGTACTCATACTCCTGTCCGTGGTCGCGCTTGTCGCCATCCCCCTGGCCTCCACGCTGTCCGACCGAATCGGCCGTCGTGCGGTCATCTTCATCGGAGCCGTAGGCGCAATGATCTTCGCGTTCCCGCTCTACATGCTCATCAACACCGGTTCCATCGCACTGATGGCGGCAGGCCTGGTCTTCGCACAAATCTTGCAGAACATGATGTTCGCACCCCTCGTCCCGCTGCTGTCGGAGATGTTCGGTACCACCGTCCGCTACACGGGTGCTTCCCTCGGATACCAGGGCGCCAGCCTCATCGGCGCAGGCTTCACCCCACTGATCGCCAGCGTCCTGCTCGCCGGATTCGGCGGCTCGAGCGTGCCGCTGAGCCTGATCATCGTCATCACCGCAGGCGTATCGATCGGGGCACTGACGATGATCAAAGAGACCCGAGGGCGCGACCTCACCACGATCGACGTCGAACCCAATCCCGCCCAGTCGAACTCAGTCCAATCCGGCCCCGCCCAATCCGGCGTCGATATCACGGCACGGTGACATCACTGCCCGGTGACATCACTGCCCGGTGACATCACCGGGGGTGACAGCGGTCACTCTGGGGGCTAAGTTGACACACGTCAACAAGTTTCGACACATGTCAGGAGTACGCATGCCCCCATCATCCGAGACGTCCGCTGCCGCCAAGACCACGGTGGTGATCGGTGCCGCCTCCGGTCTCGGTGCCGCTATCACCGAGCACCTGCGTTTACAGGGCCACCACGTCATCGGCGCCGATCTGGTGAGCAGTGAGTCGATACTCCCGGTGGACGTCGCCGACGAGGCAACGGTGCAGGCCCTGTTCGAGAAAATCATTGTCGAACGCGGCTCGTTCACCGGAGTGGTGAACTGTGCAGGCACGAGCACTCTTTCGCCCGTGGTCGACCACGATTCGGCCGAGTTTCGGCGCATTCTGGACATCTCTTTGGTCGGTGCATTCCATGTGCTCAAGCACGCCGGAAGCCGCGTCGCCGACGGCGGATCGTTGGTCACCCTGGCCTCGCTCAACGGGACCCAACCCGGATCGGGGTTGGCGGCCTACTGCACGGCCAAGGCCGGGCTCCTGATGCTCACGAAGGTGACGGCTCTGGAGTTGGCTCCGCGGCAGATCCGGGTCAACACGGTCTCTCCCGGTCTCGTTGTCACGCCGTTGACCTCGCCGGCCATGGAGATCCCCGGTGTGCGTGAGGATTACATCGAGAACACGCCGCTGGGACGCTCAGGGACGGGACTCGAGATTGCGGCCGCGTGTGAGTACCTGCTCTCCGACGGTGCGGCGTGGACAACCGGCGAGGACATGCAGGTCAATGGCGGTGCGCACTTGAAGCGCTACCCGGACCTGCTGGGTCTTATCGAGAAGGCCTTCGGATGAGCCGCACTGGGTCTGCGGGCGCAGACGGCGCCAATCCCTACCGGGGCCGTTTTGTCGGGCGCGCCGCGCTGGTGACCGGGGCAGGGTCCGGCATCGGGGCCGCGTTGGCCGCAGCGCTGGTCAAGGCCGGCGCGTATGTCGTCTGTACCGACCTCGACCAGGCTGCTGCGGAACGCACTGCTACGGCACTGGGGCCGCGGGCTCGTGCCGAGGCGCTCGACGTCACCGACCCCGAGCAGGTGCTGGCAGCCGTGGACCGGGTGGTCGCCGAGCACGGTCGGATCGACCTGATCTTCAACAACGCCGGCATCACCTTCGGCGGCGAGGCCGAGCACCTGACCCTGGCCCAGTGGAATCAGATTATCGACGTGAACCTGCGTGGCGTGGTCCATGGCATCCATGCGGCCTACCCGAAGATGATCGCCCAGGGCAATGGTCACATCGTCAACACGGCCTCGGCCGGTGGCCTGATGGCAGCAGGTCTGATCACCAGCTACATCGCCACGAAGCATGCAGTGGTCGGACTCTCGCTCGCGCTGCGTACCGAGGCGGCGGCCAAAGGCGTCGGTGTCACCGTTGTCTGCCCGGGGGCGGTCGATACCCCGATCTTGGACAAGGGTTCGATCGACGACTTCGTGGGCCGCGACTACTACCTCAAGGGTCAGCGCATCGAGACCCCGCACTCGCCGGCGAAGCTGGCCGACGAGGTGCTGGCGGCCGTCGCCGGGAACAAGGCCATCCTGGTCACGCCGCGCTCGGCTCGCCTGGCATGGCGGTTCAACCGGCTCGCGCCGGGACTGATGCAACGCTCGTCGATCTTATTCGTGGCTCGCCAGCGCAAGTGGCAGGCTCAGCGAGCCCAAAAGGCGGGGAAATCAGCGCACAGCGACCTCACACGGTCGTGACACCTCAGTTCGCTGCAGGGGTCAGGTGTCGCTTCAAGAAAAGCACCGCATGTTCGACGGCCGGTCCGTGGAACGGCTTGCCCGGGAACAGATCGAAGTGGTCTCCCGGGTAATGACGCACCTCGGCGCGGCCCGCGAAGGCTGCCAGCGCCGCCGCACGCGGCGGCGCTGACCGGTCGAAGTCGGCGATCTGGACCAGAAGCGGGACCTTGATCTTCGCGGCGGCCTGGGCCGGCGCTCTGGTGCCGAGTTCCAGGCCGACGTCGGCGCGGACTTCGTTGCGCCAGGACGGACCTGCGATCGAGT
This sequence comes from Rhodococcus sp. BP22, assembly GCF_014281965.1. GTDB lineage: Bacteria > Actinomycetota > Actinomycetes > Mycobacteriales > Mycobacteriaceae > Rhodococcoides. Next base: position 186,815 of record NZ_JACFTB010000005.1, read on the forward strand.
GGTAGTCCTCGTAGGCCCCGGACAGAGTGAGCGCACCGGGCTGCCCCGGCTTGCCGACGACCGGCAGCATCGTGGGCTTGCCCATGTTGGCCCGCACCCGTGCACCAATCCCGGTTGCAGTGGCCTTGAGCAGGGTCAACGGACCATGCGCGGCGAGAGCGTGCCGCATGGCGGCCACACCGTCGACCATCGGCACCACCGCTATGACGGCCGCAACGTCCTCACGGTCAGCGGCCACCTGGAGTACATGGCCACCAGCCAACGAGACGCCCCACAGCACGATCCGCTGCGGATCGACACCGGGGAGTTGCGCAGCAGCGTCGACCGCCGCCATCCAGTCCTGGACCTGACCGGCCAAGGACACGGTCTGGCGCTCGTCGCCGCCGCTGGTGCCGAAACCGCGATAGTCGAAGGTGAAGGCGTCCAACCCCGCTGCGGCGAACGACTCGGCAAAGGCGTCCAGGCCCGAGTCCCGGGTGCCACCCAATCCGTGCGCCAACACGACGACCGGGCGGCCGGCCGCCGATGCCAATGCGTCACTGCGAGCCGGAAAGTGGGTGCCCTCGCACCGTGTACCCGCCACCGTGAAGCCGACGACACGTGTTGCTTCGGTGGGCAGGGTTTCGGTCATGGTGGTGTGGTTCTCATTCATGCCTGGCTCCAAGGGTTTTCGAACGGGAGTCGAATTGCAGGGGTGCGCAACTCAGGGAAGGGGAGGGGTGCCGTAGATGGAGCGGACCCAGATGCTGGTGACCACATCGACATGCAGGTCGTGATCGGGGCACGAGCCCACCACTCGACGCTCCATGTTGCGGTCGTTGACGTCCAGCAGAACCGCAGCCAACGCTCGTGCGTCGGGTCCGTCCGGTGCCCGGCCGGCCGCACGTTCGGCTTCGATCATCTCGGCCACGGCCTCCTCGAACGAGACCCGGTCGGCCTCCCACATCTTGCGGATGGACGGGTTGGTGGCCCGGGCCTCCAACACGGCACGGTAGAGATGCTCGTGCCGCTCGGTGACGGTGAACAGATACGAAACGGCTTGACCGATGCGCTCGGTCGGGTCGCGAGAGACGTCGGTCAACCAGACACCGGCCTCGGACGCCTCCTCGTAGATGACTTCCATCAAAGCGCCGACCGCAGCGGCCTTGTTCTCGAAGTAGAAGTAGAACGCAGAGCGGGTGACCCCGGCCCGACGGGACAGGTCGGCCACGTTGATCGACTCGACACTGTCCACCTCCCGCAACGAATCATCGAGTGCCGCGAGCAGCGCAGTGCGGCGCGCGTCCCCCTTCGTCGGACTCCGTGATGCATCGATCCGGGCGTTCATCGAGAAACCCGAGCTCGACCGGTCGGCAGTTCCTTCGTCCGCAATTGGTGCTCGTAGACGAAATAGTCCAACTGCTGAGTGTGACGGGCAGTCGGAAGCATGTGCCCCAGATACAGAGCCTCGTCGTCTGCAATGACCCGTTTCATCTCCTCGACCGAAGGGAGGGCGTACTGGCCGACCAGGTACGCGGCGAGGATTCGGGTCTGGGCTTCCACGAACGGGAACAGTGTCGGGGTGGACTGGGCGAATCCTATGAACGCCAGGTCGTCGATGCCGGGGGAGAACATCCGCTTGTACAAGCTGATGTGATTGCCCTTGGCCGAGAAGAACTCCGGGTCGAAGAACGGGAACGTGATGTTGTATCCGGTGGCGTAGATGATGACGTCGAAGTCAGCACTGGTGCCGTCCTCGAAATGCACGGTCTTCCCGTCCAATCTCTTCAGATTGCCCTTGGCGGTCAGATCGCCCGATCCCAGCCGCAGCGGCAATTCCACCGACTGGGTGGGGTGCGCCTCCATGAACTTGTGGTTCGGCTCCGGCAATCCCATATCCGAGGGATATCCGTTCTGCATGGGCGCCACCTTGGAGATGACCTTGCGCTGCCACTTCAGCGGGATATGCGGCGAGGTCTTGAAACCCATGTCCGCAGGCTTTCCCCTGATGTACTTGGGCACGATCCACGCACTCGAGCGAGTCGAGATCACGACCTCGTTGTCGAGGGTGCGGCTGGACAGTTCGACGGCGATGTCAGCAGCCGAATTGCCGATGCCGACCACCAGAATTCGCTTGCCGCGCAGGTGCAATGGATGTTCTGGGTCGATGTAGTGGTGCGAGTGAAAGCTTTCCCCGGTGAATTCGCCGTCGAACTCCGGCAACCGAGCGTCCCAGTGGTGACCATTGCCGACCACCAGAAAGTCGAACTCACGAGTCGAGCCGTCCTCCAGGTCCAATTCCCATCCGCCACCGGGCTTGCGACGCGCACTGCGGACGCCGTTGGAGAACTCGATGTTCTTCTTCAGGTCGAAGGCCTCGGCGTAATCCTCCAGGTACTCCTTGACCAGCGTGTGGTGCGGGAAGTCCGGGTAGCTGTCGGGCATCGGGAAGTCCCGGAACGACAGTTGGTATTTGGAGGTGTCGATATGCAACGACTTGTAAGCACTCGACATGCCATTCGGATTGCCGAAGGCCCAGTTGCCACCGATGCGATCGGACATCTCGAAGCAGGTGTGCGGAACGCCGTAGTCGTCGAGCATCTTGCTGGCGGTGAGTCCGGAGATCCCTGCGCCGATGATCGCGGTGGTGGGCCTGACGAACGTGGTGGTCATAGAAGACTCGCTAACTGGAGGGGGTGACAGCGGTCACGTTATGCGCTAATTTGACACACGTCAAGAAAACTCTGACGACCGTCGAATTCACCTGTCGAGCGGCACAGTTCCAAAGTGGTGCGCGTCGCCCGAGGTAAAGAATCGGAGTATCGAGTATGGCGTCGAGCGCGCGAGTCCTGGATGAACTGGGCTACTACCTACTGGCGGGTGCCGGGAGCGACGGGCCCGCAACCCTGATGGACGAGGCCCGACTCGGCGAGGACATGGGATTCGGGACCGCCTGGATCTCCGAGCGCTGGAATGTGAAGGAAGCGTCGTCACTGTCCGGCGCTGCGTGCGCGGTCACCGACCGAATGCGCATCGGTACCGCCGCAACCAATCACAACACCCGGCACCCACTGATCACCGCATCGTGGGCGACGACTCTGCATCGACTCTCGGGTGGGAGGTTCACGCTCGGGATCGGACGCGGCATAGCGGCAATGGGCAGCGCATTCGGGGTGCCGTCGGTGACGACGGCGATGATGGAGGACTGGGCTCAGATCACCCGCAGGCTGTGGCACGGCGAAGTCATTCTGAATCACGATGGGCCGCTGGGTAAATGGCCGGTATTATTCCTGGATTCCGATTTCGATGAAGATATTCGCTTGGCGATAGTCGCTTTCGGCCCCAACACCCTGAAATTGGGCGGCCGAGAATTCGACGACGTCGTTCTGCATACCTACTTCACTCCCGAGACACTTCAACGTGCGGTGAAGACCGTGAAGACGGCGGCTGAGCAGGCGGGCCGAGATCCGGACAGTGTCAGGGTGTGGTCGTGCTTGGCGACGGTAGGTGATCACCTACCCGAGGAACTACGTGTGAAGAAGACCGTTGCTCGGTTGGCGACGTATCTGCAGGGCTACGGAGATCTCCTGGTGAAGACCAACAACTGGGATCCTGCTGTGCTGCAGCGTTTTCGCGCAGACTCGGTGGTGACCTCGATCGCCGGGGGCATCGACAGCAAAGCCACGACGGATCAGCTGGAACACATCGCGACACTGTTGCCCGAGGAGTGGCTGGAACCATCGGCGACCGGGACGGCAGGGCAGTGCGTCGACCGTATTCGCAAGGAGTTCGACTACGGCGCAGATGCGGTAATCCTGCATGGCGCAACTCCGCAGGAGCTGGCACCGATCATTGAGGTCTATCGCGAAACCTGCTGATGAACGAGCTATGCCGGCTCGATGGGGTGACCATCGGCCGGCATAGCCCGCGCAATCTACAGATCCGGGGCCGTCAGTGCTCCACCATCAGCATTGGGGAAGATCGATGCTGATAGTAGGAGTGTCCACCAACGGCTGGACCGGAACCGTAGCTTCACCGGAAACCGAAGGCTCCTCCAGTTCCCAAGTGACAGTAGAGGATTCACCGGGCGGAATCGTGACGTACGCAGCCTGGACGGGCCGACCCAGCTCGGTACCCTTCTGGACCGAGAAGGCGTTGACACCGTCGACCTTCATGCCCGTGATCTTGGCGCCCTGTGTTCCGTACAGGTAGGCGATCGACTCGTTGGTGCCGTACGGGACACCGGGCTGGAAGGTGCTGGCCACGTACTGGGTCAGGCCGTCCGAGTTCACGGTGTTGGTCAGTGTCGCGGTCACCGTCGACTTACGGGTCGGGCCGGTGCAGGATTCCGCGGTGTACGAGATATCGCGGGTCAGGTAGTAGTCGAGCTTGTTTCCGCCTGCGTTGTTGACGATCACGTTGGCATACGGTGCAGGATCGTCCGGGATCGCATGGCCGACCTTCGTCCCCGCCAGGACTTCCTGCTCGGCGGTGTCTGCGCTCCACACCGAGATGCGTCCCTCACTGCCTGCCCGGCCGACCGCGTCGAGCAACTTGCGGGTCGGAGCGACGCCCGTCGTCATCTTCGACACGACAGCCTGCGAGATTTCCTGCAGGTAGTTCTTGCGGGCGAGCTGATCCTCGCCGAACCGAGCGTATGCAGTGGACAACGTCACCTCGACCACGTTGTCACCGGAAATGACTTCGCCGTCGGTGAGCGTGACCGGGCCGGTCGCATCGAGGATGTAGCCGAGTGCGACTGGGTCGGTAGCGATGGCGCCGTCGAGTTTTTCACCGGTCTGCTCGGCCCACATCGAAGACCAGATCTGGCCCGCGTACGGAAAGTGCGGGCTCGCATTGGAATTGCGGAAGTCGGTCGTGGTGTTACGCGGACCCCACAGTGCGGTGTACTCGGGGCCGAGATCGATCGGCTGCTCCGCGAACTCCAGCTCACGATTACTGCCGAGGGTATCGACCCGGGCAGTTCCGTTGTCGGCGCGCACAATTCCGAATCCACCGAGTAGGCCACCCGTGCCGCGTGCCTCGGCGTTGGTCTGGAAGGCCAGGAAGTAGGAGCGGGGACCGTTGGCGCCCATCATGGAAGGAACGATGCGGCTCGCCGTGTAGGTATTGGTCAGCAACCCCGACACATCGTGGGTCTGATTCTCGAGCTGCACACGGGCGTCGTCGACGACACCGAGATAAGCGGGTGCCTCGATTGCCTGAGCCTGCGCGTAGAGATCCTGGGCCGCGGCGGATGTCTCCGCGAGGATCGGCTCCGCCTCGGTGAGCGACTGCAAGTTCACTCGGCCGCCACCCTCGATCACGTTGTCGGGGGAAATACTTGCGCTCGCCTGCGCCGCGGGCTCGAGAACATCGACCGCGAGACCCTTCACCACATCGGTGATCTCGACGATCGTCTCGAGGGGACTGCCGAAGAACGGAATAGCTGCAGCGATCGTGAACGGCAGCGAAGACGCCGCGTTCTGCGCCTTGTCCGCGGACTCGCTCGCCTCGGCGGCAGCGGCCTGCGCCCCCGACACATCGCCGTCGAGCAAGGCGTTCTTGGCGGAGGTCGCGGCGTCCCGCGTCGTCTCCAAATTGGACTTCGCCGTCAATGCCTCGTACGCCAGCCACGCGAGGAAGGCGAGAACGACGACCAGAACGATGCCGACACCCAACAGGACGGGGCGCTTGTTCTTGCGCGACGGCGGGCGGGTGTCGGTGCCAGAGGTCATGTCGACGGGGCTCCTGTTGCTTGGGATGATTCGGGTGAAGGGCGCAGGTATTGCCGAAAGAAGATATTCACGTCCGTGGGAAGACTAGTGCGTCGACGTCGGCAGCGGGCATTGAGGTAGTGGGTAATTCGTTTGAATGATTGTCGGTGTCGGCAATTAATACGATCGTGTAATGAACCGACTCGAGTGCTCCGAAATTGTAACGTGATGGTTGGTTACTCGCGATAACAAACTGTCGGTCTCGGGGAGGCCGTCTCGTTCGGAGAAGGGAGTCGGGAGAGTGATCCGCTGTAGTTCGGGAGGGTCCGGTTCGGATCCCCTGATACCACAACAGGGCGGATCGGTGGCGCCCACGCGGCTCGATCCGGTGCAATCTGCGACCAAAGTCATATTCGACAGGGCTGTGGCCGCCACAATCCTGGTAGTGCTGGCGCCGGTGTTCCTCGGATGCATGATCCTGACCAGTGGCGCCGAGGGTGAGCCCACGTTCGCGTCCACGACGAGGATCGGTCGTCGGGGCGTCCGTTTTCAGCTCCTGAGCTTCAAGATGCCTCCTGAGCAGCGGCTGGGCGTACTGCTTTCAAAGCTGGGCATGGATCATCTGCCCGAACTGATCAACGTTCTTCGGGGTGACATGAGCATGGTCGGGCCGCGACCCGCCGCGGATCGGCCCGGCATTGCCGAAGTGGAGGTACCCGTCGACTGCCGTCCAGGAATCACCGGCCTCTGGGCGCTCGAGCCCCGCGCGGACATCTCCGGACCGGAAGCGGCGATGCTCGATCGCCGCTATGTGGACTCTTGGTCGCTCGCCCGCGACATCCGCATCCTCTACCGGACAGTCGTCGCAGTACGGTACGGCCCCTGAACGTCTGGAAATATTCAGGGAAATAACCAGAAACAAGCGGAATGTCGCTTTTCAATATGACTCACCTAGTTTTCGCCGAAATGCACTGTGTCCGCAACGGTTAATATCACGGAAGTCGCATTGCATAAGTAGAGCAAATACCTCCGGTCCACTAGTTTGTAATTGGGCGCTACTGATCGACGTTGCTTCAGCAACGTTCTTCCGGAGTGAAGATTGTGCCGCCGGCGCAAAGAACTGTGAGGAGGGGTAGCAGAAGTGTCGTCAGTGGAAGGTGCCCCCAGCGGGATCGACTCGTTCCCGCTGTCGCCCGCACAGCTCAATATCTACTTCGCCCAGAAGCTGGCGCCGGGGGTTGCGTTCACCATCGCCCAGTTCGTCGAGATCCGTGGCGAGATCGACCCCGCCACGTTGATCCGGGCTGCCGACATCGCGTGCCGCGAGCTCGAATCGCCTGGCGTGCGCTTGGGTGAGGACGACGGGCAGCCGTATCAATGGGTCGACGTCAACGTTCCTTACGCCATGATCTTCCGCGATCTTCGGCACGAGAGCGACCCCGTCGGCTACGCCCTCCGCTACATGGACGAGCAGTACAGAAAGCCCGTCGACTTGGTCCGCGATCAGCTGATCGCCTCGGAGATCATGCAGGTCGGCGACGCACATTACTTCTGGTACAGCCGAGCTCACCACGTCGTCATGGACGGCTTGGGGGCAATCTCGGTTCAGAAGCGCACCGCCGCGGTGTACACGGCGCTGCTGACCGGCGCCGAGATTCCGAAGACCCGCAGCGTCCGTGTCCGGGCGATCTACGACTACGAAACCGCCTACGTCGGTTCCACGCGCTACGAAGCCGACCGCGAATACTGGGTCGGCCGCATCGACGGGCACGCCGATGCGCCACGTCTTGCAGGCACCTCGCATTCCGGTGCGTCGGTGCCCAGCGCCGTCTCGATCAGCGTCGGTGCAGTGCTCGACGACGAGCTCACCGACGCAATGGCCGCGCTCGCCCAGCGCTACAACTCTTCCGACGTCCCGGTCGTGCTCGCGACGTTCGCGCTGTACCTCGCGCGGATGACCGGCACCGACGACGTCATGCTCAGCCTCCCCGTCTCGGGCCGAGCGACCACCAAACTGCGCGACTCCTCCGGGATGATGTCCAACATCGTGCCGCTGCGCATCGGCGTCGACCCGGACGTCACCATCGAGGAACTACTGCGCCGCATCCAGGTCGAGCTCACCGGCGCGCTGCGGCATCAGCGGTTCCGCGTCGAGGACATGCAGCGTGAAACCGACGGCGGGTTCGAGGGCAGTACGTCCGCCGGCCGCGGAGCTTTCGGTCCGACCGTGAACATCATGATGTACGACAGCACAATCAGGCTCGGCGACGTCATCGGCGAATACCGCGTGCTCTCCAGTGGTCCGATCGACGACATGATGGTCAACGTCTACCCAGGGGTCGCCGGCGCCAGCACCCGCGTCGACTTCCTCGGTAACCCCGCGATCTACAGCACCGAGGAACTGAGCACGCACCATCAGCGGTTCCTCGAGCTGCTGCGTACCGTTCTCGCGGCACCGGACGGGTTGCCGCTCGCGGACTTGACCGTGCTCTCGCGCGCCGAAGAGAAAGCCCTGCTCGCAGTGGACTCGCAGGGTCCAAAGCCTGTTCTGCTGCCCGAGTTGCTCCGGGAGTCCGCCGTTGTCCGCTACGCCGGGCAGGAGCTCACTGGCGTCGAATTCATCTCTCGTGCAGGGCATATCGCGGAACAGCTTTCGCCTTTCCTTACCTCACCCGAGACGCGGATCGCGATCGCGCTGGACCGCTCGATGCACTCCGTGCTGGCGCTGTGGTCCGTATCGGTAGCGGGCGCATCGTTCGTGCCCGTCGACCCACATGATCCGACCGACCGCCTGACCTCCATGCTCGGTGCCATCGCAGTGCGCGTCGGCATCACCGAACGCGCACTGCTCGGCACGCTTCCCGGCACAGTCGAGTGGCTGGCCATCGAAGACCTTCTCGACGCCGAACCCCTGCCCTTTCAGGCTCACCAGGTTCACCTCGACAACGAGGCCTACGTCATCCACACCTCCGGTTCGACCGGAAAACCCAAGGCCGTCAGCGTCGCTCACCGCGGGCTCGCGCAACTCGCAACAGCCGTCGTCGATCGGTACTCGGTCTCACCGGACTCGCGGGTACTGCACCTGGCGTCACCGGTGTTCGACGCGTCCATTCAGGAAATCCTGGGCGCCTTCGCGGCCGGTGCCACTCTGGTCATCGCACCCGCCGACGTGTACGCGGGCCCTGCGCTTGCCGATCTCCTGGCCGAAGAACGCATCACGCACCTCATCACCTCTCCGACCGTCCTCGCGACGCTCGATCCGCTGGACGTCAAAGGCCTCGAGGTATTCGACGTGGGCGGTGAAGCATGCCCGCCCGCGCTCCGAGACCGGTTCGCCGATGCAGGCCCCGACATGCTCGACGCCTACGGCCCGACCGAGGCAACCGTCCTCGCGACACTCTCCGCACCCATGGCCGTCGGGCAACGGATCACCATCGGTGGCCCGCTGCCCGGAGTCCGCGCACTCGTACTCGACAGCCGATTGCGCCCCGTCCCGTACGGCGGCATCGGCGAGCTCTATCTCGGCGGTGACTCACTCGCGAGAGGATACGACGGGCAACCCGGCGTCACCGCGAGCCGTTTCGTGGCAGATCCAGCTGCGCCCGGTCGAAGGCTCTATCGCACAGGAGATCTGGTGCGATGGTCGATTTCCGGTACGGCACTCGAATACCTGGGCCGCGCCGATCAGCAGCTCCAACTGCACGGCCGCCGCGTCGAACTCGGGGAAATCGAGTCGGTCGCATTGCAACTGGCGGGTGTCGACGCCGTTGCCGTCGACGTTCGTGAGGACCACCTCGTCGCGTACGTCGTCGGTGAGACTGCAGACTTGGGTGCGCACCTGCGCGGCGCGCTCCCGTCGTGGATGGTTCCGGACCGCATCGTCGAACTCGATGCGCTACCCCTGTCGGTGAGCGGCAAGCTCGACCGCCGGGCACTACCCGACCCGGCACCGACAGCGATCACCGAATACGTTGCCCCGCAAACCGATACCGAACGCGCCGTCGCCGCGGTGTTCGCCGAGGTACTGGACGTACCGATCGTCGGTCGCACCCACTCGTTCTTCGAGCTCGGTGGCGACTCCCTGAGCGCCACGCGAGTGGTGGCCAGGCTCGGCTCGGCGGTCACGCTGCCCGTCCTGTTCGACGCACCGACCGTCGCCGCGATCGCGGTTGCCATCGATTCGGCTGTCGATCAGCGAGATTCGCTCGATTTGCTCGACACCGTGATGCCCGAGCGGGTGCCGCTGTCCTACTCGCAGCAGCGGATGTGGTTCCTCAACCAGTTCGATTCGGCTTCGCCCGCATACAACATGCCGGTGGCCGTGCAGTTGCCTTCGGGTGGAGACTCGAGCCTCGTCATCGCTGCGCTGCGTGATGTGCTCGAACGCCACGAGTCGCTGCGCACCTACTTTCCTGACGACGGCAACGGCCCACAACAGGTAGTGCTGCCCACGGCAGGTGTTCTGCCCGAGATCCGCACCAGCGAAGTAGGACCCGGCGAACTCGACGACGCGATCGCCGAACTGGCGTCGAAGGGTTTCGACGTCGCTGCCGAAGTCCCCATCCGCGCGTCGCTACTCGCAGTCTCCTCGCATGAGGGTTCGCCCGAGGCCACGGTCGTCGTCATCGTCATGCATCACATCTCGGTCGACGGGTGGTCGATCGATCCTCTCGTCCGCGACTTCACCGTCGCCTACGCTGCACGCACCGCGGGGCATGCCCCCACGTGGCCGCGCCTGCAAGCCCAGTACAGCCAGTACGCGGTGTGGAACAGAGCTGTCGTCGACGCCGCCGCCGAAGACCAATTGCGCTATTGGACAACCGCACTCGATGCTCTGGATCGGCCCAGCGCGGGGCTGCCGACCGATCGTCCGCGCCCGGCAGTGCAGTCGATGCAGACGGCAGGCGTCCCCGTCGCGATCGGCACCGAAGTTCACGCCCAGATTCGTTCTCTCGCGCTCGGTGAGAACGCGACGACGTTCATGGTCGTCCATGCCGCACTGGCACTGACTCTGAGTCGCTTCAGCGATTGCGACCGCACCGTCCTGGGGTCACCCTCGGCCGGCCGCGGGCACGCAGCGCTCGACGACATGGTCGGAATGTTCGTCGGCACCGTGCCATTGGCGGTCGAGGTGGACCGCGACGGCACCTTCACCGAACTTCTCGAGAGCGTGCGGCACGCAGATCTCGACGCGTTCGCGCACTCCGACCTGCCGTTCGAGCGGATCGTCGACGCACTGAGTACCGATCGATCCCTCGACCGCCACCCACTGTTTCAAGTGATGCTGGCATTCGACAATGCTCACCACCAGTCGATCGAGGACCTCCCGGTCACTGTGTTGCCCATCTCCACCGACACCTCCGAATTCGACCTCAACGTCGTCGTCACCGAAACGGCCGACGGTATCGCGGGCGACATCGAATACGCTGTCGATTTGTACGACCGGGCGACCGTCGAACGCTTCGCCGCAGCATTCGTCAGCATCCTCGAAGCAGTCGTGGCGAACCCCTCCGTCGTGGTGGGAGATATCGAACTCGCCTCTCTGCCTGCACAAACCGAGCACAGTGCGACGGGAACTCTGCTGGACTTGCTGGCAATCGAGACGGCTGACCAGATTGCACTGGACGGTGAATCGGCGCTGACCTACCGGGAACTGGACAGCCGATCCAACCGGATGGCGCGCCTGCTGATCGACCGCGGCGCCGCACCCGAGACCACCGTGGCGCTCTCGCTCGCACGGTCCGCGGAGTACATCGTGGCCCTGTGGGCAGTGGTGAAGTCCGGCGCCGCGTTTCTGCCGGTCGATCCGAGCTACCCGGCGCTGCGACGCGAGCAGATCCTCACCGGCACCCACCTGGGCTTCGGCGGTGTCGAAGAGGGTGTGCTGTGGCTCGATGAATCGGCCGCCGAGAATTTCGACGACAGCCCACTGGTCGACGCCGACCGCGCCGCGACGCTACTCCCTGCCCACCCCGCCTACGTCATCCATACCTCGGGATCCACCGGGACACCGAAGCCGGTGACGGTGACGCATGAGGCCGTGTATGCCCTTGCACAGCAAGTAGTTTCACGCTACGACGTCACCACGTCCTCGCGGGTGCTGCACGGGTACTCGACAAACTTCGACGCCGCCGTGCTGGAACTGGTGCTGGCCTTCGGAGCAGGCGCCACCATGGTCATCGCACCCACCGAGATACTCGACGGGGACGAGATGGCCCGGTTCCTCACTGCCCACTCCGTCACCCACTACCTGTCCACACCCGCCGTGCTCGCCACCGTCCCCCCGGTTGCCGGTGTCACCACCGTGGCCGTCGGCGGAGACGTACTCGGAAGCGCAGTGGTCGACGCCTGGGCACCCGGACGGCGAATGCTCAACGCGTACGGCCCTTCCGAGGCCACCGTCGTCGCCACGCTGACCGACCCACTCGACGCCGGAGACTGCATCACCATCGGCACACCGCTGCCGCACGTGTACGCACTCGTGCTCGACACTCGCCTACGGCCGGTCCCGGTCGGTGGCGTCGGCGAGCTGTACCTCGGTGGCATCTCGATTGCGCGCGGCTACCGTGCCCACGCCGCGCTGACCGCGGAACGCTTCGTCGCAGGCCCCGGTGGCCAGCGGCTCTATCGGACCGGCGATCTCGTACGCCGCCAAGAGTCCGGCATCCTCGACTACCTCGGCCGCGGCGACTCCCAAGTCCAATTGCGCGGGGTACGCGTCGAACTCGGCGACGTCGAATCCGCCCTCACCGCACATCCTTCGGTCCAGGGCGCCGTCGCCGACGTCCGCGACGGCCGAATCATCGCCTGGGTCGTCGGAGCCGAGGAACGCGAACTCACGCCCTGGCTGCTGGAACGGCTTCCGCTGTCGATGGTGCCCGCGGTCATCGTTACGGTCGATCGCATCCCCGTCACCGCCAACGGCAAGGTCGACCTCTCCGCGCTGGTCGCGCCTGCCCCGGTAGCCGGAGACCTCTCGGCAGCCCGAACGCTCGCCGAGGAAGTCATCCTCGGAATCTTCGCCGACGCCCTCGACGTCGTCGATCCGTCCGCGGACGCCAACTTCTTCGTGCTCGGCGGTGATTCGCTGAGTGCCACGCGCGCAACCTCACGCATCGGCGCCGCGTTGGGCACCCACGTTCCGGTTCGGACACTGTTCGAAGCGCCGAACGCCCGCGCCCTCGCTGCGGCGATCGACATGCTGTCGGAGGCCTACGTCAGCCCGCCCGCGCTCGTGCATCGGGCGCAGGCCCGTGATCACGGCGCCCTGTCTCCCGCCGAGCGACGCGTGTGGTTGCAGAACCGGTTCGACCCCAGCTCTGCCGCCTACAACATCGCGTTCGCATTGCCGCTACCCGCGGACACCGACCTCGAGGTTCTGCGGGCCGCGATCATCGACGTGCTCGAGCGCCACCTCCCGCTGCGCACCGTCTACCCGTCCACCCCGGACGGCCCGGTCGCCATGCTGCTCGACGCCGAGATCGTCGTCTCCTCGATCGACGATCGCCACGCCGATGCGAAACTGCTTGCCGAAACCGGATTCGACCTGACCGTCGAACCACCCGTACGGCTCAACGTAGTACACAGCAGCGGTGAGGTGTCGTTGGTGGTCGTCGCCCATCACATCGCCGTCGACGGGCTCTCGCTCGCCCCGCTCGCACGCGACGTCTCCGCCGCCCTGACGGCCAGACAGGCCGGCGTAAAACCCGAGTTCGCGCCGCTGACAGTCGATTACGCCGACTACCGCCTCTGGCAGCAGGACGTGCTGGACTCGGTCGCAGCCGAGCAGCTCACCTACTGGCGGCACACCCTTGCCGGACTACCGGACTACCTCGAGCTGCCGACCGGCACCCCGAACTCTTTCGAGAACGCGGCACCCATCGCGTTCGAACTCGACGCTGTCACGCTCGCAGACCTCCGCGGCCTCGCGAACCGTGTGGGCGCAACACTGTTCGTGGTGATCCACGCTGCCTTGGCCGCCGTGCTCGCCGAAGCCAGCGGCACCGCCGACATCGCCATCGGCACCCCGGTATCGGGACGCTCCGAACCCGCACTCGACGACCTGGTCGGCATGTTCGTCGGCACCATCGTGCTCCGGACCGACGTGGCACCGAACAAGACGTTCGAGCAGTTCGTCACCGACGTCCGCGACCGCGACCTCGACGCATTCGCGCACTCGGCCGTCCCCTTCGACTGGGTCGTCGAGGCCGTGGAACCGACCAGAGCCATCGACTCGCACCCGCTGTTCCAGGTCCTCCTCGCCGTCGGTGCGCTGGAGATCCCGACCTTCGAACTCGGCACCGGTGAAGTATCGCCGCAGCGAATCGACATCTCCGAGAACCAGTTCGACCTCGAAGTCGTCATCGAGCACACCGTCGACGGATTGCGCGGACAACTCGGCTACTCCGGCGACCGCTTCGAACGCTCCGTGGTCCTCGCCCTCGCCGAACGGTTGGAGTCGGTACTCCGACTCGTCGCGGCACGACCGGACATCGAACTCGGCAGCCTCGACTTCCTCGCCGCCCGCCCCGACGTCGTCTCGCACACCGACGGTACCGAAGACCACTACACCCTCGGCACCCTCGTGCGCCGAGCCGCCGAGACCTGGCCGGACGCAACAGCCGTCGTCGACGGAGGCGAATCGCTGACGTACGCCGAACTGGACCGTCGCTCGAATGTGTTGATGGACAACATTCTCGCCGAAGGTGCGGGGCCGGGAACTCTGGTTGCCGTCGCGCTGCCACGGTCCGCCGATCTCGTAGCGGCACTGTGGGCCGTCGCCAAGAGCGGTGCCGGCTACCTGCCGATCGACCCGAACCATCCGGCCGCGCGCATCGAGGAAATCCTCGAACACGCCCAGCCCGTCACCGGCATCACCAGAGCGTCCCTCGCTCCCGTCGGAGGACGATGGGTGACGGTCGACGGCCTGGCGAGTTCCCCCGAACCGGCCCTGCTTCGCTCGTATTTCGAAGACACCGCGTACCTCGACGACACCGCGTACGTCATCTACACCTCGGGTTCGACGGGCGCCCCCAAGGGCGTGCGGGTGACACACCGGGGAATCGCGGATCTGGTGCAGAGCCAACGCGATACGTTCGGAGTCGAGACCGAATCTCGGGTACTGCAGTTCGCGTCGCCAGGTTTCGACGCCTCGATCTTCGAAATGCTCCTCGCCTTCGGCGTCGGCGCTGCCGTGGTCGTTGTGCCTGCGGAGGTCTACGCCGGCCGTGAACTCGAAACGTTCATCACCAGCGAAGCCGTCACCCATGTGTGCCTGACCCCGACCGTCCTGCAGATCACCGACCCGGCGGCCACACCGACCGTCGACGTCGTCATCATGGCCGGCGAAGCAGCCAATACCGAACTGGTGCAACGCTGGTCGCACAGCAGCACCGTGTTCAACGCATACGGACCGACCGAGGCCACGGTCATGGGAACCTGCACGCCCGCACTGAATCACCTCGCCGCGGTGACCATCGGCGGACCGGTGCGCGGATTCGACGTCGTCGTCCTCGATGCACGGTTGCGGCCCGTACCGGACAACGTAGTGGGGGAGCTGTACCTCGGTGGCCCAGGGCTGGCCGAAGGGTACCTGTCCCAGCCCGGGCTCACCGCCAGCCGATTCGTGCCGAACATGCTGGGCGACAAAGGAACACGCCTCTACCGAACCGGCGACCTCGTCCGGTGGGTGGAGCACCGGAACGCACGCGAACTCGAATACCTCGGACGCGTCGACTCGCAGGTCAAGATCCGCGGCCATCGCGTCGAACTCGCGGAGGTGGAAGCGGCACTGCTGCGGCATCCCGACGTCGAACAGGCCTGCGTCCTCGGGCACGATCACTCGCTGGCGGCATACATCGCCGGTGACACCGATGCCGGCGCAGTCCGTGAATTCCTCACACGCACCATCCCCGCCTACATGGTTCCCAGTTCGGTCACCGTCGTGGACACCCTCCCGATGTCGATCTCCGGAAAGGTCGACGCGCGAGCACTACCCGAGCCCACGCTCGCGACCGTCGTGCATCTCGCGCCATCGACGCCGCTGGAGTGGAGCGTACGGGCGTCGTTCGCGGAAGTTCTCGAGATCGACGCCGACCGTATCGGCGTCGACGACAACTTCTTCGACCTCGGCGGACACTCACTGTCGGTGGTGCGCGTGATGGACAACCTCGGCGACGAACTCGGACGTCCGGTTCCCGTCAGCTGGCTGTTGACGCACCCGACAGCGGCGTCGTTGGCAGCAAAGCTGGACGGACTCGGCGACGCAGGCGACGACGTCTTCGATGTCGTACTGCCACTGCGGGTCGAGGGCGAACGAGAGCCACTGTTCTGCATCCACCCCGCCATCGGCATCGCGTGGAGCTACCTGTCCCTGCTCTCGGTCACCGACCGACCGCTCTACGGACTCCAGGTTCCCGGCATCGCCAGCGGTGAAGCCTCGCCTGCCTCGATCGACGCGTTCGCGGCCCGATACGTGCGGGAGATCCGCGCAGTTCAGCCCACCGGGCCCTACCACCTGCTCGGGTGGTCGCTCGGTGGAGTGATCGCGCATGCCGTCGCGACCGTCCTGCAGAGCTCGGGGGAGGACGTCGCGCTACTCGCACTGCTCGACCCGCAGCTGAGCGTGCCTACCGACGTCCCTGCCGACGCCGTCGACTTCGGTGTCGAAGATCTGGCGCGCCAACTGGGAGTCACCGGGTCCTCGTTCGAGGATATCGTGACGCAGTTGCGTTACACACGAAGCGAACTCGGATTCCTTACCAGCGACCATCTCCGCAGAATGTATGCCCCGGTAGTGGCAGCTCCGCGGTGGGTGGCAGCACACCGACCCCGAATATACGACGGTGACGTCGTGTACTTTGCGGCCCGTGGATCACACGGTTCGCAGCAATGGGAACAGTACGTCGGCGGCCATCTCTCGGTCGTCCGCATCGATGCTGAACACGAAGACCTGCTGGGTGAAGCAAGCGCCCACACCATAGGCCGAGCAATCGGCACCACCTCGGTCGCGGAAGGCGTGGCGTGACGAACCGATCCAGCACTGTCAAGAAGCTCGACGTCGTGCAATTCACTCTTGCGCCGGAAGTGGTGCCAGAACGAACCGAGTGAGCCTGCGTACCAAGACATCAAGCCATAAAATTTAAAGCTCGACCGAAATTATTAGGGAGCCCAAGTGGAAATCCAGGACTACCTCCAGATCCTGCGAACGCGGTGGATGATCATCGTCGTCACCGTTGCCGTCGCCATCCTGGGCGCACTAGCGGCCTCACTTCTCACCACGCCGACTTACCAGTCGTGCAGTCGAGTCTTCGTCTCCACCTCCGGTGGGTCGACAGTGGGCGAAAGCTACCAGGGCAACCTCTTCGCGCAGCAGCGCGTCGCGTCCTACTCCGAACTCGTCACCGGTGAGACGTTGGCCGCCCGCACTATCGACGAACTCGGCTTGAACATCACCCCCGCCGAATTGGCCGCTAACGTCACCGCGACGTCCACGCCGGACACCGTTCTGCTCGACACCTGCGTAGTCGACACCAACCCCGGAACCGCACGCGACATCGCGAACTCGCTCGGCACCCAGCTGACCACCCTCGTCCGTGAGCTCGAAACTCCCGAAGACGGCGGTGCGCCTGCCTCGAGCGTCCGAGTGGTCGAGCAAGCTCAGGAATCTGCTTCACCGGTCAGCCCGAAGACGACCCGCAACCTTGCCCTCGGAGCCGCAGTGGGTCTGCTCCTCGGTATCGCGCTTGCAGTCCTTCGCGACCGGCTCGACAACACCATCAAGACTCGCAAGAAGCTCGAAGCTGCCGCCAACACAGCACTTGTCGGCACCATCCCCTACGACAAGGCATTCAAAGAATCCTCGATCGTCTCCTTCGGGGCAACACACTCCGTGAGCGCCGAAGGCTTCCGTGAACTGCGTACCAACCTGCAGTTCCTCGAAGTCGATCATCCGCCGCGCGTCATCGTCGTCACCAGTGCGGTACCCGCCGAGGGCAAGACGACCGTCGCGGTCAACCTCGCACTCGCGCTCGCCGAAGCCGGCCACCGCGTCGTCCTCGTCGAAGGCGATCTACGACGCCCCCGCGTGTCGAAGTACCTCGGGCTCATCGGCTCGGTCGGCCTGTCCACTGTTCTTGCCGGGCAAGCAGACATCACCGATGTCCTCCAGCCCAGCAGCTACGAAGGACTCGACGTTCTCGCATCGGGACCGTTGCCGCCGAACCCGTCGGAACTGCTCGGATCGGAAGCTTCACGTCGCGTCATCGAAGAACTGCGTTCACGCTTCGACTACGTGATCATCGACGGTGCACCACTACTGCCGGTCACCGACTCGGCACTGCTCACCACCCACAGTGACGGCGCGCTGATCGTCGCACGCTTCGGTCACACCAGCGAAAGCGAAGTGTCCCGGGCAGTCGGCAATCTCGAGACCATCGGCGCCCACGTACTCGGCGCAGTCTTCACGATGATGCCCCTCACCCGCAAGGGTGGCGACGGCTACTCGTACTACTACGAGACCGACGAGACCATCGCACGCCAGACGCCGAGCCCAGTCACCCCGGGAACGGTCTCTGCGCAGTGGTCGCCGCCCCAAGGACCAGGTGTGCCCGTCTCGACGCAGAAGGCCGAGTTCTCGGCTCCCTCCACCGTCACTTCGGGCCGGCGGCACCGAGAATGAGACGTGCGATGGCCGCAGGAGCGGTGGCTGCTGCGGCCATCGCGTTCGGCACAGGAGCACTCTTCGGGCCGAACGCCGTCGCAGCACCAGGGGCGATCGTCGGACCGGGGACGGGATACGTCACCACCGGCGGCCTCGACGATCTGACCGCATGCTCCTTCGCCGCAGTCGGATACGACGCGTCGGGAACCCTCGTCGGCCTGACGGCAGGACACTGCGTCCTCTCGCCGGGCCTGCCGGTGACACTCATCGGTAACCCCGGTGCCGGGCCGGTCGGGACTACCGTCACCTCGCACTGGGGTCCCGACTACGGAGTCATCGCACTCGACCCCGCAAAAGTGATCCCGGTGTCCTCGGTAGGAGGAGTCACCGTCACCGGCATCGGACCAGCAGTCCCGGGCCAACCCGTCTGCAAATCCGGAGTAGCCAGCGGCGTCACCTGCGGCACCATCCGAGAAGTGCGCGGATCAGACCTCGTCACCGACACACCGACAGTGTGGGCAGACTCGGGAAGCGCGCTGGTCAGCGGGACAACCCTCGTCGGCATCGCCAGCCACGCCGATGGAGTGCCCCTACTGAGCCCGACGGTCTACGCATCGGCTCTCGACTCGGTCAACATTCTCGGTGCGCGCGGCGGAACAGGCGCAGGCTTCCGGCCGATCGGTTCCTGAGCCCTCGGTATATGTGGTGCTCACGTGCGGGGAGCCTCGGCCTTGATGAGGGCCACGAAGTCCGCGGGGTGGTCGAGACAGAGACTGACCTGTCCGATCGAACCAGTCTGTCGATACTTGGGTATGAGCGACGGAAGCTGTGCGTCGACCTGCCCGCGGAGCGTGATGTCGACCGAGGTGCCATTCGCGTTGGGGAGAAATAGGCGCCCGTCACGAATGGTCGGTGTGGTCTCGGAGAACCGGCGAACCAATGCGACGGACGCAATGTCGCTGCGGCACAGCGATAGAACCGTTGTCCCAGACTGGCGCAACACGAGGTGTGCATCGGTCACATAGTGTGGGTGCACACGATGGATCGCTATCAATCCCAACAGTGCCACCAACGACCAGATGGACACGACTGCGACAAGTACTCGGAGCCATGGCCAGGGTAGAACCAGGTGCAAAACCACTAGTTCGACAAGGGTTGCCACTCCGAAAGCGGCGGGTATCGCGAGGGTGCCCTGGTGTGCAGCGAGCGGAACCCCATCCTGCGGAACGTCGATGTGTCCCCGAATCCACCTCCACAACGACAAGTAAGAGCGCATCATCGATTCTCATGCGGCACGGCTGCCCACCGTCGTTGAACTCGAGCAACAACCTCGCGCTGCGCAGGGTCTTCGATGATGTCCTCGAGTGTCATCGCGGGACGGTTATCGGGTAAGTCCTCCGGCACTCCCTCGAACCCGTCGGGGTAGAGCGAAATCAGGTTCTGGGCAACATGATCGATCTCGGCTTCTACCGACGCGGGATCGCGTCCTTCCAGCCGCGTCCATTCCGATATTGCCGCCAAGTATGTGCTTCTGCGTGCGTCGTCGGCGAGCATGGACACATACGAGGACAGCAACTCATCCGGTGCGCGACCCGATATGGCAAGCAGTTCGAGCATGTCGCGTTCACGTCGAAGGCTTGCGGCCAAACCCGAATCTGTGGCGTTGTCGATCGCGCTGTCGAGAGCCTCGGCAAGATCGGCCGGAAGTGCAGACAACTCAGTTCCCGATTCGGCACGTTCGAGCATCACGACCAGCCTGGAATGTCGGGCAGCGAGCTTGGCCTGTTCTGCTTCGATCCCGGCTATCAAAGCGGTGAGATCCTCGACGACATCACTCTTGTCCTCGCGACCGGCGCTGACCGACAGCACCGTCTCCACGGACCCGAGCGGTACCCCGGCGTCGGCGAGCCAACGAATTCTCATCAATCGGATCAGGTCGTCGAGGCGATACTCACGGTAGCCATTCGGCAGTCGTGGGGGTTCGTCCATCAACCCCAGGCGGTGGTAATGCCGCACGGTACGAGGGGTGGTTTCGGCGGCTTCCGCCAACTGACTGATTCTCACGCCATCAGTGTCGACTATGACGCTGCGTCAAGGTCAAGGGTTTCGCGGCCGCATTTCGTGCGGGTGCTCTACAAGATCCGGTGCTGCGAGCGATCCGAGGACGGGCGGGAACGGTCGGCGTCGACGAACATCTGCAGGAACGACGTCGGCCTGGACTCTTCGTTGTTCGATGACGCGTGACCGATGTCGAGGGTGCGGGGGAGATCGTGATCTGTCATGGGGGCCTCCTGATTCGGCTGAACTTATCGGGGGAGAAGTGAAGACGGACGATGGTCGACGAGAAGTGCAGCAGCACCGAGGGATTCGATGACCATCCGGGCCGGGCGGGTAGGTGCGAAGACACGCACACTGCCGTCGGACGCCAATGCTGACGTGATGACAGCATTGACCGCACCGGAGTACATGAACGACACCGCGGACAGGTCGATCAGAACATCTGCACCCGATGCGGTGAGTCGGGTGAGGTTGTGGGTCATAGCAGTTCGCGATGACATGTCGAGATCGCCGGACACTCGAAGTACGGCGTAAGAGGGCGAGTAGGACTCCACTTCGATCGCGTACCGCGCATCCTGAACTATCGAATCGGAGTCGCGTTCTTTGAATATCAGGCGGGCGATGTCGGTAACAGTCATCGTTCGGCACCTTCCCTCGACGTTGTGCGTGTTCTACACAGAACCCTGTCAGGGCAATATCTCTCCGATAGAACCTCGCGGTCACGATACGGCCACCGAGGTGTAACGAACCGGTAACGAGGTGCTGGTCATGGCGATTGAAATGCGCCGACGTCCAGGGGTTCCCGGTCAGCCGATGGATTGTCCGTACACGCGCTCGACGTCGACGACCAGGAGAACTCGACGGTCGGAGACCATCGTCGCGCGGTATTCCTCCCAGTCCGGGTGCTCACCGGAGGCCGCTCGGTAATAGTCGACCAAGGCATCCACCTCGTCGCCGTGCGGATCGGTCCCCGGGCCTACCAACGTTGCGGTGCCTTCGGCCGTCGCCCACGACCGCCCGTCCGGACTCGTCACCTCCAGTGTCGCCCGGGGATCGCGTCGTAGATTGTTGGTCTTGGCGCGGCCATCCGTCACCGAGATGCGCATTACCCCGGACGCCCGGTCGTAGAACGGCGTGACCGGCGACAGCTGCGGTCGACCGTCGGACTTGATCGTCGCGAGAACCCCGAGCCTGCTCGACGCGAGGAGCTCGTGTGGATCGAACGGCGCTTCGGTCATGAACGAACCCCCATCTGGTGTGGACTCAAATCGATGATTCGAGAGTAGACCGCCGAGTCGGTGCGCGCCTCAGCTTTCCCGAGCGGTCGACCCACGGGAGAGGACTCGACTCAGGGACAGCGCGGCCGTACGCACCGCAGGGGCGAGCAACTCGGGCCTGAACTGCGCCTTGGGGACGGACACCGACAGTGCTGCAACCGGTTTGCCTGCCATCGTGACAGGAGCTGCCACGCAACATCCGCCGATCGCGGACTCTTCACGCTCGGATGCGACACCGGTGCGTCGGACCGAATCTATCTCGAGGGCAAGCCGTTTGGGGTCGGTGATCGAATTCGGAGTACACCGCCGAAGCGGCTGGGCAAGCACCTCTGCCACCACGTCCGGGTCCTCGGAGGCGAGCAACGCCTTACCCACCGCCGTACACGTCAACGGCAACCGTCCGCCGGTGTGCGAGGGAAACGGCATCGCCGAGCGGCCGTGAATCTTCTCCACGTAGACCGCGTCGAACCGGTCTCTGACGGCGAGGTGAACGGTCTGCTCGGTCACGGCGAAGAGGTCCTGCATGAACGGGAGCGCCGCCGATCGAAGACTGTGTTTGATGGCGACACGCTCACCGAGCTCGAACAGCGCCATGCCGAGCTCGAACTTGTTCCCGGTGCGCGTGAGCCAGCCGAGGTTCGCCAGGCTCACCAGCACGCGGTGGGTGGTGGACCTGGGCAGACCCGTCCGGGCGCAGACCTCGGCGAGAGTAAGTGCCGTCCCTCCGGGAAACGAGTCCAGCACCAGAGCCGACCTCTCCAACAATGACGAACTGTCCCGTTCCATGGGACAGATCCTATGCACCGGCGAGAAGCGTGGATAACGTCGACACCAACATCGGACACGCGAAGGCGGGCAATATATGAGCACGAAAGTTGCGGTCATCGGATCGGGCAACATCGGTACCGACCTGGTGATCAAGCTGAAGAGGATCGCCAAGAACGTCGAAATTGCCGTACTGGTGGGCATCGACCCCAATTCCGACGGACTGGCTCGCGCCAGGCGGTTGGGAGTCTCCACCGTCGACTCGGGCGTGCAGGGATTGATCGATCACCCCGATTTCGCCGACATCGAGATCATCTTCGACTCCACGTCCGCCCAGGCGCACATTGCCAACGAGGCAGCACTGCGTCCCTACGGCAAGCGTCTGATCGACCTGACGCCTGCTGCCATCGGCCCGTTCGTGGTGCCCGCAGTCAACCTCGACGAGCACCTCGACGCACCGATCGTGAACATGGTGACGTGTGGCGGACAGGCGACCATCCCGATCGTCGCCGCGATTTCCTCGGTCACCGACGTGCATTACGCGGAGATCGTCGCGTCGATCGCGTCGAAGTCCGCTGGACCCGGCACACGAGCGAACATCGACGAGTTCACCGAAACCACCTCGGAAGCAATCGAGAAGGTCGGCGGAGCTGCACACGGCAAGGCGATCATCGTCCTCAACCCCGCCGAGCCGCCGCTCATCATGCGCGACACGGTGCTGGCACTGGTATCGAACCCTGATCAGGACAAGATCCGTCAGTCGATTCTGGACATGGTCGCGAAGGTTTCGGCATATGTGCCCGGCTACCGGCTCAAGCAGGAAGTCCAGTTCACCCAGCTCGACGACGCGGAGTCCGTCGCAACCCTCACCGGTGGCGTCGAAAAGGGCCCGGGCCTGTGGAAGGTGTCGGTGTTCCTCGAGGTCGAAGGCGCCGCTCATTACCTCCCCGCATACGCGGGAAATCTGGACATCATGACCTCCGCTGCTCTTCAGGTCGCGGAGAAGCTGGCTGAGAACAAGACTCTGGAGGCTGCACGATGACTCGCCCCAACGCAAACGACGGCGCCGCGCTCTACATCCAAGATGTGACGCTGCGCGACGGGATGCACGCGATGCGTCACCGGATCACCCCGGAAAACGTCGCCCGGATCGCAAGCGCCCTGGACAGTGCAGGCGTCGACGCCATCGAGGTCACCCACGGTGACGGCCTCGCCGGCCACAGCCTGACCTACGGGCCGGGCAGCAACACCGACTGGGAATGGATCGAAGCTGCAGCCGAGGTCGTTCATCGCGCAAAGCTGACGACGCTGCTGCTCCCAGGTGTGGGCACGGTGAAGGAACTCGAGCATGCATTCAAGCTCGGAGTCACCTCCGTGCGCGTTGCGACACACTGCACCGAAGCCGACGTGTCGGCACAGCACATCGGCAAGGCACGCGAATTGGGCATGGACGTGTCCGGCTTCCTGATGATGTCGCATCTCGCCGATCCCGCCAAGCTCGCCGAGCAGGCCAAGCTGATGGAATCGTATGGCGCGCATTGCGTCTACGTCACCGACTCCGGTGGCCGTCTCACAATGGACGGTGTACGCCAGCGAGTGCGCGCATACCGCGACGTCCTCGACCCGGAAACCCAGATCGGCATCCACGCCCACCAGAACCTGTCGCTGTCGGTAGCGAACTCGGTTGTGGCGGTAGAGGAAGGCGTCATGCGTGTCGACGCTTCGCTCGCCGGTCACGGCGCCGGTGCAGGTAACTGCCCGATCGAGCCGTTCGTCGCCGTCGCAGACCTCAACGGTTGGAAGCATGGCTGCGATCTGTTCGGCTTGCAGGATGCCGCAGACGACATCGTGCGTCCGCTCCAGGACCGGCCGGTCCAGGTCGACCGCGAGACGTTGACCCTCGGCTACGCGGGCGTCTACTCGAGCTTCCTGCGTCACGCCGAGTCCGCTGCCAAGCAGTACGGACTCGACACCCGTGCGATCCTGCTCGCCGTCGGCGAACGCGGACTCGTCGGCGGTCAGGAAGACCTGATCACCGATATCGCACTGGATTTGGCTGCCGCTCGCAAGTAGTCCTCACGCAACGAGTACCCCGGGTGTGGTCCGCTACGACAGGGACCGCACCCGGGGTTTCTGCTTTTCGGTCAGGTGGTGATCACGTGTCTGACGATCGTGTGTACGAGGTCTTCGATGGAGATGTCGGGATCGAAGGCTCGTTGAACCCCGATCCCCAGGCAGAGGCCCACGACGATGTCGGCAGACTTCTCGGGGGTATCGGCCAACTCGACGTCGAGTCTGCGAGCGAAGTCGGCGAGCATGTAGGCCGCAGCGGCGCGAAGTTGGCGGTTGGACTCCCTGATCTCTTCCTCGATCACGGGATTTACGCGGCCACGGGCGCCGAACTCCATTTCCAGTAGCGCCCACCGGCGGTCGCCGATGGCGTGCTCGCACCACTGGCGAACGGCTGACTCGAACGTATCGACGCTGGTGATGTTCACGGTGAGTTGGGCAGCCTCGGTCAGCTTGTGTGCCCGGATCCCCCGAATTACGTCGCGGCACAGTTCGTCTTTTCCGCCGAAGTTCGAATAGACGGCGCCCTTCGAGTATCCGGCTTCCTCCGCGATCCGGTCTACCGAGGTATCCGCATAGCCGCGGTCGAGGAAATGCTCGGTTGCGACGTCCAGCAGGGCCGCCCGCGTTCTTTCCCGAGACTCCTCGCGGGTCAGTCGCGCCATGACTTCGACTCCTTCGATTGACTTTCGGATACCAATGGTATTTCAATGCTCATGGTACTTGAACCGTCTCGAACCGAGGAGCGCATGCGTATGACCCACACTCTCGACGGCGAGTACGACGCCGTCATCGTCGGCGCAGGTATGTCCGGCATCGCCGCCTACCGAGCGCTGCGCGAGGAGGGTGTGCACAACATTCTGATCATCGAACGAGCCGCCGAGTTCGGAGGCACCTGGCGTGAGAACACCTACCCCGGATGCGAATGCGACGTGCCGTCGCCGATCTACTCGTACACCGATGCGCAGAACGCCGACTGGTCGAAACTCTATGCAAGCCAACAGGAAATTCAGCGCTACCTCGTCGCCACCGCCGACCGCTGGGGCGTGCGCGACGCCGTGTGGTTCGGCGTTACCTTCCTCGATGCGCACTGGGACGTCGCAAACGGCAAGTGGAAGATCCGAACCGACACAGGCGATGTAACAGCAACTCTCGCGATCGGCGCAGCCGGACCATGGAGTACGCCGTCCGTTCCCGACCTCCCCGGGGCAGCCGGCTTCGGTGGAGTCACATTCCACTCCGCACGCTGGCGGCACGACGTCGACCTGACCGGCAAACGCGTCGTGGTCATCGGAACCGGCGCATCCGCAGTGCAATTCGTGCCCGAGATCGTCGACGCCGCCGAACACGTGACGATCTATCAGCGCACGCCGCAGTGGGTACTCCCGAAGCCGAACTACCGTCAGCCCACAGCATTCCGTTGGCTACTGCGCCACAGTCCCGCTGTTGCTCGCATCCAGCGCGCCGTCATCTACCGCATCCTCGAACTCGTCGCGTTCGGAACCCGGCACAGTAGAGCCATGAAAATAGCCCACGTCATCGGACGGTGGCAGATCAACCGTCAGATCAGTGATGCCAATCTTCGTGAGACCGTCACCCCTGCTTATGTTTTCGGATGCAAACGTCCACTGTTTGCCAACACCTGGTACCCGACACTCGACCGCGCCGACGTCACAGTGCGCCCCAGCGGCGTCGCCCGCCTCACCGAAACCGGAGTCATCGGGACCGACGGGATCGAAGTGCCCGCCGACGTCATCATCTACGGTACCGGCTTCCACATCACGGATATGCCTCTGGCAGAACAAGTATTCGACGCAGACGGGCTGAGCCTGAGTGAACATTGGCGCGGCAGCCCCACGGCCTACCTCGGAACCACCACCCACGGCTTCCCCAACTTCGCGATCCTGCTGGGCCCAGGACTGGGAACCCTGGCGTCCGCCTTCACCGTCACCGAAACGCAGCTGGGTCTGATCAGGTCCCTCGTGCGCACCACCCGCGAGCTCGGCGCGGAAGTATTCGACACCCGCGCCGACGCCGAACAGACCTACAACAACGACCGAACAGACGCCCTGGCCACCACCGTCTACAACATCGGCGGCTGCACCAGCTACTTCATCGACAAAACCGGCACCAACAGCTTCAGCTGGCCCTGGTCCACAGACGCCATGCGTCGACGCCTGCGCACCGCCGACCCCGCCGCATACGAGTTCACCAGGTAGATCCGATGTGGGATGAGGACGCAGCCGGAGTCATGCCACTGCCGTCGGGACGCCTGATCCGGGGGAGGGGGCTGCGCACAGCGATGCCTGCCGGGCCGCGACCCGAGTTCGGTATCTACCTGACAGGTCGCGACCCGGGACGGTTCGATTGGCCGAGCCGGTGGGTTCGATGGCCCGACTTCTGGCTACCACTCGACCGAACACAGTTTGCTGCAGCGCTCGAAGAAGCACTCCACAGAGCGGCGAACGAGCGGGTCGAGATTGCCTGCGGCGGCGGTTACGGCCGAACGGGGACGGCGCTCGCGTGTGCCGTCGTGCTCGACGGAATCCCGGACGTCGACGCCGTCCGATACGTGCGTGACCACTACTCGCACCGGGCTGTCGAAACTCCTTGGCAGCGAAGGTTCGTCGCGCGTTGGCGGTGACGAACCCTCGCTACCGTGGTCGGCTTACGCCGGTGGCTGACTGAGCGAGAACCCGCACTTCTCGGTCGCGTACTTGTTCACCCGATCGCTGGCCGCCATTGCGTCCTGCGCGGTGTCGGCGTCCATCGACGTCGTCGACTTCTCGGTGAAAGCCTCGTACGTCGGCGCATCGGCAGCAGTGCTCGTGGCGACGACGCTGGCATCCTTGAGCTTGGCGAGATCAGGTGAGACATCGGGATCGTCGGCATTGATCGCCGGGTCGTAATGCTCGCTCAGGCCGTCCGCGTACGTCTTCAACGAGGCCTGCATCGCAGGCCAATCGCTCGGGTCTCCGGCCAGGGTGCTCATCGAAGAAGTTTCGAAATCCGCGATGTCCTGCAGTTGTGCGCAGATATCTACCTCGGGGGCAGCATCTGCGCTGTCGTCCGATCCGCAACCGGCCAGCCCCACGGAGACAGCGGCAGCAATGCACAGGACGGGTAAGGACGAAAGCTTCATGCGGGTATGTCTCCAAACGGATCGGGGCGTAGGTCCGCATAACCGTCACAGGAGAGGGTGCCTCTTGTCGAGTCGGGCATCCACTTGTTGGGAAATGTCACCACGCCGGATTGAGTACGAGACGATTCGAACGTATGGTCGAACAATGGCTGCGCGTAGATCGAGAGGAGGTGCAGATTCGCGTCGACCGTTCGAGGTGCTCACCCCGTCGGTCAAGGTTTTGATCGACCTGGCGATTCTCTATCCGCAGCCGCCGCATCACCACGGCAACTACACCGCGGAGGGGTTCGACGTCAGAAAAGTGGTGCCCGGCGACTTGACGGAATGGTCGATGACCGTCGACGGCGACTGGATCGGCAGAGTCACCTACGAGCTGATGTCGAAGGATCGTAGTGAGACGGTCACGCACTGGGTGCCGAGTCGGGTGCTCAAGCCGTTGCACTGAACCGGACGAATTAGCCCAGTACAGTGCGTGCGGGCGCGTACTCGGGTCCGTGGAATCTGCCAGGGAGTGCATCGATGACATTCGTTCGAGTCGGCGTCGTGCGTAAGAGTGTGATGATCGCGCTCGTCCTCGCCTGCCTATCGGCATGCGGTCAGGACAACGACTCGTCGTCGACAGTGTCGGAGAGTGCTTCGGAAAGTGCTGGAGCGCAACCGGATACCGACGCGATGACATTCGAGCAGTTCGAGGCGACCGAGGTCAGCGGACACGCGCTCGTGCCAGGCACCTCGATCACGATCTCGATGGCGTCCACCGGTGGTGCCGTCGCATTCAATGCTGGATGCAACACACTGTTCGGAACCCTGAACAGTGAGGCCGGAGTGGTGAACGGCCCCGGCGCCGAGGCGTCGAACGGTCCGATGGGATCGACGATGATGGCGTGCGACGATGCGCTGATGGAGCAGGACCGCTGGCTGCAAGAATTCCTCGACTCCACACCCGTATGGACACTCGGTGAAGACACCGTGACGTTGAGTTCACCAGCCGGGGCGATCACCGCCACTCGCGTCGAGGGCTGATCTGCGTCAGGTGGTTTTCCCCGGCAGCGCAGGGGGTTTGGGGCCCGATCGTTGGGGTATACGATCCATTCGCGGTAGCCGACGGTCGGCTACGGGAGGGGTTTCATCATGCGGTTCGTCACTCTGATCGTCCTTATATGGCTCGTGGTCGGAGGTATCGCAGTGTTCCAACGCGGATACGTCTCCAATGCACCCGAGAACTGCGCAGGTGTCGGCACGATCGCTCTCACCGTCGTCGCAGGCCCACTCAACTACGCAGGCGTCAACCCGAAGGTCACGGACTGCAACCTGCCGCAGCCAAGCCAGTAGGCCATTCGCGCGATCGGTTGCCGCTTTCGGCAGCCGATCGGCGCGTGAATGGTCCATTGAAGCGATCGGTTGGCCGTTTTCGGCCGCCCACCCATCGCTTCAATGTGACATTCATACGATCTAATGCCTTCGGTGGTCCATTCAAGCGGGAGAGGTGGCCGCTTACCGCTTGAATGGTCCATTCAAGCGGGCCGGCCGGCCAGTCGAGACGGCCGACCCACCGGGTGACGTTCGTCGCTGAAAATGCACCGGTCGGGCCCGCTGATTAGGCTCGAGGTGTGATTCGCCGGAGCCCCTTGGTCATCGTTGCCATCATGCTTCCGGTTCTACTTGTATCGCTGATCGGATTCGGCGGGTATCTGACGTTCACGAGGGCCGCGATCGACCCGGTGACCTCTGCGGACGCGATCATCGTTCTGGGCGGTGAGCACGACGGCCGAGAGGCGTACGGCGTGTCCCTGGCCGAGCAAGGTGTCGCCGACACCGTGGTGCTGTCGGATCCATACGGTGCCAAGGACCCGGTCATGAAGAAGTACTGCGAGAAGAAGACGTCGAAGTACACCGTGCTGTGTGTCGATCCCATACCCGGCACGACTCGTGGGGAAGCCATTTTCACCCAACAGCTTGCGCAGGAACGTGGCTGGAAGCACGTCATCGTCGTGAGCTGGCGCTACCATCTGCCGCGCGCTCGTTTCATCTTCGGTCAATGCTTCGACGGCGAGGTCACCATGCGTCCGGTCCCACGCACCTACGACTTTTCGCTCGTGCAATGGGAATACACCTACCTGTATCAGATTGCGGGCTTCGTCAAAGCCGGCGCGCAGGGCGGATGCGGCGACGTCTGAGCGAGTCAGAGCTTGCCGTAGAGCGTGACACCGGACTTCCACAGCAGGAACCCGAGCATCGCGCAGGCGATCGCGCCGACGACATTGGCGGTGAGAAACAGTGCCGCCACTCGAAACCGTCGTCGACGCGCGTACCCGACCGTCAGCAGAGCAACCGAGGACATCGGCGCCAGCGAGGCTAGGAAGCCGAAGCCTGCGAGGCCGAGGACCCACTGCGGGGGCGTCGCGGCCACGAAGAACCCGAGCACTCCGCAGGAGACCATTGTCAGGAGGAGGACCCGTCGACTGTCGGTGACCGAGTCGGTGATCACGTAATGCGCGAGAGCTCCGCACGCGCCACCGATGGCGACGAGGAGCAGTACGGTCATCTGACGGACTCGTGGGGGCGAGTGATGAGCGCGCCGATGCCGAGCGCTGCGACGGCCACGATGGGTGTCACCACGATGTAGACCACCGAGTTCCAAGCATTGTCATGCGTGACTCCCTGCAGCGCATAGAAGCTGAACGTGGTGAAACCGCAGGACGTCCCGATGACGAGGGGTCGCAGGATCGGTGCTGCGCGGCCTGACAGATAACCCAACGCGGCACCGAGGAGTAGGCACCCGACCACGTTGATCGAAAACGTGCTCAGCAGAAGCCATCGGGCGGACTCGCGCCGATCCCAGATCTCGTAGCGGACGATCGCCCCGAGCGCACCGCCGAAGGCGACCGCGGCGGTGGCGGGAAATCTGTCGTAGCTCATCGCATTTCACCCTAGTTCTAATCGGCAGCGACGCCAGGTGAGAGAGCATCCGGCGTCGAGAATCACACCAGATGAGGGGACTTGCGTTCCTCGGGTATGTTTGTCGACTGTGACGCTTGACGAGTCGGGGCTCGGCCCTCAGAATTTCGACGTGGCTGTTCAGTGGATCGGCACTGCGGCCATCGTGACGGTTTCCGGAGAGCTCGACTTGGTGACCGCACCACAGCTGACCGAATCGGTCGAGTTGGTCTGCGGCAAGCAGCCGACGGCCCTCGTCATCGATCTCTCCAACGTTGGATTCCTGGCTTCTGCGGGAATGTCGTTGCTTGCCTCCACACATCAGAAACTCGGTGACTCGGCAGGGTTTGCCGTGGTCGCGGACGGCCCAGCCACGGGCCGCCCACTGACGCTGATCGGGCTCGATCAGCTATTCGGAATCTTCGCGACGGTAGAGGAGGCGCTGGATGCGCTTCAGGTGGGTAAATCCTGACGCTTTGGGTATGACGGAGCAATGATGGCAATTGTGTTCGGTGGGAGCGACCCTACGGTCCCTCCCGTCACCGAACCGAACTCAGGCCCGCGACTCGAGGACGCCATGAATCTGGACTTCGATGGGGAAGCCGCCGTGCCGGATCGAGCGTCTGCACTCCGGATCGCACTGAGCCAGTGGCTGACCGGTCTCGACGTCGACCCCAACCGTGTCTACGACGTGGTGTTGGCTACCTACGAGGCGCTGGCCAATTCCGTCGAGCACGCGTACGCCGGAGCATCCGGGCCGGGCACTCTGGACCTGCATGCGCAGTTCGTCCCGGCGACCGGCTCCATCGAAGTGGTCATCTGCGACCACGGTGAGTGGGCTGTCCATGCGCCCGACGCCACCCGCGGACGGGGCGTCCCCCTGATGCACGCGCTCGCGGACACCACGGCGGTGACGTCCGATCACGACGGCACCACTGTCCGCCTCATCTGGGACGCACCTGTTTCTGTTTGACCGGAGTGGCACTACCCGACTTCGGTCAATGCCATGACACGCACATTGTGAAGTAGCACAATCGCCCCATCGGGACATAGTCCGAGGGGTGGAGGCGCAAGTGAATGCTTCGCAGGTGCCCGGTGCCGTGGTTGCGGACCGGTATCGATTGCTGCAGCGTCGCCCGTCCATCGGTTGGGGCACCCGATGGCGTGCCAAAGACCTGACATCCGGTCGTGACTTTTCCCTATCGCTGTTCCGAACTGCCGTCATCCAGTCCCATGACCCGCGGCCCGACGCGATTAAAAGATTCATCGAGACCGTGCGTGCGCACGGACGGCGAATGGAAGGACAGTTCGACGTCCTGGAAACGACGCCGTACGTCGCCGTGATCGAGGAGCTAGGGGCTCGCCGTCCATTCGCTCCACCGACCGAGGCGCCACCCGACGCCGATGCCGCCGGGCCACGTCGACAGTTGACGTGGGTGCTCGCTGCAGGCGCAGCGGTCGCGGCCTTCGGCTTGCTGGGATGGTTACTGTCCACCACGTTGCTGGCGAACAACCTCGGCGACGTATCCAACGTGGCCGCGGCACCGGAACTGCCGTCGGCGATGCCCGCCAAGCCGCCGCCGGCACCGATTCTGCCGGTCGGCGCCGAGGTGTGGTCCGCGGTGCGCAGCCCGGACAACCCAGAGGATGCCCGACTGGCCATCGATGCGAACCCGGCGACCGCATGGTCCACGGACAACTACCGAAGCCCCTTCGGCACGACCAACAATGGAATCGGCCTTGTCGTGAACTTCGCTTATCAGGTTGACTTCGACGAGGTCTGGATCTCGACCCCGGTGGCCGGGACGACCGTAGAGATCCGGACGCCACCGGAACCGAACGGCACGCTGAGCTCGACGCGCGTCCTCGGGTCCGCTGTCACGGGACGCGGCGTGACGACCATTCCCACCGAGGTGGTTCCGGGTTCACGTGCAGTGTTGGTGTGGGTGGCCGAGCTTGCTCCTGATACATCCGGATATGCGTCCGAGATATCGGAGATCGGATTCACGCCCGCCTGAGGGCTAAAGCGGAACTCCTCAGCGCGTCGGCGTGGTCACTTTCGAGGAGGATGCGGGTTGCTGATCGCTGGTGCTGCTGCGAGGTGCCCTCGTCGACGAGGATTCGGTAGTACTCGCCCCGGGTGTCGTGTTGGCCGTCGTCGTGTCTGAAGGTGTGGTTCCGGGGGGAGTAGTGGTGGGCGGGGTTGTCGTAGTGGGCTTGGGTGTCGTGGGGACCGCCACCTTCCACGTCGGCGACGGCGGGACGAGGATACCGGTGGAGGGGGCGGCGCGCGCAGCGGAGCTCAGGTCCGATCGCAGGGCCGGGGGCCGCACTGTGGTGGTCGTATCGGAGAACGCTCCGCCCAGCGCGCCGATGGTCAGTCCGACGGCTACTGCGACACCTGCGATTGCCACCGCCGATACCGCGAT
This sequence comes from Rhodococcus sp. BP22, assembly GCF_014281965.1. Lineage (GTDB taxonomy): Bacteria > Actinomycetota > Actinomycetes > Mycobacteriales > Mycobacteriaceae > Rhodococcoides. Next base: position 219,850 of record NZ_JACFTB010000005.1, read on the forward strand.
GACTTTGTCGCGCATGTAGATCAACCCTTACTCCGGTTCCCGCCGGCCAAGTTACCGCGGAAATGACCTGCGAACGCTACCGCAGAAAGAGTGAGTGGTGCTCAGCTGGCAGCGGCATCACCGCGTGCTGCGGCACGGCGGCCTCCACCGAATCGGTGCTCCCATACGCCGCCTACGAGACGGTGACCTTGCCATCGCCGCCCGCGTAGGGCCTTACGCTGCACGGTCGTCACGCGGACGGCCCACGTCATCGCTTTGCTGTCGGTCGGAAGCTCGGCTTCGGCGAGTACTTCGTCCTCGGTTCTGACCTGATACATCGGCATGTGTCACATCTTGCATCATGCGACGGCAAATTTCCTACCCAAAAAATACCGGACCGTACGTTTGACTGGTAACGCGTATCCAGTGGTCAAGCTAACCGTCCGAGTGGGATTCAAACGGACCGCGAGTCATATCAACCGAAGTATTTCGGGCAGAGTATCGGCTATTTGCTGTCCGATTTCCTCGTACATCTCATGCGCCCGCCTGTACGGATCCTCGATGTCCAAGGTCGAAACCGGGTGTTTCGCACGGGCGTCTGCGATCTGGTCGAGCGAGGTGGCTTCGGAAGACCGCACCAGCTCTGCAGCCTCGAGCAATGTGAAAGTCCGGCGTAACCCACGAGGCGCGATGCCCAGCACAGCGTCCCGGTGGCGGCTGGTCATGGTGAGGATCAGGTCCGCTTCGTCCGCCATTCGAGGGGAGATGCGCCGCGCAACGAACCCTTCGTCGTCCCCGCCCAGTTGACGCAGCACGGTGGCCGCGGACTGGTCCATGGGGTGACCGGTCAGCCCGTGGGTACCTGCACTGGAGGCGGTCAACGCCAACCCCCTTTCGGCGGCGTACGCCACGGCCAGACGTTCGGCGGTGGGGGAGCGGCAGATGTTGCCTGTACAAACGAAGAGGATATGCACGGGGTCTACGTTACGGCGATCGCCATCGAGCAACGGCCGCGCTACAGTATTGCCGAGTGGGGGGCACCGAGAGCGGATCTTCATATCTCTTTCTTCGGCGAGTCCCAGTGGCGTGCGTTCGATACGTGCGCCTCCAAGTGAGGCAGGTCATGACTGAGGTTCTCGGTGTTTCGGTGGGGTCGAGTGCTGTCCGCATGGCTCGTCCCGACTTTCGGCTGTACTCGGCGGACAAGCCGACAGGCAGACAAGGGCTCGATTTCTACAGTGACACGGTCGATGCCTACTGGCAGGATCGCGCGGAAGACGTAGCCGCCGAGTCGATCGGTGTGGTCCTCTCGCAGCGCAACGGAAACCCTGAAGTCGAGGCGACCGGCGTCGCCTACCGCGATCAGCAGCAGTTCGGTGAAATTCAGCAGGCGATGGCGAACCAGCGTCTCTACAACTACCGACTGGTCCCCGAGGCCAGAGCGGCTCTAACCTACCTGGAAGCGTCAGGCGAGCTGGCCAACTTCGGCACGATCGGGCTGTACGACCTGGGAAGCTCCGGTCTGACCATCAGCGTGATCGATCGCGCGAGCGGTGAAGTGTTGCTGGCCGAACGAACCACCGACATCAGCGGTGACGATTTCGATCGGCTGATCTGCGACAACCAACTCTCCAGGCGCGGGGCGGAGCCACCCCCCGCACTCGGTATCGCAGAGTTCACCAGCCGGTGCCGTATCGCGAAGGAACAACTTTCCGTCAACGGCGCAGTCTGCCTTCCCGGTGACAGCGGCGTCATCCTCATCTCCAGGGAGGCGTTCGAGGCGCTCGTGACGGTCCCCATCGAGTACTCGGCACGGTTGCTTCGGGATGTGCTGACCCGATCGCCGCAGTACGTCGATGCCGTGTTCCTGATCGGCGGTGGCGCTCGCATTCCGTTGGTCGAGGCCATCATCAGGTCATGGACCGGACTGCCAGTGGTGACCCCTCGTGATCCCGAGTCCGTCGCAGCCAAGGGAGCAGCCCTGCTCGCGACGCCGGTGGAGAACCTGGCCACCGAGGCCGCATCGTCTTTGGCACTCACCGGTGCCCCCGAATGGCTGAGCCCGGAGCCCGTCGACAGACCTGCGACGTCCACCCGAAAGGTTCGCGGCGCGGCGCTCGTTGCGGGCGGGCTGGCAATCGTTGCCGCCCTCGGTCTCACTCTCGGGTACGGCAATTCCGACAACTCGACAAGTGCGCCCACGGACAACGTCGAACCTACGACGACCATGCCGTCGACGACACGCCCCGCGCCGTCCACAACCACGGTGCCCCGGCCGACGACCCAGCCGGTGGCTCCGGCGCCGGAGCCGGTCGAGACCTACGAGGCACCGCAATACGAGGACCCGACGCCCGCTCCTGCACCACAGCCGGCACCCGAGCCCCCGCCTCTGATACCGGGTCTACCCGGCCTGAAGCTTCCACAGTTCCAGCTACCCCCGCCGCCGGTGTTCGAGCTGCCGCGGTTCTAGTTCACGCGCCCGGCAGTCGAAGTCGGGCGGACACCGCGAGGTGGTCGGAGTCGGGGATCGGGACGGGGTGCACCTCGAGTGCATCGACCGTATCGCTCGTCACCACGTGGTCGAGCTGCGCCAGCGGACGGTCCGACGGGAAAGTGCGGAACAATCCCGAACCCGCCCGTTCGGCGGCATCGACGAAGCCTGCGCTCGCCAGATCGCGGAACTGTCTGTGGTCGCCTGTGGCGTTGAAGTCCCCGGCAACCAGCACCGTTCCCGGGTAGGACTCCATCAAGGCGCGCATGCGGTCGAGGTCCTTTGCCCACTGCACGGTGTCACGAGGTGTTGCAGGCGACATGGCATGAAATGCCACCATCGTCACTGCGACGCCGTCGATGACGGTATTCGCCTGAACCGGTACGAAACCGAAGTCGGACAGTCGCGTGCCGTCGGTGAGAGGAGTCCTGCTCCACAAGCCTGTGCCGTCCGAGACAGGCAGGGCGGCGGTGAAGCTGTAGGGCAGCAGATCGTCGATCCCAGCGCGGGTGAGGGCGTCGACCTCGGCGGGGGTGAGTTCTTGCACGGCGAGAAGATCGGCATTGTTCGTACGGATTTCGTCGACGATCGCTGCGGCATCGGCATCGCCGTGCGCGACATTGACCGTGAGGACAGTGATGTCCGGCCCGGTGGCGGTCGCGGTGTCTGCGATGAACCGGGGGATCTGGATGCCGACGAGGAGGATCGCGAGCGTCACTGCGGTGACCAGGCCGACGCGTGAGCGCGTCACGGCGAAAAGGATCGCTGCCACGGCGGCGAACACCGCAAAGTAGGGGGCTCCGACCACGAGCGCCACGAGCATGATCTGTGTCACGCCCAGTTGGCGAACGGCCAGCATCGCGATGGTGAAAACCAGGATTGCCCATGCAACGACAAGTGCCGACCCACGTAAGACGCGTCGCACTGTGGCGCCTCCGGTTTTATGAGCCGCACGCGGCAATAGTTGACTGAAATATTGACTAGACTCACGCTCATGGCCAGCTCAGACGCGGTATGCAAGTGTCGTCATCAGCGGACTGCGCATCAGCATTATCGCAAGGGAAGCGACTGCTCGCTCTGTGATTGCAGCCGTTTCCGACGGCCCGTTGTGTCACGTCTTATTGTTCAGGCCAGCCGCCAGCTTCAGCGCCTCAAATAATTGTACAGTCTTTGATTGGACGCTAAACAGACCGATCGTTTAGTATTGAGTCCTCGATTCAGGCAAAATGGGCAATTCGGCTTCGACCCTGAGCCTGTCATCCGGCAGGAGGCACAGTGGCGTCAGACAGTTCGGTCATCTCCAGGTATGCCGACGCGGTCGCGTCGGACGGCACGGGCACTACTGAGGCAGTACGACGGTCTTCCACCGAACTACGCCTGCTGAGCCTTGCCCCCGCTACGTACGCGACGCATTCCATCCACTCCCATGACCGTATATGGACCGAAACCAACTGCTATGTCGATCTGTGGATCGAACTCCTCCATTCGCTGGGCGCCGATCCCATTCCAGCGTTGGCATTCGTGTTGAGTGCCGACTGCGACGGTCGGCAGTGGGACTTCGTCAAGATGCAGTCAGAGGATCTCCGTGCGCTCTACGGCATCGACGTGCACGAGATGAACGTGTGGCGTCCGGTCCTCGACCACATCCGCGAGGGGCTCGAGGACGGCGTGCTCGTCACCGTGGAGGTCGACGGCTTCTGGTTGCCCGACACCTCGGGCACCAGTTACCGCAACAACCACACCAAGACCACCATCGTTCCGAACTCGCTCGACGAAACCGAGAAGGTGCTCGGCTACTTCCACAACCGCGGTTACTTCGAGCTTTCGGGCGCAGATTTCGACGGCGTGTTCAATCTCGCCCCCACTCCGCACCCCGAGGCCCTGCTTCCGTACGTCGAGCAGATCAGGCTCGGCCGCAACACCATCGCGAGCGGTGCAGGTGACCGCGATCTCGACCTCGCGCGTGCGCACTTCGCGCGGAGGCCGTCGAACAACCCCGTCGACGCACTTGCCCGACGCGTCATCGCCGATATCCCACTGGTCCAGCGGTCAGGCCCCGACGCATTCCATCTGTGGTCGTTCGGTCTGCTCCGTCAGTGCGGCGCGAGCGCCGAACTCGCCGCAGACCTCTGCGGGTACCTCGAGGCCCGCGGCGTAGCCGGTATCGGCGCGGCCGTGCCTCATTTTCTGCAGGTGGCTCAAGGGGCGAAAGCCGTTCAGTTCCGCATGGCCCGCGCCGCGCGCGGGCGTGCGGTGTCACTCGAAGAGCCACTCGCGGAGATGACCGCGAGCTGGAGTGCGGCGATGGATGCCATCTCGATCGCTCTGTGAGTGCAAGATAACTGGGTGATCAGAGATCTCGAGGACTTTCTGGACGGCGCCGAGTGGCACCTGACTGCAACGGAACCGGGATCGTGTCTGCATCCTGATGAGTTCGGTGAGGACACCGAGCAGTGCGTCGCCCTGGTGCCCGGCACCGTCGCCTCGGTGGTGGACCGGCCGGACCTCGACGCGTTCGACTGGTGGTACACCACCTCGGTGTCGGTGCCCAGCGACGTCGCTACGACTCTGACGTTCGAGGGCATCGCGACGAGGGCAACGATCTGGGTCGGCGGCGCGGAGGCCGCCCAGGTCCGATCCATGTTCGTACCGACGACCCTCGATATCCCGGCCGGTACCCCCGTCGTCGAGATAGCGGTGCGTGTCGAGTCGATGGACGTCGTCCTCGGCAGTAGAAAGCCACGAGGACGCTGGCGATCCTCGCTTGTGGACAAGCAGGGCCTGCGGCACGAACGCACCACCCTGCTCGGTCGTGCCCCCGTGTACGGACCGGTTCCTGCCCCGATCGGCTTGTGGCGCCCGGTGACGCTACGGCCACGATCGCGTGCGCGACACTGTCGGTTCCACACCACGGTCGAGGGGACGAACGGGGTGCTGCGAGTCCGTGCAGATCTCGACGAGACGGTCTCGACTGTCACCGTCGACGTCGGCGAGCAGCGGTTCTCCTACGCCGTCGGCTCCTCGGATTTCGATGTGTCCGTGACCATCCCGGATGCCCGACTCTGGTGGCCGCACACGCACGGTGAGCCGGTTCGGTATCCCGTGTCCGTCACCGTCGACGACGATCCTGTGCACAGTGCAATGGTCGGCTTTCGCCGAACCGAGTTGCTTCGGCATGGGCGGTCGGTGGACCTGAGCGTCAACGGTGTTCGGGTTTTCGCTCGCGGCGGTTGTTGGACCCCTCTCGATCCGACACGCCTGTGGGTCGAGGAAGAAGTCCTGCGTGCGGAGTTGCTGCGTATGCGCGACGCGGGACTGAACATGATCCGCATTGTCGGCACGCTGGTGTACGAGCAACGTCAATTCTGGTCCCTCTGCGGCGAATTGGGCATCATGGTGTGGCAGGATGCCATGTTCGCCACCACCGATCCGCCGCAGGACTCTGAATTCGTCGAGGTTGTCGAACGCGAACTCGAAGCACTGTTCGCGAGCATCGGAGGCAACCCGGCGTTGGCCGTCGTCAGTGGTGGCAGTGAGATGCAGCAACAGCCCACGATGCTGGGGATCGCCGCTGCCGATCAACAGATCTCGTTGCTGGACAGTGTGATTCCCAAGATCCTCGAGGACTGTCTCGCCGGTACCGCCTACGTCACCTCCAGTCCGTCGTCGACGTCCGGTGAACTGCACACCCACGTCGGTGACGGAATTGCGCACTACTTCGGTGTCGGAGGCTATCTGCGGCCGATCGCCGACGTGCGCACGGCGCGTGTACGTTTCGCTGCCGAATGCCTGGCGTTCTCGATCCCGCCGGAGCGGCGAGCGGTGGATCGAATGTTCGGCTCCGCCAATGTTGCCGGTCATCATCCCGAGTGGAAGTCCGCGGTGCCGCGCGACCGCGGATCGTCCTGGGACTTCGAAGATGTCCGAGATCATTACGTTCGAACCATCTTCGCTGTCGACCCTCACCTCGTCCGTCGAACCGATGCCGAACTCTATCTCGACTACGGCCGCGCAGCCGTGTGTGAAGCCGTCACCGCATCCTATTCACATTGGCGCAGAACAGAATCCGAGTGTGGCGGCGCATTGGTGCTGACCCTCCGCGACCTGGTCCCGGGAGCCGGTTGGGGGCTCCTGGACTCCGCAGGAGACCCGAAGGCGCCGTGGTACAGCCTGGGGCGTATCAGCAGCCCGATCGCGGTGTTCATCGTCGACGACGGTCTCGACGGTCTGAGCATCGAGATGGTCGACGACACATCGGAACCGCTGCTCGGGATTCTTCGGGTGTCACTGCACGGCGCGACGGGCCGAATCGGCGAGCCCTATGAACAGTCGATCGAACTCGCGGGACACAGTTCGAAGATGCTTGCTCTCGATCGGGTCATCGGAACGTTCGCCGACGTCAACCACGCGTATCGATTCGGGACCCAGACGTACTCTTCGGTGGTGGCGGAGTTGGTGGACCTCGCAGGCGTTCGAGTCGCCGAGGCCACTCATCTCATCGGTGAGACGCAAGTTCGACAGAACGATGTGGGTCTGTCCGCGTGCGTCGAGCCAGTGGAGTCAGGTCGGTGGTCGCTGACCGTGTCGACTAACTCGGCCGCTCAGTACGTATGCATCGACGTCGGCGGATTCGACACCAGTGACTCGTGGTTCCACCTCGCTGCAGGGGCGAGCCGAACGGTGACCCTGACCGGCGAGGGATCGAAGCCGGCAGGACACGTGCGCGCGCTCAACTCGGTGAAGCGAGCGCAGATCCGCTAACCGGAGGTACGGCTCAATCGTCCACGTGCATAACCGAATCCGGCTGCACCAAGGCTGGCGACGACAGCGAGAGCACCCCACAAGCGGGCTGGGTTTCCCTGTGCCGCCGCAACGGTTTCGCGCCGAACTGCCCGTGGCAGAATTTTGGCCGTGTACGAACGCTCCGAAGACAAGGCGTCCCCTGGGCCGATGAGACGAGCGATGGCAGCTTTGGAGACCCCCTCGGCATAGCTCCGCGAGAGAAGATACCGAGGCCGCGTCCGATCGGCGCTGACGTTGTGGTCGACGGCGATCGACGGGTCGAAGAGGATCTGCGCTTCGGGGTGCGTCTGACGGAGCCTGATGCACAGTTCGGTCTCTTCGCAGCCGAGCGGAATGCGCCCGATGCGGCCGATCCCGGAGATGAATCCGCCCAGCTCCACGATCGGCGCGCGACGGAAAGACATGTTGGCGCCCATCAAATTACGAACCGTCGAGGTAGTGGTGGGCTGGCCCCGGTAGGTGCAGCCCACGATCCAATCCAGCTCACCCGGTTCTCCCGCGACCGCGGTCGGTAGGAAAACGGGACGAGAACTGGGCCAGACCGGGTGCGCGGACCCGCCTACCGCGTAGACCGTGGGGTCCGCGTAATGCGCCGAAATCGATGCAATCCATTCGGCCGAGCGTGGTGCGGCGTCGTCGTCGAGGAACACCACGATGTCACCCGATGCGAGGTCCAACGAGGTGTTGCGAGCCCCGGACAAGCCACGCGGATGCGAGTTCTCGACAACGTTCACGGCCGAACTGCGAGGCAGAAACTCGGCCCGCGCACGCTCGAACAACCGCTCGTTGTGGTCGATGACGACCAGTAGTTCCGTCGCGGCCATGGACTGGCCCAACACGGCATCGACTGCCGCACTGAGGTCTTCCCAGCGATCGAGCGTGTAGGCGCAGACGACGACCGACGAGGTGAGCTCGCTCACGCCGATTTCTTGTGCAGCGGAATCGAATTCAGTTCTGCGAAGACCTCGAACGCCTCGAAATCCAGGTCCATGTCGGTACGCGCATCGTTGGTATTGCGGCTCGGGCGTGGGATGGACTGCTTGGCGAGCCGACGTGCACGCAGACGTTCGGTGAACAGCGTGCGGAGTACGCGGAAACCATCGGAGAACGTGCGGAGGTTGGACTGGCCGTAGATCCGAGCCAGCTCGATGCTCGGCACTTCCTGGATTCGAACCTCTGCCTCGGCGAAACGGCAATTGATGATGGTCTCGATCTCGAAGCCATCGCCCCAGAGCATCTCGCCCTCGGCGTGCTCCTGCTCGAGTGCCGGCAGGTCCAGTACCGGCACCAGATCGCGCCAGAATGCGTTGTAGCCGTAGCACAAATCGGAGAACTTGGTCCCGAAGAGCGTGTTCGCAACCAGGTGCAAGCCACCGTTACCGGCGCGACGCAGGGGAGTGATGTCATGGCTTCCGCCGCCCGCGGTGAAGCGGCTGCCCTTCGCGAAATCTGCACCGGCGAGGAGCGCGTCGACGAAGCGTGGGATCTCGTCCGCGTTGGCAGAGCCGTCGGCGTCGAACATCACGATGATGTCGCCGGTTGCGGCTTCGAATCCGCAGGCAAGAGCGTTGCCCTTGCCCTTGCGGGTCTGCTTGATGATGCGGATGTCTCCGCGAATCTCACGAGCGGCATCGATGGTCCCGTCGACGGAACCGCCGTCGACCAACACAAGTTCGTAATCATGCGAAAGCAGCGGCAGAACGTGCCTCAGATTTGCAGCCTCGTTGAGAGTGGGGATCACGATGCTGATGCGCGGGTTCATGGAGTTCATTCCCATTCCAAACAGGTATTGGTGCGTTAACCGACTTAGGCTTGAAACATCTGCGGCGCGACCCCCGGCGGATCCCACAGACTGGACAAGTGCACGTTCGGTTTTTCGAACGCGACATCCTGTTTTAGACCTGCATATACCTTAAAAGATGCTTTGAGATTGTCAAGCTGCACGTAAACATTCTCTAATGCTGGTTATGAGACGTTGCTCATACCAATTGAATGTTTAATCCACTGGCCGCTCGAAGACGAGAGTGTCAGAGTCCCGTGACAGCAACGACCAGGCAGGATTCGACCGCAACCAACGCTCGAACGTCTCCGCAGCACCCTCCTGCATGAACCCGTAATACTTCATCGACTCGAGCGACTGTCGGGTCAGAATTACGTACGACGGCGTGTCGCGTTGCGACGCGTCCCAATCGAAAGCTTTCAGTTGCTCGGCCGTCGGGAACTCGAGCATGTATTCGGGGCCGTAATAGTTCAGGGGCGCGTCGAACAACTCGTTCGCCTCGGCCTGTTCGACGTACTTTGCCGTCGACCTGATCGGGTAGCCGGCGGGATAGAGCAGGGTGAACGTCGAACCCGCGGGCGCTTGCGCGACCAGGTCCCGCGTTTGGTCGACCTGCGCACGATTCTCGATGATCAACGGCCACAAGCCGAAGTAACCCTGCAACCCGAAGGTCGCTGCGCCGACGGTCCCCAGAACCGCAGCTCCCATCGCGGCGCGGGTGCCTACTCTGCCCAGGGTGGAACGGGCCGCAGACGGCTCCATGTCGAGGGCGGCGAGCAGCATCGGGGCGATCAGCAACGCACAGCCGGGAATGGCGTACAGGTACACCCGGAAGATCGCTTCGCCGCCGTAGCTCTGCCCGGCGAGCAGAGCGATCGAACCGAAGGCCATGACCATCGGCGCCCAGAACGTCTTCTTGGTTCGCCAGGCGTACACGATCGATGCCATCGCCAGCGCAAAGACACCCGCCGACAAGGCCCGGCACACCAGGGAGGTCACCTGCTTGCCCAGGATTCCCGGCGCCTGAACATTGCTCGCTGCGTTCTCCACCGGATCGAAACCGGAGAGCAGCCCGTACGGGGCGACGATGGACAACCGGGGATAGAGATAACCCAGAAGAATGATCGCCAGCGGAAACATGAGCCACCACGGCTTGGCTCGCCGCGTGACGAGCAGAACTCCGGTGACTGCGAACAGCCAGTATGGGGTCAGTTGGTGCGTAGGAACCAACGCCGCGAACGGGATGATGGCAAGGAACCCTGCCACCCGCAATTGCATCGAGGCGAGCAGTAACACCATGAAGCCCACGGCGAGAACGAAACCGAGTGCCTGCGGGGCGTAGTAGTCCTGGCCGACCCAGTTCACCAATTCCGCGATCATCGCCGCGGTGACCGCGACGCGTCGCCGGAGCTTCAGAACCCGCGCGAGCGAATAAACGAACACCGCAGTGAGGACGTGAATCATCGGTGCGAAGACGTGCGCGAGGGAGAGGATTCCGAGGTTGCTGACCTGACCGAACCACGCCGTGACCACGAAGAAACTGGGCCACTGCGAGTAGATGTCGATTCCATTGGGCGGCAACGCCCCGAACGCCAAAATGTATTCGGTGACTGCGACGTGCTTGTACGTCCACTCGTACACCGGAGCATCGGTCACGAGCGTGACCGTCACGCGCTGCACGAGAATGGCCACACCGATAGCAGCAACAGCGATCCGCAACTGATGACGGCGAACCGCCGTCAGAAAAGCGACGACCACCAGGGCCATGCAGATGACCAAGATGGGACCGGTGCCGGCGGACAGAAGCCCGAACTGTGAATAACCGGCGCTCTCCAGCCCTGGCAGGGCGGGCAGCCACAGCACGACGGCCAGCGCAAGCAAGAGGCCGGCGACATTCTGACGGAGGAATTCTCGATCCCATACGATCTCGGCGGCGCGCTGTACGCGTCCGCGAATCGACTGACGCGAGAAGGACTGCCGAGCCCACTCTCGCCACCCCTGCACGTCAGGCCATTCGCTGTGCCTGCGATACCAGAGAACCGAGGATCCGAGCTGCGCCAACGCCACGATCGCGGTGATCCAACGAGGTGACCACTGGTAACCCCACATGGCTGCCGTCGTGACGAGAACGAAGGACGCAAGACTCAGGATGGGAACGGCGGCAAGTCGAGCCCGCGGCGGAATGTAGATCCAGGTCAGAATCGCCGATCCGGGCCCGGTGAACACGGTCACCGCGAGAAGAGCAGCACGAATAGGGGCGGGCAGCGGTGCCATCGCCACCAAAGCGGTGACGGCGGCAAGAACTGCTACGTCGGCGAATCGAATGTCAGGGCGCCGCGACGTCGACGCTCGATGGGTGGCGTCGCGGACATCAGTCGAGGACAGGGACACGGCTCACCGCCGACAACGGTGTACGGACGCGGCCCTCGCGTCGACTCCGACGCAATGCACCCGGACCTTTGGCGATGGACAGCAGCTCCATCCGGCCTATCCCGTCCGGCAGATCCGCAGCGAGATCGTCCGGGGGAGAGGCGACCTTGCTCATCTTTACCGACAAGCGGACGGCACTACCCAGCCTTCGCACCGCGACGCGTACCGCGAGAGATGCGGCCCGGCGATCCGTCGCCACCGTCGTCAACCATGCCCCTAGCCCGAGCCCGTACCCGCGAGCCTGGACCGCGAGTGCGTCCGAATCTGCGCGATGACGATGCCACACGATCGACGCAGGCTCGTAGACCAATTGGTCCCCTGCCATGAGCACGCGGAAGAACATGTCGAGGTCCTCACCGCCATTGGTCGGGGACCCGACGCCCAATGCTTCGTCGAATCCACCGAGATCGAACATGCGGTCGCGGGAGACGGCGAAATTCGCGCCCGTGCCGTACATACCGACCTGGAACGGGAACAGAGGAACGTCCGCAGGAGGATGCGCGAGGTCGTAGATCCGAGGCGTCACCGAACTGGCCCAGCCGACGCGTCGATCGAAGTAGGCCTGCGCATGAGTTCGGATCTCCCCGCTCGGGACGATCCCCGATACGCACGTCACCCGATCGCCGCGTCGGAATCCGCGGGCAATGCTGCGAAGCCACAACGAGTCGACGGCCACGTCGTCGTCGGTGAACGCCACGATGGAGTGTCGGGCGGCACGCAGACCTGTATTTCGTGCACGGGACAACCCTGCGATGGGCTCGGACACGACACGAACCCGTGGATCTGCCAGTGACCGAACGTAATCGACGGTCGCGTTCGTCGGCGACGCATTGTCGACGACGACGACCTCGAAGTCCGGGTAGTCCACCGCCAGCACCGATGCCAACGCCCCGCGCAGATGATCGATCCGATCGCGCGTGCAGATCACGATGGAGACAGCAGGCTCGAGCGGGTGCAGAGCCGAGACGGTAGCGTGAGATTCTCCGGGATCTACGACGTCGAGTTTGCGCACGCGTTCGATGAGAGTGTCGACGCAGACGCAGCCGTCCAGGATCGGAAGCTCCACGAACCCCATCGGGTCCATGCCGTGCCGAACGAGAAGCCGTGCACGTGAATACCCCTCCGCATCCGACAGGGACAGGGACTCTGGCAGCTCGTGCTCGATGTCGACGTCGCCGATCCAGAGTGCGCCGTCCCATTCCGGCGACTGCAATCTTTCGAGTGCGGGGTTCAACACGGGGGAGATCCTTTCGATACAGCCATGGTGGTGCAGAAGAGCTTCAGTCGGTTCGGTAACGAACCCAGTCGACGGACATCGTGGCGGGAAACTTCGTCTGTGCAGTGGTCGGTCCCGGCCAGTCTCCTGCGACCGCAACGTTGAACAAGAGATAGAACGGCTTGTCGAACACCCAGTATTCGTCACCGCCGGTCAGATCGGCGGGTGTGATCGTAGAGAGAACGGTCTCGTCCATGCCCGTGACGACCTTGTCCGGCGACCGTTCGACCCAGTAGGTATGAAAGTCCTCGGACAGCGGTTCGACCGGAATTCCCGACGTGCCCGACTTCTGGCTGTTCAGGCTGTCGGCCTGCGGGGCATGGATGCCGGAGTGGTAGTTGTCGGCGGCATTGAGCGTCTCGATGACGTCGATTTCGCCCGCGATCGGCCAGCCGACGGAATCGATGTCGGTGCCCAGCAGCCAGAACGCCGGATGGAGTCCCTGGCCCGCAGGCATTTTGATGCGAGCTTCGACGCGACCGTAGGTGAACTCGAATTTGTCCTTCGTCGTCACCCGCGCCGAGGTGTATCCGCCGGCAGTGTCCAACGCAGAGATGTCGAGGTTGCCCGACCCGTCCTGAGCCGAGTTGTCCGTCGAGTCGGTGTAGTCCTGTTTCTCGTTGTTTCCCCACCCGGTTCGGCCGGTGTCGTAACTCCATTTGCTCGAGTCGAGAGCGCTACCGCGAGCGGCGTCGAACTGGTCGTAGACGGTGAACTCGCTGCCGTTTCCGCTGGCGTCGGATTCTTCCTTGCCCTCGCTCGGCTGCACCCACAACTCTCGATAGGCGACCGTGCCCGACACTGCCACCGTTGCCGCAACTACCGCGACGCTCAGTAGACGAGACCAGAGCTTGCTCTTCGGCGGCGGAGTCGAGCCTGGTGACGGGAGCCTGGAACACTCGACGGTCATCGGGTCTACCTGTTGCGTCATCGTTTTCCGAAAGGATTCGATATAGCAGCGGAGGACACGATCTTCATGCGGCGAGCCGTCGAGCGATGCGCTACCGCCAATATCACTGTCCCGGCGAGGATGGAATAGACGACGATTCGCTCGACGGCGCCGATCCCGATTCCGACACTGTGACCGCCGATGTACAACAACGTCGCGGTGAGTGCGATCCCGCCGAGAGTCGTCACAGTGATACCGATCGTGCGGCGGAGCGAGCGGTGACCACCGGCGACGATCAGCCCGAGGCTTCCGACGACGAAGAACACGGTCGCGCCGAATGAGTGCACGCCGTAATTCAGGCCCTGGTTCACTACCCCGGCAACAATGCCGCCGAACCCGGCCACGCACAGGAGAATACCGCCGCGGACGTCGACGACACCGGTGACCATCCATGCCGTCGCGGCGACGACAAGGGAAAGACCGAACAGTGCGATGGACACGTTCATCAACGGATACAGCGAGCTGCACGGCCAATTGCCGGTCGGCCCGCAGAACGCGACACCGAGTTCACTGACGAAGTTGGTGCGGTAGCTGTAAAGCCCGCGCCAGGATGCGGCAACGACGAATTCGACGAGAAGAACCTGCAGCACCGCCAGGCCTGCCCAATAGCCGATCCGGGCCCACAACGAAGCGTCGGGACCCGTCGTCGGCTTGCCCTGCAGCGCTGCGCGGGCTTGTCGAAGCTGAGTACTCATGGTGGTCACTCCTGGCCGCTGAGCATAGCGATGGGATCGGACAATGCTACGTCCAAGGCGGACTGGACGGTTTCGACGTCGAAGACATTGCCGTGGAACGACGCCGACACCTGGAAAGTATCGCGGACGTGCATGGACGTGATCACCACCGAGTCGGGGAGCGCAGGTTCACTGAGCGGATAGAACCGGCTCTTCCCAGGTTCCGTGGTCCATGTGATGCCGTCCAATTGCCGTATCCGCCCGATGTCGGAGAACGTCAGCCGGGCGTCGGCGTTCGCCGGAACGGTATCGACCGCGGTGGCAGGTAACGCCGCGCGGGTACGCAGATACGACAACGCGCTCAACGCCCCTGCCGCGAGCGGACGTCCACTGTCGATAGCGTGGGCGACGGCACCGTGGACCGCGCGTGGGGATGCAGGATCGAGGCCGTGAAAGTCGATTCCGACCGCGAAATTCCCGAGCACCAGATCGCTTTTCGGAAGATAACGTCTGCAATCGAACAGGAAGGTCAGTGACTGTGCGACGGAAATTCCTTGTGCAGCAATTGCATTCGCGACGGCACCGCACAGCATCGATGCTACCGACAGGTCGGGGGCGTTGCGATCACGCCAGCGGCGAAGTGCCGTCGGAGCGCCTGCCCGTGACGTCGCCGTTGCCACCGCGGGTGATCGAGTCCACGGTATGCGTCTCGGCACTGCAGTGGTCTCTGCTCTGGTCGACGTCGAAGCAGAGCATGAGGCACGTAGCCGTCCGGACAGAACAGCGCCGACCTTGCATGGATTACGAACAGCCCAGCCGGTGAACGCCCGTGGCAGAGGACTTTTCACAACGGGTGCCGTCGCCCAGGCAGGGAGAGGGGGATTCTCGGAAGGATCGGCCAGATAGGCGTAGAGCTCTACCGGCAGCAACGCATCGCTCAATCCATGCGACAGATCCAGAAGGAGGTACTCACCGGCAAGGCGGCCACGCAACGGGACGTCCGTGGACGCCGTCGACGAGAGTTCGACGAGGGCATCGGCGATACCCGCTGCCGTGATCGGCGGCGCGGATTCCACGTCCGCGCAGACAGCGTCGGGTTCGTACACCCACTGCTGCGTCGACGGCGTGACGCGCAGGCCCAGTCGGGCAGCAGGGCCCGCGGAGGCCAGCTTGCGAAGGCGCGCTCTGACACGTTCGATGCCACCGAAATCTGCAGGCCCGAGCCCGCCGATGAGCCGAGAATCCGACCGCAACATATCCATTGCAGTTGCCTTGTACGTGATCGCGTTTCGGCTCATGGCGCGCCACTCTCCGGTGCCGGCCGACGGTAGGGGGCGTGGATACGGCCAGGGTCGAAGATGCGAGGCCTGGAATCGATGTGATGCGCACCGCTGGTGCTGTACTCGCGGGCGTAATCACCGTTCGCGAACTGCTGCGGCCGTTCGGCCAGGCCTGTCGGGTACGGGCGTGGCCCGGGCGGGGCGGGAGGAAGCGGGTCCTCCGGTGGAGGCGGGCCGTCATGATGCGACAACAGCCTGATCCATCGAATCAGCGGCACGATCAACACGAGTGCGCCGAATCCCTCGGCCGCCAGGTATGCCCAGCCGACAGCGGCGATGCCGAGTGAGGACGACAGGCTCAGCGAGCCGATGATGATGATCGACGTCGCGATCACCTGCACCACGACAGCCAGCCGCATTTTTCGTTGGACACGCGCAAGGCCGTCGTAGAGCGATCCCACGACCGAGAGCGGAATGGTGAACGCAGCAAGTTGGACGATGATCGTGCCGTTCTCGCGGTACTCCGCCCCCACGATCCCCAACCCGAACGGTGCAATGAACGCGAGGAAGAACGAACCACCCAACGCCACGACGCCGACCATCGTCATGAAACGTTTGGTCAATCGCGAGAATTGATCCGGGTGTGCGGCGACCTCGGCGACGAACGGGCCCACGAGGACGCTGATCAGGATGTACAAGGCACTGACTATCGACCAGGTCAACGAAAAATACGCGTTGCTCTCGGTGCCCAACGTGGCCACCACAATCATCGGGATCAGCAGCGGAGCGAGTGAACCGAGTGCAGTGATGCCATAGGCGGATCCGAAGTACGACCACAGTTCGCGGCGCGGCGGAAGATTGGGTTCCAACTGATATCGCGGCTCGGTTCGCAGCGCGCGCAGGATATGGCGAAGAACGACAACCGACGCGATGACCGCAGGGATGGCCCAAGCCGCGATGATCGACGTGCTCCGAGCCGTCGCGAACAAAGCAAGAAGCAAACCGAATTTCACGACGGCATGAAAGACGTTCTTCGCCGCTGCCCAGCGTGCGACTCCGAGCCCGGACGACGTCTGATCTTGCAGCGCGAACACCGCGAGTACCGCAACGAACAGTGGGAAAGTGACGATTTCGGCGGTGCTGGTGAACATCTTGTCGACCGGCGCGACGAGCAGGAACACGCACCCGAGGATGAACGCGAACGCAGTGATCGTCAGGTAACCGCGCACGACGAAAGACCTTGCCAGTCGGCCGGAATCGGGCAGAAACCGCTCGTACATCGATCCGAGGCTCAGGTTGGACAATGTCGAGAGCATGACGGCCGAGGTGATCACCGCGGAGGCGCTGCCGACCTCGGCCACCGGGTACAAGCGGCCGGCTGCAGCCCAGAACAGCAACCCGAGGCCACCGGTGATGACGGTGGACAGCATCAACGCCAGAGAATTCAGTGCCAGGTTGCGGTCGGAACTCTTGCCATTCGCGGCCTCGTCGGGTAACTGCGGGTCCGCCGAGCCCAAGGCCTCGACAGGATGAGGTATCTGAGCTTGGCTGACCTTCTGGATCGGCATCGTGTGGGACATGAGGCCCATGTCCCAACGAACCGGCTCGAGTGGATACCACTGGAGCCGCTCGAGATTGTCGTGTCGCGGTGGTGCGATCTTCGGGGCGCGGTGTTTCACAGAGGCTGCCACCGCACGGGTACAGGCGGCGCGGGCAAGCCGATCTCCATGTCGAAGGCCTCGTTCACCGCGTCGACGAGCTCTCGGCGAACCGTTTCCCGCAGATCGCGGCTGTACAGCGAGTGATCGCCGACCTCGAAGGACTTGACCGTCGTCGAGCCGGGTCGGGTGTCGGACTTCTTACGCAGTCGACGCATTCCCTCCGGGCCGCGGTTGTCCACGAACCATGCAGTGTCCGTCGGAGACAGAAGGACAGTGGTTCGCACGTTCTTCGACTCCAACCTGCGTAGAGAAATCTCCGGAACCTGGATGAGACCGCGCAACCCGAGCCACAACCACACGCGATACGGCATCGAAGGCTGCATGGCGTTCTTCACGCGCACGCCGACATGGTGCAGGCGATCCAATGCGGACGCGACAAAGCCTTTGTCCTCGTGCACCATCGAGGAACGCTTGACGAATTCGAGCCGTTTGGTGGTCCAGTCGAGACTGTTCAACAGGACCGCGGAATTCACGCCGAGTTCGGCTGCCGCAAAGCTGGAATACCAAGATCCCGAGCACATCCCGGACACCATGACGTTGCGCGGTCCAGCTCCTGATTGCTGCACTGCCGTCAGTGCATCCTCGTTGCCTTTTTCGCTGTAGAGCTCGGTGATCTCGTCGTCCGACACCGGGCCACTTTCGCCGGTGCCGCGGCGATCGAATCGGAGAACCGAAACACCCTGGGCAGCAAGGTAACGGGCAATCTCGACCCACAGCCGGACAGGTCCGACTCGGTGTTCGTTCGCGGTCGGGTAGAGAACGAGGGTCGGTCCGCCCGTCGAGCACGACGGGGAGGTGGTCCTGATGGCAAACAGGGCGTTCGGCCCGAGGGATTGCGTCGTCTCGACCACGGTACTTTCGCCGCTGCCGAACTCGGCGTGATCACGCAGTGGCACTGATACCGGTGCATCACTGCCGTCGAAGCGGTCCGAGAGCCAACGAGTCAGATGGGTGATGTCCGCGGTGGGCAGCACCACCTCGAAATCCGAAGGTTCGAGAAACAGTTCGTGATCGGACAGGGTGTGCTCTTCGGCGTTCTGCTTCTCCACCAGGGCCCGGAGGGGCTTGGCGTCAGCGCGTTCCGGGCGGGTGGCGACAAGTACAGGGCACGCGATCGGTTCGAGCTTGGAGATGTCGAGAGCCGCGAGGTCCGAGGCCACATCCGGGTGCAGCACGGCACCGATGATCGACACCCGCGCGTCCTCCTCGGAGTCCTGCGTGACACTGACCGAATACAGGGCACGCTGCTCACGCATGTAGGAGCGACCACGAACGACCGGGTCCCACAGGGCAACTGCGGTCAGTGGACCGGCCTGCGAGAACGCCGAAGCGCTCAGTAGTGCGCCGGCGCGCAATCCGACGAGCGCCACCGCGTCGACCCCGCTTGCGCGCACGAACCCGGCGGCCGTGACGATGCTGCGGGTCCACCTCGAGACGATGTCTTCCGAGTCCTGATCGCCGGCGGAATCTCCGGTGCCGAAGTAGTCGAACCGAAGCACGAGCAAACCCGAATCGCACAGCTTCTGCGCAAGCAGAGTCAAGCCGCGGTAAGAGTCGACCTGCTCCTTACCCAATGGCGGACAAAGGATTACACCGCCCCGTGCGCGCCCACCCGCGGGTACATGCACGGTTCCGAACAAGCTTTCCGATTCGGGGCCGAACCACGTCGAGTACTTTCCGCCGGCAGTATGCGGATTCACGTCGACATGAGAGGTGTCCATGTTCCGCTCTGCCGTACTTCGGGTGCTCACAGGACGATCCCCTCGTTGTTGGTTGTCGTTCGCTCAGCGGGAAATGGAAGCGGGCCACTTTCGACTGTCGAGGCCGTGGGTGCGCAACATCGCCAGTGCGATGCGCTCCATACCGAAGCCGACGCACGCGCTGTGTGCGGGTTCGCCGTCGACCGTGGAAATTCCGAACGTGTGACCGAAGTGGTCACGGTGGCAATTGCACGAGACCACAGCGGTGCCGTCGTCGAGATCTCCGTAGAGTTTGACGACGAGTTCGGTCTTGAGGTTCTCGTTGCGCTGGTTCGCAGCCAACATGCGGCCTGCGCGTCCGAAGAACGGGTCGTTGGCGATGACGGCTTCGGCTTCGAGGCCGAGGTCGGCAAGCACCTCCATGCCGCGCACCACCCAGCGTTCGCGGTGCGCGATGGCCTCGTCCGGAGTGCCCACACGAACGTACTCGTGCATCCGAAATGCTTGCATCCGTGCGGGATCCACAGCTGGCTCGTGGCGGAAACAGTAACCGTAGATGTCGAGCAACCGACCGTCTTCCGGAAGTACGCCCGTCATCATCGAGTACGACGGGTGGCATGCGGCCGAAACGAGCATGGTGCCTGCGGACTCCAGGTGGTGATCCCAGTCCTTGCCTTCGGCGCGGTCCGCGAGCAACGAGGCATGGGCCTTGTTGTCACCGTCGAAGGTGTTGATGGCACCGGTCAGATTGGGAAACGAGGCGATGTAATCGGTGCGCTCGAATGCTTCCCGCGGGAAAACCGGTGGGAAGCGGAATCGCGGAGCCGAGAATCCGTGCTCGGACCGTCCAGCTGCGTCGACGACCTCGTCGATTCTGTCGATGATGTCCTCGAACTCACCCGAGCGGCCGTAGAGACCCTCCACCGAGCTGGGTACGAGAAGTTCGGCGGCAACGAGTTCCTCGCGGAATCGTGCTCGCGCCGAATCGAGTTCGGAAATTTCGGTGGGGTTCGCGTGTGCAGTCATTCAGTTACCTTTGTAGACGAGCGCAAGTTGGGAGTTGTGCCCGAGAATGCGTTCGTTGCTGACCATGATGGCGGAGCCGTGCGCGTCCCGCAGGTGACGACCGATGCTCATGTCGGAGTCCTGTCGGTAGCCGGAAATGCCGCAGATCTGCAACGCTTTGCCGACGATGTCGATGACGAGTGACGACGCAGTCACCTTGAGGTTGTTGATCCGCACCGCGAATCCGATAGCACCGAGATCTCCGGGGGAGTCCGCAATGGCCTCGTACTTGGCTGCCGCGCCGAATACCGCGTCGACGAGCTGCTCGTGCACGACGTAAAGCTCGGCGAGCCGAAGTGCACTCGGCGGGGTGACTCCCGGCGTGCGACTGGCAGCCTTGCGAACGGACTTGCGCGCCTTGGCGACTGCCGCATCAGCGATACCCAGCCACGCGGCACTCCAGAGCACATGCGCGGCAGGCAGCATCGTCTGCGCGGAAATATCGCCGTAGCTGTCACCGAGAATGCTCGACGTCGTGGCAGTTGCTTCGAGTTGGAATCCGGGGCTGCAGGTTCCACGGAACCCGAGGGTGTCCCAGTCGCCGGTGCGTTCGAGCACGACATCCGGCTTTTCGCAGACGACCAACACCTGATCGCTCGGGGGACTGTCCACCGAGCGGCGAGCCGTTGCGAGGACGAACTGTGCGTATTCGCCATAGGAGATCACCGGCGCGGTTTTCGACAACGTGATCCGATCGCCGTCGTATTCGACCGCGCACCCGCTGGTTCGCACGTCACCACCGATGTTGATCTCAGTGGTCGCCGAGGCCACCAGCGGACGTTCGAGAACGAACCGACGCAGCAACGATTCCATGGCGTCGGACTTGCCGTGCCGGACGATGCTCAGTACCTGGGACTGATGCATCACGAAGATCATTGCCGTAGAGGCGCATTCTGCGCCCAGTGATCGTGCGATATGCGCGAGTTGGGTAAGGGAAAGACCGCCGCCACCGAAGTGCGCGGGAATGCCTGCCTCGAGGAGACCGGATTGGCGGATCGCCTCCATGGACTCGGTCGGGAATCGTGCATCGCGATCGACCTCATCGGCGAACGAACGCACCGTGGTCAGTACCTCGGACATGTTCGAGATGTCGATGGCGTCCCGGTAAGCGGTGGTCATAGCCCTCAGTCCGTGAGCTGTGCGACGGCTGTGGCGATGGACTCGATGCTGGCGAACGTGGCCTTCTGCAGCATGGCATCGGGGAATTCGATATCGAACTCGTCCTCGAGAGCGATCATGACGTTGACGCTGGCATGCGAGGTGAGGCCACTGTCGTAGAGATCGGCCGAGTCCTCGATGTCCGAAGCTGGTAGTGGAAGCTTCCCGAATTTGTCCAGAACTTCGCGAATCCTGGCCACATCTGCAGCATTGAGTGTTTCCATACGAACCTCCACTGAATCTCGTAACTTTCCGAGACCGGACGGCCTCGTACTGACTGTTGGTTTGCAATACATCGATGTTTGCAACCCAGCTGTCTCCCCAGACCTTCCCAAACAATATAGTAGATTGTTTTGAAGCGGTGGCTTGAATCGTTCGGCTGCTCTTGGATTGGTTTCCGACCAGCAGGTTTCCCTGGGATCCGGATTTCAATCGAGATGAGCATCACGGCTGTGTGGGGCCTTGTCCTGCCCGTATGCGCCTGAGGTAGGTGGGGTGAAGAAGTACAGTGAGGGCTTCGTCGGGCCAATAAATGAAGGAACTCAGTGCCGGTGAGTGGAGTCTGCGGCATAGCCGTGGAGCCGAGTGTCGTCCGGATCTCTTACCTCAGAGACGGACGCCGCATCGAGGATTCGATAGACGCCGAAGGAGCCCATTGGCTCCTGAACGGCAAGCTTGCCGACTGCGGACCGTTCGACGATGTCGTACTTACCGGACGCGATTCGGACGTAGTGGCCTCGCTCCTGGAGTCGCTCGACAGTAGTGAAACCTCCACAATTCGAATGGTCGACGAGGGATCGGCGGTGCTCGCCTACGCGCGCTCGATCGGGAAGCTCGCGACGGCGCGGGCATTGCTGGTGCTCGACCTCGGAACGAACGGTACGACCGCGCTCACGTTGGATGTAGCAGCAGGCGACGTCACTCGAAGTCGACGCACTCCGATCCTGTCGGGTGACGCACTCGACCGGATAGTCGAGAAAGTCGTCATGGCCAAGAAGATCCTTCCCCCCGCCGAAGGCTCCGAAGGTCAACGCGAATACCGCGTGTTCTTCCGCGACCTCAAAGAGATGCTCAGCACCGCTGCGGGTGTCCGCGCGCCGAACAACGGGCCGGTGCTGATCACTCGCAACGAATTCGACGACGCCGCAGCTCCGCTGATCCTTCAAGCACTCGCGTGGGCGGCCCCATCGACTCCGGATGCGGTGTTACTCATCGGTGGTGGCTCGCACATGCCGATCGTGCGGTCACTCGTCGAACGCAGGTGGGCCGTCGACGTCATCGTTCCGGATTCACCGATGTCGGTCATCGCGGAAGGTGCAGCGCTAGAGGCCGCACCGATCGCTCCCACGATGACTCTTGCGACGCTGCTGGCGGAGCATCATACGAGCACGCCTCCTGCCGTAGTTCCCGAGCCGGCTGTAGTTCCCGAGCCGGCTGTAGTTCCCGAGCCGGCTGTAGTTCCGAAGGCGGCTGTAGTTCCCGAGCCGGCTGTAGTTCCGAAGGCGGCTGTAGTTCCCGAGCCGGCAGAGGCGGCTGTAGTTCCCGAGCCGATGAAGACGGTCCCCGCGTCGCGAAGTCCCCGTCGTGTCCAGTGGTCGGTAAAGGACGCCTCCTGGCTGGGGGCAGTAGCCACGGTGGTTCTGCTGGTCTGGGCAATCGTCGCGGTACGAGGCAATACAGCCCCTCCTCCCGGGATCGGAATCGATCCCGGTTCGATCCCTGCTGGAAATTCCTCGGTCGCCGAGAGTGTGCCTGCGCTGCCGGAATCGATCCCGATGCCCGAGCCGGGGCCTGTGCCAGAGCCGGTGGACACCTTCGATCCCGTCGAACCAGGCACCGATCCGGATACCGGCAATATCGAGTACACCGAGGACGGTTTCTACTACGACGACGGCTATGTGGCCGAAGACGACTCGGATGTGAATTGACCCCAGCGCTGACGGGGCCACGCCGCACTTCGGCCACACACCCGGTAGCGTGACCCGATGGGGCGAGTATCGGAGTCAGACCGTCTACCGCAAAGCGAGGCAAGAGAGATGACTGTGTTGTTGGGGGTGTCCATGGGTGCCCACGCCGTGCGTATGGCTCAGCCACGCAACGGGACGGCCAATGCTCGCGTCTCGTCTACCCGTTTGCTCGAAGCCCCTCAGCAGTTGTTCTTCCACAATCAAGTCATCGACACGGTCGACGATCACGTCGAGTACCTGGCCGCTGAGTCGATCAGCGCGCTGGCCGCCGAGTCCGAGCCGTCGATGACGACCGGCGTCGCGTACCGGGACGCACATCAGGCAGACACGCTGCACCGCGCTCTGGAGAATCAGCACCTGCAGAACTACCGCCTCGTGCCCGAGGTCGAGGCGGTCCTCGAATACCTCGTCGTCAGTGGTGAAGCTGCGGGTTTCTCGACCGTCGCCTTGTTCGACTTGGGAAGTTCGGGTCTGAACGTCAGCGTCGTGAACCTGGCGGCCCGTCGAGTCGTCGTCACGCAACGCTCCAGTGCGTTCAGCGGAGATCTCATCGACGAACTCCTTCGTGACAATCAGCTCGCACGCCTCGGCAAGCCGAGCGATGCCGCCGACATGGACTTGTTCGAGCGTCGGTGCCGTGTGGCCAAGGAACGGCTGTCGAGCAATGACGCGGTGTGCCTGCCCGACGAAAGCGGCATGATCCTGCTCTCGCGGGACAACTTCGAGGCATTGATCGCCGATCACATCGATCAGGCCATCGAGTTCGCACGCAGTGTTCTCATCGAAGCAAATGTTCCTATCGACGCCGTCGTTCTCATCGGTGGTGGGTCGCGTATCCCGCTCGTTCGTGAACGGGTCGGCCCATCTCTGCATTTGCCGGCGATCACTCCGAACGAGCCGGAAACTGTCTCGGCCCGTGGCGCAGCACTCTCGGCGCGTCCGTCGGCGTACCCGCAGGATGTTCCACCCCGGACTATGCCTGCGCGCCCCACTCCTGCAGCGGCGGTCCGACCGGAGCCTGTGCCTGTACCCGTGGCTGCCTTCGTTGCGCCTCGACCTGTCGAAGCGATTCCGACCGCGCGGAAAAATTTACCTGCTGCAGACACGGGTGCACGGCCGTTCTATCCGCCGAAAGCCCCGCCCGTAGCTCCTACTGTTGCCTCACCTGCCGTTGCTCCTGCGTCGGACGCGAGGGAAGTCGAATCGGCTTCGCCCGCCCCGAAACACTTCGCGCTCGAAAAGGTCTACTGGCTGGACGCGGACTACGAGGAAGACGACGGTGAAGACGAAGACGTGCGTAAGCGACGTCGAATTCGGGCGTGGTCCGTAGTCGGAGTTGCTGCTGCAGCGGTGATCGCAGTATCTGGATTCGTCGTGACGCGTCCCAACACGGCTGCTGTCGTCGAGACCGCGGTGACGCAGCCGCCGGCCACCCCGAGCACGGCAGCAACGCCACCGCCAGCAGCACCCCCGGTCATTCCTCTCCCGCCTCCGCCGCCGCCCGCAGGGACCATTCCGGAAGCTCCGGTTGTCGAGCCCGAACCCGAGACTGCCGAACCGACGCGCCAGCAAGTGACCGAGGAGCAAACCTCGGAGCAGTCCTCCGAAGCTGAGGTCGCACCTCCACCGCCACCTCCGCCCCCACCACCCCTGATCCCCGGCCTGCCGGACTTCACGCTGCCGACCTTGCCGCCGCTCTTCCCGCCCGCTCCCTGATCCAGGTTTCAGACGGCTGGATTCCGCGGGCGAATGTGCTCGAATATCAGAACCGTCTCGGTGGCGGCGACGGCTGGGTGAGCGCTGAGGTTGTCTACGACGAAGTTGCGTAATGCGGCGGTGTCCACTGTCGATACGTGGATCAGAAAATCGTCCGCCCCTGCGATGAAGTAGATGTTCAGAGTCTCCTCGAGCGCCGCGATCTGCTCACCGAATTCGTTGATTCTTCGCCGAGCATCCGCCTGCAAGCGCACCGAGATCATCGCCTGGATGCCCTGCCCGAGGGCTTCGGGATCGATGTCGGCATGGAACCCGCGGATGACTCCGCGCTCGACGAGGGAGCGCACACGTCCCAGCGCCGTCGACGGTGCGATACCTGCTGCCGCAGCAAGAGCATTGTTGGGTGTGCGGGCGTTGTGCCGAAGAACGTCGATGAGGATGTGGTCGATGTCGTCGAGTGGGGTATTTCGTGTATTTGCCGTGAGCCGAACATCATTCGGCAGACGACCTGGCTGACCGTCCTGCACTGAATTATTCGATCCCATAATCTCAATCTACAGAATTATGTTCACATGTGTTGGTCCTCTTTCTCTTTATAATTCACAATTGTGGTAATCCGTCGAATGTTTATTCAGGAGGCCACCATGAAGATCGGAATTCCTCGCGAGCTCAAGAACAACGAGTATCGAGTGGCCATCACCCCGGCGGGCGTACACGAATTGGTCTCGCACGGACATGAAGTGATCGTCGAATCCGAAGCAGGCGTCGGTTCGTCGTTCTGCGACACCGACTTCAAAGCGGCAGGCGCGCAGATATTCGCCGAGGCTGCCAAGGTGTGGGACGCGGCCGACCTGCTGCTCAAGGTCAAGGAGCCGATCGCCGAGGAGTACGCACTGCTCCGGCGTGATCAGGTCCTGTTCACCTTTCTGCATTTGGCCGCGTCGAAGCCCTGCACCGACGCATTGCTCGCATCGGGCACCACCGCAATCGCCTACGAGACCGTCACTGCCCCGAACGGATCACTCCCACTGCTGGCACCGATGAGCGAGGTTGCGGGCAGGCTTGCACCGCAAGCAGGTGCCTACCACTTGATGGCCAGCGGGGGAGGCCGCGGCGTGCTCATGGGAGGAGTGCCAGGGGTGCGTCCGGCGAACGTCGTCGTCATCGGTGCAGGCGTGTCGGGAAGGAACGCCGTCGCCATCGCGCACGGCATGCACGCCGACGTCACGGTGCTGGATCTCGACGTGAAGGCGCTACGCGGCATCGACGATCTGTACCACGGCAGCGTCAAGACGGTCGCGTCCAGCTCCTTCGAGCTCGAACAGGCTGTTCTTGCCGCCGACATGGTGATCGGGGCGGTATTGGTACCCGGGGCGAGAGCGCCGATGTTGGTCTCCGACAGTCTCGTTCAGCGCATGAAGCATGGTTCGGTGCTCGTCGACATCGCCATCGACCAGGGCGGCTGCTTCGAGAATTCGGTTCCCACTACGCACGCCGACCCGACCTACCGGGTGCACGAGTCGGTCTTCTACTGCGTCGCGAACATGCCGGGCGCTGTCCCGCGGACGTCGACCTATGCGTTGACCAACGCGACGCTGCCCTACGTCTGCGCGCTCGCCGACAAGGGTTGGGAAGAGGCATGCGAGGCGGACGCAGGCTTGCGTAACGGGCTCAGCACGCACCACGGTGATCTGTTGTCGGAGAGCGTCGCGGCAGCCTTCGCATGACTTTTCGGCTCTCCTAGCGAGAGTGCCTGCCTGCCTTTCTCGCGGTCGACTCCGATGGCTCGGGCGGCCCTCCCGGCCGGGCGAGCATGGCGGCGATGGCAGTGGTCAGCGGAACGGACAGCGCCAGCGCGATACCGCCGACCGAAGAGCGGACGATCTCGATGGCCACGGCGTCACCGGTCAGAACATCCTGGATGGATCGGCCGGTGACGCTGAACAGCAGTAGAAGTGGAAGCGCCCCACCGGCATACGCCAGCACCAGGGTGTAGACGGTGCTGGCGATATGGTCACGCCCCACGCGCATCGCGGAGGTGAAGATCTGCCGTCGCGTCGTCGTTGCGTCCGCCGAGGCGATCTCGAACGCAGTCGACGCCTGGGTGATCGTCACGTCGTTGAGGACACCGAGCGACCCGATGATGAACCCCGCAAGGAGCAATCCGGTGATGCTGACTTGTTGGATGTAGGCCTGAACGTTGGTGTTCTGTTCTTCCGACAGCCCCGTCAGGTGGGTCATCCGAATCGCAACGTAGGACAACACTGCAGCCAACGCCATCGACAGGAGAGTTCCGAGAAGAGCAGAACTCGTCCGCAGGTTGACGCCGTGTGCAAGGTAGAGAACGCCGTACAGAATGACGGCTCCGGAGACCAGGGCGACGGGAATCGCAGGTGCGCCGTCGAGAAGTGCAGGGAGCATGAATCCGACGAGCACGCCGAACGCCACGATCAATCCCAGCAGCGCACGAAATCCGCGCCATCTCGCAACGACGCAGATGACGACGGCAAACACACCGACGATGACTGCGAGAGGAAGTCCGCGGGCGTAGTCGTTGAACGAGTACTGGGTGGTTCCGGTGGGATCGGTCTGCCGGACCAACCGAATGCTCTCACCGGTGCGAAGGTCTGGTTGGCCAGGGCCCGGGACGATTTCGATCAGGGTGCGTGTGCCCGCATTCGGTCCCGAGTCGATCGTGACGATGCTGCGTTGGCAGTCGTATCCTGCGCTGGGAGGTGGCGTCGGGCTACCGGTGAATACGCGTCCGGAAGAAGCGCTGCCGCAGGGCCCGATGTCCTGCGACACAATCGTGCCCGCTTCGCTTTGGACCGCTCTACCACCGGAGGTATTGAACGGGAGCGGGATGTCGACGTTCTGCTGGCTCGGCCACAGTGCAATTGCACCGCCGATCACGCATATTCCGATCGCGACGAGAAGCCCCACAACTATCCGTGCGGCGACGGGTCCGAGCGGTGCAGGTGCGTTGCTGTGTCCGTGCCCATGACCGTGTGAATCCACGGTGACACAGTATCCGGAAGTGGCGAGTGGTCTGCAGCCTCATCGTATCGGGAGGGTGCGACCGGCTGAACGTTATGGAGCTCGGTGGCGGGGAGCAGGGGGGGCGTCCCCCGCCACCTTCCTGATCGCCCCGGGGGGGGTGGGGTACGACCAGTGCTCGGGCACGCGAGGTGCCGTACGCCAATGTACAGATCTATAGCCGACTTGGCAGGAGCATGGAACTGTTTTGTATGTCACTATTCAATTAATTTCCCTACTTTACGGTCAGGTGCGGGACTGGTACCCGTAAACCCCGAACCGGTCACCCTATTGCTTGTACGAAGCAAGAAAGTTGCCGAACCGTTCGATCGCCTCCGAAAGATCACGCGCCCACGGAAGCGTGACGATGCGCACATGATCGTGTCCGGGCCAGTTGAAACCAGTGCCCTGCACCACCAAAATCTTCTCCTGCAAAAGCAGATCTTGGACAAGCTTCTCGTCGTCGTAAATTTCATGCACTTCCGGGTCGAGGCGCGGAAATGCGTACAGAGCACCGCGCGGTTTCACACACGAGACGCCGTGGATCTCATTCAACTTCTGCCACGCGACGTCACGCTGCTCGAGCAGCCGGCCACCGGGAAGAATGAGATCATTGATGCTCTGATGTCCGCCCAGCGCCACCTGGATCGCATGTTGTGCGGGCACATTGGGGCACAGCCTGGTCGACGCCAACAGATCGATACCTTCGAGGAATCCGGCGGCATGGGCCTTGGGCCCGGTGATCGCGAGCCACCCTGCCCGGTACCCGGCCACCCGGTACGCCTTGGACAGCCCGTTGTACGTCAAGCACAGAAGGTCAGGAGCAAGGCTTGCCAACGACGTGTGTTCGGCGTCGTCGTAGAGGATGCGGTCGTAGATTTCATCGGCCAACAGAAGGAGCTGATGCTTACGAGCCAGCTCGACGATGCCCTGCAGGATCTCCTTCGAATACACCGCACCGGTCGGGTTGTTCGGGTTGATCACCAAGAGAGCCACCGTCTTAGGGGTGATCTTCGACTCGATGTCCGCGAGGTCGGGGTTCCACTCGTTTTCCTCGTCGCATATGTAGTGCACGGCTTTGCCGCCCGCGAGCGTCGTCATCGCCGTCCACAGTGGGTAATCGGGCGCCGGGATCAGGACCTCGTCACCGTCGTCGAGCAGTGCCTGCATCGTCATCGTGATGAGCTCGGACACGCCGTTACCCAGGTAGATATCGTCGACGTCGAGTTCGGGGAAGCCAGGTTCGAGTTCGTAGCGCGTGACGATCGCACGCCGGGCGGACAGAATGCCCTTCGACTCCGAGTAGCCCTGCGCATACGGCAACGCGGCGATCATGTCACGGACTATGACGTCGGGCGCCTCGAAACCGAACGGCGCAGGGTTGCCGATGTTGAGCTTGAGAATTCGATGGCCTTCGGCTTCCAGTCGCGCCGCGTGGGCGTGTACCGGGCCGCGGATCTCGTACAGCACGTTCTGCAGCTTGGTCGACTGCTGCAACGTGCGAGGTTGACGCGTCTGATGATTCGTCTGCGGATGGTTCACCCCCCTAATCTTGCCAGGTCGGTGCCCAGCACATCCAGGCATAGTGGACCAGGCCTTTCTTGTCGGTGCGGGATGCGACAATTTTCTTTATGTGCGGACGGTATGCCAGTACCCAGAGCGATCATGACCTGCGGGCAGTCTTCGACATTGCCGAGACCATCGGCGAAGAACTGCCCCCGGCGTACAACGTGGCGCCCACGCAGACCGTACGAACCATTCTCGAGCGCGCACCCAAAGACGAACCCGAGGCCGACGCCGTGCGGCAGTTGCGTTCGGTCCGCTGGGGTCTGATCCCGTCGTGGTCCAAGGACATCAAGATCGGCAGCAGGCTCATCAACGCGAGATCCGAGACGATCACCGAGAAACCGACATTCAAGAAGGCCGCAGCCCGCAGGCGATGCATCGTCCCGGCCGACGGCTACTACGAGTGGGAGAAGCGCGAAGGCAGAAAAGTGCCCTACTTCCTGCACTCCGAACGACTCCTGGAGATGGCAGGCCTGTACGAGCTGTGGCGTGACCCGACGAAGTCCGACGAGGACCCGGATCGATGGGTCTGGTCGGTCACGGTGTTGACCGCTCCCGCCGCGGACGCGCTCGGTCACATTCACGATCGCTCCCCGGTGATCGTGCCGGAGTCCCTTCGGTCCGAGTGGCTGGACCCGGCGATGACCGATCTGGGTTCGGTCCAGGAGATGCTGGCCGCTATCCCCGAGCCCAGCTTGGTGCCATACGAGGTGAGCTCCGCGGTCAACAGCGTCAAGAACGACAACCCCGATCTGCTTCAACCGGTCGGCTAGTTCCGTCGTTGCCGGCGCGAAGGTGCGCACGGCGCGGGGGAGGGACTCACCTACCCTGGTCGGTGTGACCTCTGCAGCGCTGCCCTTCGGTTCCTGGCCATCCCCGATTTCCGCCGTCGATCTCTCCGCCAGCGGACACCCCGTCGAAGGGGGTCGGTTCGTCGGCGATGAGGTGTGGTGGTCGGAGATGCGGCCGACCGAGGGCGGGCGCACCACCATTTGCCGCATCGAGAACGGTGTTGTTACTGCACTACTGCCCGAGCCGTTCAACGCGCGCACCCGTGTTCACGAATACGGGGGTGGGGCGTGGACCGCGACCGATGACGGTCGAATCGTGTTCTCGGAGTTCAGCGATCAACGCGTCCATATCGGCAAGCCCGGCGAGAGACCGGTGCCGTTGACCCCGGCGCCTGCCGTGGCGGCAACGGTTCGATACGGCGAACTGTCGATCGTCGGCAACGAAGTGCTGGCGGTTCGGGAAACCCATGACGGGGCGAAGGTTTCCCGCGACATCTGCGCCATCGCACTCGACGGTTCCGGGGTTCGATCGCTGGCCTCGGGATCGGACTTCCTGGCATACCCGAGGCTCTCGCCGAATGGGAACATGCTGGCGTTCGTCGCCTGGAACCACCCGCAGATGCCCTGGGATGGAACCGAACTCCGAATCGTCGATCTGACCACCGGAGTGTCTCGAACAATCCTCGGCGGTACCGAGGAATCGGTGCTGCAACCGGAGTGGATCGACGACGAATCGCTGTACGTCATCAGCGACCGATCCGGATGGTGGAATCTCTACCGGACATCCGTCGATGCAGACGTAGTGGCTTTGCATGCAGCGGATGCGGACTTCGGCGCTCCGCTGTGGCAGCTCGGCGCACAGTGGTACTCGGTGCTCGACGACGGAAAGCTCCTGACGGTCAGGACCTTCGGCACCGATACGCTCGGCATTCTCGATCCGGTCACCGGATCGCTCGACGACATCGACCTCGACGGGCTCACCTCCATTTCCCTCGGTGGCCGCCGCGGATCGTCCGTGCTATTGCGCACGGGCGGTGCACACAATGCCAGCGGGCTGCGACTGTTGGATCTCGACACGCGCTCGCTGGTGGAAATCCGCTCGGGGCGAGAGACGATTCCCGACGCCGCCTACCTCCCGCAGGGCGAGCCGATGACCTTCCAAGGTCCACAGCGCGAAGTCCATGCGATCGCCTATGCACCGCGCAACCCCGAATACCGCGGACTCGAAGGAGAATTGCCGCCCTACGTGGCATTCGTGCACGGAGGTCCGACGGCCCACGTCGCGCCCGCGCTCAATCCGGTATTCGCGTACTTCACCAGCCGCGGAATCGGAGTTGTCGACGTCAACTACGGCGGATCGAGCGGATACGGGCGGGAATACCGCAACCGTCTGCGCGGTCAGTGGGGAGTCGTCGACGTCGAGGACACGATCGCGGCAGTGCAAGGGCTCGCCGACGCCGGCCTCGCAGATCCAGCCAGGCTCGCTATCGAAGGCGGGTCGGCAGGCGGCTGGACCGTCCTGGCGGCACTCACATCCTCGGATGTATTCGCTTGCGGTGCCTCGTACTACGGCGTTGCCGAACTGGAAATGTTCGTCGCCGAGACTCACGACTTCGAATCACGATACATCGACAGCCTGATCGGACCGCTCCCCGACGCGATCGACCTGTACCGAAGCCGCGCACCGATCAACAACGTCGACGGATTGTCCTGCCCAGTGCTGTTGCTGCAAGGGCTCTCCGACCCGATCGTGCCGCCGTCACAGGCCGAACGATTCCGGGATGCACTCGTACGCAAGGGCATTCCACACGCATACCTGGCGTACGAGGGTGAATCGCACGGCTTCCGCAAATTGGAGACACAGGTTCACGCCCGGGAATCCGAACTATCCTTCTACGGTCAAGTGCTCGGCTTCACCCCGCCCGGGATCCCTCAGCTCGAATTGTGGAGGCCCTGAGCGTCGTTCGGGTTGGAGCGCGCACCCTTTTTGGTAACCGGAACCCTTTGTTCGCCTCCGAGCGCGGGGGTGCGCTTGGGAAAAAGGGTGCGCGGTTGGGGTGTGCTTGGTCGGGGTATGCGCGGGCAAGGTGAGCGGTTGGGGGTGTGTGCGGGCAAGGTGCGCGGTTGGGGTATGCGCGGTCTAAGCGTGCACCCTTTTTGGTAACCGGGGCCGGTTGTTCGCGTCCGAGCGCGGGGGTGCGCTTGGGAAAAAGGGTGCACTCTCAGCGGGCTATCGCGGTCGGCGGCGGCGACTGGGCTGCTCGTAGCGCTGCGGCTTCGATTCGTCGACGAATCTCGATCGGCGCAGACAAGTCCGCCCATGTCAGTCGGACCACTTGAATGCCGGCGTCGCGTATCGCGTCCTCGCGAAGCTTTTCGCGCCACACCACCTCGTGCGCGGTCGAGCCTGCGGGGACTAGTCGTCCGTATTTGATCTTGCCGTCGAACTCACACGCCGTCGTGATGGCTCGAAGGTAGAAGTCGACGCGTGCGATCGGTTTACCCTGCACCACAATCGAAGTCTGCAGCTCGGGATGGTAGCCGAGTTCGGCCAGTGCCACGCGAGTTCGAGATTCCCCGACGCTTTCCGCGCGACCGTTCATGAAGTTGGCCACCCGTAACCCGGCTGCGTTCCCGGAATGCGTCGGGCGGAGATCCAGTGCATTCACCACCTCGGCCGAGGTCAGATTGTGTACCCGAGCAGCTTCGTCGGCCGCGCACACCGCAGGCTCGAACTTTTCGGAGCGCGCGATATCGGCGATGGTTCGTCCGATACTCGTCACTCGAATACCGTCGACGTCCACTATCTCGTGTGGATGGTATGGCGAACAGTGGAGGACGCGAACCGAACTCGTGCGCGCTCCACTTCTGCGATTGCGTGTGACGTGCACTTTCCTCAAGGGAAGACCCCACACCGACAGGCCATGGACGACGGCCGCCGAGACGTGACTGAGCACGACATCAGGGGTGCGGGCCCCGCCCAATACTGCCTCGGCGATCACGCGGTGCTTGTCGACGGCATCGAGCGCGTCGAACTCGCCTCGGCTCACGAACGCCCCTGGGCGCAAACGTTTCCACGACTCGGTCCGGCAATAACGCTGCAGTTCGGAGTCGGTGATTCCGCGGGTGAGGGCATCCTGCCGGCGAACGATTCGGGTCACGTGCTCATAGTCGTCAGCGATCCAGCTCAGGGCAATGGCCTGTGTATGGACCTGTGGATAACGTGAGCGCGCACCCCTTTTCACAAGTAAACCCCCTTTCTCTGAGGCGAGAAAGGGGGTGCACTTGCGAAAAAGGGTGTTTGGTTACTTCTTCCGGCCCGGAGCCTTCGCGCCCGCTCGGAACCCGAGACCGCCCGGCTTGGCGGCTGGGGGAGCAACAGGTGCGTCACCGTTCGACGGCTGTGCACTCTCGTCTGTCGAAGCTGTCGAAGCTGTCGGCTCCTTGGGCTCGGCTTCGGTCGACACTGCAGGCTCTGCCACTGTCACCGGGGACTCGGCTTCGCTCGACACTGCGGGCTCGGACTCGACAGCTACTGGAGCCTCTACTGCCGGTGCCTCTACCTCTGTTGCCGGAGCCTCTGCCGCAGGCTTGCCCGGTGCCTTAGCGCCTGGCTTCTTGTAACCGGACTTGACTGCCAGGCCCTTGGCCTTGACGGTCGGCTTCGATTCGACGGCTGCTGAAGCTTCGGTCGCTGCCGGTGCCTCGACTGCCGCCGGTGCCTCAGCCTCTACTGCCGGTGCCTCAGCCTTTGTTGCCGGGGCCTCTGTTGCCGGAGCCTCGACTGCCGGGGCCTCGGCCGGCTTGCCCGGTGCCTTGGCGCCTGGCTTCTTGTAACCGGACTTGACTGCCAGGCCCTTGGCCTTGACGGTCGGCTTCGATTCGACGGCTGTCGAAGCTTCGGTCGCTGCCGGTGCAGCTACTGCCGCCGGTGCCTCAGCCTCTGCCGCCGGAGCCTCGACTGCCGGAGCCTCGGGTGCCGCAGCCGGCTTGCCCGGTGCCTTGGCGCCCGGCTTCTTGAAGCCGGACTTCATGGCAAGACCCTTCGGCTTGACGGTCGGCTTGGTCTCGGTCACTTCTGCCGAGGATTCTGCTGCCGACTCACTTGCCACGGGTGCTGCAGCTTCCGTTGCCGGAGCTTCGGCAGCCGGCGCAGCAGCCTTGGCGCCAGGTGCCTTGCCCTTCACCTGAAGGCCCTTGCCGCCTGGTGCTTTCGCGCCACCGGCCATACCGAGGCCCTTGGGCTTGGCTGCTGGTGCTGCGGCTTCTGCCTCGGGCGCGGCAGGTGTCGCTGCAGCTCCCGGTGCCTTCGCTCCTGGTGCTTTCGCGAGGCCCTTCATCTTCAGGCCACCGGCCTTGGGTGCCGGAGCTGCCGGTGCGGATGCCGACTCGGCGGGCTCTTCGACGGGCTGGACGCGCTCGGCTTCTTCGACCTCAGCGGCTTCCTCGGTGACGATGTCCGCCTGTGCAGGCTTCTCCCGAGGTATCACCTTGATGTTCTCGGCCAGAACTGAGGACTCGACGCGAGTGATCGACTCGAGCATCAGCTGCGCGACGTCGACGACCTCGACGCCTTCGTGTTCGCCACCCTCTTGGCGTGCGGTGACGCCGTCGGTGAGCATGACGCGGCAGAACGGGCAACCGGTCGCGATCTTCTTCGGGTTCATGCTGAGCGCTTCGTCGACCCGGTCGATGTTGATGCGCTTGCCGATGTTCTCTTCCATCCACATGCGAGCGCCACCGGCACCGCAGCACATGGACCGTTCACCGTGTCGCGGCATTTCCTTCAGGTTGGAGCCCGAGGCTGCCATGAGTTCACGGGGAGCGTCGTAGACCTTGTTGTGACGTCCGAGGAAGCACGGGTCGTGGTAGGTGATGTCCTGGCTGACCGACGCGACCGGGATCAGCTTCTTCTGCCGTACCAGACGGTTGAGTAGTTGAGTGTGGTGCACGACCTCGTAGTCGCCACCGACCTGCGGGTACTCGTTGCCGAGCGCGTTGAAGCAGTGCGCACAGGTGACGACGATCTTTCGCTGCTTCTGCTCGACGCCGTCGAACAGGTTGTTCAGCGTCTCGATGTTCTGCATCGCGAGCTGCTGGAACAGGAATTCGTTACCGGCACGGCGCGCGGAGTCTCCGGTGCAGGTCTCGTCGGCGCCGAGGACCAGAAACTTGACTCCCGCAGTGGCGAGAAGCTCTGCGACGGCCTTGGTGGTCTTCTTGGCGCGGTCCTCGTAGGCACCGGCGCAACCGACCCAGAACAGGTACTCGTAGTCCTGGAACGAATCGGCATCCTGCCCGAAGACGGGGATGTCGAAGTCCATCTCGTTGATCCAGTTGAGGCGGTCCTTGGAGTTCTGGCCCCAGGGGTTGCCCTTGTTCTCCAAGTTCTTGAACAGGCCTGCGAGCTCGGAGGGGAATTCCGATTCGATGAGCACCTGGTAGCGACGCATGTCGAGGATGTGGTCGACGTGCTCGATGTCCACGGGGCACTGCTCCACACACGCGCCGCACTGGGTGCAGCTCCACAGTGTCTCGGGGTCGATGATGCCGCCGTCGATGGCTTCGGCGACGAGCTTGCGATCGGCTTCGTCTCGGGCTGCCTGCGGAATTGCATCGAGCTTGACCTGGTCGGGTTTGCCGTCGGCGTCGACGAGTCCGATTTCGTCGCCTGCCATGTCCTTCTTGCCGCCGGCGAGAAGGTATGGGGCTTTGACCTGGCTGTGATCGCGCAGAGACATGATGAGCAGCTTTGGCGAGAGTGGCTTGCCGGTGTTCCAGGCGGGGCACTGCGACTGGCAGCGACCGCACTCGGTGCAGGTGGTGAAGTCGAGCCAGCCCTTCCAGCTGAAGTCCTCGATCTTGCCGGCGCCGAATGCGTCGACGTCGGGGTCGGCCTCTTCCATCACGAGGACCTTGCCGCCGGACATCATCGGCTTGGCTGCGCCGAGTGCGGCGGTGCCGTCGTCCTCACGCTTGAAGTAGATGTTGGGGAACGCGGTGAAGCGGTGCCATGCGACGCCCCAGTCGATGTTCTGGCCGACGTAGTAGAGCCAGATCATGCCGGACATCAGCTTGATGAATGCGAAGACCGAGACCATGATGACGCTGGCCGGGAGGATCTTGGCGACGTTCATCGTGAAGAAGTCGGTCCATGGGTTCGCGTGGCCGTAGGTGGCGATCTTGCCTGCCTTGACGAAGATCATGCCGAGGCCCTCGACGAGAACGACTGACTCGACGAAGTAGGCAGCGCCGAACCGGGAGCCGGCGAAGCGTGACTGACGCTCGGCCTTGCGCGGGTGATTGAGCTGGCGAATGGTGATGAGAACGAGGATGCCGACGACGGTGCCTATGCCGAGGATCTCGTCCATCAGGTGGTAGATGGCCCAGTCGCCGAAGATGGGCCAGTGGAACTCGGGGTTGAACGTCTGGCCGTATGCCTCGAACCAGAAGATGGCTCCGAGCATGAAACCGACCATGACGAGCCAGTGCGCCCAGCCGACAGTGCGGAACTTGACCATTTTGGTGTGTGCGGCGAACTCGACGATCATCTGCTTGAAGCGAGGGATGATCGGGCGCCAGCGGTCCGGAGCGGGTTGCCCGAGGCGCACGATGTTGAACATCTTCAATCCACCGCGGATGAAGGAGTACCAACACACGAGACTGAGCAGCGCACCGAACGTGCCCAACGAAATCGTCACGGCGTTCATGTAAGCGGCCTTTCGTAATTTAGGCAGCGGAGGAGCTGCCTCGGGTCCAGCCCGACAAGCGTACGACTTTTCAGGTTACTCGTCAGTAACAAGGTTTACGTACTGACGGGTAACTTAGCAACGCGGAGATCGCTCTGCGCTGGTGGATCGCCGGATCGTTCAACTTTCCGGTGGGCTGAACCGGTCGGTAGAGTCCGTCCTGGTGGTCACGTTATGCGTAGGGCGAACATCGGTGTTCGAGAAGGCAGTCCTAAGTTCGCTCGCATTGCCTTCTGTGAGGGTTCGGATCGGCAGTCACCGGCGCCCGGTCGTAGTCCAAGTTCGGTACCGAATCGTGTCCTTATTTGTGCCAGAGGGTTCAGATGTGACAAATGAGAACTATTGCGACTCGAAAAGAACGCGAGAGGATAACGATCGGTCGAGTTGTAGGTTATGCTGCTGCCGCACCGACTAACTCGCGGATTCGGTCTTGGGGTGTTTCTGCGTCTGCGGGGCAACTCTGTTCGACAATAGCCGGGCTCGATTTGCATAGAAACGGAAACAATCTCCAGATGAAACTCAGCAAAATGGTCGTCACATCGGTGTTCGTTGCCGCGGCGATGGGGCTCGCCAGCGGAACAGCCTATGCAGATCCGACTCCGGCGGCGCCTGAGACGCCCGCACAGGACATCGGCTACGAGTCGAACCTCGAAGACCGCACCATCGTCACCACGATCGATGCGGGCGTCTTCAAGGTCGCCGACGACGGCAAGACCGTCGATGTGCTCGATCAGGCCGAGAACGTAGTCGTCACCCTGCCGCTCAGCTTCAATCTCGGCGGCTTGAGCTTCCCGTACGAGCAGAACGTCGACAACGACGGCAAGACGCTCCGTCTCGTTCCTCAGCTCGATCTGAACAAGGCCTCGGCCAACTCGCGCACGCTCGGTGCAAAGCAGGTTGCTTCGACCGAGGAAAATCTGCTCGCACAGCAGACCTTCGTGACGCAGCTCGGAATTGCTAGCGCGATCGGTGGATTCACCGGTACGGCAATCGGTGCAATTGCTGGTGCGATCATCGGCGCTCCGTCTCTTGCCGGAGTTATTGCAACAATTCCGATCGGTGCAGGCGTCGGTGGAGTTATCGGCACGATCGTTGCCGGCGGACCGACACTCGTTATCGCAGGCATCGACCTGATCAACACGCTGAACGCCGCTCCGGGAACCTCGAAGTACGCAGACAGCGTCAACTGAACACTCTCGACATAACATCAGCCCGTCACCTCAGTAGAGGTGGCGGGCTGATGTGCGTTCGGGGTCAGCCGAATCGAATAACCGGGTCCGCCAGTTGGATTCCGTTGATCACGATCGTCGCCAGGTAGCCGAGCAGGTCGATTCCGACTCCGATAAGTCCGAGCATGTGGGGATGCCTTCCGTTCGAGTGAAGCGGCACGGGTGTACCTGAAAGTCCCCTCTGATCATACGGCGAATGTCCATATATGCACCACGATGTCCATCGAATTGACCACTGGCAGAGCAAGTGTCGCCCCGTCAGTGCGTGTGGAGACCGTCAGTCCACGTGTCGGTTGTTCGGATGAATGTTTTGGTTTTCTTTGCAATCTCTTGGTACTTTGGTTCGGTGGAAACAGGCGTCAATGCAGTTACGATGCATGTTCACTCCGAGCCCTCGCCCATCGAATCCGAGTGGTCTGCGCTCGCTGACCGCGTCGGGACGGTGTTCTCGTCGAGGCCGAGCTTCGTGGTCAATGTTGCGCGTGCGTTGAAACTCGACTTCGAATTGGTGGCGATTCGTCGAGATGGGCGTTTGGTTGCGTCGGCAGCTTTGTCTCTGGTGCGCCGAGGGCCGTTCACTCTTGCGAAGGTGATCGGGACCGGTTTGGGAGTGCCGATCGAATTTCTCAGCGAGGACCCCGAAGCCTCCGACGCGTTGCTCGACGCCATTGCGTCCCTCGGCTACATGGTGGATGCCGATTCCATGATCACGAATGATCCCACTGTGCGCAGGCTCGCGCAGCACCCGTCGTGGACAGTGGACATGATGGTGCGTGAACGTGTCCCGGTCATCGATCTGGCTGTTGGGCAGAGTGCCTCGGATATTCGAAGTGCGAAGTCGCTGAAGAGGCTTCGCCAATACCGCAGCGAGGTGCAGCGTCGGTCGTCGTTCCGGGTCGAGGAGATCACCGAAGTCTCGCATCTGGACGCTCGGTGGCACGACATCTTGGAGGTGGCGGTCCGCGGGATCGCCGGCACCACGAAGATCAACTATCTGACTGCGCCGCATGGCGAGTTCGCTCGAGATTTCCTACGGAGCGAGGCGCGAGCAGGCAGGCTCTGCATTGCGGGTCTGGTGATCGACGGGCAATGGGCCGCCCACGAGATCGGGCTGCGAACTGGTTCACGGATGGAAGGGTGGCTCACGCATTACGACCCAACGGTGGGGCGGTGCCAACCCGGCCATCAATTGATCGAATGGTTCGCGAACAATCACGACGAACTGGGCGTCGACGCACTCGACCAGGGAGTTGGCGTCAACGAGATCAAATCGGCTTGGGCCACATCGGATTACGAGCTCGTTCGAGTGTCTGCGGTACCGAAGGCTTGGGTCATGTCCGGGGTGCTGGTCCGACTTCTTCGCCAGCTTCCCCCGGCCCTCTCGCGCATTCGACGATACGTCCAGCGCTTTCCCTGACCCGAGCCCCTGTCGGAGCCGACTAGCTTCAGTCGAGCGAGGCAGTCCTGATGGTCGTGCCTGTTTCTGCCGCAACCTGATCGATCGGGATTCCCAGGCTTGCCGTGCCACCGAACTGTGCGAGTGCAAGGTTGGCCTCGGTGCAATCCGGTGCGCCGCCACTGTTGGAGCCGCTGGTGATTCCCAGAGCGAGCGTTCCGGTCACGATAGCGCCACCACTGTCACCCGCGAGAGTGCATGCGGTACTTGCGAAGCCGCGAACGGTGCGGCTGGTGCCGTCGTCCATGAACAGTTGGGTCTCGACGCGGTCTGCGGCAACTACCCCGCAGGTGAACGAGGACGACTGACCGGACTTGCAGACGGGCGCTCCGACGACGGGGGAAGCAGTGCCGGTGATGGTCACCGTGCTGCCGTTGGCTCCGCGGACGGTCGGCTTGTCGAGACCGGAGGAGGTGCCGTTGTCGTTCAGTGAGATGACCGACCAGTCGAGTGCGCTGGGAGATCCGAGGCTGGACTTGGCGAAGGTGCCGATCCGGGTGCTCTCGTGCACGTTGGCCGGGTTGGGTAGGTAGACGGGTGCGCCGCCTGCGCCGGTGGCAGCATTCGGATTGCAGTGCCCTGCACTGAGGTTGACCGACTCGCCGGAGCCCGATGTGGCGTTGAACCCGAAGGAACAGACGCTGATGTCGGTGGGCGGGGTGTCCTTGATGGGGCCCGCGGTGGTGACATAGGTGTCTCCACCCATCGGTGTGGGATCGGTGGGCTTGGGTCCACCCGGCGACAAATTGACCTTCAGGTTCGCCAGCAGTGTCGGAAGGTTGAGCGCGCTGCCGATGGGACTGTTCGCGAGGTCGATGACGATCTGATTGTCCAAAACGTCGATCGACGTGCCGTTGACCTGACTGGCGACCTCGCGGGGCAAGGTGGAGATCCAGTTGTTCAGGTCCGTGAGGGACCGCTCCAGCCCGTCTGCTGAGACTGGGGCCTGCGCGGAGTCGTAGCCATCCTGCGCCACGGCATGGGCGGCGTCCTGAGATGTCACTGCGACGACTGCTTTGCCGTCGGGACCTATCCAGGCACCGGCGAAGTCGGCTGGTCGGTTGGCGCGGAAGTCCGTTGCGTAAGTGGACAACTCCTGCGCACGGGCTGCACGATCCAGGTACTCCTGGGGAGAGATTTTCAGATCGCGTTCTACAGCCTCTGCGAGTTCACGCGGCAACTGATCCGCGGCAGACTGGTCGACTCCACTGTCGGGCTCGGCCGAGGCCGGTGCAGAGAAGGTACCGAAGAGTAAAAACGCCGTCGAACAAACCACCGCTGCGCGCAGTGCCCCCGTGTTACGCATGAAATCCCTTCATCAGGTGCTGGCCGTCAGCGCCCCACCTTAGGCCATAGGTCACAAAAAATTATGAACGGTATGGTCAGCGACCCGAGAAGGGGGAGTCGGGGAAAGTGAAGTCGGGAAAAGTCAGCCGTGGTGGCGGCGTTTTCGTCGGCGGGGGTGGTAATGAAGGTTCCACCGGTTCGGGCGCAACGGTCTCCGGGGCGGGCGGGGGAAGCGGCTGCGCCGGAATCGTCTCGACGATCGGCGGCGCAGGGTTCGGCACCGATTCAGGGCTCGGCAATTCGCTGGGTGGGGCGCTGAAGGTCGGGATCGGCACAGCAGCGGCGGGGACAGGCGTCGGCGACGGTTCGGTTGTCGGTGTGGAGCCCGCATCGGTGATGGTCGGGGGTACGACGTCGGGTCCGTCGCTGAAGGCACCCATGGCCGCGGCGATACCGATCGAGACGAGAACGAGCGCGACGGCAGCCGCTGTCACGATGGCGATGGGGCGCTTGGAGTTCGGTGATTCCGTCGACTGTGGACTTTCGGGCGCCGGTGGAACCTGCACCGGGATCGCCTCGGAGAATGCCAAGGCGGGCGCGGAAGTGACGACGGGCAGTGCGTCGGTATCGGCCGAATCTGCTGGGATCGGGTACATGGCTTCGACGATTCCCAAAGCGCCGCGGGTGACGGTGACCTGGTCGAGGTCACCGGAGTTCGATCGAAAAAATTCCCGCGCAGCAGCCTCGTCCGAGATCAGCGTGACCTGATCGAGGTCGACGCGGTCGAGGGCGTCCCGCACCGCGTCGATGGCGTGAGAACTCCACGTGTTCGGGTGTGTCAGAACTGCGTGCGGCACGGTGCCACCGTGCTCGGCGGTCACCGCGTTCACGAGGCAGAAGGCGGCGGTCGCGACGAGATCTTCGGCGCGGAACTCTTGACCGCTGTCCTCGGGCTCGTCGACGCGGCCGAAGAATCCGACGAGGGGCGTCGAGTCCGCTGACGCGTCGGCTCCGAGTCGCGCGGTGCCGTCGCCGGAGTAGGACAGGGCGGTGTCTGTGACGAATACCGACGGGTGCTCGCTTCGGGAACGTCGATGGACTGCCACCGAGACCCCGTCGGCGATCGTCATCGCCAGGTATCCGGTCATGGTGTCGGCTTCAGCATGGTGTTGTCCTGCTGACTGTCCGGGGTGGTGCCGCCGGACTCCGGGGGCTTTTCCTGATCGATCGGATCGGTCGGCTTCTCCGGGCTCGGCACGGTCACGTCCGGCTTGGCGACGTCCGGCTCCACGGTCTTCGGCGTGGTCGTTTCCGGCTCGGTTTCGACCGAGGTCTCCGGGGCGGGCTCGGTCGTCGGAGGCGTGATGACGACGTCCGAGGTCCGAGGCGGTTGCGGGGGCGTAGTGGTGGGCGCAGGGGCCGGGGCGACGATCTGTTCGGTCGATGGTTCGAGGAACGGTACGACCGTGGGGAACGGAATCTGCGAACTCGGCCGGACGATCGGAACGGTGGCCTCGGCGATCTGTGCGCTGTCGATCTCTGGAATCGACGGCCCGGAAGTGTCCTGAATCAACAGTGCCGTCAGGCCCGCGCCGAGCGTCAGCAGGGCTGCGAACGCGGCCGCCGCAAGGATGGGGGTGCGTGTCCACAGGGGGCGCACCGGAGTTCGCAGCGGTATTTCCTCGGTCACGGCCTCGATAGGGAACTCAGCGGCGAGCACCGCAGCGCCACGTGCGGCCGCGATACCGGAATCCGACCCGGCCCACCTGACATCGAGTCCGCCTGCCCAGGCTGCGCGCGCTTCGGACTCGGAGACGAGTGCGACGTGGTCGAGGCCGACGCGGCTCATGGCCATCCGCACTGCCGAGACCTGCTCCGCCGTCCACCGGGCCGGGAATGTTGCCGCAGCTGCGAGCGTGTCCACCGGGGTACCGATGGACTGGGCGACGTCGGCGAGAAGACACCGAAGTGCCATCGCGACGAGATCGCCGGGGGCATGATCGCTCGATGCTTCTTCACCGATCGCGTCGACGAATCCGGTGAACTCGACCGCATCGGGGTCGTCGGTTCGACCGAGCGAAGCCGAACCGTCGGCATGGACGTAGAGAACAGTGTCGTGCAGCGAGGCGACGTGCAGGGAAGGACTCGAACGCGCGGCCCGCGATACTGCTGCGATCGCGCGCTGATTGTCGATGTACATGCCGACGTCGGGTAATGCCTGTGCGGGCGGATGGGCCTGCGCCGGTTCGGCGGACCGATTGATCATCGCTACTGCTACCTCGTCGTCTACATATGCCTTGTGGGCGGAGTACTGAGATAGATGTCGTGTGCAGGCCCGCAGAAGTTACACGGCCCGCGCACGACTACACAGTAGTTCCGTAGCCCATCCCACGCAGCATCGACAGCAGTTCCGAGCGTGAGCCCGCGCCGAGGCGCCGCTTGATGCGCGCGACGTGGTGTTCGACGGTCTTGGCAGAGATGTAGAGCCGATTGCCTGCTTCGCGGTAGGTGATGCCGAGGACGAGCATTTCCGCGACTTCTGCTTCGCGTGCGCTGAGCGCACCTTTCGGTTCTACGGTCTCGGCGGTCGGTGACGCGACGGGCTGGCGAAGTGATCGAGCCACCTGGAGCAATGTGGTCGCAGCTCGGGTGTCGGCGACGCGCAGTGCGGCTTCG
The DNA here is from genome assembly GCF_014281965.1 of Rhodococcus sp. BP22. Taxonomy (GTDB): domain Bacteria; phylum Actinomycetota; class Actinomycetes; order Mycobacteriales; family Mycobacteriaceae; genus Rhodococcoides. Next base: position 263,629 of record NZ_JACFTB010000005.1, read on the forward strand.
CCGGCGAGGCGGGCGCCGTCCCACGACAATCCGAACTGGGTGAGCGAGTAGGCCGCTGCTTCGACGTCGGATACGTTCGGATGGCCTTGCAGTACGCCCAACCAGGCGCGACCGGCGGATGCGAGGGTGGCGCTGTACCGGTTCGATTCGGCTGCCGAGGCGAGTGCCCGCGCATGCGGAACCAGTTCGGTGGGGTTCTCGGCAGCGATGGCGGCTTGAACTCCGTACCAATGAAATGCCGACGCCCAGGCACTCGGCTCGTCCAGGCCTGCGAGTACGGAATCGACCTGCGCAAGCAGATGCGTCATGCGGTCGGGTTGACCCACCCGCACGGACCCGAGCCAGAGTTCACCGATCGGTAGCAGTGAGAACAAGTCGGCCGAGTATTCGGCGATGACGTCCTGCGCCTCCTCCCACGCATTGATCAGTGCCCCTCGGTCACCGGACCGGCGGGCCAGCCCGACTCCGATCGCATGGAAGAAGAGTCGATTTCGACTGTGCGAAGACGGGATCCGCATCGTCTCGATGCGGGCGGCGGCCGCGGCCACATCACCGGACAACATGCTCGCCCAGGTGTGGAGCAATGCAATTCTGGTGCCGCTCGGATGCTGCATGGGTGCGGTGGACCGCGACACCAGCGATTCGACGCGCGCGAGGTCGCCACAGTGGAGCGCGAACAGGATGGCGGTTGCCGACGCAGTCTCGGGGGCAGCGCGCCTGACGTCGGTGCCGGACAGTGACACCGCGCGCATCAGTGTGTTCGTCGCAGCAGTGGTCTCGGCCGTCGACTCCGCAGTGATGGACTGCTGTAGTCCACTGGCCAGCAGGGTCAGCGCAGCGGTCGCCGACGTGGGCGGTGCCGTAGTCGCAGCCGTACAGGTAGGCACGACGCCTGCCACCGAGGCGACGACGGCGGCCAGTGGGGCGTCCGTTCCTGCGCGGTCGGGGCCGAGCCACTCGTAGAGTTGACGTCCACGCTCGGTCATGCCCCGCTCGGCAGCAACGGTCGCCGATGTCCTTATCGCTGTTCGCAATTCGACCGCAGTCACCGAATCGCTGCGCTCGAGGATGTGATCACCGAATCGCTCGGCTGCATCGAGATCGCCGAGCACAGCTGCTACATCGGCCCTTCGCGCAGCCAAGGAAAGTGGTTCGGCGCCCGCGTCGACGGCACACGAATACAGCGTCGCGGCCGATTCGGGCTCGGCGCGATCAGCTTCGACGGTGAGGAAGTGCGCCAACTGTGGATGTCGAACGCCTGCACCGGTGATGGCCACTGCCATAGCTTCGTCGAGAGTGCCTGTCTTGCAGCGATATTCGAGCAGGGTGGTAAGTATTTCGGACAGTCGGGGTGCGCCGAGTGTGGCGAGTAACACCTCGGTGACACCGGACAGTGGGGGAGGTTCCTGTGCCAATACGCCTGCTGCTACTGCACTCTCGCGAACCGCCGCCGGATCGGTGGATCCCTCGGTGAGTTCGGTCAGGACTTCGGTGTCGGATTCAGCGCCGAAATGTGCCAGTGCGACCACACTCTGCTCGGCACGGGTCAACGCAGCGAGGTACACCACTCGATGAGCGTGGACAGCGTCGACGACGACTTTGGTGACCGACATGTCGGCGTCGACACGTCTACTGGCCTCCAGTGCGACGTCGACGGCATTCTCGCATCCACCGGTGGCTGTCAGGATGGTCCCGGCCAGCGCGCGAGAGATCGGTCGTCCAGCATTGGTTGCCCGGGCGGCGATGTCGGACTTGGTCAGCACGAAAGCTGCTACTTGTTGCCGAGCAACGGGGGAACGAGTCCGACGATGCCGCCGACGGCATCGCCCGTGCCCTGAACGACACCTCCGACGCCCTGACCCACACCTTGAAGCACGTTTCCTGCAGCACCTCCGGCGTCGGACAGTCCTGGACCGGTGTACGTCGGCGGTGTGTAGGCAGGCGGTGTGTATGCCGGTGGCGTATTGGCGGGCGGGGCGTATCCCGGGAGCTGCGGATTCGGTGCGGGCACATTCGGCGCGGGGACGCCCGGTGCTGCGGCAGGGGCGCCAGGTGCGCCGACTTCGGCGGACGGAACGGCCGATCCAGGAGCTGAGACGATCGAGCCGTCAGCGGCGATAGCCGTTCCCGGGGCCGGGATCAGGGCGCCGTCGGCGGCGACGGTCGGAGCAGGTAGACCGTTTGCGGGCGTGCCCATCTCGGCGACAGTGGCGGCAGTTACCGCCGACGGACTGGCTCCCGTGCTGTTCTCCGACACCGAATCGACCGGCGCATCCTTGGTGGTCAACGCGGTTCCTACCGACAATCCGCCGCCGGCGATGACCACGAGCGCGGCAACGGCAGCGAAGACGATACCGACCTTCCTGCGGCCGGATGATCCGGTCGATTCGGCCGCGGACGCAGCAGCCGGCGATGCGAACGCCGGGCGCGGTGCGGGCCGGGTGAGCGCGACGGCAGAGGCCACAGGGGCGTCGAGGACAGCCGCGCGGGCGATCTCGTTGGCGAGCAATGCTGCGCCGATGGCGGGGATGCGGTCGGGATGCGGCCCGGTGACCACCGGAACACGCATGTGTGAGGAAACAAGTTCGGCGACAAGGGGAATGCTGGAGCTGCCCCCGATGAGGAGGACCTGAGTCACATCGGAGACGTCGAGGCCGGAGGTGTGCAGCACGTCGCGAATCAGGTCGATGGAATCGAGGACCGGGCGGCGGATCAAGTCTTCGAGTTCGCCACGGACGAGCCGTGTCTCGGTGTGCACAGAAGGAAGGTCGATGGTCAGCGTCGTCGCAGTCTCCGAAGAGAGCTCTTCCTTCGCCTCACTGCATCGTGCGCGAAGTTCGACGAGGGCGCCGACAGTATCGGGATCGAACGGGTCGAATTCGAACGAGGCGCTACTGGCCGCGGTGTCGAGGACGTGCTCGGTGATCAGGTGATCGAACTGTGCTCCGCCGAAGTCGGTGGAATTGGCTCCGGCTCCGATGGTTCCGGATTCGGCGCCGGTGCGCATCAGGGTGATATCGAGGGAGGAGGCACCGAGGTCGTAGATGACGACGAGGCCGTCGCTCGCAGCGCCGCGTGAACCCTCGAGCCAGCGCATGGCCGCGGCCGAGTCGGGGACGAGCTTCGCATCGGGAACGCCTGCACGTTCCAAAGCGCCGCGGAGAACGTCGGTCGTATAGGTCGACCACCGGTCGGGATAGGTGACGACGACGGTGGGATCACAGGGAGTGCCCGCACACGCTTCGGCAACGAGGGCCCGCGTGGCAGTGGCGAAGAGGTCCTCGGCCTGATGCGATCGTCCGTCCTCGTCGATGACGGGAACGGGGTCTCCGACGCGGTCGGCGAATCCGCTGATCAGATAGCGGTTCTGGCGATCCTGGCTCCCGGCGAGGCTGGGAGCGGCACCGGGGCGAAGGTCCAGAGCGGACCGGCGAGTGACGGTGAGCATTGCCTCATCGGTGGCGAAGTCGCGGGGCGCGTGGGGATCCTCGGAAGTATCGAGGGCAGCCACCGAGGCAGCTGTTCCAATCCGTATGCCGAGCCCTGCGCTCATCTTCATCTCCGGCTTCTTGTTCGATCCGCACGTCCTATTCGATCTTGTGTCGGAAGCATCGCACCTTTCGTTACGTCTCACAGCAGGTGAAGCGCTATTGACGGGGAAATCCCCTAACAGCTCCGAATCCCCTAACAGCGCACCCCTGGGCCTGCTGGTCCGACTAGGGGGATCGGCCCCGTTCTGCCGGGGACCGGCGGCACATAGCTTTGTGATCAACCACGAAAGACCGAACAAAAGAATGGAGCCACTTCACATGGCCACCAACGCAGTACTCGACTTCATCCTCAGCCTGCTTCGCGACGACAAGGCTGCTGCCGCATACTGCGCCAACCCGGATATCGCGCTGGCCGCGGCAGGGTTGGGCGATGTGTGCCACGCCGACATCGTCGCGGTTGCCCCCCTTGTAGCCGAGTCCGGGCTGTTCGCAGGAGCAAGCTCGCAGCTCTCGGCCATCCTCGGTGCGGGCGCATCGGGAAGCATCGAAGGCGGCCTGGCCGGTGGCGGCGCAATCGGCGGTGGACTCGGCGGTGGACTATCGACCGGCCTTGGACTGACAGCCGGTGCCGTCGCAGGCGGAGGGCTTGCAGGTGGCGGACTCATAGGTGGCGGCATCGGTGGTGGTGCAGGTGGCAGCGTGGGCGGCGAGGTCGATCTGGCCGGTGACATCGCAGTCCAGATCGGTTCTTCGCTCAGTACAGCTCTCGCCGCAGGCGGACACATCGGGGCCGACCTCGGCGCAGCATTCGGTGCCGCACTCGAAGCTGCCATCGGCGCAGGCGGATCGATCGATCTCGGTGGCGCGGCAGATATCGGCGGCGCCCTGGCCGGACTCATCGGCGGCGGAATCGAGCTCGGCGCCGAGGTCACCGGAGCATTCGAGGTGGCGCTCGATGCCGCACTCGATGCAGTCGGCGGCATCGATCTCGACGTCCTTGCCGGTGTGGACGGTGCCCTGAGCACTGCACTCGGCACAGCATTCGGCGTCGGCGGAACCATCGGAGCCGATCTCGGCGCTTCGCTCGGTGACGTATTCGGTGCCGTACTGGACGCAGGCGCATTGGCAGACCTCGACCTCACCGGAATCGCGAACGCCGACATCGGTGTCCTCGTCGGTGGCGCCCTCGGCACTGCTCTCGATCTGGATAGCAGCGTCGTCGGCAGCCTGACCGCTGCGCTGAACACTGCGATCGACGCTTCGGGCGAGGCAAGTGTTTCGACCACGCTCGGTGCAACCCTCGACGGCGCTCTCGGATCAGCGCTCGGCGCCGCAGGATCCGGTGACCTCGACCTCAGTGGTCTTACAGGCGCAGGCATTACCGGCGGAATCGACAGCGGCATCGACGCCGTCGACGAAGCAGGCGCCGGGGTCTCCGCCGGATTGTCCGGGCTTGCCGGGCTGGGCGGCGGCCTTGCCGGAGGCCTCGGCAACGCGGACGGCGAGCTGGGTGGCTCGCTCACCGGCGCGCTCGACGGCGCCGCAGCGGGTGCAGTGGACATCGGCGGTGGCGTCGCCGGAACCATCGACGCCGGCGCATCCGCTGGTGCCGACGCGGCGCTCTCCACGGGCGCAGAGGTAGCAGGCGCACTCGGTGGTGGGCTCGGGCCGGTTGCCGATCTGTCCACCGATCTATCCGGTGCCGCTGCCGGTGGAGCCGACATGGTCGGTGCAGTCACCGGCGGCATCACGGGCGGCGCATCCGGATCGTTCGATTCGACCTCGGCTTTCGATTCGAGCGCCTGGTCCGGCGTGGATTCGAGCATCTTCGGACAAGCACAGTCCGACGCGGGTCTGCATTCGGACGCCGGACTGCACGGGGACTTCGACAGCTCGGCACAGTCGGTCGCCGACCTGACGACCGGTGATCACCACACCGATCTGCTCGACCCGTGATCATGCGGTTGTAGCTGGCCCCGGGCGGTTCGGTTCGCCCGGGGCCGCTCGGTCGTTAGAGTTCACCCGAACGCTCGAGAAGGAACGTGTATCGGAAAGAAGGCTATGGACGGGCAATCGAAGCAGCTGGCCGATTTGCTCGATCGCACTGCGGAAGTAGCGCAGAGCGTCGGTCGGTCCGATCTCGTGTCGAGGGTGGAACTCGCGAAGGAGCGAGTGCTCGATCCCAGAAGGCGCATCGTCGTCGTAGGGCCTCTGAAACAGGGAAAAAGCCAGTTCGTCAACTCGTTGCTCAACCTCGACGTGTGTTCGGTCGGTGACGACGAGACGACCGCCATCCCCACCGTTGTGCAGAACTCGGAACGTCCGTATGCAGAACTGGTGCTTGCCGATCCAGGCAACGAGGCCGTTCGGGTCGAAGTACCGCTCGAAGAACTACAGACCATCACCCCTGCAGATCCCCGGGCACAATCGCGCGAGGTCCTTCGACTAGAGGTCAACGTACCGAGTCCGCTACTAGCCGACGGGCTCGTACTCGTCGACACTCCCGGTGTGGGTGGCCATGGAAACCCACATGCTGCAGGCACACTCGGCTTGATACCGTCCGCAGACGCGGTATTGGTCGTCTCCGATGCCAGTCGCGAGCTCACCGAGCCCGAAGTGTCTTTTCTCCGACAGGTTCTCGGCCTCTGCCCTTCGGTGGCATTGTTGGTCACCAAGACCGATCTCTATCCGCACTGGCGGCAGATCGTCGACGCCAATCTCGCTCACCTGGCTCGTGAAGGCCTCGATGTGCCGATCATCGCGCTGTCTTCCTTGCTCCGATCACACGCACTTCGGCTCAGTGACGAAGAGTTGAACAACGAGTCGGGATTTCCCGAGCTCTACACCTTCCTCCGCGAGAACGTCCTCTCGCGCGCCGATGCGACGACGCGAGCTGCGGTCTCGCTCGACATCAGGTCGGTCACCGAACATCTCACGCTGGCAATGGCGAGTGAACTTGCTGCACTGCGCGATCCGCAGCGCGCCGAGGCGGCCGTTGCCGGACTGCAACGGGCGAAAGCGGCGGCCGAGGAGCTGCACAAGAAGACCTCGCAGTGGCAGCACACCCTCTCCGACGGTATTGCCGACCTCGCCGCGGATATCGACCACGACCTGCGTGATCGACTGCGTCGAGTGACGCGCGAGGCAGAGGAGACAGTGGACGGTGGGGACCCGAGTTCGGACTGGCTCGAACTCGGTGACTGGCTCGAAGAGCAGATCGCGGCATCGGTGGGTGACAACTTCGTGTGGGCACACGACCGTGCGCTGTGGTTGTCCGAGCTCGTCGCGGAGCACTTCGCGGCCGCCGGTGCGGTCGCGCTGCCCGATCTCGATCTGGGCGATCTCGACGACATCCTCGAACCCGTTGCCTCGCTTGCCGATCTGGAGTCGGGGAAGACCGGGATCACTCAGAAAGTCCTCGTCGGAATGCGTGGATCGTATGGAGGGGTGCTGATGTTCGGGCTCATCACCACCTTCGTCGGGCTCAGTTTGCTCAATCCGATTTCCATCGGTGCGGGCGTACTGCTGGGCACCAAGGCGTACAAGGAAGACAAGGAAAATCAGGTCAGGGCTCGCCGTTCGGAAGCCAAGATCGCGATTCGCCGCTTCACCGATGACGTCAGCTTTCAGGTCGGCAAGGAATCGAAGGATCGGCTACGCCTGATTCAGCGGGTGCTGCGCGATCACTTCACCTCCATAGCCGAGCAGACGCTGCGATCGCTCAACGATTCACTGCGCGCAGCGCAGGAAGCGGCAACCGTCGAAACAGCCGAAAGATCCACGAGAATAGGGCATTTGGATCGGGAGATGAAGGTCGTCGCGGAGCTCAACGAGCGTGCCTCCGCTCTAATGCCGAACGGCCGGGCACAGTGACACCGCTCGCCGATGCCCGTGAGCTGATCTCCGCCGCACGCGCTGCATATTCGATCGACACCTACGCCGCTGCCTCACTGACCGAGGTACTGGATCGGCTGGGTCAGCCGCTGCGCGTCGCGCTCGCCGGGTCGCTCAAGGCAGGCAAGTCGACACTGCTCAATTCTCTTGTCGGGCAGGATATAGCGCCGACCGACGCTACCGAATGCACCAAGGTCGTCACCTGGTATCGCAACGGAGCCAGTCCGAACGTCACAGCCTGGTACGACGGCGACAAGTCCACACACGTGCCGGTGCAGCGCCGCGACGGACGCTTGGCGTTCGACCTCGGTGATCTGACCGCGTCCGATGTCGACCGTCTCGAAGTCGAGTGGCCAGCGCGCGCCCTGACGCACAGCACCATCATCGATACGCCTGGCACCTCCTCGCTCTCCCGAGACGTGTCGGCTCGCACGCTGTCGATGCTGGCGCCGGAGAACTCGTCTTCCGGGGCCGACGCCGTCGTATATCTGATGCGGACGCTCAACGCTACCGACGTGAGCTTTCTCAGTCAGATCGGTGCTCATGTCGGCGGTGAGTCGGGACCGCTCGGTGTGATCGGAGTTCTCTCACGAGCGGACGAGGTCGGGGCAGGCCGGATGGATGCGATGATGTCCGCGCACGAGGTTGCGGCCCGGTTCGCTGCGGAGTTGGAATCGACAGGACTGTGCCAGGCCGTCGTGCCGGTTGCGGGGTTGCTCGCGCTGGCCGCTGGAACATTGCGGCAGTCGGAGTTCGCGGCCTTCGAAACCCTGGCCGGTGTGCCCGAGAAAGATCTGGCGTTGGCGATGCTGTCGGCCGACCGGTTCTCCCGACCCGGGCTGCTGCCGGTCGACGCGGATCTGCGGGCGTCGATCATCGATCGCTTCGGCATGTTCGGAATCAGGATGGCGATCACTCTGATCAAACTCGGCGTCCGTGATTCACCGACATTGGCAGCGGAATTGACCGAACGGAGCGGGTTGAGCGAACTGCGCTCGGTGATCGACGTGCAGTTCGGTCAACGCGCGGACCAGCTGAAACTACATTCGGCACTCGTCGCGCTGCAGCGCATTCTCGACTCTCGGCCGATTGCGCAGTCCACAGTCTTTCGAGCCGAAGCAGGCCGGATGCTGGCCGACGTGCATGGCTTTCAAGAACTACGACTGCTCGGACGGCTGCGATCCACCGTCCCGAAACTGCCCGACGGTGACCTCGCGGAACTGCAGCGGATAATCGGCGGATATGGCATCGATACCGCCGTCCGGCTTGGCTTGGATCCGGACTCCGGACCGGCCGAGCGCCGCGACAGGGCGCTCGACGCGATCTCGAAGTGGCGCAGACTTTCCGAGCATCCACTGCTCGATCAGTTCACCTCGCGCGCGTGCGCTATTGCGGCGCGCAGCGCGGAAGGTGTTGTCGCCGTAACGCGTTGATCCGTGCGTCAGCGCAGGATGACCGGCACCCCCTGGTACGGGGCGAGGGTCATCGGGAAGCTGTTGAGCTCGTCGACTACGCCGAGCTCCGAATCGTCGAACATGTCGAAGACGCCCGCGCCGGGAGTCAGGAACTTGGACTGGATGGTGGCCGCTACCTCGTCCGAGGAGAAGTTGATGACCGTTGCCTGAATGGTGCCCTGACCCAATTCGTGCACCATCACCAACAGTCCCTTGTGCGAGACGGTCGGTACATCGAGTTGCTGCGCGGTCGCAATGCCGAACCTGTTGCGAATCTCGATGATTCGACCGAGCTGGCTGGCGAACGAGTTCGGATCCTTCAGCTGTGCAGGCAAGGCACCATAGAGGCTGCGGCCACGGGGTATGCCCGATTCCGAGCGGACCGCGTCGGGAAAGCTGTCCATCAGATCGTGCGCGCCACGGTTGATCCAGCGAGTGTCGCCTTCGCGAATCAAGTCGGCGACGTCCTCGGCGTCGATAGGAAGCACACCGAGTAGATCCCAGCCAGACAACGCGAACACGCCAGGCTGCAGGGCGTTGAACATCGCGAGCATCAGATGAACGGTTCTGACGGTGTCGATATCGGACTCGTCCATCCGATCGAGATCGCGGATTCCGAGTGAAGCGGTGATGACACTGGCTGTGGTGCAGGCAATTCCGTTGGTGGTGAAGGTTCGGTTGTACGGTGCCCAACGTCCGGTGAGTCGATCGGTGAGATCGGACCGAATCAGATCGCCGAGATCCGAACCCTTCACGACGTCGCCGCAGTAGCTGAACTCATCCTCGGCGTGCAGCGTTGCGAAGTGGATGAGCTCGAAGGTCAGTTCATCGTGGTTCTGCAGTGCGTGCACCAGCGAGGCCGGGTCGACGCCGTGGTCACGGCACAGCGTCATGGTGAGCCTGAGGAATTCGGTATTCCCCATGACGAGCGCGTGATGGTAGGCGGGCCGGTTGATGAAGTCGTACGACAGGTCGGCGCCGTTCTCGCTCATGGCCTTGATGTCGTCGATCGTCAGATTCAACTCTTGGAAGGTGAATCCGCCCATCTTGCGCACCACACTGGCGATCAGATGATTCGCGGCCTCCGACAGGGGGTGACCCTCGGACCAGCCGGGGCCTTCCGCGCGACGCTCGACACCGAGGAAGCCATTGGCGTCCAATCGCAGCGCACCGGCGCCGAGGTCGGCAATGGAGTGGCATGCGTCGCCGATCACCAGGCGCATCCCGGCGAACGACGGGTCGAGCCAGTTGATCGACGGCTGTCCTGCCTTGAAGTAGTGCAGGTACACCCAGCGACGCTCGATGCCGTCGATGCCGACGACGGGAGCTGTTGCGCTCCAGTTGGTTTCCTTTACTCCGAGCTCGTAGAAGATGACGCGTTGGAGCTGGCCGATGATGTAGCCGGCGCGCGCGAGATTCGCTTCCGCTTCGGCGTCGATGTTCTGCGAATCGGCACCGGCACGGACACGCGGTAGTAGATGCCAGTCCTCCGGCTCGATCTCCACCATGTGGTAGATCCCCGGGTAGTCGGAGACCGCCATTTCGGCGAGGCGGAAATCCGCTCCCTTGCCGGTGTGCCCCGGGACGATGTCGTCGATGACGATGCCGTCGTATGCGGCGGCGACGACGCACAGGCGTCGAAACTCTTCCTCCGAGCCGAACGCGGGATCGATCTGCATCCCGATGCGATCGAAGTGACCGTCTACCGAAGGCGTCGGCTTCCAACCGTGGATACCGCCGGCGACCTTGACCGGTCCGGTGTGGACTGCGGTGATGCCGATATCGGAGAAGGCCTGCCAGAGCTCTTCGCTGCCCAGGGTGTGCAGAAAGCTGGTCTGCGGAGCGTTGATCACCGAGATCGGGTAGGCAGTGAACCAGACGGGGGCGCGCTCGACGGCTCCCCGTGGGTTGGGGTCGGCATAGGGGTTCTGCCACATGCTGCCCTTGCCGGAGAGCTGTTCGGCGATGAGTTTGGCGTCTCTCAGCATCGACTGCTCGGTCAGCCATTCGACGTATTCACCATTGGCGGCGGACGGATCGCTGTCCTGGGAGGAGTTGCCGATCCGGTTGGCCCGACGGACGGAGGGGCGAAGCGGTCGAGGTCTGGCCGGATAGAACTTCTCGTCGTAGGTGATCTCGCTTGGTTCGTGCTGCACTTCGGGATCCATATGCCTCCGTAGCCTCGCTTTTCCTCAAACCCTACGTAGGGAACGGACGGTCCGCAGTCTGGTACATCCCCGGTCGGGGCGTCGGCGAAACCCGGTGCACGGTGTTCGGCGCCTGAATTACATCGATGTTGTTCCAAGACAACGTGATCGACCGGTAAGCAAAGCGTCACTCAATCGAGACCGCCTGGTATGGAATGTCTGGTTCGCATAGGTAATAGTCAATCTGGCAACAACAACATCAACTGCAACACCAACCTCATCTGTCACAGGAGACCCTCATGCGTCACATCGCCCGCGCCACCGTCCTGGCCTCGACAGCCGCTATTGCCGCCGCCATGGGTGCGGTCGTCCTGGCGCCCATGGCCTCCGCAGAGCCCGAAGCGCCCGCAAGCCCCTTCGGTTCCTCGGTCGCCGAATCGCCCGACCTCGTCGTCACGATCGGAACGACATGCGTGGCGAAAGACGACAAGAAGCCGGAGGGGGAGAAGGTCGGCGCGCTGGAGATCTCGGTCGAGAACGTCGGCAAGGGTGCCGCATCCGCGGTGTCCGTCAACTATGCGGTGCTGCCCGATGTCAACGGTGCCGCCACTGTCGAGAAGGTCGATCCGGGTAAGACGGAAAAGGTGATCGTGCCGAGTGGGGCAACCGAGTGGGTATCGCGCCCGGGCGGCGTTGCGGTGTTCTCACCGCAGCTCGATGCCAACTACTCGAACAACGTCGCTGTCGGCCTGCTCAGTGTCGATTGCGCACCGGCGCCTGCCGACACCGAGGAGTAGTAGCGGAAGTTTTCACCTCGATCCTGCGCCGTGACGGCACTGCCGTCACGGCGCATTCGTGTGTCTAGGACGGCCTCGGGAACAAATTCCGCGAATCCTCCGTTAACCCTTTCGACAGCCTTGAGTGGATGAGGCTCAAGTCCAGCTTGACGAACGAGAACTTGTCTTGCAGACTTGAGCGCAGTTCACTCAGCTAGGCATTTTCCACAGCAATAACAGGAGGAAACATTATGGCTCGTGCGGTCGGTATCGACCTCGGGACCACCAACTCGGTTGTGTCCGTCCTAGAGGGCGGCGAGCCGGTTGTGGTCGCCAACGCAGAGGGATCACGCACCACACCGTCGGTCGTCGCCTTCGCCAAGAACGGTGAAGTGCTCGTCGGCCAGCCCGCGAAAAACCAGGCGGTCACCAACGTCGACCGCACGATTCGCTCCGTCAAGCGTCACGTCGGCACGGACTGGAACGTGGAGATCGACGGTAAGAAATACACTCCTCAGGAGATCAGCGCGCGCACGCTGCAGAAGCTGAAGCGCGACGCCGAGGCCTACCTGGGTGAGGAAATCACCGACGCGGTCATCACCGTGCCCGCCTACTTCGAGGACGCACAGCGTCAGGCAACCAAGGAAGCCGGCCAGATCGCCGGCCTCAACGTCCTGCGCATCGTCAACGAGCCCACCGCGGCTGCACTCGCATACGGCCTGGACAAGGGCGACAGCGAGCAGACCATTCTGGTGTTCGACCTCGGTGGCGGCACGTTCGACGTCTCCCTGCTGGAAATCGGCGACGGTGTCGTCGAGGTCCGTGCAACCTCGGGTGACAACCACCTCGGTGGCGACGACTGGGACGAGCGGATCGTCACCTGGCTCGTCGACAAGTTCAAGGCTCAGAACGGCATCGATCTGACCAAGGACAAGATGGCTCTGCAGCGTCTTCGTGAAGCTGCCGAGAAGGCAAAGATCGAGCTGTCCTCCGGGCAGAGCACGTCGATCAACCTTCCGTACATCACGGTCGACGCCGACAAGAACCCCTTGTTCCTCGACGAGCAGCTCAGCCGCTCGGAGTTCCAGAAGATCACCTCCGACCTGCTCGACCGCACTCGTGCGCCGTTCCAGGCAGTGGTCAAGGACTCCGGCATCGCAGTCAAGGACATCGACCACGTCGTACTCGTCGGTGGTTCGACGCGTATGCCTGCGGTCTCCGAACTGGTCAAGGAACTCTCCGGTGGACGCGAGCCCAACAAGGGCGTCAACCCGGACGAGGTCGTGGCTGTCGGTGCTGCATTGCAGGCAGGCGTGCTCAAGGGTGAGGTCAAGGACGTTCTGCTCCTCGACGTCACACCGCTGTCCCTCGGCATCGAGACCAAGGGTGGCGTGATGACCAAGCTCATCGAGCGCAACACCACCATCCCGACCAAGAGGTCCGAGACCTTCACCACCGCTGACGACAATCAGCCTTCGGTGCAGATCCAGGTCTTCCAGGGTGAGCGCGAGATCGCTTCGCACAACAAGCTCCTCGGCTCCTTCGAGCTGACGGATCTGCCACCGGCTCCTCGCGGAGTGCCCCAGATCGAGGTCACCTTCGACATCGACGCCAACGGCATCGTGCACGTCACGGCCAAGGACAAGGGCACCGGCAAGGAAAACACGATCAAGATCCAGGACGGCTCCGGCTTGTCCAAGGAAGAGATCGAACGCATGGTCGCCGACGCGGAAGCTCACGCAGAGGAGGACAAGGCTCGTCGCGAAGAGGCCGAGGTCCGCAACCAGGCCGAGTCCCTCGTCCACCAGACGGAGAAGTTCGTCAAGGACAACGAGGACAAGGTCGACGCCGACCTCAAGGGTCGCGTCGAGTCGGCAATCGAAGAGGCCAAGTCGGCTCTCGCCGGTAGCGACATCTCGGCGGTCAAGTCCGCAGTGGAGAAGCTGTCCACCGAGTCGCAGGCACTCGGCACCGCCATCTACGAGGCTCAGGCCAATGAGCAGGGCGGCGCAGAGGGTGGGGCTCCGGCTGACGACGGTGTCGTCGACGCCGAGGTCGTGGACGAGCCCGTCGACACGGACAAGAAGTGACGTCGGGTAACACCGAGCAGGAACCGGTCACTTTCGTGGACAAGCGAAAGATCGATCCCGAGACCGGTGAAGTTCGGGAAGGCGACGCAGTTCCGGAGCCCCTCGTGGGCACCGGGGCTGCGCCCCAGCCCGGCTCGGTAGACGAAGGGGTTGCCGAGGCAGAGGTGGTGGAAGACGTACGCGATACACAGATCGCAGAACTCACCGCCGATCTGCAGCGGTTGTCGGCAGAGTACGCCAACTACCGTCGGCGTACCGACCGTGAGAAGCAAACGGGAGCGGAGAACGCGAAAGCGTCCGTTGTCTCCCAGTTTCTCCCGATCCTCGATGATCTAGAGCGAGCTCGACAGCACGGAGACCTGGAGACGGGTCCGCTGAAGGCGCTCTCGGACAAGCTCGCCGGTGTGTTCGACAGCATCGGGCTTGCCGCGTTCGGCGCCATCGGGGACACATTCGATCCGTCGGTTCACGAAGCTGTCTCCCATGAGGGTGACGGTCACGAACCAGTGATCGGGACGCTGATGCGTCCGGGTTACAAGCTCGGAGATCGTGTTCTACGGACCGCGATGGTCGGTGTGGTCGATGATGCGTCACAAGATTCGGGAGCCGATGCTCCCGAGGGGCAGTAAACAAAAATAGCGCGAGAGGAGGAAACGCCCGGTGAGCCAGCGGGAGTGGATCGAGAAGGACTTCTATAAGGAACTGGGCGTTTCCTCCAACGCGTCCACAGACGAGATAAACAAGGCGTACCGGAAGCTGGCCAAGGACAACCATCCTGACGCCAATCCCGGAAACGTCGAGGCCGAGCGTCGCTTCAAGGCGATCAGCGAGGCCAAGTCGGTTCTCATCGATCCGGCGAAACGTAAGGAGTACGACGAGGCGCGTCGACTCTTCGCTTCCGGTGGATTCGGCCAGGGCGGAGGCGGATTCAGCCCCAGCTCGGGCGGATTCGGTGGAGGTGGCGGCGGCGGCCAGACATTCGACGTCGGCGACATCTTCGGTCAGGCCGGAGGCGGCGACGGCGGAATCGGCGACATCTTCGGTGGACTGTTCAACCGCGGTGGGACGCAGCAGCGCCCCGCGGGCAACCGTCCACGACGGGGCAGCGACGTCGAGACCGAGACCACTCTCGGTTTCCGTGAAGCCACGCAAGGTGTCACCGTTCCACTGCGACTCACCAGTCCGTCCTCGTGCACCACGTGTCACGGCAGCGGCGCGAAACCAGGAACCAGCCCACGCGTGTGCCCCAGGTGCAACGGCGCAGGGGTGGTCAACCGCAACCAGGGCGCGTTCGGGTTCAGCGAGCCGTGCGACGACTGCCGCGGAACCGGTTCGATCATCGACGATCCGTGCCAGGACTGCCGCGGTACCGGAGTGCAGAATCGCACTCGCACCATCACCGTGCGGGTTCCACCCGGTGTGTCCGACGGCCAGAAGATCAGGTTGGCAGGCCAGGGTGAAGCCGGTCTGCGTGGGGCACCGTCGGGCGATCTGTATGTCATCGTCCGGGTTCGGCCCGACAAGGTCTTCGGCCGCAACGGCGACGATCTCACCGTGACGGTGCCGGTCAGCTACGGCGAACTGGTCCTCGGAGCCACGTTGTCGATCCCGACCCTCGACGGCCGAGTCGGCGTCAAGGTCCCACCGGGCACGGTCGACGGACGTGTACTGCGTGTTCGCGGACGAGGAGTTCCCAAGAAGACCGGGACCGCAGGTGACCTGATGGTCACCGTCAAGGTCGCGGTGCCGCAGAAACTCGACGATCCCGCCATCGAGGCACTGCACGCTTATCTGGAAGCCGAGAAGGCCAGCGGATTCGACCCGCGGGCCGGGTGGGCAGGTGCATCGTGACACTGCCGCCGAACTCTCCAGGATCGGGTCATTCCGCAGGCTCCACTCCTGGCCCAGGCCACGCTGACCCCGATGCCCAGGTGTTCGTCATCTCGGTCGCGGCCCAACTCGCGGGCATGCACGCGCAAACCCTGCGTACGTACGACCGTTTGGGGTTGGTGACGCCGCACCGCACTACCGGTGGGGGACGGCGTTACTCCCCGCGCGATGTGGCACTGCTGCGCGAAGTGCAGCGGCTCTCGCAGAACGAGGGCGTGAACCTGGCAGGAATCAAGCGGATCATCGAGCTGACCAATCAGGTCGAGGCTCTGCAGGCACGTGTCACCGAAATCGCCCAGGAGTTGGCGAACGTACACGTGAGTTATCGACGCGATCTCGTTCCCGTACAACGCAGCGCATTGGTCGTCTGGAAACCGCGACACCAACGCTGAATGCTGCTGCCGAAGTCCGGAAGCTATCGGCTGATCGCGCACAGGCGGTGAGACCGCTTATCCTTGAAGCCATGCAGACGTGGAACGCAAAAGTGGTCCAGTACAACCGACTACGCAACGACTTGGCTGTCGTCCGCCTCGTCGGGGACGCCGTTCCATTTCGAGCCGGACAGTCGATCGAGGTCGTGGTGCCGCAGAACGCAACGCTGTCTCGACGGTATTCCTCGGCGCTTCCGCCGTCGGCGGACGGCAAGCTCGAATTTCATGTTCGAGCGGTGCCGGCGGGCTGGGTCAGTGGGTCGATCGTCAACGAAACCCGCCCGGGTGACGTGTGGCAACTCCGCAATCCGGGCGGCAACTTTCACATCGACGACTCCGGTCGAGATGTCGTCATGATCGCCGGAGGAACCGGGCTGGCACCGATGCGTTCGCTCATCCTCGACTTGACGCGTCGGCCGTCGCCACCTCGAGTGACGTTGTACTTCGGTGGTCGATCGCCCAGCGATCTGTATGCCGCGGATCTGTTGTGGATCCTTGCGTCCGAACTGCCCTGGCTGAAAGTCGTGCCGGTGGTGGATCAATTGGCGGACCCGTGGGCTCCGGACAGGTGGCACGAGGCAATCAATGCACACGTCGCGGACCCTGACGCGAAGTTCGGGGCGAAGCACTGCTGGGAAGGCAGCCTCGCCGACGTCATCGCCGTCCAGGAACCCTTCGACCGCCATCAGGTTCTGGTGTGTGGTTCGCCGGGCATGGAAGCTGCGACGCTGTCGGCACTGGTCGACAATGGAACGCCGATGGAGGCGGTCCAGCGCTGACTCGAGCGGAAGCGCTCGGCTATCGGATCCTCGTGGTTACGGGTGGGGCGCTACCGACCCTCGAACACCGGGGCCCGCTTCTCGGCGAATGCCTGCGGCCCTTCCTTGGCGTCGTGGCTCTTGAATACCGCTACTCCGAGTTCGGCGTCGATCTTGAACGCCTCTTCCTCGTGGAGTCCCTCGGTGTCTCGGATGGTCTTGAGAATCGCCTGCACGGCAAGCGGGCCGTTCGCGGCGATGAGTTCGGCGAGTTCGAGTGCCTTCTCCAGCGCCTGACCGTCGGGGACCACGTGACCGATCAGCCCGATCTCCTTGGCTTCGGCGGCGCGAATATGCCTGCCGGTCAACAGGATGTCGGCCGCAATCGTGTACGGGATCTGCCGGACGAGCCGCACCGCGGACCCGCCGAGTGGAAAGAGTCCCCACTTTGCTTCGGAGACACCGAACTTGGCGCTTTCACCTGCGACGCGAATATCGGTGCCCTGAAGAATTTCGGTACCACCGGCAATGGCGGGGCCCTCGACGGCTGCGATGAGCGGCTTGGTCAGCCTGCGGCCTTTGAGTAGGGCCTCGATCTTCGATAGGTCCCATCCGCCTCCGCTGAAACTGTCACCTGGGTGAGTGCTGGTCATCGCTTTGAGGTCGGCGCCCGCGCAGAACGCGCCGCCGGCGCCGGTCAGGATAGCGACCCGGATATCTGGGTCGGCATCGACACGATCCCAGGCGTCGCGCATTATGGCCATCATCTCGCCGCTCAGTGCATTGCGCGCTTCGGGTCGGTTCATCGTCACGATGAGGACTTGGCCACGCTTCTCCACGAGTGCGTGCGGTGATTTCGTTCCGATTTCCGGCGCACTCGACGTCACTGTGGCTACCTCACTCTTGTGATCTCGGTCTCAGATTGGCTATTGCCAGAAACGATAACACGTTCTACTTTTAACGCGTGGCCCTAAATATCGCAGACCTCGTCGAGCATGCAATCGACCTTGTTCCCGACCGTGTTGCCTTGGTGTCGGGAGACCGAGAGATCACCTACGCGCAGATGGAAGACAGAACCAACCGGCTAGCGCACTACCTGCAGAAGCAAGGCGTCAAGCCGGGCGACAAGGTCGGGGTGTACAGCCGTAACGGCATCGAGGCGATCGAGGCAATGGTCGCTATCTTCAAGATTCGCGCAGTGGTGGTCAATGTGAACTACCGCTACATCGAGAACGAGTTGCAATACATCTTCGAGAATTCGGACATGGTCGCGCTCGTTCATGAAGCCCGCTACTCCGACAAGGTCGCCGCTGTTCTACCTACCTGTCCACTGCTGAAGACGACCGTCGTGATCGACGGCGCCGAGGGCCAGGTCTCCTACGAAGACGCGCTCGAGAGTTCTTCCCCCGAACGCGACTTCGAAGAACGCACCAACGACGACATCTACATGCTCTATACCGGTGGGACCACGGGTAGCCCCAAGGGCGTGATGTGGAGGCACGAGGACATCTGGCGTGTGCTCGGCGGTGGCATCAACTTCATGACCGGCGAGTACGTCGAAGACGAGTGGGATCTCGCCAAAATGGGCGCCGAGAATCCGCCGATGACGAGAATGCCGATTCCTCCGATGATCCACGGCGGGGCACAGTGGGCCACGTTCCAGAGCCTCTTCGGGGGTGGAAAGACCGTGCTGCACCCCGATTTCGAGGGTCACGCCATCTGGCAGCTGGTCGACAAATACGGGATCAACCTCGTTTTCATCACCGGTGATGCGATGGCACGCCCGATGCTCGACGCACTCATCGAGGGCGGCCCGGATGGCAAGCCCTACGACTTGTCCTCGCTCTTCCTGATAGCCAGCAGCGCAGCATTGTTCTCACCCAGCATCAAGGAAAAGCTCCTCGAACTACTTCCCAACAGGATGATCACCGACTCGATCGGATCTTCCGAGACAGGTTTCGGCGGACTGTCCGTAGTCGCCAAGGGCGCCGAACACACAGGTGGACCGCGGGTGAAGATCGACGCCTCGACCATCGTGCTCGGTGAAGACGGCCGTCCCGTCGAAGCAGGCTCGGGAGTCAAGGGACTGCTGGCGCGGAGTGGGCACATCCCGGTCGGGTACTACAAGGACGAGGTCAAGACGGCTGAGACGTTCAAGGAGATCAACGGCGTCCGCTACTCGATTCCCGGCGACTACGCCAGGGTCGAAGCCGATGGCAGCGTCACGATGCTCGGGCGTGGTTCGGTCTCGATCAATACCGGCGGCGAAAAAGTGTTCCCGGAGGAGGTCGAAGGTGCTCTCAAATCGCACCCCGACGTGTTCGACGCCATCGTCGTCGGCGTCCCGGACGAGCGGCTCGGCCACAGGGTCGCTGCCGTCGTACAGACCCGAGGCGCACAACGTCCTACACTCGCAGACCTCGATACCGCAGCACGTAAAGAGATTGCGGGATACAAGATTCCGCGTGCTGTGTGGTTCGTCGACGAGATCAAGCGTTCGCCGGCCGGCAAGCCCGACTACCGGTGGGCATTGAGTCAGACCGAGCAACGCCCGGCCGACGAGACCTCCGCGGCGCGTCTCGCCAGCGCAGAGAGCTAATCAACCATGCATACCGATCTGTCGGAAAAGTTCGGAATAGAATTTCCGATCTTCGGCTTCACTCCGTCCGAACATGTCGCTGCGGCGATCAGCCGAGCCGGCGGACTCGGTGTGCTCGGCTGTGTGCGGTTCAACGACGCCGAAGAACTAGACGCGGTGCTGACCTGGATGGATGAGAACACCGACGGTAAGCCGTACGGTGTCGACATCGTCATGCCGGCGAAGATTCCCACCGAGGGCGCGTCGGTGGACTTGAACGAATTGATCCCGGCCGAGCATCGAGCGTTCATCGATCGGACGCTCGACCAGCTCGGTGTGCCGCCGCTCGACGACGATGCGGCACGTAACGAAGGGGTGCTCGGCTGGCTGCACTCGGTGGCCCGCTCGCACGTCGACGTCGCGCTGAAGCATCCGATCAAGTTGATCGCCAACGCGCTGGGTTCGCCGCCGAACGATGTGATCGTGCAGGCACACGAGCACGGCGTACCAGTCGCAGCGCTGGCAGGTACGGCGGAACACGCGCGCAGACACATCGAAAACGGTGTCGACATCGTCATCGCTCAGGGGTATGAAGCTGGGGGTCATACCGGTGAGATCGCTTCGATGGTGCTGCTACCCGAGGTCGTCGAGGCGTTGGGCGACTCGGGCGCAGTTCTTGCGGCAGGCGGAATCGGCAGCGGACGGCAAGTAGCGGCCGCTCTGGCGCTCGGCGCACAAGGTGTCTGGATGGGATCGATGTGGCTGACAGCGGCCGAGTATCGCCTCGGTGCACGCGTGGAGGGCAAGCCGTCGGCTATGCAGGAAGCGTTGTTGACGGCGACATCGAGCGATACGGTTCGAACTCGCATCTACTCGGGTAAACCCGCGCGTTTGCTCAAGACCAAGTGGACCGAGGCGTGGAACAGCGCCGAGGCCCCGGAACCGCTACCGATGCCGTTGCAGAACATCTTGGTCAGTGAAGCGCATCAACGAATCAACAACGCCGACAATCCCGAGGTGGTGGCCATGCCGGTGGGACAGATCGTCGGCAGGATGAACGAGATTCGTCCGGTCGCGGACATCATCGCCGATTTGGTGGACGGGTTCGAAGAAGCAGTCAGCAGGCTCGACAAAATTCGCTAGATGATTCGGCGGGCTCACGCGAT
This sequence comes from Rhodococcus sp. BP22, assembly GCF_014281965.1. Taxonomy (GTDB): domain Bacteria; phylum Actinomycetota; class Actinomycetes; order Mycobacteriales; family Mycobacteriaceae; genus Rhodococcoides. Next base: position 284,304 of record NZ_JACFTB010000005.1, read on the forward strand.
TACGCGTGAGCCCGCCGAATCATGTTGCGGGGGAGTGTGTGTCGAGGCAGATAAGTTCCGTTGCGGCCGGGTGGGGGCGCTCGAGGCGAGCAACGGGTTCCGAGCCGACTAGGGTTGGGTCACACACGAATGAACGAACCGAATGGAGACTCGTAGTGGCTTCCGCGATCGCAGCAGGCGACCTGGTCCAGGCGAACGGGCACGCCGGCCCGTGGAAAGTGCTCGAGATTCGACAGGGTCTCGCACTTTTGGAACATCACGGCGGCCATCGACTCTCGGTGCGGACCACCACATTGTCGGTGGTCCGCAAAGGTTCTCCTGGGGAAGAGTCGCAGCCCACGGGCTCCTCGGCAGCAGCGGTCGACGAGCCGCCGTCACCTACTCTTTTCGACTGACTGGCCGTTAGAGGGTCTGCCCGAAAATTACCGCGGGGCACGCCTTCTCGGTGTCGCCCGACCTGGCGTGTACCAGGTCGGGCGATAAGTCCGAAATCAGGCAGGCACGTCGGCGAGAGCGGAACCTAGACGGCGCAGCTGAGCGGTGGCATGTCCGTAGGCGAACTCTGCTCGCTTGGCGACGAGGAAGTATCGGTGCACCGGATGATCGCGATCGAGCCCGACGCCACCGTGAATGTGCACCAGCGTGTGCGCGACGCGGTGGCCTGCGTCCGCTGCCCAGAACTTCGCGACCGCAACATCTTCGTCACCGTTGTTGCCTGCGGAGAGGCTCCACGCTGCCTTCCAGAGCGTCAACCGGGCGCCCTTGACGTCGATGTACCCGTCGGCCAACCGCTGTGCGACGGCCTGGAAGCTGCCGATCGGCTTACCGAACTGAACACGTTCACGGGCGTACTCGGCGGTGAGCCGGAGCGATTCCTCCAGGACCCCGACCTGGTATGCGCAGGTTCCGAGCGTGACGCGTGCCAGAACCCAGCGCGTGACATCCGGATCTGCGAGCAACCGGGTCGAGTCGACCTGCACCGAGTTCAATTCGAGAACTCCGATGCTGCGATTGTCGACGCCCTGCTGGGGTAGGACCGTGACGCCGGCGTCGTCCGAGCGGACGAGAAACGCGCCTGCGGCCGTCGTGACGAGGAAGCCGTCGGCGACGGGTGCACTGTCGACGCCGATCTTGGAGCCGGTCAAAGTCCAGCCGGTGTCGGTGCGGTCTGCTCGTGTCAACGGGTCGAGCGGCTCGCCGTGTTCTTCATCGATTGCCAACGTCAGGATCGAGCTGCCGGCAACGGCTGGGGCTGCCCACTCGGTCCGCTGCTCGTCCGAACCGAACCGAGCGATCGCCGCGGCGACCGAAGTAGTTGCCACGAACGGGACGGCGGCAAGGCCTCTGCCGAGTTCGATGGCGATCGACGATGCTTCCAGTTCGCCGTACCCGTCTCCGCCGATGGACTCGGGCGCGGTAGCCGACAGAAGTCCGCCGGACGTCAGCGCATCCCACAGGGCGCGGTCGATGGTGTCCGGGTTGGAATCCAGCTGTCGCTGAACGTCGTTCGTGCTGTATTTGGTAACGATGTCATGGGTGAGCCCGGCGAGATCGCGCTGAGCCTCGGTGGTGGTGAAGTCCATTTCATTCTCTCCCGAAAAGTCAGCGTGCAGATGCGGGCAGGCCGAGCGCGGTCATGCCGATGATGTCGCGTTGCACCTCGTTGGTGCCGCCGCCGAAGGTGAGGATCAACGAAGAGCGATGCAGCCTTTCGAGTCGACCCTGTAGTTGGGCGCCAGGCGAGCCGCGCCGGAACGTGGCGGATGGCCCGAGGATTTCCATCATCGTGCGGTATGCCTCGGTTGCCAGTTCGGTGCCGTACACCTTGTTCGCCGACGCGTCGGCCGGGCCGGGGGTGGAGCTGGCGGCGGTGATTTCCCAGTTCAGCAGTTCGAGGTAGGACGCCTTCGCGTGGACCCGAGCGAGTGCAATCTGCACCCATTCCTGATCGATGATCCGAGTGCCGTCCGGCTTCTTGGTGTTCTGCGCCCACGCACGGACCTCACGGAGAGAAGCGACGAGCGGACCGGCCGAGGTGAGAGCGACACGCTCGTGGTTGAGCTGGTTGGTGATCAGCGACCAACCGCGGTTCTCTTCGCCCACGAGTGCGGTCTTGGGTACTCGCACATCCTGGTAGTAGGTCGCGCTGGTGTCAGGACCTGCCATCGTGTGCACCGGAGTGGTGGAGAAGCCTTCGGCGTCGGTGGGAACGATCAGCATGCTGATCCCGCGGTGCTTGCGAGCCTCGGGATCGGTACGGCACGCGAGCCACACGTAGTCGGCGTACTTGATGAGCGAGGTCCACATTTTCTGGCCGTTGATGACGTAGTCGTCGCCGTCGTGGACTGCTGTGGTGCGCAGCGCTGCCAGGTCGGTGCCTGCTTCCGGCTCGGAGTAGCCGATCGAGAAGTGCAGATCGCCGGCAGAAATACGAGGAAGGAAGTACGCCTTCTGCTCCGGCGTGCCGAACGCCATGAGAGTCGGCGCGACACTGTTGATGGTCAAGAAGGGAACCGGTGCTCCCGCGGTGGCGGCTTCGTCGGTGAAGATGAGCTGGTCCATGGCCGAACGTGCCTGGCCACCGAACTCGGTAGGCCAACCGAGCGCGAGCCAACCGTCGGTACCCATCTGTTTGACTACATCGCGATAAACGGTGCCCTCACCGTATTCACCGGATGTCGAGCTCAGTGCCTCGCGGCGCTCGGGAGTGATCAGGGTGGCGAAGTAGGCGCGTAATTCGGCGCGCAACTCGGCCTGTTCCTCCGTGTACATGATCCGCATATCAGTGGTCCTCTCGTGCCCGGAATCTGCAACAAGTTCATAGTGAGTCGACGTCGGTATCCGTGCGCCACCCTCAGGTAGGTCGAATCATTGCACACGGGGTGGAACACGTTCTAGTCTTGAGGGATAAGTGGCCCGTCGACCGGGCGTGCGGCTTCGAACCTGGGGCCGATCGGGCACGTACGGGCGACGGCGCAAGCGCATCACAAATGAAAGTGGGTATCGACAGTGCTCGAGGTTGATTTCGATCGGTGTGAAGCGAACGGTGTGTGCGTAGGTGTGGCACCCCAGGTGTTCGACCTGGACGACGACGACCAGCTGGTGGTGTCCGATGCTGCAGACCTGCCCGAGAACAAGGCGGACGTGGACGAGGCGATAGCGGGTTGCCCGCGAGCCGCACTGCGGTGGAAGGAATAGATTGCTTGCCACAAACATAGAACACGTTCTACAGTCCGGAACGTGAACGAAGAAGAGGTACGACTCGACGACAGGGTAGCGCTCGTAACCGGTGCTGCGTCCGGACTCGGCCGCGCGGAGGCTATCGGCCTCGCGCAGGCGGGTGCTGACATAGTGCTCGGCGATATCGCATCGGGACCCGCCGCGGACGAGACGATCGCGGCGATCGAGGCGACTGGCCGTCGGGTGGTCTTCGTGCCGGGCGACGTGAGCGAACGTTCCACTGCCGACGCCATGTTCGCGGCCGCGCAGGATAAGTTCGGCCGCGTCGACATCGTCGTCAACAATGCTGGAATCGTCCGAGATCGCATGCTGTTCAACATGTCCGACGACGACTGGGATGCAGTCATCCGGGTGCATCTACGCGGGCACTTTCTGCTCACGCGCAACGCAGGCGCCTACTGGCGAGGCGAATCCAAGAAAGCAGGCGCGCCGGTATACGGCCGGATCGTCAACACCTCTTCCGAGGCAGGGTTGTTGGGACCAGAGGGGCAGGCCAACTACGGCGCTGCCAAAGCTGGAATCACGGCACTGACGTTGTCGGCATCGCGGGCGTTGTCACGCTATGGGGTTCGCGCCAATGCGATCTGCCCCCGTGGTCGTACGACGATGACCGAGGCTGTCTTCGGCGATGCACCGGCCGACGGAATCGATCCGTTGGCACCGGAGCACGTGTCGACACTGGTGACCTACCTGTCCTCGCCTGCCTCGGACGCCGTCAACGGGCAGGTCTTCATCGTCTACGGGCCGATGGTGGCTCTCATGGCTGCCCCCGTCGTCGAGCAGCGGTTCGATGCAACTTCGGGTGCGTGGACGCCGCTGTCCCTCGGGGCCGAGCTGAGTACCTACTTCGATGGGCGTGACCCTTCGAAGACTTTCTCGGCCAGTGCGGCGCTCAACCTGGACGCGCCGAAGGTCACGGCCAGTCCATAGCTTTTCGATTTCGGCCACATCGAGGGCGATGTCGGGCGAAGATAATGCGGGCGCGTGGGTTCAAATGTGGTTCTACGTTGTTTCAGCGATGCGGGTGCAAAACTAGATCACGTTCTAGTTTTGCACCCGTTTCTTCACGGTGAACTCGCCGCCTGCAGTGGTCGAGCAACTCCCCTCGAATGTCGCGACATTCGAGTGTCCGGAAGCCAAAACTCCTTTCCTGCAATGTAAGTGAATAGAAGGGCCGTACGCGATGTGTACGACACTCACGCGTGAATCGAACCGTCCAATATCGAGATCGGTCGATTCTTTGACTACTGAACGTGTTCTAGTTAACATGAGCTGGACGGCCATGACTTGGATCACAGTGTCGCATGTAGCGAGGGAGGTTTCATGAACGACGTTCTCCTCGTACCCCTTCGTGCGGTAGGCGCCTTCTTCGACATGTCGTGGTACACCCTCCGTTCGGTGTTCCGTCGGCCGTTTCAGCGTCAAGAGTTCATCGACCAGGCGTGGTTCATCGCCCGTGTGTCGATGGTGCCGACCGTCCTGGTGGCCGTGCCTTTCACCGTGTTGGTCAGCTTCACCATCAACATTCTTCTCCGCGAGATCGGTGCAGCCGACCTCAGTGGCGCGGGTGCTGCTCTTGGAGCTGTCACGCAGGTCGGGCCCATCGTCACGGTGCTCATCGTCGCTGGAGCAGGCGCGACCGCCATCTGTGCCGACCTCGCCGCACGCACCATCCGCGAAGAAATCGACGCGATGCGGGTGCTCGGCATCAACCCGATCCACCGCCTCGTCGTCCCGCGAGTGCTTGCCTCGACGGTCATCGCACTGCTACTCAACGGCCTGGTGAGCACCATCGGCATTCTCGGCGGCTTCGTGTTCTCCGTCTTCCTTCAAGGTGTCAACCCGGGGGCCTTCGTCAACGGCATCACGCTGCTGACCGGCTTCGGTGAACTCATCGTCTCGCAGGTCAAGGCCGGTCTGTTCGGAATGATCGCCGGTCTCGTCGCGTGCTATCTCGGGCTGAACGTGCGTGGCGGAGCCAAAAGCGTGGGCGATGCAGTGAATCAGACAGTCGTCTTCGCTTTCATGGCACTGTTCGTCGTCAATGTCGTGGTCACCGCCGTCGGTATCAAATTGACAGCCGGATAAGGGGGATATAGAGATGGCCCTCGTTACAGCAGGCCGTTTTCCGATGGTGCGCAGGCGGATCGGTCGTGCGTCGGGCGCGGTGGACCGCCTGGGAGAACAGGCGATCTTCTACATCCGTGCGCTCGCATCGGTGCCACGCGCCGCGGTTCGCTACAAAAAAGAGACTTTGCGACTCGTCGCCGAGATCAGCATGGGGTCCGGGGCGCTGGCCGTCATCGGCGGAACAGTGGTCATTGTCGGATTTCTAACGCTGTTCGCCGGTGGAACCATTGCCGTGCAGGGCTTTTCGTCGCTGGGTAATATCGGTGTCGAGGCACTCACCGGCTTCTTTGCCGCCTTCATCAACGTTCGCATCGCCGCCCCGGTCATCGCGGGCATCGGGCTTGCGGCCACAATCGGAGCCGGTTCTACGGCGCAGTTGGGCGCCATGCGGGTTGCCGAGGAAATCGACGCACTGGAATCGATGGCAATTCCGTCGATCCCGTACCTGGTCAGCACGCGAGTGCTCGCGGGCATGGTTGCCATCGTGCCGCTCTACTCGCTTGCGGTCATTGCCTCGTTCATCGCGAGTCGTTTCGCCACGGTGGTGCTCTTCGGCCAGTCTGCGGGCGTCTACGACCACTACTTCGACACATTTTTGATACCGACGGACATACTGTGGTCCTTTGCCCAAGCCATAGTCATGGCGCTCGCGGTAATGCTGATTCACACGTACTACGGCTTCACTGCCAGCGGCGGTCCGGTCGGCGTCGGGGTGGCTGTCGGAAACGCTGTTCGCGCCTCGCTCATCGCAGTCGTGACGGTGACCCTGCTGATCTCGCTGGCCATCTACGGCAGCTCCGGCAACTTCAACCTGTCGGGATAACGGGACATGGACAATTCGATTACCAAGAAACTCGCCGCCGCCGGACTCGTGCTCGGTTTGGTCGCCATCACGGCGTTCGCATTGATCACGTTCGCGGGCGGATTCACCAGCACAGTTCCGGTCACCGTCACCTCGGCGCGCGCCGGACTGGTGATGGATCCGCAGGCCAAGGTCAAGCTTCGCGGCGTCGAGGTCGGCCGTGTCGGGTCGATCTCGCAGGAAGACGGTATGGCTCGGCTCGACCTGGATCTCAATCCGTCGATGCTGTCGCTGATTCCGTCGAACGCTGCGGTGGAGATCAAGTCCACCACGGTGTTCGGCGCCAAGTACGTCAACTTCGTCGTTCCCCCCGACCCATCGAGCCAGAGCATCGAGGCCGGCGCCGTCATTCCCGCGGACAGTGTCACCGTCGAGTTCAACACCTTGTTCCAACATCTGTCGGAGGTTCTTCAGAAGCTCGAACCCGAAAAGCTCAACGCGACCCTCGGCGCGGTCTCCTCGGCGCTGCGCGGCCGCGGCGACCAACTCGGGTCCTTGCTCGAGGACACCGATTCCTATCTGAAGACAGTGAATCCGAGTCTTCCCGCGCTGCAACGAGATCTGTCTGCGGCAGCGATCGTCACCAATGTCTACGCCGACGCGACCCCGGACCTCATGCGGGTACTCGACAACGCGAGTGACACGGGCAAAACCATCGTCGAGCAACAAGCGAACCTCGACCTACTACTGATGAACGTGACCGGTCTCGCCGATACTGCAACGCAGGTGCTGACCGAGAATCAGCAGCCAATCGAGACCGCACTGTCGACGCTGACCGACACCACGACGCTTCTCGACGAATACTCACCCGAAATCTCGTGCTTCTTGGTGGGGCTCAACAAGGGACGGAAGCAATTCGGGCCGATGGCCGGTGCAGGAGACAGCGCCTCGCTCAAGCTCAGCACGAGCTTCGTGCTGGGTGACCCGGCGTACACGGTCGAAAAGGACCTGCCGAAGATCGCGGCCAGCGGCGGCCCCAACTGCTACGGGTTGCCCAACTTCGATCCGAAGCAGGCGCACTCACCGTTCGTCGTCGCGGACACCGCCGACGCACCGTATGTGCCTGAGACGCAGCCTTCCGTCAACGTGCCCACCATCTTCCAATTCCTGTTTGCGGGGGCGTGGCCATGAGAAGTAATACGATAAAGCTTTCGATCTTCGCGCTGGTCATGGTGGTGATCTTCGGTGCTTTGGCATTGGTGTTCAGCCAATACCGGTTCGGTAGCACCGACTCCTACCATGTCGTGTTCAGCGATGCGTCAGGGCTCAAGTCCGGTGACAAGGTGCGCATCGCAGGGGTTCCCGTCGGAGCCGTGAAGGGTGTGGACGTCGGCGATGAGAACCTCGCCGAGGTCGAGTTCGACGTCGACTCGAAGTACCGCCTGCTGACGAGCACCGCGGCAACTGTCCGATACGAGAACCTCGTAGGCGACCGGTACCTCGAGCTCCTCGAAGGCCCCGGTGGGATCGAGGAACTCGACAGTGGCGGCACGATTCCAGTGAATCAGTCTTCACCCGCGCTCGATCTGGACCTGTTGCTCGGTGGGTTCAAGCCACTGCTTCGAGGATTGGATCCGCAGCAGGTCAACGATTTGTCCGCGGCGTTGCTCGGGGTCCTGCAAGGGCAGGGCGGAACCCTGGTCTCGCTTCTCGGTAACACGAGCTCGTTCACCAACACACTCGCTGACCGCGACCAGTTGATCGGCGACGTCATCACCAACCTCAACGCGACTCTCGGCACGATCGATCGTCAAGGAACCCAGTTCGAGACCACCATCGACTCATTGCAGCAACTCGTCAGTGGACTTGCTCAGGATCGAGACCCGATCGGTGACGCCATCCCGCGTATCGCCGGGGCAACAGGAGATCTGGCCGGGCTTCTCCAGGCGACGCGTCCGGATCTGCAGGCGATGATCGCTGCCGCGAACCGCACCGCGACCCAGTTGGACCTTGGAAAGGACAACATCGATCAGGTGCTCACCCGGTTGCCGAGTGACTACAAGAAACTGATTCGAACCGGATCGTACGGCAGCTTCTTTCAGTTCTACTTGTGCTCCAACACATTCAAGATCTCAGGGCCAGAGGGTTCACCGACGCTGCTCGTTCCGACGGCGGTTCAGGATACGGGGAGGTGTGCAAACATCAATGACGTCAACTAAAGCGGATAAATCACCGAACCTCATCCACATCGGGGTCATCGGCATCGTGTTGGGGCTCTGCATCGTAATTGCGACGCTGCAGTACGACCGCCTGCCGTTCCTGAACGGCGGCATCAACTACTCCGCGCTCTTCACCGATGCAGGCGGCTTGATGGTCGGTGACGACGTCACGGTCTCCGGCGTCAACGTCGGAAAGGTGGAGCAGATCGAACTCGCAGATCAGGAAGTTCGCGTCGAGTTCACGGTGCGCGAGAACATCGAACTCGGCGAGGCCACTGCTGCGGCGATCAAGACCAACACCATCCTGGGCCGCAAGTCGTTGAAGGTGACGCCCGACGGACCCGGTTCCATCGATGTCCACGACACCATTCCGTCCTCTCGCACCAACTCCCCGTACTCGCTGACCGATGCACTGGGCGACCTCAGCACCACCATCTCCGACCTCGACACCCAGCAGTTGGGTGACGCGATGAACGTAGTGTCGGACACACTGTCCGACACACCGCCGGAGCTGCGTACCGCACTCGATGGCATCAGCAGGCTCTCGCAGAGCATCAACTCCCGCGACGAGGGCTTGCAGCAGTTGCTCGAGCGAGCCGAGAGTGTGACCGGAATCCTGGCCACCCGCAGCGATCAGATCAACCAGTTGATCCTCGACGGCAACGAGCTGTTCGGTGAGCTCGATCGCAGGCGTACCGCGATCAGCCAGTTGATCACCAACATTTCTTCGGTTTCTCGCCAACTCACCGGTTTGGTCCAGGAAAATGCAGCGCAGATGGGTCCAACACTCGAGAAGCTCAACTCGGTGGTGGCGGTACTGCAGAAGAACAACGACAATATCGCCGGCGCGCTCGACGGGCTGGGGCCATACATCAGCGCCCTCGGTGAAGCGGTTGCAAGCGGGCCGTTCTTCAACGCCTATATCCAGAACATCCTCCCGAGCTCGTGGTGGAAGACGATCGTGGACGGCGTCGTTGCTCCGGATCAATTGCCTGGCACTCTGCAGGATCTGCTTCCGAAGAATTCGCCACCCATCCTGAAACCTCCGGGGCAATGACATGAAGAAGAAGCTGCTGTATCTCGGTGCCGCCGTGCTGGCGATTATGTTGGTCGTGGTCGGCTACAAGGTGATCATCGGCCTGACCCAGAAGTCTGTGATCGCTCAGTTCTCCTCTACGACAGGCCTTTACGAAGGTGACGATGTCAGAGTGCTCGGCGTGACCGTGGGTAAGGTGAAGAAGATCGAACCCCAAGGTGACGACGCCCGCGTAAGCATGCAAGTTTCATCCAACGTCGCGATCCCGGCCGATGCCAAGGCCGTGGTCATTGCGCAGAGCCTGGTGTCTGCGCGGTTCGTCCAGATCACTCCCGTGTTCGCCGGCGGACCCGAATTGGCCGATGGGGAAACGATTCCCCTCGAACGCACGGCGGTACCCGTCGAGTGGGACCAGATCAAGACCGAACTGACCAAACTGTCCACCTCGCTCGGACCGGAAGGCGTCGACGAGCAAGGACCGGTAGGCCGGTTCATCGACACCGCCGCCGACAACCTCGACGGGAACGGTGACACGCTGCGTTCGACTCTGCGTGAACTGTCCGACACCATGCGAGTTCTGTCCGACGGCCGTACCGACCTCTTTTCGACCATCCGCAATCTGCAGGTGTTCGTCGGCGCACTCTCCAACAGTAACGATCAAATCGTGCAGTTCGGTGGGCGGCTGGCGTCGGTGTCGGAGATGCTCGCACAGAGTTCCGACGAATTCGGCACTGCCATGACCGATCTCAATGTCGCACTCGGCGAAGTACAACGCTTCATTGCGGATAACCAGGCAGGACTGGTCGAGGGAGTCGGCCGGTTGGCTGATGCGACCCGCGTCCTGACCGACAAGCGGCCAGAGATCGAGCGCATCCTGCATTCTGGACCGAATGCACTCGCCAACTTCAACAACATCTACCAACCGGCGCAGGGTTCGCTGACCGGTGCCATCTCGTTGAACAACTTCGGCAACCCGATCAACTTCATCTGCGGTGCAGTGGCAGGCGTGGGGAACACCACGTCGGAGCGCAGTGCCGATCTGTGTAAGCAGTACCTCGGGCCAGTCCTCAGCTCGCTGGTCTTCAATTACCCTGCGTTTCTTGCTAATCCGACCACCGGAGCGGCTGCGAATCCGGATCAGATCGTTTACACCGAGCCTGGCCTCGAACGAGAGCAGGCGCCTGCGCCCGCTCCCAAGTCCGAGCCCATGGCCGATATGCCTACCGTCCAGGTTCCAAGCCTCGGCGACCTGTTGGGAGGCGGACGATGAGAACTCGTGCACACACCGTTGTAAAAGTCGGCGTCCTCGCCTGCGCCATGTCGATCACCCTTGCAGGCTGTGAATGGGGCGGCTTGAATTCCCTGCCACTGCCTGGCACTCAAGGTCGAGGCGACGGGGCCTATCAGGTGCAGATCGAAATGCCCAATGTGACTACGCTGTCGCAGAACTCACCGGTGACCGTCGACGACGTCACTATCGGAACGGTGGACGCGATCACGGTTGAGAACTGGCACGCTCTGGTCACAGTGTCGCTGAACGAGGGCGTCGAGTTGCCAGAGAACGTCACGGCCAAGATCGGTCAGACCTCGCTGCTCGGGTCACAGCACCTCGCGCTGGTGCCACCGCCCGACCCCGAGGGAAGACTGCAGAACGGCGACCTCATTCCCATCGATCGTGCCGGGGCGTACCCGACGACCGAGCAGACCCTGTCCTCGCTGTCCGTGGTTCTCAACGGTGGTGGTCTGGCGCAGATTCAGGACATCACCACCGAACTGAACAATGCTCTCGGTGGCCGCGAAGACTCGATCCGCGACCTGTTGCCGCGGCTGGACGAATTGGTCGGCAGTCTCGACGATCAGCGCGGTGACATCATTGCGGCATTGGATGGAATCGATCGCCTGGCCGTCAATGTCGAGAACCAGAGCGCGACGCTGACAAAGGCATTGAACGAACTGCCACCGGCGCTCGACGTCCTGATCCAGCAACGTCCGAACATCACCGGCGCCTTCGTTTCGCTGGGCCAGCTCAGCAACGTCGTGTCCCAGTTGGTCGAGACCAGTGGCGCAGATCTGCAGACCAACATCGAAAGCATCACACCAGTGCTCAACGCGTTGGCCGATTCCGGTAGTGCGCTGACCGAAGTGCTGTCGGTTCTGTTGACCTATCCGTTCCCGCAGGAGGGCATCGACAACGTGATCCGCGGAGACTACGCAAACCTGGGGATGGTCATCGACCTGTCGCTTCCGAGGTTCGACGCCAACTTCCTTACCGGAACGCCCCTCGCAGGTCGTATCGCTGGCCTCGAAGGCGCTCTCGGGGTACAGGCCGCACCGACCGCAGCATCAGCGGGCGATCCGCTGCGCGGACCCATCAGCGCACCGACCCTGCAAATTCCAGGATTACCTGCGATTCCTCTGCCCACCATTCCTGGACTCGGGGTGCCTGCACCATGATGCTCACCAAATTCGTCCGCGTGCAGCTGATCATCTTCTCGATCCTCACCGTCATCGGACTCGTCGCAATGGCCACCCAATACGTCGGAGCGCCAGCGCTTGTCGGAATCGGCCGCTACACCGTCACTGTGCAACTGCCGACGACCGGCGGGCTGTACCAATACTCGAACGTGACCTATCGAGGCACCACCGTCGGTGAGGTGAAGTCCGTCGAACTCACACCCGACGGCGTCGATGCCACGATGTCGATCGACAGCGACTATTCGATTCCTGCGGATGTCGATGCCCAGGTGAAGAGCGTCTCCGCCGTCGGAGAGCAGTACGTCGATCTCATCCCGCGGAGTTCGGACGGACCAGCACTGTCCAACGGTGATGTGATTTCGGTGGAACGCTCGTCGGTGCCGCAGGACGTCGGGCCGATGTTGGACCAGGCCGATACGCTCCTGAAAAGCATTTCCGACACCAGGCTTCGGACCGTCGTCGACGAGTCTTTCAAAGCGTTCAACGGAGCCGGTCCGGACTTGCAGAAGCTCATCGACTCGACCCGCTTGTTCGTGCAGGAAGCGAACGCCAATTCCGGAGAAACGATCCAATTGTTGGATCAACTCGGGCCGTTGCTCGACGGACAGGTCGTCAGCAGTGACGCTATTCGTTCCTGGACCAGCAATCTCGCTACTTTCACCGATCAGCTCCGTGCCAGTGATCCGGATCTTCGTGCCATCCTCGAGAAGGGGCCGAATGCGGCAGCGACCGCCAACAAGCTGTTCCAGGATCTGCAGCCGACGCTGCCGATTCTGCTTGCCAATCTGGTCAGCATCGGTGAAGTCGGCGTCATCTACAACGCAGGCATCGAGCAGATCCTGGTGTTGTACCCGCCGATCACTGCAGCTTTGATGACCGCGGCGGGCTCCGGGCCAGCCGACGAGGGTGCCATCGTCAACTTCCAACTCGAAGTCAACGACCCGCCATCGTGCACAACAGGATTCCTTCCTGCCGATCAGCGACGCGATCCCAACGAAATGTCCGTTCCGGATACACCCGCTGACCTGTTCTGCAAAGTCGATCAGTCCGAAAGTACCGCTGTCCGTGGCTCGAGGAACCTGCCGTGTATGGAGGTGCCCGGTCGACGCGCACCCACGCCGGAAATTTGCCGCAGCGCGGAGGGATATGTGCCGCTGGGCAACAACCCGCCTTGGGGCCCGGTCGAGCAGGGGGAGCCGTCGTACACCGAAATCCCCAGTGGTGAAAGCAGTGTCACTCCGGCAGTGGCAGCACGCCCGTACGATCCGCAAACCGGAATGTATGTCGCACCCGGTGGCGTCGCATACGCCCAACCCGGACTCAATGGCGGTGTCAACGATCTGCAGGGCCTCATGTCGGCCCAGCAGGGCACTGGTTAACCGCTTGCCCTTCGAGCCCACTCCACCGCAGGTGCGGTCGAGTGGGCTCTGTGGGTGGTTGTGTCTAGAGGTTGCGGGCAGCGAACGCCACAGCGAGATCCAGGACCGTCTTGCCTTCCGGCAGTGCGCTGGCCATGACGGGGAACGCGTGCACCTGCCCCCTCCACACATGCGTTTCGACGGTTCGGCCGGCGACGCCGAGCTTTCGGGTCATCGATTCGACGTCGGGTCGCATGATTTCGTTTTCCGCCGTCGAAAGGAATACCGGTGGAAAGATCGACGGGTCGGCATTGACGGGCGAAGAAGCCCCGGGAATGGTGTCGGGCCCGGCGAGCCAACGATCTTCGAGTGCAAGAACCTGCTTCATCGGAAGGTACGCATCCTTCTTCATGAACTTCCGCGGATGACTCTTCAAATCCAGATTGAGCAAAGGGGAGAACCCCAACACCGCGGCCGGCGGCGTGAGTCCCTCCAGCACAGCAAGTTCGGCGACCTTCATGGCGAGATATCCACCTGCAGAATCACCTGCGACGATGATCTTGGACGGATCTGCAACCGTGCCCAGTGCAGCGCGGTAGGAGCTCATCGCGTCGGCGATGGATGTACCGATTCCGCCGTCGGGGATCTGTCGGTATTCGACGGAGTACACGGGCACACCTGCGCGAGCGGACATCGTGGCGCAGGCACTCCGGTGGGTGGCCAAACCGCAGAATACGAAGCCTCCGCCGTGGAAGTAGAGGATGGTTGCATCGGCAAGAGATCCCGTGGCAACGCGGGGGTGCATCGTCTTCTCGCATGGCACTCCGCCGAGGAATACCTGCTCGATCGTGACGCGCTTGGGTTTCGGGAGTCGGTCGACGGCACGGTCGAGGTGACCGATCGCTCGGATACCGTTGTCGGTGAGTGGCCAGAGACTGAACGCCGGTTTCAGCGTCATCCGCATGGCATACGCCAGTACCCGCGCCTGCCGGCTGACGTCGTCGTGCCACGTGAGCGTGTGAGCCATAGGGAGTGGTCCTCTCGCAATCAACCCGAGAAGTGAGAGTATCAGCCCGGTGAACCAGTTCTAGTTCTCGACCGTTCTGTTACCCACAGCGTGCACAATGTGTATGAGATGTAGGTCGATACCCGTTCTAGTCGGCACGACCACTGGACGCAACGAGGAAGGTTTTTATGGCAGACGACGAGGGCACGGCGCCGAGGCGCCCACGCCGTCGGGCAGTACGACCGGCAGGGCCTATCGCGGGCGAGACGACGTCGAAGGACGCAGTCGAAGTACCGGCAACCGCACAGGACTCACCCGTCGACACGCCGGACCTGAAGAAAGAGGAACCAAAATCCTCCCTCGCCGAGGATGACGCCGAGAAGAGGCCGGCAACGCCGACGACGGGAGAGACTCGGCTGGAAGAAGAAAAGCCCGAGCAGGACGGGGATGCCCCGCATCCGAAAACGAACCGGCTCGGCCTAGTGCTGACGTCGTTGTTCGTCGTCGTGGTTCTCGCCCTACTCGCTGGAGGCGTCTACCTGTTCCTGGCCAATCGAGCGACGAACGCAGAAGACGCGCAAGCCGAGCGATTCGTACAGACCGCCCGACAGACCGTCTTGAATCTGACGACAATTCATCCCGATTCGGCGCAAGAGGACGTGGATCGGTTGCTGGCCGGCGCCAGTGGTGATTTCAAGGCCGAGTTCGAGGGCCGTGAAGGGCCGTTCGTCGACGTCGTCAAGCAGGCTCGTGTCGACTCGAACGGTGAGATCATCGAAGCTGGAATCGAGAACATCAGCGACGAGGCAGCCGATGTCCTGGTGGCTGCACGAGCAATGGTGAAGAACTCCGATGCCGAAGAACCCCAGCCGCGCGACTTCCGGTTGCGCGTAACAGTCGCTGACGACGGTGACGTGATGACCGCGTCGAGAGTGGAGTTCGTGCCGTGATGAAATCTGGAATTCTTTTGCGTAGCTTGGCCGTTGTCATCGTGTTGGCGCTTGCCGCCGGTGTCGGGGTGCTGTTCTATCAGTATCGGCAAAACGAGCAGACCGAGCAGGCACGCACCGATGCCGTAGCAGCAGCCTCGGCGCAGGCCACCTCGATGCTGGCCTACGACTTCGCCAATGTGGATCAGCAATTGGGCTCTGCTGCAGACGGTCTGACCGGAGACTTCAAAGACGAATACACCAAGTTGGTGACCGAAGTGATCGCTCCCAGTGCCAAGGAAAAGTCGCTCACCGTTCAGGTGACCGTGCAGGGCACCGCTGTCGTTTCGGCAGATCCGGACGATGCAACGATCTTGTTGTTCCTCAATCAGATCACCACCAGCACCGACGCGCCTGACGCTGCCAGCAGCGGAAGTCGGGTACGGATGACGATGGAAAAAATCGACGGGCGTTGGCTCGCAAGCGAGTTGGCTCCGGTCTGAGCGCCGCCCACTGGAGGCTGAGCGCTTTCCACTGGAGGCTGGGCGCCTCCAGTGGACTATCGACCGAATCAGCGCTGAGTTACCGCTTGGCCGTCCTGCGGCGGATTCGACAGCGCGTCGAGGAATGACCTGGCCCATCGGTCGACGTCGTGTGCGAGCACCTGCCTACGCATGGCGCGCATACGCCGTCGGCCGTCCTCGGGCGCCTGCTCGAGCGCATCGATGATGGCGTCCTTGACGCTGTCGAGATCGTGCGGGTTGCACAGGTATGCCTGACGGAGTTCAGCAGCGGCACCGGTGAATTCGCTCAACACGAGCGAACCGCCGAGATCGCTGCGGCACGCAACGTACTCCTTGGCGACGAGATTCATTCCGTCGCGTAGGGGAGTGACCAGCATGACGTCTGCTGCGACGAAGTAAGCGATGAGGTCGTCGCGCGGGATCGGTCGATGCAGGTAGTGCACGACGGGGTGGCCGACCTGGCCGTACTCGCCGTTGATGCGGCCGACCTGCTGTTCGATCTCACCGCGCATCGCCTTGTAACTTTCGACGCGTTCGCGGCTCGGTGTGGCGAGCTGGACGATGATGTTCTCGGCCGGATCGACCCGGTCCTCTTCGAGAAGCTCGCGGAATGCGTTGAGCCGGACGTCTATTCCTTTGGTGTAGTCCAGACGGTCGACCCCGAGCATGATGCGCTTCGGGTTACCCAGATCCTTGCGGATCTGCTTGGCGCGATCACGGACCGCCTTGCGGCGTGACTTCTCGTCGAGATCCCCCGAATCGATGGAAATCGGGAACGCGCCGACGCGTACCGTCCGGAAGCCGACCTGGACGGATCCGAGTTTGGACCGCACCCCGACGGATCCGCGTGAGGTGACCTGACCGGCGAGTCTGCGAGCGAGGTACAGGAAGTTCTGGGCGCCGCCCGCGAGATGGAATCCGATGAGGTCGGCGCCGAGTAGGCCTTCGACGATCTCGGTCCGCCACGGCATCTGCATGAACAACTCGACCGGAGGGAAGGGGATGTGCAGAAAGAACCCGATGGTCAGATCCGGGCGCAGCATCCGCAGCATCTTCGGGACCAGCTGGAGCTGGTAGTCCTGAATCCACACCGTCGCGCCCTGGGCTGCCGCAGCAGAGGTCGTCTCGGCGAACCGACGGTTGACCTCTACGTAGGCATTCCACCAGGAACGGTCGTAGATCGGTTTGACGATGACGTCGTGATAGAGCGGCCACAGGGTGCCGTTGGAGAAGCCTTCGTAGTAGTCGGCAACTTCACGCTCGCTCAACGTGACGGGACACAGTTCGAGCTCGTCCTCGATGAACGGCTCGACCTCGACATCGGGGACGCCCGGCCAGCCCACCCAGGCGCCGTTGTTGGCTCGAAGGATCGGTTCGAGTGCCGTCACCAGCCCGCCTGGGCTTCGTTTCCATCGCGTACTTCCATCGGGAAGCGTCTCCAAGTCCACGGGCAACCTGTTGGCCACCACGACGAAATTGGAACCCTGCGAGGCGTCAGCCACTACTGTCCTATCGGTTCATCGTTCAGGGAGTGTGATTGCTGGTGCGTGCGATCACTCGGGTTTTGCCGCCGGTTCGATGCCCAGCATCGCAAACAGCATGCGGCACTCGTCTGCGTCGAGCGCGTAGGCAGCGACGACGCGCTGCGCCTGGCTGGCGGTCTCGTCGGCCAAAGGGACGATCTCGTCGTCGGCGATGTCTTTGTCCGTGGTCGTATTGGCGGCCATGATCGTCTCCGTAGTGGTTGCTGGCGTACTCGACAGGTTGGTGCCCACGAAAGTTTCTTTCGCGGCGGCACCAACTCTATGAGAACTGGTCGCCCTCTCGCCACTTCCTCTGAACGAGCGCAGTGCTCGTCGAAGTGACCTGGGCCCTATCGGGGCATGGATTAGGGTCGATCAATGCACTTTTCTTTCTCGGCGACGTGATGGGTGTGTCGACGACTACAAACCCTCCTTCGACCGGTACAGCGATTCTTCGCCGGAGTGTGCGACGCCAGCGCACACGGATGATCATCTCCACCGTGTTCCTCTGCGTGCATCAGTTCTGCGAGACGATGGTTCCGATCGCGATCGGTCTGATCGTCGGCCGTGCCATCGGCACCGGTGACGGAACCGCGATGATCGTCTCGCTGCTGGCTCTGGCTGGACTGTTCGTGGTTCTGTCGTATGCGTTTCGTTTCGGCGCCCGCATCATCGTGGTCGCGATCGAACGTGAGGCGCACATGATGCGTGTCGAGGTCGCAGGCCGGGTGCTCCACCCCCGAGGCGTGCGCACCGACCTCGTGTCCGGCGAACTGCTGTCCGTTTCCACCTCCGACGCCGAGAAGACCTCGTGGATTCTCGATGTCATCGCGCGCACTGCCGCGGCGATCACCGCCACCCTTGTCAGCGCAATTGCGTTGCTGATCATCGACATTCCGTTGGGGTTGGCGGTCGTCATCGCCACCCCGGTCATCATGTTCGGGTTGCAGCGTGCCGCTCCACTGCTGACCAAAGCCGCGACGGCGCAACAAGCAGAGGTTGCACGAGTGTCCGGCATGGCTACCGACCTGGTGGGCGGGGTGCGTCCACTACGAGGTATCGGCGCCGAGGACGCAGCATCGGCTCGATTCTTCGCCTCGAGCCGCACCGCATTGAGCGCGACGATGAAGATGGCCAAAGCCAACAGTATCTACCTCGGATTCTCGACGACGGTCAGTGCACTGCTGTCCGTCGGAATTGCCGGTGCAGCAGGACTGTTCGCGCTACAGGGGCGAATCTCGGTAGGTGAACTCATCACGGTGGTCGGACTGTCGCAGTTCATCATCGAACCGCTGACCACGATGTCGCGCCTACCGGGTGTCGCTGCAGTCGTGCGAGGCTCCGCCGATCGCCTGGCCTTGGTGCTCGGCGCGGATTACGTTCTGTCAGAGGGTGGTTCCGGGGCACCGCCGGCCACCGACATCGCAGCCGCGGGCATCGCATACCGGTCTCTCGACGGCTTCGATCTTTCGGCCGCCCCCGGGGAACTTCTCGGTGTGGTGGCACTGCGGCCACAGGACGGCGAGGCATTGGCTGCAGTGCTGTCCGGACAGATCTGCGATGACGACTACCTCGGCACAGTGACCATCGGTGGCCTCGGAATCGGTGAACTCGGACTGGCCGACGCGCGTCGAACAGTTCTGGTGGAACCGCACAACACCGACCTGTTCGCGGGCACCGTGCGAACGAACGTCTCCGCCGGGCGCGCCCGCGAGGACCATGAACTCGACCGAATACTCGCCGCGTCCGCCGCTACCGACGTCGTCGCAATGCACGAGCGTGGCCTCGACCACGCAGTCACCGATCGCGGGGCCAGCCTGTCTGGCGGTCAGCGTCAACGTGTCGCATTGGCCCGGGCATTGTCGGTGTCCGCCCCGGTGCTCGTCCTACACGACCCGACCACGGCGGTGGACGCCGTCACCGAACACGCCATTGCCGCCGGGATCAAGAAACTGCGTCATAGCGGCGACCGTGCCCAGACCACCATCCTCATCACGACCAGTCCCGCCCTTCTCGCAGTGACGGATCGAGTCGTACTCGTCGACGGCGGACGTGTCGTCGCCGAGGGAACGCATCACCACCTCGCCGTCACCGACGAACGCTACAAGGGGGCGGTCCTGCGATGACCACACCGGAACTTCTCCCCATCGCGACGGGTAAGCGGTCCTGGGTTTACCTGTCGAGCGAAATACGCGCCCAACGGGGACTTGCTCTCCTCACCCTCGCGATCAGTGCCGTCTCGGCGGCCATGTCGCTCATCCCCGTCTACGTCTTCGGCGTACTCGTCGACCGCGTCACCGAAGGTGCCCCGACGTCGACGATCGTGAGCGTGGTGGTCGTCATCACCACGGCTGCCGTGATCGGAGGCATCTTCACTGCACTGAGCACCTACATGATCAGCAAGCTGGGAGAGCGGACTCTCGCTACGCTGCGCGAACGGGTACTCCGACGCGCACTGCATCTGCCGATCGGCACACTCGAACGAGTCGGCAAGGGAGACTTGCTTTCCCGTGTCGGCGACGACGTCGCAGTCATGGCGAAGTCGATCGGTGAAGTCATCCCCAACATCGTCTCCGCGATTCTCCTCGTATCACTGAGCGTGGTCGCGATGCTGAGCCTGGACTGGCGTCTCGGGCTCGCAGGCATGGTCGCCATCCCGATGTACGTGCTGGCCCTGCGCTGGTACCTGCCGAAATCGGCACCCCTCTACGCCGCCGAGCGCGTCGCCATGGGCGAGCGATCCCAAGCACTCATCAGCAGCATGCAGGGCGCACGCACCGTTCGCGCCTACGGACTCGAAGACACCCACCTGGCCGAGATCGACAAAGCGTCGGGCAAGGCTCGAGACATCGGCATCGACGTGTTCCGACTCTTCACACGCTTCGGTTCGCGCAGCAACCGGGCCGAATTCGTCGGACTGTCGGTGATTCTGGCCGCCGGATTCCTGCTGGTCCAGGACGATCACGTGACCGTCGGCCAGGTGACCGCAGCTGCCCTGCTGTTTCACCGGCTGTTCAACCCGATCGGCATGCTCATGTTCTCCTTCGACGACGTGCAATCGGCGGGCGCCAGCCTCGCGCGACTGGTCGGCGTCATCGACATTCCCGACGAGCGGTCGCCTGGGACAGGTGCCGTCCCGGTCGACGGAACGCTGCAGATCACCGATCTCCGACACTCGTACGACACCGGCCACGAAGTTCTGCACGGAATCGACCTGACCGTCGGTGCGGGGGAGACCGTCGCACTCGTCGGATCCACCGGTGCGGGCAAGTCGACGATCGCAGCAATCGCAGCGGGCTCCATCGACTCGACCTCCGGCACCGTACGGATCGGCGGCGCGACACTCGCCGAACTGGGCGAGAAAGGGCTGCGCAGACATATCGCGATCGTCAGCCAAGAAGTACACGTGTTCGCGGGTCCACTGATAGAGGATCTACTACTCGCAGCACCGGACGCGAGCCGAGCGGACGTCCACGCAGCACTCGACACCGTCGGCGCCACCCGATGGGTCGACACCCTCGACAGCGGCATGGATACCGTTGTCGGAGAAGGTGGACACGTGTTGACCTCCGCCCAATCACAACAGCTGGCACTTGCACGGCTCGTCCTCGCCGACCCCGCCGTCGCCGTGCTCGACGAAGCGACCGCCGAGGCCGGGAGCGCCGGCGCCCGAGACCTGGAGGCAGCAGCGGCAGCAGCAACCCGCGGACGCAGCACACTCGTTGTGGCACACCGGCTTACCCAGGCCGCCGCCGCCGATCGCGTCGTGGTCCTCGAACACGGCAAAATTCTCGAACAGGGGCCACACGCCGAACTCGTCGCGGCAGGTGGGCGTTACGCGGAACTGTGGTCGGCCTGGCAGGGGCGATAGGGGGCTGAAACACCGAAAGCGCCCCCGGAGGGACGCTTTCGGTCTTTCGATCGGCTTGCTCAGCTGTTCTTCTCTGCGAGGAACAGCTTTTCGATACGAGCGGCTTCTGCCTTCTTGTCCTCGGCCTCTTCTTTGCTTTCAGCGGCGTCCGCCAGCTCGGACTCTGCGGGTGCGGCCGCGGCCTTCTCGGACTTGGCGATCTGCTCACGCTGCTTCTTCTCCGCGTTGCGGGCTTGCGCTGCCCGTTCCTCGGCCACCTCGTCGGCGCGCTTTTTCTCTGCGGCAGCTTTCGCTTCGGCTTCCTGAGCAGCCTGCTGCTTGCGCTGTTCGGCCTGCTCACGTGCCTTGCGTGCAGCATCGTCTGCGGCCAGGGCAGCAGCCTTGCGTTCCTTCTCGGCTGCTTCGCGAGAGGCCCTCAGCTTCTGGTCGGCGACTGCCTGGGTCGCGTCGGCGTCGGCTTCGAGCTTGCGGGCCTTGGCCAACTCTTCGCTGAGGTGGACCTGAGCTTCGCCACGTTGCTCGACATCTTTGTCGCCGAGCACACTGCCGACGGCCTTGTCGAGCGATCCGACAGTGCGCTCGTACGCAATTCGAGCGGGGGCGTCGGTGCTCCACGTCTGCACGACGGATGTTTCGAACAGGTGCAACGGGATTCGGACGATCTTGTACTGAAATCTGAGAATGGACAGCGGGATGCTGAGTACGTTCATGGAAGGACTGCTCCTGTTCACGGGTTGATGTTTTTGCGCAATGATTCGGCGTTGCGTCGAGCGCGGTCTGCTGCCGCCCGGGCGGCATCGGCCTCGGCCACTTCTTCGCCATGCTCCTGCACGGCCTTCAGTTCGTCCTGTGTCGCGGCTGCGGCGTCGACCTGGCCCTCTGCAAGCGCCTCGATCTGTTCGGCGCGGGCGTCGACCTCGGCGTCGGCAACCTCGTCCCGGACGGTCTGATGCTTTTCCTTCTCGGCCGCGACGTGCTGTGCCTGCTGGACTCTACGAGCGCTCTCTGCCGAGGACTCGGCGCTCGCGCTGGCTGCATCGCGCTGCTGCTCGGCGGTATTTCGCACTGCAGCGAGGTCTTCGGCAGCTTCTTCGGATTGCGCCTGGGCGGCCATCTCGGTGGCGTTCGCTTCTGCGCGTTCGCGGGCCTGCGCGCTTTGAAGTTGCCCTTCGGTAGTGAGGGAATCGTTGCCGGTCACTGCCCCGACAACCTCCTTGGCCTTGCCTTTCACCGCGTCGAACAGGCCTTTGCGGGCTTCCTCGGATGCGTTCTCATTGCTCACTGCAGTACCCCTCGCTTCTACTCCCCGGTGGAATACGCCCGACAGCGATCTACATGCCGAACGCGCAACCATGGCGGACTACCCGACCGAGTGAAGCCGGAAACCCGCCGGTCGACCACTTCGCGGGCTCGGTCGTAAGCTCTCTTCCAGCCGCAGACGAGCAAAGGAGTTACATGCCGATCGCAACCGTGAACGGGATTTCGCTGAATTACCAGGTCAAAGGTTCTGGCGATTTGGTCGTTCTCATCATGGGCACCGGTAGCCCGGGACGAGTGTGGGACCTGCACCAGGTTCCCGAATTCGTCAAAGCCGGCTACCGCGTCTGCTATTTCGACAATCGTGGGATAGCGCCATCGTCGGAGAGTACGCAGGGCATGAAAATCGACGATCTCGTAGCCGACACCGCCGGACTCATCGAACTGATTCGTGAGGGTGACGAGAAGGCATATGTCGTCGGTACCTCGATGGGCTCACGCGTCGCGCAGGAACTGGCGCTGACGCGACCCGAGCTGGTCCGCAAAGCGGTATTCCTCGCCGGACATGCCCGTCTCGACGAGTTTCAGAAGACACTCGGCGAAGGTGAACGCGAACTCGCCGACGCCAAGACCGCCTTGCCGCCGAAGTACGCCGCGGCGATCACGGCCGTGATGAATCTGTCGCCGACCACACTCGCCGACTCCCGATCGGCGCGCGACTGGCTCGACCTGTTCGAATTCTCGACGGCTCCCACATCACCCGGTGTGCGGGCTCAGCTGGGGATGGACGAGAACTTCGACAGAGGTGCCGCCTACGGAAAGATCTCGGTGCCCTGTTTGTCGGTCGGTTTCGAGCACGACCGGATGATCCCCCCGTACCTGAGCGCGGAGCTGGCGAAGGCGATCCCCGACGCCCAATATGTCGAGATTCCCGACGTCGGGCACTTCGGATATTTGGAGCGGCCAGAGGCGATCAACAGCGCCGTGCTGGAGTTTCTTCGAAGCTGACCTCCAGCGTCGGCACTCGAGTGCGATACTGTGCGTTGCTAGGGTCGGGGGCACTTCACATTGAAGACTGCCGATAACAATACGTTTGCGACGAGTGAGGCGAGATGAGTACCAATCCATTCGATGACGAAGACGGACGCTTCTTCGTGCTGGTCAACGACGAAGACCAGCACTCGTTGTGGCCCACATTCTCCGATGTACCGCAGGGCTGGAAGGTCGTCTTCGGTGAAGACACCCGTGCAGCATGCTTGGAGTACGTGGAGAAGAACTGGACGGACATGCGTCCCCGCAGCCTCCGTGAAGCAATGGAGGCCGACGCAGCTGCACGTCAGTCCGCAGAGGGAACCCCCGAGGCTTAGACCTTCTTCTTTTTCTTGAGCTCCACAGGACCGCGTCGCCGACGAACAACCGGGCGACGCGGTTCTTCTCTGCGTCGAAGAGTAGGACGTAGCAGTTCTTCGGTGCGAGCCAAGATGCGTGGACGACGCAACGTACGCGCACCCCACTCGCCGAGCGTGACCCCAGCAGCGAGACCACAACCGATACCGAACGCTGCGAGCAATGCACTGATGCCGAGCAGCAGTTGGTCGTTGAGCAGTGCGTAGAGGCCTCGGTACAGCGACAGACCAGGCAACAGCGGTGTGATACCGGCGACCGCGACGATCAACGGCGGAATCAGCGCGCGACGTGCCATCAGACCACCGGCGAAACCGACGACGGTCGCCGCGAACGCCGACGCGATGATCGGCCCGGTGGACAGCGTCTGAATGAGCAGGTAGACCAGGGCACCGGCGAAGCCGCCGAGGAACGCAGCCGTCAACGCACGACGCTCCGCGTAGCAGGCCAGCGCATAGAACAACGAGGCTGCAGCGCCCGCCAGCACCTTCGTCGGCAACTCGTCGATGCCTGGGGGCGGGTTGTTGGTGATCAGCGGCAGATCGCTTCCGACAATCGCGGCGATCTTCAACGACGTCGCAACACCGGCGATGATCCCGCCCGTCATCATCAGCACTTCGAAGAATCGCGCCGATGCAGTGATCGGTGCGCCGGTAATAGCGTCCTGCACCGAACCCACCAACGACAATCCTGACAGCAATACCGTCACTCCCGCCGCGATGACCAACGACGGCGAAATCGTGATATTCAGCTGATCCTGAAAGTTGTACAGCGTGATGGCTGGGGTCGCCGCGACGAACCCGCCGACCACCTGCTGGAAAAAGAACGGCAGACCGACCCGGTTCAGAACGCGCCCGATCCGGTCGATGACCATCGTCGTCAAGAAACTCACCACCGCCACGAGCGCGTCACCACCGACCAACACGCTGATCGCTGCTGCCATGCCGGACCAGGCAAGCGTCGCGATCCAACGGTTGTACGGGTGCGGAGCCTTGGTGATGGCGTCCAACGTCTCACGCGCAAACGCCGGCGTCACCATCTTGATGCGGACATCGCGAATCAAGTTGTCCACAGCAGCCAGACGCGTGAAATCCATCGACCGGTATTCCACGATCCGCATCGTCGACGCCGGCGGCCGCGTCGGGCCGCGGTGAGCGCTGATCGTGATGGAGTTGTAGGTGACATCGACATCGCAGCGAGCGAGGCCGTAGGTTGCCGCGATGTACTGCACCTGAGATGCCGTATCCATCGCGGAAGTCCCCGACGCAAGAAGTACCTCACCGACGCGTACCGCCAGATCCAGCACTTCTGCCACGACAGCGTCGTCGGTGAGGTCGATCGGCCGCAGTGGTGAAGGTGCAGCCGTAGGGGTGTCGATGGTGGCGCGACGCTCGCCGGTGAGACGGCTGAGCGAGGCCGTCACGTCTTGCAGGAAAGTCATTACCGTCTTTACATAGCTGGGGTGATCCACGCACAAGGTACCTGCTGTCACTGAGCGGCTAGTGAGTGGATATGATGACTCCGCGCACAACGCCTCCTTAGCTCAGCGGTAGAGCACTCGCCTTGTAAGCGAGCGGTCAACGGTTCAATCCCGTTAGGAGGCTCCAGCAAAAAGGCTCTGACCAGATGGTGTGGTCGGAGCCTTTTTCGTGTGCATATATGGCGCGCAGTCGGCAACCACCTGGGTCAGTCCCCTGGTGCAGGAGATCGCTGCCGTAAGGCATCATGAGTTGATGAGCGATCTCGAGTACCTCGCCACTTTGCTTGCTGGACTGGATGCGGAGATTGCGCGAGTCTCTGCTGCCGAATCGGGCTCCGACGAGCAGTCCTCTGCCATCGATGACGCGGTCGATGCCGTCTTGCGGTTGCGCGCGAAGGTCAAGGCCGGTTACCCAGGGAAGAAGGCTTACTACATCGCAGCGTCGACCGATCCGAAGGGAATCAGAGTCGAGGGAATTTCTTCCCTGCAGGGTAAACGCGCCCACCAATTGGTGCGAGACGGCGGTTGGATGCACGCGGATTCCACTACGGCGCTCGATCTTCTCGATGACGATCAGATCAGTCGATACCGAGCCGTCGCGGGACGCGGCGTGGCGCAGACGTTTCGAGACTCGCGTGAATACCTCGCAGCGGCAATAGGTCTCGCAGAAAAATAGACCACACCAGCAGCGCGGAACCCGAACGACATTCTTCTCTTCGATCTTGCGTTGTTGTGCTGCAATCGAATTCGAGGCGCTGTCCGGGTACTGAGGCGCGGTCTGTGTCGCACCTACCCGAATGGGTAGCTTTCGTCCATGACGTCTCGCCGTACAACAATCTCGATTAGGTTCACGGTAGTGCGAGCGCCCATCCGAAAGGTCGACCGACAATGTCCAGTTTTCCAGGCTTGGCCCACGTTGCAATAACAGTGACGGACCTCGAGAAGAGCGTCGAATGGTATTCGAAGCTGTTCGATTCCCGCCCGGTTCTGGACGAGGACGAAGAGTCGGGGACCTTCCATCATTCGGTCTTCGCCCTCGCGAACGGCATGCTGTTCGGGCTACATTCACACCACGGTTCGACGGCTGAGGGGCCGTTCGACGAACGCCGCGTCGGCCTGGATCACATCGCGTTCGGTTGCTCCCAGGAGGAGCTGGTGCAGTGGCGAGACAGGCTGGACGAGCTGATGATCGAACACTCCGGCATCAAACACGCAGGATACGGTTCGGGTATCTCGTTCCGAGATGTGGACAACATCGCACTCGAATTCTTCGCCCCGCCTGCGTGAGTGCTCGTAGTGCGCAGATCCTTCGAGTGAATGTCAGCGGCGGGTCGTGCTGAACACGTCGACCGGGTGCGGCACCCGGGGCCTGCCGTCGGCGCCGGGCACCGAGACGGCGTCGAGATAGGCCCGCATTGGCCCGCGCAGCTCGGGGGTCAGCCGAGCCTGCACCGCGAAGTCGAGCACCCTGTCACTCGCGGAGGCGAGGTCGACCAGTGCGTCCAGGGTGACAATCTCGTCGAGGGCGATGCCGGCGTCGACGAAGGCCTTCTCCACGTCGGCGCTGAACCACTGCCGGTGTCCCTCCAGCGGTGGGGCGAGCACGTCGACCAGTGCGTTGAGCGCGCCTCGCGGTGCGTTGAGCACCCACAGCTCGCCGCCGGGTCGCAGCAGTTCCAGGGCGCCACGCAGGGTCTCTTCTACATCGGTGACGTAGTAGATCGAGTGCACGAACAACACGACGTCGAAGGTCTCATCGACCGGGGCGTCGCTGAACGACGCGACGTGCACGTCGACGCTGAGCTCGTCGGCCTCCAGCGAGGCCATCGCAGCGGTGAAGAGCCCCGCGCTCCCGGACCAGGGTTCGATGCCGACGTAGCGCACCGGTCGGCCCGGCACCGCATTCACCAGGCCCTTGGCGAGCTGGACGTCGAGCGAGCCGTCACCGCAGCCCACCGAAAGCACCGAGACCGGTCCGTCGCCCATCGCGGCCAGCCGGCCTGCGAGGTGCTCGGCGATGAGGCCGCGCTGGTCGGAGAGCTGCTCGAACGCGGCGTGGTCGCGAGCGTAGGCCTCGGGCTCGAGGCCGGCCAGGGCCGCAGCACCACGCCGTACGGCGCGCAAGTCGTCGAGGAGCACGGCTGCGGTGCCGATGGACGGGGTCGGAGCTACGTTGGACATCAGACCGAGTCAACCACGACGCCCCACCCGGTGTGTTGCGGTCGGCTTACTGAGAGAGACGAGGACTCGTGTGAGCAGCGGAGACACAGCCGACCGGAGTCTCGAGCACTGGAGCGAGGCGGGTCGTACGGGCATGGAGGCGTTCTACGCCCTTGCCACCGAGGACTACCGCCAGTTGGCGCTGGCCGCCGACTGGCCCGGTCTACTCGCCGACCGCGCCCACGACGGCTGGTCACTGCTCGACGTGGCCTGCGGCAGCGGCAAATTCCCCACCGCACTGCGCCAATACACAGACCTCTCCGCGCTGCCCGAGCTGGCCTATGACCTGCTCGATCCGTCGGCGTTCTCGGTTGCCGAGGCGCGCGGCGCGCTGGGCCCGCCGTTCTCGGCCAGGAACGACCTGGTGATGACACTGCAGGATCTTCCCGCCGACCACACCGGCTACGACGTCGTGTGGGCCACCCACGCGCTCTACGCCCTGCCGCCGGCCGAGCTGGACGCCGCGGCCGAGCGATTCGTGGCCGCACTGGCCCCCGGCGGTCTGGGCCTGGTCGCGCAGGCCACTGCGACCTCCCACTACCTCGCTTTCTACGACGCCTTCCGCGCCGGCGTGCGCGAGGCGACGCCGTACACGAGCGCCGAACAGGTGCGTGACTCGCTGGTTCGAGCCGGCGCGGATGTGCGCGACCAACGCGTCACGTACACCACCGGCACCTCCGATCGGGGAGTTGCCGAGGGCTTCTTGCAGCGCTGCGCCTTCGACGACTCCGTGTCGCTGGAGGAGATGGAGGCGGCGCCCGTACTGGGCGACTACCTGGCCTCCTGTCGCGACACCTCCGGCTCCTACACCTTCTCCCACGAGGCGGCCCTGCTGTGGCTTTGAACAATCAGGCGACCAACGACCGGCTCCCCGAGCAGAACCGCGATGGCGGCATCGAGCAGGACTGGGCGGGCGACGACCAGGACTGGTGGGACTGGTACGTCACGCTGGCAGCCAACGACCAGGTGCCCACCGAGTTGGTCGACGGCCCGGGCCTGCCCGACGCTCCGGCGGCCACCGACGAGCAGGTCGAGCGCGAGCTGGCCGAGCCCTACGACCTCGACCCGGCATCGGTCGAGGCTTTCGCGCGGGAGGCTTTCGTGCGGCTGCCCGGCGTGCTGTCGCCGTCGGTCGTGCGACGACTCGCCGAGCACCTCGACGGGCTGCTGCGCGCCGAGCACGGCGACGACGTCGCCGGCCGGTTCACCGCGCTGGAGCAGATGTGGCTACATGATGATCTGATGCGCGCCGTGGCGCTGTCGCCCCGGATCGGCGGCCTGGCTGCGACCCTGCTCGACGAACCCGGCGTTCGGCTCTACCACGACAACGCGCTGTCCAAGGAGCCCGGCTGCGGCCGAACGCCCTGGCACCACGACGCCGAGCACTTCCCGCTGCAGACCACTCAGGCGGTCACGGCCTGGATGCCGATGTCGGCGATCCCCGGCCGGATGGGTCCACTGTCGTTCGCCCGCGGCCGCGAGGTGCTCGGCGAGGTAGCCGACTTGGAATTCGACAAGGTCGGGACCTCGTACGACGAGGCCGTCACCCAACGCTTCGTCGAGCGCGGCGTCGCGGTGGAGTCCGGGCCGTTCGCGGTGGGCGACGTGTCTTTCCACTCGGCTCTGTGCTTCCACACCGCGGGCCCCAACCTGACCACGCAGCCGCGTCGGGCGCTGGCCACCACCTACTTCGCCGATGGGGCGCGGGTGACGTCGTCGCCGACGCTCATCAGCGGCACCTGGCGCGAGTTCCTCCCCGGCGTCGAGCCCGGCGGCCTTGCGGCCTCGGAGCTCAACCCGGTGGTCGGCCGCCGCAGCTGAGCCGACCGGCCGCCTCAGAGATCGCGAACTTTATCGGCATTCGCTGTTTGAATCGTGAGGCGGTGCAGGTCGACGAGAGTGTGTTGGTCCAGGCGGGTAGCACCGGTCCGTCACCGGAACACCAGCCTTGGCAAGAGCTTTGGCACAAAAATCACCTTCCGAGCGCAGTGGGTCGTACCCGGCAGAGATCAGGACGGTGGCAGTTAGGTCTACGGGACGGCGTGAATCGGAGACGTCGAGTGTCATGCGGAATGCAGATTCTGGGTCGGCGCCGTCCCTGCATCGCGGAGTCGGGTCGGCGGCGAGGTGCCGAGCAATGGCCTGCTCTCTCGCTGCATGGTCGGCTGAACCCGAATGGCGCCTTCGATGTTGTTCCAAATGCCCACTGCTGCCATCCGGACTGGCGCAGCGAGGCGGTGGTCGAGCTGCATCTGCTGGAGGGGTCCGCATAGCGACACTGCCGCTACAACCTCGCCGAAGTTGCCGATCGGTGCTGCCACACAGCCGAATCCGGGCAGTGCCTCCCCTCGCTCGTAGGCGATACCGTCCGCGCGTACCTTTGCCAGATCCGAACTGAGCTGGGCACTGGTCGAGATGGAGTACCTCGTTTTTCGGCTCAGTGCAGCCGCGCCGCTCGTGACGAGTGGACGTTCGGCCGAGAAGCCGAGGATCGCTTTCCCGACTCCCGTGCAGTGGGCGGGGTAGCGTCCGCCGACCCGGGTGGGGATGGCTGCTGCGGTGCGACCGCCGATTTTTTCGAGGTAGACCACGTCGGCTCCGTCGAGAATGGCGAGGTGAACCACATGGCCGGTCGCCCGGTGCAAATCGTGAAGATAGGGAATCGCAGCCCGGTGTAGTCGATCTTGGTGCACTGCAAGTGAACCGAGCTCGACCAGGCGCATTCCAAGCTCGTAATCGTGGCCTTGACGCCGAAGCCATCGCAAATGCACAAGGCGCTCGAGCATCCGATGGGCCGAGGAACGCGGCAGTCCGGTTCGCCGGACGATCTGGGCGAGGGTGAGGCGGCCCGGCCCTTCGAACGCGTCGAGGACGAGCGAAGCGCGGTCGAGGACGGCGCTAGGAGTGCTGGCGGCGACTGGCGTTGTCATGGGTTCCTCCACGTTTTTGGCCTTCACCGCAGCGCGTCTAGCAGTGTGTTTCTAATAGGCATACATCTATCTACCATGTTTTGTGTCGGGTGTCACACACGGAAGCTCGGTGAACGTACACCGAGCCGCGGGGCGAAACCATCGACCCGCGGCACGTCACCGTCAGTCGAGCGCGGTCTGCTTGTTCACGTCGCGAGAGTGCGGAGAACACATCGCTGACAGTGCTCGCGGAGAACCAATCGACAGACTCCTCGCATCTCCCGGCCTGTCTCGTTGATTATGCTGGCCGGAACAACTCTCGTACTCATTTACCCACGACGCGGTCCTGACCGTCCCGACCCCCTTCGCAGTCACTGTTTCCTGAGGTCCAGGCGACTTCGGCAGATCTCCTACATCAGGCGACCGGGCACCGGGTAGCTGCGGGGCGCGTCGGTCTCGACAATGCCCTCGTGCGCTGCCTGCTCGATGGAATCACGCAGGGCCGAGCAGGTGGGGATGTAGTTGCTGTGTACGCCGAGCGCGGCCTGCTGGGCAAACTCGGGACACGCGGTTTCCGCGTCCGACAGCCACTGGATGCTGGTATGGGTGGGGCTGTACTTCTCTACTAGCACCCGGTTTCCGCAGTGCTTGCAGCTCAGGTTCTGCATACTTGCCTCGTTTCCTGCTTGGCTGCGGCGGAGGTGTCTCCGGTCGCGCGTGTGGGGCGGGAGCATAAATGCCGACGGCCAGGATGGAATCTTTACGAACCAGCTGAGCTGAAGCTGACGTCGTCCTGCGACCAGAAGGCGCGCATGCTGGTGATCCGAGCCTGGTCGTCGAAAGTCATGATGTCGATCGGTTCGATCGTGATTGTCTGGTCCCCAGTCTCGGTGACCACGCGGAAGTGGAAAGCTGCACAGTGTCCGGCCACCCGGACGGTGAGCAGTTCGGTCTTGTTCTGGCTGCGTCGAGATACCTCGACACCGTCGAACGGATGTCCTCTGCTGAAGCCATTGATCTCCTATACATGTGGATGCGGTCAGTGGATATGAAAGTAGCCATGCCACAGCCACCGCGCTGCCCACTCGTCCCGCCCAGCGGGAGGCGCACTGCCCTGTCACTCCCGCTCTCCCTCGGATAACACCCTCGACACCGTTTGGGCCGTCGTCGCGATCGGCGCGCTCGCGATCTTGCCTCTCGTTCGAGACGTAGGGGTCCCCTTCCTCGTCGACGCCGACGCTAGGGCTTGGCGCCTGTCGGCGGACGCATACCCTCCCGCGCAGTGGGACAGTGGCGCAGTCGGGATCAGGAGGCCCACCTATTGTGCAGAGCAGAACGAAAAACAAAGGAGTACAACGATGTCCATTCGTCCCGCACCGGCAGTTCATGACATCACAGTCGACGTTCTCGTGGTCGGATCAGGTACAGGTATGGCCGCCGCCCTGACCGCAAAAGAACTGGGATTGTCTGCTCTGATCGTCGAGAAGACCGAGTACGTAGGCGGATCGATGGCGCGGTCCGGGGGAGCCTTCTGGCTGCCCGCCAATCCGATTCTGCGAGACGCCGGTGCTGGAGACTCCCAGGAACGGGCGCACACCTATGTGCGCGCTGTTGTCGACGGTTCGGCTCCGGTCGAGCGAGGTAAGGCCTTCGTCGACAACTCCTCCGCCACGGTCGAGCTACTGCAACGCTCGACACCGATGAAGTTCTTCTGGGCCGAGGGCTATGCGGACTATCACCCCGAACTGCCAGGTGGATCTGCAGTGGGGCGCACCTGCGAATGCCGGCCGTTCAACGCATCGGTTCTCGGCGACGAGCGGTCGCGTCTGCGGCCAGGCTTGATGGAGGCGCCGCTTCCCATGCCCACTACCGGGGCCGACTACAAATGGATGAACCTGATGGCAAGGGTGCCGACCAAAGCCTTTCCGCGGATTATCAAACGGCTCGCCCAGGGCCTTGGCGGCCTCGCACTGCGCCGCGAATACATGGCAGGCGGTCAGGCACTTGCAGCTGGCCTGTTTGCGGGTGTGCTGCGCGCTGAAATCCCGGTGTGGACGGAGACCGAGCTGCTGCGATTGACCACTCAGGGCGATCGCGTCACGGGTGCAGTCGTCCTTCAGGGTGGCCGCGAGGTCACGGTAACCGCGCGCCGAGGCGTGGTGCTGGCTGCCGGCGGTTTCGACCACGACATGGACATGCGGCACAAGCATCAGTCGGTGCAACTCGGCGACCACGAGAGTCTCGGCGCGGAGGGCAATACCGGGGACGCGATCCGGATCGCACAGGATGCAGGCGCCACGATCGGTCTGATGGATCAGGCCTGGTGGTTTCCTGCTGTCGCGGCCCTCCCCGGGGGCGCGCCGACGGTGTTGCT
Organism: Rhodococcus sp. BP22; assembly: GCF_014281965.1. Lineage (GTDB taxonomy): Bacteria > Actinomycetota > Actinomycetes > Mycobacteriales > Mycobacteriaceae > Rhodococcoides. The sequence goes on from NZ_JACFTB010000005.1 coordinate 317,061, forward strand.
GGCCGAGCGCTCGCTGCCCGGATCATTTATCGTCGACGACACTGGTCGCCGGTTCGTCAACGAGTCCGTCGACTACATGTCGTTCGGACAGCGGATACTCGATCGCGAGCGCGCGTCCGATCCGGTGGAGTCCATGTGGATCGTGTTCGACCAGAAGTACCGCAACAGTTACATCTTTGCGGCCGGGCTGTTCCCGCGCCAACCACTACCCGAGTCGTGGTACGAGGCCGGTATCGCCCACCGGGGCTCCGACCCGGCCGAACTCGCCCGCAAGGTCGGCCTGCCGGAGCAGGCGTTCGCGGAGACCTTCCGGAGGTTCAACGAGGACGCCGCCACCGGCACCGACAGTGAGTTCCGGCGCGGGCAAAGCGCCTACGACCGCTATTATGGAGATCCCACCATCGTGCCGAACCCCAACCTTCGTCCGTTGACGAACGGGCCGTTCTACGCGGTCAAGATGACACTGAGCGATCTCGGCACCTGCGGCGGCGTCGAGGCTGACGAGCGCGCACGCGCCCTTCGTGAGGACGGCACCGTCATCGAGGGCCTTTACGCTATCGGCAACACCGCGGCCAATGCTTTCGGTCGCACTTACCCAGGGGCCGGGGCAACGATCGGACAGGGCCTCGTGTTCGGCTACATTGCGGCGCACGACGCAGCCGGGCGCATCTAACGGCGAAACCGCGGAAAGGCTGTTCGAAGAACAGCAGCGGCTGTACCGGGATCGGATGCCGGGACGCGGAATACGACCCGGCATCCGGTCAGCGGTGGCTCACACTGTTTCTCTCGATTGTCCAAATTGTTAGGCTCGCGGACGTGGCATCGACCGAATCGGCATCCGAGGCCGAGTTACCCAACCTGCCCGCTACCAGTTGGGCAGTTCTCGGCATGCTCGCATTCGATGAGGAGCTCTCGGGATACGACCTCAAGAAGTGGGCGGACTGGAGCATCAAGTTCTTTTATTGGAGCCCCTCGTTCAGTCAGGTGTATACGGAGCTGAAGAAGCTCGAGAAGCATGGCTTCGTCACCTCTCGGGTGCAGCATGACAACGGCGTCCGCGGCAGGCGCCTTTACAAGATCACCGAGGCTGGGACCGACGCGGTCCGAAAGTGGTCCAATGAGGCGCCTATCGATCCGCCTATTCTCAAACATGGTGTGATGCTTCGGATCTGGCTTGGGCATCTCAACAAGCCAGATCGGCTCAAGGATATCCTCCGCGAGCATATCGAGTACGCCGAGAAGATGGAACGGCGCGCTGCGGCCGATGAGCGTGGAGCCGCCGAGGAACCGGCGTGGGCTTACTCCCGGATCGTACTGCGATGGTCCGAACGCTACTACGCCTCGGAGCGCGCACTGGCTTTGCAGTTGATCGAGGACATCGACGAGGCGGAGGCCACAATCAGCCGGGTGAAGGTCGGCGACGAGGCCGGCTTCACGAAGTCCCCACCCGGCCTGTGGCGCGAAGTCGAGCGTCACGTTGAGGCCTATAAAGGCGACCAAGACTGAACTCGGTCCACTCTCTCCCGCTGGTCGGATCAGCCCTTGGAAGCTGATCTTCCGGCGCGACGGCAGAAGAAGCTGCCCTCACCCAACGATGCGCCGCTCGCGTAGCCCCGAGCGGACACTCCGCCGTGTGGTAGTTGGATGCGCCTCGCACGCGGCCTCCGGAGAGGCCGCGTGCGAGGCGAGTATTTACATTGCTGCCAGTGGTTCACTGCCGGACCAGTCGTGGCCCCAGTAGCTGTCGGCGGTAATTTCCTCAGCGGAGTAGTGCTTCTCGTCTACTTTGATTCCCTCGGTACCGAATTCGATGTCCCAGCCGCCAGGGGCGCGCACATAGAACGAGACCATTTTGTCGTTGGTGTGGCGGCCGAGGGTCGAGGATACCGAGAATCCGTCCTGGACCACACGATCCAACGCTTGTCCGACCGCGTCCAGGGTGTCCACCTCGACCATGATGTGGATGAGCCCGGGCGCGCCCCCATGGGGGGACGGACATAGGGCCAGGCTGTGGTGTCGTTCGTTGACACCCATGAACCTGACTCGCATCGCACCGAACTCCGGCGGCGCCGGTATACGGAACGCGCCGCGGGGCAAGAAACCCAGCACGTCGGTGTAGAACGAGAACGCGCCGTCCAGGTCCATCGTGGGAAGCACTACGTGCCCGAGCCCCTGCGAGCCGGTGACGAACTTGGCTCCGAACGGCGTGACGACTGGGCTGTGATCGAGCACTGCGCCGTGGAACACCTCGAGGGTGGCCCCGGTCGGATCTTGGAAGGTGATGACTTCCTCGACCCGGCGTGCGTCGGCTTCCTCGAGCGAGAGAGGTTTTACGCCGATTCCGGCGGCCTCGACGGCATCCTGGACGCGGACGAGGGCTGCGTGGTCACGGACCTCCCAGCCGATGGTGACGATTTCGTCGGTGTCGCCGGCAACGATGACCATGCGAGCGGCGCGCTCATCCATCCGTAGGTAGAGAGCGTTGTCGTCGGGGCCCTTTCCTTGGGCGAAGCCGAGCACCTCGAACGCGAACTTCCGCCAGCGTTCGAGATCGGTGGTCTGGATCTTGACGTAGCCGAGACCCTTGATGTCCGTGTGACGAATTTCAGTCATGATTTGTCCTTCAGAGGTGTGAGTGTCGATACGGAACGCGTTTCAGATCATGGACTTGAGGTTGTCTGCCGGGTCGATGCCGAGCGAGCTCAGTGCGGACGCATGGTAGACCGTGCTGGGCACGTGGATGGCGTGAGCCAGTCCGGCGTGCGCGTCTCGCCAATACCGCTGCAGCGGGTTGTTCATCCGCAGTGCGTTACCGCCGGAACGGGCGAAGATCTGGTCGACGGCGGTGACGGCCCGCCAGGCTGCGCGGATCTGAGTGCGGCGGCCCGCGGCGCGGTCCTCGAAGGAGACCTCCTTGCCTGAGTCGACGATGTCCCACATTTTGTCGACGTTTGCCAGTAGCTCCTGGCGCGCGGCGTTGATGTCCGCCGCCGCCTCGCCGATCGAGAACAGCACGTACGGGTCATCCTTGACTGCGGTGCCCTGCGCACCGACGCGATCCCGCTGGTAGTCCAGGTGCGCGGCCAGTGCGCCCTCGGCAATGCCGACGACTGCGGAGGAGATGCCGAGCGGGAACATGGTGGACCATGGCATCTTGTACAGCGTCTTGGTCATGCCGGCGTTCTTCTGGGCGGTGCCGTTGATGACCTCATCGCCGTCCATCGCACGGTAGTCGGGGACGAAAGCATCTCGGACGATGATGTCTTTGGATCCGGTTCCCTTCAGGCCCACTACATTCCATGAATCTTCCACGATCTCGTAGTCCTTGCGTGGCAGGATCATGTGCATCATCCGCGGCGGCAATGCCATGTTGCCGTCCTTGTCGCCTTCCATCGCGCCCAGGAAGATCCAGTCACAGTGGTCGGTTCCCGAGGAGAACTGCCACCGGCCGTTGAAGATGTAACCGCCGTCGACGGGCTTCGCAATACCAGTAGGTGCATAAGGCGAGGCGATCCAAGTGTCCTGATCGCGGCCCCACACCTCTTCCTGCACCTTCGGGTCGGCGAAGGTCAGTTGCCAGGGGTGCACGCCGACGATGCCGCAGACCCACCCGGTAGCCGGATCCAGCGATGCCGCCTTCATCACGGTCTCCGCGAATGCACGGGGATGCGCTTCGAAACCGCCGTATTGCTCGGGTTGGAGCATCTTGATAGGGCCGGCTACCTTGAGCTTCTTCGCAGTCTCGGTGGGAAGTTGGCCGATCCGCTCGGCTTCGGTCGCCTGATCGCGAAGCTGATCGGCGATGTCGGTGAGGTTGTCGAGAACCTTGTTGGTCATGAAAGTTTTCCTTTTGTAGGGCAGGGCTTTTCGGTGAGCGGTTTCATTTCTCGGCACATCACGCGACTTCTCGTGGATCAGGCGTCGGCATGGAGTGGAACAACGCCGTTGGCGATGTTCTCGGCGACCTCCGCCTCCCAGCTCTTGACGGCCCGGTCGGTGTCGATCTCGAACTCGAATCGGGTGGTCATGTCCTCGGTGACGTCGTCGACATCGACGTAGAACTGGTTGTACCAGCGCCGGAGCTGGTAGACCGGGCCGTCTTCCTCGGACAGCAACGGATTGTCGATCGGTGCCTTGTTCTTCCAGATCTTGATGTCCTGTTCGAAACCGAGCTCGACCCCCTCGGTGAACTTCGCTGCCATACCGTTGTTCTCGTCGTCGGAGAGCCCGGGGAGCTTCTTGACGATGGTGCCCCACTGCAGCACGAACGCGTTGTCGCTGACCGGGTAGTGGCAGTTGATGAGGACGGTTTCTATCTCCATACCGTTGGCGACGGTGACCAGCTTGTCGATCATGTAAGACGGCCCGAAGTAGGACGCGTCCGAGCTGAGGGTCGAGTTCGGATCGTCGTAGCTGGTGCCCACTTCGATGTCCTGACGTGGGGTCGACCTCATGTATTGAGTGGCGACGTGGCCCTCGAAGACGTTCTTGAAGAAGCGGGGAAAGGCGAAGTGCACGTAGAAGAAGTGCGCCATATCGACGACGTTGTCCACGATCTCACGGCAGTGTGAACCCTCGACCAGCAGCGAGTTCCAGCTCCAGTCCGTCCATTCGTCGGTGCCGTAGCCCTCGATTTCCGGAATGGTGACCTCGTCGGTCGGCTTGGTGCCCTGCGGGTCGTGCCAGACATACAACTGCCCGTTGCGCTCGAGAGTGACCCATCCTCGGGTGCGGGCGAGCGGTGGCACACGGCGGGCGTACGGGATGTCGGTGCATTTGCCCTTTCCATCCCAGCGCCAGTCGTGGAATGGACAAGCGAGGGAATCGCCCTTCACCGTGCCCTGAGCGAGGTTGCCGCCCATGTGTCGGCAAAATGCGTCGAGCACGTTGAGTTTGCCGTCGGACTCCGACTGGAATACCACCAGCGAGCTACCGAAAACCTTGATTTCGTGCGGTTTTCCGTCCTGGAAGTCCTTGAGAAGGCCTAGGCAGTGCCACCCTCGGGCGAATCGCGCTGGGGCGGCAGCCGCCTCGATCATCCTGATTTCTTCGACATCGGTGTCGGATTGCAACGCCATCGTTTACCTCTTCCTTCACGCTCACGCGCAGATGCATGTGATTCATCCCACATACTCAGGGGTGAACGCTACTGGCGAGTGCCCCTTGTCCCACTGACCGAGACGATTTTTGTCGGCTTTGCGAAGCCCGCTCGGCCACCAGCCCACGTGATCCCATAACTGTTGCGCGAAAGGTGAATTCCGGGGGAGCGTCGTAGCCTGAAGTCGCGATCGGCCGTTTTGTGGTACGTCTGCGGGTCGTCTTGGCGCGCTCAGTCGAAGGTGCGGTGTGGAACGCCTGCCATCAGGCCGCCGTCGACGATGAACTCGGACCCGGTGGAGTAGGAGGATTCTTCGCTGGCCAGGAAGACGACCATCGAGGACACTTCGGAGGCATTGCCGCCACGACCGAGTGGGATCTGAAGAAATGCCTCGGGAATGCCTTCGGTCATCGGGCTGTGAACGAAGCCGGGGTGAATCGAATTGACCCGCACATTCTTCGGCGCCAGCTCGATGAATACGGATGGAACGCAGATGTGCGTGGCCGGCACGATGTCGGACTACGCGACCATCGTTTCACGCGATACGCTTGCTGCTGGTCCGCTGGTGACTTTGGGGGAGAAGCCGTACTGGTCCACCCGCAGCAACGACGGCCGCTATTGCTTCGTATCGTGGTCGGGAAGCGACAAGGTATCGGCGATGAGTTTCGACACCGGTCTCGAGGTGGGTAGTGCCATGATGGGCGATCATCCGCAACGGATGCCCACCGGCGTCGTCGATACGTCGATTTTCGCCAATTGATGAGCATGGTCCGCAACGAGGAAAAGGATTGTGCAATCGAGCTGCCCGGTCGCCGCGCGGTCGCGGAATGTCGCTGATCACGTATCCGGTCGCGAGACGTCCGCCGACCACCGGGCCCGTCGCACGGAATCTGACTGTTCCCACCACCGTGTGCCCCGTTCGCCGAGCGCAACTTTGGCCGCCTGTACTCCTGCTCGTCACGAGTCGGATCCCCCGGTCGCGCGAACGTCGCGGCGCCAGGCCATCAGGATCGACCGAAGTTCGACGTTGCGGTCCTCGGGAATCGCAGGATCGGTCGCTTCCCACCGCCGACCGGAAACCCTCGCCTTCAATACTGGTGATCGCACTGGCGATTTTGTAAATCTACGGTACGACGTGACGCCCCGGTCGAAGGTGATCTACGTCGATGCAGGAGAAACTGGCTTCGCTGCCGGCTTGGATTCACTCGGCACTACGTCGGTGGGAGCCAGTACCAGAGTGGACGCGCCCGGTTACAACCACTTGGACCTGGTGACGGCAGCGTGGAATCAAAACAACGGCCGACCTGAGGTAGTAAGCCACTCGTTGATCGACTTCCTGAAAGAGCGGGTGATCTCAGCAGACTGAAACCGACGGCAGCGGATCGCCGTGGCTGAATCTCACCGCGCGGCATCTTCGGCTTCTCATGCGGTGAGGGGCGATCTTCCCAGATCAGATGGAAACGAGAGCGGAGCAGTCCCAATACCGCCGAAGTTGAATTAGGCAGGTGTCGGGGGCACTCTGTTCAGTCATGACAGACCTTGCATTCCGTTCGGCCAGGGGCGTGTTGGTGACAGGCGCTTCGCGAGGCATCGGACGCGCCGTCGCGCATGCGTTCGCCGAGCGAGGCGATCGTGTCGCCGTGCACTATCGGACGGGCCGCGAAGAGGCCGAGGAAACACTCCGGCAGCTTCCGGGCGAGGGGCATGCGCTCGTGCAGGGCGACCTGGCGGACCCTCAGGCTGCGCTGGCACTCGTCTCGGAGGCGATTGCGGGTGTTGGCGGAGCGGTGGATGTTCTGGTGTGCAACGCGGCTGTGGCGCCGTCGGAGCGCAACCGTCACTCGGTGGCGGAGACGTCGTACGACGAGTGGGTATCGAGTTGGCGAACCATGGTCGACGTCAACCTGCTGGGTGCGGCCAACGTGACCTGGGCTGTGGCGAATCATCTGATAGAGCGGCAAGCGCCCGGGGCGATCGTGAATGTGGGCTCGCGGGGTGCGTTCGTGGGCGAGCCCGAGCATCCGGCGTACGGCGCGAGCAAAGCGGCCTTGCATGCGTTCGGGCAGTCGATGGCGTTGGCGTTGGCTCCGCATCGGATCAGCGTGACCTCGGTGGCGCCTGGCTTCATCGCCACCGAGCGACAGCACACCAAGCTGGCAGGCCCGACGGGAGATTCGATCCGTGACCAGAGCCCGTTCGGCCGTGTCGGAACTCCCGAGGACGTCGCAGCCGGTGTCGTCTACCTTGCCTCGCCGGAGGCCATGTGGTCCTCGGGCACGGTCCTCGACATCAACGGCGCGTCGTACCTGCGGTCATGAGAGGTGTGCGCACTGTGCTCTGGCGCAGAAGAAGTGGGGTCGTACTCGTCGTCGCGAAGAGGACTGTCGTGGCGAACAATGCCTCCACACAGGCGATGAGGATGGCAGCAGAGGGCATGGGCATCGATATGGCCGACGGCGTGGCAGATCCGTCGCCGTGATGACCTGCGTGCCCACCGGGCATGCTCATATTTTGATGAATCGCGATCATACCGATACTCATCGTTGCGACGAGCGCCCAATCTCGAGTTCGCGGCCGAGACCATAAATGTTTGGCGCAGTACAGACACCCGACGGCCATGACGGCAATGATGCCGGTCTGTGCCGTTCCGTGACCGGCGAGGCCGAACAGATGCACGACGGCAGATAGTACCGCCAACATCGAACCCACTCGCCCCGCCCAGGAGACGAGACGAGTGGGCATCGGTGACGTCATGCTCACTCGTCCGAGCAGCAGTGCTTCGCGGTGGACGCGGGCACGTTCAGGGCGGGGTTGCGACCGAAGAACCCAACCGGCTTGAGCTTGAATCCGGCGTAGTCGACGGGCATGACGGGCCAGTCCTCCGGGCGGGGGAAGTGTGTGAGCCCGAACGTGTGCCACAGGACAAGGTCCTGTGCCTCCACGTTGCGGTCACCTGCGATGAACGTAGGCAGCCCACTGTCGCCGGGGTGCTGATTGACGAAATCACCTGCGGGGTAGCGCTCTTTCTTGTCGTAGGGCGTGACCCATAAGTGCTTGGTCGCGAAAGCGGCACGTCCAGCGATCGAACTCGACGGGTCGGCCAGAAGCACCGGCTGACCTTCAGGATGCAGCGCATAACCAACGTCTTGGCCGAGGCGGTTCTGCTTTTCCGGGTTGGTGATGTGCCACACCCGGGCTTTGGAATTGTCTGCCAATCGCTGTCCGTTGGACTCACAGGTGATCGTGGTCTTCTGTGGTCGGAAGGCGTTGCCCCACGGGTTGTCCGGTCCCATCGGTATCGGGACCGCGTCGACCTCGGTGACAGTGTTCGTCTGTCCGTCGACCTCCATATCGAGTCTGGCGGAGAATAGGTGTTGGTGGAACGGTGCGCCGAGCCCGGGAGCCATCTCTGTGGAGAATCCTTCCGATCCGCGGTAGGCGGAAGTGAAAACGATCCCGGTGGCTTTGGCTTCGAACTCGATGGTGCCGTCGAGGTACAGGTACCAATAGAAGCCGTAGTCGTAATTGCCGATTGTGAGGAAGAACGAGATGACAAGCCGGCGCGAGCGTCGTGTCTCGGTCATGCCATTGAACATATCGGTGTGCTTCCAGAGGATTCCGTAGTCCTCCTCGTGGAGGCAGATGGCATTTTTCATCAGCTTCGGGTGGCCCAGCTCGTCCGCGACGGTGACATCGAAGTACTTGATCTCACCGAGGCAGTCGCAGCCGAGTTCGAGGGCGTTGGTGTACCGACCGAATAGGTACTCACCTTGATCGAAGTAATTCTGCCAGTATCGGACCGGCGACGGGTCTGCGTAGGGCACGACCATTTCGGCGATGGATGCCCGATAGATGACCGGCCGTTCGGTCCCGTCGTCGTTGAACGACAGCTGGTGCAATGTAAGGCCTTCACGCACATCGAATCCGAACTTGAACTTCCAATCGGCCCAGGAGATCTCGTTGTCATCGACGGTGAAACTTGCCCCGTCGGGCTGTGTGATTTCGATCGGTTTCAGGTCGGTACGGGTGGGAGACGCATGCGGCGCAGCGTTCCACTCTCCGCGCTCGGCGGGAACGGGAAGTTCCATTTCATCGACGACGTTGACGACCTTGCGTTCGGTCAGATCCACGTAGGCTACTACTCCGTCGATGGGATGTGCCCAGGGCAGGTCCGCTTTGTCTTCCTGAAAGAATGCCAGAACCCGAACGATGCGGTGACCGACCTCGTCCTCATGTCCGAATACGCCCGCCGACAACGGTACTGCTCGGACCTTGGCCGGGTCGATACTGCGCTTGCTCATTGCTGCCAGCCAGTCTCGACTGTCGAGCATGAAGGCTTCGATATCCTCGAACTCGGCGTCGAGGATGGGCACATGGCCGTCGTTTCCTGCATCTAGGGAGGTCTGTTCGATGATGTCACGGCTTGTGATCGAGACGATGTAATCGGTTCCGATGCCGGTGGCTCGATCGAGCAGCAGTACTCGTACGCGTCGCTCGATCACCGAGCCGGCGGTGAATGCGTGCACGATGGCCTTGTCGGGTTCGTCGAGCGCCATGTACACGAACCGTGTGGACGTTCCTACTGCTCCAGCATCGACGAGAACCGCACGGGCGATGTCGATCTCGTCGGCTGTCAGGGTGCTGAGCGGGTGTGTCACGGTAGAGCTGGTGAAGGTGGAGTCGAGGAGCGTCATTTTGCGATCTCTTTCTCTTCGGTGGTGTCGAGTACTGCTGCTTGCGGACGGATTACGGCAACGGCGATGCCGCCGAGAAACACTCCGACCAACAGCACTCCTATGAGTGCCGCGAGTGTGCGGGAGCCGCCCACGAGTAGAGGGAGGTTTGCGATGGTCAAGACGAGGAGCACTGTCAAGCCGATCAGTCCCAGCGCGGGAGCGAAAATCGTGTTCCACGGTCGACGGTCGACCGTCGTTCGCCGGAAGTACACCAGGACGGCGACTGAGGTGATGGTCATCAGTGCCACGATTCCCACCGATGAGACCCCGACGAACCAGGCAAAGACTTCGGTGACCGGATCGAGTCCGGCCAGGGCGGATGCCACAACCAGAACGAGCGCGGAGACGGTCTGCACGATGGAGGCGATGTACGGCGAAGAGTGTTTGACGTGTGCCTTACCGCATCGAGCGGGCAGAGCCGAACTGTTGGCGAGCGAGAAGATGTAACGGGAGAGAACGTTGTGGAAAGCGAGTAGAGCAGCGAACAAGCTGGAGATCAACAGGATCTGAACGAGATCGCCGGCGACAGCTCCGACGTACAGAGTCGCAGTCTCGGTGATCATGCCTTCCGGATTCTCGCTTGCGATGGCCACGGCCCCTTTGTCTCCCCACGCGCTGACCAGCGCCCAACTGGAGATGGCGTAGAAGACACCGATGACGATCAGTGCTGTGTAAGTGGCGCGCGGAATCGTTCGAGCAGGATCTCGCGCTTCGTCGCGAAAGATCGCAGTGGCTTCGAAACCGATGTATCCGGCAATGGCAAAGATCAGCGCAATCCCGGGAGCGCCGGAAAAGAATTCGCTTGGATTCAGTGCGGCTGTGGAAAAGCCGGTGTCTCCGCCGCCTCTGAAGATGACCGCTGCGTCGATGACGAGCACGATGCCCACTTCGCAGACCAGGAGTACTCCTAGAACTTTGCCGGACAGATCGATATGCCGGTATCCCAGTGTTGCGACGACGGCCATTATGGCGACTGCGTAGACATACCAGGGGATTTCCGGTCCGCCGTGCGCGGTGACGAAATCATTGACCGCGGCGCCGATGTATCCGTACACAGCACCCTGAACTGCGGTGTAAGACAACAGCGCCAAAAATGCGGATCCCAGTCCGGCATGACGGCCGATTCCCTTGGTTATGTAGGTGTAGAAGGCGCCCGCACCGGGGACGTGCTTGGACATAGAGGTGAACCCGACCGCGAATAGTAGAAGAATCGCTGTGCAGACCACGTAGGTCGCGGGGTATGCGGCACCGTTTCCGACTGCGATACCGAGAGGCACGGTGCCTGCAATGACTGTCAAAGGCGCTGCAGCCGCGACGACCATGAACACGATCGCGCCTGGGCCAAGTTTGCCGGACAGTTTTCGGGCATCGCCCAGACGCTCGGTAATCAACGGGATAGAAGGCTTGATTGTCATATTTTCTTACATCTTTCGGATGAAGTGACGATCGAGAGCACGAATGGATGGCAACTTGTCGACACGGTTGCCGCCGCGTCACAGTCGGTCGAGAAACAAACTGGAGGGGTGGGTGACGGATTGTCATCCGCGGTTTCTCGACGGCAACACGTCATCCACCCATCTGGTCAACTCACAGTGCGATATTGACGGACTTGCCCTGGGTGTACTCACCGATGGCACCCTCGCCGAGTTCCCTGCCCCACCCCGACTGCTTGTATCCCCCGAAGGGGAGCGCGGTGTCGAAAGCGTTGTGGCAGTTGATCCACACGGTGCCGGCCTTAATTTCCGCGGCAACTTCGTGGGCCTTCGATACGTCTCGGGTCCACACGCTCGCGGCAAGCCCGTAAGGGCTGTCGTTTGCCGCTGCGCGTACACCCTCGCTGCGGGAGAACGGAACTGCGACTGCGACCGGGCCGAATATCTCTTCCTGGTACACACTGAAGTTGTTCTTGACGTCGACCAGCAATGTGGGTTCGACATAGAAGCCTTGACTACCGTGTCTGCTGCCGCCGGTGAGGGCCCTGGCGCCATCGGCGATACCGGCGTCGATGTACCCGGTTACCTTGTCGAGTTGTTCCGCCGAGATCAATGGACCTATGTCGTTGGTGGGGTCGAGTCCGGGGCCAATCTTCTGCGACCGGGCGAAATCTGCTATGCCGGCTGTGAATTCGTCGAAGATGCTGTCTTCGACGAGTAAACGCGTTCCGGCGGTGCAGGCTTGGCCATGATTGAACAAGAAGCCACTGGCAACGCCTGGTATGGCTGCAGTCATGTCGGCGTCGGCGAAGACGACCTGCGGACTCTTGCCACCGAGTTCGAGAGAGACCTTCTTCAGGTTTCCCGACGCCGCTTGCACGATTTTCTTTCCGACCTCGGTCGAACCAGTAAAGGCGACCTTGTCCACATCCTCGTGGGAGGACAGCGCCGCACCGGCATCCCCGAAACCGGTCACGACGTTGAAGACTCCATCAGGAAGTCCCACCTCCGCTATGACCTCGGCCAGTAACAAGGCAGTCAGAGGGGTCTGTTCGGCGGGTTTCAGGATGACTGTATTTCCGCACGTCAATGCGGGTGCTACTTTGAATGCCGCCATGACGAGCGGGAAGTTCCACGGCACAATCTGGGCACACACGCCGACCGGCTCACGAAGGGTGTAGGCGTGGAATCGCCCACCCGGTACCCAAGGAACCGACACCGGAATCGTGCGGCCCTCGATCTTGGTGGCCCAGCCTGCGTAGTAGAAGAAAATTTCCGCTGCCCAGGTGACGTCGACGGCCTGTGCGACGGCGACCGACTTGCCGTTGTCGATGGATTCCAGTTGAGCGAACTGCTCGGCCCGCGCGAGAATACCTTCACCGATTTTCCACAGCAGTCGCTGTCGTTGAGCAGGCGTTACTCGACGCCACTCGTCATTGTCGAATGCCCGACGCGCTGCCGCGACTGCACGGTCCACGTCCTGAGCTCCACCGTGCGGGACAGTGGTGATGACCGCACCCGTCGCGGGATCTATCGTATCGAAAACCTTGCCCGACGCAGCGTCGACCCAACGGCCGTCGATGAACATCTGCTTCGGTGTCGAAATGAAGTCTCGTACTTCCGGGCTCAGGGTGATCGAAGCGCTTTCGACTGCAGTCATGGGTTCCTCTCCAGAGAAATGAATTGAATTACGAGCCAACCATTTCCGATGCGATTTTCCGCACGTACTCGGTGTGCTCTGGTTCAGACATTAGGACGCCCATGTGGTCCACGTCACGCGAAAAATCGAATGGGTATCTCGCCGAGGTCGCATTCTCATTCGGGTTTTGCCGACTTTCTCATTTGAACTTCGGACGTTCGCCGACGTGGAGTGCAGTTGAGTCGGCACCGATCCCATACCGAACATTTCGGATGTGGGAAATTTCCCATTCGGCGAGATCCGGTGTTCATTGCATTCGGTGCACACTTGATTCCTGCTCGAGCTAGCGTGCATCGATGTTCGGTTGGATCGACCGAATCGGGAACGAGGTGAACCGTGGTGGACCGACCGCCCATCCGCACGAGCTCCCCGGTAGCAGGACTTAGCCGCGGACGGCTCACCTTCGTTCAAGTCCTCGCCCAGTCCGTATCGGCTGTAGCGCCGTCTGCGGTCATGGTCACATTGCCTGCGCTGGTGATCCCGAATGCCGGTGCGGCAACCATCGCAGTGTTCGCGGCTGCCGCTCTGTTGATGACCTTCGTCGGCTACAGCGCCGGCCAGTTCGCGAAGCGGATGGTCGCCGTCAGCGGTCTCTATAGCTACGCAGCCAAGGGGCTGGGTGCGGTGCCGGGGTTCGGTGCCGGCTGGTCACTGATCATCGGCTACACAGCTGCAGCAATGGCGAGTGTTGTCGGCGCTGCCAGCTACATGTCTGCACTGCTGAACCGGGTCGGTGTGCCGACGGGGACGATCACTATTTCCGTCCTGGCGACCGTGGTGGGAGTCGTGGCGCTTGCGTTGATGATTCTCGGGGTGCGTATTTCGACACGGGTGACGCTGGCAGTCGAAGTCTTCGCGATTCTCGTTGCCACCGCCGTCCTCCTGATTGCGTTTCTGCACACCCTCGGCGACACCACTACCGGCCCGGATCCACCCACCGAGCATCCGTCTAACATCGGGTTCGCTCTCCTGCTGGCGATTACGTCGTTCGTCGGCTTCGAAAGTGCCGGCACCTTGGCCCGTGAAGCGCGCAACCCTCTGATCGCGGTGCCTCGGGCGATCAAGTGGACTCCAATAGCGCTCGGAGTTCTCTACATCGGGTCGGCCTTCGCGCAGATGCCTGCACCTATCGAACAGAGTGCAGACTTGGCCATCGTTCTGTCATTGCCGGGCAACCCGAGCGGTGCCTCTGCTGCCTTGTCGGTCGTGATGGAGTTTGGGATCACGGCGTCGTGGTTCGCGTGCGTGCTCGGCTCGACAACAGCGCTGTCACGTACCTTGTTCGCTATGGGACGCGAAGGCGTCATGCCGGCAGCACTTGGCCGAACCCATCCACGTTTCCACACTCCGCATGTGGCGCTTCTCGTGTCGATCCCTGTCATTGTGGTGGTGCCGATCGTCTATCAACTGGTGGCGTCGTCTAGTCGTGACGTCTTGATCGGACTTTTGACGGTGTCCGCGCACGGGTACGTCATCGCCTATATCTCCGTATGCGTCGCAGCTCCTCTTTTTCTGCGCCGAATCGGGGAGCTCACCCGTACACCCCTGGTTATCGGCATCGCGGCGGCAACTATGCTCACCGCACTCGTCGCTTGGGCGGCGTTGTCCCGTACCTACATCGCCGGGGCCGGAACCGTGGCCTACATCCTGCTTCTCGTGGTTGGTTACGTGATCTTCTTCGTGCGTGCTGGACGAGGCAGTGAGACACGTGCTCGCGTCGGTGTGTACGACGAAGCGATCGCAGACGATATTTTGGCGAGCTATCGCCCGTGGGAGGTCCGGAGGTGAGTGGAAACGATAGCTCGTTCTCTGGCCGCCAACCCAAGGCCGTGCAGAGTGCACTACGTGTTCTCGAGGCGGTAGCGCGCGCAGGTGCTGGGGTGACGGCCAAGGACGTAGCAGAGGTACTCGATATACCCTCGGCGACTACGTACCGATTGCTCAACATCCTGGCAGGGGAGGGATATCTCGTCAGGCTGCCCGATTTGTCGGGCTTTGCGCTCGGTCACAAGATCTCAGTGTTGATCGATGCTGCAGTAACTCCTACGGTCTGTACGGCTGCGCGAGAGGTGCTGGCGGACTTCCGTCTGACCGTAAGATTCGGAGTACACCTGGCCTATTTCACGAATTCGGCACTTCGGATCGCAGACAACGACCCGGAGTACCCGATGCCGCACCCCGAGTCATTCCTGAACCGGAATCTGCACGCCGTTGCGCTCGGGAAGCTACTGCTTGCGGAGAAGAGCGATCCCATTGCTGCACTCCAGCCGACGGGACTGACGGCGCTGACACGTTCGACGATAGTAAGTCGAAGTGAGCTCGAGATGGATCTGCAAAATGTGCGTGACGATGGTTTTGCCGTGCAGACCGGCGAAATTGACGACGATACGGCTTGCTTGGCAGTGCCGATCAGGTCGCAGTCCGGGTCTCTGGTTGCGGGTCTCGTACTGTCCGGTAGTGCGTCGAATGCGGTTCCGTTGCGACGGTGCTTACCATCCTTGCTCGCGCATGCTCAGTTGCTTTCTCCGCTTTTAGCTTGACCGTGAGGAGAAAGCGGTATCGGTAGGTTCACCGATACCGCTTTCTTCGGGTCTTTCCTATCGTTTCTTGCAACGGCTTACTGCCGCTCGGAATCAGTAGGAGAAAACATGTTCGATCATGAATTATCCTGGCTCACAGCAGAAGAACTAGCTGCACGCACCCGGAGGAAGGATATCTCGCCGGTCGAGATCGCCAACTATTTCATCGGTCGAATCGACGAGATCAATCCGTCCATCAATGCGATCATCGACTTCGATCGAACTCAGGTGCAGGCGGATGCCCGGAAGCTCGAAGACAAGTCCGCGAGCGGTGCGGAACTTGGTCCTCTGCACGGGGTCCCTTTCACAATCAAAGACCTCACCGCAGTCGAGGGTCGTCCCCTGACCTTCGGGATGGTTCCGCTCAAAGACAGCATCTCAGAGCGCGATGCCGAGGTGGTGACCCGGTTGAGGGACGCAGGTGGACTGTTCCTGGGTAAGACCAACACACCGGAAAGCGGCTACGGCGGAACCAACAACCACCTGTTCGGTCCCACCCACAATCCGTGGAAGCACGGTTTCAGTGCCGGTGGATCCAGCGGCGGAGCGGCGGCGGCGGTGGCTGCAGGTATGGGACCCCTGGCAGAGGGAAGCGATGGCGCCGGTTCGGTACGTATCCCGGCCTCGCTGTGCGGTGTCGTTGGACTAAAGCCGTCTACCGGCCGGATTCCACAGACGATTTTGGCGGGTCGCTACTACCACTGGGCATACCACGGTCCCATCACTCGAACTGTGGGTGACAACGCGTTGATGTTGGACGTTGTTGCAGGACCTCATGAATCGGATCCATTGAGTCTGCCTGCCACCACCACCAACTTCTTCGATGAGACGAACAAGGGGATCGAGGGGTGGCGTATTGCGTGGTCGCCCGATCTTGGTTTCGCCACAGTGGATCCTGAGATTCTCGAAATTTGCCGCAATGCTGTGCGCAGCTTCGAGGAACTCGGTGCCCACGTCGACGAAGCGACACCTGACTGGGGCAACCCCGAAGAAGCGATGTGGAACGGGATCTGGGTACCTGGTTTCGCCGCCGAGCACGACCTTGTCGACTGGGACCAGTGGAAAGGTCAGGTCGATGACAATCTCGTCGAGTTGATGCGTGAAGGCGAGCGGTTGACCGGCGTCGACGTCGGTCGTGCCGATCTGTTCCGCGGGCAAATGTGGGACACATTCTCGAGCTTCATGCAGAACTTCGATCTGCTGATCTCACCGACACTGAGTGAAGCCACATTTACGCTCGACCAATTTGCGCCGTCGTTCTTGGACGGCGCGTCGCTCAGGTCTCAGCTCCTCGGCTGGCTCTTGACCTACCCGTTCAACATGATGTCCACACCGGCGATCACAGTGCCGGCCGGTTTCACCTCCGACGGAAGACCGGTCGGACTCCAAATCTCGGGGCGGCTCCATGCAGATGCTGCAGTGTTGCGGGCAGCGGCAAACTTCGAACGCGCTCGGCCCTGGGCTCAACACCGACCCACTCTATGAAAGTTTCACTGGCTGTTACGCAATTCGACCACTGAGACTCACTCGGAGTTCTAGCCTTGATTAATGACACGCCACGGTGCGGGGATTCTCTCTGCGCTTACTGGATCCATTCCCGCTGACAGGTTGAGCGGCCTTGTGGAATTTGTGACTAGCGAAGTCGAAGCTTCCGCTGCGGCCGTCGCTCTGGTGAGCGACGGCCGGTCACACCACCTGTGTGCGGCGGTCGGCTACGACAAGCAGGTCGTCCACTACCTCACAACCACTTTCATAAATTCGGACCCGGGAATGAAACTGGTGTTCGCGCATCCAGGTCGACTGTTGACGTGGAGCGACGTTCCGTCCTACCACGACACGTATTCGGCATCGGAGGTTTTAGGGCCCGCAGGCTTTCATGAGGGTGCATCCGTCGCGCTGCCGGGTACCGACGGACGGACGATCGCGGTGCTGCACGTCAGCGTCGTTCAATCGACATTTCCATCGTTGCTCAAGGAGCTGGTGCTCGCAGCGTTGGACTTCGCCACCGCCACTGTCAGCATGATGGACATGCAGGCACGCGTGGGCCTGTCGCGACGTGAACTCGAAGTACTTCGTCACCTTGTAGAGGGGTCGACGAACGCTGAGATAGCGACTGCATTGTTCGTCTCGCGAAGCACAGTCAACACTCATGTGGAGCTTATTCTGGACAAGCTCGGGGCGAAAAACAGATTGACCGCCGCCGTGTGTGCAACCAAGCGGGGCCTGGTCGACGGGCATGACTTCAGCAGACCTTGAAGTCGTGCTTGTCCGCCCACCATTGGGTGGGTGCGTCTAGCGCAACGCCGATAGTCGGTCAAGTCAATGTTACTTCTCGTACTGCTGCTCTCGCGCACTCTGTGATTCGCATGGTGTTCTCGTCGGTTGGTGATGTCGGTCGTTCTTGAAACGTGCAGCTGTCGAAGTGTCGCTCGTAGTACCTATTCATAGGGGGTATGGAGGTGCGTAGAGGTGGCGGTGTCGCTCTCGAACTTGATCCCCTGCGGCGCGGAACCCTTGCACGGGAGATCAACCGCAGCTACTAAGCCGTACACCGGCGGGCGCACCATGCACCCGCCGGTGTACGAGACGATTCAGGAGGTGCGGTGCGGAACACCTGCCATCAGGCCGCCGTCGATGATGAACTCGGATCCGGTGGAGTAAGAGGACTCTTCACTGGCGAGGAAGACGATCATCGAGGACACTTCGGTGGCTTTGCCGCCACGACCGAGTGGGATCTGCAGGAAGTCCTCGGGGATGCCTTCGGTCATCGGGCTGTGAATGAAGCCGGGGTGAATGGAGTTGACCCGTACGTTCTTCGGCGCCAACTCGAGTGCAACCGACTTCGTCAGTCCGCGCACTGCGAACTTCGTGGCGGTGTAGCCGTGCAGTCCGGGACTACCGCGGAACCCTTCGACGGAGGAGACGTTGATGATCGAGCCGCCACCTGCATCGATCATCGATTGGGAGCAGGCACGGATGCCGAAAAACGTTCCGGTCAGGTTGATGTCGAGAATGCGCTGCCACTCGGATGTTTCGTAGGCGGTGATCAAGTTGCCGCCCACTATTCCGGCGTTGTTCACCAGTACGGTCACCGGTCCGAACTTCTCGGTGGTCGCCGCGACGGCTTCGGCCCAGCTGTCTTCCGACGTGACGTCGAGACGCACATAGTGTGCGGCGTCTCCCAATTCTTTTGCTGCCGAGGCGCCTTCCTCGTCGAGGATGTCGCCCAGGACGACTTTTGCGCCCTCTGCGATCAGCGCTTTGCAGTGAGCGAGCCCCATTCCGCGTGCAGCACCGGTGACCAGTGCTACTCGGCCTTCCAAACGGTTCATTCAGGCTCCTTCGTTGACAAGCACGCAGCGCGTGCCGCTATAGATGGTGGGCATACAGCGATTGCAATGTATGCAGAGAGAGGAAGTGACTTCCTCCTTCTGCATCCTATTGATCAAATCCGGTTCACGCAGAAGTGCGCGCGCCATCGCCACGAACTCGAATCCTTCGGTCATGGCGAGGTTCATCGTTTCCCGCGTGGAGATGCCGCCGAGAAGGATGAGTGGTAGGTCCACCGCACTGCGGAACTGGCGTGCCTGTTCGAGCAGATATGCCTCTTTGTAGGGGTATGCGCGCAAGAACTTGCTGCCCACCATGCGGATACCCGCTCGTTGCGGCTGTGGGAACGACGCCGCGAAGTCGCGTAACGGTACATCTCCGCGAAAGAGGTACATCGGGTTCTTCAGCGAACTACCCGCGGTCAACTCGAGCGCATCGAGCGAGCCGTCGCTTTCCAGCCACTGGGCAACCTGAAGGCTCTCGTCGAGCCAGAAGCCGCCCGGGACTCCGTCATCCATGTTCAACTTCGCGGTGACGGCGATCTCGGTTCCTACTTCGGCACGCACGGCCGACGCTACGGCCCGCGCGACTCGCGCCCGGTTCTCGAGACTTCCGCCGAACTGGTCGGACCTGCGATTGAGCGCTGGGCTGAGAAACGAGCTGACGAGATAGTTGTGCCCGAAATGCAGTTCGACAGCATCGAATCCGGACTGCACGGCGATTCTGGCTGCACGGGCATGATCGGCGACGATGCGATCGAGGTCGGCTGCGCTCGCCGTCCTCGTCAGTCGCATGCTCAGAGGGCTGATCTGCCACGAGGAGGCCAATGCCGTCGCGCGGTTGGACTGTGAGTTCGCGACCGGTCCCGCGTGCCCGATCTGAGCGGAGACGGCGGCGCCCTCGGCGTGGACGGCCTCGGTCAGACGTGTCAGTCCTGCAACAGCTTCCGGGCGCATCCAGATCTGGTGGCGGTCGGTTCTACCCTCAGGCGAGGATGCGCAGTAGGCGACTGTGGTCATGGCGGCACCGCCGGCAGCGACGGCTCGGTGGAAATCGATCAGCTCGTCGGTCACCAGAGCTTCCGGGGTGCGTCCTTCGAAGGTCGCGGCTTTGATGACACGGTTGCGTAGCGTGAGGGGGCCGAGGTCAGCAGATTCGAATATTTTCATGGCATTACCTTGTCGAGGAAGGGGTTTCGGAAGATTCGTCGTGGGTCGAACTCGTCGAATGCTGCGGAGGCGGACTCCCACTCGGGGTACCGGGAGGGGAGTGTCCGGGTCAGGAACTCGGTGTCGGCGTGTGACTGATCGTTGGTGAACGCCCAGCCCTTCGAGTATTCGGGCCGCATGATTCCGAGTGAACCTGAATAGTGTCCATGCATCCACTGTTCCATCTCGCGGAAGAATGCATGCATTCCGGGCGTACCTGGGAAAGAGACCACGTTCAGCCAGATTGCGGTGTCCCATTCCGGATGACCGGGCACTGGGGCCACCGCTGAAAGAGACGGCGGGCCCGAGCTTTCCACGTCCACGTCTGCGCCGTGGTCGAGCCCGCACAAGCGCACCTCGAACGGGCCGTTGACCGGGTACTGACCCAGCGAGCTGTAATACGTGAGCCGCTCGTCGAGCCAGGTGGTCATGTCGTGGATGATCGTGGCGACGTCGGACCTACGTGCAAGCACGACGCCTCCGCCCGCCGTCACTCGCAACGTTGTGGCGCGGAGGTACAAGCGGACGTTCTTCGATGTGCCCCAGATGTCGGCCGTGCCGGTGAGTGCCATGCCGGCTTTGACTGCGCTGAGCTGCGACGCACCGAATGCGGGTGTGCCGGCCGCGAGCTGTGTCGCCACCACGCCCAATCCGTCGGTGAGCGGCTCGGGGAGCGTATCGGAGAACGCGTAGTTGTACGGTCCGGTCACTTCCCGTGATTGTTCCGGGCGGTTCGGTTCGTCGCTCCATATTTTCAGCCATGGCTCCTGGGTGAACGGGAACCAGATGGCTTCGACGCTTCCGAACTCGGCGAGATACTTCTCGAAAGTCCGGCCCGGTGATCCTGCCGGCGCGAACAGCTCCTGCCAGCCGACGTCGAATGTGCTGAGACATCTGAGACGTTTGTCGGCGCCTGCCTGGAGCGTCACGGAGGTGATGAAGGTGCGGCCCAGGTGGGTGAGCAGTGGGCGAATGGCCGGGTCGGATCGGGTGAATACTCGCGCGACGTACTCTCCCGCGGAATCGTCCCAGACCACTGCCGTCAGGGCGGTGACGAGATTGCTGACGGTACCGAAGCTGGTTCCGGGGACTGCACTTTCCCCGTCGGCCGGAGGGGTGGCGCCGTGCGCATCGATAGCGAGAGCGCCGCCGATGGTGATGTCGCCGATGGCCGGGATGCTCGACCAACCCAGTCCGTGGCCTTCGAGTGCGGTCAAGATGGACAGCAAGCTCGCGCCACCCTGAGCGGTCACCGTGGCAGGCGATCCCGTCGGATCCACGCTCACGCCGATCAGGTGCGTGGTCGTGTCGAGAAGAATTACCTTGTCGACGGAATATCCGGGGACCACCGTCAACGGACTCCAGCCGTGCATCGAGCCTCGTGCCCGTATCGTGTAGCCGTGCTTCGCGGCCCAGTTTGCCAGCGTCACCACCTCGCCTTCGCCCCGCGGTGCGCATGTCCAGACGTGGTCGAAGACGATCTCTTTGGACCAGTTCACGTAGCTCTGCTGATAGAGGTCGATTCCCCCAGGGAACTCGGGCGGCACCGTAAGCGAGGCCTCCCCGACGGGCGCAGCAGTGGCGGGCGTCCATTGGGACCCGGCGACTGCGGCTGCTACCGCCGTGGCGGCCGCGGCGCCGAAGAAGCGGCGCCGTGACAGCGACCCGTGTACGTTTTGTTCGACCATGCAGTTACCCCTAATTGCAGTAATACGATGCCAGCGGCATCATAATTGAACATAGACGATAAACGGCGAGTGTGACGAAATTTCATGAATCCGGATAGCAGTAGCGGCAAAGGTCGGGCCGGCCGCCCCCGAGACAGCAGCGTCGACGACCGAGTGTTGTCGGCTACCCGCGAGCTGCTGATGGAGCTCGGATGGGAAGAATTGAGCATGCGCGGCGTCGCTGCCCGTGCAGGCGTCGGTCGAGGCACCATCGATCGAAGATGGTCGTCCAAAGCCGAGTTGGTGTTGCACTCGATCCTCGGAGCAACACCCGACCTCGAGCCGTTCGACGGTACGGACCCGAACGGTTGGGTGCGGTGGGTGGCGACAGGAAGTCGCGAGCTGTTCGCCAAACCGGAAGTGCGCGCAGCAGTTCCGGGTCTGATCAGTACCTTCGCTCGTAACGAGGATCTTCGTCGTCAGCTCTGGCAGAGCTTCAGCGGGCCTCCCGCCGAACTGTTCTCCGCGGGTTCATCGCGGGATGCAGCGGACGACGCCGTGCTCGACGCTCGAGCGCTGATCGCTATGGCGGCGGGAGCCTCACTGTTTCTCAGTATCATTGCAACAGAGGATGATACGGATCCCGTTCACCTTCGAATCGAAGAGCTTTTACTCCGCGCGATCGATCAGAATCCTCGGTACCGCGCCGAATAGCGGGCCGCGTCGTCGTCGATTGTGCGTTGCTTGTTTGCGGTCAACAGTGCGGGATCGAGCCCATGGGTGACCAGGCGATGACGCTGATAGATCGGTTTGAGAGCGATCATGAAATAGACGAACGGGAGTAACAGGATCAGCATCATGCCGGCGCGGACGAACAGTGGGCCCGGCACGAGCAAGCATGCGGCCAGCAGCGGGACCAGTGGGACGATGCACCGGGTTGCGTAGTGCCGCGTGGAACCCGGTCCGGTGATGTCGTGGATGACCCAGGCGCTGAACTGCGCGGGCAGGGGCCGCCCGGCGAGGTAGGCGACCAGCTGCCGGATCGAGGGTCGAGGTGTGATCATCGGTTCGGGTTCCCGGACTCGACGCAATGATGTTCCAGCCGGTGCTGAGGAGACTTTTCCAGACCTCTCGGGTAGCCGCACAGGCGTACCTTGAGCCAGTTCAGCTCCTGACGTAGGGCATCGGGGAGTTTGTTGCCACCGATGGTGGCGTACCACTGGTCGATGAGGGGAATTTCTGTGAGAAGTTCGTCGGTGTCGACGGCGAGTGCCGCCTCGACATCGGCTCGATCGATGTCGAGGCCGGTCAGGTCGAGGGAATCGGAGGTGGGGACGTAGCCGAGAGGGGTGGACAACGCGTCGACCTTTCCGTCGATTCGGCGCAACGCCCAGTCGATCACCCGAAGGTTCTCCCCGAAGCCCGGCCACAGGAAGTCCCCGTCGTCATCACGGCGAAACCAGTTCACGTAGAAGATCTTCGGTAGAGCTCCTGGGCGGCTCGAACCGGCCCCGATGTCGAGCCAATGCTGGAAGTAGTCGCCGACGTGGTACCCGATGAAGGGCAGCATCGCCATGGGATCGCGGCGCACCACCCCGATGCTTCCGGTCGAGGCTGCCGTCGTTTCCGACGAGAGGATCGAAGCAAGGAATACCCCGTGTTGCCAGTCGAATGCCTCGGTGACCAACGGCACTGTCGATGCACGGCGACCCCCGAAGAAGATCGCCGAAATGGGGACTCCGGCTGGATCGTTCCATTCCGCAGCAGCCGTCGGGCACTGGTCTATCGGGGTGCAATAGCGTGAATTCGCATGTGCGGCAGTGGTATCGGATTCCGGTGACCAGTCGTTCCCGCGCCAGTCGATCAGATGCTCCGGCTGCTGCTCGGTCATCCCCTCCCACCACACACCACCGGCGTCGGTCAGGGCGACATTGGTGAAAATCGAGTTGCCTCCGGCAATGGTGCGCATGGCGTTCGGGTTCGTGGCCATTCCAGTACCGGGAGCGACGCCGAAGAACCCCGCTTCGGGGTTGACGGCGTAGAGCTGCCCGTCCTCACCGAATCGCATCCAGGCGATGTCGTCTCCGATGGTTTCCGCGGTCCACCCATCGAGGGTCGGTTCGAGCATCGCGAGGTTGGTCTTGCCGCACGAAGAGGGGAATGCCGCGGCGATGTAACGCACTTCGGCGGCAGGGGAGGTCAGTTTCAAGATGAGCATGTGCTCGGCAAGCCACCCCTCGTCGCGGGCCATCGCCGAAGCGATACGCAGGGCAAACGACTTCTTACCCAGTAAGGCATTGCCGCCGTATCCGGATCCGTAGCTCCAGATGGTTCGCGTCTGAGGAAAGTGGGCAATGTATTTCGTGTTGTCGCACGGCCACGAGAGGTCTTGTTGGCCCGGTGTGAGCGGAGCACCGACCGAGTGAAGTCCTTTGACGAAGTCTGCGTGTGTGCCCATGCGATCCCAGATCGGGGTGCCGGTGCGAGTCATCACGCGCATCGATACCGCGACGTATTCGGAATCGGTGATCTCGACGCCGAATTTCGGAGAGACGGACTCGAGGGGCCCCATGCAATAGCCGATGACATACATCGTTCGTCCCGCCATCGCGCCGCGGAACTCCTCGGTCAGCACCGTCGTCATGTCGAGCGGGTCCATCCAATTGTTCGTCGGTCCTGCATCCGATTCGTTCTCCGAACAGATGAAGGTGCGATCTTCCACGCGCGCAACATCTTCGGGATTGGATACGCAGCGGAAGGAGTTCGGGGGCTCGCTCAATTCGACGAATGTGCCTTTGGCTACGAGTAGTGCCGTCAGCCTGTCCCATTCTTCCGAGGTGCCGTCGCACCAGACAACCCGGTCGGGTGTGGTGAGTTCCGCGACGTCGCTCACCCACATCAGGAGATCGGCGTGTGAAGTCGGTGGGCAGCCGATATCGAGATCGACAGTGCTCGAGGCGGTCATGGGGTATCCCTTCGAGGTGGCATGAGGTTGCCGATTCGCAGTTGTCACCGGCTGGGCTGGAGGCCGGATGTTTCGAGGTCATTCAGTGCGCGCGCGCAGGCTGCCAGAACTCGTGCGTCGACGCGGGGTAGTGTCCTCCGGTTCAGTGCATCGAGAAGCCCGGTCAGTGCGAGCGAAACGGCCGCAACAGGATTCGATCCGAGAGTGATCGATCCTTCGATTTCCCCGCCGAGCCGACTTGCCGAGTCGGACAGGTCCACCAGAACGTCATTGTGCGTGAGCAGGCGGCGCAGCGAAAAGTCTTGCGCGTCATGGTTACTCCAACTGGTGACGCTTCCGACTCCACACTCGATGAGCACTGGACCCAGTAGTGGGGCGCGTTCGGGGCAGGCGAGGATCACTCGCCCACGGCTGGGGGAAATGCCGCGGTGGCCCAGCGTGGAGACGACCGACGCTGCCATCGTGGCGGTAGCGATGTCGGTCTCGGTGCAGTCGGCCAGCGGAAGTCGTGTCACACGCAGTGACGTGAGGTTCTCGATGACGGCGGCGTACTCCTCCATGGCAACCCAGCCGTGAATCGAACCGTCGGGTTGCCGTGCTCGCGGGGAGGATTCGTGTAGTCCGACCACAGTCACGGCGCCAGGAACACCCGAAGCCGAGTGTTCCGCATGCCGGTATCGAGTCCTCATCGCGGACCTCCACAGATTCTTGAGTTTCGCATTAATGCATTATGTGGATTGACGGTATTCTTACTTGCGCAATAATGCAAGTAAGGCGAGCTCGTGTTCGATCGAGAGCGACTGCCCGAATGCGTCGACCGCGGATGAATCGAGAGGGAGTCGATGCTGGGGTCTGTCCGGGATGTGCGCAGAATATGGGCATGCTGCACCTGCGTATCCTCTCGCCTTCGATGCTGACTCAGGACGTGCTCGCATGTCTTGTCGACAGTCCCGCTGTCAGCGGTATCGCGGTGACACGCGAGGCTTCCGTCGAACCTGTCGGTGACCTCGTCGTCGCCGATATAGCGCGGGAGGGAGCGAACGAGATCATCGACTTCCTACGCGATCTCGGAGTGCATCAGGATGGCAGCATCCATATCGAGCCGGTTCGTAGCTGGCTCTCGCGCTCGGGATTCGAAGCAGAGAAGCGAACTCCGGGCAGCAGCGCAGACTCGGTGGTGTGGGCGGATGTGGCGCAGCGCTCGTACGACGACACCGAACTGAATTGGACTTACCTGAGTTTCATGGGCATGGCCACGCTGCTCGCATCGATCGCGATCGTCATCGATTCGCAGATCCTGATAATCGGTGCAATGGTTCTGGGCCCGGAGTTCGGGGCTATCGCAGCTCTCGGTGTCGCGCTGGTGCGGAAACGACCTACGCTGCTGGTCCGTGCGAGCAGGACCCTCGTGGTCGGATTCGTTCTCTCGATCGCTACGACCACTCTCTTCGTACTTGTGGCGCGCGCGGTGGGCTGGGTGGTCATCGATGACGTCACAGGACCTCGACCGAGCACCGCTTTCATCTACTCACCGGACAAATGGTCGTTCATCGTGGCAGTCATCGCGGCAGCAGCAGGGGTTCTGTCGATCACCTCGGCGAAGACGGGTGGGTTGTCCGGGGTGTTCATCTCGGTGACTACGGTGCCTGCCGCCGGAAACGTCGCGCTCGGAATAGCATTCGGGGTTGGTACGGAAATTTGGGGAAGCACTCTTCAACTGCTGCTCAACATCACCGGTATGGCGGTGGCAGGCTGGGCCACTCTGGCAATTCAGCAGAGCGTCTGGGCACGACTTTCTGCTCGTCGCGCCGCCGCCATCGACCGCTTCCGGAGTCGCTGAGCTCGTCACGAATTACTTCGGAACTCGAAGCTCCGCGCACATCTTCCGAAACTCCCCGTCATCGGCACGATCCAATGGAACTGCCAAAGCGATACCATCGCAAAGATTTTCGTACTTCGATGCAAGAGCTGCAGGCAGCTCCGCGTATGTGCATTGCGTGACCAGCACGTCCAGTACGTCATCGGTGATTACATCAGCGAGATCAGCCCAGTCACCCGAGCGGGACATGGCGGTCAGCTTCTCGCCGACCTCGGACAATCCGAGTGCATCCAGAGCGAGACGATAGGCCGGGGTGGAGTACAGGAACGCAAGTTCTTTTCGCACAGGTTCCCGGGCCGAGGCCACCGTTGCCGCGTCGCGACCGGTGATCGTCTTCGGGACCGCGATGATGCGAGGCCTTCGGCCGGCACGTTCGAGGCTCGGAATGGTGATCTCTTCGAGCACTTTGGGATGCGAACACGTGGGATGAACGACAAAGCCGTCGGCAATCTCGCCGGCGAGCCTGCACATCCGTGCATTGACTCCGCCCGTCCATATTTCCGGCGACGGGACGTCGATCGGACCCGGATTGAAATATGGCTGCAAGCGATCGAACGTGTAGTGCGTGCCCTGGTAATCCAACGCTGTTCCGTCACGAAATGCTCCGAAGATCGCCCGAACAGCGCGGATGTAGTCCCGCAGTTGCGCAACAGGGTCTGTCCACGGCATCGAATACCGCCCGACGATGTTCCCCCGCACCTGAGTCGCCAACCCCAACTGGAACCGGCCACCGGAGAAGCTCGCCAAATCCCAGGCCGCCAACGCCGTCACCATCGGGCTACGCGCAAACGCCACCACCATCGACGTCCGGACGACCAGCGTGGAGCTGTGCTCGACGGCCAGGGCAGCGACCGCGAACGGATCTCGGACGGTTTCGGAGATGTGCACGGTGTCGAAACCGAGATCCTCTATGCGCCTGACGCGTTCTGCAACCTGGTGCAGAGGGGTATCGGCGGGTAGTGAAGAAACTAGTTCCATGTCGATTCAGGTGCTCCAGATGCTCGTGCCACGCGACGCTTTCCCTAGCGACCTTACGGCCGGGTGGTCACGCGTCCGGTCGCGGGACGTCCTTCTCCCACCTGGCCCGACGCTCGGATTCAGACTGCTCCCACCACGGTGTGCCACGTTCTCCCAGAGCGACTTTCGCGGCCTGCACCCCCGCTCGGGAGGCGGCGGCACCCCCGGTGGAGCGAACGTCGCGTCGCCAGGCCATGAGAATCGACCGTAGTTCGGCGTTGCGGTCCTCGGGAATGGAAGGGTCGGTCGCTCTCCAGCGGCGACCATCGATCACGATGAAGTGTCCATCCTCGGTGTACTCGCGGTCGTCACTCACCCCTGCCTCCCAGCTCCAGCCCTAGTCACAGCTCTCATGTCCTCGATGGTGCCAGAGCCGTCCGACGGTCATGGCCGGAGGCGGTGTCGGATGGGTGAGCAGTGGGTATGGGTGAGTCGGTCGCGAGTGGCGCGGCGAAGGAGTGTGACAAGCATGGCTGGATTCGACCGATGATGCTGGCGCGACTGGACGAGTTTCAAAGAAGGCATCCATCGGCGGGATTCCCGCTGGCCGTGGTGTACAAATTCCTCGACGACCGCGGCGGATACCTCGCTGCCCTGATCGCGTACTACGCGTTCTTGTCGCTGTTTCCGCTGTTGCTCTTGTTCACCACGCTGCTGGGCATCGTGCTCGCCGGTAATCCGGACCTGCAGGCCAGCATCCTCGACTCGGCGATGAGTCAGATACCCGTCATCGGAGATCAACTCGGCGAACCGGACCGTCTCAGCGGCGGTGTGACGGCGATCGTCATCGGCATAGTCGGCTCGCTCTACGGCGGGCTCGGCATCTCGCTAGCCGCGCAGTACGCGATGAACACCGCTTGGTCCGTTCCGCGCAACGAGCAGCCGGACCCGCTGCGAGCACGACTGCGGGGTCTACTGCTGCTCAGCACTGTCGGTACGGCCATCATCGGGCTGACCGTTCTCAACGCCGTTGCATCCTCCGGCGTCTTCGGGTTTGCAGGTGGCACGCTGGCCCTGATCGGCGCCGTCGTAGTCAACGCCGTGGTCTTCTCCGCAGCATTCAGAATCGGAACGCCCCGCCCGCTGACCCTCCGGAACGTACTGCCGGGGGCAATCGTCGCCGCAGTGCTCTGGCAGGCATTGCAAGCGTTCGGAGGAATCTACATTCGATATGTGGTGGGCAACGTCAGCACCAGTAACGGAGTCTTCGCGATCGTGCTCGGCTTGCTCGGATTCCTTTATGTAGCATCGGTACTCATCGTTCTCTGTATCGAGATCAATGCCGTTCGAGTCGACGGACTGCATCCCCGTGCGCTACTGACGCCGTTCACAGACAATGTCGAACTCACCGAGGGGGACAAGAAGTCCTACACCGGCCAGGCAGAAGCGCAGCGGAACAAGGGGTTTCAGGACATCGTCGTCACCTACGAAGACTAGCGGGTGCTTGTACGCCTACGCAGACGTGACCGAGTCGCCGAGTAGCGAGGACAGAATCCGCGCCAAGGTAGCGAGGTCTGCCTCGTTCAGGGCGTTCAGGGCCGCAGGCGGTGTTCGAAGGACATCGTTCGCCACGCGCGCGAGTTCACGACCGGAGTCGGTGAGGGCCACGACGCGTCGACGTCGGTCGAACGGGTCCTCCGTGCGTTCGAGGTGGCCTCTGGCTTCCAGGTCACGAAGGGCGATCGACAGGTACGGCGGATCGGAGCCGAGCTGTTCGGCGAGTTCGCCCGCCGAGAGCGGTCCGTGCAGGAGCCGTCGGAGAACTTTCGTTCTGAAGAAGCTCTCGCCGGTCGCGGCGACGACGGCGCGGTGTGGATCGGACACCTCGAGAACGAGCTTGCGCAGGTCGGACCAGACATCGGGGGCGTTCACGAGACCAACTCCTTCGAGCGGGAGGCGACGGCGTGTGCGGTACCGCGCGCCCACCCTCCGGTGGTGACGACGGCCAGAATCAGAACCACGACACCGGCGCACAACAGGACTGTCCAGGCCGGTCTCGCAGCGTCGACGAAACCGTCCTCGAAGCTGCCGACCAGACCTGCGGTCACAATCGATCCGACGACCGCGACTCCGAGCGATTGGCCGACCTGTCGGCTCGTCGACGCGATCGCGGATGCGACGCCGGCCTGGCTGCGTGGCATGCCCGATATTGCGGTGTTGGTGATGGGGGCGTTCACCACACCGAAGCCGATACCGAAAATGATGTACGCCACCGCAAGCCAGCCGAAGGACGTGTCCGCAGTCAGACGGGTGAGCATCGTGGCAGAGACGATGAATCCCATCCCGGCGACCACCAGTGAGATGCGTGGCCCGCGGGATCCGGTGATACGTCCGGAGATCGGGGCGAAAACGAGGGTCATCAAGGCCATCGGCAACGTGTACAGGCCGGCGTGCAGTGGGGAGTAGCCGCGGACATCCTGCAGGTACAAGGTGTTGAGGAACAGGAAGCCACCCAGCGACGCGAAGGAGCACACGGCGATGATCGTGGCGCCGCTGAACGGGACGCTGCGAAAGAACGACAGTTCGATGAGCGGTTCGGTGCGTCTGGACTCCGTCAGGATCAGCCCGACGAGTGATGCGAGGGTCACCGCGCCCGTCGTGAGGATGAGAAGGGAGGTCCAGCCCTTTGCCGATCCCTCGATGATCGTGAACACCAGACCGGCGAGCAACGCGATCATGAGGATCTGTCCCGCGGGATCGAATTTGCGCGCATGGAGTGCCTTGGATTCCGGGACGTACTTCCACGTCAGTGCCAACGCGAGAAGTCCGATCGGTACGTTCACCCAGAAGATCGATTGCCACCCTGCCGACGTCACGAGCACCCCGCCCAGCAACGGCCCCGCGGCCATCGACACGCCGACGACTCCACCCCAGACGCCGATTGCGCCTGCGCGTTCCTTGGGGTTGTCGAACGTGTTGGTGATGATCGACATTGCGACCGGATTCATCATCGATCCGCCGACGGCCTGAATCATGCGGAATGCCACCAACCAGCCCAGTGACGGCGCGACACTGCACAGTAGCGATCCGATGATGAAGGATCCGGTGCCGATCATGAAGATCCTCTTGCGCCCGAAACGATCCGCGGAAGAGCCGCCGAGCATCAGCAGCGAAGCCAGGACGAGGGTGTACGCGTCGATGATCCATTGGAGACCGGTCACCGACGAGTTCAGCTCGGCCCGAATCGACGGAAGTGCGACGTTGACGATGGTGTTGTCGATGCTGACCAGGAAGAGGCTGAGGCAGCAGATGCCGAGAACGAGGTATCGGCGCTGTGACGAAGGTTCTGTCATATGGGCCGCCCGATAGTTGTACACCTACAAATGTTAGATCGAGTATGAATACTCGGGGCGTGCGAATGCAAGCGGCTAGTTCGAGGTTCCCTGATCGAGGACCTGCCAGAGCGGATCGCTCGGCCCGATGTCGAACGTGCACTCGGTCGGTCTCGCATCCGGAACGAACGCCCACAGCAGTGCCCCAGCGGTGCCTGCCGCCCGCTGACCGTCGATTTTCGTCTCGATGTGCGCGGCGCGATCTGCCGTATCCGTGCAGGATCCCGCGAGTTCCCCGATCTCGGCCACCAAGAGGGGCTTGCCGACCTCTGCCGTTTGGGTGATCCGACGCTGGAGTCCGTTCCACTGATCGCCGGGCAGTGCGACCCCGTCGGCGCCGTAGTCGTGGTACTGAAGAACATCGACGGCGGGTGACTGTGCCAGGTAGCGGTATTCTTCGCCTTGGCTTCCACATTGGCCGCCGCCGGTGAGCCCGGCGGTGATCAAGGTCCGAGGATCGAGGGTGCGCACCCGTGCGCCGGCGGTATCGAAGAAACTGCGTAGAACGTCATCTGCGTCGGAGGTACAGGTTCGATTCTCCCAGGAACAATTCGCGTCGGTGCAGGTGCTCGTTTCCGGTTCGCCGACGAGTTCCCACGCGGCAAGTGCAGGTGAGTCCTTCCAGCGCGCGACGGCGGTGTCGGACCACTGCTCGAAGCTCAGAAGTGCAGTTGCGGTGGGGGAAGGCGGTGGCGTCGTCCAGCCGTCGATGTACCACTGTCGGTCCTTGAAGGCGTTGTCTTCGCACGCCCCGTCCTGCGGTGACAAGACTGGGATCAGAAGTTGATCGTGCGCTTCGGCCGCGGCGAAGACTGCGTCCATGGGACCGAAGTCGAGGTTGCCGGTGAAACTGTTGATCGCGAGAGCTTGAAACGCGTCGAAGCGCGTCAGTGAGTGTGCGGGCAGCGCCGCGAAGTAGCTGTCGAGATCGACCATGGCCCCGCATCCGGCATTGACGGACCAATCCGTCGCGAGCTGGTAGGCATTGAATCCCGTCGGCCACCACGGTGCGCCGTCGAGTGTCAGTCCGTCGGCGCCCGCGCTCACGCGAGCTCCCGGCGACGGCGCAGCGTCTGTCGGTACTGCACCGGTGACGGTGACGAGGAGTCCCGCGAGTGCCACGGCGGCGACTCGACGGAAACGAACCATACTCGGCATATCGCAGATGATAGGCCTGTGTATTGACAGTCGGTACATTCGCTCCCGTTGAATGGCATATCGACCGTCAAATAATTCTTCGATCCCGCAATTCCAACCATACTGGTCGCTGGGATTGTTTATCTCCACGCTTTTCAGGGGTCCCCTCACCTGGTCACGGTCGGTAACGATAAATTCGATAAACATCGAGGACTCTTCACTCCTGATCGGTCATAATAATTCTCGAGAGATGCCACTTCCACCTAAAGGGCCGGACTATTTGATGTCGTCGACTATTGGTGTGCCTTCACGCTGTAATGCTCGAATAGCCGCGATCGGTGGGATCGTTGCGATTATGGTCCTTTCTTCCGTACCTGGAATCGCGCACGCGCAGGACGCGGACGCGGAAGAGACGGATCCGATCTCGCTGTCCCTCAGCGAGACCGGCCTAGGTAGTTCGATTGCACTGAATGGGCAGAGTGGCCGTACTCAGATCACCGTGCCGGTGCCACCGGGTACCGGGCCGTCGTCGTTGAACGCGGTGCTCACCGTCCCGGCCTGGCTCGATCGAGGTTGGATCGATGTGGAGTCCGGCAACCGGCCCATCTCACGTGTCGCGCTCGGGGGTGACGCACCGACCATCCCTGTCTCCATCCCGCTGGCAGCAGTTCCAGTTGTCGACGGAGCTGTGACCCTCGATCTCGCGTCGACGCTGATTCCCGACGCGGGCTTCTGCCCGAATGTCCTCGACGCGCAGCTGCGACTCCTCGACGCCAGAGTCGATTTCACCGGTGTGCCGTCGATCCCGCGCACGATCTCCGAGTTCCTGCCGCCGGTACTTCGGCAGCTCACAGTGTTCATGCCTGCCCAGCCCAACCGCGACATGATCTCCGCAGTGTTGACACTGACGACTTCGGTGATCGACTACTACGGTGCGCAGCCCGTTCGGGTCCTCGTGCGTCCGGACACCGAATTGCAGGGGTCGCAACCGGACAAGGCGTTCGAACGGTCCGTCGTCGTGGCCGAAAACAAGGACGCCGGAGCAGAACTGATCTTTCCCATCGATCAATCACCTCCACGGCTGTTCGTCACCGGTAGCGGTACGGCGCTGACCGATCAAACTCGATTGATCACCAGCAGCATCTCCGAGTTGGCGGTGACGACCAAAGCACTCGCGGGGGCGTCGGCTCCTCGCGCTGTCCTTGCGCCGGACTCGACGACACTCGACGATCTCGGAATCGGGACTGTCACCGGGAAGGGCGACACCACCGCAACTGCGTCTCTCACGCTCGATCAAGCGCGCCTCGGCCGCTCGGTCTCGGACGTGTCGCTGCATCTGACCGGAAATTACACACCGGGCGTCGGATCGATCACTGCCGGAGTGGGAGGCAAGACGATCGCATCGTGGTCCGCCGACGATTCGGGTCGGTTGGATCAGTGGGTCGAGATCCCGAACGCCGAGCTGCGGAAAGCTATCACCCTCGACGTCAGCGTCGAGCACCCCTCGGATTCGGCCGCCGGATGTGACACGCAGGCAGCGTCGACCATCACGATCGACGGTTCCACTGTCGTCCGATCCGGACCTTCCTCGACGCCGGCTCCGCTGGGATTCGGATCGCTGCCGCAAGCCTTGATGCCGCAGTTCGACGTAGCGATGACCCAGGAAACCTTCGCCGATACCGCCCGTGCCGTCTCGGTCGTGACCGGACTGCAGCGCCTGTCCGCCAGGCCGATCATGCCGCAGGTCGTTTCTCTCGACGACGCGCTCGCCAGCTCCGACCCGGCCGTCGTGATTGCCGCAGACGGCGGTCTACCGGACTCGCTCACGTTGCCGTTGTCCTCGTCCGGAGCTACCACGTTCTCGATCGCAACGCAGGAATCAGACTCCGAATCAGACTCGGAGACCAGCTCCTCGCTCACCGTCGATCCAGGGGTGTCTTACGCCAGCCTGCAGGTGACTACGACCGAGAACAACCAGGCACTGTTGGTGGCATCGTCGACAGGCAAAGGGGGCCGGCTCGACGCACTTCTGGGTTGGCTCGACGCCGATCCGTCGCGTTGGTTCGGCCGCAGCGGCGACATTCTCTTCGCTGCACCGGGAATCGAGCCGGTGTCGTTGTCGAGCGGGGACCTGGCAGGGGAGTCATCGGGGGAGTCGACGGAGGCCAGCGGGTCCGGCGTCGATCGCCTGAGCGTGACGCTTCTCGGAATTGCCGGCGCAGTATTGCTCGTCGCTCTCGTAGGAGCGGTCGTCCTCGTTGTGCGCTCTCGCCGCTCTGGTCGCCGTCGCCACCGCCGCCGCGACGATTCACCGCCGTCATGACCGCCGATGCCGAGGCCGGACCCGACAACACCGGGGAAGGGGACTCGAGCAGCGACGACGTCGAACATCTCGATTCAGCACCGGAGAAAACGGGATGGACGGCGCACCCGGCCACGATGATCGTGCTTCGGTGGCTTCTGCTCACCGGGTGCGTCGTGGTCGCGTTCTTCCCCACCTGGAAGCGGGTGTTGGAGGAAGCCACGAACGGCGCCATCACCGCATACATTTTCGTGCTCCCGTTCCTGGCGGCTGTGGCCGCGCAGGGGGTGGCTCGCCGCCGGGCCGGAGAGCTGCCGATTCACGATCGACAGACCGACGTCATTGTCGGCGGTCTCGCGTTGCTGGCATCGATCGCCGTCAAAGCCTTGTGGTTGCCGCGTTACTCCGAGCAGTACGCACTCGCGCACCTCGATATCCTGTCGGCGTTGGTGTTCTTCTTCGGCGGCGCGATCCTGTTGTTCGGTCTTCGGCCGGTCGGCCGATTCTGGTCGGTGTGGTTGCTGCTGCTGGCATTGAGCCCGTTGATGTATCGGTTGGTCGCCATCAACGTCGGTGGAAGCCGATTCGCCTACGGAGCAGTGCTGGTGGTGTTGGGCGGGGTCGCAGGTGCGATAGCTGTCGGTCGTACTCGTCGTAGGGCGTGGCTCGGATTCGTCTGCACGGTGGCGACGGGGTTTGCGGTGCTGGCGTTCATCTTGGCCCTCTGGCCTCGAATCGATGTCGTTCTGATGCAACTCATCCCGACGGTCGGTGCCTCGATGGTGATCGGGGTGGGATTCTATTTGCTCTCCCGGCGCGGTGAGAGCAAGAAACCGTTGCCGAAGGGCATGTCCTCGTCTTCGGCGAAACGGTCTCCGAGTTCGGCGATCATGGTGATCGTTGCTGCGGTGATCCTGCTCTTTCTGCCGCTGCCCGAGACAACGGTCATCCCGGATACCGCCGGCCCTCCGGGATCGACGTCCGTGCCGTTGGTTCCGCCGACCGGGTGGAACCGGACAGCGCTCCAATCGTACGACTGGGTGCGCTCGTACTTCGGTCAAACAGCGACGCTGACCCGGCAGACGATGAAAGCCGAAGACGGAAACCCCGAATGGGACATCCAATCACGACCACGAACTGTCGTCGTGGACGTCCTCTCCACCACCAACCGAGCCAGCTTGGCGATCTATCCGGAAAGCACTCTGTATCGGCTGAGCAATACCCGCACCAGCGCTCCACTGCAGGTGCCCCTCGGGCACGGAGTGACCGGAACCCTGTACACCTCGGTCAGCGACGCATTGTTGTTGACCTGGACAAAATTGGTCTTCACCTGGGTACGCGGCGACGTCACCCAGCGGGTGACGATCATCAGCGTGGACAATCACGAGGACGGCGCTTCATTCCCCAGGCCGATACCGTCGATGGCGTCGAACGTCGGTACCAGTCTCGCAACATTCCTTCGCGGCAATTCCATCATCGCCGACACCGAACCGGAGTACAAAGACCGCACGCTGCTGGCCTCGTTCGGTACCGGTCTCGTTCGGGCGCAATGGAAAACCGATACCCGAGGTGGACAGTGAGCACCACACCGCGGACGCCGCCGCGCGTCGGTGAGGAGACAGAGCAGTTTCGCGCAGAGGCGCTCGACGACGCCATCAACGGACTCGCCCGACGAAATCCATTGGCGTCGGCTGCGATTGCCTTCGTGCCGTGGCAGAAGTACACCGCCATCTCCATCGCCGTTCTCACTCTGGTGAGCGCCCTGCTGAATCCTGTTCCGACACTGCTGGTATTGACGGTGTTGTGCACGCTGGGTTATCTGGCGATGATGTTCGACCGCCTGTTGATCTTCTCCCGAGGGCTGGATGCGACAGCGATCGTGACGGTCACCGATGAGCAAGCACTCGCGATTCCGGACGAACTTCTCCCCGCGTACACGATTTTGGTCCCGGCGTACAACGAGCCCGAGGTTGTCGGCGACCTCATCGCCGCCATGACCAACCTGAACTATCCGCCGGACAAACTACAAGTTCTGCTGCTGTTGGAAGAGGACGACGACGTCACCATCGACGCGGCGGCGCGCAGCGGAGTCAGCCAGATCGTGGAGGTAATCCTCGTCCCTGCCGGCGACCCTCGTACCAAACCGAAGGCCTGCAACTACGGACTGCATTTTGCGACCGGAACCATTGTCACGATCTTCGACGCCGAAGATCTCCCCGAACCTCTGCAGCTGCGTAGGGTCATCGCCGCGTTCGACCGTCTGCCCGATACCGTGGCCTGCGTACAAGCAAAGTTGGCATTCCACAACGGCTCTCAGAATCTGCTGACCGGATGGTTCACCGCGGACTACGCGCTGTGGTTCGGCTACTTGCTCCCCGGTTTGATGCGCAGCACCTCACCGATTCCGTTGGGCGGCACCTCCAATCATCTCCGGCGTGACGTCATCGAGCAGGTAGGCGCGTGGGACGGCTTCAACGTCACCGAGGATGCCGATCTCGGAGTGCGTATCGCCGCATCCGGTTACTCCACCGCGGTACTGGATTCGATCACACTCGAGGAAGCGAACAGTGACCCGATCAACTGGGTCAGACAGCGTTCACGCTGGTACAAGGGTTACCTTCAGACGTGGTTGGTGCATATGCGTCGACCCGTCGCTACCGTGCGTGCGCTGGGCCCGGTCGGCACCTACCGGTTGACGTTGTTGTTGGCGGGTACTCCGATCAGTGCCTGCATCAACATGATCTTCTGGTTCACCACTGCCGCTTGGATTCTCGGGCAACCAGCACTCGTGGCCGCACTGTTCCCGCCGTACATCTACTACTTCTCGCTGGTGTCACTGATCATCGGCAACGTCGCCACCATCTACATGTACCTGATCGCCAGTCGGGAAAGCGACAACGCTTACCTTCTCGTTCCGAGTCTGACGATGCCGCTGTACTGGGTGATGATGAGCGTTGCTGCAATCAAGGGATGCTGGCAGCTCATTCGGAACCCGTCGTACTGGGAGAAGACCTTTCACGGACTGAACACGCCGACCGCGGCAGCCGTCGAGACCGAAGAGGCTCTTCCGTGAGCTCTCGCGCACCGTGGATCGTCTTCACCGCATCATTGGCGGGCTACCTTGCGTTCGGGTTGACGCTGAGCCTGAGGTTCGGCTACCTACTCGGCGACGCATTGTCACGGACCTCTGCAGCACAGTCGGTTCTCCTGAGCCGCGACCCACATGTGTCCGCCATCGGATTCATCTTCACCCCGTTGACTGCGTTGGCACAGTTGCCGATCGTTGCGTTGTCTTCGTGGTGGCCGGCGATCACCCGGTGGAACATCTCCGGAGTCGTGGTCTCGGCAGCGTTCATGGCAGGTGCTGTCGTGATGGTGTATGGAATCTGTCGCGACCGGGGTCTTTCGGCCCGGTACTGCGTGCTCGTCACGGTGGTGTTCGCGATCAACCCGATGATCGTCTTCTACGGTGCGAACGGTATGAGCGAAGCAGTGTTTCTGTTCTTCGTCTGCTGGGCGGTGCGGCGCTTGATCCGCTGGGTACATACCGACGACGTCCACGATCTGGTGGTCGCCGGTATCGCGCTGGCGCTGGCCTACCTCACCCGATACGACGGCGTCGTCGCTATCGCCGGTGCCGCTGTGCTGGTCGCGGTGATCACGGTGATGCGACGGGGCAGAGCGCAGTGGCGGACGATGATTCGCCGCGCCGTGCTCGACGGGGTGCTCGTGGCCGGGCCGGGTTTCGCCGCGTTCGTGGTGTGGACCGGGACGAGTTGGTTGATCACCGGGGAAGCGTTGGCCCAATTGTCCTCGGGCTACGGCAATGCCGCGATTCTTGCGCAGTCCGGCGGTTCGACGGGAACAGCGCTGGGCAACACCGTGTTCGCGGTGACGGCCATTGTTGTGCTGGGGCCTGCCCTGTTGGTGGCCCTGCCGGTATCAGCGGTCCTCGCATTACGGCGACGCGATCTGGAATTCTTGGTCGGCCCGGTCGTATTCGGGGCGGTGCTCGCATTCCAGGCCGTCAGCTTCATCGGCGGCTCCACCTTCGGCTTTCTGCGGTTCTATATCTGCGCGATACCGCTCGCCGTGGTCGCATTGGTGCAATTGGTTCCGCCGCGAGGCAATCCGCACACGAGGCGAGAAGGTGCGTTCCACCGTCCCCGGCCGGTTCGTGCGATGGTGCCGGCAGGGGTCGGCGTCGGGCTGGTGGTGTTGTCGGTGCTGGCAGTGCCGGTCACCGGCTGGGCGATGGTGCAGCCGAAGCTGGCCCCCCAGGAATATGCGCTGGGATATCTACTCGACCCGACCCCCTCGGCCGACGATGCCGATGCAGTCGCAGCTCGCACGATCATCGACTCGTTCGCCACCGAACGCGAACTCGCCGCATATCTGGACGCACAGAATCTGCCCGAAGGATCGGTTCTCGTCGACACCGTCTACGGGTTCGCGGTGGTCGCCGCGTCGTCGAACCCCTCGCAGTTCGTCGTTCCCTCCGACCAGGATTTCACGACGATTCTCAACGATCCTGCGGCAGCGGGAGTGAAGTACCTGCTGACGGTTCCCAACACCGGGCGTGGCGAATCCGACGCCGTCAACCGCAGGTATCCGACGATCTACGACAACGGTGCCACCATCTCCACACTCGCATTCGAGGTCCCCACTACGGGTGCAGATCAACCGAATTGGCGCATCTATCAGGTCGTCGATTGAGGCGAACCGGTAAAGCGTTGCTCGACTATCGACCGGCGGCGTCGTATGCCGCGCCTTGAACACCGACGAGATCTACCAGGTCTCGTTGGGCGACGTTCATGTCCACCTGATGAATTCCCCAGTTCGGGGCCGGCACTGCCGGGATGAGCGAGGCCCCGGGCCCGTCGACCATGAGAACACGCGGGCCCTCGCCGGTTGTGCATCGAGCACGGAAGCCGTCGACTGCTTGACCCGCGATGATCCCGCGGATGGGAGCGTCGGCGTTCTCGCGTAAGGACCCTGGATTGGTGCACAGCACTTCGACGTCGGGTCCGGCCGTGTTCGGCGGCAGACCGAACCTCGCGTCTTCAGGCGCAGGATTGGAGAATGCCGAATAGGCGACGACACAACCGGTTTGCGTCGGATCGGTGCATGCGGGCACCGAATCGAAGTCGCCGCCCACACCCTCGCCCTTGCGGACGAGCACGTTCCCGCCGATCAGCAGCGCCGAGACCAGTTTCGATTGGGCCGGCTGACCATCGATGTGATCGGCGATCAGCTTCCGCAGGACGAAAGTGCCCTGGGAGTGTCCGATGAGGACCACGCCGCGGCCGTTGTTGTGGTGCTCGAGGTAGTCGTCCCAGGCATTCTCGATATCGGCGTACGCAAGATTCCCGGCGGCGGTGCGTTCTTCCGCCGTCCCGGCGAACAATGCGCGCAAGGTGGTCTGCCGGTACACGGGCGCCCACACGTTGCAATTCTCTCCGAAAGGAGCGGCCTGCAAGGCTGCCACAGCGCGCAACTCGGGAGAGGTGTCGAAGTTCGCGTTGGTGCTCTGTTGCAACGATGCGGTGGGGTAGACGTAGAAGCAGTCGACCGGAGCCCCCGACCTACCGCCGCACGGGTCGCCTTGCTGGCCGGGCTGACACAGCCAGGTCGTCGTCGCCGCGGGAGCAGGTTCGGCAGACACCGGCGAAGCGACCATAGCGAAGAACATCGTGGCCAGCACACCGGCGCGAAGCACCAGGCCGGCGGGACGTGGGATCGGCACGAAGGTGACGATAGCAGGGCAGGTGCCTGGCCACGGGGAGTCCAGGAAACGGCCCTGAAACGCCTCCGAAACTACCGATCTTCCTCGCTTGCGCCCCGAGGCAGCCTGTCTGCGCCCCAACTGCGTTCGATGAATCCGATGATGTTCTCGACATCTTCCGCCGGAATCTTGTCCGGCTCACCTTCCTCGAGCGGATCGGCGTGAAAGATGTAGAGGCGAGAGGCGAACTGGTCGAACGGCAGGGATCCCTCACCGGCTCGTTCACCGTTTCCTGCGGTCCCGACGACGACGCCGTCACCCCAATCCTGGCCGCTGTCGTTGTTCGGGTTGAAAAAATAGACCCGCATGATGCCGTCGGGATCGGCGGTGACACGCAGGATGGCGATCGCATGCCAGCCGATGTAGCGGGCCGCGCTGTCGGTGACGGCGACGCCGGCCGGCTGCGGGTGAATCAGCGGCTGACCACCGTTGTACGCGGGATGATAGGAGGCGTGAAACTGGCGAATGAAGCCGTCGAGGTCGATCAGATTTCCGGTCGCGACGTCGACGTTGATGTGGAATTCGCGAGCCGACCACCAGCCGTGGAACTCGGGATTGACCCAGCGATGCGGGTCGCCTTCGCGGTCGGCGCAGCGTCGGACCATCTCTGCGTAAATTCGGTCGAGGTGCGGCACCAACAGCAACGAAACCGGATCGAGGTCGATCGGATCGGTGGTAGCGACGCCGCCCACGCTATCGGTCGAGGAGATCGGTTGACCCTCGAAGTGCATGACGATCTCGTCATCACGTGCAGCCCAGACGACCATCTGCAGCAGATAGTCGGGATCGTTGTACGCCCACATGGACAGTGCTCGCGCAGACTGGCACGTGGGATTGTCACCTTGGCCGACACCGAGTGGTTGGCCGAGCATCGACAACAGTCCACCGAGCAACCGCGACTCCGGATCGGGGCCCGGACCGAATGCGACAAGCATTCTCTCGCGCACCTTCGGTGACAGCTTCAAAGAAATCTGCCGCCACAGGGAAGGGACTACCGGCGGCTCGTACAGAGTCCCCCGGTCGAGAAGCAGCGCCAGGCCGTACAGGCACTGTGCTGTCTCCGGATACACGGTCTCGGAAACGAGCCGCTGAACGAGTTCCGGATATCGCTGCAGACAGGTCCTGCCGGTGTCGGACAGTCCGAGCGCCTCGGCCAGTACATAACTGTTGTTCTCGACCAGATAACGCATGAGGGTCGCGTGATAGGGCGAGACCAACCCGGTGTCGTGCATTGCCCGGGCGAAACCGCGTGCCTCGAACTGCAGAGCCTCCGAATCCATGACCGCGAGCCGCGACCGATAGACGTCGACCCCGGGGTCCTCCCGACACGCTTCGGTAGTGCCGAACAGTGCCGTGATCAACCGGTCGAGACCCTGCCCTGACGTACCGAGATCCACGGTGGGGTCGTCGCGGTAGATCGCGATGCGGGTGACCATCGCCTTGACGTTGTCCACCTGAATCGGGCGTTGACGCAACACACGCCAAATCTCTTCGAGGAGTTCGTCGAGAACGCTGTCGTAACCGATCTGTTCGGCTACGTAACCGAACAGATCGCGAATGAGATGAGCTGTGCGCCCGAGTCGAACTCGTTCTGCCTCCGACGGCGCTGTGAACAACACTTCGAGGTTCATGGCGAGGACCTGGGACAGGAACCGGCGAGCATTTTCCGGCGTCACCGCCGGGTGGTCGTATTCGCCGGCAACGATCGCCACCATCCGAAGTTCACTCGTCGCTTCGAGCACTACGGTGTCGTTGTTGCCGCTTCGCAGGCTCGGGCCGACGAACGCCGGAACGAGGATATCCGGCTGCGCCCAGTCCGATCCGGCGAACAGTCCCGCGTTCTCGAGCAGTTCGGCACGCTCCCGAATCGCTGCACAGCCGCCGGGTTGCGACAGCACACGATGCAACGAGTCGAGGACGCGTCGGAGCTTGCTGCTCTTGGTGAACTCCGGAGCAGTTGCGAATGCCTCGGTTGCGTGATCGAGCTGCTCGAGACGCGAAGCCAATGCTCGATCGACTGCTGTGGTCGCATCGGTGACCGACGGTTTTTCCGTCGACTGTGCCGGTGGCGTGTGGTCGTCCCCGAATTCGTGCCTCACACGTAGAAGTCCAGTTCTTCCTGTTGTTTGAGCAGATCACGCATCCGGTACGGATCTTCGCCGAAGAAGTACAGCAATCCCCAGTGCGT
Source organism: Rhodococcus sp. BP22 (assembly GCF_014281965.1). Taxonomy (GTDB): domain Bacteria; phylum Actinomycetota; class Actinomycetes; order Mycobacteriales; family Mycobacteriaceae; genus Rhodococcoides. Next base: position 359,416 of record NZ_JACFTB010000005.1, read on the forward strand.
ACCGAAAGCCGTACGCTTGGTGACGGTCTCCTCGACGGGTGCCGAGAGGTCGTTCGTCTCGTAGTAGTCGTCGTCCAAGGTGACGTCGGGAATGACGAGGTTGCTGACGACGCGTCGACGGGGGTACACACCGAAGCAGCCGGCAACACCGGTGGCGTCGACGACCTCCTTGGGGAAGAAGGCGTCGATCTCTTCCTCGGTGGTCTTCGGGTCGAACGCCAGTACCAGGCCCTGGTAAGCATTGAATCCGTAGGCACGCTCCAGCAGCTCGAAAACCTTGAAACCTGGTGGCCGGTAAGCAACTTCGCCGAAGTACATCTCGCCGTCGCTGGTGACGAAGTACTCGGGGTGGATGAACCCGAATTCGATCTCGAAGGTCTTGATCAGCTTCTCGATCTGGACGGTGATCTGATCGCGGTACTTCTCGAGCTCGGGGGTGGCGGGTACGAATACCGAGTATCCGAGGGTCACGTACTCGGAGATGTTGAGGAACTTGATCTTTCCGTTGTGAATCCACGCTTCGACGGCGAACTCCCAGCCGTCGAGATGCGATTCCATCAGAGCCGGGAATTCCTCGTCCGGGATCGAGTCGACGTCGTCAGGTGTCCTGATCACCCGGTGGCCGAGGCAGCCCGCCTTGTCGAACGCTTTGACGTGAATCGGGTCGTTGGGGTCGCCGTCGAGTTTGAGGAGAGTTTGGTTGACGCGTTTGAGGAAGCGGATCACATCTTCACGGTCGTGAGCCTCCTCGAAGATCCCGACGCGAATCCCACCGAGCTGTGCACGACGCTTCATCAGGGACTTGTCTCGCAACAACATCGCCTGCCCGAACAGGCGTGGGTTGCCCAGCAGTACCGAGTTGATGGCGCCGGCCCACTCGACAGTTTCCTCGTACAGCGGGATCGCGACATCGACACCCATATCGCGCAGTGTTTCGGCGATCTCGAGCGAACGGTCGTTGAGACGTTCGAAGTTCCACGGAAGATAGGGAATATCGTGCTCAGTGCAGTATTGCTCGGCCCAATCCGGAGCCACGACCACATACCTGCGGTCGAACTTGTCGAGGGCTTCCACAGCCGGCAAGCTCCAGCCGAGTAGTGCTACGTAGCCCTTGTCCGGATTCTTCTCGAGCCGTGCAGGCTGAGACATAAAGATCCTTCCCAATCGGTGTTCCGTGGTCGAAGTCCTCCGCTCCACGGTACAGAGTGCGCACTGCGCGACCGACGGGCTACCTCTAGGCGCACTGTCTGTCGGCCACGCTCACACTCCCTGTGCCAATGCGCGTCCGGCTTGCCGACCACTGAATATGCAGCCGCCGAGGAAGGTGCCCTCCAGCGATCGATATCCGTGCACACCGCCGCCGCCGAACCCGGCGATCTCACCGGCTGCCCACAGTCCCGGCACTGTAGTCCCGTCCGAATTCTGCACGCGCCCATCGAGATCGGTCTGGATTCCACCGAGGGTCTTGCGGGTGATGATGTTCAGTCGCACTGCGATCAACGGACCGGACTTGGGATCGAGGATCTTGTGCAACGACGCAGTGCGAGCTATCCGCTCGCCGCGGGAGCGTCGAGAATTGTGAATCGCGGAGACTTGCAGGTCCTTGGTGAACGGGTTGTCCGTCTCACGGTCTCGTGCGGTGATCTGGCGCTCGAGATCGCGAGCATCGATCAGGTTGTCGCCGGTGATCTTGTTCATGCCTGCGACCAGCTCGGATATTGTTTTTGCAACGACGAAGTCCTCGCCGTGCTCTTTGAATGCCTCGACCGGTCCGCTGGCTCCGGGTAGTACCCGTCCGAGAACGAGTTTGAGGTTCTTGTCCGTGATGTCGGGGTTCTGCTCGGATCCCGAGAGCGCGAACTCCTTCTCGATGATTTTTTGCGTGAGAACGAACCACGAGTAGTCGTATCCGCTGTCCTGAATTGTTTTCAGCGTGCCGAGAGTGTCGAAGCCGGGGAAGTTCGGGACCGGGAAGCGTTGTCCGCGTGCGTCGAACCACATCGAAGACGGGCCGGGGATGATGCGAATCCCATGGTTCTTCCAGATGGGATTCCAATTCTTGATTCCCTCGGTGTAGTGCCACATCCGGTCCTTGTTGACCAGTCGGCCACCTGCACGCTCGGTGATGCCGAGCATGCGTCCGTCGACATGCTCGGGTACCCCGGAGATCATCGACGTCGGGGGTGTGCCCAATCGGGCGGGCCAATTCTCCCGCACCAGATCGTGATTGGCGCCGATTCCACCGGCGGTGACCAATACGGCGCCGGCATGAAGTTCGAACTCCTCGACCTCGACCCGCGTGCTTCCCGAACCCCGGACCGAGGTGCTGGGCTCGAGAACCGATCCTCGGACGCCGTCTACGACGCCGTCGGTGATGGTGAGATCGTCCACGCGATGGCGGAATCCGAAGCGCACCAAGCCTTTCGCGGCAGCCTCGCGAACCCGCCGTTCGAACGGGGCGAGAACGCCGGGGCCTGTTCCCCAGGTGAGGTGGAAGCGTGGCACCGAGTTGCCGTGGCCCTCGGCGAGGTAGCCGCCGCGTTCGGCCCAACCGACGATAGGAACCCACCGCATTCCCTGCGCGTGCAGCCATGAGCGCTTCTCACCCGCCGCAAACTCCAAGTAGGCCTGTGCCCACTGATAACCCCAGTAGTCCTCGCCCTTGGGGTCGTCGATGCCGCGGTCGAACGTCGCGGTGCCGAGCCAATCCTGCAACGCCAATTCGGGGGAGTCCTTGATGCCCATCCTGCGCTGCTCAGGGGTATCGATCATGAACAGGCCACCGAGTGACCAGAAGGCCTGGCCACCGAGATTCTGTTCCGGTTCCTGATCGAGCAGAAGCACTCGCTTGCCCGCGTCAGCCAGTTCGGCGGTGGCCACCAGACCTGCCAGACCAGCACCGACCACGATTACGTCCGCATCCATCATCGAACCTCTTCCCCTTTTGTTCCCCTGAACGCTTCTGCTGCACGCCAGTGCACCATGTCGTGTCGGTCTCGACAATAGAGATCCGCGTCCAAGGGCGAAGAACAGCCTCGCTCGAGCACCCAGCCAGTCGTAATGTGATGTCGGGTTTGCGCTGTTCTCCGTGGTAGAGCAGGCCTAGCTTCGTACGACGCCCAACGCCAGACGCGACATCAGCCCGGTCGGCCGATGCCGAATCACTGTGTCCTGCAGAGTGACTACGCCCCCGGCCCACGACGGGTCCGTATCCGCTGCCTTCTGCGGATCGACCCGCGCCTCGGTACCACTTCGCGCCGAGTCGGTGATCGAGCGTTCGAGCGATTCGATCAGGCCGATCAGTGGCGTACTCGGGTCTGCAAACTCTTCGGTTGCCGCATTGCCACGCCGAACGATCATCTCGTGATCGAGGCTCTCCACGAGCGAGGTCACCGTGCCTTGGGGCATCTGTGTGATTGCTGCAACGGCTCTGCCCACCAAGGAGACAGGGGCGAAAGGCACCGGAATTCTCGGCCGACGAAGTCCGGCGACGCGGGCATATGTGCCGAGCAGTTCCGGATACGTCAATACTTCCTCCCCACCGATGTCGAACGATCCTGTGATGGGATCCGGTCGGAGTGATGCAGCGACTATCCGCACTACATCGGCCACCGCGATCGGTTGGACCTTGTGGTTCATCCAGGTCGGCACAGGTGTGACGGGGAGGCGTTCGGTCATACGACGTACCAGTTCGAAGGACGTCGATCCCGACCCCAGGATGATCGCGGCCCGCAGCACTGTTGCCTCGACGGAGCTTGCCAGGAAGGTCTCCTCCACCTGCAAACGAGAACGCAAGTGATCGGACAACTCGGTGCTGTCGTCGGGAATCAGGCCGGAGACATAGACGATGCGCTCGACGCCGTTCTTTTCGGCGGCGGCGGCCATGCGCTCTGCTGCCTCTGCATCCTTACGGACGAAATCGCCCTCGTCCATCGAATGGACCAGGTAGACGACCGCGTCGACACCGGCCGTTGCGGTGTCGAAGGTGTCGTGATCGTCGAGGTCGAACCGGGCCGTATCGACCTGATCACCCCATGCGAAGGAAGACTTCTTCTCCGGGTCGCGCATCGCAGCGACAACCTCGTGTTCGGCGTCGATCAGGGTGGGGACGAGACGGGACCCGATGTACCCGGTTGCGCCAGTGACCAGCACTCTCATGGTGGAATCCTCTTTCCGTAGGACGCCGCGATACCCAGGGTTCCGGTGTTCAGACAGAACCTGTTCGATCGCAATTGTTTCGTCGGACGCCGTTACCCTTCTGTTACTTTTCGTTATCCATTCGTGATGCACGCACCCGACTGGCTGACACTCGCCGTCATAACACTGGCAACAAGTCCTCAAGCACCTCACTACATTTCGCGGAAGGAACCCGATGGCTGCCATCCTGTTCGGATCGATCAGCACACTTGCCGATACGTCCGAAATTCAACGACAAGCATTCAACGACGCCTTTGCCGCGCACGATCTCGGCTGGACCTGGGAGCGCAAGGACTACATCGAAATGCTGGCGAGCAACGGCGGCGCAGCTCGCATCGCCGAATATGCACACTCACGCGGTGAGAAAGTCGACTCCGCAGCAGTACATTCCACGAAGTCGGAGATCTTTCAGAAGTTGCTGGCCAACTCCGACGTCGACCCACGCCCAGGCGTCGTCGAGACGATTGCGAGTGCGAAGAAGCACGACATCAAGGTCGGTCTCGTGACCACCACCTCCCCTGAGAACGTCAATGCATTGCTCGGCGCTCTGACTGCTGTCGACGTCGACTTGTTCGACGTAGTAGTCGATTCCGCGAGTGTCTCGCAAGGCAAGCCGGATCGGGCGGCGTACATGTTCGCACTCGGGCGCCTCGGCGAGAACGCGAAGAATTGCGTTGCTATCGAAGACAATGTCGGTGGCGTCGGTGCCGCTGTCGCTGCACACGTTCGCTGCGTCGCGTTCCCCAATGCAAACACGGTAGGGGGCGACTTCTCCGCGGCGGTGGAAACCGTCGATCATCTCGACGCGGATCGGCTCCGCTCGCTGACCGAAGGCAACCGATGAGTTCCATGCAAGCGCAGGTCACCGCAACCGAGCGTGCCTTCCACGTCGAGGGGTACGAGAAGATCGAGTACGACCTTCTCTACGTAGACGGTGTTTTCTCGGTGGGCAATACCGAACTGGCGGACAGCTACCGGCAGTACGGGCGGGCGCTCATGGTCGTAGACGAGGTCGTCTACGCGATCTACGGCGAGCAGATTCGTGCGTACTTCCAACACCACGACATTGCCTTGACCGTGCTGCCGGTGAAGATCGCCGAGACCGCCAAATCACTCGAGACGTTCGAGCAGATCGTGGGCGAATTCGACCGGTTCGGGCTCGTGCGCACCGAACCGGTCCTGGTCGTCGGGGGCGGGCTCACTACGGACGTCGCCGGGTACGCGTGCGCAAGCTACCGACGCAACACCCCGTACATCAGAATCCCGACGACGCTGATCGGGTTGATCGATGCAAGCGTGTCCATCAAGGTCGCCGTGAATTTCGGAAAGCACAAGAATCGTCTGGGCGCGTACCACGCTTCGCAGAAGGTCCTGCTGGACTTTTCGTTCCTCCGTTCGCTGCCGGAGGATCAGGTCCGCAACGGTATGGCGGAGTTGATCAAGATCTCCGTCGTGGGCAATAGTGCAATTTTCGACATGCTCGACGAGCACGGTCCGGAGCTACTTCGTACCAGATTTGGACACCTCGATGGAACTCCAGAACTGCGCTCTGTTGCAGACACTTTGACGTACCAGGCTATCGACACCATGCTCGAACTCGAGGCGCCGAACCTACACGAGATCGAACTGGACCGGGTCATCGCTTTCGGTCACACCTGGAGCCCGACGCTGGAATTGACGCCACCGGCGCCGTTCTTCCACGGACATGCGATCAACATCGACATGGCGTTGTCGACCACTCTCGCCGAGCAGCGCGGGCACATCACCTCCGAAGAGCGCGATCGAGTACTCGGGACCATGTCCCGCCTCGGCCTCGCGCTCGACAGTGACTACCTGACGCCCGAATTACTCTCCGAGGCAACCAGTTCGATCCTCAAGACTCGTGACGGCATTCTGCGTGCCGCAGTTCCCGACCCGATCGGAGCGTGCCGATTCCTCAACGATGTGACGACGGCAGAACTCGCCGACGTGCTGGCGTTGCACAAGAAGATCTGCTTGGACTTCGACCGCGGCGGAGAGGGAGTAGACATGTTCACCTCCGACCGGAGTCGGTGAGTGACATCGACTCTCGAACAGAACCGCGCCCGGTCACACCGTCGACCATCCTTGCCGCGGAATTGCGGGAGGTGACCGAACTGCTGGCGGACGTAGATTCGATTCCGGGCGAGCTGAGGCGCCGGATCAGCCGCCTGCGAGATCTGGCCGCGGGGCTCGATCCGTACGTCGAACGCTGCACCACGGAAGAGTCTCCGGCGCTGGCAGCGTTGTCGCAGCGGACGCATTCTGCCGACTGGGCTTCCCGGCCAGTGGAGCAGGAGATGTTGTCCGGGCAGGTCGAGGGCCAGTTGCTGAAGTTCCTGGTGCACATGACCGGAGCGAGAAGAGTGCTCGAGATCGGCATGTTCACCGGCTACTCCGCGCTGGCCATGGCAGAGGCTCTCCCGCCGAACGGGGAAGTGGTGGCCTGTGAGATCGACGAGTTCGTGGCCGATTTCGCGCGGGCAAGTTTTGCAGAGTCGGCAGCGGGCGCGCGCATCGTCGTCGAAGTCGGACCGGCCTCGGAGACTCTGCGTCGGCTCGACGGAACCTCGCATCCCTTCGACCTCGTATTCGTAGACGCGGACAAAACCGGATATCTCGACTACTACCGGATGCTGCTCGATACCGATCTGCTGACCGCGAACGCAGTCATCGTCGTGGACAACACCCTGATGCAGGGTCAGCCCTACGCGCAGGCGGACGGTCGGACCGGCAACGGCGACGCGATCGCGGACTTCAACCGCTATGTCGCCGGCGACCCCCGCGTCGAGCAGGTCCTTCTGCCGTTGCGAGACGGTGTGACGCTCATTCGACGGATACCGGTGTAGCGGACATGGTGTCTTCGGCAGTGCGCACGGTCGGGGCCCTGGCAGGTTTGCTCGCCACGCTGCCACTCGACCTTGCCGTGGTGGGCTACTCCCTTGCACGGCGATTCGATCCACCCTTCGACACACAGGGTTCATCGAGCCGGACAATTCTCATCAGTGGCGGAAAGATGACCAAAGCGCTTCAACTGGCACGGTCGTTCCACCTGGCAGGTCACCGAGTGGTCCTCGTCGAATCACCCAAGTATCGGTTCACCGGGCATCGGTTCTCTCGGGCAGTCGATCGCTTCTACTGCGTTCCCGAGCCCACCGACCTCGGGTACGCCAAAGCCTTGCGCGACGTGGTCGTCCGTGAAGGTGTCGACGTGTTCGTTCCGGTGGCGAGTCCAGCGGCGAGCATTCACGATGCCGACGCGCGGAACGTACTCGACGGATACTGCGAAGTCGTGCACGCAGACTCCGAGACCGTGCGCATGCTCGACGACAAATCGCGGTTCTCTCAAATGGCGGAGTCGATGGGACTTCGAGTCCCACACTGGAAGCGGATCACCGACCCGCAGCAGATAGATACTTTCGATTTCACTCCCGGGCGTGAGTACATCCTCAAACGCATCGCCTACAACCCCGTCGGGCGTATGGACCTGACGCGCCTGTCCCAGAGCACCCCGGAGCGGAATGCTGCTTTCGCGCGCAGCCTCGGCATCGACGAGGGCGACCCGTGGATACTGCAGGAGTTCATCTCCGGCCAGGAGTACTGCACCCACGGAACCGTGCGCGGTGGTGCGCTGCAGGTCTACGCATGCTGCAAGTCCTCGGCATTCCAGGTCAACTACGAGATGATCGACAAGCCCGAGATCCGGTCCTGGGTAGAGACATTCGTGAAGACGCTCGGTGTCACCGGCCAGTTGTCCTTCGACTTCATCGAGGCATCGGACGGGCAGGTCTACGCGATCGAATGCAATCCGCGCACGCACTCGGCAATCACCATGTTCTACGACCACCCGGAACTCGCTGCTGCGTACCTCGAGGACGGTCACTCGGTCGTCGAACCCACCCAGTCCTCACGTCCGACGTACTGGATTTATCACGAACTGTGGCGGCTGCTCACCGAGCCGCAGCGCCGGCATCGACTCCGAGTGATTCTCGGCGGAACCGATGCGGTGTACGAACGTTGGGACCCGTTGCCCTACCTGTTGGTTCATCACCTGCAGATTCCTTCACTGCTGCTCAAGAACCTGAAGTCCGGACGAGGGTGGACGCGAATAGATTTCAACATCGGCAAACTCGTCGAGAATGGAGGGGACTGATGTCGCCGACAGCGGTACTGGTCCTTGCGGGCTCGGCGGTCGACGACTTCAACGCCGATCTCTCGCGCGTTTACGCCGGGGGATTCCTCGATGCGTTCGCGGGGAACCCGTCCTACAGTCTTCGAATCGCATTTGTCACCCCGGATGGATGCTGGCGCTTTCCGGAGAGCATCGAGTCGTCGAGTATTGCTGCAGCACAATCTATTTCACTGAGCGACGCAATCTCGGAGATATCCACCTGGCATATCGACGTCGTTGTTCCCCAAATGTTCTGCCGACCCGGGATGACACTGTACCGCTCACTGTTCGAACTGCTCGGCATTGCGTACGTGGGGAACCGACCCGAAGTGATGGCAATGACGGCAGAGAAGAACATTGCCCGGGCTATCGTCGCGGCAGCCGGCGTCGCCGTTCCCGACGGGGTTCTCGTTTCCCGCGGCGACCCGAGAAAAACAGAATCTTCGAGAGCCATGGTGCCTGTCGTGGTCAAGCCCGTCGATTCCGACAATTCGATGGGTGTGACACTGGTTCGCGATCCGAGCGAACTCGCCGCCGCCGTGAACGAGGCGTTGCAGTACTCGCAGTCGGCACTCATCGAGTCGTATATCGAATTGGGCCGCGAGGTGCGCTGCGGGATCATCGTCCGCGACGGGGACCTGGTGTGCCTACCGTTGGAGGAGTACGCCGTCGACGAGGTGTCGAACCCGATCCGTGGCCGCGCCGACAAACTCGACCGGACCGACGACGGTGAGCTGTACCTCGTTGCCAAGGAGGCCACTCGCGCCTGGATAGTCGAGAGCGACGATCCCATCACCGAGAGAGTCTTCGATGCCGCAAGAAAATGCCATGTCGCGCTGGGGTGCCGTCAGTACAGCCTGTTCGATTTCCGCATCGATCGAGACGGAAACCCGTGGTTCCTCGAAGCCGGTCTCTACTGCTCGTACTCCCCGAGCAGTGTCATCGCCGTCATGGCCGCGGCGGCAGGCATTCCCCTCGACGAACTGTTCGCCCTGGCGATAGCCGAGGGGAACTGATGAAACACCAGGTTCTGCACCCCATCGGGGTCCGCATCACCGAACTCGACCCCGCCCGTTTGACTGCCGAAGACGTCGAGGAGTTCGCGACCCTTCTCGCGCGGCACGGCGTCGCAGTCCTGCCCGATCACGAGATCGACGACGACCAGTTCCTGGCGTTTCTTCGTTCCTTCGGTGACCTGATGTTCACCGAAGGGGAGAGGCCCGTCGCTGGTTATCCCGATCTCAACGTGATCAGCAATGTCGGAAGAGCGACCCCACCGAAGTCGACGTTTCACGTCGACACCACTTACATCGAGCACCCGCCGGCCTACACCTCGCTGCGAGCAGTCGAAGTCCCGACGACGGGAGGTCAGACGCTGTTCAGTAACCAGTACGAGGCCTACGACTCCTTGCCTGCCGAGATCCGCGCCGACATCGACGGGCGAATTGTCACGCACGTGGTGACCGGCCTGGATGGGTTCGAGGACGTATCAGCGAAGCATCCGCTGGTCCGAGTGCATCCGATCTCCGGACGGAAGGCTCTGTATCTTTCCGCGCCTGCCCGCTGTGTGGCGGTGAGCGGCAAAACGGAAGCCGAAGCAGCAACGCTGATCCGGTATCTCGTGGAGCACTCGACACGACCGGAGAACTTACTCGAGCACTCATGGTCACCCGGTGACCTCGTAATCTGGGACAACCGCTGCGTCATGCACCGCGCGGACCACAGCGGTGTCGTCGGCGACCGCGTGATGCACCGCGGAATGGTGGCCGAGTTCGAGACAAGCGTGGACCATCGCGTCGATAGCTAGAATCAGCCATGGCCGAACCGATCGACGAGCACTTCCTGGATCGAATCGGTTCCCTCCGCTCGGGCAGTAGCGCGGTGAGCCGGTCAGCGACGACCGACCGCATCCTCGAGCTGTTCGACGCCCAGCTCGGCAGCAGACATCTCGATCTCGCAGCGCGCTGGCTCCGCTCGATCGGGCGAGGTTTCTACACGATCGGTAGCGCGGGACACGAGAGCAATGCAGCGGTTGCCGGTGCACTACGACCGACGGACCCGGCGTTGTTGCACTACCGCTCGGGAGCCTTCTACCTCGAACGTGCACGCCAGGGCGGCGGCAGCGATCCGATACGCGACGTCCTCGAGGGCCTCGTCGCGGCGACGAGCGAGCCGATGTCCGGTGGCCGCCACAAAGTGTTCGGCCGAGCCGACCTTGCCGTCATTCCACAGACTTCGACCATTGCCTCGCATCTTCCCCGCGCAGTCGGCGTCGCATTCTCGATTCCACGAGCGAAAAAGCTCGGTGTGCCCTCACCGTGGCCTGCGGATGCCGTCGTGATCTGCAGTTTCGGCGACGCGTCGGCCAACCATTCGACGGCCCTGGGCGCCATCAACACCGCTGTTCACTCGGCTTATCAGGGCGTGCCGTTGCCGCTGCTGTTCGTCTGCGAGGACAACGGCATCGGAATCAGCGTGCGGACACCGGAGGGTTGGATCGCGTCCAACTTCGCCGAACGCCGCGGGCTCGAATACTTCTGCGCCGACGGCAGTGACCTGCACGAAGTTCTCGCGACGGCGACTGCGGCATCGACCTGGGTGCGCACGCACCGCAAGCCGGCTTTTCTACATCTGCGGACCGTCCGCTTGATGGGCCACGCCGGATCCGACGTCGAATCTGCGTACCGTGGAGCTTCGGAAATATCTGCCGACTATGCGCGAGATCCGGTTCTCTGCACGGCACGGTGGTTGATCGAGAATGGCGCTCTCACTGCCGAGGACGCGCTGGAGCGCTACGAAGCCAAGCGCGCTCTGGTGATCGGGGCTGCCCACGAGATCGCGGAACTACCGCACCTCGGTTCCGCGGCCGAGGTGATGAAGCCGCTCACCGAGATGATGCGCGACATCGCCTCGACGCCGCAGCCAGGCCCTACCTCGACTCCGGCTGCGACTGTGGCAGTGGCTCCGCTTACGTTGGCGCAGGCGGTGAACCGAGCGTTGCTCGAGGTTCTCGAACGCTATCCGCAGGCTGTTCTGTTCGGTGAGGATGTTGCCAGGAAAGGTGGTGTCTACGGCGTCACGCGTGGGTTGCTGGACAGCGTGGGACCTGCGCGTGTGTTCGACACCGTCCTCGACGAGCAAGCGATACTCGGACTCGCTGCGGGAGCCGGCATTTCGGGATTGCTGCCGATTGCGGAGATTCAGTACCTGGCGTACCTGCACAACGCTGCCGATCAGATTCGGGGTGAAGCGGCGACACTACAATTCTTTTCGAATCGGCAGTACCGAAACCCGATGGTGGTCCGTATCGCTGCATACGGCTATCAGAAGGGCTTCGGCGGGCACTTTCACAACGACAACGCTGTTGCAGCGCTGAGGGATATACCCGGGATCGTCATAGCGTCGCCGTCGCGGCCAGACGATGCTGCCGCAATGATGCTGGCCTGCGCCGACGCAGCGGTTAGTCACGGTGCGGTGTGCATCTTTCTCGAACCGATTGCGTTGTACCACAGCAAAGATCTGTACGAGGACGGTGACGGGGAGTGGATGAGCAGCTACCCGACCGAGCCCGTGGAGGTCGGCCACGCGCGGGTGTACGGCGAGGGAAACGATCTGACGATCGTCACGTTCGGTAACGGTGTCCGGATGAGCCTGCGCTGTGCTCGGGAGCTCGAAAGAGTCGACATCGGTGTACGCGTGGTGGATATACGCTGGATCGCTCCGCTGCCCATCGCGGACATCGAACATCATGCTCGGGCGACCGGTCGAGTCCTGGTGGTCGACGAGACTCGCAGCACGGGCGGAGTCGGTGAAGGAGTGATCGCGGCGCTGGCCGACGCAGGCTTCGACGGCATCGTCCGCAGGGTGGCGAGCAAGGACAGCTTCATCCCCCTGGGCGACGCGGCGCTCGAGGTTCTGCTGTCCGAGGACAGCATCATCGACGCGTCAGGCCGAGTCCTTGACGGTGTCGACGAAGGGGGCGAGCAGTGACGCCATGTCCGCAGCGACATCGGCGGAATTCGACGGTGGCATCGATATGTAGCTCAATGCCAGACGCACCACGGCCCGGCCGAGGACGTCGGCGTTGTGCGGTGAGGCCCGAATCCAACTGTGCTCGAAGGTCTCGGCAAGTCGAGACGCCGCGTGCTCGAGCAGAATTCCGCTTTCGGTGGTGACGAGACGAAGTAGATCCGGTGGTGGGTCGTCGGTCAGTATCGACAACACGAGTGGGTCGGTGGCGCTCCGACCGAAGAACTGGGTGAAGGCCAGATACAACGTGCGGAGGCTGTCGTTCTCGTTGGCGTAGATTGCGCTGTCGACGGCCGAGACGAAGGAGTCGGTGAGTCGCAACGCGTAGCCCTGCGCCAAACCCTTTCTGGTGCCGAACTCCTTGTAGAGAGTTTGGCGACTGACCCCCGCAGTCTTGGCGACGTCCGTCATGTTGACGTTCGACCAGGTGTGCTCGAGAAGCAGAGAGTGGAGCGCATCGAGGATTGTGGTGCGCATCAGGCTGGTCACAGCGCTCTTGTAAGGGCTGGTCGTCTCCGGTCGCACGGTCACTTCGTCGACATTACCGCCCGCCGTCACGGCCTGCTGATCTCGACCATGAAGAAGTCGGCCTTGGCGGCACCACAATCGGGGCAGCTCCAGTCCTCCGGAATGTCCTCCCATTTGGTCCCCGGCTCGATGCCGTCATCGGGCCAGCCGATTTCCTCGTCGTACTCGAATCCGCATTGGATGCATTGGTAGAGCTTGAAATCGGTGGACATATCAGTCTGCTTTCTGTTCGAAGTCGATCTTTTCTCGCACGCCACAGTCCGGGCACGGCCAGTCTTCGGCGATGTCGGTCCACGGGGTGCCGGCCGGAAATCCCTCACGCGGTGCGCCGACGGTCTCGTCGTAGACGAAGTTGCACACGGGGCATTGGTAACTGGTCATCACTGTGCCTCTGGAGTCGCACCGTAGCGAGCAAGGATCTTCGCGCGCTTGCTCGGTTCGATGTTGACGTTGGTGATGTCACCGAGGTAGTGCTCCAACACCCTGTGGTCCATCACCTTTCGCCAGATCGGTGGGAAGTAGGCGAGGGCGATCATGCTTGCGTAGCCGCTCGGGAGGTTCGGTGCACCTTCCATGCTGCGCAAGGTCTGGTACCTGCGGGTCGGGTTCGCGTGGTGATCGCTGTGCCGCTGAAGGTGATAGAGAAAGATGTTGGTGACGATGTGATCGGAGTTCCAACTGTGCTCCGGTGCGCACCGCTCGTAGCGGCCAGAGGCGGTCTTGCCGCGTAGCAGCCCGTAATGCTCCAGGTAGTTGACGGTTTCGAGGAGCGCGAATCCGTAGACGGCCTGCAGAATCAGGTATGGCGCGATACCGATGCCGAACACGGCGATGAGCCCACCGAACAACACGACCGACATCAGCCAGGCATTGAGGACATCGTTGCGAATGTTCCACGTGGACTTGCCGAGTCGATCCATACGGGTCTTTTCCAGCTCCCACGACGAGCGCAGGCTTCCCCACACGCTGCGGGGGAGGAAGCGCCAGAAGCTCTCGCCGAACTTCGAGCTCGCCGGGTCTTCAGGCGTAGCGACCCGAACGTGGTGGCCGCGGTTGTGCTCGATGAAGAAGTGTCCGTAGAACGTTTGTGCCAGTGTGACTTTCGACAGCCAGCGTTCGAGGCTCGGCTTCTTGTGCCCCATCTCGTGTGCCGTGTTGATTCCCACGCCGCCCACGACGCCGATGCTGATGGCGAGTCCGATCTTCGATGCGAGTCCGAGGCCGCCTTCGATCCCGAGCCAGCTGAGGTTCTCTGCTGTCCACAGGTAGCAGGCGAAGAGAAGGCTCGCGAACTGGAAGGGGATGTAGATGTACGTGCAGTAGCGGTAGTACTTGTCGTTCTCCAGACGCTCCATGACCTCATCTGGCGGATTCTGACCGTCCGGACCGAAGAACAGATCGAGCGCAGGCAAGAGCCCGTAGACGAGGATCGGCCCGATCCACCACAGCACGGGGGAGACCGCAGACCAGCCGAGTTGGTTGAAGACCCAGATCATCGCGGTGGCGAAGAAGACGGCGGTGGGCGGGACTAGTCCCATTAGCCATAGGTAACGCTTCTTGTCGTGCCACTCCTCGACGGGGGTGCTCGACTGGGGACTCATCTGGGTTGCCACGACGCAAACTCCTCATCTGACGCGGATCACAAGTGTTGCATGTCACTTAGTAGATGACAATACAGCAGATATGTAAACCCGGTGGACAAATGAGGAGATTTGTCGACGCGGTGAAACTTTTTTTCTCAGTCCTCGATCGGCACTCCGAGATGCCTGGCGAGCTTGCGCATCGTGTCGACGATCTGCCCTTCTTTCACCCGCGGAAACCCGGCAGCCTTGCGGAACTCCGGATCGGTGACGCGTGACCAGTCGTAGACCTGGGTGAGCGCGGTCCGGTCGTCGGTAACAGCGTCGAGCTCCCATGACCAGCGGGTTCCGCGCGGCTCCATACCCGCCCGGTTGGGAATCCACCCGATCCGGCGATCCTGCTCGAAGACGAACACGGTGTTCTCCATGACGTACTCACCGATCGCAGGCTGATACATCTCCATCGCGAACATTTCGCCCACAGCGGTGAGCGGCATCGGGTCGATAGCGCCCTGCAACATCTCCGATCCATCAAGCTCGGCCTGTAGTTCCGGATTCGCCAGGGCCGCGAAGATCGATGCTGCGGGGGCGTCGATCACGCGTCGGACCGTCAGTTGTTCTGTCAAAGGGAGCTCGCTTCCAGTCTTGTGCGTTACATCTCGCGCACGTATGTACCCGAAGCGATCGAGCTTATTCCCCTCAGGCCAGTTTCAGCCCTGCAACAGCGTTGCTGTTTTCCGGCCTGGCAAGTCCGTAATGCCCGCGCAGAGTGTCTGCGGTGTATTCGGTACGGAACAAACCCCGAGCCTGCAGGATCGGCACGACATGATCGACGAAGAGGTCGAGACCCGACGGCAGGACGGGCGGCATGATGTTGAAGCCATCTGCAGCGCCGCTGACGAACCACGACTCGAGTGCATCGGCGACCTGGTCGGGAGTCCCGGTGAACGTACGGTGACCACGTCCACCACCGAGTCGGCCGATCAGCTGGCGGACGGTCAGCTTCTCGCGACGAGCGAGGTCGACGATCAAGGTGTAGCGACTCTTGGCACCCTCGATAGCGTCCTCGGGTAGCAGGTCCGCCGGTAGTTGCTCGTCGAGAGGCAAGTCTGCGATCGGGACCTTCAACAGGTCCGCGAGTTGGCCGTGGGCGAATTCGTGGACGATGTAGCTTTCCAATTCAGCAGCCTTGGCGCCGGCTTCTGCTTCGGTGCTCCCGAGGACCGGGACGATGCCGGGGAGCACCTTGATAGCGTCCGGATCGCGTCCGAACGTCGCCGTCCGCGCTTTGATGTCGGCATAGAACTCCTGAGCGTCGGCGAGCGTCTGTTGGGCGGTGAAGATGGCCTCGGCGTACTGCGCGGCAAAGGCGCGTCCATCTGTGGAAGATCCCGCTTGCACGAGCAGCGGATAGCCCTGCGGGCTACGAGCAACGTTGAGCGCACCGTCCACGGAATAGAATTCACCGTGGTGGTGTGGTGGGTGGATCTTCTTCGCGTCACCCCAGATGCCCGACGCCTTGTCGGCCACCTGCACGTCGTCTTCCCAACTGTCCCAGAGTTTCTGGGCCACCTCGACGAATTCTCTTGCGCGACGATAACGTTCGGCGTGCGAAGGTTGATCGGCGAGACCGAAATTGCGAGCTGCGTCGCCGCCGGCAGTGGTGACGATGTTCCATCCTGCGCGTCCACCGCTGAGGTGGTCGATCGAGGCGAACCTGCGCGCCAGGTTGTACGGGCTGTTGTACGACGTCGACGCCGTCGCGATGAGACCGATCTTGTCGCTGACCACGGCCAATGCCGACAGCAGGGTCAGTGGTTCGAAACCGCCGGAAGGGCGGCGTCCGACATCGGCATACAGGACCGGGCCGTCCGCGAAGAAGATGGAATCGAACAGGCCACGCTCGGCTGTCCGTGTCAGTCGAACGTAATGCTCGAGGCTTCCGTTGGCCTCCGGATCGCTCTCGGGCAGACGCCACGAGGCCTCGTGATGGCCGGTGGACATCAGAAAAGCGTTCAGATGCAGCTGCTTGGTCATGCGGACACCTCGATGGGATCGACGACACCCAGGGCTGCGAGCAACTCGTCGCGATAGGTGCCGAACAGTGGATTTTTTCGGTCACGGGGGCGGTCGAGTTCGATGGCGAGATCGAGTCCGATTCGGCCGTCTTCGAGCACCAGTACGCGGTCGGCGAGCGATACTGCCTCGTCGACATCGTGGGTGACGAGGAGAACGGTGGGGCGGTGTCGTCGGCACAGTTCTTGGATCAATTTGTGCATCCGGATGCGGGTCAGGGCGTCGAGTGCTCCGAAGGGTTCGTCGGCGAGCAGGAGCTGGGGGTCCCACACCAGTGATCGGGCCAGCGCAGCGCGTTGGGCCTCGCCGCCGGACAGCTCCGACGGCCATGCGCGCTCCCGCCCGCCGAGTCCGACCTCGGCGAGGGCGGCGACTCCGCGTGCGCGAACTTCGCTCCCGGGTGCGCCGAGCAGCACGTTGTCGAGGACGCGCTTCCAGGGCAGAAGCCGAGAGTCCTGAAACACCATGGAGATTCGATCAGGGGTGGTGATGGTGCCGGAACCGACCACATCGTCGTCCAGTTCGGCGACTGCGCGCAGCAGCGTGCTCTTCCCTGATCCGCTGCGGCCGAGCAGGGCGACGAATTGCCCCGCCGGAATGTCGATGTCGAGGTGGTCGAGCACGGTCCGAGTGCCGAACTCTCGCACCAATCCACTGATCTTCAATCCGAGTTGCCCAGTTTCGAGTTGCCCAAGGGTCTCTAGTGCAGTCCGCGACGCCATGACAGTGCCTTCCTTTCGATTGTTCGAATGATGGTGTCGGTGACGAATCCGAACATTCCGTAGATGACGAGCCCGACCACGATGACGTCCATCTGGCCGTAGTTCTGCGCTTGGAACATCATGTAGCCGAGCCCGCTCGTGGCGTTGATCTGTTCGAGTACGACGAGCGAGAGCCAGGAGATGTTGACCGCCAATCGAAGTCCGATGAACAACCCTGGTAGCGCGCCGGGAAATACCACCTGTCGAATGAACTGGGTTCGGTTCAATCGAAGCACCTGTGCGAGTTCGACATAGCGGTGGTCGATACCCTGCAGTGCTGCAACGAGATTGATGTAGATCGGCACGAACACACTCAACGCGATGATGACGATCTTGAAGCTCTCACCGATTCCGAGCCACAGGATCAGCAGCGGAATGAGGCCGAGCGTGGGAATCGCGCGCTTGAGCTGGACCGTGCCGTCGATCAGGGTGTCGCCGACTCGGGTGAGACCGGCCAGCAACGCCAGCACCAGCGCGAATGCGAGACCCAGACCGAACCCGATCGCTGCCCGTTGCAACGAGGTCGCGATGTCACCCACGAGGGTGCCGCTCGTCCACAGGTCGAGAAAAGTTCCGGCGATGGTCCACGGGGCAGGCAACATACGGGTGTCGATCAACTCGTAGGCCGAGGAGATGCTCCAGAGCCCGAGAATCAGGACCGGTCCGGCAATCGGTGCCCACCGCGGGGATCGTCTCGGTACCAGTCGTTTTCGGTGGGTGGCCCGGGGTGTAGGGATGGCGGTCGGGGCATCGTGTTCGGTAGTGGTGCGGGTGGGGCGTAACGAGAGGGTGGTCATATCAGCTCCGGTACTCGGTGTCGATCGCGTCGGCGAGGATGTTCTCGAATCGCCGGTCGAACAGTGTCTCGGCGTCGAACGAATCGACGAAGCCTGCAGCGGAGAGCAGTTCGATATTCTTCTGCTGCCATTCGATGGCCTCGTCCCAGGTGGGCGGGTAGATGGGCCGGTTGGCCAGCGCGATCACTGCGCGGGCGTCGTCCGGCGTGAGATTCTGAGTCTCGACATAGAACTTTTGCGCCCAGATCTCCGGGTTCTCCCAGATCCAGATGTTCGCGCGCGCCCAGATGGGGATGTACGACGCGAGTGCCGCCGCCTTGTCCCCGTCTTCGAGCACGGTGGTCGGTGCCCACAGGATGCTGAGCAGATCGACCACGTCGGTAGTGATGACCCTGGCGCCGTCGGCCTGGTACTGCTCCAGATACTTGGGCACCTGAGAGTTGCCCAGCACTGCCACGTCGACCTGTCCGGACTGCAATGCAGTGAGAAACTGATTGCTGGTCAGATTTGTCAGCGTCACCTCCGACTGAGCGATTCCGGCTTCTTCCAAGGCACGCAGCAGGACTGCGCCTTGGGCTTGTCCCTGTGAGAACGCGAGCGTCTTTCCGGCGAAGTCCTTCACCGTCTCGATGTCGGACCCCGGCTTGGTTGCAAAGGCGTAGTTGGGAGTTCGCGTCAACTGCACTGCCACGATTTTTGCATCGAGTCCCTGATACTCGGCCTGGATCGGAGGTAGTCCGGCGTTGGTTGCGACATCGAGGGACTTGGAGCGGAATGCATTGATGACGTCGGGTCCTGCAGTGATGTTGGGCCACTCCGGAACTTGGAAGCGCAGTTCGTTTTTCAGCGAAGACAAGCCCAACGCCAGGGCCACCGATCCCAGCGGGGACGAGATCTTCAGCGTGGTATCGGGTGCGAACTCGGTAGGGATGGCGCTCCCGCTCGTGAGAACTGTTGCAGGGCGGGCAGTTCCAGTGCAAGCCGCGAGTCCGAGTGCGGCGGCACCACCGATCAGCCCACGAATGAACAATCGTCTGTCCAGCGTTGCAGAAGAATGGGTATGGAGAGGCATGGGAAGTCCTTACTGGTTTTCCGGACATGGCCGGACAACTGGCGATAGGCGCCGAACGAGAATCAGCGGGAGTGAACGAAGGGAATCGACCCGAGACAACACTCGGCCCGAGCGGAGCATCCGGCGGCGCACACTGCGCGGCTTCCGTACCTGAGCGTCTTCACCGAATCGACAGTAAGGGGAGAGTGGTCACGCCGGAACCTATGAAATCCCGGTGATCGAAAGTCTGGGGCTCGTTGCCGACCGGCCCTTCGAATGGGCCAGGTACAATCGGACAAATCACCCCGCCCACAAGCAGAGGACTCATGGACAGCGATAGACCCGGGCCGGACGCGGCTCCACGCACGATGTCGACAATGTGCGAGGCGGTGTCCGGCGAATGAGCGAAGTACTCACCCTGCTGCTCGGCATCCTCGTCGTCTTCCTCATCACGGTCGTCACCGGCTATTTCGTGGCGCAGGAATTCGCTTACATGACCGTGGACCGGTCTCGACTCAAAGCTCGCGCCGAGGCCGGCGACACGGGCGCGCGGCGCACTCTCGAGGTCACCAAACGCACCTCGTTCATGCTGTCCGGCGCGCAACTCGGGATCACGGTGACCGGACTTCTCGTCGGTTACGTGGCAGAGCCACTCATCGGACAATCCCTGGGCGCAATGCTCGGAGGGGTCGGTATTCCGACCGCGGTCGGAATAGGTATCGGTGCGGTAGTAGCGCTGCTCTTCTCGACGTTCGTCCAGATGTTGTTCGGCGAGCTGTTTCCCAAGAACTTCGCGATCGCCCGGCCCGAGCCGGTCGCACGCTGGCTGTCCTTGTCGACAACGATGTATCTCAAGGTTTTCGGATGGCTTATCACCATCTTCGACCAGGCATCGAATTTGCTGCTGAAAGCACTGAAGATCGAGCCGGTGCACGACGTCGAACACTCTGCGACGCCCCGCGACCTCGAACATATCGTTGCCGAGTCGCGAGGTTCCGGCGATCTGCCCGACGAGTTGTCCGATCTCCTCGATCGCATTCTCGACTTCCCGACGCGAACCGTCGAGCATGCGATGATTCCGCGATCTCGTACCGCGACTGTGCGTGCCCACGATTCGCTGGCAAGTGTCACAGCATCGATGGGACACGAGCATTCGCGCTATCCAGTGCTGGACGAGGACGACGGCATCGTGGGTGTGGTGCATCTGCAGGACATTCTGATCGCCGTCGATCGGCCGGACGCCGAAGTCCGCGAGTTCGTTCGCCCGGCCTTGATTCTGCCGGAGACGCAAGCACTTCCCGATGCAGTTCTCGAATTACAGTCCTCGAACAATCAGCTCGCCTGTGTGATCGACGAATACGGCGGTTTGACGGGTGTCATCACCATCGAGGACTTGGCCGAGGAGCTCGTCGGGGAAATCACCGACGAGCACGACAGCGATGAAGTGGATCCGACACCGATTGCAGCCGAGGACGGTACCTGGACGATGAGCGGTGAGGTTCATATCGACGAGGTCGAACGTTCCATCGATCATGATCTGCCCGAGGGTGACTACGAGACGATCGCCGGTTTGATCATTTCTCATCATGGCGCCCTGCCCACTATCGGAACCGTAGTGGAGGTCGAGCTGCCCGCAGATTCGGCCGACCTGGTGAACGACGACGACGAAGTTCCCGAGCGGTACGTGGTGCTCGAGGTGCTCGAGATCGACAACTACGTCCCATCGCTGGTCAGGCTCGATCTGAGACAACGTAATTCGCGTAGCGGAGATACTCACCGCGCCGATGATCGAGAAAAGGATTCCCACCGATGAGCGATCCATGGATCGTACTGGCGGTCACCGTCGGCCTGATCGCTGCGAGTGCCTTCTTCGTCGCCGTGGAGTTCGCACTGCTCGCGGCAAAGCGTCACCGGCTCGAGGATGCGGCGAGCACCAGCAGGTCGGCACGAGCGGCCCTGCGTAGTTCGAGTGAATTGACGGTGCTGCTGGCAGGTTCACAGCTCGGCATCACCCTGTGCACGTTGGCACTCGGCGCCACCACCAAACCAGCCGTTCACCATTGGCTTACACCGGCTTTCGAGTCCTGGGGTATCGCGTACTGGGTGTCGGACGTGGCCGGCTTCGTGCTTGCGCTCATCATCGTCACCTTTCTTCATCTCGTGGTCGGCGAAATGGCACCGAAGTCGTGGGCCATCGCGCATCCGGAACGGTCCGCGACGTTGCTGGCCATTCCGATGCGCGGGTTCATGTGGCTGACTCGCCCGATACTCATCGCTCTCAACGGTATGGCGAACTGGTGTCTACGCAAGGTCGGCGTCGAACCATCGGAACAGCTCGCTTCGGGACAGAACGCCGAGGACCTGCGCCAGCTGGTGGAACATTCCGTCAACGTCGGAGCGCTGGACATCAGCTACTCGGCGCAAATTTCCGGCGCGCTGGACCTGCAGAAGCTGGTGGTTCGTGACCTTCTGATGTCGCCGGGTCTGCCCGTATCGGTGTCCTCGGCGGCCACGATCGCAGACGTCCGAGCGGCGTCGATCGAGTCGGGGCACCTACGCATTCTCGTGCGCGACAATGAGATCGTCAGCGGTGTGGTCCATGTTCGCGACACCCTCAACGGCGATGTCACCCTCTCCGAGATCACTCGGCCCGTACTCACCTTGCAGGTAGACACTCCGGTGTACGTAGCACTGGCTTCGATGCGCGAGACGAGCAATCATCTAGCGCTCGTCGTCGAAGGAGAGCAGACACTCGGGGTGGTGACGCTCTCCGATGTCCTCTCGCGGCTGTTGCCGACTGCTACCTCGCCTGGCTGAAGACGACTCCCGAAGGCACGAGAAAAAAGAACTCGGCCCTCGCCGGAGTATTTCCGCGAGGGCCGAGTGGTTGTTTCTCGAGCGCTTCAGATTGGATTGATGACCAGCAGCGTTGCCCAATACGTTGCAACGTCGTGGCCGACCTGGGGGAGTAACAGGTCATACAGAAGGTAGGACATCATCTCGCTCGAACTCCTCGTTGTTCGCGGCACAGGCGCCACTTCAGGGGGTTAACGATCTACATGGTTCACGAGCCTCGCTGGAAGGTCAATCACCCCGGCGGAATCCGCCCGTCGAGCGAGTTTCCAGAGGATGGGAGCCGATAGATGAAGGATTTCGCGTTCGAGCTGAGTGAGCTCCTCGTCCATCGCGTCGGCGAGCCACTTGTCACGCTGTGCACGGTCCGCTGCGACGAGGGTCGTTCCTTCGGTGGTCATCACGATCAACAATCTGCGCCGATCTGCGGTGTCCGGAGTGCGGATCACCAAACCCTCGGCTTCGAGGGCGTTGAGATTACTTGTCAGCGACTGGATCCGCACGCCCTGCATCGCAGCGAGATCCACGGGGGCGCTCGATCCGCCGCTTCGCTCGACGTCGCCAAGAATCTGCATCTGACTCGGTGTCAGGTAATGCACCGGCCGCTGCTTGCGCAGGCGTCTCGTCAAAGCGAGCATCGCCTCGCTGAACTCCGAGGTACTCATCTATCCGCCTGCTGCACGCCGTCGGTACGCATGCCGGTAGCTTAATCGCCGCTGGACCTGCGTGAATACAACTACGTTCCCGCGCTCCGGTGCGGAGCGCGGGAACGTAGCGTTCCACGTGAAACCCGTGCAGAGATCAGGTCAGCCGATGCAGCCCTGCAGGGTGGTGAAGCTCCCCGCGATGCCGGGTCCCTTGCATACGGCACCGGTGGGGGTCAGCGTGACGGTGGCACCCGGGCCGGCAATTGCGATGGACAGCCCCAGCCCCACGGCCGAGTTTTCCGCGAGACTGCCCGGTCCGAATGCGATCGCCGCCGGTCCTCCGCCTGCCGTGCCGTCCGCCACCGCGGTGCCGCCGTTGAATCCGAGAGCGAGTGCTGCTGCGTTCGCCATGGCGTTGGCAGATCCCCAGCCTTCGAAACCGTATCCGGCTGCCGCGCTGGTGGCGTCGGCCTTACTGTCGCACTGGGAGTTTCCGACCAGTGACGCTGCAGCGTTGCCACCCGGTGCGGTCGTACATCCCACCGGGGCGGCGGACGCCGTCGCGGGAACGAGTGCGGCGAACGCCAGTGCTGTGCCGATGGCTGCTACGCCGCCCAGACTTCTCTTCACTGCTGTCATGCTGGCTGTGGACATGTCGAGCCTCCCGATAGGTCGTTTGGTAATGGCGGGCTGCGTGGAACTGGTTCCTCGCAGCACCCTCCTTTACGTTCCTCTCTCGGGGACACAGTGAACCCAAGCGGCGATTACGTATCTGTCACGCAATGGTCACGGCAAGGTCACGACGACAAGATTTCGAATTCGGCAGAGGTCCCCGTGAACGGTGTGAGCCGGCCATCGATCGCCCGGGCATCGCCGAAATACACGATGCGGTAGCGCCCGGCTTGCTGAAAAGCCGGAACATCCCACGCGACCGTGGTCTCGGTGATCGGCCCAGAGTTGTCGAAGACGATGGTCGTGTACCAGTCACTGTCGTCGTACTCTCGAACCCAGTTCGCACCGTCGGCCCGCTCAACGGCCAGATACGTGTCGTCACGTCGCAAATTCGAGTTCGGGTTCGCGCCGGAAAACCGCACTGCGACATGTGCGCCGACGTCGTACTGCGGGGACGGTTGACTCAACACGTCGCCGAATGCCCTGCCAGGGGCCGGAAGATCGACGAACGCGATACCGCTGGGAGAGTTCGGTATCGTGCCGGTCAGGTCCGGTTGTGAAGTTCCGTTGTCGACGGTCCGGCCATCTCGCATGGCGGACGCGAGGTCGACGGCGATTTGAACGGTTGCCGGGAGTTGCCAACGGCCGAACGGTGTCGCGCCGCCTTCGTAATCCTGCTGATCGTATTCTTCCGGCGTGGTCAGATAATGGCCGTAGCCGTTGGTGTACCCCTGCACGACGATCTGATCGGCGTCGACGCCGAGCGTGTCGGCCAGAGCTGTCCGCAAGCGTGAGCCCGCGACGATAGTCGGCTCGAACGGGCAGGAGAACAGGAAGAAACCGCCCAGCCGCGCGAGGTGAAAAGGAAGCTGCTGCTGCACGATTCCTGGTATCAATCCGACAGGGAGAAGGATGTCCTTCGGAGCATGTGCATCGCGTAGCCACTGTGGCATCACCACCGAACCGAGAGCTGCCAGCGCGGGATTGCCGCCACGCTCGCCCTCTTGAAGTCCGAGTTCCGGTAGTCCGCCGCCATCTTCCTGACTCGACGCCGCGAAGGCGGCACCGAGCGCTGCGGGGCTGGTGGTGTGGGTGCGGCCATCGCCGGTGAACTCCGGTCGGACGGTGAAGCCGGAGAAGTCTGCATACATCCACCTGACATCGATGCCGGTGCCGACGGCGCTCGCAGTGGACTCGGTTTGCGCACGCGCAGTATCGAATTGGCGCATGCCGATGATGCGGGTGTTCTCGAATTCATCCGTCGTCGGACCGGTGCCGGGCTGCCTGTCCAGGTTGGGTGTGATGTCGCCGGGGGTGCTTTGGCAGAATGCGGCGACGAAGGTGGGGTTGCGGTAGTCGATCTTCTCGATCTCCCGCTCCCAGTGCCATGCTGCATATCCCTTGTTATCAGTGCTGACCAGGGTGTTCGTGGCCTTCATCGACGTGCCGTGGGTGGCGAACCAGTTGATGATGCCTGCCAGTTCGCCGTCCCGCATCACCTGCAAGTTGACCGATCGCGGATCGATCTTGCCCGGGAATCGAGAGGTGTCCGAGATCGGATCTCGATCGAATGCTTTGGGAGAGCGATTGACTCCGGCATCGGTCAAGGAGCCGGTGGTGATGGAGACCTGACCGGGTTGCACGTCGTCGTGTGCCCGCTCGATCGCGTCCACGATGCCGGCGACATTGGACTCGAAGGTGATCGGCCGGAAGCCCAGCGTGGTGATGTCCACCAAGAGATGGCCGTCGGTTCCGCCGGGGGCGGCATGGGTGTGGGTAGCCGAGAGCAGGACGTTCCCTCGGTGATAGAGATCGCCGAATCGAGAGAAAAGGCGCCGGAGCACTTCTTCGAGAATGCTCTCGAACATGAGGCCGACCTCGCACGTCACATGCACGAGTCGCTGGGCCGAAGCGGCGTCGACGAACACGAACGCCCGCGCACGCTGCCGCAGGTGCAGGCCCGCTGAGGACTGTTCCAGGACTGCGTACCCGTTCATTCCGGCACCGAGCGGTTCACCTGTCATGTCACCGATGCCTCGGCCGACTTCGAGACCCCCCGGTGCCGCCCACGCCCGCCCCGCGCTTCCGAGGGTCGCACTCCCAAGGGTTGCAGCCCCGAGGGCCGCGACCCCGGTGGCGGCGAGAAATGATCGTCTACCGAGTCCTGAATTCACTACGATTGCCCCCATGCTCGTCGATTCGAACTGCACGGTAACACCGTCTCACCGGACGTAGTGTCGCTCTAGGCAGGTGAGTTCTCGTGCCCGCGATCTCCTATCCCGATGGTGAGGGCAGCGACGACGATCCCGATCAGAACACCGATGAGAGTGTCGCCGACCCGACTGATCGCGACGGCTGGGGACAGCTGTCCTGCTATGCCGGTCAGAAGCAGCGCCATCGGTGTGACGGCGATCGTGGTGAGGCCGTAGTTCTTCATGACGAGGAGTTCGGCAACGATCTGCAGAACGATGATGGTGAGCGTTGTCTGCCAGTATCCGAACGCACCTGCAATCAGTGCCGCGGCGATGACAGCGCCGCCGACATTGCCGAGTAGCCGCTGAATGCCGCGCTCGACCGTCGTGTGAAAAGTGATGCCCTGCATGGCGGCCATCGCGCCCATGGTCGCCCACAACGGATGCTCGAAGCCGAAAGTAGTTGCGCACCAAGCGGCCAACAATGATGCCACGGCGATGCGTGCCGCATTGATCACAAGTGCCCGTGAGGTCAACATGCGCACGCCGACGGCAAAAAAGTTTTCAGGTGTAGTGGCGAGCTCGGCAGCGCGCACCGGCAACGCGTCGTACCTGCGCATCTTTCGCAGTGCGCGTTCGTGAGCGAGGATCTCTGCTGCATGAGAGGGATTTTCGCCACGTGCCCACGCGTCGAGAAGGTGCTCGGCGTCGTCGAGGAGAGTGGTCAGTCCGAGGCTGTGTGCGCGCGAGGTCCGCCGGGTATTGAGTGCAACGATCACGCGAGCGCGTTCGATCGACGCTCGGGCGATGCCGTCCTGTCTCGAGTCGGTGGCCGCGAGAGCGCGGGCGACCGCGAGTTGACCGGGCCCGACCGGATGGAGCAACGCCGGCAGCATTGCTGCCACCCATCCGATGGCAGCACCTATGGACACCGAAACGAAAACTTCGACCACGTCCCCGGCGGCGCTCGCGAACCCGACGGCAGCGGTCGACGCGAATACGAGGATGACCGGGCCGGGTCCGGTTATCGAGAAGGCCGACAGGACAAGTGCCGCGACGCCGGCAGTCAGGGAGATTGCGCCTATCTGGAGGGCAGAGGAATCCGTCATGGTGCCGAGCGCGGCGCCCAGTGTCGCCCAGAGAACTATCGACCCGCCGACCAGCGCCAACTTACCTGCGCGCCGTGGGTACGGCTCGTAGCGCGTGAAGGCGCTGCACAGGGCGCCCAGCGCAGCGAAGCCTGCGAGTTCGGGCCTGCCGAGAATGCCTCCACCGACGAGTACGACGGCGATTGCTGCACCTACCCGCAGGGCCGGAGCGATGGTCGCATCGGCGTGCCCGAGCGTCATCGCCTGGCGCCAGGCCGCTCGCGAAGTGGCGTGGGCGAGCGCAGAACGGGTGTGGGCGAGACGGGTAGCGGAAACAGGCACTCTAATACTTTATAAGTATTTTACTAGTGAAGTAAATGTTGCCGTCCGTGACCTGGGCCGTAGGGTGGATAGCATGACCTCGGTGCATAAATCTGGCGGAGACTTCGTCGATCAGGTCCGCCGTGAGTGGGGCGCCCTTTTTCCGAACATCGACACTTCGCCGATCGAAGTTCTCGCACGGATCGGAAGGATCGCAGCGCAGGCCAACCACTTACTCGATTCCACACTCGCGCCGAGTGGGGTGTCGCGGGCCGAGTTCGATGTCTTGAGCGCACTGCGTCGGGCCCAACGACCACTACGAGCGAGCGAAGTAACCTCGGTGACGATGCTCAGTGGGGCATCCACCACCAAGATCTCGGAACGTCT
Organism: Rhodococcus sp. BP22; assembly: GCF_014281965.1. Classification (GTDB taxonomy): domain Bacteria; phylum Actinomycetota; class Actinomycetes; order Mycobacteriales; family Mycobacteriaceae; genus Rhodococcoides. The sequence continues at coordinate 386,784 of NZ_JACFTB010000005.1, forward strand.
GGTGAAGGAAGGTTTGGTCGAGCGGCTCGGCCTGGAGCGCGATGCGCGAGTCGTGCTCTTACAACTCACCGCTGCCGGCGTCGAATTGGTCGACACCGTCTTTCCGCTGCGACTCGCACGTGATCGCGAACTGCTCGACGGGCTGAGCCAGGATGAAACAGAGGCGTTGGCGCACCTGCTACGGAAGGTAGCGCTCGAGGTCGAGTAACGCGACTCTTCGCATGTGAGTGGAACGTCCTCGCTGAGGAGCAGATCCCACTCACATGCGAGGCGCCTACACGGTGCAGAGAGGCTGTATGCCTGCCGCTCCGCCCGGTGTCGGCGAGGTGAGAATCAGGCACGAGTTGTAGCCGAGTGATTCGGCGACGGCGCGGATTTCGCGGAATGTCTCCGGGCTCACTTCGGGGGAGCGGGACAGGACGAAGCCCGAAGTCCGGAACGGATCTCCGACGAACGCCCAGGAGTAGTCATCCGCGATGTAGGCGACGATGTAGTTGGTCGGCCCTTCCGGGTTCTCCTGGGTCGGTACGCCCGGAAAGCTCACGTGCAGTTGGGCGTTCGTCACCGTGTCGTTGACGCGGGCGTTGCCGAGAATGTAGTTCTGCTCCCCGTTCCAGGTGGTACACGTGTTCTCCACGCGCACGTTCGCCGGATCGAGCAGGGTGTATTTGGCTTGTGTGTCGCGCGCGCATTCGAGGTTGAACGGCTGCGGTACGGCGGCAATTTGATTCCAGGTGCCTTGGTATTCGTCGACGTCGAGGGACGGGACGGGGGCGAGGGGTACGAATCCGGCCGAACCGGACGGGGCAGGTGCTGCCTGCGCGATTCCGCCGGCGAGCAGCATCCCCGTGGCGCACGCACCGGCAACGAGCGCGCGTGTGAGCATCGAATGTACCTTCATGGATTTCACTCCTTTTGTCCCACCAGTTCGGTACTGCTGGAATCGAATGTGTTCGGCCACCATATCCCCGGGCCGATAAGGGTGAACAGGGCCGGAATGACCAACGTGCGCACCACGAAGGTGTCCAGCAGAATGCCGAGGCCGACGATGATTCCCAGCTGAGTGAGTGTGATGAGTGGAAGTACGCCGAGCACGCAGAACACCGCGGCCAGCACGATGCCCGCACTCGTAATGACACCACCCGTGGCGCCCACCGCCCGCACGATGGCCGAGCGCGTGCCGTGGCCGGGCGTCTCCTCCCTGGTACGCGTGACGAGGAAGATCGTGTAGTCGACGCCGAGGGCAACCAAGAAAAGGAAGGCGAACAGCGGAACGTTGTCGTCGAGAGCCGGGAATCCGAAGATGTGCAGGCTCACCCAGCTACCGATGCCCAGCGCCGCCAGGGCGCTCAGAACTGTCGTGCCGACGAGCACCAGCGGGGCGACGATGGCGCGCAACAATACGAGCAGCACAGCGAGAACGACGATCAGAATGGCGGGCACGACGACGAGCCGATCCCTGGCGGCGGCGTCACTGGTGTCGAGGGCTTGGGCGTCACTGCCGCCGACGAGCGCCTCGGCATCGGGAATGTCCTTCAGCGAACCACGTAGGTCCTCGATGACGGCGAACGCTTCCTCGGATGCGGGCGGCGAGTCGGATACGACGGACCATCGAGTCAGGCCGGTGCCGGAGTCGGCGCCACGGGTGAACGAGGTGACGGCGTCGTTGCCTGCCAGGACGGACTCGATCTCGGCGGCCGAATCGGTCTTTCCGACCACTGTCGTCGGATCGGCGAGACCTGCGGGGAAGTGCTCGGAGAGTGTTTCGAAGCCTTCGACGGATTCGGCGGTCACGCGGAACTGCTCGGTCTGTGACAAGCCGATCCCAGTTCCGAAAAGAGCACCGGCACAGGCGAGGAGCGCGACGATCGTGATCGACGCCGTGCGTGCCGGATGTCGTGATACTGCGGCGGCGATGGAGAACCAGGCCCCCGAGGTGGCGGTATCGCGATCGTCAGGTCCTGGGATGAAGGGCCAGAACAGCTTTCGTCCGAACAATGCCAGCAATGGAGGAAGAACGACGAGGACGAACACGGCTGCGACGACCAGGCCTGCTGCCGCGAGTGCACCCAGGCTGCGGGTGCTGGGCAGGATCGCCAGTAGCAGTGTCAGCAATGCCAGCACGACGGTGGCGTTGCTGGCGAGAATTGCAGGTCCGGCGTGACGGACCGCTCGTGCAAGCGCACGTCGATGATCGGCCTCGGCCCGCAACTCTTCCCGATATCTCGAAATCAACAGCAACGCGTAGTTCGTACCCGCTCCGAAAACCAGAACGCTGGTGATGCCGGAGGTGGAACCGTCGAACGACAGGCCGGTCACCTCGGCGAGTGCCGTTCCGACGGACGTGGCGACGCGATCGCCGAAGCCGATGACGAGGAGCGGAACCAGCCACAGAACAGGCGATCTGTACGTCACGATGAGAAGGATCGCGACCACGAGTGCGGTGACCGCGAGGAGGGTGAAGTTGGCGCCGGAGAAGGAGTTCGCAATGTCGGCGCCGAATGCCGGTCCGCCGGTTACCTGCGCGTCGAGGCCGTCGGGAAGGCCGTCGACGGCAGCAGTGCGCAGCGAGGTGACGAGGTCGTCGAGTGTGAACCCGGACAGCGAACTGTCTATTGGAACCAGGCCGAGCGTCGCCTTGCCGTCGGGTGCCGGCACGAGCGGAGGCGAAGCGGTGTCGGTGCCCGCGGCGACCGCGGTCCGATCGAGGGCCTGTTGCGCGGCCGCCAGATCGGCTTCGGACAACGCTTCGCCATCGGATCGACTGACGACGAGTATCGCCGGTGCGGTGTCTGCGCCGGGGAATTGGGTCAACAGTTCGGTGACCTGGGCGGACTCAGCTGCGGGTGGCACCGAGGACGGTGCGCTTCCGGCCGAGTCGTTCTCGCCGACGAGGGCCATGAACCCTAGCGAGAGCACCAGGACGGCAAGCGCGACTGCCCACGACCGGCGTGAGGTGACAATCCGGGCGAATCCGATCCAGAAGCCGTCGTCGCGGCGTGAGCTGTCCACAGGCAAACAATCTCACTAACTGAGACATTAATCAACCGGCAAGATCAGCCGCCGGGCGTGCGGATAGTCTGAGCGCATCTTCGAAGAGAGAGGACCGCAGTGGCCGATCGAAGCGAGCTGGAATCGAAAATCTCGTCCGACGTACGTGCGCTGTCCGCTGTCTCCGAGGAGATCGGTCGGGCCTTCGGAGCGCAACACGAACTGCGACACAACGATTTTCGTGCACTGCTCCTGATCATGGTCGCCGACGTCGAAGGCACGCCGCTGACGACGGGCGAACTCGGCGCTCGGCTCGGGTTATCGTCCGCAGCCATGACGTACTTGGTCGAGCGGATGATCGAGTCGGGTCATATACGACGAGAAAAAGACGAACGTGACCGTCGAAAAGTGATTCTTCGCTATGCCGACCACGGCATGGCCGTCGCACGTGAATTCTTCGGTCCGCTCGGTATGCGTACCAATTCCGCGCTTGCCGATGTGCCCGACTCGGATCTTGCTGCGGCTCATCGAGTTTTCGTCGCTTTGATCGACTCGATGCGTGCGCATCACGAGGAACTGCTTCCACGAATTACCTGAGATCTCGGTGTTCGATTTGTCTTCACTATGCGGGACGGCCCGAGTAACGTAGGGTTGACCGAGGTTGAGCTAACAGCCGTTGTCGGGGGAGACGCCCTGGCTGTCGCAGCCGTTAGCGGAACTTATGTTCACATTCGACTGTCACCGCTCTCGTACCGTTTCCCTCCCGATCGAAAAGACGATGGGATGGCTATGACTGTTACTCCACGCGGTGTCGAAGACGACGCAACCGCACACAACCAAGCCGCAGTGAACACTCACGCCACAGCAGATACTTCGGTGTCCGTGGCTGCTACCGGCGCTATATTTCGAGCCGTACCGTTCGGCTCGGCCGCGCTCGTTGTCAGCGTGCACGGCGACATCGATATTCGCAGTGCACCGATGCTGGCCGAGTTCGCATCCACCCACATCGACGCGCACCGGCATCTCGTACTCGACTTGTCCGATGTCGGCTTCTTCGGCATTGCCGGTCTGACCGTGTTCAGCGCCCTCGACAGTGGGACCGAGAAAGCAGGGTCGAGCTGGTCGCTCGTAGAAGGACACCCGGTACATCGGTTGTTGGAAGCTGCGTCTCTCCAACCTGCCGTGCAGGTTTTCGATCGAGTTGCCGACGCCGTCGAAGCGGCATCGCAGCGCTAACGTTCTTCTCGATCTCGGGTGACCAGCTCCATCAAGGAGCTGGTCACCTTTTTTCGTATCCGGCCGAGCGGACCCTGCTGACCCAATGCCGCCCGCGCGGCGTTCATCCCTGCTGCTCCGTGAACTCCTCCTCCAGGATGCGCAGACGAGCTACCGAGGAACAGTCCCTCGACGACGGTTTCCGAACGTCCGAGTCCTGGTGTCGGGCGAAAGATCAACTGCTGCTGTAACTGTGCGGTTCCTCCGTTGACTGCGCCGCCGTAGAGATTGCCGTTCTCGGCCATCAGATCGGACGGACGCTGGACCACCTCGGCAATGATCGACCCGCTGAACCCTGGGGCGTGTTCTTCGAGCACGCCGCGTACCCGGTCGGCGACAGTATCGGCTGACGCGTCGTCGGTCACTCCGCGCGGCAAATGCGTGTACGCCCAGGCGCTCTCGGTGCCCGCCGGTGACCTGGAGGCGTCCGCCGTGGTCATCTGCCCGAACAGCATGAACGGACGTTCCGGGAGAACCCCGGTGGTCAAATCGGCCAACCATCGGACCAGGCCGTCGTCGTCGGCGCCCAGATGCACGGTCCCGGCACCAGAGAGGCTTGCCGAGCGCCACGGGATGGGGCGGTCGAGGGCGTAATTGACCTTGACCACCGGGGTATCCCATTCGAAGTTGCGGAGATCCTCGTGCACCCGCCGGGGTACGGCGTCGGCCGGAAGCAAGGAACCGTAGAGCATCGGTGCGGAGACGTCGGCGATGACGGCCCGACGGACGAAGATCGTGTCCCCACCCTTCGTATGAACCGCTGACACACGTCCGCCGGCGACATCGATGCGATCGACCGGGCTGCCGCAGCGCAGTTCCGCCTTGCCTGCACGGCTCACGAGCGCGTCGGCGAGCTTGCTCGCGCCACCCGTAGGCACCGGATATCCGACGTCCTGCGCCAACATCGTCAGCAGATAACCCATTGCACCACTGACGGGCGCGTCGGAAGGGGCGTCACCGTGCATGGCATTGCCCAGCACGAGGCACCTGGCGGCCTCGCTTCGGAAGAGCTCGTGCGCCATGACGCGCGCCGGTAGAGCCATGAACCGTCCGAACCGCAGGGTATCCGCGGCACCCAAGGCTCTCGCCAACGACGCAGCGGCGCGTACCGGCGGGAACGGTCCGAAGAAGGCGTCGAGCATCGGCTTCCGGATCTTCGTCCACTGATCGAACAGGTCGAACCAGGCATCGCCGTCGCGACGGTCGTATTCGGCCAGAGCCGCGGCTGTATCGGCGACGTCGTTGTGGACGACGGGGGCGGACTCGTCCATCGAGGAGCGTGCGTGGCCGTAGACGGTGGGCGAACGCGACCACCGCAGGCCATGATGCTCGAGGTCGAGTGAGGTCATCACGGGCGACGCAGCCCCCAACGGATAGAAGGCACTGAAGAGATCACTGCTGAATCCTGGTATCAGCTCGGCACTGCGGACAGCCCCACCGGCTTCGGGGCCGGCCTCCAGAATCACTACATCCCAGCCTGCGTCTGCCAGCGCAGCAGCCGCTACGAGTCCGTTGTGTCCGGCGCCGATCACCACGGCGTCCGCGGAGCGAAGTGTCATGAGTCCTACGGTACGTCTCGGTGAAAGAAACAACAGTTGTGATGTTTGGCGCTCGGAGACCTGGGCAACCCCTCCAGATGTCGACGAGCAGGGAAAATATGCAGACAGACTCGGTGCACGTTGCGGTGTCCGCAGGGGCGCCCGTCGAGGCCGCGCGGGACGCATCCGACTTGGAGCTGGGGGCCGAGCCGACCGAGGCCCGGTTCGTCGGTGTACCGAGAGTGGACACCGAATCCGATCCACTCGACGATGCCGGACCTTATGTCGTCGTATCGGTGGATCAACGCGGCGCCGATATCGACACCTTCGATACCCGGGGCGTAGCGACGAGTTCGGTTACGGTCGAGTCCAGAACTCCGACACGACACCGTGCAGGGGAGAAGACCGTCGCCGAAATTATCGCCGAAATGTACGACGCGAAAACGGTCGAGCAAATTTTCGTGGTGGGCGTACTCCCCGTGCGTCCACAGCTCGTACAGAGCTTGCCCGCGCGAATGCTGAACGACGTCATCGAGCTCGAAATCGGTTCGAGGGCAGACGGTTCCGACTCCGATCTCATCCGCTCGGCCGTGCAGGAAGTACGCGAACGAGCGGTGCTACTTGCGCGAGAGCAGTGAGCGTGGCGCCATGAAAGCTATGGAAGGCGACCAAGTTTCAAAGGATCTTGCTCGCCGCCCGACCGTCACATGAGCTTGGTCGACTCCAGCTCGCGCAACAGCGTTTTGTTGAAATCCATCAATGGTCGCCGAAGCACGAACCCCAGCAGCAGTATCGGCACGATGAACAGCACGAGCCAACCCAACGACTTCCAGTAGTCACCGTCGTAGACTCCCGCGATCGCTGCGCGGATCGCGTCGACGGCATGCGTCCCGGGTAGGAACGGGCTGATGTTCTGGAACCATTGTGGGAGCACCTGCAATGGGTATGCGCCCCCGGAACCGGCGATCTGGAAGACGAGTAGAAGTACCGAGAGCGCCTTGCCTGCATTGCCGAACGCCACGACGAACGTGTAAGTGATCAGTGTGAAGACGAGGGAGATCACCCAGGCGGCAAGTATCAGTAGCCACGGGTGTGCGGGCTCCACCTCGACGAACAGGATCAAGCCGACGCTGACGAGTGTGCTCTGCGCGAACCCGACGAGTGCGAAGATCCCGTACCGCCCGATGTAGGTCTGATCGGGAGTCAGCGCCTCACCTTCCGGCAGTGCTCCCGCCGGCACATCGACGCGGATCGCCACCGACGCCAGCAGCGCGCCCACCCACAATCCCAGCATCATGTACAGCGGTGTCATCGCACTACCGAAGCTGGCCACGGCGAACACCGGCACCCGCTCGAGCTGCACGGGTTTCGACAACGAGGCGGCCAGCATCCCCGGGTCGTTGCCGATTGCATCGGTGAGTGCGCCGAGGTCTCCCGTGTCGATGGCCTCCGCCAACGCGACTGACAGTCCGTCGAAGCGGTCGGCCGCATCCGTGAGGGAATCAGAGACCGACGAGGTCGTCGACTGTGCCTGTGCGAGGCGATCGAGCAGCGAGTCCGTACCGCCGGAAAGTGTCGCCGTAGCAGTGGACAGGTCGTTGCCGACCGTCGCTACGCCGTCCTCGATCGAGGACAGAGTGGAGCCGAGGGCATCGAGCTTCGGCCTCAGGCTGGTGTCGTAGGCAGTCTTGGCGCTCTCGATGGCCTCCCTCGCGTCAGCCACCAGGCCGAGTGCCTCCTGGCGGGCGACGCTCGTGTCGGCGTTGTTGTTTCGCAGTTGCAGCGCTGCGTTCTCGAGGCCATCCTGCAGCGCCTGCTGTCGCGCAATGGCGTTGTCGAGCCGCGAGACTACGAGGTCGAAGGCGCCCCTGGCGACGTCGGGGATCAGCGGCGCGACAGTGGCCACGGCACTCTCACGCGTGGAAACATATTGATCGATCTGCGTCTGCACCCGTGCTGCCAACGACTCGACGGTTTCCGCGCTGCTGCTCGATTGGTCATCGAGTGATGCATAGATGTCGTCGATACGGTCCGACACCGCTTGATAGCTCTCGTCGCTCGCCGACAGCGCACCGCCGAGAGAACCTGCCGCCGAGGTCAAAGTCGACTTCAGTGAACGTGCGGCATCTGCACCGCCGCTGATGGCGTCGGAGGCCTGTTTGAGCGCGCGGCCCGAAGACGCGGCCAGGTCCGAGGCGCTTGTCACCAGCGGGACGCTCGATGAGATCAGTGCGGTGAAAATATCGGCGGTGCCCGCGCCCGACCGGAGCTGCGCCGCGACCTGACCGATTCCCGCCTCGAGGCGGGACAAGGCGACCTGGGTGTCGGGGTCGTTCAGTTCCTCGGAGAGCGAGGAGATGATCTGTAGTCCGACTTCACCGAGCGTGGCGGCGAAGGCCGCGTTGATGTTCGTCGACACCTCGGTCGCGCCCTGCTCGGTGATGTTGGGGGCGAGCGCGTTCTTCTTCTCGTTGGTGTAGTACTCGATCGCGGTCCGCTTACCGCCGTCCTCGTAGAACGTCATCATGTCGGCGCTGAACTCCGGCGGTAGCACGAGGGCGGCGTAGTACTCTCCCGACCTCGTGCCTTCGATCGCGTCGTCCCGTGAGGTGATCACCCAGTTCAAATCGTTGTTCGCCCGCAGCGCGGAGATTGCCTGCTCGCCGATGTTGACGCGCAGCGGGATGAGGTCACTCTGGTACCCCTCATCGGTGTTGGCCACCGCGACCGTGAGGTTCCTGGTGTTGCCGAACGGGTCCCAGGTGGCGATGACGTTGAACCAGGTGAACAGCGACGGGATCATGACCAGCCCTGACAGGACGATGATCGCCATCACGTTGTTTGTGCTGCGGCGCAGGTCGCGGCGAACGAGCGTCCATACGTTCCTCACTCGCGTTCACCCCGTTCGACTCGCTCGTTGGGATCCACGTCGGGTGTCTCCCTCTCCTCCTCCATCTCCGATGTACTCGGGATCGTCGCATCGTGCCCGGTGCCGGTAAGCACGAGCTCCCGGCGCAGTTCGGCGTCGGACATTCCGCCCAGTTCTTCGGCGAAGCCGATGCTCTGCTCGATGTATTCGAGCATTACGAGGAAGCCGATGACGAGCAGAGAGAACAGCACCCAGAGGCCGAGGAGCGGGGCCTTACCCCCGGGGATCAGCCACGCGAGGAGTCCGAGGGACAGCACGACCACGAGGGTGACGGCGAAGGTGGCTCGCAGCAGAGTCGGATAGTTCTGCCTGAATCGACGTGCCCTGGCCCTGACGACCCGCCGGTATCGTCCCCCGTTCGACAGTGCATGGATGATCTGCGGCAGCTGGTAGCGGCGCCCGGTGATGTGGACGTCCTCGGTCACGAACAGCTGCGTGGTGGCGATCCTGCGGCTGAACAGTAAGGCGAAGTTGCCGAGCCGAATGCGTAGGACGAGTCCGAGGAGGAACGACAGGGCGACGAACACCGCCAAAGCGGCCATGTTCTTCCAGTAGTGGTCACCGTAGAAGCCGCTGATCGTCTCTCGCATGGCGTCGATCCCGTAGGTGAACGGAAGAGCGGGGTACAGGGCGCGGAAGAACCCCGGCATCAGCTCGATCGGATACAGGCCCGCCGCGCCAGGGATCTGCACGATGACGAGCAGGATGCACAGGCCTTTGCCCACATATCCAAGGGCGACCGAGAGTGCGTAGATGATGCTCAGGTATGCCGACCCGATGAGCACACTGGTGGCCACGAAGGCGAGAGCACTGACCGTCTCCACGCCGATGACGAGGTTGCCGATGGACAGGACCAACGCTTGGACGACGCCCATCGCGGCGAGCAGCATCCACCGCCCGAGATAGGCCTGCCTGACCGTCAGCCCGTCGATCGACTCTTCGTCGACTTCGAGCTTGAAGATGACCACGAGTACGAACGCGCCGATCCAGAGCGAGAGGTTCGCGAACAGGGGTGCCATCGCAGAGCCGTAGGCGGCGACCGGGAACACCGGGTGTTCGTCCACCTCGACGGGCGATGCCATGAACTGAGCAATCTGTTCGGCATTCAGCCCTGTCAAAGTGCCGAGCGTGTCCCAGGCGTCCGCCGTGCTGAGCGCGACCACGTCGGTCCGCGCACGATCGAGACCGGCCTCCACCCCGGCGAGATTGCCGTCGAGCGCGGTGAGCGCCGTCGACGTCGCATCGAGTTGGACGCCGAGACTCGTGAGCAGATTCTGCGCCTGCCCCAGCTGCGCGCGCTGCGAGTCGATCGCGGAGGACAGGGCGCCCGCGCTCGCCGACAGTCGCGACATCGCGCCGTTGAGTTCGGGTCCTGTCGACAACAGGACGTCGCGGACGGACCGCGCCGAGGAACCCGCAGCCTCGGCGGCGGTGTCGATCGCCTCCGCCGAGTTCCGGATCGCTGTCGTGGCCTCGGTCACGACGGCGTTGAGTTGCTGCACGCGGGCGAGGATGTTCTGGTCGTCGGGGATGCGGTCCTGCAGCCCGGTGACAGCCTCGCTCAACCGATCGGACAGCTCGGAATCGGGGACCGTGGCGGCCAGCAGTGCCTGGACTTCGCTGAGTGCTTCACCGGTTCTGGCGACGACCTGGTCGGCGTCGTTCAGGCCGGAACCGACTGCGACGCCTGCGCGCTCGAGCCCCGACGTCACTCTCGCGACCGACCCGTTCAGCGTCGACGCGGCGTCGGCCAGAAGCGTGGCGCCCGAGACGTAGGCGGTGGTCAACGAGCCGGTGAAATCGGCCAGTTCCTGCTGCGCCTCGTCTGCGATCTGTCGAGCCTGGCCGACGGCGGTCTGCACCTCGCCCAGTGTGGCGTCGACCGTGCCGAGAGTGTCTCCCGCGGAGCTGAGGCCACCCCGGGCGCCGGACAGCCCGTCCTTGATATCTCCGATTCGCTCGCGCGCCGACGCAACCGTGCCGACTGCCCGATCGAGCGTGTCGACGGTGTTGCTCTGGGCGTCTTTCAATCTGCGTTCGACATTGTCACCGGCGTTGGTCAACTCCTCGGTGACCGCCTTGGCTACGACCGAGACGAAGGTGCTGTTGACCTGCGTGTCGAGGGTGGTTGCGCCGACGTCGGTGATTTTCGGAGCAACCGCGTTCGCCTTCTCGTTGACGTAGTACGTGAGGGTGGGGGGCGTGAAAGCGCCGGAGGTGATGCTGAGGAGATCACGGGTGAACTCCGGTGGGATGATGATGGCTGCGTAGCTGGATCCGCTTCTGACCGCCACCATCGCGTCGTTCTCGTCCATGAACTGCCACCCGAGTTGATCGTTCTCCTCGAGCTGGTCGATCAGCTGACTGCCGACATCGACATCACCCGTGGCGGTCGAGGTGCCACCCTCGTCCTGGTTCACGACCGCGACGCTGACATTTGCTGTCTCCGAGAACGGATCCCAGAAGGCCGCGATATTCACCCAGGCATACAGCGATGGGGTGATCATGACGCCGAGGATGACGATCCAGGCTTTGCGCACGAGTGCGAGCCGTCTGACATCTCGCGAGAACACGCGAAAGACGTTGCGCATCTGCATCTCCCTGCGGGTCACGTCTCGGGGCCGAACGGCGGTGCCGGACTGCCGGGGGAGTCGGTCTGGGCGGGTCGATCCTCTCGAACTGTAACCGTTGTCGGTGTAGACGACATTTCGTTCGCTCACACCGGGCAAGCAGGCGCGATAGGCGTCACTGTCGACTCCTGAGGGGCCGGCAAGCGAGAATCAGCCGAAGCGTGATTGATCAGGTGATGCCGGTCGTGAGCAGCGCGGCCAGTTCGGCGTAGGCCTGCGAGTCTTCGAGCCCGGTGCGCTCGGCTACTTCGCGGCTCTGGATTCGAGCCATCGTCGTCGCGGCCACATCGGCAACGAACGCGGCATGGACTCCGCGGACGTCCCCGGCCGAAGTGCCTTCGTCGATGAGTTGCTGCACGCGTTGCGCGGCGATGGCGGTGTTCTGCTCGTAGACCTCGCGGGCAGGGGGGAACGCTGCGAGATCGTCCATGAACTGCGCCGACGCGGGTTGCAGCGCGATGCCGACCGCCGACAGGTACTCGGTCAGCCGCGCGCCGGTCCCTTCGACGGTTGCGATGGATGCCTCGACCCGGTCGGTCGCGCCACGGAAGAAGTGAACGGTCGCCGTCCGCACAAGCTCATCTTTGCTCCCGGCCAATGTGTACAGCGTCGATTTGCTGCATCGCAGGCGTGTCGCGATGTCGTCGAGCGTCAGGTGTGCGAATCCTTCGTCGAGGAACAGTGCGACCAGTTGGTCGAAGAGCTGGGCGCGCCGTGCAGTCGCGTGAGCTGCGGTCATACCGCAAAATAGTACTGCACTCGACGGCGCAGTACTGTGTGCAGTACTGTGAGGATCATTCCAGTACTGTCCGTGGTTTCGTGAGGAGTGCCCAGTGCCCGTCGATCGCCTGCTACCCACCGAGGAAGCCAAAGATCTCATCCAGCTCACCCGCGACGTCGCAGACAAAGTGCTCGACCCGATCGTCGACGCACACGAAAAAGCCGAGACGTATCCGGATGGCGTGTTCGCTCAACTCGGTGAGGCAGGCTTGCTCAGCCTGCCGTTCCCCGAGGAATGGGGCGGCGGAGCGCAGCCCTATGAGGTCTACCTCCAGGTCCTCGAAGAGTTGGCGTCGCGATGGGCCGCGGTCGCCGTAGCCGTCAGCGTGCACAGTCTCGCCTGCTCGCCGCTACTGGCATTCGGAACCGAAGAGCAGAAGCAACGCTGGTTGCCGGAGATGCTCGGCGGCTCGCAGATCGGTGCCTACTCCCTGTCCGAGCCGCAGGCCGGATCCGACGCCGCCGCCCTGACCTGCAAGGCGGTGCCATCCGGTGACGGATACTCCGTCACCGGAGCGAAAGCGTGGATCACCCACGGCGGCATCGCCGACTTCTACAACCTCTTCGCACGCACCGGTGAAGGGTCGAAGGGCATCTCCTGCTTCCTGGTGCCCAAGAACCTCGACGGGCTCACCTTCGGCAAACCCGAGGAGAAGATGGGACTGCACTCGGTACCGACGACCTCGGCGCATTACGACGGCGCCTACCTTCCAGCCGAACGACGCATCGGTACCGAGGGGCAGGGCCTGCAGATCGCCTTCAGTGCACTCGATTCCGGCCGTCTCGGTATTGCCGCGGTCGCCGTCGGAATCGCCCAAGCGGCCCTCGACGACGCGGTGGCCTACGCGAACGAACGCACGACGTTCGGTAAGAAGATCGTCGACCATCAAGGGCTCGGATTCCTGTTGGCCGACATGGCAGCCGCCGTCGACTCTGCCCGCGCTACGTATCTCGACGCCGCCCGACGCCGCGACAGCGGGCTCGACTACTCACGAAGCGCATCCGTCGCCAAGCTCATAGCCACCGATGCTGCGATGAAGGTGACTACCGATGCCGTCCAGGTGTTCGGTGGGTACGGATATACCCGCGACTTCCGTGTCGAGCGGTACATGCGGGACGCCAAGATCACCCAGATATTCGAGGGCACCAACCAAATTCAGCGTCTCGTGATCGCGCGGGGGCTGCGGTCGGTGGGTTAATCTTCGGGGATGGCTGACATTCAGGTCGACACCCCCGCGGGCCCGATTGCCGCTGTACTGGAAATGCCCGAGGGGGATGGGCCGTGGCCCGGTGTCGTGATCGTGCACGACGCATTCGGGCTGAACGAGGACACCAGAGCTATCGCGCGCCGGTTTGCTGACCAGGGTTACCTTGCGCTGGCACCCGACTTGTACAGCCGAGGCGGAATGCGTAAGTGCGTCGTCGGGGTCTTCCGTGCGCTTCTCGGGCAGAGCGGAGTCGCCGTGGACGATCTGCTCGCGGCTCGGGAGTATCTGCTCACGCGTGAGGATGTGACCGACAGCGTCGGGATAGTCGGGTTCTGCATGGGCGGTGGATTCGCTCTGCTGTTGTCGCCGAAGGGGTTCGGAGCGAGCGCGCCGTTCTACGGAATCTCTCCGAAGGATATGGAGGAAGCGCTCAACGGCGCATGCCCGATCGTCGCTTCGTACGGAAAGAACGATCCGAGCTTGATCGGTGCCGGCAAGAAACTCGACAAAGTGTTGTCCGACAAGGGAATTCCGCACGACGTCAAGACGTATCCGGGCGCCGGGCACAGTTTCGCAAACGCGCTCCCTGGCAACAAGAAAGCCGCGGTTCTACGGCGGATCAGTGGTCTCGGATTCAAAGAAGAGCAGGCCGAAGACGCCTTTGCCCGGGTGTTCGACTTCTTCGATCGACACCTTCACTGAAGCTCGGACACGGGCTGCTTCCCTTTGAGCCAGCGATTGGGGAGCCGTCCGACCAGTTCGCCCAGCGGATTTACTGCAGCAGAGAGTATCTCGACCGAATCCTGCAGGATGTCGACACTGACACCCATACGTTCGAGGTTCGGGGCCAGCGAAGACAACGTCTCGGACAGGCTGACGAGCTGATCGAGGGGACCATCCTTCGCCGTCAGGCGTTCGATGGCGCCGCCCTCGGAGAGTAATTGTTCGAGCAGGCCGCCTTCCTCGAGTGCCCGCTCGATTATTCCGCCCTCCCTCGTCAGCAATTCGAGGGGACCATCGGTCGCGGTGAGCCGCTCGAGGGGACCTTCGACGGCGGTGATCCGATCGAGAAGCCCGCCCTCGGCAAGCAGCCGTTCGAGAGGGCCGTCCTCGGCGAGCAACCTGTCGAGTGGCCCGCCCGTGGCGGTCACCCGATCGACCGGGCCGCCGTCGGCCAGCAGCCTTTCCAGCGTGCCTTCCTCCGCGGTCAATCGGTCGACGACGCCGCCGGGTGCGAGGAGCCGGTCCAGCGGCCCACCTTCGCGAAGGGCGTTGCCGAAAGCGCGATCCTCGGAGGTTAGTTGGCCGAGTTGCGCGAGCAACTGCATGGTGCCGCCGCGAGGATTCGCAATCGATGCAAGGTTCGACGGGTTGGCGGCGCCGGATTCCAGGACGAATCGGGTCGTGGAGAGGACCGTGCTGGTCACTTGCAGCGCAGTTTCCGTCATTGCGATCCCGGCACGCGCAGGGAATGTGATCGCCGACACCCAGTTCATGGTTTTACTGTAACCGCTGGAGACATCATGGAAGGACCTTCAAGCCGACCACACAGCCGACGATTCCCATCAATAGCGCGACCTTGATCCACGACGCGGCCTCGTCGCCGGTGATCATCGCGTAGGTGACGGTGAGTGCCGCGCCGATCGCGACCCAGACCGCGTAGGCGGTGCCGGTCGGTAACGTGCGCATCGCGAGTGCGAGACCGCCCATGCTGATCACGAGAGCGACGGCGAACACGAGCGTCGGACCAAGTTTGGAGAATCCGTCGGACTTGCCGAGGGCCGTTGCCCAGACCGCTTCGAAGGCGCCGGAGACGACCAAAATCAACCAAGCCATGTGTACAACACTCTCATGCACCGTCTTGACCCAGACTGGGGGTTCACAGGGACTTCCCAGCGATAGTCCAGCAACCGAGCAGGCGCCGGAATCGGTCCTGCAATCGGATTCATTCTCGGCACAATGGGGTTTGCGCTGACGGGGTTTGCGCTGACGGGGTTTGCGCTGACGGGGTTTGCGCTGATGCGGAAATCATGACCGAATCTGCCCGGCTCGCGAATCAGCCTGCGCTCTAGTTCTTCTTTCCCGGCACAGCAGCACGACCAGTGCGCCGACTACCGATACCGCGGAGGTGAACAGGACTGCGGAGTTCCAACCTTCGACGAGCGCTGCAGGAGAACTCGTTCCTCGCGGCACCGCCAACACCGCAACCACGGTCACACCTACTGCAGATCCGACATAGCGGGCGGTGTTGTTCGCGCCGCTGCCCATCCCCGCACGTCCAGCTGGGACGCTCGCGACGGCTTCGCGCCCCAATGCTGCATTCAGAACTCCGCTCGCGACACCTGCGAACAGCAGGCCCGGGAGAAGTCGAAGCCAAGTCGAGTCCACCGACAGACCGAGCATTGCAAGCTGCCCGATCGCAACCCCGATCAGACCTGCTGCCAGTTGCACACCGCCGGTGACGCGGGCTGGAATACGTCGCGCGAGAAGGGCTGTCACGACGGAAGTGGCGGACCAGGCGAAGAGCAACAGCGCCGCGCCCAAAGCATCGATGTTGTAGGCGTTACCGAGAAATCCGGACATGAACGACATCAGCGCGATTATCCCCGCACCGGTGACGACTGCCGCGACAGTAGCTGCGACGAACGCGGGTTGGGTGAACAGTTTCAGATCGAGCATTGCTGCGCGACTTCGGTATTCGACGACGACGAAAACAATCAGTAGCACCGCCGATACCGCGAAGAGTATCAACGGGGATGGCCGCACCCATCCCTGGCGCCCCTCGACCAGGGCAGCGAGAAGAGCACTCAACCCGAACGCCAGCAGAAGCGCGCCGGCGGGATCGAGTCCGCGAGGGGTATCCGAGGTCGACTCCCGCACGAATCGATGCGCGGCGACGGCGAGCAGTGCGCCGGCGACCGCGACCAGCCAATACGCGTCACGCCAGGTTGCCAGCCGATCGAGCGTCGCGACCAGGAGCGGGCCGAGGGCGATTCCTGCGCCGAGGCTGGCGCCCCACACACCACTGGCATGCGCACGGCGTGGGCCTGCCGGGTGAGTATGCGCAATGATTCCGAGGCTCGACGCGATCACGGCGGCGCCGCCCAGTCCTTGCAGCACGCGCGCAAGAACGAAGATCAACGTATTCGGCGACACAGCGCAAACCACCGAGGCGAAAGCCAGCACGAGCACGCCGAGAACGAACGTGCGACGCCTCCCGAAATCGTCGGCGAGCGTTCCGGTGGTGAGCAGTGCCGCACTGAGCCCGATGCTCATGGAACTGAGAATCCAAGTCTTACCGGCGGTGTCGCTGCCGAGGGTGGCAGCGGTGGAGTTGATCGTCGCCAGCGGTGACGTGAACGCGACAAGGGTGAGCAGGGTGCCGAGGGCAGCGATCGAGAGGGACCGTCGTTGGTCGACGGCAGAGTCGATAATGGTCATCCGGGGGGATTGAGCGAAATCAGGTAGGGACGTTGGCGCCGTGACCGGCCTCGCGGAGCGCGGCACGCAGCTTCTCAGCAGCCTCGTCCTGCGACTGCGGTGACGGGTTCGGGTCCGCCCCTGAGATGTCGAAGTTACCCATGTCGTAGGCAGGGAACACGTGCAGGTGAAGGTGCGGAACCTCGAGCCCGGCAATCAACAGCCCTGCCCTCGGTGCGTCGAACGCCGACCGCACTGCTTTGCCGATGACCTGGGCGACTGCCGTGATCTTGGCGAAGGTGGCGCCGTCGACGTCCTGCCACTGGTCGATTTCCTCACGAGGGACGACGAGCGTGTGACCTGGAGTAACCGGGGCAATAGTCAGAAACGCCACGACGTCCTCGTCCTGCCACACGAATCGTCCCGGAATCTCGCCGCTGATTATCTTGCTGAAGACCGATGCCATGGTCGTCAGGGTAGTCGTCACGATCGCCGACCTGCATCAGCTAGGGAACATGTTTTCGCTCGGAGCGGGTCGAGCCGATACTCTTGTCCACTGTGCGCGTACTCGTCATAGGTTCCGGTGCTCGTGAGCACGCCCTCCTCCTTGCTCTCAGCAAGGACCCCAAGGTCAGCAAGCTGCTGGTCGCTCCAGGTAATGCAGGAACGGCGAAGCTCGCCGAGCAACACCCCGTCGATGTCGCCTCGGGTGCGGCGGTGACCGAACTGGCTCGCAAGGTCGAAGCGGACCTGGTCGTCATCGGGCCGGAAGTTCCGCTCGTGCTCGGCGTCGCCGACGCATTGCGCGAGGCCGGGATCGCCACCTTCGGACCGTCTGCAGCAGCTGCTCGTATCGAAGGCTCGAAGGCGTTCGCCAAAGACGTCATGGCTGTGGCCGGAGTCCGAACGGCGCACAGTGAGATCGTCGATTCACCGGCGAAGCTCGATGCGGCACTCGACCGATTCGGACCCAACTGGGTCGTCAAGGATGATGGGCTCGCGGCAGGCAAGGGCGTCGTGGTCACCACCGATCGGCTCGTCGCCCGCGATCACGCCGCCGAACTCCTCGAAACCGGACATCCAGTGTTGCTCGAGTCATTCCTCGACGGCCCCGAGGTGTCGCTTTTCTGCCTCGTCGACGGCGAGACGGTAGTGCCCCTGTTGCCGGCGCAAGACCACAAGCGTGTCGGAGACGGCGACACCGGACCGAACACCGGTGGCATGGGGGCGTACACCCCTCTTCCGTGGCTTCCGCAGGCCGTCGTGGACCAGATCGTCAGCGAGGTCGTCGAGCCCGTCGCCGCCGAGATGGTCAAGCGTGGCTGCCCGTTCTCCGGTCTGCTGTACGCGGGCCTCGCGATCGGCGTCGACGGCCCCGCAGTGGTCGAGTTCAACTGTCGCTTCGGTGATCCCGAGACGCAGGCAGTTCTCGAGTTGCTCGATTCTCCTCTCGGAGAGGCATTGAACGCGACAGCTACCGGGACGCTGGCGTCATTGGCACCTTTGCAATGGAAAGACGGCGCCGCGGTAACCGTGGTCCTGGCGGCGGAGAACTACCCCGGCCGTCCGCGCATCGGAGACGCGATCACCGGAGCCGGGGGTGAGGGCGTCTTCCACGCAGGTACCGCAGCGAAGGACGGCAAGGTCGTCTCCGCAGGTGGCCGGGTGCTCAGCGTTGTGGGTTCCGGTGCTGACCTCGCTGCCGCTCGGGCTGACGCGTATTCGAAGATCGAGTCGATCCGGTTGCCGGGTAGCCACTTTCGCACCGATATCGGCCTCGCAGCCCTCGAGGGGCGCATCTCTTTGTGAGCCCCGTGAATTTTGCTCCACTATTGCGCGTAATCTCCCGATTTCCGTAGATTTCGCACAATAGTGGAGCTTCATGCACCCCTACTCTTTCTACGGCGCCGCACCACCGCGGCTATCTGATCCGCAACTCGATCCAGATCGCGGTTCACCGTCGCCGCAGAGAATCTCAGTACCAACCAGCCGTCCAGCACCAGCGTGTTCTGCCGTACGCGGTCGTTGTCGAATGTGCGCGGATCTATGTGGAACTGGCGCCCGTCGATTTCCACGATCACCCGCGCCAGCCGACAGGCCAAATCGACGATGTATCGGCCCAACGCCGTGTTGATCTCCATCCGAATACCTCGTGCCAACACAGCCCGCGCCACCAGGCGCTCTGGCTCCGACCAGGTTCCCGGACAACATTTCTCGAGCTGCCGACGAACCTCTGGCATGCCCGCCATTCCTTTGGCGGACTCACAGTGGTCGGTGACATCTCTCCACGACACACGTGAGGAGATGCACCGGTCGAAGAACTGTTCCAAAGGCAGACCCCGCATCGCGGCGGCCACATCGACGAAGCACTGCACCGCCGATACGACCTGGAATCCGCGGTGCTCTTCGGGCGACACCGAGCGTCGATGTACTTTCAGCCAGCCCGGCCCGTTGATCCGTGAGTTCCTGGACAGGGTCACATGAACGACTGTGGGCTCGGTGTCGAGTAGATCCCACAACCACGCGGCGCTGAGGTGGCTCAACACTGCATCTTCGCGCCATAGCGTCACCGCCACACACAGTTCGTAGTACGACGGTTCCGGGTCCGAATAGACACCCGGCAGCAAGCGGATCATGCTGCCACTGCGCATCCGTCGGGTGATACCGGATCGACCGATACCTGATTCTTCGAGCTGCATGCGTGTGTACACCCCCATGGCGAGAACGGTGCACCGTTTTCGACACTGTCGGGGGCTCGAAACGAGATCTGTGGATAAGTGCCGTGCCTGTGGATAGGGCTAGATCGTCAACGGTTCGACAAGAGCCGAACGCATGTCGTCCGGGGTCACCGAAGCCAGCGCATCAAGATATGCGACGGCGAAAGTTCCTGGGCCGTATGATTTTTCGGCTGCACGTTCCGATGCGACCGCCACGTGTGCGTGTGCCGACGTTATACCGATCAACGGTGTCGGTGACACGCTGAGGTACGCGGCCACGAGCGCTGCGAGCGAACATCCAGTAGCGGTGACCTTGGTCAGAAGTGGGCTACCTCCACCGACCTTCACGCCCACGGGCCCGGCGTCGCTTCGTCCGACGATGTAGTCGACCGGACCGGACGCCGACACCACGTGTGCGAACTCGAGCAGCGCCACTGCTGCGGGAACCGCGGCCGCGGAATCGGAAGCACTGTCGACTCCGCGGGCGAAGTTGCCCAGCCCCGCAAGCGCGATGATCTCCGACGCGTTTCCGCGAATCGCCGTGGGTTCGAGCGTCAATAGCCCGGCTGCGAGTTCGGTCCGCCACGGTAGTCCGCCGACGCCCACCGGATCCAAGACCCACGGCGTGCCTGCGGCACGGGCAGCCTCCGCTGCCAGCGTGAAGGCAGCAGCAGTGCCATCGTCCGGGGTGCCCAAGTTGACGAGAACTCCTGAAGCGATCGCGGCGAATCCTGCGGCCTCGTGGACATTGTCGATGTGCGCGTTGCTGGCCCCGGCGGCGAGCAGAACATTAGTGACGAAGTTGGCGGACACCACGTTGGTCAGTGATTGCACCAGCGGAGTCGACGAGCGGAGTGCATCGAGGGCATTCGCTACGTCGCTCACGGTGGGGCAGGTCGTCGATTCCGGCATTCGTAGAGTCTTTCACTGGGTGCCTTTCACCGCGAGCTAGCCTCGAAGTGTGCGCACAGAGTCGAACAGATCCAAGATCGAGCCGTTCCACGTGATGGACGTATTCAAAGCCGCTGCCCTACGAGCGCGCACGCACGGCGACGTACTCTCGCTGGCCGCCGGACAACCGTCGACTTCGGCGCCTGCTCCGGTACTTCGGGCGGCACGGGAGGCCCTCGACGCGCATGTACTCGGGTACACCGAGACACTCGGCATCCTGCCGTTGCGCGAAGCCATCGCCCGGCATCATGCGCACGAGGCAGGCATTCCGGTGCATGCCGACGACGTCGTGGTCACGACCGGCTCGTCGGGGGCGTTCACGCTGCTGTTTCTGGCGGCCTTCGACGTCGGCGACACCGTGGTCATGGCTCGGCCCGGGTACCCGGCCTACCGAAATACTCTCGCTGCGCTCGGATGTCGCGTCGTGGAATTGGACTGCGGGATCGAGTCCAGATTTCAGCCGACGGTCGCGATGCTCGACGCTCTGCCGGAACCGCCCGCAGGGTTGATCATCGCCAGTCCCGCCAACCCGACGGGCACCATCATCGACGCCCACGAACTCGCCGCGATCGCACGCTGGTGTGAGCAGCACGGAACGTTGCTGATCTCCGACGAGATCTATCACGGCATCTCCTACGGTGATGCTCGGACGTCGAGCGCGTGGGAGACGTCGAAGGAAGCGGTAGTGATCGGTTCGGTGTCCAAATACTTCTCGATGACGGGCTGGCGGCTCGGCTGGATGCTGTTGCCGCGGACCCTGCACCGGGCGGTGGAGCGACTGGCATCGAACATGACCGTCTGCCCGCCCGCGATCTCACAGGTAGCGGCCGTTGCCGCGTTCACCGAGGAATCACGCACCGAACTCGACGCTCACGTGCGCCGCTACGCCGTCAACCGCACGATCCTGCTCGACGGTTTGGCTGCCGGCGGGATCACCGATCTCGCGCCTGCAGACGGGGCGTTCTACGCGTACGCCGACATCGGGCATCTGACCCAGGACTCACGGGCGTGGTGCGAGAACGTGCTCGCGACGACGGGTGTGGCACTTGCCCCCGGCGTCGACTTCGACACCGTGGCGGGGAACCACACCGTTCGATTCTCGTTCGCAGGTACGACCGAGCACATGCGGGAGGCATTGGCGCGCTTGGCTCCGGCCCTACGCGCGCACAGCCGACAGACGTGAGAGGACGTCGCGGATGTCGGCCTCGGACACATCGCGGTGCGTCACGAATCGGACTTTGCCCGCAACGGTGACGGCGCCGATGCCCTTCTCGGCAAGCTCGGAGACAGTTCCGACGGGGTCGTCCGACGTAGCGAGCACGATGTTCGTATCCGGTTCCATCACATCCCAACCCCGCTCGCGTAGCCCCTCGGCCAGCAGTCGAGCGTTGTCGTGGTCGGCCGCGAGCGAAGCGAGGTTGTCCAGCGCCACCAGCCCTGCCGCTGCGAGAATTCCGCCCTGACGAACGCCGCCGCCGAGCATCTTGCGGACGCGTCGAGCCTCGGTGATGCGGGCCGAATCGGATACGAGCATCGACCCGACAGGCGCGCCGAGGCCCTTACTCAGGCATACCTGGACGGTATCGGCGCCGACGGTCAGTTCGCGGGGCTGCACACCCTGCGCGACGGCCGCATTCCAGACACGCGCCCCGTCGAGGTGCACGAGCAGGCCTGCGTTGCGAGCCGCGGCCAGCAACGCATTCCACTCCTCGGGTCCGAACACTGCACCGCCGGCGAAGTTATGGGAGTTCTCCAGGCACAACAGCGTGGTGTTCAGAGTGAAGTACGGCCCAGGTCCGCCTGCCGACGCGGTCACGGTTGCAGGCGTCGGGCGGCCGGGCCCGCCATCGTGTGGCAGCGCCGACGGCATACCTTGCGCCAACCACGCTGCCGTCCCCAGCTCGGACCCGAGAACATGAGAATGTTCCGGCGCCAGAAACGCATCACCACGTCGCAAGTGCAGCATCAGCGCGATGATGTTGCCCATCGAACCGCTCGGGACCCATAGTGCAGCCTCGTATCCGAGCATCGACGCGACGCGTTCTTCCAACCGCGCCATCGTCGGGTCGTGGTCGAGGACATCGTCACCGACCTCCGCGTCGGCCATCGCAGCCCGCATGGCCGCATCCGGGCGAGTCACCGTATCGGAGCGGAGGTCGATAGTTCTATGTTGCATGAAGTTCACGATTGCACACGATCGAATGGCCCGTTTGCCCCAGCGGAGAAGGGCAGGCCTGGCACGATGGCTTTCAAATGTCAGAAGCACCTGCGGGGCCAACAGCCAAGGTGTCGGGCGCAACCCCGAAAGGGGAGCGTCGACGACACGCATTGGCCTCTGCCGCCGCCGCACTCCTGGTAGAGGGCGGATTCGACGCGGTACGACACCGCTCGGTCGCAACCCGCGCCGATCTTCCGCTCGCATCGACGACGTACTACTTCCACTCGCTCGCCGACCTCATCGCGTGCGCGGTGGAGATACTCGGAAACCGGGAACTCGAGGTCATGAGGGGACGGATCGACGAGCTCGGAAATCTCGATCAAGACGTCGAGTCGACAGTAGAACTGATCGTGGACCTGCTCATCGGGCCGGAAGACGACTCGATCGAAGGACGCGAACGGCTCATCGCCCGCTACGAACGATTCATCGCCTCGGCGCGACATCCCGAGCTGCGGGAAGTGCAGCTGCGGCTGCGCGCGCAGATCGACGACCTGCTCACCGACGTCCTGCGACGCTCAGGACGCATCGTCGACGAACTGCAACTACGACGGCTCGTGGCCGTCGTCGACGGCGTCGTAGTCGGCGCTCTCGGCGAGGTCGACCCGGAACCCCGAGCGATGGCACGGAGCATGTTGCTCAGAGTCATCGACGTCGTGGCCCCCGCGCAATGAACGCAGTACTACCTGGTCGTTCCGCAGGCTCCACTCCTGCCTACCTGGTCGTTCCGCAGGCTCCACTCCTGCCTACCTGGTCGTTCCGCAGGCTCCACTCCTGCGTAAACTTGCCTCTCGTGACTATTCCGAATGTCCTGGCCACCCGTTATGCGAGCAAAGAACTGGTGAACCTGTGGTCTCCGGAGCACAAGATCGTCCTCGAGCGACAGCTGTGGTTGGCCGTTCTCAAAGCGCAGGCCACCCTCGGTGTCGATGTGCCCACAGCTGCGATCAACGACTACGAGAACGTGATCGACACTGTCGATCTCGCGTCGATTGCTGCGCGTGAGCGTGTCACCCGCCACGACGTCAAGGCCCGTATCGAAGAGTTCAACGCGCTCGCGGGCCACGAGCACATCCACAAGGGTTTGACTTCTCGTGACCTGACCGAGAACGTCGAGCAGCTGCAGATTCTTCGCTCGATGGAACACGTCCACAGTCACGGCGTGGCGGTCGCAGCCCGGCTTGCCGAACGCGCCGCGGAATACTCCTCCCTCGTGATGGCAGGGCGCAGTCACAATGTCGCTGCGCAGGCAACGACCCTCGGCAAGCGCTTCGCGTCGGCGGCGGACGAGCTGTTGATCGGCCTCACTCGAATGCAGGAGCTGATCGAGCGTTACCCACTTCGCGGTATCAAGGGCCCGATGGGTACCTCGCAGGACATGCTGGATCTGTTCGGGGGAGATGCCTCGAAGTTGACCGCTCTGGAGCGCATCGTCGCCGATCACCTCGGGTTCCGGCACGTGCTCACCAGCGTCGGTCAGGTCTACCCTCGCTCGCTCGACCACGAGGTCGTGTCCGCGCTCGTTCAGATCGGAGCCGCACCTTCCTCGTTCGCGCATACGGTTCGGCTGATGGCAGGCCACGAGCTGGTGACCGAAGGCTTCCAGCCCGGTCAGGTCGGATCTTCGGCGATGCCCCACAAGATGAACACGCGCTCGTGTGAACGCGTCAACGGCCTGCAGGTGGTGTTGCGCGGTTACGGATCGATGGCGGCCGAACTCGCAGGCGCTCAGTGGAACGAGGGCGACGTCTTCTGCTCGGTCGTCCGCCGCGTCGCGCTACCGGATGCGTTCTTCGCGATCGACGGCATGATCGAGACTTTCCTGACGGTGCTCGACGAGTTCGGTGCGTACCCGGCCGTCATCGCCAATGAACTGACGCGCTACCTGCCGTTCCTCGCGACGACGAAGGTGCTCATGGCTTCCGTTCGCGCCGGGGTCGGTCGCGAAACGGCACACGAGGCCATCAAGGAACACGCTGTTGCTGTCGCACTCGCGATGCGGGAGCAGGGGCAGGATCCGGATCTGCTGGATCGCCTCGCCGCCGATGACCGCATCCCGCTCGATCGCGCTGCTCTCGATGCCGCTCTGGCCGACAAGTCGGCGTTCATCGGTTCGGCGGAATCGCAGGTCGCGGCCGTCGTCTCGGACGTCGAGACGCTGATCGCGCAGTTCCCGGAGGCTGCGAAGTACTCTCCGTCACCGATTCTCTAATAGCTCCGGCAGATCGGCCACCGAACCGATGATGTGATTCGGCTGTAGGCCGAATTCGTTCTTGGCTCGGCGGTCGAGGGTGTCCTGGCGGAACTTTCCGGTGCGGACCAGGACACCTGTCATGCCGACGACCTGGGCTGCGAGTACATCGTTGTCGATGTCGTCTCCGACCATGACGACGTCGACCGGGTCGGCGCCCATTCTTTCTGCAGCGGTCTGAAAGCCAAGTGGCGCAGGCTTTCCAATGGCCTGTGCAGTGTGTCCGGATGCCTTCTCCATACCGGCGAGATACATCCCGGTGTCGATGCGGAGTCCGGTAGCGGTGGTCCACATGAGACTTCGATGCATCGCGACCACGGGAATGCCGCGGCACATCCAGTCGAAGATCCGGCTCAAACGCTCATGGGTGAACTCGGGACCGGCTCCGCCGACTACGACGACGTCGGGATCGTGCGTCGACGACTCGTCGGCGAACTCTATTCCTGGCATGTCGACCGCGATGTCGCCGTTGTTGACGAGTACGACGGAAGCTCCCGGGTAGGTTTCGCGCAGGTGGTCGGCGGTGAGGCTTGCAGCGGTGACGATGTCGTCCGCATGGACCGGCAGACCTACTCCCGTCAACGACTCCGCGATCTGTGCGCGAGTTTTCGAGGTGGTGTTCGTCAGGAAGGCGCGGGCGATGTCCTTGCGGTCGAGATAGTCGAGAGTCTCGCGGGCACCCGGTATCGGCTTCCACGAGGTGACGAGCACCCCGTCGATGTCGAACAGAACGCCGCCCAAGATACTCATGGTCAGACTTTAGTCGCAGCACCGTTCCGGTGCAGTTCTAGACTGTCTCTTTGTGAACCCCTATACGATCTTTGCCGAAATCATTGCAGGGAACGCGGAATCGTCTCGCGTCTACGAGGACGACGTGGTCATCGCGTTCATGGACATCCGGCCGGTCACGCGTGGGCACGTTCTGGTGGTCCCGAAGAAGCAGGCTCGCTCGTTGGCGGAATTGGATCCGGACACCGGCGGTCGTCTGTTCGTCGTCGGGCAGAAGATCGCGGCGGCGCTACGGGCGAGCGACCCCCGGTGCGCGGGGGTGAACCTGTTTCTTGCGGACGGTGAAATCGCGGGCCAGGAAATCTTCCATGTCCATCTTCATGTCATTCCGCGTACCTCGGGTGACGGATTCGGTCTTCGTGCCCGACCGACTTCCCCCGAACGCGCCGAGCTCGACACCCAGGCTGCACATATCGCGAACGCTTTGGGGTAACTGATCCATGCCTGCGGCAACGAAGAAGACCGATGAGGCCGACAGGCTCGAACAATCCGGTGGGCTCGCCGAGACGAACTCGCGCCGCGCTCTCGGCCTTCTCGTTCTGCTCGGCGTTCTTGCCGCGATCTGTCTGCTCAGCATCGCGGTCGGCACCAAGTACATTCCGCCGAGCGAGGTCTGGGATGCACTGTTCCACTTCGACGAGTCGAGCAACCACGTTATTATCCGCGAGATCCGCGTACCGCGAACCGTGCTGGGGTTGATCGTCGGTGTCGCCCTCGGTGTCAGCGGCGCGCTCATTCAGGCCATGACGCGTAACCCGTTGGCGGACCCGGGCATCCTCGGAGTCAACGCCGGTGCGGCCTTCTTCGTCGCACTCGCTGTCGGCATGCTCGGATTCACCGGCATCTGGTCCTACATCTGGTTCGCGTTCCTCGGCGCCATTCTCGCGACGGTGGCGGTGTATGCACTTGGGTCCATGTCACGAGCCGGCGCGACGCCGATCAGGCTCACGCTGTCCGGAATTGCGCTGTCCGCGGTGCTCGGGGGCATCACCTCCGGCATGCTGCTGCTCGATCCTGATGCGTTCGACAAGATGCGCTTGTGGGGTGCTGGTTCGCTGGCTGGTCGCGGACTGGACATTTCGTTGGCGATCTCGCCGTTCGTCATCGTCGGTTCGGTGCTCGCACTCGTCATCGCGCGCCCCCTCAATGCCCTTGCGCTCGGAGACGACCTGGCTCGTTCGCTGGGTGCGAAAGCGAACAGCACCCGGGTGATCGGTGTCGTTGCAGTCACTCTTCTGGCCGGTGCTGCGACGGCGGCCGCAGGTCCGATCGGCTTCGTCGGCTTGATGATTCCGCACATGGTGCGGTGGTTCGTCGGACCAGATCAGCGATGGATCCTGCTGTACACCGTGGTGGCGGCGCCGTGCCTGCTGCTGCTCTCCGACATCGTCGGGCGACTGGTCATCAGGCCGGGCGAACTGCAGGTCGGGATCGTCACCGCGTTCGTCGGAGCGCCGGTACTCATCTTTCTCGTGCGCCGCAAGAAAGTCAGTGGGCTGTGACGACCGAGACCGAGGTCGATTTCGGTCGCAGAGTTCGCATTCTTCGCCTTGCCGGCGACAAGCTCAGTGGGCGGGTAGACATCCGCACCGTGGTGGTCTGCTGCCTTTTGGCGCTCGTATCGCTCGCCGTCGCTGTCCTAGCGCTCGGCTCCGGTGACTACTACATCCCGCCGGGCGAAGTATTGGCTGCGGTGTTTTCCGATGCCGGGCGGTTCACCGAACTGATCGTCATGCAGTGGCGATTCCCGCGGGTGGCCCTGGCTTTGCTTCTCGGTGGTGCGCTGGGTGTGTCGGGTGCGATTTTTCAATCGCTGACGCGAAATCCGTTGGGAAGCCCTGACATCATCGGCTTCGACACCGGCTCGTATACCGGTGCGCTGATCGTCATCCTCGCGCTGGGAGGTGGCTACTATCCCACCGGTGTGGGCGCCTTCGTCGGCGGGATCTCCACTGCTGCAGTGGTGTACGTCCTCGCTTTCAAACGTGGAGTGCAAGGTTTTCGGCTGATCATCGTCGGAATTGCGATCAGTGCGATCCTGGCTTCGGTCAACACCTGGTTGATCGTCAAAGCCGATCTCTCCGATGCGCTGGCCGCCGCTGTGTGGGGCGCGGGGACTCTCAACGGCCTCAGCTGGGGGCAGGTACGTCCGGTGGTGATCGTGTTGGTCGTTCTCACACCACTACTGGCTGTTTTCGCGGGGCGTCTACGGATGCTCGAGATGGGCGACGACGCCGCGAAAGCGCTCGGTATCCGGGCGGAGCCGACGCGGCTGATACTCATCGTTCTCGGCGTGGCGCTGACTGCGCTCGTCACGGCCGTAGCCGGTCCGATCTCGTTCATCTCGCTCGCTGCGCCGCAGCTGGCACGACGGTTGACCAAGACCGCGGGTGTCGCGCTGATTCCCTCGGCGGTGATGGGCGCATTGCTACTGCTCGTCAGTGACTATGCCGCGCAGCGCATATTCGCGCCGACGCAGTTGCCGGTCGGTGTCGTGACAGTGTCCATCGGTGGGGCATATTTCGTATGGTTGTTGGCTCGGGAAGGTAGAAAACAGTGACCGGAAAGAAGCCGCGCTTGCATGCGGACGACGTCACGATCGGATACGACAAGCGCATCGTCAGTGAGGGGCTGACCGTCGAGATTCCGGACGGTAAGTTCACCGTCATCGTCGGTCCCAACGCGAGTGGCAAATCGACGCTGCTCCGTGCACTGTCGCGGTTGTTGAAACCGACGGTCGGGACGGTACTTCTGGACGGCAAAGCGATCTCGACGTATCCGGCCAAGGAAGTTGCCCGACGCCTCGGGCTGCTACCGCAGACGTCCATCGCGCCGGACGGTATCTCGGTGGCGGATCTCGTTGCACGCGGCCGTTATCCGCATCAGAAGCTGATCAGACAATGGTCGAGGGACGACGAGGCTGCTGTCGTGTTCGCGATGAACGCGACCGGCGTGAGCGACCTCTCCGGACGGTTGGTGGACGAGTTGTCCGGAGGGCAGCGTCAGCGAGTGTGGGTGGCAATGGTTCTCGCCCAGCAAACACCGTTGATGTTGCTCGACGAACCGACGACGTTTCTCGATATCGCGCACCAGATCGACCTTCTCGATTTGTGCGCGCAACTCAATCGAGATCAGGGCACCACGATGGTCGCTGTGCTGCACGATCTCAATCATGCCTGCCGCTACGCCGATCACATCATCGCGATGAAGGACGGCGCGGTGGTCACTCGCGGTAATCCTTCGGAGGTCATCACCGCGGAGCTGGTGGAGGCGGTCTTCGGACTGCCTTGTCGCATCATCGAGGACCCGGAGTCGCACACACCGTTGGTCGTTCCGCTCGCGCGCCCACGACCCTCGTGATGGATGTCGGTCATGCTCGCAGCGTGGCACCGCCGTCGACGTAGAGCGATTGCATGGTGATGTGGCGGGCTCGATCCGACAGTAGAAACTCGACAGCGTCGGCTCGGGAAGCCCGTAACCCCATTTTTGCGTAGGTTAGGCTAAGTTTATTTTCTGACGGCTGGTGTCGAAGCTTCTGCGGGACGAGTGAAGATGCCCGGCCCGGCCGCGAACACCGCGTGCCGGCCGCGAACACCGCGTGCCGGTTACGATCGACGATCTCGAAAGGGTCTACCTCAGTGTCTGATTCACAATTTCGACGGCGTGGTCTTCGCATATTTGCCACCGCATCGGTGGCATTCGTAGCGCTAGGGCTGGCTTCGTGCAGCTCCGAGCGCTCGAGCGAGGACGCCTCGGGTACCGAGACGCGAGTGGTCTCCACCGACAAGGGCGACATCACGGTGCCTGCCGAGCCACAAAAGATCGCCGTGCTGTCGGCAGGCCTAGCCGGCTACCTGTTCACACTCGATGCCCCCATCGCGATCACCGACACCAGGCTGCTCGGCGTGACGAACCTCGACGGTGGCTTCCCGCCACAGTGGGCGGAGAAGGCAGAAATGCAGGGCACGCAAGAATTGCCTGCTGGTGAAGCGCTGAACATCGAAGCACTCGCCGCGGCCGAACCCGATCTGATCATCGGTGGCGGCCAGGGAATCTCTGCTGTTCAGGCGAACGAGTCCTACGACCAGCTCAGCAATATCGCCCCGACAGTATTGATTTCGTCCTCGCTCGCAACGTGGCAGGAACAGCTCACCGCGGTCGCCGAGGCCGCCGGCGAGAGCGACAAGGTCGACGGTCTGCTGCAGGCCTACGAAGACAAGGTCGCCGCGGTGAAGGACTCGATCACCATTCCAGCGACACCCGTGTCGTACTTCCTGTCGCTGGCTACCGATGAACCCGCGTTCATCCCACAGAGCGCCACATTGCCCACGCTGCTCTCAGCCGTCGGTTTCGAGCCGGACGACGTGATCACCAAGGCGAACAACCCCGAACTGTACGGCTCGGGTGACTCGTTCATCATCAGCAACGAGCTGTTGGCGCCGGTAGGCAGCGCCCCGGCTATGTTCGTCGTCCCAGTCGCCGGACGCACTCTCGCAGAGCTACAACAGGATCCGCTGTACGTCGGTCTGCCCGCGTTCGCCGGTAACAAGGTCTACGAACTGCCTGCCACCAGCTACCGTCCGGACTACGACGGGGTGATGGCAACTCTGGACCAGGTCCAGGAGATGTTCACCGAATAGGACGATTCGGTCCGAAATTACTTCACCGAACAACGAGGGAAAACACTGTGCTCACCCGTGAGACCGTCATCGGCGATATCGCCACCGCCCTGGACCGGCCGGTCTGCGAGTACTGAACAGTTCTACGAGAGAGGGATATTCGATGGTGGCGACTGTCCGCGAGGTCGAGGTTTTTCCGATTTGCATACGAGAACTGGACGTTCTACGGGTAGAGGACATCACCCCGGGAATGCGTCGAGTGATCGTCGGGGGTCCCTCGATGAATCGCCACGTTCGCGACGGCGTCGAGCTTCCGCCGGTACGTACCCGAGGCTTCGACGACGACGTCAAGATTCTGCCCGTCGACCCAGCGACCGGCACCCTGCCGTTCACGGTTCCGGTGAACTCCGACAACGGGACGGTCGACTGGCCGGCCGGCTCGTTCCAGTACAGCCGGACGTACACCGTGCGCCGCTTCGACGAGGAAAACCGTGAGATGGCACTGGACTTCGCGATGCACGATGGTGGGCTGGCAGCAGGCTGGGCATACGGGGTGCAGGCGGGGGAGAAGATCCTCATCGCCGGGCCCAAACATTCTTCGTCGCTGCCGCGTGGGGTGGATTGGATGCTGATCGCCGGAGACGAGACCGCGCTGCCTGCCATCGCGCATTGCCTGGAGAAGCTGCCGGCAGATCTGCCGGCCACGGTGGTGATCGAGGTGGCCGAGCCTTCGCATCGCCAGGAACTCTTCTCCGCGGCTTCGGTGGACATCACCTGGCTGTACCGCTCGGAGAGCGACGGCCAGTCGCGGATGGTGGCCACTGTGCAGGCCGCGCGGTGGCGTCCAGGCCAGCCGTATCTCTGGGTTGCAGGTGAGGCGTCGACCATCAGGCCTTTACGTCGATGGGCCAAGCAGGACAAGCAGATCCCGAAGCAGTTCGTCGAGATCGCCGGATACTGGCGTTCTCGTGAGACGTCCGCGGTGGCTGCGGGTCAACCTGTGCTCGATCCCGCAGGTGAGCCGGGCCCCGACGAACGACTCCATGAAATGTCGGAACTACTGCCACCTTTCGCTATTCGTACCGCGGTGACAGTGGGTATCTTTGCCGCCGTCGACGGCGGCAAAGATACTGCGGGTGCCATTGCAGCGGAATGCGCGACGCATCCGGGTGCGACGGCGAAGCTGCTGCGACATCTCGTGCTGATGGATCTCTTGAGCCACGACGACGGCCGCTACACCCTCACCGAGATGGGATCCATCCTGGCCGATCAGGACACCTTCGCCAGCCAGGCATTGCACTTCGACAAGATCCATACTCGTCTCGATCTGGCGTTCCTCGGATTGCTCGAATCGGTTCGGACGGGGTTGCCCGCAGCCGCGCACAGCTTCCTCGACAAGAAAGCCGATGAGAGCTTCATCGAAGACTTCCACGAGGAGTCCGCGTTCGGAGCGGTGTACCGCGCCCCGGCGTTGCCGGACGCGGTGGACCTCGAGGACGTAAAGTCCGTCGCGATTTACGGCGAAGGCGCCGGGGTGTACGCCGATACGCTGGCACGTGTGCGTCCGGAACTGTCGATATCTCTCGTCGGGCTTCCGGCCTTGAACGCCAGAAACCTCGGTGACGTCGCGGAGACACGTCGGGACGGGATCACCCGCGTCGACGCCAGCGAGTTCGCAGCTTTGGCAGCACCCGTCGACTTGGTGATCGCTGTCGACGTCCTCGACACGCATCCGGACTCCGACGCTCTGCTGCTGTTGCGCACCCTCGGGGCATCCGCCGCGCGAGTCGTGCTGATCACCGATCTACTCGATCCGTCGACGACAGACGATCACGATACCGAGGAGGACCTGCTGCGGCTGTGTCTCTACGGCGCCGGGCGTCGTACCGAAGCGGAGGTGTGCGCGTTGGTAACCGAATCCGGAGGTGGATCCGCACTGGTGGGGTCATTGGGGTGGGGGTCGACGGTGTTGGAGTTCGCGGCACCCCTGTACGAAAGCAACAGGGTAGGCTAGCCTACGCAAATGGTCATCGTGGCGAGGGTGAAGAAATGAGTGAAGGCGAACTCGGCTTCTACTATGCAGACGTAGTAGGCGTCGAACAGCTCACCACGCACATGGTGCGGGTGACGTTCGGCGGTGAGCACCTGGCCCGGTACGAGGGCATCGGTGCACCGGACGAATGCGTCGCCGTCTACTTCCCGCGCAGCGGTGAAACCGCCCCGCCGCCGATGACCGAGGTCGACGGAGTCTGGTGGTACCACGGAATCGAAGACGTCCCCGACGGTCGTAACTACACGGTCCGGCGGTTGAACAGCGCCGCGGGCGAGCTGATCATCGACTTTGTCGCACACGACGGGGGAGTCGCGGCCACCTGGGCGCTGCAGGCAACCGTCGGCCAACGGGTGCTGCTGGCGCGTCCGCGATCCTGGTACCGCGTTCCGGCCGACGTCCAATGGCAACTCCTCGTCGCCGACATGACCGGACTCCCCGCGCTCGGACGCATCATCGAGGAACTTCCGGCCGGTGCCCGAGCTCACGCAGTCGTAGAGGTCCTCGAGCGGGGCGACATCCAAAGTTTCGACACCGCAGCATCCGTCACCTACGACTGGCGCATCGGTTCCGGAAACGGTGACTGCGCAAGCGTTCTCGACGAAGCCGTACGTAACTACGAACTACCCGAAGGCGTCGGATACGTGTGGTTCGCAGGTGAGGCCGCATCTTCGCGGGTAGTACGCAAGTACTTCCGCAAGGACCGAGGTTTCGACATCGCGCACTTCCACATCATCGGATACTGGCGCGCGCGATCCGAACAGTGGCTCGAGAAGTACAAGAAATACCAGGGCGAGGCACTGGCGCTCTACAACAGCGTCATCGAGGCCGGCCGCACCGAACAAGAGGCGAGCGAGGAATTCGACGCCATGCTCGAGCGCGTCGGGTTGTAGGCGACTCCGTCGTATCTGCGTCTGAGAGATACTCACTGCGTGAGTACTTCTCTGGCAGAACCCGGTATCCCGCTGGCGGTGTTGTGCGTCGTCATGGCACTGCTGGCGGCGATCGTCTATCGGGTTTCAGGTATCGGACCGTCCTTTACCGTCCCTGCCGCCGCTCTGCGCGGCGTCGCGCAGCTGGCAGCTGTGTCGCTCGTACTCACGGCCGCTCTCGAGTACCTGTGGTCATCGCTCCTCGTCCTGCTGGCAATGTTCGTCGCGGCCGCATTCACCTCGGCTCGGCGATCGGAGTCGGGCCTCTCCGGATCGTGGCTCGCGATACCACTCGCCGCCGGGATCGGCGTCGTGGTTCCGCTGTGTCTGATGACGGGGGTTGTTCCAGCACAAGGGATTGCAATAGTGCCGGTGGGTGGAATCATTCTCGGCGGCACGATGATCGCGACATCTCTTTCCGCGCGCAGGTCTCTCGACGCTCTCTCTCAGCGGCGTGGTGAAGTCGAGGCGGCCCTGAGCCTTGGGCTCAGTGAACGAGATTCACGGTTGGAAGTAATTCGACCGACGGCCGCCGATGCGCTTCTACCCGGACTGGATCAAACGAGGACAGTCGGCCTCGTTACGCTGCCGGGCGCATTCGTCGGAGTGCTATTGGCCAGTGGGTCTGCCATTCAGGCCGGAGCGGTTCAGATTCTCGTTCTGGTCGGCATACTCTTGGCGCAGAGCTTGGCGGCGTCGTTGACCGTCGAATTCGTGGCGCGCGGTTACGTGCAGCGCTCCCCGCGAGTCAAGTAGTCACCTTCTTCGGCATGAACAACGCAGCCACAGCCATCAGCACGGCCGCTGCCGCCACCCCGAGAAAGACCACGTGGATGGCGTCGGACAGCTGTTGTGGATCGGGTTCGCCCGGGCCGGAGATCCGAGAGTTGACGATGGCTCCGAAGATTGCGACGCCGACGGCACTTCCGATCGATCGCGCAAACATGTTGGTGGCGGTGACGACGCCACGTTCGGACCATTCGACGCTCGATTGCGCGGCGATGAGGGTGGGACTTGCGATCAACCCCATGCCGAGACCGATGACGAAACACACGACAGCAATCTGCCAGATTGCGCTCCCGGAACCGATGAACGTCGACGCCACCGCACCTACGAGGGCGATGGACGCGCCGGTCAACGCGGTCGTGCGGAAGCCGAACCGGAGATAGAGCCTGCCCGATTGCGAGGCCGCGATCGGCCATCCGAGGGTGAGGGTCGCGAGTGCGAAGCCCGCCACGATCGCACCGGTTCCGAGTACCCCTTGGACGAAGGTCGGTACATACGAGGTCAGGCCCAGAACCAGCGCTCCGACGAGCAACGAGATGACGCTACTGACCACGAGGACTCGCCGGGTGAAGACCCACAACGGCAGAATTGGCTCGGGCACTCGCGTCTGCACCCATGCGAACAATGTGAGTGCGAGGACACCTACGGAAAAGATCGAGAGACTGATCGGCGACACCCATGACCACGACTGCCCGCCTTCGAGCAGACCCAGCAGCATCAGTGCTGCACCCGTGGTGAGCAGCCCCGCTCCGAGGTAGTCGATCTTCGGCCTCGTCCGTTCTACGGCACCCTCGTGGAACTTGGTGATCAGCATCCACGCTGCGAGCAGACACAACGGGATGTTGACGAAGAAGATCCAGCGCCACGACAGGTATTCGGAGAAGACGCCACCGAGGGCCGGGCCCAGCACCGCCGACATGGCCCAGACGCTCGCGAGATATCCCTGTGCTTTTGCGCGTTCGGCCAACGTGTAAATGTCACCGGCGATGGTGATCGACATCGGCTGCACGGCGCCCGCACCGAGACCCTGGACCGCTCGAAAAGCGATCAGTGCCGGCATGCTCCACGCCAGTCCGCACAGAATCGAACCGAGCAGGAAGACACCGATTCCGAACAGCATGATCTTCTTGCGTCCGAACAGGTCGGACAACTTGCCGTACAGCGGCACCGACACGGCCTGGGCGAGCAGGTATATCGAGAACAACCACGGGAACTGACCGAATCCGCCGAGGTCGCCGACGATGGTCAGCACCGCGGTGGCGATGATCGTGGAGTCCAACGCAACCAGCGATGTGCTGAGCATCAACGCGATGAGTACGGGCCCGCGTTCGGACCGGAAGCCGACATCGGCGACTTCGTTGTTCGTTGCCATTGCGGTTCATTGTTCTCCCGTCGCCGGGAGAGCGCGCAATCAGGCCCAGATAGGGTGATTAGGTGCGCCCAACTCTTGATAGCTATCAGCATCTGGCCGGCGGCAAGGTTCGCGATCTCTATATCGTCGACGACGACCACCTGCTTCTCGTCGCCAGCGACCGCATCTCCGCCTACGACCACGTCCTCGATACCCCGATCCCCGACAAGGGCAGGGTCCTGACGGCGATGAGCGTGTTCTTCTTCGACCAGCTCGGCGGGGTGAATCATCTCGCCGGTGATCCGCTCGACGAGCGGATCCCGCAGGAACTCCTCGGGCGGGCCCTGGTGGTGAAGAAGCTGCAGATGGTCCCGATCGAGTGCGTCGTCCGTGGTTATCTGACGGGTTCGGGATTGTCGGACTACCGCAGCACCGGCGCGGTATGCGGAGTCGAACTGCCACCGGGCCTCGTCGAATCCTCCAAGCTGGACGAGCCCATCTTCACTCCGGCCGCCAAGGCAGCGATGGGGGAGCACGACGAGAACGTGGACTTCCAGACCGTCATCGATCAGGTCGGGGAAGCGCTTGCGTTCAAGCTTCGCTCGGAAGCCCTCGAGATCTACATCAGTGCCGCTAATTTTGCGCTCGATCGTGGAATCATTTTGGCCGACACCAAGTTCGAGTTCGGTCTCGACCGTGACGGCAACCTCGTACTCGCAGACGAGGTTCTCACTCCCGACTCCTCGCGCTACTGGCCCGCCGACGGCTACGCCGAAGGCCGGGTGCAGCCGAGTTTCGACAAGCAGTACGTCCGTGACTGGCTCACCGGTGAATCCGGCTGGGACCGCCATGGGCAGACCCCACCGCCGCCACTTCCAGACGAAGTCGTCGCAGCGACACGCGCACGTTACATCGAGGCCTACGAACGCATTTCGGGTCTGAACTTCGAAGATTGGGTCAAGCCATGACACTCACACCGCCGATCGCCAAGAAGGTTCCGCTGAAACGAACCCATCATGGCGATACCTTCGTGGACAATTACGAATGGTTGCGTGACAAGGACGACGCCGAGGTCATCGCCTACCTCGAAGCCGAGAATGCGTACACCGAGCAGGAGACCGCCGGGCTGGCCGAGCTGCGGGGGCAGATATTCGACGAGATCAAATCGCGCACGCAGGAAACCGATCTGTCGGTTCCGACGCGGATGGGCAACTGGTGGTACTACTCGCGCACACTCGAAGGGAAGTCGTACGGGCTCGAATGCCGTTGCCCGGTGGACTCACCCGACAACTGGACCCCGCCGACACTGTCGGCGGACACCGAGATCGCCGGTGAGCAGATCCTCCTCGACTGTAATCTCGAAGCAGAAGGACACGACTTCCTCTCGCTCGGCGCCTTCTCGATCAGCCAGGACGGTAACCTGCTGGCCTACTCCACCGACACCGAGGGCGACGAGCGATACACGCTGCGTTTCAAGGACCTCTCGACCGGCGAACTGCTTCCCGACACGATCGAAAACGTCTCCACGGGTGCAACGTGGACTATCGATCACCGCCACGTCTTCTATCAAACCGTCGATGAATCCTGGCGGCCGGACACCGTGTGGCGGCACACCCTCGGCACCCCTACCGAGCAGGACCAGAAGGTCTTCCACGAGCCCGACGAAAGCTACTGGGTCGGTTTCGGATCCACACGCAGCGAAAAATACCTGATGATCTGGGTGGCGTCGAAGATCACCACCGAATACCTCGTCCTCGAATCCGCTGATCCGGAAGGCGAATTCCGCGTCGTTCTCCCGCGCGTCGACGGTGTCGAATACAGCGTCGAGCACGCCGTCGTGAAGGGTGAGGACCGGTTCCTCATCCAGCACAACGGATCGGTGAACGGCTGGGGCACCGAAGGGGAGAAGGCCGAGAACTTCATGCTAGCCGAGGCCCCCGTCGACAATCCCGAGGACCAACGGATCCTCGTTCCACATCGCGCCGACGTTCGACTCGAGGACGTCGATGCGTTTGCCGACCACCTCGTACTGAACTATCGACGCGAGGCTCTGACGCGGTTGGCGATCTGGCCGCTCGACGAGAACGGTTACGGCGAATACGCGGAGATGACGTTCGACGAGGAGCTCTACACCGTCGGAGCGGGTTCCAACCCCGAGTGGAGTCAGCCTCTGCTGCGTCTGGTGTACACCTCGTTCATCACCCCCGCCAAGGTCTACGACTACGACCTCGCGACGGGGGAGATGATGCTGCGTAGGTCGAAGCCGGTATTGGGCGACTTCGACGCGAACGACTATGTCCAGCATCGCGAGTGGGCCACTGCCGCGGATGGAACTCGAATTCCGTTGTCGGTCGTCCTACGCAAGGATGTGCCGGATGGGCCCGCTCCGACGTTGCTGTACGGCTACGGTTCGTACGAGGCGAGCATGGATCCGTCCTTCTCGGTCGCCCGGCTCTCGCTGCTGGATCGGGGCATCGTGTTCGTCGTCGCGCACGTTCGCGGCGGCGGCGAAATGGGTAGAGCGTGGTACGACAACGGCAAGACCCTGACGAAGAAGAACACCTTCACCGACTTCGTCGCTGCCGCACAGTATTTGATCGACAGCGGTCGTACCTCGCCGCAGCATCTCGTCGCCGACGGGGGAAGCGCCGGTGGCCTGCTGATGGGCGCGGTCGCGAACCTCGCACCCGAACTGTTCAACGGGATCCTCACCAATGTACCCTTCGTCGATCCCTTGACCTCGATCCTCGACCCATCACTTCCATTGACCGTCATCGAATGGGACGAATGGGGTAATCCGTTGGCAGACCGGGAGGTGTACGAGTACATGAAGTCCTACAGCCCCTACGAGAACGTCGAGGCGAAGGACTATCCGAGCATCCTGGCGATCACCTCGATCAACGACACCCGGGTGCTGTACGTCGAGCCGGCAAAATGGGTTGCTGCGCTGCGCGCTACGAAGACCGGCGACTCCGACCTACTGCTCAAGACCGAAATGAGTGCGGGCCACGGTGGCGTCAGCGGGCGCTACGGGAAGTGGAAGGAAGCAGCCTTCGAGTACGCCTGGATCGTGGACAAGACAGGCGGTTCGCTCGACTACCGCCAGAGGTAACGGACCTGCGGTCGACCCGCTTTACCGTATTCGGTGATGCGGGTGACCAGTCCGTCGTCGGCTAGGCGCTCGAGGTACCGCCAGGCCGTTACTCGCGACACCCCGCCCGCCTGGGCGACCTCGGAGGCGTTCAGGCCGTCGGGCGCCTGTCGGACGATGGCGGTGATGCCGTCCATCGTCTGTGGCGCAATGCCTTTGGGTGTGGAGGCGCGCTCGTCGGCGATACGCAGATGGGACATGGCGCGGTCGATGTCGCGTTGACTGGCTGCACTCTTACCCGCAGGCAGCGCGTCGTGAAATTCGCGATACCGCTCGAGCTTGTCGCGGAACGCAGCGAACGTGAACGGCTTGAGGAGATACAGAACGACACCGTGGGCGACCGCGGACCGCACGACCGAGAGATCACGCTCGGACGTGATGGCGATGACGTCCGGGCTCGGACGCAGACCGCCCAGAGCGGCGGCCACGTCGATGCCGTTGGCGTCGGGCAGGCCGATGTCGAGGAGGACGAGATCTATGGGTTCCTCGGCTCGGCTTGCCGCGCGCATGGCACCGTGTCCGCTGTGCGCGACGGCGGCGACAGTGAAACCGGGAACTCGGTCGACATAGCTTCGGTGCGCCTCGGCGATCAGCGGTTCGTCGTCCACGATAAGGACCCTGATCACGACCGGTCTCCGGACGGGATGCGAGCGAGAAGCACCGAACCGTAGGTGAGTGCGGTGGTCAACTCCCCGCGGTGGCGCTTGACGATCTGGGTGACCAACGCGAGTCCGAGTCCACGGGTATCGGCTTTCGTCGAATAGCCGCGAGTCATTGCCGTACGCAGCGTTTCCGGTGACATTCCGGGGCCGCTGTCGGCCACACGAACGATGAGGACCTCATCGGAGTCACGGACCGTCACTTCGACCCACGGTTGTTCGGATTCTTTCGAGGCATCGATCGCATTGTCTATCAGATTTCCCACCACGGTCACCAATTCGCGCGGCGTCAGCACGCCCACGAGTCCGAGCGCAGTGTCCTCGGTGACGGTCAGTTCCACGCCTTGTTCGCCGGCCTGACTCATCTTGCCGAGCAGCAGTGCCGCTAGCGCGGGTTCCTGCACGGATGCCATCAATCGGTCGATCAGATGTTGTGACAACTCCAGGTCCGCAGTTGCGAACTCGACAGCTTCTTCGGAGCGGCCGAGTTCGACCATGGTGATGACCGTGTGCAGACGGTTCGCCGATTCATGGGCCTGCGACCGGAGCGATTCGGCGAAGCTGCGGACCGAATCGAGTTCGCCCATGATGTTCTGCAGTTCGGTGCGGTCACGGATGCTGAGGACCTGGCCGAGCCGAGTGCCCTCCCACATCACCGGATCCTGATTGACGAACAGGACCCTGGAATCGGTGAGATGAAGTTCGCCGCGGACGATTCCGGTGTCCATCGACTGCATCGACTCCGGCAGCGAGGCCCGCGTCACCGGCCCATCCGAGAGGTCGAGAAGTCGACGCGCTTCGTCGTTGACGAGTTCGGCACTGTCACCCTCGCCGAACACCACCAGTCCTTCCCCGATCGAATGCAGCACGGCATCGTGATGGCCGTACATGGTGCGCAACTGCGCAGGAGCCATTCCCAGGGTCTGCCGTCGGAGGCGTCGAGCGAGGAGCACGGATCCTGCTGCAGCGGCGGCGAATCCGGCAAGTACGACGGCGAAGATCATGGGTAGACCACGAACGAACTGTTCGCTGATCTTCGCGCGGGTGACGCCTGCCGATACGAGGCCGACGATGTTTCCCGAGGTGTCGATGACCGGGGTGACCGAACGGATCGACGGACCGAGCGACCCGACGTACGTCTCGGTGATGGTCTCACCGCGCAGAGCGCCATCGATGTTGCCGCTGAACGGTTTACCGATCAGGTCGACGGTCGTGTGCGTGAATCTGGTGCGGTCCGGTGCCATGACGACGATGAAGTCGACGCCGGTGATCTTGCGGATGCGTTCGGTTTCGGGTTGTAGCCGAGCCGTCGGATTTTCGGAGGCAATAGCCAACGGCGTCGACGGTTCGTTGGCGATGCTGGCGGCTACCGCTACGACTACCCGGGATGTCGCTTCGTCACTGTTGGAGCGTTCGTTCAGGACGGTGAGGATGCCGCCTGCAGCGACGACGACAGCGATGACCGCCAGCTGCAAGAGCAATACCTGCCCTGCCACGCTCGTCGGACGCTTGGCCATGTCATGTCACCTCGAAGAAATAGTAGAACCATGAACAGAATGAACGTATTCGTGACTGTGGCCTCGATCTGCACCAGCATCGTTCCCTAGCGCGGCGTGATCCACCTCACGCAGCACAAGTCGCAGATATAGCCGCAGAGGACGTACCAATGACTACCAGCATCGATGCTGACACAAGCCAGACCCCGCCGCCGAAACCCAAGGCGAAGCGGGACAAGACCCACTGGCTGTACATCGCCGTGATCATCGCAGTCGTCGCCGGCGTCATCGTCGGTCTGCTGTGGAAGGAAGTCGGCGTCGATCTGGCGGTGCTCGGCACATTGTTCGTCAGTTTGATCAAGATGATGATCAGCCCGGTCATCTTCTGCACCATCGTCCTCGGCATCGGATCGGTGCGAGCCGCAGCCAGCGTCGGCAAGGTCGGCGGACTCGCACTTGCCTACTTCCTCACTATGTCGACCATCGCACTTGGTATCGGCATGGTCGTCGGCAACCTCATCCAGCCAGGCAGCGGGCTCAACATCCCGGCCAGTGGCGCAGGTGACAAGTACGCGGCCACCGCGGAGGGCGCGGGCGGCACGATGGACTTCATCGCAGGCATCATCCCGGAGACGCTCCTGTCCTCGCTGACCGAAGGCTCGGTGCTGCAGACTCTGTTCGTAGCAATCCTCGTCGGCTTCGCCCTCCAAGCGATGGGCAAGCAGGGCGAAGGCATCCTCAAGGGCATCGGCGCAGTGCAGAAGCTCGTCTTCCGCATCCTGACGATGATCCTGTGGCTCGCCCCGATCGGTGCCTTCGGAGCCATCGCAGGCGTCGTCGGCGCGACCGGATTCGACGCCGTCATCCAGCTCGGCACCCTGATGTTGGCGTTCTACATCACCTGCGCCATCTTCGTCTTCGGCTTCCTCGGCCTGATTCTTCGCTTCGTCGCAGGCTTCTCGATCTTCAAGCTGGTCAAATACCTGGCCCGTGAATACCTGCTCATCGTCGCTACCAGCTCCTCCGAGTCGGCCCTGCCGCGGCTGATCGCCAAGATGGAGCATGTCGGTGTCGAGCGCACCACCGTCGGAATCGTTGTCCCGACCGGATACTCGTTCAATCTGGACGGAACCGCCATCTACCTGACGATGGCGTCGATCTTCATCGCCGACGCCATGAACCTGCCGCTGTCGATCCCTGAGCAGTTCTCCTTGTTGCTCTTCATGATCATTGCCAGCAAGGGTGCCGCAGGTGTCTCCGGCGCCGGTCTGGCCACGCTCGCCGGCGGCCTGCAAAGTCACCGTCCCGAGTTGCTCGACGGCATCGGCCTCATCGTCGGAATCGACCGCTTCATGTCCGAAGCTCGTGCTGTGACCAACTTCTCCGGCAACGCCGTCGCCACCCTGCTGGTGGGCACGTGGACCAAGACGATCGACGCATCCCGCGTCAAAACAGTTCTCGACGGCAACTTGCCGTTCGACGAGACCACCATGGTCGACGATCACCTTCCGGAGGACGACAAGCGTGTAGAGCGCGTCGAACTCGAGAAGGCCTCGGCCAGGGTCTGATACCTGCCGGGCGACGCGCACCCCCCGTCGCCCGGTTCGGAAATGAAGAGAACGACCCTCGCGGAGGGTCGTTCTCTTTTCATATGGTCGGTTCCCCTTCCCGCGATAACCACAGGTAAGTTCGTCGGCATGACTGAAGTTCAGAACATCGGGATCAACACGCTGGGCGGCGCGCCCACCACGCTCGATGAGTACGCAGGCCGAGCAGTGTTGGTGGTGAACGTCGCATCCAAGTGCGGCCTGACCCCTCAATACTCCACCCTCGAAAAGATGGCCACCGAGTACGCGGCGCAGGGCTTGTCGGTCATCGGCATTCCCTGCAACCAGTTCGGTGGACAGGAACCCGGCACAGCCGAAGAGATCGAATCGTTCTGCTCCACCACCTACGGCGTCACCTTCCCGATGTTCGAGAAGGTCGATGTCAACGGCGAGAATCGGCATCCGCTCTACGCCGAGCTCACCAAAACCGAAGACGCAGAGGGCACGGCAGGCGACATCCAGTGGAACTTCGAGAAGTTCCTGATCTCGCCCGACGGCGTTGTCACCAACCGGTTCCGTCCCCGCACCGAACCCGATGCACCCGAAGTTCTCGCAGCGATCGACAAGATCCTGCCGAAAGAGACCATCGCCGTTTAGACACGGTAAATGCTGATGTCGAGCCTCGTTCACCCTGGTGCGCGAGGCTCGAGTCATGTCTGGAGCACTGATCGTTTCGGTAAGTGGAATCAGAGATGACACCCGTGACTACGCAGCGGAATTCGCCCGTGAACTCGACTCGCGATCGGTACCACTCTCGTTGCTCGTCGCGCCCCGGTTGAAGGACAAGTACCGGCTGGCGAAGGATTCGGCTACCCAGCAATGGCTTCGGGGCCGACGCGAAAGCGGGGATGCCATCGTCCTGCACGGCTACGATCAGGCGGCAACCAAGCGTCGCCGCGCCGAGTTCGCCGCCCTGCCGCGGCACGAGGCCCGGTTGCGACTCATGGCTGCCGATCGCGTCATGGAAGAGACCGGCTTGCGGACAAGGGTTTTCGCGGCACCCCGGTGGCTCGCATCGCCCGGTGCAGTGTCGGCATTGCCGGATGCCGGATTTCGAATGATTGCCGGTATCAATGCAATTCGGGACCTGGAAACGGGTACCGCCGAGCGTGGGCGAGTTCTCGGCATCGGGGAGGGTATGAAGGCCGAACCGTGGTGGTGCCGGGCGCTCGTGATCGGTGCGGGCCGCACAGCTCGACGTGACGGCATGGTGCGATTGGCCGTCAGCGCTCAGCAACTCGGGTGTAGCGGGCCGCGCCGAGCGATGCTCGATGCGATCGACCTCGCGCTCTACAGCGGGGCGGTGCCTGGCGTCTACGAGCACGTGCGGACGGTTCGCCGAGCCGCATAGCGGTCAGTGGTGTATCCCTTGGGTGTAACGGACCATTCGGTTCGCGGGATGTAATCCTCGACTGAACAACCGATATTGCAGGTGGCGGCATGAAACGACTTCTTCTCGTAGCGATCAGCGTCATGGCCCTGGTGGCGTGCGGAAATTCCGAGGGCGGAAATGCGCCGGCAGCCCCGGAATCCTCTGCAGCCCCGAAATCGTCTGCAGCACCGGGACAGCAGAATGTGCCGCAGACCTTCGTGCCCTCAACTGGGTCTCTCCCGCCCATCATCGCGGATCGCCCGCCCGGTACGAGAACGGAAGTGGTTCCGCGCGCCGAGGCTGCGCCTGCTACGCGTACGCCCGGTCCCG
This sequence comes from Rhodococcus sp. BP22, assembly GCF_014281965.1. Taxonomy (GTDB): domain Bacteria; phylum Actinomycetota; class Actinomycetes; order Mycobacteriales; family Mycobacteriaceae; genus Rhodococcoides. The sequence continues at coordinate 430,831 of NZ_JACFTB010000005.1, forward strand.
AATATCCCGTCTGCTTGGATCTCGCCTCGACGACAGTGACCGATGCTGTCGCCTCACTGCCGCAGTACTTCGACGGCGTTCCGTGGGTGGCAACGGAGATCGGTGACCCGTGCGCGTCGTTCACCTGGGTTCGCGCCGATACTTCCGGCGGTACCGCCAGCTCGCCGGTGCAGGTGTTGTTCTTCGCCGACGGCGACTACCTCGGCACCGGAACGTCCGAGCCGTACGGGTTCACGTTCGTCGACTCGCAGTCCGCCGACACCATCACCGTCGGGTATCGCTGGCCCGTCGGTGACGATGCCAACGCCAACCCGACGGGCGGTCCCGCATTGATCCGCTACCAGTGGGACGGGTCCTCGGTGACGATGCTGGACGCTCTCCCCGTCGAGGTGACGGGGTCCTAGAGCTCGATCGAACCTTCCTCCGGGAACGTCCGGAATTCGGTGTTCTCGTCGGCCAACTCCTTGTAGCGCCCGTAGTAGATCCCGCGGGCCTGCTCGGCGATGATGGCCTGGTGGATCGGGAAGGCCGTGCGGGGCGCGACTGCGCGTAGAAAGTCGACGGTTTCGGAGAGCTTCATCCACGGCGCCGCGGCTGGGAGCGCGAGAATGTCCACCTTCTGTTCGGGGACGAACAGTGAATCGCCGGGATGCAACAACTGGGACGGATGCTGGGGAGTTCCGAGGAGATAACCGGTGTTGTCGATCACCGGCAGGTCCGGGTGAATCACCGCATGAGTGCCGCCGACTCCGGTCACCTGGATGCCGCCGACCCCGAACACATCCCCCGGGTGCGTCGCCGTCCAGCGGTCACCGAGCTGCGACGCCGTCATCGGGTCCGCATAGAGCGCTGCCCGCGGATTGCCTTGCACCAATGCCGGCAGACGCTCGAGGTCCACGTGATCAGGGTGCTGGTGGGTGATCAGGATTGCGTCGAGATCGGTGATGCCGTCGAATCCGTGGGAAAAGTTGCCGGGATCGAAGAGGACGGTCGTTCCGTTGAGTTCGACGAGGAGGCAGGAATGTCCGAAGTGAGTCAGCCGCATCACCCCACAGTAAACGCAGTGTCATGCGCACGGCAGTGCCTGCGTAGACTCTCACCTGCCGGTACCTATATCTCGAGGAGCTCTCACGTGGCCCGTGTTGTTGTCGACGTCATGCCCAAGACCGAAATTCTCGACCCGCAGGGTCAGGCCATCACAGGCGCTCTGGGGCGTCTCGGGATCGCAGGTGTGTCCGATGTGCGTCAGGGCAAGCGTTTCGAGCTCGAGGTCGACGACAGTGTCGACGACGCCGAGCTGGAGAAGATCGCCGAATCGCTGCTCGCGAACACGGTCATCGAGGACTGGAAAGTGACCCGTCTCGCATGAGCACTCGCATCGGTGTCATCACCTTTCCAGGAACTCTCGACGACGTCGACGCCTCCCGTGCGGTGACGTTGGCAGGCGGCGAGGCCGTCAGCTTGTGGCACGCGGACGCCGACCTGAAGAACGTCGACGCGGTCGTCGTTCCGGGCGGCTTCTCCTACGGTGACTATCTGCGCGCCGGCGCCATCGCCCGGTTCGCACCCGTCATGGAATCCGTCGTCAAGGCAGCAGAAGGCGGCATGCCCGTCCTCGGTATCTGCAACGGCTTCCAGATTCTCTGCGAGGCAGGACTGCTGCCAGGCGCTCTGACGCGTAACGAGAATCTGCACTTCGTGTGCCGCGACCAGTGGCTGAAGGTGGAGAACAGCAACACCGTATGGTCCTCGCGCTACGAGGCCGGCGCCGAGATCCTCATTCCCGTCAAGAACGCCGAAGGTCGATTCCAGGCCTCCGAAGCGGTTCTCGACGAGCTCGAGGGTGAAGGCCGGGTCGTGTTCCGCTACAGCGGTTCCAACCCCAACGGTTCGCAACGCGCGATCGCCGGTATCTCCTCGGCCAACGGTCGCATCGTCGGACTCATGCCGCATCCCGAGCACGCCACCGAGCCCCTCACCGGCCCGAGCGACGACGGCCTCGGCATCTTCTACTCCGCTCTGGATGCGATCGTCTCCGCATAGTTGTCGGTGGCCCGGGTTGATCTCCGGGCATGACTCTGACACCAGCGATGATCACGTTCGATTCCTCGGACCCCGGCCCCCTCGCGCAGTGGTGGGCCGAGGAGACCGACGGCAACGTGTTCTGCATTTCGGGAGCGCACCAGCCGTCACGGTCCGGGAGTCGGCGCGCGCCGAGTGCGCGGCATTCTCGACGGTGCAGAAGCCATTCCGTGGGTGTTGGGAATGGTGAAGCCAGGTTGCGGACGCCACGCGATCCGGTCGTATGTGACTTGATCTGTTCGACGCCGCAGCTGACACAATGGTCCCTATGCCGTTCAGTGATTCCAATGCGACTGCCGCCGGTCTGTGCAACTTCGTCGACGTCTCGCCGTCGCCCTTCCACGTGTGCCGCACGGTGTCGGTGCAACTCGAAGAAGTCGGGTTCGTCCGGGTCGAGGAGACCGCAGCCTGGCCGACGGAGGCAGGGCGGTACTACCTGATTCGCGGCGGCTCGCTGGTGGCGTGGAGCACTGAGTCCGAGGGGCCGTTCCGTATCGTCGGCGGGCACACCGACAGCCCGAACCTGCGCGTCAAGCAAAACCCCGACCTCGAGTCGGCGGGGTGGCAGATGGTCGGTCTCGAGCCGTACGGCGGTGCCTGGCTCAACTCGTGGCTGGACCGCGACCTCGGAATCTCCGGACGGCTGAGTGTCCGAGACGGCAACGGACTGAGGGAAGTGCTCGTCAAGATCGACGAACCCATCCTCCGCGTACCGCAGTTGGCGATCCACCTGTCCGAGGATCGCAAGGGCGTCACCCTCGATCCGCAGCGTCACGTCAACGCTGTTTGGGGACTGGGTAATTCACCCCGATCGTTCCTGGGATACGTCGCCGAGCGCGAAGGAGTGGATCCGTCTGCGGTGCTCGGCTGGGAACTCATGACGCACGACCTGGCGCCGAGCGCAGTCGTCGGTGTCGAGAACGAGTTGGTCAGCGCTCCGCGTCTGGACAACCAGGCGACGTGCCACGCCGGAACGCAGGCTTTGATTGCGGCAGTGGAGAACCCGACCACCGCGACTCCGGTGCTGGCCCTCTTCGATCACGAGGAGGTCGGCAGCATGTCCGATCGCGGCGCCTTCTCCGATCTGCTCAACACAGTGTTGGAGCGAATCGTGCTCGGGCGCGGCGGGGGACGCGAGGAGTTCCTGCGAACGATGGCCGCTTCCATCTGTGCCTCAGGCGATATGGCGCACGCTACGCACCCGAACTACCCGGATCGACACGAGCCCGCGCACCGCATCGAACTCGGCGGCGGACCGGTATTGAAGGTCAACCAGAACCTTCGGTACGCAACCGATTCCGTGGGCGCCGGGGTCTTCGCGTTGGCCTGCGATCAGGCTGGGGTCCCGCTGCAGCGCTACGTCCACCGCGCCGACCTGCCGTGCGGGTCCACGATCGGGCCGATCACCGCCTCGCGCACAGGCGTGTCCACCGTCGACGTCGGGGCGCCGCAGTTGGCGATGCACTCGGCGCGCGAGTTGATGGGAGCGTCCGACGTCTCCGCCTACGCCGCCGCGCTCGCCGCGTTTCTCGCCCCGGCTCGGTAAGCGCGCACCCTTATTCCGAAGTAGACCCCTGACTTGTTCGGCTAGCGCGGGGGTGCGCTTACGAAAAAGGGTGCGCGCTTACAGGCGCACGCACTCCTCGACCGCGAGCCGCTCCCCGCCGGATTGAATTTCGTGCACAGGATGCTCGCCGGGCTCTGACCGCCATCCGGACCACACCCGCGCCCGACCCTGACCGGCTATGGAGTCGATCACTCTCGCGCAGAAGCACGCGACGGCCTTGCGGGGGATATCCACACCCTTGACCACCAGCTGGGGCGTCAGGACGCGCAAGTCGTCCAGATCGTTCTCGGTGAGCGGTATGCCCCCGGGTCGTGCTCGTACGCTGATTTCGGCCTGGCTCGCTACCGGGGGAGGGACGAGGATTCGGGCATGTCGCCCCCGCCCGATAGACTTCAGCTGGCATTTCGCTCCAAGAAGGGACCCCACTCCTCGTGTCCGTCGATACAGTGACAACCGCAGCCGCCACACCCGATGTAGAGCAGCCGTACAAAGAGCTCGGACTCAAGGAAGACGAGTACGTCCGAATCAAGGAAATACTCGGCCGTCGCCCCACCGATGCCGAGCTTGCGATGTACTCGGTCATGTGGAGCGAGCACTGCTCTTACAAGTCCTCCAAGGTGCACCTGAAGTACTTCGGGGAGACCACCACGGACGAGATGCGCACCTCGATGCTCGCGGGCATCGGCGAGAATGCAGGCGTCGTCGACGTCGGTGACGGCTGGGCCGTCACGTTCAAGGTCGAGAGCCACAACCACCCGTCGTACGTCGAGCCCTATCAGGGCGCCGCGACAGGCGTGGGCGGCATCGTCCGCGACATCATGGCCATGGGTGCGCGTCCCATCGCCGTCATGGATCAACTGCGCTTCGGTGCCGCTGATGCACCGGACACTCGTCGCGTGCTGAGCGGCATCGTCTCGGGAGTCGGTGGATACGGAAACTCCCTCGGCCTCCCCAACATCGGCGGAGAGACGGTGTTCGACGCCTCCTACGCCGGTAACCCGCTGCTCAATGCTCTGTGTGCCGGTGTCATGCGGGTAGAGGACATGCATCTCGCGTTCGCGTCGGGACTGGGCAACAAGATCATTCTGTTCGGCGCTCGTACCGGTCTCGACGGCATCGGCGGCGTCTCCGTTCTCGCCTCGGAGACCTTCGACGGCGACGAGACCGACGGCAAGCGCAAGAAGCTTCCGGCGGTTCAGGTAGGCGACCCGTTCGCCGAGAAGGTCCTCATCGAGGCGTGCTTGGAACTGTATGCAGGCAAGCTCGTCGTTGGCATCCAGGATCTCGGCGGTGCCGGATTGTCTTGTGCCACTTCTGAACTCGCGTCCGCCGGTAGTGGGGGAATGTCCATCGAGCTGGAGAAGGTGCCGATGCGCGCCACCGGCATGACCCCTGCCGAGGTGCTTTCGAGCGAGTCGCAGGAGCGCATGTGCGCCGTCGTGACTCCGGACAACGTCGATGCGTTCATGGCGGTCTGCAAGAAGTGGGATGTGTTGGCCACTGTCATCGGCGAGGTCACCGACGGCGACCACCTCGAGATCACCTGGCATGGCGAGACCGTCGTCGATGTTCCGCCGAAGACGGTCGCCCACGATGGCCCGGTCTACAACCGTCCGGTGCAGCGTCCAGCGCATCAGGACGCACTGATCGCGAACACGACTGCATCGCTGAAGCGTCCGGAAACGCCGGACGAGTTGAAGGCAACGCTGCTGAAGATGATTGCCTCGCCGCAGCTCTGCAGCCGTAAGTTCATCACCGAGCAGTACGACCGCTACGTTCGCGGCAACACCGTGCTGGCCGAGAACGCCGATTCCGGAATGATCCGCATCGACGAGAAGACCGGTCGCGGTATCGCACTCGCTACCGATGCGTCGGGCCGCTACACCGCGCTCGATCCGTATCAGGGTGCTCAGCTGGCCCTTGCCGAGGCATTTCGCAACGTCGCCGTCACCGGTGCGACTCCCAAGGCCGTCACCAACTGCCTCAACTTCGGATCCCCCGAAGACCCGGGCGTCATGTGGCAGTTCCAGCAGGCCGTCCGCGGTCTCGCCGACGGCTGTGTCACTCTCGGCATCCCCGTCACCGGCGGAAATGTCAGCTTCTACAACCAGACCGGCTCCGAGCCGATCCTGCCGACGCCCGTGGTGGGCGTCCTCGGCGTGATCGACGACGTGCACCGACGCATCCCGACGGGCCTGGGTCTCGAGCCCGGCGAAACGTTGATCCTGCTCGGTGAGACACACGACGAGCTGGACGGTTCCATCTGGTCGCAGGTCGAGCACGATCATCTCGGTGGCGTTCCGCCGAAGGTCGATCTCGCGCGGGAGCAGTTGCTGGCGGACATCCTCCTCGCCGGTTCGCGCGACGGCATGGTCACCGCCGCCCACGATCTGTCCGAGGGGGGACTGGCTCAGGCCGTCGTAGAGGCAGCTTTGGCCGGCGAAACCGGATGCCGCATTCTGCTCCCCGAGGGTGCAGATCCTTTCGTGGCACTGTTCTCGGAGTCTTCGGGTCGCGTTCTCGTTGCGGTCCCACGTACCGAGGAGACGCGCTTTTCCAACATGTGTACCGCTCGTCAGCTGCCGTGGACGCGCATCGGCGTCGTCGACGAAGGCTCCGACGAGATCGAGGTTCAGGGTCAGTTCTCGGTTCCGATGACCGAGCTGCGGGAAGTATTCGAGGGCACTCTTCCGCGACTCTTCGGGTAGGGCCGTGACGCGGGGCGAGGTATCGGAGGATGCGGCGGAGGTCGTGAGCACAGTCGAGCGTGAACATGCTCACTACCTCGGTATCCCCGTCGAGTTCTCGATGCCTTCCCCGCTTGAGCATCCCTTCCTCATGTGGCTGTGGGGTCTGCCGAAGCTCGACTTCACCGGTCTCGCCTTCAGTGCGCTGTTCTTCTGCTGGTCGCTGACGCCGTCGCTTCTGCCCCGAGATTGGTTGTTCCAGGGCCTCATCGGGGGAATCAATTCGGCGATCGGTTACGGGTTCGGTGTCGCAGTCGGATGGCTGGTACTCCGCGTGTTTCTGCGGCCACGTTCGTGGTGGCCGCTGCCACCACGAGCCGAGCTGGGCCTGAAGATCTTCGTCCCGATCGCTGCAGTCCTCGCTTCGCTCGTGATGCTCGCCTACTCCGCAGGCTGGCAACGCGAACTGGCTGCACTGATGGACGCCGAGGGAACCACGACGACCGGTTACTTGCGGACCGGGGCTCTGAGTATCGCCACGGCCGCTTTGTTGATCTCGGCGATTCGGGTCCTCCGCGACTTCGTTCGACTCGTAGTCCGGCAGATCAACAAGTTGATCAAGATGCCGCGTGAGGTCGCCAACGTCATCGGCGTGGTGTTGGTCGTCGTTCTCGTCGTCACGCTCGTTCAAGGCGTGTTGCTTCGGGCGGTGTCGGACGTGACGAACTCGATCTTCAGTCTCCAGAACGACGACACTCGCGACGGCGCAATCCAGCCCACGGAGCCGGAGCGATCCGGAAGTCCACAGTCCGCCGCGTCGTGGGAATCACTCGGATTCGAAGGTCGAAACTTTGTCTCCAGCGGCATGAACGCCGGCGAGCTGACCCAAGCGCTCGGACGGAACGCCATGGAGCCGATCCGCGCATACGCCGGACTGGAATCCGCCGACAACCAGGACGAGCGGCTCGACCTCGTCGTCGACGAGCTCGAAAGAACCGGCGCCTTCCAACGTAGCGCCCTGGTCGTCGTACCCACGACGGGGACGGGCTGGGTCAATCCGACAGCCATCGAAGCAGCCGAATTGATGTTCGACGGCAACGTAGCCACGGTGGCCGCGCAATACTCCTACCTGCCGAGCTGGATTTCTTTTCTCGCCGAACGAGAAATCGCGTCTGAGGCAGGCAAGGCACTCATCGACAAGGTTCACGAGCGCTGGCTGCAAGAGCCGGAGGCCACGCGCCCCAAGTTCTACGTCTACGGCGAAAGCCTCGGCACCAATGCCGGCGAGGGTGCGTTCGACGGTTTGGCCGACATCCGTGACACGACCGACGGGGTGCTGTGGGTGGGACCGCCGAACTCCAATCGCCTCTGGAGCCAATTCGTGGATCGACGCGACCCGGGCAGCGCGGAAGTGCTCCCGGTCTACGCGGACGGTCTCGTGCTGCGCTTCGCAGACAACTCGGGAGCGATACCGCCCGCGGGTCAACCCTGGTACGGCCCGCGGGTGCTCTACGTACAGCACGCGTCGGATCCCGTCGTCTGGTGGTCGCCGGACCTGCTGTTCGAGCGGCCGGACTGGCTGTCCGAGGCGCCCGGGCCCGATCGACTGCCCGATATGCGGTGGTTCCCGATCGTCACGTTCTGGCAGGTGGCGGCAGACCTGACCAACGCCGCAGGCGTCCCGGACGGGCACGGACACAATTACGGAACGCTGGTCCTCGACGGGTGGGTCTCGATCGCAGCCCCCGATGGGTGGTCCGCTGCCGACACCGAACGTGTGCGCGCCGTAATGAACGCCTACAAGGGTAGGGACGGCCCGGAAAAGTGATCCGCGGGATTGCGCTCGGCGCCGTGACCACGAGCTGGAGCACTTCTGTCTTGCCGCGGTTGGCTTTGTCCGACCGGCACAATGCTGTCGCGAATCTCGCGTTCGGTATCGGCACGACCGTCCTCGCCCGCACGCTCGGCATCCGCCCCGCCGGGCTTCGGCGTTCGTCCTGGCGTTCCGGGCTCGCCTGGGGAACCGCGGTCGGAGCTGTCCCTGTGGTGGGCGCAGTCGTCATCGCGGCCCAACCGTCGTGGCTGGAGCGCGTGCGTCCATCCGAAAATGACCTGGCCGAGTGGATCCTGTTTCGCATTCCGTTCGGAACCGTCGTGTGCGAGGAGCTCGTTTTTCGAAGCGTGTTCGACGCAGTAGCACCCGCACTGTCGCCAATGTTCATCGGGCTGTGGCACATTCGCCCGGCACGGACAGCAGGCGATTCGGTGGTGGGCACCGTTGTCTTCACCGCGGCCGCGGGGGTCATGTTCTCGTGGCTACGGCGACGCAGCGGCAGCATCCTCGCTCCTGCGCTGATGCATCTGTCGGTCAACGTCAGTGGGGCGGTTCTGGCTGGAACCAGACTAAGCGCTGGAACCAGGCCGCTGGAACTAGGCTGAGGCGATGGCGCCGAGCAAACTCGTAACCCCCGAACAGGTACGCGACGCCGTGCTGGCCGTCGCCGACTGGACCAGAGGCAAGGACGTCGAGAAGCCCTCACGTGCCGCGCTCGCCGATGCAGTTCGGACCACCGTACGCACGCTCGCGCAGGTCGCACCGGGTTCGAGCGTGGAGGTTCGGGTTCCGCCCTTCGTGGCGGTGCAGTGCATCGCCGGCCCGCGGCACACCCGCGGCACGCCGCCGAACGTCGTCGAGACGGATCCGTACACCTGGTTGCAGATAGCGACAGGGGTCCGCACCTTCGACGATGCGCTGAAAGATGGATCCATCACAGCCTCCGGCAGTCGGGCGGGTGACGTCGCACACTGGTTGCCGATCATGCGGCTGCCGATCCTGCGGGAATAAGCCTCCCGAGGGAATGCTGAGCACGTACGATGCGTTGGCTCTTGCCGTGGGCCCGTAGACTGGTCTCACCCCCCGCCCTCGTCCCCATTAGGGAGCAGTGCCAGTGACCAACGCCGAGTTGTCGGTCGACAGTCCGAATCTTTTGGTAGGAAAACCGCTGGACGTACCCGAAAGTGAGCCGCGAGAAGAGTGCGGCGTCTTCGGTGTATGGGCTCCAGGCGAGGATGTGGCAAAACTTACCTATTACGGGCTGTATGCGTTGCAACACAGAGGCCAGGAGGCTGCGGGTATCGCCGTCTCCGACGGCGCACAGGTGCTGGTCTTCAAAGACCTAGGACTCGTCAGCCAGGTATTCGACGAGCAGACCCTCGGCGCCATGCCGGGGCACGTCGCCATCGGACACTGCCGCTACTCCACGAGCGGTTCGGTCATCTGGGAGAACGCGCAGCCCATTTTCCGTACGACCACTGCCGGAACGGGCATCGCGCTCGGCCACAACGGAAACCTGGTCAACTTCGCCGAACTTGCCACCAGAGCTCGCGATGCAGGTCTCATCAGCGACCGACTCCAGGGCAACGGGACGTCGGATTCCGACGTCGTGACAGCCCTGCTGGCCCACAAGGCCGCCGATCGCACCATCGAGCAGGCTGCGATGGAACTGTTGCCGACGCTCGAGGGTGCCTTCTGCCTCACCTTCATGGACGAGCACACGCTGTACGCCGCGCGTGATCCGCATGGCGTACGACCGCTGTCGTTGGGGCGGCTCGATCGGGGTTGGGTCGTAGCCAGTGAAACGGCTGCACTCGATATCGTCGGTGCCGCGTTTGTACGCGACATCGAGCCCGGTGAACTGCTCGCCATCGACGCCGATGGTGTTCGATCCTCACGTTTCGCCTCCCCTGAGCCCAAGGGCTGCGTGTTCGAATACGTGTACCTGGCCCGTCCCGACAGCGTCATCGGCGGCCGATCCGTGCACTCCACTCGGGTCGAGATCGGTCGACGGCTCGCGAAGGAACACCCCGCCGAGGGTGATCTGGTCATTCCGGTTCCAGAGAGCGGCACTCCGGCAGCGGTCGGGTTTGCACAGGGCTCGGGCATTCCGTACGGCCAGGGACTGATGAAGAACGCCTACGTCGGGCGAACGTTCATCCAGCCGTCGCAGACCATTCGTCAGCTCGGTATTCGGCTCAAGCTCAATCCGCTCAAGGAAGTCATTCGCGGTAAGCGTCTGATCGTGGTCGACGACTCGATCGTGCGCGGCAACACGCAACGCGCCCTCATCCGAATGCTGCGCGAGGCGGGCGCACTCGAGATCCACGTGCGGATCGCGTCGCCGCCCGTTCGCTGGCCATGCTTCTACGGCATCGACTTCGCCTCACCGGCAGAGCTGATCGCCAACGGCGTCGATTCCGGGGACGGAATCCTGGAAGGTGTGCGTCAGGCCATCGGTGCCGACTCCCTCGGTTACATCTCGATAGAGGGGATGGTTGCGGCATCGGAGCAGCCCGAATCAAGGCTCTGTACTGCATGTTTCACGGGCGAGTACCCGATTGCCCTTCCTCCGGACAATGCTCTCGGCAAGCATGTGCTCGAAGGCATGCTTGCAACGGCCGCCGGCCAACAGACCGAGACGGACAACGCCAACGCGAGCGCGCTGAGCAGACCGTAGTCTCGTGTGAGCTTCTGCCTCGTGTGATCGTCGTTACGTCCTATTCGGCGATGTCGACGTCACAACCAGTCGACTAGGTCTGTCGTGTTCCCGGACGATTGCTCGCTCCGGTACCGTGAGAGCGCACTATGCGCACCACGCGCGAAGACAAACAGTACGAGCACACAGGCTGGAGCCGCATGACCGAGGAAACCCGACCACCGAGCGCAACCTCCTCTGGTGGTGCTTCCTACGCCTCGGCAGGCGTCGACATCGCCGCAGGGGACCGAGCGGTCGAACTGTTCGCCCCCCTCGCCAAGAAGGCGAGTCGACCCGAGGTCATGGGCGGTCTTGGCGGATTCGCCGGACTGTTCGCGCTCAAGAGCGACTACCGGGAGCCGATTCTCGCCGCCTCGACAGACGGGGTAGGCACCAAGGTCGCCGTCGCGCAGGCGATGGGCAAGCACGACACCCTCGGATTGGATCTCGTGGCGATGGTCGTCGACGACTTGGTCGTTTGCGGAGCTGAGCCGCTGTTCCTGCAGGATTACATCGCCGTCGGCCGCGTAGTGCCGGAAATGGTCGCTGAGCTCGTCAAGGGCATTGCAGACGGCTGTGTCATTGCGGGCTGTGCGCTTCTCGGAGGCGAGACGGCCGAGCATCCAGGTCTGATGGCAGACGGAGACTACGACCTGTCGGCAACCGGGGTAGGCGTGGTCGAAGCCGATTCGGTTCTGGGCCCCGATCGAGTGCGCCCCGGCGACGTCGTGATCGGAATGGGATCCTCGGGTCTGCACTCCAACGGGTACTCCCTCGCGCGCAAGGTTCTGCTCGAGATCAACCACATGGACCTCGGCGGTCACGTCGAAGAGTTCGGCCGCACTCTCGGTGAGGAGCTGCTCGAGCCCACCAAGATCTATGCCAAGGACTGCCTGGCGTTGGCTGCCGAGACCGAGGTGCGGACGTTCTGTCACGTCACCGGCGGCGGGTTGGCGAACAACCTGGGACGCGTCATGCCCGCAGGGCTCGTAGCCGAACTGGACCGTGGAACGTGGAGTCCGGCACCGGTGTTCTCACTGATCGCTCAGCGTGGACGCGTCGAACGCAGCGAGATGGAGCAGACGTTCAATATGGGGGTCGGCATGGTCGCCATCGTGGCGCCCGAGGACGTGGACCGTGCACTCGCTGTCCTGACTGCACGACACATCGAATGCTGGACTCTGGGAACGGTCAAGAAGTCGACGGACAGTACGGTCGCAACCGAGCGCGCCGTACTGCTGGGAAATCACCCACGCTTCTGAGCGCCAAGCGACCTATGACAACTGCAGGGAATCTATACAACTGAGGGGGAGCCGCAGTGCGGCTCCCCCTCAGTTGTATAGATCGCAGGTCAGCGTCGCCAGTCCTCGTATTCATCCTCTTCGACGCGGGTGTAGCTTTCCGCGTCCGAGGAGGATATGCCGCCCGAGGTAATGCCGCCACGGTGGGACTTGGACGAACCGCCGGAGAGTTCTCTTTGTAAACTCTCCAAGTCCGTTGTTGGAGAGCTGTACTTGAGCTCACGAGCGACCTTTGTCTGCTTTGCCTTAGCCCTGCCTCGGCCCATGGCGTTGCCCCCTCGCGGACTTGCGGGGCGGCCTGGGGAAATTTGGGCGCCCCGTTGGTTTTGGTATTTCTTCCTGGACCACACTCTAGCGCGAGAACGGCCCAGATGCTCATACGCCTCCGGGTAGCGTTATTCCTGCTTATATGTATGGCCGGTCAAGAGGTGCCGGTCAGGGCTGCTGGCCTGCGGCAATGCCCGTAGCGTCGGTAAAGAGTCACGAAGACGCATCGCGACGCAAAATTGGCCTGTCTTGCGATTACCTCCCGCGGAGCCGATCGATTGCTGCACGGCCCGCCTGAACGTCGTCGTAGTTCGGAATCGAATCCGGGTCGATCGACGCAGCACACGGACCGACTACCAACTCGGTGCCGGCAGGAATGGTTCGCTTGATCAGAGCCAACGCGATGGGACCGAGTTCGAAGTGATCGACGACGGTGCCGAGCCGGCCGACGGTCCGACCTCCGGCCGTCACCGGATCCCCCGTTTCGGGCCTGCCGTCGGCAGAACCGTCGAGATGAAGAAGAACCAGATGGCGGGGTGGTCGACCCAGGTTGTGCACGCGCGCGACGGTCTCCTGCCCGCGGTAGCAACCCTTGCTCAGATGCACGGCGCCGAGTTCGGCAACTCCGCCGATCCAACGGACCTCGTGGGGGATGGTCTTCTCGTCGGTGTCGACACCGACACGGGGTCGAATCGACTCCACCCGCAGCGCCTCGTATGTCCAGGTACCGGCGGGGGTCGCGCCCTGCTCGCGCAACTTCTTGAACCACGCGGTCAGCGACGTGCGCGGGACGAGTAGGTCGTATGCGTTCTGGCCGGGCCACGGCATCCGCCGGATGAACCCGCCACCTTCGAGGGGGAGTGCGGCATAGAAGTCTTCGGGGGTCGGCGCACCGGCAGCCTCGAGGACTCGATGCGCGTCCGAGCCGAGCACGCTCAAGACCGCGAGTTCGTGGCCTTCCCGAGGCTCGGCTTTGGACCAGAACACCATCTTCTTCAGGAACGCGAGGAGATCGGGCCCGTTGGCGGCCTCGGTGTCGATCCACGTGATGCCGTCGAGATCGGTCTGTACGAAGTGATGCTCGACGCGTCCGTTGATGTCCAGACTCAGGTTCTCTGCCGACATGCCGTCGGGCAGGTTCTGAACCTGTTGGCTGGAAATCGTATCGAGCCAGGTCAGGCGCTCGTCTCCACTGATCGCTATGACGAAGCGGTTGGAGCGGTCGATGACTGCCGCAGCAGATGTCGCGTCTCGTTGCTCACCGAAGGGGTTGCCGTAGTGCCAGGCCACGGCATGGTCTGCAGAGTCTTCGGGCGAAGGCACAGCGCCGGGGAGGGTGAGAAGTGGGCTCGGGTCGATCGGGGCGGTATCGGACACGTCTCCCATAGTAGGAGCACCAGGCAGGAGCGCAGCCTGCGGAGCGACCCGATCAGGCAGGAGCGCAGCCTGCGGAGCGACCCGATCAGGCGGGAGCGCAGCCTGCGGAGCGACCCGATCAGGCAGGAGCGCAGCCTGGGGAGCGACCCCACTAAGGTGGGCGCCATGTCCGACCGCGTAGTAGTGACCCTCGATGGGCAAGTTCACGACGCAGACCAACCGCTTCTGTGTGCCGACGACCTTGCGGCAGTTCGGGGTGACGGAATTTTCGAGACGCTTCTGATTCGGGACGGAGCGGCGTGTGGGGTGGAGAGGCACCTCAGGCGACTGGCTTCCTCGGCGAGAGCGCTCGATCTGCCTGAGCCCGACTTGGATGACTGGAGGTTGGTCATCGGCCTTGCGGTGGACGAGTGGGAGCGCAAGACGCGGAGCGAGGGTGCGCTGCGGGTGGTGTTGAGTCGCGGCAGGGAGAGCGGCGGCGGCCCGACGGGTTATGCGACCGTGGGTCCACTGCACGAACGGGTTGCCAAGGCCCGTGCCGAAGGGGTGTCGGCTATCACTCTCGGTCGTGGGTACTCGGTGGATTTTGCCGCGGCGGCGCCGTGGCAGTTGATGGGGGCCAAGACGCTGTCGTATGCGACCAACATGGCCGCGTTGCGGTATGCCGCCCAGCAGGGTGCCGACGAGGTGATTTACACCAGCAACGAGGGGCAGGTCCTCGAGGGGCCGCGGTCCACGGTGGTCATCTCCCGCGGTAAGACACTGATCACACCGCCGGTCGAGCACGGGATCCTGGCGGGTACCACTGTCGACGCTTTGTTCGACGTCGCGACCGCAAAGGGATACACCTGCGAGAGGTCGAACATCTTTCCCGCGGATCTGATTGCTGCAGAGGGTGTTTGGTTGATCTCGAGTATCACGCTCGCGGCGCGTGTCGTCACCCTGAACGGGGTCACGCTGGGCACTCCTGACAACGCCGACGACATCCGTTCGATGGTCGATTTCGCGATCGAACGTGGGGAGGGTGACACTGTCGACGCTTGAGCTACTACTTCGCGTAGTAGTAATCTAGGATTCGCTGCAACAAGCCCGCGTGAGCGGTAACTTCAGTTACCTGCCCCGGGGGGCGGGAGAGTCGGAGTCGTCATGGATACCCTGGACATTTCGAGGTGGCAATTCGGTATCACCACCGTCTACCACTTCATTCTCGTTCCGCTGACGATCGGTCTTGCCCCGATCATCGCGGCGATGCAGACGATGTGGGTGATCACCAAGAAGGACTCCTGGTATCGACTCACCAAGTTCTTCGGAAAGCTTTTCCTCATCAACTTCGCGCTCGGTGTCGCAACCGGCATCGTTCAGGAGTTCCAGTTCGGCATGAACTGGAGCGAGTACTCCCGCTTCGTCGGTGACGTCTTCGGTGCACCGCTCGCGCTGGAAGGGCTCGTCGCGTTCTTCCTCGAGTCGACCTTCCTCGGACTGTGGATATTCGGATGGGGCCGGCTGCCCAAACTTGTTCACCTGGCCACGATTTGGCTCGTCGCTATCGGTGTCAACGCCTCCGCCTTCTTCATCATCGCCGCCAACTCGTTCATGCAACATCCAGTCGGTGCGATCTACAACGAAGAGACCGGTCGCGCGGAACTGACGAGTATCTGGGAACTGCTCACCAACAACACCGCCCTCGCTGCATTTCCGCACGCCGTCGCCGGTGCATTCCTGACGGCCGGAACGTTCGTCGCCGGGATCTCGGGCTGGTGGATGGTCCGCGAGGCACGCAAGGGTCGCGACACCAACTCGCGGAGCATGTTCCGACCGGCCGCTCGAATGTCCTTCGTGGTCATGATCCTGTCCGGCATCGCGCTGATCTACACCGGTGACGTCCAGGGCAAGCTCATGTTCGAGCAGCAACCCATGAAGATGGCCTCGGCAGAATCGCTCTGCCACACCGAAACCGATCCGGACTTCTCGATCCTGACTGTAGGCACTCACAACAACTGCGACGGCGTAACCCACGTTCTCGAAGTGCCGTTCGTGCTGCCCTACCTTGCCGAGGGGCAGTTCTCCGGAGTCACCCTTCAGGGCGTCGAAGACCTGCAACTTCAGTACGAACAGCAATTCGGACCGGGCAACTACCGACCCAACCTGTTCGTCACCTACTGGGCATTCCGCGCGATGATCGGCCTGGCCGCGGGCTCGGCACTGCTCGCGATCGCCGGACTCTGGGTGACCAGAGGTGGACGCGTCCCGAACCAGCGCTGGTTCTCCTGGCTGAGCCTCGCCGCGATCCCGACGCCTTTCCTGGCCAACAGTGCCGGCTGGATCTTCACCGAAATGGGACGTCAGCCGTGGGTTGTCGCTCCCAACCCGACCGGTGTCGATCGAATCAGACTCACTGTCGATCAGGGAGTGTCCGATCACCCGGCTTCCCTCGTCGTTGCCTCGCTGGTGACGTTCACGGTGGTCTACGCAGCTCTTGGCGTCGTGTGGTACTACCTCCTCCACAAATATGTAGTCGAAGGCCCGCTCGAACACGATCAGCACCCGCCGGGTAGCGATCAGGACGATCCGACGGATGACGACGCTCCGCAACAACTCTCGTTCGCGTACTGAGGGGAACGGTCATGGGACTTCAAGAATTCTGGTTCATAGCGATCGCAGTGTTGTTCGTCGGCTACTTCGTCCTCGAAGGGTTCGACTTCGGTGTCGGCATGCTGATTCCGGTCTTCGGACGGGCATCGGATCCGCAGGTCGGAGAACGCAGGCGTCGCGCAGTGCTCAACACCATCGGCCCGGTGTGGGATGGCAACGAAGTGTGGCTGATCACCGCCGGAGGTGCACTGTTCGCGGCATTCCCGGAGTGGTACGCAACCCTGTTCTCCGGGTTCTACATACCGCTGCTGTTGATTCTCGTCGCGCTCATCCTGCGTATCTGCGCCATCGAGTACCGCGGCAAAATCGACGACCCGGTGTGGCGACGTCGCTGTGATCTCGGCATCGGCATCGGCTCGTGGATTCCGGCCGTGCTGTGGGGCGTCGCGTTCGCCAACATCGTGCGCGGAGTGGCAATCGACGAGAACAAGAAGGTGACCGCCGGGTTCTTCGACCTGCTCTCCCCGTATGCCCTGCTCGGCGGCGCCACGATGGCGCTGGTGTTCGCGCTGCACGGAGCGGTGTTCATCGCGCTCAAGACTTCCGATGACGTGCACGAGGACGCGGTCAAAATGGCGGTACGACTATCGGTTCCGGCTGTCGTGGTCGGCGGCGCCTTCGCGCTGTGGACCCAACTCGCCTACGGAACGGGGTGGACGTGGATCATGGTCGCGATCGCCGCTATCGCGCTGATCGCCGTTGTCGCTCTCACCGCCAAGGTGCGCGAGGGCTGGGCATTCGTGTTCACCACGATCGCCGTCATCGCCGTCGTCGTACTGCTGTTCGGATCACTGTTCCCCGACGTGATGCCGTCCACGACGGATCCCGCGTTCAGCTTGACCATCGAGAACGCGTCGTCGAGCCCGTACACGCTCAAGGTGATGACCTGGGCAGCTGCATTCACGGCACCGGTCGTCATCGGCTATCAGGCGTGGACGTACTGGGTGTTCCGCCAGCGCATCTCCACCGCGCACATCCCCGACTCGATCGGATTGCCGCTCGGTCGCAAGTCATGACAGTCACCGCCGCGCCGCGCCGGGGACCGATCGACCCCCGGTTGTGGCGGTACTCGCGATCGGCGCGGCGGTATCTGCTGTTGACAGTGCTTCTTTCGCTCGTCGATACCGCGGCGATCATCGTCTCCGCGGTCATGACAGGCACAGTGCTCGCGGGTGTCATCACCGATCCCGCAGCACGATCGATCTCGAACTGGTCCGGGCAGTTGGCAGTTCTTGCCGGAGCCATCGTGGTCAGAACTACCTCGACATGGCTGCAATCGCGCTATGCGCATCGTGCGGCCTCGCGCGTGGTCGAAGAACTCGAGAACGACGTCCTCGCCGCCGCGTCGAACAGTGATCCGCGTCGACTCGATTCCGAGCGCGAAGGCGTTGCCACGGTCGTGACCAGGGCTTTGGGCGGTCTCGCGCCTTATCTCACCGGCTACGTGCCGGCGTTGATCCTGGCAGGAACGCTGACGCCACTGACGCTCGTGGTCATCCTGACCGAGGATCTGACATCGGCAGCGATCATCTTTTTCACGCTTCCGCTGATTCCGATCTTCATGATCCTGATCGGCCTGCTGACCAAGGGGAAGGCAGAGGCGACGCTCGAATCGATGACGCGACTCTCTGCCCAACTGCTCGACCTCCTCGCCGGACTTCCGACGCTCCGGGCACTGGGCCGTGAACACGGGCCTGCAGCGCGGGTCCGGGCACTCGGCGAGGCACATCGCCGCGCGACCATGCGTGCACTGAAGATCGCGTTTCTGTCCTCGATGGTTCTCGAACTGCTTGCCACTCTGTGTGTCGCTCTCGTCGCCGTGAGCATCGGACTCCGACTGGTCTTCGGGGACATGGCTCTCGAGGCCGGCATCATCGCGCTGGTACTCGCACCCGAGGTGTACGTTCCGCTACGCCGGGTCGGGGCGCAATTCCACGCCGCCGAGGACGGCGTCGCCGCGTCGGAGAAGGCGTTTGGCGTGCTGGACGATCGCCCGACGGAGAGGGCTGGAACGCGTTCGATTCAAGCCCGTGGTGCACGGCTCGAGCTGGCTTCGATTTCTGTCGATGCCCGTGGCGGCAGCGCCCCACACCGACTCGACGCCGTATTCGAACCCGGCACCGTGACAGTGCTGGCCGGTGCGAACGGGGCAGGAAAGTCGACGGCGCTGAGTGTGATTCTCGCGTTGACTGCGCCCGACGAGGGCACGGTCACGGTCGGCGGAACAGACTTGGCCGACGTCGATGTGCATTCCTGGTGGCGTCAGATCGCATGGCTCCCACAGCGACCCGTCCTTCTTCCCGGCACCCTGGAGAGCAACCTCCTGCTCACCGGGACACGGCCCGATCCCCAGGAACTCGACAGTATCTGCGCAGCAACAGGTTTCGATCAGGTTCTGGCAGAGCTACCGCTCGGATGGCAGACCGTCGTCGGTACCGGAGGTGTCGGGCTCTCCCTCGGTCAGCGCCAACGCCTCGCGCTGACACGAGTCCTGACCTCCTCGGCCCCGGTGCTTCTGTTGGACGAACCCACGGCCCACCTCGACGCGACACACGAAGCGACAGTGCTGAAAACCATTCGTCGCCTCGCCGACGAGGGCAGAACTGTCGTAGTGGTCGGTCACCGTCGTTCGGTTCTCATCAGTGCCGACACGATCATCGAAGTGCAGGCACGCCATGCTCGTTGACCTTCGGCGCGCTCTCGAACTTCTCGAACTTCGCCCGTCCCGAGTCGTCATGTCCGTGGCGGCAGGGGTCGCGACCTTGGGCAGCGCACTGACCCTTGCGGCAGTGTCGGCCTGGCTCATCACCCGCGCTTGGCAGATGCCACCGGTGTTGGATCTGACGGTCGCCGTCGTCGCTGTTCGAGCACTGGGCATTTCGCGCGGCGTATTCCGATACCTGGAACGCCTGGCTACCCACGACACCGCCCTGCGCGGAACGACGTCGGCGAGAACTCGCCTCTACGAACGGCTCGCCGCAGGCAACCCGGCTGCAGCAGCGGGATTGCGTCGCGGCGATCTGATGTCGCGCACCGGCAACGACGTCGACGTGCTCGGTGACGTCGTGGTGCGAGCGATCGTGCCGATCTGCGTATCGGTAGTTCTGGCGATTGCAGCTGTCGTCGTGTTGGCGTTCGTCTCGCCGGCTGCGGCACTGATTTTGTTGCTGGCTCTCGTGGTCGCCGGGGTACTCGCGCCCTACTGGGCGGCGAGATCTTCCGTCATCGCCGAGTCCGAGGGCATTTCGGCCCGTGCGGAGTTCAGCGAAACCGCCGTCCGCGCCCTCGATCACGCCGGGGAATTGCGGGTCGCCGGACGATTGGACGAGACCCTTCGGGATGCTGCCGAAGCCAACCGTGCTTCGGTGAAGGCCCGCGATCGAGCGGCACTGCCTGCAGCCTTCGCCGACGCGGCATTACCTCTCTCCATCGGTGCGGCGGTGCTGGGCTCCCTGCTGGTCGGTATCTCGTTGTACGGCAGCACGGGTGGAACAGCTGGTGGTATGACACCGATGGCGTTGGCGATCATCGTGCTCGTGCCGCTTTCCGCCTTCGAGGCGACCTCTGCGCTGCCTGGAGCCGCCATTGCACTCACGAGAGCACGCATTTCGGCGTCACGCATCGTGGAACTGCTGGACGCTGCGGACGAGGCCGCTCCGCAGACAGTGAATGATCTGGACTCGCTCACCGACCGTGTCTCTGCGAAAAACTTGCGGTGCGGCTGGCCGGGGTCATCCTCGACTACGGTGCCGGTCGATCTCGATGTCGGTCCCGGAGCGAGGGTAGCGATCGTCGGCCCCAGCGGCATCGGCAAGAGCACCCTCTTGATGACGATCGCGGGACTGCTGCCACCGATCAGCGGAACCGTCGAGGGCTCCGGCGCCCGTTTCTTCGCCGAAGATGCACACTTGTTCGACACCTCGATTCTCGAAAACCTGAGGGTGGCACGAGGCGACGTGCAGCCGGACGAGGCGGTCGAGGCGCTCGACCGAGTCGGCCTCGGCGCTTGGATCTCTTCCCTCCCGGACGGCATCGACACGACCCTCGTCGGCGGTGCGCAGGCGGTGTCCGGAGGTCAGCGTCGACGCATTCTGCTGGCTCGTGCGCTGTTGTCCGACGCGCCGATTCTGCTGCTGGACGAACCGACCGAACACCTCGACGACGACGGGGGAGCGCAGCTGTTGCGACGGCTCCTCGATCGCTCCGACGGTATCGTCGACGGGAATCGTGCGGTCGTGGTGGTAACGCATCAGCTTCCGGAGGACAACCATGCTGACCTGGTCTTGGACCTCGGCTTTTCCGGCGGAAATATTCCTTTGCCGACTTCGGAATCGCGGCGTACTTTGTTGAGTACACGGGAGAGGAGGTGGTCTGACGTTGAAGAACTCTAGGACGCGTGAGGTGGCTGTCAGCTAGCCGCAACCGCTGACGGATTCACTTTTCGAAGACCGCGTGAGCGGCAAGCGAATCCAAGGCAGCTACCCGGCCCCCGAGCCCTCGGTCTTATCCGGCCGAGACCTGAAAGCAGGTATGGCTCGGGGGCCGTTCGCGTGCGCCGGGGACCACTGTGTCGGGACAGATGAGGTGCTCCGGACCGATGAGGGTCTCAGCCGATATAGCGGACGAGGCGAGCGGAGAGCCGTGGTGCCAGCTCGCCGTCGGCGTCGACACGTTCCTCGACGTACGCGAGGTCGGCACCATCGACGATGCCGTAGAGCCGCTTGGCGCCACCGACGAGGGCGCCCGAAGTGGACCGGATGACGACATCGGTCGCGAGTTCCCACGAAGTCTGATTGAGCGCGTGCCCGTAATAGAGTTCGACGACGCCGGTGCTGTGCGTCAGCAGAAACTCGATGACCTCAGGCGTCTCGCTACCCTTGACGTCATCGCCGGTGATCCGCCAGAAGCCGGTTTCGCGAAGGTCGGGATGCGCGTAGTTTCCGTCGGAGTCAAGGCGCCACGAGCGAGATTCCCAGCTGAGGTAGGCACCGCCGTCGTGTGAGACGACAATTTGCTGCCCGAACGGGTACTCCTGTCCCGACTCGGGATCGCGACCCTCGCCTTCGCCGCGCCAAACGCCGACCAACGGAAGCAGCGCAAGCATCGCTGGATTCAGTTCGGGTCCCAGGCGAAGGTTGGCGGTGTCTTCAGGGTGCGGAAGATCCGGCAACGTCGGAATGTTGCGTGCCGACGCCGCCGCAAACTTCTCGGCAGCTTCGGCGATCGCATCATTGGCGGACCGTGTGGTCTCGCCAGACCCGTCGGCTGGGCGCTCGGTCACGATTCTTCAGTGACCAAGCGGTAGACGACGTAGAGCGAGAACGCGATGATGGCTACTGCAGCCAGTGCCAGCAGAAGCTCGAAGAAGATGACCACGACGCCGAGTTTAGACCCACCCGATTCACTGCGCAGAATCGCGGTGGGGACAACGCCGAAGTCGATAGTGCCATCTCCCAGAATCCCGGCCCCTGACATCGGGGTTTCACACTCAGTAGCAAACGATGGGGGCTGGGCGCGGTACCTTCTCCAGTGTGGTGTCGGGCGGTCTGCGCCCGACATCTTTTGTCTGGTCGAAAGCTGTCTCGAAGTGTGCTGGAGAGGATCTCGAATGCGTCGCCGAACACGTGCGGGCTCGATATTGACGAAGTCCGCGACGCTGGGGGTGGCGTTGATCCTTGCTGTTCCCGCGGCAGCAGCCGCATCTCCGGAATCGGGCTCGTCGACGACGGGGTCTGCAGGCGCGCCCTCGTCCGAAGAAGACGGCCCGAACATCGACCCGAACAACTTTGCCCAACAGTGCCCGGACGTTCTGATGCTCGCAGTGTCCGGTGCAACCGACTCGGACGCCGATCGTGATCCGCTGAACGAAGAACCCCGTTCGCCTATGGCCAATTGGGTGGGTAACGTGACGCTCCCTGCCGGCCAGGCCGGAGCGAGCAACCCGGGATCGGTCGGCTGGCTCTACGTCCCGTATCCATCGACGTACGGAGTGGGACTCCTCTCCGACGTGCCCACGTATCAAGAATCGGTTGCCGCAGGCGTCGCCTCGACCAACCGTCTGCTCGACGAGTACAAGAGCAAGTGCGGCGAGAACACCAAGTTCGTGCTCCTCGGCTACAGCGTCGGCGGCGAGGTGGTCGAGCGTGTCGCGATGGAACTCGGCCACCGCGCACCCGATGCGCTCGTCACGGGCGAAGACATCGCCGGTGTTGCACTCTTGGGGGATCCGTACCGACCTGCAGGCGTACCCAATATCGACGAGCCCGGCCCGACACGCGGTGGGTTCCAGTCGCCGGAGGCCAAGGATTACGGCACGCTGAACGACAAGATGACGTGGGCTTGTCGGCCCTACGATCTCGCGTGCGACGCTCCCGAGAACATTCTTGCGCTGCAACTGGCACTCGGAGTGCTCGGACAGATGCGGCTGACAGTGCTCGACCCCGTGCAGACCGTCGCCGACTTCGCCCGCACCGTGACCTCCATAGCCACCCGCGCGATCGTCGACATCGTCACCCAGCAGGACTGGGTCGGGTCCGAGGAGACGCTGCTCGAAGTGCTTCTCAAGGTTTCCGATCGGACCTACCAGGTCGACGAGGGGAAAGCCCGTGCAGAGCTGACTCCCGAGCGGCTGCGCGAAGACCTCGAATGGGCGATGGGGCCAGGGGCCGAGACGGTGCGTGCCAAAGTGCGTGCCGAAGGCGAAGGTTTGGTGGAGAACAACAAGGGAATAGTCGACGTCCTCATCGAGCCGTACATCTTTCTCGGATTCCTCCAACACCTGTCGTACTGGAACAACAATCCGAATGACGGCCGTGTGTGGGAGAGCGAAAAAATTGTCGCCTGGGTGACGGATCTGGCCGAAACCGAACGCGAGAAAAAGGGCGTCGACGACGCACCTCTGGCACCCTCTGAGGTCGATCCCAGCCCAGCTCCGCAAACACTCCCGACGCCCGGAACCCCCACTCGTGACACCGATTTGGAAGCACTGCTCGATTCCTTCGGCGTAGCGCTACCGCAGAACTAGGACAGAGCACGAAAGAGCCCCGCATCGAAGAAGAATCGATGCGGGGCTCTTTCTTGCTCTGTATGAAATCAGGCTCCGACGGTCACATCCGCCGAGTGCACGCCTGCACCCTCCGGGGTGATCACCGCGTCACCGTTGCCGGACGCGGACAATGCACGCAAGGTCCACTTGCCGGGTGCCGCGAAGAACCGGAAGTCTCCGGTTCCCGACGCCACTACCTCTGCTGTGAACTCGCCGGTGCCGTCGAGCAAACGCACGAATGCGCCGCCCACAGGCTCACCGTCGGTGGCAAGAACACGACCGGTGATGACGGTCTCCTTCTCGACATCGACGCCTGCCGGAATCGTTTGGCCTTGAACGGGTGCTCCGCACATGATCAGTGAACCTCCAACTCGATGGGTGCTCCCACGAGGGAGCCGTACTCGACCCAGCTGCCGTCGTAGTTCTTGACGTCGGACTTGCCGAGAAGTTCCTTCAAAACGAACCAGGTGTGGCTCGAGCGCTCGCCGATGCGGCAGTAAGCGATGGTCGCCTTGCCCTCGTCGTAGCCCTTTTCCTTGTACAGCGCCTCGAGGGCGTCGTCGTTCTTGAACGTGCCGTCCTCGTTTGCAGTGGTGCTCCACGGGATGTTGATCGCAGAGGGTACGTGTCCACGCTGCTGCGCCTGCTCCTGCGGCAGGTGCGCCGGCGCGAGGATCTTGCCGGAGAACTCGTCGGGGGAGCGAACATCAATGAGGTTCTTGTTGCCGATGGCGTCGATGACCTCGTCGCGGAATGCGCGGATCGACAGGTCGGGCGCTTGTGCCCGGTACTGTGTCGTGTCCCGGGTGACGACATCGCTCGACAGCGGACGACCGTCGAGTTCCCACTTCTTACGGCCGCCGTCGATGAGCTTGACGTCCTTGTGGCCGTACAGCTTGAAGTACCAGTACGCGTAGGCGGCGAACCAGTTGTTGTTGCCGCCGTACAGCACGATGGTGTCGTCGTTGGCGATTCCCTTCGCCGACAGGAGATCTGAGAACTGCTCCTGGCCGAGGAAGTCGCGGCGAACCGGGTCCTGCAGGTCCTTGCGCCAGTCGAGTTTCACTGCGCCTTCGATGTGACCGCCGTCGTAGGCGCTTGCATCTTCGTCGACCTCGACGAAAACGGTCTTCGTGGCGTTCAGGTTCTGCTCGGCCCAGTCGGCAGAGACCAGGACGTCGGAGCGGGCCATGGGTTTCCTTTCGGTGATGGATATCAGAGGGAGAAATTGTGTCGGTAGGGATGGGTGGTAGGTGGGTAGGTATGTCAGGCGCTGGCGGTATGCGGTCGCGCTCGCGCCACGAGGGGATAGATCTGGCAGCCGAGGCACACGGCGAAGGCTGCATTCAGGAAAGCCGCGAACAGGGCGAAGCCGGTGGCCACAGCGCCGAAAGTCGGTAGCCCAGCGGCGAAACCGATGACACCGGCGGCCGCGAACAGGAAGCCGACGAGCTGCGCGAATCTCAGCGGCGGCGTCGGCTCGCGCTCTTCGGCCGGCGACAACCTCGGTGCGACGAGCAGTCCGAACAGTCGGCCGTAGGGGCTGCGCTTCGGACCGAAGGCAGCGCCGATCGCGAAGACCACGGCCTGCGCAGCGAGAAGCGCTGCCGCGGCATCGATGGAAAAGGACGACAACAGAAGAACCGCGACGAGCACGGCGGTGGTGATCCAGGCCGCGAATCGTGGGCCACGGGCGTCGACTTGCTCGACCGCGGACTGTAGGTCGGTAGACATCGAGAAAGTGCTCCTGTTGCTTAATTTGTTGACCGGGTTGGGTGTCGAGGCGGGTCCGACAAATCGGAACCGGCACATCTGCAAAGGGGTAGTAAAGGATCTACCCGTGATCGCCTGAAGATTTTCCGGGTGCGCACCAAGGGCACCGGCGGAACGAGGGATCAGCAGCAGCGACAGCAACAACCGCCCAGTCGGCACAGGTCTACCGTGCGACGACTGGTGAGCAACAGCTCATGGCGGGACAACACATCGAACACCCTACCCCGAGAACCTCGACCACCAGAACTACAGGTCGAGCAACGCTGCTTGAAGGGCTGCTGCTTTCGGGACTCCGGCAATGCGAACGCGCTGGTTCAGCTGCCCGTCGAGAACGAAGGTCGTCGGAAGCGACAGGACGCCCAGCTCCCGGGCGAGCGCGGAATGTTCGTCGATGTCGAGTTCGAGCTCGGTGGGACCGTCCAGTTCGGCGAGCACCTGCCCCACGACGCGTCGCACAGCACTGCAGGGGCCGCACCAGTCGGCGGAGAAGTGCAGAACCGTGGCGTGCCCGGAGACTGCGCCGGCGTCTGCCAGCATGGCGGTCAAGCGAGGGGAGGTCCCCTCCGTGGCCGCGTCCCGCACCTTTCCCGCGCGTGAGGTGAGGACTACGCCGACCACCGATGCGGCAACCAGTACGACCACGAGAATTGTGATTCCGATCATGACTTTTCGATCTGATCCAAGTCGATCGTCACATTCTCCGCCGAGCCTTCGATCACGATCTGCGAACCCTCCGCATAGACATCGGTGGGGAGCACTCCGAACGGAAGGGTCTGGCGATCGATCGTCTTGGTGAACAGACCGAGCACAGCAGACTTCGCGAAGTCGGGGATCGTGAAGTCGGCACTGCCCTCGGGGCCGAAGTAGAAATCGGTCGCCACGATACTCACCCGATCACCATCGAGAATCAGATCTGCCTGGACACTGACTTCGGTCTCGACCGGGCCGACCGGCACAGTGCCGGTGAGCACGACTCCGCCGTTCGTCGTCTTTCCCGACCCACCCGAACCGCCCGTGCCGTCCGACTTGTCGGCGGGTGGCGCAGAAACCTGCAGGTCGACGATGCCGAGGAAGCGTCCGAGGTCCGTCGCTTCGATGCGCACCCTCCCGTCCAGTTTGTCGACGGGAACGGTCTGCACCGACCCGTCGGCCAAATCCGACAGGGGGATCGACACGCCACGCAGATTGGCTTCGATCGTCGTCGACCCGACGTAATCGTTGGGGACGTCCTGTGCCCGGACCTCCACATTCTGGTACTTGCCTTCGGCGGCCTGGGTCAGAAAAGGGAAACCGTGGATCGTGACCTGGGGGTCGGAGGTGAGGTCCCCGCCCTCACGAATTGCGCGAGAGACGCGGTACTCGGAGTAGGCCGCAACCCCGAAGTCGACGACGAGGGCGAGTGCCAGCAGACTCACGAGACCGATGATCAGTTTGCGCATGGGCACCATTGTGACCGACGGATCCTGGACTGCGTTGGACGGTGGTCCCCGTGGACAAGTTAGTCTTACCCCCTGAGAAAGCCGTCGGCTTCGCTCCCGAAGACGGCGTCCCGCCGAAAATCGACTCAGTTCGTTATCGGCACGACATCGGTAAGAATAGAGGCTGTGTGGAGCTCCTGCTTCTGACCTCCGATCCGAATCCGGAGGCCGTTCTACCGTCGCTTGCGCTTCTGTCGCACCACGTGCGGCCTGTTCCCAGGGAAGTTTCCTCGCTCCTGGAGGCCGGTTCCGCTGATATCGCCCTGGTCGACGCTCGTACCGACTTGGCCGCCGCGCGCGGATTGTGCCGGTTGCTGGGCAGTACCGGCTCGGCGATCCCGGTGGTGGCCGTACTCACCGAGGGCGGTCTCGTCGCGGTCAACTCCGAGTGGGGCCTGGACGACATTCTTCTCCCCGGCACCGGACCCGCCGAGCTCGATGCCCGGCTCCGTCTACTCGTCGGACGTTCCGGGGGAGTGGCAAGCCCGGAGGCGTCGGGAAAAATCACTCTCGGCGAACTCGTGATCGACGAGGGCACGTACACCGCACGGTTACGCGGACGTCCCCTCGATCTGACATACAAGGAGTTCGAACTCCTCAAGTATCTGGCTTTGCATGCAGGGCGAGTGTTCACGCGTGCACAGCTGCTCCAAGAGGTATGGGGATACGACTTCTTCGGTGGTACCCGAACCGTGGACGTGCATGTTCGACGCCTCCGCGCGAAGCTCGGCACCGAGTACGAGTCACTGATCGGTACCGTCCGCAACGTCGGATACAAGGCAGTGCGCCCTTCTCGCACTGCCAAGGGTGGGCCGGTGGCAGCAGGGCACGAAGACGATGGCCATGACGGCGCAGAGTTGACCTCTATCAACGGCACGACCAATGGAAGTGCGGCTCAGTAGATGACCCTCTCGTTCGAAATCTCCCGACTCGACTCCGCAGCGATGACCTCGGAGGTGTCCGAGGCCGTCAAGGCGGTGGTGTCACGTGCCGCCGTCACCGACGG
Source organism: Rhodococcus sp. BP22 (assembly GCF_014281965.1). GTDB lineage: Bacteria > Actinomycetota > Actinomycetes > Mycobacteriales > Mycobacteriaceae > Rhodococcoides. The sequence goes on from NZ_JACFTB010000005.1 coordinate 458,598, forward strand.
CACTGCGCCCCTGTCGGAACAGGCCGTCAAAGCAATCTCGGCGGACAATTCGGTGCAGCATCTGGTTGTTTCCGAGGGCACTCGTATCGTCGGCTACGCGGGCATCACGGCTGGTTCGGCCGAGGCTCCGCCGATGGCTGAAGTCGTCGTGGATCCGGAGTTCCGCGGCCGAGGCGCGGGACGAAGCCTCGTCGACCGTGCACTGTCCGAGGGTGGAGACGGAGCCCGAGTCTGGGCCCACGGAAACCTCGAACCGGCGCAGGCGGTCGCCGCCCGACTCGGCCTGACGGTAGCTCGTGAACTGCTGCAAATGCGTCGCTCGCTCGCAACGCCGGAACTACCCGAAGTTGTTGTTCCGGAGAGTATTACGTTGCGTACCTATGAAGGACCGCGCGACGATGCGGAACTTCTGCGCGTCAACGGTGCAGCGTTTGCCTGGCATCCCGAACAAGGTGGCTGGACCGCGAAGGACATTGCCGAACGCCGCGACGAAGAATGGTTCGACCCGGCCGGGGTGTTCCTCGCTTTCGAAGAAGGCACCGACCATCTGCTCGGCTTTCACTGGACGAAAGTGCACGCCGCCGAGGCAGGCGAAGACGAGATCGGCGAGGTCTATGTCGTCGGTATCGACCCGGCGTCGCAGGGGCGTGGTCTCGGTCGGGTTCTGACCCTCGCAGGCCTGCACTACCTGCGCGACCGGAAGCTTGCCGAAGTGTTGCTCTATGTCGAGGCGGACAACACCGCTGCTGTGCACACCTACGAACGTCTCGGATTTTCGCGTTTTCACGTCGACGCGGCGTATACACGCCCATAAACGGACAATTGCCCGCTCTGTTCATTCTCCGTTCACTGATTCAGGGGTAGCTGTCAACCGGCTCCCTTTACGTTTTGCTGTGGGTAGCGCAGACGCTGCCCTTTTAAGCGACAACGGTAACAAGAATCCTCGGAGGAAACGGTGAACCTCAAGCGCAATGCTGCTTTGATCAGCGCAGTGGCGATCAGTGCCATGCTGCTGACAGCGTGCGGCAGCGACTCGAACGTGGAATCGGCATCCGGGACGGATACGGCAGCCTCATGTGAGGGCAAATCCCCGCTGACAGGCGAAGGAAGCTCTGCTCAACAGAACGCGATGTCCAACTTCACTTCGGTTTACGCGGGTGTGTGCTCCGGTAAGGCTGTCGAGTACACGACGAGTGGTTCGGGCAACGGCCGCACCCAGTTCGTCGCCGGCCTCGTCGACTTCGCCGGCTCGGACTCGGCCATCAAGGCAGAGCAGGCCGCCGCGGCTGCCGAGCGTTGCCAGGCTAACCCCGCCTGGAACCTTCCGCTCGTATTCGGCCCCGTCGCAATCGCGTACAACCTCGACGGTGTCGACAACCTCGTCGTTACTCCCGACCTTGCGGCACGCATGTTCACCGGCCAGATCACAACCTGGAACGACCCGGCAGTAGCCGCGGTCAACGAGGGCGTCTCGCTGCCGGCAACCCCGATCACTCCGATCTACCGCTCCGACTCCTCGGGCACCAGCGACAACTTCCAGCGCTTCCTCGCAGCGTCCGCGCCCGAGGCCTGGAAACTCGACCACAGCTCCGATTGGGCCGGCGGGGTCGGCGAAGGCGCGAACGGCTCCTCTGGAGTCGCACAGGCAGTCGCTGCGACTCCCGGCTCGATCACCTACGTCGAGAAGGGGTTCGCAGACCAAGAGAGTCTCGGCACCGCCGACGTCGACTTCGGCAACGGGCCGGTCGAGCTGAGCAGTGAGACCGCGGGCGCAGCCATCGATACTGCTGCGTTCTCCGGCGAGGGCAACGACCTCGTAATCGATATCGACGCCCTCTACGCCAGCAAAGCCGCAAATTCCTACCCGTTGGTTCTCGCCACCTACGAAATTGTCTGCTCGAAGGGTTACGACGCCGACACCAGCGCAGCCGTGAAGTCCTTCCTGCTCAGTGCTGCAAACGAAGGCCAGCAGGGTCTCGAGGAAGCCGGTTACGTTCCGCTGCCGGAGTCCTTCAAAGAGCGTTTGGTCACTGCGATCGACGCGATCGCCTGATTCAATGAGACGAGAGCCTGTGTCGATGCCGTGGATGAATCTTCTCGGCATCGGGCAGGCCCCGTCCTCGACCACCACACGAGAGACGTGAGCGGTATGAGAGACACCCACTCGATCACCGGCGTTACGTCCGCGGATGACACCACCGCGACCGGGGCGCCCCGGAACACGGAAGAGTCCATTCAATTGCCGGACAAGAAGGCCAAGGGCGGTACCGTCATCCGCCCTGGTGACCGCATCTTCGCCACCTTTGCCAAGGGCTCGGGTGTCTTCATCATCGTGCTCATCGCCACCATCGGACTGTTCCTGCTGTGGCGGGCGATCCCGGCGCTGCAGAACAACACGGTCAACTTCCTGACGTACAACGGTAGTTGGAGTACCTCGGACACCTCGGCCATGGTCTTCGGTATCCGGGACCTGTTCCTGGTGACCGCGACCGTATCGATCTTCGCGTTGATCCTGGCGATGCCGGTCGCGCTCGGAATCGCGGTCTATCTCACCAACTACGCGCCGAAGAAGGTGGCGGGCCCGTTGGGTTACGTCATCGATCTGCTTGCTGCAGTGCCGTCGATCGTCTTCGGACTCTGGGGCCTGTACGTCCTGGCGCCGGCCATCAGCCCCTTCGCGGAATGGCTCAACACCAATCTCGCCTGGATTCCACTGTTCGCCACCGGGTCGGTATCGATCGCCGGCGGAGGCACCATCTTCACCGCCGGCATCGTCCTCGCCGTCATGATCCTGCCGATCATCGCGGCAGTGACGCGCGAAGTCTTCGTTCAGACGCCGAAAGGGCAGATCGAAGCGGCCCTCGCGCTCGGCGCAACACGGTGGGAAGTCGTCCGGACAACCGTCATTCCCTTCGGAAAATCTGGATTCGTCAGCGGTTCGATGCTCGGGCTCGGACGTGCACTCGGCGAAACCATCGCGCTGTACATCATCATTCGCAGCACGCAAGCCACCTTCGGATGGACACTCTTCGACGGCGGAAATACCTTCGCGACAAAGATTGCGCTCGCGGCAGGTGAGTTCAACAACCAGCTCCAGGCGGGTGCCTATATCGCGGCGGGCCTCGTTCTCTTCGTGCTCACCTTCGTCGTCAACGCAGGCGCTCGCGCCGCCATCGCCGGAAAGAGGGCCTAGGCCATGACCGCAACGCTGGACCGTCCGGTCAAGGACAAGACCTTCAAGGGGGTCAGTCCTCGACGCAAGTTCGCCAACGGATTCGCGACGGTACTGGTCAGTCTGTCCGTACTGGTCGCGCTGGTTCCGCTCATCTGGGTTCTGTACACGGTGATCTCGCGTGGCATCAGTGCAGTGGTCGCACCCGAATGGTGGACGAACTCGCAAGCAGGCCTCACACAATTCACAGCTGGCGGCGGCGCCTACCACGCCATTGTCGGCACGCTCATGCAGGGATTGTTCTGCGCATTGATTTCGATTCCGATCGGAATATTCGTCGCCATCTATCTCGTCGAATACGGTGTCGGAACACGCCTCGCCAAGGTCACTACTTTCATGGTCGACATTCTGACCGGTGTCCCGTCCATCGTCGCCGCGCTGTTCATCTACACACTGTGGATCGCCACATTCGGATTCGACCGGTCCGGAATCGCCGTCGCGCTTGCCTTGGTCCTGTTGATGATCCCGGTCATCGTGCGGTCGTCGGAGGAGATGCTGCGCATCGTTCCGCAGGATCTGCGCGAGGCGTCGTACGCACTCGGTGTGCCGAAATGGAAAACCATCGCGAAGATCGTCGTGCCAACGGCTCTGTCCGGCATCGTCACCGGCATCATGCTCGCGCTCGCCCGTGTCATGGGTGAGACCGCGCCGGTACTGATCCTGGTCGGCTCCGCGACCGCCATCAACTTCAATTTGTTCGAGGGGCCGCAGACGTCCCTGCCGCTCATGATGGTCGACCTGCAGAAAGCCGGAACCGGCGCACTCACCAGCGAGCGCATGTGGGGAGCAGCACTGACGCTGATCCTGATCATTGCTTTGCTCAACATCGGCGCGAAGTTGGTCTCCAAGTTCTTCGCACCCAAGAACTTCTGATCACTGCGCCACCCACGAATCTCCCCGCTCGAGAAACACAGGAGCCGATCATGGCAAAACGTCTCGACCTGAAAGACGTCAACATCTTCTACGGCAAGTTCCAAGCCGTCGCAGGTGTCACCCTCGCGGTTCCCCCGCGTGGAGTGACAGCCTTCATCGGACCCTCCGGCTGCGGCAAGTCCACAGTGCTGCGTTCGCTCAACCGCATGCACGAGGTCACCCCGGGCGCGCGCGTAGAAGGATCCGTGCTGCTGGACGGCGAGGACATCTACGGCTCCGGCGTCGACCCGGTCGGTGTCCGCCGCACCATCGGCATGGTCTTCCAGCGCCCCAACCCGTTCCCGACGATGTCGATCCGGGACAACGTCGTCGCAGGCCTGAAGCTGCAGGGTGGACGGAGTAAGAAGGAACTCGACGAGATCGCCGAGCGCTCCCTCAAAGGCGCGAACCTCTGGAACGAGGTCAAAGACCGCCTCGACAAGCCCGGTGGTGGTCTCTCCGGTGGCCAGCAACAGCGGCTGTGCATTGCTCGTGCCATTGCAGTGCAGCCCGACGTCCTCCTCATGGACGAGCCGTGCTCGGCACTGGACCCGATCTCGACGCTCGCCATCGAAGACCTCATCGGTGAGCTCAAGAAGGACTTCACGATCGTCATCGTCACGCACAACATGCAGCAGGCTGCACGCGTGAGCGATCAAACCGGTTTCTTCAACCTCGAGGCCACTGGTAAGCCAGGCAAGCTCATCGAGATCGACGACACCGAGAAGATCTTCTCCAATCCGACCCAGAAAGCCACCGAGGACTACATCTCCGGTCGCTTCGGCTAGGGAAGTACATGAAAAGAATCCCCGAACGCTCAGCGTTCGGGGATTCTTCTTGTGCGCGTTCGGTACGAGCGAAGGGTCAGCTGCTGGGCAGGTGTGTGTTGCTCAGCTCGGTCGGCATCTCACCGGTGGCGAGGAAGATGACTCGGCGTCCGACCTCGACTGCGTGGTCGGCGAAGCGCTCGTAGAACCGTCCGAGAAGGGTGACGTCGACGGCCGCGGCGACGCCGTGACTCCATTCACGATCCATCAGCACCGTGAACAGGTGACGATGGAGGTCGTCCATCGCCTCGTCTTCCTCGTGGAGCTTGGCGGCGCGCTCGGGATCGCGGGTCTCGAGAACCTCGCGCGCAGATGCTCCGAGTTGGACGGCGATTCGGCCCATTTCGGCGAAGTAGCCGTTGACCTCTTCGGGGAGGGCGTGTTTGGGGTGGCGACGCCGAGTGATCTTGGCGACGTGCAGGGCGAGTGCCCCCATCCGCTCGATGTCGGCGACGATCTGGATTCCCGATACGACCGAGCGGAGATCCCCTGCAACCGGAGCTTGGAGTGCGAGGAGGGTAAATGCCCTCTCCTCGGCAATGGTGCTCAGTTCGGAGATCTTGTCGTGATCGGAGATGACCTGCTCGGCGAGGAGCAAGTCTGCTTGAAGTAGTGACTGAGTTGCCTTCTCCATCGCAGAGCCGGCCAGTGTGGCCATTTGTCCGAGGGCATCGGCAAGGTCGTTCATCTGTTCTTTGTAGGCGACGCGCATGCCAGTGAGTTTAGTAGGTCACACCCATATGGTCACCGTCGAGAGGGTGAACGGAGCGTGAATGGCTTACTCAGGCGCAGGTATCGTCGGCGGCGTTCGTGAACGACAGATCCTCGGGCAATGGCGCGCCCTCGGTCGAACCCTGAACTCGAGTGGCTTCGATCGGCTCACCGAACGCCGTCGGGGCAGTGGTGTACCCGGGATAGTCCGAGCCGAGCACGACCTCGACGATGCTGTCGAGCCCCTGCGCTTGCTCGATGACTGCACCGGGGATCGCCGACGCAACCGTGGCGGCCTCGGATTCCTGGCCCTCCGAGAAGCGGACGACGGTCTGCTTGGCTGTTCCGACGAAGTTACCGACATCGAGAATCTGGAAACCATAGGTGGACAGTTCGCTGGACGCAGTGGCCGCCATCCCCACCATCTCGGAAGCATTGGAGACCTGGATCGAGACTGTCGTCGGATCGACTGCCAGCAGCGGCGCTGTCGGTTGAATCGACGGCTCCGCGCTGGGCGGCGGGTCTTGACGTTCTTCGCCGGGCAACGGCTCATCGTTGATGATGGCACTGAAGATCACGGCAATGGCGTCGTCGATCGGGATCTCGTTGCCCCAGTCGTTGGTGCCCGAAGTGGGGATCGTCAGGAAGGTGACGGCTCCAGCATCGACGTTCTGCAGGGAACGACCGAGAGTGACGAGGTCTTTGGTCTTCACGTTCTCCACGAAGGTATCGCTGGTGAAAGCACCGACGAACCCGTTGAGCTTGCCTGGGTCGAGCAGGACCTTGTTCGAGAGCGCAGACCGAAGGAGAGAGGACAGGAACCGCTGTTGACGCTTGATACGCCCGTAATCGCCATTGCCCTCGCTTTCCACGTTGCGCGCACGTACGTAGTTCAGGGCCGTGCGGCCGTCGATACGCTGCTCCCCAGCTGTTGCCAGGACAGTGCCGAGTTCGTAGTCGACCAGGGGCTGTGGCGTGCAGACTTCGACGCCACCGACCTCGTCCACCATCGATTCGAATCCGGCGAAGTCCATACCGACGAAGTGGCTGATCTTCAAACCGGAGATCTTCTGGATCGTTTTGACGAGGCACTTGGGCCCGCCGAGCGCATAGGTCGCGTTGAGCTTGTCGCCGTCCGCGGACGGGTACATCTCACCGGTGTACGTGTTGGTGGAATTGTCGAAGCCCTCGCATTCAGGGCGAACAACGTCGAGGTCGCGTGGGAACGAGACTGCGACGACACGGCTTCGATCAGCAGGAATGTTGACCAACATGACGGTATCCGAGCGGGCGCCTTCGGCATCGGCCACCGTGCCTGCGCCGACCTCGCCACTGGCACCGGTACGAGTGTCCGTACCGACGATCAGATAAGTCTCGTCACCATATTGACCGGCGGCGTCCACGACGTCCGTCGAATCCAGGTCCAGGGCGGCGACCTGTGCAAAGCCTTGGTCGGTACTACGAAGATATCCCCAGACCATTCCGGTGAGAGCAAGCGCGAGAACGGCGACGAGGGAGACGAATCCGCGGCCGATATTGCGGAGGCGCTTTTGTCGGCGCACCTTGCTCATGGCCAGTCGGGTCAGGACCGGCCGATCATCGGTGGGGGTGCCGACGGCTTCGGGCAGCGCGACAACCGGGGGTGGGCTCACCGGCGGCGGCGTCGAGTCCGTGATCGGGTCGATCTTTTCCGTGGGGTCATCAACGTCGGGCCGGCTGGGCCACGCGCGAACAGACGGCGTCTCGGCGGGTGGTTCGTCGTCGGCCATCTTGTCCACGAGGTCGGCAACCGATACCGAGTCGGACTTTCGAGAGGAACGCTTACCTAGCCGGTTGAATTTGCCGCTGGGGGTTTCGCTGTCCGCGGACTTGGCGGTCGGCTCGGGCACCTTGCGGCCGGAGGCGGGTGGTGAGGATGCGGGCGGTGAGGACGCGGGTGGCACCGGCGCGCTACTCGGTGACCGAGGCTCGTGGGAGATTCGGGAGATCGGACGCTCCCAGGGAGCTCGTCCTTCGGGCGCAGGTGGGCTCGAGTCTCGATCGTCACCCACGAATGTGAACCTGACCTTCCGCGTATCTCTCTTACCGCCGAGTCGGGCGATCCCCGCAATGATACTGAGGAAACCTGTGGGGTCCACCCCGACCGATCCTCGCGGTCGTGACCTCGGTCAGCCGCCGGAATTCATCAAATCTGCTCCGACCGGCACTCGATCGTCCTCGGGGTCATCGAGCCACCCCTCGGGCAGCGACACAACGCCGGGCGAACCTTGTCTGCCACGTGGGCCTTCGGCATCTTTCGGGAATGCCACCGTCGGGTCGAGTTGGCCGAGCAGATCATCCAACTCGGTCAAAGTCTTCACCAATGCCATCGCTACGCGCAGATCGGATCCGGCTGGGAAACCGCGCAGGTACCACGACACATGCTTGCGCAGTTCACGAAGACCCTTGCTCTCGCCATGGTGTGCAGCCAGCAGTTCGGCATGGCGACGAATGATGACGGCGACCTCGCCTAGTGTCGGGGGCGTAGGCTCCGCGCGCCCTGCGAAGCGTGCACTGAGTTCGGCGAACAGCCACGGACGTCCCAGACATCCCCGACCGACGACGACTCCGTCGCAACCGGTTTCGGCCATCATGCGAACCGCGTCCGAAGCCGAGAAAATATCACCGTTGCCGAGAATAGGGACATCGGTGACATGCTCCTTCAACCGAGCGATCTCACTCCAGTCGGCTGTACCCGAATAACGCTGCGAGGCGGTACGCGCGTGCAGCGCCACAGCTGCCGCACCTTCGCCTGCCGCGATTCGGCCGGCGTCGAGGTGGGTGTGATGCTCCTCGTCGATACCGACGCGGAACTTGACCGTCACCGGAATCGACGTTCCCTCTGTCGCTTTCACCGCAGCCGCGACGATGCGTCCGAACAGCTTGCGCTTGTAGGGGAGCGCGGCGCCGCCGCCTTTCCTCGTCACCTTCGGGACCGGGCAACCGAAGTTCAGGTCGATGTGGTCGGCGAGGTTGTCATCGACGATCATCTTCGCCGCGGCGTAAGTCGTGTCCGGATCGACGGTGTAGAGCTGCAGTGACCGCGGGGTTTCGGTCGGACCGAAGGTAGTCATGTGCATCGTGGCTGGCTGGCGCTCGACGAGCGCACGAGCAGTGACCATCTCGCAGACATACAGACCGGACGTACTGCCGGCGCGCGCTATCTCCTGCTCTCGGCACAATGTGCGGAACGCCACATTGGTCACACCTGCCATCGGAGCGAGAACAACGGGACTGTTCAGCTCGAGCGAGCCGATCTGCAATGTCATGGGAGAAGCCTCTTGGATCTGTGGACGGAAGAAATGCCGTGTGCCCGGCACCGATACCGGTACCGGGCACACGGAGTTTCAGTTCAGGAGGCGCGAGC
>NZ_JACFTB010000006.1 GCF_014281965.1 Rhodococcus sp. BP22
GAAACACCTTCCAACACACGAGAAGTCCCATTCCACCCCGACACCACAACATCACGCTCCACATCACCCAACACATCGATATCACCCACCACCACAGACGAATCCGCCACCACCGCCTCCAACACCCGAACAAACCGCTCCGCAAACAACACCATCGTCGACTCATCGAACAAATCCGTCGCATACGTCAACGTCGCCGACAACCCCGCAGCACCACCATCGGCATCGAACGACTCCGTCACCGTCACCTGCACATCGAACTTCGCAACCGCAACATCGAAATCAACCGCCGACACCGACAACCCAGGCAACTCCAGCGAAGACCGCTCCAAATTCTGGAACGACAACATCACCTGAAACAACGGATGACGCCCCTGCGACCGAGCCGGATTGAGCACCTCCACCAACCGCTCGAACGGCACATCCGCATGCCCGAACGCCCCCAAATCCCGCTCACGCACATCCCGAACCACATCAGCAAACGACCAATCCGAACCAAACACCGTCCGCAACACCAACGTATTGACAAACATCCCGATCACATCATCGAGAGCAGCCTCACCACGCCCCGCCACCGGCGTACCCACCGCCACATCATCAGACCCCGACAACCGCGACAACAACACCGCCAACGCCGAATGCACCACCATGAACAACGACGCATTCAACTCCCGCGCCACCACACTCAACCCACGATGCACACCCGCATCCACCGAAAACACAACATTCGCACCACGATTGGACGCCACAACAGGACGAACCCGATCAGCAGGCAAATCCAACTGATCCGGCAAACCCTCCAACGCCGACCGCCAAAACGACACCTGCTGCGACAACAACGAATCCGGCTCCGACTCCGACCCCAACACCGCACGCTGCCACAACGCATAATCGGCATACTGCACCGCAAGAGGAGCCCACCCCGGCTCCTCACCCGCAGCCCGCGCCACATACGCACCCATCACATCCCGCGTCAACGGCCCCATCGAAAAACCATCAGCCGCAATATGATGCACCACAAACACCACAACGAACTCCGAACCAACACCACCCGAACCCACAACCTCGAACAAACGAGCACGAAACGGCACCTCCGCCGTCACATCGAACCCAACAGAGACGAACTCGACCACACGGTCGAGCACGTCCGCCTCCGCCACCGGCTCTACCGCCAAGGTGGGAGCCACCGCATCGACCTCGAGCACCAACTGTGATCCGACGCCGTCGATTTCGGGATAGATGGTGCGCACGGATTCGTGACGCGAGAGGACATCGCGGACAGCGGACTCCAGCGCAGCGACGTCGAGCTCACCGGTCAGCCTGATCGCCACCGGAATATTGTTCACCGCAGATGCAGTATCGAACCGGTTCAAGAACCACATCCGCTGCTGCGCCAACGACAACGGAACAACATCCGGCCGCTCCTGAGGAACGAGCGGTGCTCGTCCCCCGCCGCCCTGCGCAACTGCGGCGTCGACGAGTATCGCGAGTCCCGCGACCGTCGGCGCGTCGAAGAAGTCGCGAACGTCGATACGGATGTCGAATCGAGCATTGATGCGCGAGATCACCCGGGTGGCGATCAACGAGTTACCGCCGATCGCAAAGAAATCGTCGTCGGCACCGATGGTCTCGGAACCGAGTACCTCGGCGAACACCGCTGCAAGCGCCACCTCTGTTTCGGTGGACGGCTCCCTGTATTCGCTTGCCAACGAGGAGAAGTCGGGAGCCGGGAGAGCTCGCCGGTCGAGTTTCCCGCTGGAGCCGAGGGGGAATTCGTCGACTGCGACGAACAACGCGGGGACCATGTATTCCGGCAGTCGGGACGCGACGGCCTGCGCCAGCGACTCCTGGTCGATGAGCTCGCCCTGCGCAGCAACCACGTACGCGAGAAGGACATCGCCCAGCGAGTCGTCGGTATGGACGAGGGCAACTGCTTGCGCGACCGAGGGATGCTCGAGAACGGCTGTTTCGATCTCGCCGAGTTCGATACGAAGACCACGGAGCTTCACCTGGAAGTCGGTGCGTCCTACGTATTCCAGCATGTCGATCCCACCGCGAGGCACCCACCTGACCAGGTCGCCGGTCCGGTACATCTGGCGTCCATCGTCGAACGGATCAGCCACGAACCGATCGGCTGTCAGGTCCGGTCGCGCTACGTAGCCACGTGCAAGTTGGACGCCCGCAAGATAGAGCTCACCTTCGACACCGGTCGAGACCGGTCGGAGTCCGTCGTCCAACACGTAGAGCGAGGTGTCGTGCACGGCCCGGCCGATAGGGACCGATCCCGATTCCACCTCGGCAGTCTCGTAGTACGTGACATCCACTGCGGCCTCTGTCGGCCCGTACAAGTTGTGCAGTTCTGCCGAGCTGACGGTGTGAAAGCGCGTCGTGGTCTGGGCCGGGAGCGCCTCACCGGACGCAAATACATATCGCAGCGTCTCGATCTCGCGGACCGAGGGTTCTGCCACGAACACCGCGAGCATCGACGGCACGAAGTGCGCCACAGTGACACCACGTTCGGTCATCACACGAGCAAGATACGCGGGGTCACGGTGTCCATCGTGTGTCGCGACGACGAGACGGGCACCGATCTGCAAGGGCCAGAAGAATTCCCACACCGACACATCGAATGTGAACGGCGTCTTTTGCAGCACCACATCGTCCGGTGTCAAGACGTAGTGATCTTGACGCCATTGCACATTGCTGACGATCGCGCGATGTGAAACTGCCACACCCTTGGGGCGTCCGGTGGATCCTGATGTGAAAATCACGTAAGCCAACGCGTCGTCCGACAACGTCCGAACCCGGTCACTGTCGGCGAGGGCGGTCGCGTCGAGTCCGTCCAGTTCCAACAGGTCGATCTCGATGACACCCACCTCTGCCGGCAGGTCGAGAGGTTCTGTGGACAGGCCGAGTACTGCTGCCGGCTGTGCGACGTCGAGCACGTAGGCCAGCCGCTCCGCTGGATGATCGGGATCGAGCGGAACGTACGCTGCTCCCGATTTCACGATCGCGTACATGCCGACGAGTAACTCCAGCGACCGTCTGATTCCCAGTCCGACGAGGCACTCCGGGCCGATTCCCAGTGACACGAGATGGCGAGCAAGTCGATTCGCGCGAGAATCGAATTCCGCGTAGGTCAAACTTGCGCCCTCGAACTCGACGGCGATTGCATCGGGAGTACGGGCGACCTGTTCCTCGAAGCGAGATACGAGCGTCGGCGGGCCTGCAGGCGTCAGATCCCCCAACACCTCGGACGCATCGGCGACGATCGACTCGACGATGCCGGCGAGGCCGCCGGATTCGAGTGCGCCAGGAAGAAGGTTGGACAGCACGACAGTGACGAGGGCCTCGGTTCCCAGTGCACCGCCCATGGCAGCCTCGAGCGCAGTCAGTTCAGCGTGCAACGTCGTGTAGGTCACGGTTGTCCCACCATGGGTCAACGCGATGCGATCGGGCGCAGCATCGACAACTGCAGAGATCACTCCTGGAAGCTCGTCCACGGTTACGCTGCCGGCAGCGTCCTGGCTTCGAGTGTTCGGCCGACCATTCGACATCTGAGTGTTCCTCCTACTAACCGCCGCGGGACGCGCCGAGATGCATCGCATACACGAGACACCCTACGAAACCCTGCGACACAAACCGGCTTCGACTCCAAGTTCACGATCAGGCCCAGGTAGGTCACTGCATGGAGACACCGGATCCTCCCGGATCAGCGATCAACGACTGGGCGTCACTGATCAGCGACGCAACCGTCGCTGCGAAGCCATCAGCACCCAGTGCAGGCAATATTCCTGGTAGGAGGCCTGTAAGCGCCACCGACAGAACCGCCTCGGGTTTCAGTGCTCCCCCGGTCGACTTCGAGACAGCCGACAGTTTCTCGTCGAGCTGACCGAAGGTGACGCTCGTTCCGGCGTGAGACACCGCAATGGACGACGCGGCAACTGCGGCCGCGGCCGAGACCAGTTCGGGCAGGTCGTCGATCGTCTTCGGCTTGGGTGCCGGCTCTGCACGCTCGGCCTCGGACCGCATGTCCACTGCCCGAATGACACTGCTGGGGTCTGACGTGAGGAGATCGAGCACCCGGGTGAAACGCTGCGCGAACAATTCGATCGTCTTCGACTCGAACAACGACGTGGCGTAGTTGAACACTGCGTCGATCCCGATCAGATCTCCCGACTCGTCGAAACGTTCGACTGCCGTCAGTTGCAGGTCGACCTTGGCCTGCTCCAGGCCGCTCTCCAAAGCCGACACTTCCAGGCCAGGCAAGGCGAAGGTGCCTGTGGCAAGGTTCTGGAAGGTCAACATGACCTGGAACAGAGGACTGTAGGCGGCCGAGCGCTTGTGACCCGCCACCTCGACAACCCGCTCGAATGGGACATCGGCGTTAGCGAACGCGGACAGATCGGTTTCTCGTACTTCTGTCAACAGATCGGCAAAGGTCGTGCTCGGCGAGACTTTCGTCCGGAGCACCAGCGTGTTGACGAACATGCCGACGAGGTCGTCGAGCGCTGCATCACCACGTCCCGCCACCGGGGTTCCCACGGTGATGTCCTGATCACCGCTCAGCTTCGACAGCAGCACTGCCAAAGCGCCGTGCACAACCATGAAGACCGTCGCATTGTGCTCGCGAGCAGTTTTCTGTACACGCGCTGCTATGTCGGACGGGACAGTGAACTCGGAGCGGCCACCACGCAAGGATGCTCGAGCAGGGCGCGGAAAGTCGGTCGGCAACGCGATTTGCTCGGGTGCGCCGACCAGAGCCTCGGCCCAATAGTCGATCTGCTTGGACAACACACTGTCCGGATCGTCCTCGGATCCGAGGACCTCCCGCTGCCACAACGCGTAATCGGCGTACTGCACAGGAAGTTCCGTCCACAGCGGGGCATCGCCTGCCGTCCGAGCGACGTAAGCAGTCATGACGTCCCTGATCAACGGGCGCATGGAGAAGCCGTCGGCGCTGATGTGATGGGCAACGAAGACCAGGACGAACTCCGTCTCGTTCGTCTCGCTGATCGAAAAGAGCTCGGCTCGAACGGGCACCTCAGCCGCGACATCGAACCCGGCGGTGACGACGTCTCCGACGACAGCCGGTACGTCGGCGGCCGAGATTTCACGAACCTCGAGACCTGGTAGGACTTCGGACATCGGAACTACGGATTGGACCGGCCCGTGATCGGTGTCCGGATACCGCGTACGCAGTATCTCGTGCCGACGGAACAGGTCGCCCACTGCAGCTCGCAGAGCCGTGACGTCCAACGCGCCGGAGAGCCTGATGGCTACTGGAATGTTGTAGGCATCGGACGCTCGATCCACTTGATTGAGCGTCCACATGCGCTGCTGGGCCAAGGACAGCGACACGGCCTCCGGACGAGGGCGTGCGACCAGAGGCACACGCGCTCCCTGCCCGACGTGCGACTCCACCCGCGCAGCCAAGGCACCTACAGTCGGCGCCTCGAATACCGAGCGCACCGAGATCGACGCATTCAGTGCCGCTCCGAGACGGGCCACCAGCTGGGTTGCGACCAGCGAATTGCCACCGAGAGCGAAAAAGTCGTCGTCGAGCCCCACTCGAGCAACCCCTAGAAGCTCGGAGTACACCCGCGCCACGATCTGTTCGACTGGATCGGTCGGAGCGCGGAACTCGTTCGATTCGAAAACCGGAGCCGGCAGGGCCGCGCGATCGAGTTTGCCGTTGGCGTTGAGCGGCAACGACCTCAGGACGACGAAGTGTGACGGCACCATGTACGACGGCAAGGACGTACCCAACGCTGTCCGTACCTCGTCGATGTCGATCGTTCGGGATTCGGAAGGAACCAGATACCCCACGAGTCGATCCCCGGTGAGGGCGTCGGAGTGCAAGATCACCGCCGAATCGGCGAGCGCATCCAGCGCACGCATTGCCGCCTCGATCTCGCCGAGTTCGATCCGGAAGCCTCTGATCTTGACCTGGAAATCGGAGCGGCCCGCGAAGACGAGTTCGCCGTGTGCATCCCAGAAGGCCAAGTCTCCCGAGCGATACAACCGTCCGCCACTGGGGTCGAAAGGATTGGCGACGAAGCGCTCAGCGGTCAGATCGGGACGGCCGAGATACCCCCTCGCCAGCTGCTCGCCCGCAAGATACAACTCACCGATGGTTCCTGTCGGTACAGGGTGTAGTCGAGTATCGAGCACGTACGCCTGTGTATTCCACTCTGGCCGACCGATCGGGACGCGCGCACTCTCATCGGGTCGTACGCGGTGCGAGGTCACCGATACCGCAGCCTCGGTGGGGCCGTACAGGTTGAACAAGGCACCGTCGTTGTGTTCGACGAAACGCCGAGCGGTGTCTCCCGGCAGTGCCTCACCGATCGCGAGCACGCGCTTCAGCGAAGACGGAAGGGCGCCATCTCCGTCGACCATCAGCGCGGTCAGCATCGACGGCACGAGATGGAGCGTGGTGATCGACTCTTTCCGAATGATGTCGTTGACTCGCGCGGGATCGCGGTGCTCGTCCGGTCCGGCGATGACGAGGGTAGCCCCTGACGTCGGGGCCGACCAGAACTCCCACACCGACAAGTCGAACGTTGCCGAGGTCTTCAACAGAATCGAATCCTGCGAACCGAGATCGAACTCCATTCGCTTCCACATCAGCTGATTGACGATCGCAGCGTGGGTCACGGCCACACCCTTGGGGCGTCCGGTCGATCCCGAGGTGAAGATGACATAGGCGGCGTTGCCTGCGCGCAAAGGTGCCTGCCGCTCCGAATCGGTGATCGGGGCATCCGAATACACGGACAGATCGAGGCCTTCAATATCCGCCATCGGTACGTCCAGGACCGGGTGGTCCGAGAGTGGCGAACCGTCACCGGACTTGGACAGCAACAGTATCGGCCCAGCGGTCTCGAGGATGTACTCGATCCGTTCGAGCGGCTGATCGGGATCGAGTGGCACATACGCACCACCTGTTTTCGCAACGGCGAACATCGCGACGACCAGATCGGCACTGCGCCGTATCGCCAACGCCGTCAACGTCTCCGGTCCGACCCCGCGTGCAATCAGGTACCGGGCCAATCTGTTGACCCTCGAATCGAATTCGAGGAAGGTCCAACGCTGATCACCCTCGACCACCGCAGTCGAGTCGGGACGGATCGCGACCTGCTCGTCGAACAACGAGACCAGCGTCGCTTCGCCGTCGATGGGGTGGTCGGTCGAATTCCACGATTCGAGGACGAGTTCGCGTTCGGCGATACCGAGCACGTCGATGTCCCCGATTCGCGCGTCAGGTCGATCGACCACAGCTTCGAGCAGCCGGACGAAACGTGTAGCGATCGTACTCACCGTCGCGTGGTCGAAGAGATCCTTCGCGTAGGTGAACTCTGCCGACATCCCAGCAGGCACTCCGCTCTCGGAATAGCGGTCCACCACGATCAGATGCAGATCGAACTGCGCCACGCCGGACTCGATATCCAATGCTGCGATATCGAGGCCCGGAAGCGCCACCTCGGTGATTCCTTGGTTCTGGAAGGAGAACCCGACCTGGAACAGCGGGTGCCGTGCAGTCGAACGGACAGGATTGAGGACTTCCACCAGTCGTTCGAACGGCACGTCCGCGTTGGCGAAGGCGCCGAGGTCCACTTCACGCGCGCGGTCGATGAGTTCGTTGAACGGCAGTGCGCCGTCCACCTTTGTGCGAAGCACCAGCGTGTTGACGAACATGCCGATCAGGTCGTCGAGCGCGCGATCACCGCGACCGGCGATCGGTGTACCGACAGCAATGTCACCTGTGCCGGAGAGCCTCGAGAGTAGTCCAGCGAAGGCCGCGTGCACCGCCATGAACAGGGTGCCGCCCCGCTTGCGGGCCACATCTCGCAGACGTTCGTGTAGCTCTGCATCGATGTCGAACTCGACACTTCCTCCGGCGAAAGACTGCGTTGCCGGCCGCGCGCGATCGGACGGAAGGGTCAGCTCGTCCGGGAGGTCCGCGAGTGCGTCGGTCCAGTAGCTGATCTGCTGAGCCGCAGTCGAGTTCGCGTCCTCTTCGGAGCCGAGCACATCGCTCTGCCAAAGGCTGAAATCGGCATACTGCACCGGCAACGGAGTCCAACCCGGCTCGGTACCGGTCGCCCGCGCCGCGTAAGCGGTCATCAGGTCGCGAGCCAGCGGACCGACCGATACCCCGTCGACGCTGATGTGATGCGCAACCATCGCCAGGACGTGCTCGGTGGCACTGATTCGGTAAAGCTCGATCCGCATCGGTACCGCTGTCGTCACATCGAACTGTGTGGACGCGAGTACAGCGATGTGCTCGGACACCGCGTCGGGAGCGATATCTGATATCGGCAGGTCTGGAATCGACCGAGACGGGTGCAAAATCTTCTGCACCGGACCGTTCTCGGACTCCGGGTACACGGTTCGAAGCGACTCATGACGAGAGATGAGATCGGCGACGGCCGCCCCGAGAGCTGCTACATCCAGTTCTCCGGACAAGCGCAGCGCAAACGGAACGAGGTACGCGGTCGATGTGGGGTCGAACCTGTTCAAGAACCACATACGACGCTGGGACAACGACAGTGGGATCTCGTTCGGGCGAGTGCGCGCAACGAGCGATACTCTCCCGGACTTTCCGGACCGTTCGACCTCGAGCGCGAGCCTCTCCACTGTTCGCGACTCGAACAACGCACGCACCGGGACAACCGAATCGACCGCTGCACCGATCCTCGACACCACTCGCGTCGCGATCAGCGAGTTACCGCCGAGTTCGAAGAAGTCGTCATCGACACCGACTCGGTCGACGCCGAGCAAGTCGGCGAAAATCTCCGCGACGATCTCCTCGATCGGCGTACTCGGCGCCCGGAACTCTCGAACCTCGAACACCGGCTCCGGCAAGGCGCGACGATCCAGCTTTCCGTTCACCGTCAACGGAATCTCGGACACCACGACGAAGGCCGACGGAATCATGTATTCAGGCAGCACAGCAGACACTTCGGTGCGGAGGTTCTGAACGTCGATGCTCGAACCCACAACCGGTACGACGTACGCAACCAACTGATGTGTGTCATGCCGATCGGTTCGAACCACGACGGCTACCTGGCCCACCGAATCCTGACTCGACAGCGCGGACTCGATTTCACCGAGCTCGATCCGGAAGCCACGAATCTTGACCTGATCATCAGCACGACCGACGAACTCGAGATCACCATCGATGGTCCACCGCGCCACATCACCGGTGCGGTACATCAATGAACCAGCAGCATGCGCCGTGGTTCCGGAGAACGGGTTGGCGAGGAAGCGCGTTGCCGTCAGGTCCGTTCGACCGAGGTACCCACGAGCCAGCGTTCCACCCGCAACATACATTTCACCGGCAACACCCACCGGAACCGGTGCGAGCCGCGAATCGAGAACGTAGACCCGTAGCCCTGGGATAGCCGCGCCCACCACCGATCCCGTGGCACTCGACACCAACTCGCGGTCGATCCGACGATGCGACACATGCACGGTGGTCTCGGTGATCCCGTACATGTTCACCAACTCGGGACCGTTCTCGCCGTGTCGATCGAACCAATCCGACAGTCGGCGCAGTTCGAGCGCCTCACCACCGAAGATCACGTATCTGAGCTGCAACCTCCCCTCACCGGCAGCGCCGACTCGGTCAACCTCTGCCAGCTGATAGAACGCCGACGGGGTCTGGTTCAGGACAGTGACGTTTTCACGAATCAACAGTTCACGGAACGCTTCCGGCGACCGCGAGGTGAAGTAGTCCACCACCACGAGCGTGCCGCCGTGAAGCAAGGGTCCCCACAGTTCCCACACCGAGAAGTCGAAAGCGTACGAGTGGAACAGCGTCCACACATCATTGCTGTCGAACTCGAACAACCCATCCGTATTGGCCATCAAACGCGCAACCGCGACATGTGGGACTACTACGCCCTTGGGACGCCCCGTCGATCCTGAGGTGTAGATGACATAGGCAACATCCGTGGGACGAAGCGGACGAGCACGCTCGACATCGTTCACCGCAGCGGAACCGAACACCGACAAGTCGACGGCGTCGATCTCCACGCAGTCCAACCCTGCAGGCACGGAGAAGTCGCGTCCCGACCAGGTTACCAACGCAGTCGGTGCAGCATCTGCCAAGACGTAGGCGATGCGGTCTGGAGGATTGGTCGGATCCACCGGCACATACCCACCGCCGGCTTTGATCACAGCCAACAACGTGACAACGAGCTCCACCGATCGTGGCAACGCCACAGCAACCAACGATTCCGGGCCCACTCCAACCGACATCAAATGACGCGCAAGACGATTCGAGCGATCATCGAGCTCGCGGTAGCTCAATCGCTCTTCACCGAACACCACCGCAGTCGACTGCGGAGCCCGCAGGATCTGCTGGTCGAACATCTCGGCCAATGTCGATACCGAGGGATCGATCCCGTCGACACCCGCCCAGGTCGAAGTCACCAGCACTCGTTCCTCGGCGCCGAGCAGATCGATCTCACCGATCACGATGTGCTCGTCCTCGACAACTGCATCGAGCACTCTCAGCAACCGAGCGCCGAACTCTTCCACCGTGCCTCGGTCGTAGAGATCTGTTGCGTAGGTCCAGAAGACTTGCAGACCATCCGGGGTGCCGTCGGCAGCCGCAGATTCGGTGACCGTCAATTGCAGATCCGCACGTGCGGTCGCCGCGTCGACTTCCACCGGCGCTACGGTCAGCCCAGGGAGATCGAATCCAGTGCGTCGGATGTTTTGGAACGCGAGCAATACCTGAACCAGCGGATGACGGACTTGGGAGCGCTCGGGATTGAGCACCTCCACCAGACGCTCGAACGGAATGTCGGAATGCGCGAATGCAGCCAGGTCGACCTCACGCGCTGTCGCGAGTAATTCGCTGAACGTCGTCGCTGCGTTCACGTCGGTGCGCAGGACAAGGGTGTTGACGAACATGCCGATCACATCGTCGAGGGCAGCGTCTCCTCGACCCGCGATCGGTGTGCCTATCGCGATATCGTCCGTCGCCGACATACGGGCCAACATCACAGCAACTGCACTGTGGACGACCATGAACAACGACGCGTTGTTCTCTCGCGCGAGTTCCGAAAGTCGGCGATGTACATCTGCGGTGACGTCGAAAGACACCATGGCCCCGTGTCCCGAAGCCGTCTCTCCGCGAGGACGATCGGTCGGCAACGTCACCTCGTCGGGCAGCCCGGCGAGCGCGTCGCGCCAGAATGTCTCCTGCTGAGCCAGTAGCGAGCCTGGGTCGGATTCGGACCCCAACACCTCCCGCTGCCAAATGGCGAAGTCCGCATACTGGACCTCGAGCATCGGCCAGCCTGGGTCGTGTCCTTCCGATCGGGCCACATATGCCGTCATGACATCGCGGGCCAGCGGAGACATCGAAAACCCATCGGCCGCAATGTGGTGGGCTACGAACATCAGCACGTGCTCGTGGGCACCGATCCGGAAGAGCTGCGTACGGAACGGAACATGCAGGGTCACATCGAAGCCAGTCGCAGCCAACTCGTACATACGCTTCGGCAGCTCATCTGCCGAAACGTCCACCGGCGTCAGATCGAGCGTGACTTCGCCGACGGACAGGATCTTTTGGTATCCCGATCCATCGTGGTCCGGATAGACGGTGCGCAGCGACTCGTGACGGCTCGTCAGATCGCCTACCGCCGCGGCAAGCGCCGCGACATCCAAAGCTCCGGTCAGCCTGATGGCCGCCGGAATATTGTTGACAGCCGACTCCGGATCGAATCGATTGAGGAACCACATCCGTTGCTGTGCAAGGGACAAGGGGATCAATGCCGGACGGTTCTGTGGCCCGAGTGCCTTGCGGCCACCTGTCCCGGCTTTGCGCTCGACGCTGGCGGCCAGCGCGCCGACCGTCGAATTCTCGAACAGCTCTCGTACTCCGACACTCGAGTCCAGCGCGGTCCCCAGCCTCGAAACCAATTGCATGGCCACCAGTGAGTTTCCACCGAGCTCGAAGAAGTCGTCGTCGAGACCAACCCTCGCCGTGCCCAGGACGTTCGTGAATACCTGAGCGACAATCTCCTCGATCGGTGTGACGGGTGCGCGGAACTGCGCAACCTCGGCACTGGGCACCGGTAGGGCACGTCGGTCCAACTTGCCGCTCGCGTTGAGCGGGAACGTATCCAATGTTACGAACGCCGACGGCACCATATATGACGGCAGTGACATCTTCACTGCCGCACGAAGCGACTCGGTATCGACGACGTGACCAGGCCGGGGCACGACATAGGCGATGAGTCGATCGCCTGCGCGTGAATCGGAATGAACGACCACGACCGCGTCGTCGATGTTCTCGGCGCCCACACGAACGCTCGACTCGATCTCGCCGAGTTCTACACGTTGGCCTCGAAGCTTGACCTGAAAGTCGCTCCGCCCCACATACTCGAGCTCGCCGGCGGAATTCCAACGTACGACGTCACCGGTTCGGTAGAGGCGAGAGCCGTTCTCGCCGAAGGGGTCTGCCACAAAACGCTCAGCTGTCAGGTCGGGCCGACTCGCGTATCCGCGGGCGAGCTGAACGCCGCCTATGTACAGCTCCCCCAGTACTCCGGCGGGCACCGAGTGCAACCGTTGATCCAGCACGTATGCACGCGTGTTCCACAGTGGCACACCGATGGGAACGGTCTCGGTATCGACGTCGGTGACTTCGTGGAAGGTGACGTCGACAGCCGTCTCTGCAGGCCCGTACAGGTCGTGCAACTCAGCGCCAGGAAAGACCTTTCGAACCCGAGCGACGGCCGAAGGCGTGAATGCCTCGCCGCCGACGAACAGCAGTCGAAGAGACCGGCAAGCGTCGGTGTCGACGTCGGTGACGTACACCGACAGTACGGAAGGAACGAAGTGCGCAAGTGTCACCTGTTCCCGCTCGATGATGCGGGTGATCCGGCCCGGGTCACGATGCGCATCGTGTGGAGCTATGACCAGTGACGCGCCGTTCTCCAGTCCCCAGAAGAACTCCCACACCGACACGTCGAACGTCGCCGGTGTCTTCTGAATCAAGACATCGGAATCGGTCAGCCGGTAGATCTCCTGGCGCCACAGCATCTGATTCACGATCGCGCGGTGACTGATCGAGACACCCTTCGGCAGACCTGTCGATCCCGAAGTGAAGATGAGGTAGGCCGGATTATCAGGTCGGAGTGGACGCGTTCTGTCCGTGTCGGTGATCGCAGATGTCGACACATCACTCAAATCGAGCTTGTCGAATACACAGACAGGCGCATCCGCCGTGATCGAGTTCGCAGTCTCCTCGGTGGCGAGGACCAGAACTGGCCGAGCAGTCGCCAGGATGTGCTCGTTACGCGAGGCAGGCTGATCAGGATCGAGGGGCACGTACGCTGCCCCGGATTTGATGATCGCGTACATGCCGATCAGCAACTCGAACGAACGCCGTGCCACCAGCGCCACGGTGGACTCGGGGCCGACGCCTCGGCCCACCAGATACCGAGCGAGGGCGTTCGCTCGCGCATCGAACTCCGCGTAGGTAAGGACCGGCGACGGGGCGTCGGTCTCCGATGCAAGCACCAGCGCAGTCGCATTCGGAGTACGACCGACCTGCGCGTCGAACAGGGAGGCGAGAGTCTGGGTGCTGTCGACCGCGTGCTCGGTATCGTTGACCGTGCGGACGAGCTGGTTGTACTCCTCTGGTTCCTGAAAGTCGATGTCGCCGACGATGATTGCCGGATCGACTTCGATCGCTCGCAAGATCCGCTGGAAACGAGCGGCCATCGCCTCGACGGTGGCCGCGTCGAACAGGTCGGTTGCATAGGTGAAGAGGCAGGACAAGCCGGCGTCGGTTCCGTGCTCGTCGGTCTTCTGACTCATGGTCAGCTGGAGATCGAACTTCGAACCCTTGGTTTCGAAGTCGACCATCGAGACCGATAGTCCTGGCAGCTCGAGGTTGGTCAGCTCCATGTTCTGGAACGAGAGCATCACCTGGAACAGTGGGTGCCTCGCTTGCGAACGGGCAGGGTTGAGCACCTCGACGAGTCGTTCGAACGGAACATCTGCGTTGGCGAAAGCCTGCAAGTCCGTCGTACGCGTAGCGGCCAGCACCTCATCGAACCGTGCACGCCTGTCCACCGGGGTGCGGAGAACGAGTGTGTTGACGAACATGCCGATCAGATCGTCGAGAGCGGACTCACCTCGTCCAGCAACCGGAGTTCCGACCACGATGTCCTCGGTCCCCGAGAGACGCGCGAGCAGGACAGCGAAAGCCGAATGCATCACCATGAACAGCGAAGAAGTGTGGCGATGTGCAAGATCGTTCAGGACGTCCACGGTGCCCTGATCGACGAGGAAGCTCACGCCCGCACCCTGGTTCGATGCGATCGCAGGCCTCGGATGATCGACCGGCAGATCCAACTGAGCAGGTATCCCTGCAAGCGCGGACTGCCAGTAGTTCTGTTGCTGCGCCAGCAGCGATTCCGGGTCGTCCTCGTGCCCGAGCATGTCCCGCTGCCACAAGCTGTAGTCCGCGTACTGCACCGGCAGCGGTAACCAATTCGGTTGCACGCCTTCGGACCTGGCGATATAGGCAGTCATGATGTCCCGGGTCAGTGGGCCCATCGAAAAGCCATCGGTAGAGATGTGATGGACGACCAGCACCAGAAGGTGTTCGGTCGGGCTGATTTCGAACAGACGCGCACGTAACGGAACCTCGACGGTGACGTCGAACCCGGTCGTCGCCACGTCTTCCAGAACCGAGAAAACGTCGTCTCCGGAGATCTCGATCGGCGCGAGATCTGGAATCACCTGACTAGTGGGCAATATCAACTGATGGCCGGAACCGTCGACCTCGGGGAAAATGGTGCGGAGGGACTCGTGCCGCTCCAACACGTCGGCAACGGCCACATTGAGTGCCTGTCGGTCGAGGAGACCGGACAAGCGCACTGCCACAGGAATATTGTTGACCCCGGAGGCAGTGTCGAACCTGTTGAGGAACCACATGCGCTGCTGGGCGAGCGAGAGGGGAACAAGTTCCGGGCGCACCTGCGGCACCAAAGGCTTACGGCGTCCGGCACCTGCCCGCTCGGCGAGTGCACGAGCCAAGGCGTCGACGGACGGATTCTCGAACAACGTACGGACGCCGATCTCGGCATCGAGGGCTGCGCCGAGTCGAGTCACGACACGCGTCGCGATCAACGAGTTGCCGCCCAGCTCGAAGAAATCGTCATCGAGTCCGACCTCGGTCGCGTCGAGCACCTCTGCGAAGACCCGCGCGACCGCCTGCTCAGTCGGCGAGACCGGTTCACGGTACTCGCGCTGCACGTGTACTGGATCCGGAAGTGCACGACGATCGAGCTTGCCCGTCGCACCCAGTGGGAACTCTGCCAACGGCACGAAAACGGACGGGACCATGTACTCGGCCAGTCGTGACGCCAACATCTCTCGTACCGGACGGAGGTCGGTGTCGGGAGCAGTGACCACATAGGCAACCAATTGCTCGCCTCGCACCGAGACAGCTGCCTGCTGGATCGAGGTGTTCTCCAACAGCACAGCTTCGATTTCACCGAGCTCGATGCGCAGACCCCTGAGCTTGACCTGCGAATCGCTGCGACCGATGTACTCCAGTTCACCGCCGCGATTCCACCGCACGACGTCACCGGTCCGGTACATCCGACTTCCGGACTGCGCGAACGGATCTGCGACGAAGCGGTCTGCCGTGAGGTCTGGGCGGCCGACGTAACCGCGGGCCAACTGAGCACCCGCGAGATAGAGCTCACCCGCGACACCCACCGGTACGGGCGACAGGCGTGCGTCGAGTACGAACACCGAGGTGTTCCATACGGGCATACCGATCGGCATCACTACTGTGTCTACGTCGCTGACCGGGTGGTAGGTAACGTCGACGGCAGCCTCGGTCGGACCGTACAGATTGTGCAAGGCGACACGGGGCAACGCTCGACGCAACGACTGTGCGGTTGTCGGAGCGAGCGCTTCACCAGAAGCGAACACCAGACGCAACGAGCCACCCGCGGCCCGGCGGACCTCGACCTCCGGCACGAACACCGCCAGCATCGACGGCACGAAGTGTGCGACGGACACCTGTTCGCGCTGAACGAGTTCGAGGAGATAGGCGGCATCTCGATGGCCGTCGGGCGCGGCAATGACCACCGATGCACCGTTCTGCAGAGCCCAGAAGAACTCCCACACCGAGACGTCGAACGTAGAGGGAGTCTTCTGGAGTACTACGTCGGCGGCGTCGATGGGGTATTCGTTCTGCATCCACAGCAAACGATTCACGATGGCCGAATGTGCCACTGCGACACCCTTGGGCCGACCTGTCGAACCGGAGGTGAAGATCGCGTATGCCGTGTTCGATTCCCGCAGCGGGCGGACCCGGTCATCGTCCGACACGGGCGCGTTCGAGTACCCGTCGACGTCCAGCGTGTCGATGTCGATGACGTCGATGTCCCCGAGTTCGAGATGATCCCGCGTCGTGGACAACACACAGACGGGAGACGCGGTAGCAATGATGTACTCGTTGCGCTCTGTCGGCTGCGTCGGATCGACGGGTACGTATCCGGCGCCTGCTTTGACGATGGCATACATTCCGACCAGCAGTTCCACACTGCGGCCGATCGCAAGCCCCACCAACATATCCGGGCCTACACCGATCGAGATCAAGTGCCGCGCAAGACGATTGGCTCGAGAATCGAATTCCGAGTAGGTAAGTGTCTCGTCCTCGTATACCAACGCCGATGCCTCAGGTGTGGCCTCGACCTGGCGATCGAAGAGGTTCACAAGTGTCAGACCGGGCGCGACATCGTGCCGAGTCCTGTTCCAGGTCGATACGACTCGCTCGCGTTCACCGGTATCCAGCAGATCGATGTCACCCACCGCGACCGATGAATCCGCGACGACCGTTTCGAGAATGCGAACGAATCGAGATGCGAAGCTGCGCACAGTTTCCGCATCGAAAAGATCTATGGCGTATGTGAATTCGGCAGACATGCCCTGCCCACGACCGTCATCCCCGATCGACTCGACGACGTTGAGCTGTAGATCGAACTTGGCGACCTCCGCATCGAGAGCAACGCTGTCCACAGAAAGACCGGGCAGTTCGACGTGGGTTCGAGTGAGGTTCTCGAAGGACAGCATCACCTGGAAAAGCGGATGCCGCGCCTGTGAACGTGTTGGATTGAGCACCTCTACGAGGCGCTCGAAGGGCAGGTCGGCGTGACCGAATGCGCCCAGCGCGACTTCCCGGGCGCGACCGATCTGCTCCGAGAACGATGTCGAAGCGTCGACGTCGGTGCGGAGCACCAAGGTGTTGACGAACATCCCGACCAAATCGTCGAGCGCGGCGTCACCGCGGCCGGCAACGGGGGTACCGATGGCAATGTCGTTCGTCCCGGACAGTCTCGAGAGCAAAACGGCAAGGGCGCCGTGCACGACCATGAACAGCGAAGCATTGTGGGCGTGCGCCAGAACGGACAATTCGCGATGCGTATGGGCAGGGATTTCGAAACGAACCGAGGAACCCTTGTAGGACTGACGATTCGGCCGCGGATGGTCGGTCGGCAGATCGAGCTGATCCGGTAGCCCTGCAAGCATGTCCGCCCAGTAGCGGACCTGGCTCGAGATGAGCGACGTCGAATCCTTCTCCGAACCGAGAACCGACCGCTGCCACACACTGTAATCGGCGTACTGAACGGCCAGCGGCAACCATGCTGGATGCTCCCACGCCGTCCGAGCCGCATAGGCAATCATGATGTCGCGGGCGAGGGGCCCCATCGACCAGCCGTCGGCCGATATGTGGTGCACCACCATCGCCACCACATGTTCGCGTGGCCCGATCTCGAACAGCCGGGCTTGGATGGGGACGTTCACCGTCACGTCGAACGTCGTCGAAGCCAGCGCGAAGACCTGGCGCTGGATGTCCGCTGCCGACGTCTGAATCGGCATGAGATTCGGTACGGTCTGAGCCGCGTCGAGGATGCATTGCCTCGGGCCGTCGGCGGTGTCCGGGTAGACGGTCCGCAACGACTCGTGTCGATCGATGACATCCATGATGGCAACTTGGAGTGCCGCCACGTCCAGCTCGCCGGTCAGTCTCAGTGCGAACGGAATGTTGTAAGCAGTGGAATCGGTGTCGAATCGATTGAGAAACCACATCCGTTGCTGCGCCAAGGAGAGTGGCACGTGTTCGGGACGGGTCGAGGCGACCAGCGGGATGCGACCGCCTTCGCCCGCTGCCTGCTCCACCCGTACAGCGAGAAGCGCTACCGAAGATGCCTCGAAAACCATGCGCACGGGAACACTTGCATCCAGCGCGACGCCCAGCCTGGAGACCACCTGAGTTGCCAGTAGCGAGTTGCCGCCCAGTTCGAAGAAGTCGTCGTCGAGGCCGACGACGGGGACACCGAGGACATCGCTGAACACTGTCGCAACCGTCTCCTCGATCGGAGTCGTCGGGGCGCGGAACTGACGAAAGCTGATTCCGAGTTCCGGTTCGGGAAGCGCCCGGCGATCCAGTTTGCCGATCGGTGTCAACGGAATCTCGTCGAGAACGACGATCACCGAAGGCACCATGTAGTTCGGCAGCAGACGAGCAACGTGCTCCGACAGTTCGTCCTTGTCGATACCCACCGAACCGTGAACGTACGACACGAGAGCCGTTTGACCCGAGTGCATTTCGCGTCCGAGTGTCGCTGCGAAAGTGACCGCCGGGAACGTCTCGAGGGCTGCGTCGATCTCCCCGAGTTCGATACGGAAGCCGCGAACCTTCACCTGGAAGTCCGAGCGCCCCACGTACTCGATGGCAAAGTCTTTCGTCCATCGAACGATGTCTCCGGTGCGGTACATCCGAGTCCCCGCGTTGCTGTACGGGTCGGCGACGAACCGATCCGAAGTCAATCCTGCACGCTTGTAATAGCCACGTGCGACGGCGTCGCCCGACAGATAGAGCTCACCTGCGACACCAGCGGGGACCGGCTGCAGACGCGAGTCCAGAATCAGGGCGCCGACACCAGGTACAGGCCGACCCACCGTGATCGGCTCACCGACGAACAGCTCACCGCGCGTCGATACGATCGTTGTTTCGGTAGGTCCGTACGCGTTGAAGAAGCGGCGGCCGGGCGCCCAACGCGCGATCAGATCGGCCGCGGATGCCTCACCGCCGACGGACAACAATTCCAGGTCGTCGAGGCCGACCGGGTCGACGGAGCCGAGCACGGCCGGCGTGATAATCGCATGTGTGACAGCAACATCGGCAAGGAGTCGATGAAGTTCGGGGCCACCGATGATCGACGGCGGAGCCACGACCAGGGTCGCTCCAGCCGAGGCAGTGAGTGCCCATTCGAGAACCGATGGGTCGAAGCTCGGGGAGATCACGTGCAAGAACCGCGACGCAGGCGTGACCCGATAGAGGTCGACCGACTGGTCGATCAGACCCGACAGGCCCCGATGGGTGACACTGACGCCCTTGGGCAAGCCGGTGGAGCCGGAGGTGTAGATGATGTACGCGGGGTGGTCCAGTCTCAGTGGCGCGGTCCGATCCTCGTCGGACACACCGACAGCCGGATAGCCGGCGACAGCCCCCTCGAACTCGGCGTCGTCGATTGCCCACCACTCGCACGTACCGGGTAGTTCGTCGACGCGAGCAGACGAGGTGATCCCTATGAGGGCCCCTGAGTCCGACAGCATGTGCCGTACCCGGTCGACGGGGTATTCGGGGTCGACCGGAACCCACGCGGCACCAGCTTTCGCCACTGCCCACATCGAGACGACCATCTCGAGGGAGCGCGGAAATGCCAGTGCGACAACGGACTCCGGTCCCACACCGCGATCGATCAGGTACCGAGCATATCGATCGGTCAGCTCGTCTAGTTCTCGGTACGTCACCGTCTCCACAGACGTGTGCACCGCGATGCCGTCCGGGTTGACAGACACACCGGCCGCCAAGAATTCTGGCAGAAGTCGCCGCGATTCGACGCGGCCACCGTGAATGGTCGTCAACGTCTCGGACTCGTCCGGAGCCAGAATATCGATGGCGCCCAACGGAACCGACGCATCTGCAACGATGGCCTCGAGAATGCGGAGGAACCTGTCTGCGAATCCCTCGATCGTCGACGCGTCGAATAGATCTGTGGCGTACTCGAAGGTGGCTTCGATTCGTCCCGGCTCCCCGGAATCGTCCTGATGCTCGGTGAGCCAGAGCTGAAGGTCGAATTTCGCGATCGGAACATCGAGTTCTTGTGCGGTCACTTGCAGACCGGCGAAGCTGAGCTCGCTCACACGTGCCTTCTCCAGGGAGAGCGCAACCTGGAACAGCGGGTGCCGGGCAGTCGATCGAGCGGGATTGAGGACCTCGACGAGTCGCTCGAAGGGGATGTCTGCGTGCGCGAACGCCGATAGGTTGGTGTTGCGTACCTGATCGAGTAGTTCGTCGAACGAATCGTGGGGCTCGACCCGAGCACGAAGAACGAGCGTATTGACGAACATGCCGATGATGTCGTCGAGTTGCTCGTGGGCTCTGCCTGCAATCGGAGCGCCGATCGAAATGTCGGTGGTACCGCTCAACCTCGACAGCAACACCGCATACGCGGCCTGGACGACCATGAAGAGCGAAGCTTGGTGTGCGCGTGCCACTGTGGTGAGGCCGCGATGGATGCGAGCATCGATGGTGAAGCGGCTCTTTGCTCCGCCATTGGTCGCCACCGACGGACGGGGGCGATCCGATGGCAGATCGAGCTGATCGGGAAGCTCGTCCAATTCTTGGACCCAGAATTCGATCTGTTGAGCGGACAGCGATGCGCTATCGCTCTCGAGTCCGAGGAGTCGACGTTGCCACAACGCGTAGTCCGCGTATTGGATCGGCAGCGGCGCCCACACAGGCGCCCGTCCGTTCGACCGGGCCTCGTACGCAGCCATCATGTCGCGAGCGAGTGGACCGAACGAAGACCCGTCTGCCGCGATGTGATGCAGCACCATGGCGAGCACGTACTCGGTATCGGAAATTCTGAACAGCGCGATCCGGATCGGTGCGGCGACTGCCACGTCGAATCCGCCGCGAGCGAACTCCACCAATTCCGTGGCCAACGAATTCTCGTCGACGGTTGCAGCCGAGAGGTCCGACAAGACGTCCTCGGTCCGCAGGATCAATTGTTGTGGGGCATCGTCGACCTGCGGGTAGACCGTCCTCAGCGTTTCGTGACGAGCGACCACGTCCGCAAATGCCTGGGACAACGCCACTTCGTTCACGTCGCCGGTCAGTCGCACCATGAACGGAAGATTGTAGGCAGCGGTATCCGGGTCGAACCGGTTGAGGAACCACATACGTTGCTGGGCAAGGGACAGGGGCAGAACATCCGGCCGAGGGCCGGCAGTCAGTGGTGGGCCTGCGGAACCTTGTTCGATCGCAGTCTCGGCGCGCGATGCGAGCGCACCGACCGTCGGTGCTTCGAACAATTCTCGGACACCGAGACGGATGCCGAGGGCAGTTCCGACTCGCGTGACGAGTTGCGTTGCGATCAGCGAGTTACCGCCCAGTTCGAAGAAGTCCTCGTCGAGACCGACGTGCGATGCGCCGAGGACGTCTTCGAAGACGCCTGCGACCACGTACTCGACACGTGTCTGCGGTGCTCGGTATTTCTTGGCGCTGCTGAACACCGGCTCCGGCAACGCTTTTCGATCGAGCTTGCCGCTCGTGTTCAGCGGTAAGGCGTCGAGAACGACGATCGCGGAAGGCACCATGTACGACGGAAGCGATCGGGACGCGAACTCGGTGCCCTCGGCCGCGTCGAGCGCAGCGCCTGGACCGGGCACCACGTAGGCGACGAGTTGCTCGCCGGTCGCAGTGGGAACGACGAGTGCGACGGCCTGCGAGATGGATTGGTGTGCAAGAAGAACCGTCTCGATTTCACCGAGTTCGATGCGCTGCCCACGAAATTTGACCTGGAAGTCGGTGCGCCCGATGTAGTCGATGGTGCCGTCCGCGCGCCAACGCACGAGATCGCCGGTGCGGTACATCCGCTCCCCCGCGCTCCCGAAAGGGTTGGCGACGAAACGGTCCGAGCTCAAATCTGGTCGGC
Organism: Rhodococcus sp. BP22; assembly: GCF_014281965.1. GTDB lineage: Bacteria > Actinomycetota > Actinomycetes > Mycobacteriales > Mycobacteriaceae > Rhodococcoides. The sequence continues at coordinate 22,059 of NZ_JACFTB010000006.1, forward strand.
CCACGTATCCGCGAGCCAACTGCACGCCCGCCAGATAGAGTTCGCCGCTTTCTCCGATCGGGCTGGGCCGGAGCAGGCCGTCGAGTACCAAAGCCCTGGTGTTCCATTCGGGAACTCCGATGGGAACAGTTCTTTCGTCTTGTACACCACTTTCGTAGTACGTCACCGAGACCGCAGCTTCGGTGGGGCCGTACAAGTTGTGCAGCCCGGCATCGGTCAGCTCACGAAATGCTGCTGCTGTTTCCACCGGCAACGCTTCACCGATGACGAACACATGCCGCAGCGACCCGCATGTTCCGATCGGTGCGTTCGCGACGAACACCGTGAGCATCGACGGCACGAAGTCGGTGACGGTCACACTGTGTTCGGCGATCTTGTCCGCGACGTAGACCGAGTCCCGATGCCCGTCGGGAGTGGCCAGCACCATGGTGGCACCGACTTGGAGGGGCAGGAAGAAGCCCCACAGTGAGACGTCGAACGTTGTCGCCGTCTTTTGCAGGTAGACGTCGGTGGAGTCGAGTTCGTACTCCGAGCGCATCCATTGGAGTTGGTTGTCGATCGCCGCGTGAGTGACTGCGACGCCCTTGGGTCGGCCGGTGGAACCCGAGGTGTAGATGACGTACGCGGTGTTGTCGAGTCGCAACGGGGAGAGAAGATCACGCTCTTGAACGCGTGCCGAATTCAGCGCTGCGTAGTCGAGTAGGTCGACCTGGACCGTGTCGGTGCCGGCCGGCAGTTCAACGCCGTCACGCGAGACGACGAGAACACAGAGTGGTTGCGCAGAGTCGAGAATGTATGCGGTGCGATCGGCGGGATGATCCGGATCGAGCGGTACCCATGCGCCTCCGGCTTCGACGATTGCATACATCGCAACGATCAGGTCGAGTGATCGACGAATGGACAACCCGACGAGTGTCTCCGGCCCTACGCCCTTGGCGATCAGCATCCGGGCAAGACCGCTCACGCGCGAACCGAGTTCGCCGTAGGTGAGCGACAAGCCTTCGTAGACGAGCGCTGTGCTCTCTGGATCGAGGTCGACGCGGGCATGGAAGTCCGACAGAAGTGTCCGTTGGACCAGCTCGTGTTCTGTCTCGTTCCAGATCTGCAGTACCGAGGCTCTCTCGTCTGCAGTGGTCAGCTCCAGGTCCCATACTCGGGCACTCGGCCCCACCGCGATGAACCGGTCGAGGAAGTCAGTGAAGCGTGCGTGATTGCGTGCCGATTCTTCGGAGTCGTACAGGTTCGGGTTCGACTCGAAATCGACGTGAGTCGTGCTGCCCGCGACGCTCTGATAGAGATTGAGCCCGAAATCCTCGATCAGGCCGGTGGACAGGATGTTGATTCCGCCGACCATCGACCCGAAACGCAACTCGCTGAAGAACAGCATGATGTTGACCCAGGGTCCGAAGAACGACGCCTGGCCGCCGGCACCACCGGCGTCACGGCGGATGTCTTCGTGGCGGTAACGCTGATGCCGAAGCGCACCGGTCACTTCGGTACCGATGCGTGCTAGAAGCTCTTCGACCGTGGTGTCTCTCGACACGTCGAGACGCAGCGGGACGACATTGGAGACCATGCCACCGGAGCGGCGAAGTACTGCCGTGGTGCGAGCGGTGACCGGCAGGCTCAGGACGACGTCCTCGCGTCCGGTCATCTGTGCGAGGTAGGCCGCGAACGCGCTGATCACGACACTTGCCAGCGTTGCACCTGTCGCAGTGGTCAACTCTTCGATCCGCGCGCCTTGGAGCGGCGACAACGCCGTGGTGTCGATCTGACTGACGGGTGCGGGAGCCGCACTGCGACCGGCCAGGCTCGTCACAGAGTCGATCCCCGCCACTCGATCCGCCCAGTACTCGCGGTCGGTCTCGAAGCGAGTCGAGTCCCGATATGCAACGTCGAGGTCGTAGACCTTGGTCAGGTCCGAGGACAGATTCTTCTTCGGCTCGGTGCCGTTCACGGCGGCGGTGTAGAGCTCCGCGACGCGATTCATGAACGTGACCGCACCGAATCCGTCGAGCACCACGTGATGGACGCGCTCGTACCAGAAAAAGAGGTCGTCTTCGAGCTGCAGCACCGTCGCGGCGATCAACCGGTCGGTGAGCATGTCTATCGGAGCGCTGTAGTCGGCGCGCATCCACGCGTGCGCTACTGCTCGCGGGTCGTCCTCACCGCGTAGGTCGAGGTATCCGAGTTCGTCGTCGAGGGTGGGATCTACGTATTGGCGCGGTTCAGCATCGACTTCGACGATACGAACGAACCCGGACTGCATCTCGAGCGCGGCTTCGGACGACACTCGCTGCAGAAGGTCGATGTCGAGAGCACCACGTAGTTCGACGTACTGCGCGATGTTTGCAGGAACGGTCGGATCGACGTGTTGTGCGAACCACATCCCGAGCTGAGCAGGAGAGAGCGGAAACGACGACTCGCGGCCCCCCTGCGCATCCTGACCTGACTCTGTCGAACCTAGCGGGTCCAATCGAAGCCTCTCTTTCCCACAATCACACGCCCCTGATCGACTTCTGAATGCAGAGGTCGATCAAGCACCGAATACAACAGTCTCATTCTTCGCTGCGCAGTCGAAAAGAACGCACACCGATCAGAGCCAAGTTACCTTGCAGTACATCTCCGAATCCGGTTGCGATCGTTACATCTGCTTACTGATCCGCTGGGCCCCCGCCGGCGACATCGTTACGGTCGGCCGAACGCTCGGCGGTATGCACGAGCCGGCGATCTGAGATCACGCCACCGTTCTTCTTCCCTGAATTCGGCACCGGTCCAATCTACAGTGCTGCCGACGATCGACTCCAACTCGGCGAGGCCTGTGCAGGCATCCGCCAGTATTGCCATCCCGCGAGACTATCGACTACCACCGACAATTCTGCGTGCGATCGTCAGATACACCGCTGCGAGTTCTGGCGCCGAGAGTGGACCTTCGGGCCGATACCATCCTGCGATTCCGACGCACAATGTCGTCACCGCCCGAGAGGCATCCTCCGGATGCTCGGTGTCGAAGTCGCCCGACTCGACGCCGTCGTGGACGATCGTGTCGAGCAAGCGCTGTTGCTCGTCGCGTTGAGCTATGTACGCACTGCGGTTGCCGGCTTCGAGGCTGCGGATCTCGGTCGATCCGATGAACGCCTGGTCCCGGCGATACATGTGGAACAAGAGCAACGAAGTGACGACGGCATCGAACCGGGCGCTGGGCGAGGTCCCAGCTTCTGCTTCCGCGATCCTCGACCGTTGGAGCAAATCGGCCATGGCGGCCTTCATCAGCCCCACCAGAAGGGCCTGCTTCGACGGAAAATGGTGATACAGCCCTGGAACGGACAGTCCGGCGCGAGCTGCGATCTCACGCACCGAAGCCCCGTGGTAACCCTGCTCGACGAACGCGGCGAGGGCCGCAGCCAGTGGCGCGGAGAGCACCGAGCCCTCGTAGATGCGCCAACCGCCTCGCTCCGCATCTCCACTCATAGTGGACCAGCCTGCTCGAATGTGACCTTTCCTGCGCGGACAGTGGCCAGAATCGGATCCGCGCGGAGGTCACGGTTTCCCAGATTCGCGGGGTGTTCGGCCAGTATCACCAGATCTGCCGCATCCCCGACGTCGACCGATCGACGGCCACCGCACGCCGCGGCCAAGGCGACGTCCAGCGGTAACGCCTCCTCGACCTGCCACGACCGGCGATCGTCGTCGGTACGCCACACGGCATCGGCGACGGCTTCGAGCGGCGACGGCGCGCTGACCGGGGCGTCGGAGCCGAACAGCAGCTCTACGCCCGCGCGATGCAGCGAGGCGTACGGGTAGGAGATCGAGGCTCGACCGCTCCACAGCTCGTCGGCGACGTCACGGTCGCTCATCGCATGCTGAGGCTGGATGGATGCTGCGACGCCTGCCGCGGCGAACCGCTGCACGTCGGCAGGCAGGACCTGTTGAGCATGCTCGATCCGCCCGCCGGTTCCGATGGCCTCGAACGCGTCCAGTGCAAGTGAGTTCGCGCGGTCACCGATAGCGTGAACGGCCGGTTGGATCCCGCCTTCGGATGCCTGTCGCATCAGTGCGCGAAGGTTTGCGGGTGTCTCGAGAAGTAGGCCGGTTCCGGAACCATCGGGATACGCGTCGTGACAGCATGCGGTTCGGGTGTTCAGTGAACCGTCGAACATCACTTTCAGCGGGCCGAGTGAAAGATTCCGCTCGTCACCGATGCGATCACCGGTCCTCGCGCCGAGGTACAACTCGTGTTCGAGCCATTCCGGCCACACCGCGATGGATATGTCGACGGATGACTGCCCGACGTCGGCGCGACGTAGCCAGACAGCTCTGTTGTCCGCGTACTCGAAATCGGTCACGGCGGTGATGCCTCGTCGGGCCAATTCGGCGGTGGCGTCGAGGACGCTGCGATCGCCGTGCTCGGTATCGGCAAGCCGGTCGAGAGCACCGAGACCTTCCATGCAGTCGTGATCGCGCAATATCCCCGTCGGATGATCGATGGACAGTTCGGCCAGAAGTGCCGGACTGAGCCACAGCGTGTGCAGATCCATGCTCGTGATTGCCACGAGGCGGTCCGGTAGGGCCCTCTGCAGCGCATCCTTGTGTGGCACGTCGGGCCACAGTGCGTCCCGAAAACCTTGGGCGCGCAGTATCCCGCGCCCGTACCGCTCCTCGGAGTGCACAAGGATGTCCACGACGGCAGCGGCAGAATCTGATTCCGAGACATCGATCCGCGTCAACGATGCGGCCCACTGCGTCAGATGCACGTGATTGTCCACGAAACTGGGCAACAGCGCCCCTCCTCGACCGTCGAGGATCCCACCCTCGACAGCGCGCGAAGCACTCCCGGACGGGGTCACCTCGGCGATCCGACCACCGACCGTCTGCACTTCGAAGGTCGGGCCGCCCGCGGCGAGAACCACGTTTCTGATCAGCACCTCCGGACTCTAGAACACTCTTGCCGTGAAAGCGTGGGCCGGCCGAGTGGGAACCTTTGACGAAGCTGAAGCATCAGCGGCTGTGGTCTCGTCCACGTTCGACGAACCAATCCACGAGATCCGGTGCATCGACGGCCGAGCGGTCGAGAATGCGTGCGGCGTCATCTCCCTGAAAGATCCGTTTGAGCGGGACCTCGAGCTTCTTCCCAGTCCTGGTGTGAGGGATTCCGGGGGCGGCGATGATTTCGTCGGGTACATGCCGAGGTGATGCGTGCTCCCTGATGACCGCTTTGATCCGTCCTCGTAGCGGTTCATCGAGTTCGGCGCCATCGGCCAGCACCACGAACAACGGCATCCAATAGCTACCGTCGCCGGATTCGATACCGAGGACGAGGGATTCGACCACCTCGGGTAGGGATTCGACTGCCTGGTAGATGTCGGCACTACCCATTCGAATACCGTTGCGGTTCAATGTCGAATCGGAACGTCCGTGAACGATGACGCTGCCATGATCGGTGACGGTAATCCAGTCTCCGTGGCGCCAGACCCCTTCGAACGTATCGAAGTATGCGTCGCGGTACCGCGATCCGTCCTCGTCGTTCCAGAACCGGGTAGGCATCGACGGCATCGGCTTGGTGACGACGAGTTCGCCTACCTCGCCGGTTACCGACCGACCCTGGTCGTCGTACGCGGCCAGCGCAACGCCGAGGTACGGGGCCGACAGTTCGCCCGGCCATACCGGCACTGTGCGCACCCCGCCCGCGAACGCCGAGACCACATCGGTCCCACCCGAGATCGAGAATACCGGGACATCACGGCTGATGTTGTCCGCCAACCAGATCGACGATGTGGCCGGTAGCGAAGACCCGGTGATCCCGATCGCCCGCAGCGCACCGAGGTCGTGATCTTCACCTGGGTGTGAACCCGCCTTGATGCAGGACAGCACGTACCCCGGGCTCGTTCCCAGGAAGGTGACCTTCTGTGCGGCAGCGATTTTCCACAGCGCATCGGCCGTCGGGAAACCCGGGCTACCGGACGAAGTCACGATGGTGGCGCCGACGAGGAGACCTGCCACCTGAAAATTCCACATCATCCAACTGGGGCTCGTGTACCAGAAGAACGTGTCGTTCGGTCCGATATCCGATTGCAGTCCAACGGACTTGAGATGTTCGAGCAGAACTCCACCATGACTGTGCACGATCCCCTTGGGCAAACCTGTGGTACCCGAGGAGAACACTATCCACAGCGGATGGTCGAACGGAACAGGAACGCTGGTCCACACGCGCTCGCCCGCAGTGGCCTCGTCCCACGTGATGGATCCTGCAGTGACATGCGTGCCGACCTGGACGACGAGATCGACCGTCGGCAAGTTCTCACGCAACGCGCTCACGTCCGCAGTCTTGTCGTGGTATTTGCCGCCGTAGGAGTACCCATCGGCGCTGATCAGCACCTTGGGATCCAGTTGTCCCAAGCGATCCGATGCGGCAGATGCGGAGTAGTCCTGTCCACACGCTGACCACACCGCGCCGATGCTTGCCACCGCAAGAAACGCGATCACCGTCTCGGGAATGTTGGGAAGGTAGCCGACGACGCGGTCTCCCTTCGCTACCCCGCGCGTCTTCAACGTCTCGGCCAGCGATGCTGCCTGCCTGGCCAACTCGTGCCAGGACAGTCGGGTGATCGTTCCGTCTTCGTGTGCGTGCAGGATCGCAGGCCGATCGGTTCGGATATGCCGCTCGACCTGGTCGACGTAGTTCAGCGTGGCACCGGTAAACCACTGTGCCCCCGGCATATCGGTCGAATCGAGAATTGAAGTGGGTCGATCGGTGGCGATGACGTCGAAGTAATCCCACACCGCGCGCCAGAAATCGGGGAGATTGTCGGTGGACCATGTCCACAGCGATCGATAGTCGGTCAGGTCGAGAGCGTGCCGCCGTTGGACGTAGCGCTGAAAGTCCGTGATACGAGCATTCTCGATGTCCTCGGTCGACGGCGTCCACTGCGTATCGGTCATATGATTCAGTATTCCCGACGGCGCCCGATCCGCGTCATGGGTCACTGCGATTCCATGTCCAGCATTCCGATGGACTTCTCACGCATCTCGACTTTCCGCACCTTTCCGGTGACCGTTGTCGGGAATTCATCGACTACGTGGACGTATCGCGGGATCTTGTAGCCCGCCAGTTTTCCCTCGCTGAATGCACGAACCGCAGCGGCGTCGAGCGGTACCGAATTGTCCCTCATCCTTATCCACACCATCAGTTCTTCGCCGTACTTCGCGTCGGGAACTCCGATTACCTGAGCGTCGAGGATGTCGGGGTGGGAGTACAGAAACTCCTCGATCTCTCGGGGGTAGATGTTCTCTCCCCCTCTGATGACCATGTCCTTGATCCGCCCCGTGATGGCGACGTAACCGTCGGCGTCCATGACTCCGATGTCACCGGTGTGCATCCACGCCTCGGCGTCGATGGCCTCGGCGGTCTTTTCCGGGTTCTGCCAATACCCGGCCATGACGGAATAGCCTCGTGTGCACAGTTCCCCCGGCTCACCGCGCGGTACGGTCTCCGCGGTCGTGGGGTCGACGATCTTCACCTCGAGATGCGGACCTACTGCACCCACCGTCGAGACTCGTTGGTCGATAGTGTCCTCGCTACGAGTTTGCAGCGAGACGGGCGAAGTCTCGGTCATGCCATAGCAAATGGACACCTCACTCATTCCCATTCTGTCGATCACCTGCTTCATGATCTCCGCAGGGCACGGCGAACCCGCCATGATGCCGGTCCGCAGACTCGACAGGTCGAACGAATCGAACTCAGGCAGCGCAAGTTCGGCGATGAACATCGTCGGAACGCCGTACAGCGACGTGCACCTCTCCTTCTCGACGGCGGCGAGCGTGGCAGCAGGCTCGAAAGCTCGTCCAGGGATCACCATGGCGCTGCCGTGGCTTGTGCAGGCAAGGTTGCCCATGACCATGCCGAAGCAGTGGTAGAACGGCACTGGGATACACACTCGATCCTCGGCCGTGTAGTGGCACAGCTCGCCGACGAAGAATCCGTTGTTCAGAATGTTGCTGTGGCTCAGCGTGGCACCCTTGGGGAATCCTGTTGTACCCGAGGTGTATTGGATATTGATCGGATCGTCGACCCGCAGTTGGTCCAGCACGTCGGCGACCATTCGTGGTCGATCGGCCAGCGCGCGATGCCCGCGATCGGTCATCAATTCCCAACCGAAGCTGCCGATGTATACGACTTCCCGCAGATCAGGAGCTTCCGAACGTGCCTCCTCGATCATGGCCGCGTAGTCCGCTCCCTTGAACTCCTGCGCCGACAACAGAACCGACACGCCTGATTGCTTCAGTACGAACCGCAACTCGTGGGTGCGGTAGGCCGGGTTGATATTGACCAGAACGGCTCCGATTTTGGCGCTCGCGTACTGCGCCAGTACCCACTCCGGGCAATTCGGAGCCCAGATGCCGACGCGATCGCCCTTCACGACGCCTTGCACCAGCAGGCCCGCGGCCAACAGTTCCACGTCCGCGAGAAACTCCGAATAGGTCCACCGCCGGTCGGACACGACATCTACCAGCGCATCATGCCCGCCGTACAGCGATGCAGTTCGATCCAGATTTGCTCCGATAGTGTCTGCGAGCAGCGGCTGAGACGACGCTCCTGACGCATAGCTGAGTGTCTCCATGACCCCCACGATAGTGAGCTGCGTCACCGAGGACCACCCCCGGACAGGGGTACTCAGTCGAGCGTGATGGTCTCCGAGGACTCGAGAACATCCGCTCGAGAAGTGTCCTTCAGTGCCACGCCCGAACGCCCCAGGCTGCGCGCACCACGCACGAGTCCGGCAACGATCTTCGCGGATTGCCGATAACCCAATCCTTCCGGTGGATGAATGTTCGAGATGCAGTTTCGGTCGGCGTCCGACCTGCCTGGCGCAGGCAGATGCGTGAGATAGATTCCCAGACTGTCCGCCACCGACAACCCGGGGCGTTCACCGATCAACACGACGACAGTGCGCACCCCCATTGCCTCTGCGATGTGATCGCCCAGTGCCACCCGAGCCTCGGTCGCGATGACCGGCGGCGCCATCGAGTACAGGTCTGCCAATTCCTCGACAAGCGCTTCCAACATCGAGGTTCCATGATCGGTCAGTGCGCGCGGCGAGAGTCCGTCGCTCAGCACGAATCCGATATCGAACTCCCCCGGCGTGATCGAGGACAGATCGTGGGGCTGTCGGCCTAGGTCCGGTCTGCGGAGATACTCCGCGCGCGAAGTCGCCTTCGATGTCACGACGGCAGGAGCACCGATCCCTACCCGCTCGACGGCGACTGTGAACGAGTCCACCTCCAGTGGCGTGTGTACGGCGTCACGGGCCGCGGCATGTGCGGACCTGAGCTCGAGAACACGTCGCGTCGGCAGTGAATCGCCGGTGCGGCCCAGCCCAATTCGAGCCTGAGTACTCAGTCTCAGGTCCGCCCAGAAGTCGGTGGGTTCGATCTCGGTCATCGCGTGCCCGTCAGTGCTCGTAACGGAGAACCCGTTGCATCGACGTCGAGTATCCGACCATGGGAGTCCACCATGCCCAGGCGATCGAGCCAGGCTGCGAATTCGGGCGCAGGCTTCAACCCCAATACCTGGCGCACGTACAGGACGTCGTGGAAACTCGAACTCTGATAGCCGAGCATGACGTCGTCCGCACCGGGAACGGCGATGACGAAGGCCACTCCGGCGGCGCCGAGCAGCGTCAACAGCGTGTCCATATCGTCCTGATCGGCCTCGGCGTGGTTGGTGTAACAGACGTCGACACCCATCGGTAGGCCGAGCAGCTTTCCACAGAAGTGGTCCTCGAGCCCGGCTCTGATGATCTGCTTACCGTCGTAGAGGTACTCGGGTCCGATGAATCCGACGACGGTGTTGACCAGCAACGGTTCGAGGTCGCGGCATACCGCATACGCCCGCGTCTCCAACGTTTGCTGGTCGACTGGTTTGCCTCCCATTCCAAGGTGCGCGCCGGCGCTCAGCGCTGAACCCTGGCCGGTCTCGAGATACATGACGTTGTTGCCGACGGTTCCCCTGTGCAGCGATCGACCTGCTTCGTTGGCTTCACGGAGGAGCGAAACATTAACGCCGAAGCCAGAATTGGCGCCCTCGGTTCCCGCCACGGACTGAAAGACCAGGTCGACGGGAACACCTTTTTCGATCAGCTCCATCGTCGTCGTGACGTGCGATAGTACGCAGGACTGCGTCGGGATCTCGAAACGCTGACGGATGTCATCGAGGAGATGCAATAGGTCCGACGTCGCATGAGGTGAATCGGTCGCCGGGTTGATTCCGATGACGGCGTCCCCCGACCCCAACAGCAACCCGTCCAACGTTGCCGCCGCGATACCGCGTGGATCGTCGGTCGGATGATTGGGTTGCAGCCTCGTGGCGAGGGTTCCCGGCAGGCCTATCGTCGTACGGAACGCTGCGGTGACCTCGACAGCACGTGCAACCGCGATCAGGTCCTGGTTCCGCATGATCTTGCTGACTGCCGCTACCATCTCCGGGGTGAGGCCAGGTGCCACTGCACGTAGCGTCGCCGCGGCCGAGGTCGAGGCTGCAGTGTCCAGAAGCCAGTCTCGGAGTCCTCCCACCGTGAGATGCGAGACTGCGCCGAACGCGACGCGGTCGTGCGAGTCGATGATGAGTCTGGTGACTTCGTCGGTTTCGTAGGGAACCAAAAGGTCCTGCAGGAATACTTCGAGGGAGACTTCCGACAGTGCCCATTGTGCCGCGGCACGCTCGGCATCGGATTGCGCTGCGCACCCGGCCAATTCGTCGCCCGAGCGCAGTGGCGTCGCTTTGGCCATCAATTCCACGAGAGAGTCGAACTGATAGGTGGTGCCCGATATCTGCTGCGTGTAGGTGGTCATTCGAGCTCAGCTTCGGCCTTCGCCAGCGCTGCGAACTCTTCGTCGGGCGAGTTCGCGACCAAGTGATGGCGGCTGTAGATACCGAAATACAGCATGAACGCAGCGAATACGCCCAGGCACCAGAGCGCGGCAGTGCTGTCGACCAGGAACGTCGCGACGACGGCCAGCGCGGCGACTACCAGGGCGAAGCCGGTAGTGGCGACTCCACCGGGAGTGCGGTACGGGCGTTCCATCTCCGGTTCCTTGCGACGCAGCACGATGTGGCTGATCATCATCAGAACGTAACTCAGCGCGGCGCCGAAGACTGCCATGTTGAGCAACATCGCACCTTGCCCCGTGAGCGAGAGCAGAAAGCCGATGATGCCGGGCACGATGAGTGCAAGGACGGGAGCTTTACGAGAGTTTGTGACAGACAGTGTCTTCGGTAGGTACCCGGCACGAGAGAGCGCGAACAACTGCCTGGAGTAGGCGTACATGATCGAGAAGAAGCTGGCAACGAGGCCTGCAAGTCCGATGTAGTTCACCACCTTGGCGGCTCCGCTGTCGCCGAGCGCCTCCACGAGTGGATTGCCCGATGACTGCATCGCCTCGGCTCCGCCTGCGCCAGTGACGAGGAAGAGCACCGAGGCACCGGTGACGAGCAGGATGCCCATCGCAGCGATGATGCCGCGCGGAACGTTCTTGGTCGGATCCTTGGCCTCCTCCGCGGCGAGCGGCACTCCCTCCACTGCGAGGAAGAACCAGATGGCGAACGGGACCGCTGACCAGATTCCGAGGTATCCGAACGGCAGGAAGCTCGACGCGCCTGCTGCATCCGTCGGGGCGATGTCGGTGAGGTTGCTCGCGTCGAACTTGCCTAGTGCAGCGAGGACGAAGATCACCAATCCGACCAACGCGATGGCGGTGATGACGAACATGATCTTCAGCGCTTCACCAGCGCCGGTGAGGTGAATGCCGATGAAGATGGCGTACACCGCCAGGTATACCCACCACCCATCGGTGATTCCGAAAAGGCCGAGGGATTCGACGTATGCCCCGATGAAGGTGGCGATCGCTGCCGGAGCTATCGCGTATTCGATGAGAATTGCCGTACCGGTGGCGAACCCACCCCACGGCCCGAGTGCACGCCTGGCAAAGGTGTAGCCGCCTCCCGCCGCAGGGAGTGCCGAGGACATTTCGGCCATCCCGAGCACCATCGCCAAATACATTCCCGCGATCAGTACGCCCGCGATGAGAAGCCCACCGAACCCACCTTGTTCGAGACCGAAGTTCCACCCCGAATAGTCCCCGGAGATAACGTAACTGACACCGAGTCCGGCGAGGAGGACCCAACCGGCCGTGCCCTTCTTCAACGTTCGTTTGGCGAGGTAGTCGCCGCCTTCGACGTGTGAATCGACACCGCCGTGATGGGATGCCGTCGGATCGCTGACAGACATGAAAATCCTCTCGTGCACATGGAGGTTCTCGCGCTTCGGTTGCGCGAGTCGGCTCAAGATAGGCCCGTTGTGTAAGCAAAATGTCATCTTTCGATGACGTGGGAATTACGGCGTCCTACGTCACTTGGTTGACGTCACCGATGTCGCCCTCGTCCGGTTCCGCGACTGTCAGCACTGCGTCCACAACAGCCTTGTTGGTCTCGAGCTCACGCTCCAGTCGCCGGAGTGTGCGCGCGATCGACGATTCGACGGCGTCACCGACGAGATCGACACTTGCCACAACATAGATCTGCTTGGGCCCAACGAATTCGATACGAACGAAGTTCACCGATGCAACACCCGGTAGCTCTTCGATCCTGTCGACTACTGCTTGCCATAGTGCTCGCGACCCGGGTTCGCCGGTGAGAAAACGGCGGTTCCGGTCGATCAGAACGAATGCGACGATTGCCAGAAGTATGCCGACGAGAATGGAACCCATCGCATCCCACGCCGCGTTGCCGGTGAGCTGGTGCAGCCCGATTCCGACTCCTGCAATGACCAGGCCGATCAACGCGGCAGTGTCCTCGGCGAAGACCGCGCGAAGCGTCGGGTCCGAAGTCTGCAATGCCTGGTCGAGAAAGTCGCGTTTGTACTCCGCTGCCTCACTACGAATTTGGCGAACGGACTGGAGAAACGACACTCCCTCCAGAACGAAGGCAATCACCAGCACGCCATAGGCCATCGCATAGTTCTCGGTGCTGGACTCGCCTGCGAACAATGACGTGATTCCGTGCCAGATCGACACGGCCGCACCTGCGACGAACAATCCGACAGCCGCAAGCGTCGACCAGAAGTAGGTCTCTCGTCCGTGCCCGAGCGGACGTTCGTCGTCCGGGCCGCGCGAGCCCCGCTTATTGGCGACGAGCAGAAATATCTCGTTGCCGGTGTCTGCCCACGAGTGCGCGGCCTCGGCAACCAGCGAAGCGGAACCGGTGATTACTGCGGCCACAGTCTTGGCGACAGCGACGCCGAAATTCGCCACGAAGGCGATGACGACGGTGCGGAAGCTGTCGCCGCCGGTGGCTGGAGCGGTCGCGGAACTCTTCATCGGTTCGGCACTCTTCATCGGTTCGAACTGGGCACGGCGTCAGCCCTGAAGCATCCCGGGTACCGGGCACGCGTCTGCAGCTTCGGCGACCACGAGGATATCGCCCGGAACTTCGGGCCTGCGCCCCTCTTCCCAGTCGAGGCCGACAAGCGGCGGATACTGGTCGAGAAGGTCGTTCTCCACTGCCGTGTACGCACGTCCACGACTGAGGAAACGTACGCCCTCGGGTGATTCCAAGGAAAAGCCTCCACCGCGCCCCGGCACGACGTCCAGTACCAGTTGAGTGTGCTTCCACGCTTGGAACTGAGAACCGGATATCCATACCGGAACGGCGTCACTGCCTTCGGGAAGGTCGTCCGGGATATCTCCCACGCCGAGACGTAAGTCCAGAAGACCCAACAACACATCCCGGTCGCCGACGATGAATTCCCCTGCTGGATAACACATCGGCGACGACCCGTCACAGCATCCGCCGGACTGATGCATCATCAGTTCGCCGTGGATACCACCGAGGCGACAGAGAAGCTCCATCGCCCCGGCGGTTGCTCGCAGACGCGCAGGCGGGGCCGGAGCCGCAGGCCTGCCGGCCATCAGAAGAAGCCCTGAGCCTTTTGGGCGTAGCTCACAAGAAGGTTCTTCGTCTGCTGGTAGTGATCGAGCATCATCTTGTGATTCTCACGTCCGATGCCCGACTGCTTGTACCCACCGAACGCGGAGTGTGCTGGGTACTGGTGGTAGGTGTTGGTCCACACTCGACCAGCCTTGATGTCGCGGCCGGCGCGGTAGGCGACTCCACCGTCTCGCGACCACACGCCGGCCCCGAGTCCGTAGAGCGTGTCGTTTGCGATGTCGATGGCCTCGTCGTAATCCTTGAACGACGTCACCGAAACGACCGGCCCGAAGATCTCCTCCTGGAAGATCCGCATGTTGTTCTTGCCGGTGAAGATCGTCGGTTGCATGTAGTAGCCACCGTTGAGATCTCCACCGAGTTGGGCGCGCTCGCCGCCGGTGACGATCTGTGCACCTTCACTCTTGCCGATTTCGATGTAGGACAGGATCTTTTCGAGCTGATCGTTACTGGCCTGTGCACCTATCATCGTCTCGGTATCCAGCGGATCACCCTGACGCACAGCCTTCGTGCGGATCGCAGCGAGAGCCAGGAACTCGTCGAAGATGTCGGCCTGGATGAGCGAACGCGACGGGCAGGTGCACACCTCACCCTGATTGAGCGCGAACATCGTGAAGCCTTCGAGCGCCTTGTCCTGGTAGTCGTCGTTGTGGGCAAGGACGTCGGAAAAGAAGACGTTGGGGCTCTTGCCACCGAGCTCGAGGGTGACCGGAATCAGGTTCTGCGACGCGTACTGCATGATCAGGCGGCCAGTGGTGGTCTCACCGGTGAAGGCGATCTTGGCGATCCGGGGGCTGGAGGCAAGTGGCTTGCCTGCTTCGACACCGAAACCGTTGACGATGTTGAGCACTCCCGGCGGCAAGAGGTCACCGATGATCGAAATCAAATGGAGGATCGAGGCCGGCGTCTGCTCGGCAGGCTTGAGCACGACCGCATTACCGGCAGCAAGTGCGGGCGCGAGCTTCCAGACGGCCATGAGGATCGGGAAGTTCCACGGAATGATCTGGCCGACCACGCCGAGTGGCTCGTGAAAGTGGTAAGCGACAGTGTCATTGTCGATCTCGGAAAGCGAACCTTCCTGTGCACGAATGCAACCCGCGAAGTAGCGAAAGTGGTCCACTGCCAGTGGGATATCGGCGTTCAGGGTTTCGCGGATCGGCTTGCCGTTGTCCCAGGACTCGGCGAGCGCGATGGACTCGAGGTTTTCGGCGATTCGGTCGGCGATCTTGTTGAGGATCACGGCGCGCTCGGCAGCGGATGTCTTACCCCATGCGGGAGCAGCGGCATGCGCGGCATCGAGAGCCAGTTCGATGTCCTCGGAGGTCGAGCGAGCAACCTCGCAAAAATTCTCTCCGGTGACTGGGGTCGGGTTCTCGAAGTACTGCCCCTTGACCGGCGGCACCCATTCCCCACCGATCCAGTTTTCGTAGCGTGGCTGGAACGACATGACTGCTTCGGCCGTACCGGGACGGGCATAGACGGACATCTAGTGACTCCTTCTGATCAACCGAACTGATGTGATTCAGAACACTAGGGTTTGCAACGTTGCAACTACGTTGCTGTGCAGCGCAGCAACTACGTTGCTGCGCTGCGCATGGATCGAATCAGACACCCAACTGACGGTCGAGTAGATCGATACGCGCGTTGACCTGGCCGTAAAGCGCAGAATCTGCGTTCAAGGTGGCGCGATACGCCTCCCAGGCAATTACGTCGGTGCGACCGTGGATCGAGGAGGTCCACTGGGCGAGCAGGACGGGGTCGCCGACACGAAGCAGGGCTGCTTGCATCCTGGATCGCAGTTCTTCGCGAATTTCGTCGATGCCGGGTGCCGACGAACCCGGAAGCACCGGCCCCGAGTAGATCCGCATCGCGGCCTCGACGTCACCGCGGTCGAGCGCGCGGCGAATATCACCTACATCCGAGGCCAGTTCACCGACCAACCGGTACGGTCGGGATGCGAGCCCGGACGCGCCGAAGGTTTTCCGTAAACGCGACATCTCGGCTCGGATCGTCACGGAGTCGAGCTCGTGTTCATCGAGTAACACAGCGAGATGATCCGAACTCAAACCTTCAGGGTGATCACCGAGCAGCAACAGTATTTCCGCATGCCGCTGCGACAGCGCCAACCGGCCGCTGCCACGCACCAACCCTGGCCGCCCGCTCCCAAGCACTTCGAGGCGAGGCGCTGTGTCCCCCAGCGACTTCGGTGAATTCATCAGATGCATCCGAAGCTCGGACTCGGCGGCAGCCACGGTCGCACGGATCAGCGAGAGCACTTCGGGCACAGCAACTCTCGGACCACCGGTGATGTCGATTGCGCCGAGAATATGTCCACTCGTCGGGTGATGCACAGGAGCCGCCGAGCAACTCCACTCGTGCACCGAACGGGAAAAATGCTCGGCCGCGAAGATCTGGACGCAATGATCGACGGCGAGCGCCGTCCCCGGCGCATTCGTCCCCTTGGACTCTTCACTCCAATCGGCACCCTCGGCGAAGTTCATGGTGAGAGCGCGATCCTTGGCGGTCGCATCCCCCTCCACCCACAACAATCTGCCCTCGGCATCGGAAATCGCGACCAGCAGACCGGTGTCTGCTGCGTCCTCGACGAGCAACTTGCGGATGACCGGCCTGATGATCGACATCGGGTGACCGTCACGATATCGCTCGAGTTCGGCGCCGGAAAGGGCGAGCGAATCGTTTCCACCGTCCGGATTCACACCCTTGGTTCGGCTGCGCAGCCACGAGTCCAGGACTACCGATCGGACGGAATCGGACGAAGGCGGTTCGTCGTCGACGAAGAGTCGGTGCGCGGTGGACATCTCGCGGGCGAGAACATCGACGTCTTCACCTGGGCGAACGGCAATCCAGGGGTTGCCCTGCCCTCGAAATCTAGCTGTCATTCCGATGCACGCCTTCCCGCATGTTCACGTCACTGTAACGCAGCTCACACAGTTCAGGGTACAGCCATGCTTCTACCGGGCCGAGCCTCTAGGGGTGGGGTCTTACAGTTCGAACCTCGAGAGGAAAGGACTTACGTGACGGACGCCGAAAGGAAGTCGGCCGCACGCTCGGCGAGCATGACTGCAGTCGCATGCGGTCCACGCGTAGGGACAACAGGAAAGGCAGATGTGTCGGCCACCATCAGACCCTCGAGCCCCTGCACCTGCAACCTATCGTCGAGAACGCCGCTGTCGTTGCCCATCGCGCAACTCCCCGAAAGGTGAAGCGAAGTACCCAGTCGACTCAGCAGAGGGTCGCCCGGGAGATCGAGCACCTCGATCGGATGGCGCCTCGATAGCCGTCCGAGCAATTCGGCAACACGATCGAGCCCCGCCTGGACTGCGCGACGATCGCCCGCCGATTCCAAGTATCGATATCTCACGAGTGGGGCAACCGTGGGGTCCGCGGACACCAACGTGATGTCGCCGCGACTGTCGGACCTCATCAGGCCGACGCCGATCATCGGGTCACCGATCGGCAGTCCGGGGATCAGTCGATCGAATGCCGCTGTGTAAGGGCGTATTTCCAGATCATCGACATGCAGTACTTCCTGCAGCGGTGACGCGGGCTCGAAGGGTAGCGGTGTTCGATAGTAGACGCCGACTTCCGGATGATCGCTGAACTCCCGACCCACGAACGGGTGGTCCAGAACGACCGGAACGCCAAGCTCGGCAAGATGATCCGCCGGACCTATACCGGAGAGCATGAGTAACTGCGGGGTGCGAACCGCCCCTGCGCAGAGGACCACCGATGGAGCAATGACCCGCGAAACACGTCCGTTACGAACTACTTCCACACCCGTCGCACGGGTTCCATCGAAAAGTACTGCAACCACTGTGGATTCAGTGAAGACATCCAGATTGGATCGGCGAAGAACCGGAAGAAGATATGCTGCAGCAGCATTCACCCTGCGACCGTCGACGACATTGAGTGGAACTGTGCCCATGCCACCGGACGTTCTCGGATCGTTCATGTCCGGATCTCTTGGATAACCGAGTGCTATCGCGGCGTCGTGGAACAGTTTCGTGATCTCGTTCTGCGCCCCGCGAGGAGTCCGCGCTACCGGCATCGGACCACCTCGGCCATGCCACTGGCCGGAGAAGTCCAGATCGGTTTCCGACTTCAGGAAGTAGGGCAACACCTCGTCGTACGACCAGGAGGCCGGCCAGGCATCGAAGTCTTGCGGCCTACCCCGCACGAAGTACCCACCGTTGACTGCTCCGGAGCCTCCGAGGACTCGACCCCGCGAGATCCAGCGGGTGATCTCCAGCGTCAGTTCCGCACGGTACGACGACGTCCAAGGGCTCGAGGGCCCGACCGGTAGGACATGGGCGTTCAGGATCTCCGGCGGATACGTCTGATCGCTCGCGAGCCCGGGCCCACTTTCGAGAAGCACTACCCGACATTCCGGATTCGCGCTCGCTCGCGATGCCACAACGGAGCCACAAGAGCCGCCACCTACGACGATCACATCGGCGTACGAAGTCTCGAGCGGGCTCACGTGTCCATGCGCGGAGTCAACGCCTTCAAGCTCCGAGACTCGGCGGCACCTCGCCATAGGCCTGTGCCGTACGCGATGTCGTCGACCCGCTTGAAGAAGGCATACCGTATCGGATCCAAGCCGCCGAGTTCGCGGTGGTTGTACCAGTCGGCCAGCGCTTCGGCGACGGCAAGTCCGAGAGCAATCTTCCTGATTCGACTCGAAAGCAACACTGCGAGAAGGGTTATCGGCCAATAGTGCCGACACATCGCCGATGCAAGTTGCCAAATCCCTGCAATGAATCCTTCGGCGGCGAGTATCGCGGCGATGCGCGTGGGCTGATCGAGACCGACGAACATCTTACGTAGTCGACCGATGGTCACTGCGAGAGTCGCCAGTGCGCCCAGCAGCCCGAGCTTGGTGAAACTGATAGCCAACAAGGTGGCGATCAGGGTCCAGGGTGACATCGAAATCGGCGGGACCATTCCGGGGTGACGCTCGGCAAGAGGGCTGGCGCCGGTGCCGTAGAACAGTTTGCGGCCGAACCACCGTCCGAACGTCACTCGATGATCGTGAGCAACGTGCGCAACGGGCTCGTATCGCAATCGCCACCCGGCTTCCTGCAACCTCCAGCACAGATCGACGTCCTCGGCGACATGCATGGATTCGTCGAACCCATTGCATTCCTCGGCTACGTGCCTGCGTATCAACATGGCTGCGCTGGGGACGTAGGACACCGAACTACCCGCCCGAACGGCCGCTTCCCGGCGACCGAGGTCGAGAGAGGAGCGAGCATGCTCATACCTGGCCAAGGCGTTGCCCTCGGGTTCGAGGGCAACGATACGAGGAGCGACGAGCGCCACCGCCGGATCCGAGAAGTGCCCCAGCATTACCTCGAGCCATCCCTTGCGGGGAACTACATCCGAGTCGAGAAAGGCGACGAAATCCGTTGTTGCACTCCGAAGTCCCGTGTTTCGAGCAGCTGCAGGCCCTCGCGAGGTCTCGTGCCGTAGGACCGTCACCCCACCGATGCTCCAGGCCATCGGCGGCGCGGTCACCGGCTCGTCGGATCCGTCGTCGACGATGATGACGTTCAAGCCGTGGAGCGCAGGAAGCAACCTGCCGAGACCGGAGGCGTTGTTCTTCATCGGAACGACGACAGTCACATCCTGCGGAGACGGAATGGACATCGGCCGCGGGTTGGCCACTCCCGAGTCCAGAAGTTTGCGAGCGACGAGCGCCGACTGCGAGTCGGTGACCTCGAGAAAACCGTCGCCGATCATGGCGGCCGCGGTAGGTGCAAGCTTCAACATTCTGGTCGGTGAACCACCGATCAACACTCGACCGTCGGAGTATTTGCGAACACGAGGATCGACTCGCACCCCGAATCCATCAGGTAACCGACCTTGACCCATCAGGTGATCGTAAGCGGACATTGCGCCGATGTGTCATCCACTGCCCTAAATTTCGAGGAACATACTCGAAGCCGGTTTTGCCGGGACGGATCGAGGACCTGAATCACGTCAACATTCCGGTATCGGATGGTGCCCACCGACTCACTGCAGCGCTGCCCCGTGCACACATCTCCTGCAGTACTACCTCGCCCTCATCCCCGCTGGACAGTCGCGGGTCACCGAGAATCCCGTTGGGTGATACCGCCCTCGTACCCCCCGCACGCAGGCGCGGAAGCAAAGAATCGATTGTGTCGGTATTTCCTACCTCTGCACGGGACATGTCGACGACGTCGGGTGAAAGGTAGAGCAGCAGTGAAGTTTCGGTGCGCCCGGCGTGCGCGTCCGCGCCGGGGACGACACAGGGCAGCCACGCTACATCGCGGCCCTCGTAACGCAGCAGTCCGACGGCGGAGATCAGCGTCGAAACGTTTCCACCGTGACCGTTGACGAATACGACACGCTCGGCCCAACGGCACGCTGAGCGTCCGTACTCGACCAGAACCGCGTGCAACGCGTCCGAACCGATGGATACGGTCCCAGGAAAGCCCTCGTGCTCCCCACTTGCTCCATATGCGATAGCCGGAGCAAGAACGGTGCCGGGCAACCGCATCGCGAGCGCCTCGGCGATGCGGGTATCGGTATCCAGCGGCAGGTGCGGTCCATGCTGCTCGAACGATCCGACGGGGACAACGACGGTCTGAGAGCCTTGCACTCGCGGCCAACCACCGATGCCTAGTCGCGACGGCTCGGAGACGGGTGGCGGCAGCATTCCGTGGATGCTATCGGATATCCGATCGACCACCTCGCATCGGCGTTTGCCGATCGAGGTCGCGGGTAAGCACCCTGCATGACATCTGCCGAAGACCGAACAGCCGGCGTCGAAAAAGTAGCCGGCCTCATGGGTGAATCGAAACTCTGCATGTTCACCACCCACGGCCGCGATGGGCATCTCCTGTCGAGGCCGATGGCGTTGCAAGAGACAGAATTCGACGGCGACCTATGGTTCTTCGCTCGCAATGACTCGCGCAAGGTCATGGATGTACGAGCGAACAGTTCGGTCAACGTTGCATTTCAGTCGGGAACCGCATGGGTCTCGTTGTCCGGTAGCGCCGAGATCGTTCGCGACGAATCGAAGAAGAAAGACCTGTGGAATCAGGCGGCTGCGGCGTGGTTCGACAACGGCCCCGAGTCCGAGGAGGTCGTTCTGATCAAGGTCGAAGCCGAAGGCGCCGAATACTGGTCGGCCCCCGGCTCGAAGGTCTCGACGCTGATTGCCTACGCAAAGTCCCGAATCACCGGAGACAAGCCAGACGTGGGAACCAACGACACCGTGGATCTGTAACGGCGCAGTCGGTTCGTCGGGGCTTGATCGTCACGTGGCTGCAATGCCCCTCGCCGCGCGCTCCCCCTCGCGTATCGCCGAATCCAGTCGGCGAGGTGCGACGGCATCGCCGATGCGTACGACCGAAAAGCCTTCGTCTTTCAGCTCTTTCCACAGTGAATCGTCCGGTTTCTGATAGAGCGAGCACACGATCCAATCGAAGCGATGGTTCGCCGCCACTCCGGTCGGGTGATGGAGCAGCGAAATATCGAGGCCGGCGCGTAGCTGGACCGGGACGACATCGGTCAGGCAGGTGATCGACTGTTCGTGTGCGCGCCGCCGCCACCCTTCCATGTCCAGAGTGAGCCCGAGATCCTGCCCGACGACCATCCCCGGCGTGCATACCGTCACCTGACAGCCGCGCTCGGCCAGAAATTCGGCCGTCGACGTCGCTTGGTGGAAACTCAGTTCGTCGACGATCAGGACGCGACCTGACAGTGCCGCCGTGCCGTCGAGGACCTCACGGACGTCGACGACATGATCGTGGGAACCTGCCCACTCCGGGCGCACCGGGTTTGCCCCGGTCGCGATCACCACCACGTTCGGCTTCTGCGTCAGGACGAGCATTCTGTCGACCTCCACGCCCGTTCGAATTTTCACTCCGCGTGCGCGGCATTCGGCTTCGAGAACATCGACGACTCCGGCGAATTCGGCGCGATGGGGAGCCCGTCCTGCGGTCCGGACCTGTCCCCCGGTCTGTGGCTGGCGTTCGTACAACGTGACGTCATGTCCTGCATGGGCAGCACTCGATGCCGCCTGCAGTCCTGCCGGTCCACCGCCGACGATCAGGACTGTCCGTCGTGATGCGGGCAACGCCGGCACGGCTAGGAATTCTCTTCCGGCGCTCGGGTTTACGACGCACCCCAATGCGGCGTTCATTCCGACGCGTCCGATGCAGTCCTGATTGCAGGACAGGCAGGTGTGGACTTCTGGCGCACGGCCTTCACGGGCCTTGTTCGCGAACTCAGGGTCTGCAATATGGCCACGAACGATTCCGACCAGATCGCAGACACCGTCGGCGAGAGCTTGCTCGGCCATCTCCGGCGTGGTGAATCGTCCGACCCCGATCACCGGCAACGACACCCGCTCTCGGATAGCGCTGGGCACGAAGTTCGCGTAACCATGGGGCGTTGCCATCGATGCCTCGATCAGGTGGAGCGTCGAGGTCGCCACGCCGATTGCGGTATTGATGTAATCGACCGAACCGGTTCGTTCGACGAGGACAGCGGTGTCCACGGCTTCGTCCAGACGGATACCCCCGTCGATGTATTCCTGCCCGCTCAGCCTCACTCCAACGATCATCTCGGGCCCCAGAGCTGCGCGGACTGCCGAGAGAACCTCCACCAGGAATCGAGCCCGACCGGCGAGGTCACCCCCGTATTCGTCGGTGCGATGGTTCGTACTGCGTGCCAGGAACATTCGGATCAACGAGGACTGTGAGCACTGCAGCTCCACGCCGTCGAATCCGCCGTCCCTGCAATGCTCGGCGACGCGCACGTATGCGTCTGTCAACTCGCCGATCTCGACCCGGTCGAGGGAATGCGGCACCTCTCGAAAGAGCGGATCAGCGATAGCGCTGGGTGCGAGGACCGCGCGCCCCGAATACATTCCTGACGACTGTCCACCATTGTGGTTGACCTGCGCCAGAACGAGCGCACCGTGCGCGTGTACGGCGTCGGTGATCGCTCGATATCCAGGTATCACCGCTGGGCGGTATCCTTGAATCATCTTCTCGTACGGCTGATCCGACGGGTGGGTGGACTGTTCCTCGACGATGATCAATCCAGCCCCGCCCGCGGCACGAGCTGCGTAATAGGCGGCGTGGCGATCCGTCGGGAGGCCGTTCTCGGCGAAGTTGGTCAGATGTGCAGAGAAGACAACTCGGTTCCGCAGCGTCGAACGACCGATGTCGAGAGGGGCGAACAGCCGCGGATAGTTCATCGGACAGACCCCATGGGCTTGTGCCCTCCGGCGTCGTACCCGTCTCGAATGGCCTCGGCAACAGAACGAGGAGCAAGGCAGTCCCCTATCGTCGTTCGCCCAGGACCGTGCAAGGAATCCTCAGCAGATCGATGTGAGCAGTCCACTACCACTGCGCATTCGATCATCCGGCGCTGACCGGTATTCACGTCTTCGATCTCGGCGCCGTCATGGCCGACCCGCAGAATTTTTGACAGTAGATGACGCCGGACGCCCGCGCGCTGCAACCGAACGTTGGCCGGAGCGAGGTCACCGGACAAGGAAAGGTGTCGGCCGATGATCTGATCGACAGTCACCACGGAAACGTCCCTACCTGCCTTTGCAAAGTGCTCTGCAAGTGCGACAGCCACGGGCCCACCGACCGGATCCCACACGACAACGGGCCCCTCGTCGAGCGCTGCACCGCCCAGAACAGCTCCGGAATCAAGGTAGCGCACTCCTGAAGCCACCTCGAACGATCGCGGACTCGGCACACTGCCGGTTGCGAGGACGACATCCGTTCCTGCCTCGAGATCGCCGGGTCCGATCTCGACACCGGTCACGATATCGACCCCGAGATGGACACATTCGGCCGCGAGCCAATCGGTCAACGCCTCCCCAGTGCTCGTGAGCGAAAACAAGCCCCCCAGCACGGGCTTACGCTCGTACAAGGTGACCGTCCGACCCCGCAAGGCCAACACCCGCGCTGCTTCGAGACCAGCGGGGCCACCACCCACCACCAGCACCTTGCCTGCACCGTCCGGCTCCGGGTCATCGCCTGCTCGTCCGATGCACGCCACGGTCGGGTTACGCGGATCCCGAACCAGGCAGGTCTGGTTGCACAGAATGCACGGCCTCGGGCTCGCACCGGCTCGCGACTTCGATACCAGATCGGGATCGGCAATCAACGCTCGTGTCATCTCGATGATGTCCGCAACACCTTCGGAGAGTGCGGCTTCGGCCATCGCCGTGTCGACGATGCTGCCTTGCAGCACAACGGGAACCATGCCGTCGACGGAGTCCGATACCGATCGGCACAGGTCGAGGTTGAAACCGGGCTCGGTGTGGAAGTCCGGGCGATAGGTGGACGTGGCCATCGCCCCACCTCGAACGACGGTAAGCAGATCGAGTTTCGGCGCGATCTCGCGAGCGATGTCGGCACCGATCGCGGGAGTGATCCCCGCCCACGGTGCCCCCTCGTCACAGCTCAGCCGCAGCGCAAGGATGCGATCCGGACCGAGCTCGGCCCGCACCGCGGCAACCACGGTCCGTACGAACAGCATTCGGTCGGTGCCGTATTCGTCTTCTCGCAGATTGGTCAGGCCGGAGAGGAACTGCCGTATCAGGCTCGATGGACCTGCATCGAGTTCGACGCCGTCGACGTCGGCAGCGGCAGCAACGCGAGCAGCGTCAGCGAACCCGTCCACCGCGGCACGGATGTGTTCCGGTTCCATCTCCATCGGCAACTCACGCGAAGCCACGTCCGCGACGTGCGACGGCCCCCACAGTGCCTCCCGCGAGTACGCAGGCGAGCCTTGGGATCCGGTGTGAGTCAGGCCTGCCAGAACGAGCGTTCCGTTCGGTCTGCACGCGTCGACCACAGCCTGCCAACCGGGCCCGCACTCCGACGCCAGCGGCGCTCGCTCGTACGGCCAGTCCGACCGATGCACCGACGCATTCTCGGTGACGATGATCCCGACACCCGCCCTACGGCGGTAGTACTCGACCAGTTCCCGCGAGAAAGCCCGGCCGTCAGCAAGATTGGTTTCGTGCGGGCCGAACATCACTCGACTGGCAGCCGACCGTCCACCGAGGACGATCGGCTCCGTCAGCAGAGTCACCTCTCTACTCTGCACCAAGCTTCCGGTCGAATCCCAACGGCATGACGACGTCCGATGCGGTCAGGTCGTGGACGGAGGAGTGTCCGAGTCCGAGAACAGCGGAGTCGACGCCGCCCCGCAGAATATCGAGAACGTTCTCCACGCCGGCCTGACCGTTCGCTGAAAGACCCCACAGGTACGCCCGGCCGATCATGACAGCACGAGCACCGAGTGCAAGTGCTTTGACGACGTCGCTTCCGCGACGGATGCCGCCGTCGAGAGTGATCTCGATCTGATCGCCCACTGCCTCGGCGATCGCAGGCAGCGCGCGGATCGGCGCGGGAGTGCCATCGAGGTTGTTGCCACCATGGTTGGACACCGAGATGGCGGTGACTCCGGCGTCGACTGCCTTCTTGGCGTCATCGACACGCATGACTCCCTTGAGCATGAACGGCCCGCCCCACTGCTCACGCAGCCAAGCGACGTCCTCCCAGGTCGGCAACGGGGTACCCATCCACTCGCCGTATGCACCGAAGAATGTGGGCGCAGTACCCCCGGGTGGGGTCAGGTTCGGCGTCGACAGGTCAGGAATTTTTCCAGTTTTCGCAAACTCCCACAACCATTTCGGACGCGTGATGCCTTCGGGAGCGAACTGCCACATCGCCTTGAGGTCCATCTTTTCCGGGATCGACGGACTGCCCCAGTCGCGCCCGTTCGAGAAAGACCAGTCCAGCGTCATGATCAATCCGACCGCGCCGGCCGCACGTGCCCGCTCCATGCGCTGAAGCAGAACCTCGCGCGAGCCGACCCAATACATCTGGAAGAACGTCTGCGGGTTCACTGCCGCGACCTCTTCGATGGATTTGCTCGCAAAGGAGGACAACCCGACCGGGATTCCGCGAGCGGCTGCGGCACGGGCCACGGCGACCTCGCCTTCCGGGTGCACGGCCTGCACACCCGTCGGCGAGATCATGACCGGAAACGAGAGTGGTTGTCCCATGACCGTTGTCGACAGATCGCGTTTGTCCGACAACCCGGCAACATGTGGCGCGAAGCCGAGCTCACCGAATGCCGCCGTGTTGTCGTCGACGGTGATGCCCCGCTCCGAGCCCGCTACCAGTGCGGCGTACACGGATTTCGGAAGGCGTTTCTTGGCACGCCGTTGCGCCTCGGCAACGGTCTCGAACCACGCACTGTTGGCCATAGCTATATGTTCCTATTCCATTCCTGCGAGAGGATTCTCGTCGCAGATCTTGGCCGGTGGCCGCATCATCAAGGTGAGCGGAACCGACGCTCTCGGTGTCTTGCGCTGCCCGGTGCGGGAGTGGTCGACGCTGGACTTGGGGATTTCTCCCGCTGCGGCCAACGCCATCTCTCCGTTGCCGATCACGCATTCGGGGTCAGGGCCGTCCATGGGGAGGCCGGTGAAAAACTTTGCTGCCATGCAGCCACCGCGGCACGAATCGAAATGTGCGCACTTGGTACACGCACCGGAGGTTTGCGGGGACCGCAGTTCCTGGAACAATTCAGATGTCTGCCAGACGGTTTGGAAACCGCCTATAGCCGCAGATGTCGCTGTCGCGGGACGCGCATCGCGGACGATGTTTCCGGCGAGGAAGTTCTCGTGGATAGCGAACGGGCAGGCATAGACGTCGCCGATCGGATCGATCAAGCACACCACTCGCCCAGCGCCGCACAGGTTCAAACCGGGTAGCGCGTCGCCGAAAGCAGAGAGGTGAAAGAACGAGTCTCCGGTCAATACACCCTCGCCGTTCGCGACGAGCCAGTCGTACAGCTCTCGCTGCTGGCCGGCCGTGGGATGCAGATCATCCCACACATCGGCGCCGCGGCCCGACGGGCGTAGGCGCGTGATCCGAAGTGTCGCACCGTATTTGTCCGCCAGCGCCTTGAACGTATCGAGCTGCGACACGTTGTGGCGGGTGACGACTACAGAGATCTTCGCGTCCTTGAACCCCGCCTCCTGCAGGTTCTCGAGGGCGCGGATCGCCATGTCGAAGGATCCGGGTCCGCGAACTGCATCGTTGACCTCTGCAGTGGCGCCGTCGATGGAAATCTGCACATCGACGTAGTCGGATGCGGCCAGGCGGGCAGCGACCTTCTTGTCGATCTTGACGCCGTTGGTGGAGAACTTCACGCCGACCTGATGGGCCGTCGCGTAGTCCACGAGTTCCCAGAAATCGCTTCGAACCGTCGGCTCACCGCCACCGATATTGACGTAGAAGACCTGCATCTTCTGCAACTCGTCGATGATCGACTTGCACTGCTCGGTCGAGAGCTCGTTGGGGTCACGCCGGCCGGATGAGGACAGGCAGTGAACGCAAGACAGGTTGCAGGCGTAGGTCAGTTCCCACGTCAGACAGATGGGTGCGTCGAGTCCGAGTTCGAACTGATCGACCAGTTTGCCGACCGCAGGCGGTGGCGCAGGCCTTTCAAGCATGGAGGTCATCGGGTTGTCCTCTTCGGTATGGGTGTGGCGAGACGATGGAAGGGGCTGCTTCCGTGGTGCCCGAGTTCTCTGCTGAGAGTTCTCTGGCGAGGGTGTGATCAGGCGTCGATGCGGACGATCATGTGCGAACCGACCAGTGTCGCGAGGGCGCGCGTGTACTGGGGTACCGCCGACTCTGCGATTCCTGCAGCCGTGATCGCGGACCGCAGGTCAGAATGATCGGGTAACGATTCGATGATCGTCACGATCGTCCGGTTCTTGAGAAACGAGAGTTTACGTGTCCCGAAGTGGTAGAGCAGCGCCCCGAACGACTCGGGACGCAGCGCCACCTGCGGGTGAAGAGCCCATCGAGCATCCAGGTCCAGTGCAGCTTCCTGGGACGACTTCACGGGTGCGGACATGTCAGTAGACGCCGCACATACCGTCGATGGAAACCTCTTCGACGAGGGATTCTTCGACGAGGTCGGTCTCGATCACTGCAGCGTTGACAACGTCGGTCTTCGAATTCTGGGACATCGCTTACCTCCAGGTGAAAATATGTGGATCCGCCACATCCGGTACTGAACGTGACTTGGTTCACTACAATAATGGCATCGAGTGCAGAATGACACCAATCGGAGAGAAAAAGTGGAAAGCCGTACGAAACTGTCCAGCCGGGTAGGTCGACGCCCATCCACAACGAGAGGTGAAATCAGCGATCTCGGCATCGAGCTCTTCGCTCGGAACGGATTCGACGAGACCAGCGTGGACGAGATCGCCGAAGCCGCCGGCATCGCGCGGCGCACGTTCTTTCGATACTTCCCATCCAAGAACGCCGTACCGTGGGGGGACTTCGACGAACAACTCGGTGCACTTCGCAGCCTTCTTGCGGCACTTCCCCGTGACATCTTGCTGGCCGACGGGATTCGCTCGGCGCTTCTACATTTCAACACTTTCCCCGAGGACGAACGCGCGGTCCATCGCCAACGCATGGAGTTGATTCTGCGAAATCCGGCACTCCAGGGTTACTCGATGCTCATGTACGAGGGCTGGCGGGGTGTCATCACCGAATACGTGGCGGCGCGAACGGATTCGAACCCAAGCGATCACTTTCCCCGAACGGTTGGCTGGCTGGTTCTCGGTGTGGCAATGTCTGCATACGAGCAGTGGCTCACCGATGAAACACTCGACCTCGCCGAGCTTCTGTCCGACGGCACCAGAACGCTGTATTCCGGCATTCCCAGCACTCCGACGGCTTCGAGCACTTACGCGAAAGAATCGACATGACCGAACTAGACGCCCTCGCGCCCAGCGTTCCAGGTTCGTGGACACATGAAAATACGACCGTCTCGTTCACCCCGCAGGCAGCACCCGGCCACATAGGCGTGGTTCGCCGCGGCGACGCAGTGGAAGTACGCCACGGACTGAGCTCGAAGCATATCGGCGAAAGACTCGTCCGGGAGATCACCGCACACGCAGTCGAGGCCGACCTGTCTCAGCGGGAGTTCGAACTGGTGATGGTCGGCCTCGTTCGATCAACAGTTGCCGATCCGGTGCAAGCATGGGCCACGTATTACCGAAACTCGCTCGACGAATTGCTATCGGGAGCTGCCGATTTCGCGTCCATTCACGAGCGCGCAGAATCCTTGGTGATCGGTTCGGTTCTGGATCTGGGTTCGTGTTTCGGATTCTTTCCACTCCGCCTGGCATTGAGCGGACATGCCGTGACCGCCACCGATCTGTCGGCCGGCACCATGCGCCTACTCGATACCGTCGCGCCCCACCTTGGCGTCACCATCGAGACGCTGACCTGCGACGCTGCCGATGTTCCACTCGCGGACAACAGCGTCGACACGGTGACGGCCTTGCACCTCCTCGAGCACGTGGACGCAAATACCGGCGCGCGAATCATCGACGAGGCCTTACGCATCGCACGGAACAGAGTTGTCATCGCTGTACCTTTCGAATTCGAGGCCACCGCCTGCCATGGCCACGTCCGCACCTTCGACGAGGCAGCCTTGATCGAACTGGGACGATCTACCGATACCGACTTCGACGTTGCCGAATTCCACGGCGGGTGGTTGGTTCTGGACAAAACATCGGTTCCGCTTCCGGCATGAGCCGATGCACCGCACCGACCTCAGATCAGCCCTTGCTTGCTGGCGGCATAGACCGCCTCGGCGCGACGGCTGACACCGAGTTTGCGCATCAGGTTGCTGACGTGAAACTTCACCGTTGTCGCCGAGATGAACAGTTTGGTGCCGATACTGTTGTTGGACAGTCCAGTTGCCAGTAGTCGCAGAACCTCGAGTTCACGATCGGTCAGCCTCTCGACGCTCGAGCCTTGCCCGTTGAGAGATCGAACAACTGCAGACGCACTCCGGGAATCGAACGCACTCTCACCTCGTGACACTGCCCGGATGGCACGAACGAGCTCGGTGGTGTCGACGTCTTTGACAACATATCCACGCGCGCCCGCGTGCACTGCCTCCACGACCAGTCGGTCGTCGAGAAATGTGGTCAGCACCAGGAGACCGATGCCGGGGTGCGCTCCCGACAGTTGCGCACACAGCGCGAGGCCCTCGTAGTCCGAACTCGCCGACAATTTCAGGTCCATCAGCACGATGTCCGGTTCGACCCGATCCACCACGGACAGGCCCTCCCCCCTCGACGACGCTTCTCCGACGATGGTCAGATCCGGTTCGCGTTCCAGTACGGACCTGAGGCCGTCGCGCAGAATGGCGTGATCGTCGACCAGCACGATACGAACTACGTCGGTGTGTACGGTCACGGGTTGCTCACTCTCTCGTACGGGATACGCGCAGATACGCGCACACCGCCGATTCTGGCCCTACGGATTTCGAGTGCACCACCGTGCTCACGCGCCCGCGCGGCCATGTTTGCCAGGCCTCGGTGTCTGCCGTCGACGTCGTTGTTCTCGGCCATCCGAAGCATCAGGCGGAGATACGCGGGGTCGCCGTGGCCGTCATCGGCAACGGACAGTTGCACGTGATCTTCACGGTAGGCCAAGCGCAGCGTCGCCCGCGTCGCACCAGCGTGGACGGCTGTGTTGAACAATGCCTCTCCCGCGATGCGCAGTAGTCCGTGCTCGCACTCGCTACTGAGTTCGAGGGGGGTACCTTCTATCCGCAACGACACCCGCAGTTCGTCCGGCATGCGCACGATCGAGAGTTGTTCGAGCATCTCCGGCAGCGAGGTGCGGTCGGCGTCCTGCGCGTGGTTGAGCGCATAGATCGCCGAACGCAGTTGTTCGACGGCCCGTCGGGTCAACTCCTTCGCCAGATCGAGTCGTTCTCTACGCTCGTCAGCTGGAATATCGTTGCGGCACAATTCGATTTGCATCCCGGCCGACAGAACCGCCTGAGTCACACTGTCATGTAGTTCTCGGGCAATACGATGACGCTCGTCATCGAGAACCTGATGGCGATGAGCTGCGCCCAGTTGGCGTTGCGTCGCTTCGAGTTCGGCGTTGCGGATCGCCAGATCGGCTGCTGTCCGATGCGCTTCGGCGTAGGCACTCTCGGCGCGCTCGAGGAGGACTCTTCGGCTCTGGTACAGCGCCGAGTTCTGCAGTGCAACAGCAGTTTGACTCGCTAGAATGCTCAATACGGCCGAGTCGGTCGCGTCGAGTACGCGGTGGTCGGGTGTCCATGCCGCAAAAGCGCCGACGACGCCACCGTCGAGGGCGATGGGAACGAAGGCGTGATGGGGCGCGATGACGGGGTCACGCCCGTCGCCGATCGTCGCGAGCCTGATCGACTCCAGGCACTCGACGACGTCCTCGGGCAGTGGTGGTCCTTCTACGTTGTCGACGAGAAATGGGGTGGCGTCAGGGCCGAGAACGAGTCGCCGCGGGCCTGCGTCGCCCAACGCTCCGTCGGCGAGTGCGAAGACAACCCATTGCGCGCTCAGATGCGCCCTGGCTGCCTCGGCGACGGCGCAGATGAGAGTCTCCGGGCCGTCGACGGTGCGCACGAGCGCGCGCGAGATCAGTTCCAATGCGTGGACCACCCGCTCCAGCCGCTCTGCCGCACCGCGATACTGCGGGTAGAACGTGTTCTTGCCTGACCTCAGGCCTGTCAGTAGCGAGAGATCGGGCTGCGAGGCCGTCACAGCGCCGCCCTGAACAGTTCTGCCATCTCATGATGGGTGGCCGGGCGAGGGTTGGTCGACATACATGCATCGCGTAGGGCGTTGGTTGCGAGCACGTCGATATCGTGCTCGCTCACCCCGATGTCGCCGAGGCCTTTGGGAACTCCGACTTGCCGCGCCAATCGCTCGACTCGAGCGGCTACAGCCAAGGCAGCCTCCTCCGCAGGACCGCGGGCCTCTTCGAGTCCGAGGCTTGTTGCGATCGCCACATACGGAAGCGGATCCGCCTCGGCGTTGAACCTGATGACGTGCGGGAGAAGGACACCGTTGATGACCCCGTGCGGGAGGTCCAGTAGCCCACCGACTTGGTGACTCATCGCATGTGTCGCTCCGAGGATGGCATTGGTGAACGCCAGTCCCGCTTCGAGACTCGCCTGTGCCATCGACGTACGGGCAACGATGTCCGACGGAACGTCCATCGTACGAGCGAGATGCGAGGTGACCATGGTGACCGCCCGCAGCGCGTGATGATCGGTGAGTTGATTGTGACCGAGCGAGACGAAAGCCTCGATTCCGTGCGTCAACGCATCCAAACCTGTTGCTGCGTTGAGCCATTCGGGCATCGTGGTCAACAGACGAGGATCGATGACGGTGATGTCCGGAACCAACCCGCGGCCGAGGATGGTGATCTTTCTCGACCGTGCGGTGTCGGTGACGATACAGAACTGCGAGACGTCGGCCCCGGTACCCGACGTCGTGGGGACCATCACGAGCGGCGGGATCGGGCGGGTAGCTCGATCCACTCCCTCGTAGTCGAGTATCGATCCACCGTTGCCCGCGAGAACTGCGATTCCTTTGGCCGCATCCATGACCGAACCACCCCCGATGGCCACCAGGACGTCACATTCGGACTCCTGATACGAGGCGTGTCCTGCTTCGATCTCGACGTCCTTGGGATTCGGCGTCAGAGCGCTCCAGATAGTCGGTTCGAGACCCTGGTCTTCGAGTGATTGGATCAGCTGGGCAACCCAGCCTGTCTCGATCAGCCCGGCGTCGGTGACCACCATCGGTCGCCTTGCACCCAAGCGCAGGGCCGAATGTGCAACTTCACCCAACGAATCCTGACCGAACACGATCTCGGGCGCATGGAATTTGAGGACTCTGGGTGTTTCCACAGAACTGCGATGTGAATGCAGATCGTGCAGCGCCTGGCCTGTCGCTGCCGCTTCGATCATCGGTTCTCGCCTCTGCAATGCCTGTCGTCGCCGTGTTCGGATCGTATGTGATGCACGTTACAACCATACGAGTCCAAGAGCATCATCCCCACGGGCGCGAGGAGGGGTCGTGACCTGCCCGATCGGGTAGGTCACGGGCTTTCGCCGGTCAGGAGAGCGCGTGCCCCAACTCTGCAGCCTGAGCCGTCAGCTGCTGACCGTCACGGGCGACGACGATGTGATCGCAAATCCGCTCGTAATCTCCCATCGAGCAGGAGGCTTGATCCCAGTAGCGTCGTGATTCCGGAGTGATCCACGCCAACCGGTGCACCTTCGAACGGATCTTCTCGAGTTCGTCGATCCCCGGTGGTCGACCGTTGCAGCGGCCGTCTCCGACGATGATGACAGCGGTGCGCTTGTTCAGAACATCGCCGTACTCGTCGAGTAGATTCGCGAAGGTCTTCCCGTAATCACTGCTCGCTTCGAGATCGAGACGCTCGTCGGCCAACACTGCTGCCAATGCACCATCGCCGGTGCTACCGAGCAGCGTGGTGGTCACATCTACCGGCGAGTCGACGAAGCCCATCACTGTGCACCGATGGGCCCTCTTGTGCATGGCCTGCGCGAGCCGCAGCGTGAACGCCGTGATCGGCCGGACCGATAGCGATACGTCCGCCAGAATCAGCAGCCGGACCTTGTCCGCTACCGGCGTTCTGGTCACCAAGTGAAACGGGATGCCATCGGTCCCCAGACTCGCTCGAACCGTCCGACGCATGTCGAGGGGCCCACGCGAATGTTCCCGCGGCCTCGGACGTGGCTTGCCTCGCATCCGGCGCAGCACCTCATGGCTTGCCCGATCGATCTCGGCGTGACGCTCGGTGGCACGATCAGCGACGTCCGACGGGTCCGGTGTGGACAAAGTCCCGGTCAGCTCGGCGAGCGCAGCTACGAATGCTTCGACAGCGTCGGTGATTCGGTCGAGTTGCGCTGCCGACAACGGTCCCGAATCGGTGCCGTCGCCGTAGACGCTGCGCGGATCGTAGGCATCGAACCACGCCAGAATGCTCGCCGGATCGTCCCAGCTGAGCGTCCCCGCCACGGCCCCGCTGGTACTCGACGCCAACTCCCCCGCGGCAGTCGATCCCGAACGTTCGAGATCGACGGTGTACGTAACACCCCTTCTGCCCATGTCGCCGTCGGTGTCGACCGAAAGGTCGTGATCCTCGGAGGACAGGCTGATGTCGTCATCGTCCTTGTGCGGATTGAAGCCCTTGTCCGCTTCCGGGGCATCGAGGAGATCACCGATTTCCACTGCTCGCTCGTTGTACTCCGCGTACTTCGCCGCTTCCTGATCCGCGCCGACGTCGAGATCACTGGGCAAGCCGCCGGCCACCTGCGCACCCAACGCTTGCCGGGCAGACTCCGTCGCGGACTCTCGGTCAACGAGGAACAGCGAATCGAACGCCCGATCGAAACCATCCTGCTCGTGCGCATACTTCGCGCACGTAGCCCGAAGAGCCGCACGAAGAACCGTGAGGTCGCGGGCGCCGATCAGACCGAGAACGCGCCGAACTTCGATCACTTCGGCCGGAGAGGAGGCGACGCCGTGGACTCGCAAGGTACGTCCGAACACCGCCGACAGCACATCCAACACGATCGACGGTGAAAAGGTCGGTGCACCAGTCATTTTCGTATCCCGATGCCGCCCTTTTCGCGGCCACCATGGCCACGAAATGCGGAGGCGGTGGTATTCATCGGCGCTCCGAGTGAGCTCTCAGCAACCGTGAGCTTGTCCGGCACAGCCCCTGCAAGCGCCAGTTTCATATCGGAGGAATATTTGACGAGCGCGGCAAGCAGGTACTTCTTGGTTTCTTCGGTATGACCGAGAACGGCTGCTATCCGAGCGGCGTCGATGACCTCCGAGATGGAGGGGCTCTTCCGCAACGGGAGTTCGCGCAGCTCGGCTGCCAATGCCACGACGTCGGCGGCAACCTTCACCGGGACTTCGGGAGCGCGGGCCGTGACGATCTCCCGCTCTCGCTGCGGCGTCGGGTAGTCGAGATGAAAGTGCAAGCAGCGACGCTTGAGGGCTGAGGAAAGTTCGCGAGTATCGTTGGAGGTCAATATGACCCACGGGTCACTACGGGCGGTGAATGTGCCCACTTCGGGAATGGTGACCTGTTTTTCGGCCAGAACCTCGAGCAGCAGTGCTTCCATGGATTCCTCGGTGCGGTCGACCTCGTCGACAAGCAGTACCACCGGTTCCTCGGACAGCACGGATTCGAGCAACGGACGAACCGCGAGGAATGCCTCGGAATACAGACCGAAGTCTCTGGCTGCCAGTAACTTCGATGCTTCGTCGATGTCGGTGATGTGTTCGGTCAACGCGCCGATATGCTCCCGTAGCATCTGCACGTGCAGGAGTTGCTTGGCATAATCCCATTCGTACAGTGCTCGGTTGTCATCGAGGCCCTCGTAGCACTGAAGCCGTACGAGCTTGCGCCCGCTGGCCGCCGCGAGCGACTTCGCCAATTCCGTCTTCCCTACGCCCGCTGGGCCTTCCAGCAGTAATGGTCGATCCAAGGCGGTCGCCAGATGAACCACGGTAGCGAGATCGTCATCGGCGATGTAGTTCTGCTCGCCCAATGCTCGTTGTAGATCCGTCGCGTCGACGAATCGGACGGTCCCCTCGTCGCTATGCACCTCGTCGTCGTTATGCCCCTCGTCGTTATGCACTGTCGACAACCTTGTCATTGGTGTCCTTCTCGTAGGTGTGTGGCCCGAACGACCGAGTTCCTGCAGGCGTGGTCGGGTGCACGTAGGTGCACCCGACCACGCCGACAGCACGTTGGTGACTGCCGACTAGTAGGACTCGTTGATGGCGTGTGAGATGACCGGGAGCATGGACTCGACGGTGACTTCCCGAGGATTGCCCGGTGTGCACCAATCGTCCTGGACGTGCTCGGAGATCTTGAGTACCGACTTCTCGTCGCCCTTGATCACGTCGCCCTTGCCTGCGTATTTTCCGGTGTTCATCCGGTTTTTGCCGTAGGTTGCCGATCGGATGGAGCCGAAGTTGTCGGGGATACCGACATCCTTGGCGAGTCGAATCGCGGCCTCGACAGCGGCATCGGCGGCCTGAACCGTGGTCATGTTCTTGGTGTCGACGCCCATGGCTACGGCAATTTCGGCGTAGCGCTTGTAGCGAGAGGGCAGGTTGTACTCCCACACCCGCGGCAGGGCGATGGCGTTGTTCAGTCCATGCGCGCTGTCGTAGAAGGCGCTGATGGCATGCGAGATGGAGTGGATGACGCCGAGGCCGCCGGAGTTGAACGCCTGAGTCGCAATGTACTGGGCGTTCATCATGCCCTCGCGAGCCTTCAAATTGCCCGGGTCGTAGACGGCCTCGCGAAGATGCTTGGACACCAGGCCGATCGAGTAGATGGCATTGCCCAGTGAGGGCGCAAAGTCCAAACGCGACACGTACGGCTCAGCCCCGTGGGCGAGGACGTCGAATCCACAGAATGCCGTCCACTGTTGCGGGCAGGTGTAGTACAGGAGCGGATCATCGAGTGCCAGAGTCGGAGTCGACGCCTCGTCGAAGGCAAGCCACTTGTGCGGCTTGTCCATGTTGGAAGTATCGGTGATCACGTAGGCCCAGGAAGTCTCCGAACCGGTTCCGGCCGTGGTGGATACGGCGATATGCGGCGGATTCTGCTTGTTGGTGGACTTGGAGAATCCCTCGAACTCGTTGATGTTTCGGCCGTCATGAGCGACGACGACGCGGATACCCTTGGCTGCGTCGTGGCTGGAGCCGCCACCTACCGAGATGACGCTGTCGCACTTTTCCTTTTGGTACAGAGCGGCACCGTCCATGACGTTGTAGTCCTTCGGGTTGCTCTCGATCTTGTCGTAGAGAACAACCTCGACGCCCTGGTATTCGATCTTGCCGATCAGTTCCTCGATGATGCCGGATCCGCGGAGTCCGGTGGTAACGAGCAAGGCGCGCTTGAATCCGAGTTCTTTGGCCTCGACACCGAGCATGTCGTGGGCACCGACTCCCAGCTTGGCGCGGGGCAGCGGGTGGAACTCCTTGATCGGAAACTCCCAGATCTGATTGAGCTCGATTGCCATCGGTATCTCCTCGGTGTGAATTGATTGCGTGGACACCGGCTGTGATCGGCGTCTCACTGACGACAACTCTGTCCGCCCGAACGCGCTGTGTGAACAGATACCGACGCGAACCCTGCCTTCGCCGACCGTGAACTACCCGATCGGGCAGGGCGGGGTGCTGCTCGGCCGAACAGGACATGTGAAGATCGACAGAAGGGAGACGAGATTGCTAAACTAGAACACGTTACAATTGATCGAGAGGACACCACCGAATGACGACAGTCGATGTGCCCCACGGCTCCAGATCCGTACTGCTCACGGTGGCGGATGTAATCGTAGAATCGGCCGATGCCCGGTCGATCGTCTTCGATATCCCCGAAGACGCCAAGGACAAATTCGCATACAAGCCCGGGCAGTTCCTCACCCTGCGTATTCCGAGCGACCGGACCGGCTCGGTCGCCCGGTGCTATTCCTTGGCGAGCTCACCGCACCGCGACGCTCTCCCCAAGGTGACGATCAAGCGCACGGCCGACGGTTACGGATCCAACTGGGTATGCGACAACGTGAAGGCCGGCGACACCATCGAGGTGCTCCCCCCGTCGGGAAGGTTCACCCCTGCCGATCTGGACGATGACTTCCTGCTGTTCGGCGCAGGATCGGGAATCACGCCGGTGATTTCGATTCTGAAGTCCGCATTGGGAGAGGGCACCGGGAAGGTCTTCCTCTTCTACGCCAATCGCGATGGGGACTCGGTCATCTTTGCCGAAGAACTTCGGGCT
Organism: Rhodococcus sp. BP22; assembly: GCF_014281965.1. GTDB lineage: Bacteria > Actinomycetota > Actinomycetes > Mycobacteriales > Mycobacteriaceae > Rhodococcoides. The sequence goes on from NZ_JACFTB010000006.1 coordinate 59,817, forward strand.
CTCGCAACCGAATATCCCAGCCGGCTCGTCGTCTTGCACTGGCTCGAATCACTGCAGGGCATTCCGACGGTCGATCAACTCGCAACATTCGCAGCACCGTTCCGCGAGTACCGCGCGTTCATGTGTGGGCCCGCGCCCTTCATGGACGCGGTGCACAAGGCCCTCTCCTCGGGCGGGTTCCCCCGCGAGAACGTGCACAGCGAGGTGTTCCTCTCCCTGGCCGGGGACCCGTTCACCGACGCCCCCGAGATCGAACTGACCGACGATGACACTGCGTCCGCTGCAACCGTCGAGGTCGAACTCGACGGCGAAACTCATACCCTCTCGTGGCCACGGAAACAGACACTCGTGGACGTGATGCTGGCTGGCGGACTCGACGTCCCGTACTCCTGCAGAGAGGGCGAATGCGGATCCTGCGCATGCACCCTCTCCGCCGGCGAAGTGACGATGGACAACTGCGAAGTCCTCGACGACGATGACATAGCCGAGGGCTTGATCCTCGGCTGCCAAGCTCACCCGGTCAGCGACCACCTGAAAATCGAGTTCTAGACACCCGTCGACACTTCAGCGTCGGGAAAGTTACCGGCCCCTTCGATCGGACTGCTTCGACTCCTTTCGCGCCGTGATGTGATGCCGAATCCGACGGCCGAGATCATGGCCAGCAGGATCACGAATCCGCCGTACGCGAGGGCCGTCTGCTCCAAACCGAAGAGGTGTACCGCAAATCCTCCTACGACGGCGGGCAGGCTGAAGGCCAGGTAGCTGATGGCGAAGGTCGTGGCGAACATGCTTCCACGATCGGCTGCGGGGACGATTGCGCCGAGCGTGCGCATGGCTCCGAGAAATGCGCTGCCCCACCCTGCACCTGCGACGGCGGTGCCGATGAAGTAGAGCGCGACTATCGAGGTGCTCACTGCGACAAGGGAAATTGCCACGCCGGTTGCCAGGACGAGGGCACCGGCGATCATGACGGTGCGCGGTGTGCGATGTCGCACGAACGCGGCGGCCAGGGATCCGGAAAAGAAGAGCGCGAAGCTTTCGAGTCCGCCGATGATGTGATTGTCGATTCCGAAGACCGACCGGATGATCGACGAACCTAGGGAAAGATGAAATCCGCCCAAGGACCACGTTGCGACGAGGGCGGGAACGATCAAAAGGAATGGTGTCCTGATGTCTGCTGGTACCGCCATCCGCGGGAGCACCAAACGTGCAAGATGCCGCTTCGACTCCACTCCTCGGAGCGCGGATGTTTCGGGTAGGAACGCAAGGGCGACAGCGAGAACTACCAGCGCTCCGATGAGCATGGCGTACACGAGGACCGTCGGGGCCGGGGCGAGTTGCACCAGCAATCCGGCGCCGAGCGCGCCCGAGGCCAAACCCAGCGAGGGTGCGACGCTGTTCACGAGCGGACCAGCAGTGTTCGACGGCTGGAGATCGACCACTGCTGCATTCATCGCGCCGATTGCGGCACCCGCGGCAAGTCCTTGCACGATGCGCGCGGCGATCAGACCTGCAACGCCGTCGGCCACGATGAAGAGCAGCAGGCTGACCACGAGAAGAGCGACCGAACCCACCAGAATCGGCTTCCGCCCTACGTGATCGGACAGACCCCCGACGGTGAGCAGAGCTGCAAGCAGCGCCAACGCGTAGACCGCGAAAACCACGGTCAATGTCGTCGAGGAGAAGCCCCAGTTGCTCTGATAGATCGGGTAGAGCGGGGACGGTGCTGCCGAGGTCGCCATGGTTACGAGGTAGGTCAGACCTACGACCCAGAACGCGACACCGTGGGGCAGTCGACGCGGCATCCTGGTGCGAGGGGAAATGGCGATGTCCGACTCGACGTTGACCACGTAGGTCCCTACTTCCGCTAAAGCTACGATCATTGCTTTAACTAACGGTATACCTGCCTGGTCTCCGGTGCCGAAAGCGCGGCCCGCACGCTCACTGGTGGATCGACTGTTCGCTCAACAACCGGCCTTCGCGGTGCGCGAGCGCACTGGCTGGAAGCTCCCCTGCACGGCCGCTGAGGAATACTGTCAGCTCACTCGACCCGGCAGCGAAGTCGCCCACCGAGTCGATCCGCCGAAGTGTCTGCCGGGCAACGGCTTCTGCGCTGTCGAACAGGCGCACGTTGTCCGGCAACAGAGAAGTGATTTCGTTCGATACCAACGGATAGTGAGTACAACCGAGAACTACGGCATCGACATCTGTCGGCGTAGCAGCGACCGCAGTGCGGATCGCCGCCGAGATCGCCTCCGTCTCGCCCCGGTCGATGGAGTCCGCGAGACCGTGACACGCGACCGAGGTTACGGACCGGCCCGTCGCGAACTCCTCTATCAAGCGCGCTTGATACGCACTGGCCGTCGTTGCGGCCGTTGCCCAGATCGCGATCCGATCGCTTGCTGCCGCAGCAGGTTTGATAGCTGGGACGGTGCCGATCACCGGAATCGCGTCACCGAGGTGGCGTCGTACATGCGCCAAGGCAGTCACACTCGCGGTGTTGCATGGCAACACGATCACCTCGGCTCCCGATGACACGGCGCGATCGGCAGCATTCACCACGCGATCGATCACCCATGCATCAGGCTTCGGGCCCCATGGGGCCTCGTCGGGATCCATCAGCAGAATCAGATCGAGCTCGGGACGCAGCTCCCTCAAGCGTGCAGCCGTCGGCAGCAAACCGAGCCCCGAGTCGATCAGTCCGACTATCACTGCGTGTGTCAGCCGAGTGCCTGCTCGAGATCGCCGATGAGATCAGCAGCGTCTTCGATACCTACCGACAAGCGAACGAGATTATCGGGAACCTCGAGCAGCGACCCTGCCGTCGATGCATGAGTCATGGCTCCGGGGTGTTCGATAAGTGATTCCACACCACCGAGGGACTCCGCGAGGGTGAAGATCTCGGTGCGAGCGCAGAAGTCGAGCGCTGCCTGCTGACCGCCGCCGAGCAGCACCGAAATCATGCCGCCGAAGCGTCGCATCTGCTTTGCCGCGACGTGATGCGAAGGGTGTTCCGGCAATCCGGGATAGATGACCTGTGAGATCGCCGGGTGACTGTTCAGCATCTCGACGAGCTTCTCGGCATTGTCGCTGTGACGCTCCATTCGCAACGCGAGCGTCTTGATGCCGCGCAGGGTCAAAAATGCGTCGAACGGTCCTGGCACTCCACCGGCCCCGTTCTGCAGAAACGCGAAGGCCGCGTCGAGCTCTTCGTCATCGGTGATCAGTGCCCCGCCGACGACGTCCGAGTGTCCGCCGATGTATTTCGTCGTCGAATGCAACACGACGTCTGCACCGAGCGCAAGTGGCTGCTGCAAGTAGGGCGAGGCGAAAGTATTGTCCACGACCAGCTTCGCGTTCGAGCCGTGAGCAACTTCTGCGAGTGCCTCGATGTCGCCGATGTTGAGCAGCGGGTTGGTCGGTGTCTCCACCCACACCAGCTTGGTATTCGGACGGATCGCCTGACGAACGGCATCGACATCGGACACTGCAGCGACGGAGTACTCGATACCCCACTGGGTGAAGACCTTGTCGATCAGGCGGAAGGTGCCGCCGTAAGCATCGTTCGGGATGACGAGGTGGTCACCGGGTCGCAGGGTCGCACGAAGGAGGCAGTCCGTGGCCGCCATGCCCGACGAGAACGCTCGGCCGTAGGTGCCGGATTCGATCGCGGCAAGGTTGGCTTCGAGCGGCCGACGCGTCGGGTTTCCAGTACGGGCGTACTCGAACCCACTACGCATGCCGCCGACGCCGTCCTGAGCGAACGTCGAGCTTGCATAGATAGGCACGTTGACCGCACCGGTCAACGGGTCGGGCTCGTACCCCGCGTGCACCGCCTTGGTGGAAAACCCCTGCTTATCACCCTGGGTCGTTCCGCTAGCTCCGCTCCCGGACGTGCTGTCTGCCTTGCTGCGCTGCTCACTCATGGCTTCCAGACTAATAGGTGCAGGAAATGGGTAGCCTGCGGGAGACTCAGCCGCACGAGATTTTCGGCGGCAACACTCATTCAAGCCAGCGGAGAACACCGCCGGAAGAAACGAGGCACACCGTGGCCGACTCGACACCCCGCAGCTCGCAGAGCGTCGAAGAATTGTTCGCTCTCGACTCGCTCCTGGACTCCGAAGAACGTCAGATTCGCGAGACGGTCCGCAAGTTGGGCAACGAGCGCATCCGCCCGCACTTGGCGGAATGGTACGAGGCGGGCACTGTCCCCGCTCGTGAGCTTGCGAAGGAACTGGGCTCACTCGGCCTGCTCGGGATGCACCTGGAGGGCTACGGCTGCGCTGGTACCTCAGCGACTGCATATGGATTGGCCTGTATGGAACTCGAAGCGATGGACTCCGGGATTCGCAGCCTCGTCTCTGTGCAAGGTTCGCTGGCGATGTTCGCGATCTGGAAGTTCGGCTCCGAAGAGCAGAAGCAGCATTGGCTCCCGTCGATGGCCGAGGGGTCGAGCATCGGATGCTTCGGGTTGACCGAGGCGGACTTCGGCTCGAACCCCAGCGGCATGAGGACCAGAGCGAAAAAGGACGGTAGCGACTGGATCCTCAACGGCAGCAAGATGTGGATCACCAACGGCCCGATCGCCGATGTCGCAGTCGTCTGGGCACAGACCGATGACAAAATTCGCGGCTTCGTCGTACCGACGGACACTCCGGGCTTCACCGCGAACACCGTAAAGAACAAGTTGTCGCTTCGCGCGTCCATCACCGGTGAACTCGTACTCGAGGACGTCAGGCTTCCCCACGACGCGATGCTCCCCGAGGCCCGCGGGCTCAGCGGCCCGCTCGGGTGCCTCAACGAGGCCCGCTTCGGCATCATTTTCGGTGCCATGGGAGCGGCCCGCGATTGCATGGAATCGGCGATCGAGTATGCCCAGACACGAGAGGTGTTCGACAAGCCCCTGGCCGCCTACCAGCTGACCCAGGCAAAGCTTGCGAACATGGCCCTGGAGCTCGGCAAGGGTCAACTCCTCGCACTCCACCTCGGGCGCCTGAAGGACAAGGGCGAACTGCGCGGTGAGCAAGTATCGGTCGGCAAACTCAACAATGTGCGGGAGGCGATCAAGATCGCCCGTGAATGTCGAACAATTTTGGGCGCCAACGGAATCACGCTGGAGTACCCGGTGCTACGGCACGCCAACAACCTCGAGTCCGTCCTCACCTACGAGGGCACGTCCGAGGTACATCAATTGGTGGTGGGCCAGGCACTGACCGGGTCGAGCGCGGTCCGATAGGTGCTCGGCGCACGTGAGTGGAATTTGCGCCCGAGGCGGGAAATTCCACTCACGTGGGGCTATGCGCCCTTGCTGAGGAATCCGAGAAGATCGTGGCGGGTGATGACGCCAACCGGCTTGCCTTCTTCGACGACCATGAGGGCATCGGTCTCCCCCAGCGCCTTCGTCGCGTCGGATACGTGCTCGCCTGCTCCGATGAGCGGGAACGGCTCGCTCATATGCTTGGCTACCGGATCGGCGAGTGCCGCGCGTCCTTCGAAGACTGCGCTGAGCAGATCGCGCTCGGTGACGCTTCCTGCAACCTCTCCTGCCATGACGGGCGGCTCGGCGCCGACGACCGGCATCTGCGAGACCCCGTATTCACGGAGAATCTCGATGGCGTCTCGGACCGTCTCCGACGGATGCGTGTGCACCAGCGCCGGTAATGCACCGGACTTGCCGCGCAGGACATCGCCGACCGACGGCTCATCGGTATTACCGTCGAGACGTGAACGCAGGAATCCGTACGAGGACATCCAGTCGTCGTTGAAGATCTTTGCCAGGTAACCGCGGCCACCGTCGGGCAAGAGCACGACGACGAGCGCATCGGGGCCTTCACGCTCGGCAACCTTGATCGCAGCTACCACTGCCATGCCGCAGGATCCGCCGACCAGCAGGCCTTCTTCCCGAGCCAACCGTCGTGTCATGTCGAACGAGTCCGCATCGGATACTGCGATGATTTCGTCGGGGATCGACGGGTCGTACGCGGTCGGCCAGAAGTCCTCGCCGACGCCCTCTACGAGGTACGGACGGCCGGTACCGCCGGAGTAGACCGAACCTTCAGGGTCGACGCCGACGACCTTGACCTTGCCGCCGGACATCTCCTTGAGGTACTTGCCTGTGCCGGAGATGGTGCCGCCGGTACCGACTCCCGCAACGAAGTGGGTGATCTTGCCGTCTGTATCGGCCCAGATCTCGGGGCCGGTGGTCTCGTAGTGGCTCTGGGGGCCTGCCGGGTTGGCGTACTGATTCGGCTTCCAGGCTCCGTCGATTTCCCGCACGAGACGATCGGAGACGCTGTAGTAGCTGTTCGGATCCTCCGGCGCGACGGCAGTCGGGCAGACCACGACCTCGGCGCCGTACGCACGGAGGACGTTGCGCTTGTCCTCCCCGACCTTGTCGGGGCAGACGAAGACGCACTTGTAACCCCGCTGCTGAGCTACCAGAGCCAACCCGACACCGGTGTTACCGGAGGTGGGCTCGACGATCGTCCCACCTGGCTTCAGTTCACCTGCAGCTTCGGCGGCATCGATCATCTTGACCGCGATGCGGTCCTTGGACGAGCCACCCGGGTTGAGGTATTCGATCTTGGCTGCGACCGTCCCTGCGTTGTCGCCGACAACGGAGGACAGCTTGACCAACGGAGTGTTGCCGATGAGTTCGGTGACGTGCTGAGCAATGCGCATTCCTACATCTTCCCAGACGCCACTGCGGGCGGCTTCTCGGTACCGCCGAGGCACGTCTAGTTCGTTGCATACGATGGACGGCATGGCGCAGAAAGAAAAGGACCTCGAGTGCCTGTGAATCGATGGCAAACGGCCGCCAAAGCAGGTGCCGCAACCGTATTGGCAGGCTCCTCCGCCGGCACTGCGTCCTGGGCTGCGTACAAGGCTCTGATGTCCCAGGCAAGTTCCGCGCGAGGTGTCATCGGACGGAACGTGACCAAACCTCCCGAAGCCGACGGCATCTATACCGCGGGATCACCGACCCCGCAGCGCTGGCGGCCCGGAGTCTCGGCCGATATTCACCTGATGGTCTTCGGTGACTCCACCGCTGCAGGCGTTGGCTGCGCCGTCGCGGAGGAGGTGCCAGGAGTCCTCGTGGCCCGCGGGTTGGCCGAGGAGACGGACAAGCGAATAAGACTGAGCACCAAAGCAATTGCTGGTGCAACATCGAAAGGTCTCGAAGGTCAGGTCGACGCGATGTTCGTCGCCGGTCCTGCGCCCGACGCCGTTGTCATTCTCATCGGCGCCAACGATGTCACCAAAAAATTCTCGATCAGCGCCTCGGCGACGCGACTCGGTGACGCGGTGGGTCGCCTGACTGCGCAGGGAACTGTGGTGGTGGTCGGAACGTGCCCCGACCTCGGAGTGGTCACAGCCATTCCGCAACCGCTGCGCACCGTCGTGCGGAACTGGGGCCTCCGACTCGCTCGCGCACAGTCAGCGGCCACCTTGTCCGCCGGCGGTCACCCGGTTGCCTTGGCGGATTTACTCGCACCAGAGTTCCTTGCGGCGCCGGAGACCATGTTCTCTGCCGATCGGTTCCACCCGTCGGCGGCGGGCTACGAATTAGCGGCACGTCAGTTGCTTCCTGTCCTGGCGGCCGCGCTCGGCGAATGGCGCGGCGGACCACTACCCCAGCTGCCCGAGGTATCCGCGGCAGTAGAGTCTCGCAGGTTCGGGCCTCGGGCAACCGCGTCGATCGAAAGGTTTCTGCGCCGTCGAGGTGCCGAAATAGAGGCACAGAACGGCTAGCGATATGTTCGATGCATCCAATGCCTGCTTGCGCAATTCCCGCAGTCAGCAGCCAACAAAGGAGATTTCATGCCAGAGGCAGTAATCGTCAGTACCGCTCGTTCACCTATCGGCCGCGCGATGAAGGGATCGCTCAAGGACATTCGTTCCGATGACTTGACCGTGCAGATGGTGGCCGCAGCACTCGCCAAGGTTCCCGAGCTCGACCCGACCGACATCGATGACCTGCTCCTCGGCTGTGGCCTTCCCGGCGGAATGCAGGGCAACAACCTCGCGCGGATCGTCGCTGTTCTTCTCGGTTACGACTCGCTGCCCGGTACGACCATCACCCGCTATTGTTCTTCTTCGCTGCAGACCACTCGCATGGCCATGCACGCGATCAAGGCCGGCGAAGGAGATGTCTTCATCTCTGCAGGCGTCGAGAGTGTTTCGAGCTTCGTTCACGGCAACTCCGATTCGCTTCCGCAGAGCCACAACCCGCTCTTCGCCGATGCCGAGGCACGCACCAAGAAGACGCAGGAAGAGGGCGCAGACAGCTGGACCGATCCCCGCGAGAACGGCAACCTCCCCGACGCGTACATCGCGATGGGTCAGACCGCCGAAAACGTTGCGCTCGTCACCGGCATCAGCCGCGAGGACCAGGATCACTGGGGCGTGCGGAGCCAGAATCGTGCCGAAGAAGCCATTGCCAGCGGATTCTTCGAGCGTGAAATCACCCCGGTCACGCTGCCCGACGGCACAGTCGTCTCGACGGACGACGGCCCGCGTGCAGGGACGACCTACGAGAAGATCAGTCAGCTCAAGCCGGTCTTTCGTCCGAACGGAACCATCACCGCAGGCAATGCTTGCCCGCTCAACGATGGTGCAGCCGCACTGGTGATCATGAGTGATACGAAGGCAAAGGCACTCGGCCTGACGCCTCTCGCGCGCATCGTCTCCACGGGTGTCACCGGCACCTCGCCCGAGATCATGGGTCTCGGCCCTATCGAAGCAACCCGCAAGGCGCTCTCGATCGCCGGAATGTCGATCTCCGATATCGACCTCTTCGAGATCAACGAAGCGTTTGCGGTCCAGGTTCTCGGATCTGCGCGTGATCTCGGCATCGATCACGACAAGCTCAACATCTCCGGTGGCGCTATCGCCATCGGACACCCCTTCGGGATGACCGGTGCTCGTATCACCACGACACTGCTGAACAACCTGAAGACCCAGGACAAGACATTCGGCGTCGAGACCATGTGTGTCGGCGGCGGCATGGGAATGGCAATGGTTCTGGAACGCCTCAGCTGATCGGGATGTCCCTGGTTTCCACTCTCATGAGAAAGGCCCCGCACTCCGATGGAGTGCGGGGCCTTTCTCATGAGTATCAGTCGTTGTTGAAGTAGCTCAGCAGACGCAAGATCTCGACGTAGAGCCAGACCAAGGTGATGGTCAATCCGAGAGCTACGCCCCACGCTGCCTTCTCGGGAGCCTGCGCGCGGATCAACTGATCGGCCTGATCGAAATCGAGCAGGAAGCTGAATGCCGCAATACCGATGCAGACGAGGCTGAAGATGATGGCCACAGTGCCACCGTCGCGCAGACCCAGTCCGCCTGCGGTGAAGAAGCTCGCCACCAGGTTGCCCAGCGCCAGCACGACTACGCCGATGAGAGCGCCGACAATCATCCGCGTCAATCGCGGGGTGACCCGGATAGCGCCGGTCTTGTAGACCACCAGCATGCCGAAGAAGACGCCGAACGTGCCGAGAACCGCCTGGGCGATGAGAGTGCTACCGCCCACACCCCCGAATTCGATACTCGTGAACATGAAGGACAACGCACCCAGGAAGAAACCCTCGGCTACCGCGTAGGCCAGCACGATGGCCTTGTTGTCCATTTTGCGGCCGAACGTCGCGAACAACACGAGGCCGAGACCGACGAGTCCGCCGCCGATGACGAACGGTGCGGCCAGGTCGGTGTTGCTGTCGACGAGCAGGTACGAGATGATCGCGGTGATCGACAGCACACCGAGTGTGATGCCCGTCTTGGTGACGACATCGTCGATCGTCATCGCCCGCGAAGTGGGACCCGTCCGATACGGCTCAGGCTGCGTACCCGGCTGCCCGAACTGCTGTGTGGCCTGCGAGGCACCAGCCGTCGCAGTGCCGAAAGTGGCGTATCCGCCGCCCTCCTGCTTGGGCAGGTTGCGGAACACCGGGTTGCTGGAGGTGCGCACCGTGTCTCTTTCCCTTCGTCGTATCGAGCAGACCGCGAGGAAGTCCCCGGGCACTTATATGAAGAACGTTCCACATCCGGACAAAAGTTCCCAGTCGGACCCGATATGTTCGGACAATTCGGACTTTACCGGCCCGCACGGTGGGTCGCTCGCACAAGCGGCAAATTCAGCCGTGCAGTATGGAGTGCATGAGCATCGAAGACGGACCCGGACAGACCCTCGATCAGAGCGAAAGCTTGGACTCGGACGAACTGCGCAACGACGACGGCGACACGGTCGTGGACGCACCGGACCACTGGAGTGAAGCAGACAAGTTCGGGACCACCGCCGAAGAAGCTCTCGAAGGTGAGAGCTTGGAGGAGAAGCTGTCCGAAGAAGAACCGGACATCGCGCTGGAATCCGAGGCACGTTCGGTTGCCGAAACTCCCGACGCAGAGTTGACCGAGGAACTGGTCGACCATGTGATCCTCGAATCCGACGAGGATCCCGATATCGACTACGCGGACGGTCAGCGACAGGCCGAGATCGTCGAAGGAACCTTGATCGAGGATCGCGGGCGTAATCGCGGTCAGATCGACGGGACCCCCGAAGACGGCGGCCCCGTCACCTAGCCGATCAGGCGACGGTCGACCGAGTGACGGTGAACTTCTTGTTCTTACCCCTCACTTCGGTCGGCCCGACAGCCTTCGCGAGCGCAGCCCGATAGTTCAAGTGCCAGTTGTATACGGTCCACAACTCACCGCCGGGCCGCAGAACCCGACCGGCTGCAGCGAAGAGCTTCTCGGCCCCACCGGTGTGCACCGCCGCGCCCTCGTGAAAGGGCGGGTTGCATACGATGAGGTCTACCGAATCGTCTTCCAGCGTTGCCATGGCGTCGTCCCGAAGGACCTCCACGGCAAGGCCGTTCGCCTCGGCCGTCGCGCGGGCGGAATCGACGGCCGCCGTCGAGCGATCGGTGGCCAGCACGCGAACTCCCTTGCGCTCACGCGCGAGCATGCACGCGACAATTCCTGTGCCACAACCGAGATCGACGACAACTTGCGCATCACGCTTCATTTTTCTCTCGTGCTCGAGAAGAAAACGGGTTCCGATGTCGAGCGTTGACCCGGCGAACACAGCACCGTGGGCTACCACCGTCAAGCCGATGTCTTCCAACGTCTGAGTGACCGGGTACGTACGCGACGTCGAACGAATCGGTGTCGCCGCGGACAACACCCGCGACTTCTGCCTGCCCCGCCCCGCGCTGAACGTCTCGAAATTCTTGCGCAGGATGTCGTTCATAGCCGGGAACATGTGTTTGTCGCGACCACCGGCAAGGACCAGCACGTCGTTCGGCGCGTAGGCGGCGATGACTTCGATCACCTCGGTCAGCTCGGCGATGCTGCGGGGCAGTTGCAACAAAACGACGTCAGCAGTCTGCAGAAGGTCCTCACCCAGCGAGAAGTTGCCGTACACCTCCGACAGTCCTACCGCTGCGGCATTACGTGCCAAGGCGGCCTCACTGGTCGACGAGTCCTGATGTACTCGAATGTCGGTGGCCCCGAACTGCACAGCAGCGCCGAGCGTGAGGGCGCCGTAACGGTCACCCACAACCGCGATCTGCACGTCAGGGTTCACCTGCAACGCAGCAGGTACCGAGTCGAGCAACAGGCGATCTGTGGGGTCTACGGCGAAGAGGTTGGGTGCTTCGGTGTCGGGAAATCGCCGTAGGCCGGCGAGGACGGATTCCAATTCGTGCATCCGACCAGTGTTTCACCCCTGGAATGCATATCCAAACACGTTGAACGTCAATAATTTCGACACGTCATCAGCGAGTCCGAATGGCATTTTCGGCCGATCGGGAGCATGCTCGTCGAATGGAACAACCGAAAAAGATCGAAGCGCTGTTCAGCCACGTGGAAGACGCGTCGGATGATGCACCTGCCGAAAACAAGAAGCCTGCCGTCTACACCACACTGTTCAGCGGCGAAACCCCGTCAGGACAAATAGCGTAGATAGTCCAAGGACTTGTCAGCGTGGACATGTGAGCGTTCGCTCCTGACCACCAGCCTGACCACCTGATTCGTGTCGATCACAAATGTTGTCCGCTTGACCGACAGCAACTGACGGATCATCGAAAATCGCGCCGAGTGTGACCTACCCCGACTGATGTCCTTCCTTCGCCTCAGCCTTGCGAGTGGCCCTCCGCGACGCACTCCGAATTGCTCGGCCACCGAGCCGTCGGTATCGGCGAGCATCGGATAGTCGAACGAGCGCTGCAGCGCGAAGTGTGACTGCTTACCGGTGGTGTCGGTGCTGATTCCGACTCGCTGAGCGCCGAACGACTCGAATGCACCCCCGAGGTCTCTGAAATGACATGCTTCTGCGGTGCATACGGGACTGGTCGCAGCCGGGTAGAAGAAAAGCACCACCGGGCCGTCGACCAGCAGTTTACTCAAGCTCCGGACGTTCCCCAGATGGTCTGGGAGTCGAAAATCCGGCGCGATATCGCCAGTACGCATGACTACGAGGCTACGTGACCTCCCGGCGGGCCGGTCGAGAAGCAGTACAAAATTCAATTCGAGAGTGGCCGAAACTGCATCTCAGGCTCCGACGAGCAACGTCGATCGGAGTCTGAGGAGGTCGTCTCCGTCGATTCCGATCGCGTCGAGATATCCATCGAACGATCCGTGTACTTGCTCGACGGCCTCCAGTCCGTGCCGGTAGTACCGCTCTGTCACCCCTAGAAGAGCATCGGACAATTCGATCGGTGCACTGTCTCCGTGGGCTGCCAATGTCGCCTGCACGTGGGCACGTAAGGAACCGACAGCGGCATTGCTGCGTAGGTAGTCGGCGACGATGTGCGCGTCGTCGACTCCGGCAGCGCGAAGCACCGTCGCAATAGTCCAACCAGCCCGATCCTTGCCTGCTGCACAATGCACCAGCACCGGTCCTTCACCGGTTCCCAGCGCCGTGACGACGCTCCGTATGGCGATACGGGCGCCCTCGAGCGACGCATAGGAGGTATAGGCACGCATCATGTAATCGAGTTGGGCGTCCTCGCTCGCAGTGATTCGCGACTCATGTGGGGCCTTTTCGCCCTTGTGGTTGTCGTAGGGAACGTTGTGCACACGAATGCTGCCTGGAACGCGGTCGGTTCCGCTTCTCTCGATCTCCGTCTCACCCCGCAGGTCGAAGACCTGCTTCACGCCGAGCCGGGTCAGCTCTTCGTGTCCACGAGCATCGAGCCGAGTCAGTTCCGACGACCGGTAGAGCAACCCTCGACGCACTTCGAGGCCGTCTGCTGTCCGTGCCCCTCCGACGTCACGAAAGTTCCATGCGCCCGACAGCTGAAACTGATCGTTCGTACTCGCTTCTCGCATTGCACGACCATAACCAATGCTTCGGACCGGTCACATTCTCGCAGTCCGGGCGTGCAACTCGGTCGGGCGGTAGCGTCAGCAGGTATGGCATCGAACTCCGAGGTCCGGACCTACGACGTAATCATCATCGGGGGCGGTATCGGAGGCGGATCGATCGGCTATGAACTCGCGTCCGACCGTACGGTGTGCCTTCTCGAACAGGAGTCGACGCTCGCATTCCATACCACTGGACGTTCGGCCGCATTGTTCCTCGAAACCTACGGCAACAAGACGATTCGAGCGTTGACGAGCGCAAGCAGAGCTTTCCTTCTCGAGCCGCCGGTGCATTTCGAGAGCGAACTACTTTCTCCTCGTTCGTTCCTGCAGTTCGCTGCCCGCGGACGCGGTGCTGTCCTCGAGTCCATGTTCGAACAAGTCCGATCGCTGACACCGGACGCGCAACTCGTTTCTTCTCGTGACGCCCACGATCTGTTCCCACCGCTACGGGCCGATCACATCGATCTCGCACTCCACGAGCCTGGTTCGATGCAGATCGACGTGCATGCCCTGCACCAGGGTTTCGTCCGCGGCCTGCGCAAGCGCGGTGGTCATGTCGAGACCGACAGCGGCGTCGTGAACCTGCAACGCCGCGAAGGGATCTGGCACGTGACTTCGCGCGACGGGACAGTACGTCGGGCCGAGATCGTCGTCAATGCTGCTGGAGCCTGGGCAGATTCGGTCGCCACCCTTGCCGGAGCGCAGCGATCCGGACTACGGCCACTACGTCGAACGATCTTCATGATCGGCGGCCCGGAGAAAATGGATACGAACGCGCTCCCCACGCTCAGCGACATCGACGAATCCTTCTATATCAAGCCCGAGGGTGCTCAGCTGCTCTGCTCACCTGCCGATGAGACACCGGTGGAACCCAGCGATGCACGGCCGGACGAACTCGAAATCGCCCGCGCCCTCGACGCCATACACGAGACCACGACTCTGACCGCCCGCCACGTGCGCTCGTCCTGGGCTGGTCTTCGGAGCTTCGTCGCGGATCGGACGCCGGTAGTCGGATTCGACCCGCGGGTCGACGGTTTCTTCTGGTGTGCGGGACAAGGCGGTTACGGCATCCAGACGTGTTCCGCACTCTCGCGCGTCGGAGCTGCACTGATCAGAGGAACGGATCTGCCGTCCGACGTCGTCGATCGCGGTCTGGCCGCCGCAGATCTCGCCCCTGCTCGCGACTTCGCTGTCCCACCCGAGGCCTGAGCGCACCTTTCGGCGCGCACGTCGTGGACTCCGCATATCGTGGACTGCATGACCGATCTGGACAGAACGGATGCCCGTTTGTTGCTCGCGTTGTGCGATCGCCCACGGGCCACAGGCGTAGAACTCGCGGGAGATCTAGGAATCTCGCGGAACACCGTGCAAGCTCGGTTGACCCGCTGGGACGAGAAGGACGCCCTCACCTCCATCGATCATCGGGTGCGTCCGAGAAGTCTCGGGTACGCACTGCAGGCTTTCGTGACCACCCGTGTCGACCAGCACAAACTCGCCGAGGTCACCGATCATCTCCGCACCATCGAGGAGGTACTCGAGGTATTCGGCCTGTCGGGTGCGTCGGACATGCACATTCGAATAGCCGCGGTCGATGCCGATGATCTGTACCGAGTCGCCGGACTGATATTGAAGATTCCGGGAGTGGAACGCACCAACATGTCCATCGCCATGAGCGAACTGATTCCGTATCGAACCCGGCCCTTGCTGAATCGCGCCGCCACCACACCGCGCAGCTGACCACTTCTTCCTATTCCTCAGTCCCCCAACCGAAGTGGCCCAATATCACCGAACACATCTCCCGGGCCAGGATTTGTTTTCGCTGTTTCACCGCCGAGATGATGCACCACTCCCCACACCGCATTGAGTGCAGTCTGGATCGCACCTTCGGCCCACCCTGCGGTCCACGAAATGTCGTCTCCGGCCAAAAAGATCCCACGATGCCGCTCATCGAAATCGTCTTGCAAGAAATGCGAGAACAATCGCTCCTGATATCGATAGTGGCCGGGCAGGTTGGCTTTGAAGGCTCCCATGAAGTCCCGCTCGGTCTCCCACGACAAGGTGACGGGATCTCCGATGATGTGACTTCGGAAGTCGACGCCCGGATAGATGCCCTCCAATGAACGAAGCATGATGTTCATCCGCTCGACCGGGTCCAGCGCCAACAACTTCAGGGAATCATCCGACCAGGTGTACGAGAGGCAGATCAGACCCGGTTTGCCCTCCCCCTGATCGAGCAGATACGTCCCCCGACTCATCCGATCCGTCAGCGTCATACTGACGATGTCGCGGCCGGTGAGCGGGTCCTTGTCCTTCCAGAACGGGCGGTCCACGAGCACGAACACCTTGGTCGAACCCATGTAATGCGTCCGCTCGACGGCCGTCCAATGGTCGATGGGAAGCAGATCGTCGTCACATTCGATGTTACTGAGCAACATCCACGACTGGGCGGTCACCACTGTCGCTGGGTAGGTACGGACTCCCCCTTCGCTGTCGTGCACCACCACGGCACCGGCGACGCGTCGTAATTCGGTCACCCGCGGACTCGGCGTCCCTCCGTTCAGCGACGCGACCGTGGTGCCCGCCGGCCAGTGCGCTGAGTGTGCTGCGGGCGCCGCGGGCGCCGCGCTTGTCCAGAGTCGTTGGGGTAATTGTTGAGCGCCACCGACGATGCCGCGATGGTGGTCGTCCGCTGCGGTCACCACGACCCGAAGGATTTCCAGGATGGAGTTGGGGTAGTCGGTGTCCCACCCTCCGGTGCCGAAACCGACCTGCCCGAACAGTTCTCGCAGACGGAATGATCCGAAGTGCTCGGACTCGGCCAGAAACCCATAGAATGTCTGATCGTCCAACCGCACTACGATCTCGTTCCACAGCCGCTTGATCTCGTGGGTGTCCCGCGCTCGGATCGCCCGCTGGAGGGGAACCAGTTCGGCATACTGTTCCAGAGTCCGCTGCCAGGCTCGGGCAACCTCGCCGAACACCGAGGGCAGATCGTCGAGACTGCGCGCGTAGTAGCTGACACCCTTGAGGTCGATCACGGTGCTCGGGGTGACCTCGGCAAGCGGATTGGGGAACGGCTCGGTGTGCAGACCCATTGCATCCAGATAGTGGAACAGCGCAGTCGACGAAGGAGGAAATCGCATTGCGCCCATCTCGGCCACTACTCCGCGGTGGCCGTCGAACTTCACCGACCGCATGCGACCGCCGATCTGATCCGACTCGTAGACAATCGGTTTCAGTCCGATTCTCATCAGTTCGTACGCGGCGACCATGCCCGCGAGACCGCCACCGATCACTGCTACCTCAGTTCCGTATGCCGATTCAGGCACCGAGCCGAGTCCGTTCGGGTGGGCCAGATAATCGTCGTACGCAAACGGAAAGTCCGGACCGAACATGGTCAGCGGTAACTCGTGGTCGTCTTCGACGGTGCTGTCCGGGCTGACGGGGGTGCTCATCCGCCACTCTTCCCATCCTGGGTGTAGAGATCGTGCCTCCGGTCGCCCAAGTGGGTATTGATCTCCCTCGACTTCCCACGTACACCGGGATCGATATCGACCGTGACAAGAGCCTCCCCACGGCCGGCACGGCCGAGTTCGGTTCCGTCGGGCGCTATGGCACAGGTGAGACCGCAGTACTGCAGATCGCCCTCGATTCCGCACCGATTCACGTAGGTGACGAACAGTTGACTTTCATAGGCCCGAGTCGGCACGACATGTGTGGCGACCATGTCGAACGGGTGCATCAGCCCAGTAGGGACGATCAACCATTCGGTTCCTGCATCGGCGTGCGCACGAACGACTTCGGGGAATTCCACGTCGTAGCAGGTAAGAAGTCCGCAAATCAACCCGCCGAAGTGAAACTGCACGACCAGTTCGTCGCCTGGAACGAAGTGCCCACGATCGAGCTCACCGAACAGATGCGTCTTGCGATATCGAGCCATGGTTGACCCGTCGCTACCCACTACCTGGACCGAATCGTAGATTCC
Organism: Rhodococcus sp. BP22; assembly: GCF_014281965.1. Lineage (GTDB taxonomy): Bacteria > Actinomycetota > Actinomycetes > Mycobacteriales > Mycobacteriaceae > Rhodococcoides. Next base: position 77,167 of record NZ_JACFTB010000006.1, read on the forward strand.
TTCCTCGCTCCGCTCCGGATACCCGTACACCACAACGAGACCGGAGCTTCGGGCGATCTCGGCGACGGCATCGAAGATCGGCCCGTCCGCCGCTTCGGCACGTGCTTCTACGAGACGTCCGACGTCGTAGCCAGTCGTAGACATCTCTGGAGTGACGAGCATCGACGCTCCTGCGTCCGCTGCGGCAGTGGCCGCGCGCGATACCGCAGCGAGGTTGGCCTCGACGTCGCCTGCCAGTTCGGGGCCTTGAAACAGCGACACTCGTACCGCGGTAGTCATCGGCTGGTCCTTTCCGCAGGTTTCGCGTCCGGCAGGCAGGCGCGCTTGTTCGATAATCGTGCGCCAACGAGGCTGGGGCGGGCAACATAGCGCTATCGACAATTATCCGACCAACGACGCTGGACGTACCTGAAGAACTACCAGAAAGCGCTTCCTATGAGCAGCGAAACGCCACCGATCGGACCGGTCGACGCGAGAAAGGTCCCGCGGTTCGCAGAGCCGACGACGTTCGCGCGACTACCCCGGCTCGACGAAGTCTCTCGAGCCGACGTCACGATCCTCGGAGTTCCGTTCGATTCGGGGGTCAGCTATCGACCGGGGGCACGCTTCGGCCCCGGTCACATTCGCGCTGCGTCGAAGTTGCTTCGGCCGTACAACCCAGCCTTGAAAGTCTCACCGTTCGCCGAACAACAGGTCGCCGATTTCGGGGATATCGGCGTCAACCCGTTCGATATCACCGAGGCGCTGAATTCGGTGGAGTCGGCGGTGACCGATCTCCGCGCCGACGGTTCTTCGGTGCTGACCCTCGGTGGCGATCACACGATCGCCCTCCCGATCCTGCGTTCGCTCGCCCGCGATCACGGACCGGTCGCCGTGCTCCATTTCGATGCTCACCTCGATACGTGGGACACCTACTTCGGCGCCCCGTACACCCACGGCACCCCGTTTCGCCGCGCGAGCGAGGAGGGGCTCATCGACCTCGAACGCTCCCAGCACATCGGCATCCGCGGACCGCTCTACACCGAGCAAGACCTCGAAGACGACGGTGTTCTCGGATTCCAGGTGATCCGGTCGGATGACTACGAGGTCGACGGGGTCGCGAGCATCGTCGAGCGGATGCGGCAGCGACTCGACGGCGGTCCGGTGTACGTCTCGGTGGACATAGATGTTCTCGATCCGGCTCATGCACCGGGAACTGGTACCCCGGAGGCTGGGGGCATGACCTCGCGAGAGCTGTTGAACACGTTGCGTGGACTCGTAGGACTGAACGTGGTGGGTGCAGACATCGTGGAGGTCGCCCCTGCCTACGATCACGCCGAGATCACCGGTATCGCAGCAGCACACGTCGCCTACGAACTGTTGTCCGTTCTGGCACTGAATCGATAGTGCCGCCCCAGGCGCATACGATGAGACCGATGCCCACCCGATCGGACGCACCTGACCCGGACGGCAAGTACCAGCAGGTTGCCGACCTCGCAGCAGCCGACGCGGGTGGCTTGTCCACCGAACTTCTCGGAGATTTCCTCGAGGTACTCACCGACGCCGTCGCTGTTGGACGTCCATTGACACGTCGACAGCTGCGAGCATTGCGGGTTCATGGTGATACTGCCGCCAAGGAAGGCGTCGCGCTACGGGCGTTGCTCGACCTGTACTTGTCCTCGGCCTGGCGCCTGTGGCGCGAGCTCCCCGCAGTGGTGGACGCCGCCAAGAACCCCAGCGCTGTCGTGACCGCCGGTGAAGTGATGTTGCATGCCGTCGACGACGCTGTGGCAGAGCTCGCGGAGGCGTATCAGCTCGCCCGTAGAGCGTTGGTGCGTGCCGAGGTGTCCGCTCGACGCGAGTTCGTCGACGATCTGCTCTCGGGCAGCGCCGACATCGCAGGAGTGCTGGGTCGCGCAGAGTCGTTCGGACTGGACTTGACCGGACCACACGCTGTCGTGGTCGTAGAGGCGATGTCCCCGTTCACCGACGATGCTTCGATGATCACCGACGTCGAGCGCGCGATCGCCGGGAGCAAAGGTGACACCGAGACGCTGGTTGCCAGCAAGGAGGGCCGTCTCGTCGTCGTGTTCGCGGCGCCCGACCATCATGCGGTGAAACTGGTGACCGAACGTGTCCGAAGCACTGTCGGTCAAGTTCACGGCACCGATGGGTGGACTCAACGTTTGGGAGTGGGACGGCCTGGTCAGAGCGCTGCCGGGGTGGCGTCCTCCTACCGAGAGGCACTGGACGCGCTCGACCTGGCCGGCAAACTCGGACTCGACACACCGGTGTTGGATGCGCGCGATTTGCTGGTATATCGAGTGTTGCTCGATGACCGACCCGCGATCACCGATCTCGTCGAGACAGTACTGACGCCCCTGCTGGCTGCGCGCGGCGGCGCCGTACCACTTCTGCGCACGTTGTTCGCCTACTTCGAATCCGGGGGTAACTCTGCGATGACGGCGAGGTCGATGCACCTCTCGGTCCGCGCGGTCACTTACCGACTGGCGCGTATTGCCGAGCTGACCGGCCACGATGTGAACCACCCGAGCGAGAGATTCGCACTGCAGACAGCAGTATTCGGAGCGAAGTTACTGGACTGGCCGAGCAGCACCGCCTCGCAGTCTTAATTGCCGAATTACGGCAACGAAAACTGGACAAACATGTCCGCGATCGCACGGTGCGTGCCGCTTTCATGACAGGCACACTTGAGTAGTCGCGGTAAACAAAGTTGCCGCAGAGAACATCGAAGCGACAAGGAGCCCGTTCCATGGCGTCCCTGATCCAGAAGCTAGCTCTATTCACCAGTAAGGACTACCGCCGATGAACGTTCCTCTCTGGGCATGGGCGGCGTTTGCCGCGGTCGTGCTCACCCTGCTGGCCATCGATTTGCTTGCGCATCGCGGTGCACACGTCATCGGCTTCAAAGAGGCCGCATGGTGGAGTGCATTGTGGGTCGGCGTCGCACTCGTCTTCGGCGGAGTCGTCTTCGCAACTCTCGGTACGACGGCAGGCGTGGAATACACGACGGCCTGGCTGCTCGAAAAGAGCTTGTCCGTGGACAACCTCTTCGTATTCGCGTTGATCTTCGGCTACTTCAAGGTTCCGAAGGAATATCAGCACCGCGTTCTGTTCTTCGGCGTCATCGGCGCATTGGTCTTCCGCGGCATCTTCCTCGCCGCAGGTGTAGCAATCGTCAGCAAGTTCACGGTCGTATTGTTCGTCTTCGCAGCAATCCTGCTCTACAGCGCGTGGAAGCTGATGAAGGACGAGGACGATTCGTACGATCCCAGCACTTCACTTGCGGTTCGTCTGTTGCGCAGGGTTATCCCGGTTCGCGACGAGTATTCCGGCACGAAGTTCTTCGTCAAGGAGGCAGGCAAGCGCATTGCCACTCCGTTGTTGGCCGTCGTGGTTGCCATCGAAGCTGCCGATCTCGTTTTCGCTGTCGACAGCGTCCCTGCAGTTCTTGCCGTCAGCGACGATCCGTTCATCATCTACTCGTCGAATGCGTTCGCGATTCTCGGACTGCGCGCGTTGTACTTCCTGCTCTCCGGCCTGTTGGACAAGTTCCACTACCTGTCCAAGGGCTTGGCGATCATCCTCGGTTTCATCGGGGTCAAATTGATCTTGCAGGCCAGCCACAAGGTCATCAGCACCTCGATCCCCGAGATTCCATCGTTGGTCAGCCTCGCAGTCATCATCGCGGTACTGGCAGGCTCGATCATCCTCAGCTTCGTGCGCCCAGCAAAGGAGGAGCCTTCCGAGCTGGCTTCCGGCGAGAAGTAACACGGGCAAGGCAAAGGGGGGTAGCCGACCGGTCCGGTCGGCTACCCCCCTTTTTTCGGATCCACCTTCTCGGAACTGTGTTTCACTCCGGTTCGTCCTGGGTAGTTGTTCGTCATGACCACATCGAACTCATACACAGTTCCCGGCATGAGCACCGACGAGGGAGCGCGCGTCGCGGCATTGCTTCAGGATCGACTGAACGCATACAACGATCTTCACCTGACCCTCAAGCACATTCACTGGAATGTCGTGGGCCCCAACTTCATCTCCGTCCACGAGATGCTCGACCCTCAGGTGGAAACCGTACGCGGATTTGCCGATGACGTCGCCGAGCGCATTGCGACACTGGGGTCCTCGGCAATGGGTACACCGGGAACCATCGTCGAGCAGCGGTCATGGGACGACTACTCGATCGGGCGCGCCACGGCTATCGAGCACCTCGGCGCACTCGATCTCGTGTACACCGGTGTCATCACCGACACGCGCAAGGCAATCGAAGAAATCGGCAAGGTAGATCCAGTCACCGAGGACCTACTGATCGGCCAGAGCGGTCAGCTCGAACTCTTCCACTGGTTCGTTCGGGCACACTTGGAGAACTCCGGTGGACAGCTTTCCACAAGCGGCGCATCGAGCGAGAAGCAAGCTGCTGCGGACGCGAGCTGAGAGAATTCATTTCGAAACTTCGATCATGTTTGAGTCGGAATAATCCGGGGTAACATCAGTTGCCCGACTCTCCACTGAGGAGCGTCGTGTCTTTCGTCCAGCCAGTGGCGAACCGCTTGCGCGGGCATCTTTCATGTGTCATAACAATGACACCCAGAAGGCTATGTCGTCGTGGGCCCGAGCGGTGTCGGCTGGAATTCGACTTTGTGAGAAGTTCGAAAGATCTACCGCCACTGTAGATTCAAGAGACATCAGGGTAAGTTCTCAGGTGGTTGGCGATCAACGCAATCATCTGATGCCGCACGCAGAATCCAATTCGAAAGAAGGAATAACAGTGATCGTCCTGGGAATCATCCTCGCACTCATCGGCTTTTTCACGTCGATCAGCATCCTCACCACGATCGGCATCATCCTGATCGTCGTCGGTGCCGTCCTCACCATCCTCGGTGCAACCGGGCGCGCTATCGGCGGACGCAAAACCTGGTATTGATCGCCAGGTAGTGCCCTTGCACTCAGACGAGGCCCCGCGCACCAGCGCGGGGCCTCGTTGGTTTCCGCAAAGCTCTTCGAGTCCCCGTCAGCGAACCAACCCTCCACTACGTAGTATCTGCTCGGCCTGTCGCAACACAGGCGCATCGACCATCTGCCCCTCGAAGCGAAATACTCCGCGCTCTTCGGCAGCGGCCGCAACCACCCGGTCAGCCCAATCGATCTCTGCCTGAGTAGGTGCAAAGGCCTCTCGAATTATCGATAACTGCGACGGATGAATAGCAACCTTCCCGTCGAATCCGACGGCCACGGCATCCTCCGACTCGGCCGTCAAGGTAGCGATGTCGCCGATATCGAGCACCACCGAATCGAGGGCGAACACACCACGCGCCTTGGCTGCAAGCAATGTCGTCGACCGAACATGTTGTGCCACATCGCGGTACGTACCGTCAGGGAATCGGCTCGACCTACCGCCCAATGCTGCGATCAGGTCCTCGGCACCCCACATCACCCCGATCGAATTACCTGCGCCGAGGCTGTCGAACACAGCGACGGCGCCTTGCGGTGATTCGACGAGTGCAATCACCTCGTACGGCGCGGCCGCATCGATCTGAGCCGAACTTTCACACTTGGGCAGCATTATTCTGCGATACGACGTCTGGGCGAGTGCTGCCATATCCAGGTCGAAGTCGGCAGTGCCGTGCGCGTTGACTCGGACGACGGTGAACTCCGGGTCGAGAGGGGTGGACAGCAACGATTGCCTGGCTTTCGGCTTGTCACCGGCAGCGACAGCGTCCTCCAGATCGAGAATTACGACGTCGGCCCTCTGCGCAGCCTTTTCGTAGCGTTCCGGTCGATCCGCCGGACAGAACAACCATCCGGGCCCCGGCGGCACCCACGTCACGACGCGTCCTCCGCGGGCCGGAGCCGGACGAGAGTCTTGCGGACCGCCGTCGCCACTACGTCGCCGTGTTGGTTGCGCCCGGTGTGAGCGAAGGTGACGATGCCCTCTCCGGGGCGAGATTTCGATTCGCGCTTATCGACGATGAGCGTCTCCGCATACAGCGTGTCCCCGTGAAACATCGGCTTCGGGAACGTCACCTCCGAAAAACCGAGGTTGGCCACGATCGTGCCCTGCGTCAACTGCGCTACCGAGAGGCCGACGACCGTCGAGAGAGTGAACATCGAGTTGACCAGTCGTACGCCGAACGTTGTGCCCTCACTGAAGGCTGCGTCGAGGTGCAGCGCCTGGGTATTCATCGTCTGCGCGGTGAAGAAGGTGTTGTCGGCCTCGGAGACCGTTCGGCCGGGCCGGTGTTCGTAGACGGTGCCGAGCTCCATCTCCTCGAACCACAGCCCGCGCTGACGGACACGCTTGTCCGTGGTCATAGACCGAGCCCCCGCGCGATGAGCATCAACTGCACCTCGGTGGTCCCCTCGCCGATCTCGAGAATTTTACTGTCCCGATAGTGCCGGGCAACGGTGTATTCGTTCATGAACCCGTATCCCCCGTGAATCTGCGTCGCGTCGCGCGCATTGTCCATGGCTGCTTCGGAGGCGACCAATTTCGCGATCGAGGCCTGCTTCTTGAATGGCTTTCCCGACAACATCAGCGCGGCCGCGTCGTAGTACGCGGTGCGCGCTGTGTGTGCTCGCACTTCCATCCGGGCAATCTTGAACGCGATGGCCTGATTTCGTCCGATCGGTCCACCGAAAGCTTCTCGTTCCTTGGAGTACTTGACGCTTTCGTCCACACACCCTTGCGCAACGCCTACCGCCAGGGCGGCTATGGCGATGCGTCCCTCGTCGAGAATGTGCAGGAAGTTGGCGTATCCGCGGCCCTGTTGGCCCAACAGATTTTCGTACGGAACCCGGACGTCGGTGAAGGACAACGGATGTGTGTCGGATGCATTCCAGCCCACTTTGTCGTACGCCTTCTCCGCCACGAATCCTGGCGTCGACGTCGGAACCAGGATCGATGAAATCTGCTTCCTTCCGGTCAACTCGTCGACACCGGTCACTGCGGTGACGGTGACCAGTTCGGTGATGTCGGTACCCGAGTTGGTGATGAACTGTTTGCTGCCGTTGATGATCCATTCGCCGCCGACGAGTTTCGCGGTGGTCCGTGTCCCCCCTGCGTCGCTGCCTGCCCCGGGTTCGGTCAACCCGAAGGCCGCGAGCGAGCTTCCACTCGTCAATTTGGGCAACCATTCCTGCTTCTGCTCGTCGTTACCGAAGCGGTAGACCGGCATCGCGCCGAGGGAGACTCCAGCCTCGAGCGTGATGGCAACACTTTGATCCACCTTCCCCAGCTCTTCGAGGGCAAGACAGAGCGCAAAGTAGTCGCCACCCATTCCGCCGTATTCCTCCGGGAACGGCAGGCCGAACAAGCCCATCTCGGCCATGCCGGCAACGACCTCGTACGGGAACGAGTGCTCGGCATCGTGTTTGGCCGATACCGGCGCCACCACCGACGTGGCGAAGTCGGCGACACTCGCGATCAGCTGCTGGTACTCGTCGGGAAGGTTTCCGGTAGCAAGGTGATCGGTCATGACTTTCCTTCTTCCACTTCGGTTCTCGGGGTCACGCGGGCGAGAAGTTGATCGACACGAACCTGCTCTCCCACTACGACGAGAAGTTCTACCGTTCCACCGATCGGTGTTGTCATTGCGTGTTCCATTTTCATTGCCTCGACAACGACGATCGCCGAGCCTGCCTCCACGGTGTCACCGCTCGATACACCTACGGCAATGACGGTTCCCGGCATCGGACTGGTCATGTCGGCATCTCCGGAGTGGCTGTCTTCACCACGGACACTGGTCTCTTCTACGGATGTGACGGCCCACGTACCGGCCGGTGAGGACACCCAGACAGTCGCGTCGTCGTCGGCAAGTCGAAAGCGCGATCGCACGCCTGCGCGCACAATGGCCACGTCACCGTCCTCGATACGAGCGAACGACATCGGTTGCAATTCTTCGTCGTCGACCGCGACCCATGCCTGCGACAAGGTGCCGCTCACATGCACATGCACGGTCCGCGTTCCCGAAGACAGTCGATAGGTCACTGGCTGGGCTCGACCGCCGATTCGCCAACCGCTCGGGACCGACCATGGTTGGGCAGGGTCCGATGCCGTCCACAGTGACGACCACAGATGGATGCCGGCTACCGCAAAAATGTCGTCCGGCGCAGGCACTGCCTCGTAGTCCTCCAACCTGCGATCGAGCAATCCGGTATCGAGCCTTCCCGCGACGACATCGCTGTCCGCCAACAGAAACCGAAGGAATTCGATATTGGTGACAACGCCCAATGCAGCGGTGTCGGCAAGCGCGCGATCGAGGGTAGCGAGCGCCGAAGCTCGATCGGGGCCGTGTGCGATCACCTTGGCCAACATCGGATCGTAGTCACTGCCGACGACGGACCCGACGGACAGGCCCGAGTCGACGCGAACTGCCGGAGTGGGTGTGGGTTCCCGAAGCGAGAGGACCGTCCCTCCGGTGGGAAGGAATCCTCGACCGGGATCCTCGGCGTAGACGCGGGCTTCGATTGCATGACCGGTCAGTGTCACCTCGTCCTGCCGAATCGCAAGCGGTTCACCGCGTGCGATTCGAACCTGCCATTCGACCAGATCCAGCCCAGTAACCATCTCCGTAACCGGATGCTCGACTTGAAGTCGGGTGTTCATCTCCATGAAGAAGAATTCTTCGGGGCGATCCGCCGAGACGATGAACTCCACGGTGCCCGCGCCCGTGTAGTCGACGCTGCGGGCGGTATCGCACGCCGCCTTCCCTATCCGTTCTCGTGTTTCCTCGTCCAGAAGCGGCGACGGCGCTTCCTCCACGACCTTCTGGTGCCTGCGCTGCAGACTGCATTCGCGCTCACCGAGGTGCACGACGTTTCCGTACTGATCGGCGAGTATCTGCACTTCGATGTGCCGAGGCCGCAGAACGAACCGTTCGAGGAACAGCGTGTCGTCACCGAACGAGGAGGCCGCTTCGCGTCGTGCACTCGCCAACGCACCGGCAAGCGCTCCCGGCTCCTCGACCAGTCGCATGCCCTTGCCGCCTCCGCCTGCCGACGGCTTGACCAGGATCGGATAGCCGATGTCCTGGGCCGCATCGAGGAGGTCCGCGTCGGAAAGTCCTGGGCGAGCGATACCGGGCACTACCGGGACACCGAACTCCGCCACTGCGTTCTTGGCCGTGATCTTGTCGCCCATCACCTCGATTGCTGCAACGGGTGGGCCCAGGAATGCCAGTCCGGCAGCCTCGCAGGCTGCAGCGAATTCGGCGTTCTCCGAGAGAAATCCGTAGCCCGGATGGACGCCCTGTGCTCCGGTGCGGTGCGCGGCTTCGACGACCTTGTCGATTGCGAGGTAGCTCTCACGTGCGGAGGCTGGGCCGAGGCGAACCGCGGTGTCTGCTTCACGGACATGCCGCGCATCCACGTCGGCGTCACTGAACACCGCAACGGATCGAATACCCATGCGCCGCAACGTTCGAATGACGCGAACCGCAATCTCGCCGCGATTGGCTACCAGCACTGTGTCGATCTGTCTCGTCATCACAACTCACATCCGAAAAACGCCGTAGGAGACCGGCCCGAGCGGCGCGTGAGCGCTCGCCGACAGAGCAAGTCCGAGAACAGTTCTGGTGTCCGCGGGATCGATGATCCCGTCGTCCCACAATCGCGCCGTCGAGTAGTAAGGGTTGCCCTGCGATTCGTATTGCTCTCGAATCGGCGCTTTGAACGTTTCCTGTTCTTCGCCGGACCATGGCTTGCCGGCCGCATCGAGTTGTTCACTGCGGACCGTGGACAGTACCGAGGCTGCCTGTTCACCGCCCATGACGGAGATGCGGGCGTTCGGCCACATCCACAGGAAGCGCGGCGAATAGGCGCGGCCACACATCGAATAGTTGCCCGCGCCGTAGGAACCGCCGATGACGACGGTGAACTTCGGGACCCGAGCGCACGCGACGGCAGTCACCATTTTGGCGCCATGCTTGGCGATGCCGCCTGCTTCGTAGTCTCGGCCGACCATGAAGCCGGCGATGTTCTGCAGGAACACGAGTGGAACACTGCGTTTGTCACACAGTTCGATGAAGTGCGCGCCCTTCATTGCCGATTCTGCGAACAGCACGCCATTGTTGGCGATGATTCCGACCGGATGACCGTGCAGATGCGCGAACCCGGTTACGAGCGTCTTGCCGTACTCGGACTTGAACTCGTCGAACTCCCCGCCGTCGACGATGCGGATGATGACCTCGCGAACGTCGTACGGAGTGCGCGAGTCGATCGGCACCACGTCGTAGAGGTCTTGCTGATCGACGGTGGCATCGCGTGCCTGCCTTATCGGCCACTGCGCCGCAGGGATCGGCCCGAGCGTGGCGACGATTCGACGCACTCGGCGCAGCGCGTCCCGGTCGTCGTCGGCAAGGTAGTCGGTCACCCCGGATACCTTCGAATGCAGGTCACCGCCCCCGAGCTCCTCGGCGGTGACAACCTCACCCGTCGCTGCCTTGACCAACGGCGGTCCCCCGAGAAAAATCGTGCCCTGGTCTCTGACGATGATCGCTTCGTCGCTCATCGCGGGAACATAGGCGCCGCCTGCCGTGCACGAGCCCATGACAGCCGCGATCTGCGCAATGCCTGCCGCGCTCATCGTCGCCTGATTGAAGAAGATCCGCCCGAAGTGCTCGCGGTCGGGAAACACCTCATCCTGCCGCGGAAGGAATGCACCGCCTGAATCGACGAGGTAGATGCAGGGCAGTCGATTCTGCGCTGCGATTTCCTGTGCGCGCAGGTGCTTCTTCACCGTGAGCGGATAGTACGTGCCGCCCTTGACGGTCGCATCGTTGGCGACGATGACGCATTCACGGCCGGACACTCTGCCGATTCCCGCGATCATTCCGGCGCCGGGGCACTCGTCGTCGTAGATTCCATCGGCTGCCAGCGCGGCGATCTCGAGAAAGGGACTGCCGGGATCGAGCAACTCGTTCACACGATCACGCGGTAGTAGCTTGCCTCTTGATATGTGTCGTTCGCGGGACTTCACGCTGCCTCCGAGTGCAGCACGGTCCAGCTTGTCGCCCAGTTCTTGAACAAGCCTCTGGTGTTCGAGCCTATTGGCTTCGATATCGATCGCCATAGTGGTGCCACTCCCTGACCGAACTTGGGTTAATCATCACTAACCGAATTTAATAGTAAACTCCAATTAACCGAGTTGTCCAGTCTCCAACCGAAGGCGGGGATTTCACCATGAGCACAGTGTCGCCGCCTGCCGAGTCGAAACCGACAATCCGCGAGCAGCGTAAGGCCGCGCGACGCATCGAGCTCCTCGATGCAGCTGCCGAACTGTTCGCCGAGCGCGGCTACGCAGCGGTACGGCTCGAGGATCTCGGCGCCGCAGTCGGCATCAGTGGACCTGCGGTGTATCGCCACTTCCCCAACAAGGAAGCAGTCCTAGTCGAGCTACTGGTGGACATTTCCGACTACCTACTGGCCGGTGGCCGACGGGTCGTGCGGAACGCCGCGGACGCATCCGGCACGATCTCCGAGCTGGTCGACTTCCACCTCGACTTCGCGCTGAGTAAGCCGGCGCTGATCCGAATTCAAGACCGCGATCTGGCGAATCTGCCGACGTCCGCACGACGCGATGTCCGGCGCAAGCAGCGCGAGTACGTCGAAGCCTGGGTCCTCGCACTGCGCGGATCCGACCCGGAACTGCACGAAGACGATGCCCGCACCAAAGCGCACGCCGTGTTCGGTCTGTTGAATTCGACCCCGCACAGCATCGGCCGAAGCATGTCTCGCAGGTCGCGTGAAGTGCTCAGAGAGATGGCGAACGCCGCGCTCGGGGCATAGTGCTTCCGCGACAATCCGAGGGCCGGCCGCATCATTGTGCAACGAGTGTGAGAATGAAATCGTGAAGACACAGGTCGGAATCATCGGGGCGGGTCCTGCCGGATTGATGCTCTCCCATCTGCTCCATCTGAAGGGCATCGAGTCGGTCGTGTTGGAGAGCCGCACACGCGAAGACGTCGAAAGCACTGTTCGTGCCGGGGTGCTCGAACAGAACACCGTCGATCTGTTGCACGACGTCGGACTCGGCGCTCGGGTTCAGGCGGAAGGTCTGCAGCATCACGGCATCGAACTTCGGTTCGCCGGCCGCGGTCACCGCATCGACTTCGACGAGCTCACCCCGGGTAGGTCCGTCACCGTCTATCCACAGCACAATGTCCTCGAAGACCTCATTGCGAGGCGTCTGACCGACGGGGGCGATATTCGTTTCGGCGTCACCGAGGTTGCCGTGCATGCGCATGACACCGATGCCCCGCGAATCAGCTTCCTCGACGAGGACGGAAACGCGCAGAGCCTGATGTGCTCACTCGTAGCCGGTTGCGACGGGTCGAGTAGCCGCACCCGCGGGCTGATCCCCGAGACCTCGGTACGCACCGACTATTTTCGACAGTATCCGTTCGCATGGTTCGGAATTCTGGCCGAAGCACCACCATCCTCGGAGGAGTTGATCTACGCCAACCATCCGCGCGGGTTCGCGTTGATCAGTACCAGAAGCCCACTCGTGCAACGACATTACTTTCAAGTCGATCCGGATGACTCGGTCGAGAGCTGGCCCGACGACCGCATCTGGTCCGAACTGCACGCCCGTGTCGACGGCGACGGCGCGGAGATCCAGGATGGCCGGATAGTGTCCAAAACGATCTTGCAGTTTCGCAGCCTCGTCTGCGAACCCATGCAGTATGGAAGCCTGTTTCTCGCGGGCGACGCTGCGCATACCGTTCCACCGACCGGCGCCAAAGGGATGAACCTCGCCATCGCTGATGTCTACGTGCTGGCGAAGGCAATGGATGAGTATTTCTCCAAGAACCAGCGCGCTGCTCTCGACGGCTACACAGCCACCGTACTTCCGCGGGTGTGGCGGACCCAGCATTTCTCGTGGTGGATGTCTTCGATGCTGCACAAGCTTCCAGAAGAGACAGGTTTCGACCACAAACGCCAGGTAGCCGAGCTCGAGATGATCATCCGTTCCGTCGCCGGCCGGACGCTCCTTGCCGAGAACTACGTCGGAATGCCACTCGAGGGCACGTTCCATCGATCGTGAGCAGCGATGGCGATTCTTGCTTGCTCACCCGAGGCCGATCATTTACGACGCTGGTGCCCGATCTCGTTCTCCTGCAGTGCCGAGCCACGCCGACACCTAGAGCGCTTGCACCAAGGCCGGTAATCCGACTGCCGCAGTGGTTCGCCAGCGGTGGTCGGCCATATCGGATATTTCTGTCTCCACGGGGTTGATCTCGACCACAGTTGCGTTGCAGCTGCGTGCCATCGCCGGCAGCCCAGCGAACGGGAAGACTGCGCCGGACGTCCCGACGACCAACACGAGATCAGCGTTTTCGACGGCGTTCACCGCTGACGTCCACTCGGACTCGGGAAGCGGTTCGCCGAACCACACTGCGCCCGGACGCATGGGTCCCCCGCACTCCGGACACGGCGGCGGTGGAACCCGCTCCGACTGCTCATCAGTCGGTTCGTATGCGGGCTCGGAGTGAACCCCACATTCGGAACAGCGTGGATCGAACAAACTACCGTGCACGTGCGATATGACCTTCGAGCCTGCGCGCTCGTGTAAGTCGTCGACGTTCTGGGTAGCGATGTCGAGATGAGAACGCTGTTGCCACGTGGTCAGTGCGATATGACCGGCATTCGGCTGCGCCCGGCGAACCAGCTCGGTGCGCCACTGGTACCAACCCCACACCAGATCGCTGTCGCGCGCCCAACCCTCCGGACTAGCCAGAGCAGCGGGTTCGAAGTTGGACCACAGTCCCGTCTGCGCATCACGGAAGGTCGGTATCCCGGATTCGGCCGACATCCCAGCGCCCGTCAGCACCGTCACCCGCGATGCACTACGCGCGAGTGTGACTATGGCGCTTGACAGCTCGACGTTGTTCATGGTGGCTAGTGTGCCATGGCATACCGACGGGGATCTGGATGGTCTCGGGAGGGATCACGGCGCCTGCTGATGCGCGTGCCCATAGGCGAAACCCGGCGACCGAGGAGATCGAGTTCGACCGAAGAAGACCGCCAATCTGGACGGTGATAGCTTTGTGTGACAACACATTACGACTTTCAATTCCAACGCCACGTTACCCGTTCGTTACTTTTGTGATTAATCTGTTACCCAATGGGTTGCAGGACGGCGACTTCCTTGCTTCATGCTTACCTCAGCACGATCTGCAACGAGGAGTGGGCATGAACTACGCAACGCTCGACGAAGATTCCCAGCGCATGACCCTGATCCCTCAGGTACATCATCGCCTTGTGCTCGGTTCCACCTTTGGAGCGATCGTGGCCGCCGCCATCGCATTGTCGGTGGGCGGACACGCCGTCACACTGATGATAGGTGCTCTCGTACTCGGCATCGTCGGTCTCCTCGCCGCCACCCTTTGATCTCCCCAGCCCCCGCGAGCGACACATCATGACACTTCACTACTCCCCCATCTGCAGACTCGACGACGACGCGATCGGCGGTGTGAAGATCGATCTGGACGAGCACACCGACGGAACAAACGAGTTCGACGATGCTCTGCACAGCGCGTCGAGCACGGTGCTCGACAGCACCGGATGGATGACGCCATTGCTGATCGGCAACGGGATAGCGTCGGATGCTTGCGGGACGTTCGTCGTGCGCGAGAGTTCGATGGTCGACAATCCGGCGAAGACCTTGCTCGCTGTCGAGAAGGCCAGAGCACGAAACAGCATAATTGCAGTCGACGACGTCGGCGGACAGCTCGCGTCCTTCGGCATACTGCCTCTGATCGAACCCGACATCATCGTTCTGGCACCCGAGATGAGCGCTTCCGATCCTGACCCGTACGTTGCCAGGGCCACGCATGTTCTCGCGGCCCAAGCCGAGCGGACCGGTGCCGTGATAGTCGCCAGTGGCGTCGATTCCGAAGCCCATCGCGTCAGAGCGCTCGAGCTGGGGGCAACCTTCGGAATCGGTCTGCTGTATCCACCCATGTCCTCACCCAAGTCGCTGTCGGAGAGCGCTTCTCGTGCAGTCCTCGCGTCGCGCACCTGGAGTACCCCCGATGCCGACTCGACGTCGCCGTTCGCCATCGCATCTGCCGGTCGTGTTGCGACCCGAAGCCGCAAGAACCTGCTCGTGGAAATGAGCACACACATCGAATGGCAGGCATCGGTGGCCGGCCCGGAGACCCTGGTGCTCGGGACTTTTCAGCACGATAGACATTTCCGAGGCAGCACGAAGGCCCGCTGGCAGGCGATGGCCGAACACAGTGCCTATACCGGCGTGTGCGGCGTCGGGATGGCCGATACGTCCGATCCCCATATCCACCGAGCACCCCTCGACCCCGCCGACGGTATGACCGAGGAATGGAATGTCGTGGTTCTGGGGGCTCACTTCTGTTGCGTATTGTCCGCGCGAGAGATGAACTTCGGAGACTTGGGAATGGATCGGGAGTTCGACTACGTCATCTCGCACGATCGCTGCACCGTGGTTCGCTGTGCCAAGGCCATTCTGCATAGATTCGACGGTCCAGCTGGGGTTTGCGAGCCGAACTGAACTTCACCAGGACAACCACGGCTCCGATTGGGCCACCTGCACACCTACGGTTGCAGCGGGGGCCCGGCGCACACCGAACAACGAGTTCATCAACTCCAGTTCACTCCGTCCGGATTCGGCGACCCAACGGCGGCTCCGATGGAGAGCTCGCGACGTCCACACCGTCACTGCTGCATCGCCAATTCCACTACCGCCATCGCCGGCGAAGTCGACTTTCACGCCGCCCGCAGCGCCTGGCCCCACCTCGGCACACAACCTCCGCAACGAGTCCTTGCCGAATATCACCCGACCGGACACCTCGACGAGAAATCGGCACCGCGCACGTATCCAGTCGTCGGGTTCACCAAGATGGACCCGCGAATCATCCAGTCCCAGTTCGTGATAGAGATTCGCGGCGTTCGCTCCTACGATCCAGACACCACAGTCCTCTGCTGCACCGACCGAAGACGCGATCGTCACCGACAACGACGCCGCGCTGTGCGAGTCCGACGCTACGATCACGACACAGTCCGGAACGCGGTATCGAAGCCCCGACCTTCTGGCCGCAGGGTCGGTGATCAACGGCGCAAGTTTCAAGGCCTCGGCATTCTTGGAGTCCGTTCGTGCCGACACGGATCGCTCAGCCCAGTCGGGGCCGTCGTGCCAAGCAAGGGCTGTGCGTTCGTAGGCGAATACGGCGCCGGCCATGAAGGCACGGTTGGCGAACTCCCAGTCCTCCCCTCCGTACTGCACGAACGACTCGTCGAAACCTCCGACGGTATCGAACAGTGAACGCCCGCAGGTCATCACCGCGCTGATCATGTACTTGTACGCGTCCCATCCTGGGTGCAGGAGATCCCCTGTCCGCTCGTAAGCGTCGACCAGCCAGGCTGGTTCGGTCACCGCGGCCGACAAATGTTTACGCCTCCCGACCACCAGCGCATCGGGGAGAATCGAGGGCAAGCGTGTTGCCGCGCGCACGTAATCGGGCGTCGGCACGGTGTCTGCATCCAGGAAGCACAGAACCGAACCGCGCGAGACGGACACCCCGAGATTCCGTGCAGCAGCCGCTCGAAAACCCCTGTCTTCCTGTCGGATGGTCACGATATTCAGCTGTGCGCCCCATCGATCGATGGGCGGCGGCTGCGAGGATCCATCGTCGGCAACTACGACTTCGAGTCGATCTGCCGGGTAGGTCTGCTCGGCCAACGCGGTCAAGACGAGGGACAACTGACTCGGTTGGTCGTAGTAGGGAATGATCACGCTGACGACGGGATATCGCGACGAGCCGTGCACACGGTCCCACTCGTTGTCGGGCACCAGCATCCGGCCATCACCGATATCTACCGTGCCGGTCACGCGGACCAACGTCGGAGTATCGCGTCGTACGCGTTCGCCACCTCGGCAGGCGACGGTGATGGAACGACGGACTGGTCCGTCCACGTATCGGCGGGGTTCTCCGTAGCAGCCGCAAGCGCCGCATCGAGTGCACCGTCGACGTTCTCGTACATGGTGAGCACTCCCGGTGACCGCCGGTTCAACTCTTCGATGTACCTGGTCCGGGGTACGAGTGGGCGCCGCCCTGCCGAGATCCAGGTATTGATCGAACCCGATGCCGAGAGGTGTCGATGATGGGCAACTGGAACCGTGACCTCCCACATACGTTGCCGAAGTTCGTCGTCGTCTACAAACCCTGTGACGAGACACTTCCGCCCCGATACTGCTGCCTCGGCATGCAATTCCTCGGCCAGATACTCGTGGCCGGGAGACGGCATTCCCAGAGCCGTGAACCCCACGGAAGCAGGCAGCGCCTGCATTGCCTGCATCGTTTCGATGTGGCCTTTACCTGGGTAGAGGAACCCGAGCACTCCGACAGTCTGCCCAACCGTCGGCGGCACTCGCTTCGGTCGCATCGGGCCGGCAATCATCAACGGTACTACCGCGACCTCGACGAGTGAGTCTGCATCGGGATGTACGAACTCGCGCAGCAACTCCGCCTCGTGTTCGCTCGACACCACCACTCCCACAACGAGATCGAGAACAGATCGATAGAATTGGACGCGGTCCGACATCGACGGTCCATCCGAGGGTTGCGGAAGATCGTGCAACGTAACCGAAACAGGCTTTCCGACTGCTGCGATCAGTTCTCGAAGATCGGTCAGCGCTTGCCGAGGGCTACTGCCGAACAGTCTGTCGGTGACATGGATGTGGACCAGAACGCACTCGAGTACGTCGGTTGCCTCTGCACTGCAGAACCGAATCAGACGGTGGTCGAGATCTTCGGCCCGCGCCGCGTCGTACACGGCAAGGCCGTACCGGACGACGCCGTGTGTTTCAGGACCGACGACCAGATGACACACAGTGCCCATCATGTCGGCAAGCCGAGGACGTCGATCAGACCGCTGTATCGGCTCAGCGCAGCGCCTACGAACTCCGGATGCTGTGCATACCAGGACATCTGCTGATCGTGAATAGTCTTCTCTTCCAGTACTTCTCCATCGACAGTCCACGAGGACCGCACCACGGCATCGAGACCGAGCGCATCGATCACCCGTCGCTCCAGCGGTGCTCGGACGACACCGAGCAGTTCGCGATCGACCGAAGACGGACCTGGCAGACCGAGCGCGTCGAGGATACGACTACCCAGCTCTATCAGGACCGCGTTGCCCGGGTGGTTGATGGTATGCGCGGCCGCGCTGCCGAGGGGGCGAAGAACATCGGAGATCGCGATGTCACAGTCGCGCCGCTCGCGTCGCTCCAGTTCGGCAACGCTCGCCTGCGCGGCATCGACAATTCCCGCCGACGAGATTTCGAGATCCCACTCGTCGAACCGCATTCGCCCGTCGCGGGCCGCCAGTACGGTCCGAAGGTCGTGATACGGCACACCAGGAGGTACCGCCGAGGGATCGCTGGGATGCCGAACGATGATCTGCCAGGGATACAGCCCGGCGTACCGAATGACCGGCCAGATGAGCCGGGTCGTGATGGATGGGGCCATGTCAGTGAGGTCTGCGGTGCCGATGGGCAGCTCTCGGTAGCCGGCCCGGACAGGTTGCGCGATCAAGATCCGAGTCTGCTGCAGGAGTCGTTCGACATGCGGAATATCAGTGGCAGTCAGCTCGTGAACGGGCGGCACACGGACGGTGCGGAATGGGCTGTTCGCCGAGGACGCCAGCACGATACGCAGCGCTTCCGCCTGGCAGTTTCCCCAGACGAGCAGCACCGGACGGGTGTCCGAAGTGTCGGCATCGACGCCGTAGAAGCTGCCGAAATGCAGGGTTCGACCGTCCGCGGTCACGCGCTGTAGTATTCGTTTGTCACGCAAATACACTCCCTCTCGAGCAGCCGGGCCGGGTTCGACACTCCCCCGTATATCCACTCTGCCGACAGAGGAACCCTTTATTTTGATCACGATCGCCTCGGTGCCCACTGACCACCGATATATCACCAATCTTGCACCGGACACCGTGGACATGGGTGAGCCGGCCTGTCTCCGACTTCCCGATCCACGGCCGGTCGACGCCGAGGAGACAGACGCCCGGTGGTGGCCTCCTCGATGGCTCGAACCTCGATGGCTGACCGAGCACATCGATACGTTCGACGTGTTCCATCTTCACTTCGGGTTCGATGCGGTCGAGCCTGCAAGGCTGACCGCAATCGTCGAGATTCTGCGCGCGCATGACAAGCCTTTCGTGCTCACCGTGCACGATCTGCACAATCCTCACTTCGCGGACAACTCCATGCACCTGGCACAACTCGACATTCTCGTGACTGCCGCGGACGACGTCATCACTCTCACTCACGCCGCCGCCGCGCAGATCACTGCACGATGGAACACCCCTGCCAGTGTGCTGCCACATCCCCATGTCGCTCCGCTCGACCTGATCGGGCAGGTGCGGGCGGGACACGAGCGCGAGTTCGTCATCGGGATTCACGCGAAGAGCCTTCGAGCAAATCTCGATCCACTGGCAGTCATGGACGTCGTAGTCTGCACCGCAGCAGAACTCGGAAACGCACGAGTGCAACTCGACATCGACGAGGAAGTGTTCGCCCACCGTGACCAGCGGGGAGCAGTCGGTGCAGCGTTGACTGCGTACAACCGATTCCGCAGCGTCGACGTTCGGGTGCATCGCCGCTTCGACGACACCGAATTGTGGCGCTATCTGCGAGAAATCGATGTGTCGGTACTGCCGTATCGATTCGGCACACACTCGGGCTGGCTCGAAGCATGCTACGACCTCGGAACCGCCGTCGTCGCCCCGGACTGCGGATACTACGGCGATCAGAAACCCTGTACTACATATGAATTCGGGATAGACCGATTCGAACCGGACACCCTTGCGCAGGCACTGCGCGATGTCCACGCTGCCCGTAGCCGGACTCCGGCCGCGTCCAGAGCCGAGCGGGAACGCGAACGCACCATGCTCTCCCGAAGACACTACGAAATCTACGAACGTGCACTGTCGCGAGGTAGCCGCATCCTGACCGAGGCCCGCTGATGCGACCATTACGCATTGCGCTGCTCGGTTCGTCGAATTTCCCTATCGCCGAACCGTTTGCCGGTGGTATGGAGGCGCACATCTGGCAACTCGCCCACACCTTGACCGAACGCGGCCACATCGTGACGCTTTTCGCCGCAGAGGGGTCTTCGGTCGAGGTCACCGGCGGGAATCTTCGCGTCGCACAACTGGAACTGAGTGCGATTTCCAAAGCCGACATCACCACACCCGCGCTGGCAGTGAGCGAGCATCACGCGTACCTGTCGGTGATGATGGATCTGGCTTCGGACCTGCGGGACTCCTTCGACATCATCCACAATCACAGCCTGCACTACATTCCTATTGCCATGTCTCCGACAGTGCAGACGCCGATGCTCACCACACTGCATACCCCCCCGTTCGCCTGGCTGGAGTCGGCCATCGCTGTGTCGGCGAGCCCTGCGTCGTCGTTCGTCGCGGTCAGTGAGCATGCCGCTCGCCAGTGGGCACCTGTGCTCGGTGAGGTTCATGTCGTCCCCAACGGCATCTCGACGCAGCGTTGGCCGGAAGGACCCGGCGGAGACTATGCCGTCTGGTCCGGCCGCATGGTGCCGGAGAAGGCGCCCCATCTTGCTATCGATGCCGCGCGGATGGCCGGAGTTCCACTTCGCCTCGCCGGACCTGTCTCGAATACCGAGTACTTTCGGGACCACATCGAGCCGCGACTCGACGACTCGGTGACCTACGTCGGCCATCTTCGTCAGCGGGAGCTCGCGACGCTCGTCGGTGCCGCCGCAGTCGCTCTGGTCACACCGGTCTGGGAGGAGCCCTACGGCCTGGTCGTCGCCGAAGCTCTGGCGTGCGGCACCCCGGTCGCCGCTTTCGACCGTGGCGGGATTCCCGAGATCCTCACCCCCGCCTGCGGCCGTCTCGCCACCGCGGATTCGGTGGAAGACCTGGCGATTGCCCTCACCGACGCCGCAGCACTCTCCCGGGGCGATGCCAGGGCCCGTGCCGAGACTGCATGCTCGGAAACTGCGATGGTGGACCACTATTCGGAGCTCTACGAGCACATGATTCGTGAGACGACGGTTCGGCAAGGTGCGTCATGATCGGCTACTACGCGCATCATCATGGATCGGGGCATGTGACTCGTGCGGCGTCGATCGCCGCTGAGCTCGAAGAACCGATGACCGTACTGTCCTCGCGCCCTCGATCTTCCGAACACGCTCACCTCGACTGGCTGACGTTGCCACTCGACGTGGACACGACAACGATGGGCGATCGGGCTTCCGATCTCGACCCGACTGCATCGGGGGTAGTGCACTGGGCACCGATCGGTGTCCGCGGGCTCACCGAGCGCATGGCGATGATCGCCGAGTGGGTCGCACGAACACGCCCACGGCTCGTCGTCGTCGACGTGTCTGTCGAGATTGCCCTGTTCGTTCGATTGCTGGGGGTTCCTGTGGTCACGGTCGCTATGCCCGGTGATCGAACGGACGAGCCACATCAGCTGGTCTATCGGATCGCAACAGCAATCATCGCCCCGTGGTCCAACAATGTGTACGACCCGGCCTCGCTTCATGCGTTTTCTGCCAAGACCATCTACGTAGGATCGATCAGCCGATTCGCCGGGCGAACGCGCCACCCTGCCACGACAACCGGACCGAATGTCTTCGTCCTCGGGGGCGCAGGCGGGACGTCATTGACGAAGAAGGATATCGACGAAGCAGCCGAACTCAACTCCGAATACACCTGGACGGCAGCGGGACTCGATGCACAAACATGGGTAGACGATGTCTGGCCGCACTTGTGTGCGGCATCGGTGGTGATCACGCATGCCGGACAGAATGCACTCGCCGACGTGGCATCTGCGGCGGTGCCTGCAGTCATCGTGCCCCAGGATCGGCCCTACGGTGAACAGGACGCCACCGCCGATGCCCTCGCCAGGGCGGGAGTAGCCGTCGTGGCGCCGTCGTGGCCTTCCCCCGATCGTTGGCGAACCTTGTTGGCTGACGCGGTACGCCTGGGGTCGTCGGGCTGGCCTCGCGTCGAAGCTTCCGGTGCCGCCTACCGCGCAGCACGACTGCTGTCCGAGACGGCCGCCGTATGAAGACATCCGTGATCACCGTCGTGTCAGGGCGGCACGAGCATCTTCGGGGACAACTACGAGGCCTCGCCCAGTCGATACTTGCACCCGAACAACACATCATCGTGGCCATCGACGACGACGAAATCGCTCGTGTAGTCGCGGACGCCGAAAGCACAGCGCAGGTGGTCGACCTCGCCGCACCCCAGGGCAGGCTTCCGATCGGGCAGGCTCGAAACGTGGGCGCCCGAGTGGCGTCGAACGGCGGAGCCGATCTTCTCGTTTTTCTCGACGTCGACTGCATTCCGTCACCCGAACTGCTTACGCGCTATCACGATTGCGCAACGCTGTCTGCGCACCGCGCAGCTTTACTCTGCGGACCGGTTACTTACTTACCGGCTCGAAGTTCGGCGTGGACGGTCGAAGAGTTGCAAGCCCACACCGACCCTCATCCGGCACGTCCGAATCCGGTTGCGGGAGTGGTCGAGACAGGCAAGAACTTCGATCTCTTCTGGTCACTGTCCTTTGCTCTGTCGACCGAAACCTGGAACCGTATCGGCGGATTTCACGACGAGTACCTCGGATACGGCGGCGAGGACACCGATTTCGCTGCTGTAGCTCGCTCGATCGGAGTCGGGTTGCGTTGGGTCGGCGGCGCACATGCTTACCACCAGCATCATCGCGTGTCGTCACCTCCGATCGAACATCTCGACGACATCGTCCGCAATGCGGCTCTGTTTCATCGCCGTTGGGGCCGATGGCCGATGGCCGGGTGGCTGGATGAGTTCGAGCGTGCGGGCCGCATCGTTCGCAGTCCCGACGGATCCATCGATCGCATTGCATGAACCGAGCCAAGACGGGGTAAGCGCTGTGTGCTGCGCACCGAACGCCGGTGCCCACACAGAATGCGAGGGTCCGTACCGATGAACCAAGTGATCGATACCGGCGCGTCGGCACCGGCCGCGCGAGCTGTGACAACCAAGCGGGAATGGGCAGCAGACCTCAGTACCCAACGGTTGTACGCGCTGCTCAAGCTGCGCGTAGAGGTGTTCGTGGTGGAACAGGCTTACTTCTATCCCGAGCTCGATGGCGAGGACTTAGGCTCGCTGACCAGGCATTTTTGGCTCGAGCGTGACGACGAAGTGCTGTGCACGTTACGACTGACGGAAGAGGGAAATGGACCCGATCGGGTGTTGCGTATAGGCCACCTGTGTACCCGACGCTCCGAACGCGGGAGAGGCCACACCACCCGTCTGCTCCAGGCTGCCTTGGCCGATGTCGGCTCGGCCAGATGCCGAATCGACTCGCCGAGCTACCTCGTGGACATCTACACCGGGCATGGATTCGTGCCATGTGGGGACGAGGTACTCGACAACGGAGTCCCCGTCATCCCATTGGTGCGAGAATCCAAGTGAATGTGGCAGTTTCGGTCGAACTACTCCCAGCGTGCGCTGCTCGACCGGGTAGATTGGACTCGTACGCGCAGTAGCAAGCTGGTGAAGTCCGCTTCCCGACGATATTGATGCAGTATCCCTGAAGGATCTGGACGCGAGAGAGTCGAGAACAACATGCAGTGGTGGGGATGGGTTATCGTGGCCCTGGTCGTGATCGTGGCGCTCGTGGCGCTCGTGCTGGCTGTTCAGGCCAAGCGCCGATCCGGCGGTGTGATCATCACCGGCCGGCCGGGCAAGACCGGAAGGTCGAGAAAGCCATGATCGAGCAGTTGATGCGGTCCAGTGAGATCGCCAAGCGTCCGGTCGTGACTTTCACCGGTGAAGACATTTCGCAGATCAAAGACATCATCTACGCACCCGACGGCGGGGCAGTCGCCGGTTTTACTCTCGCCGGTCGCGGATTGTTCTCCGGTCCCCAGAAAGAGGTGCTTCCGTGGCGATCCGTCGCGGCACTGGGTCCCGACGCAGTGATGATTCTCCGCGAGGACATGCTTTCCCCCGCAGGCGAAATGTTCCCCGCTCCAGACTCCGGCGACGACACTCCACAACCCTCGCACGAACGGCGCGGTGACATCCTAGGCTCCACCGTCCTCACCGACTCCGGTACCGAACTGGGCACCGTTATCGACGTCATCATCGAGGTCAGTGGCCGCTACGGTGGAAATTGCGAAGTAGTCGGCTACGAGATCAAGTCCTCGGAGTCGATGAAGAACAAGGGCACCACCGTGCTCATCCCTCTGCCCGACACACTCGCCGCCTCCGGGGAACATCTGATGGTGCCCGCCAGCGCCACCGACTTCGTGCGTGATGATCTCGCCGGGTTCGGTGCTGCCGTCGACGCATTCCGCGCGCAATTGGGGGGTAAGAACTGATGTTGTTCTCCGAGTCCATCGGCCGCAAAGTGGTCAGCACAACCACCGCCGACACGGTCGGGACCATTGCCGGGTTCTTTATAGATCCCCACAACCGCACCGTCGCCGGGGTTCATCTCAAGAAGGCCAAGTCCGGGAATGCGCTCGCGTGGTCGGGAATTTCCGCATTCGGAATCGATGCCGTCACCGTCGGATCCTCGGATTCGATCATCGATGCCGACGACGAGGCCTCACTCTCGGCGCTGGAAGGAAAGACCCACAACGTCGTCGGAAAGCGCGTACTCAGCACCGGTGGTGTCGAGCTCGGAAAAGTCGACGACGTCGATTTCGATCCTGAGACAGGAGCGATCACCTCGCTCATCGTCGGCGCCGAGCAGATCGAAGGACGCGCCCTTATCGGAGTGGGCTCGTACGCAGTGATCGTCGACCACCAACAGCAGTGAATCGGGGCCTCACACGTATGAGAGGCCCCGATTCATGTACGAATACGACAGGGAGTGTCAGCTGCCTTCGGTGTCGCTGACGAATGCCCACTCCCCGTCGTGGTCGACCTCGAGGCGCCAACCCAGTTCGGAGTTGTCGGCCTTCTGGTCGATGAACCAGGCGTGTGCGTCGTCCGCGCTGTCGATGTCTTTGGTTTCGACGACCTCGCCTTTGGGATCCAGAACTCTGTAATTTGCCATATCTGCATGTACCCGCGATTCGCTCGAATTCAAACGTGGTTTGTCACCCGGGGTCCGGGGTAAATCAGAGCAATGAACGACGCCAGCCCCACGATCATCAGCAGGCCGTACCCACTCGGTGCATCTCTCCTTCCAACGGGCGGGGCCGATGTGGCCGTGTACTCCGAAACCGCCGACTCCATCGCCGTCGTTGTCGTCGACGATAAGGGCACCGAAGTCTCCTCGACCACGCTCGATAGCCGAACCGGCCATGTATTCCACGGGATCGTCGAGGATCTGACAGTAGGTTCACGGTACGGACTGCGGGTAGAAGGACCATGGGATCCCGAGTCCGGTCTACGCCACAATTCGCACAAGCTCCTTCTCGACCCCTATGCGAGAGCGATCGCCGGCGGGGTCGAGTGGAACGAGTCGGTATTCGGCCACCACCACGACGAGCCCGACACTCGCAACGACGACGATTCCGCCGCGTCGATGCCGATGTCGGTGGTCACGGCGTCCGAGTTCGACTGGGGCAGCGATGCCGCACCTCGAATTCCGTTGGACCGCACAGTGGTCTACGAAGTCCACGTCAAGGGTTTCACCGCAACGCATCCCGACGTGGAGGAGTCCATCCGCGGAACCTATGCAGGGTTGGCCCATCCCGCAGCGATCGCAGAGCTTGTCGAACTGGGCGTGACTGCCGTCGAACTGCTTCCCGTCCATCAATTCGTCCAGGACTCCCACCTCCTGGAAGCGGGCCGTCGAAACTATTGGGGATACAACTCGATCGGCTTCTTCGCCCCGCACAACGAGTACAGCAGTGCCGGAGACACCGGCGGCCAGGTCGATGAATTCAAGGCCATGGTGAAAGCTCTCCACAATGCCGGAATCGAAGTGATCCTCGATGTGGTGTACAACCACACGGCCGAGGGAAACCACCTCGGACCGACGTTGTCGCTCAAGGGAATAGACAACGGATCGTACTACCGATTGGTCGAGGACGACCGAGCGTCCTACTTCGACACCACTGGAACGGGCAACAGCCTCAACGTCGGCCACCCAGCCGCGCTGGCTCTCATCATGGACTCCTTGCGTTATTGGGTTACCGAGATGCACGTCGACGGATTTCGATTCGATCTTGCGAGCACCCTGACCCGGCAGGATTCCGATCTGGACAAGCACAGCGCGTTCCTCGATCTGGTTCACCAGGATCCGACGCTGGCGCCGGTCAAGCTCATCGCTGAGCCTTGGGACACCCATGGTTATCAAGTGGGCGGATTTCCCGCTCGCTGGTCGGAATGGAACGGCCAGTTCCGCGACGACGTTCGAGACTTCTGGCGCGGTGAGCCCGGATCGTTGGGTGCCTTCGCGCAGCGCATCACCGGTAGCCCCGACGTCTACGAGGCCAGCCGTCGGCCGACATTGGCGAGTATCAACTTCATCACTGCGCACGACGGCTTCACCCTCGCCGACCTGAACAGCTACGACGACAAGCACAACGACGCCAACGGCGAAAACAACGAGGATGGCGAGTCCGACAATCGTTCGTGGGGTTGCGGAGCGGAAGGCCCGACCGAGGACGAGGGCATCCTTGCCCTACGCGCGCGGCAACAACGAAATCAACTAGCGACGTTGTTGCTGTCTGCCGGCGTGCCGATGATCCTCGGTGGCGATGAAATCGGCAGATCGCAGCAGGGGAACAACAACGCCTATTGCCAGGACAACGAGCTGTCGTGGTTCGACTGGGCGAACGCCGATCTCGATCTTCGCAACTTCACCCGCGAGCTCCTACGCATGCGTCGGGAGCATCCGGCACTGCGTCCGAAGTGGTTCCGGCACGACAGTGAGAGCAATGCCGAAAACTCTGTGGACTTCTACCGGGCGGATGGCGCCAAGCTCGGCGCGGAGGATTGGGAGGACGGCACCGCACTGTCCATGCTCGTGCGCATGACGGCGCCCGAGGACGACACCACCTTCGCCTGGCTCGTCAACTCTTCCTCCGGCCCGGTGGACTTCTCACTGCCGGAGGGGAAGTGGGCGCAGAGTCTGTCGAGTGACCCCGATCAGGCCTACGAAAGCGAAGGCCCGACAATCTTGATTCGTGAGCATTCGTTCACCCTCCTGGCAGCAGAAGACTAGAAGGCGGGACCTAGAACCACTCGGGATTCATATCCAGGGTCGTACGGTCCAGGGAAGCCAAGAGGTCGAATTGCGGGCCTGTCTTCGGTAGTTCGTAGCCGAAGAAGTACCGTGCGGCTTGACGCTTGCCGTCGTAGAAGGCACCGGTCTTGCCTTCGACGGCGGTGAGCTGCTCGAGCCACATCCAAGCAATCACCACATGCCCGACTGCTTCGAGATACACGGTCGAATTTGCCAGTGCCACAGCAGGATCACCCTTCGACCACAGCGTTGCGGTTACCTCGACCGCGCGGTTCCATGCCGCTTCCAGTTCACCGGCGAACCGCGCGGTATCGAGGCTCAGCGGCCCAGCCCGTTCGACGGTGGCCAAAATTTTGGAACCGAGGAGCGCCACCCCTGCCCCCGCCTGCATGGTTACCTTTCGGCCCAGCAGATCGAGCCCCTGGATGCCGTGCGTCCCCTCGTGAATCGGATTGAGTCGATTGTCTCGGTAGTACTGCTCGACGTCGTAGTCGCGGGTGTAGCCGTACCCGCCGTGAATCTGGATCGCCAGGCTGTTGGCCTCGAGGCACCACTGTGACGGCCAACTCTTCGCGATCGGCGTCAACACATCGAGCAGTAGCGTCGACTCCGCCTTGATGGTGTCATCGGTCGTCGAGTCCTGCTCGTCGACGAGCCTGGAGCAATAGAGACCGAGCGCAAGCGCTCCCTCCACATATGACTTCTGTGCCAACAGCATCCGCCTGACATCGGCGTGCTCGACAAGCGGCACCGCAGGAGATGACGGATCCTTGGACCCCAGCGGCCGACCCTGAGTGCGAACCTTCGCATACTCGAGCGACTTCAGGTATCCGACATAGCCCAACGCAATTGCCAGGAACCCGACCCCGATTCGGGCCTCGTTCATCATGTGGAACATGTAGGAGAGACCGCGATGCTCCTCGCCGACCAGGTAGCCGACCGACCCGTCGAAAGCGAGAAGAGTGTTGGTTGTCCCACGGTTACCCATCTTGTGGTTCAAACCGACGAGAGTCACCTCGTTGCGCTCTGCGTTCGGCAGAAGCTTGGGGACGATGAACAGCGAGATGCCCTTGACTCCCGCTCCCCCACCCGGGATTTTGGCCAACACGAGGTGGATGATGTTTTCGGTGAGTTCGTGGTCACCTGCCGAGATCCACATCTTGGTTCCGGTGATCCGGTAGCTGCCGTCGTCCTGCTTCTCGGCCCGGGTCGTGATGTCGGCGAGCGAGGAACCTGCCTGCGGCTCGGAGAGGCACATCGTGCCGAAGTACTTGCCCTCCAACATCGGACGCACATACTCGTCGATCTGCTCGGCAGTTCCGTACGTCGAGATCAGATTGGCATTGGCGACGGTCAGAAACGGGTACGACGCCGTCGACGCATTGGCCGCCTGGAAGTATGCCATCGATGCGCGAGCGACCGTCGTCGGCAGCTGCATCCCGCCGACGCTCTCATCGAACTGGCTTGCAATGAGCCCGGCAGAGGAATAGACGTCCAATGCGGCCTTCACCTCGTCGATCATCTCCACCGAGCCATCGGGACGCATGGTCGGCTCGTTCGCGTCGGACTTCTTGTTGTGCGGTTCGAAGTGCTTGTGCGCGATGTCGGCACATAGGTCCAGTACCGCGTCGAACGTCTCCTTCGAGTGTTCGGCGAACCGTGTGCGGTCCGTCAGTGATACGACGTCGAGCCACTCGTAGAGCAGAAAGTCGAGATCGCGGCGAGAGAGTACGTCGGTCATGGCATGCCTCGTGTCGGAAGTCGCGGTGGGAACTATGCAAGTGCATACTTTCTATGCGTCTGCCTATAATCGGCCCGACACCCGATCGTGTCAACCCTGTGCCTCGAGAGGAGGGATCGACCAACCATGAGTGTCGACGAGGTGAGCACCTCCAAAGCCGCCGCCCGAATCAGAAGCGCCGCCATCGAGATTTTCGCTGCCAAAGGATACGGCGCGACGTCGACGCGCGAGATCGCCGCAAGCCTCGACCTCAGTCCGGGGGCCATGTATCCGCACTACAAAACCAAAGAGTCGCTACTGTTCGACGCGAGCCTCGACGGACACCGACGTGCGCTCGCCGAAACGAAGCAGGCCGATGTCGACACCGACACGCCGCCCGCTCGACTCGCATCAACGGTCCGCGCGTACGTCCTGTTCCATGCCCGTCATCACGCATTGGCACGGGTCATCCAATACGAACTGCGTTCGCTCACGCCCGAGCACTTTCGCACGATTGCCGATGTTCGACGGGCCACCTCCAAGGTGTTCACCGACATCATCGGCGCGGGCGTGATCACCGGAGATTTTTCGATCGTCGACACCGACGCTGCCACTTTGGCGATCACCTCGCTCGGAATCGACGTCAGCCGGTGGTTTCCGAGTAAGTCGTTCTCGGACCCGGACATCCTGGCCTCGCGTTATGTGGAACTGGCGCTTCGGATGGTCGGCGCATCGCCGTCGTAGTTTCCACGGCAAGCCGACTCGTCCAGACAGCTATCGACTCACTCCGACGACAACGTCGGTTGCCATTGCTGTGGATCACGCACGACGATCGGGAGTGCGTCCGGGTCACCTGCAGGCCAACGTGCTGGAGATTCACCGAGCTCGTGCAAGCGTTCCATTTGCTCACGGCACCACGGCGATACCGCACCACCCTCGGCAACGAGCCTCGAAAACTGTTGCCAAGGAACCCAATCCGCACGAGAGACCTCTTCGGGATTCGGTTTCGGAGCGGGCCCGTCGTAGACGACGCCGAACACCGGACACAGTTCGTTCTCCACGATTCCGTTTTCCATGACGGCTCGATACCGGAAATCGGGCAGCAGCAGGCGCACGCCTCCTGCCTCGATTCCCAACTCCTGACTCAACCTGCGCAGGACCGCATCGCCCAGATTCTCCCCCGGGCCCGGATGCCCACAGCAACTGTTGGTGGTCACCCCCGGCCAGGTCGACTTATGGTGGGCACGCTCGGTAACCAGCACCTCGTCCTTGCTGTTGAATACGTAGCACGAGAACGCCAGATGCAGCGGAGTCGTCGTCGTATGCACCGTCGACTTCGCCTGCGTTCCCAATTTCCGACCGGCATCGTCGACGAGTACGACCTCCTCGGTCACCATCGGGCACTACCGGCGGATGAGGTGGGGGGCGCGCAAGCTATCCGATCCATACCCTCATGTTCCCAGACCCCGCCACAATCGAAACATTTCGGCGCCGGTCGGCGCGTTCTTCTTTAAAGCCACTATCGAGGACCACACCACACGTAGGCGAATAGTTCGATGTTTGTAATGACCGGAGGAACGGGTAGTGCGATACGCAGGCGGGGCCGTGTTGGTTCACCTCGCCGGAGCGCCCGGGCAGGTTGAGCACACAGCCTCCCGGTCGTTCTTACTCCCCCAACACCGAACGAGCCTGCGTCGTCAAGATGTCGACGGGAATGTCAGGTCCAGAGCCGCCGACAGATCGGCGATCAGATCGGCCGGATCCTCCAGCCCGACGGAGAATCGCAAGTGCCCGAAGGTCCGGAAGGCATCCGGATATCGGGCGACTCGCGCACCTTCGGTTCCTACGTGCACGATCAACGACTCGTCGTGACCGAGTGATACCGCCGAGGTGATCACTCGAAGATTCGCGACGAACGCGTTGTGGGTATCTGAGTCGGCGTCGATCGCAAAGGACATCATCGCGCCGAATCGACCATCGAACTGGCGTGCGGCGACCTGGTGCTGAGGATGCGATGCCAATCCTGGATAGGCAACGAACGCCACCCTCGGATCGTTGTCGAGAAACCTGGCGATGGTCGCGGCAGAGCTCGTCTGCTGATTCAGCCGAAGCGGCAGCGTAATCGAACCCCGACTGATCAGCCAGGCGTTGAACGGCGAGATGACGCCGCCGACATCGACCATTGCGTCATTCTTTATCCGACCGATGAGCGCACTCGATCCGATGACCGCACCACCCATTGCGTCACCGTGCCCGTTGATGTACTTGGTCAGCGAATGCACGACCAGATCTGCGCCATCGGCGAGCGGGCGGTACATCGGAGGCGGCGTGAATGTCGAGTCCACCGACAACAGGACTCCTGCTTCGTGCGCTACTCGTGCGATTGCCGCGATGTCCGTGACCTTGGTCGTCGGATTCGCGATCGCCTCGACGTGCACCAGAACGGTGTTCTCTCGCACAGCAGCCGCTACCGAGGCGACGTCCGAGCTATCGACGAACGTTGCTTCGATTCCGTACTTCTGCGGCAGTAGTTCCGAGAACAACCGGAAGGTCGCTTCGTACGTGACATCGCCGACGACCACGTGGTCACCGGAAGAGAGAAATGTGAAGAACACGGCATGCAGTGCGGCCACTCCGGATGCGAGAACGACAGCGTCCTCGCCTTTGTCGAGTGCCGCCAACTTCTCTTGCAACGCAATCTGATTTGCACCGGAGTTGCGCGTGTAGAGCGGCACATCGGTGGCCGACCAACTCAACGACGACGGATCCTCGGGTAGTGCATACGAGTTCGCCATGACAATGGGTTGCCTGATCGCTCCCGAACCACCGTCTGTTCGATTGCCCGCGTGTACCGCCTGCGTGGGGAACGCCAGTGTCGATGGGTCTTCTTTGTCTGGACGCGATGTCATACCGAGAAATCTAGCGAACAGGAGACCGCGCGTGCGCTAGCGGCGGGTGAGAACGACCACCGGGATCTCGCGGTCGGTCCACGCCTGGTAGTTCGCAAAATCTGCGTATCTCTTCACCAGCAACGGCCACAACCGCGCGCGCTCGGCGGAGTCTGCTGTGCGTGCATGCACGTCACGTCGCTCGGAGCCGATTTGTAGCCACGTGTCCGGGCTCGCCATCAGATTCGAATACCACTGCGGGTTTTTAGGCATTCCTCCCTGCGAGGCCACCACGATCACGTTGTCGCCATCGAGCAGATAGATGAGCGGAGTCGTGTATTCGGTGGCCGACTTTCGGCCTCTATGCCCTAGCAGGAGCACTGGCACCGGCTCGCGGAAGCCGCTGCCGATACGCCATTTCCCACCGATCCGGCCGCCGGTGCGCCGGTACAACCAGACCTGCGCCTTGGCGCCGTATTTCATCACCGAGGGAACGATCGGTGAGTCGAGGTGGGATGGCCGTGCAGGAGGTGTCGTCACGTCGGGCAGTCTAAGGCCGCGAGGCCGCAGCCGTCGATGATCCAGTTGAGCTCTACCCGTTTCTTGAAGTAACTGGTAATCTCCGTAACAGTTACATTGGGTACAACGTCGACGAAAGGATGCACCCGCGATGACCAGCACCGTCAGCTCGATCGAAAGTATCGGAGCAGAGGACGTCTCGGCCCGGTTGCTCGATTCCGCCGCGCAATTGTCGTACGACCCAGCCGAGGAAGTCGCCTGGGACGAACCCCTCGACCCCACCCTGTTCGGCCTCAATCCGGAATGGAGCACTCTCTACGGCACAGCGATGTGGGAGGAAATGACGCAGGAACAGCGCATCCTGCTCACCCGGCACGAGGTGTGCTCGATCATGAGCACCGGCATCTGGTTCGAGATGATCCTGCAACAGATGGTTCTTCGCGACCAGTACTGCAAGGACTCGTCCAACTCCGACTTCCAGTTCGCGTTGACCGAGATCGCCGACGAGTGCCGACACTCCATCATGTTCGCTCGTGCCTGTACGACCATGGGCATCAAGGCTTACCTACCGCGCCGTACGAGCATCGAACTCGGCCGCGGATTCAAAGCACTGGCATCTGCGGAGGCCGCTTACGGCGGAATCCTTGTGGCCGAAGAAGTTCTCGACGTGATGCAACGCGATTGGATGCGCGGCGAGAACGTCCTCCCGCTGGTGCGCACCACCAGCAAGATCCATGTAGTCGAAGAATCACGACACATGACATTTGCCCGTGCGCAGATGCGTGAACGCATCCAAGGCAAGAGCGTCGCGCGACGTAAGTCGAGTGCGTTGGTCGTTGCCATCGCCGCTCGCATCATCGTCTCGAACATGGTCAACAAAGGGGTGTACGAGGCAGCAGGCCTCGACGCAGATCGTGCAATCAAGGAAGCAAAGAACAACGCGCACCACCACGCCATGATGCGAACCAGCAGCGAACACCTGATGGCATTCCTGCTGGACTGCGGTCTGATCACCAAGCCGGCGGAGGCAATTTATCGTCGGCTGCACATGCTGTGAAGAAGGATTGACTGATTATGGCTTTCGCCATCACCCAGAACTGCTGCAACGACGCGTCCTGCCTCTCGGTCTGCCCCGTCAACTGCATTCATCCGACACCTGATGAGCCGGATTTCGGCAAGACCGAATTGCTGTACATCGACCCACGCTCCTGCATCGACTGTGGGGCATGCGCCGATGCATGTCCGGTCGACGCGATTACCCCCGTGTCGCGTCTGACACCGGAGCAGTCGATCTACGCCGATATCAATGCCGACTATTACAAGGACAAGCCGACCGATCCCGCTTGGGCACCTCCACGGTTCCCAGCCCCGGCGGTGAGCGAACTTCGAAAAATCGATGTCGCGATCATCGGGACCGGCCCGGCTGCGTGTTACACCGCGCAGGCACTCCTTCGGCTTCCGCGCAGCCGGGTGACGTTCTACGACCGCCTCGAGACAGCAGGTGGACTGGCTCGCTACGGGGTAGCGCCCGACCACCTCGGAACCCGTCGAATCAACGAGCATTTTCGCAGCATCTTCGCGCACCCCCGCGTCAGCATGAAGCTCGGAGTCGAGGTCGGAGTCGACATCGACCAGCAGACGCTGTCCGAACGCTACGACGCCGTCGTCTACGCCGTGGGTGCGGAGAACGATCGCACCCTCGACATTCCAGGCCTCGACCTGCCCGGTTCGATCAGCGCTCGCACCGTAGTCGGTTGGTACAACGGCCATCCCGACGTCGCCGCCGATGCCGTCGACCTGGCCGGCGTTCGGAGCGTCACGATCTTCGGCAACGGCAACGTGGCCCTCGATGCGGCGCGCATCCTCACCGCCGACCCGGACGATCTCGCATCCACCTCCATCTCACCCCATGCCCTCGCGGCGCTCCGACAGCACCGGGTCGAGGAAGTGGTTGTTCTCGCTCGTCGCGGTCCGGAGTTCGCCGCATTCACCCGTTCCGAGTGCAAGGCACTGATCGACCGCCCACACGTCGATGTGGTCGTAGCCGGATCGCCGGAGACCCTGACGGTGATCGACGCGCTTCCCACCTCGGCTCCGGCGTCAGCGCTGCGTGGCGCGGACGTCGTCGAACTGGGTTCACCGCATTCTTCGCCTCGAATCGTTTTCGCTTTCGGGCGGGCACCTCTCGCCGTTCACGGCGAGAACCGTGTCGAGTCGGTCCTCGTCGGCACGGGAGACGATGCACGATCGATTCCCACCGAACTGGTGCTGCTCGCGATCGGATACCGCGGAACGCCCTCTGCGGGAGTTCCTTTCGACGAGAAGTCGGGGACAATCAACAATATCGACGGCCGAGTGTCCGACCACGACGGAACACTCGTAGCCGGTTGCTACGTGGTCGGTTGGGCCAAGCGTGGCGCCACGGGTGGAATCGGCGACAACAAGGTCGACGCCGAACTGACTGTGGACGCGCTCGTCGAGGACGTCGCAGCACGCGGTCCCCGACGCACCCGCGACTGGTACCGAAGACTGTCTGCATCAGCGAAAACTCTCGAGGACGTCGTTATACTCGATCGGTGAGTACTTCTGAGATCGCGACTGTATTGGCCTGGCACGACGCACTCAACGGGAACGACGTGGACACGGTGTTGGCTCTGTCGAGTGACGATATCGAGGTGGGCTCGGCCGACGGCGCCGCGCAGGGGCTCGAGCACCTGCAGGAGTGGGTGCGCACTCCGGGGGTGACGCTCACTCCAGGTGCGATGTTCTACCGAGACGGCGTCGTTGTGGTCGAAGAATCGGCAACCAGCGATGACGAGTCGGCTGGAGCCACCATGGAGGCCGCCAGCTTCCGAGTCGTCCACGACCACGTCACGTCGATCTTCCGTCATACCGACCTCGAATCGGCTCTCTCCGCCACAGGCATGTCGGAAAGCGATCGGGTGGCCGAAAGCTGACTCGCACCAAGCACTCTCACCCCAGCACTCTCACCAGGGATCGGCCGAACCGTGCGGTACCCGTTCTACTCGATCGGGCACCGCACCGTCAGCGAGATCAGTCGTCCCCGCGCGGTGGCGGCTCGACATCCACGCCTCCGCCCCGGTGCTCGGGCCCCGCGTCAGGATGGCTCGCCGGAACACGGCTGCGCGAATTGGCGGCTTCACTTTCGTTGAACTTCCTACGCCAGGCTTCTTCGGGCCGGTAGGGCCCGGGCTTCGGCCGAACCTTGCCACCGGGCAAAGCGAGTCGGGCGATCGTGCGGTGCACCATCCCCCACTGCTGCATCAGCGGTCCACTGTTGTACGGCAGTTGGTAACGCTCGCAGATGTCCTTGATTTTCGGAGACACTTCGGAATACCTCGTACTCGGCATATCCGGGTACAGATGGTGCTCTACTTGGTAACTCAAGTTCCCGCTCATCAGATGGAACAGTGGCCCGCCATCGATGTTGGCAGCCCCGACGAGTTGGCGAACATACCAGCCGCCGCGGGTTTCGTTCTCCACTTCTTCTTCACTGAACGTGTAGGCCTGATCCGGGAAATGCCCGCAGAAGATGATGCCGTGCGACCAGACGTTGCGGATGATGTTCGCGAAGAAATTCGCGGCGAACGTTGCGACGAAAGTGCTTTCCATCCCACTGAAGCGAGCATCGAGCACATTGGATACTGCGTTGTTCTTCCCGAACCGTGTCGACTTACGCAACCGCGCAGCCACTCTCGACTTCTTGCTCTCGCGCAGATGCCCTCCGGACATCAGCTGCGCCAAGCCGAATGCGCCCGCACTGATAACCGGCCAGCCGACGTAGTCCTTGACGAATTGCCGACGTGCTTTACCTGCAATGCCCTTGAGATCGGCCAGCAGTTCCTTCGGCGACTTGTCCCCGTGTCGCAACGCATCGAGATCCAAATCGTGCAGCGCCACACCCCATTCGAAGAACGCCATGAGGAGAACGTTGTAGAAGGGCTGCGCCAGATAGACCGGATGCCACTTCTGTCGCGGGTCGATACGCATGATCTCGTACCCGAGGTCTTTGTCCTTGCCTCGAATGTTGGTGTACGTGTGGTGCACGTAGTTGTGTGAGTGCTTCCACGATTGAGCCGTCGATGCAGTGTCCCAGTCCCAGACCGAAGAGTGGATCTCTGGATCGTTCATCCAGTCCCACTGTCCGTGCATGACGTTGTGGCCGATCTCCATGTTTTCGAGGATCTTCGCAATTCCGAGGCACGCCGTGCCAGCGAGCCAAGCTGGCTTGCTCGTCGAGCCGAGCAGAAGTACCCGCCCCGCGACCAGAAGTTGGCGTTGTGCCGCGATCACCGAGGTGATGTACTTCCGATCCTTCTCCCCCAGACTCGCGTATACCTCGTCGTGAATGGCGTCGAACTCTTTGGCCAACTGTGCGATGGTCTCCTCGCTCAGGTGTGCCAGCGGATTGACCGGCTCCGTGCGAGTCGAGTGGTCGATGGTCATAAAAATCCCTCCGGAGATCTCATAGCTCGATTTCGATGTCGCCCTCGGCCGTGTTCACACAAATTCGCACGGCTTGTCCCGTTGGTTCCGATACATCCCCGTTGCGCAAGTCTCGTAAACGCCCGGACCTCAGCGTTCCGATACAGGTGTGGCAGATCCCGATGCGACATCCGAATGTCAGGTCGAGACCTGCGTCTTCACCGGCTACCAATATCGTCGTTCCGCCGTCGCACTCCACGTCCTTGTCACTGTTGACGAACCGGATAGTGCCGCCCTCGCCGTCGTCTGCATTGCCACCGATGACTGGCTGAAAGCTCTCATGATGGAACCGCCCGTAGTCCCCCTCGTCCTTCCAGTAGGACCGCAGGTCGTCCAGATGCTCTCCCGGACCGGAACAGAACGCTTCACGCTCGCGCCAGTCCGGAACGAGCTTGTCGAGCTCGGTAGCTTTCATTCGACCTTCGTCGCTGGTGATGCGCAGTTCGAACCGAAAGCCAGGATGCTTCGCTTCCAGTTCGGCGAGGGTGTCGGCGAACATCAGCTGCTCACGGCTGTGAACCGAGTGGACGACGACGACATCTTTCATGTGATCGTGGTGGTCCAGACTTCGAAGCATGCTGATGATGGGCGTGATGCCACTTCCTGCACTGATGAACACCATTTTGGCCGGTACCGGATCGGGTAGCGTGAACTCCCCTTCGACCTCGCTGAGTCGGACTATGTCACCGGCCCTGATGGTGCCGACCAGATAGGGCGACACCGTGCCTTCCGGGACAAGCTTGGGACTGACACTCACCAGGCCGTCGACCGGGTCGGGATCCGAGGTGATCGAATACGCTCGCCAGTGGTACCGGCCGTCGATGAGCACTCCCAAGCGTACGTATTGCCCCGGGGTGTGGCCGGCCCATTCGAAGCCTGGTCGGATGTAGACCGACACTGCCTCAGACCCCTCAGGGGAGACTCGCTCGACCTTGCCACGCAGCTCACGGGTGGTCCAGAGCGGATTGATCATCGAGAGATAGTCGTCCGGTCTCAGCGGATTGAACAGTAATCGGACGGCTCTCAGCATCGTCCTGCGAACTATCGAAACCTGGGGTCTGGCCCCGCGCTCTGCCACGATGTACACGTTAACCTCGGTCACGCATGTTTTGGGTTGAATTCGCGAATCGGCCGAACCGACGGCGTCACGCATCGGTCGGTATTTCATTACAGCGCAGTGGAATACACGGAATCGACCACCCTTCACCCAGACAACGACCACCCCCCTCGTCGACTTCGAAAAGGGACATTTCGACAACAGCCTGCGAACGCATACTCAGGTGAGCCCACCAGAGCGCCAAGTGATGCGCATCACTCTCGGTGTTTGTCGCAGATCACTCTCGGTGTTTGTCGCAGATATCGACGGGTAACGCACCAAGCAGTGCCATTGACTACGTGGGGGGCCACACCAGAAACGAGAGACCCACACAACCGAAAGGAAGCGCACGATGGCGACATCTACCCTGCTCGCACAGTTGCGGGCCGTTCTCCAACTGACCAACACCGAAATCCAAACAGCCCAAACTCGCACCGCGCAAGCTCGCACCGAAGCCGTACGGACAGAGCTCGAACAGAATGCGTCGAACGGCCGTGACCGCGCCGACGCCATCGAATCCGCACTTCGTGATCTCGGTGGCCTTCCTGACGTCGTCGGACCAATGGTCGGACGCACCCTCGCACTTTTCAAGACCCTCGGCGAGCAGGCCCAGCCCTTCGACGAGGCGCTTCTCGGCGACCTTGCACTCGAGCAACAGCTGCTCGGCCGCGCAAAGTACATCAAGGCTCTCGCGACAGCCGCCCACGAGCCTAAGGTGATTGCCTTGGCCGACCGTTTGATAACCGCACACAGTGCCACTGTCGAATGGCTCGAAACCGTCCTCGCCGAAGACGCACTGGGCGGCCCTGCAGCCTTGCGCCGGTCACCGCTGCAGGCTGCAGCGGGCGGCGCCGTCAAGTTGGTCAATGCTCCCGCGACGTGGTCCGCGCGCAGTCTCGATCGAGCACTCGACGCGGCCCGCGGCACACCCAGTCGGGTGAGCGAGCTACTCGGTAGAGGGGCACATGCAGGCGAAGTTGCAGCGAAGACACTCGCTGCCAGCCGTGACGCAGCCCTGGAAGCTGCCGAGGGTGTCACTCGCGACGAGGGCGCTGACGGAGTAGCCGACGCTATTCATTCGGCACGGGCAGCCGGTGGCATTCTCGAGCCCGAGGAGCTTCCCATCGTTGGCTACCAAGATCTGAATGTTTCCGAGTCCGTCTCTGCGATCAAAGAATTGGTTGATC
Source organism: Rhodococcus sp. BP22 (assembly GCF_014281965.1). GTDB lineage: Bacteria > Actinomycetota > Actinomycetes > Mycobacteriales > Mycobacteriaceae > Rhodococcoides. The sequence goes on from NZ_JACFTB010000006.1 coordinate 116,306, forward strand.
CGTCGGACATTCGCATCGTGCTCGCCTTCGAAGAAGCACACAAGAATCGTCACGGGGTCGTATCCGCGGCCCAGACACGACTTGCTGCAATCGCCAAGGAAGTTGTCTCGACTCGCTGATCGATGATGTTTCGAACAGTGGAAGCCGGCCCGAGCTGATCAGCTCGGGCCGGCTTCCACTATTGGTGAGTCGACACGGTTTCCGGAATCGACGGACGGGTATGTCCGCATTGTGCACGTACGTAAAGATTCACCAGCCCCGGTCGAAGCCGACCCCGACGACCCTCGCAAGCCGCAGTCACCGGCAGAGCTGACCAAGCCCTCATGGCTGTTCGTCGTTCGCAAAACTGCAAGAGAGTTTTCTCGCGATCAATGTACCGACCTAGCCGCGGCGCTCACCTATTACGCTGTGCTGTCACTCTTTCCGGCGATGCTCGCTGTCGTTTCGCTACTGGGCGTGTTCGGCCAGGGCCAGGCAACGGTCGACGGAGTGCTCGAGGTCGTCGGAGATCTCGGTCCGTCCTCTGCGGTGGACACATTGCGAGGACCTATCGAGCAGTTGGTTCAAGCACCGGCTGCCGGGTTCGCTCTTGTTACTGGCCTGCTGGGTGCCCTGTGGTCGGCCTCGGGTTACGTGGGTGCATTCGGCCGCGCGATGAATCGGATGTACGAGGTCGACGAAGGTCGGCCCGTCTGGAAGCTGCGTCCGATCATGCTCTTGGTGACCTTGATTGCCCTCACCTTGCTGGCGTGCGCAGCGGTCATGCTGGCTTTGAGCGGGCCGGTCGCCAAAGCGGTAGGCGAGACCGTAGGACTCGGAGAGACCGCGTTGACGGTCTGGAACATCGCCCGCTTCCCGATCGTGCTGGTACTTGTCGTTCTCGCCGTAGCCGTTCTCTACTACGCAACCCCCAATGTCCAACAGCCGAAGTTTCGCTGGATCAGCGCAGGCGCTGCAGTCGGCATCGTCGCGTGGATTCTGGCAACGGCTGGTTTCGGGTTCTACGTCGCCAACTTCAGCAGTTACAACAAGACTTACGGGTCGCTCGCAGGCGCGATCATATTTCTATTGTGGCTGTGGATCACCAACCTCGCGTTGCTGTTCGGAGCAGAACTCGATTCCGAGTTGGAGCGAGGCCGTCAGCTACAGGCAGGAATGATCGCCGAGGAGCAGCTTCAATTGCCGCCACGCGATACGCGGGTCTCGGACAAGAACGCCGAAAAAGATGCCGACGCGATCGAACAGGGCCGCCTGTTGCGCACACAACACAATCCCGACCAGTCAGAGGACGCCGACTCTCCCCTCGGCACGAAAGGAGCAACCGTGACAGACCGACCCGACACTGGACCCGACCACCTACGGCAGGCAAATAGGAGCGAGGTTGCAGATCTGTCCACCGTCCAACTCGTCGAGCGGCTCACCCAGCAAGTCTCGACCCTGGTACGCACCGAAATCTCGGCCGGTCTGGACGAGGTGAAAACCAAAGGCACCCGCCTGGGAATCGGAATCGGGATTTCCGGCGCCGGCGCAATACTGCTGTTCCTCGGGCTTGCCACCTTCATTGCCACGGCTGTTCTCGGTCTGTCGACCGTGCTGGATCCCTGGCTCGCCGCGTTGATCATCGCGGCGGCGGTGACCCTTATCGGTGCGATTCTTGCGCTCGTCGGAGCCAAGCGCGCGAAGAATGCGCTCCCTCCCGTTCCCGAAAATACTGTCGCCAGCGTCGACAAAGACATCACCGCAATCAAGGAAGGCATCCGATGACCGGAAAACATTCGAACGAAGCCCACACTTCGAACGAGCAGGCACCCAGCGTCGACGAGCTACGTGCCGAACTCTCGGAAACGGTGGCAGCGCTCGCAGCGAAGGCCGATGTCCCGACCCGCGTCCACGACAGCGCGTCGGCCAGCGTCGAAAAGGCCAAGTCCACCGCCGAATCTAATCCGGGAATCGTCGCGGCGCTGGCAGCGGCCGCGATCGGCGCAGTGATTGCGTACGTCGTGGTCCGTCGCCGCAAGTCGAGGCGAGGAGTCCTCCGATGAGCACGGTGTCCAAGACGATGTACAAGCCGCTGTCGCTGGCGATGAGTGTGCTCGGCGGAGTCGTAGCCGGAATGGTGTTCAAACAGGTGTGGAAGCGCATCGGGGACGATGACGACAAGGCCCCGGACCCGAAGGATCTCGGACGCTCCGCGCGGGAGGTGTTGATCGCCGCAGCAGTGCATGGCGCCGTATTCGGTCTGGTGAAAGCTGCGATCGATCGCGCAGGCGCCCACGGCTACCGCGCATTGGCCCACGAAGACCCCACGTGAAAGACCACACCCCCACCTTCTTCGATGTCGTGATCGTCGGCGGTGGAAACGCTGGTATCAGCGCTGCCGCACGTCTCATCCGTAAGGGAATCACGTCCGTCGCGGTGATCGAACCCCAGCAAGTTCACACCTACCGACCACTGTTGTCCTACGTCGGTGGCGGCCAGGCCTCGTTGAGCAGCGCGCAACGCACCCAACGATCGGTGACCCCGCGCGGATGTACGTGGATCGAGGACTCGGTCATCGTCGTAGACGCTGCGGAGCGCACCGTGACCTGCGCATCGGGGAGATGCTACCGATACCGCGACCTGGTGCTGGGCCCCGGTCTGGTACCGGATCTCGACGCGTTGCCTGGCATTTACAGTGCACTCGACTCGCCTGCGGTAGCCAGCAACTACCTCGACCGTGCCGAGAAGACCTGGGCGCTGGTAGAGGCGATGCCCAGTGCCGGGCACGCAATATTCACGGTGCCCAGGGCTCCTGTCAGTTGTACCGGTACGACGCTCAAACCCTTGTTCCTCGCGGTCGCTCACTGGCAACGGACCGGCCGGTCAGACAGTATCGAGATCACTCTCGTCATCGACCGCCCCCGTCTCCTGGGGGTTCCAGAACTGGATGCTCGGCTGCTGAGCCGCTTGCGGGAACTCGGCGTCCGGATATTGACCGGTACGGCGGTCACATCACTGGAGCCGGAAGAACGCCGAATCACCGTGACAGATGTCAACGGTAACGCCGAGCAACTGCAGTACGACTTCCTTCACCTGGTGCCGCCCTTCCGAGGACCACAGTGGTTGCAATCCTCGGATCTGACCAGCAACAACGAACATGGATTGGTGGACATCGATCCGCTGACCTTCGCCCATCGCACACACCCGAGCGTGTGGGCAGTCGGAGACGGTGCAGCCGTACACACAGATCCTTCGGGTGGCGCTCTACGTCAACAGGTTTCGATATTGGTGGACAACATGCTGGCGGCTCGCGCCGGCACCGAACTGTCGTCGTACGACGGCTACACCGTCGCCCCGGTGACGGTCGACGCACACCGTCTCATTGCAGGCGAATTCGACCGAACCGGCGCGGTGGCCTCCTCACTTCCGTCATTTCTCGATCCGCTTACTCCCCGTCGAACTGCCTGGGCATTCGATCGGTACGTATTACCTCGGGTCTACTGGAATTCGATCTTGAAAGGTCGCCTCTGACCGCAATCGAGTACCGGGCGAATCACTCAGCCGTCGGTGCTCGCCGGGCAACAACGACGGCCTGGTTTAATCGACCGGTAAGCGTCCACCTTCGGACCGCTTCTGAGCGAGGAGTGCCCATGCCGGTCGACGAGACCCAGGCAGCGCAGTTCGACATTGCGCGTCACCACAACGGGTCGACGCTCGTGCTCACCGTGTCCGGCGAGCTGGACATGCGGACCTCGCCCGCCCTCGATGAGGCCATCTCCGAAGGTGCACTCACGGCACCGACCGCCCTTGTAGTGGATTTGTCCGAGGTGACATTCGTTGCCTCGGCCGCGATGACTGTGCTCACTGTTGCTCAGAACAAGCTCGGCGAAACACTGCAGTTCGCCGTGGTTGCCGACGGTCCGGCCACCAGCCGTCCGATCCGGCTGATGGGCCTGGATCAAGTCTTCTCTCTCTACGAGGATCTGGCTACCGCGCTGGCAGCAATCGACTCACCGAGCTGAGCATCGGGTCCGGCGGGCACACCGAGCGCCAGCACAGCGGCGTCGTCCTCGAGGCCCGCCCCGAAGCTGTCCAGCAGCGCGCGGATGTCATCGATGATCGCTTGGGCGGTTGACGGGGAATGTGACCGCGCGAAGTCGAGTAGTGCCCCGGTGTCGTCGTAACGTTCGCGACCGGGCCCGACGCGCGCTTCTGTCAGTCCGTCGGTGTAGAGCACGAGAGTATCTCCCGGCCGCAGGGACAGTCGGGTCGAGACGAATCTGGCATTGGGAAGAATGCCGACCAATTGGCCACCTGTCGTCTCCACGTAACTCGCACTGCCGTCTGCGCGAAGAAGTAGCGCCGGAGGATGCCCGCCGCTGGCCAACTCCACGTCGAAGCCATCGCCGACAATTGTGAGGACGCCGAATATCACAGTGCAGAACTGCGGTTCGGTTGCGTGGAATTCCTGCTCGAGTACGGTATCGAGATTGTGCAGCACCGCAATTGGGTCCCGGTCGTACACCGCCGCTGCACGGAGCGTGTATCTCGTCAACGACGTCACCGCCGCGGCACCGGCACCTTTTCCGCAGACGTCGCCGAGGAAGAACCCCCATTGGTCGGCCGCGAGCGGGAAGAGGTCGTAGAAGTCACCACCTACATCCTCCGTCGACGCGTAGTGATAGGAGGCCTGCGCATCCATTCCCGCGGGTGGAGACAACGAGGACGGCAGTAGTGATCGCTGTAATGTCTTGGCCAACAGTTCGACTCGTGCTCGACTGTCGTCTGCACGCTTACGGGCCTCGAGCAGCTCACGTTCGTAAGCCCGCCGATGGCGCGCGTCGAGAGCAGTGATCCGAATCAACACTGGTTCACCGCAATCGTCGGTCTTGACATTCGCGGTCAAGAACACCGGCAACCGGCCACCGTCCGCGGTGACAAGATCGACCGTGACGCCGTCGATGTGACCGTTCATGTGCAGAATCGGCGCGAAATGGGTCTCGTAGTGAATGCGACCGCCCGCAGTGAGCAGTCGCGTGAACGACGTTCCGATCATCGAGTCCTGTTGATGCCCAAGCCATCTGGCGATCGTCGAATTGAGCTTCGCAATGGTTCCATCCGGCCACAACGAGAGATATCCGCACGGCGCGTTCTCGTACAGATCGAGCAGGCTTTCTTCGAGTGCATCGCCAGAAGCGGGTTCCTTCGGCGCGCTCATGACCGCGCCGCAAACCCAGCTATCGCGGCGGAAGTCAGTTCGGGAGCACTGACCTGCGGGCAGTGTCCGCTGACGTCGAGTGTCTGCAACATACTGCCGGTGACGTTTTCGTGCACGTATCGGCCGACTTCGGGCGGAGCGAGGGTGTCGCGTGCGCAGTCGACCACCAGCGTCGGCACGGTCACGCGCTTCAGATCGGCGCGATTGTCCGAAAGAAACGTCGCCATCGCGAACACTTTGGCAGCCGCCGGATCCGTTCGGCAGAAGCTATCGGTCAGTTGCTTCTCGAGGTCGGGTCGATCCGGTGTACCCATGACAGTCGGAGCCATGACCGCTGACCAACCCAGATAGTTGCTGTCGAGAGAATCGAGCAACTCGTCGATGTCGGCCCTGGTGAACCCACCTCGGTAATCGCCATCGTCGATATAGCAAGGCGACGGCGTCAACAAAATCAACTTCGAGAATCGTTCGGGCGCCTCGGCGACAGCCAGTACCCCGATCATCGACGCGACCGAGTGACCGACGAACACGACATCGCGTAGATCGAGTTCCTCGACGATATCGAGTACGTCGCGGGCGTATTGTCCGAGGTCATCGTACTTGGCAGCGTCCCATGCGTCCGGGTTCGATCCGCCGGCACCCACGTGATCGAACAGAACTACCTTGAAGGAATCCACTAGGCGCTCAGTGACCGACCCCCACAAATTTTGATCGCAACCGAAGCCGTGCGCGAGCATCACTACCGGACCGTCTGCAGCTCCGACGATTCTCACATTGTTCTTCGCGCGCACGTTCACCAGCACATTCTGACACTGGGCCGCAGAGGCATCGAGCGCACCCTGGTTCTCGAACGAAGCACGGCGGCCATTACCGAAAACTCATGGCGCAATCTCGACGTTCACGGCCGCTGCGTCACTCTGCCCGCCAGTTCGGCGACGCTGGTATTCCAGTCCTGCGAAAGCCTGCTGAGTAGGTCGAACGCCTGGACCGCGTCGATGCCGTATCTTTCCATGATCATGCCCTTCGCCTGGCCGATGAGGTCGCGCGAGGCCAGCGCGGACTGCATCTGATCCTCGTGTTGAGCAGCGATCAAAGCAACGGCAGCTTGCGTGGCCAACAACAAGCCGAGTTCCTCGCTTGCAGAATCGAACCCGTTGGCCCTCTCGGAGTACAGATTGAGGGCTCCCAAATTGTCACGCCCGGTGTAGAGCTGGAATGCCAGCATCGAACGCACACCCATTCCCCCTGCCTCAGAAGCGAACTGCGGCCATCGATGTTCCGATCTCATGTCTTCCACATGGACCGTCCGCTGCTCCCACACGGCATCCAGGCATGGCCCCTGTCCACATTGCTGTTGCAGGGAGTCGAGTCGACGCGGTAACTCACCCGTCGCGGCCCTCGACTCGACCGTGCGGCGTCCGGTGACCAGCGTAATTCCAGCGTGATCAGTACCTGGGACCATCCCGACTGCCATGGTGGTGATCGAGACCAGCGTGTCTTCGATACTCGCGTAGCTCTGCTGAAGAGCACGCGCCATTTCCGACACCCCTCGACTCAGCGCTCCGTCGAGCGCCCGCCGATCAGGTGACTTCAAACTCATCGTCCCCACCCATCACCCGAACGTGCTCTGACCCGCATATCTTTCCCGACCCTACTTCGTTATCGACGCCGATCCAGCCGACTCGGCGATTGCAAGTGATCGAAGGACGCACTTCGACCGTGGAGCGAAGACGCGTGGGTGGTCGTAGTTTGGTTACGGACCATTCTGGCTACCTACACGTGAAATGCCTATCGAAAGGGACAGATCATGAGTAAGAACCAAAGCGAATCCGGCTCGACAGCCGACAATCTCGGCAAGGACAACACGATTCCGAATACCGAAGATGGAATAGCAGTCGGACACTCTTCCGAGTCCTCGTTCGAACCAGAGGAAGATACCGACGAAGATTGATTTCTGCTTGCCGTAGCGCGACCCGAAGGAGGTGAACAACGCGATGACAAGCATCGCTGCCGGAGAGAAGAATTCACCGCCGGTCACCCACGACGCGCTACACGACATCGCGGAGCAAGTGCTGTGGCTGTCCACCTCGATCATCCACCACGCCAACCGAGTCCGCCCTAATCCAACCGGCCTCAAAGTTGGTGGCCACCAAGCATCCTGCGCATCGATGGTGTCGATCATGACGTCACTGTGGTTCGAGCAACTCGAATCAGGCGACCGTGTGTCGGTCAAACCGCATGCATCCCCCGTCCTGCATGCAATAAATTACCTACTGGGGGAATTGGACGAAAAGTACCTGACGACGCTTCGGACACTCGGAGGATTGCAGTCCTACCCGTCGCGCTCGAAAGATCCTGATCCTGTCGACTACTCAACCGGGTCTGTCGGCATCGGCGCGACTGCACCGATATGGGGCGCGATGTCGCGCCGCTACATCGAGACCAGCTTCGGTGGCGCGGACAGGAGTGGCGCCGGCGGAACGACCAAAGGGTTCAGCGGACGTCAGTACTCGTTGGTCGGAGACGCCGAACTCGACGAAGGCGCAGTGTGGGAGGCCATCCTCGATCCAGGTACCGCCGACCTCGGCGAGATCGTTTGGATCGTCGATCTCAACCGCCAATCACTCGATCGCGTCGTGCCCAACATCGCCGCCCGCCGCCTGGAGAAGATGTTCGACGCTGCGGGGTGGCAGGTCGTCACCGTCGAGTTCGGCCACCTCCTCGAAGAGCTTTTCACCCGCGCCGGCGGAAGTGCATTACGCGAGCGCATCCTCGACATGCCGAACCCCGAATATCAACGCCTCCTGCGCTGCACTGCAGACCAAGTGCGCGTTCGCTTACCCGGCGACGGACCTGGGGCCGCAGACATTGCCGAACTCGTCGCGTCTCTCGATGACACCACGTTGACCGAGTCCATCCGCAACCTCGGCGGTCACGATCTCGCTGCGCTGCGCGAGGCGTACTCCCGCATAGACGACACCCGCCCGACCGTGATCATTGCGTACACCGTCAAGGGGTTCGGTCTACCGACTCAGGGCCACCCGCAGAATCACTCGTCACTGCTCACCATCGAGGAATACAACACTCTTGCGGTCTCGCTCGACACGGATCCCACCTACCCGTGGGCAAAATTCTCGGCCGACAGCCCGGCCGGGCGCATCTGTAGCGACACTGCGCGCCGCCTACACAGAGCCGCAATCCCCGCAGCGCAGCATCCCGTCATACCGACAGATATCGGACGAACGCCGAAGGGGACTGCAACCACCCAAGCTGCGCTGGGCCGAGTGTTGATCGATCTCACCCGTGAAGCACCGGAGGCCGCTGAACGCATCGTCACCGTCAGCCCCGACGTCAGCTCAACCACCAACCTCGGCGCTTGGGTCAACAAAGTCGGCGTCTGGTCCTCCGCCGAACGTCGCGACTGGTTCGACGACGATTCCGAAACGATCATGCACTGGCGCGAAAAGCCGACCGGACAGCACATGGAACTGGGCATCGCCGAAACCAATGTGGTCGGGCTGATGGGCGAACTCGGTTCCACCTGGAGCCGATGGGGACAACCGCTGTTCCCCATCGGCGTCATGTACGACCCGTTCGTCGAGAGAGCTCTCGAGCCGTGGTCGTTCGGAATCTACGCCGGCGGGCAGTCCATTCTCATCGGCACCCCGTCCGGCGTCACCCTTGCCGCGGAGGGCGGTGCACATCAATCGATCAAGACACCTTCGATTGGCCTTGAACAACCCGGATGTATCAGCTACGAGCCGGCATTCGCCATCGACGTCGAGTGGACTCTGCTCGCCAGCATCTCGCTCCTCGGCCGTCCTGACGGCACCTCGGCCTATCTGCGCCTTTCGACACGCCCGGTCGATCAAACCCTCGCCGACGTCCCTACAGACCCTGCAGCGCGCGAACGTCGTCGACGCCAGGTCATTGCAGGCGGTTATGCGTTGACCCGCCATGAGAAGGCAACAGTCACGATCGCCGCGATGGGTGCGCTGATGACCGAAGCTCTGGCCGCGGCCGAACGGCTCGATCAGATGGGAGTGTTCGCGGACGTACTGTGCATCACCAGCCCGGGCCAACTCTATCGAGCCCTCCGAGCCAGACACGGGCACAGCACGGGCGAATCGTGGATCCTCGATCGACTACTTCCTGCGGAACGAGCCACCCCGATGGTGACAGTCCTCGACGGGCATCCCCATTCGCTGGCATTCCTGGCGACCGTCAATCGTGTCGCGTCGACATCGTTGGGAGTGAGCAACTTCGGGCAGGCCGGTTCACTCGACGAGGTCTACAAATATCACCACATCGACACCGATTCCATTGTCGACGCTGCCCTCGATCTCACCGGGCACTGAACTACTCAGTCATGCCACCCGACAGCGGCGAACGGAGCATTCGTAGTGATTCGGCCGACGATGCCCGCATGTGCGAAGTCCTTGGCCGTAGACACTGCTTCGAGGACACTCGCGCCTTTGGCAAGCTCAGCGGTGATGGCGGCTGCGAAGACACACCCCGCGCCGGATACCCGCTCGTTCCCGATTTTCGGCGCCCGAAAGAAAGTGACGTCCTGCCCGTCGTAGAGCACGTCCACCGCGTCGTCACCGGGGAGGCCGGTGCCGCCTTTGACGACGACATATCGAGGCCCTAGGTCGGCAATTCTCCTTGCCGCCTCGGCTAGATCCTCGACAGTGTCGATAGCGTCCATCCCTGCCAGTGTTCGGGCTTCGAACAGGTTGGGAGTAACGACAGTGGCCAGCGGCAGTATGTCGGCACGTAATGCGGTGTCCGTATCCAGGGCAGCGCCCGGTTCCTGACCCTTGCAGATCAGAACCGGATCTACGACGACGTGACGCCAAGGCTGTCTGCTGAGGGACTTCGCGACGGTGGCAACGGTCTCCGGTGTGCCCAGCATGCCGATCTTGACGACGTCGAGGTCGTGTGCGGAGGTTGCCGCTTCGATCTGATCGGCAATGACCGAGCCTGCAATCGGAACGAATCGGTGCCCCCAACCCGACGCGGGATCGAACGAAACGATGCAGGTAATGGTCCCGACGCCATAGACACCGAGCTTTTCGAAAGTTTTCAGATCGGCTTGCAACCCGGCGCCACCCGTGGCTTCGGACCCTGCGATGACAAATGCGCGTGTCGACATGTACTTCCTTCTTTTCGTGACCGAAATCTTCACCAGCGTATTTGCTTCTACCGGAAGCGATCAACGCTGGGCTGTGATCGCCGTGGTTGCCGCGACGATGCGCGTTCGAGCTGCCTCGATGTCGATCGGATCGCTGTCACTGCCGCCGTAAGCGCGGTTCAGAGCCGCCAACTGACGCAGAACCGTTTCTCGGATGTCGGAATGCACTGCGGCAGTCCCGATGCGCTGACCCAACTCCACAGCTGCCGTCACTGCAAGCGGATTACCGAGACCGTAGTGGCGCATGGCGTCGAAAACTTGGTCGATCAGATCCGTCGCCTTCGCGCGAGTCACGGTAGCTCGATAGTTCCCCGCGCCGTCGACGCGCCCGAGCAGGGGTGTCGGCCGCGTGCTGAGCGGAACCAGTCCAACGGCAAGTTCGGCGAGCGCATTTCGGGCAGTGTATGGATCGTTGGTGCTCGGCGACATTGCCCGCACGGCCATCTCGGTCAGCTGTTGTACCGCGAACTGGATGTCTTGATTCGGGGTACGGGTGTCCCCCAAATCGAGCGCTGCCCTGACTGCATCGTCGACATCGGAATCCGCGTCGCCACTCTTGGTGGCGATCGGTTCCCCCGCGATCAGGTGGTCTCCGGGCCCGATGCGCAGTTCGATGACGCAGTCACCGCCGCGCGCCGCGGACACCAGTGCTTGCTCGTCTACGCCGACAACGAACCCCGACGATTGTGCAAGCACAACCACCGAAGGTGAAGGAAGAGAACGTGCGGCGACCGCGTTGTCGGGCGGGGTCTCCGGGTACAAAGAATCGACGACCGCGACCAACTCACCGCGAACCCGTGCGGAGAGCGTGGAGACCTGTATCGAATTCGCAATGTGGTGAATGAAATACACCAATACCGCGACGTCGAGTACTGCCAGTAGGACTGCGACATTGACGGCGATATCGGGAACAAAGGAAATCCCGTCGTTCGATTCGGAACGGATCGAACGCAACACCATCAACGCGTATAGGAACGTCGATCCGAAAATTCCGAGTACGAACTGATTCCCTCTGTCGGACATGAAATTTCGCACGAGCCGCGGACCATAGGTTGAGCTTGCGGTCGCAAGTACCGAGATGGTGATGGAAAATGATGTCGCGGCCACCGCCAGCATTGAGCCACCGATGGCACCGAGGATATCGCGGCTTCCACTGGCTCCGACCCGGTAGAGCAGAAAACCCCAAGCTCCGAAATCTTTACCGTCGAGGCGGCGGTCGAGCGTGATCAGAAGTTGCGCCAGAACAATAGCTACGATCCCAAGGAGTGCGGGAAGAAACCAGAACGATTCGCGCGCCCGGAGGAGCCGGACACGTAGAGCGCTCACCACGGACTCTCACCGGGAGAACTAGTTGTACTCATCCACGACTCCTTCGATGCACGACACCTCTGCTGGACCGGCCCACAGTATGTCGGCCCATTTTTAGAGCAATTCACTGAATCGTTCGATGTCGCGGACCTTGCCCGAGACGATGATGGTATCCCCCGCGGCGACGATCGTGTCAGCGGCAGCGTAAGTGAAACCCTCGCCAGGCCGTTTGATCGCGACCACCGTCACCTTGTGCTTGGTACGAACAGCACTGTCACCCAACACCACTCCGATGACGAACTTCGGGGGCGAGGTCTTGGCCATCGCAAATTCGTCGTCGAACTCGATGTAGTCCATCATTCGTCCACGAACGAGGTGCGCTACCCGCTTACCCATGTCGTGCTCGGGTCGCACCACGTGGTGGACACCGATCTGCGTCAAGATCTTTGCGTGCGCATTGGTGGTGGCTTTGGCCCAGATGTTGGTGACCGACAAATTGATCAGGGCCGACGCGGTGAGCAGACTCGCTTCGAGTTTCGAACCGATGGCTACCACCGCACGGTCGAACTCGTGCACCGAGAGCTGCCGAAGCGCTTCCTCGTCGGTGGTGTCGGCAACGGCTGCGTGAGTCAGGCGATCCGACATACGTTGGACAAGTGTTTCGTCGGAGTCGATTCCGAGGACTTCGGTACCTTGCGCCATGAGCTCGAGAGCCAGGGAATTACCGAATCGACCCAGCCCGAGAACGACGACCACGTTGGAGGACGGTTTCTTAACCAATGAACGGCCTTTCTTCGGGGAGAGTGTAGCGGCGCCCACGATCACGCGCCGCAAGTGCACTGACCAAGGTGATGGACCCAATTCGGCCGACGTACATGAGCAGAATCAGGATCAACTGTCCCCAGTGTGGAAGCTGGCCCGTGATCCCGGTGGACAATCCGACAGTCGCGGAAGCCGAGACGACCTCGAACAACAGCTCGTCGAGGCCGAAAGGTGTGCCCGCCAAGAGGACCACGGTCGGAATCACCACCAGTGCGATGCCGAACAATGCGACGGTCAAGGCCTGCCGCTGCACGCGTGTATTGATCTGTCGGTCGAAGGCCGTCACTGTCCGATCTCCACGTATTTCGGCGATGATGACGAACAACAGCACTGCGAACGTGGTGACCTTGATTCCGCCGGCCGTGCCACCGCTTCCCCCGCCGATGAACATCAGCACGTCGGTGACGAGCAACGTTGCCTGGTCGGCCTCCGCCCAGTCGACGCTGTTGAGGCCCGCGGATCTCGACATGACCCCTTGGAAACTGCCGACCAGCACTTTGTCTGCGACGCCGAAGGGTGCGAGGGTCCTAGACCATTCGAGTGCCAGTACCAGCGCCGGACCGACGATCAGAAGCACTCCAGTGACCGACAGTGTCAGTCGAGAATGCAGAGACCAACGACGCGTCAACTGTGAGGGGCGGCGACGAATCTGCCGAATCACCTCGAAGAGCACTGGGAAGCCCAGTCCTCCCAGCACGACGGCGACCATCAGGGGTATACAAATCCAAGGGTCGGTGGCAAAGCTGATGATATTGCCGTGGAAGAGGACGAATCCAGCATTGTTGAACGCCGATATCGAATGAAAAACGCCCAGCCACACCGCTCGCAGCGGCGGTTCGTCGTATCCCAGCCAGAAACGAAGTCCCAGACCTCCTGCTATGACGGCTTCGATGACGAAGCTGGTGCGCACGACCCCGGTAACGACACTGCGAATGTCGGTCTGTCCCGTTGCTCGCAATTCAACGGCCGTGTTGAGCCGACTCCGCAACCCGATTCGATCGGCGAGGATCAACCCCACCAACGAGGCCATGGTCATGATGCCGAGCCCGCCGAGTTGGATCAGCGCCAGAATGATGCCTTGTCCGAACCCCGACCACTGGGTCGGCGTATCCACCACGACGAGACCTGTCAGACACATCGCCGACGTCGCGGTGAACAATGCCTGCAGCGGACTTGCGCCCGATCCTGGCTGGCTGGCCCAAGGAATGCTGAGAAGACCCGTCCCGACCGCGATAGCAACCGCAAATCCAAGAGAAACGAAACGAACCGGAGTCAACTTCGCGGCGTCTATGAACCATCGACGCTTCTCAGGGGGGTCGTCGGCGGGGGGCGTCACGCACTAGAGCCTAACCACGCCGTGGTGACTATCGACCACGACGAGGCTAGGACGGTCTACTTCGCGTCGACTTGCGGCTGAGTTGCGGAGTCAGGTCCGGTGCGTAGGCCGGGCGAACTCGAGCGGGGGATCGTAAATATCGCGGCAACACAACCGATTACGACGACGAAACATCCGAGCGTGTACCAGAGACTGCCGATCGGATCGCCGTTGCCGGTGATGCCGTCGACTGCGGAGAAGAAGTCCGGCAACGCGCTCGCCCACAGCGCTGCCATAACGCCGAGGTAAACGAGGCTGTAGATACGGACGAAGTCGTTCGAATATGCCGGCTCGCGCGCTTGTCCAACTCGCAATGCGCGCCACTGGCGGATGAGGATGGGGATCGCCACGAGCGCCAAAATTACAAGCTCGGCCGCGTAAAGAATGCCCCGAACGGTATCGCTACCCATCCCGAAAACCGTCGCCGGAAGTGGCAGGACGAACGTGCCAACCGACGCCAGCAATCCGATCACCACGGTGCGCCAGATCAATTCGAGTCCGGTGAAGTGTCTGCCCTGATCGACGTGACGGCCTACGAAGAACTGGACGCACAACGCCAACGACATCGGCCACAGCGCAGCGAACACGACGACACTCGGTATCGGGACGGAATCGAACATAGGTTGGTTGATCGGGTTGGCGGTCGACCATTCCCACCACCGCAGCTGCGGGCCCAGCTGATCGAAGATCTCGTAGAACGCGTGGTGGACGAATCCGACACACACAGCACCGAGAATGACACCGTACCTGCGGAACACGCCGAGCATCCGGACGATCTCGAAGGCGAGCGTCGCCATCAGCGGATAGATCGCCACAATGTAGAGCGGGAGTCGTCCCCACAGAAATTCGACGGTGAAGAGGTTGTGCGCGAACATCGTGTCGACGTGTTCCTCGATCCCGAACGCTGCCGGGAAGTACAGCGGCGGTTCGATGATGAACAGGAAGGCCGTCGCACCGAACCACACGACCAGGTTGGTGGGGTCACCGTGACGACGTAGGCGCACGATTGCATAGACGAGCGCGAGCACCGATCCGAGCACGATCATGAGCTCGAGCACCGGCAGAGTCCAGTTCTCCAACCCGAACGGACTGCGAAGCTCGAACAGTCCGCCGGCTTCTTCGCACGAGAAACCCAGCGCAGTCGAGAGCTGATCGAAGGTGGACGTACAGAGGTCTGTCATCGGTCGGACCTCGATCCGATCGACTGATCGGACGGCGCAGCGCTATACCAGCGTGTGCAGTCGTAACCCTCGTCGTAACGCTTGAACCATGCGTCGGCAAGCGCCGGGAGCTTTTCGTGTTCGGGCTTGTGCCGGGGCATTTGACTCCGGGCGGCTCCTGCGAGGGCAGTGAACTGTTCTTTGAGGGGCAGGCCGTCGAACGCTCGCGGCATCGTCCCCTTGCTCAGGTAGGGAGCGAAGAGGGTGAGCACTTTCTGCTTGGCGCGGTGGGATGCGAACATCGACAACGAGTCGACCTGCCGATCCTTGAGCGGAACATGCTGGTTGAACCCCGCGCAGGCAATCCGAATCACCTTCATCACGTGGGCGAAAATCGACGGCGCCATCCGCACGCGATAGCCCTCGTTGCCCACGAGGGCATCGAAGATGATGAGCGCGGAACTGCGGTGCTCGACTTCCTCTACGAAGTGCCATAGGAACAGCGACGCAACACGGTCGTCGCCCGGTGCGAACAAGGTGGCTTCGTTGTCGAGCATCAGTTTGAACACCGGGGTGAACGTCGCTTCGAGGTCCGCGGTGTAGGCGAGTCGATAGTTCAACGAGGTCGCCTCGGTAAGTACGTCGTACTCACCGAGTACTGCATCGAGCGTGTTCTGCAGTCCGGGATACCGCCTGATCAGGGCCTTCACGTGCTGCCGATGAGCGGTCGAGTGATGACCTTCCTGACGCATGAACGCCATGGCCTCCTCTGCGACCACAGGGTCGGTCATCAACGGCTTGGACTGGATGATCGCTTTCACGATCATCTTTTCGAAACCGATTGCCAGGAACGACACCGCGTTCGACATGCTCGACCATGCCGGGTTCTCCGGGTTCCACACGAATGGGACGTCCGCGTCCTCGAACCCGAAATCCATCTTCCGGGGATGAAGGTCGGTCATGTACGACACCTCTCTGTTGCTGACATAGTGCGACGAACATACATCACCGCGTCGCTACGTATGTTGAGGTTGGGGGAATCCCCCGAATCCAGGTTGGGCACGAGTAACGAGGTGCCACAGTGGCGCAGTCATTCGCGATACTCTCGGGAATCCAGCAACGAACGCTGACGACCCGACGGGCGAAACGAGGACACACCAAAAGTGGCACGCAGGCGCGGGTGGGGTGGGGCACCACCTGAGAGCGACGACGACGCCGCCCGGCGGATCGTCGATACTGCCGTCGAACTCATCGGCAGCACGGAGGGTGAAGTCACCATCGCCGACGTCGCGGAGTCTCTCGGTGTCATCCGGCAAACTGTCTACCGGTACTTCCCCAGCGCCGACGCTCTCTTCCGGGCCGCTGCCATAGCGTCCGTCGGAGCCTTCCTCGATCGTCTCACCGAACACGTGCGTGGCATCGACGATCCGGCCGAAGCCGTCGTCGAAGCCGTCATGTTCGCACTCGGCGACGTACCCAGGACCCCCCATCTGGCCATCATGCTGTCGGGCGCGCACTCACACACCGAAGGCATCGCCTCGGACGAGGCCATGGCTTTCGGGATGACCATGATCAGACGCTTCGACGTCGACTGGGAACACCACGGTTACGACGAGCAAGCCC
Source organism: Rhodococcus sp. BP22 (assembly GCF_014281965.1). Taxonomy (GTDB): domain Bacteria; phylum Actinomycetota; class Actinomycetes; order Mycobacteriales; family Mycobacteriaceae; genus Rhodococcoides. Next base: position 132,985 of record NZ_JACFTB010000006.1, read on the forward strand.
TCCGCGAACTCGTCGAACATCAACTTCGAACCATGCAGTCGTTCTTCATCTCCCCGGGAAACCCGCCCCGGAGCGAGCAAGACCTGCGTCGCTACCTAAAGCGCTGGCTGGGGCCGGTCGTCTTGCTTGTCGAACCCGCGTAGATACTCCGAGGTGACGGGGTCTGCAGGAAAGAACGACTCGATTGCGAGCTCGGACAATGTGATGTCCAGTGCGGTTCCGAAGGTGGCGATGATCGCCAGAAACGACAGATCGATATCTCCGACACGAAGTTTCAGCGGCACGTACACGGCACCTGGGTCCGTGACCACGCGATCACCATCCGATTCACCCCCCGGATAAGTGAGGAGCTCCTCGTGCAGCGCGAGCATCTCGGCGTCGGCTCGGGCATGGGCGCTGCGCAGTAGCGCAGCGAGAACCGCGGCGCGCCACTGGCCGAGGTTGGTGATGTGCGGCGCCATTCCGTCGGGATGCAGGGTGAGCCGCAGCGCGTTGAGCGGTTGATCGGCAAGCAGGGCCGGTGACACGACCTGAGTGAGGACGGCGACCGCGGCATTCGCGTCGACGATGTTCCAGGTTCGGTCCACTGCCACCGCGGGATAGGGCGAGTGTGCTTCGAGAACCTCACGCACTGCGATACGAGCCGGCTCCATCTGCGGTGAAGCCAAGTCGTTCTCGGGATACACCGGCGCGAATCCAGCGGCCAGCAGAAGCCGGTTGCGCTCGCGCAGAGGCACATCGAGGTGCACACACATCCGCAGCACCATCTCACGGCTGGGTTGGGATCGGCCGGTTTCGACGAAGCTCAGATGCCGGGTCGACACCTCGGCCTTACTAGACAGTTCGAGCTGACTCACTCGTCGATGAGATCGCCACTGCCGCAGCAGAGCGCCGAACGTGACCGGAGCAGTAGTGGTCGTCATCGGACCAGTCTGACAACGGATCGACGTAATCACCATGACCTCGTAGGTAATCGACTCCGCTCATTGCGGGAGGCACGGTTGTCGTCATGGTCGTCGGACCGGCCGTCGACCCGACATTCTTTAGGAGTAAGCCATGAACCAGATCCGCACTCTCCTTCGACTCGACGCCCTGGCTTCCGGCGGCCTCGGAGTTCTACTGATCGTTCTCGCTGGAGTACTGAAAGACCCACTGGGACTGGCCGTGACGCTGTCCGTCGTAGTCGGCCTCGGCCTGCTGGCATGGGCCGGGTTCGTCACCTGGGTCTCGGCCCATCCGACTCCCGCCCTGGTGAGGGAAGTCGTTGTCCTCAACTTGGTCTGGGTTGCCGCGAGCATCACCTTCGCCATCGGCGGCTGGGGCGGCCTCACCGGCTGGGGTGTGCTGTTCGTTCTGGCCCAGGCACTGGCCGTGGCGGCCCTGACTGCGCTCCAAGCTGCGGCCCGACGGGAATTGCGAACGCCGGTGCCGGCCTGACACCTGGAGCGCAGGCGCCAACAGGAAAACAACTTACGTGACGGCAGGCTTCACCAGGGGCCTGCCGTCACCCCCCCATCCATCCACCAAGACGGTGCGTCAGCTCTTGTTCAGCTCCTCGGCGAGCATCACGATGATGCCACTGGGGCCGCGGACGTAGGTGAGCTTGTAGACGTCCCCGTATCTCGCGACCCCGCGCAGTGGGTAGCAACCGTGCCTCGCAGCGATCCGAGGGCCGCGTCGAGATCGTCGACCGAGAAAGCGACGCGATGCATGCCGATTGCGTTCGGAAGGATGGGCTCCGTCTCGATCGCCTCGGGGTGGATGTACTCGAAAAGCTCGAGGCGACCGTCAGGCTCGTACGTTCAGTTGCAGCGGACTGTCCACCATGGACCAACTCTTCAGCCACCTGATGCCTATTGGACCGACGTTTTGCGTCCCATGGCCAATCAGATGGGAATTGTGTTTGCGCACTTGAAGTGCGCGCCGCGCTGGCGGAAAACTCCTACCCGAAACTGCGATCCCCACGCTGGTGGTCCGCGGCAAGCACGAGCCCTTCCCCATCGGCAACGGCGAGGCTCTCGCGCAGGAGATTTCCGACGCGCGATTGCTGATGCTCGAACACGCCGCGACCGCTATCCCCCGATACCGCTGTCGATGACGTTGCGGCGGTGATGCTTACGCTGTAGGGCTTGCCTCGGTCGGGCTGCTCACACTCGACTGAATCGACGTCTACTGTGCTGGCTCACTCATCACGCCCAGATGGCGCACCGTCCCGGAAAGGCCTGGAAGCTCGTGTGTAGCCGACCACGTTTTCAAGCCATCCGTGCTGTCGGAATACAGATACTTGCCTTCGGTGTATGCATCGAGATATATCCGCCAGGCACCGTTCGGCAACTCTGCCAGGGCAGGCCCCTCCAGCATTGTGCCCCAGTCTCCGGACGGGACGAAGGAATAGGGTCCCGTGGCCGACGAGGCGACCGCATGCTCGATTACCTTCTTCGTCTCGTTTTTGGTGAACGCATGATAGGTCGATCCAACCTTCACCACAGTGGTGTCGATATGGTCCGCGCCGATCCCGGCGAGCGGAACAGGCAGACTCCACAATCTGAGCGAGGGCTCGAGCGCCGTCATCATGTACGGCACGAACCCTCCGCCGGTCGACAACGAAAGGATGACATTGACGCGGTCGCCGTCTACGAACCATTCGGGCGCCCACGCTTTGGTGACGAACGGTGACAGCGATGGTCCGTCCGAAGACCCTGCCGATCCGGTGCCCGGTAGATTCACGAAACCGACACCGTCTCCTGTACCGGGCATGAAGGCGCAACAAAACGGAACCGGGTACGTCCCCATGGACGTCCAGTCGATGCGGTCAGGGCTGCGAGCGAACCCGATGTTCGCCCCGTCCGCCGTTGTGTAGGTGACGTAATACAGCCCGTCTGCGTTCTTGAAGATGCTCGGGTCACGCACAAGCCCTGACGGTGGCCGATACGCCGAATGTTGGACGAGTTGGAACGAAGTAGCGTCGCCCGACTCGTACACATCCATATCGCGGTCACTCGCGTTGCTGAACGCCACCATCGTGTATCGCGAGGCCGGCTGTGCAGCGCTGCTCCCCGGGCCTGCGACCAACGATGCTGCGAAAACAAGTAGCGCTGTAGATATCGCGGACAAACAGGTTCGTTTGGTCGAAGTCACCGGTGCAGTATCAACGGCAACTGCTGCGTTTCGCGCCGTTTTGGCCGACTCCGAGCAAGATCGTTACGGGCGGGCGGTACATGTCCGCAGAACGACCGACGCATCATTCATCGCGGGCCGCGGAGCGGTTTTTACATTCGACAAAGATGAGATTTACCGTTGCATTGTTCAACGAACTGCGGAGCGAGACCACGCAGCGGTTCGAGAAGGTCGTGGCCGGATTGCCGGTGCGCTAACCGACGACGTCACCGTAGGCGAATTCGTGGACTCGGGCGCCTCAGCCGGACTGGAACCGACACTGCACGGATTCAAGTTCATGGAAGTGAACCTCGGTGGACCCACTATTAGTTTGTTCGCAACAGTTTTCGTACATGATCGTCCAAATCGGTCCATCCTCGAACGTACAAATCTGTGACACTCTCGTGGCACCGAGCCTTATTCGCTGCGCCCGAGCGGACGGTCGTGAACCTCGGTGTACAGCTGCGCACCGACATTGACGAAGCGCCCTGTCATTTGAGGACGGTAGAGACACGCGTACGCAGCAAGTTTCGCTGCGCTACCGAAGACCGCGAGGTCGCCGGCAGTGAGAGAGAACTTCGGCTTGTCGAGAGCTTTGATCTCATGATCGAGGTCCCACAGCTGGCAGGCAAGACGGGTGACGAACTCCTCGAAATGACATTCTGCCCAGACTATTTCACTTTTGCGTTCCTACAGCGCTGTCTTGCCCATTCAGTGCGGCCCGTACAGTTGAATTCTTGACGAGGTAACGCTCATCACATACCTTCGTAGGAGCGCCTTCGAGGAAGTTCTTGCAAACGTTCTTTCGTAGATCCCACAGTTCTTACGTAGATCCCCCAGCGGAACAAGTCCAATATCCCGCAGTTCATCGGTCTGCGTTGATCACTGCCCATCCTCGGCACTTCCGACGCAGTCCAGTAACAAGGTTCGAGAAAGGATTGACGATGTCGACTTCCAATGTGCTCCGACGTGACGATGGACTGGCCGGTAAGGTCGCAGTGATCACGGGAGGTGCCAGCGGCATTGGGCAGGCGCTGGCAGTGGCATACGCACGGGCCGGCGCAGCCAGCGTCGTAGGGTACTTCCCCAGCGACCCGCACGACGTGGAAAAGACCGTTGCCGCGGTGAAAGAAGCTGGCGGCCAATGCATCGCGGTGGCAGTCGACGTCCGCGACTCCGCGGAGGTCGAGGCCTTCGCCCAGCAGGCTGTCGACAAATACGGACGCCTGGACATCGCGGTTGCCAGCGCGGGGATCCTCCGCCGCGCGGCGATCGACGAGATGGATGATTCCACCTGGAACGGCATGTTGGACGTCGATCTCACGGGAGTATTGCGGACATTTCGGTCCGCAGCAGCGCGGATGACCGAAGGCGGAGCGATGATCGCTCTATCCTCGATTGCGGGTGGAGTGTACGGCTGGGACGAGCACGCGCATTACGCGGCGGCGAAGTCGGGTCTCCTCGGATTGTGCCGATCACTGGCGGTCGAGTTGGCGCCTCGTGGAATTCGAGTCAATGCGATCATCCCAGGCCTGATCGAAACACCGCAATCATTGGACGCCGAGAACTCGTTGGGAGCGGAAGGGTTGGCCCGGGCAAGCGCCGGTATTCCGGCAGGCAGAGTCGGCAGCGCCGACGAGGTTGCCCGCGCCATCCGATTCCTGACCAGCGAAGACGCCAGCTACATCACCGGCCAGCACCTCGTCGTCGACGGCGGCCTGACGATGAGGTTGCCCGGATGAGCGGGGAGAGCATGACGCTGAGGGCATTACACGGTCGACGGGCACTGATCACGGGAGCCGGCAGCGGTATCGGCGCGAGCATCGCTGATGCGTACGCTGCCGCGGGCGCGCGACTATTCCTGGCGGACCGCGACGAAGAGTCCCTCGACATTGTCCGGGAACGCCTCGAAAGAAACGGCACCACAGTGTCGACTGTCGTTGTAGATGTCGCCGACCGTGATCGAACTCGCGCAATGGTCGAGCAGTGTGTATCTGACCTCGGAGGCGTGGACGTGCTGGTCAACTCGGCAGGTACGGTGACCGAGTCTCCGTTTGTCGAGATGGAAGTCGACATGTGGGAGCAGATGATCGCAGTCGACTTGACCAGCGTGTTCCTGTGCTGTCGGTGGGCCGCCCCGCACATGGTAAAGCAGGGTGCCGGTCGCATAATCAACATCGCCAGCCAGTTGGGAATCAAGGGCGGAGTAGGCCTTGTCCACTACTCTGCGGCCAAGGCCGGCGTCATCGGGCTGACCAAAGCCCTGGCGAGGGAAATGGCTCCACATGGTGTGCTGGTCAATGCCATCGCGCCCGGCCCCATCGAGACTCCACTGCTGGGCGGCGTCGATACTGGATGGAAAGAAGCCATGCGAGCAGCGCTGCCACTGGGCAGATTCGGCTATGTCGAGGAGGTATCTCCCACCGCAGTTCTGCTGGCGAGCGACCCAGGTGGAAACCTCTATGTCGGACAAGTACTCGGTCCCAATTCCGGTGACGTGATGCCCTGAATCTTCCGTACGGACTGCGACTGTACCCATCCAGTGGGCTGGGGAGACAACCGTGGTGAACGGCACCGACAACTGCGATACGACGGGTACATCGTTGTACCGATCACTCCATCGTCTCGTACTCGCCTATATTCCAGCTGCTGCTGGTCGAACCTACCTGGATGATCCGAGGCGACGGGTCTAAATGAACGACTCGATGACGGCTCGGACAATGTGATGTGCGGTTCCGAAGGTGACGATGATCGCCAGAAACGACAGATCGACATCTTCGAACCGCGAGATCAGGGATGCTTCTGCAGTTACTCAGGCAGAGGGGAACCAACCCGCACGGCCGAGTAGAGCGGGCACGTCTTTATCCAGGGCACTACCCAGCCAGTTGGCGGCGTCGATCAGCACTCGTCCGTCCACACCGGTGTGAACTCCGGAGCGATCGAGCGCGTAGATCAGATCCTCGGATGCAATGTTGCCTGTCGCAGCCGGCGCGAATGGACATCCACCGAACCCACCGATGCTTGCGTCCAATGCACGTGCACCAGTGTCGAGCGCAGTCAATGCGTTGGCATAACCGGTGTTTCGCGTGTTGTGGAAATGCCAACGCTGGGGAACGCCGGGAGCATTCGCAGTCGCGATCTCTGCCAATCGGCGAACCTGAGCAGGAACCCCGACTCCAATAGTGTCAGCCAAAGCGATCTCCGCGGGATCGGCCTCGGCGATCTGCGCGACGATAGTGCCCACAAAGGCAGGATCGACCTCACCGCTGAACGGGCAACCGAAGGAAGCAGCGATGGTCACCGTGCCGGGGACACCCGCCTTTCGAGCCTCACGAATTACCTCTCGTGCGGTCCTCACCGCCTCCTCCACCGAGCATCCCTGGTTGCGCTGACTGAACTCCTCGGATGCCACGACCACCACGTTGATCTCGTCGACGCTCGCTGCGAGCGCTCTGTCGAGACCTCGACGGTTCAAGACCAGCCCGATGTAGGAAACGCCGTCGGGGCGCGGAACGCCGGCCATTACCTCCTCCGCACCGGCCATCTGCGGCACTCGCTTCGGGTTGACGAAACTCACGGCCTCGATTCGACGGACACCCGCGGTCACGCTCCGACCGATCAACTCGATCTTGGCGTCCACCGACAACAGGGCCTGCTCGTTCTGCAGCCCGTCACGAGGACCTACTTCCACAAGTTCTACCGCACTCATACAAGACATCCTCTCCCCTGAACCAATTGCATGCAATAGCTATGCGAAACAAAAAATTAACCCGGATTACGAGGACAAACACCGAACCTTGGGAATAGATTGTGAACAATTAATCGACAAGCGATCGGAGCCGCCCATGACGAGGGCCGTAGACCGCGTGTACTCCCACATTCGGGACAGCATCGTGTCAGGAAAATTTGCACCCGGCTCCCGCCTCGGCGAGGTTGAGCTCGCCGAGCTGACCGCGACCAGTCGTACACCGGTCCGGGAGGCGCTACGGCAACTGGAAATGGAAGGGCTCGTCGAGGTCCTTCCGAACAAGGGTGCCCGGGTATACGAATGGACAGCCGACGATCTCGACGAGATCTACGACCTGCGCATGACTCTGGAGGCGATGGCCGCGGCGCGCGCAGCCAAGCGCATCAGCGAGAAGGACGTCGACCGCCTGAGCGAGCTCTGCGATCTTATGGAGATCGCGGCGAGAGGCGGTGCAGCGCAACAACTCGACCTGATGGCCCAGCTGAACGACGAATTTCACTCCATCGTGCGCACCGCAGCAGCGAGCACCCGACTGATGCCGATGCTCGGCGCGGTGGTCCAACTTCCTCTGGTGTTGCGCACCTTTCACCGCTTCGCACCAGCCGATCTCACCCGTAGCCACGCGCACCATCGCGATCTCGTGGCAGCGCTGCGCGCCGGCGACGAAACGTGGGCCGACTCCGTCATGCGTGCACATGTGCGCGCCGCGAAACATGTTTTGTTGCAGTCACTCGAGGCCGATGAAAGAAGGAACAGCAAATGAGCAAGACACCCGCTGGACCACTGTCCGACCTGCGCGTGGTCGAAATGGGTCAACTTCTGGCAGGCCCCTTCTGCGGACAGCTGCTCGCAGACTTCGGCGCCGAAGTGATCAAGCTGGAGCCACCAGGCACCGGTGACCCGATGCGTCAGTGGGGCCGAGAGAAGTCGCACGGCAAGTCCCTTTGGTGGCCCGTCGTCGCGCGCAACAAGAAGTCGGTCACCTGCAACCTCCGCAGCGAGGAAGGGCAAGCGCTCGCACGCAGAATCATCGCTGATGCCGACATCGTCGTCGAAAATTTCCGACCGGGCACGCTCGAGCGATGGGGGCTGGGATTCGAGGAGATGCGCAAGATCAATCCACGACTGATCATGGCCAGAGTCACCGGGTACGGCCAGAACGGGCCTTACGCCCCCCGGGCCGGCTTCGGTTCGATCGGCGAGGCCATGGGCGGAATCCGTTACGTCACAGGCAATGCGGACATGCCACCGTCACGGAGCGGCATCTCGCTCGGCGACTCACTGGCGGCCGTCTTCGCGACCATCGGCGTCCTCACCGCGGTACATCACCGTGAGCGAACCGGGCGTGGGCAGCTAGTCGACTCTGCAATCTACGAAGCGGTGCTAGCGATGATGGAGTCATTGCTCCCGGAGTACGCGATCGGCGGTTACCAGCGAGAACGTACAGGTTCCGTGCTCCCCAACATCGCTCCGAGCAACGTGTACCCCACCAAGGGCGGGGAAATGATCCTCGTCGCGGCGAACCAGGATTCAGTCTTCGGACGCCTGGCCACGGCGATGGATCGAACAGACCTGATCGACAATCCTCTGTATTGCGATCACGCTGCGCGAGGAGCGAACATGGTCGAGCTGGACGACATCATCGGGGCGTGGACGGCGACGCGAGGAACCGACGAGGTCCTCGACATCCTGCACGAGGCCGGAGTTCCCGCGGGTCGCATCTACACCGCTCGTGACATGTTCGACGATCCGCATTTCAAGGCCCGCGAGGCCATCGTCCGGTTGGCGCATCCCGACTTCGGCGAGATTCCGATGGCCGGCGTCGTACCCAAACTCAGTGACAGCCCGGGCTCCGTCAACCACCCCGGACCCGAACTGGGAGAGCACAACTCCGAAATTTACGGACGTCTGCTCGGCATCTCCGAATCGGACCGGGTTGCGCTCGCCGAGCGCGGCATCATCTGAGCTCGACCACGCCCACCACCCACGCACCGCACATCACGGGAGAACACCTATGCGCTATCGACTCGGCGTCGACGTCGGCGGGACATTCACCGACGTGTTGCTACTCGAGGAGACCACTGGAATCACCTACCGAGCCAAGACTCCGTCGACCCCTGCGGATCAGTCCGTCGGAGTACTCAACGGTATCGCCAAGGTATGTTCCGAAGCTGATATCGAGCCTTCGGAGATCAGTCAGGTCCTGCACGGCACCACGGTTGCGACCAACGCGATCCTGCAAGGGCGGGGTGCCCGCGTCGGGCTCGTCACCACCGACGGATTCCGGCAGGTTCTACAGATCGCGCGGTCCTACGTGCCTGGAGGCCTTGCGGGATGGATCATCTGGCCCAAACCTGAGCCGCTCGCAGCACTCGAGAACACCGTCGAGATCATCGGCCGCATCGGCGCGGATGGCGGTGAGATCACACCTCTCGACGAGACGCAGGCGCGCGCACAACTCCAGCGTCTGGCTGGTTCCGGCATCGAAGCGTTGACCATCTCGCTGATCAATTCGTACGCGAACGACGCACACGAGAAGCAGGTTGCGAAGTGGGCCGAAGTCGAACTCCCGGGCATCCCGATCTCCATCTCGAGCCATGTCCTGCCCGAAATGCGTGAGTATGAGCGAACACTCACCACGGTCGCCAATAGCTACGTGCAACCCGAGGTCTCGCGCTACGTACGGAACCTCGACACATCGTTGCAAAACAAGGGCATCACCGCTCCGCTGTCGATCCTGCGTAGCGACGGCGGGTTGGTGCAATCGGCGAAAGCCGCCGAAGCCCCGGTCTCCCTGTTGTTGTCGGGCCCCGCAGGCGGAGTCACGGGAGCAGTCTGGTTCGCCGAGCAGGCCGGATTCTCGAACTTCCTCACATTCGACATGGGTGGCACATCCACGGACGTTGCCTTGGTGCTCGACGGTGAACCACGCATCGGACGCGAAACCAAGGTTGGTGACCTCGCCGTTCGCGCAACCAGTGTGGACGTCCGGACCGTGGGCGCCGGCGGTGGCTCCATCGCACATGTGCCGGAGTTGACGCGCGCACTTCGCGTGGGCCCGCAGTCCGCCGGCGCCGATCCAGGACCGGCTGCGTACGGCCAGGGCGGAACGGACCCCACCGTCACCGATGCGAACGTGGTGTTGGGATATCTACCGACCGCCTTGGCCGGCGGCGAGGTCGAACTCGACGTCGAGGCAAGCCGGAAAGCAGTTGCCACCATTGCCGATGCCATCGGCCTCGGCAGCCCCGAGGAGGCAGCGTCGGGCATCGTCGATATCGTCAACGAGAACATGTTCGGCGCACTGCGACTGGTGAGTGTGCAGCAAGGATTCGATCCCCGCGAATTCGCGCTCGTCTCGTTCGGTGGCGCGGGACCACTCCACGCCAACGCCCTCGGCCGCCTCACCGGATCGTGGCCGGTGATCGTGCCTCCGTCTCCCGGAGTGTTGTGCGCATACGGTGACGCCACCACCTGTCTTCGTGACGAGAGTGCACGCACAATGATTCGGGCGTTCTCCGCCATCGACAATGACGAATTACGCACTGCCCTTGCCGAATTGGCTGAATCGGCTGCCGCACGATTGAAGACGGAGGGAGTTGCCCCGGAACAACAGACGGCAAAATACCAAGTCGACCTCCGCTATCAGGGACAGGGGTTCGAGATTCCTGTCGATCTGGACCCGGCAGCACTTCAGTCCGGTGATCTGTTGTCGACGCTGGGAATCGCCTTCGACGACGAGCACCAGCGTCTGTTCTCGTTCTTGCTCGAGAACGAACGCGAGGTGATCAACCTCCGCGTCACCGTCAGCGGGCCGCGACCCGACGTAGCATTCCAGGCACTCGAAACCGGAGACGAGGATCCGTCCGCGGCTCTGGTATCGACGAACGAGGTGTGGATGGACGGAAAATACTGCTCGGCCGGCATCTACGACCGTTCAAAGTTGCTGGCGGGCAACATCGTGACCGGCCCGGCGGTCATTACAGAGATGGACTCGACGACGTTGGTGCTCTCCGGACACGCCGCGAGGGTGCATTCAAGTGCTTGCCTGTTGATCGATCCCGTCTGATCGGCGCCGAACACCGAAACCTTCCTCGCACAACTCGATTTCAGGAGAACTGATGGCAACGATCATCGAGACCTCGGAAACACCGTTCACCACGGTTCCGGTCGACCCGATCACGCTCGACATCATCGAGAACGCCCTACGCAACGCCCGAGCCGAGATGGACGAGGTGCTCTTCCGCACCGCACTGTCGCCCGGCATCCGCGAACAGCACGACGAATTCCCCCTCATCGCCGATCCAAAAGGAAAGATGGTGGTTGGTCAGTTCGGTCTGTCCGTCCCCGACTTCCTCGACAACTACAACGGAACCGTCGGCGAGGGCGACATTCTTCTGACCTCCGACCCCTACGCCTGTGGTGCCGCTATCAGTCATGCCAACGACTGGCTCATCGTCCTGCCGATCTTCCACAGCGGTCGCGTCGTCGGGTGGTCGTCGATGTTCGGTCATATGGCCGACGTCGGTGGCAAGACCCCTTCCTCCATGCCCACCGACGCGCACACCATCTTCGAGGAGGGCGTCATCATCCCGCCCTTCAAGCTCTACAGCGAAGGGCAGCTGAACAAAACTGCGCTCGACATCATTCTCAATCAGGTCCGCAAGCCCGACTGGAACCGCGCGGACCTGAACGGTTTGGTGGCGGCGTGCACCACTGCGTCGCGGCGCATCGTCGAACTGTGCGACCGCTTCGGTGTCGACGTCTACCTGTCGGCACTCGACGCGTTGCTCGAGCGGAACTACCAGGCGATGAAGGTCCTGTTGGCGGTATTGTTCGTCGACGGTGAGACGATCGAGTTCAGCGACTTCATCTGCGACGACGGATGTGGTTACGGCCCCTACGAACTCACGATCACGTTGACGCGGCACGGCGAGAAGATCCACCTCGATTTCAGTAAGGCTGCGCCGCAGGCGGTCGGCCCGATCAACTACTTCATCAACGAGAATCTGGTCCGGATGTTCTTCGGCATCTACGTCATCACGGTCGCCGATCCACAAATTCTGTGGAACGACGGGTTCTATCCGCTGATCGACGTGACCATCCCGGAGGACTCGTTCTGGAAACCGCGCTATCCCGCTGCACTCAACGGCCGCAACCATGGAATCGGCCGCGTCTTCGATCTCTTCGGTGGACTGTTGGGCAAGAACAATCCCGAAATCCTCAATGCCGCGGGCTTCTCGTCGTCGCCGCACTTCATGTACTCCGGACATTACGACGGAGGATCACGTGACGGTGAGTGGTTCCAGCTGTACTCCATCGGATTCGGCGGCATTCCCGGTCGACCGATGGGCGACGGGCCCGACGGGCATTCGCTGTGGCCGTCGTTCGTGAACATCCCGTGCGAGTACCTCGAGTCGTACTACCCATTGCGCATCGAGCGCTGGGAGACGGTAATCGACACCGGCGGAGCAGGATTGCACCGCGGCGGCAACGGTGTCGACGTCGCCTACTACTTCGAGGAGCCGGGAACGATCGCCATTCACGACGATCGCTGGCTCACCTACCCGTGGGGTGTGAACGGGGGCAAACCCGGTGCGCGCGGAAAGAAGTGGCTTATCCGAGCGTCGGGCGAGATCGAGATACTGCCCAGCAAGATCCACGACGTGGAGGTCGCACGTGGCGACGTTCTGCACTTCGTCACCTGGGGCGGCGGCGGCTGGGGAGACCCGTTCGCTCGCGACCCCGAGTTGGTCGGTCTCGAAGTTCAGCGCGGCCTCGTCAGCACCGAAGGAGCTCGTACCGGGTACGGAATCGTCTGCGACGCAGAGGGTTCAGTGGACTCCGATGCATCGACCATCCTTCGCGAGAAGATGGTGTCCGAACGCGGCGAGATCCAAGTTTTCGACAAGGGTCCATCCATCGAGGTACTACTCGAACGGTGCGAAGAGGAGACAGGACTGCCGGCACCTCGCCCGCCGGTGAACGTGCGTAAAGCCGTGCGCGCATGAACGATGCCCTCAGTTCGTATCGGCAGTCGGGGTTCGCCGGCGACCTGGGGCCGGGGCGCAGTGCCGCAGTGCTGGTCGTCGACATCGTCCAGGCATACCTCGTCGACGGGTCGCCTCTCCGCGCGCCCGTCGAGGCTGCCGTGAGCGCCGCCGCAGCTCTGGTCGCGGCGGCGAGGGACGCCGGGGTCCCCGTCGTCTTCACACGGGTCAGCTATCAGCCCGGTGGTCTCGACGGCGGCTTGTTCATGCACAAGATTCCCGCTCTGACAGTGTTCGAGGAGGGCTCTGCACTCGGCGACTTTCCGCCCGATCCGCGGCCTCTCGAGGGTGAGACTGTGGTGACGAAGCAGTACGCGAGCGCATTCTTCGGTACCTCACTCGCCGCGACGCTCACCGCACGCGGGATCGACACGCTCTACATCTGCGGGTTGACCACCAGTGGATGCATCCGCGCGAGCGCCACCGACGCTCTGCAACATGGCTTTCGGCCGTTGGTGGTTTCCGACGCCTGCGGCGATCGCGAGATCGGAATGCACGAGTCGAACCTGCTCGATCTGCAGGCCAAGTACGCAGACGTCCTCACCCTGGCTGAGGCACAGGAGCTACTCGGACGGTAGTTGTCGGCGACGGACAGAGTCCAGGTTGATTTAGCGAAAGAAAGGCCAGATAAAGTGCCGGCGTAGCCTTTACACCCAACCACGCGGACTTTGACAACGAGTCGCATTCGCTGTGAACCGCAGATCCAGGAAGGTCTGCGGTGCACAATTGTGGATCCAAGCCGCCTCGAGTGCCCCCAGTCGGACTCGAACCGACACTTGACGGATTCATGCGTAACCACCAGCACACCCTTTTTGCCGCGTTCTCAGGCGTAAAGCCGATCGTCGGTTGCTTAGCGCCTAAGGCCGTTTGAAGCCCTGTTACAGTCGAAATAGCTTGCACACCAGTATGTGTAGATCTATCGCGAAAAGACGCGTCAGAGCTGTTCTGCGTTGCACCAGTGGCTATGCCAGCGAGCTTTGTCTGTTCGACAGTCGTGTAATCGTTTGTACTCAGCCCTTTGCCGGCCACCTTGTCGACCTTCGTGGCGTTGATCGCCCCCTGGGCAGTTGAGACCGGTTCACCGGCATCCGACGTGTTATCCACATTCCCTAGGCCAATCTGACCCTTGGTGACTTAGTGCGGGTTATCTGTTGCAGACGTGTGGATAACTAGTGCCGCCTGTGCAGAACTCGCTATGGATGCGTCCTGTGCGTCGACGTACGACCTGTCGGCCTTGGCATCAATAGCATCTTCGATGTCAGTCAGCGTCTTCGCCGTGACCCTGCCATCACCTTCCATCCTGCAGCAACCTGCATCGGCGTACTGCACTCATGGGCACGGGTGATGGTCAGTAGGTTGCCGTCGAGCTACGGAGGTAGCCAATTTCGGCATTGTCATGGGTAGGCAGCTCAACAGCGTCAGAGAACACCGTCACCGGCATGTTCGGCTGGAAGCGTGTGCCATCACCGGGCATCAGCGTAAAGCTCTCCCCCGTTGTCGAGGGGGATGTGGGATCTGGACTGTGCCGATCAAGAGATTTACGTGAGAGTCAAACGATGCCATCTATCACTAATAAAACACATTACGACTGTCGACACCAGATGCCATTCTATCGCAGCAGATCAAACTCAGTCATGAGGACAAAGCGAGCCAGAGCAAACGATATGCCCACTAGTGCGGTCTCAATTAGCGCTGCGGTGTAAACCCACCGCCTGCAATTGCAACTATCGAAAAAGATCCAATCTACCCGAACAGCCCGACCGCAACCGTAATGTAAGCAGCGCGCCGGTCCTGGTACGATTCTAGGTTTCTCGCTTTTCGTGTAGCCCCCTTTATCTGATAAAACGGGACAACAATGTACTGGACTTCCAACTCGTCCCCTGAGTTTAGACAGTCCGCGGTTACGCTCGGTTGAATATCAGGCGTCGTGGCCGCCGATACTATCTGCTTCATGTCCCCCTTTTGTCCAACTTTGATATGCAATACGTTTCGCAGCTCGAACATCGTGTCGCCGTCGGCCTTCGCGCCTGTCTCAACCATCCGCTTAGCAACGTGAGGGTGGCAATCGTCGAAGTAAGCGGCAATCGCTTGCTCTAATTCGAACGTTGCCTTGAATCTTAAAGGGCGCCCGCCCGCCTGCATGTTTAATTTCTCAGTTATTTGATCTGCAATATAAGCATCTATTGATGGCACAAACGCATGATTTTGTACAGAGTTTAGTTCAGCATGTACTCGTACTGAGGACAGTAAGCGTTGACCGCAGCACCGATTGTGTAGCTCGCTTGATCAGTCGTTAGTCCCGATCCTGTACCCGCTGCCTGGTAACGCCGAATATCGACGCCTGAATCTAGGCCATCGCAGATCCCGTGAGCGACAGTCAAGGCGTCGGCTTCCTCCCCCACAGGGACACCGCCCAGTCTGAGGTTGGTCAAGTAAACCTCGTCAGGATTGTAGTCGACACCAGGAACCATGTCTTCCGGATTCATGGGTGCAGGTGGCGCCGGCACAATATCGATCGACTCACTTGGCCACGACCTGCTGGCTGTCGGCGAATCGGACGACGCGTTGTCCTGGCCCTCACCTCCCGAGCATGCCTGAACAATCGCAAAGATGATCAAACCGATGATGCACACCACGATCAAGACCGGCTTGAAGTTCAAGTTCTCCGCGGCGTTGCTCTTGTTTGCCATTGGTTCTCCTAAATCGGTGAGTTACTATGCCGATCGCGAGAACAGTCGAAAACGTTACTTTTCTATTGTATAAACATCACGAATGTGTTATATTAATAATCCAAATATGATAGTAAACTACAACACATACATTAACCTCAGATAAACCCTTGATTCCTTATTAAGTTGTCATAAATTGCCATGAGACATTCGAGTTGTAAAGTCAATAATATTTTTCGAAATGCAATCGAGTTATTCACAGATTCTGCACTTAAATGACTAGTAATTGATATAGCTTCTGTTGCCACCGCCACGGTCTTTGCGATTGAGTATCGCAACAACTGACTTCACGTCAGGGAGCACGGTCTGGATACGTTCTCTAAGTTCGGTCTCACTTGCGATCGTCTTGCGCTCGGTAGTTTGCTCCGGATACTTGTGTCCAGAGGCGACATCGAACCATGCGTTGCTTACGTGGAATGTGCTGTCACCAAGGCTCGCCACTTTGACCCTCAACTCGCCATCGCTCAGACGCTTAGCCATCGGTTTCAGGGAAGTCGAGCATTGTTCGATGACGTCGGGCACCTCTGGATTCGAGTGGCTACCTCGTTTGATGGACTCGACGGACTTTTCCATCACCGCCTTTAGCTCTTCAATTTTAGTTCTCAACTCGTCCTCCAGCTCACGCTGACGCGCCCTCACAGGTGCTTTGTGTGCGAACCAGAGGTTATAAAGGCCTAAAAGTAGCGACGCGACTGCGACAATGCCGACCAATACCTGCGTGCCAAATGGTGTCATGGGTAGATCTTAAGTTCTCCCGTACGACGGTTCACCGTATGCCGTAACCACCGTTCATCTGATTGAATGACCGGACTACGCCGCACCTGCTACGGACGCTTGCCGGCGTTCTGTAGAACAGGCAGATCAAGAGCACCGGCCCGTTGATCTGAACGCGCCTTGGTAAGGCGGGCATGAAACGAGTTGCGAGTATTCCCCATCAGGTTGAGCGGGAGGTCGTACTGCTCGATTAAGTCGCCTTCGAGCACCCAAGGCTCGGGATGCGTCACCCACGAAACGAACGCGTGTTTGTCCATCCAGTCGTTGATCGCCCACTCCCCTTGATGGAAGTGCAGCCTCCCAGATCCAACACGTCGTAGCTTAATGTCAAGTTCCTCTGACAGCAGCGATCCAAGAGTGAAGCGCAAGGTCGAACCGTATGCATTACCCCGGTAGTGGTAGCGGATACGTTTACGAATGTTCTGCTTACTGGGGGCTTTGCCGTTCATCGGCGGCCTGCTAGGGCTTATGCCTGCGTACAGGAGCGTCAGTCCATCCCGCTTTTGGCAGTCGGATGTGTCGATGTCACTTGATGGGAGTTGATCGAACCACCAACCGTAGACACCGGGCATGGCGGGAACGGGACACGGCCTGGTCAAGACTTCAGTGCGGTTGTAGAGCTGTGCGCCGAGGTAGAGGGAGTGGTGGTCGTTCATGTGCAGATCGTGTCACGTCACTATGACAGCGGACTGCCTAGTTGAATGCTCGGGTGACTGACAAGATCCCCGAGACTGATGTAGACGACTCCCCGTCAAAGATCCCACATATCATAGTCGTCGGTTTGCTCGTGGTCGGTGCTCTGGTTGTTATGAATCACCCCGGCGTGTCCGGAGATGATGTGCCCCGTGTTTCGTGGCGCCGTCATATTTGACTTCAGGCTACGGGTTGATGTGTGAAGTGTACGTTCTCGAACTCGATCGGTGTCAGCATCCCGAGAGCGCTGTGCCTGCGTTGGCGATTGTGAAAGATCTCGAGGTACTCGAACATGGCGTTGGCCAATTCGATCCTCGTTCTCCATCGCTTCCTGTTCAAGAGTTCGGTTTGCATTCTGCCCCAGAATGATTCGATGACAGCATTGTCGTAGCAATCGCCGATCGATCCCATCGACGGGACCAGTCCCGATTCGTGCGCCCGGCGGGTGAACGCCCACGATGTGAATTGCACTCCGTGGTCGGAATGAATCAAAGTGCCGGGCGTCGGGCCCCGATTCGAAATGGCCATTCCCAGAGCATTCGTCACCAACGTCGCCGTCTGAGAACTGTCGATAGACCACCCGACGACCCGCCTCGAAAACGTATCCAAGACAACGGCGCAGTAGACCTTGCCTTCGCGCGTAGGATGCTCCGTGATGTCTGTGACCCACAGTTTGTTCGGCTCCCCGCGGGCGAACTTACGGTCCACGAGATCGCTCGCAGTCGGGGTTTGATGCTTGGAACGCGCACGCTTGTTTCCCGGAAGTCCTTTCACACCAGCAGCTCTCATCAACAATTCGACACAACCGTGTCCGACGGCAATACCGTGACCAAGGGTGAGTTCAGCATGAACTCGGCGGGCCCCGTAGGTGCCATGCGAGGCGGTATGAACCTCGGTGATCAGCTGCGTCAGCCATGCGTGACGTAGCGAGCGTTCCGAGGGTGGGCGATTGCGCCACTCGTAGAAGCCGGACTCCGACGCCTCCAGAATGCGACATGCGGTTTGTACTGGTAGTCCTTCCTTTGCCATCACCTCGATCGCTTCGAACCGCCTTTTGGGAGCACCACCGACTTCAGCAGTTCCGTGGAGCGTTTGGCAATGGCGAGCTCGGTCTCCAGTTCGGCGATACGACGACGGGCGGCGGCGAGTTCGGCGCTCTCGATCGAGCTCAGCCCAGGCTTCTGCCCGGTATCGATGAGCTCCTGGTTACGCCAGTTGTAGATCGTCTGCTCGGTTACATCGAGACCTGAGGCGACCTCGGCGACCGTGCGTCCTGACTTCAACAGATCGAGCACTTTCCGGCGGAACTCGGGTGGATAACGTCGGGGCATCGTGGACCTCTCTCGGGTGCATCAATGCCTGAAGTAAAACAAACGAACTCCGGAAAACTCGGGGTACATCAAAGTCTCCGGACTTGCCGGGGTGATTCAGGCTGTTTTCTGCGCGGCGCGACTCGGTAATTCAGGTCGATTTTCCGATAAACAACTGTCGCACTGGAGGTTTGAGATACTCCCGGATAATCTACGATAAGTCTAATTATCGAATATTCACAGTTGGGAGAATGGATTGGATTCTCACGAACTACTCCCCTGCCGAGGCGCTCCCGCCGTCGAATGGAGCAGCGACGAGTATCGGGAACTCTTCGCAGACCAGCTCAGACAGGCGACCCGTTCCACTCACACAGCGCGCGCATACGACTCGGACCTCCGCCACTTCCGAAACTGGTGTTCGCAGCGGGGCGTCGCCGAGCTGCCCGCGACGGAGCCGACGGTCATCGCATACCTGCTCTACTTCGGAGATCCTCACGGGGACAGACTCCCTCCAGTTTCGCTGCTGAAGCAGTCGACACTCGCGAGGAGGATCGCCGGGATACGCGATGCTCACCGTCGGGCCGGACAACGATGGCCGGGGGGCGGCGAGGCTGGACCGGATCTGGTTGCCGCCACTCTCACATACATTGCAGTCCAACAGAAGTCCGGGGTTGACTCACCGGTTGCACTGTCCAGAGCCAGACTCCTCGCCGTACTCGAGGCGATCCCGGACACTCACCACGGGATCAGGAACAGAGCGATGCTCCAGGTCGGCTACTACGGGGCGCTCCGCTCCTCCGAGATTGTCGGGCTGGACCTGGAGGACATCACCTTTTCTGAGGGGTCCTTCCTCGACCGTGACGAGGGGATGACAATCCAGATTCGGTCCTCGAAGACCGACCGGAAGGGCCGCGGCCAGCAGGTCTGTGTGAACTACTCCGGCGACAGAAGGAGCTGTCCTGTCCGCGCTCTGCAGCGTTGGATCCAGACACGAGGGAGCGGAGATGGGCCGCTCTTCACCAATCTGTGGGGAAACGGAGTCGGTCAGTCCAGCCGGCTGACCACTCACACTGTGACGACAATACTCAAGCAGTCACTCGCAAAAGCCGGGACTGATCCGAGTCGGTACTCCGCGCACTCACTCCGTTCTGGATTCGCAACGGCAGCAGCAGCACTCGATGTTCCCGCCCGACTGATCAAACAGCAGACCCGGCATTCCTCCTACGAGATGGTGGACAGATACATCCAATCGGGATCATCTCTGAGCCAGAACGCGACCAGGTACATGGTGTGAGCGGGGCGGAGTGCAGGCCAAGGAGTCCGCCGACACGACAGCTCCTCGTCGGTATCAGAAGAGGACGGCTCTCCACGATGAAGGCCGCATCCGACCAGACGTCATCGCGGGCGCGACCGGTCAGTCCAGTATCAAGCACCCCGTCACTACCCAAGCCAGACTCAGAACTGAAAGTGAGACAGCAGAAATGGGACAGACATCTTCATGGGACAACAGCCGAGAGTCTGCAGATTTGTACCGTAGAATCAAGAACCCAAGAACCGCAGCGGACTTCAGACTGTCCGAGCGATACACCAACCCGACGACCGACGCAGACTGGAAGATGAGGGAGAGAGCCGACGCGGAAGCACTCCGGCGTGCAGGTTTCTTCGAAAGTCAGTCCGGCCGACTCCTCATGATCGTGATCATCGCAGTCTTCCTCCTCTGGATGTACATCGCGGTGATCTGAGCGAGGAACAGGCTGCCGACTACGGAGGTGCATACCGTTTCTGGAATTGAACTCTGTTCTACCACAGTGGTTCTCAAGGTTAACCTCTCATGGATTGAGCGGGATACGAGTAGCCCCTCTTACTTCTATCTCCCTTCCTTCTCCTTGATTTATGGTTGGTGTGAGTGATGGTTAGGAGAAGATAGGCAGATAGAGGCCCACTCTGCGAACCACAGCGAGGGTCCGATAAGCCTATCCCTTATCAGATTCCGCCTCTCCTTCTATTAGTCGCTTCGCGCCCAGGAGATCGAGACGTCGCTACGCGCTGGTGGTCTGCGACGCAGGTCGGCGAGAGGGTTCTTCGAGGATGTCTGGCGCCATCGAGACTGCACGAACTTTTTCTGTGATCGATAGTCTGCGATCACAATCTTGCGAATCGCTCGAGGCGGGATATCAAATTTTGAGATAGTGAAGATGCGCAGGACGATGACCTATCGATCTTGACACGGTGACTGGACCAGGACAAAAAAGAAAGTGAGAGCTTTCAGATCAGTCGGGCAGCAGACATAGACTGGCTATCCAGCGTCCTGTCAGCCATCGCTGCTTGCCCAATCATGTTCGAGGAGTTCCATTGTGACCGAGTATCAACATGACATCTTCTTCACCGGGCTGATCCATCCTCAGGCCGGATCCTGGCACATCGACCGTCCTGTTGTGATCCAGGAGAGTGGCCGGCTGATCGAGGTGTACTTCCGTGACTCAGCATTCAACGTCCGGGTCAACTTTACTGACGGTCACCAACTGGGTCACGATGAGGAGCAGGACGGGACTTGGCTGAACCCGATCTGGTACGAGGTCGAGGCTGTGGTCCGGGCTGTGATTGACTCACTCGGCTTCGTCATCGCGGCCTCCCTTGAGATAGAAATGACGACGGGTCGGGCGGACGGCAGTGCGATCGTCGGCGGGCTGATGGCTCTGCCTGCATTCGCCAGAGTGGAGAACGGCCGGGTTGAACCGCAACTGTTCGGCAGGTATCTGGCTGCGGTACAGGGGAACGCCAATGTCCGACACGCACTCGCGGACATGCGGATGGCTCTACGTCTCACCACTGATACTGCCTTCTATTGCTACCGCGCAATCGAATGTATCCGTCATGAGTTCGTCGATCCAGAAGATGGCGCCAAGCCCGCTCCCTCGTGGGCGCGGATGCATGCGGCACTGGGAACCACGCAGTCGGAGATGGAACCACTGACCCGCCTCGCCACAGCGCGGCGCCATGGGGAAAGCCTGCCGCTTGCGCATGGCGATCGCCTTACGTGGCTCCGCTGGACTCGCTCGGTGGTCGGCCGCTACATCGAGGACTACCTGCCTAGTGCCAAATAGTTAGTGTTCGCGGTTGACCTCGGGACCGCGTACGCAGATGAAGGGACTATCTGGGTGAGCGAATGATCCAAGCGTCTCGCCACCCATGGCAAGTGTGGTCCAGCGTCCACTATTGGTGATGGTGGGGAGGCTCAGATATCAGTCTGGCAGAAAGGACGCAGCCGTATACATCAAAGTCTGCGCACCTATCGCCATCGAGTTTTACTCCGTCCGGCAAAGGTGCCCAGGAGTGTTACGCATCGGCTCGGAATTTTTCCAATCGTGACTCAACATCGACAAACAGACCGCGCACGGCCAACCGTCGGAAGTAAATTCCGAGAACAAGGCTGGCCATCCCGATGCAGTACGGTCCCAGCTGCCACCCAAATTCCAGATTCTTCCCTTTCAGAGCTTGGTATGCGGGAGCCCCCATTGCTAATAGGAAGCCGTAGACAGCACACCAATTCGCGACTGTCCGCCTTGCATTCCAATGGGTCGGCGACATGTAGTCCGGTAGCGCCAGAGTTAACATCACGGCTTGCCGGTCTACCCCGTCCCTGAGGGAAGCGTGGGCGACAGAACCTGGTTCGAGAAGTGCAAGAAGTTCGACGTCAGCCTTCAATCGCTCTCGCGCATCCCTCGCACGAAGCCTCGCCGCCGCGAAGGGAGACACGATCGCAACTATCGCAAGGATGATCGGGACGCTCGCCGCAAACCACGATGACATTGGAGGAGTGTTCCATACGCGCGGTGATTGTCACCGCGGACACCGTGCCCCAGGGGTGAGCGCTTTGGTAACGAACTCTTTCGGGGCCGACCCGACAGAACCTCTTTCGGTGACAGTGCTGACTCGATACGCTCGTCACATGGGACAGCAGCGACGCGAGGTGACTGTTGGGATCGACGACTTCGCTGACGCCTCCGAACCTTCTTGCGCTCAGTCGATTCAAGCACCGAGCTCGTTGTCTCAGATTACGGTGCACCTCGGTGGCGAGTAGTGCTATACGTCGATCAGAAGGCCACCGACTGAGACGCGATGGTCGCGCGGCGAGGAATTTGGCCCGCTACTAGCTCCGGGAACTTCACAGCGCCGACCACCAAGCTGCCTCACGGCGTGGCCTCCGAGTGGATCCTCGACGAACTTCGCGACGACCTCTAATCTGTAGGGCCTTTGCTAGTAGCCGGCGTGCCCGCTGACGCAGTTTTCGAGTAAGAAGCGCTCGTTCTCTACGAAAGTCGGATTGTTCCGTCACGTCGATCAGAAGGCGATGCAACCTCGGCGGCTCCCCGACCGAGTATCGGTTCCTGGAAGTCTCGCCGTCGGCCCAGCTTCGAGTCACATCTCGTCCCGCTGTGTCATCGTGGACGGGTGGCGAAGAGACGACTACCTGGCGTGTTCTGTATAGAGAGCGACTGGGAGGTCTCGATGGAGAGCAAGCAGAGCGTGGAGCCGACCCTGCAGGCGCTCGAACGCGGCGAGTACATCCGACTGATCAGGCGGAGTGCGAACACCGTCGGAGAGCTGGAACTGTACCTGGACCGGTGGTTTGAGAAGCGCCACCAAGACTTCTCGCTCGCCTACCTCTGCTTCCATGGCACCGCGCGGACTCTTCACTTCGAAGGTGATGAACTTTCACTCGTTGACCTCGGAACGCTGATCGGGGGACGAGCGCAGGGCAAGATCCTCCACTTTGGGTCGTGCCGGGTTATGGCCGCAACGGACGAGGAGCTCCAGACGTTCTGCCGATCGACCGGAGTCAGAGCGATCACGGGCTACACCAAGGACATCGAATGGCTGGAGTCCTCCGCATTCGAACTGCTGCTGATCCCGGACGTGATCCACGCTGTGAAACTGAAGTCCTCGTACGACCGAATGTTTCGGATCTACCCCGACCTCGCAAAGCGGCTGGGTTTCAGAATGTCTCACGCAACATGGACCTCAGAACGCGTTCGTTGACACCGTCTCGATCTGTAGGTATCTCAGCTGGCTCAATGTCAACCCGAGCGAAGACTGTCGCAATCCGCGCCTACGATCTGCTGATTGCATTTAGCTCGACCCGATTCAAATGAACGGTGGTTCGCAGTCGTGGTTTCTTCGCGGTGATCGGTGTGATCGCCTTCCTGGCCGGATTGATGGCGTTCTACGTCGGATTCCAGGAACCCGAGAAAGGCTCATCAGGAGGCGGGCGGTTCAGAGCTCAGCAACGCTGAGGCTAAAAGTGCAAGACCGGGCGTACTACCGCTCAATCATAAATACCTTGAGGGTTCACTTCGCATCTCTCGGCCCATCGAGGGTCAGCGTCAGCCATGATGCCGCAGCGCTGACGTAATCTGCGGGTCTCGAGTCGTGGATACTGAACCGGTGCGAATCATCGATTACAGCATCGAGGGCGGAACGCTCTACTACCTTGATGCTACTGAGCTTCCGGAGAAGACCCAAGAACGGATTGCGTACAGGAAGAATCGTGGCCTTCCGGTCCCAATGATTACTTCGCGTGCGACGACGCCGCAGGTCGAGAAAGCGCCAGACGCCGATATTGTAGGCATGATTGTCGCGTTCCTCGGAATGTCCGGCGTGATCGGCGGTGTGACCGGCGTAATCTTCAACGGTACCGCTGGACTTGTCCTCGGGTCTGCACTAGCAATAATCCTGGTCATTTCTGCAATCAAAGACCACCCAAACGCGCAACGTCGCCTGGCCGAACATAACCAGCGCGAGTTCACGCGTGATGACTTCAGCGCAATGCGATCCGGTACGAAGAGCCTCGACCTCCCCAGACTTCCCGACAGCGCAGGGGAGAAGACCAGCAAGAACGCACTCCAACGTCGCAGCCGCGAAGACCAGTTGCTTTACATGGTGAAACTCGCGACGATCCTCAAAAAGGCTATCGTAAACACTGAATCATGGCGGACGGCGTACCTCGACACACATCGCGGCATGTTCAGTCCGTCCGCGGACGAACGCCAATTCATCCAGCACGCGATCAAGCTGCTTCTCGCCTACCAGAAGCTAGGCGTGGCTCCAGAGGGCAGCACCACCACAGCGTTGATGGCGGGCGAAGCGTATGAGATCGCACTCCGCCCGCTCGATCTGGTGCGAGACAATCTGATCGAGCGGATTACTGCACTCGACAGCTATCACCGCCACCTGGTTGCGCTGGACCAGGAGCTCGCCAACGCGGCGACCGCGAAGCGAGCTCTGTCGATCGATGACGACCTTTTGGAGCTCTTCCAGAACACCGTCGGGGATGAGTTCGCCACTGCTCAGATCCAGCATCTGACGGAGAACGCGCAGGCGATGGCAGGGGCCGTGAATGAGCTCGTCGAGGCGTTGAACCGAGATTTGCACACGCTCGTCGCGCTCGCGCCCCGGGAGAAAACTCACGCTATCGAAACGCGTCTGCAATCGACCGAACCTGAGGCCCGACCCGAGCCAGACCTAGAGGCGATGGATGATCCGCGTTGCGACCATGAACAGGCATGGTGAACGGCACATCTGGGAAGTCCAGCCTGATGGCTACTGGGTGCTGATGGCTACTGGGTGCTGGTGGAGAGAGGTGGCAGGCACCGCGGCGATGTCTCTGGACGATCTAGTTCGCGGAGGAGCAAACCGAGTTGGAGTCGTAGGGATAGCCGATGGTCGAGTGAAGCTGCGGTCCTCGCTGTAACACGGCGATCGAATGCTCAGATAGATCAGTGGCATCCTGCCGGTTCTCAAGCAATTGGGATCGCTCCAGCTTCTGTTGAGATCGGAATATTATGACTCCCACCGCTTTAGGTCTGTCTGAGAAGAGAGCAGCCATCTGGCAGTCGACGGTGGAGAGCTACTGGCAGAGTGAGCCCCTCGTGGCTATAGCCCTCACCAAGCACGCCCAAAAAGGGCGTCTCGCACTCATTCTGACCGATCAGCGTGTGTTGATCTACTACGTCGATCCAGCCACCATGCTCCCATCTCAGACCACCTACGCGGTCATCTTGAACTCCGGGATCAGGGAGCTGAATCTCCGGAAGCGCACGCTCGCACTCAACGGCCACCAGCTCAAGTTCAAGCGTCAGGGCTCCGCGGCAACCGCCGCCTCACTTCTGTCGGATCTCTCGGGGACGTCAGTTGAACATGGCGAGCCGACGTCCATCGCCAAAGTGACAGCTAAGTTGCCGCGCGCGGCAAAGGCACGGAAGGGATTAGTCGCCGGGTTAGCCATCGCCGTTGTCGCAGTCGCCGTCACAGTGGGCTTTCTCGTTGTCGATGGGCCTGATAGCTCGACCGCAGACCTCGCCGACTCCGTTATCGAATCGACAAGCACAGCCGCAGTGACGACCACTTCACCCACACCGCCCGCTCCAGTTGAGACGCCCGCAACCAGACAGCCGTCGTCGTCGTCGAATGCGAACGCCGAATTCCTCTCCCGGGTTACAGATATCGACATCTTCATCGAAGGTTCCGACAAGCTGAAGATCGGCAGAGTGCTCTGCAGTTCGCTGGAACGGGGAGACTCAACGCGGTCAGTAGTGGTCCAGATGCAGAACGCGGAGTATCAGCCAGACGAGATCGGCAGCTACCTCGGAGCAGCGACTTCAACACTGTGCCCGTCGTTCTACTCAAGTGTCGAGAGAGACCTCAATTCATTTTTGCCGGGCAATTGAGCCCATACCCGTAGAGATACCAACTGACATCCTCAGCACATGTCTGCGAGAACACTTCGGATAGCCTCCGCTGAACCATTGAAGAAGGAGCTCAAGTGCATTCCGACAGTCTGGACCCGCTCGACGCCCTCGCTGCGCACCCGCTCTACCAGCTCTCCACAGCCGGCCAAGAGCTGTTCCACACCAACATGCTGTACTGGCTGATCAAGGAACACCCCACCGCAGCTGCTCCAGTCCTTAAGCTGTTCGGCCTGTCGACGGCACCTGAGCGTACGACTTCCGTATCGAGGGAGTGGCAACACTTCGATCTATTCGTTGACAATGGGGTCGGCCAGGTCGTCCTTGAGAACAAACTCCACGCATTTCCTGACATCGCGCAGCTCGAACGGTATCGAGCCGATCTGCCTCTGCCATACCAGTCGGGGACGGCCAAGTTTGTGCTGCTGTCGATCATCGAGCCGCTCTTCACGATGCCTGAACCGTGGACCCATATCGGTTACCAACAGCTTATCGGCCCGATCGAGGACACATCCGCTGCACTTCGGCCAGCGAGTGTCTTCGGCGCAGCTCTGCTTGACGAGTATGTGGGCCTGCTCCGACTCCTCCTTCGGTTCCGGGCCGATATCGAGTCACGCACCTCCTCAGACCAACCGGTCCTGCTCGATAAAGCAACACGGACACGGTACCAAGAAGGACGGGTACTGTCGCTCGTCGAGAAGTACAGGATCAGCGCGCTCTCCAGGATGATTCAACTCGAAGTCGGCCAGAAGGAGATCGGACTCGGGCTGACTAACACCCATGCGATTGCTGGCTATTTCGTGACCACATCGGACGGCCACGCTGTTGGATGGCAGTACCAGGCAGGGAAGCTGCGCCTCGCGATACAGCTCGACGTCGACTCCCCCGAGCAGTGGCGGGGCAAGGTCAATGAGCGCGAGGCCGCCGCGGACGCCATCGGTGCGAAGATCTTCGACAATGATGAATTACGAGCTCTCACAGTGGCTCTCACTCCGTACGGTGGCAAGCGGAACTGGTTGGTCTTCCAGCCTAACTTTCTCTACAAGTACAGCTCGGTCACCGAAAACACCACTTACAGCGAACTGGCCGAGATCTGCATTGCCCTGATTCGCTACCTCGATGGCACGGTTCCGGGAACTCAATCGGAGACCTGACGTAGGGGACAATGGGCTACCACAACCGGTTAGACCCATAGATGGAGCCCGAGAGGAAAGCTTTCACAATGCAAGGGATAAAGGTCAATTTGGGAAGGCGTCGAGCTGGAGCCAATGGATGCCCCCGCACACCTCGGACTGGCCCGAATCCCGACAGTGACTAGCCGGCACGCGGAGCCGGTCTGACTCCTGGTCGACTCGAAGGTATATACGATCGTACGCGACTAGATCAGGGGCACAATGTGTTTGGACAATCCGATGCGAGTCCGACAGTCGGCGAAGAGTTGCTGGGTCTTGCGAGATGCCGACGAACTGCGTGCCGATGACGACGGACAGCAAGCCGAGCAGTATTGGAGCATACGAATTGCTCGACCTAGCCGCAGATGTTCCCGGACAAGTGTGAACTCTTCTTCAGAGACCGGATCTCATCTCGGCGATAACGACTCTGACTCTGACTCTGACTCTAGGAGAGGCTATCTCCACGATCGGGAAGAAGATGCGGCGTGAGACTCGCACCATCACGAAAGCCCGACTCTCCGGCGACCTGATCGCTCCCCCCTCACAACGGCGGGCACCTTTACCCAAGTTTCCAGTTCGACACCGAACAGCAGTTGGTCTGCCCGGTCGCGGCGCATGCAAACCGGAAGCTGCGCGCCGGAGACGATCCGTGGGAGGCGCTGTACTGGTGGACCTCCGAATACAGAGGGGCCCAATCCGGCGTCCCGGCTGAACCGCGATGCACTCACCGAAGGCGCGATCAACCTGATGCTCGCAACGCGAACAGCGACGGGCTGACTTTCGTCAGAACCTCGATCCGGCCATTCCAGCACACTTGTCAGTGGTGAGTCGTAGTCTCAAAATTATCCACCGGGATGAGAGCGAGGCTCACCATGGGAACAGACATTTCTCCCGATCCAGCCATGATTAGGAGTCGCTGGATCTGCGCTAAACACGGAGTCCCGATCAAGTTTCTCGAAGGAAGTCTCAACTCAGCGGTGGGAGCGCTCGGAACATCACCGAATATTGCGCTGCGGGGTGCGATCATCCACGGTTTCACAGGTGCGTCACCGTTCTGCTCCCATTGTGGCGATGACCTCTACCTGATCTCAACCGGTGACTCCGTCGACTTCCTCGTGATCTGCAAGACCTGTAGAGAACCGCGCGCCGCGACCGAGCACAAGCCGGTCGGTGCGAATCCGACTGCATCCGCTGGGAACCCAGAGATGTACGACCCTCGCACCTACGCTGACTCCCACCTTCTCGACAGCCCGATCTCAGAACTGCCGATCTGGGTGGCTGGACTGACTCCGAATTGCAGCGCGCCCCACACCCTCGCAAGCTGTGACTGTCCCCATCTCCAGATACCAATCAGGACAACAAGTCAGCACGGGCTCTGCCAGCTGAGCAGTCCACAGATCCTCGCATACGCATACACGCTCCGGGACAATGTCACTCACATCTCGGTGATCAATGACCGCCACTCCACCGCATCTGAGATTTACGAGACGAAGAAGTTTGCTGGGATCGAGTATTCGCTGTCCGAGATCGTCTTCCCGGTGATCACCACCGAGCAAGTCATCAGCCGACTGATCAGCCGGCTGTGCCGGATCCGGGTGTCAGTAGAAGATCGCCGGTCGATCGTCGCCGTAATTGAGGCGATGGGACGCCGCGCAGATATTCTTCCTCACCTTGATGGCGGAAGATGGATCCGAAATGCCGTACGAGAATGTAACGCGGCGAATCCTGAGTGCGTGAGAGTTCTCTCTACATCTTTGGGCAGTGACTCAGAGCAATCGTGATAAGCAAATCCGATGACGACAGAGAAGTTGACTGCGAAACATCTCGGCGACCACCAGTCGCTTCAGAACCAGCTGAGTCGGTGTACGAGACTTCACCGCTCGACAAGACATACACGGACGAGGTCGCGGACGACAGAACCGGACACATCGCGTAGGGCCCCTGGCACAATCCTGAGGTTTATCCCGACAAAGATCTTCGTTAGACATGCCAGCTGGACGCCATTCGTGACGCCCCGAACGACGGAAGCTGCAGCGATACTCGATCGCGACTATCTCGACGCAGGTGCGGACCTCAACCGCAGAGGGACGCACTCAGTCGCGTTTCTCCCAGAATGTTCGCGGCTGGTCCTTTCGCCACGATAAAGCCGAGTTTCATGCCTGGACGCCGCTTAGTTGGCACACTGTGGTGATGACTCGAACCAGTCCCACACTCGCCAGGGCCGGATCAATCTTGGTCGAGAAGACCGCCGCTCAAATCCTCCAGCAATGTCTGATCGAGGACGGCTCTATCCTGACACCCGATCGCGGAGTGTGGACCTTGAAGAACTTGGAGGAACTCCACCGCGACTACGTCGACGCACCAGACATGTCAGCTGGAACCTTCGGTGAGAAGTTAGTCGGCCAGCTGTCGAACACCTCGGATCCCGCCCGACAACTGTTCGCCGAGCTCTATATCCTGAACGTGCTCCCCCTCGACAACTTCAAGCAGAAGACCAAGCTCGGCTATATCAACGGAGTACTCGATGGACTCCACCAACCAGTCGAACTTCCCGCGGCCATCGCTGATGCGTTCAGCGGCGGCGTCTTCAATGGCGGCAGAGCGTCCAGCAGCAGACGTTGGGCGCAACTCTCATTTCTGGTGGATTTCGCCGAGTACTTCAAGTCACGGCCTGTAGAAACCCGGAGAGAAGCGGCGAACAAGCCCGAAATGATGAGGCGACTCGTCCTCGACTCACCTGGCCACCGCGAACCCGCCCAGCGGCACGCGCTCATGTACATGTTCCACCCCGAGTACTTCCTCCCGATTGTCAGCAGCGACCAGCGACAGTTGCTCCGCGACAAGCTTGCGCCGGACTACCTTCCGAGTGGTGCGAGCGACGACCTCGACGCTGATCTTCGCGCGATCGATGACGCCGTTGTCGCCGAGAACGGCGGTGCTGTGGACTATTACAAAGAACCATGGAGAGCTCGCTGGAATCCGAAGGTGAAAAAGGACGCGAAGAGCGGCGCTACCACCGAGGGGACAGCAGAGGAAGAAATCGAAGAAGACGACGTCCCCGAGGCGAAGCCATACTCTGTCGCAGACATCGTCTCGGACGGCGCGTTCCACCCTGCAGACCGTCTCCAGCAGATCCTGAAGCGGTGGGAGAAGAAGAAGAACCTGGTTCTTCAAGGTGCGCCCGGTACTGGGAAGACGTGGCTGGCGAAGCGGCTCGCCTACGCGCTGATCGGTTCCGCCAGCCCGGAAGCGGTTCGGGCCGTCCAGTTCCACCCGAACACGTCTTACGAGGACTTCGTCCGAGGCTGGCGACCGACCGCCGGCTCCGACGGTGCTGGCCAACTAGTGCTCAACGACGGTCCGCTCCTCCGACACGCGGAACAGGCTCGGCTCCAGCCGGACATCCCACATGTGATCGTGATAGAGGAGATCAACCGAGGCAACCCCGCCCAGGCATTCGGTGGGGTGTTGACTCTGATCGAGAGCACGAAACGGAGCCCGAAAGACGCTCTCACTCTCGCTTATCCGGGTTCAGAGACAGAGCAGTACTACCTCCCAGAGAACCTGTTCATCATCGGGACTATGAACATCGCCGATCGGTCGTTGGCGCTGGTCGACTTCGCACTCCGCCGACGGTTCTGCTTCGAGACCCTCGAACCCGCCTTCACCGCGCAGTGGGCGGATCTGTTGAATAAGCGCCTCCCGAACAACCCTGATCTCGTGACCAACATCAAGACCAAGATCGGATCATTGAACGCACAGATCTCCGACGATTCAGCGCTGGGGACCGCGTTCCAGATCGGGCACAGTTTCCTCACACCTGCCGAGACGGAATCGAACGGCGTCGAATGGTTCCGAGGAGTGGTGGAGAGCGAGATCGCGCCACTCCTCGCCGAGTACTGGTTCGACAGCTCTGACACCGCAGACGCGGCGGTCTCGGCTCTCCTCGCATGATCACCGTCGGGCAGGGCAAGACGCGGATCCCCGTGAGGAGCCTCTGGCTGCTGTTGATCTATGCATCCGACATGCTCAAGGACCTCCGGAGTGACGAGCGCGAGGCACTTCTCGCAGGGGCTCGGGACGCGGACCTCGCCGATGCGATCACGGAGGTACTCGTGGGCGAGGTCGAACGTCGACTCCGCCACAACCTCACTCTGAGCTATCGGGCACGCGCCGATGACCTCACCCGGGTGAGAGGGAGGATTGACCATCTACGAACGAGCTCCGCGCGGCTGATGGAGAGAGGCCAGGTTGCTTGCCGGTTCGAGGAACTCACGGCAGACACGGTGCGAAATCAGTACGTCTGCCGGGCGTTGCGCTGGGCAAGCCGAACCGTGGTGTCGAAGCCACTCGCATCACGTTGCCGGACCGCGGCTTTCCGAATGGAACGGCTCGGAGTAACCGACCGTGCCCCGACACGATCGGAGATGTCCCGCGACCGGCTCAGCCACCACGACGCCGCAGATCGGCGAATGCTGGACGCCGCGAAACTGGTCCACGACATGGCGCTGCCCGTTCACTCTGCCGGCAACCGGCTGCTGCCGATGATCGCCGACGACAACGACCGGTTGAGGAAACTCTTCGAGAACGCTGTCCACGGATTCTTCTCCTACAGCCTGTACTCCGTCGGGTGGAGAGTGTCGAGCCCGACCCTCAAGTGGAAAGCCGCTGGGGATTCTGGCTCCCTTGATCTCCTCCAACGTATGGAGACGGACAGCGTCCTCGAACACCGCGCGACCGGTCGGCGGATCGTGGTGGAGTCTAAGTTC
Source organism: Rhodococcus sp. BP22 (assembly GCF_014281965.1). Classification (GTDB taxonomy): domain Bacteria; phylum Actinomycetota; class Actinomycetes; order Mycobacteriales; family Mycobacteriaceae; genus Rhodococcoides. The sequence goes on from NZ_JACFTB010000006.1 coordinate 165,131, forward strand.
ACTAACGCAGTCGGCCTGAACAGATCCGGAACCATCAAGATCAACCGCGACTACATGTTTCAGCTGTACGCGTATCTGATGTCGCAGACAGGCTCAGGCGATCCAGCCGCGGACAGCGCCGAAGGAGTCCTTCTATTCGCGCTCACCGAAGGACAGTCACCGGTGGAGAGCGAGGTGGAGATCCAGTCGCACCGTGTGAGAGTACTGTCCATCGATCTCTCCGGCACTCCAACCGAAATTCGTGAGCAGTGGCTGCGATGCGTGGACTGACAGAACACAATCGCGTCGACGCTGTCCCCCAATCGGAGGACTGAGTCCATGGACAAAGTGCTGGATTTAAGATTTCGCGAACAGCGGCACGCCGCGCTGGCATTACTGACCAGCTCGAAGCTGGGAGGTGGATCCGGCGGAGTGCTCGGAAATGCGGAACATCGAACCGATCCTGCAGCTTCGTGCCAGGAGCTTGGACGACCCCGGAGTCGCTGAAAGCCTGACAGACCGGTTGGCAGTTGTCGATGTCGGCCAGTGTGGTGGACGACCGGGCTGGCCGACATCGACATTCTCAGCGCCTCAGAATGATTGGAGAGCTGACAGCAAACTGCCAGTCTCCGACACAGAGCAACCCATAGCGGTAGCGCCGCAAGTCATCTTGGTTCGCCGCCATAGAGCTCGGTGGCGGTGACGACGTAGCGAACGCCATACTCACCTACAGCGTCGGCTACTCTCTGCGCTGCGCAGACCGTGCAGCCGGCTTTGCTGTATCTATAGACAGATCGTTCGGGTATCAACATTGCCCCTACCCCATGTCCTTGATTGAACGGCCGCGCGGGCTGGAGCCGGGCCGACCACCTGTCTTCTTCTTCGGCGACGGGGTCTCGGACTTTCGAGCCGCGCGCCGGGTGCCGACGACCGCCGCGACACCTTTTCGTGGACTCCTTCGAGGAGTCTCACGTTTCACTGCTGTCTTCGCCGTTGGTTTCTCAGCTGATGACATCCTCGGCGCCGCCCGGAATGAGTCTTCAGACCGCACCTTTGACTGGCCAGTCACCTGTACCACCTGCGAGTCGAACAGGTTCAGCTGGTCGTGATACAACGAGTCACACGCCACCCTCTCGATCGCCAGCCCCTCCGTTTCGATCACGTACGTATCCTCACCGCTGTCGTTCAGATATGCGTAGAGGCGTTCGGGCTCGACTGAAGCCGAGAACACCTGTTCGCAATGACATCCGTTGAACGGGCTCGGCGCGAACCGCTCCGCTTTTTCCTTGATGCTCGTCCATGACATGCCAAACTTCTGAGACTCCACACAGCCTCGGTACAGCGTCATACCCTCAGTGGGGCGTAACGATCGATGCCCATTACTGATGTAACCAGTTCTTCCGAACAGCTCGACCCAATGACGTTTCTCCATCACCATCTCGGGGAAGTCGAACATTCCCCACGCGTCGTGCAGCGCCAGCGCAAGGTCAAAAAGATCCTCAAAGCTTCCTAGCCGAAAGGGTGGGTATCTACCTCTCGGTGAGTATCGGTGGAGCTTCGACAAAGCAGCTAAGGCAATCGGCATCTCCGACTTGATCCCTCACGAACTCCGGCACACAGCGGCGTCGCTCGCGATCCAGTCCGGCGCGAATGTCAAGGTCGTCCAGCGGATGCTCGGACACAAATCCGCGACCCTGACGTTCGATCTCTACGGGCACCTCTACGCAGATGACCTCGACAGCGTCGCCGATGCACTCGACCGTGCCGGAAGAGAGTTCGTCATGCCCGCTGCGGACTCTCTGCGGACTGGGTCGGACGGAAAGAGTCACTTGAGCGAATCCCAGAACTCTGACCTGGACTTAGACGGTGCCCCCAGTCGGACTCGAACCGACACTTGACGGATTTTAAGTCCGTTGCCTCTGCCAATTGGGCTATAGGGGCCACCGCGGACGTGCAGGTCCGCGTCGATCATCTTATAAGGCAGTATCCATCCTGGAATCACCGGCGCCAGAATTACGGATTCTCTTCGCAGCTGAAGATGAAAGATGCACTACTGCAGGGTCATTCGAACGAACAGCAACACGGAAGTATCCGCACCATCGGGGAGTTCTACCTGCCTAGACCTTCACCGACAGGGCAATCCCGTCGAGAATGTCGTGTTCACTGACGATCAGTGTGCTGACAGCTCCGCGTCGCTCGAATTCCTCGGCCAAGACGCTGCAGACGATGGAACCGCCACCGATGACATCGACCCGTCCTGGGTGCATGGGGCCCAACTCGCTTCGTTCGGCACGCGTCATGTTCACCAGCCGGTCGCACACCTCGAAAAGGTCCGCGAACGGCACACGGGTGAGGTGCACCTTCTCGGCGTCGTACTCCGTGAGTCCGGAGGCGATGGCGGCAATGGTGGTCATCGTGCCCGCGACGCCGACCCAGCTCGTCGCGTTTCCGATCGACACTTCCTCGAAGGCTTCTTCCAGCTTTGCGCGCACATATTCACGGGCACTGGCGATCTCGTCTGCGGTGGGCGGATCGCTGTGCAGGAACCGCTCGGTCAGCCGGACACAGCCGATGTTCGCCGAGAACGCAGCCTTGACACCTTTGTTGTCTCCGAGCACCAGCTCGGTGGATCCACCTCCGAGGTCGACGACCAGGAAAGGTGCACCGGCAGCGTTGAGTTCACCGACGGCTCCGGCAAAGGACAGTCTGGCCTCCTCGTCGCCGGTGATGACCTCGGCGACCGAGCCTGCGACGATCGGATCGAGGATTTCGCGCGTCATCGCGAAGAAGTCCTCGCGGTTCGACGCGTCGCGTGTGGCAGAGGTGGCCACCATGCGTAGCGCCGACACACCGCTCTCACGGATAATTCCGGCGTACTCCTGCAAGGCATCTCGGGTTCGCTCGATGGCTTCGGGCGCAAACGCTCCCGTTGCGTCGACGCCTTGGCCGAGCCTCACGATGCGCATTTCACGGGCGACGTCGGTGAGGACACCGTCCTTGACGTCGGCGACGAGCAGCCGGATCGAGTTGGTTCCGCAATCGATGGCGGCAACTCTGGTCATTGTGTCTCCCCGCGAAGTTCTGCGATGGTCGGCCAGTCCGCTGGAATGGCTTTGCCGCGCATATGGTTTTCGGCGGCGAGGGCAACTGCCTCGTCGCCGAGTGGATTGAGACCTGGGCCCTTGGCGAGCGAATGCGCGATGAGAACGTGCAGGCATTTCACTCGGTCCGGCATGCCTCCGCCGGTGAAGTCTGTTCCCAACGATTCGATCTCGTTGCGTTCGGCCAAGTAGGACTCGTGGGCTCGCCGATATCCGGCTGCCAACTCCGTATCGGTCCCCAGCCTTTCGGTCATCTCACGCATGACACCTGCAGATTCTTGCCTGCTCGCCTCTGCGGTGAGCCGCGGATCGGTCAGGTAATACAGGGTCGGGAAGGGTGTGCCGTCGGGGAGTTTGGGTGCAGTTTTCACCACACCGGGCCTGCCGTCCGGGGATCGGTAGGCGATCTCGAGGACCCCGCGAGGCTCACGCCCCAGCTGGGTCGCAACCGCCTCGAGATCCTCCGGCGAGACTGCCGATTTTCCTGCACCGGTCACCCGACAGGTCCTCCTTCTAGTACCGGTGCAGGCGCAGGAACGAGTGCGGGCAGTGGTTGCTGCTCCGGTTCGTCGCTCTGCTGCGGCTGCACTGCTGATTCCCAAAGATCCCGATACCACGGGCCCTCGGATTGTTCGATCGATTTTGCTTCTGCATCGGACTTTGCCATATCACCGGGAAGCTGCACCTGATAGGGCGTCTCCCCCGGCATCACCCACCGCAGCCGACTGCGTGCCTCGGCGTCGATGCGTGCTGGTTCGTTCAGCTGCGACTTCTCACGTTCGAGATTCTTGACGTCCTCTTCGAGCCCTTTACGCTCCGCGAGGACCGAAGCGAGCTCGGTCCGCTGCGAAAAGTACGTCCGCAGCGGCATCGCGAGCGTCAACGCCAACGCACACACCACGACCGCCAAGATCACAGCGCGACCGGTGGACAGCCCGAAAAAACTCCGCTCCGGACGCGTCGACGCCTGGACGCCGACGCGTCGTGGTGCGGCCCGACCCGCCACGACGGCATCGCGTGCCTGATCGGACGGCTCCGGCGGCAGCTGACCGGCGCTGCGCGCGTCACCGCGCGCAGCGTCCGTCTGCCGGTTGCGAGGCGACGCCGAACGGCCGCGAGGCCGAGGATCACGCCCACCTGGACTTGTCCCCGGTCTACCTCGTCCTGCCGCCATGACCCACCTTCAACGCTTGCGTAAGAAAACTATCCCTCGTAATTGAACCGGGGGAAGGCCAGCTCGCCTGCGTAACGCGCCGCGTCGCCGAGAGCTTCTTCGATTCTCAGCAACTGGTTGTACTTGGCGACTCGCTCGCTTCGAGCGGGGGCGCCTGTCTTGATCTGACCACTTCCGACGGCAACTGCCAGGTCAGCGATGGTGGTGTCCTCGGTTTCGCCGCTGCGATGACTCATCATGGTCTTGTAACCGTTGCGATGGGCCAGCTCGACTGCGTCGAGGGTCTCGGTGAGGGTTCCGATCTGGTTGACCTTGACCAACAGTGCGTTGGCGGCGCCGCGAACGATGCCGTCTTCCAGCCGCTCGGGGTTGGTGACGAAGAGATCGTCGCCGACGAGCTGAACCTTGTCGCCGATGGACTCGGTGAGTGCAACCCAACCGTCCCAGTCGTTCTCGTCCAGCGGATCCTCGATGGACACAAGCGGGTACGAGTCGACGAGTTCGCCGTAGAACGCCGACAGCTGCTCGGCGGTCTTGGTGTCACGCTCGAAGGCGTAGCCGGTGCCCGCGGTGTAGAACTCGGTGGCCGCAACGTCGAGAGCCAAGCCGATATCGCGTCCCGGCACGAGGCCGGTCTTGTTGATCGCTTCGAGAATGAGGTCGAGGGCTTCTTTGGTGCCGGCGAGGTCGGGGGCGAATCCGCCCTCGTCGCCGAGCCCGGTGGACAGGCCCTTGGCCTTGAGAACAGACTTGAGCGCGTGGTAGACCTCGGCGCCCCAACGCAGGGATTCCTTGAACGTCGGTGCACCGATCGGAGCGATCATGAACTCTTGGACGTCGACGCCACTGTCCGCATGCGCGCCGCCATTGATGATGTTCATCATCGGGACGGGCAGAATGTACGCGTTCGGTCCGCCGAGGTAGCGGAACAGTTCGAGGCCCGCCGACTCTGCAGCAGCCTTCGCGACAGCGAGTGAGACACCCAGCAGCGAGTTCGCGCCGAGCCGGGATTTGTCCGGGGTGCCGTCGAGATCCAGCAGGGCCTGATCAATGGTGCGCTGCTCGATGGCGTCGAGGCCGATAACGGCCGGTGCGATCTCGTCGAGAACAGCGTTGACTGCCTTCTCTACGCCCTTGCCGCCGTAACGCTCCCCGCCGTCACGAAGCTCGACGGCCTCGTGCTCGCCGGTGGATGCACCGGAGGGAACTGCCGCACGGCAAAGTGTTCCGTCGTCCAATGCGACCTCGACCTCGACCGTGGGGTTGCCACGGGAGTCGAGGATCTCGCGAGCTCCGACCTGCTCAATGATGGCCACGAATGCTTCTCCTATAAACGGGGACCGACAACGCCGCTGTTTACGACGCCACGACCGAGTTGCGGACTGTGCCGTGTGTCAGACTAGCCGCTTCGCTCACTCACCCGCATACGACACATAGCTAGGCGCCGGCTCCTACCGAATAGGCCGCGGCAGCATCGCGGACATCACGGAGATAGACGCCCGACTGGTTGTATGCCATCAAGGCCCGCTCCCACCCTTCCGCGCTGCGCAAGTCGCCACCTCGCGCGCACAGGTAGCGGGCGGCGGTCAGGGACGCGTCGTCTAGGTTGTCCGGATTCGGGACACCGTCGCCGTTGGCGTCGACGCCCCACTTCTTCCATGTCTCCGGAATGAACTGCATCGGTCCCATGGCGCGGTCGTGGATGTCGTCGCCGTCGAGGACACCTCGGTCGGTATCCGGGATCTCGGCGATGCCGGGAGCGCCGTCGAGCGGGATTCCGCGAATGGTCGGTGCAACTGTGCCATCCTGCGCGACGGCAGAGCCTTGGTAAGTCCCGTGGCGGCTCTCGATGAATCCGATGCCGGCGAGGGTGGTCCAGGCGATCCCGCAGTCGGGCGCCGTGGCGGACATGACCGCGGCCGCATGCGCGTATGCCGCGAGCGCCGGTCCGGAGATATTCAGCGCATCCGACTGCGGGGTAGCCCACGCGAGCAACAGATCCGCCGTGCGTCCGGGCGCGTTGAAGTCGATGTCCGGAACCGGAGACCCCGGGCCGGGAGGTATGCCCTCGGGAATGACTCGCGGAGGTTCGGAGGAACCGCATGCGCTGGCCATGATCGCCACTGCCACGGCTGTGGAGAGCAAAACCGCGGCTCGGCGGGGTCGATGGTTCACACCACCCATCCTGCACATCAAAGGTAATAGAAACCTAAAGCTCTTTGTAGGGGCTCGTTTGTTGGTGTTTTTGCTCTGGCTATCGGGGTGTATGTTGCTGTAATAGTTAGTAGATGAGGGTCGCCTACCCTACGGAAGGGCAGGCGTACCAAACTTATACAATTCCAGGGAAGGTCACCCGTGTCCGTACTCGCCGCCGCCGGAACTGCGCCGTCGATCGCAACCCAGATGTTCGGCAGCGGACTGATCGGACTCCGTGAAGGGCTCGAAACCGGCATCGTCGTGATGATCCTCGTGGCCTTCCTCGTCAAAGCCGATCGCCGCGATGCACTCAAATGGGTATGGCTCGGAGTCGGCGCTGCCGTCACCATGGTCGCGGTCGTGTTCTTCGTCATTCACTACGGCACGTCGACTGTCACCGGTCTCACCGCCGAGATCATCGCCGGGCTCGCTTCCCTCGTCGCCGTCGCCATTGTCACCGCCATGGTCCTGTGGATGCGCACAGCGGCCAAGGACATCTCCGGCGAACTGAAGGGTGGAATGGAACGTGCGCTGACCGTCGGTCCGATTGCTGTTCTGACTCTGGCCTTCTTCGCGGTCGGGCGCGAAGGAATCGAAACCGCGCTGCTCATGGTCGGATACGCAGAGAACGCCAACGGCAGCCTGTGGCCGTTGCTCGGACTTCTCGTGGGCATCGTCGTCGCGGCCATCCTGACGGTGTTCCTCTACTTCGGTGCGATTCGCATCAACTTCGCGGTGTTCTTCAAATACACCGGCATCTTCCTCATCGTCGTCGCCGCGGGGATTCTCGCCTACGGCATACGCGCCCTGCAGATCGGCGGATTGATCCCCGGCGGATCTTCGGTCGCGTTCGACATCACCGCGCACTACGACGCCTCGAGCTGGTACGGCACCGTGCTCGCAGGCATCTTCAACTTCCGGCCCGAGCCGACGGTCCTGCAAGCCATCGGCTGGTTGGCATATCTCGTCATCGTCCTGTTTCTCTTCCTCCGGCCGGTTCGCGTCCCCGCGACACCAGAGCCTGTTCTCCACGCTTCCGAAAGGCACTGAAGAAAATGCGTCGTACCACCTACGCTCTGGCAGCGGTTGCGGTTCTTCCGCTGGCTCTGGCCGGTTGTACCGAAAAGTCGTCCTCCGAGACGAGTGCCGGGGACATCACGGTCACCGCGACCGACAACGGATGCGAAATCGGTGCCACCGAAGGTGCCACCGGAAACTCCACCTTCCAGATCACGAACAACGGCAGCAAGGTCACCGAGTTCTACGTCTACGGCGAAGGCGATCGAGTCATGGGTGAGGTCGAGAACATCGGCCCCGGCCTGACACGCCAGCTCATCGTCGCGCTGCCCGACCCCGGCACGTACCAAACTGCATGCAAGGCAGGCATGGTGGGCGACGGCATCCGCACAGACTTCGTCGTCAGCGGTGACGCCGTTCGTCAAGCCGACGAGGGCGGCCTGCTCGCGGAAGCCGCATCGGGCTACAAGCGCTACGTTCTCAGCCAGATCGATGCATTGCAGGAGACGACGGCGAGCTTCGTGGCAGCTGTCAAGGCCGGCGATGTCGAGGGCGCCAAGGCTCAATTCCCTATTGCGCGTAGCTATTACGAGCGCATCGAGCCCGTCGCCGAGAGCTTCCCCGACGAGCTCGACCCCCGCATCGACCTCCGCGAACCCGACGTCGAGCCGGGAGCGGAATGGACCGGCTTCCACCGCATCGAAAAGGATCTGTGGGCACAGGGGTTGCAGCCGGACACGAACGCGATGGCCGATCAGCTTCTCTCCAACATCGACGAGCTCGCCGAAAAGGTCAAGGCCGACGACTTCACCGTCGATCCGATCCAGGTCGCCGGTGGCGCCCAGGGGCTGCTCGACGAGGTCGCCAAGACCAAGATCAGCGGCGAAGAGAACTTCTTCTCGCACACCGACCTCTGGGACTTCCAAGCCAACGTCGACGGCGCGCAAGCCGCGGTTGCCGCGGTGCGTCCGATCATCGACGAGCGTGAACCAGAACTGGGAACATCGATCGACACTCGCTTCGCCGAACTCGACGCCGAACTCGCCAAGTACCGTGTCGGCGACGGCTTCGTGTTCTACGACACCGTGACCGAACCACAACGCCAAGAACTCTCGAACAAGATCGACGCGTTGTCAGCTGAAGTGAGTCAGGTGCAGGGTGTCGTCGCAGGACAGTAAGAGCACAGGGTCGGCCGGCTCCGGCTTCTCCCGACGGCGCCTTTTCGGTGCCGTCGGGGCCGGGGCCGCGCTGGTCGGTGTCGGGGCCATCGCAGGCCACGCAACAGCAACCGGTTCCGAGTCCCCGACGACCGACGTCGTCGAATTCCGTGGTGACCATCAGGCAGGCATCGTCACCCCTGCACAGGACCGCATGCACTTCGTCGCCTTCGACATCACCACCGACTCGCGCGAGGAGTTCGTCGCTCTGCTCCGCAAGTGGACGGATATGGCCGAGCGACTGACCAAGGGCGAAGAGACGTTCGAGGACGGCGCCGTCGGGGCAGGCGAGTACAAGCCGCCGTCCGACACCGGCGAAGCCCTCGGGCTCGCGGCCTCATCGCTGACATTGACCATCGGATTCGGTCCGGGGTTGTTCGATCGGTTCGGTCTAGCGGACAAGAAGCCCGCGTCGTTGGCCGACCTCCAGCATTTCCCCGCGGACAATCTCGATCCTGCGCGATCTGGCGGCGACCTGTGCATTCAGGCGTGCGCCAACGATCCTCAGGTTGCCGTCCACGCCATCCGCAACTTGGCTCGCGTCGGGTTCGGCACGGTGTCCGTCAAGTGGTCGCAACTCGGATTCGGACGCACCTCTTCGACGTCGACAAGTCAGGCGACACCTCGAAACCTGTTCGGGTTCAAAGACGGGACCGCCAACCTCAAGGCCGAGGACCCGCAGATGCTGGACGAGAACGTCTGGGTCCATCCTGCTGACGACCAGGAGTGGATGGCTGGTGGCTCGTACCTCGTTGCACGAAGAATCCGTATGCTCATCGAGTCCTGGGACCGCACGACGCTCAAAGAGCAAGAGCGAGTCATCGGGCGTAGCAAGGGAACCGGCGCGCCACTGGGCCTGACCGACGAATTCGATGCGCTCGATCTCGATTCGAAAGGTCCCGACGGACCCCTCATCGACGCCGACGCACACGTCCGGCTGGCGTCCAAAGAAGAACTCGGTGGCATCCAGATCCTGAGGCGCGGTTACAACTTCACCGACGGCTCGGACGGTTTCGGGCACCTCGACGCCGGACTGTTCTTCATCGCGTACTGCCGTGACCCGTTGACCCAGTTCGTGCCGCTGCAGCTGGCTCTGGCGCGAACGGACCTACTCAACGAGTACATCCAGCACGTCGGCTCCGCGGTGTTCGCGTGCCCACCGGGGCTCGGGGAATCGGAGTACTGGGGTTCTACGCTGTTTGCGTGATCGCTTGAATGGCGCATTCATACGATCCAATAGCTTGAATGCGCCATTCAAGCTGGGAGTGTGGGGCAAAGTTACGCCCGCAGACCCCAGTTTTCGATCCACTCGATCGCGGAGAGCTGCCCGGGGACAGCCCCTCGATCCTTGGCCGATACCTCGGCACAACGGATGCGCTCGGCGAACTCCAACACCCGACCGCGGAGCAGATCTTCCGCGCTCTCGCCCCCACTGCTGTGATCGAGGCCGATGTGCACTGTTCGCAGGTCGTCGGGCACCAGCTCGTCCGGCAGACCCGCTTTGGATGCGCGCGCAATGATCTTCTGCGTCAATGCAAGTGCGGGCTGAGCCATCGCGATGCCGTCGAGACATGACCCGCGCGCCTTCTCCGCCGCCTTGCGTTCCTCCCACGCCCGTTCCTGAGCCGCAACGTCGATGGGTCCCGTCGAGCCGTCGGTCAGGTGGGGTGTGCGGTGTGTCAGCTTCGCAACCAGACCGGCAGCGACATCGTCGACGTCGAAGCCTCCGTGCTCTGCATCCTGAGCGATCCTCGAATGAAACAAGACCTGCAGCAGGAGATCGCCCAGTTCTTCCTTCAGATCGACGAGGTTCCCACTGTAAATGGCGTCGAGCAACTCGTAGGTTTCCTCGAGGAGATAGCCGCTCAGCGAGGCATGCGTCTGTTGGGCTTCCCAACCCCCGATCGTTCGGAGTCGATCCATCAGTACGACAGCTGCGATGAGATCGTCACCGGGTAGTTTCGGGGAGGCGATGACTCGGTCACCGCGCCGGATACGTTCGAGGACATCATCATTGCGTGGGTCGGTACTGACGAGCACACCGCCGGAGTCGTCGGTACGTGCAGTTCCGGCGAACAGCCACCGGATGCCGACGGGCACTTCCTCCGTGAATTCGACGACCCCGGCGAGGAATTCGACGGCTTCTGCGGGAACTTGACTGGGCCGGGTCGGGTCGAGCAGAACTACAGTCATCACACGCCCACTGTGTGCTCCAACAGAACCGATCGAGACGGCTTACTGTCGAGCGAAAGGATCAGGTCGGCAATGAACTGCACCAATTCAACGTCACGAACCCTGGCAGCTCCGACTCCCCCACCTTCGACGCGCGGTATCGGCAGCTGTACGACGCCGGTGCTCGCGCGGTACTGCGCGTTCGGGTAAAGACGCTTGAGCCGAATCTGCTTGGAATCGGGCAGATCCATCGGCGCCAACTTGACTTGTGTGCCAGCAACATTGACGTCGGTGAGGTTGTATTCCTTCGCAATGAGCCGCAGCTTCGCGACGGAGACGAGCCTGCCGACTTCCTCGGGCAGCGGGCCGTAGCGGTCCACCAACTCCTCGATGACGGCGTTGATGGCTTCGGAATCCGCAGCAGCGGCCAACTTTCGATATGCCTCGAGGCGAAGCCGATCACTGGTGACGTAGTCCGGCGGAATGTTGGCGTCGACGGGCAGGTCGATCCGAACTTCCTTGGGGGCCTCGTCGGTGGTGATGGGCTTCCCGTCAGCGGCTGCCCGGTAGGCCTCGACAGCTTCACCGACCAATCTGACGTACAGGTCGAAACCGACACCTGCCACGTGGCCGGACTGTTCGGCGCCGAGAACGTTACCGGCACCACGAATTTCGAGGTCCTTCATCGCCACCGCCATACCGGCACCCAAATCGGAGTTCTGCGAGATGGTGGACAGACGGTCGTACGCCGTCTCGGTGAGCGGCTTCTCGGGCGGATACAGGAAGTACGCGTAACCACGTTCGCGACTACGTCCGACGCGACCACGTAGCTGGTGCAACTGCGAAAGCCCCAGCGAGTCACTGCGTTCGACGATCAGGGTGTTCGCATTCGAGATGTCGAGACCGGTTTCGATGATGGTGGTGCAGACGAGCACGTCGGTCTCGCGTTCCCAGAACCCCTGCACGGTTCGCTCGAGCGTCTCCTCGTTCATCTGGCCGTGCGCCGTGGACACCCGAGCTTCCGGTACGAGATCACGAATCTTTTTGGCTGCCTTGTCGATCGAGCTGACTCGGTTGTGCACGAAGAAGACCTGACCGTCACGGAGCAGTTCGCGTCTGATCGCCGCAGCGACCTGCTTGTCGTTGTAGGCGCCCACATAGGTGAGTACCGGGTGACGCTCTTCCGGCGGAGTCAGAATCGTCGACATCTCGCGAATGCCGGCCAGGCTCATCTCCAGCGTACGAGGAATCGGTGTCGCCGACATGGTCAGGACGTCCACGTGCGTACGCAGGGACTTGATGTGCTCTTTGTGTTCGACGCCGAATCGCTGTTCCTCGTCGACGATGACCAGCCCAAGATCTTTCCACGCCACACCGGTCTGCAGCAACCTGTGAGTACCGACGACGATATCGACCGTCCCGTCGGCGAGCCCGGCCATGACCTGCTTCGAGTCCGAACCGTGGGTGAAGCGCGAGAGCCCTTTGACCGTCACCGGAAAGGCCGCCATGCGCTCGGTGAAGGTCTGCAGATGTTGTTGTGCCAGAAGGGTGGTCGGCACGAGGATGGCAACCTGCTTACCGTCTTGAACGGCTTTGAAGGCGGCACGAACGGCGATCTCGGTCTTGCCGTAGCCGACGTCGCCGAGGATGACACGGTCCATCGGGACCGGCTTCTCCATATCGGCCTTGACGTCGGTGATGGCCGTCATCTGGTCCATCGTCTCGGTGAACGCGAAGGCGTCCTCCATTTCACGCTGCCATGGAGTATCCGGGCCGAAGGCGTGGCCCGGCGCCGCCTGACGAGCGGCATACAGCTGCACGAGCTCTCCGGCGATCTCTCGAACAGCCTTGCGCGCCTTGCGTTTCGTGTTCGACCAGTCCGAACCACCGAGCTTGCTCAGCGACGGCATTTCCCCGCCGACATAGCGGGAGAGCTGATCCAGAGAATCCATCGGCACGAACAATCGATCCCCCGGGTGCCCCCTCTTGCTGGGTGCATACTCCACGACGAGGTATTCGCGGCGAGCTCCACCGATGGTCCGCTCGACCATTTCGACGAACCGGCCGATACCGTGCTGATCGTGCACGACACTGTCACCGGCCTTCAATGCCAGCGGATCGACCTGATTTCGCCTCTTGGCCGGTAGCTTTCGGCCCTCGGCGGCGGCAACGCGGTTACCCGTCAGGTCGCTTTCGGTGACGATCACGAGCTTCGCGTCGGGCAGGATCAGTCCGGCATGGAGAGAGGCACACAGAACGCTCACCACGTCGGGCAATGGCTCGGAACCTGAATCGATTGCGACAGCGGGCACTTCGGCCTCGCCGAGACGCTCGATGATGCGCGTTGCGGTTCCCGCGCCCGCGACGGCGATGACAGCGCGGCCGCCGGTGGACACGTGCGCGCGAAGCATGGCAAAGAGTCCGGTGAGCAACTCCTCCGAACCACGGACCTCGGGGACGGTCTCGACAGCCAACTCGACCTCGGTCTCGCTGCCCGAAGCCAGTGGACTGATGGTCCACCACGGCCGCCCGAGCGCCTGCGCGGATTCGCGGATCTGGCGTAGCGAACGATAGGCGGACGCTCCGAGGTCGAGACTCGTCCCGCCCAGGCTGCTGGTGTCCACGGTCGAGGTGTCGAGCGGTGCCGCTCCACCCACGGACGCCGCCGTCCATGACGCTTCGAGGAACTCCTGACCGGTACGAACCAAATCTGTTGCACGCGTGCGGATTCGCTCTGGATCGCACAGCAGGACGTGTGCACCCTTCGGCAGTACATCGGCCAGTAGCTCGAGCTCGCCGGGTTGAAGCAGCGGAAGCAACGCTTCCATGCCATCCACCGGCACCCCGGCAGACATCTTGTCCAACATCTCCACCAGTGCCGCATCAGCCTGATTGTCACCGGCGAGCACCGCCGCACGATCACGAACATCCTGAGTGAGTATCAGTTCACGACACGGAGGTGCGATGACCGACTCGATGACGACGTCGGGCAGGGAACGCTGATCGGCAACGGAGAAAGCGCGGAGTTCGGTTACCTCGTCACCCCAGAACTCGACACGTACCGGATGATCGGCCGTCGGGGAGAAGATATCGAGGATGCCGCCACGGACGGCGAATTCGCCGCGTTTGCCGACCATGTCGACGCGCGTGTATGCCAACTCGACAAGTCGGTGGATCAGGCCGTCGAAGTCGATCTCGACGCCCACCTTCAATCCGATCGGCTCGATCTCGCCGAGCCCCGGGGCCATCGGCTGAACGAGTGACCGCACCGTGGTGACGATCACCTGGAGAGGTGGGCCATAGTCCGGGTCGTCCGGCCGCGCGAGGCGACGCAACACTTCGAGTCTGCGGCCGACGGTGTCCGCGCTGGGCGAGAGCCGCTCGTGCGGCAAGGTCTCCCACGACGGAAACTGCGCCACCGAGGCGCCGAACATTTGGCCGAGTTCAGCGGTGAGATCGTCCGCTTCACGTCCCGTCGCGGTGACGACGAGCACCTGCGTCTGCTGCGCTATCGCGGCAGCGACGAACGGGCGCGAAGAATTGGGGGCGACGAGCGTGTACTCCGCAGTCCCGACGGCCTCGCTCACGGTCATCAAAGCGGAATCTGCCAGCGCGACGCGCGCGACGCCCGACAGGTGAAGCGAAGAATCGGAAGACAACAGCAGGGCTCCTGAACGAAAGACGACACGAAGGCAGACCGGTTCGAAAGTGCACCAAGATCATGGCGAAACAAGCGAACCGGCGGTCGCGACCAATTCTATGGGAGCAGACCGACCCGGCGACGGCTGGGCAGGCCCACGGAGCCGTCGGAGCTAGTGCCGGATGACCCGTCGTGCTGCAAATTCGCGGAAGTAGTCGAGCTTGCCTGCCGTGACGAGCGAGGGAAGCAGGTAGTACCAGAGACGCTCCATGCGCGAGGGCAACTCATCGGTGGTCGCGGTAGCGACGGCAACCATGTGCACGCCGGTAAGGATCTCGAGAACGAGAGATCCGATGGTGTGTGGGTCCGCATCCGGATCGATATCGCCCTGCTTGATCGCCTTGGCTGCAAGTGCATCGAACGCGACGCTCCAGCCGGCCATGACATTGCCCTGTGTACCTCTGTAGTCACCGATCTGGTGGCTCAGACGCATCATCGCGGAGACCATCGGGTCGGTGACCGACATGTCCACGACGATGTAGGAGATGCCGATGGCAGCTTCGAGAGCCGGGATACGGCCGTCGTTGAACTGCAGGCACGCTGCGGTGAGCCTGGCGTTGCCCTCGTCGATCACAGCCCGCGCGAGTTCTTCCTTCGACCCGAAGTGGAAGTAGAGAGCACCCTTGGTGACCTGTGATTGAGAGATAATTTCGCTGAGACTCGCGTTCGCGTATCCGAGACGCAGAAACACGTTCGCTGCACCGGACAACACCGTATCGC
The DNA here is from genome assembly GCF_014281965.1 of Rhodococcus sp. BP22. Lineage (GTDB taxonomy): Bacteria > Actinomycetota > Actinomycetes > Mycobacteriales > Mycobacteriaceae > Rhodococcoides. Next base: position 180,407 of record NZ_JACFTB010000006.1, read on the forward strand.
GAGTAATCTCAGCGCGGGCCTGTCTGACCATTGGATCCGCCTTAGGAATACTGGGACTGCCATTGCGCAATGCTGCGAACGGTACCATCCAGTGGTTTTCTCGCCTCGGTCAACTTGCTAACGGTCTGAACAAATAAATCCAGCACCTGTGACGTAACTCTCAGTGCTGCAAAATTGACCCTACCCGCTCTTTCGAGCGGTAGTGCGAAAATCGACCGCTCATTTGCCGCCCAATTGCGGCGCAGCTTCCAGATTGGTCAATCCGTTCCAACATAAGTTGACAACGTGAGCCGCAACAACTTCTTTCGAAGGTTCTCGGACGTCGAGCCACCACTGCGCCGTCATCGAGACCATTCCGACCAGCGCTTGCGCATACAAGGGAGCAAACCCGGCGTCGAACCCGCGCCGCGTGAAGTCCCCGGCCAGAATGTGGCCTACCTGAGAGACGGCATCGTTCAACAACGACGAGTACTTGCCATCAGCGACGGCAGCGACCGGTGAGTCCCGAACCAAGATCCGAAAGCCGTCCGTGCGCTCCTCCACATAAGTAAGCAGAGCCAGCGCGACTCGCTCGACGCGGACTCGGGAGCGATTCTGTTCGAGCGAGGACGTGATCATCTGCAGCAGCGTCGACATCTCTCGATCCACGATCACCGCATACAGGCCCTCTTTCCCGCCGAAGTGCTCGTACACGACAGGCTTGGACACGTGTGCCCGAACTGCGATTTCTTCTACCGACGTCGCCTCGTACCCGCGCTCGGCAAAGAGGGACCTCCCGATCTCGATCAACTGCTCACGTCGCTGCGTCCCCGTCATACGAACGCGCGGTACCCGCTCGGGTTCGGACAAAATGCCTCCCACCGAAAGTCTTCGCTCGCTTGCTTGCAAGGAGCCTCGTTCGGCAAGCCTAGTGGTCAAATTTGGGCGCGGTTCGACTGGCAACTACCGTTCATGCGAGACTCGTTGCGCTCGGTGGGAGAACCGCGGCCGCAGACCTGATTCACAAAGGTCTTCGGTCTCCGGAGAAACCGCTGGTCCACGATCCGCCGTGGTGTAATGGCAGCACCTCTGATTTTGGTTCAGATAGTTCAGGTTCGAGTCCTGGCGGCGGAGCGAGAAGAATTTCTGTCGAGAAAGTAACCAGCAATTCGCAAGGAGCTCAGTTGCCGTTGCACACCGCCGTGGTCGTTCTCGCAGCGGGAGCAGGCACCCGGATGCGGTCCAAGACTCCCAAAGTCCTCCACCCCCTCGCCGGCCGCACGATGCTTGCCCACGCTCTGCATGCCGCTGCCGATCTAGGGCCCGACTACCTGGTCACCGTTGTCGGGCACGATCGTGAGCGAGTAACGGAATCGGTCGACGAGTTGAGTGTCGAGCTCGGACGCACCATCTCCACCTCCGTTCAGGACGAACAACTCGGTACCGGCCACGCAGTGCAGTGCGGCTTACGTTCACTGCCGGACGACTTCGAGGGCACCGTCCTCGTCACAGCCGCCGACGTGCCCCTGCTCGACGGCCACACCCTCAAAGCGTTGCTCGACGAGCACCTGAGCGCACCCAGACCTGCCGCGGCGACGGTCCTCACATTCGTGCCCGCCGACGCCAACGGATACGGCCGAATCGTACGTACCGACGACGGTGAGATAGCCGAAATCGTCGAGCATGCCGACGCGAGTCCGGCACAGATAAAAATCGACGAGGTCAATTCCGGGGTCTACGCGTTCGATGCCGTCGCATTGCGGACTGCACTGGGCAAATTGAGCACCCAGAATGCTCAGCACGAGCTGTACCTGACCGACGTGGTCAAGATCAGCAAGAACAGTGGCCAGGCGGTCTACGGCACTCAGCTCGCTGATCCGGACCTGGTTCTGGGTGTCAACGACCGAGTTCAGCTCGCCCGCGTCACCGCAATCTTCAATCGTCACATCATCGAGCGACATATGCGCGCGGGCGTCACCGTCGTCGATCCCGCCACTACCTGGATCGACGTCGATGTCACTCTCGGCGCGGATGTTCGCCTCGAACCCGGCGTCCAGTTGTTGGGAAGCACTCACATCGGCGAGGACTCCGTCATCGGACCCGACTCCACACTCCGCGACGTCGTCGTCGGTGAGCGCGCGTCGGTGGTACGCACCCAAGCCGATCTCGCAACCATCGGCTCCGGTGCCACTGTCGGACCGTTCGCATACTTACGTCCAGGGTCCGACATCGGTAACGGCGCCAAGGTGGGAACCTTCGTCGAAACCAAGAATTCGACAATTGGAAACCACTCGAAGGTGCCGCACCTGACCTACGTCGGCGACGCGACCATCGGTGAGTACTCCAACATCGGCGCGTCGAGTGTGTTCGTGAACTACGACGGCGTCGACAAGAACCGCACCATCGTCGGTTCGCACGTCCGGACTGGGTCGGACAACATGTTCGTCGCCCCGGTCCGAGTAGGCGACGGGGCCTACACAGGAGCTGGAACAGTGCTCCGACACGATGTACCCCCGGGGGCGCTCGCCGTCTCTGCGGGTTCCCAGCGCAACATCGAGGGCTGGGTCGAGAAGAAGCGGCCAGGAACGGCAGCGGCGGAAGCTGCAGTTCGGGCTGTGGCTGCCAAGTCGACAAACGCGCACGAATCAAAGGATGGCGAACAGCAGTGACCACCCCCAATTGGATCGACAACCAGAAGAACCTCATGCTCTTCGCGGGTCGAGCACATCCAGAGCTTGCCGAGCAGGTGGCGAAGGAGCTGGGAATCGGCCTCACCCCGCAAACGGCACGTGACTTCGCCAATGGTGAGATCTTCGTTCGCTTCGAGGAATCGGTCCGCGGATCCGACGCCTTCGTTCTGCAGAGTCACCCGTTCCCGCTCAACACCTGGCTGATGGAACAGTTGATCATGATCGACGCGCTCAAGCGCGGATCAGCCAAACGCATCACCGCAATTCTGCCGTTCTACCCGTACGCCCGCCAGGACAAGAAGCACCGCGGACGCGAGCCGATCTCCGCACGCCTGGTCGCTGACCTTCTCAAGACCGCCGGCGCCGATCGCATCATCACGGTCGACCTGCACACCGATCAGATCCAAGGCTTCTTCGACGGCCCCGTCGACCACATGCACGCGCACAGCCAGTTGGCCGAGCACATCCGAAGCAAGTACAGCCTTGAACACATCACCGTCGTCTCCCCTGACTCGGGGCGCGTTCGCGTCGCCGAGAAGTGGGCCGACAGCTTCGGCGGTGGACCGCTGGCGTTCATTCACAAGACACGCGACCCCTTGGTGCCCAACCAGGTCAAGTCGAACCGCGTCGTCGGAGACGTCGAAGGACGCACCTGCATCCTGATCGACGACATGATCGACACCGGTGGAACGATCGCCGGCGCGGTGAAGGTGCTCAAGGAAGCCGGAGCCGGTGACGTCGTCATCGCGGCCACCCACGGCGTCCTCAGCAGCCCTGCCGCCGAACGTCTCGCAGAATGCGGGGCAAAGGAAGTTGTCGTCACCAACACCCTCCCGATAAGCGAAGACAAGCGCTTCGACACGCTCACCGTGCTGTCCATCGCGCCGCTGCTTGCTCGCACCATCCGCGAGGTATTCGAAAACGGTTCGGTGACAAGCCTCTTCAACGGCGTCGCTTAGCACCCAGCACTATTTGGTTGTTCGCAGGCTCAGTTTCTTTACACCCGCTCCGCCATCTCTCCCCCACTGCATGAACTTGGTCACTAACAGGTTCGAAAACCGCAGTTCGACAGGGAGGGGTGTGCGGGGCGGGTTTCGTTGTAACCTAAGATGACTCGTCGTGATCGACGCACAAACTATGGACAGCCCGACCGCAACTTCTACCGTCCGAATCGCCCGCTGGACTCCGGGCGCGTGCGTGTGGTGTGGGAGCACCGATTCGATCGAAATGTATCGAAACGAGCCACGCTGCGGCCAATGCCGCGAACACGAAGCCATCATCGACGAGGCCAAGCACTTCATCGGAATGTATGGTTTGCGCCCCCTCGGCGGGACCCTCGCGTCCGAAGACGAGGAAGAGCGCGAGTACCGCGTCACCGCACGCGACGCACGCGAGGTTCTCAATCGCATCCGCCTCGAGAAGCTTCCCGACCCCGCTGCGGTGCGCAAAGCATTGCGTCCGAGGGCAGCTGCCGCAGTCGCCGCAGCACCGACGTCGGCATCTGCATCGGGGAAAGCAACTCCCAAGAAATCCCAGGCAGGTGTGAGCAGTGTCGACCTGATCGAACTTCAGTCACGTGGACAAAAACTCCTCGAGCAGTTGGCGAGCATCGACGAGAAGATCGCCGCACTCGACGGTAGCTCCGGATTGCCGGCCCGTGCGCGGCTCAAAGACCTCAACAGTCAGCGCACGAGCGTGATGGGCACACTGGGCGCGCTCGAGAAGGCTCGTCGCCGTACCAGCTGACTCCCTCCCCTCCGCACACGAAGCACGTGTGTTCCGAGGGGAGGGTGGTTCTGATCGGCTACGGAGTGCGCTGGCGTGCCGGTACACCTGAGTCGACGCTCAGGAACCTTCGGGCACCGACACGACAACCTCGTTACGACGCCGGAATGCCAGCGTCCAGGGCGGATCGTAGAACCAGGTCATCGGCTCATTCGACATCTCGATATTGTTGGCGTGCAACACTTCTGACAATTTTTTCATCTGCGGCGCAACGTTGCCTCGGGCGCGGCTACCGCTGAAGCGCAGCACGGCGACCGTCTCCGCCGGAACCTCGACCAACTTCACGCGGTCGTCATTGGGCGTTGGCAACGTCTCCATCGACCATGAGGACGGCATGAAGAACCGGATTACCCATGTGTCGCCGTCGGCGGTGCTCGACACCGGCGCCGTCATCGCGATCCGCTGGGAGTCAGCGGACGATTGACTGACAGGCGCTGTCATGGCGACCTTCTGTGAGCCCGTATTGCCACCGAAGATGTACCCGGCGAGGCGCCGGAACCCGTCCCGGCGTGCTTGTTCTTCATCCGCGTCAACCGTGGTCTGCGCGGCAATTCGCGGTTCATAGCGACGGATCTCCACCATGTCGGTCAACCGCCGACTGGTATGGGCAGGTTCCTCGGTGCCAACGCGAACACCGACGATGCCCAAAGCTGACTTGGCCACCTGGCCGATCGTGGACACAATTTTGTTCGACATCGTCTCGTCCGATCTTTTATCGCGTGGTACCTGCTCTCATTCCTACCAGCGCAGGCCGCGGGCGGTCGGGACGAGCGATACCGGCAGCGCGAGGATCAGCGGCCGCGACGAGCGAGGATCAACGCAAATCGCTCCTGCGGGTCAGTCCAGAACTGGTCGACGCCGAATCCGGCGTCTGCCAGTTCTGCCGTTATCCCCTCTTGACGAAATTTGGCCGAAATCTCGGTACGCAACTCCTCACCCTTGGCAAAGTTGATATCGAGGGCCAGATCCGCGATGACAATGTGCTGAGCTTCTTTCGCACGGAGGCGCATTTCGATCCACTCGTTGTCTGCATCCCACACGGCAACGTGTTCGAACTTGGAGCGATCGAAATTCGCCCCTAGCCGATCGTTGAGTACCGACAGCACGTTCACGTTGAACTCTGCCGTCACACCGGCTGCGTCGTCGTATGCCGGGATCAGAACGTCCGGGTCGATGACGAGGCCCACTCCGAGGACAAGAAATTCGTCGGCAATCAGTGCACTGGCCATGTCGGACAGGAACCCCGCACGCTCCTCGGGAGTCAAATTGCCGAGCGTGCCGCCGAGAAAGGCGATAGTTCTCCGCCCGTCGGCGGGCAGATTCTGCAAGGTGTCCGTGAAGTCGCTGACGATCCCATGGACTTCGAGCGCAGGAAATTCGCGCGAAATCTGCTCGATTGCACCGGACAGCGCCGACGGCGAGACATCCTGCGGAACGTACTTTGCAAGCGAGCCATGTTTGATTCCGGCCTCGATCAGCAATCTGGTTTTCTCCGAAGAACCGGAACCGAGTTCGACGAGGATAGCCGCGTCGGTGCGCTCGGCGATGTCTTGGGCATGTGCCTCGATGAGTGCCCGCTCGGTTCGAGTCGGGTAATACTCGGGCAACTCGGTGATCCGCTCGAACAATTCACTGCCAGTGGCGTCGTAGAACCACTTGGGCGAGAGCCACTTCGGCGACGCAGTCAGACCCTGCCTCACATCCGATCGCAAGTCCTCCAATAACCGTTCCGGCGAGATATGGACATCCAACGCACTGTCTGACACGAAAATGCTCCTTCAATCGAGGTCGGTGACATCGAGGTAACCGGGCCTGGCCACCACGAACTGGTGGTCCGCAATCGGTTCCCACGACGGATCGTCGTCCAGCGGTTCGGATGCGAGGGTGATCGCGTCTTCGCCTCGTAGCGCGGACAACGAGTGATAGACGGTCGTGGCATAGAGCGTCTGCCCGTCGGAGAGCAGAAGATTCAGCCGCGAACTCGGCGATATGGATTCGACGCGGTTCACCAGGATGCGCAACGCCTTGTCCGGTTCGTGTTCACGAAGAAGGTTCGCCAGGATGACCCACAACGCTGCCGAATCCGTCGGTGCCGGTAGACGCAGAAGGTCCGCCAAAGGGACTTGCTCGGCGAGGTCCGTCATCGCCTCCGGCCAACCGAAGACGACACCGTTGTGACTGAAAGCCCAGGTGCCGTCCGTGAACGGCGCACACGCACTGCGCTCCACCGGCATTCCGACGGTAGCCGAGCGCACCGCCGCAACGATCGCCGTCGACTGTGCGGCGACGAGGACCTCGGCGACAGCTGGGTCCGACCAGATCGGCATCGGATTTCGGTAGCTGCGCACGGTTCCTGCATCCCACCACGCCGCACCGAAGCCGTCGGCATTGATGGTGCCTCCGCCCCGCATGTCTTTGGGCGCCCACGATTGAACACGCAGGGAATTGCTACCCGCCGTCACAGCGTCGGCGACGCTGCGCTGCGGGCCGAGGTAACCGAGATGACGGCACATTCAGCGTGACTCGACATCGCGTGCGCACCGAAAGCCGGCGAAGATCTGCCTACGAATCGGGTGGTCCCAATTCCGGAACGTGCCCCGGCACGCGACCTCGTCGGTGCCGAACGAACCTCCGCGCAACACCTTGTAGTCACCGCGCAGAAAAACCTCGGAATATTCGGCATACGGAAAGGCCTCGAATCCCGGGTAGGGCTCCAGATCCGAGGAGGTCCACTCCCACATGTCACCGATGAGTTGCTGCACACCCTGCGGTGTCGCCCCCGCTGGATAAGCCCCGATGTCGGCCGGTTCCAGGTGCCGCTGACCCAAATTTGCGTGAGCTTCCGTCGGCTCTGCATCTCCCCACGGATACTTGCGGACCGAGCCGGTCGACGAGTCGAAACGCGCCGCCTTCTCCCACTCCGCCTCGGTCGGTAAGCGCTTGCCTGCCCAGCGCGCGTATGCCTCGGCCTCGAAGAAGCCGACGTGAACCACAGGCTGGCTCGGCCGAATCGGGGCCGTGACACCGAATCGGCGACGCCACCACACGCCACCTTCGTCACGCTCCCAGAACAACGGCGCTCGAAGTCCCTCGGTGATCCGGTGCGACCAACCGCGCTCACTCCACAGATCTTCTCGGTCGTAACCACCGTCTTCGATGAAGTCCACATACTGACCGTTGGTGACCGGTGCGACGTCGAGGGCAAATGTGGAAACGAACACCGGGTGCGCAGGCCGTTCGATGTCGAGCGCCCACGGATCGAAGGTGGTGCCCATCGTGAACGGGCCGCCCTCGATCGCGACCTCGCCAACCGCTTCGACGGTCGGGGCGGGAGGCGCGGGCGCCGAGAGGACCGCCGGTCCGAGCCGAAGCTGGTGCGTCGCAAGCATGGTCTCGTCGTGCTGCTGTTCGTGCTGCGCAACCATGCCGAACGCGAATGCATCTTGCTCGAGCCTGCGCCCATCGAGCGGGCTGGACGCGAGAATGTCCCATACCTTCTCCCGCACGGTGCCGACGTAGGCGCGAGCCTCATCCGGTGACAGCAGAGGCAGCGATCGGCGGCTCGAACGCGAGTGCTTGAACGCGTCGTACAGTTCGTCGATGTCCTGGCGCACCGGATCACGGCCGCCGACGTCGCGGACGAGCCACAACTCCTCCTGATTGCCGATGTGCGCGAGGTCCCACACCAGCGGGCTCATCAGTGGGGAGTGCTGCGCGGTCAGCTCTTTCTCGTCGATACTCTCGGTAAGCAGCGCACTACGTGCACGACTACGGGTGAGTACGGCCTCGACTCGATCACGAAGCTGCTCGGTTGTCACGACACCGTCTCCCTGCTCGTGAAATGGCATGCGTTGATCGAACGGGCCACTGCGTCCCCTGGTTCGGGTGACTCACCCCTGCGACATCGCTCCGAGGCCGCCGACAACGAGTCCGCGTGATCACCTCCCGCGCGTGCAGACAACTGCAGCAGCTCGACGGCGGTCTCACGCAGATCGGCATCCGCCAACCCGGACTGTGCGGCATCGATCCATCGGCCTGCAGTCCGGTGGGCGATCGCGGTTGCCGCCTCGGTGACTGCCGGGGTCGACAACAACGATTCGAACGCCGACGCCGGAACCACCCATTGCCCATCGGGTTGAGCGTCGAGGTACCGAATTTCTAGGTGTCCGCAGGCTCGAACGTGCGGAAACAGTGTGCTCAGGTGGTAATCGAGGTCGGCGGTGGTCGGCCGTCGCCCGGCCAGTGCCGCGACATCTCCTGCAAGCCAATCCGCAAACGTCGATCCGAACGGCGCCTCCCAGCTTTCCCCTTCATTGCGAATGCACAGCAATGGGACATCGAGCGCCCATCTCGCGTAGTCCGCAATGGGATCACCGGTGGCGGGAACGTCGGTGCGACTACCGTCGAGTTCGAGCCAGGTGCGCATGCGTTGCGACGCCCAGGTGCCTTCCGGTGCGCCCCGCAGACGAGGCGAGGACGCGAACGCGGCAACGAATGCGGGGCCGATGGCCTCCAACATCTCCCACCGTGCAGCAACCTCGGCACGATCGACCCCAGCGTCGACGCTGACCTGAGCTGCAGCGGTGTTGCACATCATCAGCTTTCCGAACGGGCCGATGGTGGTGAAGCGATTCTCCATTGCGCAGTAGCGCGGCAGGACCAGCACTCTGTGCGCCTCACGCTCGGTGTCTGCGGGCACCGATGCCATATAGATGCCGCCCGCTTCCATGACCGCGGTGACCACACGGGAGTCGGAATCCAACGCGTGCTGCAGTTCGGTCACCGACGCATGCGGCGAGCTGGAAAGTTCGATTTGGCCGCCCGGTTCGATAGTGACGGCACTTCCGCCCGGCAACGTCAGGGCGGGTGAATCAGGTGCGATGCTGCGCGGTGCGTAGTCCCCCAGCGCGTCGGCAAGATGTTCGAGTGACGGTCTGTCTCCGTCCTCGGCGAACGTCAACCATTCCAATTCGGCACCGATGAGCTGCGGCGGACCGAGTTTGAAGCAGACCCGCGATACATAAGCCTCGGCCGCAGGCCGAGAACTCAGCCCGAGCGACTTCTCGTTGGACGACAAAAGTGCCTCCTTGCATGACCCGCACTCGCCTGTACGAATGTGGATCGAACTACCCAGGGGACCGAACTACCCAGGGCCGTGCTGCACGAAACGCGAATGCTGTGGAATCCTGCATCGACAATAACCAGAAGTGCATCACAGCGCACCGACAACTTGTCGTAAAGGAAGGCTCACTTACGGTGATCGATCTCGAGAGAATCCGCCGGGACACCCCTGCCGCAGAGACCGCAATCTTCCTCGACAGCGCTGGGTCCTCGCTGCCTCCGACTCCCGTCGTCGAGACTGCGGTTGCGCACTTGCGTCGAGAAGCCGTCGTCGGGGGCTACCGCGCTGCCATCGAGCGCAAACACGATCTCGCCGCCGTCAAGACTTCGATCGCGACATTGATCGGCGCTCAGGCGTCGGATATTGCGTTGAGCGACAGCGCAACTCGAGCATGGAGCGACTTCTTCTATTCGATTCCGTTGACCGCGGGCGATCGAATTCTGATGTGCGAAGTGGAATATGCGAGCAACGCGATCGCAGCCCTGCAACGCGCGGCGGCGACGGGCGCGCGGGTCGAGATCGTGCCGAGTGATCCGACAGGGCAGATAGATCTCCTCGCGCTGGAAGCAATGCTCGACGAACGGGTCCGAATTGTCTCGCTCGTGCACGCTCCGACCAACGGTGGTCTGATCAATCCGGCACGCGCAGTGGCCGATCTTGCGCATCGATTCGGCGCACTCGTGTTGCTCGACGCGTGCCAATCGGTCGGTCAGATTCGCGTGGACGTCGCCGAGCTCGGAGTGGACGCTCTGAGTGCAACCGGACGAAAATGGCTGCGCGGGCCCCGTGGAACCGGATTCCTGTACCTGTGCCCAGAACTGTCCGCATCACTGGAGCCGCCGGCCCTCGACCTACACAGCGCCCAGTGGATCGGTGAGTCCGAGTACCGACTCGCCCCCGACGTCACTCGATTCGAATTCTGGGAATGCGACGTCGCAGCTCGGTTAGCGCTCGGTACCGCTGTCGACTACCTGCTCGATATCGGCATCGACAACGCAGAAGAAGCGATATCCCAGCGTGCCGAATACCTGCGGACCGCGCTACGGGGTCTCGATGGTGTTTCGGTGCACGATCTGGGCGACCGCAGGAGCGGCATCGTGTCCTTCACAGTCGACGATCTAGCGCCGACCGACGTCCGCGACTTCCTGGCAGCCAAGGGCGTCACGGTCACCGTGAGTCCGCGCAGTTCGACGCTCCTCGACATGACGCATCGGAAACTCGACGCCGTCGTACGGGCGTCACCGCACTATTTCGTCACGTTCGCGCAGCTGGACGAGATGGTCGAGGCACTCCGCACCCGCTGAGTTTCGGATGCACTCGAGGTGTCGGTAGCGCCGTGGTGTAAAGTCTTCCGGGTTGTCTCGGCGAGGGTAGAACCTACACAGGATCTACCGTGATCGACGCGGCTCGGCCCCTGGCCTTGCTCGTACGTGTCAGCCCCGACGAGTCTTATCCGCCACAAGCGATACACCAGGAGCATTCACCACATGTCGAACGAAGCTAACAACCTCAAGGCGATCGTCCGCACCGAATTCGGCAAGGGTGCAGCCCGCCGCGCACGTCGCGACGGCCTTGTTCCTGCCGTTCTGTACGGACACGGAACCGACCCGCAGCACCTTGCACTCGATTCGCGTGCATTCGCTTCCGTTCTCCGTAACCACGGCACCAACGCCGTGCTGACGCTCGACATCGACGGCGCAGAGCAGGTCGCGCTCACCAAGTACATCGTCGTGCACCCGATCCGCCGCAGCATCGAGCACGCCGACCTCCTCGTCCTCAAGAAGGGCGAGCGCGTCTCCGTAGAGGTCAACGTCCTCGTCGAGGGCGACGCCGCCGCAGGCACCCTGGTCTACACCGACTCGACCGTCATCGAAATCGACGCGGACGCACTGTCGATCCCCGAGTCGATCACGGTTTCGGTCGAGGGCCTCGAAGCCGGATCTCAGATCCTCGCAGGCGCCGTCACGCTGCCTGAGAACGTCACCCTGGTGTCCGACGCCGAAATGTTGCTCGTCAATGTCGTCGAGGCTCCGTCCGAGGAGGACCTCGAAGGCGAAGCAGCCGAGGAGACCACTCCGGAAGCAGCCGAGGACAGCTCGGAAGAGTCCGAGAGCTGATCTCAGCCCTTTTACTACCGACGCGCCGCTCCCTGCACTGGGGAGCGGCGCGTTGTTGTTTGTCACCGCAATGGAAGCATGGTCGCCGTGAATGTAGAGCCAGCCCTGATCGTCGGACTCGGGAACCCCGGACCTCAGTACGAGGCGACGCGGCACAACGTAGGTTTCATGGTCGCCGACGTGTTGGCCGCTCGAATCGGTGCCAAGTTCTCTTCTCACAAGAAGTCCAATTCCGAGGTGATTCAGGCGCGACTGAGCGATCGCCCAGTCGTGGTGGCCAAGCCGCGCACGTTCATGAACCTTTCGGGTCAACCGGTGGCCGCACTTGCACGGTTCTTTTCCGTAGATCCGGGCAACATCGTGATCGTGCACGACGAACTGGACATCGAGTTCGGATCGATTCGCCTCAAGCTCGGCGGCGGCGAGGGCGGACACAACGGCCTGCGCTCGATTTCGCAGCAGCTGGGCACCAAGGACTATCTGCGCACGCGCGTCGGGGTCGGCCGACCGCCGGGTCGAATGGATGCTGCCGCGTACGTCCTGAAGCCGTTCTCCTCAGCCGAACGCAAAGATCTCGGCGTGATCTGCGAGGAAGCTGCCGACGCGGCGGAACTACTTTTACGCGTCGGGCTCGAAGCTGCGCAGAACCAGGTTCATCCGCGCTGAAGCTTGCCGCGAAGCTAACACCGTTTTTGTCAACCTTCGCGCCCTGTTCGCATCCGAGCACGTGTGTGCGCTTTACAAAAAGGGTGCGCGCTACCCCAGCAACGCAGCCGAATTTGCCCGACGCAGCTTGCCCGAGGACGTCTTCGGAATCGACCCAGGCCCCAGGACAGCGACCGTGCGTGGCCGTACGCCTACCTCCGAGTGCACGGCATGGACCACTTCGCGTTCGATTCGCTTGACCTCCTCCGGATCCTGAAAATCGTTGGTTTCCACGGCAACTGCGAAACTTTCACGCTTGTCACCGGCGTCGAGACGGATTGCGACGGCGTTGCCCGGGCGCACTCCGCGCACCGACCCTGCGGCACGCTCGATGTCGGTCGGATAGATGTTGCGGCCGCCCATGATGATGACGTCCTTGATGCGCCCGCACACCACGACCAGACCGTCCTCGGTGAAGTAGCCGACGTCACCGGTGTCGAGCCAACCGTCCTGGTCCTGGGTTGCTACCGGGCCGTCGACGGTGATGTATCCGGGGGTCACCGCTTTACCGCGTACTTCGATGATGCCGACACCACGCGGTGTCAGTACCTGCCCTTCCTTGTCCACCACGCGCCCTTCGAGGTTCGGCACCATCTTGCCGAGCGTCGCCAGGGTCCGCACGTTGCCCTTGGTAGCCGGTACTGCCCGCCCCATCGCCTCGAGCAGGTCTGCGTCGACGACGTCGAGCACCTGTCCTTGATATGGGTCCGGGATGGACACGGCCAGAGTCGTTTCCGCCATACCGTAGACAGGGGCAAGGGCCAGCGGATCGAGTTGGTACGGCCTCCCGGCCTCGGCGAGAGCCGTCATCGTGTCCGGGTCTACCGGCTCGGCGCCGTTCCAGGCGTAGCGCAGTGAGCTCAGATCCAGATCGAAATCGTCCTCGGCTTGCCGTAGCCGTCGAGCGAGTAGTGAGTAGGCGAAATTTGGTGCCGCCGTGACAGTTCCGCGGTATTTGTCGATCAGCTTGGCCCACAGCAGTGGTGACCGCAGGAAGTCCAGTGGGGTGATACTTACGACCTCGGCCCCGACCTGCATGGGCACGGTAAGGAACCCGACCATACCCATGTCGTGGAACAGCGGCAGCCAACTGACCATGACGTCTCGGTCGACATCGAACTCGATCCGATCGATCATGGCGTACGCGTTGACGAAAAAGTTCTCGTGGGTGATCTGCACCGCTTTGGGTGACCCCGTGGACCCCGACGTCAACTGTTGGAGAGCGATGTCGGACTCCGAGGTGTCGATCGGGTCGATGGGAGCGCCTCGACGCATGTCTTCGATTTTCAACACGGTGATCCCGCGTTCCTCGAGAATCGGGGCGGCGACATCGAAAGGTGCTCCTAGAACGACTGCCTTGGAGTCGATCATCTTCACCACGGATTCGGTGTCCTGCCCCCACACGGCAAGGTCGGTTCGCGGTGTCGGCTGATGCAGCATCGTGACCGAGCCGCCACGCATCCACGCGGCCTGACAGGCGGGTGCGATGTCCACCGGCTGCCCGGCGAGGACACCGATCGCGTCGCCGTGTCCGATCCCCGCCTCGGCCAGAGCGCCCGCCATCGCGCGCGCGTCCTGGTGGATCTCACCCCAGGACTGACGGAGTGGCTGGTCAGGCTCGCCGGTCACGAGTCCGCGACGACTGGATTGTGCCGTCGCGAACATTTCTTCGGTGAACTTACTCAATGCCATCTCCTCGTCGAGCGAGCGTGGTCGCGGCAGGTGGTGTTCAGGTTATTCAATCCTCGCCCGGAGGTGAACCGTTACCGCCTTTTCGTCCGAGTACCCTGGTACGAGCCCGATGCCGCACAACGTGAGATTGAGGTTCGTTTGAGTACGCCGCCCGATTCGGTAGACGCTCCGGTCGACAAGAGCAGTACCGCCACCGAGTCGACGGCGCAGCCGAAGAACCCGCACAAGGAACTCGTCCACGAGGTCCATCGCAGGCGCACCTTCGCCGTCATCTCCCACCCCGACGCCGGTAAGTCCACGCTGACCGAGGCGCTTGCGCTGCACGCCCGAGTGATCTCGGAAGCGGGCGCCACCCATGGCAAAGCCGGTCGACGAGCCACGGTCTCGGACTGGATGGAGATGGAGAAGGCACGCGGCATCTCGGTGAGTTCGACCGCGCTGCAGTTCAATTACCAGCTCGACCGGAGCGTCGACGAGATAAACGTCATCAACCTCGTCGACACTCCCGGCCACGCCGACTTCTCCGAGGACACCTACCGGGTTCTTACCGCTGTCGATGCGGCAGTCATGCTCATCGATGCAGCCAAGGGCCTGGAACCACAGACGCTCAAGCTCTTTCAGGTGTGCCGCCAGTTCGGCATTCCGGTCATCACCGTCATCAACAAGTGGGACCGGCCGGGCCAGTCACCACTGGAACTCCTCGACGAGATCGAACAGCGCATCGGACTGACACCGACACCGCTGTACTGGCCTGTCGGCATCGCAGGAGACTTCCGTGGTCTGCTCGACGTCAGGGCAGGCAATTACATTCGGTTCACTCGCACCGCTGGTGGCGCCACTATCGCCCCCGAGGAATTGATGGATGCCGACGCTGCCGCTGCGCGCGAGGGCATCGAGTGGGACACGGCGGTCGAAGAGAGCGAACTCCTGGTTGCAAGCGGCCAGGGTCACGATCAGGAAATGTTCCTCGCCGGCCAGACGTCGCCCGTCATTTTCGGTTCGGCGATGCTCAACTTCGGGGTTCGCCAGATCTTGGACACTCTGGTGGCGCTCGCGCCGCAGCCAGGACCGAGGGAAGACATCAAGGGTGTGGCGAGGGAAGTGACCGATCCGTTCAGCGCTGTGGTGTTCAAAGTGCAGGCGGGAATGGATACAGCGCACCGGGACCGATTGGCGTTCATGCGCGTCGTGTCTGGCGTTTTCGAGCGCGGCATGGTCGTGACGCACTCGCAGACCGGTAAGCCGTTCACCACCAAGTACGCCTTGACCGTGTTCGGTCGGGAGCGGACCACGGTCGAGCACGCGTATCCCGGCGACGTCGTGGGACTCGTCAACGCCACCGCTCTCGCACCTGGGCATACCTTGTACACGGAGAAGAAGGTCGAGTACCCGCCGATTCCTTCGTTCGCGCCCGAGCACTTCGCACTGTTGCGCGTGGACAGCGCCGACAAGTACAAGAAGTTCCGTCGCGGCGTGGAGCAGTTGGACTCCGAGGGCGTTGTTCAGGTGTTGCGCAACGATATTCGCGGTGACGCTTCGCCGGTTCTCGCAGCTGTCGGTCCCATGCAGTTCGAGGTGGTCATGGCCCGAATGAAAGCTGAGTTCGGTGTCGATGCTCGTCTGGAATCGCTGGGCTATTCGCTCGCTCGTCGGACCGACACCGAGTCTGCGGTCGAGTTGGGTCGCCAGCGCGGGGTGGAGGTTTTCACGCGGACGGACGGCGTGCTGCTCGCTCTCGTCAGCGACAAGTGGCGTCTGCAGTATCTCCAGAAGGAGATGCCCGAACTGACGTTGGAGCCCCTCGTAGCTGCGGGTGAGTGACCGCAGCGGGAAAATACTCGCAATCGGACCCGCTAAACAGTCATAGTGTTACGCTTCCGAAGTCCGAACGGGCTTCGGGTACGTTTCATACTCGAGTGCGATGCTTTGCACGCCGAGACGTGGCTCGACACAGGTTCTTCACGACGCGAGGTCTTCTATGACGCAGGGTTCCAGCTATCCGCAGGCGGGAATCAAGATCGGCCAAACACCGGCCCACCGGTTGAGTACGCCGACCCCGAAATTGGCCGCGGACATCTTGCCGCCTTGGGCCGAGTCGCAGGCATCGAACAATCCGAAGACCGCCACACCTCCGGCGAAGGATCCCGCCGAGATGGCACCTACTACGTCGGCAAAGCCTGCGATCACGCATGAAGTGGAGCAGTCGGGCATGAAGCAGGAACCCGCAAGCGCCGGCCCCGAGCAGCCGTCCAAAGATTCGAACGAGGTTGAAGTGACTACTAGCGATCAGATCTCCGAGCACGGCCTGCCGACCAACGGCCGATCGAGCACCTACGCAACGAACGGCGCCAGTAGCGTGCCGTCCTCGAGCCCGGCACGCGGCGCAGCACCCGACCGCCGGACCGCGATGGGTGTTGCCTCGGTACGCATAGCGGGCCGACTCACTCAGAACGAGCTGGGCAGCCGCACCGGCGACATCCGTACGCCAGACACCTCGGTCGGCCCCGACGAGCTACTTCAGCTCCTCGGTGAGTACCTCACCTCCGGTGGACTGCAGAACCCTGAGATCCATGTCAGGTCCAATGGGCAGACCATCGTGCTCGATCTGCTCAACCCGGCCAAGGGCTACCGCTGATCTCTCACCGCAAGTGACGGCCTTTCGGCAGGGCTATTCGTGCGCTTCCAGCCGCGACGGCCGTGCATCTTCGGGGATGTCAGCGGCCGCGCACGGGCATTCCTCTGCTGTGAACCATCCTCGGTAGTGGAACAGTCGTCCCAATATCGGGCTGGTGACGTCGATCTGAATGCGATGCCGCTGCTCGCCCTCGTCCCACCACTCGCGCCCGGTCGTCAGGGCAGATGCGAACGCGGGGACACGTAGCCCGCGTATCCGTGGAGCGCCGCTCTCGAGCAGGATTCCACCATCGGCGTCCGCGCTACATCGAGTGTGTACCAGCATGTCCGAGCTGTATCCCAGATAGTCCAGCGCAACATCGTTCCCCTGGGACACAGCCGGTGTGACCATCACCGAGTTCATGCCCTGTGGCTTTCCGACGAAGGCAAACCTGCGCACGAACGACATCGTTTCCCGACCCAGATCGTCGGTGTACGCGTAGTTGGCGACGGTGAAGGGAACGTCGGTTCCTCGACCTCCGGGGAACAAACCCCGCCGGGCCCCGAGCGCCAGAACGGGCCACGGCACCAACGCCGAATGGGTCATCTCTTCCATGACGCCGACGCCGATCTGGCAAAGCCCGTCCGCCGCGGACAGTCCGAAACGCCACTGGACCTTGGGATGTAGATCCTCGAACGAATCACCCATGGCCGTGCGCACCACGGACGTCACTGGTTGGACCCCATCTCAGCGTTCGGCTGGAAGCTCGGTATGAAAAGTGTGGACACGATGTACTCGTAGGTCCTCTCGTATCCGGTGTGCGCGATCCGCCAAACCGTCCTGCTATCGAAAGTACCTACTGCCGTCGTGCCCCGCCATCATGTGCAGGTCACTCGAGCTCGGCGGCCAGCTCCATCCAACGCTCCTCGGCGACGTCCTTGTCCGCCACCACCTGCTTGAGCTCGGTATCCAATGCCACGAGCTTGCTCGGATCGGTGGCCACCTCCGCCAGTTCGGCGTGCAGCTCCGCTTCCCGCTTCGACAAACGAATGACGGACTTCTCCAGTTTGCTGAGCTCCTTACGAGCAGCCCTCTCGGATCCGGCATCACGCACAGCGGTCTTGACGACACCGCCGGTAGTCAGCGAATCCGGTGTGGCCTCAGCCGCCATCACCGCGCGCCGACGCAAGTACTCCTCGATGCCACCGGGAAGGTTGGTGAGCTTGCCATCACCGAACAGCGCCCAGGTCGAGTCACAGATCCGCTCGATGAGGTACCGGTCGTGACTGATGACCACCATGGTCCCGGCCCAGCCGTCGAGCAGGTCCTCGAGCTGTTGCAGTGTGTCGATATCGAGATCGTTGGTGGGCTCGTCGAGCAACAGCACGTTGGGCTCCGCCATCAATACCCGTGTGAGCTGCAACCGTCGACGCTCACCGCCGGACAGATCGCCGACCGGAGTGCGCTGACGGGCCGGGGTGAACCCGAGACGTTCGGCGAGCTGACCCGCCGATACCTCTTTGTCGCCCAATGTAATTCGCTCAGCTACCTCTTTGACCGCGTCGAGAACTCGCAGCTTCTTGGGCAGATCGTCCAATTCCTGCTTGAGCCAACCGATCTTGACGGTCTGACCTTGAATACGTTTGCCAGCGGCGGGTTCCAACTCCCCGGCAAGGGTGCGCAGGAGCGTGGTCTTACCGGAACCGTTGACCCCGACCAGACCCACTCGTTCACCCGGCGCGAGGCGCCAGGTGAAGTCGCGGACCAGCTCACGGCCGTCCGGAGTTTCGAGTCGCGCATCTTCCAGCTCGATGACAACCTTGCCGAGTCGACGCTGCGCGAACGACGCCAAGGCAACGGAGTCACGCGGCGCAGGCACGTCGGCGATGAGCGCTTCGGCCGCTTCGATCCGGTACTTGGGCTTCGACGTCCGGGCCGGTGCACCGCGACGCAGCCACGCCAGCTCTTTGCGCGCAAGGTTTCGGCGACGCTCCTCGGAAGCGTCGGCCTGCCTACTGCGCTCGGCACGGGCGAACACCCAGTCGTTGTAACCGCCCTCGTATGTTTCGACACCACCGCCGACGACCTCCCACGTCTTCGTCGCCACGGTGTCGAGGAACCAACGATCGTGAGTGACGACGACGAGAGCGCTCCGCCGCGACACCAGATGCGCAGCAAGCCACTGCACGCCTTCTACATCGAGATGGTTGGTCGGCTCGTCGAGCACCAACAGGTCGAGATCCTGAACCAGCGCCGCCGCCAGCGCGACTCTTCGGCGCTCACCGCCGGACAGGTTGTCGATGGAAGCGTCGAGCCCCGAGCTACCGATAGGACCGAGGTCTGCAATGCCGATGCCGGTCAGGATGTTTCGTACACGTGAGTCGCCTGCCCACTCGTGCTCGGCCATGCCGAGTGGGTCGAGAACGACCTGCCCGACGGTCGAACCCGGAGGCAGCACGCCGCGCTGGGTGACGACGGCCATCCGCAGTCCACCGACCCGGCTGACCCGCCCCGAGTCGGGCGGCTCGATACCGGCGAGAACCTCGAGCGTGGTGGTCTTACCACCACCGTTGAGGCCGACCATGCCGATGCGTTCGCCCTCCTGCACACCGAGGGACACTCCGTCGAGCAGCGGTTTGACGCCGAAAGACTTGGAGACGTTTTCGAGATTGACGAGATTGACCATCAGGAGAAACCAATCGATTCACTAGTTACCACGCGAGCGCCGGGAACCGGGCCACTCGCGACACGCACGGTGCGGCAGACACCCGCACCGGATAGTTCAGCACTGACCGACACTGCGGTATCAGCATCAGCACACAGAAAAGCGCACGTGGGACCCGACCCCGAGACGATCCCGGCCAAAGCGCCGGCGCTCACCCCTGCGCGCAAGGTGCGGCGCAATTGCGGAAGCAGCGACAGCGCGGCAGCCTGCAGATCGTTACCGAGAAGCGGCGCAAGCGCATTCGCATCGCCGATCGCGAGCGCATGCATCAGAGCCTCGGGCTCACCGACGCGCGGCGGGTTTCCCTTGGCGCGCAGCTCGTCCAACTCCGCGAACACAGCTGGGGTCTGCAGACCGCCCTTGGCCAAGGCGAGTACCCAATGAAATGTGTTGCGCGAGAGGATCGGAAGTAGCTTCTCCCCTCGGCCGGTACCCATCGCAGTTCCGCCGTGCAGAACGAACGGGACATCGCTGCCGAGCTTGGCGGCCAGATCGGTCAACTCCGCTCGGGAAAGGTCCAGATCCCACAGGGCGTTGAGCGCGACGAGCGTCGCCGCTGCGTCCGTGCTCCCCCCAGCCATACCGCCTGCCACCGGGATGCCCTTGTCGATGGTGATCTCGACGCCCGGCTCACGTCCGACGGCGTCGGCAAGAAGCACTGCCGCCTTCCACACCAGATTGCGCTCGTCGGTCGGAACCGACCGCGCATCGTCGCCGCGAACACTCACGCGTAAGGCCCGAGCCGGCACCACCGAGACTTCGTCGGCCAACGACAGCGCCTGAAACACCGTGGTGAGCTCGTGATAGCCATCCTCGCGCAGGTCACCGACCGATAGGTGCAAATTCACCTTGGACGGAGCCCTGACGACTACGGGGCTGGGGACGACTGAGAGCACGAGGGTCAACAGTAGTGGAGAAATCGTGGTACCCCACATTCGTGTGGCCGTCCTAACTCCCCGATCACCCCGACTGCGGACAGCATCGGTCCGCAATTACTGCCATTATCGGGTTATGCGGGAAACCTCGGCACGACTTCTGAAGTTGCTGTCCCTGCTCCAGACACGGCGTGACTGGGCAGGGGCCGACCTCGCGGACCGACTGAACGTCACCCCGCGCACCGTCAGACGCGATGTAGACAAGCTCCGCGAGATCGGATATCCGGTCCACGCCACCGCAGGCGTTGGCGGCGGATATCAGCTGGGTGCGGGCGCCGAAATGCCTCCCCTGCTGCTCGACGACGACGAAGCACTCGCAGTGGCATTCGGACTCCAATCCGCGGCCGGTGGCTCGGTAGCGGGAATCGGGGAGGCGTCGATGCGCGCGTTGACCAAGTTGCGCCAGGTGATGCCGTCGCGCATTCAACACCGACTCGACGCCCTGCGCATCGACGTCGTAGATCGTCCTGCCGCACGATCCGCCGTCGACGCTGCGGTGTTGTCGGCAGTTGCGGGTGTGTGCCATAGCCAAGAACGACTGCGATTCGACTACCGCAGCCACGACGGGACCGAGACCCGGCGCGAGGTGGAGCCCTACAGCCTGGTGCGGGCGGGCTCCCGGTGGTACCTACTCGGCTGGGACCTGAACCGTCAGGACTGGCGATCGTTCCGCGTCGACCGGCTCCAACCGAAGATTCCGACGGGTCCACGCTTCACCCCACGAGAATTACCCGACGGCGGGGCAGCGGCATTCGTCGCGCGGGGAATCGACCGTGCACTCGCTCAGGTGCAGGCACGGATACGGCTGCACTCACCGATCGAGACGATCGCATCGATGGTCGACGCGGAATGGGGCACTCTCGAGTCCGAAAGCGACGAGACCTGCCTCATCGCCTTGGCGGGAGATTCACTGCCCTCGATCGCTCGATGGCTGTCCGCCTTCGACACGGACTTCACGGTCCTCGATCCGCCGCAACTCGCCGACGAGTGCCGAGTGCTCGCGGAGCGACACACAATGCTCAGCCGTCGGTACCGAGCGGGTGCTGACGGGCTCGCTTGAATGAACCACTGAAGTGATCTGATCGTATGAATGGACCAATGAAGCGATTTGGACCGAAGTGATTTGGACCGAAGCGATTTGGACCGAAGCGATCCCGACAGCTCAGGCTTCGGTTGCCGCCAACCGCACGTAGGCAGCGGCGTCGAGAGTTTCACCGCGAGCAGATGGGTCGATCCCGGCCTCCCGTAACCGGCGCTCCGCGATGACGGGCGAGCCGGCCCAACCGCTGAGTGCTGCACGGAGGGTTTTGCGACGTTGCGCGAATGCGGCGTCGATGACGGCGAACACGGCACGTCGATGGGCGTCGTCCATGGACCACGGTGGCTCTGCGTACCGATCGAGCCGCACCAGCCCGGACTCCACTTTCGGCACCGGCCAAAATACCGAGCGCCCGACGGATCCTGCGCGTTTGACGGTTCCGAAGAATCCCGCCTTGACGCTGGGGATGCCGTAGATCTTGTTGCCGGGGTCTGCGGCGAGTCGATCGGCTACTTCTGCCTGGACCATCACCAAAGCGGTGCGGAGCGACGGCAGTTCCGAAAACAGGTGCAGCAGAACCGGAACCGCTACGTTGTAGGGAAGATTCGCGACGAGGGCAGCCGGCTCCCCCGGAATGTCGGCGGCCTTGATTCGTAGCGCGTCGTACTCGACGACGGTGAGACGGTCGGCCAGCGACGGTGCTCGCTCGGCCACTGTCTGCGGCAACCGCGATGCCAACTTGGGATCGATCTCGATGGCAATGACGGCGTCTGCGACGTCGAGCAGGGCCAGCGTCAGTGAGCCCAGACCGGGCCCGACCTCGAGGACGGTATCGCTGCCACAGATGTCGGCTGCGGCCGCGATGCGTCGCACCGTATTGGCGTCGTGCACGAAGTTCTGGCCGAGTTGTTTGGTAGGACGCACGTCCAACTCGGCGGCGAGAGATCGCACCTCCGCAGGCCCTAGCAGCGCCGCGGGTTCCCTCACATGTTCTTGCACTGTGAAAACTCTACGCACCTGTCATCGGTAGCCGAGGCGGGAGGTGCACGCAGGCCACGCTCCCCATCCCTGGGACTTCTGCGTCACCGAAGCGATGGCGATCTGCTCTTCGCGGCTCGCAAGGTCAGCGCGGGGCGCGTACTTGAGGCCGCCCTGGCGCTCCCAGGTGTTTTGATCGAACTGCACTCCACCGAAGAATCCGTTGCCGGTATTGATGGCCCAGTTACCTGTTGCTTCACATTGTGCGAGTGCGTCCCAAGTACTGCCGTTCTCGACGGGCGGGACCTCGGTGCCCGGCTTGGCGCCGACTCGAACTACTTTCGGTTGCGCCGGAACCTTGACGGTCTCGGTTACCTTCTCGCGGCCGACTTCCTTGCCGTTGACGGTGTTGATCGCCCAGGTGATGTCGGAGATTCCGGGTGCGCCGGGATTCTCGAGGACGGTACGGCTCATGTTCATCGTCGGGTCCTCGATGCGCTGCTCGGGTGGCGCTACATCGGCGGTCTCGGACTTGGTCTCGGTTCGATCTCGGGTGACGATGATCGACGCGCCCTCGGTGACGATCTCGTCGGGTGCAGGGACAACTGTGTCGGCTTCTTGGAGTGGCGCGCCTACCTGCTCGAGAAGTTCCCGGACGGTAGGTGCCGCCAGTGTCACCGGTGCGGCCGGAGCAGCTCCGTCGACGAGCGAGACCTGCTTGGGCAGTGCGATTTCCAGCGACGTGCCTTCCAGTGGCAGTCGCTCACCGCGCGAAGCGGAAACGTGCACGTCCTGGGCCAGATCCATCTGTGAAAGGGCTTCGTCGACCGTCAGTGCTGTGGTCCAGACCTCGCGGGGTTGGCCATCCACCGTCACGCTCAGTTCTCGAGCGCGCCGGAGGACGACCGTCTCGCCGTCGGACAGCGACGAGTCGCCGGAAGGCACTACGAGATCCTTGTCGCTCGGTTCGTATCCAGCCGCACCCAACGCACCGTTGACGTCGGACGTCATCGTGCTGAGCGTGATCATCTCGCCATCGACGTCGATTGTCACGGTTTTATGACGAGCGACGGCGGTGGCGCCCCCGACGATCAGCGTCGCCAGCAGCGCGGCGACCACCAGGTAGAAGGTCAAAGACCTGGTGGAGTTAAGGCGGGCAATACTAGACACAAGCGATTCCTGGATTCTGGAGCGTTACCTTCTGTTCGAAACGCCCGGCGGTCGGTCACGGTACGGTAACGAACTGATGGATATCTCGCAACCCCAGCACGCAACCAGTTGCAGAGTGAAGCCGTGTTGTGTCTTCCGTTATTGGCCCGACAGGAGTGAGTACACTCGTTCCGCATTGGCAGTGACGTGGGCGGCAAGATCCCCAGGGTCCTGACCCCGGATCTCCGCGAGCGCCCGGGCGGTGTACGGCAGGCAGTAGGACTCGTTCGGGGCCCCGCGGTACGGATGGGGTGTCAGAAAGGGAGCGTCGGTTTCCACCAGCAACTGCGCATCCGGGATCAGCACGGCTGCTTCCCGTAGAGCGTGAGCGTTCTTGAAACTGACGGTCCCGGACAGGCTCAGTACGTACCCCGCGTCGATGCAGGCCCTCGCCATTTCCGGCCCGGAGGAGAAGCAATGGAATATCACGGTCTCCGGGGCACCTTCGGATTTCAGGACCGCCAGCAAATCGTCGTCGGCCTCACGATTGTGAATCATCAGCGGCTTGCGCAGCCGCTTCGCCAGATCTATGTGCCAGCGAAATCCTTCGTGCTGTTCCTCGACCGTCGCGCACCCGTCGAGTTTGCCGGGCCAGTAGTAGTCCAAGCCTGTCTCCCCCACTGCGACGACCCGAGGATCGGCAGAAAGCTGCTCGATTTCGGTGCGGGTCGTCTCGTCGAGCACGTTGGCTCGCGTCGGATGTATCGCCGTGGCCGCCCACACTCGCCGGTCCCAGTGAGCTGCGTCGACAGCGAAGCGTGCGGCGGCAAGATCGTCGGCAACGGTCACCACGCGAGAAACACCTACGGACTCGGCTCGATCGAGGATGGCAGCCACGCCGGCCGCATCGACGGCACCACATGCGTCCAGGTGGGTATGGGCGTCGACGAGGTGGCCGAGCGGCTCGGGCAATGGTGGTGCGGGACGGTCTTTGCTCACGCCGATAGAGTAGGCGAACCATGACTGCGCCAGCTGATGCCTCACGGCCCTCCTTCTACGTCACAACTGCCATTGCGTACCCGAACGGCGTTCCGCACATCGGACACGCCTACGAGTACATCGCGACGGATGTGATCGCCCGATTCAAGCGACTCGACGGTTTCGACGTCATGTTTCTGACCGGAACCGACGAACACGGCCTGAAGATGCAGCAGACGGCCGTCAAAGAAGGCATCGACGTCGTCGATCTCGCTGCACGCAACTCGGATGCTTTCGAGGAGCTCGACAAGGCTCTCGGCATTTCCCACGACAGGTTCATCCGCACCACCGATGAAGACCATCACGCCGCCAGCAAGGAGCTGTGGAGGCGCATGGAGGGCAACGGCGACATCTACCTCGACGCATTCTCCGGTTGGTACTCCGTTCGCGACGAGGCCTTCTACACCGAGTCCGAGACCACGGTCGCCGACGACGGCACCCGCGTCGCCACCGAAACGAACACTCCTGTCGAGTGGACCGAGGAAGCGTCGTACTTCTTCCGACTGTCTGCGTATCAGGACAAGCTGCTCGCGCTCTACGACGCGCAGCCCGACTTCATCGCGCCGGTCTCGCGCCGCAACGAGATCGTCAACTTCGTCAAGGGCGGACTGCGAGATCTGTCGATTTCTCGGACGACGTTCGACTGGGGAATTCAAGTACCGAACGATCCCGAGCACGTGATGTACGTGTGGGTCGACGCATTGACCAACTACATCACCGGCGTCGGCTACCCGGATACCGAGTCGGAGAAGTACCGGAAGTATTGGCCCGCAGACCTTCACATCATCGGCAAGGACATCACGCGTTTCCATACCGTGTTCTGGCCTGCGTTCCTGATGTCCGCCGGTGTCGAACTACCCAAGAGGGTGTTCGTCCACGGTTTCTTGAACAACAAGGGCGAGAAGATGTCCAAGTCGGTCGGCAACGTCGTCGACCCCTTCGCATTGGTCGAGGAGTTCGGTCTCGATTCACTCCGTTTCTTCCTTTTGCGCGAGGTCTCTTTCGGCCAGGACGGGAGCTACAGCGCCGAGGCGATCGTGACGCGGATGAACGCAGACCTGTCGAACGAACTCGGCAACCTGGCACAGCGTTCGCTGACAATGGTCGCCAAGAATTGTGATGCCGTAGTACCCACGCCGGGCGAATTCACCGCCGAGGATTCCGCGATGCTGGCACGCGCAGACGAACTGCTCGAGATCTGCCGACGCGAATTCGACGTGCAGGCACTGCATTCGGCCGTCGAGGCGATCTGGTCGGTTCTCGGCGAGACCAACCGCTACTTCTCGCAGCAGGAGCCGTGGGTACTGCGCAAGACGGACCCGGCGCGCATGGCAACCGTGCTCTACGTGACGATGGAGGTGCTGCGCATCGTCGGCATTCTGGTACAGCCGATCATGCCCGACTCGGCGGCCCGGATCCTCGAATTGCTCGGCAGTCCAGCGCACGAGTTCTCCGATATCGGCACCCGAATCGTCGCAGGTACGCCTCTACCCGCCCCGTCGCCGATCTTCCCGAAGTACGAGGTCAAGTAGCGCGGGGGTGTCGGGGGCGGGGTCAGCCCCCGACATCGCCTACAGCGTCTTTTCCAACTCCTCCAGGGAGTTCTCCAGATGCGTCAGCATCCGCTGCAGATGCGGGACGCTGCGCCTGCAGCAGATGAGCCCGAAGTTCAGGGAGTCTCCGTTGCTGGCGACGGTGATGTTCAACGCCATGCCGTCGCAGACGATGGAGGCCGGGTAGATACCGTCGAGTTTGGCTCCGTTCCAATACAACTCCTCGGAGCTGCCCGGTACGTTCGAGATGATGACGTTGAACGGCGGGGGCGTGTAGTTGACGAATCCGGGTACCGGCCCGAACAGCAACGGCGCCATGGTCACTGCGCCGATTGCCAGCGATTCGAGGGTGTTGAGTTCGCGCATCATGTTCTTGCCCTTGACTGTGGAGTCCGTGATGGCGTCCAGCCTGGCGAGAGGATCGGATTCGTGGGTGCCGAGATTGCACAGAATCACCGAGATCGAGTTGCCGGGGCCTTTGTCCTCCCCTGGTTTGCGGAGGGATACCGGAACCATTGCGATCAAGGGTGAATCAGGAAGCGCGTTCTGGTCGATGAGGTAGGCCCTGAGTGCACCGGAGCACATCGCGAGCACGATGTCGTTGAGCGTCACCCCTCGGGCTTTGGCCACCTTCGTCATTCGCTCGATGGACCAGCTTTGGGCCGCGAAACGTCGAGCACCGCCGATCGGCACGTTGAACATCGTGCGGGGTGCACGCAGAGGGAGTTGCGCCCCTTCGTTTCGCATGGCGCGCAATCCGATTCGGGTTGCAGCGGGCAGAAAGTCCACGAGATCAGCAGCAATTGCACGTCCTAGGGTCAACCCGCCGGTGATTCTTTCGAGTGTGGAAGGTGTTTCACGCGTCTTCTTCTCGCGGAACAGGGACGGATCCCAGGTTGCGACACCGTTTCTGTCATCGGGATCGGTACTGAGAGCGTTGAGGGTCAACTTCAGAGCCGATACACCGTCGACGAGAGAGTGATGGACCTTGGTGTATAGCGCGATACGGCCGTCGGCGAGACCTTCGATGATGTGCACTTCCCACATCGGCCGGTACCGGTCCAGCGGAGCACTGTGATTGAGCGACAGGAACTGGAACAACTCCCTGATTCGCCCGGGAGAGGGCAGAACTGTCCTCCTGACGTGGTACTCGAAGTCGATGTCCGGCTCTCGTGACCACGCGAGGCTGCCCATCACGTTGACCGGTCGACCGGGGCGCTTGCGAAACAATTCGTGAACCTCACCGCTGGTCAACTTCTCATGGACTTCTTGTGCGAAGTCATGTGGCGGCCCTGGTGGCACGAACAATTGAAGGCTTCCGACGTGCATGGGATGCTCACGCGATTCAGCGATCAGGAACATGGATTCGGTAACGGGCATGAGCGCCATGTGGATCACCTTTGAGACTAGTTTCGATTACGGTGTGACATCGAACACGACCTTACGTTCGAGCGATATATGTCACACGCTAAGGTCCGTTAGTAGGAGTTCCAAACAACTGTCGAATCGAGGCGAGGACGATGAACACAGCGCTCACCGCAGTGCGGCAGCCACAGTCGACGCCTGACCGTGCGCCACGCAGGCATGATTTGCCTGGTGGAAGCCTGAGCTCACGAGCGCTCTCGACGGGCCTGCAGTACTCGATTCGACCGTTCTTGTCATTGTGGGCCAAGGCGCCACACCTTCCATGGCCGATGGGACTCGTCGACTACGCAGGCATGCTGTTGCCCGCAGTGAAGGGCGCGCAGTGCAACCGGATCATGCTGGCCGATTGCTACGCCGAATGGATCCGTGCCGAAGGGGTCCGAAACGACAATGTGGTGCTGTATCTGCACGGAGGAGCCTTCATCTGCTGCGGGCTCAATACTCACCGCAGGCTGACGTCGCGGATCTCGCAGTACGTCGATGCGCCCGTGCTCTCGATCGACTACCGGATGATGCCCCGTAATCCGATCGCTCATGCGGTCGAGGACGGCATCGACGGTTACCGCTTTCTTCTCGATTCGGGATACCGCCCGGATCAGATCTTCATCGCCGGCGACTCTGCCGGTGGCTACCTCGCCTTCATGGTCACCTTGGCGTTGGAGACGTTGGATCTACCGATGCCTGCCGGCATTTTCGCGATGTCACCGTTGACGGACCTGGACCCGACGAACAAGCTCAACCACGAGAACGCGTCGAAATGCTCTATTTTCCCACCCGAGGCAGTGCCTCCGCTGACTGTGCTGGCAGACAGGGTCGAAGCCCGGATCGTCGTCGAAGGAGAACAGGGGCCGAGGGTTTCACCCGTCGACGCAGACCTACGCGGGTTACCGCCGGTGCTGATTCAAGCTGGTTCCACCGAGATGATCCTTGCCGACGCAGAGTTGATGACGGAGCGGCTCGGCGCTGCGGGCGTCGACTGCGAACTCCAAGTATGGGCGGATCAGGTGCACGTGTTCCAGGTCGCAGACTTCCTACCGGAAGCGCACCGCGCGCTGCGGCGGATCGGTGATTTCGTGCGCTCGCATGGCTCGATTCCTGTCGCGGACCGCTCCGCCTGAGTTACGTTGTCCCCATGGCAGTCACAGCGAACAAAGACGTCGATATCGATGCCGATCCTGCGGCGGTGCTCGATGTCCTCGCAGATGTGGAAGGGCTCCCGTCGTGGTCGCCGGTCCACAAGAAGATCGAAGTCATCGACCGTTTCGACGACGGCCGCCCCCATCACGTCAAGATGGCGGTATCGATCCTGGGAATCAACGACGAACAGGTAGTGGAGTACACCTGGACCGATACGACTGTCAGCTGGGACCTGGTGGAGGGGTCGCAGCAGAAGGCGCAGCACGGCGAGTACACGTTGACGCCGACAGCCAAAGGCACTCGTGTGGCGTTCGAGCTGACCATAGATCCGAAGATTCCGATTCCAGGTTTTCTTATCCGTAAGGGAACCAAGACGATTCTCGAAGCAGCAACCGAAGGGCTGCGTCGGCAGGTCGTCGGTTGATCTCCGATAGGAGCGTCGCGAAGTTCGCATCTGTCAAAATCACTCCATGACTCCAACCACGCCACGCCGGTACGGCGGCATGAGCGCAGATCAACGAGCAGTCCAACGACGCGAGAGTTTGCTCGAGGCAGGATTGGACGTGTTTGCAGCTACGGGGAAAAGTGGTGCCACGATGACTGCCATCTGTAGCCGCGCCAAGCTGACGGAACGATATTTCTACGAAAGCTTCACTGGCAGAGACGATCTCCTACAGAAAGTCCTGGACGGTATCGCCGACGAAATTCGACAGGCTGGGTTGGCCGCGCTTCGGTCGAGCACCGGAACACTGGAGGACCGCGTACGAAATGCCATCTCCTCCTTCGTCACCATCCTCACCGAAGATCCGCGCAAGGGTCGAGTTGCGATGATCGAATCCGCTGCGTTCGAGCCCCTGCGCACCCACCGTCGTGCAGCTCTACGGGGCTTCGCTCAGATGGTCGCAGACGAAGCGACCCGAATGTACGGCGATCGAGCGTGGCCACCACACCAGGGAGAAATCAACGGCCTGTTGTTCGTCGGCGGCTTGGCCGAGCTGGTCACCGCATGGCTGAACGACGAAATCACCATCACTCCCGAGGAGATCGTCGATGCGGCGACCTACCAATTCACCTCCACGGCCCACCGCTGAAGGCCTGTCCGAAACTTACGACGGTGTGTCCTGCGCAGATTTACGAGAATCGAGAACTGCCTCGTACAGCTCGCGTTTACTGACGCCACCGACAGCCAACTCGGCGCATGCATCCTTGAGCCGCATGCCCGACGCGACGAGCTCTTCTACTTCACCGATCAGATCTTCCGGTTCTGCGGCGACGGGCTGCGCTCCGGCGAGCACGACGGTGATCTCGCCGCGAACCCCGTCGGCGGCCCACACTGCCAGTTCGCCGAGCGTGCCACGTTTGACTTCCTCGTAGGTCTTCGTCAGCTCCCTGCAGACCGCAGCACGTCGATCCGGGCCGAGGACTGCGACGGCGTCGTCGAGACTGGCAGCGAGCCGATGAGGCGCCTCGAAGAACACGCAGGCACGCGATTCCGTCCGTAAGGACTCGAAAAACGTTCTTCGCTGACCCTGCTTGCGCGGTGGGAACCCGTCGAAACAGAACCGTTCGACGGGTAGTCCGGACAGCGCGAGTGCGGTGGTCACCGCAGAAGGGCCCGGCAGACAGGTGACCGGAAGGTCGGCGTCGACGCAGGCGGCCACCAGCCGGTACCCCGGGTCACTCACCGATGGCATGCCCGCGTCGGTGACCAACAAGACCGACTTCTCGGCACGAACCGCGTCGAGCAGTCCGGGAAGACGCGCGGTTTCGACCTGGTCATAGAAGCTGATCACCTTGCCGGTGATGGTCACTCCGAGCGAACTCGCCAGCTGTTTGGTTCTTCGGGTGTCTTCTGCTGCGACGACGTCGGCCGTGGCCAGTGCGTCGCGCAGTCGCTGGGACGCATCACCCACATCGCCCATGGGTGTTGCGGCAAGGATCAGCATGCACCCATCATCCCCCACACCCACCTTCTCGCATTCCGCTGCGCCGCCTACGATCGGCATGTGACCCTGTCGACCGATGCGCGCCCCGTCGTCAGTCCTGGGCCCACCATTCCGGCGGCCGACTATTACCGCGACACCGATCGGCGACGCGGGTGGATCGTCACTCTCGTTCTCACGGCCATCGCCGCCATCACCCGTTTCGCGATTCTGCGTTACCCCACCGATGCCGGCACGCCGGTCTTCGACGAGAAGCATTACGCCCCGCAAGGATGGCAGGTGCTCACCGGCGGTGGGATCGAGGACAACCCTGCTTACGGGCTCGTCGTGCATCCACCCGTCGGCAAGCAATTGATCGCAGCCGGGGAAGCACTGTTCGGCTACAACGGTTGGGGTTGGCGGTTCTCGTCGGCTCTGTTCGGAACTCTGTTGGTGCTGATCGTGATTCGGATAGTTCGGCGGATGGCGCGGTCGACGCTGGTGGGCGCGATCGCCGGCGTACTCCTGATCGCCGACGGCGTCACATTCGTCTCCTCACGCGTCGGCATGCTCGACATCTTTTTGGCGTTCTTCGTCACCGCAGCTCTGGGGTGTCTGGTGGTCGATCGAGACGACGTCCGTGAACGTATGTCGAAGGTACGAAGCGAAGGACGTATCAAGGCAAGCGAATTCGGCCCGAGGCTCGGTGTCCGCTGGTGGCGTTTCGGCGCCGGAATCATGCTCGGTCTCGCCTGCGGAACCAAGTGGTCCGGGATGTACTTCATCGCGTTCTTCGGACTGTTGTGCGTCGGATTCGACGTCGCTGCCCGCCGCGCGAACGGAGTATCGCGGCCATGGATCGGTACCGCAATTCGAGACATCGGACCGTCGCTGTACGCCCTCGTCGTGGTGCCGTTGATCGTCTATTTGTGCACGTACTCAGGGTGGTTCGCCAGCGAGACCGGAGTCGACCGCCATGCCGTCGGGAATCAGATCGGTACCGGTGGGCTGTTCTCGTTCGTACCGGATGCACTGCGCTCACTGTGGTATTACAGCGGCAATGTACTGACTTTTCACGAGGGTCTCACCAATTCGGTGGGCAACCGTCACCCATGGGAATCGAAGCCGTGGACGTGGCCGATGGGCTTGCGCCCGATGCTGTACTACTTCGCCGACGGCGAGCAAGTGCAGGGCTGCTCGGCGCCCTCGTGCGTCAAAGCCATCATGCTCATCGGCACGCCGGCCATGTGGTGGCTCGCGGTGCCGATGCTCGCGTGGGGCTTGTGGATGTTCCTGGTCCGGCGAGATTGGCGGTTCGCCGCAGTCATCGTCGGGTACGCCGCAGGATTTCTGCCATGGTTCATCACGCTCGACCGGCAGATGTACTACTTCTACGCAGTCGCGATGGCACCGTTCATGGTGATGGGGTTCGCGTTGATACTCGGGCAGATCATCGGTCGCGCACGCGCGTCCGCCGAACGTAGAGGCACGGGTCTACTACTGGTGTGCCTCTACGTCGGTCTGGTGGTCGCGAACTTCATCTGGTTGTGGCCGATTCTGACCGCGATGCCGATCTCGCCGGTGCTGTGGCAGCAGCAACTCTGGCTGCCGAGTTGGCGCTAGCGTCGGCGGCGTGATTTCTTGAAGCTCGTTCGGCCTCCGGAGACCCCGTCGAGGCTGAATCGTCCGGCACCGACGGCCGCCAACAGTAGGGATCCGACTCCGAGCGCTACTACTAATTCGTAGCCACCCTCGCCGACGAAGACCCCCATGTCGTAATGGACGAACAAGAATGCACCCAGCATGTCGACGAAGAGCAGAATGCCGGCGATCGGAGTGAAGATACCGAGAACGAGTGCGACTCCGCCGATGAGTTCGACGAAGGTTGCGAAGTAGGCGGAGAGCCCTGGTAGCGGGACGCCCATTCCGTCGAAGCCTGCTTTCGTGGCGTCGAGACCGTTGGTGCTGAGTTTTTGCCAACCGTGCGCGATGAAAACGATGCCGAGCCCGATTCGGGCCATCAGCATTGCGACGTCACGGAAAATGTTCGATTTCATATCATATCCTTCGAGGCGGCAGCGAGACACGGAGACTTTGTCACGATCAGGTTGAAGCGTCAACTTGCAGCTAGTGCACTATCTACGAGATCTCGCACTCGCTCGTC
The DNA here is from genome assembly GCF_014281965.1 of Rhodococcus sp. BP22. Classification (GTDB taxonomy): domain Bacteria; phylum Actinomycetota; class Actinomycetes; order Mycobacteriales; family Mycobacteriaceae; genus Rhodococcoides. Next base: position 213,176 of record NZ_JACFTB010000006.1, read on the forward strand.
GGACAAACCCAATGCCCGAAGCTCTGCCACGTACGTCATCGCTGCCCGGGCGGCATTGTCTTCGGTGGGATCACCTCCGGACGCGATAAATGTACCGAGCCGGCCGCGAGCCTCGATGACTCCCTGATGCTCGAGTTCCCGGTAGGCCTTCGCCACCGTGTGCGGCGCTATAGAAAGCTCCGCAGCCAGTCCCCGGACCGTCGGAATCTTCGTCTCTGCGATCAATTCTCCGCTTCGCACGAGATCGAGAATTCCACTGCGGAGCTGCTCGTACAGTGGGGTTTTGGATGCTGGATCGAGGTGCACTCGCATATGGATCCTTTGCTCTGGTGCCCCTGCAGAACCAGGACAGTCAGAGGGCATCTTCCAGGCGTACCCCACCAGAAGTCAACATCAGGGTCTTCCCGATTGTCGACGGAGTTTCGAGCAACGCAGCAATCACCTTTGCAACATCTCCGCGCGGCACGGTCCCTCGCTCGAGCGGCGGCTCCGACAAGGCAATATGCGCCGTGGCCTCCTCGTCGGTCAATCCACCCGGACGAAGGATGGTCCAATCGAGTTTCGTTCTGGCCTTCAAATCCTCTTCGGCCGCCGTCTTGGCAGCCATGTACGCCTTCCAGCTGTCCTCGGCGTCAGCGGCTACCGGCTCACCCGCACCGAACGAACTGATCTGCACGAATCGCTTGACTCCGGCCTTCTCCGCGGCGTCGGCCAACAGCACCGAACCTGCTCGGTCCACCGAATCCTTCCTCGCGGCCCCGCCCGATCCACCCGACCCGGCAGCGAACACTGCGGCATCGGCACCGGCAAGAACCTCTGCCACCTCGTCGACGGTCGCAGTTTCCAGATCGAGCACCACGGGGAGGGCACCCAGTGACTCCACCGCACTCGCGTGCTCGGGATTGCGAATCAATGCGACCGCGCGGTCGCCATGCGCAGTGAGCACCTGAATCAAGTGTTGCGCGATCTTTCCGTGACCTCCAGCGATAACCACTCTTAGATCCGTCATGTCAAGTCGCCTACCCGGGTGGCAGAATCAACAAACATGGCTTCTACTGCGACTATTTACCACAACCCTCGCTGCAACACCTCCAGGACTGCGTTGAAGATCATCGAAGAATCCGGGCTGGAACCGACGATCGTGAAATACCTGGACACACCGCCGACGAAGGACGGACTCCGCAAGCTTCTCGACGACGCCGGCCTTTCTGCGTCGCAAGCAATTCGCAAGCAGGAGCCGGTCTACAAAGAACTCGACTTGGCTCACGCCTCCGAGGACGAACTCATCAAGGCGATGGTCGAGCACCCCATTCTCATCGAACGGCCGATCGTGGTGACGGACCAGGGAACGGTGCTGGCGCGACCAGCGGACAAGGTCCGCGAAATTTTGTGATGCGCTGTTCCCCGTGGGCATCGATGCCGGGCCTGCCACTCATACAGGGGGCTCGAGCGAATCGCGTGCCACGGGACACGACATGCACCGCGGACCGCCACGTCCGGAGCCCAATTCCGAACCACTGATCCGCAGCACCTCGATGCCCGACGCCTCCAGCCTGGCATTTGTCTCTACGTTGCGTTCATAAGCGACGACGACACCCGGGGCAAGAGCGAGGGTGTTGTTGCCGTCGTCCCATTGCTCGCGTTCGGCGGTGACGTGGTCGAGCCCGGTATCGATGACTCGGAGCTTGCCGATTCCCATCGCGTCCGCTGCAGCCTCCAGAAACGGATCGGCACCGCGGATGGAAACGCCGGCGTCTTCTCGACGAATCGTGTACGCCGACAACGTGTTCTGAATGGCCGGATACATCACGACGGCATCGACGTCGACCATCGTGCACACGGTGTCCAGATGCATGGACGCACGCTCCTGCGCAATAGGAACGACCAGCACCGTATGTGCCAAGTCATCCTCGATCAGGCTGCGAGACAATGCTTCTGCACCGGCAGGAGTGGTGCGCTCCCCTACCCCGACGGCCACCACACCCGGGGCGAGCAACAGCACATCGCCTCCCTCGACCGGAGCCGTCCGCGATTCGTAGGCGCGCCGAATGCCGAGGAACCTGGGATGGAACGCATAGATCAGATCGGTCAACGTCGTCTCGCGTAGACGAGCAGGCAATGCCAGGGAGGTGATCGCGACGCGGTTACCGATCCAGAACGACGAGTCACGCGTGAACAGCAGATTCGGCAGCGGGTCGATGATGAAATCTGCTCCGTGGTGCATCCGACGAACCAGTGACGCATCACTGAGTTCGGGGGCACCGCTCTCCGCCTCCAGAAGCTCGTCGAACGTCATGCCTGCCATGAGGATCTGCGCCAACTCCGCTGCAGGGACCCCTCGCAGATGTGCGGAAAGATCGTGCGCCAACGCGCGGCCGAGGCGCCGCTCGTTCACCGCCGCCGAAATGCCCTGCATCCGCGCTGCTCCGCTCACCGTCATCGCCTCGGTGAGCAATGTCGCCAACAACAGCACTTCGACGTCGCGGCCTCGCAGCAGTTCCGCGAACGCGTCGTGCTCCTCCTGCGCGCGATCGACCCATGGGATGCCGTCGAACAGCAGCTGATCACTGTTGCGGGGTGTGAGACGTCGCAGTTCGTCGCCCGGGCGGTGAAGCATCACCGTACGTAACGTTCCTACCTCGGAATCAGCGCCGAGTTCTGCAGTCATCACTCAACCGTAATGCGCTGTGCGCAACCTTGGGTCATTCGCTGAACTGCCGAACTACTTCCGAAGCAGCTTGCTGAACTGATCGTTGGCCTTCTGCAGCACGAACTCGTACGGTGGTGCGAACTTGCGCGCCCACCAATAGGCGAACCGAATGTCGTTCGACGAGTACACCAGATAGCGATTCTTGACGATCCCCGCCAGGATCGCCTCGGCCACCTTCTCCGGTTCGACGGCACGCGCTTCGAACCGATGTTGCAGCTTCTGCACTCGCGGATCGTTACGGTCGACGCCCGCGATGTCCACGGTGTCGACCAGGCCTGTCTTTACTCCGCCTGGCACGACGAGACTCACCCCGATACCGTGCCGCTTCAAGTCGTATCGGAGCACCTCGGATGCGCCGCGCAAACCGTATTTGCTCGCACTGTAGGCGGCATGCCACGGCAACGGGATCAGCCCGGCGGCCGAAGAAACGTTCACCAGGTGTCCACCCCGGCCGGCTTTCACCATCGGCGGCAGGAAGTTCTCGATGACATGGATCGGCCCCATCAGATTTACATCGATCATCGACTTCCAGTGCCGATGCTCGAGATTCTCCACGGTTCCCCACGCGGCAATCCCAGCGATGTTCATTACGATGTCGAGGCTGCCGCCCTCTGCGTGGACTTCGTCTGCGAATGCCGTCACATCTTCGAACACGGAAATATCGAATGCTTTTGAGCGAGAGACTTTTCCACCTGCGGCCAGGACGGCGTCGACGGTGCCATTCAGACTTACATCGTTGATGTCGGTGAGTACGAGTTCGGCACCTGCCGCACCGGCCGCGAGTGCTGTCGCACGACCGATCCCGCTCCCCGCCCCGGTGATGAACGTCTTCTTTCCGCGTAAATCGGTGATGCCCATGTCGGTGTCTCTTCTCCCCCACTCTCGGCGACGTCCTGCTGTGCGTTCCTGACCGCACCTTACGCGTCGACCGAGTTGTCACGGGGAACACCGAGTTGTCACAGGAAACAAAATCGGAGCACACTTCCAGAGCAGACAACACGAGGAGATGACCATGGCACTGGTGTCCCGAGGATTCCACGGAAAGCGTCGCGGCAACGACGGTCGCACCCCGCCCGGCCAGTATCTGGTCGACGATTTCCCCGTCTTGTCCGTCGGTCCGACGCCCAGGGTGGACACGGACCGATGGCAATTCACCATCTCCACCGAGATGGGCTCGAAGCATCAGTGGAGTTGGCTGCAGATGCGTGCGCTGCCGGAAGAGAAGCCGACAGTAGATATTCACTGTGTCACCAAGTGGTCGAAACTCGACACTCGTTGGCGTGGCGTCTCGCTCGACACGCTTCTCGACGGTATCGAGACGCAGGCCACGCACGTCATGGCGCACAGCCACGACGGCTACACCACCAATCTTCCCCTGTCCGATCTGCGCGGCGGAAAAGCCTGGCTTGCATACACATTCGACGGCAAGCCATTGTCTCCCGAACACGGAGGACCAGCTCGACTCCTAGTGCCGCATCTGTACTTCTGGAAGTCCGCGAAATGGATCGAAAAGTTGACGCTACTCATGCGGGACGAACCAGGTTTCTGGGAGCGCAATGGCTATCACGACTACGGCGACCCCTGGCAGGAACAGCGATACCAGGGAGATTGAGCGCACCATGGAGTGGCTCGTCGCGACGCTTGTCGAGAAGATTGTCGAAACGAACACTGCCTGCACATTGATCTACAACGTCGAAGGTTGGCCCGGACACCAGCCAGGTCAGCATGTCGACGTGCGTCTCACCGCCGAGGACGGGTACAGCGCGCAACGAAGCTATTCTCTCGCCGAACCGAGCGACGGTGACCGAATTGCGCTGACGGTTCAGACCGTCGCCGACGGCGAGGTGTCGCCCTACCTGACGTCCACGCTGGAGGTCGGTGAGCAGATCGAGCTGCGCGGGCCGATCGGCGGTTGGTTCGTCTGGAACGAAGCCCGCCCATCACCGGTCCTGCTGGTTGCGGGAGGGTCCGGCATCGTGCCGCTGATGGCGATGACGCGGGCCCGCAGTCGCAGCGCGAGGAAGACTCCGTTTCGGTTGATCTATTCGGTCAGGTCTCCGGTCGACTTGATTTACGCCCAAGAGCTCCGCTCACTGCCAGCGGGCGTCGACGTCGATTATCGCTTCACCCGCGAGGCGCCCCCAGAATACGACGACCGGGTAGGCCGACTGACTGCGCAGGATCTGGCATCGGACAAGTTTCAGCCAGACTCCTCGCCGGACTGCTTTGTCTGCGGTCCTACCGGTTTCGTCGAGTCGGCTGCCGACATGCTCGTCGAATTAGGTCACGCGCCATACCGGATCCGAACGGAACGATTCGGTCCGACCTGAACCGGTGGCTCACAAGCGTCGCGACATCTCGTCGCGATACTCGTTTACCGTTTGCTCGATTCGCTCGGCGTCGGCTTCAGCTCCGCGCCGACGTGCGTCGTCGGCGCGGCTCTGCAAAGTACCGATTGCTTTTCGGAGATCGGTGTCGGACATTACGCGGTAACTCGTTGCGTGGCTCATATCACACAGTGTCCGCCGGGCGTCGACCCTTAGCAAGCCTGCTCAGACGTGAGCGCTACGCGTTAGAGAACTCCTCGGACGGCACGAAGCTCGACAGACTGCGCGCTGCGAACTCGCGGAAGTATCCGAGCTTGTTCGGCGGAACAAGTGACGGAAGCACGGTGTTCCACACCTTCTCCATGCGGGACGGTGCACTCTCGAGTGCGGACTGAGCCTCGGACACCATCAGAACACCGGCGAGCATCTCGCATACGAGGAGCGAAGCGTTTCCAGAGTCGAGGTGATCGGCGACGTCACCGTGTTCGATCGCCCGATCGAAGAGGTGCTCGAAGATGTTTCCCCAAGTGCAAAAAACACTGCCTCTTGCGGTTTCGGAGCCGTCGATCTCCATCTGCAGCCGATACATCACTCGGACCAGAGGATCGGAAGCCGCCAGCTCGAGCACAGAGTACGAAATCCCGATGACCGACTCGAGGGCAGGTGATCGACTGTCGACCAAACCTGCGCACGCAGTCGATACGCGCTCGTGACCCTCGTCGACAATGGCGCGGGCGAGCTCTTCCTTCGACGCGAAGTGGAAGTACAGGGCGCCCTTGGTGACGCCGGATTGCGCGGACACCTGGCTCAGTGTCGCGTTCGCGTGCCCGACGTCGAGAAAAAGATCCGCCGCCGCCCGAAGCGCGGCCGCGCGTGTAGCTTCCGCTCTCAGTTGCCTAACCATGATCGTTCACCCCTGCCCAGTTGCCTACCATGACACCTACGCTGTTCAGCGTGGACATCCGAGTCACAAGGAATCCGTAGTCTCGAACTCACTGAACCCGTATCTCGCAAGGTAATACTTACCACAAGTAAGTCAACAATGTGATTTACGGTGACCTAATGCGGGGAACACCTCACGAAATTAGATTACGATCGAGATAAAGAGTTCCACTTCACCGGACGGTGTAACGACTTCGATATCTTCTTTGTACGCCCGGAATAGCGCTCCGGATTCAATTGCCTCATCGACCTGGGCCCAGACATCTTCGATAGGATCGCGAAGATTACCGGTCGGTACGAACTTTGCGAATACTCCGCTCGGGACTTGCAAGAACACGTCCCCCACAGGCACATCGCTCGGCGACAAATACGGTAAACCGATCAGCGCGTTGTAGTCGCCGAACTCATCTGGAACGAAGACCGTACTGACTGCAACAGGGTCGGCCGATCTGTCTCGAATGCGTTCTCGCAGAAAGCGAAACAGCTCGCTACCGCTGGATTCGGAACCCGGAACGGCAAGTGGGGCTACCAACCCACCGAACAACTCGGCACCCCGCGCGGTCACACTGTGCGTCACGCCGATGGTCCGGGAGATGCGATCGGCAAATACAGATCGATTTTGTACGCGTGTGGATAGCACTCGTAGTCGGCAGTGAACAATCGCTTGATCTCGCCCTGATCTTCCGCATGGTCGATCTGTTTCCACAACCGCGTCATGACGTCGGGGAAATAGCCCACTGCGGAGAATTTCGCGTACTTTGCGCGCGGCACCCTGGCTACGAGATGCCCCCGCGTAACTTGACTCAAAGAAGAGCATCGATAACCGACTATTTGCGTGTTATAAGAACCGATACCGGGTGCAAAGTCTGTATAGATGGATGCGAGCGGACCTGAGATTTCTTGCTTCAGTACCGAGGACCACGCACGGTTCAGAGCGGGATCGTCCAACCTTCCCAACGCCCGCTTTGGGCTACGTACGGGAAGACCGGCAACCCAAGTTTCCTCGAGGTCGACAATCTCGAAAGTCATTCATTCTCCACATAGCTCAGCGCGCACGTTCGAGACTGCTGGGACGGGCTGACGTTTCCCGGTAGACGTCGACAACCGACTTTGATCTCATCTTGTCAGCAAGACTACCGGTCGGAGACCCCTTTTTTGACACGACGCTCACCTGTCACTCGAAGGCAGCAACGCGGACTGCGGGCCGAAGGCTCCGCAGTCCGGTGCCCAAATTGTGCCCAAAGCAAAAAAGGACCCCACCCGAGAAGCTCGGAATGGGGCCTGGCCTGCGATTTCAAGGGTGGAGCTGAGGGGAATCGAACCCCTGACCTTCTCGATGCGAACGAGACGCGCTACCAACTGCGCCACAGCCCCTGGTGCAGCGTTTCTCACTGCTGCGCAACCCTATCAAAGGGATCGGAAACCGCGGAACGTCAGGCCCCCGATGCCCGTCGGACGCCATGGCTCTCGCGCGCCGACTGCTGAAATGGCTCGTCGTAGTGATCGAGATGCTCGAACTCCGGGTCCTCGTCGTCGATTTCCAGTACCACGGCGCCGGGCCGACGCAGTCGCTGTGGTACCAGCCGGAGCTCTTCGTCGGTGCGTGATTCCACACCGAGGCGTGAGCGACCCGCTCGGGTCATCCGCCGCCGTCGGATCTCCTGCTCGATCTGGACCTGCCGACGCAGGTAGTAGAGGTATCCAGCGAGGGCTGCGACCGAAAGGGTGCATGCCCACCACAACATCGGCGTCATGATGACCGCGAGAGCGCCAGTGGCGATTACAGCGAACACCAACCCGAGTACCGCGCGCTGCCGGAAAGAGTATCGAGCGGCGCTTGCGATCGCATCAGCTTCGGCGTCGAAGCCGCCGCGTCCGCGACGGCTCGGAACGTAGGCACGTTCGACGTCGCCTGTGTCGATTTCTTCGGTTTCTGCGTGAGTGTCCATCGGGTCCTCCGCGTCGGTGCTTGGTGCGTTACGTCCGAAGACGACGCCGGCGGGTGCCGATGTGCGCTCGTCGTACTCGGGTCGCCAGTCGGGGTCGCTTGCGTGTCCGGCGGCAGGTCCCCGTTGGGGCCTCGAGGTTCCGCCGCGGTACAGGACACGGGTCGCGAGGGCGACGTCGGACGTCTGCATGATGCGTGGGCGCTTACTCATCATCATCGGCAGCAGGACGAACAACCAGATTGCGACAAGACCGATCCAGATGATCGAGTTGGGCATATCGGCGTTCTCCTCTCATGCCTGTTGGGTCCGACATCTATGACGTCTTCAGGCTATGCGGAAGTTGCTGCCGAACCTCGCCGACGCGCCGACACCAGATTACACACAGGCAACTCCAGTCACATCCGTCACGAGTGGACACGTCCGAGTTCTAAGCCCAAGCCGCCCGTCCAGTGCGCACCAAACGATCTGCGACGGTCCCCTGAACCTCGTTGGAAGTCAGCGCCACCAGGAGGTGATCGCGCCAGCGCCCATCGACGTCGAGGTAGTTCCTCAGAAGTCCTTCTTCACGGAACCCGACGTTACGTAGTACAGCCTGACTCGGAAGGTTCTCCGGTCGTACTGTCGCTTCGACACGGTGGAGTCCGAGCGGACCGAAACAATGATCGAGACCTATGGCCAACGCTGCCGTAGCAACGCCGCGACCGTTGACGTCCTTGGCCACCCAATACCCGATCCAGGCAGATTTAAGCGCACCGCGAATGATGTTGCCGACAGTCATTTGTCCACAGAATTCACCGTCGACCTCGATGGCCATCGGCAGCATGTGGCCCTTACGTGCTTCGGACTTGAGCCCAGAGCACAAAGCGGGCCATGACGAGATGTGGTGTCGCGCTTCCCACGAGCCCTCGCCTGTCGGTTCCCACGGCTCCAGGTGGTCACGATCGCGGAGCCGGAGCCGACTCCAGGCACCCGCATCCCGAAGCTTCACAGGGCGGAGAGTGACGTTGCCCCCGGCAACAGTCAGAGGTCCCAGTTTCGCCGGCCAACCTGGGTGGCTCGACCACGTGCGCGGCATCTGTCGACATTAGCGCCTTCGGCGGGGACACTGCACCATCCCCGCGGAGTCGCTACCCCCGCTGGGCGAGGAAAGCTACGTCGACTTCTTCGCCCGTTCTGATTTCGGTGACATTCGGCTCGATAACCACGAGACAGTTGGCCTCGGCGAGAGTGGCGAGCAGGTGAGAGGAGGATCCGGGGGCGCCACCGAGCGCCTGTACGAGGTACTCACCGGAGCCTTCGTCACGCATCAGCTGACCGCGCAGAAAACCTTTGCGGTCCTCGATGGAGGTGATCGGCGCGACCGTTCGCGCAGTCACGATGCGACGCATCGGCTGGCGACGTCCGAGCGCGATGCGGATCAACGGCCGAACCATGATCTCGAACACCACCAGTGCACTGACCGGGTTGGCAGGAAGCAGAAACGTCGGTACTTCGTCGCGGCCCAGTTGCCCGAAACCCTGCACCGAACCCGGATGCATCGCGACACGTTCGACTTCGAGATCACCGAGGTCCGACAGAGCCTCCCGGACACTGTCGGAGGCGCCGCCGCCGACTGCACCGGCAATGACGACGATCTCGGAGCGAATGAGTTGGCCTTCTACGACTTCACGTAACCGTTTAGGGTCACCGCTGACGATTCCGACGCGGTTGACGTCTGCGCCGGCGTCACGTGCCGCGGCCGCGAGGGCATAGGAGTTGACGTCGTAAACCTGGCCGGGCCCCGGGGTGCGATCGGTGTCGACGAGTTCTCCGCCGACGGAAATGACCGACAGGCGCGGGCGCGGATGGACCAGCACCTTGTCGCGCCCGACTGCAGCGAGCAGACCGACCTGAGCTGCGCCGATGATGGTGCCTGCCCGCACGGCAACGTCACCCGGTTGTACGTCGTCCCCGATCTTGCGGACGTATTCGCCCGAGCGCACCGGTCGATATACCTGCACGCGCGCCCGTCCCCCATCGGTCCGGTCCAGCGGGAGTACCGCGTCGGCGAGCGTCGGGAGCGGTGCACCGGTGTCCACCCGAACAGCCTGCCGCGGTTGCAACCGAATGGGTTGCCGCGAGCCGGCGGTGACCTCGCCGACCACAGGCAGCGTCAATTCGATCCGCTCGTCGTCCTCGTTGCGCAAGTCGGTTCCGGCGGATGCGACATCGACGCTGCGCACGGCGTAACCGTCGATGGCTGCTTGGTCGAAACCTGGCAGTGGACGCTCGGTGACCACTTCCTCGGCGCACAACAAGCCCTGCGCTTCCGAAATCGCTACTCGGACAGGCCGTGGAGCGACCGCCGCAGCGGTCACTCTGGTCTGCTGATCTTCAACCGAGCGCATCTGGCCCCTTCTCTATCTCTGTACTACGGGCCTATTCATACGTGGTGAGTTGCGGCGCCCAATCGTCACTCAGTCGTTCGGTCAGCCATTCACGCAACGACGGACCGTAATCATCGCGTTCGAGTGCAAAGTCAACCGCAGCGCGTAGGTATCCCCCGGGATTTCCGAGGTCGTGTCGGGAACCGCGATGTACGACGACGTGCACCGGATGACCCTCGTCGATCAACAATGCGATGGCGTCGGTGAGCTGAATCTCGCCACCAGCGCCAGGCTTGATGCGTCGCAAGGCGTCGAAAATCGCCCGATCGAGTAGATAGCGGCCTGCCGCAGCGAACAGTGACGGCGCGTCTTCACGCTTGGGCTTCTCGACCATGCCGGTGACCTTGAGGACATTCGGGTTCACCGCATCGGGGACGGTTTCGACGGAGAAGACTCCGTAGGAGGAGACGTCTTCTTCGGGTACTTCGAAGGCACACAGCACGGTGCCGCCACGCTTGGCCCGCACCCGGGACATCACGTCGAGCACGCCTCGGGGAAGAACGAGGTCGTCGGGCAGCAGGACGGCCACGGCGTCTTCGTCGTCGTCGAGTACTTCTTCGGCACATGCGACGGCATGTCCGAGCCCGAGCGGCTCGGACTGCACGACAGATTGGACATCGAGTAGCGAGGGGGCGACGCGGACCTTCGCGAGCATCTTCAACTTGCCGCTCTTCTCGAGCTTCGTCTCGAGAACGAGATCCTCGACGAAGTGCGCGACGACACCGTCCTTGCCTGGCGAGGTGACGATCACGAGACGCTCGGCGCCAGAATCGGCCGCTTCACCTGCAACGAGTTCGATTCCTGGTGTGTCGACGACCGGAAGCAGTTCCTTGGGGACGGTTTTGGTGGCAGGCAAGAAGCGTGTCCCCATGCCGGCGGCCGGAACGATCGCTGTCCGGAAGTGCCCTTGATGCCCGACACGCGTTGTCGGAGCGTCTGCTGCGGCTTCTGTCATGCTGCCCACCTTATCCATGGTCACCGCGGATCTCGCTCCGCGCCTGCCGACTGTTCCCGAGGTGCCTAAGCTCGACCCATGCTGCTAGAGACGATGCTGCTGGTAATTCTGTGAAACCGATCTCGAAGAAGGAGTGGCGCCTGCGCGTCCTCGCGTCTCGTCGGGCGTCGAGTGCGCTCACACGTGAAGACGAGTCGCTGAAACTCTGTCATGCCGCGGCCGATGCGGTGCGTGGCACGTCCGCTGTTGCCGCATATATCCCGGTGGGAAGCGAACCGGGGTCGCTCGACATGCTCGACGCGCTTCGCCTTCGATCCCCGGTCGTACTGGTCCCTGTGGCCAGGGAGCCAGGCCCGTTGCAGTGGGCAGAGTACACAGGGCGCGAGAACCTGAAGGCCGCTTCCTACGGCCTGTCCGAACCGACCGGACCGCTGCTGCCTCCCGCGCGAGTCGCTACGTGCGAAGTGGTGTTCGTGCCAGCGTTGGCCGTCGATCGGCGCGGGGTCAGATTGGGTCGGGGTGCCGGCTTCTATGATCGAACCCTCGATCTGGTGCCTCCGGGAATCCCTGTCGTCGCTGTCGTTCGCGACTCGGAGTTGGTGGACGAACTTCCCGAGGAACCGCATGATCGACGCGCTTCCCATGCCCTGACGCCTTCCGGCGGTCTCATAGCCTTGAATCGGGAATAGCTGCCTGAATGGCAGCGTTGGCAGTCATGACTGTAGAGTGCTAATGCTCTCTCCTTGTCGGAGAAGTTCCAGCAGTTTTTTCGGCACACCAGCGGTCTCGACTAGCAATGGCGAAATCTCCATGGTGACCAGTCGACCAGTTGACCAGTGGACCAGCGCGGAGGAACATCGATGCCCACCTATTCATACGCCTGCACCGAGTGCGAGAACCGGTTCGACATTGTGCAGTCGTTCAGCGAGGACTCACTGACCGTGTGCCCGCAGTGCAGCGGCAAGTTGCGGAAGCTGTTCAACTCGGTCGGAATCGTTTTCAAGGGAACCGGGTTCTACCGGACCGACAGTCGCAGCGGAGCGAGCACAGCCAGCGAAAGCGCGGGCGGATCGAAGAGCGACAAGAGCGATTCGGCACCGGTGAAGTCGGATACGAAGGCCAAGGAATCCAGCTCGAGCAGCGCGTCTTCGACGCCGAGCACCTCCTCTTCGACACCGTCGAAAGCAGCAGCAACCTCGTAGTTTTCTTAGTTGTCCACAGGCCTCGGCGTTATCCACAGCCGAGGCCTGTTTCTACGGCTTATGCAGACTGTCCGTCGTTACGGTGACTTTCATGCCACAGCGACGTTCTCGTCTCGACTCCACGATGTTGGATCGACTCCTTGTTCGGCCTGGCTGGACTCGTACCGTCCTTGTCCGCCGCGTGGCCGCCGGGGCGCTCGCCTTCCTGGCGGCTGTGCTGTTCGTCAAGGATGCCGCCGCGACAGATCGCGTACAGATTGTCGTTGCGGCCCGCGACCTGACTCCGGGGCGGCCACTCCAGCTCGAGGACATCCGAGTTGCCGGCTACGAGCCGGGAACTGTCCCTGAGGGCGCGATCACGGATGTCGACGACGCCACGGCCCACACGGTGGCGGGCCCGATCCGTGCCGGTGAGCCTCTCACCGATGTCCGACTACTCACTCCGCGGTTGGCTGGGGCAGCTCTCGGTTCCGCCGACGCCCGAATCGTGCCCGTCCGGCTGACCGACGCCGCGGTCACCGATCTCCTACGGGAGGGCGACATCGTCGACGTGCTGACTGTCCAGGCCGACGGGGACGGCGGTGAGCAGAGCGCGCGTGTATTGACGACCGATTCCGTCGTCGTACTGATTTCGGAGAAGGACGCGCGTCAGCGCAGCAGTGACCGAGTGGTGCTTGTGGCAATGTCACCTGAGGATGCGACGGCTGTGGCCGCCGCGTCCCTGGTCAGCTCACTGACCGTGACGTTTCACTGATGGTGAGCCCGTGCATGCCTTCCGACGGCGGATCCTTCATATCCGACACCGCTGTGTCGTCGACGTCTGCCGAGCGGGCATCGAGGTGACCGGAGTAGGTCGCGAAAGTGGTGAACACCAGTGCGCCGATCCGATCGGTGAAGACGATTTTGACGCCGAAGGTGTCCGAGTTGTTCTCACGGCCGTGGCTCTCGAGAAAGACATCGCTGTGCAGACTGTCCTCCGAGCGCAGAGGTCGATGCTCGATGGTGCGCTGCTCGGTCAGGCTCAGGACATAGGAGTCGAATTCCGCGAAGACTTCCCGGAGCACGCGTGAAGCCGCAGACGTCGAAAGGTTTCTCTGCGCGTCTGCCCTGTGCGCAGTGTCCTCGACGTCACCAGCTTTGGAAAACATCCACAGCAGGTCCGATTGGTCAGCGCGCGTGGCGGCCGGATCGTAGAACTCGGACAACCGGTGCCGCTTGCCCAGTACGCCTTCGATCCAGTCGCTCGAAGGCGCACAAGCAGCGACTCTGTGACGACTCATAGCGGCATCGTATCCCGCCACGAGTTTGCGCATCGACTCCTGAGACGAATCACAGAAACTCGTGAGATCTTGATCCCTCGCATCAACCGATGCTGAAAGGCTGTCCCCAGAGAGTGACCGTCGAGGTCACTGCATCGTTCTCGATGGTGACATCTACGTACGAGCGGGCCTCCGCGAAGCCTGCGCAGCCGGACACACTCAAGGTTTCGTCGGCGAAAGTGAACCCGCCTCCGTTGCCTTCGAACGAGAAGTCGTTGTCCGTTTCGGTCGCAACGGTGATGCCATCGATCTTGGCCTTGGACTCGTCGGCGACCAGCTTGACGTCGTTGAGCTGTCCCGGCGCGAGCTCCAGGTTGAGGCCTGCGCCGATCTCGTAGGTGTTGGGCTGCGTGCGGTCGATCTTCAGCGAACTCAAGTCACCCGGTGCGAGCGAAATGGTATTGCCCTGACCGAACGTGGCGCCTACCCCGCCGCCGATGCCTGCTGCGAAATCGACCTGGCACCCGACGAGGAAGCCTGGTTCGATCTTTCCGCCACCGGGGTTGGAAGTCTCGACGGTGTAGTTGCCCGTCACCCATACGTTGCGCTGTGTCGGCGTTGCGCCCATGGACGGAGAGATGAGCCCACTCTGGCCGAAGCCCTTGACGGTCACCACTGTTCCGTCGATGAGAGTCTTGCTGATCTCGTTGTCCGGCAACGGAACGAAGGTATCCGCGCTCGCTGCACCTGCCGACCAGAATCCGATTGCGACGGCTCCGACTGCCCCGAGTGCTGCGATGCGCGCAGCAACAGTTCTGCTGTTCTTCACTGTGTCTGTTCCCCTCTAGGTCCTACGAAGTTTCGAAAGTCTCAGCCGAGGCTGAACGGCTGGCCGTACAGAGTTCCCTTGTATCGGTAGTTTCCGGTGAGCTCGAGTGTTGTGTAGGACCGCGCCTGCGCAAATCCTCCGCAGTTCTGGACCGAGATCGCGACGTCCTGGTACTGGATTGCCGTAGTCGGTCCCGACACATCCTTGGATGCTATTTCGATAGCGGCGACCTCGCGGTCCTGCAGCGGAATGTCGAAGTCAGCGCCGCCACCGATCTTGTTCTCGGTCTTACCTTCTCCGCCGATCAAGAACGGGATGGGGAACAGAGTGATGATGTTGGTGTTGCCACCCTCGATTCCGGCGTCGAAATTCAACCCGAATTCGAGATCGGTCATATCGAGTTGGCAGCCGACCAAGTAGCCGGTCTTCAATGTTCCGGTCGAGCCTTCGGGGACCTCGGACAGTGCGGTGCCGGTGGCCCACGCGTTTCGGTTCAGTCCGTTGAAAGCAATTTGAGGCGCAACCTTTGCGGACTCGTCGAAGTGCGCAATCTTGTAGGGGCCGGCTACCTTCTCACCGTTGGCCAATGGGACGAAGGTTTCTGCGTTTGCTGCACCGGTGGACAGCATCCCGATACCGACGGATGCCACAGCCCCGAGTGCGACCAGCCGGCCGAACCTGCGCAGCGCGGAAAAGCGAGACTCGTTCATGGTTCCCCTCATACAACGTCAACTGAAAGACTTCGAATCCGACGGCCCCACATGAAGCGAGACGTTTCATGGCGAAGGGTACTGGACGTTCTGCCTGCCGACATGAACAAATGGAATGAAATTTTACGAGACCGTTATAGAGAGCAGAATCGAAAGACCAGCCAAGTTCCGCCCCGAGAGCCGTTCATTCCGTTACCCTTTTTTCAACAATGCTGTGCCGTCCATCGGCTCGACTGGACCCGAGGAGAATCATGCTCAAAGGATTCAAGGACTTCTTGCTCCGCGGAAATGTCGTCGATCTGGCCGTCGCGGTGGTCGTTGGGGCTGCATTCACAGCCATCGTCACCGCGTTCACGACCAACATCGTCAACCCGCTCATCGCGGCCCTCGGCGGCTCCAACGAATACGGCTGGGGTTTCCAAATCACCTCCAGCCCTGAATCATTCGTAAATGTCGGCGCTGTGATCACGGCTATCATCAACTTCATCATCATTGCCGCGGTGGTGTATTTCGTACTCATCCTGCCGGTGACCACCGCCAAGAAGCGGTTCGTCAGCAAACCCGACAAGGAGCTCAGCGACGTCGACGTCCTCGTTCAGATTCGAGACATGCTGGCCGGTGGAACCGACGTCGGCCGCAGACTCTCGACACCAGCGGATGACACCGGTGGCAGCGGCGAGGCAATAGGCGATGCCGGGGATGCCGGCGGCGGGTTGCACAGCAAGTAACACATGACGTCCAGGCCAAAGGCCCGTTTCTGCTGATCCCCTCAGTAGAAACGGGCCTTTTTCGGCGATACCAAACGCTTCTGCCGGGCTGGCATCACGCCGTAATGGACTACGCGCGGCGACGAAACAGTACTTCGAGCGCCCTACTTAGAGCATTTGACCGAGAGATAAACAGCGTACTTATCATCGTCGGAACCCTTGCCAGTCCTGTACGCGGCCCAGTCGGCGTACTGGGTTACCGCGACTTGATTGAACACCACACAGTTCGGTCCCCCACCGTTCCGTGAAATCACCTTGGGGCTGTACCCGCCGTCAGCAAGCACCCCTCTGGCCTCGGATACCGTCATTCCCACCGTCGACGCTGGGGGCACAATCGGAACGTCTGCGACGGCAACGGCACCGAAGCCGACCGCAGCACATCCGGTAAGACCGAGAACGAAAACGCCCTTCTTGAACATCGTCACTCCTCTACCCGACCCATAATGGTTAGAGTTCGAGAACGAAGGCAAGTGTAAGCTACATCACTTTGACAATCGGGTGATTTGACTGATAAGGGTCAAATTTCAGAACTTTTGCAGAGGGAACTCAGCCAAAGAAATCGTTGTGCCGCCGCTATCGCACGCGGAAGCCACAGAAGCCGAGTTGTCGACGAACGCTTGACCCGAAGCGCTGTCTGGCTCGGTCAGTTCGAGAGAGTCAGCCGGGAGTGCCGTGACGAGCGATTGAAGGGCCTCACGCACATCACCACTAGCTTGCTCTGCCAGCGGTGCAAACTTGGAGATGGTCGCGTCTTTGTCGGCTGTCCACTTGCCCACCTCGCCGGCCCCGTTCGGTCCCACAGAAGCCAGCTCGGTCAGCTCATCGTGTACCGAGGCAAACTGGGTGCACACATCAGCGTTTGCTTCCGACGCCGAATCACTTCCGGAATCGCCACTCCCACAGCCGGTTAGAGCAAGGACTGCGGCAAAGGCGACTACAGGAATCAGTATGGAGCGCATCGATTTTCAACCGTTTCTCGCGCACCTACGACCGAGGTACGGGTGCACGCGTAAGAAAGGGAACAGGAACACGCAGAACGGGCCCGCCCGGAGTAATCCGGACGGGCCCGATCAAGTTCAGCGTATCAGCGCTGAGGTGAAGCTGGAATCAACCGATCTAGATCAGTTGAAGGTCCAAGGGGCGCCGTAGGTCACAGCAACATCACCGGTGGAGCTGGTGACGGAGACGTACGGGCGAACGCGAACGTTGCCGAGGATCCCGGTTGCGGTGCCGTGCGAGTTAGCGATCTGGATGGTGCCCGAAGCGCCTTCAGCGTCACCCTCGGTGCCCTGGATGCTGCCCGAAGCGCCTTCGGCGTCGACGATGCCGGGTCCGGGTGCGATCTCGGCCTCGAACTTGGCAGTCGGAATGAGCTGAGCCTCAGCGCCGATTCCGAATTCACCGGGCAGGCTTGCTGGTGCAGTGGGCTCTCCGAGAAGGTCGAATTCGCCACCGACGCCGGCCTTCGCCGTGATGCTGGGGGTTCCCCATCCGATTTTCACCGATCCACCGAGGCTCATCGGGTAGCCGACCTGGTAGCCGATTGCCAGAGTGCCTTCGAAGTCTTCGGCGTCGGGTCCGGTGACGTTCCAGCCTGCAACGCCATTGGCGAACCACTCACGGGTGAGCGGGTTGCCGTCGAGCGGGGAAACGCTGTTGATGAAGGTGTCGGACAGCGACACCGTGATGGTGTTGCCGTTGGCGTCGACGACCGTGTTGGTGCTGTCGACTGCTGCGGAAGCGGTACCGGTGCCGAGCACCAGGCCGATAACCGAAGCGCCTGCTGCAACTGCAACGCTCATGGACTTGAACCCACGGCTACGCCGCGACTTCTGGATCTCCGTCATTTATTCCTCATCATGTTCAGTCCCAGCACAGTCGCACGGGAAGCTTGTGGCTTTCACCCTCGGTTCACGACGGCAGCATTGCCGAGAATCCCCGAGCAGAACGTTGATCCTTGGATCGCGTTCCTTGTCAGTTCCGACCCAGGAGCGTCGAACGTGTAATCCCACGTCCTCGAAGCCGGAAGCTGAGGGGAACATTAGAGGAGTTGCCGGATCGTGACAATCCCTACGAATTCCCTTAGGAGATGTCCCATTCGTGATGTGTTTCGGGCAGGTGAACGAGTTTGACAACATACTGACGAGTAACGCAGAACACATTTTTGGGCCCTGTGGCCGATCCGTTACAAACCTCACCGAGGATCGCACATGGCTTGAAGTGGGCAGACACTCAAGTAACACGGCTCACGCCGTTACCGAACGCCCCGAAAGCGGGGTTTGGAATCATCGTGATCGGAAGCGCGACACCCATTTCGGGCTGACAAAGAGTGCTAAAACCACGTAAACAACAAATGAACACGTGTTCGATGCGGCCCGGGAAACGTGTCGCAGATCACATCAAAAGTGGTGTGGCGGACGCTCCCGATCGAACCACTCGTCCGATCTCGCGTCCTCTGCGCCCGCACGCTCATCGCCCGTCGTTTCCGGAAGGACGTCCCCGAAGATACGAGCGAGCCGAGCCCGTTCTCTTCGGGCCCGGCTCTCGTCGTGATTGTCGTCGTTGTGCTCGGCCATAGCGAAGGCCTGCTACTCAGGCGTCCAGGACGGAAAGGTCTGCGATGACCTGTTTCGCCAACGGGGTCAACGTCGCCATGCCGTCACGGATCGCAGCCCTCGAGGACGCGAGATTCACCACCAATGTGCTGCCGGAAACTCCGACGAGCCCACGAGAGAGGCCTGCGTCGAGAGTGCCCGCCGAAATCCCTGACGATCGAAGAGCCTCACTGATGCCCGGGATCTCTCTATCCAAAACCTCGGCAGTGACATCAGGCGTCACATCTCGCGGCGAAACGCCGGTCCCGCCGATCGATACGACAAGATCGACGCCACCGATGACAGCGGTATTGAGAGCATTGCGCACATCGACCTCATCCGACGTCACGGCAACCACGCCGTCGACCAAGAATCCTGCTTCGGTGAGCAACTCTGTGACCAATGGTCCGGTCGAGTCCTGTTCGCTGCTGTTTGCGGTCCGATCGTCCACGATCACGACCAACGCCCGTCCAGCCAGAGGTGCCTCTATTTCCATAGTGCTTACCGTAGTAGTAGCGCGCTGTTCGGTCTCACGCTGTGCGTAAATCGTTGCAACTGTCGCCAAGAGATCGGTATCGGACAACATCAGCGGCCACCGGGGAATCCGGGAATCTGCAGCGGTGACTGCGGCTCCGATCCGGACGGCGCCTGGACGGCTGCGGTCTGCGGCTCAGCGGTTCCGAGTGTTACGTCGACGGTCTTGTCCTTGCCGCCTTCGCTGTACGTGATCTTCACCGAATCGCCGGGGGCGTGCGAGCGCACGGCCGCGATGAGCGCGTCACCACTGGAAATCACTCGATCGTCGACCTTGGTGATGACAGCACCCTTGGGGATGCCCGCCGCGGCAGCCGGCCCGCCCGCGGTCACTTCCACGACCGTCGCACCGTTCGCGTCGTCCTGCGAGGGAACCTGGACACCGATCATGGCCTGCGTCGCCTTACCGGTCTTGCTCAGCTCATCGGCTATGCGCTTGGCCTGATCGACCGGGATCGCGAAGCCGAGTCCGATCGATCCGCTCTGCGCACCGGAGGACCGACTTCCGCCGAGCGAGGCAATGGCGGTGTTGATGCCGATCAGCTGACCGTCGGTATTGACCAGTGCGCCACCCGAGTTGCCGGGGTTGATGGCGGCATCGGTCTGGATGGCATCGATCACCGAGTTCTGGTTACCGGACTCACCACTGGTCGACACCGGGCGGTTCAGCGCGGACACGATGCCCGTCGTCACAGTTCCGGCGAGCCCAAGCGGTGAACCGATTGCCACAACCTGCTGCCCGACCTGGAGGTTCGACGAAGAGCCGAGCTCGATGGGCGTCAACCCCGTCTTGCCTTCCGCCTTTATCACTGCCATGTCGGACACCGCATCCGCGCCCACGAGCTTGGCGTCTGCAATCGAACCGTCCGAGAAAGCAACGCTCAATTTGCCGTTGGCTCCTGCACCGGTCGCGACATGATTGTTGGTGAGGATGAGGCCGTCCGAAGACAGGATGACGCCGGAGCCCTCCCCTTCTGCTTGGCTGCCCTTCACCTGAATCTGCACGACGCTCGGCAGAACCTTGTTTGCCACAGCCTGTACCGAGCCGTCGGGGAAGTTGGCGGCAGGTTGCGCCGCGGTGACAGTGGAGTTGAGCGAATTGGACACGCCGCCAGTGCCGTTGGCGTTATTGGTAGCCAATGCCCCTACCGCGCCACCGATTCCACCGCCGACCAAAACCAGTGCGATAGCTCCGGCGACGAGAGTGGTTCGGCCGGGCCGGGCCTTGAGCGCAGCGGGCGCCTGGGTAGTCGCCTCGTGATGCTGTGGTGCAGCGTGTTGGTTGTAGCCGTACCCCTGCTGGGGGTACGGATTATGACCGTATGACGGGCTTCCGTACTGCCCGGTGGCCTGTTGCTGGCCATACGGAGGTTGCTGCGGAGGAAACTGCTGGGTGGAGTTCTGATCCGAGGGGCTCTGTGCAGTGGGATGCTCAGGCGCTGGACGCTCGGGGTTCTGCCCTGAGTCTGTGCGATCGTCGGTCATCAGTGAGTACTTCTTTCAGTAGAAACCTCGGTAGAGGTCGCCCGCGTTGTTATCGGTAACAATGCCGGTTACTTCTGAGAGCGTGCTGAGATGCACCTATTGATTTCCCGAGACTCTCCAGAAACAAATCCTTGGCCGTAAAGCGCCTGGCCAGAAGGTCAAATATCCGAAGCCGTAGGCACGATTTGTGGATCCACTTCACCCGGCAACACAATTCGAATCAGCGCACCCCCACGTTCGGACACCTCCACACCGATGGTGCCGCCGTGTTTGACCACAACTTGCCGAACTATCGCAAGCCCCAGCCCGGACCCGGGCATCGACCTCGACGCAGTCGATCTGTAGAAGCGATCGAACACGAGCTCGCGATCCTCCTCAGGAATACCCGGTCCCCCGTCGTCGACGGTGAGTTCCATGAGCCCGTCACCGATCTTGCGCATCACCACGCGAACCTCACCGCCCGCAGGACTCCACTTGGCAGCGTTGTCGAGAACATTGAGCACCGCTCGCGACAACCCGGCCTGATCCCCATAGACGAACCACGGCTCGAGGGTAGCGACGAAGTCGATTTCGTTGCGACGCCGTCGTACACGTTCGAGACTGCGAGCGACGGCGTCGGCAAGATCCACGCGCTCGAACACCGTCTCAGGTGTGTCTTCACGGGCGAGGTCGACGAGGTCTCCGACGAGTGTGGACAATTCTTGAATCTGCGCGACGACGTCGGTGCGCAACTCGGCCATGTCCTCGTCCGGAATCGACGGGGCGCCGGGGCGACCCGCGGCGATCAGCAACTCCATGTTCGTGCGAAGCGAGGTCAGCGGGGTACGGAGTTCGTGACCGGCATCGGCGACGAGTCGACTCTGACGGCCTCTGGATTCGGCCAAGGCGCGGAGCATCGTGTTGAAACTCTCGGTGAGACGAGCCAATTCGTCGTCGCCGGTGACAGGAATCGGCGTCAGATCATCGGTACGGGCGACGCGTTCGGCTGCTGCGGTCAATCTCGCAATCGGACGTAAACCGGTGCGGCCCACAGCCATTCCAGCGCCGGCCGCGAGCGCGACACCACCACCGCCCACGAACAACAGAACCCATGCGAGTCGATCCAATACCTCGCCGGTGGGCGAAAGCCGTTGCGCAATGACAATTGTGCTGCCGTCCTGCGTGCGCTGACTGAGCACCCGTTGCCCGTCGACAGTCCGCAATGAAAGATCACTCTTGCCCTCGGCGACAGCGACTTCCGCGGCTCCGATCGGCACCTTGGAACCCGGCGGCACATATTTGCTGAGATCGGGATAGATCAGCGCAACCGAGACGTCGGTGCTGTACAGCGTTGCACCGGCAACGTAGCGGGGGTCGAATGTGACCAGATTGCTGTTGATCAACGCATCTGCACGGGTACGAAGCTGGTTGTCGACGTCCCCGTACAACGCTCGCGACACGACGGCGTAAGCCGCAATCGCCATCACCGCCACGGCGATAGCCACCACCGACGCGGCCAACAATGTCACCCGCCAACGCAACGACACCGTCCGCGTCAACGGCATGGGAGGACGCATCGCCGACGGGTCCGACACCGCCTGCGCGGGCGGCCGACGCCCGAAGGGAGCAACCATTACGGAGGCGTCTCGCGGAGCACGTAGCCGACTCCTCGGACCGTATGAATCAGCCGAGACTCCCCCTCTGCTTCCGTTTTGCGTCGCAGATAGCCGACGTACACCTCGAGAGCGTTCCCCGACGTCGGGAAGTCGTATCCCCACACCTCTTCGAGGATTCGACTGCGCGTCAGCACTCGACGCGGGTTCATGATCAACATTTCCATGAGCGAGAACTCGGTACGCGTCAGGCTGATCGACCGCTCCCCTCGCGTCACCTCTCGGGTAACCGGATCCAGCGACAGGTCAGCGAACTCCATTGCCTCCGATTCGCCGTCGGCTTCCATCGCGGTGCGACGAAGCAGCGCACGCAGTCGAGCCAACAATTCCTCGAGCGCGAACGGCTTGGGCAGATAGTCGTCGGCTCCGGCGTCGAGACCGGCCACGCGCTCGGACACCGAATCACGGGCAGTGAGCACCAGAATCGGTAAGTCGTCGCCGACACTGCGCAGACGTCGGCACACTTCGAGCCCGTCGAGACGAGGCATCATCACGTCCAGGACGAGGGCATCCGGGCGATCGGCTGCGATCTTTTCGAGCGCATCGAGACCGTCGACAGCGATGTCGACGGTGTAACCGTTGAAGGTGAGGGATCTCCTGAGCGAGTCACGGACCGCTCGATCGTCGTCGACAACCAGAATGCGCATTCGTCTAGTTTGTCCTGAAGGACTGAGATATGTCTGAGAAGGGTCCCGATGTGTCCTACTCCTCGGCAGGAAGGCGTCGGGCAATCGGTAGATTCCACCGTCGCCACAGGGCGAGAACACGCAGCCCCGTCGCGGCAACGGTGCCGATGACCAGGCCGAGATTCTCGGACCATCCGATTGCTTCGGTCACCGCAACCGCCGCCGAACCCAGCAGTGCCGGGACGGCATACAGATCTCGCCGAAGCAGCAGCGGAACCTCGTTGACCAGGACGTCTCGAATGACGCCGCCCGCCACAGCTGTCGTCACACCGATGAGACAGGCCGCGAGAGAGCTACCCCCGCTCTCCAACGCAATCGTCGCACCCGTCGCCGCGAACAACCCCATACCGAACGCGTCGAAGAGCAGCACACCTTTCCAAACACGATCGATGACCGGATGCGCTACGAACACCAACAGCGATGTGATGAGCGCGACCGTAAGGTTGGGCCACCGATCCAGCGACGTCGGCGGGTGTATCCCGAGCAGTAGATCGCGGATGATGCCGCCACCGACTCCCGTCGTGATTCCGACGACGCACACACCGAAGAGATCGAGGCGTTTACGAACACCGATCAGAGCGCCCGACGCCGCGAACGCCGCGATTCCCACATAACCCAACACATCCACGAGCACCCGGTAAGCGTCCCATGGCCGCATCCACCACTGCTGTGGCACGCTGAGTTCATTCGAGGAGCGCCACAGGAAAGGTTGGGTTCACGTTGCCGATCGTCGACAACGCCGTGTACGTCGACGGCAAAAGGACAGCCAATCCAGCCAGTCTCGACATCACCTACGAGGTGATGCGAGAACGCAATGGGATGGCCTGGATCGGTATGTACCGCCCGGGCGTCGACGAAATAGACTCCATCGCAGACGAATTCAGCCTCCACCGCCTGGCAGTCGAGGATGCCATCGCCGCACACCAGCGTCCGAAACTCGAACGGTACGACGACCAACTATTCGTCGTACTTCGACCAGCTCGATACATCGACGAGACCGAGAAGGTCGAATTCGGCGAGCTCCACATCTTCCTGGGCCCAGACTTCGTCATCACCATCAGACACGCTGAATCACCGGACCTCAAAGTGGTGCGCGAACGACTAGAGAAGACACCCGCCCTGCTCCGCCAAGGTACCGAGGCTGTGCTCTACGCCATCCTCGACCAAGTCGTCGACGAGTACGAACCCGTGGTCGAAGGACTCCAGATCGACATCGACCAAATCGAGGACCAACTGTTCTCGAGAGACGAATCGGTGTCCCGACGCATCTACACCCTCTCCCGTGAGGTCACCGAGTTCCAACGCGCAACCGGGCCGCTGGTGACGATGATCGAGCACCTCGCAAAAGGTTCGGACAAGTATCACGTCGACATCGAACTCCAACGCAACCTGCGTGACGTGCTCGACCACTGCGTTCGGATCGCCGAACGCGTCGAAACATTCCGGTCGAACCTACAGAACGCACTCTCGGTCAATTCGACGATGGTCGCCCAGCAGCAGAACGATGAAATTCGCGCCATGACGCAAGTCAGCCTGGAACAAAACGAGCAAGTAAAGAAGATCTCGTCGTGGGGCGCCATTCTATTCGCGCCATCACTGATCGCCGCGATCTACGGAATGAACTTCGAGGTCATGCCAGAACTGAGCGTGCACATCGGATACCCGCTTGCACTGCTGGCGATGGTTCTCTGCTCGAGCGCACTGTATGTGACCTTCAAGCGACAGAAGTGGCTATAGCTCTCTTTCAGAAGCTGAAGCGCCCCACCTGCCTTATCGACCGTCGCTCGAGCCATCTGTAGCAACGACCTTTGGAGTCCGCCGCCTAGTTCAACTGGATGTCGAGGCCGGCAATCTCAGCGAATGCTTCGAGCTGCTCCAGGTAGTGGGTAAGCGATTCGTGCCGGACCGTCAGGTTGATCCGGGTCGCTCCGGCCGTCTCTGCGGTGGCGATAACCTCGGTTACCAGGCCTGGCTCGCCGGTCGGGTCCAGGGCTTTGCCCGGGGAGAAGACGACATCGAAACCCTCTGGCAGATCGTGCCGGTCGAGCATCCGCCGCATCAGTTCCGGGGTCGGTCCACGGAAGGCCTGCGGCGCCGGGGCCCAACCGTCGGCGAGGGTCACCGCTCTGCGCAAGGCGCGCTCGCTGTGTCCACCGATCCACATCGGTACCCGAGTCTGGGCGGCGTGCGGGTCGACCACCATGTCCTGGAACGAGTAGTAAGGACCGTCGTACGACACCTTTCTGCCGGACAACGCTGCCCGAAGTGCCCGGAGGGCGTCGTCGGCCCGCGGCCCGCGGTCGTCGAAGGGGACTCCGAGCATGTCGAATTCCTCTTTCAAATTCCCCACTCCGAACGCGAGGATCAGTCGCCCATCGCTGAGATGGTCGAGTGTCCCGTACCGCTTGGCGATCTCCAACGGGTGGTAGAAGGGCAAAACCAACACGTACGGCATGAACCGGAGACGGCGCGTTTGCCCCGCAAGAAACGAGAATGTCGCCAGGGGGTCGTAGAAACGTTCGCCGCGCGGGAGCCCAGGCGGTACGGCCACATGGTCACCACACGTCATGTACTCGTACCCGAGTCGATCGGCGGCCTGAGCTACCCGGACGAGCTCGGCAGTACCGGCTGCAGCCTCCCATGCGGGACGATGACCTGCCAACGCCACGATCGGCGAGCTGATTCCTACCTTCATCCCTGTGCCTCCGTTACTTGTAGCGTTCGCTGTAGTCGAAATAACGGGTCGTCCCCGTCCCTGCTTCCAGAAGGCCCCGCACCCTCTTTGGGCATCAGCCGGCCGGCGTCCGAACGGGTCCATTCCCGCACAGCCCACCGCTCGGTGATCGCCCACCGCCCGTCTCGCCAAGTGAAGTGATCGATGAATCGCACGCCGCTGGTGAAATTCACCCGGGAATCGTCGGCAGGTTCGCCCCAGTGAACCGACGTCCCATACGTCTCGCTGATCGCACTATCGCCGAGCAGTTCAACCAGATGATTGCCGAGGATGTGCATCGTGCCACCGCGCCGAGCCCTCAACTTGGGTTCGACCCACGCGATGTAATCCTCACGCGTGCCCTCGAAGCCGGTGTGGTGGTCGATGGCGTCCACGTGGTAGGCAGACCGAACGAGATCGAAATCCAACCGGTCGATCCCGCGGCAGTACCGCAACACGACATCGTGGATCTGTTGGCGATCGGACCACTCGCTACGTTGAACACTCATACTGACCGACGGTAGCGAAGACTGAACCGTCCATTACCGCGAATCCCGCTGTGTGGGAACTCACCGACAAAAAATGGGTTCCATTGGCCACCTTCGATTTTGGGCTAGGACTGGCCTCGATCCCATGTTCCGCTCGGCGCGCATGGATGTTTCGGCCGGAGATGCGTTCGATGACTGCGTTGCCCTGCCCTACAACGGATCCAGCGGAGGAAGATCCCGTGCATGGTCGTCGGCGACGGGAACCCCACTGGTAGCTTCCGCCGCTCGATACCACCCCTATCTCACTCTCTTGGGGGACCGAACGTCGATCATGTCGACGCAGATTTCGCGTCGCACAAGATACCACTTTTCGTCGAATTTTCGATAGCTATCGCTATAATGCAGATGCCAAATCAAATCGGTATGTTCAGACCCTTTTCGCAGGACATGATGCGCGACGCATTTGATTCTCCCGCTTGCATATTCGGGGCTAACACCCGGTTCGAATACCTGCCCGACCAGTTCGTGGAACGTCAACTCGAAGTCCCTCAGGCGAGACAACTCACTCTCGATACCAGCCCTTCCGGAAATCCTCGTTACCGGCGCTATATTACTGGGAAGATCAGGGACGATTAGCTCGCCATCCTCCGTAAACAGGTTTGCTACGTCGGAGAAAGATCCGCTGTCCACAAGTGAAGCGTATCGATTGACCAGGTCGGACAAAGCGATGTAATCGACTATTTCTATAGTAATTTCGATCAATCCCATTCTTCAAAAGTAAAGATCCGTATGTCTACTTCCGCAGTCAGCCTCGAGCTTTGGTGGCCGCGACCAGTTCGCTGATCACCCGTTCGACATCGCCCTGGGTGTAGCCCAGGGCCGCAGTCTCGGCGACGTCCGTCTCGTAGGAAATGGTGTGGCCGCGGCCCTGCACAATGAACGCGTCAGGCAGCAGAGGATGCTCCTCATCCCG
This sequence comes from Rhodococcus sp. BP22, assembly GCF_014281965.1. Classification (GTDB taxonomy): domain Bacteria; phylum Actinomycetota; class Actinomycetes; order Mycobacteriales; family Mycobacteriaceae; genus Rhodococcoides. Next base: position 240,377 of record NZ_JACFTB010000006.1, read on the forward strand.
CTCCTCGAGCTGGATCTTGCTGCCTGCGGCATCGAAGATCGTCTGAAAGTATTCGCGGAATGTCAGATTTGCATCGCCAATCAGATAGGCCTTCGATTCTCCGCTCTGGAGTGCCCCGCGTACGGCTTCCGCGAGGGACCGTGCGGACATGTAGTTGGTTCCGCCAGCGGGGGCGAAGTTGGGGATGTCCGGCAAATTACCTGCACCCCAGGCCAGAACCTTGCCTAAACCTGACATGGTGCCCCCGGGATTGGCTCCGAGTATCGACGGTGGATTGAGCGTCGTCACAGTGAAGTCCGCATCTGCGAGTGCACGAGCGCCCTCGTCGGCAAGGCACCTGGCTCGAACGTATTCGTTGGTTTCGACCAGCTTCGGGAGCACCTGGTGGTAGTAGCTGCCGATCTGGACGACGCGGCGGACGCCAGCTTCCTTGGCGAGCGCGACAAACCGGGGCACGCCGCCGCTCTGCGTCTTCTCCCAGAAGTCGACGGTGTCCACGCCCCGGGGAATGTGCCTGATGTCGCTACCGGCCGCGAAGACCACAGCCTCGAATGGGGCGAGGTCCCGCGCCGAGAAGGTGCCTGCGCTGTAGTCACCGAGCACTACTGGGAACTCGAATGCGAGGGAACCCGGCTTCGGCGCAGTGCGCGCGGCCACCGAGACATCGTTCCCCTCCTCACGCAGAACTGCGGCGATGTGAGTGCCGATCATGCCCGTGCCGCCGACAACCAACGTCTTCATTTCGCTCCCTATTTCTCGACCCGGTATTCGGGACTCCAAAACGCGATGCCACCAACAATGTCTGCCCAAGAGCCTGACTACCTCACGAAAGCAGTGTGATCTGTTCCGATGGCCCTCCTAGGTCCACCGGCTCTCTCCGTGTGTCGTCGGCAAACCACCATCGATAGCTGGTTTCCGAGAAAATAGCGCGACCCTTCCCTCTCGAACCAAGCATGACTGAGCGAGAAACATTGGCCGACTCCCGTTGAGCGGGACAGCAACTCTTGGACCGCGCTAGCATTCGCTAGAAATACGCGTCTGTTTCTTATTCCTGCCCCGCAATGCTCAAAGTCTGCGGTGACGAAATCAATTCACGCCCTCACCCAATTTTCTGCTCGGCTTGTTGTAGGAAGTGGCTGAACACCAACAGATCACGGAAGTCGAATATCACCCTGACGAACCTGCAGCGAGACGGAACCAAAATCACTGTCGGTGCGTCTAACCTATCGACGAGTCCAACGGATAGGGGTCCGATGCAGCGCCGATGGCCGGCAGTTCTGGCAGTAGCCGCTGTGTTGTGCGCCTGCGGCCAACCCGTCGACGGAGTCGCGATCGCAGGAGTACCAGGGATCGCCGAGCAATTCGATCCGTGCAGCATCCCCGACGACGCCATCGCGGCGACGGGGTTGGATCCGCAGATCCGCGACATCGGCTGGGGTAACGATGTGAGCCAGAAAGAATGGACGCGGTGTGTTTGGCAGAGCCCGGACGAGGACACCCGATATTCCTTCATTGTTCTTTTCTCGGTCCGCTACACCGTCAGCGACATCCGCCTCAACACGTCTTTCTCCGACTTTATGAATCTTACATTTGGCGCACGGGAAGGCGTACAGCACCACTACCGCAATTACACTCCCCTGGAAAGGTGTGGGATTTCTTTCGACACTATCGATGGTGTAGCAGAAGTATCGGTCAACAATGAGGGACCACAAGCTTCGGCGGTAGACCCCTGTGAGGTAGCTGTCCGCCTCGTCACCGAATTAGAGAAATATTTTCCACAACCAGCTTGAATATGAGGGGGAACTATGGCTGCCGAAACACTGATCGAATACTGGACGAATCTCGCAACTGCCGCAGACGAAGGGCAACTATTTTTGGATCCGCGTGCTGCAATGGACTGTGACAAAGCCTGCGCCGTGTACATCGAGAACCTAGTCGAAAATAGGCGGCGGGCAATGAACCTTGCCGATGTCCGAGGAATGGGCAGTTTCGAGTCAGGGATTGCACTGGCGCGAAAATTTTCACTCAAAGCTGACGGTGGCACCAACAACCTGGTAGACGTCCTCCAAAGCCACATCGACGTCGTCACTGCGATGCAAACCGTTTTCCGGAAGTTCTTCGACGCAACCGAAACTACCGACCAAGACAATGGCAGCCTCATCGGTCAGGAAGGCCCGAGGTAGAGGACAAAGATTTCTCAGTATCGAGCTTGTTGCAGGAAGTGGCTGAACACCAACAGATCACGGAAGTCGAGTATCACCCTGGCGTACCTGCAGCGAGACGGAACCAAAATCCCTGTCGGTGCGTCTAACCTATCGACTAGTCCAACGGATAGGGGTCCGATGCAGCGCCGATGGCCAGCAGTTCTGGCAGTAGCCACGATGTTGTGCGCCTGTGCCCAGCCTGTAAACGGCGTAGCTATCGCAGGATTCCCAGGGATCACCGAGCAATTCGAGCCCTGCAGTATCCCCGACTCCGCCATCGTGGCCACGGGGTTGGACTTGGAGAAGACGGAAGTCGGATGGGGCGAAGGAATCAGTGTCCGCGAGTGGACCCGCTGCACCTGGTCCGGACCTGAAAGTGACGCTTGGTACTACTTCAGCATCTTGTTTTCCTTGCAGTATTCACTCGATGATGCCCGCCGCAATCCGAACTATTTGAATATCGAGGACGTCGATATCGGTAGCCGAAAAGCTATTCAATTCCGATTCAACGGAGTGGATCAGGGTGACGGGTGTGACGCGGCCATCGATACGAACGAGGGGCTTGTTCGGCTTTCCGTCTCCACCATGGGAGGTCTGACACCACATTCCGACCCGTGTCCAATACTCCTGAGACACGCGGCCGATATAGAGAGCTACCTCCCCGCACCAGCCTGACTGCAAAGGACCATAATGGCGATCGATTCACCACTTCAGCACTGGAGCGACCTGGCAACCGCCGCCGATGCAGGGCAACTTTTTCTCGAACCAACTGCTGCCCGAGAGTGCAATCAAGCATGCGAGGAATATCTGTCCATTCTCAGGGTCCAGAAACAAAAGGCGGTTGCTCTAGGGGATGTTCGAGGAATGGGAGAATTCCCCTCAGGCATTGCACTGGCCAAGAAATTTTCATTGAAGGCCGTCGGCGGTGAAAATAATTTGGCAGACGTCCTCCAAAGCCACATCGACGTCGTGATGGCAATGCAAGCCGTGTTCCGGAAGTTCTTCGACGCAACTGCTGATGTCGATGACTCGAACGCCGCCGTAATCGGCCAAGACGGGCCCAAATAGCCGACCGACCACCCAAGCCCGTTACGACACCTCGGTCAGCCGAACGTTCCCGTTGTCGTCGATGCTCCAGCCTGGGTTGTGGCAGATTTCCCAGATCAACCCGTTGGGGTCTGCGAAGTGTCCGTGGTATCCGCCGAAATCGGCGCGGCGCGGCGACTTGATGAGCGTCGCACCGGCTTCCAACGCTGATTGGACAACTGCGTCGACCGCCTCGGGATTGTCGACATTGTGAGAGAGCGTCAGACCGCTCACCGACGCTGGGCCATCGCTGTGCCCCATGTCTTCTACGAATTTTTGGGCGTCGAACAGTCCTAGTACCAACCCGGGTGCGGTTTGGAAGAAGATGATGTCGCCCGGTACGTCCAGCAGAGGCGTCCACCCGAGCCCGTCGCAATAGAACGTGCGTGCAGCGTCGAGGTCGGGAGTTGCGAGGGTCAGGAAGTGAATTCGCTGGTCCATACCCTCAGTCTCACATCACCGAGTGCCTAACGAAAGAGCCCTGCGACGAACGGAATCGAGTCTGCCTGTGAAGCGAGCATCGCACCGCTGTGGTCGGTGGGATACGTATGCAACGTTACCGGCTGACCGTTGGCGATCATCTGCGCAACCAACGAAAGCGCTGACGGCGCAGGCACATCCGTGTCGTAGAGACCTTGAGCGATGAACACCGGTCGGTCGTAGCCGGTGAACGGAACACCCATGTAGTCGTTGATCAAACCGTAGAAGTTCGGTATCTGGTTGAGCGGACGGGAGAACAAGTCACCACTGACGACGCCGCCGAACTCTTCCTCTGCTTCGAGGACACAGAGCGTCTGAGCTCGGTCGACGGTCTCGCGTCCGAAAGGCGTCAGGTAGGAGTCGAGGTCGATCTCCGGGTGAGCCGAACGCAACCCCGCAAGGATGTACAGCAGGTACGTCGTCAAGCCTTTACTGACAGCGATGGGAAGAAATCCGGGGCCTGCGGGCAGAAGCGCAAGTTCGATGTTGGCCGGCACCCCGGTCCCGACGCCTCCCCGGTAATCGAGGTCAGGGCCGCCGAACTCGGAGGCGTAGCGCGCGGTGGTGATCGCGGCACCACCTCCCTGCGACTGCCCGACGACGACCCACTTGTTGGACAGAGACTTTTCGACAGTTCTCGAGGCCTTCACCGAATCGACGACGTTGTGCGCCTCGAGTTTGCCGTCGAGGTAGGACATGATGCCGGGGGTTCCGAGTCCGACGTAATCCGTCGCGGCGACCGCGTATCCCTGCCCGAGCCAGGTTCCGAGGTACTGCCGATCGCGCGCTGGATCGGGCGGGCCGACGAGGGACGGTGTGCAATTGTCGTCGAGACCCGATGTGCCGTGGGCCCAGGCGATGACGGGCCAGCCGCCTTCGGGAGCTTCCCCCTCGGGAACGAAGAACGCTCCGGTGCTCAGCGCGGGCGCTCCATTGGATCCGACAGTCCAATAGGTGATTCGTTTGGCATCGCCGGCGCCCGGCAACCACAGTTCCGAGGCAAGATCTTCTACCGCGACCACGGTGCCGGGTGAGGTGTTCACCTCGTCTGCACTGGCGTACGCGACCGACCCTGTGACGAGCAGGACGGCAACTGTTGTGACAGCGGCGAAGTGGCGTACGGCGGTGAGCATGGCAGGAACTCTAGCGTCAGAAAATGCAATTCCGACCGAATCAGACGCCCCCGCCGAAGAAAGTTCCGAGCAGGTAGGTCGCGCCTGCGGCTCCGTATCCGATGGCCAATTGACGTAGCGCTCGCTTGACGGGTGGTCCGCCACTGAGAAGGCCCACAACCAGCCCAGTGCAGATCAACGCAATTCCGACCAGTACCGACGCAACCACAAGTGCTGCAACGCCTTCCATTCCTACGAGGTAGGGCAACACTGGGATGACCGCGCCCGATGCGAAGAAGCAGAAGCTGGCGATGGCGGCCCCGACGCCCGTGCCGACGGATTCGTGGGCGTCGGCCGCTGGACCCAGGTCGTCGTCCCCCGTCATACTCTGCAGCACCTTCGATGCTTTCGACTCGGCCTCGTCCGAGCTCATTCCACGTGCCCGATAGACCAGTGCCAATTCGTTGGCGTCGACGTCGAGGTTGTGCAATGCATCGCGCGCTCCCAGGTCGGGTGACGAGGCTTCGAGCAGTTCCCGCTGCGAGCGCACCGAGACGTACTCCCCTGCCCCCATCGACAACGCCCCTGCCAGCAGGCCAGCGAGTCCCGTCAGCAGCACAATGTGGTTGGACACCCCGCTGCCGCTGATGCCCAGCACCAAAGCGAGGTTGCTCACCAACCCGTCGTTCGCGCCGAACACTGCTGCACGGAACGTCCCCGACAACCTGTTGCGCCCACGTGCGGCCAGAGCCCTGACCACTTCGGCATGAATCTGCTCGTCCGCGATCATCGCTCCGGTCGCGTCGCCGTCGAGTGCATACGGTGACCTGGACTCTGCCCGCTGTGCCAACGCCAGCACGAACACCGAACCGAACCGCCGCGCAAGCACCCCCAACAGCCTCGTCCGGAGATCACCCCTCAGTGGCGTCCCGACGCGATCGCCCAGCAAGGTGCGCCAATGCCGCTCGTGCCGACCCTCGGCTTCGGCCAGAGCGAGAAGGATTTCTCGCTCCTCACCGCTGCGACGTTCCGCGAGATCGCGGTAAACAGCGGCCTCTGCCAACTCGTCGGCGAGGTAGCGTCGCCACCGTTTGACGTCTTTGGCTGACGGGGCAGGTTGGACCATGGAGTCAACCTACCGGCGTCTACCTCGGATCGTAGACACCCATTGACACTGCCTTGACCAACCTGCGTGGCACCCGAAAGCTATTGCCGTCTACCCGCACGGTCACAAGGTCCGGTACCACTGCCTTCCACTGCGCCCGCCGACTGCGAGTGTTGGAGCGCGACATCTTTCGTTTCGGCACGGCCATGTTTCAGGCACCTTTCCTGGTTCGACGTCCATAACGCTTTTCGAACTTCTCGACGCGCCCCTGGGTGTCCATGATTCTCGTGGCACCGGTCCAGAACGGGTGAGATTCGCTGGTGACGTCGACAACCACGAGCGGATAGACGACGCCGTCCTCCCACTCGACATCGCGGTCAGAGGTGATGGTGGAGCGGGTGAGGAACTGCGTTCCCGTTCCCGCGTCCCGAAACACCACCGGGTGGTAGTCAGGGTGGATACTCTTCTTCATTCTGTTGCCTCTCTGTTGACATCCGAATATGGGGATTGGATTCTGTCGCAAGGATCTTCGTGACCGATTCCGAATGGGTCCGCCCACGTCATCCACTTCTCGCGCATCAGCATTTCGTCGTCGGACACCAGCGCCCACCGCAGTGTTCGATCGATCTCCGACGGATCGGCAGTGTGGACGAGTACCACGAGCGAGGTGTCGCGATCACCGAACTCCTCGTCCCACCGCAGTGCTGCCATCGCCCGTCTGGTGAAGTCGGCACGGTTCAGTTCACTGGAGTTCATCGCCGCCAGCCACTTCCCTGCACTTGCGACGCGCAAGCCCCCGCCTGCTGATTCGACCCACAGAGCCTCGTTCGGTTGCGTCGCCACCCAGGCTCGCCCACGGACACTGACGACGCCGGCGAGCAGTACGTCGACGGCCTCGTGGAGCCGCTCTGGGTGGAACGGACGTGATGCGGTGAACTCGACGAGCGAAACGCCACAGTCCTCGGTGAGTGGCGGCTGCCCTCGCAGCAGCGGTGAGTGCGCATCGGACACCGTGCCGCGTCGCGCGTCGAAAGGCACTGCGCTGAGCAGTATTTCACCGTCGACGATGGAATCGACATCGGTCCACGCAACGGGGGCGCCTGGCGCGAGCCGCGCCAGGACTGCGGCGAGCGATCCCCGATCCCAGCTTTCGACGTCGGAACCCGCCGTGACGACGAGCGCGTCCGCGTACTCGACCTGCCCGACGACCAACTGGGCAAGCGTCCGCTCATCGTCGTGACTGGCTTGTGTGCCCCGGTCGGTGAGGGAATCGTCGCCGGTCGCGTCGTCGAGCCACGTGGCCGCGTCGAGACAGTTGATGACGGCTTCGACGCGGACGTCACGCGAGGCCGGTCCGTCGACCCGACCGACGATGCCTTCGACGACGACATGACGGATCGCCCAGCACAACATCGCAGGTTCGAGAGTCGGGTCCATGGCGAGCACTATCCGATGGATGGAACTGCGGTTCGAGAGTGTGCGGAGCAGCGGCAGCAGGTCTTGGCGCAGAGTGCAGGAAACGCATCCGTGCGCGAGTTCGAGGATCGTCTCGCGCGGCGGCTCTCCCGTCGTATAGATGGTCCTGCGCACGACACCCTCGCGTACGCGGTCGAGGTCGTGGCGCACGGCGACGGTTCCCTCAGTGAGAAGTGAGGTCACCACCGCGTCCGTGGCTCCGGTCCAGCCGGACACGAGTACCACCGGTGTGCGGCGGTCCGTGGGGAGATTCACTGAAGCCCTCTCTTCGACAATGATTGTCATTGCGTCCCAAGGCACGCTACATTCGTCACGTCCAGTTGTCGAATACGATTTTCATTACCGATAGAGAGGGGCGCGTATGTCCGCGCATTGCCAAGTGACGGGGCGAAAGCCGGGATTCGGCAAGTCGGTTTCGCACTCACACGTCCGAACCAGCAGAAGGTGGGACCCCAACATCCAACGGAAGACGTACTACGCCCCCAGCCTCGGCCGGCGCGTCACGCTGACCCTGTCGACCAAGGGCATCAAGACCATCGACCGCGACGGCATCGACGCCGTCATCACCCGCATCCGCGCCCGAGGACACAAGATCTGATGGCCATCATCACCCAGCCCCCCAGCCACGATTCCGGGAGCAAGGAGGCCCGAGCGGCACTGCCGCGTTTGCCGCGGGCTTCGAGTCCGGTACGATTGCGCAATCGCGACGCTGCGGATGGACGTCCGCGCGGCTACCTGCGGAATTGCGGACTCTCACGCATCGACATGTGCGAGCCCGCGCACCGCGGGGAGCTGCATGGCGTCCATAAGTCGAGCTGGTAAGGGAAAAGGTAGAGATGGCAGTCAAGAGAGCACCGTCGAAGAAGGTCCGCGCAGAGGTTGGCCGTCGGCCCAAGAAGAACCCGTTGAACGCCGCCAAGGTCACCACGGTGGACTACAAGGACATCAACCTTCTTCGTCAGTTCATTTCCGACCGCGGCAAGATTCGTAGCCGTCGCGTCACCGGCCTCACGCCGCAGCAGCAGCGTCAGGTCGCCGTCGCAGTGAAGAACGCTCGTGAGATGGCATTGCTGCCGTTCACCAGCCGCTGATCAAAGTCTTTCCAGAAAGGCCACGCATCCTTCGGGTGCGTGGCCTTTCTCGTGAGCCACTAAAGTTAGAGGCGCCCTACTACCGATCCGAATCGAGACCCTGAAACCTTCATGTCCGGAGTTCTCGAAGGCTTCACGGTCATCTTCGTCGTCATCGCGCTGGGATACATGCTGGCGCGACTCGGGGTTCTCGGTGACCACGGCCAATTCGTCCTGAGCCGACTCGTCTTCTTCGTCGCGACGCCGGCTCTGCTGTTCGTCACGATGGCGACGTCGGATCTCGCGGTCATTCTCTCGCCGACCCTCGCAGTCGCCGGGGTGTCCGCGCTGGTGGTCGGGTCCATCTATCTGCTCATCGCCAAGCTGATGTTGAAACGGGCTACCCCGGAAGCGACGATCGGCGGCCTCGCCTCGTCGTATGTCAACGCCGCGAACCTCGGAATCCCGATCGCCGTCTACGTGCTCGGCGACGCAACTTTCGTTGCCCCACTCCTGCTCTTTCAGATCATGATCTACTCGCCGCTTGCGCTGACGATTCTCGACATCTCGACGATGGGCAAGAAGGCGTCACTGCGCAACATCCTCATCGCGCCGTTCAAGAACCCGATCGTGCTTGCCGGCGGACTCGGCCTCGCCCTGTCCATCACCGGACTCGAACTGCCCGAAGCCCTGATGCAACCCTTCGAACTCGTCGCGGGAACCGCCGTCCCCGGTGCACTGCTGGCCTTCGGCCTGTCGCTGTACGGGACCCGAGTACTCCAGAAGGGCATCAGTCCGCGGCGGGACGTAGCACTTGCCACCGGCTTGAAGATGATTCTGCAACCCGTCCTCGGCTACCTGTTGGCTCGGCTCCTCGGCGTCGAGGGACACGAGCTTTTCGCCATCACTGTCGTCTCCGCTCTCCCCACCGCACAAAACGTGTTCGTCTTCGCCAGCCGATACAACCGAGGCGTCGTCATGGCCAGGGACACAGCCTTCGTGACAACGCTTCTCTCGATCCCTGCCATCGCACTCGTCACGGCATTGTTGGCCTGAGGACAACTCTTGCGCAACCCAAAGGTTCTACTCAGCTCACGGCGCTACCTTGGAGGCATGAGGTTTCTGGCTGCGGGAGTTTTGATGTGCATCCTGCTCGTCGGCTGCGCGAGCGAGGCGTCGACGTCAGGCAGCGTCGACGTCGAAACCACGAGCAGTCCGGCCGCCACCGACCCGATGCGCTCCCCTAGTTCCCCGCCTGTTCCCGTCGAGGTCCCTGTCGGAGAGGTCGGGACGATGTTCGAATCGACACCCGAACTGATTCGCGCGGCGCCGACACCGTTCGAATCGTGGAGTCAGATCTCTCCCAACACCATCGCCATCCACTTCGTCACCGGGACGCCCGAGTGCTACGGCGCCGACGCGAAGGTCACCGAAACCGATACCGAAGTGGTGATCGCGCTCCGAACAGGCACCCGCCAGGAAGCGGCAGACAAAGCCTGCATCATGGTGGCCGTATACGGCACGATGCAGATGACATTGCACAGCCCGCTCGGAGATCGCACCGTCGTCAACGCGGCATGACAGACAAGAAAGTCCAACCAAGATTCACGGCTTCCGGCGCCGCTTCAGATAGTCGCTGACCACCGCTGCTCCGAGACCATCCAGATCCGGCGCAATGACTCGCCCACCGACCCGTTCGGCCATCCGATCGACGACACGCGCAAGCCCCGGATCGTCACCGAGACGAAAAATAGTCACCTGCGCACCGAGTTTCGCAATATTGTCCAGCTCCCGGACCGTGAGACCCAGAGTGCGCGGACTCGGCGGATAGTCGAAATACGCATTCCCGTCCGGTTCCAAATGCGCCGTGGGCTCGCCATCCGTCACGATCAGCACCACCGGTTGAGCGTTGGGATGACGGCGCAAATGCCGACCCGCCAACAGCAGGGCGTGGTGCAGGTTCGTGCCCTGATCGTAGGCGCCGTCCAAGCCTGCCAACTCCGACGCCGTCAACTTCTGCGCGTGACGCCCGAACCCGATCAACTGTAGATCGTCGCCCCGAAACCGCGTGCTCACCAGATGCTCGAGCGCCAACGCCGTGCGCTTCATCGGCACCCACCGACCGTCCATCACCATCGAGAAAGACGTATCGACGAGCAGCGCGACGGCCGCCTGCGTTCGAGTTTCGGTCTCACTGATCTCGACATCCGTGACCTGCAAGGACACCGGAAACCCCGATCCTTGGGCCGCTGTGCGCAACACCGCGTTGTTGACCGTGCGCGTGACGTCCCACGGCTCGGTATCACCGAACTCCCATGCCCTCGACGCCCCGGTCGGCTCCCCCATCGCGCCCGCCTTGCGGGTATCTCGCTCGCCACCGCGTCGGGAAATCTTGCCTGCGACATCACGGAGCGCCGACTGTCCGAGCTGACGCATCGCCTTCGGTGACAGCCGCCATTGACCGTCGGCTCCCTTGTCCATGAAACCCTGCTGCTGCAAAGCCTTTTCGAGTTCAGAGAGCATTCGCGCGTCCGCTGCAGCTTCCGGGCCGAGCTGTTTGAGGAGCGATTCCGCATCGATATCGTCCAGCGCAGCACCGTTGTACTGTTGCGACAGTTGGTTTCCCAGATTCTCCAGCTCCGCGATGTCCTGCAGCGCACCCGTGCCATCGCCGAGGCCCATACCGTTCTCACCGCGGAAGTTCTGCGATCCGTCCCAATCCTCACCGGGCCTTGCCGCCTGTAGGTTCTGATCGAGTTGGTCGAGCTGGCTCAGCAGACTCGAATCACCGAATGCCTGTTGCGCCAGCGCATCCAGTTCCGCGCGTTGCTCCGGACTGAGGGAGTTTCTCAGGCGCTGAGCTGCCGCAGCTCGCTGCGCAAGCGAATCGAGAAGCTCTTCCACGTTCTGTGGGTTCTCCGGGAAGTGCTGCCCATGCTTGTTCATGAACTCGTCGAACTGCGCGTCCGTGTCCTCGCCCTTGTTGTGCGCGTCGAGCAACTCGTTCAGGTCTTTCAGCATCTCGCTGATCGCCTGCCGATCCTCATCGGTGGCACCTTCGAGCGCCTTCTTCATGCCGGCGAAGCGTTGATCGAGCATCTCGCGACCGAGCAGATCTTTGATCTTCTCGTAGTTCTCCCGCGACTCCGGCGAGCGCCAGTCGTAGTCCGCCAGTTCCTGCACTGCCTGCGCGGTGGACGGTGACAGATCGCCGATCTGCATCTCCTTGAAGCGCGCATCGTCGTCCAGTGCGCGCGCGAGCGTCTTACGTTCTTCGAGCACCGCCTTGTCGAGGAGCTCGCGAACCTCCTGCAACGTGCCGTCCAAATTGTTCTTACGCAACATGTCTCGACGACGACGGTTGGCCTGAGCCGCGAGATCGTCGAGACCACGCATGTTCTGTGTACCGCGTCGCAACATCTCTTGCAGAGCCCTACGCGGAGATGCCCCCTCGAGGACATCGTTGCCGATCGATTCGAGTGCTTCCCTCAGATCGACCGGAGGCGCCAGCGGATCGGGTCCTCCGTGATATCGACCGTATCTGCTGGCCGACATCAGCTGTACACCGTCTGACCGTCTTCGTCGGGATCCTTGGCGATCCGGCGAGCCAGGTACAGCCCTTCGAGTGCAAGTTCGGTTGCCGCGGCCCGCTCGCCATCGGAAGAAGCATCGAGCCGTGCAGAAACCTCGTCGAGCACCTCCAGATCGGGAAGCTCTCCGAGCAACGCTTTGGCGGTGATCCGGTCACCCGTCACCACCGGCTCGCCCTGCTCGATCGCTGTCACCAAGGGGGCCAAGTTGATTCCACCGAGACGCTCACGGACGGTATCGGCCGTTGCACGACGCAGCAGATGCTCGAGCACCTCGCCCTCGCGGCCCTCTTCCCCTGACTCGAACTCGACCTTGCCGCGTAGAACCTCGATGATCGTGCCCAGATCTACCGGACGCGCTACCGCATCGGCCTCGCCGAGCACAGCAGCGCGATGGATGGCCGCAGCCGAGATGGTCTCGGCCGCCGCGATCGCGAAGCGCGCCGACACACCCGAACGCTGATCGATCGACGGCGACTCACGCAGAAGTCGGGTGAAGCGTGCCAGAACCTCGAGCAGATACGACGGGACCGTCGCTGTCAGCTCGGCCTCCTGCTCGATGACCGAAACCTCGTCGCCCAGCACTATCGGATAGTGCGTGCGGATCTCCGCGCCGAAACGGTCCTTCAGCGGCGTGATGATGCGTCCACGATTGGTGTAGTCCTCGGGGTTCGCACTTGCCACGAGCAACACGTCGAGAGGCAGCCGGAGGGTGTACCCGCGGACCTGGATGTCGCGCTCTTCCATGACGTTGAGCAGCGACACCTGGATGCGCTCGGCGAGATCGGGGAGCTCGTTGATCGCGACAATTCCGCGGTGGCTTCGTGGAACCAGCCCGAAGTGAATGGTCTCCGGATCACCGAGGCTTCGGCCCTCGGCGACCTTGACCGGGTCGACGTCGCCGACGAGGTCTGCAACTGAGGTATCGGGCGTCGCCAACTTCTCTGCATACCGCTCGCTGCGGTGGCGCCAACCGATGCCCAGTGCCTCGCCGAACTCGGCGGCCTTCCTGATACTCGCCGGGGTGATCGGCTCGTAGGGATGCTCGCCGAGTTCGGAGCCCTCGATCACAGGCGACCACTCGTCGAGCAACAGGTGCAAGGTACGCAGTAGGCGCGTCTTGCCTTGCCCCCGCTCCCCGAGCAGGACGACGTCATGGCCGGCAATGATGGCGCGCTCGAGCTGTGGCAGAACCGTCCTGTCGAAGCCGACGATTCCCGGCCACGCAGATGTCCCTTCGCGAAGGGCGTCGAGCAGATTGTCCCGGAGTTCTTCCTTGACCGAACGCTGTACGTGTCCGGATGCGCGCAGTTCGCCGACGGTGGTCATGCCAGGTTTGGTAGAGGTCACTTCACCACGTTACGAGCGTTCGCACATTTGTGCACCCCCTACCCTGATTCGGGCGTCCCGACGAGCGGGGATGCACAACTGCGAACTCTAGTGCGCGAAGTGCCGTGCACCCGTCAGATACAACGTGACACCGGCATCCTGAGCGGCGGCGATGACCTCGTTGTCGCGTACCGATCCGCCGGGCTGTACAACAGCGCGCACCCCGGCGCTCAGCAACACCTGCAACCCGTCGGGGAAAGGGAAGAAAGCATCCGAGGACGCGACCGAACCTTCGACGCGGTCGCCTGCCCGCTGGACCGCCAGATGAGCCGCATCGACGCGATTGACCTGGCCCATTCCGACGCCGACCGAAGCGCCGTCGTGCGCGAGAAGTATCGCGTTGGACTTGACTGCTCTACATGCACGCCAAGCGAATTCGAGATCCTTCAGCGTCTGTTCGTCGGCCGGCTCCCCGGCTGCGAGGGTCCAGTTGGCCGGGTTGTCACCATCGGCGTCGATCGCGTCCCGCTGCTGCAGGAGCGTGCCGCCCGAAATCGGCTTCAGCTCGATACCCTGCGGTGACGGCGGCGTAGCAAGAAGCACACGAATGTTCTTCTTACGCTGGAGAACTCCCAACGCACCATCAGCGTACGACGGCGCGACGATAACCTCGGTGAAGATCTCCGCTACCTGCTCCGCCATCTCGACGGTCACCTCGCGGTTGGCTGCGATGACGCCGCCGTATGCGCTGACCGGATCACAGGCGTGCGCTTTGCGATGGGCCTCGGCGATGTTCTCGCCCAACGCAATACCGCACGGGTTGGCATGTTTGACGATCGCGACGGTCGGCGCAGAGTGGTCGAACGCAGCCCGCCACGCGGCGTCGGCGTCGGTGAAGTTGTTGTACGACATCTCCTTACCGTGCAACTGCTTCGCCTGCGCAATGCCGTCACCCGCTGGGTCGATGTACAGCGCAGCAGCCTGGTGCGGATTCTCGCCGTACCGAAGCACTGCCGACCGGTCCCACGTGCCCCCGATCCACTCGGGGAATGTCGACTCGGGATCACTCACGAGGACACTGCTCATCCACGAAGCGACTGCGACGTCGTACGACGCAGTGTGTGCAAACGCCTGCGCCGCAAGGGCAGTGCGTTCAGCGAGAGTGAATCCGCCACCGGATACGGCAGCGAGAACATCTTCGTACCGAGCCGGATCCACAACCACAGCCACCGAGGGATGATTCTTCGCCGCAGCGCGAACCATCGACGGTCCACCGATATCGATCTGCTCGACACATTCGTCTTCGCTCGCGCCACTACGAACAGTCTCGGTGAACGGGTAAAGATTGACGACAACAAGCTCGAACGCCTCGATACCGAGCTCTTCGAGCTGCGCAAGATGCTCGGGCCGACGCGTGTCCGCCAGCACTCCGGCATGAACGCGTGGGTGCAGGGTCTTGACCCGGCCGTCGAGCGTCTCGGGGAAGCCGGTGAGATCCTCGACCTTGGTGACCGGAATCCCCGCGTCGGCGATCTTCGACGCCGTGGAACCGGTGGACACGAGGGCGACGCCTGCGTTGTGCAAACCGGTCGCGAGTTCGATCAGTCCGGTCTTGTCGTAAACACTGACCAACGCACGCCGCACTGCTTTACGTTCACTCATCGCCTAATCTGAGCCTTTCGTCCATCGGAGACAACACCTCGGGTGGCCACGGCCGCGATCACATCGACCAGCAGCCGTCGTTCCACAGTTTTGATTCGCTCGTGCAGCGACGATTCACTGTCGCCTTCGTGCACCGCCACGGCCTCTTGGGCCAAGATCGGTCCGGTATCGACACCCGAGTCGACGAGGTGCACCGTCGACCCAGTCAGCTTGACGCCGTAATCGATCGCGTCCCGAACAGCATGTGCACCGGGAAACGAAGGCAGCAGCGCCGGGTGTGTGTTGATGATGCGCCCGGCGAAAGCATCGATGAAGCTCGGGCCCAGGATCTTCATGAATCCGGCGGTGACGACGAGATCCGGCTGATGCTTCGCGACGGATTCGGTGAGTGCCACGTCCCACTGCGAGCGGTCCGCGTAATCACGAAGCCCGACACGGAAGTGGGTGATGTCAGCCGCACGTGCGTGCTCTACAGCGTCGCACTCGCGGTCGACGCCGACGGCAGTGATGAGCGCTGGGTAGGAGTCCACCGCTGCAGCTGCGATCAGCGACTGCAACAGCGAGCCGGTGCCCGAAGCAAGGACAACGACTCGTGCTCGGTGCTCACGCGAGGCAGTCAGCGCAGTTCTCCTGAGAATCGTCGTGGTTGCCCGTCGATCCGGGCCAGCACAAAGACTAGTCGCTGCGCTCTGCAGGCTTGACGGGCAGGTCCTCTGTGGACTTCACCTCGACCGGTTCTTCCACGTCCGACGTCGGTGGCGCAGCCAAGTCGACGACCTCTGCCTCGACGACGTCTGCAGCCGCCTCAGGTTCTGGCGCAATCGTGGGCACGTCGACGGCCTCGGGCACGTCGATTACCTCGGCATCCAGAGCATGTTCTTCATGGACGACGGGTGGGGTATCGGCGGGCTGTTGGGCATCGACGGACCGGGCACGAGGCGTCAGGACAGGCTGCTCGCTTGTGCGCACAGTTTTCTCGGGCAGCGAATCTTCGTGCTTCGATCCCCCACGCCACGCAGTGAGTGCGGCAGCGAGTGATCCGACCACCGCCAACCAGGCGAACGTCAACAAACCGAACGACCACGCTGTGATTTCGACGGTACCGAACGTCCCCAGGTTTCCGCCTGCCGCGAAGCCGCCCACTGTCGCGAGAATCCCTAGCGCCGCTGCACCGAGCCAAACTGAGGACATTGCGTAATGCACGTCGACGGTTCGACGTGCGCAATCGCGGCCGAGCATGACAGCAGCGGTGATCGGGACCACGAGCATCAGGAACCACGTCGTCTGCGCTGAGCCCTCCGGCAGAACCGCCAGGACGGGGAGCGGCGGAAGTGGACCGGCAGCGGTGTGAAAAAGGCTGACCGAGGCTTCGCCGACATGCGCCGCGGATCCGACCGACACCGCAGAAGTTCCGAGCACCACATTCGGTAGATAGAGGATCGAGAGCACGGTGAGCCCGAGAACGCCGACGAATCCGTTCCCGGCGTCGAGAAGCATCTCCATCGTCGACCACGACGCGACCATCGCCGCGAGCGATACAGCTGCACCGCCTGCGATCAGGACCATCGCGGCGCGCATCGTCGGCCGCACGACCTCGCCCACCCAAGTGGGTACCCACGGGGCCAAGCCGAGCGAATGCCAGCCTCCCATCACCACACCGATGGCGGCAGCGATGGCATGGACTGCGGCGACCCAAGCAAACGCGTGAAACGCATTCGGGCTCGACAGACCGATAGCGGCCGAGGCATCGGTGGCAACAGCCAGAGCAACAGCGGTGACGAGCAGTGGCCCGAGAACGGCGGCAGCGAAGATCGATCCCAATTCTCGACGCGTCGGGAACTCCTCCGACACCCGGTGGACCGCGCGGGCGACGACGACCATGAGCACAATCGTCGGAAGCAACGGAAACACTCCGAGAGCCGTTCCGGAAATACTCAACGGCACCTGATGTACGGCGAACCACATCCCGGCAATCGCGCCGAGCGTCCCGGTGAGCTCACTGTTGGCGGAGACGAGCGTGACCAGAACGAGCGAAGCAAGTATTGCTATCAAGAGGGCAGGAACCCGGAAGCCGACCCGGACCAACATTCTGGATTGCACAGGAGTCAACAGCGGTGGACGCTGCTGTGTCTGGTGCCGCGTACGCCGTCTCTCGTGATTCAGTAGAGCGCTCATCACGGATCAGGGTTTCACCATCGGGCGAGGCGATGGATCAGGCGCGCCGAAGATCCCTACTTCTCGTCGTCGTCGGCGGGAGTGGTGCCGAACGCCTGAGTGGGTTCACTGTAGGAGGGCCCACCGGTCGAGCCACTCTCTGTGGGCGTGGACGACCCTGCGGACTGCTGATCCATCGGCACTGCCTGTGTCTCGGGTGGGACTGCATGCTGGGGCGCTCCCGATCCCGCAGAACCCACCGGCGGTTGGCCGTACTGGTACTGGCTGTACGGCGAAGACTGATCGGCAGAGCCCGTCGGCCCGCTTGCACCTTGCTGCTGGGGGTCGACCGGGTAACCGAGGCTGCCGGACGGATTTTGTCCGCGCGCAGGCTGATTGGGTGCAGGCTGTCCCGAGTAGGTCGGTGGAACGTAACCACCCTGGACCGGGCCGCCATAGCTCTGCTGTGGCTGACCATAACCGTAGTTCGGTGCCTGCTGACCCGGCTGGCGGTAACCCTGAGTTGGCGAATAACCCTGGAACTGATTCTGTTGGCCGTACGAAACAGCCTTAGGTGCAGGCACTTTCAAAACATCCGCACCGAACAGAAGGCCGGCGATCGCAGCAAGGGACTGAATGAACCCGAGTACCAAGACGATGATGGCGCCAGTTCCCAGACCGATCGAGCTACCTATTCCTCCGCCCGAGTCGATATTGAAGGACTGGAATACCAGCGTCAGCCAACCTGAAACCGCCAACGCTGCTGCGATTCCGATGGTGCTCGACTGCTTGGGTAGCAATCCGACCGCTGCCACGAGACCCGAGGCCAACAGCAGCGCGATCGAAGTGGGGTCACCGTTGCCGAACTGAAAGAAGTTACTGGATACGTCGAACGCCGAGTACTGGCCGGCCAGGCCGATCAGAAAACCGATCCCGCCGAGCGCAGCGACGACCAGTGTCAGAATCCGTGGAAGCGGCAACGGCGTATTCGAAGCAGGCGACGGCGAGTACTGACCTGGTTGCGAGTACGACTGCTGCCCTGGCGTCTGCTGAGACGGACCCTGCGAAGAGGACCCCTGCGATGACGGACCCTGCGGTGACGGACCCTGTGGTGACGGACCCTGCGGGGTCGCACCGTAGGACGGGCCATGGCTACCGTATCCACCGGCTCCGTAACCGGGCGAACCTGAGTTTGGGCCCTCGGGCGGATAGGTCATGACACTCACCTCATGTTTCTACGTCGAAATCGGGTCCACGGACCACGCTAGTCTACGGACCCGGTGCGACACCTCGCCCAGCGTCGACTAGCGCAGGTGACACAGCAGCGGCGTGGCCCAAAGACGTTGCGGGGCCAGCAAATCGATCGCTTCAATGCGCCATTCATACGATCTGATGGCTCGAGTGCGCCATTCAAGCGGGCGGGCGGGGGCACGCGGGCGGGCGGGGCACGCGGGCGGGCGGGGCACGCGGGCGGCACACAAAAGGCCCGCCACCACCGGTGACGGGCCTTTCGAAGGTGAAAGCTACTTGACGGAGAGCGATTCGAGGATCTCGCGGGCGAGTGCAGCAGTCTCGGACGGCGTCTTGCCGACCTTGACGCCTGCAGCCTCGAGAGCGTCCTTCTTGCCCTGAGCCGTACCCGAGGAGCCGGAGACGATGGCGCCTGCGTGGCCCATGGTCTTGCCCTCGGGAGCGGTGAAGCCTGCGACGTAGCCGACGACGGGCTTGGTCACGTTGGCCTTGATGTAATCGGCTGCGCGCTCTTCAGCATCGCCACCGATTTCACCGATCATGACGATGATCTTGGTCTCGGGATCGTTCTCGAACGCCTCGATGGCGTCGATGTGCGTCGTACCGATGACCGGGTCTCCGCCGATGCCGATGGCCGTCGAGAAACCGAAGTCACGGAGTTCGAACATCATCTGGTAGGTCAGCGTGCCGGACTTCGAGACGAGGCCGATGGGCCCGGTGCCGGAGATGTTGGCGGGCGTGATGCCGACGAGAGCTTCACCGGGGGTGATGATGCCGGGGCAGTTCGGTCCGATGATGCGGGTCTTCTTGCCCTTCTCCACGTTGTAGGCCCACGCGTACGCGGAGTCCTGCACGGGGATGCCCTCGGTGATGACGACGAGCAGCGGGATCTCCGCGTCGATCGCTTCGACGATAGCGTCCTTGGCGAATGCCGGCGGCACGAAAGCGATGGAGACGTCCGCGCCGGTCTTCTCGATTGCCTCGGCGACGGTGCCGAAGACGGGAAGTTCGATGTCGTTGCCGTCTTTGTCGACGTGCTTGACCGTGGTTCCGGCCTTACGTGCGTTGACGCCGCCGACGACCTGGGTGCCGGCCTTGAGCATCAGAGCGGTGTGCTTGGTGCCCTCGCCGCCGGTGATGCCCTGGACGATGACCTTGTTGTCCTTGTTCAGAAAGATTGACATGGTTTCCTCTACTTCGCAGCCAGCTCGGCGGCCTTGTCGGCGCCCTCGTCCATGGTCTCGGCGAGCGTCACCAGCGGGTGCGCGGCGTCGGCGAGAATCTTGCGTCCTTCTTCGACCTTGTTGCCGTCGAGACGAACCACCAGCGGCTTGTTGGCCTCGTCACCGAGCTTCTTCAGTGCGCCGACGATGCCGTTGGCAACCGCGTCGCAGGAGGTGATGCCGCCGAAGACGTTGACGAACACGCTCTTGACCTGCTCGTCACCGAGGATGACGTCGAGGCCTGCAGCCATGACCTCGGCCGAGGCGCCGCCGCCGATGTCGAGGAAGTTGGCGGGCTTGACGCCACCGTGGGCCTCGCCTGCGTATGCAACGACGTCGAGGGTCGACATGACCAGTCCGGCACCGTTTCCGATGATGCCGACCTGTCCGTCGAGCTTGACGTAGTTGAGGTCGTTCTCCTTGGCCTTGGCCTCGAGGGGATCGGCAGCGTCCTTGTCCTCGAAGTCCGCATGGCCGGGCTGACGGAAGCTTGCGTTCTCGTCGAGCGTGACCTTGCCGTCGAGGGCGAGGATCTCATCGTCCGGGGTGCGAACCAGCGGGTTGACCTCGACCAGGAGAGCATCTTCGTTGATGAAGACCTCCCACAGCTTCTGGATGGTCACCGCTGCGGCGTCGAGCACCTCGGCGGGAAGCTTTCCCTTTTCAGCGATTTCACGAGCAAAAGCGAGGTCGACGCCCTTGACGGCATCGACGGCAATCTTGGCGAGTGCATCGGGGTTCTCTACCGCCGTCACCTCGATCTCCACGCCACCCTCGACCGAACACATCGCGAGGTAGGTGCGGTTGGTGCGGTCGAGCAGGAAGGAGATGTAGTACTCCTCGGCGATGTCGGATGCTTCTGCAACGAGAAGCTTCTTGACGACATGGCCCTTGATGTCGAGTCCGAGAATCGCTTCTGCGTTCTCGGTGGCTGCTGCGACGTCCTTGGAGTACTTGACGCCGCCGGCCTTGCCGCGGCCGCCGACCTTGACCTGCGCCTTGACCATTACTGGCTTGCCGATTTCCTTGGCAATTTCTGTTGCTCCGGCGACCGTGTCCGTGACACGACCTGCGGAGGTTGGTACGCCATGCTTGGCGAACAATTCCTTCGCCTGGTATTCGAAGAGATCCATCAGCTCACCGTCTCGTCTACGTTGACGCCCGCTCCAGGGTGTGAGCGGGTCTGAGCATCGACTTTATCCAGGTAGCCCACGGACGCATCGGGCGCATGGATGGTATGTGGTCTATCTCACCGGCAGGTGCCATGTGTCCTGCGCCTCACCGCAGACGACTACGAGCCGAAAGTAGCGCGGCCACAGCAAGAGTGAGCGCTCCGAGCGCCCCGACGATCACTCCGGACCCAATCACGGGCTCGAGCGCGCGTGTCTCGGTCAGCGGCCACCCGAGCAAATAGATGATCATCGCGATCACGCAGCCCGAGAGAAGTGCAGTGCCGCGCGCAGGCCTCGACCGTGACGCGACGACGGCGGAGACCACGATGGCCACGGCGAGAAATACCTGCCCCCAGACGTCCCATCCCCACGGAAAAATACCGAACCACGCTGCGGTCACGTCAGTGCCACGGTAGAGCGGCAGCGCCAGGCCTGCGGCAGACAACAGCCCTCCGAGCAGTGCCACTGATCCGAGCCGGACGTCGATGCGCGTGTCCGAGGTGTCGACGTCCTCACGCTCAACGCTTCCGGCGAGAAGCACACATCCGCCACACAGCACGGCGCCGATGGTGCCCAGTGCCGTCGCAACACCGCCTACGCCGAGGGCAATGCCGTCGATGTCCGTGGCCAGTACAACCGACTGCATCACACCGGACGCCCCCATCACGGCGGCAACAGTCAAGACACCGAGCGCGGGACGGACCGGTGCCGCCAATACCGAAAAGAACATCGGGATGGACGCAAGGACCAACACGAAGCCCGACACGGCGGCGACCCGCGTGGCCAGAATTATCGGATTGGGCAGCCCATCCGGAACCGAGAGGGTCGGCAAGAGTGCGCCGGTGACGATGAGGACACCTGCCGCGACGCCCACAACTCCAGCAACGACATGCCAACGACTCGTTGCCGACGTCGAGTCCACGGGCGTGACGCGTCGAACTTCGGCAGGGACGCCGCCTCGCTCCCGGAGTTTCGACACCGGGAGGAGAACAACTCCTACGACCACGAGCACGGCCGATGCGAAGACGCCGACCCATGATCCTGGCGCCGCGTCGACCCCCGGCCCACTCGACGCACCGGCCAACACCCGCGAGCCCGTGACGCCGAGCATCCCGAGTCCGGCGCCTACGGAAGCGCCCGCCGCGACAGTCGGTGAAATCGACGCCAGCGCCGCAGCCGCCACGATGAGAACGGCAAGGGCGACAATCCCCGACCCCACTGACGTCGTCAGCGGGGAATCGATCACGACGGGGACCAGCACGATGGCGTCGGAAGAGTCATAGGGCGAAGCGAACATCGATCCCGCCGCCACTGCGGCAGCGCCGACGGCAAGTACGGACAACCACCCACCTATACGGATTGCCGAGGCCCGGTTGGTCATATCCGCGTGGGTGGAATGTCCGTATCCGTCGGATAGAGAGGCTCGGCTCACCGCGATCAAGCCGAACAACCCACCCAGCGCTGCGAGTACATGAGCTGCAAGCACCAGATAAGCGCCGGTGCCCGGTTCCAGCGCAGCGGCAGTGGTGGGCCGAAACAGCTCCAATCGATTCGAGTCGATCGGATCGATCAGGAGTCCGATGTCGAGAACGGCCAGACCGGCCGACACCGCCCCGTAACCTGCCGTCACAGCGCCGGTGAGGGCAGCGCGGTGCACAATCACACCGACCAGTGCCATCACCGCCACCAGAACCACTGGGGCAAGGGCAATGAGCGCAGCGACAGTGACGCCCGCACCGATCACCTCTCCCGAAGCTGCGGATACCGAATCCTGCGTGACCACTGGCTCGAACGACAGCGCTAGGACGCCGCACAGCGCGGCAACCACGGTGGCTGACGCTGCGACAACTGCTGGAGCGAACGCGCTCTTGTCGTCGTCGCGGTCGCGCTCGATCCGTCGAGGAAGTACATCTGCGAACTGGTCGGTCGGGGATATAGGTGCCACGACAGCGACGTTATCTGCCGGTGACGATTTACATCGACTTCGCAGGCCGCGTTTCGATAACGCGCATTCGGGTAGTTGTAACCGAGCGGGGTCCGGTGCTGTGGGGACATTTCCCCTGTTCGCACTGTGAGGCACATCACATATTGGCCCAGTCTGAGCCGAAAACTTGCGCCGCCCGCGATCGTTTCGTTACCGTCTGCGGAGTCTTAAGTAACGAGCAGATCACGAAACGGAGGTCGAAGGTTTTGTCGCAGCACCGCGCGTCCTTCACCACCAGCCGATTCGTCACCCCGGCCGCTGTGACAGAGAGTGCACCTACCGTGTACTCGACCGATACCAGCTGGGGAACCGAGGCCGTCGACTTCGAGGCGCCGACCTACGACTACTTCGCCAGCAATTACGGCCCCGCCGAGAGCTACCACGATGCCGAGCTGCACAGCTCCGTCGACATCGATAGCGCCGCGGGCACCGAATCCGTTACACCGATCTTGGAAGTACCTCGCCGCGGCGGATCTCACCGCATCCCGACGCCGCCCACCGCACTCAAGGGCCGCGCAGCTGTTCTCGCTGTTGCTGCCGGGGCCATCGTCGCCGCAGGCCAGGCTGTTATCGATCACGCGCCTGCCACCCCCACTTCCGAAGAAGTTGCTCTCGCTGCAGGTTCCGCGCCGGCCGCACCCGGCATTGCCGCTACGGCAGTACCGCAGGCAGCCCAGTTCGCCGCTGACACCACGAGCACAGCAGCCTCTCAAGCTCCTCAGATTCTCAACGTCGCCAACCCGGTAGACCTGAGTCAGTTCAGCAATTTGTTGGCAAAGGGCCAGCGTTTCAGCGAAGAGCGCGCCGCACGCGAAGCCGCTGCCCGACGCCCACTGTTCGTCCTACCGGCCGTCGGAACGTACACCTCGAACTTCGGGGCCCGCTGGGGCACCCTTCACGCCGGCGTCGATATCGCCAACGCCATCGGAACGCCGATTGTCTCGGTTGCCGACGGCAAGGTCATCGATGCAGGCCCTGCTTCCGGCTTCGGCATGTGGGTTCGCGTCCAGCACGCAGATGGCACCATCACCGTGTACGGCCACGTAGACACCACCACGGTGTCGGTCGGCCAGCAGGTCATGGCGGGCGATCAAATTGCCACCATGGGCAACCGCGGTTTCTCCACCGGCCCGCACCTTCACTTCGAGGTCCACTTGCCCGGTGAGAACAAGATCGACCCGCTCCCCTGGTTGGCATCACGAGGCATCGGCCTCGGGCCCGAAAGAAGCTAGCAACACCTTCTCCGCCCACACAGCACTGTCATTGCTAGGGCACATTCCACCCGCCAGCCCACACGCCCTTTCGTGAACGTGTGTAGCCGGCGGTGGACACCTCTCAGAGCTTGGTCATCGGCACACCACCGATAAGCATCATCTTCACTCGTCCCGATGTGCCGAAGTCGACGAGAACCATCGCCGATGTTCCGCTCCCGGTCTGTTCGAGGACGGTTCCGAGACCGTACTTATCGTGGTTGACGCGGTCGCCTACGGCCAACACCAATGTGTTGTTGCGCGCACGTGCAGAACCGAAACTCGGTGTACTGGAGGCCCCACCGTGGGAACTTCCGCCCCCGAAACCGCCGCCGAATCCCCCGCCGCCGTAACCGCCCTGCCTTGTGCGCCCGCCGCCGATGGATCGTCCACCGCCGACACCTGGATCCTCACGCTTCCACTCGATCAGCTCTTGCGGAATCTCCTGCAGAAAGCGTGATTCCGGATTGTTGATCGGCTGCCCCCACGCCGAGCGCATGACCGCGCGGGTCACGTACAGCCGGTGGCGAGCCCGGGTGATTCCCACGTAGGCAAGGCGCCGTTCCTCCGACAGCTCGTTCGGGTCTCCGAGCGCCCGCATGTGCGGAAACTGCCCGTCTTCCCAACCGGTCACGAAGACGACAGGAAACTCCAATCCCTTGGCCGTGTGCAATGTCATCAACGTGACGACACCGGTACCGGAGTCTGGAATCTGATCGGTGTCGGCTACCAACGACACACGTTCGAGGAAAGCCCCGAGCGAACCAGGTTCCGGCAGCCCTTCCTCCGGATCCGCTTCACCGTCGGGCACCGTTTCGGTGACGCCCTCGGCGTCGAGTTCGGCCGCGACGGCGGCGAGATTGCGCGCCTCGGAGGTGAATTCCCTGGCCACGCTGACCAATTCGTTGAGGTTGTCGAGGCGGGCCCCATCCTGTGGGTCGCTACTTCCCTCGAGTTCCGCCCGATATCCGGTCCTGTCGAGAACTGCCTCTACGACGTCGCCGATGTCGACGACGTCATTGCCATCGCCGTCCGTCGTAGTGAGAACTGCGCGAAGTTCGTCGAGCAGCTCGAGAAACTGGCCGATGAGTTTCTGAGACCGGCTGTTCAGCAATGCGACGCGCCCGTCGGCTGCATCTCGCAATGCCCTCGTGAAGCTTATGTCTCGTTGCTCGGCGTGCACGGCGACACATGCCTCAGCCCGGTCGCCGATTCCTCGGCGTGGAGTGTTCAGGATACGACGCATGCTCACGGTGTCGTCCTCGTTGGACAGCACACGTAAGTACGCCACCATGTCGCGGACTTCCTTGCGCTCGTAGAAGCGCACACCGCCGACGACCTTGTAGGGCAATCCGAGCCGAATGAAGATTTCTTCGAGTGCTCGCGAGGAATTGTTGGTGCGATAGAAGACCGCCACCTCGTCGTACCGCACATCGTGGTTGTCCACGAGACGGTCGATCTCCGATGCGACGAACGACGCCTCGTCGTGCTCGTTGTCGGCTACGTAACCGACGATCAGTTCACCCTCGCCGGTGTCCGTCCACAGCTTCTTGTCGCGTCGGCCGGTATTGCGGGAGATGACCGAGTTGGCGGCCGAGAGAATGTTCTGCGTCGAACGGTAGTTCTGCTCGAGCAGAATCGTGCGCGCGTCGGGGTAGTCGCGCTCGAACTCAACGATGTTGCGAATAGTGGCCCCTCGGAACGCATAGATCGACTGATCCGCGTCACCCACGACGCACAGCTCACCCGGCTCGATGGTGCCCTCCAGCGCGCCGTCGGCGTCCGGAGTGCCGACCAATTCTCGGACCAGCATGTACTGGGCGTGGTTGGTGTCCTGGTACTCGTCGACGAGAACGTGCCTGAACCGTCTCCGGTAGTACTCCGCGACCTGAGGAAACGCCTGCAGCATCCCGACCGTCTCGCCGATCAAATCGTCGAAATCCATCGCATTGGCAGCGCGCAGACGCTGCTGATAGTGGCCGTACACCCGAGCGATGAGCTTGGGCAGCTCGACGGGTTCCTTCTCCGCATCCGACGCTGCATCGTCCGGGCTGATCAGCTCGTTCTTCAGATTGGAGATCGAGGTGGAGAGCAGACGCGCCGAGAACTTCTTCGTGTCGATCTGCAGATCCTTCGAGATCATCGTCAGCAGGCGACGAGAGTCGTCGGCGTCGTAGATCGAGAAGTTGGAGTTCAGCCCCGGCAGTAAGGACGCCTGGCTACGGAGTATCCGGACGCAACTCGAGTGGAACGTCGATACCCACATGTTGTTCGCTCGCGGCCCGACGAGTCCGACGACTCGCTCGCGCATCTCGGCTGCGGCCTTGTTGGTGAACGTGATGGCAAGCACCTGCCCCGGGGTGACACCGCGCTCGGCAAGCAGATATGCGATGCGGCGCGTCAGGACTGCAGTCTTGCCCGAACCCGCGCCCGCAACGATCAGAAGGGGCGACCCGGTGTGCATGACGGCCTCGCGCTGCTGTGGATTGAGACCCTCCAGCAATGCTTCGGACTTGGATTTACCGGGAACGGGTACAGCTACAAGATTCATGTTCATCGCTGTCTCAGGTTACCGGCGCCTACCGACACATAGAACTACTGCCGTCATTGTTACGAACAACCGACTTTCCACGAAGCCGTCCAAGTGGCAAACTGGATCAGTGATCGAAACTGCCGTGCGTCGGCGTCTGAACATTCGTGTCGTGAGAACGACCGAATGCGAGGGCGGCCGATAAGTGCTTGCACCCCGAGGCCCTCGCCACGAGGGCCTCGGGGTTCTTTCATGTCGGGCACCTACCCCCAGCTCGTTCGATTCAGGTATTCACCCGGATTCCGTAGACGTAACGGTGCCGGACGCGGTAACGATCCATCATGTGACACAAGGAGAAGAAATGTCATCCACGAAGACCGACTCCGAGAATGCGTTGCCCACCACCGAAGCCGAGATCGATGAGTTGAGGCAGGAAATCGATCGCCTGGACGCCGAGATCCTGGCCGCTATTCAGCGCCGGAGCGAGGTATCGCAGTTGATCGGACGTACTCGGATGGCCTCGGGTGGCCCGCGCATGGTCCACAGCCGCGAAATGAAGGTGCTCGACCGTTTCAGCAGCCTTGGCCAGGAAGGCCACACACTCGCTATGCTGCTGCTCCGCCTCGGTCGCGGACGCCTCGGCCGGTAAAGACTCCAGAAACTCGTTGTGCACGGCTTCCCGTGCACAACGAGTTCTTTCTCACGGCTTCTTTCTCAGGGAAGGGCTATGTACTTGGTCTCCAAGTACTCCTCGATCCCCTCGCTTCCACCTTCTCGCCCGAACCCAGAGGCCTTGACTCCGCCGAACGGCGCTGCCGCGTCCGAGATCACTCCGCGGTTGACTCCGACCATTCCGCTCTCGATGGCATCGGCAACTCGAAGCGCCCGATCCAGATCCTCGGTGTAGATGTAGGCGGCGAGGCCGAACTCGGTCGAATTCGCGGCGTCGATGCCTTGCTGCTCGGTATCGAAACCCACGATGGGCGCGACCGGCCCGAACACTTCTTCCGCCAGGATTCGTGCCGTCGGTGGCACGTCCGTCAGCACGGTCGCCGGATAGAAGTACCCCTCACCGCCGGATGCCTTGCCCCCGAGCGCCACCGTCGCACCTGCTGCGACCGCATCGTCGACCAGTTCCACGACCTTGCTCAGCTGGTCCGCGTTGATCAGTGGGCCCAGAGTGGTCGATGGGTCGATACCTGGCCCGAGCTTCGTATCCTTCATCCGTGCAACCAGCTTCGAGGTGAATTCCGCTCGCACACTGTTGGCCACGTGAAAGCGGTTGGCTGCGGTACAGGCTTCGCCACCGTTACGTAGTTTCGCGAGCATCGCGCCGTCGACGGCTGCGTCGACATCCGCGTCGTCGAAGACCACGAACGGTGCGTTTCCGCCCAGCTCCATCGACGTTCGGAGCAAACCCCCAGCCGATTGCTCGACCAACTTCTTGCCGACCTCGGTGGATCCGGTGAACGTCAGTTTGCGCAGTCGTGGATCCTCGAGCAGCGGTGCCGAGACTGCACTCGACTTCGACGTCGTCAGAACCGACAGAACCCCCTCGGGAAGTCCCACCTCGGCGAACAACTGTGCAAGAAAGAGCATTGTCAGCGGTGTCTCGCCGGCAGGCTTGACGATGATCGTGCATCCCGCAGCGAGAGCGGGTCCGATCTTGCGTGTGCCCATGGCGAGCGGAAAGTTCCACGGTGTGATCGCAAGGACCGGCCCCACGGGCGCCTTGCTGACCATAATTCGGCCGTTGCCTGCCGGGGCCTGGGTGTATCGGCCGCCGATACGGACAGCTTCCTCGCTGAACCAGCGAAAGAACTCGGCTCCGTACTTGATCTCGGCCCGCGACTCGGCCAACGCCTTTCCCATTTCGAGGGTCATCAGCGTCGCGACATCATCGGCGCGCTCGGTGAGTTTCTCGAACACCGCGCGCAGCAGCTCGCCGCGCTCCCTCGGCGCAGTAGCCGCCCAGGACTTCTGCGCATTCGCTGCCGCGTCGAGAGCCCGGAGTGCGTCTGCAGGGCTGGCGTCGGCCACCTTCGTGAACGGCCTGCCGGTAGCTGGATCTTTGACGTCGAAAGTCGCGCCGTTCTCGGCGTCGACCGCGTGGCCGCCGATCCACAATTTCGCTGGAATGGATTCGATGAGAGTGCTGTGGTCCATACCTCGAGTGTGCCCTCGAGCAGTCCTCGGCAAACGGGATGACGCGCGCAACCCGTCGGCGCACATTAGGGTTGGCAAATATGAGCGGCGACATCACGGGCACCGAGGCCTGGAAGAACCTGACGGCACACCACCACTCCATCGGCGACACCCATCTGCGCGATCTGTTCGCCGCCGATCCGGATCGTGGCCGCGAGTTCACCGTCGACGCCGGTGAACTACACATCGACTACAGCAAGCATCGCATCGACCGCGACACCCTCTCGCTGCTCGTCGAGCTCGCACGGACAGCCGATGTCGAAGGCCATCGCGACGCCATGTTCGCAGGCAAGCACATCAACACCTCGGAAGACCGCGCCGTACTGCACACCGCGTTGCGGCTACCCGCCGACGCAACCCTCGAGGTCGACGGCCAGAACATCGTCGCCGACGTGCACGAAGTACTGACGCGGATGGGTGAATTCACCGATCGCGTTCGCTCGGGCGAGTGGACCGGAGCCAGTGGCCAGAAAATCAGAACCGTCGTCAACATCGGTATCGGCGGCAGCGACCTCGGACCCGTCATGGTCTACCGCGCGTTGCGCCACTACGCGGACGCAGGCATCGAAGCGCGTTTCGTCTCCAACGTCGATCCTGCGGACCTGGTTGCCGCGCTCGCCGACCTCGATCCGGCGACCACGTTGTTCGTGATCGCATCGAAGACGTTCTCGACACTCGAAACCCTCACCAACGCCACCGGTGCACGACGCTGGCTGACGGCAACCCTCGGCGAGGACGCCGTCGCCAAGCACTTCGTCGCCGTCTCAACCAATGCCGAACGGGTCGCCGAGTTCGGCATCGACACCGCCAACATGTTCGGCTTCTGGGACTGGGTCGGCGGTCGGTATTCCGTCGACTCGGCAATCGGCCTCTCGGTCATGGCCGCCGTCGGCAAGGAAGCATTCGGGGAGTTCCTCGACGGATTCCACCGCATCGACGAGCATTTCCGTACGACCCCGCTCGAACAGAACGCGCCGGTACTCCTCGGACTGATCGGGCTCTGGTACACCAACTTCTTCGGCTCGGAAACCCGAGCAGTACTTCCTTATTCGAACGACCTCTCGCGCTTCCCCGCCTACCTCCAACAATTGACGATGGAATCGAACGGCAAGTCCGTCAAGGCCGACGGCACGCCCGTCACCACCTCGACCGGTGAGATCTTCTGGGGCGAGCCCGGTACCAACGGGCAGCACGCGTTCTATCAATTGCTGCACCAGGGAACACGTTTGGTGCCCGCCGACTTCATCGGATTCGCCGAGCCCACCGACGACCTCCCCACCCGCGACGGCACCGGCAGCATGCACGACCTGCTGATGAGCAACTACTTCGCACAGACCCAGGTGCTGGCATTCGGCAAGACCGCCGAGGAGATCGCCGCCGAAGGCACCGAGGCCGACGTCGTACCGCACAAGGTCATGCCCGGCAATCGGCCGACGACATCGATACTCGCCCCGAAGCTGACACCGTCCGTCGTGGGTCAGCTCATCGCCCTCTACGAGCAGCAGGTGTTCGTCGAGGGCGTCGTATGGGGCGTCGACCCCTTCGACCAGTGGGGCGTCGAACTCGGCAAAACCCAGGCGCTCGAACTGACCCCCGTCCTCACCGACGTCGACGCCCCGGCGCCGCAGAGCGATTCCTCCACCGACGCCCTCGTACGTTGGTACCGCGATCAGCGGGGTCGGGCGAAGTAGCGTCGGGTTGGGTCCGGAGGACTGGGTCCGGGCGCAATTTACTCCCCTATTTGGGATTCGAACCTCCTGCAGGGGGTTCGAATCCCTATACGGGGAGCAAATTGTCCGGAGATGAATCCAAACGGTCTCGATCCACGTCCAACTGGGTATGGACTTTGATCAACCGGGCATGTTCACCCGCGCCGACGCGCTTGCATCCGGCTATACGGACGACGATCTGCGCCGCAGTCGAGCGGACCGAACCCTGCTGTCGATTCGTCGTGGCTACTTCGTGCGATCAGCGGTGTACCGAACACTGGATTCCGCCGAGCAGCACCTCCTGCTCGCCAAGGCGTTCTTGCCGGACTCCGCAGGTGATGCGGTGCTCAGTCACGTTTCCGCCGCGGTGTTGCACGGTATGCCGGTATGGGGCATCGCTCTCGACAAAGCTTGCCTGACGATCGGACGAAGCTACGCCAGCAAGCGGGGCAGACGACGGATCCTGCACGGGACGCGTCTGCTCGACTCCGATCGCATGATCATCGACGGCGTACCGGTGACGGTTGCTGCGCGGACGGTGATCGACCTGGCAAGAACCGAGGGCGTCGAGCAGTCGGTGTGTGTCGGTGACCAGGCACTGCACAGTGGTCTGACGACCGCGTTCGAGTTGGCCGAAG
The DNA here is from genome assembly GCF_014281965.1 of Rhodococcus sp. BP22. Taxonomy (GTDB): domain Bacteria; phylum Actinomycetota; class Actinomycetes; order Mycobacteriales; family Mycobacteriaceae; genus Rhodococcoides. The sequence goes on from NZ_JACFTB010000006.1 coordinate 271,607, forward strand.
CAGTCGACGACGCCGCTGGACGAACTGGGGTGGGCCGCGCGCGCCACGCTGTCGGCCTCATGTCCTCCCGCAGCGAAAGCGTCGGCGAATCGAGGAGTCGACTGCTCTTTCACAACCTCGGCTTGCCCACGCCCTTGCTGAACCAGTGGGTCTACGACGCTTCAGGGGCTTTCCTGGGCAGGGTGGACTTCCTGTTTCCCCGTGGCGTGATCGGAGAGTTCGACGGTGAGGGTAAATACGAGTCGAATCCTGTGCGAGCCGTCATCGACGAAAAGAACCGCCACAACCGTCTGCACGACCTCGGGTGGGTAGTCGTTCGGTGGGACTGGCGAGACCTATCGAAGCCTGGCGTCCTGGCCGAGCGTCTGCTTGGTGCTTTTCGCCGGGCCGAAGCCCATGGCGCGCCGATTGGTACGTACCGGTCGGATCGGCTCCCCTAGTTGGGATCCGAACCTCCTGCAGGGGGTTCGGATCCCAACTAGGGGAGTAAATTCGGCCCCTCCGCTTACACCCGAGCCAACACCGCCCGCGTATCCACTCCGGTGGGCAGTGTTCCGAATGCACCGCCCCAATCCTCACCGAGTCTGCTGGCGCAGAATGCGTCGGCGACGGCCGGGTCGCCGTGGCGGACGAGAAGCGATCCTTGGAAGACGAGTGCCATGAGTTCGACGACGCGTCGAGCGCGGTATTCGATGTCGGAGCGGTCCGACAGTTCTTTGCCGACGCGTGCAATGGCGTCGTCGAGTCGCGAGTCCGATCCGGATGCCAACGACACTTCGGTGAAATACGCTTCGACACTGTCCGGCTGCTTGGCAAGTGCGCGAAGCGAATCCAGCGCTGCGACGTTGCCCGAGCCCTCCCAGATCGACATCAGCGGCGATTCGCGAAAGAGCCGCGGCATCCCGGATTCTTCGACGTAACCGTTGCCGCCGAGGCATTCGAGAGCTTCGGCGGCATGTGAGGGTGCACGTTTGCAGACCCAATACTTGCTGACGGCCAGGGCGATTCGACGCAACTCGGCTTCACCGGCATCACCGTGTGCTGCGCGATCGGTGGCTCCGGCCAATCGCATCATGGCCACGGTTGCCGCCTCCGATTCGATCACCAAGTCCGACAGGACATTGCGCATCAGTGGCTGATCTATCAGTGGCACACCGAATGCGGAACGGTGGCGGGCGTGATGCACCGCGCGGACGGTTGCGTTACGTATTCCCGACGCCGAGCCGATGACGCAGTCGAGGCGGGTCATGTTGACCATCTCGATGATGGTCTGCACGCCGCGTCCTTCTTCGCCGACGAGCCATCCCGTCGCGCCCTGGTATTCGAGTTCGCCCGAGGCATTGGACTTGTTGCCGAGTTTGTCCTTCAACCGTTGGAGCACTATTCGATTGCGGGTTCCGTCGGGCAGTATTCGAGGGAGCAGGAAGCACGACAGTCCACCGGGTGCGTGCGCCAACGTGAGGAACATGTCGGACATCGGCGCGGAGGTGAACCATTTGTGTCCGACGATTGTGAATGTTCCGTCGGAGGACGGAGTGGCCGTGGTGGTGTTGGCTCGGACGTCGGACCCGCCTTGTTTTTCGGTCATCGACATTCCGGCGATGAGCCCCCGCTTGGTTGTGGGAACGCGAAGACCGAAATCGTAGTGGGTCGATGCGAGCAGAGGTTCGTACATGTCGGCCAGCTCTGGATTGTGGCGTAGTGCAGGCACCGCCGCGTATGTCATGGAGATCGGACACATGTGGCCTGCCTCGGCTTGACCCCAGGCATAGAACTTGGCGGCGCGGGCAACGTGGGCGCCGGAGCGATCGCACCGCCAGGGCGTCGCGTGCAGTCCGTTGGCCACTGCGACCGACATCAGGTCGTGCCAGTGCGGATGAAACTCCACTTCGTCGACGCGGTTGCCGTAGCGGTCGTGGGTGCGCAGGATGGGAGGGTTCTCGTTGGCGAGCCGACCCCATTCCTGCACTTCGACACTGCCTGCGAGATCCCCGAGTTCGCGAAGCTCGCTCAACGCCCACTCCCCTCCCTCGCGGTGGAGTCCTTCGAGGAGGGTCGCGTCGTCCGAGGTGTCGTACGGCACCAGATCGGGCACCTGGTTGAACACGGTGTGGGTGACGGGAAATTCAACGGTCAAGGCGAACTCCTAACGAGCGCAGGGCGAATGCAACGAGATCGGGTACGACGTCGGGCTCTGTCGCTGACGAACTATCCGGACCGAGTGGACCGACGAGAACTTCACCGACGGCACCGACGAGCCCCGCCGCCGCGAGTTCGGCGTTCTGCTCCGGAATGTCTCCCGCCGCGATGCCTGCAACGACTGCGCGGGCGATAGCGTCGGTGAAGCTCCTGCGGAAGACGAGCCGTTCGGCGTCGACTGCGCGATCGACGGGTTCTGCGAGCAGCGCGTAGGCCATGGTGCGGTTTTTCAAGGCGCGTCCGGCGAAGGTCTCGACGATGGCCGTGACTCGTTCGATGACAGTGCCGGTGGAACCGGCCTCCGCGACGGCGGCGACCTCCCGGCTGCATACTTCGCGAAATATTGCCACGACGAGGTCGGATTTACTGGCGAAGTGGGTGTACACGCTGCCTGCGGAGACTCCGGCCGCGGCGGCGACCGAGGCGATCGACAGGCCCTTGTAGCCCTGCGCGGAGAGCACGTCGATGGCGGACGCGAAGAGTGTGGCGCGTCCGGCGTCGAGTCTGGCTTGCACGGCCGTGGTGCGGCGATACGGCATGTGAAGGATTGAAGCACCGATTCAGTGCTTCACGCAAGACCTCTCGAGTACGGTCTAGACATGTCAGTTTCGATCGTGCGCTCCGGGCCGGTAACCACCATCGTGCTGTCACGACCGGAATCCCGCAACGCGGTGGACGGACCTACAGCCGCCCTACTCGTCGCGGCCTTCGAGGAGTTCGACGCCGACGAAGACGCAGCCGTCGCGGTGCTGTGGGGCGAGGGCGGCACGTTCTGCTCGGGAGCCGACCTCAAAGCGGTGGGCACCGAAAGATCGAATCACGCCACCGAACACGGCGATGGTCCGATGGGCCCGACGCGGATGCGGCTGTCGAAACCTGTCATCGCTGCGGTCTCCGGCTTCGCAGTCGCGGGCGGACTGGAACTCGCCCTGTGGTGCGACCTACGAATTGTGGAGCAGAACAGTACCTTCGGGGTCTTTTGCCGACGCTGGGGCGTACCACTCATCGACGGTGGGACCGTGCGATTGCCGAGGCTGATCGGTGCCTCACGCGCGATGGATCTCATCCTGACCGGCCGTGCCGTCGACGCGGAGGAAGCACTCGCGATAGGCCTGGCAAACCGAGTCGTCCCGACGGGGCGTGCACGGGCGGAAGCCGAAGCTCTCGCCGCGCAACTCAGCACACTTCCGCAGACCTGCCTTCGTCAGGATCGAATGTCACTGCTGGAGCAGGACGGTAAGAGCGAAGAAGATGCCATCGTCAACGAATTCCGACACGGGGCAATCTCCATGGCGGCCGATGCCCTCGCCGGTGCCGAGAAGTTCGCGTCGGGCGCAGGAAGGCACGGCGTACCGAACCCGTGATGTCAGCCCGACTCTCCGTCATAGACGACATCTTTCTGCGCACCCATCGAGGCTTCGGCATTCCTATCGTGCTCCAGGGAGTGTGGCGCAGCGACGACGCCGTCGATCACGTCGAACTGGCGGCAATCCACTCCAACCTCTCGTTGGGGCCACTCGGGCGCCGGGTCGTCACCCCGGCCGTGCCCGGTGCTCGACGGCGCTGGGCACCGAGCACCGACTCACTACCGCTCGAGTACGACACCACTCCCCTGGCGGCGTCGGAGGTACTCGATTGGGCAGATGCACAGGGTGAATGCGACCTCGACCCGGAAGCCGGCCCCAGCTGGCGGCTCTCGGCACGGTCGACCGACAACGGCGGCACCGTCCTGTCACTGGTGTGCTCACATGTCGTCGCCGATGCTGCGGGTCTGATCGACGCGGCAGGGATGGCTTTCACCGGAATCGTCCCGCCGGAGTCGCATGCGCACCCGATCTCCGATGTCTGCGACGCCGTCGCACTGGTCTGGCGTGTTACCAAAGCTGGCGTTCCAGCCCTCGCCGGCCTGCTGTTCAGTCGGCGTGCTCGGAGCGAACTTCGTGAGTTCGTCCGAGCTTCGTCCGGGGCGAGCCCGCACGAAGTGTCTGTCGCCACTGCGGTATTCGATATCGATGCGCGTCTGAGCAATTCGGAGTTCATCTCCGTCGTCACCGAAATCATGGTGGCGCTCGGGCAGCACGAACCGGTGTCGATCAATGTCCCGTTCCGCTCGAACACACCGGGCGCCAATGGAATCGGAATGGCCACGGTTCACATCTCACGCACCGATTCACTCGCGGAGATCAAGAACGCCTGCAAGCGTGCGTTCACCACCCCCGCAGGTGCTCCGAGCGGATTCCCTGCCGAGATGGTTCAGCTCCTGCCGGAGCGGGCTGCAGCGGCGCTCACCTCGGCGCCGGGGCACGCGGCGGCCCTGTGTTCCAACATCGGCGACCTACCCGGTTCGGTCGGTGTCATCGGCAGCCATCGCGCAAGCACCGTGGCGACGCGGGCGCTACACCCTCACTCCGGGTCGGCGCGCACCACCACGATCCTGTCCGCTTACCTCTCGACGCTGAACGGGACGTCGACGTTGTCGCTTGTCGGCACCGATCCTGCGTTGATTCCGTCCTCCGAAACTTTGGCCGATTGCGCGCATGCGGTGTTGACGCATCGGCAACTCACTGCCCGATCGTGGCGATAGAAGTGAACCGATAGAAGTGAGCACCGTCGAGCAGGTCGAGCACTACCTGCGGTAGGTCACACCAACCGGTTGGAAATTTTGTTCGGCAGGAAACGCAGAGCGATATCGATGCCCTGCCACTTGAGTCCTGGCAACGCAGCACGTCGCGATTCTTTCTCGATGGCGCCGACCATTGCGCTGACACCCTCGTCGAGAGTTGCGGTCAGAGAGGAGTTGTCGCCGGCCTTCGAGGACATGTCCGTGGCAATGAATCCGGGCAAGAGCGTCGTGACGACGATGTCCGTCTTGGCGAGTTCGGTGGCCAACGCTTCACCGAGGGCGGCGACTCCGGCCTTGCTTGCCGAGTACACGGCCTTCGCACCGGGAAGACCGCGGTCCGCGCTGATGGACGAGACGAGTACGAGATGACCGTGCTTCTGTGCACGAAAGATTTCGAGGGCTGCCTCGGCCTGCGACAAGGCACCGACGAAGTTGGTGCGTGCGGTTGCGAGGTTGGCATCCGCGCGTCCTGATCCGATTTTCGCGCCTTTACCGAGACCGGCATTGACGATGACGCGGTCGAGACCTGAAAGTTCGTCTTTCAACTCCCCGAATACGCGGACGACAGCGTCATGATCGGTCACGTCGAGTGCTCGAACGGCAACCTTGATTCCGGGGTTGGCGGCGATGAGTTCCTCACGCAGCACGTCCAGTCTGTCGACTCGGCGCGCGCACAGCGCCAGATCTCTGCCGGTGGCTGCAAACCGCCGGGCCATCTCCTCCCCGAGCCCCGAGCTGGCACCGGTGATCAGGATCTTCTTCCTCGTCTTCCCTGTCATGACCGCCGACCCTATGCCACGCTGGAGTAATGACCGAAAAGAGTACCGACGAATTCGATGTCATCGTGATCGGCGGCGGGCCCGTCGGCGAGAACGCAGCAAGTTATGCCATCGCCGGCAGCGATCGCACCGCAGTCATCGTCGAGCACGAACTCGTCGGCGGCGAATGCTCGTATTGGGCGTGCATGCCGAGCAAAGCGTTGCTGCGCTCCGGCGAGGTCTTCGACACTGCCCGAAACATGCCGGGCGTCCGAGAAGTGATCGGTGACCGATCACTCGACGTGGAGGCCGTGCTGGCGCGTCGGGAATCTTTCACTCACTCTCTCGACGATTCTTCCCAGGTCGAGTGGGCCGAATCCGCCGGGATCTCGGTCATCCGCGGGAGCGGCCGCCTCACCGGCACCAAGACGGTCGACGTCGGTGGACGGACGCTGACAGCCCGACACGCTGTGGTTCTCGCAACGGGAACTACGGCATCGATCCCGAACACCCCCGGGCTGCGTGATGCGTTGCCGTGGATATCTCGCGACGCCACCAACATGCACGAGGTTCCCGCCCGAATCGCCATCATCGGTGGCGGTGTCGTGGCGTGCGAGAGCGCTACGTGGCTACTGTCCTTCGGTGCCGAGGTGACCATGATCGTCCGCGGGTCGACTCTGCTTGCGTCCGGCGAACCGTTCGCCAGTGACCTCGTGGCAGATGCGCTTCGTGCGCGCGGCGCGAAGATTCGCTTCGATGCGGAGTTGACGAGCGTGTCGCGTCCCGATGCGCGCGGCACCGGAGTCGGCAAGATCCACGGCGGACCGGTCGAATTGACGGTCGGCGGCGAGAGAATCACCGCGGACGAGGTTCTCGTTGCGGCGGGACGACGCCCGGCAAGCGCAGACCTCGGACTCTCGACAGTCGGGATGGTCGACGGGAAGTACATCGACACCGATGACCACTTGTCAGTGGCCGGCACCGAGTGGCTGTACGCGGCGGGTGATATCAACGGCCGCGCTCCGCTGACACATATGGGCAAGTACCAAGCCAGGATTGCCGGTGATGTCATCGCTGCGCGAGCCGAAGGTAAACCGTTGCACGGCAAGAGGTTCGCTGCCACCGCTGATCACGGGCAGATACCTCAGGTGGTCTTCACTGCGCTCGAGGTCGCTTCGGTCGGGCAGACCGAGAAGCAGGCCCGCGAGGCGGGCATAGACGTCGAGATTCTGGGCGTGGACATCGCCGTCGCCGGGTCTTCGCTGCAGCAGGACGACTATTCCGGTCATGCACAGTTGGTGGTCGACAAGGCTGCTGACGTCATCGTCGGTGCAACCTTCGTAGGGGCGGGGGTGGCCGAATTGATCCATGCGGCAACCGTTGCCGTTGTCGGCAAGGTGACGCTGGACGACCTGTGGCATGCAGTCCCGTCCTACCCGACCGTCAGTGAGGTGTGGTTGCGGTTGCTCGAATCGCGCCGTGAGTAGCCGTCAGCGCAACGAGGCGGCCGCAATGCCCGCATAGGCCTCTGCGTCTCGACGCCGGATTCTAAGCGCGACGAGGACACCGGCGATCGCAGCCAGGATCAGGACAACCGGGATGGCGTTGACGACAACAGAATCGGATCCGGTCAGAGTGCTGTAATGGGTTCCAGCCAGGATCAACCCCGTCGTCAAGCCGATGAACCCGATCCCCGGAGCGATGACCGTGCGCACCATCGACCGGTCCGGACGCGTCCAGAAGAAGACCACGACCGACAAGGCGGCTGCCGCCTGTAACGCGATGATTCCCAACGTGCCGAGACCGATTGCGCCCGCTGCCACCACCAGGTACGGATCAGCGCCCACAACCGCGAATACGACAAGTACGAAGGTGCTGACAGCCGTCACCGTCACGCTGCCGATGTGCGGGCTGAAATGTACGGCATGGAACCGTCCGAGAACCTCGGGTAGTACTCGTTCACGGCCGAGCGCGAACAGGTACCGACTGGCGGCATTGTGCACCGCCAGATACGACGCGAGAACGCTGGTGCACAGCAACACTGCGGTGCCGTCGTAAAGGATCGTTCCACCGTATTCCTGGGCCAAAGCGAACAGTAGATTCCCGAGTTCGGTCTGCGCCATCGCCGGCGCGTCGAGCCCTCCGGCGGCACCGACGATGATCCAACTGGTGAGCACGTAGAACACCGCGATGGTCGAGACGGCGATATACGTCGCGCGAGGAATGCTGCGTTGTGGGTCTTTCGTCTCTTCCCCGTACAGTGCAGCGGACTCGAATCCGATGAAGCTGGAGAATGCGAACATCATCGCAATGCCGATCGATCCGGAGAATACCTGTGCCGGAGCGAAAGATTCGAGCGGGAGAGCAGCCGTACCTTTCTGCCCGAGAACAAGAACGTCGAACACCGTCAGGAACGCGAACTCGGCGACCATCAACGTACCGAGCACCTTCGCCGACAGATCGGCGTTACGAAACCCGAGACAGGCGACGATGGCGACGGCGACGGCGGTGAAGACCCACCAGGGCACGTCGAGGCCCGAATCGAGGACCACGAGGTGGGTGAAGTATCCGAATGCTGCGGCCAGTCCGCATGCGAGCGAGGTGTACGCGAGCACCGCTACGTACGCGGCTGCGACACCCGGCGGTTTACCGAGCGCAAGCCCTACGTAGGTGTAGAAGGCGCCCGTGTTGATCACTTGCTGGCTCATCGCCGCGAACCCGACCGAGAAACACAGCAGCACAATGCCGCTGACTGCGAATGCGGCAGGCAGGCCCGCACCGTTTCCTCTGATGAGCGCCAAGGGAACGTTTCCGATCATGGCAGCCATCGGTGCTGCTGCCGCGACGACAAGGAACACCACGCGGCCGGTGGTGAGTGTGCGCCGATCGTTCATGCGTCTCCGTACTTCTGTGAAAGCACCCAGGTGCTTTCCGCCACCATCGAGGTAAGAAGCTACGCCCCTTTTTCCTCGATCACATCGCGACTGGAGAATTCACCGGGTGCGGAGGTGGGGCGCCGTTGGCCATCGCCGCCGCATTCTCGGCGCAGAGCCGTGCCATCTCCGATCGCACCGATACCGTGGCACTTCCGACATGCGGTAGGAGCACTACATTGGGCAACCCGGCAAGGCCGGGTGCCAGCTTCGGTTCGTTCTCGTACACGTCGAGTCCTGCGCCACCGATGACGCCTTCACGCAGAGCCGTAACCAAGGCAGTCTCGTCGACCACGGGTCCGCGAGCAGTGTTGATCAAGATCGACGAATTCTTCATCGCTCGCAACGTCGACGCATCGACGAGGTGATGGGTGTCGGCGGTGAGCGGAACATGCAGCGACAGAAAGTCACTCGTCGTCACCAGCTCGTCCCACGATACGTGCTGGACGCGGCCGGCGAACTCTCCCAGTTCGTCTTCGGTCACCTCGCGGTCGGACGGCGGGCGTGGACAGAACTGGACCGTCATGCCGAATCCGAGGGCCCGACGGGCTGTAGCGCGTGCGATGCGGCCGAAGCCGGCGAGACCGAGCACCCGTCCGGACACGTCGGAGCCGAGCATCAGCTCGGGCTCCCATCCGGTGAATGCGCCGGATCGAACGAAGTTGTCTGCCTCGATCACACGCCTGGCCGTCGACAGCATGAGTAGTAGCGCAATGTCCGCTGTCGAATCCGTCAGTACCCCGGGTGTATTGGCGACGGTGATACCGTGCTCCGTTGCCGCTGCAACGTCGATGTTGTCGTACCCGACCGCGTAGTTGGAGATGCCGGTGATGTTCGCTGAGGCGAGTAGTTCGCGGTCGAACAGATCATGCAACTGAGACACCACGACGCTGTACTCCCCCGAGGCGCAGCGTTCGGCCAGCCCGTCGTGGTCGACGGTGAGCAGTTCCACCTCGGCGGCAGCGGCGAGAATGTCCATCCCTGGCGCTGGAATCGGCGCGGTGACCAAGATTTTTCTCATATGACCCACTCGAACGCGGGGGCATGACCGGGCAGTGCATTCTGAACCGACTTGGAATGCATGGGTGCTCCGAGATCTATCGACAGCTGTTCCGATATCCCCACCATGGCTGCCAGGGTAGCGGGAGTCAGCCTGTACATCAGAGTCCCATCTCTTCTTCGGTCCTACCGAGAAGAGTCGAGAGCACTTCTCTGGTGTGCTCGCCGAGGTCCGGACCGACCGAGCGGATCGGAATCGATTTGTCACCGATCACGGGCACGATTCCGACAAATCCCACCTCGGCCGGTTCGGCTTCACCGGTGTCCACCACGAAGTTCTGAATCATGTTGCGCGCCTTGTACTGCTCGTCGGCGACGACGTCCGCTGCAGTGTAGATCGGGCCGGACGGCACACCAGCCTCGTCGAGAATCCTCAATGCGTCCTCACGGGAATGCAGTCCGGTCCAAGCCGAGATGGCGGCGTCCAACTCCTCGCGCCTGCTCCAACGGCCGGCATTCGTGGACAGCTCCGGATCGGCGCCGAGGTCGGGGCGGTCGATCGTGGCCATGTAGCGCGCAAAGATCGCATCTCCGTTGCCCGCGATGATGATCGAATGACCGTCGTTGCAGGGGTAAGCGTTCGACGGCGCGATGCCTTCCATCCGGCCACCGACCCGCCCACGTTCGACGCCGTAGGCGAGGTAGTCGGGGATGAGCGATTCCATCATGGACAGAATCGATTCGTTGAGTGCAACGTCGATGGACCGCTCCGACAACGACAATGCAGACTTCGCATTCTGTCGCTGAAACAGCGCCATGACGCACCCGAACGCCGCGTACAGCCCGGCGATGGAGTCACCGATGGAGACTCCGACGCGGACCGGCGGTCGATCGGCGTCGCCCACAAGATTCCGGAATCCGCCGTAGGCCTCGGCGACTGCCGCAAAACCTGGACGATCGGACATCGGGCCGGTCTGCCCGAACGCCGAAATGCGGGTAATGATCAACTCGGGATTCTTCGCACTGAGCACTTCGGGCGAGAGCCCCCACCTCTCGAGCGTGCCCGGCCGAAAGTTCTCCAACACGATGTCGCATTTCTCCGCCAAGTCGATGACATCCCGACGCCCTTGCTCGGTGCGGAGATCGAGCACTATCGACTTCTTGTTCCGGTTGATCGTCCGATAGAGCATCGAGGTAGTTCCGGAGTAGAGCCGCCAGTTGCGTAGCTCGTCGCCCGTTCCAGGGCGCTCGACTTTGATGACCTCGGCCCCGAAGTCGGCCAGCATCCTGGCCGCGGTGGGTGCCGCAATGTAATTTCCGAGCTCGAGGACGCGAACACCACTGAGCGGCAACATGTTCTCCCTTTCGTACCTCGAAGTGGAAGCATCACACTTGATTGTCCAGCTGCGATAGAGTCACCGTCGAACTGCCTGATCCGCCGACGAATGAGGTATAGCACATGAAAAGACTTGCAGCCGTTGCTCTCACTGCAGCCGTCATAGGCCTTGCGGCGCCCGGAGTCGCAAGTGCGGATACCGGCAGCTCGAATACCGGCAGTTCAGAGATAGCGTCGGCGGCGACAGGGCTGTTGTCGTTCTTCGCGGAGGTATGGGCGAACTGCGGGTTTCTTGGGTTTACGAACCAATGCGGAGCCCCGGGCGAAAATGCGTACATCGGCTGAGATCGAAAGCCGAGAGCTATGAACTACTGGACCGACGCGCCCTGATCCAGGCCACAGCGCGCAACCTATCGCAGGGGTTGGGCTCGTTTCACCTGCGACGACGCCTTTGCCGCATCCAGTTCCACCGGGGAGTGCAGGGTCACCGGACCCACGCGCAGGATGCCGTCGTTCAGTGGTTCGGTCCGCAGGCCACCGCGGCCGATCAATGCTTTCCGGGCGCCGGCGATCACCATCGAATCCATCCATGAACAGGGATGCGCGGGCCTACCTCCACGGAATCGCACTGCGCCTTCACCGGAGTCGAGTTCGAATTCGATGCCACGCAGCGGATCGAGTTCGACGCCGCGGATCACCACATTGCGCCTGGCCACGGACGGATTGGGCATGTCCGCGCCCAGCACGTCACCGGCCGCCTCCCACGCCTCCGCGGCAAGAAACGTCACCGCCGCCTCGGTGTGCGCTTTCACCCCGAAGAAGCGATCTCCGCGGATGCCCTTGTTCGCGACGATCTCGACGCGGTCGACCAGCTCGGTGGACACGTCCGCCGCCGGGCCGTCCTTCGAACGACCGAAGTACGCATGGGCAGGAGATACGAGAAGTTGCACGATCTCGGCGCGGTAGTGGAAAACCATTCCCCCATTCTCCACTCCTACCCCTCGGTAACGTTACATTTGTACACTCGGTGTATGTCAGCGAATACCAGAGTGGCCACGGTGGACGGCGTCATCCAAGGCAAGCCACTGGGGGACCTTCTCAGCTGGCGCGGCATCCCGTACGCGGCACCGCCCGTCGGACCGCTGCGCCTGCGTGCGCCGCAACCGACCGTCGCGTGGGAGGGCGTTCGAGACGCGACCGACTGGGGTAACGCGTCCGTGCAGAACAAGGCTTACACCAGGCTCTCCATCAACAAGTACCAGCCGGTGAGCGAGGATTGCCTCAACCTCAATGTGCTGGCCCCCGCTGCAGCGAGCGCAAAGCCGCGGCCGGTCATGGTGTTCATTCACGGCGGCGCCTATACCCTCGGTAGCTCCGCGACGCCGTTGTACGTCGGCGGCTCGTTGGTACGACGTTCGCTACGCGAGAGCGACGGCATCCTCTATGTGTCGATCAACTACCGTCTCGGAGCCCTCGGCTACCTGGATATGACCCAGTTCTCGACGCCCGAGCGGCAGTTCGACTCGAACCTCGGATTGCGCGATCAAGTGGCGGCGCTCGAATGGGTCCAGCGCAACATCGGTCGGTTCGGCGGTGACCCCGACAACGTGACGATCTTCGGCGAATCGGCAGGCGCCAACGCCGTGACCACGCTTCTCGCGACACCAGCCGCCAAAGGGCTCTTCAGGCAGGCTATTTCGGAGAGTTCGGTACCAGGGCTCGTCGCGACGCACGAGCGCGCAACACAGTGGGCGAAGGACTTCCTCGGTTTCCTCGGCGGCGACGCCGCACATGCCGCGCAGACACTGGACTCCGCCGATGTCACAGAGTTCGGCCGTGCCGGAAACAGGCTCGCCAAGTCGGTTTTCGAACAGACCCCCGGCCTGCACCCGTTCGGTCCGGTCGTCGACGGGGACTATCTTCCTTGCAATCCGCTCGAGGCCTATGCCGACGGCACCGCACACCGAGTGCCGCTGATCATCGGCACGAACAGCCGCGAGGCGACACTGTTTCCCAAGATCCTCGATGCATTGCCGACCAACCCCGAACGCATCGACAAGCTATTCGCCCTTACCGATCCGGCGGCGAAAGCGACAGTCACCGACGCCTATCCCGGCTATCCCGACGCCGAAGCCGCGATCGACCTGGGCGGGGACTTCACCTTCTGGAAGCCTTCGCTCGAGGTTGCCGAAGCGCATTCGAAGTACGCACCGACCTACAGTTACCGCTTCGACTTCGCGCCGAGAATTATGCGGTGGCTCGGACTCGACGCGACGCACGGATTCGAGATGTTTGCAGTATTCGGTCTCAACGACACGGTGGTCGGAAAGTTGATGACGATTCCAGGAGGCCGTTCGGCCTGGGCTGCTGTCACCGAGCAAGTGCAGTCGCAGTGGCTGCACTTCGCAACGACCGGCGCACCGCGGGAGTCATGGCCCGAATACTCCGAGGACACTCGCGAAACGATGATCTTCGACGTCCGCACACGCGTGCAGCGCGATCCTCGACGCGACCGTCGGCTCGCATGGGAAGGCTACCGCGGATATGCGAGCCAGATGACCGAGCCGTTCAGCGCCGCTACTTGAGAAGTCGCGACATCCGACGGTCGGCAAGAATCCTGCCGCCCGTCTGACAGGTCGCGCAGTACTGGAACGATCGCTCGACGTAGGAGACCTCGCGGACCGGGTCGCCGCACACCGGACACGGCAAACCAGTTCGGGCATGCACAGCCATCCCGGACCGCTTCTCGCCCTTCAGTCGTGCGGCGTCCTGCCCTTCGGAGCGGGCGACGGCGTCGGCGAGCACCTCGCGCATCGACCCGTACAGCACGGACACTGCTTCGGCATCGAGTTTGCCGGCCGAGGCGAACGGAGACAGTTTCGCCACGTGCAGGATCTCGTCGGAATATGCGTTTCCGATGCCGGCGATGAGCGACTGATCCACCAGGGCAGTCTTCAGTCGCGCGGTGGTGCCGCCGAGAATCTCGGCGAACTCGGGTTCGGTCACGTCCATCGCGTCGGGACCGAGGCGGGCGATGCCCGGAACTTCGCGCGGATCGTGGACGACCCACACTGCCATCCGCTTCTTGGTGCCTGCTTCGGTCAAGTCGATCGCCGGCGTCAGGCCTTCGGGAGTGAAGAAGTGGATTCGAAGCGCAAGCGGACCTTTGCCTGGCTTCGGCGGCACGTCGCTCGGCTTGTCGGTCCAGCGCAGCCAGCCGGCACGGGAGAGATGGGTGATCAACCACAGGTCGCCTGCCTGCAATCCGAGGTGTTTGCCGAACCGGGCGGCATCGGTGACGTCACGCCCCTGCAGATCGGTGACGGGTGGATCGAATGTCTTGAGGACGCTCAGCGCGGCGATGTCGATCCGGCCGATGACGGCCCCTACCGCGTGTGCGCGCAGGAACCCGGCGAGCGCTTCCACCTCGGGCAGCTCCGGCATCGATCCAGTATGCGCCTACACTGTCGACCGTGAAGGTTCCAACGCCGTACGAGGACCTGCTCCGCCACGTTCTCGATTCTGGCACCGCCAAATCGGACCGTACCGGAACGGGTACCACGAGCATCTTCGGGCACCAGATGCGTTTCGATCTCAGCGAAGGCTTTCCGCTGATCACCACCAAACGAGTACACCTGAAGTCGATCGTCTACGAACTACTGTGGTTTCTGCGCGGCGAGTCCAATGTCGAGTGGTTGCGCGAGCACGGTGTCACCATCTGGGACGAGTGGGCGGCCCCGGACGGTGAACTCGGCCCCGTCTACGGCGTGCAGTGGCGATCGTGGCCGACGCCGTCGGGCGAGCACATCGACCAGATCTCCCAGGTGATGGAGACCCTCCGCACCAACCCGGATTCACGACGAATGATCGTCTCGGCGTGGAACGTCGGTGAGATTGCACAGATGGCGTTGCCGCCGTGCCATGCGTTCTTCCAGTTCTACGTTGCAGACGGCAAGCTGTCGTGCCAGCTGTATCAACGCAGCGCCGATCTGTTTCTGGGCGTTCCGTTCAACATTGCGAGCTATGCGTTGTTGACGCACATGGTGGCGGCGCAGGTCGGCCTCGAGGTCGGTGACTTCGTATGGACGGGCGGGGACTGCCACATCTACGACAATCACCGTGATCAGGTCGCCGAGCAGCTGACCCGCGAGCCATTCGCCTACCCGAAGCTGAGACTCGCACAACGTGATTCGATCTTCGATTACACCTTCGAAGATGTCGAGGTCGTCGGGTACGAGCACCACCCAGCCATCAAAGCGCCGGTGGCAGTCTGATGTCCTCTCGTCATATCGGCATGATCTGGGCGCAGACCACCGGTGGAACCATCGGCGACGGCGGGTCCATCCCCTGGCGAGTCCCGGAGGATCTTGCGCATTTCAAACAGATCACCGCTGATCACGCGGTAATCATGGGGCGAAAGACTTGGGATTCACTTCCGCCGAAGTTCCGTCCGCTGCCTGGACGTCGGAACGTCGTGGTCACACGCAACCCGGACTGGCAGGCGCGAGGCGCTCAGGTCGTCTCCAGCGTCGAGGCTGCGCTGAGTCTCACCGACGGCGATACCGCCTGGGTCATCGGCGGCGGTGAGATATATCGGGCGGCAATGCCGTTGGCGACGGAGTTGCAGGTCACCGAAATCGACCTCGATATCGACGGCGACACCTCGGCGCCGGAGGTCACCGGTGAGTGGTCGGCACTTACCGGACAATGGTTGATCAGCCGAAACGAAGGCATCCGATATCGCCACGTTCAGTACGGCAAGGCTTACCAAAGTACTTGATCTGCACAGTCATTCGAGCAGACCACTCTGACCGAAGCTTCTCGTGGGTCATACTGAGCGCATGGACAAGAAGTCACTCACCGCCCTTGCCCGACAACAGTTGAAACTCGCCGTCGGCACGTCCAGTGGCAGAAGTTCACAGACCGTCTACGGCGGCCATCAGCGCCATCTCCGTCAGACAGTGGTAGCTCTCGTCGCAGGTACCAAGCTTGGCGAGCACGACTTGTCCGGAGAATCGACCGTGATCGTCCTCAGCGGTCAGCTCAAGCTTGTCAGCGGCGCGAAGTCCTGGAAAGGCTCTGCCGGCGATCTCCTGGTCGTCCCGGACGCGAGACACAGCGTCGAGGCCGTCGAAGACGTCGCGTTTCTCCTGACCGTCTCCATCTAGGAGCCGCGAACCACCATCACCGGGCAGTCGGCAGTCTGGATCAACGCGTAGCTGGTGGATCCGAGCAACATGCCGGTGAATCCGCCTCGTCCACGACTGCCGACTACGATCAGCGCAGCCTGCTCGGACAACTGACTGAGCACGCGCACCGGACGATCCTGTGCGACGACGCGCCGCACCTCGACGTCTGGGTACTTCTCCTGCCAGCCCGCAAGGCTTTCCGCGAGCACGGCTTGTTCGGACGCAGAGATGACTTCCCAGTCCTGCGGTACACCTGCGCCATGCGCGAGACTGACATCGGACCAGACGTGCACCGCGATCAACGCCGAACCACGTTGCGCTGCTTCTTCGAACGCGGCAACGATCGCAAGCTGATTGATTGCCGAGCCGTCGACTCCGACCACTACCGGCCCCTGAGCCGGCGGCAGACCATCCATGGACCGCCCACGGACCACCACGACAGGGCAGGTGGAATGCGCGCTGAGCGCGACCGCCACCGATCCGAGTACCCCTGAATCCGACTCGCCGAGCCCACGCGCACCGAGGACGACGAGGTCGCTTCTGGACGACTCGTCGAGCAGAACGTCGACTGTGTTGCCCTCGCGCACTTCGACGACGATGTCGAGAGGGACACCTTCGACCGACTCACGGGCGAGAATGCGGGCGGCATCGAGTCGTGAGCCTGCTACTGCGTGCGCTGTTTCGCCAGGGTCTCGCGGCGTAGGTGAAAGATGCGGCGCGATGGCGGTGACGATGCGCAACACCGCGTTCCTTGCGACGGCAGAATGGGCGGCCCAGATCGCCGCACGGTCCGCCGATTCCGATCCGTCGATGCCCACGACAATGATTCGGGGTCTGTTCACGTGCGAACCTCCGGTAAGGATCAGATGTCGGCCCAGGATAGACGACCTGCGGTCCTGACGGGGAAACAAAAGGTGCCTCTCTCCGGTTCCATCATCGAAACCGGAGAGAGGCTACTTTTCCCACAGACCCCCCGGGGAGCTATTTCCTCGTACGTCGCCCCTACGACGCACGGAGCTTTTGGGCCTCGATCACTTCCGCCTGGTTCTCCAAGTCGTCGAGGAAGTCCGAGAGAATGGCCGTGCTTCCCGCGCCCCGGCCGAGATCGACACGGTCGAAAATTCGCCAGTGCCTCAGGATCGGCAACAACACTTCGTCGAGATGACGTCGCAGATCATAGATCCCGTTGCGTGAGACAAGCATCGCGCTGCGTTCGAAGCCTGGCATACCGGTGCCCGGCATCCGAAAGTTGAGGATGACCTCGGTGATGGCCTTCGCCATCTGGGCAGGTGCAATATCGAGCGCGGCAGACGCTGCGTCGCGAAGAAAATCCAAGTGCAGTTGCTGGTCCGCGACGATGCGGCCCAGAAGTTTCGTAGCCACCTGATCGTTGCACTCGGCCGCGGTGTTTCGATGACTGACCATAGTGGCCATGACGTCGACCGTGGCGTGAACGATCGACCGCAGCAGGTGCTGCCCTTCCATCGCGGACTCGATCCCCACGGTCATGCACTGAAAACGCGCTCGGTCCAACGCAACCGGGTCTACGCTTTGCGTCGCCACCAGGTATCGATGGATCGCCTCGGCGTGACGCTTCTTCTCACCGTTCCACTCGTACATCCACTTGGACCACGTGTTGCGAGCGGCACTCACCCCATACACTTCGCGGTGATCGAGGGCTGTACTACTGTGCGTGAGCAGCGTGGTGACCAGCGCTGCCTTGGCGGTTTCGGTCAGGGTGGATCGACGCTGACGCCAATACCTCTCGGGATCGACATACTCCGCCGGGTCCCATGTGGTCGCTGCAGCCAAGTGTCTGTGCAGATTTGCTCCGATCACGGGTTCCAACTCTCGAAGCAATACCAGTTGACTCACCGCTCCGCTGACCATCCACACCCCCTCGCTCGCATCTCGCACGTTTCTCAGCCCGATCGACAACGCTAAGCGGTCGACCACCGTGGCGCGAACCAGATTCTGATTGTTTAGGCCATGTCGCAAGCCTCGGGACATGAAGTTGAGAGCCTTCACAAACTCATTTTTTCAAACCCTGGATAACGCGTTCATAACATCCTATGATCAAGTCCGTTAGAGGCCCGGAAACAAACTTGAAGTATGGAAAAATGTTCAGATACCGTGTCTCGCTCTAAAAAATGCAAGTTTGCACTATAAAACGTGTGAGTAACTTTGTTCCCTCCAGAGCTGAAGTTCCTACCCGAAGGGCTGATCTGTGACCGTTCACAACACGAAGAGTCTCGGAATAATGGTCGCAGGTGAGCTCGCGTCCGCTCCGCTTCGCGATTTCCGTGCCGTGGCGCGCCAACTCGTCGGCCACTTCGCCGCCAACACTCCCTGCGGTTCACTGCCCGGCGAGCAGTTGCACGGCGACGTCACCGAATTCACCGTCAAATGCATCAGCATCGCGGTCCAGATGCTCGACGAACGTCGACCTCCCAACGAGAGTGATCTTGCCCAACTGCGAGCCAAGGCGAGCCAGTGGGCACGCGAGGGCGTTCCACTCGAATCAGTGCTGACCGTCTATCACGAGGGTATTCAGATCGGTTGGAATCTCGTATCCAAGCGCGCAGGCGAAGGTGACACCAGCAACCTGATCGAGGCGGCCAGGATGTTCGTACTGCTGTCCGAGAAAGTATCCATCGCGGCGTCCAAGAGCTATGTCGAGGAACTCCAAGCAGTCGCCAGCGAACATCACACAGCTGCACACACATTGGTCTCCTCACTACTCAGCGGCCACAACGCCGTCGCAATTGCGCGGCAGTCCGGCATAGAACTAGCCGAGAGCTACCTGGTACTCGCAATCTCCGTCCCCCCGCACCCGGACGAGAACGACCCGGCGATCCAGAAGACAGTGGCGGCCCGACGCAAGCTACGACGCGTACAAGCCGAATTGGCGACGATATGCGGCCGCACTCCGCTGTCGATGCTGAGCACCGAGGGCGGCACTGTGCTCATCCCCGGTGTCCACGACGAAGAATGGGTCGAAGCTCTGGTGCATCGCATCAGCACCGCCGCCGAAGTGCCCGTCACCGTGACAGCCGAGCAGGCCGCCATGACCGACATCCCCACAGCGGCCGACCAGGTCCATGAACTTCTTGCGCTCGCGCACCAACTTCACCGACCTTCGGGGCTGTACCGAATGGACGATCTGGTCCTCGAATACCAGCTCACCCGGCCTGGTCCAGGCCGCCGTCACCTTCGCCAGATCCTGGAACCACTCGATTCTTCGCCGGAGTTGCTCGAGACACTCGAGATTCACATTTCGCACGACCTCAACCGACAGCGATCTGCGCGGCAGCTACATCTACACACCAATACTGTCGACTATCGGCTCAAGCGCATCGCTCAGCTCACCGGTTTCGATCCGACCCGGCCCTCGGGCATCCGCCACCTGCAAGCTGCGCTGGTCGCACGCCGACTCGAAGCATCTCAGGGTGCTGCTTAGAAAATCCCCGCCCAGGGTAGTAACAGTGAAGGAATAGTTGCTCCAGGGTTGTGGTTGAACACTTCGACAGCGTTCGATCCATGCCCCGGGTACCAACAACATTGCCGCTTCGAGCGGCCTCTTGCCGAGAGGCGCACTGGCGGACGCTGTCACTACAGAGAACCGCCCGCACATGTGTGGGCGGTTCTCCTTTTTGGAACGGGAGCCATGAACATGGCAGCACTGTCGCTTCGCCTCGACCGCGTCGTCAAGCAGTACTCGGCCGGAGATCAACCGGTACGAGCCCTCGACGGCGTAGATCTCACGATCGAGGGTGGACAGTTCGTCTCGCTCGTCGCTCCCTCCGGCGCGGGGAAGAGCACCTTGTTGCACATGCTCGGCGCCCTCGATGTACCCGACTCGGGATCGGTCATCTTCGACGGCGTCGACATCACCCGGTTGAGCGACAACGAGCAATCGGACTTTCGACGGCACAAAGTCGGCTTCGTGTTCCAATTCTTCAATCTGCTCCCGACGATGTCGGCGTGGGAAAACGTCGCTGTCCCCAAACTTCTCGACGGAATGCCCATACGTAAGGCAAAAGCCGATGCCCTCCGGCTGCTCGACATGGTCGGCATGGCCGATCGAGCCGAGCACCGGCCCGCGCAACTGTCCGGTGGACAGATTCAACGCATCGCCATAGCCCGAGCTCTCATCATGAATCCGGCGCTGCTGATCGCCGACGAACCGACCGGCAACCTCGATTCCAAGACCTCGCAGACCGTTCTGAACATCCTCGCCGACATAGCCCACGACAGCGACGGCACCCGAGCCGTCGTCATGGCGACGCATGATCTCGAGGCCGCTCGCAATACCGACCGGGTCATCAGCATGCTCGACGGCCGGATCGACACCGACGTCCTGTCGGGTTCCGGACTGTGATCGAAACCGCTCTCAGCCGATTCCGAGTTTTCGGGCTTCGAGATCTGCGCACACATTGGGTTCGATCGCTCGTCTCAGCGGCCGTCGTCGCCGTCGCCGCAGGTCTGCTCATCGCAGTGCTCGGAACATACGGTTCGCTCACCGGATCGGTCGAACGGCTCACCGCCTCCATTGCCGGCAACGCGGACCTCGAGGTCATCGGCGTCACCGACAGTGGGTTCTCCCAGTCCGAACTCGATGTGGTTCGTGCAGTACCGGGTGTCGACGCGGCCGTTCCCATGCTCCGCAGCGACCTCGTGACCGGGAACGGGAGGATCACCGTCATCGGCGTCGACTCCTCGATCACCGCACTGGACTCCGATCTGCAATCCGCCGTCTCCGGATCGGTCACCCGATTCGCCGAACCGGGAGCCGTGCTCGTCGGACCCTCGACGGGATTACGGGAAGGCGAGAGTTTCGAGGTCGGCGGGACACCGTTGACCGTCGCCGGTGTAATCACCGGTGCAGGATCGCAACGCATCGGTGGCGGAATGTTTGTTCTCGCACCACTGAACTTGGCGCAGACACTCACCGATCGCGCGGGAAAAATCGACTCCATCTTCGTGATCGACAATTCGGATCGAGGTGTCAAGGAAGCACTGATCGACGCCGTCGACGGCCGCGTCGCGGTGATGGACCCCGACTTCCGAGCCGATCGAGCGGACGCCGCGATCAGCCTGACACGCAACGCGACGTTGATGGTCTCGCTCATCGCCTTCGTAGTCGCGGGCTTCCTCGTGTTCAACGTCATGAACATGGCAATAGCCAAACGCCGACCCACCATCTCGGTATTGCGCTCACTCGGCGGCAGGCGATCGACCATCGTCCGCGATCTCCTCGGTGAAGCAGCCCTCGTCGGACTGATCGGCGGGGCAATCGGCACTCCACTCGGAATTTTCATGGGCCGCATCGCCATCAGCAGCCTGCCGCCCTTTCTAGTACAAGAAATCGACACTCGCATCGAATACGTGCTGCCGGGCTACGCCATCCCCGTAGCGATCATCGCCTGCATCCTCGCCTGCGTCGGTGCCTCCGCGCTCGCCGCAGTTCAGGTGTACCGAATCTCGCCGGTGGAAGCACTCGCCGTCGGGGGCTCGGAGACCGACGCCGGCAGAAGAAGGTCCGTCACAGTAGGAGCGGCCGCACTCGGAGTGCTCGGCGTCGTCGGAGCCGTCGTGCTCGCGTCCACAATCGAAGGCCAACTCACCCTCGCCGCCGGCGCGCTGTTCCTGGTCGGCGTCGTCGCTCTCTGCGTCAGCGGAACCGATCTCATCGTCGACGCCGTCGCCGCACTCCCCCGCCGCTGGGGCGGCGCAGGCCGACTCGCGACGGCCACCGTCGAACGAGCACCGCGACGGATCTGGGCGACGGTGATGACCATCGTCGTCGCCGTCGGAGTCAGTGTCGGAGTGTCGGGAGCCCTGGACAATTTGACCTCCGCAGCGACGGATTCACTGTCCTCTCTCGGACGCACCGACATCTACGTTTCGCTCACCCCCAGCTCGGTGGTGCCCGCGGGCTCCACGTTGGATCCTGCAGTGGTGCAACGTGTCCGCGACACCCCGGGGGTACAGAACGTGGTAGAAGGCCAATGGGCCTACGCCACACTCGACGAACAATTCGTCTCCATCCAAGCCGTCGGCGAGGGCAGCAACGCCGTCACCCTGTCCGTCCTCGACGACGACGTTCGCGCTGCAGTGCTACGCGGTGACGGTGTCGCGATCTCCCGCACACTCGGTGAAGCACAGGACATTTCAGTGGGAAGCATCATCGAACTCCCCACCCCGACAGGCATCCGAGAAGTCGAAGTCCTGGCACTCGTCGACTACCTCAACGCCGCAGGGGGAACAATGGCCATTTCGCTGCAATCGATGCAGCAATGGTTCGACCGCCCCGGCGCGACCTACCTCGAAATAGCCGTCGACGGCGACGCCGCCACCGTGCTCGACGAACTCGACTCCACCCTGCCGCCCGAGGTCTACGTGTACTCGGGTGAGGAAGCGCTGGCAGGGGCCAGCGGGTCCATCGCACAGGCCGGGGCACTGGCCGTCGCGCTCCAATGGATCGTCGCACTCGTCGCCGCCGTCGCACTACTGAACACACTGACACTGTCCGTCCTCGAACGCCGACGCGAACTCGGCGTCCTACGCGCCATGGGCGGGCGCCGCGGCACACTCGCACGGATGGTCATAGCGGAGGCAGTCGCCGTCGGGATCGTCGGCGGCATCCTCGGCATCGGAATCGGCGCCGCCCTGCAATACCTCAGCACCCTCATCCTCGGCGCCAGCACTGGAATCTTCATCCCCTACTCCATCGGGCCGGCCGTGGTGATCTACGGACTCGTCGCACTCGCCCTCTCGCTCATCGGATCGGCACCCCCAGCCCTCCACGCTGCACGTTCGACAATCGTCGACGCGATTGCCGCCGACTGACAAGGCGAGTTGTACACTCGCACGTGCACAACTCGCCTTCGTAGCTCAGGGGATAGAGCAACCCTCTCCTAAAGGGTAGGTCGCAGGTTCGAATCCTGCCGAGGGCACCAAATCTCTTCATCCGCTCTGAACAGAATTGCGCTCACCCGTTCCGGACCAGCGCTAGGGTTCGGCCCATGGCTGAGGTCATCAGCATTCAATCGCGCCGGCCGCCGCGCACTCCGACACGGCGAAGCCGCCCAACCGGACGACGGCAATGGAACCGTTGTGGCACGAGGTGGTGGGCCGTCGACTACGCAAACGCCGACAGTCCCGTGGCGACACATTGTCCGACACCGCGACGCGCGCCGAAATTTCACCGCAGTACCTTTCCGAACTAGAACGTCGTCGGTGCGCTGGGAACGTCCATTGCCGAGATCGCCGGCCTCGCGCACCATGACCTCACCCGGGTGGCGTCAGCATGCTTCCCGCTCAGCGGTTCTTCAGAACCTGGTCGACCGATTCCGTAGTCGAGAGCTGCCGACGCAGTCAGCACCGAGTCGCGGTCGGTGTCATGCCGGAGCGTCGCTACGTCTCGGCCGGTGTGCTCGGCGAGTATTGCCCTCCGTCTCCGACCGCACACGCACCACCTCGGCGGCTGCCAGGATGAGGTCGGGGATTGGTGCCGCGACCTTGCGCTGCGGGCTGATACAAGACCACCCGACTGTGGGTCAATGCAGCTCGACGTCCCGGCGAACCTGCGGCAAGCAGGACTGCCCCCGCCGCGACCGCCTGACCGATACATGTAGTTGCAACCGGAGATCCGATGAACTGCGCGATCAGTGCATTCGCAACACCCGCATCGATGCCGGTTCCGACGTACACGATGCGTTCGCTGAGTAGGTGCGAATAGACATCGACGACTCGTTCGCCGCGTGAATCTCGTGTGATGACATTGGGATTGGTACGAACTCATCACTGCACCCCCACCCCGACCGGCATGCTCCACTTCGACTGCCAAACCGACGATGCCTGCGGAGCTTTGGTGCAACAGTTGTCGGCGGAGGTCGGAGGAGAACATTCGCGGTGTCGAGTCGGTCATGGCTCCACTATGCCCACGAGAACCGTTGCATCCCAATACCTCTGCCGAGAGAAGAGATGTTCGACGCCCATCCGCTCATAGCAGCGGGGTGTAGGTCGACAACTCCAATGGGGCTTGCGGATACGACTGGGGTTCGATATTGTCGAACATACGTTCGAGATTGGGGGATCTCATGCAGGTATCCGAGGTACTGGAGTTCGTGGCGCGACTGAACGAGCTGAAACCCGTGCCCGACGCGGCCACCGGAATCGACCTGATCACCGCACTGGAGACCGCAACCTGCGCGTGTGCAGCAGCCCAGGCAGTGGCCACCGATGCCGTCGCCGTCTCGATCAGCGAGCAACGGAAGGCGCTCGGGAAACCCAAGGCGCAGTGGCGGGCAGGCCTCGCCTCGCAGATCGGGCTCGCGCGGCGCGTGTCCCCGAACAAGGGTGCCACCTTCCTCGGATTGGCACGATCACTCGTCCACGAGATGCCACACACCCTCGACCGGTTACGCGGCGGTGAGCTCAACGAGTATCGCGCCATCCTGATCGCCAGAGAGACAGCATGTTTGACGGTCGAGGACCGGCAGGTCATCGATAGACGGCTGTGTGCGGACGGGCACATCCTGAATGGACTCGGTGACGACGCCATCGCCGCGAGGGCCCGCGCGATGGCCGCTGAACTCGATCCCGCGTCGGTAGTGAAACGCTTCGAAACGGCGTTCTCGGCGCGCCGCACCAGCACTCGACCGCAACCGGACTTCATGTGCCAATTCACCACGGTGACATCGATGGATCGCGCCGTCTGCATGTGGGCGACCCTCCGACGTGACGCCGACTCGATCGTCAATGCCGGCGGAGAGAGCCGAACCAGGGACCAGATCATGGCCGATCTGGCATACGAGCGCATCACCGGAACGGCATCAGCGGGCGCGGGCGCACCGGTGTCGGTCAACCTCGTAATCGCCGACACGACTCTTCTCGCCGACAGCACCGTCCCCGCCCACCTGCAGGGATACGGCGAAATCCCCGCAGTCATCGCCCGCAAGTTGGTAGGCAATGCGTGTGCGGACACCACACGGGTCGAGCTCCGCAGGGTGTATGCCACCCCCTCGACCGGCGCGCTCACCGCGATGGAATCGAAAGCTCGAATCTTCCCACCAGCGCTGGCCCGATTGATCGACCTGCGTGATCGAACGTGCCGAACACCGTGGTGCGACGCACCGATTCGTCACCACGACCACATCCGGTCCTACGCACGCGGGGGCGACACCAGCGCGAGCAACGGCGCAGGCCTGTGCGCCGCATGCAATCACACCAAGGAAGCAGACGGGTGGAGTGCCGAACCTCGAAAAGCACGGAAGCCCGGCGTCATCCACATCTACGACATGACCACACCGACCGGGCACGAGTACAGCTCGACAGCGCCGCCGATGCCCGTGGTCGTCAGCTACCCGTCGTTCGTCGAGCAAGAGTTGGTGATCGACCTCTCCGCGGCGTAGATGCCTGATCGGTCACTCCGGGAAGGAAACGACAGCGCCACCGGTTACACTGGTCATCGACGCGCGTAGCTGCACGTCAGACGTCGTGGAATGCTTCTACTTCCGCCCGGCCCCGGCCGCGTAGTCCATGTGCACCGCGCACAGGCTTTTCTTACGGCGATCGAAACTGCCCACCGGCAGTCTCGCCACCCCTTTGCACTTGTCGGGCGTACAGCCCGTGGTGCAACACCTTGCCCGAAAGGCGCATCACATCGTTATGACTACCTTTGCTTCACTCGGCGTTCCGAACGCGCTCGCCGAAGTTCTCTCCAGCCAGGGCAAGGTCGACGCCTTCCCTATCCAGGCTGACACACTTCCCGACACTCTCGTAGGACGCGACGTTCTCGGCCGCGGAAAGACGGGCAGTGGCAAGACACTCGCTTTCTCTATCCCCATGGTTGCTCGCCTCGCCGGACAGCTCCCAGGCAACCGCAAGCCAGGCCGCCCACGCGGACTGATCCTTGCGCCCACCCGCGAGCTGGCAACCCAGATCGCCGCCGCAATCGAACCGTTGGCAGCGGCGTACAAGCTCAGCGTCACTACCATTTTCGGTGGCGTCTCGCAGAACCGTCAGGTATCCGCCCTCAAGGGTGGCGTCGATATCGTCGTCGCATGCCCGGGTCGGCTCGAAGACCTGATGAAGCAGCGCCACGTCTCACTCGACGGCGTGCAGATCACCGTTCTCGACGAAGCCGACCACATGGCCGACCTCGGGTTCCTTCCGGTGGTGACTCGAATTCTCGCGGCTACCCCGCCGAAGGGTCAGCGTCTCCTGTTCTCGGCGACGCTCGACAACGGCGTCGACAAGCTCGTCAAGCGGTTCCTCACCGACCAGGTGACGCACTCCGTCGACGAAGTCGACTCACACGTAGAAGCCATGACGCACAGCGTCTTCGAGGTCGACGGTGTCGAAGCCAAGAAGAAGCTCGTGCAGCAACTGGCTTCGGGTACCGGACGTCGCATCCTGTTCATGCGGACCAAGCATCAGGCCCGCAAGCTCGCCAAGCAGCTCACCGAAGCTGGAATCCCGTCGGTCGACTTGCACGGCAACCTTTCTCAGGGTGCACGTGACCGCAACCTGCTCGCATTCTCCTCGGGTTCGGCGCGCGTACTCGTCGCCACCGACGTCGCCGCTCGCGGTGTGCACGTCGATGACGTCCAGCTCGTAGTGCACGTAGATCCGCCTGCCGAGCACAAGGCATACCTGCACCGCTCGGGCCGCACCGCTCGCGCGGGAAGCGCCGGAGATGTCGTCACCGTCGTTCTCCCGGAGCAGCGCAAGGACACCGCAATCCTCCTGCGCAAGGCCAACATCAAGGTGACCCCGGTCCGCGTCACGGCCGACTCACCTCAGGTGTCCGAACTCGTCGGCGAGCAGGCTCGGTATGTCGAGCCCGTACCGGTCAAGGCTGTTCAGCAGCCTCGTCAGGGCAGCCCACGCGGTAATGGGAGCTCACGCAGCAGCAACCCTCGCAGCGGCGGCGCTCCGCGTCGCAGTGGTGGTGGCGGTGGCGGCCAGGGCAGCCAAGGCGGCGCAGCACGCCAGCACGCAGCCGGCGGCGCCGGAGGACGTAGTCGTCGTCCCGCAGGGCCTGCCGCGAGCCGTACTCGCTAGATCAAACGAAGACTGTGCGCGCGCAACCGATGGTTGCGCGCGCACAGTCGTTTTCGGACTTGTTGTTACAGCGTGCGGGCGTAGCAGATCGAGGTCAGGGCCTCGACGTACGGGCCGAATGGCTCGATTCTGGTGTAACCCTCCCGCTCGTAGAACCTCACTGCGTCCAGTTGGCGCGATCCGGTCTCCAACTTGAGAGTGTGGATACCGTGAGCGCGCGCTGAGTCCTCGAGCTTGCGCAGGATGGCGACCGATACGCCGCGTCCGCGCTCGGCGGGAATGACGTACATCCGTTTGATCTCGGCCTCATTGCCCGCGAGCAACCTCAGTCCCCCGCACCCGATGCCCACCGACGAATCGTCGCGCGCGACGACGAATACCAGCATGTCCTCCCCGGACGGTGGCATCCCTGGTTCGTGGCTGCTGTTTCCGTAGCGAGCATCCAACTCCGCCCGCTGAGCGGCTCGTAATTGCGCCCCGGCCGGGGTATCCCCGTCTTCTTCTTCCACCGTGATCACTCGGGTACGCCTCTCTGGTTCCTGTTGGCGTGAGTGTAAGGACGATGCTGGCACACTGGACCGGTGACCGAAAGCCGCACCGAACACCGCACGTCGACTGCGTTGACGCCTGTCGAACTCGCGACGGCCGCCGTGATGAGCAGCTTTGCAGTCGCTCTCTCGGTGGTTGCGATGGTGGTTCCGCTGGCCACCGCGTTACAGATCGTAGCTGCTGTCCCGATGGCTGTCGTTGCGCAACGCCATCGCACTCGGGTGCTCGTCTCGGCAGCTGTAGCCGGGACTCTCGTTGCGTTCGTTGCGGCCGGGTGGTCGACGGCGATCACCGTGGCCACGGCCGCTCTTCTCGGTGGGATGGTCGGCCGGGCCAAACGTCTCGGTCATGGGCTGTTCCGAGTGCTCGTCACCTCAGCGATCGTCGGGCCCGCCATCGGTCTGGTGACGGTGGGCGTGTTGTTTCTGCTGGCGCCACTGCGTGAGCTGTTTCTGAAAACTATCGAGAACACCATCGAGGGCGTCGCCCGACTGATGTCGAGGACCGAAATCCTGATCCCGGCGGCGGACACGTTGCGCTCGGGTGTCGGTGCCGTGTTGGACAACTGGTGGTGGTGGATACTCGGCACCGCGATATTCAGCATTGTCCTCGGAGTGTTCTTCACGTGGCTGATCCTCGGAGCAATTCTCGACCGTCTCTCGACCATCCCCGTCGCTGATCACCTACCTGCCGCGGTCGACGGAGTGGTCGCACCGCTACCTGTCCGCTTGAACAACGTCGGGTTCAGCTACAACGGCTCCCGCACCGCCGCCTTGCAGGGCCTCGACCTCACCATCGATTTCGGGGAGTTCGTCGCAGTGGTCGGGCACAACGGGTCCGGCAAGTCGACGCTGACTCGAATCCTCGCGGGGCGTACACCCACCACCGGGACCGTGGACCGTCCCGGTGTCGCCGGTTTGGGGCTGGCAGGCGGAACGGCAGTGGTTCTGCAGCGGCCGGAGAGTCAGATCCTCGGCAGCCGCGTCGGCGACGACGTCGTGTGGGGTCTGCCCGCAGACGCCGAAACCGATATCGATGCGTTGCTGACCGAAGTGGGTCTGGGTGGAATGGGAGCACGCGACACCTCGACTCTGTCGGGCGGTGAAATGCAACGGTTGGCGGTCGCGGCTGCACTGGCGCGGCGCCCCGCATTACTGATCGCCGACGAAGCAACCACCATGGTCGACGCCGCAGGCCGAGCGAGCCTGGTGGCGCTGCTGGCCGATCTCCCCACTCGACACCGGATGTCCGTCGTACTAGTGACCCACCAAGAGCTGGAAACGGTTGCGGCCGATCGCGTCGTACATCTTCATGGCGGAGCGCAGGTGCAGCACAGCGCCGAGTGGATGCGTAGTGCGTTCCTCGACCCGGCGACCACCCACTTTCGTGCCGGACCACCGATCTTGACTCTCCGGGGAGTCGGGCACACCTACAACAGGCGCACACCGTGGTCGCAGTTGGCGCTCACCGGAATCGACCTGACTGTGCATGCAGGTGACGGGCTACTTGTTCTGGGCGGCAACGGATCCGGAAAGTCCACGCTCGCATGGATTCTCGCCGGACTGACCAAGCCGTCGACCGGGACCGCAGATTTCGAGGGGTCTCCGGTGTCGGACAACGTCGGTGTCGTAGGTCTGGCGTTTCAACACTCACGGCTACAACTTCAGCGCCGCACGGTCGCAGAGGACATCGCGGCTGCCGGTGGCCCAGAAGTGGGTTCCGTGCATGTCTCTCGGGCAATGGACGCGGTCGGCTTGGATCGGCTGCTCGCAGGTCGAGAGATCGATTCGCTCAGCGGCGGACAGATGCGTCGGGTCGTCATCGCTGGGCTCGTGGTGAACAAGCCTCGGGTGCTCGTCCTCGACGAACCGCTCGCCGGACTCGATCCGCCGGGCCGAACCGACATCATCGGTGTGCTCGGTCAACTACGACGTCAGGGAATCGCGATAATAGTCATTTCGCACGACATCGACGGTATCGACAGCGTGTGCGACCGAACGATCACCCTTGCCGGCGGGCGCATCACTTCCGAAACGACAACCCGCGGAGTGGCATCGTGACAACTGTTGTACTGCGCCAAGTTCCGCGACACTCGCCGATACACCGGCTCTGGGCCGGCACGAAGCTGATGTCTGTAGTAGTCATCAGCATCATGCTGCTGATCGCGCCGTCGTGGCCGGCACTGGGGATCGTCGTCGGCCTGCTGGTGGTCACGGCGATCATCGCGCGCGTGCCGCCTACTGCGATACCCCGCCCGCCGAAGTTGATCTGGGTTCTCTTCTTGATCGGCGCACTCATCAACGCGCCGTTGGGGTTCTCGGCTGTGCTGCTGTTTCTGCGGGCAATGGTCTTCGCATTCGTGTTGCTCGGGGCGTCGCTGATGATCGGCTGGACAACGTCGATGAGCGATATCGCACCCGCTGTCTCCATTCTCGGAACACCCCTGAAGAAGCTGAGATTGCCGGTCGACGAATGGGCCGCGACCGTCGCATTGTGCCTACGTTCGCTTCCGTTGTTGATCGAGGAAATGCGCGTCATGATCGCTGCCCGACGCCTGCGCCCCAAATCTGTCCTCAACAGCGTCGCGGACAATTCGATCGTCGACCTCATCACGGCAACGATGTCCATTGCCATCCGACGGGCCACGGAAATGGGTGAGGCCATCACGGCCCGCGGCGGCGCTGGACAGATAACCGCCTATCCCAGCCGACCGCACCTGCCCGACGCCATCGCCTTCACTGTCGTCGTGCTCAGCTGCGCTGCAGCCCTGGTGGTCACGTTCGCGTTCTGAGCAGAGCGGTCCGGCTATTCCCCGCCGATACGTTGGGTTCGGCTGTTGAGTGCTTTGACGAACACCTCGGGGATGTCGCGCGGGTCCTCGGCGATGTAGCTCGTACCGCCGGTAGCTGCTGAAATCTTCTGCAGGGCAACGGGGTCCGCGTCCGTCGTGATGCCGATGGTCACGATAACCACGGGCCGGACAGGATCCTGTTCTTTCTGGAGAGTAGCGATCAGGGCGTCGAGGGTCGGGCTGGTCGCGTCCTCGTTGGTTCCGTCGGTAAAGAGAATGACGCTGTTGACGTAGTTGGGGTCGTAGCCTTCCTTCACTTTCCGGAAGGCAGCAAGCGTGGTGTCGTACAGGCCTGTGCCCCCGCCGACCAGTGACGGTAGCGAGCGAATGCCGGCCAGGATCGCTTCACGTTGCGGAAGCCCGTTGACGATGTTGCTTTCGGGCCCGATGGGGACGAGTTCGCGGTAGTCCTGGCCTCCTCCACCGAGGCCGATCGAGAATGCCCACAATCCCATCTGAACTTGCTTGTTGAATAGTTCGTTACCGCCGAGACTGGCATTCACGGTCAGAGCGATGCGGGTCGAGTCCCCCGACTTGAATGCCATCGACCCGGACACGTCTTCGACCACGATGGTCCGCATGGGCAGTGCCAGCACCGACCAATCCCGCAGCGTCGACTCGATGGAAAGTGGATTCTTCAGTTCGAGTGCGGCGACCGATCCGACGCCTGTGCCGTCGGTCAACGGAATTCCACTGGCCTGCCGAAAACCTGCGTCGAGCAGCGCATCGACTGTCGTCGAGTTCGCCAACAGCGAGGCCAGGGCAGACCCTGCCTTCTTCGCGACGTCGTAGTCCGGTCCCATTGCTGCGGTCACGGCAAGCGGGTAGTCCAAAAAGTAACTACCGGTCGGCGGGACCGATGCGAGCAGAGGCGCCTGCGGGTTGACCTTGTTGTAGGCCACCACGCTCTGTTCGGTGGCGACGCTGCTACCGCCCTCGGCAGCGACCTGCACCACCAGGTCGGACGTACCATGCGGCGTATTTGCGATTCGCCCGAAGTCCTGGGCGATAGGAACGAGCGCTGCCGAGACTGCCTTCGGATCGGAGATCGCGACCTCTGATTCGGCCAACGCTCCCAGTATCGAGGCGATCGAGACGCTGCTGTTGAGTGGATCTCCGATTCGCTGCTGTGGGGTCTGCAGAACTTGGAGCCAGTTTTGTGCCGTCGGTGCTTCACCTTCGCGCGTGACCAAGACCGGCAGCGTTTTGGCGACCGAGGACTTCGCAACTTCCGGTAGTGCCCCCGTCGAGCGGAGTGTCTTGAGCAACCAAAGCGTCGAATCGGGAATCCACAGGTCGGGACGGCTACCGTCGGCACCGGCAAGCTCCGTTGCGGTATCGGTCGGCGCTTCGGCGCGAACCTCGAAATCGGTACAACCGCGGTCGAGCTCACTGGACCGGCTCAACACCTCGGTCACCACCGGCGCGATGGTCGGGTCCACGGCCAGTGATACCTGGCCCCTGGAATCGCAACCTGCGACCGTCGCGCGTACGGCCTGGACTCCGAAGTACCCGCCCACGACGACCACAACCGCGACCACCACAACCGCAGCCCATTTTGCAGCCGGAGTGCTCCGAGTTCCTGTTCCGTGACGCCCAGACATTTCCGCGCACTCCCCCATTGGTCAGCTATTTAGCAGCGACCTGCATCATGCACCAAAATGCGACCTGTGGAGACGCTTACCCCAAAAAAGCCCAAAAATCAGCGACCTGATCGACTTTTGAGAGCATTCACGAACACATTCGGAATTTCTGCTGGATTTCGAGCCAAAAAGCTTGTACCACCGGTGGCCGAAGAGATCTGTTGAAGAACTCCAGCGTCGGCGTCGTCGGTGATGCCGATGGTGACGATGATGACCGGCTTCGTCGGGTCCTGTTCCGAACGGAGTGTGGACAGCAACTCCTCGAGTCCGACGCTGCCGGGATCCTCGTTGGAACCGTCGGTCAGGATGATGACGCTGTTGATGTAGTCGGGGTCGTATCCCTCTTTGACCTTGCGGAATGCGGCAAGAGTCGTGTCGTACAGGCCGGTACCCCCGCCGACGAGACCTGGGAGGGCGGCGATCTGCTGGACAACGAGGTTACGTTGCGGGGTCCCGTTCACGTCTGCGTCGAGACGGCGAATCGGAACCAATTCCTTGTAGTCCTGGTTTCCACCGCCGAGGCCGATCGAGAATGCCCACAGCCCCATCGCCGCATTGTTCGGGAACAGCTTGCTTCCCGTTTCACTGGCTTGAACGGTCAATCCGATCCGCGTGTCCGCGCCGGCACCGTAGGCCATCGAACCGGAAACGTCCTCCATCACCAGAGTCCGCGACGGCAGGGCCAGCACTTGATACTGCCGCAACGTCGCCTCGGCGGTCTGCTGATCGGCGATGGTCAACGGCAAAATCTTTCCGACACCGCGGCCGTCGCTGAGAGGTGCGTTGCCCGGTGGACGGAAGCCCGCGTCGGACAGCGCTGCCAGTCCGGAAGAGGAGCCAAGCGCATCGGCGACGGCGAGTCCGACGGTCTTGGCGCTCTCGTGAGAGTCACCAGCGGGTTCGGTGACGGCGAGTGGGTAATTCAGGAAGAAGCTACCCGTCGGCGGTGTCGTGGCGCCGAGCTCGGTGCCGGTCGACTTCTCGTAGTCCACCAGCGTCTGTTCGGAGACGACGGAAACGCCGCCATCCGCAGACATCTCTTCGAGGCGAACAACCGGATCT
This sequence comes from Rhodococcus sp. BP22, assembly GCF_014281965.1. Taxonomy (GTDB): domain Bacteria; phylum Actinomycetota; class Actinomycetes; order Mycobacteriales; family Mycobacteriaceae; genus Rhodococcoides. Next base: position 304,822 of record NZ_JACFTB010000006.1, read on the forward strand.
GCTTCGCCTCTCGTCGAAGCCTGCGCCTGCGCGATCGGGACCAGAGCAGCGGAGACCGAGTCGACTGTGGCGGCGTCTGCACCGGCCTCGGCGAGAGCACCGAGGATCGCAGCATCAGAAATGGTATTGGTCAACGGATTTCCGATCCGGAGACTTTTGAGTTGTAGCGCGGTGAGCCAGGTGTCGAAGAACGGCACCTCGTCTCGACGGGCGGCGATCACCGCAGGCGAGCTCGCGACGGACTGGCTGGCGAGATCGACGAGCGAGCCGGTGGCCCGGACTGTCTTACCCACCCAGAGTGCCGAATCCGGTATCCACAGCGAGGGGACATCGACACCCTTGGACACGGCAGCGGATGCCTCTCCCGAGTCGGTGGCCGTCACCTCGATGTTTGCGCAACCGAGATCCTCGGCCGACGTGTCGTCGACGACGTCCTTCACGACGCTTGCGATCGCCGGGTCGGCAGCAAGGGTGTAGGTGGATGGATCCTTGCACCCGGACCCGAATGCTTTCTGCGCGGCGAAGACGCCGACGCCGACGATCACCAGGAGTACGACAGCGAGAACGCCGTACTTCACCAATCCCGTCGAGTTGGTGGCCGAACTAGCGGCACTATGTTTCGCTGGACTGTGTCTACCAGGCATTGTGAAGAACCTCTCCGTATGAGCGAGAGCCTCCGATCAGACCCCCACTGCGCGGCTCGCCGAAGCGTATCGCGGCTTTGACCTGCACGCGTTATGCGTAGAGCGACTCGAAGGTCTTCAACGAGTTCTCGATGTCCCCTTTGAGAGCTCTTGCGACAACAGAGCCGATGGGACCGAACAGGGGTGTGCCGCCGAGATCGATGTCGAGAGTCAACTGCGAACCGCCGTTTCGGGCAGCGCTCACCGATAGCACGAGAGCGATCTTGACGCCGCCTTTGCCGTTGCCCTTCAGCTTCAGCTTGTTCGGCGGGTCGTAGCTTTCGATGGTCCAGCGCACCCGATTGCGCATGCCTTTGACGCTGGCGACCGAGTCGAGAGTGGTGCCGGCGGAGAGCTCGGCGGGTAGCTCACCGCGCCACGCCTCGTGGATGGAAAGCCACTTGTCGTAGTCGGAGAGATCGGACGCATGCGTCCACGTTTGTGCCGGGTCGAGGGGGACGTCGGCGGTCACTTTGAGCTTGGCCACAGCAGGGATGGTAGCCGGACACGTCGAGACGCCCGTGTGAGGAGCACATACACGGGCGTCTCGATTGGTAAAACCCCAGGTCAGTGAGCTGAGGCCTTCTCTGCTCCGATGCCGGTCAACGAACGGACCTCCATCTCGGCCTGCTTCGCCTTACTCTCCGAATCCTTCGAAATCAACGTGCCGACGATGCCGAGGATGAACGCGAGTGGGATCGATACGATGCCCGGGTTCGACAGCGGGAACCATGCGAAATCCGATCCGGGAATCATCGAGGTCTTCGAGCCGGACACCGCAGGCGAGAAGATGATCAGGACGATGGTCGAGATCAAACCGCCGTACATGCTGAACAGTGCGCCGGTGGTGTTGAACCGACGCCAGAACAACGAGTACAGGATGGTCGGAAGGTTCGCTGCCGCTGCGACGGCGAATGCCAGTGCGACGAGGAACGCGATGTTCTGACCGTTGGCAAGAATTCCGAGGCCGATGGCGATGACACCGATGACGACGGCCGTTATGCGAGAAACCTTGACCTGCTTCTTCTCGTCGACGTTGCCCTTCTTGATGACGCTGGCATAGATGTCGTGGGCGAACGATGCCGAGGCGGTGATGGTCAGACCTGCCACGACGGCAAGGATCGTCGCGAACGCGACTGCCGAGATGACACCGAGGAGAATGACTCCGCCGAGTTCGAAGGCGAGCAGTGGTGCAGCGGAGTTCTGGCCACCTGCCGACGCGAGGATGCGGTCGGGTCCGACGATCGCGGCGGCGCCGTAACCGAGGACGAGGGTGAACAGGTAGAACGCACCGATGAGAGCGATCGCCCACACGACGCTGCGTCGAGCTTCTTTCGCGGTAGGCACCGTGTAGAAGCGCATGAGAACGTGCGGTAGACCTGCGGTGCCGAGAACCAGTGCGATACCGAGCGAGAGGAAGTTGATCTTCGACGTCGCGCTGCCGCCGTACTGCGCACCCGGCTCGATGATGTCGCGTGCGGCGACTGTGGCGTCGGCGGAACCGGACACCATGGTCTGCGCACTACCGATGAGCTCGGAGAAGTTGAGTCCGAACTTGGCCAGCACGAGAACGGTCATGAATGCGGCTCCGACGATCAGGAGCACGGCCTTGATGATCTGTACCCAGGTCGTGCCCTTCATCCCGCCGATGAGGACGTACGCGATCATCAGCACACCCACGATCGCGATGACGATCGACTGACCGGTGCGGTCGGAGATGTCGAGCAGGAGGGCGACGAGGCCGCCCGCGCCTGCCATCTGCGCCAGCAAATAGAACAGCGAGACCGTCAGCGTCGACAGTGCAGCGGCCGTACGCACCGGCCCCTGCCGCAACCGGAAGCTCAGTACGTCTGCCATCGTGAATTTGCCTGTGTTCCTGAGCAATTCGGCGACGAGCAGCAACGCGACGAGCCACGCGACGAGGAAGCCGATGGAATACAGAAAGCCGTCGTACCCGTAGACGGCGATTGCGCCTGCGATGCCGAGGAAGCTTGCGGCAGAAAGGTAGTCACCGGCAATCGCGATACCGTTCTGCGGGCCCGAGAATCCACCGCCTGCGGTGAAGAACTCCGACGCCGTGGTGTTCTTCTTGCTGGCCCGGATGACTACAACCATCGTGATGAGCACGAAGGCCACGAAGATCGAGATGTTGACTATCGGCTCGCCGACTGTCGTGTCTGCTGCTTGCGCGAGATTCATCGCTTCAACTCCTGGGAGGCTTCCATCTCGGTACGCAGGGCCAGCGCGCGCGGGTCGAGTTCACGGTTCGCGAATCTCACGTAGATGCCGGTGATCGCGAAGGTGGTGACGAACTGTCCGAGACCGAGCAACAAGCCGATGTTGATGTTTCCCCATACGAGAGTGGACATGAAGTCCGTTGCATAGGTGCTGAGCAAGACGTACACGAGGTACCAGAGGAGGAAGAACGCCGTCATCGGAAAGACGAAGCTGCGCAATCTACGTCGTAGCTCCTGAAACTCCGGACTCGCCTGCATGTCGATGAATGCCTGCGCATCCGGTGGCGGCGGTGAAGTATCCGGTCGTGTCACCTTGTCAGCTCCTCATCTAGCTCGTCACGGGCTGTGACTCACATCTGAGGAGAAACAGTAAGAGAGCCAGCTCACAAAATGACGCAGTGGCGGCGATCACACGCTCAGCTGTCGGGTTGTGCGCCGAACGGTCGTGTGGCAACGGCGAACGGGCTCACAACTCCTGCTCACGATCGCGTCCCACGCCGAGACGTTCGGGTGCATGAAGCCTGGTGAAGATTCGGCCGACGTCGGCCGGAATCGACGACGACGTCGCCTTGCTCACCACGATCATCAGAGCGAACGCGATCGGCACGCTGACCGCGGCCGGGTAGCCCAGAATCGCCGTGACCCAGCCGCCCCACAGTCGATCGGGAATGCCGAACACCGACAACGACGCGGCGCCGAGCGATAGTCCGCCGCCGCCGATCAGTCCTGACGCCGCCCCGGCCGGAGTCAGTCCGCGCCACCAGATACCGAGCACGAGCAGCGGACACAGCGTCGACGCGGCGACGGCGAAGACCAGACCCACCGTCCTGGACAGGTCGAGCGAGACCAGTCCGAGAGACAGAACCAGCGGGACCACCCCCGCGAGAATCGCAGCGATGCGGAAGTCTCGGACTCTGCCCCGCAGAACGTCGGTGCTCAGCACCCCGGCGATGCTTACCAACAGGCCCGAGGACGTGGACAGGAATGCAGCGATCGCACCGGCCGCGACGAGGGCAGCGAGCAGCTGCCCGCCCACCCCGGACAGCACCGAACCCGGCAACAACAGCACGGCCGCATCGGAAGCTCCGGTGATCAGCAGTTGTGGCACGTACAGGCGCGCGAACACTCCGAGCAGCGTGGGAAACAGGTAGAAGACGCTCAGAAGGCCGAGCACGGTGAGCGAGGTCAGCCGGGCAGCACGTCCGTCGGGGTTCGTGTAGAACCGCACCAACACGTGCGGTAGACCCAGGGTGCCGAGGAACGTCGCGAGTATCAGCGAATAGACCTGATACATCGGATGCTTTCCGCCGAGACCCCAACCGGGCGAGGCCCATTCGCGATCGATCGTCGGCGCACCTGCGACCACCGGCACCGGCGAATCTGCGTCGAGAATCAGCGATGTCCCCTCACCCAGTTCGTGTGTGCCGCCGTCGAGGGCGATCCTGCCGTCCACCGGTTTGTCGTCGACAGTGCCGTACACGGTCACCTCGATGCGCGAATCCACCTGCACAAGAACATCTGTGCTGATCTCGACGGTGGTCTCGCGGTCGACCGTCGGCGGGGCCGAACTCCCAACCACGCGATCGTCGCCGTAGAAGTGCAGTGCCAGGACGACGGCGGGGACGGCAACAGCGGTCAGCTTCAGCCAGTACTGGAACGCTTGCACGAAGGTGATCGAGCGCATGCCGCCGCCCACCACATTCGCGATGACGATGACACCGACCAACGCTGCGCCGACCCAACCGGGTACGCCGAGGAGAATGTTCAGCGTCAACCCCGCGCCTTGGAACTGTGGAACCAGATAGAGCGCACAGATGATGACGACGACGACCATCGCGAGCTTGCGAAGCCACAGTGATCCCAGCCTGAATTCGGCAAAGTCGGGAACGGTGTATGCGCCACTTCGTCGTAGCGGTGCGGCGACGAACAACAGCAGGCCGAGGTAGCCGGCGGTGAAGCCGATCGGGTACCACAGCGCGTCGGCGCCGTATTTGGCGATGAGCCCGGCGACTCCGAGGAACGAGGCGGCGGAGAGGTACTCCCCCGAGATCGCCGCGGCGTTCCAACGCGGCCCGACAGTACGTGACGCGACAAGAAAATCGGAGGTGGTGCGGGCCAATCGGACGCCGTAAATTCCGATCGCAACGGTCGCGACAGCGGCAGCCAACAACGCCGCCACCGTTACCCACGGCACTGCCACGGCTAGTCGTCCACGAGATCGGTGAACTCGTGTTCGTTGCGCTCCGCCTGGCGCACGTAGACCCATCCCACACCGAGAAGCAACGGGTAGATCAGCACGCCGAGTACCAACCACGGCAGTCGAATCCCGAACACCACGGCATCGGCGAATGCTGGAACCAACAGTCCGACGAGCGGAATCGCGAACAGTACACCCAACGCCAGTGCGGCCGATCGGATCGACAACCACAACTGCGCGCGCACGAGGCTTCTCACCATCGCGTCGCCCACTTCGGTCTGTTCCTGCACTTCGACGCGGGTGCGCACGATTCTTGCCCCACGCCGTTGCGCGAGGATTACGCGCTGCCGCGCGGGCTTCGCATCCGTCATGGGTTGGGCCAAGACTGTTTGGGCCCGGCCGGTTTGGACCATGCCTGTAACGGCCCGCGAACGAGACGGTCCTTCAGCTCCCGGGCATGTCTGCGGCTCACTGGCAGTTCGACGGCGCCAAGCTCGCCGTGTGCTCGTAGGCAGACCACCAGCCCCGATCCGACGCTTTTGATGCCCGTCACCAATGCCAAGGACACGAGGTAGGAACGGTGCACCCGCAGAAATCCGATGTCGGCCCAGCGACTTTCGAGCGTCGAGATCGGGATCCGAACGAGGTGCGACCCCCCGGTGGTGTGCAGCCTGGCATAGTCGCCTTCCGCCTCGACCCACCCGACGGACGAGCGCTGCACCAGCGTCGTGGTGCCGCCGAGCTCCACGGGAATGATCTCGTCACTCCCCGCAGACTCCTGACCGTCGGTGCGTCGACCCGCAGCGACGATCCTGCGCAACGACTCGGCGAGCCGCTCCTCGCGCAAGGGTTTGAGCAGATAGTCCACGGCACCGAGATCGAACGCAGCAACTGCACGGTTCTCGTGTGCCGTCACGAACACCACAGCAGGTGGCCGAGAGAAGTTCGCGAGAATTCCAGCGAGCTCCAAGCCATCGAGACCCGGCATGTTGATATCGAGAAATACAGCATCGACGACGGGTGAGGACGGGCCCGGTTGCTGCTGTAGCCGTCGCAAAGCCGTAGTTGCGTCCGAAGCCGTGTAGACCTGGCCGACGACATCCTGCCTGCTCAACAGGTATGCAATCTCATCGAGCGCAGGTTTCTCATCGTCGACTGCGAGCACAGTCAGACGGGGATGAGCCGGGGAGTCGGGGGTGTGAGTCATGGGCGCCGCTCATGTTGCCGGATGAAGGTCACGCTCGAATACCTGCTTTGAATTTCGGCACCCGCATGCTCACCTTCGTACCCGATCCCGGCGCGGTGTCCACGACAAGGCCGTAGTCGTTGCCGAAAGCAGCACGCAACCTGTCGTCGACGTTCGACAGCCCGACGTGAGCGTGGGTCGACCCGTCGGAGTCGGTGCTCGGAAAGCCCGCGCGCAGCAGTTCCGGATCCATCCCGACACCGTCGTCCTCGACGCTGATCAAACAGTCGGTGCCCTCGTCGGCCGCCACGATCGTGATACTGCCACCGCCGGGGTGGCCGGCGAGCCCGTGCCGTACGGCGTTCTCCACCAGCGGCTGCAGTGCGAGGAACGGCAGCGCGACGCCCAAGACCTCAGGAGCTACCTGCAGGGTCACTTGGAGCGCGTCGCCGAAGCGTGCGCGTTCGAGCGTCAGATACCTGTCGATGTTGCGCAACTCGTCGGCGAGGACGGTGAACTCTCCTGCAGTTCGGAACGAGTATCGCGTGAAGTCGGCGAACTCGAGTACCAGTTCACGTGCCCGATCCGGATCCGTTCGCACGAACGAGGCGATGGTGCCGAGCGCGTTGTAGATGAAATGTGGGCTGATCTGCGCTCGCAGTGCCCGTACCTCGGCACGATCCAACCTGGCGCGGGATGCGTCGAGTTCGGCAAGTTCGATCTGGCCACACGCATAGCGCGCGACCTCGGTGATAGCGCCGAGCATGCCGGGCCCCGGCACGTTCGTGGTGACGGCACCGAGAACACCGACCACCCCGACGTCCTCGATGAGCAAGGGCTGGGCGATCAGCGCACGTACCGCATGGTCCCCGCCGAGCGGATACGCCAGCAGCACCCGACGCTCGCCGTCGATCGCGCGTCGAGCAGCTTGGTGAAAGAGCTCCGACAGCTCGCTGTAGGGGCCGTTCCAGGTCAACAATTCGCCATCCGAATCGCTCACCCCGAGTGCGTCGGTCCCGGTCAGTGCACGTAGATGAGGGGCAGCCTCTGCTGCGGATTCCGGGCCCAGTCCCTGCCGAAGTGGCCGAGCCGCGAGTGAGGCAGTGTGCAACGTCGAATGGACTGCCCGCTCCTCCGGCGTCGTCAATGCGCGGCGTCCGCGCAGGCTGATCACGGCGATGGCGACGACTGCGAACGCCACGATCACGGCGAACCACATGAGCGCAGAGCTCACTCCGGTTGCCGCTCCGCATCGAGTTGAGTGACGAGCGTTCTCGGCGCGACGGTGCGGTACGCATCCTCGACGATATCGGCGATCTGCTCCCAGTCCTGTTCGACGTCGAGGTACACCCCGATCCAACCGCGACCGCCGACGTACGGTGGATCGTAGAATCGGCTCCCATCACGAGCGATCCAATCCTGTTGCGCGCCTGCGGGTGCTGCGGCAACGAACCCGATGCGGTCGTCGTGATGGTGGTCGGCGAACATGACGAATTGTGGTGACTTGCGGACGAACCATGCAGGCTCGCCGTGACTGACGCGTTCGGTCGCCTCCGGCAGTGCCATGCACAGTGCGCGCAACATCAGCAGTGGCTCGGCGGCCTCTGGTGTCGGTCGATCGAGCATCCTTCAGCCTTCCTGGCAGGTATCGAGTGCAGGTTGTCCCTCGAGACGACCGCTGAGCCACTCCACTGCGTCGTTCGTCGCGCCTTGATCGGAATGACCCTGGTCCGGCGATCGACGAAGCTCGACGACGTCACCCATCGAGCATGCCTGTGTGACGGCGTCCTGTGTCCATTTCGGGTCGATCAGTTGATCCTGCTCGCCGACGACGACCAACAGCGGGACAGCAGTCGGGGTTCGGGGCAGTGCTACCGAGCGCAGCCAGTCGACCATCGTGATACGTGCGGCCTCGGTAGTAGGCTTCGCGTCGCCCGGCATCAATCGCGTTGCTGCTTCGGCCTTCTGGAAACCGAGCAGGTCCGTGCATGCCGTCAGGGCCCGCCGATCTGTGACCAGGGCACCGTTGATGTAATCCGAGTCGGAAACGTCCGGCTGTTGTGAGCGGAGCCCGTCCACCAGAAATGGAACCAACAGCATTTGTGCAAGAGTGTTCGACGCGCCGAGATCGAACATGGGGGCGAGATCGAGCGCGGGCGACAGCGCAGCACTACCGACGAGTTCGAGACCGTCGCCGTAGTCCGTGCGCTCGGCAGCGGCCCACACCGCTTGTCCACCTTGCGAGTTGCCGACGGCGCCCCACCTGAATCCGGCATCGGGCACGACATTACGGGCTGCTCGGACGGCATCGATGATGTTGTGGGCAGCTGCATCGGGATCGAGATAGGGATGCTCCCCCGGCGTCCCGAGGCCTTCGTAATCGGTCACCGTGACCACCATGCCGCGTTCGAGGAACGGCGCTACCGTGCCGATGGTGCCCAACAGGTTCGGGTAGAGCGAGGGCGCGCATTCGTCCGTGACCCCGGTCGTGCCGTGTCCGACGGACACGATCGGCCAGCCACCTGCAGGCGGAGCACCTTTGGGCACGAACACCACTCCCGACACCTCGGTGCCGGTATCTCCCGTTCGCGATGTCGACCGATACACGACGCGGGTGGCGGTGGCACCGAGGACGCGGACCGCAAGATCGGTATGCCCAATCTCGATCGAGGAGACGATCGAACCGCGCTCGGCGCCGACCGGCGCAGCAGGAACGGGAGCGTGAGCGGGTGGGAGTGTCACCGCTTGGGGCTGAGCGCAGGCAGCCAGGGTCAGCACCGAGAGGGCCAGCGCCGAAAAGGCCGCCATTTTCGTCCTGCGCATCTACCTGCTCCTACGATCGATGCGAGCCTCGGCAGCAGCCTCTTCGACGTCGAGACCATCGAGGACGTCTCGAAGAACCTCGTCGTCGAGCTCGCCGGAGTCTCGCGCTTGGACAAGGGCGGCACGCTGCGCCACCAGAACGTTTCGGCGAAGCGCGTCGAACAGTGCCCCTGCAGCAGCTGCCCGTTCCTCATGGTCCTCGGTTTCGTCGGCGTCCATTCGGGCGCGAACGGATCTTCGTACTCGTTCGAGAACGGCATCGACGGATTCTGCACTCACACCCGGAAGGCCCTCGCGCGCAGCGGCTGTCATGTACTTTTCGGCCGATGCGCGGGAGATGGTCCGCGCAAGAGCCCACTGCTCGTCGTGCTGCTGCTGCTCGAGTGGGTCGGCAACGTCCAAGCGACGGATCAGATACGGAAGCGTCAGCCCTTGGATCAGCAACGTGCCGACCGCGACCACGAAGGCGACGGCTTGGATGACTCCACGCCCGGGGAACGGATCTCCTGCGTCCGTGACGAGCGGAACACCGGCCGCCGCAGCAAGTGTCACCACGCCGCGCATCCCGGCCCACGACAGGACAAGGTTTTGGCGCCATGTCAGGCCGGGCGCGTTGGAGTTCTCGGATTTGTTCTTGCGCACCATCTTTCGCACCAGTATCCGGCGACCGGTGTTGAGAAATATCCAACCTGGGCGGACCGCGATGACGAAGGCGAGAATCAAGAGCGCGTACGCGAAGATGTGCAGCACCGGCAGGCCGTCGGCTCGAACGTCCTCGATGACGAACTTCAGTTGCAAACCCATGTAGGCGAACACGAACGCCTCGAGCAGAAGATCGACAGTCGGCCACACCTGACGTTCCTGAATTCTGGTGGTCACCGCGACATCGGCCGTGACGCGGCCCAACACGAAACCAGCTGTGACGACGGCCAATACACCCGAGGCGTGTATCTCCTCGGCGGCCAGATACGCCGCAAAGGGAAGCACGAGCCCGAGGACGGTCTCGAGCGCCGAGTCCTGAATCCGAGACCGGACGAACCGCACTATGCCGGCAAGAACGAGGCCGACGAGGACACCACCGACGATCTCGTATGCGAAGAACAGGACCGGTGAATCGATGGCGATGCGTTGCCCGGTCACCGAGGCGACCGCCAGGGTGAACAGCGTCAACGCTGCGGCATCGTTGACAAGGCTTTCCCCGGTGAGAATCGCCATCATCCGGGACGGCAGCCCGAGCTTGCGTCCGACTGCGATGGCAGCCACGGCGTCGGGCGGGGCGACGACTGCCCCCAGCACGAGCGCCGCTCCGAGCGTGAATTCCGGCACCAGCCAGTTGGCGAAGTAGCCGACTGCAAAGGTCGTGACGAGAACCATCACGATCCCGAGGCGAAGAATGTGCGCAAGGTTCTTACGGAAACTGACGAACGAGAAGTTCAGTGCCGCCGAATACAGCAGCGGCGGCAGTACGACGCCGAGGATCAGATCCGGTGCGAGCGTCACATGCGGCACTCCCGGGATGAACGATGCAACGGACCCCACTGCAACCAGTACCAACGGAACCTGCAGGTCGAGACGCTTGGCGAACCCAGCGACCGCGACAGCGGCGATGACGACGAGAAGCAGGATGGGTCCGTCCACAGCTAGATTGTGCCGTCCACCGAGCGCAAATCCATTACTTGTCCGGAATGGCGTTCTTTGCGGCGTCCTGGACCTTGTCGATCTGGTCGGCGTACTTTCCGTCGGTCTTCTTGTCGACGAAATCTCCGGCTTTGTCCACGGCCTGCTCGATCTTGTCCGAATGCTCGGCGGCAGCTTTCTGCCCCTTGTCGATGAGGCCCTTCAAAGAATCTGCAAAACTCATGACCGCTCCTTTTCATTCGTGGATGGCAACAAGACTACGTCGCGCCGCCCACCGGCATGGCACCGAACAGTCGACGCTTTTCACCGTGCAGAGCGGCACTGATCCACCAGGCTGCCTCGACCGCGACGATACCCACGGCCCCGATGACGATCGCCGACGTCGTCATAGCGACATTCGACGGGTCGAGTTTGAAGAACGTGCGGCAGAACGGAATGGTGAACAGCAGTAGGTAGCCGACTACCGATCCCGTGAGCAGTACGATCTTCCACCACACGTACGGTCTTGCGACGACCGCAAGCACCCATAACGCGATCATGATCAACGTGATCAATGCTGTCGTACTGGCCTGAATGGTTTGCGCTTCGGTGGCGTCGGGGCCCTGGTAGGCGAGTAGATACGACACGAACGTTGCGACACCGACGATCACGCCAGAGGGAATCGCCAAACGCATCACGCGCGATACGAAGCCGGTTCGGGCACGCTCGTTGTTGGGGGCGAGTGAGAGAACGAAGGCCGGAATACCGATCGTGAACCAGGCCGCAATGGTTACGTGCCGCGGGAGGAACGGATACGGAATCGGTTCGAAATGGAAGATCTGCGACAACACCCCGGTTAGCCCGATGAGGAACGCCAGCAACACCGAGTAGACGGTCTTGGTCAGAAACAGGTTCGATACGCGCTCGATGTTGCCGATCACCCGGCGACCTTCGCCGACCACATACGGCAGTGTCGCGAACTTGTTGTCCAACAACACGATCTGCGCGACGGCACGAGTTGCCGCGCTACCCGAACCCATTGCTACACCGATGTCGGCATCTTTGAGTGCGAGCACGTCGTTGACTCCGTCACCGGTCATCGCGACGGTGTGCCCGCGCGACTGCAGTGCGCCGACCATCGCTCGTTTCTGATCCGGTCGAACCCGTCCGAAAGTCGTCGAATTCTCGATGGTGTCGGCCAAATCTTCCGCGTTCTCCGGCAGATCGCGTCCGTCGATCGGTGTCCCTGTCAGACCCAGCGAACTGGCGACAGCTCCGACCGAGACCGCGTTGTCACCGGAAATGACCTTGACGGCAACTGCCTGGCTTGCGAAGAATTCGAGCGTTTCGCGGGCATCGGTGCGCACTTTCTGCTCGAGAACGATCAGTGCTCGGGGCGTCACCTCCCCCGGGGCGGAGGGGTCGTCGACGGGGAGGTTGCTGCTCGCCAACAACAGGACTCGCAGACCGGCCGATCCGGCTTCCTCGGCCGCACGCGCGATATCCGATTCCGGGTCGAGCAGTACATCCGGTGCACCGAGCAGCCAATCCCCGTTGTCGCCGTAGGACAATCCGCTCCACTTCTTGGCCGAGGAGAACGGAGCTACCGCGGTCTGCTTCCAACCGGGAGCGTCGGGGTACGCCTCGGCAATGGCGAGCACGCTCGCGTTCGGCCGCCGATCGTCGTTCGCCAGCGCAGCGAGAACCTGCGGCAGGACCTCGGCATCATCTGGATTCACGACCCGCAGTTCGGCCAGCCGCATGCCGTTCTCGGTGAGCGTTCCGGTCTTGTCGGCGCACACCACATCCACGCGCGCGAGACCCTCGATCGCGGGCAGTTCCTGCACGAGACATTGCCGCCGGCCGAGTCGAACCACTCCGACGGCGAACGCGATCGAGGTCATCAGTACCAGGCCCTCTGGAACCATCGGGACCAATGCCGCGACCATGCCGTTCAGCGCAGGTCCGAGAGACTGTCCGCTCGAGAACAACTGGTTGTAGATGATCAAGGCGCCCGCCGGAATCATCAGATAGGTGATGAACTTCAAAATCTTGTCGATACCGCTACGCAGTTCGGAATGTACGAGAGTGAACTTGCTGGCCTCGTCGGCAAGCTTGGCGGCATAGGCATCGTGACCGACCTTCGTCGCCCGGTAGGCACCACTCCCCGCGACGACGAAACTCCCCGACAACACCTCACCGTCGACCTGCTTGTGAATGGTGTCGGCCTCGCCGGTCAGCAGCGATTCGTCGATCTCGAGACTGTCCGATTCGATCGCCACCCCGTCCACGACGATCTGATCACCCGAACCCAACTCGATGATGTCACCGAGCACCACCTCGTCCGGCGCGACTTCCCTGGCCTCACCATCACGCCTGACGACCGGCTTGCTCTGCCCGACGATCGCAAGCGCGTCGAGAGTTCTCTTGGCCCGAATCTCCTGGATGATGCCGATACCGCTGTTCGCGACGATCAGCAGCCCGAACATGCCGTCGATGATCGAACCCGTCGACAGCACGATGGCCAGTAGGACACCCAGAATCGCGTTGATGCGGGTGAAGACGTTGCCACGCACAATTTCCTTGACAGACCGGCTTGCGCGGGCCGGGACGTCGTTGGACTTGCCCTCGGACCGAAGTGTCGCCACTTCGGCTTCGGTGAGTCCGTTCTCACGCTGAGCGTCCGTTTCGATCGACATGGCAGTAAGACTAGGCCGTCGATCAGCCGAGCCGGGCCCACCAACGGTCGCCGGTCGACCCTCGCGCGAGATCTACTCGTTGACCAGGCATCGGTACCGAAACCTTCACACCCGACGGCTCGGCAGCCGCGGTCAATCGGACGATCGGCTCCGACCACGGATGGAACGCCAGATTGAACGTCGCCCAATGCACGGGAACCAGGACGTCGCCGCCGAGGTCTCCGTGCGCGCGCACCGCTTCCTCGGGATTCATGTGAATGTCGGCCCAGCGCGGGTCGTAGGCCCCGACCGGCAACAACGTGAGATCGAAGGGGCCGTACTTGGCACCGATCTCGGCGAATTTGGTGGTGTATCCGGTGTCGCCGCCGAAGAAGACGCGGTGCGAATCGCCGGCGAAGGCCCACGACGCCCACTGCGTCAGATCCCGCCTGAGCCCACGTCCGGAGAAGTGCCGCGCCTCGGTGCACGTGATGGTCAAACCGGCGACCTGGGTCTGCTCGTCCCAATCCAGCTCGATGATTCGGTCCTGAGGAATTCGCCACCGAAGAAGGTGAGCGCCGATCCCGATCGGTACCACGAACGGTGCATCGTGCAGGCCCGCGAGCTGCTGCACGGTCGCCTTGTCGAGATGGTCGTAATGATCGTGGGAAATGACGATCACGTCGACACGTGGCAACGCGTCGAGCGGCGCGGGGGTCGGATGCAATCGTGCGGGTCCGACGACCGTGGACGGAGATACCCGGTTGCTCCACACTGGATCGGCCAACACACGGACTCCGTCGACCTCGATGAGGACGCTCGAGTGCCCGTACCAGGTCACTGCGATATCTCCGGCATCGACGGGAGCGATCAGTGGGGCGAGCGGAACCGGACGGCTCGGCCGCCCCTGCGAACGACCGCGCAGCAGCGACCGCAGGATCGACTCGTCGCCACCGCCGGTGAAGCTCGAACTCGGTTCGGAGTTGTGGAAACGTCGGTCACGATATCGCGAGGACCCCGCGGCATACGGGGCGATCTTGGCGGTCCCGGCTCCCAGTTGCGTCGGCAAACCCCAGGCAGCCCTGGTCAGCCAGGCCGCACCGGCAGCTGCGAGGGCGATCGGCACTATCGTTTTCTTCGTCACCGCACCACAGTAGGTCAGCCGCGCTTCGCGCGAGGTGCGGCCAGCTCGCCATATGCGTGCAGACGTAGCCTTGCACTAGAATATTCGGCGACCGTTTGCCCTAGAAGGAGATCTCACTTACCCATGACCACGGAACAGCGGGAATTTCAGGCGGAGACGCGACAGCTCCTCGACTTGATGGTTCACTCCATCTACTCCAACAAGGACAGCTTTCTACGCGAGCTGATTTCCAACTCCTCCGATGCGCTCGACAAGCTGCGCCTCGAGTCGTATCAGAACAAAGATCTAGACGTCGATGTCTCCGATCTACACATCGAACTCGACATCGACAAACAAGAACGCACACTCACCATCCGCGACAACGGCATCGGCATGTCCCGCGCTGAGGTCATCGACCTCATCGGCACGCTTGCCAAGTCGGGCACCGCAGAAGTACGCAAAAAGCTCAAGGAAGCCAAGGATGCAGCAGCGTCCGAGGAGCTGATCGGGCAGTTCGGAATCGGCTTCTACTCCACGTTCATGGTCGCCGAGAAGGTGACACTGCTGACGCGTCGGGCAGGCGAGACCACGGCAACCAAGTGGGAGTCCACCGGCGAGGGCACCTACGAGATCAGTGACGTCGAGGACGCACCTCAGGGCAGCTCGGTGACTCTGCACCTCAAGCCTGCGGACGAAGAGGACCATCTCCACGACTACGCAGACGAGCGCAAGGTCAAGGAACTCGTCAAGAAGTACTCCGACTTCATCGCCTGGCCCATCCGCATCGATGTGGAGAAGCGGGTCACGAGTCCGAAAGACGAGAACGGCGAGGGTGGCGAAGAGACCGTCACGATCGAGACGGAAACCGTCAACTCCCAGAAGGCACTGTGGACCCGCTCCAAGGACGAAGTGTCCGAAGAGGAGTACAAGGAGTTCTACAAGCATGTGAGCCACGCCTGGGACGAGCCACTCGAGGTCATCCCGTTCAAGGCCGAGGGCACCTTCGAATACCAAGCGCTGCTGTTCATTCCGTCGCAGGCACCGTTCGACTTGTTCATGCGCGAGGGCAAGACCGGCGTACACCTGTACGTCAAGCGCGTCTTCATCATGGACGACTGCGAAGAGTTGATGCCCGAGTACCTGCGTTTCGTTCGCGGTGTCGTCGACGCAGCCGATCTCTCGCTCAACGTCTCCCGGGAAATTCTGCAGCAGGACAGGCAGATTCGCGCGATCCGTCGTCGCCTCACCCGTAAGGTGCTCGCGACGATCAAGGAAATGCAGGCCGAGCAGCCCGAGAAGTACAAGACCTTCTGGTCGCAGTTCGGTCGCGCGATCAAGGAAGGCCTGATCTCGGACAACGATAATCGCGAAACCCTCTTGGGCATTTCATCTTTCGCTTCCACGAACTCCGAGGACGGCGTCACGACGCTGGCCGAGTACGTCGATCGCATGAAGGACGGCCAGGAGCAGATCTACTACATGACGGGCGAGTCCCGTTCGCAGATCGAAAGCTCCCCGCACATGGAGGCCTTCAAAGCGCGCGGCCTCGAAGTGTTGTTGCTGACCGACTCGGTCGACGAAGTGTGGGTCGGAAACGTCCCGGACTTCGACGGCAAGGAGTTCCAGTCGATCTCCAAGGGCGAGGTCGACCTGGACACCGAGGAGGAGAAAAAGGAGGCCGAGGCCAAGCGCGAAGAGCAGGACAAGGACTTCGCCGACCTGCTGACGTGGATGACAGAGACTCTCGGTGACGAGGTGAAAGAGGTTCGTCTCTCTTCACGTCTGACCACTTCACCTGCCTGTGTCGTCGGCGACGAGTTCAGCTTCTCGCCGCAACTCGAGAAGATGTACAAGGCGTCGGGACAGTTCGTTCCGCCGTCCAAGCGCATCCTCGAACTCAACCCGACTCACGATCTGGTGACGGGTCTGAAGAAGGCGCGTGAAGATCGCAGCGAGGACCCGACCCTTGCAGAGACAGCCGAGTTGCTGTACGCGACCGCACTGCTCGCCGAGGGCACCGAACTCGCTGATCCCGCCAAGTTCTCCCGGTTGCTTGCCGATCGGTTGACGCGGACGGTCTAGTCGACTCGGGGCGTGCGCCTCTGACCGCGCACCCTTTTTTCTCGAGTGAACCCCCTTGTTCTCGAAAGAGCTTGGGGGTTCACTCGATAAAAACGGTGTTCACTCATCCCGGCGATACACGTTTCACGCACACAGTAGAGAAAAGTTGGTCAACTCCGACCGCAGATTGTTCAGCGCTCGGTGCTGCGCTACCCGAACCGCCCCGGCGGTCATATTCAGGGCGCGTCCTGTCTCCGGGGCCGTCATTCCCCACACGACGCGCATCAGAATGATTTTTCGATGCTGCGGCGACAGGGTATCCATCAACGCTTGCGCGTGACTCTGCAATTCGGTTTCCAGAACGCGGTCCTCGGGCGTTTCTTCGGACACCAATTCATCGGTTATCGCTTCGAGCGAGTAGGCCCGTCGAACCGTTGCTCGTCGACCCGCGTCGGCCAGTTTGTGTGACGCGATACCGAACACGAACGCCATGAAGGGCCGCCCCATGTCGCGGTACTTGGGAACGGCGGTCACCAGAGCGAGGCATACGTCCTGCACGACGTCGTCGGCCGAGACATCCAGATTGCCCAAGCGTGCAGCGCAGTACCTCTTCAGGCGCGGCTGTACCAGTTCGAGCACCCTGCCGAGCGCTGTGCGGTCTCCCGCTACCGCCAGCGCCACCTGCGCCTCGAGCAACTCTGCGACGTCGACATCGGTCATCGCCCCGTCCTCCCTGCTCACCCTGCGCCTGTATGTACTTCGATCCTGTGCGGTCGATGGTTTGGTCGATACCCACCCGAGGGTGGAAATCGTGACCCCTGGGGTGCGGACCTACCCCCTCTCAGGTGCGTTCCGAAGCCTCGAGCGCTGCGGCACAGTGACGTAGGTAACACACGTGGGGGTTCCCGCGAATCACCCTTAGAGACCATCGAAGACATCGGAGTCCCTCATGAACGAGCAGCGCAGGCGCAGCACAGTCGTCACAGACGACGGCACCACGCTGGCCGTTCACGAGAGCGGACGCCTCGATGCCGGCCTGACCGTGGTGTTCGTGCACGGTCACTGCCTACGGATGGAATCCTGGTTCGACGTCCGAGACGAACTCGAGCAGTCGTGGGGAGCAGACGTTCGGATGGTCTTCTACGACCACCGCGGTCATGGTGCGTCCGGATCCGCCGACGCCGAGTCGTACACGATTGACAATCTCGGCCGCGACCTCGGCGCAGTAGTACGAGCAGTGGTCCCGACCGGCAGATACGTGATCGTCGGTCACTCGATGGGCGGAATGACCACGATGTCCTATGCCCGTCAGCACCTCGGTGAAGTAGGCGATCGCCTGGTAGGCGTCGGATTGGTCGCCACCGCATCCTCGGGGTTGGCAGAGGAGGGCCTCGGCGTCTGCCTGGCACATCCGCTGGTCACGATGTTCCAGTCCGCGGTTCGACGCGCCCCGTCGATCATGGGGATCACCAAGCGCTTGAGCCGGGGGGTGTGCGCCCCCATCGTCCGGGCTGCCGGATGCGGATCCCGCCGCGTCAGACCACGGGTCGTCGCGCTGGCAACAGCGATGCTCAACGACACCTCCGTCGTCACGATGGCAGGATTCCTCGGTTCACTGCACGACTTCGACGAGAGGGAGAGCCTCGCCGCCCTGGCCGTCGTACCGACCTTCGTTCTGTGTGGGTCCGAGGACTTGATGACGCCCATCCGCCATTCGCATGCCATCGCAGCCCTACTGCCCGCCGCCCGAATGGTGAGCATCGAGAACGCCGGGCACATGGTGATCCTCGAACGTGCAGCAGAAGTAGCCGACGCGATCCGTACTCTCGTCATGGCAGCGGAGACCGCCGCAACCACGAGTGCTCGTGCCGCGCTACAGGTCGCGTTGTGAGATGGCACCGCTCTGCAGGGCACGTTCGGCGAGCCTGACCCGCTTCTGATTCTGCGGTAAGTCCTCGACCCCGAACTTGGCGAACAAGACCCGCAGATGAGTCTTGACGGCATCGATGCTCAAGAAGACCTCCGCTGCTATCTGCTGATTCGACGACGGGTTCGCAAACGTAGCGTTGTGTTTGTAGGGCCTGCACAACGCGACGAGTACGGCGCGTTGAGTGTCGGTCAGTGTCCTGGCCTTCGGCAGTTCCGCGGCGATGCGAGTGGCCTCGTCGCGGAGCCCGGAGTAGTCGTGGAAGGTCAGAGTCGATCCACCGACGCGGATCGTGTCCCCCTGCCGCAAACTCCGCCTACCGGTGAGCCGGTCCCCGTTCAGGTAGGTACCGTTTCTGGACAATCCGTCGTCGACGAGAGTCCAGTGCGTTCCCATCCACTCGATGGCCGCGTGAAGCCGTGAGACCTCGTGATCGGTTTCGAACGCAATGTCGGCCTGCGGGGAGCGTCCGACAGTGAGTCGGACGCGCTCGGGCGAGAGGATCACCTCGTGTCGCACGCCGTCGGACCCTTCGTACTGCAGGCGCGAATTCTCTTCGGTGCTCACCACACCTCCCGGTTCACGTGAAAAGCATACGCACGCCGAACGGCCCGCCCCCAGTATTCGGGAGCGGGCCGTTCAGGAAAGAAGTCTATTTCTTGGCGGGCGGAGCGTTGAGGAGGGTGATGAACGGGCCTGCGTTCGCCGCGAGCGCGCCGAGGCCACCGATAGCGGTTCCAGCGAGAGACGCGGTCGATCCGAGAAGCAGCGCGCCGCCGACACAGCCGGCCAAAGGTGCGAACCCGAACAGCAGGAGTGCCGGGGCAGAGACTGTTCCGGCAGCAAGCGCACCGAGGAGGCAGCCGCCGACGATACCTGTTGCAGCACCGAGGAATCCGCCGACCGAGGCGGTCAAACTCAGGTTGTCCTTGACCCCGGAGACGGCAGCAGGCAGATCCACCTGCTGCAGACCGGGAAGCTGCGTGGAGACCGGCGTCGCGGAAACCGGTGAGACGTCGGCCGTCAGAACGGCATGGTTGCCGTCGATTTCGGCGGCGACGGGATGGGAGAAGCCGTCGAATGCAAGGGCTAGCGGCACCGAATCGACCAGCGCGCCACTGGCGTCACGAACAACGAGGTGGTTGTTCTCGTTACTGAGGCTTCCTGCCGAGGTATCGACGATTACCTGATCGCCGCTCTGGCTGACGTTCCAACCCACGGGAGCCGGGGCGGGCGCCGGATCTGCGTAGGACGTTCCCATGGCGGTCGTCATCGCTGCAATGACCAACGCAGATGTTGCCGCGAATCGTGTGAGCTTCATGTCCCTCGTCTTCCGATGCTCTGGCTTCGTGCCCAGGAACTCTGGGCTCGGCGCAAAAGCTACGGGACGTATGGGGACCGGAACGCGGCCCGAGGATGTACTGATTTGTGCCAGAAAATGAACAACTCTTCACTTTTACGCTAATAAGACAGAAAGGATCTGGTGGCGCAACCCCGACGTGAGGGACTGGATGGTGTCGTTTACTTCTTGCCGAACAAACCCGGCCCATTGGATCCGCCGTGGCCGATAGCGAAGTCGTATGCCGACTCCGCATGTTCATGCTCGTCGAGACCGTCGGCCTCGTGCTGCGCATCGGCACGGACACCCATGAACCTGCGTAGTCCGAGGGCGATGAAGGCGGTGACAGTGCCGGTGTAGGACATGACTGCGATCACTGCGACGAACTGCACCCACAGTTGGTGGAACCCGCCGCCGTAGAGCAATCCGTCCACGCCCGCGGGCATCTCGGAACTGGCGAGCAGACCGATCATCAGCGTTCCGACGATCCCGCCGACCAAGTGAACGCCGACGACGTCGAGAGAATCGTCGTAGCCGAACCTGTATTTGAGTCCGATCGCCATCGCACAGAGCGCACCGGCGACGATGCCGATGCCCGCCGCACCGATTGGGGACACCGCAGTACACGAGGGAGTGATGGCAACCAGCCCCGCGACAGCGCCGGAGGCGGCGCCGAACGATGTAGCCCGTCCGTCACGAATCTTTTCCACCACCAGCCACGCTGCCATCGACATCGCACCTGCGCCGAGAGTATTGACGAGTGCTACCGCAGCCACACCGTCGGCGGCGAATGCCGACCCGGCATTGAATCCGAACCACCCGAACCACAACAGGCCCGCACCGAGCATGACGGCGGGGAGATTGTGTGGCCGCATGGCCTCTCGCGGCCATCCGCGACGATTTCCCACCACGAGGGCGAGAACCAGCCCTGCCATGCCCGCGTTGATTTCGACGGCGGTGCCTCCGGCAAAGTCGATTGCACCCAGCCTGTTCGATATCCACCCACCCGTCCGGGAGACGAGGCCGTCGATGGAGAACACCCAGTGCGCGACCGGGAAGTACACGAAGGTAGCCCAGAGGGCGGCGAACAGGACCCACGGAATGAAGCGCATACGGTCCGCGACAGCCCCGGAGATCAGCGCCACGGTAACCATCGCGAACCCGGCTTGAAACGCCGCGAATACGAGCGCAGGAATCGTGCCGACCAACGGGATCGATATCGAACCTGCTGCCGAGGTGTAGACCCCACCGAGCAAGCCGTCGAAACCGGCGAAGGTCAGCGGATTACCGATCCAGCCATCGATCACATTCTCGCCGAACACCATCGAGTATCCAAAGGCCAACCAGAGCACCCAGACGACAGCGATGGCGGACAGGCTCATCATCATCATGTTCAGAACGCTCTTCGCGCGAACCATCCCGCCGTAGAAGAACGCAAGACCGGGCGTCATCAATAGAACGAGAGCAGTGCACGCCAGCATCCATGCGGTATCGCCCGTGTCGGGCGCCCCGATGATCACCTACCGAGGAACTTCGGCGGGCGCTTCTCGTTTCGTGCACGCCGGGCTTCTTGCATGTCCTCGCTCTTCCAGGCAGCGCCGAACGCTTCCCACTGCTCGGGCTTCGGCTCGTCGTGCGCACCGTCGTCGTTGAAGACGAGCTTGAGGTGCCGCAATGCCAGCGGCGCGAGCTCGGTGATCGACTGCGCCCACTGCTGCGCGACGTCCGCTCCGCCGCGCTTGTTCGCGAGTCCGCTGTGATATGCCTGTTCTGCGTGCAGACGTTCGCCACCGAGAAGAATCGTGCGCGCGACCGAGCCGCCTGCGAGCGAGGAGAGCCGCTTGATGGTCCAGTTGTTCACCGCGATACCCAGACGGGTCGAGGGGATCTCGAAGTAGCCCCCGTCTGCGACGACCCGAAGATCGCTTGCGATGGCGAGCTGGGTGCCGGCACCGACAGCTGGACCGTTGACTGCGGCGATGACCGGGATCGGGACACTCTGGACTGTCTGCAGAAGCGTGTTCAGGGTTTCGGGGAAGTCGCTCGCGAACGCGTCACCACTGAGATCTGCGCCTGCACAGAAGCTCGAGCCCTGACCCGTGATGACGATTACCCTGGCGTCGCCGGCGACGGCGTCCTCGATTCCCTCGCGCAGGGCCACACACAGTGCAGAATTTAGCGCGTTACGGCGTTCCGGTCGCTGAAGTTCGAGTGTGACGACGTCGCCGTCACGAGTCTGTCCGATCATGACCTAGACGTTACCCAGCGGTAGCGACAGTGGTGCTGCGCGGGCTGATCTACTGGTCGATGTGATCGAAACGGATATTGCGGTGATCGGCGCGGGACAGGCCGGGCTGTCTGCCGGATACCACCTACATCGGGCAGGGCTGCAGGCCGAAGAAGACTTCGTGATGCTCGACCGGTCTCCGGCACCGGGTGGAGCATGGCAGTACCGCTGGCCGTCACTGACGCTGAGCACCGTCAACAGGGTCCACGATCTGCCAGGAATGGAGTTCGCGGACACGTTGACCGGTGAGGCCCCCGAGTCCGTCGTCGCTGCCGAGGCAGTACCCCGCTACTACCGCGCCTACGAGGACAAGTTCGACCTCCGGGTGCGACGGCCGGTCACGGTGAACGTCGTCTGCGACCGCGAACCACGCTTCCGCATCGAAGCCGGTGAGACAGTTCTGTCGGCACGAGGATTGATCAATGCCACCGGTACGTGGGAGAAACCGTTCATCCCGCACTATCGGGGTGCCGAGTTGTTCGCCGGCCGGCAACTGCATACGAAGGACTATCGAACGGCAGACGAATTCGCCGGCGAACACGTGATCGTCGTCGGTGGTGGCATCTCGGCCGTCCAGCTGCTCGACGAGATTTCTCAGGTCACCCGCACGACGTGGGTCACGCGCCGCGAACCGGAATTTCGCGAGGCGAACTTCGGACCCGAGGCTGGACGGGCCGCTGTCGCGATGGTCGAGGATCGAGTTCGACGAGGACTGCCGCCCGGCTCGGTCGTGTCCGTCACCGGATTGCTGCTCACCGATCGTCTGAAAGCAGCGCGGGATCGGGGCGCCTTGACCCGCCTACCGATGTTCTCCCACATCACCTCGCACGGGGTTCGGTGGGAGGACGGCACGAGCGTGAATGCCGATGTGATCCTGTGGGCGACCGGATTTCGCAGCGCACTCGACCACTTGGCGCCGCTACGACTACGTGGGCCCGGCGGCGGAATCGTCATGGACGGCCGTCTTGCGACCCGCGTCGCGACGAACCACCGCGTGCACCTGCTCGGGTACGGGCCGTCGGCGAGCACCATCGGCGCCAATCGGGCCGGGCGGGCCGCGGTAACCGAATTACTAGACACACTGAACAGCAGTTAGAAATTTCGAGCAATCCGCCCACTCCTGCACTCAGTGTCATATACCTTCGAGCGGGTGTCCTACACGGACATCGCGCCGCACAACGCCCTCGTCCACTTCGGCGAAGCGTTCTGCGCTCGAACTGATTTCATCGACGGACAACAAGGAAGCTCGATCATGGGAAAGCTCGACGGGAAAGTAGCCTTCATCACCGGTGCGGCACGCGGCCAAGGCCGTAGCCACGCCATCAAGCTCGCACAAGAAGGTGCCGACATCATCGCCGTCGACATCTGCGCACAGATCGATACGGTCCCCTACCCCCTGGCAACACCGGAAGATCTCGCGCAGACAGTCAAGGAAGTCGAGGCACTCGACCGGCGGATCATCGCCAAGGAAGCCGACGTCCGCGATTACGACGCGCTGAAGTCCATCGTCGACGCCGCGGTCGCCGAATTGGGTCCGATCGACATCATTCTCGCCAATGCCGGTGTCGCACCCATGGGTGCCGTCGACCCCGATCACGTCAAGACCTTCCGCGACGTCATCGAGGTCAACCTGTTCGGCGCGTGGAACACCGTCCACGTGGGTGTACCTTCCATGATCGAGAAGGGCCAGGGCGGATCCATCGTCCTGACCAGTTCCACACAAGGTCTCTCCGGTGCAGGCGGAAACGGCTCGGGTGCGGCCGACGGCTACGCGGCCAGCAAGCACGCCCTCGTCGGGCTGATGCGTACGTTCACCAATTGGCTTGCGAAGTACTCCATTCGAGTCAACAGCGTGCATCCGACAGGTGTGAACACCCCGATGGTGATCAACGAAGCCATGCAGAATTATCTTGTCGCCAACCCGGAAGCCATCGCGCTGGCGGGCAATCTCCTGCCCGTCCCGATCGTCGACTCCATCGATATCAGCAACGCCATCGCCTGGCTCGTCTCGGACGAGGCCCGCTATGTCACAGGCGTCACGCTGCCCATCGATGCCGGATTCCTGGCGAAGTAGCGAGAACTCGTGACCCAGCTCGATGGCAAAAAGCAGCTCGCTCCGTTGTCGATCGTCGAGGTTCGTCGCCGGATCGCGGCGCGCCTCGTCGGGCGAGAGCACGAACTCGATCTGCTGTTGGCTGCGGTTGCAGCCGGGCGGGACCTCCTCATCGAGGGTCCGCCCGGCACCAGCAAGAGCACTCTGCTCGGCGCCATCACCGCCGAGTGGAACATCCCGCTACTGTTCGTCGAGGGCAACGCGGACCTGACCCCCGCCCGAATCGTGGGCCACCACAACCCTGCCCGAGTTCTTCGCGAGGATTACAGCGAGGACAACTTCGTGCCTGGGCCGCTTGTCGAGGCCATGCGCACCGGTGGATTTCTGTACATCGAGGAGTTCAACCGCGCACCGGAAGACACCTTGAACACGTTGCTCACCGCAATGGCAGAGCGACGCATCGCCATCCCGCGTGTCGGCACCGTCCATGCTCTCCCGACATTCCGTTTGATCGCATCGATGAATCCCTACGACAACGTCGGCACCACACGATTGTCGACGAGCGTGCACGATCGCTTGTGCAGACTCGCCATCGGTTACCAGGACGCCGAGGCGGAACGTGGAATCGTAGGGCTACGAACCGAATCCGACTCCCCGCGCTTGATTGCAGATTCGGTGGCGATCACCCGAGCCACGCGCGAACACGAGGACATCACGCAGGGCAGCAGTGTGCGCGGCGCGATCGATCTGACCCTGATCGCGCAGCAGTTGGCATTGCTTCGCTCCGTCGAACTCCCCGCGAGCACCGACGTCGAGCCCCCTCGTGATCTACCGGCGAGCTATCAGCAGGTGATGCTCGACGCGGTCCTCCTCGCACTGTCCGGACGCATCCACGTCGACGAGACTTCCGATTCGACACCAGAAATGATTCTGCGTTCCATCTGGGAGGACCACTTCGTGCTCCGCCCCGCCGCAGCGGCACCTGGTTGAAGAGCCGTCACTGCCGACTCACCGGTCCGTAGGCCCGGAAGCCGAGGCGCCGGCGGGGCATTGAAGCCTTTGCGGCGCAAGCCGAAACAACTCACCGAGTCGCCGTCACTGTTCCGTCCCGGCGGCGGGGCGGGAACGGTGCTGATTGCCGACGGACGTCCCGGATCGGGAAAGGCTGCCGGGGAGAACAACCCGTCGGTGCCAGGGCTCACGGAGGAGACTGCCGAGGTGATCGCACTCGCAGACGCCACCACGCAAGAATCGGCGTTCGACACCGCGACCCGAGCACGCGCTCGAAAGATCGCTGCTCGCTTGGCTGTTCGACGTCCCCGTCGCGACACCCATGCCAGACGCGGGGTAGGCGAACTGACCTCGCTCCGATACCGGGGCAGCAGCGATGAGATCGACCTCGACCGCACGCTCGATGTGCTCGCTGCCACTCCGATGCCGGAGGACGAGGACATCGTGGTACGAGAACGCCTGCACACCAAGCGGTCCGTCGTTCTCGTCGTCGACATTTCCGGATCGATGAAGGGCGAACGGGTGCGGACGGCCGCGGCGACCGTGGGCGCGCTCGCAGGTGAACTGAATCGTGACAACCTTGCCGTGGTCGCATTCTGGTCCGACGCGGCCGTTCTCAAGCGTTTCGGCGACCCGATGACGCCCCTCGGAATCCTCGATACCGTCCTGCGGATTCCGGCCCGCGGTCTGACCAACGTCCAGTTCGCGCTCGACACCGCGGCCGGGCTGCTACGGACAGTGTCCTCACCGGACTCGCGAGTGCTTCTGCTCTCCGACTGCGTGCACAACGCCGGACCCGATCCACGCCCCACCGCGGCGAGGATTCCGCGCCTGGACATCCTGCTCGACACCTCGGGTGAGAACGATGTCGACCTCGGCCGCGATCTCGCTCGCCTCGGGCGCGGGCGCATCAGGGTCATCCGCACTTACCGCGACGTCGGCCCCGCGTTGAGCGCACTGTTCGAGCCTTGACCGTGTGGTGCCCGCCACCAAGTCCCCTCTGGGACAATGGAACTGGCGGACACCCCTCCGGCCGTGAATCACTTCAGGCGCTGAACCACCATCGCCATGCCCTGGCCACCGGCCGCGCACATGGTCTCGACGCCGATCTCCTTGTCGCCCCAGGAGAGAGCGTTGAGCAGCGTCGCCGTCATCCGGGCTCCGGTCATACCGAACGGGTGCCCGAGTGCAATAGCACCGCCGTGCACGTTCACCCGATCGACGTCGACTCCCAAGTCGCGGTAGCTGGGAATGACCTGTGCGGCAAAGGCTTCGTTGATCTCGAACAGGTCGACATCGCTGACGTTCAAGCCTGCCGAAGCGACGGCCCGACGGGTAGCTTCCACCGGGCTCAAGCCCATGATTTCGGGAGATATTCCGGAAACCGAGGTCGACAGGATGCGCGCGAGCGGCTCGATCCCGAGATCCTTGGCGCGCTGCTCGGACATGATGACCAGTGCCGCTGCGCCGTCGTTGACCGGGCAGCAGTTGCCTGCTGTGACTGTTCCATCCGGTCGGAAGACCGGCTTGAGCGTCGACAGCGAATCGACATCGACGCCGGCGCGGGGGCCGTCGTCGCGAGAGACCGTCTGTCCGTCCGGAGTCTGGACGGGGGTGATTTCGCGATCGAAGAATCCGGAAGCGATGGACTCCTGAGCGCGTGCCTGACTGAGCGCGGCGTACTCGTCCTGCTCACGACGGCTGATGGAACGAAGGCCTGCAACGTTTTCTGCGGTCTCGCCCATTGCGAGGTAGACATCAGGGACAAGCCCTTCCTCGCGTGGATCCGTCCACGTGCTGCCTGCCTGCGCTGCAGCGCGCTCTGCGGGTGCAGCAAACTTGCTGTTCTTGGTGTCGGGCATTCCGTCGGACTTACCCAGTCCGAAACGCGAGACCATTTCCACGCCACCGGAAATGAAGGCGTCGCCCTCGCCGGCGCGAATGGCATGGAACGCCATCCGAGTGGTCTGAAGGCTGGAGGCGCAGTACCGCTGCACCGTGGTACCGGGCACGGTGTCGAGACCGAGAAGAACGGAAATCACGCGAGCGAGACCGTAGCCCTGCTCGCCTGCGGGCTGTGCACAACCGATCATGATGTCGGTCAGTTCCCGCGGATCGAACGCCGGGATTTTGTCCAGTGCAGCATGAATGATGGTGGCGGCGAGATCATCGGCGCGAAGATCCCGCAGTGATCCCTTGCGTGCGCGCCCGATCGGTGAACGGGCGGCAGAGACGATGACAGCTTCGGGCACGTGGGGCTCCTGAAAGTGGATTGAGTCGAAATCGATGGATGAGCAAAGGCAGTGCGAGCGTTCAGGCTCCGTACACGGGTGTCGGCGGTACGGCGCCACCGATCAGCTCGTCGACGACCGGTCCGAGTTCCTGCGGATCCCAACGGGCGCCCTTGTCGATGACGGTCCCATGGCGCCAACCGTCGGCGAGAGACACTTTGCCGCCCTCGACCTCGAAGACCCTTCCGGTGACATGAGCGGAAGCTGCGCTGCCCAGCCACACGACCAAGGGAGAGACGTTCTCCGGCGCCATCGCGTCGAAGCCTTCCTCGGGCGCCGCCATGGTCTCTGCCATCGCGCCTCCCGCACCGACGGTCATGCGAGTACGCGCAGCGGGTGCGATCGCGTTGACAGTGATTCCGTACCGAGCGAACTCGGCTGCGGCCTGGATGGTGAGCGTCGCGATTCCGGCTTTGGCCGCCGCGTAGTTTCCCTGTCCGATGCTGCCCAGCAGGCCTGCACCCGAACTGGTGTTGATGATGCGCGCATCGACGGCATTGCCTGCCTTCGCCTGTGCGCGCCAATAGGTGCTGGCATGACGCATCGGTGCGAAGTGTCCTTTGAGATGCACTCGGATGACCGCATCCCACTCTTCTTCGCTCATCGTCGCGAGCATGCGGTCACGCAGAAATCCACCGTTGTTGACAAGAACGTCGAGACGTCCGAAGCCATCGAGTGCCGTGTTCACGAGCCGCTCGGCACCGTCCCAGTCAGCGATGTCGTCTCCGTTGACCACCGCTTCGCCGCCTGCGGCCCGAATGGTGTCGACGACCTGCTCAGCCGGGCTCTCCCCCGTCGGACGTCCATCTTTGCCTGGGTCGAAATCGTTGACGACAACTTTGGCGCCTTCGGCCGCGAAAGCCAAAGCGTGTGCACGCCCCAAACCGCGGCCGGCTCCGGTCACGATTACAACGCGTCCCTCGAGCATGTCATTCACGTGTATGTCTCCTTGACGTTGCTGACGTGGAAGTCGATCGGTCGAGCTGCCGACAGCTCTCATGATTGCCGTGTTAGCGTACCAAGCAAGTGCTTGGTTGTTCAATCTGCCATTCGGCAACGAAATACGCTGAGCCTCGTCGATAGGATAATCTGCCAAGCAAGCGTTAGGTTAGGAGCCGAATGATCGAAGGACCGAGCACGACACCGGCAGCGCTCACTCGCGCCGCCGAGAACCATCCCGACCGTCTCGCGATCATCGACGGCGCTTTCAGCCTGACCTTCGCCCAGCTGCACGAGCAGGTAGAAGCATTCGCTTCCTCGCTCATTGCCTCCGGGGTCGAAGCAGATGCGCGCGTAGCGATCTGGTCGCCGAACACCTACCACTGGATCGTGGCAGCGCTAGGTACCCATTGGGCAGGCGGCGTCGTCGTTCCCATCAACACCCGCTACACCGGCACCGAGGCCGCCGACATCATCGAACGGGTGCACGCCGCAGCACTCGTCGTGGTCGGTGACTTTCTCGGCACCGATCGACTCGATCGACTGCAGGAGGCCGCACCGGAGTTGCAGGTGCCCGTCATCGTGCGAATCCCACTGAGCGGCACAGATCAACCGAAGACCGGTGTCACCGACTGGGACGAATTCTTCGACATCGGTACCGCCGCGTCCCTTGCAGAGACCCACGTGCGCAGCGCAGCGGTCGACGCCGAGTCCGTCTCCGACATCTTGTTCACCTCGGGCACCACCGGTCGCAGCAAAGGCGTGCTGAGCGCGCATCGTCAACTCATGTCGGTGGCGCAGTCGTGGACCGACAACGCCGCACTCACCGCAGAAGACAACTACCTGATCATCAATCCGTTCTTTCACAGCTTCGGATACAAGGCAGGTTTCGTCGCCGCGCTACTCGCCGGGGCCACAGTGGTACCGATGGCAGTGTTCGACGTGGAGGCCGTGATGGCCATCGTGTCCGAGCAGCGGATCAGCGTTCTCCCCGGTGCGCCGACGATCTACCAGAGCATTCTCGATCATCCACGACGTGGCGACTACGACATGTCCAACCTCCGGATTGCCGTTACCGGCGCGGCCCCGGTCCCAGTGGCTCTGGTCGAACGGATGCAGACCGAACTGTCCTTCGATGCCGTCCTCACCGCCTACGGCCAGACCGAAGCGGTAGTGGCAACGATGTGTCGCATCGACGACGACCCGGTCACCGTGTCCACCTCGTCCGGACGCGCCACCGCAGGTTTCGAAATCCGGATCGGGGAACACGACGAGATCCTCTTGCGCGGTCCCAACGTGATGCTCGGCTATCTGGACGATCCCGAGGCGACGGCCAAGACCATCGACTCGGATGGATGGCTGCACACCGGCGACGTCGGAGTACTCGACGACCGCGGTTATCTCGACATCACCGACCGCCTCAAGGACATGTACATCAGCGGCGGATTCAACGTCTACCCTGCCGAGATCGAAGCAATGTTGCTGCGACTTCCCGGGGTGTACGAGGCAGCCGTGATCGGTGTACCCGACGAGCGGATGGGCGAGGTCGGCCGCGCCTATGTCGTCCTGGGGCCAGGCACCGAGCTGTCCGAGGAGGCGATCGTCTCGTTTTGCAAGGACAAGCTGGCCGGCTTCAAAGCACCCCGGTCGGTGCAGTTCACCGAAGCTCTTCCTCGGAACGCGTCGGGCAAAGTGCTGAAAAACGAGTTGCGCGAGAAGAAGTCATGACCGAATAGCAGGAGCATGAACGAAAAGGCCGGGAGGGTGGCAATTGCCACCCTCCCGGCCTTTTCGTTCGGTCCGAAAATTCTCAGAACTCGATTTTCAGCCTGTCACTCACCGGGCGTGCTTGGCAGGCGAGAATGTATCCCTCTTCGATGTCGGCAGGATCGAGTATGGACGAATTCGCCATCTCTACTTCACCGTCGAGGACACGGCAGGCGCACGAACCGCATTCGCCCTCTCGGCACGAATACGGAACGTCGAGATTCTTGGACAACATCACGTCGACGAGCGTCGCGCTACGTGGCCAGATCATCTCGTGAGACTCACCATCCATCTCGACCTCTACCGACGCAGGTGCAGGCCCGTCGGTAGCGTCGAGTGAGATCAGTTCTTCGACCACCGGTGCAAAAGGATCTCCGGTCAGTGAGACGAAAATTTCCGTGTGGATCTTGCTTCGCGACGCACCGGCGTTCGCCAGCGACTCGTGAATGGCATCCATGAACGGCTTCGGCCCACAGATGTATGCGCGCCTGTCCGTCCAATGCTGCGAGAGGGTTGCGAGTTGACCGATCGTGGGTCGACCTTGCACAGACTCCAACCAGTGGACGATGGTCAGTCGATCGTCATATTTTGCGGCCAACTCGCGTAGCTCTGCGGCGAAGATGACCGCGTTCTCGTCACGATTGGCGTAGAACAACGCAACCTTGCCCGTGCCCTGGTCGAGAAGGGATTTCAGGATCGACATCACCGGAGTGATGCCGCTGCCTGCTGCGAAGAGCGCGACGTCTTCGTCGAGGTCCACCACGGTGAACACCCCTGCCGGGGGAAGCACTTCGATGCTGTCGCCGACCGCGACGTTGTCACACAGCCAGTGCGACCCGAATCCGCCGTCGGTGCGTTTGACGGTCACCTTGAGGAGTTCGTCGGTGAAGGGCGAGCTCGCCAACGAATAGCAACGTGCTACCGACCCTTCGCGTTCACTCGGAATCCGTAGCGTCAGAAACTGACCCGGCTTGTACTTCAGTCGCTCCCGACTCTCGGCGGGTACGTCGAAGACCAACGAGCGCGCATCCGTGGTTTCCTCTATTACGGCAGCAACTGTCACCACCACCGACCGTGTACTGTGCGGCGCCTCGACCAATGTCATCGCGTTGTGCCCTTTCCGATGCGAAAAATATCCAGGCTGACTATACTGGCGCCTCTGGGCAGGTTCGACGCGTTCCCGCTGTGCGAGACTCAGCCTGAAGAGAAATCATCCCCAGCGCGACTGTCCGCCGTCGAGTGGAATCGTCGCTCCGGTGAGATAGCCGGCATCGTCGCTGACGAGGAACAGCACGGCACGGCCGATATCGGTTTCCGGGTCGCCTACCCGGCCGAGCGGAATACTCTCGACGAACTCGGCTGCCTCCTCTGGATTCTTCTGCATCCACCGTTCGAGGGCCGGGGTCTTCGCGTGCGGGGCCACGGCCAGAACGCGGATTCGGTCCTCGCCCCATTCACAGGCAGCGGACCGGGTGAGCGCGCGCATTCCTTCCTTGATCGAAGCGTATGCACCGTAGTTGCTCGCGTCCCAGCGCACCGAAGCCGCGGTCACCATATTGATGATCACGCCGCCCCCACGTGCCTTCATATGTGGATGACACAGTTGCATCAATCGCAAAGCTGCAAGTGGCCCCGATGCGAAAGATCTTTCGTACTCTTCGTCGACTATCGACAAAATCGGGCCGGGCTTGCAGTCGTTGGCATTGTTCACCAGGATGTCCACTGAACCAAGGGCACTCACGGTCTGTTCCACAGCGGCGGTGATGTCGTCTCGATCTTTCACGTTGCAGACGACAGCTTCGCTACGAACTCCGATTTCGGTCAGCATTGCGCAGGTGTCGTGCAGTTTGCTTTCGGTACGGCCGGCAACCGCAATGGCGGCACCTTCCTTCGCCAAGGCAAGTGCGATACCTTGACCGATACCTTGACCCGCACCCGTGATGAGTGCAACCTTGCCGTCGAGCTTTCCCATTTTCACTCCTGATTATCTAGAATCGAATTTTTCTTTACTGTTTGTCGTCAGACCGGAACCGAATACGTTCTCATCGAAAAATCGGTAATTCAACCGATTCCACCATCATCGAAGAAGGATTCATTGTGACTGCCCCTCGAGCTTTCGACTTCTCCCATCGCAGCATCGTCGTCACCGGCGGCACCAAAGGTATCGGCTTCGAAATCGCCACCGCGTTCTTGGCGGCCGGTGCTGACGTAATGGTCTGCGGTCGTACAGTTCCCGAGACGTTACCGAGCTTCGACGGACGCAGTGCGAAGTTCCGTGCAACGGACGTCCGCGACCCGGCCGACGCCGCCGGATTGATCGAGGATGCAGTCGCAGCCCACGGCCGACTCGACGTACTGGTGAACAACGCCGGCGGCTCACCGGACGCCGATGCTGCAACCGTCTCACCACGATTCGTCGAGAAGATCGTGGCATTGAATCTTCTCGCACCTTTCAATGTGTCGCAGGCCGCCAACGCAGTGATGCAGACGCAACCCGAAGGTGGTTCGATCGTCAACATCGGCAGCGTGTCCGCACACGATCCGCAACCCGGAACCGCTGCTTACAGTGCCGCCAAAGCCGGTCTCCTGGTGCTCAC
This sequence comes from Rhodococcus sp. BP22, assembly GCF_014281965.1. Classification (GTDB taxonomy): domain Bacteria; phylum Actinomycetota; class Actinomycetes; order Mycobacteriales; family Mycobacteriaceae; genus Rhodococcoides. The sequence continues at coordinate 337,638 of NZ_JACFTB010000006.1, forward strand.
CAAGGCCCTTGCGTTGGAGTGGGCCCCGAAAGTGCGGATCAACCACATCACGACGGGTCTGATCCGCACCGACAGCGCCGCCGCGGTGTACGGCGACGATGGCGGTGCGGCTGTAGTTCGGACCCTTCCGATCGGCAGGATGGCCGTTCCCGAGGACATCGCCGGAGCGTGCTTGTTCCTCTCCAGCGAGTGGGCGTCCTACGTCAACGGTGCAGACCTCGCGGTGCACGGAGGAGGCGAATACCCCGCTCGTTACCTCGCAACCCATCCCTGACCTCGGTCGCTCATTCTCCCGAGTGGAACCGCGCACGGGCTCCGGCGATGACCGGCTGCCCGTCGCGGACCAACTCGAAGGCGGTGCCGTCGGACTCGTCCCAAGAGAGCAGGTCCGGTGAGTCCCCTGGGAACAGCGGGGCTGCGAAGCGTCCGCTCACGCTGGCGAGGTCGGCCGGATGGACACCGAGCCTGCGGGCAAGTGCAAGAGTGCTCGCCGCCAGAGTGCAGAGGCCATGCATGATCGGTCGCGGCTGACCGATGGCCTCGGCCGCAGCCGGATCGATGTGGATATGGTGACGATCGCCGGTGAGGCGGTACAGCGCAGCTTGATTCGAGCTGGTGCGGAGCACATCGGTCGAGGAAGGACTCTGCTCGGGTCGGGTCGTTTTCGCCGGTCCGCGCTCGCCACCGAAGCCACCCGATCCCGGCGCGAAAATTGCCCACGTTGCCACGAAGAACGGCGATTCGACCTTTACCTCGAATACGGCCGCCGCGCCCTTGTCCCACACCTCGCCCACCGATGCCCGCATGGTGACCGAACCACTCGTGGGCAGCGGGGCGATGACCTCCATGCTTTGCGAGCCATGAAGTGCGGTGGTGGTGTCGAAGCCCCCGCGTGAGCCCAACTCGTCGGGCGCCCATTGCGCGAGGGTCAACGCGAAGGTGGGCAGAACACGAAGGTTCTTTTCGAAGACCAGGTCCAACTCGCCGGCCTCTGCTCCCACTGCGAGCGCGTAGAGGATGGCGTCCTTCTCTTCGTAGGACACCGTCCGGGTGCCGAGATCCACGCCTTTCCACTGGTCCGGGGTCGTGGGGGTCTGCTCGGTCATACTCATTGCTCGCGTCCTAGGATCAGCCCACTGGTGGGCACGGCTGTACCGGCAGTGACCAGTACATTGTTCACTTCGTTCGGTTGGGTGGTCGACGTCCCGCGCAGTAGACGCACTGCTTCGGCGATACCGTTCACCCCGTGCAGGTAGGCCTCTCCCAGCTGACCACCGTGCGTATTCGTGGGCAGCGATCCGCCGATGTCGAGATTTCCTTCACGAATGAAATCCTTCGCCTCGCCGCGCCCACAGAAGCCCAGTTCCTCGAGCTGCGGAAGCACCAAGGGTGTGAAGTGGTCGTAGAGGATTGCGGCGGAAATATCCGCAGGCGTCAACCCGCTCTGGCCGTACAACTGCTTTGCCACCACTCCCATTTCGGGGATGCCGGTGATCTCGGGGCGGTAGTAGCTCGCCATCATGTGCTGATCTCGACCCGATCCCTGCGCAGCGCCTCGGACGATCGCCGGGGCATGCTTCAGATCCCGTGCACGCTCGGCAGAGACGATGACCAATGCCTGGCCTCCGTCGGTTTCCTGGCAGCAGTCGAGCAAGTGCAGCGGCTCGGCGATCCATCGAGAATTCTGGTGATCTTCGAGTGTGATGGGCCGGTTGTAGAACCACGCGGCGGGATTGACCGCGGCATGCGCCCGAGCCACCACGGCGACGCGGCCGAAGTCTTCACTGGTCGCGCCGTATTCGTGCATGTAACGACGGGCGAACATCGCAACCCACTGAGCTGGAGTCGACAAGCCCTGGGGGGTCAGCCACGCATATGCGGCACGATCGGCCGTACTGTCCATCGGCCGGTCATGCTGGCCCAAGCCGTAACGCGTACCGGATCTTTCGTTGAACGCGCGATAGCAGACGACGACGTCGGCGACGCCCGTGGCGACCGCCATCGCTGCCTGTTGCACGGTGGCACATGCTGCCCCGCCGCCGTACCCGATGCGTGAGAAGAACTTCAGTTCACCGAGACCGGTATTGCGAGCAACGATCGCCTCGCCGTTGGTCTCTGCAGTGAAGGTGGACAATCCGTCGACCTCGGAAGGGTCGATACCGGCATCTGCCAAAGCTGCGACGATGGCCTCGCAAGCGAGTTGAAGTTCACTGCGCCCGGAATTCTTGGAGAATTCGGTGGCACCGATTCCGACAATGGCTGCAGCACCGGATAATTGGCCACTCATCGAGCACCCGAGGATTCATACGCTACGGTCACGGTCCCTTTGACGTGGTCACCGAGACTGTTGCGGCCGCGCACCGTCACCTCGACCGTGTCGCCGTCCTTGCCGGACACCGTTCCGCTCAAATGCATATCGTCTCCAGGATAGTTGGGCGCCCCGAGCCGGACCTTTATCCTTCGCACGGTCGCAGCAGGGCCCGCCCACGCGCTGACGAACTGTCCCACCAGACCATTGGTGGTCAGTATGTTCATGAAGATGTCCTTCGACCCCCGCTCGACCGCCTGCACGGCGTCGTGGTGAACATCCTGGAAGTCGCGGGTCGCAAGCGCACCCGCCACGATCAGCGCCCGCGTGATCGGCACGATCGACTCCGGAAGCTCATCTCCCACTGCACAATCGCTCAGGCTTCGCACACTCACCGCGGGGCTACTCATGCGATGACCTCGACCCCGGTTGCCAAGAGGTCGCCGAGGCGGTTCAGGTCGGACGCCGCGCCTCCCAGTGTGGCGCCGATCTGCTTGCCCCACAGCAGGTAGCGGTGAATCGGGTAGTCGGTGTCCACGCCGATACCACCGTGTACGTGCTGCGTTCGGTGCACGACTCGCGCTCCGGCGTCGCTGGCCCACCACTTGGCGACCAACACCGACGTACCCGGGTCCTCCCCCGCCGACAGCAGCCAGGCTGCCTGCCAGAGGGTGACACGCATAGCTTCGATGTCGATGTAGCAGTCCGCGAGCTGATGCCCCACAGCTTGGAACGTGGCAAGCGGTCGGCCGAACTGAACTCGTTCGTTCAGATACGCCACCGCCTGCTTCACAGCACTCTCGGCGACACCCAACTGCACTGCAGCCAAGGCGATTTCGGCATAGGACTCGATCTTCCCGACGGCACTACCATCGGCTGCACCGAGAATATCGACGCGCGCGCCCTCGGCAGTGATATCGGCACAGAGTTCGTGCGTCGTGGATTCGTTGTCCAGGCGGCTCACACCCTCGGCAGACGGATCCAACAGGAAGAGCGCAGGGCCCGAGGGCGTTTCGGCAGAGACCACAACTCGTGCGGCGACATGTACCGACGGGACTGCAACCTTCGATCCCGTCACGCGCCAGACACCGTCGACCTCTGCGGCGGTCATGGACGGTGCACCGCTGCCGAAGGGACCGAAACCTTCGAGTCCGACCGTCAGAATTTTCGAACCATCGGTTGCGGCGGGAAGCCACTCGTTCTTCTGATTCTCGGTTCCGAACTCGCCGATGACCAACGCGCTCACCAGGTGTGGCCACAACGGGACCGGCGCAACCCGGCGCCCTTGTTCGACGAGCACGACGCAGAGTGCGGAGAAATCGAGGGCACTTCCACCGAATTCTTCACTCACCGCGATACCGAGCACACCGGTGCGGCCGAGCTCGTCCCACAGGTCCCGATCGATCCGATCCGTCGAGGCCTCCACGGCCACGATTCGGTCGGTGCTTGCGCGCGCACCGAAGACATCGGCGGCAAGTTCGCCGATCGTTCGCTGCTCTTCGCTGAAACTGAAATCCATCAGTGCTCCTGAGATGAAATAGGCCGGAAGGCAGGCAAAGTCAGATCCGAGTCGGCATCGATCCAGGTCAACTCGACGGGCATGTCGATGGTGACGTCCGCGGGCTCGATGCCGGTCATATTGGCGACCAAGCGAGTGCCCTCCTCGAGTTCGATGACAGCGACGATCAACGGATAGTCGAAGGCATCGATCTGTGGATGGTGGTTCACGACGAAGCTGTACACGTGACCGCGCCCTGACGCGTCCACGGTGTCCCAGTCGGTGGATCGGCACTGTCCACACATCGGACCGGTCGGATGCCGAAGCACACCGCAGGAGGTGCATCGCTGTATCACCAACCGGTGTTCGAGAGCGGCTGCGAACCAGAACGCATTGTCGTCGTTCAGCGCCGGACGCGGTCGCAGGGCGCGAGCAACGGCTTTCTCCGCCGGCCGGTACCGCAACGTACGCCACCGCTGCGTGCCGACGACCATGCCGTCGGTATCGCGATACGTCTTGAGCGTGGTGATGAAATGCCCGACGCCCAGCCCGGTCTTCTTCTCCTCGGAAATTGCTTCGACAACTTCCGACACCTGAAGATGGTCACCTGGACGTAGCTCTCGGAAGAACTCCATATCGGAATCGGTGGCGACCACCGAGGTGAATCCGGCGTCGTCGAGGACCGCGATCAGGTCGGTCCAGGTCGGCGAAGGGTCGACTCCGGACATCTTGTCCGTGTAGGACTTCATCGTCCACACCTGGAGCATGGCGGCGGGTGCAACCGAACCGTCGGCGTGCTTCGGATCCCCACCCCCCATGACCTCGGTCCAATGTCTGATCATCGGCGCGTTCACCGGGTCCGGTCCGAGTGTCGGTGGGACCAATACCGCGCCCTCGAATTCGCGCAGGCGCGCGCTCACCTCGATCATGCGTTCCTCTTGGCACGAACCAGGCCGAGGCCCATCGTGCCGACCATGTCGCGCAGGACTTCGTTGACCCCACCGCCGAAGGTGTTCACGACGGATTGCCTGGAGATTTGTTCGATCTGGCCGCCGAGAACTGCACCGGGAGAACCGGGCCGAAGACGCCCCACCGCACCGAGGATGCCCTGCAGTGCGCGGTAGACCTCGATGTGCGTTTCCGTGCCGTAGGTCTTGATGGCGCCCGCGTCCGCTCCGGACAAGGTGTCCTGTGCGACGGCAGCGGCCATCTTCCAGTTCATCAGCCGCATCGCCTCGAGCTTGGCGTGGGTACGGGCGAATTCGATACGTACCCAAGGAATTTCGAGTGCACCGTTGTCTTGCGCCCAGTCGAATACCTGACGCCAGAGACCGAGGGTTCGGCCGCCGAGCGCGGCGAGGCCGATCCGTTCGTGATTGAGCTGCGCCGTGATGAGCTGCCAGCCTCCGTTGATCTCGCCCACCACTTCGGCGTCCGTGATGCGAATATCGCTGTAGTACGTCGAGGTGACCATCAATCCACCGACGGTATTGATGGGCGACCAGCTGAAGCCCTCGTCGTCGGTGGGCACGATGAGAATCGAGATCCCGCGATGCTTCGGAGCATCCGGGTCCGTGCGGGCTGCGAGCCACACATAGTCGGCAGTGTTGGCGCCACTGGTGAAGATCTTGTTGCCGTTGACAACCCAGTCCTCACCGTCCCGGACTGCTTTCGTCCGCAGCGACGCGAGATCGGTGCCCGCCTCGGGCTCGGTGTAGCCGATGGCGAAGACGATCTCGCCCGCCAGAATGCCGGGCAGAAAGCGTTCCTTCTGCTCTTCGGTACCGAATTTCATCAGCGTCGGACCGACCGTGTTGACGGTGACGAACGGGAACGGCAATCCGGCCCGCTGAACCTCGTCGAAGAACACGAACTGATCCTCGGCAGAGCGTCCCTGGCCGCCGAACTCCACGGGCCAGCCGATTCCGAGCCATCCGTCTTTGCCGAGCAACCGCACTATCTCCCGAAAGTGCTCACCGCCGACACCTTGCTCTCCGGCGACGCGTCGCTTCTCCGGCGGCAGTAGCTCTGCAAAATATGTGCGTAGCTCCTGCCGGAGAGCGCTCTGTTCTGGTGTTTCCTTGAGATCCATCTCAATACTCCTCGTGCCTGACTCCGGCTGTCACTACCAATGGGTGGATCGACTCAGGCGGACAGGAACCGTCGACGCCCATAGGTGTCGAATTCCTTTTCCAACAGATCTTTGTCTTCTTCGGTCATCAACCGGTACTGAGGAGCCCCTCGACCTTCCCACCGGAAGATCAGGTCTTCGCAGCGCCAATTCTGTTGCTGCAGCTTGTTTTTGACGATTTTATTGGAACCTGTCACGGGCAGGTTCGCCGAAACTCGAAGAAAGCGCGGCGCCGATTTGGTTCCCAGATCCTCCTGCGCGGTGAGGAACGATGCGAAGTCCGCGGCGTCGAAAGCTTCGACGTCGGGCACCTCCAGCGCAGCCATCACCTGATCACCCGAACGAGGGTCGGGCACCGAGTAGACACCGGTAGCTATGACGGACGGGTACCGCCGGCAGATGCGCTCGACCATCAGCGCCGAGGTGTTCTCACCGTCGACCCGAATCCAGTCGCCCTTTCGTCCGGCGAAGTAGATGAAGCCGTCCTCGTCTATGTAGCCGAGGTCGCCCGTCCAGTACCAGCCGTGCCGTAGCCGGTCCGCGATCGCGCTCTCGTTCTTGTAGTAGCCCTCGAAGGCCGACGCGCCGGCCATATCGACCATCTCACCGATGGACTCGTCTGGGTTGAGAACCCGGCCGTACTCGTCGCACCGGGCGAGCCCTTTCTTCTCACGCGTCTCGGGGTCCACGATCGCGATGTTCTTGTGAGCGGGACGACCGAGCGCGCCCGCCGGTGCATTCGGATCCAGCGTTACCGAACCGGCGCCTTCACTCGATCCGTATCCCTCGAACAGTTCGGCTCCGAATCGCCGAACGAACTCCACCTTGTCCTCCGGGGACGCTTCGGTACCGAATCCTCGCACGAGCGTGTTGACGTGGTCGTCCTCGGATTCCGGCGTCGCCATCAGGTAGGCGAGAGCCTTCCCGACATACGTAAAGAAGGTCGCGCCGAAGAATCGCACATCGGGCAGGAATCCCGATGCGGTGAACTTGGGGGTCAAGCACACGACGGCGCCGTTGGCGAGAGCCGGGGCCCACAGCGCCATCAGTGCGTTGCCGTGGAACAACGGCATGCAGCAGTAGTCGACGTCGTCGCGCGAATGTCCGTACTTGGCCGAGTTGGTGTAGGCGAGCCTGGCAAGCCGTCCTTGGCTGCAGCGGACCGCTTTGGACGCGCCCGTCGTCCCGGAGGTGAACAGCAACAACATCAGGCTCGAACTATCGACCGACGGTGCTGCTACCGGCGCCTCCTGCATGAAACCGGCGCACCTGTCGAGGTATTCAGGCTCGTCGACAAGGACGAATCGATCCGGCGTCAGACCCAGATCCAGGCTGGAGAGCATGGTCATACCGGCAGTGTCGGTGACGATCAACTGGCAATCGACGTAGCGAATCTCGGCTTCGAGTTCCGCACCCCGCTTTGTCGGATTGATCCCGACGATCGTTCCACCGACCAGCGCCGCGCCACCGAGCCAGAACACGAATTCGGGAGTGTTCTCGAGCAGGACACCAATGTGGAACGGTCCGTCGACGCGCATCGACTCGGCAAGCGCACCGCGCGCTGCACTCTCGAGGACTACCTCGTGCCACGTCCAGTCCTGTTCGCGGGTTCGTAGTCCGTCGTGGTGATCGCCCAGTCGATCGAGAAGCATCTCCGCGATGGTCCCGCGATGCTCCGCGCCGTCCTGCACGGTGGTCTTCTTCTCGGAGGCCAAGTCCTGGGTCATGCGCACATCTCTGTCGTCGTTGTTTCGATGATGCGGCTACGCAGCGTGATCGGCACGAATGTGGTCGGCGCCGAACGGTCGACCTGCACGGTGGGCGAGTCGAGATCTATGGTCATAACTGTCCTCCAAGTCCGATTACTCCCGTAACGTATCTGCGGATGGTGACTGCCCGGGGGGGAGTCTCGCTCAGTGGCAACGACCGTCTACCACTGCGTGCTTACATGCCATCTTGTGGCGGTACACCTGCCCGAGGACGAAAGGCCCTTTCGATGACCGCTTCTACAGATCCGCAGTTCTACCTCGATCAGGTGATCACCCAGCTAACCGGACCCGGTGGGAGGTTCGAACTGGCCGAGGAATCGGTACTGGGGACTCGCATGCCCGTGATGAAGAACCGGACGCGGGGAGTGGGCGAGCTGTTGGCGGCATCGGCGAAGTGGGGTGAGAGGGACTACCTCATCACTGCGGACCGCAGATTGTCCTACGCCGAACACGCCACCGCCGTCGCAGCGTTGGCGACCGCACTGCGCGAGGACTACGGGGTGAGCAAGGGAGACCGGGTAGCGATTCTCGGCGCCAATTCGATGGAATGGGTCATTGCGTTCTGGGCCACGCAGTCGCTCGGCGCCATCACGGTCGCTTTGAACAGCTGGTGGGTTCCCCGCGAGATCGAATACGGCGTGAAGCACAGCAGACCCAGCGTGATCATCGCCGACGCCAAACGCGCCGCGACGCTGGCCGAGATGAAGCTCGACATCCCGGTACTGACAATGCACGAAGACCTACCGAAGATCATCGAGCAGTACCGCGGCGCCCCGCTCCCGGTCACCGCTGTCGACGAAGACGATCCCGCAGCCATCCTCTACACGAGCGGCACGAGCGGCAAGCCCAAGGGCGCCCTGCACTCACAGCGAAATATCCTCGCGGTGGTCGATTACCACCGATTCAGCGACGCCATCGTCGCCGCATTCAAAGGTGTCGAGTTCGATCCGTCGGTTCCGAGCGAGAAGAAGTACCTACTCACCTCGCCTTTGTTCCACATCGCCAGCCTTCACAACCTCGTGATCCCCCGCCTCGCAACCGGCAGCGCGGTCGTCATGAACGAGGGCGCCTTCGACGTCGACACCATCCTCGGCCTCGTCGAACGTGAGCGAGTGACGGACTGGGGCGCGGTCCCCACCATGGCTGCCCGTCTCGTCGAACACGGCAATCTCGACCGCTTCGATCTGAGCTCGCTGACCTCGTTCGCACTTGCCTCCGCGCCTTCGTCGATCGCATTCAAAGAACGCCTGCGCCAAGAGGTTCCGTTCGCCAAGAACTCCCTGGTGGACAGTTACGGCCTGACCGAGTGCAGCACGGCCATCGCCGTCGCTGCCGGACCGGACCTCGAGCGCCATCCCGGAACCCTGGGCCGACCCATCATCACCGTCAGCCTCGAGATCCGTGATCCGTTCGGCGAATGGCTTCCCGACGGCACCGAGGGCGAGATATGTGTACGTAGTCCCTTCGTGATGCTCGGATATTGGGAAGACGAAGCGGCAACCGACGCCGCGATCTCACCGGGACGATGGTTGCGGACTGGAGACTACGGGTTGATCGAGGACGGCAGACTTCGACTGACCGGCAGGCGTTCGGACCTGATCCTTCGCGGTGGAGAGAACGTCTATCCAGTCGAGATCGAGCAGTGCCTCGACGAACACCCTGACGTGCTCGAATGCGCGGTAATCGGAACGCCGCACACCGATCTCGGCCAAGAGGTGTCTGCGGTGGTGGTTCTTCGGCCAGGCGCTGTGCTCGAGGAAAGCGAACTACGCGAGTGGACGGCGGAGCGGTTGTCTTACTTCAAGGTACCCACCCGCTGGCGAATCACCGGAGACAGCTTGCCGCGCAACGCAACCGGGAAACTGTCGAGGCGCGACATCAGCGTGTAAGAGAGGTCACGACAACGGCGTCGCACCGGGTGGAAACCCTGTGCGACGCCGTTCGTTTTCCAGCTTGCCCACTCGGGTCAGCGTGGACGTGGCACCGTTTTGTCGATGAACAGTGCCTCGACGGATACGCATACCCGACCGTCTGCGGTCCTGATATAGCCGACCGTGTTGATCTTGCGGCCATCGACTACATCGAGCTTGGCAGTGACAGTCAGCGGCTCGAACAACGGTGTCGGGGAGTGGTAGCGAAGATTCAATTGTGCTGTCATGCCTGCTTTTCCGGCCCACGCATTGGCGACCCCCAGCGTGTGATCGAGCAGCAGTGCCGACACTCCTCCGTGCACGTGTCCCGGGGGACCCTGGTATGCGAGCGTCAAGACGACAGTGCCTTCGACCGATCCATCGGACTTGCCTTCCAGCACGAGCGGAGGGGCGATCGCATTCTCGAGACCGGTCACCGGGTCGTGCCGCGTCACACCCTCGCCGTTCCACATGTCGATCAGTCGCTCTTCCACCGCGGGCGCATGGCTCTCCAGGTGCTGGGCGACACTGATCAGCTCCTCTGTCACCCGCTCGAGGTTCGCGTTGCCGCGATCGGTACGCAGCAGAGCATCGATCACTCGGCGTGCTGCTTGGGTGGCTCGATCGACTTCGGAATCGTTGCTGACCGAGGTCAGCACCGTCCCCGAGGGGCTGGTTTCATACGTGGGGTGCGTATCGGTGCTCATGAGACTACTTCCATGGATGCGTGGGTCAGGATGGCTTGTCCGTCGCGCTCGGGAGCCCTCGTGCGGAGAATCAATCGTCCGCCCTCGTCCCAGACGGCGGTCTCCAGTACCTCGCCCGGATACAACGGCCCGGCGAAACGGACCGCGAAGTTACGAACTCGGCTCGGGTCGGAGTCCAACAGACGGTCGACCACTGTTCTGCACACGATCCCGTAGGACGCGAGGCCGTGCAAGATGGGCCGATCGAATCCGACTGCCGCGGCGAAGCTCGGGTCTATGTGCAGCGGATTGAGGTCGCCGCTGAGTCGATAGAGCGCCGCTTGATCGGGACGAGTCGAAGACTGCAGAATATGATCCGGTTCCCTATCAGGCACGGTGTCAGTGGTGTCCGGTCCGGCCTCGCCACCGAAACCGCCCTCACCACGAGCCCAAATTTGCATCACCGTCGTGAACAGTGCACGACCATCCTCATCGGTCGCAGCATGTTCGAGTTCGATCACTGCTGCCTTGCCCTTGTCCCAGATGTTCGCCACACGCGTCGTGACCTGGGCGCTGCCGGTCGACGGTATCGGTGCATGTGCGGTCAACGATTGGCCGCTGTGCAGAAGCTTGCGCAGATCTACTTCGACGCCCGGCATCTGCAGGCCTGTGCTCTTGGAGACACCCGCTGAAATGCCACCTCCAGCAACCAGAGCAAAGGTCGGCAACACGGACAGATTCTTTTCGTACACCCAGCCGAGTTGACCGGGATCGAGTGGGTTCTCTCCCGCACCGACGCCGAGGTGATAGAGGATCACATCTCGGTCGGTCCACGAGATCTCGCGCACTGTCGGCTCTGCGGCCAGCGCGGTAGCGAGGTCTATAGCCATTGGGGAATCCTTCGATCTTTCGAGTGTGGTTGTCGTACGGTCACTTACCCGGCTCGGGATCCCGCGGCAGGCCCAGCAACCGTTCGCCGATGATGTTGAGCTGAACGTTGGTGGTGCCGCCCGCTATCGACAGGCACTGGGCATTCAAGAACATGTGTTGCGCGGAACTTCTGGGCTGCTCACCGACCACAGACGAGGGTCCGGCCCACTCCATCGCCACTTCCCACACCTGTTGAATGTGCTCCACGCCGATAACTTTCGCGACCGAGGATTCCGCTCCAGGCTGGGCGCCGGTAAGTGTGCGCAGCGTGGTCCGCAGTGCGAGCAACCCACCGGACTGGGCGTCACACAGAACTTCACCGAGAACTGCCGATTGCTGGGCGTCGAGGCCGCCGGGCAATTCGGCGGCGAGACTCAACAACGCCTCACCGCCCGAACCGAGAGAAGAATCGTTCGACAAGGAGACTCGTTCGTTGGCGAGTGTCGTTCGAGCCAATTTCCATCCGGCGCCGCTCTCCCCCACCAACATTTCGTCCGGAACGAACACGTCGTCGAAGAAGACCTCGTTGAACAACGATTCGCCGGTGATCTCACGAAGAGGTCGGATGTCGAGCCCGGGACTGTTACGCATGTCGACGAGGAAGTAGGACAAGCCTTTGTGCTTCGGCACCGATGCGTCGGTGCGAGCGAGGCAGATCCCCCAGTGCGCTTCACGCGCCATGGACGTCCAGACTTTCTGGCCCTGCAGTCGCCAGCCGCCGTCCACCTTGGTCGCCTTGGTACTCAATCCGGCGAGGTCGGAGCCTGCACCGGGTTCGGAGAACAGCTGACACCAACGAATATCTCCCCGCAGGCTGGCCGGAATGAACTGCTCGACCTGCTCGGGGTTGCCGTGCTCGATGAGCGTGGGCACCACCCAGTTACCGATGATCATGTCGTACGGAACGAGAGAGAACGAGGCCAATTCCTCGGCGATCACCAGTTGTTCGACGGCGTCTGCCCCTCGACCCCACGGTGCCGGCAAATGTGGTGCTGTGTAGCCCTTTTCGGCCAACGATCGGATGCGATCGGCATCGTCGGAATCGGCAATCGCAGCAAGCTCGGATCGAACCTTCGCGCGAATCTGTTCGGCTTCTGGCGGAAGCTCCACTTCGAGTGAACGCCGGGTCCCGGCGAGCGTCGCAGCCGTTACCCGAGAACGCCAGGATGCGGTCGATCCGAGCATGAGCAGCAGGGTCTGCGCCCGCCGAAGATAGAGGTGCGCGTCGTGTTCCCAGGTGTATCCGATGCCGCCGAGGATTTGAATGCAGTCCTTGGTCAACGCGAATGCAGCATCGAGTGCAGTGGCTCCGGCTACCGCAGCAGCCAGCGACACCTCAGCTGAGGGCGCACCTGCGTCCGCTGCACGGGCGGCGTCCCACGCGCACACGCGTGCTTGCTCGCTGCGAATGAGCATGCGCGCGATGCGGTGCTTGACGCCTTGGAATTGACCGATGATGCGCCCGAACTGCTTGCGCGTTCGCGCGTAGTCGCCTGCAGTGCGCACCGCCCAGTCTGCGACGCCCGAAGCCTCGGCGGAGAACAGTATTGCCGCCAGATCCAGTACGCGTTGGGCATCGATCGAGAGGATGTCGCCGGGCGCGAGCGAGATACTGCGTGCAGTCGCAGTTGCATTGCGTCGCACGAGATCATAGCTCTCCACGGAAGTGATCTCGAGGCGCTCTCGCGGGACGACGACGAAAACCGTCTTGTTCTCTGCATCGAGCGCGGCCAGCAAGAAGAGATCACCGATCTGGCCACTGACGACGAAATCCGATGCGCCGTCGAGTACCGGCTGGTTCGCGTCGGAATTCAGACGCAACGAACCGGGGTGCAGCGATATCGCCCCGATCGTCGAGCCGTCGGCCAGGGCCGCGAGCTCCTCGCTGCGACCTGTTTCGTCGAGTACCGCGCTGAGAAGGACAGTCGAGAGGAACGGCCCAGGAACCAAGGCTCTGCCGAGTTCCTCTGCCACCACGGCAGTTTCACTCAATCCGCAACCGGCGCCGCCATCTTCTTCCTTCAGATGAAGACCCAGCACGCCGAGAGCAGCCAGCGAGCTCCAGAAAGCGGGGCGCTCCTCGGTCTCGGCATCGACTGCACTTCGCAGGACGTCGGAGGTGACGGTACGGGCTGCCCATGCGCGAACCGCGTCGGTGAGGTCCCGTTCTTGTTCGGTCAATGCCATTGTCATGAAAAGTCTCGGCTCTCTCGTCGGTGGGGTGTGCTCTTACCGGATGCGTTCGATGATCGTCGCTGTCGACTGTGCACCACCGGCACACATTGTCACCAGTGCGGTGGACTTGTCGGAACGTTCGAGCTCGTGCAACGCCGAGGTGATCAACCGAGCTCCGGTCGAACCGACGGCATGCCCGAGCGCAATGGCACCGCCGTTCACGTTCACCTTCGACATATCTGCGCCGTGAACCTGGGCCCAGGACAACACCACCGAAGCGAAGGCCTCGTTGATTTCCACGAGATCGATGTCGGCAAGCGACATCTTGGCGCGTTCGAGCACGAGCGCGGTGGACTCGATCGGACCGTCGAGGTGATAGTAGGGATCCGAGCCGATCATCGCCGAGGCGAGGATCCGTGCACGCGGGCGGACTCCGAGCTCGAGTGCCCGTGCCTCACTCATCAGCAGCACTGCGGCCGCGCCGTCGCTGATCTGCGAAGAGTTGCCGGCGGTATGAATCTGATTCGGCATCACGGGCGCAAGTCCAGCGAGGGCGGCCGCGCTCGTCTCACGCAGTCCCCCATCGCGTTCCACACGCACGCTCTCACCGGTGGGGGCGCCATCTTCGCCCAGGACTGGAACGTCGACCGCGACGATTTCGCGGTCGAAGACCCCTTCCGCCCACGCCCGGCCGGCCCGCTGCTGTGAGAGCAGGCCCAACGCGTCGGCGTCTTCCCGCGTGATTCCGCGAAGATCGGCGATGCGTTGCGCCGAGGTGAACTGGTCACCCATATCGATGGTCCAGTCCGGCGGATACGGGTTTCCGGTTTCCGGGGTGGCGGCCTGTCCGAGGAAGACCCGGCTCATGACCTCTACGCCGCAACCGATACCGGCGTCGATCTGGCCGGATGCAATGAGCCCGGCGACGATGTGTACTGCCTGTTGTGACGATCCGCATGCGCAGTCGATGGTCGTCGACGCGGTGCCGTAGGGCAGTCCGGCGTGCAGCCATGCCTGCCGAGTCACGTTGTTCGACTGTTCGCCCGCTTGGGTGACGCAACCGCCGACGACCTGACCCACGCTTGCTGCCGAGACGGAAGATCGGTCGAGAACCGCGCGCTGCGCCACGCCGAGGAGCGTGGCGGGATGCACGCCCGACAGGGCCCCTCGTCGACGTCCGATAGGCGTTCTGGCCGCCTCGACGATCACCGGGGTGTTCTGAGCAAGCATGTCGACTCCTCGAGACATTACCGCCGCGCGAAGCGACGTGGAATTTTCTGAAATGTATTCTAATTTTTACGATACTGCACTGCATTCGAGCACTACGGTTCCACTGTTCAGCGAGGCGACAGATCGACGAGAAGCAGATCGCATCCTCGGCGAATGTCGAGTTCCGCGTCGAGGAACGACACGCGCCCGTTCAGGCAGGACTGAATGACCCCGAACCACAGTTGCACGACCAAACGAAGCGCCGTCAGATCCGCCTCGGTGGGTGTTTCGATTCCTGCAGCCTCTAGGAGGATCTGACGGAACGCCCGATCGACCTTTCCCGCGTCGGGCACAGCAGTGACATTGGCCGTCGTCGTGGACTGAATCATCGCCGCCGACAGCAGCGGTTGAAGCAACAAGCCTCGGGTCGCGCGGACCAGCACCCCATATACCGCGTCGCTGGGCAGAGTTGTCGAAGAGTTTCTTTTGGTCAAGCCAGAACCCATACGATCGATCTGATCGACCATCACCGCAACGAAGAGATGCGTCTTCGACGGGAAGTACCGGTACAGCGTCCCGATGGCAACCCCCGCAGCCTTGGCTACGTCGTGCATCTGGACGCGCGCGAGTTCCTTCTCGGCACCGAGCGCTGCCGCCGCCTGAATGATGCGGACATGCCGAGCGTGCTGCTCGACCGAACTCGGCTCTGCGGCGTCGCGAACTTCGGCAATTCTCGGCACTCTCGTTCATCCCTCCCAAGACTTCTCGCGCTGGACCTACGCAACGGTAGGTTTGCTCGATTTTGACATCTTGCTTCGGATTCTTCGACATTTGCCCGCTCAGTGAGACCCGCAGCACGCAATCCCTGAAAGTACTGTTGCGTGGACCACCGCATCTTCGTGTACTCGACCCGCCCGCATGTCGAAGTACACGCATCATCACCGCGGGCACTTCGAAACGGAGAACACCACCATGCACGAGTCGATCGAGTGCGATGTCCTGGTCATCGGTTCTGGCGGCGGCGCTCTGACCGGCGCATATTGTGCCGCAGAAGCCGGTCAGGACACGCTGGTCCTCGAAAAGACACCACTACTCGGTGGCACGTCCGCCTACTCCGGCGGAGCCGTATGGCTACCCGGCACCGCCGTGCAGGACCGCGCGAACATCGGAGATTCGACGGCGAAGGCACGGGAATACCTTCGAGCTGTCGTCGGTGATTACGAGGTCGAACGGCAAGAGGCTTTCGTCTCGACGGCACCCGCCGTCGTCGATCTACTCGAGAAGAACCCGAACATCGAATTCGAATGGCGTCCGTTCCCGGACTACTTCCGCGCACCCGGCCGAATGGATTCCGGACGAGCGATCAATGCCCTCGACATCGAGCCCTCCGCCGTCGGCGATCTGCTCGAGCGCGTCCGCCCCGAACTCGATGCAGATCGTGACGGAGCGCCGCACCCCGAAGGCAAGCTCGGCGGTGGACGTGCGCTGATCTCTCGCCTGTTGTTGGCTCTGGAAAGCACGGGTAACTCTCGGGTGCTGACCGAGACGGCGTTGACCGAGTTGATCGTCGAGAACGACGCAGTAGTCGGCGCCATGGCTACCGGACCCGATGGGAAGACACTGCGCATCCTCGCTCGTCGCGGCGTCCTGCTCGCCGCCGGCGGCATCGAAAAGGATCAGCCACTGCGAGATGCAGAGTCGATGCCGGGTCTCGCACGGTGGAGCATGGCACCGCAAGGCTCGAACACAGGCGATGCAATCCAGGCTGCGGTCCGGATCGGCGCAGACACCACATTGGCCGGGCAAGCGTGGTACTGCCCCGGCGTCGCCTTGCCGGATGGGTCAGCGGCATTCATGGTCGGTGTCCGCGGTGGACTGCTCGTCGACGACGCCGGCAAGCGCTACCTCAACGAGTCGCTTCCGTACGACCAGTTCGGTCGCGCGATGATCGAGCACGGCAGCGAGCGGTCGTACCTCCTATTCGAGGCGGCCGACAGCGGACCCGTCATTCCGACCATTTCGATTCCGTCGGTGGCCGCGGACGCTCATCTCGAGGCCGGTACGTGGGTCATGGCCGACACGATCGAAGAACTGGCAGCACTGCTCGAGATTGCTCCCGAGGTTCTCCGCAACACCGTCGAGCAATTCAACGAATACGCGAGCACCGGTATCGACGAGCAGTTCCATCGCGGCGAGGATCCCTACGACAAGTTCTTCTGCCGGCCCGTTCCCGAACTGCCGAATGCGGCTTTGACACCGCTGAAGAAAGGGCCATACGTCGCCGCTCGAATTGTCTTGAGCGACCTGGGAACCAAGAGCGGCGTGCGCACCGACGTCGACGCTCGGGTACTGCGTGAGGACAACACCCCGATCGCAGGCCTCTACGCGGCTGGAAACACCAGCGCCTCGCTCAGTGGCGCGAAGTATCCAGGTCCGGGCGTGCCACTCGGTACCGCGATGGTCTTCGCCTACCGAGCAGTTCGCGCCATGCTGGCCTGATCAGACCAGATTGTCCTCTACCGGGAGGCCGAACGCGCCTTGGCCGAACAACGCCAAAGCACGTTCGGCCTCGTTGGCTACGTGGACGCTTCCGGCATGGACATCGCGCC
This sequence comes from Rhodococcus sp. BP22, assembly GCF_014281965.1. GTDB lineage: Bacteria > Actinomycetota > Actinomycetes > Mycobacteriales > Mycobacteriaceae > Rhodococcoides. The sequence continues at coordinate 354,863 of NZ_JACFTB010000006.1, forward strand.
ACGCCCGTTCGATCACATTCCCACGGAACAACGAGTGGCCCCCTGCCGACTTGAACAACAGGTCCATCGCTTCCACCGCACGCTCGGTCGCTCGCACTTGATCACGTCGCGCACGCAGCCGCATCGACATCGGTAGTTCTTGGCCTTCGAGCGCCAGCTCCCACAGTTCTCGCACGTTGCGCTCCAACTGCAGAATCGCGGCATCGATCTCCGACGATGCGCGCGCAATGGCGACCTGGGCGAACTGATCGTGCACGAACTTTCCGCCACCGAGGCTCAGACGCACTCGCTCGCGCATGTTGGCCAGATAGCGTTCGTAACACCCCGCCACGATTCCGACTCCGGGTGACGCGACTGCAGTGGTGAAGATCGTGGCGAACGGAAGCCGGTACAGCGGTCCCCGGTTCACTTTCTGGCCTGGACCCCGAAGTTGCGCAGTTTCGTAGTTGCTCTTGGTCCGGTACTCGGGGACGAAGCAATCGACGATACCGATCTCGTTGCTGGCGGTGCCTCGCATTCCCATCACGTCCCATACATCTCGGATTCGGTAGTCCGAGCGCGGAACCAGGACGGTGAGGAAGTCCAGAGGGCGCCCTTCCTCGCCCACCACGATCGCACCCAACAGCGCCCACGACGCGTGGTCGCACCCGGAGGAAAAGTGCCATTCCCCGCTGAGGCGGTACCCGCCTTCGACGGGGTGCAGCCGCCCGACCGGTGCATATGCAGAGGACACGAGCGTGTCGTTGTCGCGTTCCCACACATCGCTCTGCGCTCGATCGTCGAAGAGCGCGAGATGCCACGGGTGGACCCCCAGTACGGAAGTCACCCAACCGGTGGATCCACAGGACCCCGAGATCATGCGAACCGCGTCGAAGAATCGGGCCGGATCGGATTCGGTACCGCCGTAGCGCTTGGGTTGAAGCAGCCGGAAGACCCCGGTCTTACTCAGCTCGTGGATCATCTGGTCCGACACACGTCCGGTTTCATCGACCTTGGCTGCCGCTTCGGCAATCGTCGGCAGTAGATCGCGGACCGCACTGAGTACATCGGTTGTCATACTCCGAACGATATTCCGTTTCCGCTGTCGACGAGCGGGCGCCTCACTCATCGAGAGTGAGGCACCAACCTTTCGCCGAGTCCCGTCCAGTGAGAATTCTGCAATGTCGGTGTCGGAGGTCACCTAGCGTGACCACTAATACGGCAACGACAAGCTCGCCGTTGGACTTTTGAGAGACAGGACGGGACCACTGTGACCATCCAGCAGAACACGAGCGACGAAGTACGAGAGATCGACGCCGGAGTGTCCCCAACGCGATTCGCTCGCGGTTGGCACTGCATCGGTTTGTCGGCTGACTTCAAGGACGGCAAGCCCCATTCCATCGAGGCCTTCGGGACCAAGCTCGTCGTCTTCGCCGACAGCTCGGGCAAGATCGCCGTCCTCGACGGATACTGCCGCCACATGGGTGGCGACCTCACTCAGGGAACGATCAAGGGTGACGAGGTCGCCTGCCCGTTCCACGATTGGCGTTGGGGAAGCAACGGAAAGTGCAAGAGCATTCCGTACGCGCGTCGCGTGCCCCCGCTGGCACGTACGCGTTCGTGGCACGTCCTCGACCAGGACGCCATGCTCTTCGTGTGGAACGATCCCGAGGGCAATGCCCCGCCGGCGGACGTGACCATTCCCCGCATCGAAGGCGCCCTCGACGACGGCTGGTCCGACTGGGTTTGGTACAGCACCGTGGTGGACACCAACTGCCGTGAGGTCGTCGACAACATCGTCGACATGGCGCACTTCTTCTACGTCCACTACACCTTCCCCACGAACTTCAAGAACGTGTTCGAAGGCCACGTAGCCAGTCAGTTCATGAACGGCGAGGCGCGAAAGGACATGCGTCCAGACGTGCCCGGCCAGCCCAAGATGATCGGCAACCGCTCGGATGCCACATATTTCGGGCCTTCGTTCATGATCGACGACCTCACGTACTCGTACGAGACGCACGACGTCGAGTCGGTCCTGATCAACTGCCACTACCCGGTCAACGCCAACAAGTTCGTTCTGCAGTACGGCATGATCGTCAAGAAGTCGGACACCGTCAAGGGTGATGCTGCCGACGAGATGGCCAGGAATTTCGGAACGTTCATCGCCAAGGGTTTCGAGCAGGACATCGAGATCTGGAAGAACAAGACACGTATCGACAACCCACTGCTCTGCGAAGAAGACGGACCCGTCTACCAGCTTCGCCGGTGGTACGAGCAGTTCTACGTCGACGTTGCCGACGTAACTCCGCAGATGACCGAACGATTCGAGTTCGAGTTGGACACCTCTCGTCCATCCGAGTCGTGGAAGAAGGAAGTCGAAGCCAACATCGCTCGGAAGCTGGAGGAGCAGAATGCAACCGCTTCAGTGCAGTAAGTGCAGTGCGCAGGTCCTCGTAGCGAAGAACAGCTGGGAACACACCTCGATCCAGTGGGACGAAGCAGCTCGCGCTCTCTGCCATGAGATCGACAGCGATGTTCCCGACGACGGTCGGCTCGGCGCACCCAACCGAGGCTGTCACGCACTGAACGCTTGCATTGTCGACGCTGCTGTTCGCGGCGACATCGACGTCACCGACACCGATCCGGTTCCGACGCCGATCGTCCTCGACTGACACTCTTCAGAAAGGCTCGTCCATGATCGACATCAAGCAGTACGGCCCCTGGGCAGTTATTGCAGGCGGTTCCGAAGGCGTCGGATCGGAATTTGCCGACCAATTGAGCAAGGCCGGTTTCAACCTTGTTCTCATCGCCCGCAAGCCGGGCCCGCTCGAGGAGACGGCAACTCTCGCGCGCGCAAACGGCGTCGAGGTACGGACACTGGCACTCGATCTGCTCACCGCCGATGCAATCGAGAGTATTCGCACAGCGACCGAGGACCTCGAAGTCGGCTTGCTGATCTTCAACGCAGGCGCGAACAGCTACGGGCATGAGTTCGTCACCGGCGACCTGGCCGGCTTCCAGCAAGTGATAGACCTCAACATCACTTCGCAACTGCATTTGTCGCACTACTTCGGTGCTGCGATGCGCGAGCGCGGTCGCGGCGGCATCATCCTGGTCGGCTCGATGGCCGGTTACATGGGCGCCGAACACCAGAGTGTGTACGCGGCCTCGAAGGCTTTCGGACGCATCTTCGCCGAGGGCCTGTGGCTCGAGCTGGCACCGTTCGGCGTGCACGTCGTCGACTTGGTCCTCGGGGTCACACGGACCCCAGCGATGGCGCGCGCCGGGTTGAACTTCGACATACCCGGAATGCGTGTATCCGAGCCTGCAGACGTAGCCCGTGAAGGGCTAGAACACATCACCGACGGACCTGTCTGGGTCGCCGGCGGACACTACGAGACCGCCCAGGCCCGCAGCGGCTTCCCTCGCGGAGAGATAGTCGAAAAGGCTGCGATAGGTATGCGGAAGCTCCTCAACCGAAGCTGATTCATTTCGGCAAAGGCCTCCGGATAAGCCAAAAAGCGCTGCGCATTCATATGAATGCGCAGCGCTTTTTGGTTGGACTGCTTAGTTTCCTTGGACTACGTCAGCGGGCGGAGTCGGCGCGAATGCTGCGAGCATCTCCGACCCGGACCAGTCGTGTCCCCAGTAGCTGTCGGCGGTGATTTCCTCCGAGGAGTAGTACCTCTCGTCGACGAGCTTGCCCTCGGTGCCGAATTCGAGATCCCATCCGCCTGGTGCGCGGACGTAGAACGAGACCATCTTGTCGTTGGTATGGCGACCGAGCGTGGAGGAGATGGAGAATCCCAGCTTCGCTACCCGATCGAGAGCCTGACCCACCGCATCGAGAGTGTCGACCTCGGTCATCAGATGCACCATGCCTGGATCCTGGCTGTGCGGGGCCGGGCACAATGCCAAGCTGTGATGCCGCTCGTTGACACCCATGAACCGCACTCGCCGTGCAGGTCCGGCCCCGGGGGGACCGACACGGATGGCTCCACGCGGCAGGAATCCCAACACGTCGGTATAGAACGCATATGTCTCGTCGAGTGCCGGTGTCGGCAGAACGACATGGCCGAGTCCCTGCGGACCGGTGACGAACCGTCCGCCGTGCGGGGTTACCACCGGGCTGTGATCGAGAACCGCTCCGAAGAACACCTCGACACGGGTGCCCGACGGGTCGTCGAATGCGATCACTTGCTCGGCATCGCGGTAGAGCGATTCTTCCTCGGACAGCACCTCGACAGCTCGTCCCGACTTCTCCACCGCTTCACGTACGCGCTGGAGAGCGAACTGATCACGGACCTCCCAGCCCACGGCCAGAGCCTTGTCGGTGTCACCGGGCAACACGATGAGCCTGGATCGACGCTCGTCGACGCGCAGGTAGAGGCCGTCGGCCTCCGGTCCCGATCCGACGGCCATGCCCAGCCCGTCGACTACGAGTTCGCGCCAGCGGGGCACATCCTTCGTCTGAATTCTGAGATAGCCCAGACCGCGTATTTCCGTCATCGTAAGTACCTTTCGTGGAAGAGGCTTGTCAGATCATCGAGCGATGGATGCCTTGCGGCTCACCGCCGAGCTGTGTCAGAGCCGAAGCATGGAAAATAGAACCGGGAACGTGAACAGCATGAGAAAGGCCCGCATGCGCGTCACGCCAGAACCGCTGCATCGGGAATTTCACATGGAGAGCGCCACCACCTGAACGGGAGAAAATCTCATCTACTGCCCGTACTGCTCGCCATGCTGCAGCAGTCTGCGTGCGACGGCCGATAGCTCGCATCTCGAAGGTGATCTCCTGCTTCTTCTCGGTCATGTCCCAGAAGCGATCCACGGTCTCGAGTACCGCGGCACGGGAGGCCGCGATCTCCGCGGCTGCGTCGCCGATAGCGAACAACACGTACGGATCTTCCTTGATGGCTGTTCCCGTCACTGTTACCCGATCTCGCTGCGCGTCGAGATGGCATCCGAGGGCGCCTTCGGCGATGCCAATCAGTGACGAGGTGATCCCGAGCGGGAAGATGCACGAGAACGGGAAGTTGTAGAGAGTCTGCTCTCGCCCGAACTCCTTCGCCGCCATCCCGTTCATCACTTTCTCTGCAGCCAGAGTCCGGTAATCCGGAATGTACGCATTCTTGACGATGAGGTCCTTGGATCCGGTTCCGCGCAGTCCGATCACATTCCAGCTGTCCTGGTCGATCTCGTAATCCGAGCGTGGGAGCAACACGTGCAGCATCTTCGGAGGCATCACGCGGTTGCCTTCGGCGTCACCGAGTGCCGCACCGATCATGATCCAACCGCAATGGTCGGTGCCCGAGGAAAACGACCACCGTCCGTTGAGGATGTAGCCGCCGTCGGTAGGCGTCGCGACACCCATCGGTGCGTACGGCGAGGCCATCCACATATCGGGATCTTCGCCCCACACCTCGTCCTGGGCTTTGCGATCGAAAAACGCAAGCTCCCACGGATGGACGCCGACGATTCCACTGACCCAGCCTGCGGCACCATCCATGGCGCCGATACCCATTGCCGTCTCGGCGAATTCACGAGGATGAGACTCGAAGCCGCCGTACTCTTTCGGCGCCAACATGCGGATGACTCCGGCGTCGCGCAGGCGCTTCGCCGAGGCATCGGACAAGCGCATCAGCTTGTCTCCCTCGACACCTTCTGCGCGAATCTCGTCGGCGAACTGTGAAATGTTGTCAAGAACCTGACCCATGATGATCTCGGCTTTCTACTTCGTTGCCCGGCCGATGTGCGCAGGCGGTCGTCTACTCCGTTGTACTGCATTTTTGCCACCTCGGAAGAAATGTTCCTCCGGAGCGGATCAAGCGCGCTTGGTGCGACCGTTCGAATGTGCTCGATCGATCGACGAAACCGCACCCTGTGTATCGGCAGCGTGCTCGGCTGCGATGTACCCGAAAACCATCGCGGGTCCGATTGTGGCGCCTGCCCCTGCGTACTCGTTCCCCATCACCGATGCGGAAGTATTACCGGTCGCGTAGAGGCCCTCGATTGCGGAACCGTCGGCGCGAAGAACCCTGGCATGAGCGTCGGTGCTGAGCCCGCCCTTGGTTCCAAGATCGCCGGGCTCGCAACGAACTGCGTAGAAAGGACCGCGATCGATCTCGTCGAGACACGGGTTCTTCATGGTGGGATCGCCGTAGTAGCGGTCGTAGGCGCTGTCACCCCGACCGAATTCCTCGTCCTTACCCGACCGCGCGTACCCGTTGAATCGAGTGATGGTGGCGGCGAGCGCGTCGGCAGGGACGTCGATCTTCGCAGCAAGTTCCGCGAGAGTGTCGGCCTTGTGAACGACCCCGGAGTCGTAGAAACCCTGGGGAAAAGGCATTCCCGGCAAGACCTGTGCAAACGGGTAACGCGACCGCGCTTTGGTGTCCATCACGAACCAAGCTGGAACGTGACCACCTTCGAGCTGGTCGTGAACGAAGTTCACGTAGGGAGAGGATTCGTTGGTGAACCGCTGTCCCTTGCTGTCGACGATCACCGACGGCGGGATGCAGCGCTCGGAGACCAACGGGATCACCGCGCCCATCGGATGCAGAACGGAAGGCATCCACCATGCGTCGTCCATCAATGCGACGTCGGCGCCGATGGAAAGGCCGGCAACGATTCCGTCACCGGTGTTCTCGCGAGCACCGGAACTGATGTCGGCCGTTCCGTGCTCAGGCAGGTAGCGCGAACGCATCTCCAAGTTGTGCTCGAACCCGCCGGTAGCGAGAAGGACACCTTGTCGAGCCGCGATGCGGATCGTGTCGTCGCCGCGCTGTGCCACGACTCCACGTACCACTCCGGCGTCGTCGACGATGAGCTCGGTCATCGAGGTCTGCAGCCATACCGGAACACCGGAGTCTTTGAGGACCATCCGCAGTCGCGCCACGAGAGCGCGTCCACCGGTCGCCATGTGGCGTCGACGAACGACGTTCGACGCCACCCGCCACGCCGCGACCATGGAAGCTCGACGACCCCTCCACGTACGCTTGACCATCGCGAGGTCGTGGTAGTCCTTCGAGGTGACCCAGAGTCCGAGCGGGCCCTTCATGCTGTTGGGACGCTGGAACTTCTCGTCCTCGCCGAGTGCACGGGTATCGAACGGCTGGCATTCGATGGTGCGGCCCAGTGCGCTGCCACCTTCGTTTTCGGGGTGATAGTCGGAGTAGCCCTTGACCCAGTACAGCTTCATGTGTGGGCTCTGGTCCAGCAGCTGCATCAACGCCGGTCCATTGTCGACGAACGCGTCCAGACGCTCTGCGGGGACCGTGCCTTCGGTGATGCTGTCGAGGTACGTACGAACCGACTCACGGGAGTCGACGACACCCTTGTTCACGAGCGTAGGAGCATTCGGGATCCAAATGCCGCCGCCGGATATTGCAGTGGAACCGCCGAATGTCACACCCTTTTCGATGACGAGTGTGTCGAGACCGCGATTGGCTGCCGCTACTGCGGCGGCCATACCTCCGCCGCCGCTTCCCACGATGAGGAAATCGACTGTCTCGTCGAACTGTTCCGAATCGATACTCATTTTTGGACGGCGTCCTCTCTCAGAAGAAAAGCAATAACTGCAGTCTCGAAGGCGGCTTTCTGTTCGATCATCGCCCAGTGGCCACACTTCGGGAATACATGTAGTTCGGCGTTGGGTATCAGGCGCATCGGCAACAGCGCCATGTCCATCGGACTCACGCGATCGTCTCGACCCCAGGTCAGCAGGGTAGGCGCTTGCACGCGGTGTAGCTGCGCCCAGTAAGGCGCCTCCGAAGATTTGGCAGCCGCTGCCGCAGTCGCGGCAAACGCCGCGCTGCTGTACATCTTTCGGGCGCTCGCGAGTGTCTCCGGATCGGTCGCCTGAGTCCATCGTTCCTCGATCAGTTCCTCGGTGACCACAGCCGGGTCGTACACCATCGAATGCAACCAAGAAATGAGGCGTTCCCTGGTCGGATCGTCGGTGAACTCCGTCAGCAGTTTGATGCCTTCGCCCGGTCCGGGGCTGAAGATGTTCCTTCCGATGCCACCGATGGTGACCAGCTTCGAGACTCGCTCGGGGAATTCCATCGCGAATCGCGTCGCGACTATCCCGCCCATCGAGTTGCCCAGCAAAGCAACTCTGTCGAGGCCGAGGCCGTCGAGGAATCGCGTAACTGCGTCCATGGCGGTGACCATCGGGTGTCCACCGAAGTCATCGCTGACGCCGAAGCCCGGAAACTCGACTATGTAGGTGTGGAAATGCTCGGCGAACACATCGATGTTGCCGCGAAAGTTCCGCCACCCCGTGACTCCGGGGCCCGATCCGTGCAGCAGCACCAGGGGTGGGCCGTCGCCGGCTTCGTAGTACCGAAGTACGCCGAGATCGGTGCGAAGCTCCTTTATCGAGCCTTCCTGGACACTCGAGACATTGGTCATGTGAGCACACGTTGCCACCAGCAGGCCGCTGGATCGTCCCTCATCCCGGTCAGCGAGACCACCCGATCTGCGCGAGCGGCGTCACCGACCGATTCCACTGAACGAGACGACAATTCCGGAGTATGCACGGTGCTGCCTAACCTGGAGCCCGATCGCCGAATTCCTCGGCGACACAACGAAACCGAAAGGTGCGCGATGTCGATCGAGTCGATGGAGTCCGTCCTCACCACCGTCAACACTGCACCGACGCCGCACGAGATGCGCCACGCCATGAGCCACTTCGCCAGTGGCGTCACCGTGATCACCGGTCTCTCCGATGACGGGCCGATCGGGTTCTGCTGCCAGTCGTTCGCGTCGGTCTCACTCGAACCTCCACTGATTCTGTTCTGCGCCGATCACCGTGGGCGTGCCTGGCCGAGAATCCGAGAGATCGGCCGCTTCACCGTCAACGTGCTGCGCGAGGACCAGGCGGACATGTGCTCTCGCTTCGGTTCCAGTCGAGGAACGAAGTTCGAGGGTCTGGACTGGACACGATCGGCTTGGGGAACTCCTGCCTTGCCTGACGTGTTGGCACGCGTGCATTGCGAAGTGGAGACTGTCCACCGCGCCGGTGACCACGACGTTGCCATCGGACGAGTCCTCGGCCTCGAAGCCCTCGGCGAACAGCGCCCGATGGTCTTCTACCGCGGAGCCTTCGGCCTCGCCGACGCGGCCGGCATCTCGGGCGCCTGAGCCGCGAAAGCTATGCCGAATCAGCGGACATTTCCGATGTACGAGCGTCGAGCGAGGTTCGACGCTCGTACATCAGAGGCTTGTACGTCAGAGGCTTGTACGTCAGAGCCAGTGACCGGACTGAACCGACAACAGCTGGTCCAACGTTTCGGTCGACCAGGAGTTCTCTTGCGCGTGCGGAACGAGAGAACGTCGGCGAGAGTTTTCGAGGGCGGGAAACATGGTCTTGGTGACTTCGCGGACCGCGTCGACGACGAGTGGAGCAACCCGTTCCAGTTGGACGGTTCCCGCATCTCCGGAAAGCGAAATTGCGGCCACCGGCCCTTCGACCGTTCGGACAGCAGCACCGACACACCCGATCCCGCGGACGGATTCACCCCGCTCGAAGGCCAAACCGCGCCGCTGCCGAATGCGGTTGAGTTCTCGGTGCAACGTGGTGATGTCGGAGATAGTGGTGTCGGTACTACGGTCGAGGCGTTCCCCGAGCAGACGATCCACTTCCTCCGGGTCCAACCACGCAAGCATCGCTTTTCCGCTCGCTGTCGTGTGGGCGGGTACACGTCCGCCGACCCTGGTCGGGATGGCGGTCGCGCCGCGGCCACCGAGCTTGTCGAGGTACACGCTCATGCCACCGTCGAGGACGGTGAGATGCACGACCATTCCCGTGCGCAGATGCAAGTTGTGCAAGACGGGTGCGGCAGCTGCTCTGACCTGACTGTGGTTGTTCTCGTTTCCGCCGAGGCCGATCGATCGGCGACCGAGGCAATAGCCGAAACTGGCGTGGTCCACCCAGTTCAGCCGTACCAATTGATCGAGAATTCTATACACGGTGGACCTGGGCAGCCTCGTACGGCAGGCCACCTCCTCCAACGTGAGGCGAGAAGCGCGGCCGTCGAAGGCGTCGAGGATCAAAGTCATACGTTCCACCATCGAAGGCGGTACGTCCTTTTTCTCTGTAGCACCGGGCGTCGAGCTGTCTGGACCGACCGAGTTCATCCGGTGCCTCCGCAATCGGCAGTAGTCTGCCGGTAAAATTGAAATGAATTCTTGAAATGATATCAGCTCGCCCTCGGACCGCAAATCGGGTTGCCCTCGTCGTCGGTTGAGGCCGAGTCCGGTGAACGGGAACTACCGACGCATCCGGCGGACAGAGGTACTACAGATGGAGGTATGCAACCTTCTCGTCCAACCTCGGAGCGTCACCGATGCACATTGGAATAACGTCCCCGATCGTCGTTCAACACCCGAGCAGCGTGGCGGACTGGGAGGCGAACGCAGGCATCGAGGAGCTGGTCCGCATTGCGCGCCAGGCCGACCAGCTCGGATTTCATCACCTGACCTGCAGTGAGCACGTCGCCGTACCTGTCGATATCGCCGCCGAGCGCGGGGCGACTTACTGGGATCCGCTTGCCACACTCGGTTTCCTCGCCGCGCACACCGACCGGATCAAGCTGGCCACCCAGGTTCTGGTTCTCGGTTATCACCACCCACTCGCGATTGCCAAGCGCTACGGCACACTCGACGTCGTCAGCGGCGGCCGGCTGATACTCGGTCTCGGAGTCGGCAGTCTCCAACAAGAGTTCGAACTGCTCGGCGCCGAGTTCGAGGGCCGCGGAGCTCGCGCAGACGATGCACTCGCAGCGCTACGGGCATCGCTGTCGCAATCGAATCCGGAGTATCACGGCACTCACTACGATTTCGAAAACCTCGTGGTCAAGCCCCACGCAGTCCAGACACGAGTGCCGTTGTGGATCGGCGGCCGGACGCCCCGCTCACTTCGACGAGCCCGAACCCAAGGCGACGGATGGGTTCCGTTCGGCTTGCCGCTCGGCGATCTCGAACGCATGCTGGCAAAGGGTGAGCAGCGAGCCGATTTCGAAGTGGTCTTGAGCGCAGGCGCGCCGCTCGACCCACTGGGCGACAGAGCCGCCGTCGCCGACTCACTCGAGCGCCGACGCCTGGCCGGGGCCACCATCGTGAGTGCCGCAATCCATGCAACGAGTGCCGAGCACTATTGCGATCAGCTCTCCACTCTCCGCGACATCGGCGACGAGCTGGGCGTGGAGTTCCATTCGAACCAGATCGGAGCAACACCATGACGGACACCGACCAGCTGCTACAGAACCTCCTCGATCGAGTGAATGCCCTCGAAGACACGCTCGCGATCACGAAGTTGCTGGCAGCCTATGGTCCTGCCGTCGACAGCGGCTCGGTCGAGGCAGTTGCGCGTCTGTGGACCGAGGATGGGGTGTACGACGTCGACACCGGCGAGATGAACGGCCACGCCGAAATTTCGGCCATGGTTCGCTCCCGCGCGCATCAGGACTACATCCTCGGCGGCTGCGCTCACCTGCTCGAACCCGGATATGTGCAAGTAGAAGGCCAGCAGGCCGTCGTGACGTGCAAATCGCAGTTGATCCTCCACGACGGCGACGCTTACCGAGTTGCTCGAATCTCCGCGAACCGGTGGGAGTTGTCGAAGATCGAGGGACAATGGAAGGTGACGCGACGGACGAACCGCCTGCTCGACGGACGCGCGGAAGCTCGGGAACTGCTGGCAAAGGGCGTTCGGGACTGACCACGACGGTTTCGGGCCGACCATGACGGGGCCGGGGCACTCTCCCTGTCAGGGGATTGCACCGGTCCCGTCGCTGTCTGTCTCTGATGTCGACAGCGCCGCGGCACGGGAGATTCCGAAGCGCGATCCACGGGCCGAAAGCGTGCACATTCAGGTTATATGCGCTAGAAATAGAATTAACTCTAATTTTGAAATGGAGGCATTTCGTGAGCACAGCACTCGAATTGACCGGAAGAACAGCAATCGTGACCGGCGCAGGTGCCGGACTCGGCCGTGCAGAAGCAATGGCCCTCGGGGCTGCAGGCGCCGCAGTCGTCGTCAACGACATCGGCGATAATGCGCAATCCGTCGCCGACGAAATCATCGCCGCGGGCGGACAAGCGATCGCGGTCCTCGGGGACGTCTCCGACTGGTCTTTGGGCGAACGACTCGTGCAATCGGCAAACGAGAACTTCGGTTCGATGGACATCCTGGTCAACAACGCCGGGATCATTCGCGACAAGATGATCTTCAACCTGACCGAATCGGATTGGGACGATGTCATCCGGGTGCACCTCAAAGGGCACGCGGCCACCTCACATGCCGCCGCAGTTCATTGGCGAGCACTCTCGAAGGAGGTCGGCGGCCCGATCTACGGTCGTGTCATCAACACCTCTTCGGAGGCTTTCCTCTTCGGCTCCGCCGGACAACCGAACTACTCGGCAGCCAAGGCCGGGATCGTCGCCCTCACGCTCTCGACCTCTCAGGGACTCTCGCGCTACGGCGTTCGGGCGAATGCAATCTGTCCTCGTGCGCGTACCGCGATGACCGCTCAGGCATTCGGGGAGAACACCGATCCGGAAGCGATCGAGGATCCGCTCTCCCCCGACCGGGTCGCCACTCTCGTCCACTACCTCGCCAGCGAAGCCTCGGAAGAAATCACCGGACAGGTCTTCGTCGTCTACGGCAGAATGGTCGCCCTGATGGCAGCACCCAAGGTCGAGAACACGTTCCAAACCACAGGTTCGAAATTCACCATCGATGAGCTCTCGGATAATCTGACACCGTACTTCTCCGGTCGCGGCCAATACGAGACCTACTCCGCATACAGCGTGGCAGAACTCGAGAAGACCGCACTCGCAGCCGTCGATTCGATGGTCATCCGATGAGGCTCCAAGGGAAAACGGCAATCATCACGGGCGGCGCAGGCGGCATCGGCCGCGCGATCACCACCGTCTTCGCCCGCGAAGGTGCCAATGTGTTCTTCGTCGACATCGACGAAGAAAAGGGAGCCGCACTCAGTGCCGAGCTGGGCCCGAAAGCCGAATTCCTGTGCATCGACATCTCACTTCCCGACTCGGCACAGACGATCTGCGACGCTGCAGTCACCGCCTTCGGATCCGTCGATGTGCTGGTAAACAACGCTCACGCGTCACGGCAGGCACTGCTTGTCGATACGACGAGTGAGATGTTCGATCTGTCGTTCAACACCGGCTTCTACCCCACGGTGCACCTCATGCAGGCCTGCTACCCCCACCTGAAAGCCTCCTCCGGATCGGTGATCAACTTCGCCTCCGGTTCCGGCCTGGACGGAATGCCCACTCAGGCCTCCTATGCCGCAGCAAAAGAAGCAATTCGAGGGCTCAGCCGCGTAGCCGCCAACGAGTGGGCTGTGGACGGCATCAGAGTCAACGTGCTCTGCCCCTTCGCAGCAACCGAGGGTGTGCGTGCCTGGCAGGCTGCCCACCCGGAGCGCGCTGCAGCGAGTGCCGCTAAGGTCCCGCTACAGCGAATCGGAGATCCCGAAACCGATATCGCTCCGGTGGCAGTGTTCCTCGCCTCCGAAGATTCCAAGTACATGACCGGACAGACACTGATGGCCGACGGCGGAAGCAACAAACTGCGCTGACGGTGATCGGCCACCGAGGTAGACCAACCAAGAGGAGAATTACATATGGAACGTTTCGACGGCAAAGTCGCCCTGATCACCGGCGCAGCACGAGGCCAAGGACGCTCTCACGCAATCGCTTTCGCTGAGCTAGGCGCCGACGTGGTGCTGTGCGATCGTTGCGAGGACCGCGACGTCGTGCGGTATCCGCTTGCCACACAGGAGGATCTCGACGAGACGGTCCGGCTCGTGCAGGCAACTGGACGCAAGGCGATCAGTGCCACCTTCGACACCAACGATCGACAGGCGATGAACTCCCTCGTGGAGCGCGCCGAGTCCGAACTGGGCCGCATCGACATCGCTGTCGCGAATGCCGGCGTATCTGTCGCCGCACCGGTGCAGTCGATGTCCGAGGCGCAGTGGGCAGAAACGATCGGCTCCAACCTGACCGGAGTCTTCAACACCGTCGGTGCCGTCGCACCCGGAATGATCAGTCGTGGATACGGCCGCATCATCACCATCTCGTCGATGTTGGGCCGTGCCGGAAACACCAATATGGCCGCCTACGCAGCATCGAAGTGGGGGGTCATCGGACTCAGCAAGAGTGCCGCACTGGACCTGGCACCACACGGAATCACAGTCAATACGATTGCACCCGGGAACATTTCGACTCCCATGATTCACAATGATTCCCTGTACGCGATGATGCGGCCGGACCTGGACAAGCCGACCGCAGACGACGTCGCGCCCATCTTGCAAACCCTGCATGCGCAGCCGGTGCCGTGGCTCGACGCGGAGGAGATCACCCGCGTCGTTCTGTTCTTCGCCGCAGAAGCAAGTGCACATATCAGCGGCACGGTGCTTCCGGTCGACGCCGGAAACGCCGCACGCGTCACCGGCTGACGCACACCCGAATCGGTGACGTCACGCAGTGAATACCGCTGTGACGTCGCCGATTCCGGTAATGGATGCTAAGTAGGTCGAGCCTGCGGTCACCGAGACCATCGGGCCGAGGGCACCGGATAGAACGACTTCTCCCGCACGCAGCGGTGAACCGTAGGACAAGCTGGTGTTCGCCAACCACGCAAATGCTGCCCAGGGGCTGCCGAGGCAATCGGATCCCTTGCCCGTCGAGACCTGCTCCCCATCGGCGTACAGCGTCATCTCGACCTCTTCGAGATTCGGGGCGTCACTGCGGTCCAGGGAATCTCCGAGAACGTACAGACCAGAAGAAGCGTTGTCTGCCACGGTATCGGCCAAGCTGATGTCCCAGTCGACCACTCGGCTGTCGACGATTTCGAATGCTGCGAATACCTTGCTCACGTAGTCCGGAGCGGTATCGGCGTCGATGGGGACTTCGATGTCACGGGAAACAGTGAAAGCGATCTCGGCTTCGATCCGCGGCTGCAGTAGCCGGGCGAAGTCGACCGCGTCGTCCTGCGTGCAATCCATGTCGTCGAGAAGAACACCGAAATCAGGTTGATCGACACTCATCTGCTTCTGCACAGCGGGCGAAGTCAAACCGATTTTCCGTCCCACGACAGTGCGGCCGGACGCAACAAGCGCCTCGATGTTGCGCGTCTGGACCAGGTAAGCGGCGTCCACGTCCTCGCTACCGATGAGGTCCCGGACGGGTGAACACGGGGTGGAAGTTGCAGTCGCAGTCGCAAGGCGCTCAGCAGCTTCGCTGATCGTATGAGGTTCGATCGTAGTCATGCTTGTGACGTTATGCGCAGAACTCGACAGGGCCCAGCATCTGTCCCATCAGGCGGGACGGAGCGGCAAGTCGCTCAACTCCTCGATGACGAACTTGGCGAGACTGCCCAGCCGTGCGCGGTCCGGCATCCGCGTCGGGACACCGAGTACGTCGAGGGGGGCGGAGGTGACCGGACCGACACAGATCGCGGCGACCGGGCCCTTCAGCGCCGCAAGGAACTGCTCGAGCATCCCGTTGTCCTTCGCCGTCGACAGCAGCGACGCGACGGCCGGGGCACTGGTGAAGGTGACGGCGTCGACGTCGTGATCGACGATCTTGCCCAACAAGTTCACCAGTGGGCGCTGATCCACCGGCCGGATCCAGCGGTAGACGGGAATGGGACGCACCCTCGCTCCGAGGCGGACGAGCGATTCGCTCAGATGAATCGTAGGTTCCCATTCGGTGATGGTGCCGTGCAGTTGGACTGCTATATCGACACCGGCAATACCTTCGGCTTCCAGGTGGTCGGCTACTTCCTGTGAGGCTTCGGTGGTCGGCGACCATTCCTCACGTAGCCCGACGCCGCGGATCGCGCCCCGCGCCTTAGGGCCTCGCGCAATGATGCGCGAGGCCCTGAGTGCTTCGAGAAGCTCGTCTTCGGTGTTCCACCCCTTGGCCGCGTCGAGCCACCCACGAAAACCGACGGCCGTGCTGATCACCACCATTTCCGGTGGCTGCGCGATGATGCCCGCGGTCACCTGACGCAGTTCGGAGTCGTCGAGCAGCGGCAGCACGTGAATCGCGGGTACATGCACTGTGGCCGCACCGCGACGCTCGAGCATCGCCGCGAACTCTTCTGCTCGGCGCTCGGCCGTGAGGGCGATCGTCTTGCCTGCAAGCGGAAAGGCCATGGGGCCACCCTAGTGACGAACTAGCTGCTGAACTTGTCCGGATCGGGGCCGGTACGCCCGTCGACGGTGTCGAGCGCATTGATCTGAGCAACCTCGTCGTTGGTCAGCTCGAAGCCGAACACGTCGAAGTTGCTGGCGATCCGCTTCGGGGTCACCGACTTGGGGATCACCACGTTTCCGTGTTGGATGTGCCAACGAAGTACGACCTGAGCTGGGGTTACCCCGTGTGCTTCGGCGATCGGGGCGAGTGCCGGGTCGTCCAGGACGGTCCCGGAACCCAGCGGGCTCCACGCCTCGGTAGCGATGCCCTTCTCGGTATGGAACGCGCGCAGCTCGGTCTGCACGAAGTGCGGATGAACCTCGATCTGGTTCACCGACGGGGTCTCCCCGACCTCCTCGATCAGCTTCTCGAGCGTCGGGATGGTGAAGTTCGAGACGCCGATGGAACCGACACGGCCGTCTGCCTTCAGCTTCTGGAAAGCCTTGAAGGTCTCGATGTACTTGTTGCGATCGAGCTGCTGCCAATGGATGAGGTACAGGTCCAGGTATTCGAGCCCGAGCCTGGCCATACTGGCGTCGAACGCCTTCAGCGTCGAGTCGTATCCCTGGTCGTCGTTCCACAGCTTGGTGGTGATGAACAGCTCGTCGCGGGCGATTCCGGACTCGGCGACAGCTTTACCGGTGCCGGTCTCGTTTTCGTACACCTTTGCGGTGTCGATGCTGCGGTAACCGACCTTCAGCGCCTCGGCTACTGCGGCTTGGGCACCGTCGTCCGGAACCTGCCACACACCGAATCCGAGCTGCGGAATTGCATGCCCGTCGTTGAGCACGATTGTCGGGACGGTACTGGTCTCGGAAGAAAAGGTCATACGAATGCCAACGGGTGACCGGACGAGTCTGTTCCCGAGGGTCTGTTCCCGAGGGCCGGGGATACCGGGAGTGGAGCCTGCGGAACGACCCACGGGATACTTGCAGGGTGACTGCAACCTTGCGCGTGGACGATCTTGCGGCTTTCCACGGCGATCGAACGCTTTTCTCCGGCCTTTTCCTCACCGTCACCGAGGGGGACGTCATCGGACTTGTCGGTGCCAACGGGGCCGGTAAGTCCACCTTGTTGACACTGTTGGCAGGGGTCGGAACCGCAGATTTCGAGGGCGATATCTACACTTCTCCGCCCGATGCCACCGTCGGTTATCTCGCACAGGAACCCGAGCGTGTTCCTGGTGAGAAGGTTGTCGAATTCCTCGGCCGCCGGACGGGTGTCACTCTGGCCGAGGAGTCGATGAACGCTGCGGCGGAAGCCCTCGGATCCGGCGATGGCGAGGATCTGTATACCCCGGCGCTGGAGCGATGGCTCGCGCTCGGCGGTGCCGATCTGGCCGAGCGCGCCGAGAAGGTCCTGGCGGAATTGGGTCTCGACACCGGCGGAGAGGTCTTGATGACCTCGCTCTCCGGTGGGCAGGCGGCCCGAGCCGGGTTGGCAGCGATCCTGCTGGCGCGTTACGACATCCTGCTGCTCGACGAGCCGACCAACGATCTGGACCTCGCCGGGTTGGAGCAGTTGGAACGATTCGTCGTCGACACGCGTGCGGCGATAGTCGTCGTCAGTCACGATCGTGAATTCCTCGAGCGCACGGTCACCGGCATCGTCGAGCTCGATCGAGCGCAGCACCGAATCGACGTCTACGACGGCAGCTATCAGTCGTATTTGGCCGAGCGTGAGATCGCTCGGCAGCATGCGCGCGAGAAGTACGACGAGTTCGCCGACACCAAGTCCTCGTTGGAATCTCGCGCCCAGATGCAGCGCAACTGGATGGAGTCCGGGGTTCGCAACGCTCGTCGCAAAGCGCCCGACAACGACAAGATCGCGCGTAAGACTCGTGCCGAATCGACTGAGAAGCAGGCGGCGAAGGCTCGGCAGACCCAACGCAGAATTGAGCGGCTCGAAGTCGTCGAGGAACCGCGCAAGGAGTGGGAACTGCGGATGGAGATCGCGAGCGCTCCACGTAGCGGCACCGTCGTTTCGGTGCTGAGCGGTGCTGTGGTTACTCGGCCGGCGTTCACTTTCGGACCGGTTACGACGCAGATCGAGTGGGGTGATCGCATTCTGATCACCGGCGAGAACGGGTCGGGTAAGACGACGTTGCTGTCGGTGTTGCTGGGCAAGCTGGTGCCGGACGAGGGCACCGCATCACTGGGTTCGGGTGTCGCAATCGGCGAAATCGACCAGGCACGTGAGCTTTTCACTGGCGCAGCGACGGTGTCGGACTCGTTGAGCGCCGCAGTTCCTGAGTGGCCCGACGCCGAAGTTCGCACTCTGTTGGCGAAATTCGGTCTCCGTGGAGACGACGCACTGAGGCCCGCAGGATCATTGTCTCCGGGTGAACGAACCCGTGCCGCCCTGGCCTTGTTGCAGGCGCGAGGGGTCAATCTCCTGGTACTCGACGAGCCGACGAACCATTTGGACCTCCCGGCGATCGAGCAACTCGAGCGGGCGATGGAGAACTTCGAAGGAACATTGCTGCTGGTCACGCATGATCGACGGATGCTCTCCACGGTGCGCAGTACGCGACGCTGGGTGATGTCCGACGGAAAGTTGTCAGAAATGTAGGGTTGACGAATCGTTGGGTTTACACAACACTTTGATACATGAGCCCCATAAAGCGTGGGAACACGCTCCCGATTTACAACCGGGTGGGAGTTCTGCGGGCAGAACGAAAGATGAGCCGCGCGCAACTTGCCGAACTCGTCGAAGTGAACCCTCAGACTGTGGGCGCCCTCGAACGTGGTGACCACTACCCGAGTCTCGATCTCGCATTGCGAATTTGCGACGTCTTCCACCTACCCGTGGAAGCAGTGTTCTCGCGAGAAGAGTTCGGACCGCTCTCCGCAGAGTTGTATCGAAGGGAGAAGAACCCATGACCACACCCGACGCCACGGACATCCTGACCCGCTACCAGACATTTCGAACCAGACGCTTTCTCGAGAACGATGCCAAGACGCGCAACTGGCTCCCGACGTGGCGCACCCAGCGTCGTCGACGCGTCCTCGGAGTTGCCGTCGTTGCCGTCCTCTTCACGCTACTGGTGATCTCGATCCTTTCCCTGTTCTGGCAGTACGCCCCCATCGCCTGGCTGCCGGCCACGGCGGCGTTCCTCGTCCTGTGGACGATGCTGCAGACGGTGTCCGGCCGACACAGTGACGCTCCTGTGGGCGCACTCGATGAGTGGGAAGTCCAGCAGCGCAACGAAGCTCGATCGATCGGGCTGACGGTGACCCAGAGCCTGGTGCTGGTGGCGGTCATGGCGTCGATCTTCCTCTCGACCTGGATCGAGAACGATCGTCTCGCCTACGCCGGAGCACTCTGGACGCTGACCGCATTGCTGGCCGGAATCTGCTCTCCCGCTTTGATTCTTGCGTGGATAACCCCCGACCCCGATCCAGAAGACCTCTGACCGAAAGGGACCATGAGTACCCTCACGATCGACTCCATCTCCAAACGATACGGCGACACGATCGCCCTCGACGCGCTGAGCTTCGACGTCCGCCCTGGTGAACTGTTCGGCTTCGTGGGCAGTAACGGTGCCGGTAAAACCACCACCATGCGCATCGCGCTCGGCGTACTGTCCGCCGACTCCGGACAGGTCCTGCTCGGCGGAAAGCCCGTAGACCTCGAAGTGCGCCGCACCATCGGTTACATGCCCGAGGAACGTGGGCTCTATCCCAAGATGAAGGTCGGCCCGCAGCTGGCGTATCTGGCTGAGCTGCATGGCCTCTCGTCCTCCGCTGCCAAGGATGCGGTACAGCGCTGGACCGAGCGACTCGGAATATCGTCACGACTCGGCGATACCGTCGACGCACTGAGCCTGGGCAATCAACAACGCGTGCAGCTCGCCGCGGCCCTTGTACACGACCCCGCTGTTCTCGTTCTCGACGAACCGTTCTCCGGATTGGATCCAGTAGCCGTCGACGTCATGAGCGAGGTGTTACGCGAGAAAGCCGCTGCAGGAGTGCCCGTCATATTCTCGAGCCACCAACTGGACCTGGTGCAGCGACTGTGCGATCGGGTCGGCATCATCGCCGCCGGCTCGATGCGGGCTGTCGGCACCGTCGACGAACTCCGCGGATCCGGCGACGCACAGTTGCAGGTGCATGCGCCCGGTGCCACCGAAGGATGGGCCGAAGGCATTGCCGGAGTCACGACTCTGAGTCACCGCGACGGACACTTCGTGCTCAGCCTGAAGCAAGGCGCCTCCGATCAGGACGTCCTGCATGCCGCATTGGCCACCGGCCCGGTACACGAATTCTCCGTCCACAAACCATCGCTCAGTGATCTGTTTCGAGAGGCGGTAGTGGCATGAGTGAAAAACTGACCTCGACCCGAGCTGTACGTCTGATTGCCAAGCGCGAGTTCGCAGTACAGGTAATGAAGAAGAGCTTCGTCATCAGCAACATCATCATCCTCGCCGCCATCGTCGGCGGTATCATCGCCTTCTCCATCTTCTCCGGCGGTGACGACGACCGCGACGTCGTCGGCGTCGTCGGCGATCAGTCGATAGCGTCGGTACTGCAGGCCACCGGAGATGCCGTCGGCAATCCAGTCGAGGTCCGCCAACTCTCCGACGCCGCTGCCGCACGCAGTGGCGTCGAATCGGGCGAGGTTGCCGTGGCACTGGTGCCCGAGAATGCAGGGGCCTACACCGCGATCACCGATTCCGAACTGACCGGAACACTGCGGGCCATCATCGAAAGCAGCGTCCAGACGCAGGCGACCGATACCGCGCTCGAAGCGCAGGGTGCCGATCGCGCCGCGTTGGCTGCCGCCACCACCGCGGCGACCGTCACCGTCGACGCCATCGATCCGCCCGATCCCGAAGCAGGACAACGCACTGCACTGGCTCTGTCCGCAGTGTTCATCCTCTACGCGCAGATCATCGGCTTCGGCATGTACGTCGCGATGGGCGTCGTCGAGGAGAAGTCCTCGCGTGTCGTCGAACTGCTCCTGTCGACCGTTCGTCCACTACAACTGCTGTGGGGCAAGATAATCGGCATCGGCGCCGTCGGAATCCTTCAACTGGCCATGTACGGAGTCGCGGGAGTCGGCACCGGCCTCGCCACCGGAGTTCTGACCGTCACCGGTGCCGCGATCAGCGTGTTCGCCGGTACGCTCGGCTGGTTCATCCTCGGCTTCGCCTTCTTCGCAGTGCTCTATGCAGCGGGCGGGTCCATGGTCTCGCGGCAGGAGGACGTCAACTCCACGACCATGCCTCTGCTACTGCTGATCATGGCAATGTTCTTCTCCGCCTTCTATTCCGTCGGCGATCCGGAGAGCACCCTGAGCAGTGTGCTCAGTTGGATCCCACCGTTCTCCGCAGTCATGATGCCGCTACGCATCGCCGCCGGAGTCGCGCCGATCTACCAAATTGTCGGAACCGCGCTGATCATGCTCGCGACCACCGCGGCCCTCGCCGTCGTCGCCGCGAAGATCTACCAGCGTTCCATCCTGCGCATCGGCAAGACCGTTACGTGGAAGGAAGCGTTCGCTCGCTAAGCTTCCCACCATGAGCACACGAACGTCCGCCGCCGAGATACTCGATGCAGTTCTCGACGGCGGATCGTTCGTCTCCTGGGACACCACTCCGCTCGACGTCTCCCCCGGCCCCGCCTACGCGGCCGATCTCGAGGCAGCCCGAGACAAGACTGGCGTCGACGAATCGGTCCTGACCGGCTCCGGCACGGTCGACGGCCGTCGGGTAGCGGTCATCGCGTGCGAGTTCGGCTTCCTGGCAGGGTCCATCGGTGTGGCCGCTGCCGAACGAATCGTCGTTGCAATCGAACGTGCCACCGCCGAAAAGCTGCCACTGATCGCGTCGCCGACGTCCGGTGGCACCCGGATGCAGGAGGGCACTCTCGCCTTCGTGCAGATGGTCAAGATCGCAGCCGCTGTCACGATGCACAAGCAGGCGGGATTGCCGTATCTGGTCTATCTGCGAAACCCGACGACCGGTGGAGTATTCGCATCGTGGGGTTCGTTGGCGCATGTGACGGTCGCCGAACCCGGCGCGCTCATCGGATTTCTCGGTCCACGCGTCTACCAGGCGCTCTACGACAAGCCGTTCCCCGAGGGCGTCCAGACGGCGGAGAACCTGTATCGACACGGAGTCATCGACGGCGTGGTGCCGGTGGCGAATCTGCGCCATCTGCTCGTGCGGATCCTCCGCGTCGTCGCAGGTGATGCCGCACCGGTGCTCACACTCGAACCTGCACCCCTCGTCGCAGACATCGAAGGGCGCACAGCCTGGCAGTCGGTGATCTCCTCCCGCCGACCCGACCGCCCCGGAGTTCGCGAATTACTGGAACATGCAGCCACCGAACAGGTCCCACTGAGCGGCACCGGTCAAGGCGAATCCGACGCCACGATTCTGTTGTCGCTCTGCCGATTTCGAGGAATCTCGTGTGTCGTCTTCGGCAACGATCGCAGCAGCCACAGTGTCACCGCCACGATGGGCCCGGGTGCGCTCCGCGAAGCTAGACGCGGCATGCGGCTCGCCGAAGAACTCTCGATTCCGCTGATTCTGGTGATCGACACGTTCGGCGCAGCGCTGTCGAAGGAGGCGGAGGAGGGTGGCCTTGCGCCCGAGATCGCCCGCTGCATATCCGATCTCGTCACCCTCGACACGCCCACGGTTTCGGTACTTCTTGGTCAAGGCACTGGCGGCGGCGCCCTGGCGTTGCTACCCGCGGACCGCACACTGTGTGCGGAGAACGCCTGGCTCGCGCCACTGCCACCGGAAGGTGCAAGTGCCATCGTGCACCGCGACACCAGCCATGCCGCCGACATGGCCGAGTCGCAGGGCATCCGATCCGTCGACCTCCTCCGAGAGGGAATCGTCGACGCCATCGTCCCCGAAAGTCCCGATGCGGCCGCAGAACCGATCGACTTCTCGCTGCGCGTCGCCGGGGCCATCGCGCGCGAACTACAGGACCTGAGTCACCAGGATCCGGGCGCGCGGCTGACCACTCGACTGAGCCGCTATCGGACCCTAGGACTTCGGGACCAGCGCTAGAACGTCACCTGCCCGAACGTCGGACGGTAGTTCGATCTTGGTGTCGCCGACGGCGAAGAACTCACGCCCCGCCACCGAATGCCTGCCGGCGATCTCGGCGTCGGCCACGTCGTCGATCGTGCCGTCGATCCGTACGATGCCTGCGATGACCGAGCGGACCCTCGTCACCAGAACGCCATCGAACATCGCCGGCGTGCCCATGCAGTCGGCGACGTCCTCCGCTGCCGTCCCGTCGAACGTCAAGCGACCGAGGTGGTAACGCGTCGCCACCGGCCACATGGCCGGGTCGAATCGGGGACGTGATGCACCGGAAAGCGAAGGAAGAAGTTCGAAGAGGGTCACGTCCTTCAGTCTTTCCTCGCCAGGCCGCCCGGTCGAGGTACTTGACGGAAATCTAACGTCGGCGGCACCGACTACGACGCCGCCCTGACGGCCGGGGGCGAATTGGCGCTGCTGTGTGCACACCATCGGCCCGATTCGACGGGATTCCGGCGATCCTGGTCGATAGTGTGCAATTTTCGGCGGCCACCGGAGAAGTACCCACATGCAACCGACGCCCAACTAGGGTTGCCACATGAGCGGCGAATACCGGACAGCATTCGACAACAGCATCGACCGACGCGAGGAATTCTGGCTCGACGCCGCGCAGGCCGTCGACTGGGACAGTGCACCGACGACGGCGTTCGACGGTGAGCAATGGTTCGCCGACGGCACCCTCAACACCTGCTACAACGCACTCGACCGTCACGTTCACGCAGGCCACGGCGACCGGGCCGCGCTGATCTACGACTCCGCGATGATCGGTGTGCAGCGCACCTACAGCTATGCCGAACTACTCGGCGAAGTATCACGGTTCGCCGGCGTCCTACTAGCGCACGGCGTGCAGGTCGGCGATCGTGTCGTGATCTACATGCCGATGATCCCCGAGGCCGTGGTCGCGATGCTGGCGTGCGCACGTATCGGCGCCGTGCACTCGGTTGTCTTCGGCGGGTTCGCTGCCAAGGAGCTTGCCGCACGCATCGACGACGCGGAGCCCACCCTGCTGGTGACGGCGAGCGGCGGCTTCGAACCGGCCCGCGTCATCGAGTACCTCCCCCTCATCGCCAAGGCACTCGACATGTCCACGGCCGCAACGCCGAAGGTCATCGTCAAAGCTCGCGACGGGATACCGACCGAACACAGCTGGCTCGACTGGGACACCGAGATCGCCGGCGCCACCGCCGCCGATCCGATCCCGGTGCAGGCGACCGATCCGCTGTACATCCTCTACACCTCCGGCACCACCGGAAAACCGAAAGGCGTCGTCCGCGACAACGGTGGGCACGCCGTCGCCTTGACGTGGTCGATGAGCAACATCTACGACGTCGGGGCAGGCCAGGTCATGTGGACGGCCTCCGATGTCGGCTGGGTCGTCGGACACTCCTACATCGTCTACGGTCCTCTCTTCGCCGGCGCGACGACAGTTATGTACGAGGGCAAACCTGTCGGGACGCCGGATGCCGGGGCGTTCTGGCGTGTCGTTGCCGACCATGGTGTTCGGGCGCTCTTCACCGCACCCACGGCCCTGCGGGCGATTCGCAAGGTGGACCCGCAGGCAGCGGAGTTGAGCAAGTACGACATCTCTTCGCTGAAGATGTTGTTCGTCGCGGGTGAGCGACTCGACCCGGACACCTACGAATGGGCCTGCCGCATCCTGAACATTCCGGTCGTGGACCATTGGTGGCAGACCGAGACCGGGTGGCCGATCTGCGCCAATCTGCTCGGCTTGGAACCACTTCCGATCAAGTCAGGCTCGCCGACAGTGCCGGTGCCCGGCTTTCGTGTCGGCATTCTCGATGCCGTCGGCAACCCCGTCTCGGCGGGCGAGGAAGGCAATATCGTCATCGAACTGCCATTGCCACCGGGTACCCTGGTCGGGTTGTGGAACGACGAATCACGTTTCCGCCGTTCCTATCTCGAAACATTTCCGGGGTACTACCTGACAGGCGACTCCGGGTACATCGATTCCGACGGGTACGTCTACGTGCTCGGCCGCAGTGACGACGTCATCAACGTGGCCGGACATCGGTTGTCGACAGGCTCGATGGAGGCCGTCCTCGCAGGTCATCCGGCTGTCGCCGAGTGCGCGGTCATCGGCATTCACGACGACCTCAAAGGCCAACGCCCGAGCGGTTACGTAGTCCTCAAAGCAGGCGAGCAGATCACCGAGGACCAACTCCGCACCGAACTGGTAGCCATGGTGCGAGAGCAGATCGGGGCGCTCGCCACCTTCCGCGACGTCACCATCGTCGGCGCGCTCCCGAAGACACGGTCGGGAAAGATACTGCGTAAGACGATGCGTCAGATCGTCGCCGGGGACGAGTACGGCGTTCCCTCGACCATCGAGGATCCGGCGGTACTGGATGCACTGGAGAAGCTCCTCCGACATTGACGGCGAGGTTCGCGCACCCCAGATCGGCTCGGGCACAGTAGCGTCCTCGTCATGAGCAAGCTCGGTGCCTCACCGAAAGCAGACTGGCTCGCCGTCGCTGCCGTGATCACCACGGTGGTGGCATGGGCGTCGGCGTTCGTGGCGATCCGAGGTGTCGGGACCTCCTTCGGCGCCGGGCCACTCGCACTGGGGCGGTTGCTGATCGGGAGCACGGTGTTGGGGTCGATTCTGCTGCTTCAGGGCAAGTGGGTCCGGCCGAACCGAACTCAGTGGCTACAGATCCTCAGCGTCGGGGTGTTCTGGTTCGCGATCTACAACGTCGCACTCAACGCAGCCGAGCAACGCGTCGATGCCGGGACCACGTCGATGCTCATTCAGATCGGCCCGATTCTGGTTGCACTGTTCGCAGGCTTGCTCCTCGGCGAGGGCTTTCCCCGATGGCTCGTCATCGGTGCGGCCATTGCGTTCGCCGGCGCCGTCATGGTCGGGGTCACTACCGCTCTCACCACGAGTGATACGACGAAGACCGACGCCGGGTTCTTCGGCATCGCATTGTGCCTGGTGTCAGCAGTGACGTATGCGATCGGTGTACTGAGCCAGAAGCCGGTACTGCGTTCCGTGCCTGGCCTGCAGGTGACGTGGATGGCATGCGCGATCGGAACTCTGTGCACACTCCCCTTCGCGCCGGCTCTGATCGGCGACCTCGCCGATGCATCGGGAGCCGCTGTCGGTGGTCTGCTCTATCTCGGGTTGGTACCGACGGCATTGGCCTTCAGTACCTGGGCGTATGCGCTGACACGCATGGACGCAGGCCGCCTCGGCGTCACCACGTACGCGGTACCACCGATCACCATCACGTTGGCGTGGCTTTTGCTCGGCGAGATTCCGCACTACCTCGCAGTGGTTGGTGGGGCAATCTGCCTCGTCGGGGTCGGTGTCTCGCGTCGACGCTAGAGCGCCTCGATTGCTAGAGCGCCTTGAACCGCGCGATGGCCACCTCACGTTCATGCTTGTGGTCGACGATCGGTTCCGGGTAAGCCGCTGGGCGTCCGAACTTCAAGGTGTGCACTGCTTTTCCTTCTTCCCCGCGCAGTTCGGGCACCCAACGTCGCACGTAGTCTCCGGTCGGATCGAACTTCTCGCCTTGAGTGATCGGATTGAACACCCGAAAGTACGGCGAGGCATCGGTGCCCGATCCTGCGGTCCACTGCCACCCGTGCTGGTTGCTGGCAAGATCGCCGTCGACCAAGGTGTTCATGAAGTAGCGCGCACCTCGCCACCACGGAAGATGAAGGTCCTTGACGAGGAACGACGCGACGATCATCCGTACGCGATTGTGCATCCACTTCTCCGCATTCAACTGCCGCATACCGGCATCGACGATCGGAAATCCGGTACGCCCCTCGCACCACGCCGCGAACACCTCGTCCGCCTGCTTTCCGGAATCGAGTTCGATATTGTCGAACTTCTTCACATAGTTCTCACGCGCACTGTCAGGTCGCTGAAACAGTATGTCCGCATAGAAATCTCGCCACGCGATCTGCCGTCGATACGCGGCCGAGCCCTCACTGCGTAGCGCGCCCAGATCTTTCAACATGGTCCGCGGATGGATGTTGCCGTACTTGAGGTAGACCGACATTCGGCTCGTCGCATCGAGGTCAGGGCGGTTGCGCTCGTCGTCGTACCCCGCCACTCGGTCGAGGAACTCACTCCACTGGGTACATGCGGCCTTCTCCCCGGCAGCGACGTCCGAGCCGTCCTCTTCGGTAGGAATCTGCACCCGCCGCGGACCGGACACGTCGGCGGGGTCGATCCAGTCGAGCGTCGATGCCGAAGTATCGGCAGGTCCCCGCCAGCCGTGGTCCAGCCATTGCCGAAAATACGGAGTGAAGACCTTGTACGGCTCGCCGTCGCTCTTGACGATCCGCCCTGGAGCCACGGCATACGGCGATCCCGTCGCCACCAATGGCACCTGCTTACCGACGCGTTCGTCCCGCTCACGTCCGTAGGGACCGTAGTCGGCACTGACATGGACGCACTCGGCGTCGATCGCCCGGGCGACGTTCGGCACCACGGTCTCGGGATCGCCGTGGACGACGAGCAGTCGGCCGCCCATCTGCTCGTCGAGAGCTGCCAGGCTGCGGAACAGAAAGTCGCGACGCGGCCCGCCGGAGGCTTTCAACAACCGATCGTCCAAGACGAAGAGCCCGAGAACCGGATCGCCCGACTCCGCCGCGGCCGTGATGGTCGGCAGGTCGCCCAGTCGAAGATCACGGCGGAACCACACGAGTGTCATAAGTTCAGTCTTACCCATCCCCACTACGCACAATCCTGGATAGTGGAAGTATCTTCAAGTAACCGACCACCCGGTTCGTTGGGTGAGAATGGACTTTCGATCTTCATGCCAGTGAGACGCACCCCTGCCACCCCGATCGCACGGGTACGTGCCGAGTCGGTTCGGATCTGGAAGACGGCTCACCGATACGACATGTTCACCGACTACCTTGTCGACCGCGGCCTCATGCGAAGCACCCGGGTCGCGGTGGTCGTCACGTTGCTCGTCCTCGGCATGCAACCCCTACTGTTCCGGTTAGGGGAAAGTGCGTCCAAGGAACCGCATCTACTGGCGATGGCAATCGTCATCATCGTCGTCGACACCGGATGGGCCGTTCTGCTCTGGCGGGCGCAGCCCTGGCTCGATGTTCGGCTGTCTCTGTCCTTCATCACCACCAGCTGTATCTTCCTGGGCGAGGCAGCGCTCACGATGCCTGGCCCGCTCCTCGGGTTGATGGCCTGCTCTTCGTACGCAGCCATGCTCGGCTACGTCGTGTTCTTTCACGGTTTCCGCGTCTTCGCACTCACCATGGCCTCGGCCGTCGCGATGGTGACGATCATCTCGGTCCGAGAGATCACCGACGGCACTCCGCCCATTCAAGTGATCGCGATCGCCACCGGCGTCCTGGCCGTGATCAGCACGGTACCGGTCATGACTCTGATGTTGTTGGGCATTCTGACCGTCGACGCCGAGGCCTCCGAATTCGATTCGTTGACCGGCACGCTCAACCGACGCGGCCTTCATCGCGAGATCCGACGGCCGGGATCGGCGGACGGCACGATTTTCGTCGTCTATCTTCTCGACTTGGACGGGTTCAAATCGGTGAACGACACCCACGGCCACCAAACCGGCGACGCCGTACTGGTGGCGGTGTCGAGGGCCTTGAGCGAGGCGATTCCCCAGGCCGCGCTCGCCCGTGTGGGCGGCGAGGAGTTCGTAGTAGTAGAACGTCGAGTCGCGGGCCAATCAATGGATTTGGCTCACCAGGCCGAACTCCTGCGGAGAGTCGTGCGGACCAGCTCGCAACCACCGGTGACTGCGAGCGTCGGGATATCGCTATCGGCACCGATGCCGAGCACGCTCGCAACCGACCCGACACTGTTGTTGGATCGGCTCATTTCCAATGCGGACGAGGCGATGTATACAGCCAAGAATGCGGGAGGCGACCGAACCCACGTAGGCGATGTCGTCGACGTCACAGACCTCGGCGAACGATTCTCATAGAACTCCCACTCGACGTTCACAGTGGCCGTAAGAATGCCTCCTACCTTGGGAAATACCCCAAGAGAGGAACTCTCACATGAGAACTACACCGAAATTCCCCGGCGCACAGTCCTTGGTCAACAGCACCTGCACCTTCGAGAAGTACTACCAGGCCCTGTACGCGCAGGCGCCCGCCGTGGCATGGTCGCTCGACACCGACCTCAGCCGCCGAAGCGCGCTCGAGGAGTTCTTCGCGAAAACGCCCGAAGAACGCCAGTTGACCGTCGACAGCTGGGCAGCCTAGGCACAATGGGGCAGTGCCCGAATCTGCGACAGTGCTAGTAGTCGACGACGACGACGACGTCCTGTCCTCACTCCAACGAGGACTTCAGCTCTCCGGATTCACGGTGATCACCGCCGCCGACGGCGCGGCAGCCCTGACCGTGGTCTCGAGTCGATCGCCGGACGTCGTCGTCCTGGACATCAACATGCCGATTCTCGACGGCGCGAGTGTCGTGAAGGCCTTGCGTGCGATGGGCAACGACGTACCGATCTGCGTGTTGAGCGCGCGTGCGTCGGTCGACGATCGAATCTCCGGTCTCGAATCCGGCGCCGACGACTATCTGACCAAACCTTTCGTCCTTGCCGAACTCGTCGCCCGGATCAACGCCATGTTGCGAAGACGAGCCAGTGCACCCCCGCCCGCCCCGGCGTCGACGTCGGAGATCTCGATCGGTGAGCTGTCCGTCGATCTGCCCGGCTACCGCGCGCACAGTGGCGGCCGCGAACTCGACCTCACCAAAAGGGAATTCGAATTGCTGGCCATCCTTGCCCGCAACAAAGGCGTCGTGCTCACGCGCGAGCGGTTGCTCGAACTCGTGTGGGGCTACGACTTCGTGGCCGACACCAATGTGGTCGACGTCTTCGTCGGATACCTGCGTCGCAAGCTGGAAATCGGGGGCGCGCCTCGGGTGCTGCACACGGTCCGCGGCGTCGGATTCGTTCTCCGGGTCCCCTCATGAGGTTCTCGTTGCGAGCGCGCGTCGCCGCAGCAACGGCACTGGGCGCCACCCTCGTCGTCGCAGCTCTCGCAGTGGTGACCTCGGTTGCCATCTCACGCAACAACGTCAATCAGCTCGACGAGCGGTTGACGACGGCATCTCAGGCACTCGTTCCCAATGCTGCTGTGCTCGAGACATTCCTCGATCAACTGTCCGCGGCGTTCGCCGTGACGATCCGAACCGGCGACACCGTCCGCGCCTCGACACCCATCCAACTTCCCGATCTAGGCGAAGGCTCGGCCACCGTCGATGTGAACGGTCAACGGTTTCGGGTCTACACGACCAAAACTGTGTCCCTGGTGGATATCTCGATCGCTATCGGGGTACCGGCCATCGAAGCACAGCAGGTCACCGACGAGCAGCAGAAGCAGGTCATCTTCGTCGGCCTCGGCGCGATCGCCGTCTCGACCGGACTCGGATGGCTGTTCGGCGGACGCGCGGTCCGCCCGCTGGTCGAACTGACCCGCCAGGTCAGCGCCCAGCCGCCGATGCCACCCGACACGAAGACCGGGGTACGCGAAGCCGACGAACTCGCCGTCGCCATCGGCGGAATGCTCCAACGCGTCAACGACGCCCAGGACCGCACCAACGCCGCGCTGTCCACGGCCCGCGACTTCGCCGCAGTATCCGCGCACGAACTACGCACTCCGCTGACAGCAATGCGCACCGACATCGAGGTACTCAGCACACTCGATCTCGGACCTGCTCAGCGACAGGAGATTCTGAACGACCTCGAGCGCACCCAGGGGCGAGTGGAAACAACACTCACTGCGCTCGAACGACTGGCGTCTGGCGAGTTGTCCAGCGACAGCGACCGGGTCCAGAGCGATGTGGTGGAGATCTGCGACATCGCCGCTCAAGACGCTATGCGGCAGTATCCGGGATTGGCGGTGCACATCGAGTCCGAACCGTCGGTGTCGATGCGCGCTCTCCCCACCGGACTTCGGCTGGCAATGGGCAATGCACTGACGAACGCAGTTCGCCACGGCGGCGCCGACGCGGTGACCATCACGATCGAACGGGACGGCACCCGCGTCACCGTCATCGTCGACGACAACGGAACGGGCCTGCCGGAAGACGAGCGGAGTTCGGTCTTCGAACGCTTCTACCGCGGCGCCTCCGCAGCGAAGGGTGGTTCCGGACTCGGCCTGGCGCTCGTCGAGCAACAGGCCGAGCTGCACGGTGGCCGCGCTTACTTCACCGACAGCCATCTGGGAGGCGCCAGGTTGGTTCTCGAACTCGAAGACCAGACCCTGGCGTGAACGTCGACGGGCCCGTTAGGCCTATTTGACGTCGAGCAGGTCGATCACGAACACGAGGGTCTTGCCGGAGAGGCGGTGGCCTGCGCCTGCGGGACCGTATGCGAGCTCGGGTGGGATGGTCAGCTGACGTCGGCCGCCGACCTTCATGCCGGGGATTCCGTCCTGCCAGCCCTGGATCAGGCCGCGCAGCGGGAACTGAATCGACTCTCCACGACTCCACGAGGAGTCGAACTCTTCACCGGAGTCGAACTCGACGCCGATGTAGTGAACTTCCACATCGCCGCCTGCA
The DNA here is from genome assembly GCF_014281965.1 of Rhodococcus sp. BP22. Classification (GTDB taxonomy): domain Bacteria; phylum Actinomycetota; class Actinomycetes; order Mycobacteriales; family Mycobacteriaceae; genus Rhodococcoides. The sequence goes on from NZ_JACFTB010000006.1 coordinate 386,689, forward strand.
ACAGCCTCGGCACCGTCACCTTCGACCAGGTCCACCACGACCAGATCGGTGGGGGGAGGTCCAGCCTGAAACTCGATCACTGGTTTCGTCATTCGCTCGACTTTACGTTGTGCAGGTCAGCGGATCGGAGCAGGTATGAGATTTGATCTATTCCCGCAGGTCAGCGCATTGACTGCGGATAACGCTAAGCCAACAACGCGATTGCATACCATTGCGAACAGCACTCGAGAAACGAGAATCAGGAGATTGAAGATGAGCAGAACGATCCGGATCAGCCTCGCGCAAGTCACCAGCGGTACCGAACCGGCCGACAATCTGAAGATCATCGAGACACACACCCGTGCCGCTGCCGCAGCCGGATCATCACTCGTCGTGTTTCCCGAGGCGATGATGCGATGCTTCTCGGGTCCGATTCGAGGCGTCGCCGAACCCCTCGACGGCCCGTGGGCCGACGCGGTCCGCGAGATCGCGCAGCGGATCGGTATCACCGTCGTGGCAGGCATGTTCACCCCGGCCGACAACGGCAGAGTCGGCAACACCCTACTGATCACCGGCCCCACCACCGAAGCGCACTACGACAAGATCCACCTGTTCGACGCCTTCGGTTTCGCCGAATCCGACACCGTCGCACCTGGGTCGGATCCACTGGTTCTCACCATCGACGACGTCACCGTCGGTTTTGCCACTTGTTACGACCTGCGGTTCCCTGCGCTGTTCCAGCGGCTCGGAGATCTGGGTGCGGAACTGATCGTCGTACCTGCATCCTGGGGCTCCGGTCCCGGCAAGGTCGAACAGTGGTCACTGCTGGCACGAGCACGGGCGCTCGACTCCACGGCCTTCGTCGCCGCCTGTGATCAGGCCGAACCCGACAACGCTGGGGGTACTGCCCCACTGGGCGTCGGCCACAGCGTCGTCAGCTCCCCGACCGGGGAAATTCTCGGAGAACTCGACGCCACACCTGGCCTACTCACCGTCGATATCGATGCCGCACTCGTAGCACCGATCCGCGCGAAGCTGCCGGTGCTGGCGAACCGTCGGCAGTTCTAACCCTCGATACTTGCCCTCGACGGATACGACGAAAGCCGCCGACTCCTTTCGGAGGCGGCGGCTTTCGCGAAGATTCTTCTACTAGCGGGAACCGAGGTCCTTGTAGTCCCGCTCGGTGTAACCGGTGTAGATCTGACGCGGACGCCCGATCTTGGTGGTCGGGTCCTCGTGCATTTCGCGCCAGTGCGCAATCCAGCCGGGGAGCCGGCCCATGGCGAACAACACCGTGAACATGCGCGGCGGGAAGCCCATCGCGCGGTAGATCAGTCCGGTGTAGAAGTCCACGTTCGGGTAGAGCTTGCGCTCGACGAAGTAATCGTCGGTCAATGCGGTCTCTTCCAACTTGAGCGCGATGTCGAGGAGTTCGTCTCCGTTGCCCAGCTTCGAGAGAATCGTGTGTGCAGTTTCCTTGACCAGCGTCGCGCGCGGATCGAAGCTCTTGTAGACGCGATGCCCGAAGCCCATGAGCTTCACGCCGTCTTCCTTGTTCTTGACGCGATTGACGAAGTCGGTTGCGTCGCCGCCCTCGGCTTTGATCTTGTCGAGCATCTCGAGGACCGCCTGGTTGGCGCCGCCGTGCAGCGGGCCCCACAGTGCGTTGATGCCACCGGAGATGGACGTGAACAGGTTTGCATCCGAGGAACCGACGAGACGAACCGTCGACGTCGAACAGTTCTGCTCGTGATCGGCATGCAGGATGAGAAGCATGTCGAGCGCCTTGACGATTTCGGGATCGACCTCGTATGGCTCGGCCGGGAAGCCGAACGTCATACGCAGGAAGTTCTCGACGAGGCTCTTCGAGTTGTCCGGGTACAGGAACGGCTGACCGACAGACTTCTTGTAGGCGTACGCCGCGATGGTCGGCAGCTTGGCCAGCAAGCGGATGGTCGACAACTCCACCTGCTCGGGGTCGTCGGGATCCAGCGAATCCTGGTAGTACGCCGACAGTGCGTTGACGGCACTCGACAACACCGGCATCGGGTGCGCGTTGCGCGGGAAACCGTCGAAGAACCGCTTGAGGTCCTCGTGCAGCAGCGTGTGTCGACGGATCTTGTCGGTGAAGGTCTCGAGCTGATCATCCGTGGGCAGCTCGCCGTAGATCAGCAGGTAGCTGACCTCGATGAACGAAGACTTACCGGCAAGCTGTTCGATCGGGTACCCGCGATAACGCAGGATTCCCTTGTCACCATCGATGTAGGTGATGGCCGACTTCGTCGACGCAGTGTTGACGAAACCACCGTCGAGCGTCGTGTAGCCGGTGTCAGCCAGCAACTTTCCCAGTTCGATACCGTCATTGCCTTCACTTGCCTTGGCAATGGACATGACGTGTTCGCCACCGGGATAGGTGAGGGTGGCTTTTGCTTCATTCTCAGCGGGCACGAATGGTCCCTCTCGAACTCTGGTAACGGACATGTACTTAGATCGGACACAATCTTCAGTCGATAGAGAAACTAGTCTCTCGGCGCCTCGGACGCCCACGGAGGGTCCGCACCTGGACGCGAAACCGTGATGGCTGCGGCCCGTGCGGCGAATCTCAATGCTCGCATCCACTCTTCCTTGATCAACTCACTCAGTGCGCCAGATGTGAGAATATTCTCCTCTTCGAAGAAGTGGAGTAGCGCGCCGTGGATGGTGTCACCTGCGCCGATGGTGTCGACGACATCCACCGATACGCCGGGCACGCTAATTTCTCCACTCGCGGTGAACACCGATACGCCGTCACCGCCGCGAGTCATCACCACCGCGGTCACGCCGCTCGCGAGCCAGTCGTCGACCGAAGTACCCTCCGGGCCCAATCCCAGCCAGTGGGAATCGTCTTCCGAGACCTTCAATATGTCGACGGCGGGCAACCACGTCTTGAACCTCGCCCGGAAACCATCGGCGGTGATGTCCCCGCTCGGACTGTCGATGGCCGCAGGCCTGATGTTCGGATCGAGCATCGTCAATTTCCCGGCGGCGTGCGCCCGATGAAGCAATGCGGCGTACACCGACGCGCCTGGTTCGTACAGCAGCGACAACGTGCCGAAAGACAGTGCGGTGATGTCTTCGGGGAGTTGGCCAGGATCCGTCACGAGACGGTCGGCCGTGCCGTCGGCATAGAACGAGTACTGCGCGCTCCCGTCGTCGGCGAGTGTCGTCATCGCCAACGTGGTGGGTTCCGCACCTCGCTGCACCCAGGAGGTGTCGACACCGGCATCGCGCAGGCTGCCGATGATCTGCTCACCGAACGGATCCGTCGACACCCGAGACAGGAAGGCGACCGAGGAACCGAGCCGACCGAGAGTCACCGCGACATTGAACGGTCCCCCGCCGAGCTTCGGCGACAACAACGGGCCCTCGTGCACGGGTACGAGGTCGACGAGAGCTTCGCCACAGACAAGAATCGTCACGCTGACCGGTGCCCCATTCCCCACGTCCCGGACCAGGACTGTCCCGGTTGCAGAACCAGTAGATCGATCTCGGAGTTCAACGCGTCGGGCGGGCATGTCATCGGCTCGATAGCCAACGCCCGACCCCGATCCGGATATGCCTGATCGTGCGCAGGATCTGCCGTGAAGACCTGCACCCAATCGAATTCACGGTCGGTCCACAGCACCGTCGCGGTCCCGTCCGGTGCCCGAAGAATGTGCTGGGCATGGCCGTCGACGTCTGGCAGTTCGGCGCTGAAGGGAGTATCCAGCCAGACGCCCTTCAACGACTTCGGCGTTCGGAAGTCGTATTCCGTACCCGCAGTCTCGACGGATGGCCCGTTGGGCAGCATGCGCTTCGGGTCGAGCTGCAATCTGGTGCCAGCCGAGAACTCGAGGGTGCATTCGTCCAACGGAACATCCCCTACTCGAACGAAAGTGTGAAAACCCATTCCGAACGGTGCAGCGGTACTTCCGACGTTCTCTGCGGTGGCCGTCACGACCAATCCGTCGGGTGTCAGCTCGTGCGCCACGGTCAGCGTCAACGGATACGGCCAACCCTTCTGCTCACCGATGTCCACCGTCTGTACGACGCGGGCGTCCGTCCGATCGACGACGGTCCACTCGACGCGTCGCACGAATCCGTGACTGGCGTTGTTACGGATAGGTTCGGTGATCTCGAGCTGATGCTCGATGCCACCGAAGGTAAATTTGCCGTCGGCGACTCGGTTGGGCCAGGGCGCGAGGACCAGCCCAGCCGACAGCGGCGGTTTCTTCCCCGCTGCAAACGTCTCGGTCAGCGGCGAGCCCTCGAACTCGAGCATGCGCAGGCCTGCACCCGTGGAGACGATCTCGGCTCGGTACTTCCCACTGACCAACCGGTAGGTCTCGCTGGCGCTTCGTTCGTCAGGCATGGGTGTCATTGTCCACGCTGGGAGTCCTCTCGGGGGTCTCTATAGCGAATGAAGGCAGGTCACGGCTGTAGTCGCTCGACTACCGACGTCGCGACCGTGAAGCGAATTCGGTTGTGCAAACGGTTTGTTCGACCCTGCCAGAACTCGACGGTATCGGGCAGGACCCGAAACCCACCCCAGTGCGGAGGAACGGGCACCACCTGACCGTCGAACTTTCGGTCCACATCCTCGAGCGCCTGCTCGAGCTCTGCCCTCGAACCCACCGGGCGCGACTGTTGCGATGCCCACGCACCCAGCTGCGATCCCCGCGGCCGTGATGCGAAGTACTCGGCCGTGTCCTCGGCGGACACCCGCTCGACCGCGCCCCGAATGGTCAGCTGACGCCCGATACCGATCCACGGGAACGTCACGGACGCATAAGGCGTGTGGGTAAGTTGTCTGCCTTTGTCGGAGTCGTAATTGGTGTAGAAAACGACGCCGTCCACGTCGAGGCCCTTGCAGAGGACCGTGCGCGTGGACGGATGTCCCGCGGCATCGACGGTCGCGAGGACCAGAGCGTTCGGTTCGGGAATGTCGGCCTCGATGGCCTCGGTCAACCACTCCTGTGCCACCGGCAGCCAACCGCTGCGCAGTCGGCCGACGTCGAGGTCGGTGTCCGTGCCGTAGTCGACACGCAAATCGGCGAGGTGTGGTTTTGGGTTCGGCACGAACCCAGACGCTACTCCCGAGTACGACCGGCTAAAGTTCTCCCTGAAGAGAAAGCCCGGACGCGGCCCGGACCGGGCACTACGGCTGGAGCCGGGCATTACGGTTACGAGGAGAGTCCAGGCAATGGCTGTTCAACAGGTCCCCGAAGATTTCGTCAGTGGCCTCGAGGGCGTCGTCGCCTTCACCACCGACATCGCCGAACCGGACAAAGACGGCGGCGCATTGCGTTATCGCGGCGTCGACATCGAAGACCTCGTATCCAAGCGTGTGACGTTCGGCAACGTGTGGGCACTGCTCGTCGACGGAAAATTCGGCTCCGGGCTGCCGCCCGCCGAGCCGTTTCCGCTCCCGGTCCACACCGGTGACGTCCGCGTCGACGTCCAGGCGGGTCTTGCGATGCTCGCACCGATCTGGGGCTACGAGCCGCTACTCGACATCGACGACGCCACCGCCCGCGACCAGCTCGCCCGCGCGTCCGTGATGGCACTGTCCTACGTCGCACAGTCCGCTCGCGGAATCCACCAGCCTGCTGTGCCGCAGAAGCAGATCGATCAGTGCGAAACCGTCACCGCCCGCTTCATGACTCGCTGGAAGGGTGACCCGGACCCGGCACACACCGAGGCCATCGACGCCTACTGGGTCTCCGCGGCCGAGCACGGTATGAATGCTTCGACGTTCACCGCGAGAGTCATCGCCTCCACCGGAGCCGACGTCGCCGCGGCACTGTCCGGAGCGATCGGCGCCATGTCCGGCCCGTTGCACGGTGGCGCACCGGCCCGAGTACTGCCGATGATCGAAGAGGTCGAGAAGTCCGACGATCCCCGCGGACTCGTCAAGGGAATCCTCGACCGCAAAGAAAAACTCATGGGCTTCGGGCACCGTGTCTACCGCGCCGAGGATCCTCGCGCCCGGGTGCTGCGCGCGACCGCAAAGCGACTCGGTGCACCCCGCTACGAGGCCGCTGCCGCGCTCGAGCAGGCCGCGCTCACCGAACTGCGTGAACGTCGCCCCGACCGCGCGATCGAAACCAACGTCGAGTTCTGGGCCGCTGTGATCCTCGACTTCGCCGAGGTTCCACCGCACATGATGCCCGCGATGTTCACCTGTGGCCGCACCGCCGGCTGGTGCGCGCACATCATGGAACAGAAGCGACTCGGAAAGCTCGTACGCCCGGCAGCCATCTATACCGGACCTGCGCCCCGCACCCCCGAATCCGTCGACGGGTGGGGCCAGATCGCCTGAGTACGGGTCCGACTACCCTGTAGGTGCCATATCCCCCACGACGCTAGGATGCGCTACTCAATGGCCGAATTGCCGATCATTCCCACCGAACTCCTGCCCGCCGACGGACGGTTCGGTTGCGGACCCTCCAAGGTTCGCCCTGAGCAGCTGCAGTCCTTGGTCGACGTCGGCGCATCCGTCTTCGGCACCAGCCACCGCCAGAAACCCGTCAAGGACGTCGTCGCGCGGGTGCGCAGTGGCCTGCGAGACCTGTTCACGCTGCCCGACGGCTACGAGGTCGTTCTCGGCAACGGTGGCACCACCGCATTCTGGGATGCCGCGGCCTTCGGACTCATCCGCGAGAAGTCCCTGCACCTCACCAACGGCGAATTCAGCTCGAAGTTCGCCTCGGTCGCCAAGAACAACCCGTTCATCGGCGATCCGATCGTCGTCAAGGCAGAACCAGGCAGTGCTCCCGAGCCCACCTCGGATCCGTCGGTCGACCTGATCGGTTGGGCGCACAACGAGACATCGACGGGCGTCGCGATCCCGGTGAGCCGGCCTGCCGGTTCCGAGAACGCACTCATCGCAATCGATGCGACGTCGGGTGCGGGCGGTCTGCCGGTCGACGTTGCCGACTCCGATGTCTACTACTTCGCTCCGCAGAAGTGCTTCGCTGCCGACGGTGGCCTGTGGGTTGCATTGATGAGCCCGGCTGCACTCGAGCGCGTCAGTGAAATCCAGACTTCGGGCCGCTGGGTTCCGGACTTCCTGTCGTTGCCGATCGCGATCGACAACAGCAGCAAGGACCAGACCTACAACACCCCCGCGGTGGCGACGCTCCTCATGTTCGCCAATCAGATCGAGTGGCTCAACAGCCAGGGTGGCCTGGACTGGGCGACGAAGCGCACAGCGGACTCGTCCTCGCGCCTGTACGACTGGGCCGAGAAGAGCGACTTCGCTACTCCATTCGTGTCGAACCCGGCACACCGAAGCCAGGTCGTGGGCACCATCGACTTCGACGAGAAGGTCGACGCTGCTCAGGTAGCCAAGGTTCTTCGCGCCAACGGCGTCGTCGACACCGAGCCTTACCGCAAGCTCGGACGCAACCAGTTGCGCGTCGGGATGTTCCCGGCCATCGAACCGGACGACGTCACGGCACTGACCAAGAGCATCGATTGGGTCGTTTCCACACTGAGTTAGCAGAACGCTCACAGCTCGGGCGCTGCCGACGAGGTTGACACTTGCAGATACGTTCGCAAGCGCAATGACCTCGGAGGGAGCGCCCGATGTGCGTTTCGGCGAAAGTCGATAACCAAGGGCGCCAACACCTTTGACGCTGCCATCACCGAACAACCACAGCAGGACACCGCAATGACTACGCTCATGATTCACGAGCATGGGTGATGCTGGACGCGTGTCGGATACACACCGTCGATCACGATTGGATTACTGTCGAGCAGGACGATATCGCGAGTCGGCGCGATGAGGAGGTCAAGGTGCGAGATCTACGTGTGGTCGGTCTCGAACCCGACGGTCAGCACGTCATTTGCGCAGATCCAACCACCGGCGACAAATTCCGGCTTCCAGCCGACGAAAAGCTCCGCGCGGCCTCCCGCGGCGACATCGCTCGACTAGGACAGATTGAGATCCAAATGGACAGTGTGCTCAGGCCCAGGGAGATCCAGGCTCGTATCCGCGGCGGGGCCACCGTCGAACAGGTTGCAAACGAATCGGGAATGGCATTGAGCCGGGTCGAGGTCTTCGCCCATCCGGTACTTCTCGAACGGTCCCAGGCATCCAGCATGGCGCAAGCGGGTCACCCTCTTCGTCACGACGGGCCTGCCGTCCAGACGTTGGCCGAGATCGTCGCGCTTGCGTTCCGCGCTCGCGGCCACCATCTCGGCGAAGCAACGTGGGATGCGTGGCGCGACGAGGACAACAAGTGGGTAGCTCAGCTGAAGTGGCAGGCGGGCCGAACGACCAACAAGGCGCATTGGCAATACCTTCCCGACGGCCACGGTGGCACCATCACCGCACTCGACGATGCGGCAGCGGAGCTGATCGACCCGGACTTCGGGCGGCAGCTGCGAGGACTCGCTCCGGTGCGATCGCTCGCAATCGAAGAAGAGACTTCCGAGGAATCCTTCGACGAGTACTACGGCACCACAGCAGACAGTGAGATCGAGACCTCTGCACCAGAGAACCCCGCGGCGGAGATCGCTTCACCGGAGAGCACCCCACCAGAGGTCGTCGAGCCCCCGGTGCCCGCTGTAGCCGAGACGAAGCGGCACGAGCCTCCTACGCCGAAGAAGGACAAGAAGGGCAAGCCCGCAATGCCTTCGTGGGAGGACGTCCTGCTGGGTGTCCGCAGTAGCGGCCACAATTGATCATGATGGGCTGACGTTCGATCGGAAAGGGTGCCAGGAGTGGGGGCCAAAGCATCGACTGTCTGGTACATAGATACCCCTGACCCGATCGCAGTCTTGAGATCCTCTACAACTTCGGACTGGGATACTGCGTCAGCGCTGGCCGGGCGCCTGTTCCCCGATCGCGTAGCCGTACCGAGCCAACTCTCCCCGGTGTCGGCCGTCGCAGGTGTCGGCCCCGACGAGATCTACATTGGGGCGTACCCGGGCGTCACCGTGGTCTGTTCGGCCGAATTGACCGTCGCCACTCCGTCGACTTTGCCCGAGCCCTGGATTCACCCTTTGGCAGCCGAGCGCACGTATCTCGTGATGACGGACCCGGAGACGGCGTGGGGTGCTTTCGCATATTGGGAACGCGGCACCCTGCGACGTTCGTTCAGCGCGACTCCGATCTATATCTACGAGGACTCCGGTCTGCCACTGGTGTGGGAACGACGCTTCTGGGCCGGAGAGCACCCATTGGTCTATCCGCCCGGCGTCTTGCCGGACCCACTCTCGCTTCCGTTCCACCCACAGGAATTTGCCGAAGCAGCCAACTCCGAATGGCTCGGCTATCGCTATACCGGCGCGCCACGCGGCGACGAGTTCGATCCGATCTCGTTGCAGGTGTGTGGTTTCACCATGCATGCGCCCGGTCAGGAACCCCGACGGGTCGAACAGGCCCCACCCGAAGCGACCCCACCCGAGCCGATGCCGGATCGCTCGATCATGCGGTGGTTGAAACGGAAATCCCCAGAACCACGAAGCTGAGGACGGCACCGACACAGGTTCCGTACACCAGCCATCGCCACAGCGGTGTGCGCCGAAAGCGCAGCACGGTCGGCGCAGCTCCACCGACGACGATCAAGTTGATCCCCACCGCCAGGAATACGTTGACGGCTGCGAGCTCGAGGCCGAACGCTGTCAGCGCGGCTCCGACGAGGACAGCTGCGAAGAGCGCGACCGGAATGCCGGTATAGGCGACGTGCTCGGTCACTGCACGCGTACCCGTTCGTAGAACGCCATCGCAGCCGCGGTGGCCACATTGAGCGAGTCGGTACCCGGCGCCATCGGAATTCGTGCGCGAACGTCGGTAGCGCGCATGGCATGTTCGGTCAGCCCCGGTCCCTCGGCGCCGAGCAGCAATGCGACCTTCTCCCCCGTCATCGCCTCGGCAAGAGAAATCGCCGACGGATTCGGCGTCAACGAGATGGTCTGAAAGCCGCTGTCACGGAGAATGTTCAAGCCCCGCGGCCAGTCTGGAACGCGCGCGAACGGAACCCGAAGTACGTGACCCATGGACACTCGTACGACACGACGATAGAGAGGGTCGGCGCATGCCGCCCCGAAAAGTACGGCGTCCACGCCGAGGCTTGCGGCGTTACGGAACATTGCGCCGAGATTCTCGTGATCGTTGACACCCTCGAGCACGACGACAGTCCTGGCATCGCGAACGACGTCGGCCATGTCGAGTCCCGGGGACCGACGCGCCACGGAGAGCACGCCACGGTTCAGGTGAAATCCGACGACGTCGGCCATCACCTCGGCACTGGTCCGATAGAACGGAACGTCCACCCCGTCGAGGCGTGAACCCAGCTCCACGAGCCTGCGGTCGACGCCGAGCAGGCTGATCGTCGGGAACCGCGAGGTCAACAACCGCTCGGTCACCAAAACGCCCTCGGCAATCACCAGCCCCTTCCCGTCGGGGAGGTCCGGTCTACGGTCGGAGGAATTGAGGTCGCGAAAGTCGTCTAGTCGCGGATCGGCAGAGTCGTCGATGTCGATTACGTTTACCACGTGTCCATCTTGGCATCTGTATGGAAAGGTCGAGTGCGATGAATACCGAGGGCACGATCACTGTCAGGACTGCAACCGACGACGACTGGGATGCCGTGGCGCTTCTGGATGCGCATGCATTCGGTGAACACCAGAATGCCGAGGATCTTGCCGAGACGCAGATTCTCACCAGTTCGCGTCACGTCGTAATGGCGTGGGATGGAAGCACGCCCGTCGGGGTGGCGATGCACTTCCCCATGTCCGTGACGGTCCCGGGAGGCGCTCAGGTGGAGGCGTCGGGCGTGTCCTGGGTTTCGGTTGCACCGACACATCGCCGACGCGGAATCCTCCGGCGCATGTTCACCGAACAGCATCGCAATCTCGACGCGGCAGGCGCCCCACTGTCGCTGCTGACGGCGAGCGAGGCCACGATCTACCGACGCTTCGGCTACGGGCCCGCCACCGAGGAACACCGAGTGGTTCTCGATCGCCGCTTCGCCCAGTTCCATCCGGACGTACCCGCAGTGACCGACGTCCGGTTGGTCGAGTCCACCGAGGCGTCGGCTCTGCTTCCCGAGATCTACCATCGCTGGCAGCGCAAGACGGCAGGCGCACAACCGAAGCCGCCGATCCGCTGGGAGCGCTTCTTCGCCGACCGCGAAAACGGTCGAGAAGGATTGACCGCGCTCTTCTTCATGGTTCACCCGGACGGTTACGTCGCCTACCGCCGAAACATGTCCGGCGACACCAAGGTCGTCGTTCAGGAGTTCATCGCCGTCACTGACGACGCCTACGCCCAGATGTGGCAGGTGCTCGTCGGGATCGATCTCGTCGACACCATCGAAGTCAGTCAGGCCCCGGACGAGCCGTTGCCGTTCCTGCTGACGAACAACCGCCTACCGAAGATCACCGGCCACCACGACGCGCTGTGGAGCCGTGTCATGAATGTCGAAGCTGCCCTCGAAGCCCGTACCTACGCCGTCGACGCGCAGTTCGTGCTCGACGTAGAGGATCCGTTCCTCGAGGCCGGCGGAACCTTCGACGTCACGATCAGTGCCGGAAGAGCCACCGTCACTCGAACCGATGCTCCCGCCGACGCGTCGATGAAGCTCGACGTGCTGAGCAGTCTGTACTTCGGCACTCACCGTGCCAGTAGATTCGCGGCCTCGAATCGCCTGTGGAGCCGGGATTCGGACGCGTTGCACACCGTGGATCTCGCGTTCTCGACCGACCGTGCGTCGGTCATGGGCTGGGGGTTCTAGACCTCACGTGGCGGCGACTCTCGTTCGCCGCCACGGATCGATCCGAAGGCGCAGATTGTTGTGCTTCATCAGGTAGACGGCCGCCCCGACGCCCGAGATCAGCGACACGGCGCCGCCGAACAGCAATGGAGCTCTCGGGTCGAGGACGTCGGCGAGCCAGCCCAGCATCGGGCTACCGACCGGTGTGCCGCCGAGGAAACACAGCATGTAGATGCCCATGACCCGTCCCCGCATCTCCGACGGCACCGACATCTGCAGAATGTTCATCGCCGAGGTGGTGAAGGTCAGAGTCAACGCTCCGGCCGGAACGAGCAGGATTGCAACGAGTGTGTAGTTCGGCATCAGTCCGACGAGTATTTCGAACACCCCGAAAGCGATGACGGCTCCGATGAACAACCGCAGGCGGGGCGTGCCGGATCGGCGGGCCGCAAGGGTCGCGCCTCCGAGCGTTCCGACGGCCAAAGCCGTCGACAGTAACCCGTATGCGTCGGCGCCGCTGCCGAAGGTGTTGCGAGCCAACACTGCCAGGCTGAGCGGAAAGTTCAATCCGAACGTCGACACCATGAACACCGTTGCCAGGAGAACGCGCAGATCGTCTCGGCCCCACACATAGCGGAACCCTTCCCGCACCTGGCCTTTCGCGCGTGCGGCTCGTTCGACGTGGAAGAGGTCGGCAGATCGCATCGCGACCAGAGCGCCGAATACCGCCGCGAACGACGCAGCGTTGATCAGGAACACCCACCCGGTACCGATGAACGTGATGAGTACCCCCGACAGGGCCGGTCCGATGATGCGTGCCATGTTGAAGGTCATGGAGTTCAACGCAATTGCGTTTGCCAGCGTCTCTTTGCCTACCATCTCGATGGTGAAGGACTGGCGCACCGGCGCGTCGATGGCGGAGGAACAGCCGAGAACGAACGCGATGACGTACACGTGCCACAGTTCGACGAGATTGCCGACGTCGAGGAGACCGAGCACGAGCCCGCAGACCGCCGCGAAAGCCTGGGTGATCATCAGCAGTGTTCGTTTGTCGTACCGATCTGCGAGCACCCCGCCCCACACCGACAGCAACAGTGTCGGTCCGAACTGCAGGGCCATCACAATGCCGACAGCGACGCCGTTGCCGCCAGACAGTGTCAGCACGAGCCAGTCCTGCGCCACCCTCTGCATCCACGTTCCGACCAGAGAAACTATCTGCCCGGACGCCCACAACCTGTAGTTGCGGGTTCGCAATGCAGCGAACATCGGGGAAGCAGCGGGCACTCCACAAATACTAACCTCAGGTAACGAACTACCTAATCGGAGTCGTTGACCAGCGCGCCGATGATGTCGACTGCATCGCGGAGAACTACGAGTTGAGTCTCGTTCAAGCCTGCCAACTGAGAGGTCATCCACGCCTCACGAGCACTGGCCTCGTCGGCGATCAGCGTGTTACCGGACGGGGACAGCGACACGATCACCTGTCGACCGTCGGTGGGATGCGGAGTACGAACCACGAGGCCGAGCTCCGCCAGCGACGCGATCACGCGTGTCATCGATGGTGGCTGCACTCGTTCACGGGCCGCGAGTGCCCCCGGCGTCATGTCACCCTCGCGGCTCAACGTCGCAAGAGCCGACAGCTGAGTCAGCGACACTTGCGAGTCGACACGTCTCCCCCTCAGGTGGCGAGTCAATCGCACCACGGCCAGTGATAGATCGCTTGCCAACTCACGGTTGTCTTTTACGCTGTTTCCCGACGTCACAGCGCAGAGACTACGCCCTGGTACGCGTTATGGCCTACGTAACCGCGTCAGTGATCGGTCCGACGACGAAATATAGAACGAACATCAAGGCTACGACCCAAAGCAGGGGATGAACCGTCTTCGCCTTGCCGCGCCCCACTGCGAGCACAACCCAGGTGATGAACCCGACTCCGATACCGTTCGCGATCGAGTACGTGAACGGCATGACCACGATGGTCAGGAACGCGGGCAGCGCGAATTCGAACTTGGAGAAGTCGATTTCGCGAACCTGTCCAATCATCAAGGCGCCGACGATGACCAGCGCTGGAGAGGCAGCCTCGATGGGGACGATGGCAGTGAGTGGGGTCAGGAACATGGCGGCCAGGAAGAGTAGACCGGTCACGACGTTGGCCAGACCGGTTCGCGCACCCTCGGCGATACCGGAGGCCGATTCGACGAACACCGTGTTCGACGACGCCGACGCGCCACCGCCTACGATCGCGCCGGTTCCCTCGATGACGAGCGCTTTGCCGATTCCGGGGAGCTGATCCTTGTCATCCATCAACTCGCCTTCCTTGCCGAGCCCGGTCATCGTTCCCATCGCGTCGAAGAAGTTCGCCAGAACGAGAGTGAACACCAGCAGGCTCGCTGCGAGGACACCGATGCGAGTGAACGCGCCGAAAAGATCCACGTCGCCGACCAAAGAAAGGTTCGGTGTCTGGATGAGCTGATCGGGCAGGATCGGAACGCTCAGATTCCAGCCTTTCGGATCTACTCCGTTCGACGGCCCGATATCGGTGAAGGCTTCGACGACGGCTGCGAGCACTGTGGTCACGACGATGCCGATCAGCAGCCCTCCTCGTACCTTCCGCACCACGAGAACGCCCATCAACAGCAGCCCGAACACGAAAATTGCTGTCGGCCACGAGGCGATGGAGCCGTCGATACCGAGGCCGACCGGGACCGAGGTGCCGGCGGCGTCGGGGATGCGTCGTACGAAACCGGCGTCGACGAGTCCGATGAAGGCGATGAACGTCCCGATACCTGCCGCGATGGCCGCTTTCAATTCGGACGGAATGGCGTTGAACACCGCTGTACGAAAGCCCGTCAGCGCGAGCAACACGATGATGATGCCGTCGATGACGACGAGCCCCATGGCCTCCGGCCACGTCACCTGTGGAGCGATGGTGACGGCGAGAAGCGTGTTGATCCCGAGTCCGGCGGCGATACCGAAGGGATAGTTGGCAACGATGCCGAACAAGATGCTCATGAACCCGGCGACGAGCGCAGTCACCGCAGCGACCTGGGCGACGGGCAGGATATTGCCGAGCACATCGGTCTTGGCCGCGGCGTCGTCCGCCGAGAAGCTGCCGAGGATCAGCGGATTGAGGACAACGATGTACGCCATCGCCACAAAGGTGACGACGCCGCCGCGCACTTCCGAACCGACCGTCGATCCACGTTCGGTGATTTTGAAGTAGTTGTCCAGGATTTTGGGCGACGCCATGGGAGTAACCTACATTTCGTGGATAGTAAGCCGGAAACCCCCGCGCTGAGCGTACGGCTCACAGATCCCGCGCCCGTCATCGCGGTCGGTATTCTCGCCTGGATTGTTGCTACCGTAGTTGTGCTCGTCAGTGGCGATCGGTGGGCGGATGCGCTGCCGACCTGCTGGACCGGCGTCGCCGTCGGTGTGGTCGGCTTCACACTGTTCCTCATGCAGAGAGCTGCCGCTCGTCGCGGCAGCAGGACCGCTCAACGCGGCCTCACGTAACCGCAGTCACGCATGGCGGTCTGACGTGCGGAAACTCACCCTTATTAGGGTTGAGTAACACAGGGTTTACGGGGAGTATGGGTTATGTCAGTTGATTCATCCCATGAATTACCCGAAGGTCAGGTTATGAAGCTCGTCTCGCAGTACCGCAATCGTCGTAGCCACGCTCGCTCACTCCGCGCTCTCTATGCGCGCGCACATGCTGTCAGCAGCCCTTCGATGCGTGATGAACTCCTTGTCATCGCACAGCGGAGCGACTTCGCGCGTTGAGCGCATAGATCCACAGCAACCCCCACGCGATACCGAAGCACCATCCCGCCAGGACGTCCGTCGCCCAATGCGCGCCGAGATAGATCCGCGAGAAGCCGATCGCCAGGGATGCAAACGCTGGTATCGCGAGAACCACCGGATTTCTGAGCCATAACGCGGTCGACCGCAGCAACACCGCGGTCACCGTCGTGGCCAGGATCGCCGACATCATCGCGTGCCCCGAAGGAAACGAGTGCGTCGAGATCTCGACGAGCCTTTCCGGTATCGGCGGACGCTCGCGCCCGAAGATCAGCTTGAGAAGGGCCATCACTCCCCAGCCGGTGAGCATGGCGCCTGCAATCATGACTGCTTCCGGTCGACGACCTGCCCGCAGCAGGACTGCGCATCCGGTGATCGAGAAGAGAAACATCGCGATCGTATTTCCGAGCGTGGTGATAATCCAGAAGAGTGTGGTCAGCCACGCAACCCGATGCTCGACCATCCACGCCAATACGTCACCGTCCACGGGGTCTCTCCCAACTCTGCGCGCAATGCGTCGTTCCGTCCTCGGTCACCCACCAGGCGAGGTGATGCTCACCCTCGACCGCCCCGGAGAGTCTCACAACAAGTTCACGGTGCACGACAACCTGTCCGACCGGCAACTCCACACCCATTTCTGCGCATGCGAGTACCGCTCCTGGCTCGCGGTCCCACGAACTCACCCGGCCGATTCCCAACACTTCTGCGGAGATCGATTCCGACGCGGTGCGCACGTCCAGGATCGACGCCAACGACGACGCGGTATCCATGGACGACAGGATCGCGACGTCGGCGGGGACCGTGGCCACACACCATGGACGGTCGAGCACGATCGCGTCGGCAGGATCGACGAGACTGCCGGAAACTGCACGCACTTTCGTCGGCGCATCCAACTCGTCGAGTTCCACTCGCCCCGAAGTGACAGCGTCTGCGACGAGTCGATGAGCTCGCGTGATGACCGCAGGAGTCGGCGATCGCGAAGGATCGGCCAATCTCGAGAGAATCAGGCCGGTGAACCACGCGCTATCGCACGAACTGGGGGCAAGAGCCGCCGCCACATCGTCGGCATTCGGGTGATCGAGTGGGTCGAGCAGACCGGCGAACGTGAAGTCCGAGGGCGCTCGATAGCTTCCCAGCCGCTCGCCGTCGATCCGGGCGTGCGTACGCAGCCACCACGCCGTGTAGCCGTCCCGCGCCTGTACCGCTGCTCGGGTTGACGGGTCGGACATCAATTGAGTCAACGCATCCGGCCACCGCTGCTCATCGACCAGATCGAGGTCGCGTACGGCAGTGAGCACCGCCGGGTCCTCCGCCAACGAAGCCCACCACGAGTCCTCGTCGTCCAGATCATGATCCGGACCGGTCGGGAGGTCATCGGTCACGGTGCCGAATCCCCAGCCCACTCCGACCGCGCGAAGCGCTGCAGGCCCGTAGCGCGCAACGACGGAATCCGCGACAAGCCCGAAAGGTGAGTCCTCGACCAACAGTCCTGCAAGTGGGGCGTCGGGCAACAGCAATTCATCGGCGGCACGAAGCTCCCCATCGGAGTCCTCGAGCGGCAGCGAACCTATCCAGGAAGGGAGCTCCCCCGCAGACGAGGAGAGCGCCAGCACCGAAGTCACGGTATCGACGACGGCGTCGGTATCGTCCCAATCGAGGTCCTCGAGTAACGCTTCGAGCGCCGAATCGGACAGCAGATCGGTTGCGGTTGCCTCCGCCGCGCCCAACCTCGACAACAGTGGGCTCACCGCGTCCGGATGCACCAACCGGGCCCAATGCACCGACCCGACCCCACTGACGCCCGCTCCGAGAACGGCAGTACGGGGACCGGTAATCGTCCGGCCGTCCGACAGCGGAACCGGCAGCGCTGCAAGCTCTTCCGCGGCCACGCCGTCGGTGACCAGCGGGGTGAGCGCGTCGTACAGTCGCCCCCACCAACGAGGTTCACGGTCGATACCCGTCAGCATCTCGGCGAGTCTTGCGAGGCCGATTCGGTGTACGTCGACCGCAGCGAGTGCGCCTGCGTGCCGCGGACCCGAGAGCGCAGCCCCGACCAAAGAAGGGAACACATCGGCTAGAAGCTCACCGAGCTCTTCGGTGAGTCCTGGCAGCACCATGGCCCGCGAGGGGATCAGATTCTCGCCGGTCACCGAGGGAAGCCAACGGGCAGAGACGGATTCCCGAAGAATCTGCTCACGCAAGATCCCGTCGACCTCGCTGCGCGGAAAGCCTGGAACCGGAACCAATCGAGTTCTGAACCGGGCAGGAAAGGCAGCGATCATCTCCCCATACCCCTCCGCGACGCGCTGCAGGTGCGCACCGGGAAGAACGCGTCGACGGTCCGGCTGCATCTGCACGTCCGCGACGACGAGCACAGGCAGTGACAACTCCTCGTCCGAACGAGTGGGCGCACGAAGGACATCCGATGCCACCACTGTCGGCACCCCATCGGCGACAGGGACTAGCCATCTGGCGTGAGCGGTGCGGAACTGCCACCACTCGAGGTCGCCGACCTTCACCGACTCGAGACCCTCCCCCTCGATCGTGCGATCGAACCGATCCTCGCCGATCTCGATCGAGACAAGCGATTCCAATTCGAGTAACAAGTCGATCGCTTCGGCGCGCATGGCGTCGAGCAGCCCGGCCACCTCGACGTCCCGCAGGATGATCTCCGACGAAAACCCTACTGCTGGAGGTTCTTCGGCAGGCCAGACAAGTCGCAACACGGGAACCCCGGCGTCGGGTACATCCAGGCCCGCATCGGTGAGGACACTACGGGTCCTGGCGCCACTGAAGCGCACTCCACCTGCAGTGGAACGAAATTCGATCTCGTCGCTGACCGAGCGGACCGCAGTGAAACCCACCCCGAAGCGTCCGACACCGGATGTCTTCGCCGACACCCGCAAGGCCGTGAGCGCGTGGACTCCGTCGCGATCGAGTGGTGCACCGGTATTGGCAACGTGCAGGTCGCGACCGGACACCCAGACCCGCACCTGTCCGGCGACTCCCGCACGGGCTGCCGCATCGGCAGCATTCTGCGCGAGTTCGGTCAGCAGACGGTCGCGATAACCCCCGCGAACCAGGTCCGCTTCGGTGGCAGCGTCTTCGCGCAACCGGGTAGGCGAATCCGTCCAGGCAGACAGAGTCGAGGCTCGCAACGCCTCGGTGTCGTACGGATCTCTCAACTGTCCGATTGCGCATCCATCAGTGGCTCGGACGCATGGTCCGACACGGAGACGTTCTCGGGCTCCGGAGCAGTGACAGTCGGCGCTTGCGCGGTGACATCGAGGGCCGCGTCGTCGAACGGATCGTAGGCGGGCGACCCGGCGCCGGTGGGAAGCTCGGTATCGGAATGCGCACCGCAGCCGTACTGGACGTGCACCACATGGCCGTCGGCCGCGTACTCGTTGCCGCAGACGCCGAACGCCGCCGACAACGACCCAGCGAGCGGGAGATAGAACCCGCACAGTCCGCATGTCGACGGTGCAGCTTTCGCCATCTCGCTGTCCGGACCGAACTCGCCGTCGTGCCAGCGCTCGGCCGCGTCGAGACGTCCTTCACGGCTGGGGACCTGCGGACGGCCCAGACCGAGTTCGTACGCGACGTCGTCGACCTGGGGGTCACCGGTGGCGACGTACCCGGGGACGAGACGCGGATCGTGTGCTCGCGGTGGGAGCCGATCACCCGGCCCCAGATCGCCTGGGCGGATGCGCTCGTCCCACGGCAGCCAGGTCGGCGGCACCAGGGCATCGGGGCCCGGCAGCAGGACGAGTTCGCTGATGGTGGCACTGTCGGCGTCGGCGGGGGCTGCGACGACCACGGCCCATTGCCATCCGCGATAGCCGGGTAGGTCGGCGATGAAGCGATGTGTCGCCGCACTGTCGTCCTCGGCGGTGACACCGAGATAATCGCCGACGCCGCCTTCACCCAGGTCGATCAGAGCACGGCGCGCCAACTCGGCGGCATCCGCTAGGACAGGACGAATCTGGTCGAGCTCTGGGAAAGATGCGAAACTCACAGGTTCATTTTGCCGCATCACTTCCGGAGTGCCCAGTTCGGGCTGCCATGATGGGGCAGATGATCGCCTCGCTCCGCCGCGTTCTCGGCGTCCTCGCGGTGCCGATTCTGCTTGTCGGGTGCTCGGCGGAACCCGAGGTCAGCGCAGATTCTTCGGTATTGAGGTCGACCGTCACCGTGGTCAGGACCCTCGAGCACGACCGTTCCGCGTTCACCCAGGGCCTGGAGATCGACGACGGCGAGCTCTACGAGGGCACCGGCCGCAAGGGTTCGTCGTACGTGCGCGTGTCGTCGTTGAACACCGGCAAAGAACTGCGGCGGGTGGATCTTCCTGCCGAATACTTCGGCGAGGGCCTGACCGTCGCGGGCGACACCGTGTGGCAGATCACCTGGCAGAACGGAATCGCGTTCGCCCGAGACAAGACCACTCTGGCCGGCGCGCGCGAGGTCGGCTACGACGGTGAAGGCTGGGGTCTTTGCGCGGCAGCGGACGCTCTGGTGATGAGCGACGGGTCGTCGATGCTGACCTTCCGTGATGCGGACACGTTCGAGGCCACCGGCACCGTCGAAGTAACGCTCGACGGAACGCCGCTCGAATCGTTGAACGAACTCGAATGCGCCGAAGACGGATCGGTCTACGCCAACATCTGGCGCACGTTCGATATTGCGAAGATCGACCCTGCCACTGGGACGGTGTCGGAGATCATCGATGCCGAACCGTTGTGGAACTCGATGACCGAGCGCGAGCGCGACGGCGCCGACGTGCTCAACGGGATCGCCCAAATACCCGGCACCGACCGCTTTCTGGTGACGGGAAAGCTGTGGCCGAGCATGTTCGAGGTGGAGTTCACACCCGTGGAGTGAGTCGGTGTACTCACACCCTCCGGTTTTAGGACAGAATTGACGACGTGACAGACCCTCGAGACTCCGACACCCCGCCGGGAGAGGACCACCCGGGGTTCGAGAACTATCCGCCGGCTCCGCGCGCCGCCAGCCGCAGAACCCCGCTGCCTCCTCTTCACCCGTCGACTACCCCGCCGGGTGATCGTCCGCGTGGACCGAAGCCGCCGCCCATGCCCCGCAAGTTGACCGTCACTCGCGTCGCTGCGATGCGCAGCCGCGAGCTCACCAACAAGGGCATCGCGACTTTCCATCGAGCCGCGAAAGCAGACGGTGCCGACAAGTCCGGACTCACCGCGCTGACGTACGCGACGATGGCCAATTTCGCCTCCGACGCCGCCACGGCTGTCGCGTTGGCCAACACACTCTTCTTCTCCGCCGCGACCGGTGAGGACAAGACGAAGGTTGCGCTGTATCTCGTCATCACCATCGCTCCGTTCGCTTTGATAGCGCCGCTGATCGGACCGATGCTCGATCGGCTGCAGCATGGTCGACGGCTCGCTCTCGCCGGTTCGTTCCTGCTACGGACCGTTCTGGCCGTCGTGCTGGTGTTCAACTTCGACAGCTGGATTCTCTATCCGGCTGCGCTCGGCATGCTGGTGTTCAGTAAATCCTTTGCAGTACTCAAGAGCGCCGTGACGCCGCGTGTACTTCCACCCGAGATCGACCTCGTTCGTGTCAATTCTCGCCTGACAGTGTTCGGCCTGATCGGCGGAACAATTGTCGCCGGCGGCATCGCGGGCGCTATCGCCTGGCTCTCCGGATCGCCGGGTGCACTGTGGTTCGTAGCTGCCGTCACCGTACTGGGCGCCTACCTCAGCATGCGGATCCCGTCGTGGGTCGAAGTGACCGAAGGCGAAGTTCCAGCCACCTTGCGATACCACGGTGACGACGCCGAGACAGAGGTGATGCACCGTGCAAAGCCTGGGACCACACCACCGAAGAACCGCCGCCAACCGCTGGGCAAAGCCGTCATCGTCGGCCTGTGGGGCAACGGAACCGTACGCATTCTCACCGGATTTCTGACGCTGTACATAGCCTTCGTCGCCAAAGCTCAGACCGAGCACGAACCGATCAAGCAGGCCGCGATGCTCGGACTGGTCGGTGCATGCGCAGCAATCGGCAACTTCTCCGGCAACGCCGCAGGCGCTCGGATCAAGCTCGGCCGCCCGTCCATCGTGATCATCCGATGTACGTTCGCCGTCACCGTCGTTGCGATCGTCGCGGCCGTCACCGACAGCCTGCTGACCGCCGCATTGGCCGCGCTGGTCGCCTCCTGTGCGAGTGCCCTGGCCAAGGTCTCGCTCGATGCATCTCTGCAATCCGATCTCCCACCCGAATCCATTGCGTCCGGATTCGGGCGTTCGGAGACCGTCCTTCAGCTGTGCTGGGTACTCGGCGGAACGTTGGGCGTGCTGTTGCCCACCGAGTACTGGCTCGGCTTCACGGTCGTCTCGGTCTTGCTTACGATCGGCCTGGTGCAGACCATCCTCACCTACCGAGGCAAAACACTGCTCCCCGGACTCGGCGGAAACCGACCCGAGCACGCCGAGCAGCGCAGTCCCGACTATTCACCCCAAGAGAACGTGAGTTAAGTGAATCTTGCACCGAAGACCAAGAAGCTACTGGCGATCGGCGCTGCCGGACTGATCGTCGTCGGCGTGGCGTTCGTCGTCGTCCTCGCACAACTCGTCTCCAACGCTCCAGCGCACCGACCGACCATCACGGCATTCGCAGACGGGAAAGCCGTCACCGTCGAGCCGTACCTGTACTGCCCCGTCGAGGCGCCACTGTGTGAGAACGATGGATCGAGCGCGAGCGTGCCGGTTCGGGAGGGCTACCCGCTGCAGCTGTCTTTGCCATCCGAGATCACCTCGGCGCCGTGGATTCTCGCAGCTGTGTACTCCGACGAAGCCGGGGCCGACGTCGTCGAAACCGACTCGCTTTACCTGCCCGATCAGAAACTGGGTCTGACCGTGCCACCCGTCGACGCCGACGGGCGAGCACTGCTGGGCGTCGAAATCAGGTTGCCCTCCGGCATCATCGACACCGACACCCAGCAGGAAGAGATCATCAGCCACGCGATCTGGTCGATCGCGACGACACCGAACGGTTAGCTGTCGAGCTCGCGCGCGACGGCCCTGACCACTTCGGAGATCTTCTGCGCGGTCTTGCGATCGGGGTACTTACCCTTACGCAGTTCAGGCTGGATCGTTGCCTCGAGGAGCGTGATCATGTCCTCGACCATCCCGTGCAGCTCGTCGGGCGTGTGCTTACGCTCGACGGGCTCACGACGATTGGCGGTGTTCTGACGCACGGAGGGAGCCGGCTCGAGAACTTTCAGGCTCAGCGCCTGAGGCCCACGGCGTCCTGCGGCCATACCGAACTCGACGCGCTGACCTGCTTTGAGGCCTTCGACACCCGCTGGCAGCGCCGAAGAGCGGACGTAGACGTCCTCTCCTTCTTCTTGCGAGAGGAAGCCGAATCCCTTGTCGACGTCGTACCACTTCACCTTGCCGGTAGGCACTGCGCTCACCCGTCCATTTGTCTCGTTAAATAGCCTGTTTTGCACAAATTTCGCGCCCAACAGCGGTGTTGGACGCGAATGACCCAGCATAGCGCGGAGGAGTGCTCGGCAGCACGCCGGTTTATCGGGCTACCGTTACCGACGTGGCTGATCAAACACCCGGAAACGGCACGACCCTTCTTCGTATCTCGCTGGCGATATTTGCGATCGGGTTGGTCGCGATAGTCGCCATCTTCGCGGTGCCTGCGCTTTCCGGCGACGACCCCCCGCTGTGGCTTTATCTGACCGCAATGATCTTCTCGCCCCTGGGCTTCGTGCTGGCGATAGTGTTTGCATTGCTGTCCGGCCGACGGGCGAGATAAACAGGGGGCACCACATGCGAGTCGTTCTCAACATCATCTGGTTGATCTTCGGCGGACTATGGCTGGCTATCGGCTATTTCGCGGCGGGCATCATCTGCTGCATCCTCATCATCACGATCCCGTTCGGTATTGCGTCGTTCCGCATCGGTGTCTACGCGCTGTGGCCGTTCGGCAAGACGATCGTCGACAGGCCGACATCGGGGGTCGCGTCGATAATCGGCAACGTCATCTGGCTCATCGTTGCCGGCATCTGGCTCGCCATAGCGCATGTGGTGTCGGCGATTGCGATGGCGATCACGATCATCGGAATTCCACTCGCCATCGCGAACCTCAAAATGGTCCCAATCTCACTCATGCCGCTCGGCAAGGACATCGTCGACTCCTGACACTCCAGCACCATTCCCGGATGGGTGTGACTTCTATCACATAACGGCCGGGTAACGGATGCGCAACTTCACGGGGTTCACTCGACGGCAACGCCGCTAGCTGCGCATTCGGCGGATGACGAAAACTGTGTTGGGCCGCACACCCGGACGACCCGAAAAAGCAAGAGTTACCAAATAGTGACACTCCGCGGGAATTTCAGTACCGTCGTCCACGGCTGAGAAACTTCGGCTGAATCCGGACCCGCAGCGCCAAACCTCGTCCCGCGGGAACGGACCCCCACAAGAACACCCAGGGGACGAGGACGGGGGACCCACACGTCCTCTCGGATAACCGGAAATTCACTACCTCGGCAGAGAATTTCCTTGGGGTGAAGCCCACGCACTTCCACTTGGAAGCGCTGGGCCGGGCTACCTCTCAGCCCGAACCCGACAGCTGACCTCGCAGGCGCCAGTGGAGAGGATTTCAACTCGTATGAGCGGACGTCATCGCAAGCCGACCACCACCGGCCGGACCGTAGCCAAGGTCGCCGTCACCGGCGCCATCATGGGCACAGCAGGCATGGCCTTCACCGGCACCGCCAGTGCAGCCCCCGATTCCGATTGGGACCGCCTCGCACAGTGCGAAGCAGGTGGTAACTGGGGCATCAACACCGGAAACGGATTCCAGGGTGGCCTGCAGTTCTCGCCGAGCACCTGGAGTTCACATGGCGGCGGGCAGTACGCCGCCACCGCGAACCAGGCCAGCCGCGAAGAGCAGATTGTCGTCGCCGAGAAGGTTCTCGCCTCGCAGGGTTGGGGCGCATGGCCCTCCTGCTCGTCGAGCCTGGGCCTGAGCAGTTCGCCCAGCGAACGCAGCGCGCCTGCATCCCCACAGTCCGCTCCCGAGGCCCCCAAGCTCCCCGACCTCACGAGCATCCCCACGATCGACGGCAGCGCCGAGGTAATCGACGGCATCACCAGCGCCGTTCAGACCGTCACGAACGATCCGGCGATCTCTTCGTTCATTCAGAACGCGACACAGGGCATCCAGCTCGACCCGCAGGTCGTCAATTTCTACCAGGCAAACAAGGCATTCCTGCCTCAGTAGAAACTCCACACCATAAAAAAGGGCCCCCGATCACTCGGGGGCCCTTTTTTATGGTCGGATTTAACGGTTGATGACGGTCACTGGATGGGCGTACAGCAGTTGGTCCACGGGCAACGGAAACTCGGTTTCCTCGCCGAACGGCGACAAGCTTCCCGAGCGCGAGGACGCCAATTCACTGACCGCATGGTCGCCGCGAGCGGTTTCCGGCCAGCCTGGATCTACGTAGGGCTTCTTCGACTTGTTCACCATGGGACCATTTTGACACCTGCGCTGCACCCAAAGCCAGTCCAGGTCTCTAATCTGGTAGTCGATGACCGATACTGCAGTGCCTCCAGACCTCGCAGCGTGGCTTTCTTCACGGACCGATAACGAGCTCGTCAGCATCCTCACGCTGCGACCCGACCTCACCGTGCCACCGCCGACGACCATCGGCGTACTCGCCGGACGGGCCGAACAGCGTGCCTCGATCCTGCGCTGCGCTGACGCACTCGACACGTTGGCGCTGACGATTCTGGAGATCCTTGCGCTCGAGGGTGCCCACGAAATGCCGGTCGACCGCGAGCGACTCGATGCTGCTGTCGGCAAGCGAGCCACCACCAAGGCCGTCGACAAAGCCCTCGGATTCCTGCGAGAACGGGCACTCGTCTGGGGAACGGACTCGATTCGGATGCCGCCGGCGGCGCGGGATGCGGTTCCGTGGCGAATAGGACGAATACTCGACCCGACCGACGACCTCACCCCCGAGCGGATCACCGAGGCGCTCGCTCGAATCGGGGAAGGTGAACGCACTCTGCTCATGACACTGGCCCGGTCATCACCGACAGGGCGCACCAGGGATGCTGCACCGGGCACGTCCGAGGACCGTCCCGTTCAGAAGCTACTGCGCGCCGGGCTGCTGATCTGGCTCGACGAACAGACGGTCGAACTCCCCCAGCAGGTCGGACAGGCCCTACGCGGCGAGCCGATTTTCGATCCGACGTCGCTGACGCCGCCGAAACGTGCCAGCACCAAATACCCCCTCACCGACGTCAATGCTGCCGCAGCGGGTGAGGCCCTGGAACTGATTCGGCATTGTGCCCTGATCATCGAAGCACTGTCGATCACGCCTGCCCCCGCGCTCAAAGCCGGTGGCCTGGGCGTACGTGAAGTCAAGCGCATCACCAAGGCAACCGGGCTCGACGAACACCGCGTCAGCCTGCTGTTGGAAGTGCTGGCGGCTGCATCGCTCATCACCAGCGGAACCCCCGATCCTCTGCCACCCAACGACTCGGGCGAGGACTACTGGGGTCCGACCCCAGCCGTCGAACCGTGGACCACCGCAACTCCGGCATCCCGATGGCATACCCTCGCGGCGGCATGGCTGGATCTACAGCGTGCGCCCTGGCTGATCGGGATGCGTGACCCCAACGACAAGCCGGTGGCCGCGTTGTCCGAGGAGGTGCGCTCCCCTGCTGCTCCACGCGACCGTCGAACGATTCTCGAGTTCCTCGCCGAACTGGGCCCGGGCAATGCCATCGCCGAAGGCGAGGTCTCGCGCGGCCTCGCCTGGCGTCGACCACGTGCCATGTCGCGATACGCGCTTCGGCCGGTATCGAAGATGATCGGCGAGGCGACGGCGATGGGCATCGTCGCCCGCGGGGCGCTGTCGACGCCGGGTAAGGCGCTCCTGCACGGCGGCGACGCCGAGGCCGCAATGCGTGGTGCGCTGCCCGAACCGATCGATTACGTCCTGATTCAGGCCGACCTCACGCTCGTCGCGCCCGGTCCCCTCGAGCCCGATCTCGAGCATCGGATCGAACTCGTCGCCGATGTCGAATCCGCAGGGGCTGCGACGGTCTACCGGATCACCGAGAACTCTCTTCGCCGGGCGCTCGACGTCGGTATGAGTGCGGCCGAGCTGCACGCATTGTTCGCCGCGCACTCCCGTACGCCGGTCCCCCAGGGATTGACCTACCTGATCGACGACGTCGCCCGCCGTCACGGCCGACTACGTGCGGGGGTCGCCGCGTCGTTCGTGCGATGTGAAGATCCGGCTCTGCTTGCCGAGGTCCTTACCTCTGCTGCTGCCGAACAGCTCGCGCTACGCGCTCTCGCACCGACGGTCGCGATCTCTCAGGCGCCGCTCAACGAAGTCATGAGAGCGCTCGACGCAGCAGGTTTTGCACCTGCAGGCGAAGATGCCAACGGCATCATTCTCGATCTGCGCTCACGCGGCGCACGAATTCCGCTGCACAGAGTTCGCTCTGCTTTCAGGCAGCCTGCCATCGCCACCGACGAGCAGCTCACCCGCCTCGTCTCGGAACTGCGAGCCGGCGATCGTGCATCTCGCGCGGGCGGGCGCCCGGTCCTTGCCGACGGGACGCGCGCCACCGGATCGGCGACGATGGCATTGCTACACACTGCACTGAAGGCTCGGCGAAGTGTGTCGATCGGGTATGTCGATGCGCAGGGGGTCGCATCGCAACGCATCGTCGATCCGGTCAATGTCGGGGGCGGCCAACTCGACGCGTATGTTTCGGCCACCGGTGAGGTCCGCCGGTTCACCTTGCACCGCATCACCTCGGTCGCACTGATCGACTAGGCGCCGAGCGCGGAGCATCACATGGCGCCGAGGGCGCTATATCAGGACAATGGAGAAGTTGCGCACTTTCTTCCATGCAACGCGAAGTTCTCTAGGAGGAACTGTGACCGACGGCCCCCTGATCGTCCAGTCCGACAAAACCCTGTTGCTCGAAGTCGATCACGAGCTCGCAGGTGCCGCTCGCGCCGCCATTGCTCCGTTCGCCGAACTCGAACGTGCTCCCGAACATATTCACACGTATCGGATCACTCCGCTTGCTCTGTGGAACGCGCGAGCCGCGGGCCATGATGCCGAACAGGTCGTCGACGCGCTCGTCAACTTCTCGCGTTACGCCGTTCCGCAGCCTTTGCTCGTCGACATCGTCGACACGATGGCGCGTTACGGTCGGTTGCAGTTGGTGAAGAGTCCTGTCCACGGACTTTCACTGATCAGCCTGGATCGCGCCGTGTTGACCGAGGTCATGCGGCACAAGAAGATCGCTCCGATGCTCGGTGCGATGGTCGACGAGGACACGGTTCTCGTCCATCCGAGCGAGCGTGGCCACCTCAAACAGCTGCTGCTGAAGATTGGCTGGCCCGCGGAGGACTTGGCCGGTTACGTCGACGGCGAGGCGCATCCCATCGAACTCGACACCGAGGGCGGTAAGTGGACGCTGCGCGATTATCAGGCGATGGCCGCCGATTCTTTCTGGGCGGGCGGCTCCGGCGTCGTAGTACTTCCGTGTGGTGCGGGTAAGACGATGGTGGGCGCCGCCGCGATGGCCAAAGCCAAGGCGACGACGCTCATTCTCGTCACCAATACCGTCGCCGGTCGCCAGTGGAAGCGTGAGCTGATCGCTCGCACTTCGCTGACCGAGGAAGAGATCGGTGAGTACTCCGGCGAGCGCAAAGAGATTCGTCCTGTGACGATCGCCACGTACCAGGTGATCACGCGTCGAACCAAGGGTGAGTACAAACACCTCGAACTGTTCGATTCCCGTGACTGGGGATTGGTGATCTACGACGAGGTCCACCTGCTACCCGCGCCGGTGTTCCGGATGACGGCGGATCTGCAATCACGTCGCCGTCTCGGCTTGACCGCAACGCTGGTGCGCGAGGACGGCCGCGAGGGCGATGTCTTCTCGCTCATCGGGCCGAAGAGGTACGACGCCCCGTGGAAGGACATCGAAGCGCAAGGGTGGATTGCGCCAGCCGAGTGCATCGAGGTCCGGGTGACGTTGACCGACGCCGAGCGCATGGCGTACGCGGTTGCCGAGCCCGAGGAACGGTACAAACTCTGTTCGACGGCCCACACCAAGGTGGCGGTCGTGAAGTCGATCCTCGCCAGGCACGAAGGTGCGCCGACCCTGGTGATCGGCGCCTACCTGGATCAGTTGAACGAGCTCGGCGAGGCACTGAACGCGCCGGTGATTCAAGGTTCGACGAAGAACAAGGAACGTGAGGTGCTGTTCGATGCCTTCCGAAAGGGCGAGATCCCGACCCTCGTGGTGAGCAAGGTCGCGAACTTCTCCATCGACCTACCGGAAGCATCTGTGGCAGTGCAGGTTTCCGGCACTTTCGGCTCACGCCAGGAGGAAGCACAGCGACTCGGACGTCTGCTGCGTCCGAAGCACGACGGCGGTCAGGCGCACTTCTACTCCGTCGTTTCACGGGACACGCTCGACGCCGAATATGCAGCACACCGGCAACGGTTTCTGGCAGAGCAGGGTTATGCGTACCGAATCACCGACGCAGACGACTTGCTCGGTCCTGCCATCTGATATTCGTGCTACTAATGAGCATGTGCGCCGTTTCCAGTTCCCTGTCGATGTAGCCCATGCCGCGTCGGTGAACGAGACGATGGCAGATGTTCGCAGGCTCAGAGTGTCTGCGATCGTCACGGCCGTCGTGTTGATCGCCGTCGCAGCATGGTTCTTCTGGATGGCTCATCCGTGGTCGTACATTCTGGGTGCGGTGTTTCTCATCGCTGCAGCGACCTCGCTGTGGGTCACGGTGTGGGCACCGCGAAAGGTGGGCGCAGTCGAGGACCTCTACGCGAAGGGTCAGCTGATTCCGGCTGTCATCGCCGAGACCCGTCCGCGCGGGGTCACCATTCTCGCTCTGCTCGACATCGCGAAGCCCGACGCCCAGACACGGCACTATGTGCTCGTGACCAGGAGCATCCGCGCCCTACCCGGCCATGAATTGGTCGAAGGGGAACTGGTTCCGTCGATCGCGGTGCTTGCCGACCGGACGACGAACACCACCGGCGACACCTGGCAGATGGTCTCCCCCATGCCCATTGCCTGGGGAACCACCGACGCGTCCGTCATCGAGCGAGCC
This sequence comes from Rhodococcus sp. BP22, assembly GCF_014281965.1. Classification (GTDB taxonomy): domain Bacteria; phylum Actinomycetota; class Actinomycetes; order Mycobacteriales; family Mycobacteriaceae; genus Rhodococcoides. Next base: position 416,397 of record NZ_JACFTB010000006.1, read on the forward strand.
ACGGCGGCGATCACCGAACCCGAGTGGTCCTTACTGCTCGCGAACATCGGCCTGTCCGAGAAGGTGCGCGCGGCCGATAATCAGCAGCTTTTGGTCGATCCACACGACCTGCCCGAAGACCTTCGGTAAGTCGGACTCATGCGAGCGCTGGGATGACTTCACGCTCGAACAGTTCGATCCCGGAGCGATCGTAGGCAGCTTCGGGGAAGTAGAAGATGCCGTAGGACAGCCCCTTCGCCTTCAGTGCAGTCAGGTTCTCGACTATCTGTGCGGGCGTTCCGACGGCGGGCACATTGCGGAAATTTTCGAGAGCGGCTGCAGCTTTTTCTGCGCCGACATACTTTCCGAGCCGATCTTCGAGTTGCGTCAACCGATCCGCCACCTCCTTCTCGGTGGAACCGATAGCGACGTTGTAGTTCGCCGAACGGACGATCGAGTCGAAGTCGCGGCCCAACGCCGTGCAATGGCCTTCGAGCACGTCGGACTTGTGCGAGAACGCCTCCAGGCTGCCGTCGAAGTTCGTGTAATCGGCGTACTTCGCCGCGATCTTCAGGGTTACCTTTTCACCGCCGCCCGCGATCCATATCGGAATTCCACCGCTCTGCAACGGCTTCGGCCACACCCGCGCTTCGTCGACCCGGTAATACTTGCCATCCAGTGTCGCCGATCCGGTGGTCCAGGCCTGCCGAAGAATCTGGACGCCCTCGTCGAGACGGCCCAAACGTTCACGAGGCGGCGGGAATCCGTAACCGTATGCGCGCCACTCCTGCTCGTACCAACCGGCACCGATCCCCATCTCGACGCGACCTCCCGAGATCAGATCGACGGTGGCGGCGACCTTGGCCAGGTACGCAGGGTTGCGATAGGACATCGCAGTGCACATCTGGCCGAGCCGGATACGTGAGGTCGACGCAGCGATCGCGGACATGAGCGTCCACGCTTCGTGCGTGGCTTCCTCGGTGGGTTCGGGGACGGTGTGGAAGTGGTCGTACACCCACAACGATTCCCATGGTCCGGCGTCGGCTGCCGTAGCCAGATCGCGCATGACTCCCCACTGTGCGGAGGGTTCGATGCCGACCAGATCCAGTCGCCAGCCTTGAGGGATGAACAATCCGAATCGCATGCAATCGAGACTACCGTCGGCAGCTGCGGCAAAATCGGCTCACGCTCGCATGCTCGGCCTACACTTTTCTGATCATGAGCACTGATTCGCTCGCGGAGCACTTTCAGTCCCATCGCACCCATCTGTTGGCAGTCGGCTACCGGGTGACGGGCAGTGTCGCCGACGCCGAGGATGCGGTACAGGAAAGTTGGATCCGGCTCGCGTCGGCCGACGCCGAGTCCATCGAGGATCTTCGAGCCTGGCTCACCACGGTTGTGGCAAGGATCTGTCTGGACCGGCTGAAATCGGCGGCTGCGAGGCGGGAAACGTATGTTGGACAATGGCTTCCAGAGCCCATTGTCACCGCACGCGACGCCCGGGCCGGGACTACGTTGTCGGCCGATCCGCTCCAGATCGTCGTTCGCACCGAGGACACCAGGCTCGCCGCGCTGGTCGTCCTGGACTCGCTCACTCCCCCGCAGCGCGTCGCGTTCGTATTGCACGACGGCTTTTCCGTCCCCTTCGACGACGTCGCTTCCATTCTCGACGTGAGCACTGCTTCGGCTCGGCAACTGGCCTCGCGCGCACGCAAGCAGGTCGACTCAACACCTGCGCCCGTACCGGATGCCGAGCACGACGCGGCCGTGACTGCGTTGATGGCAGCGATGGCGACCGGTGACGTCGGCCGGGTCGCGCAGGCTTTGCACCCGCAATGCCGAATGATCGGAGACAGCGGCGGCACCACCCGCACGGCGTCGCAGGTGGTTCGCGGCCCCGACAAGTGCGCCCGATTCTTCCTCGGACTGGTGGCGATGTACGGCGAGAACACGCTCGGCTCGCTGGAACCGGCCTCGGTGAACGGCCAGCTCGGATACGTCTCGGCGGGTCTCGTCGGAGCACGAAGCTTCCCGGCTCGGGCCGGTGGGTTCACGGTGCGTGACGGATCGGTCTGGGCGTCCTACGATTTCGCCAATCCGGCCAAGCTTCGAGGCGTCACGGTGCCGCTGGACTTTCCCAGGGAACCCGGCACGCATCCGAGCTGAACCCCTGTTCGGTGATTCCGAGAGCCGAATTGATCCGGGCACGCATGTTCTCCAGGCCGATCTGATAGGTCAACTCGACGACGCCGGCGCGGCCGAACCGGTTTTCCAGGTCCGCGACCTGAGCGTCCGTCACTGCACTGGGGTCGGCTGTCATCACGTCGGCGTATGTGATCGCGGCTCGCTCGTCGTCGGTGTATTTCGGTGACGTCGTATAGTCGCCTATTTCTTGCAGCCGCTCGATATCGAGACCGTCGAGGCGTTGGGTCATCTTGCCGAAATCGACGCACCACGTGCAGCCGAGGGTCCACGCCACTCGGAAGACCGCGAGTTCACGGACACTCACCGGGAGCCGAGTCGAGGCTTTGTCTGCTGCGAGTTCCTGCGTCAGCGAAGCGAAGAACAACTTCGGATGGTGCGCGAACACGGCGAAGGGCTCAGGAACCTCACCGACCATCTTGGACGCGGCCCAATACGCCATTCGGACCAGTACGGGAGCGTCGGCCGGGGCTACCGGCGGGATTCTCGACATGTCGTTCTCCTTCTCGGGTGATGAGGTTCTTACCTCCTGGACGAGGCGCACCTACCGAATGTGACACCAGCTACGCTGCATGAATGCCCGCGGAGCACCGAAGCCGAACTGTCGAGCGTCTACGCCCCTTCGCGTCGACGATCTTCGCGGAGATGACAGCACTCGCCGTGGCCAGCGACGCGGTCAATCTAGGTCAAGGATTTCCCGACACCGACGGGCCGGCGTCCATGCTCGCGGCCGCTCGAGACGCTATCGCCGGCGGCCTGAATCAATACGCGCCAGGGTCGGGTATGCCGGTCCTTCGCGAGGCCATCGCCGCCGATCGCTCTCGCCGCTACGGCATCGATTACGACCCGTCCTGCGAGGTTCTCGTCACCGTCGGTGCAACCGAAGGTATCGCTGCAACGATCCTCGGGCTCGTCGAGCCCGGCGAAGAGGTCTTGCTGATCGAGCCCTTCTACGACTCGTATGCTGCTGCGATCGCGTTGGCGGGCGCCCGTCGGTCCACGGTCCCCCTCGTCGCCGACGGAACCGGTTTCGCCGTGGACCTCGATGCGCTCGAACGTGCGATCGGGGTGAACACCAGACTTCTCGTGGTCAATTCCCCACACAATCCGACCGGGATGGTGTTGACGCGTGACGAGCTGGTCCGGATCGCCGAGATCGCGTGCGAGCACGATGTGCTCGTCCTGACCGACGAGGTCTACGAACGCCTGGTCTTCGAGAATTCCGAGCATGTACCGATTGCATCGTTGCCCGGCATGTTCGAGCGAACCGTCACCGTCTCCAGTGCCGCAAAGACCTTCAACGCGACCGGTTGGAAGACTGGCTGGGCATTGGGCCCAGCCGAACTCATCGATGCCGTGCGCTCGGCCAAGCAGTTTTTGACGTTCGTCGGAGGAACCCCGTTCCAGCCTGCAGTAGCGCACGCACTCACCCATGAAGGCGCCTGGGTGGACCAACTCCGAGACTCACTGCACGCCAAACGGAACGTACTCTCCGCCGCGCTGACCAAAGCTGGTCTGGAGGTGAAGTCCAGTAGCGGAACATATTTCGTCTGTGCCGACGTGGCACCGCTCGCTGAGACCGACGCCCTGGAATTCTGTCGCACACTGCCCGCCAGAATCGGCGTAGCGGCGGTCCCCGTCACTGCGTTCGTCGATCATGCCGAGCCGTGGAAAACTTTGGTGCGCTTCGCCTTCTGCAAAAAAGACGACGTGCTGGCCGAAGCGTCCGACAGACTGCTGAGACTCTGACAACCACCATGACCGCCAGAACCATCCCCGTCGCTTTCGTCGTCAATGCCACTGCTCTCGCGGCGAGCAGCGGCGTCGATCTGTCGTATCCACTGTCCATCGCGGGGATCGGGCCGGAAACGTTGAAGGATCCGCGCGCACGACTCACCGCCGAACAGGTCACGCTGTTCACTCAGTCCGCATGGCAGATCACCGGTGACGAGCTGTTCGGATTAGCCTCGACGCCCATGCGACGCGGCAGTTTTCGCGTCATCTGCCAGACCCTCATACACAGTCCCGACCTCGCGTCGGCGTTGAACCGGATGACGGAAACCACGCGAGTGCTCTCGGGACTTCCACCGATGACGATCACTCGCGGTGAGAGCACAACGCGATTGACGATGCCGCCGGTGGACAACACTCATCTACCGGAGCAGGCCAGGGAGCGGGCCGGCCAATTGCTGACCGACTTTCGAATGTTGCTGGTACATCGCTTCGCCGCGTGGCTTATCGGTGGTCGGGTGAAGCTGCACTCGGTCGAACTGCCCTACGACATGCCAGACCCAGAAACCGCCAAGCTGTACGACCGAATGTTCGGCACCCGAGTGGCATTCGGCGCATCGATAGCAGTCCTCGAGTTCGACAATGCTGCGATGCGAGCGCCGATCGTGCAAACCGAGGCAAGCCTGACCGACTATTTGCGTGAGTCACCGAACTTGTTGTTCACTGCGCGCGACTATGACAGCACCGCATCATCACAAGTGCGGCGAGCACTCGAACTGGGGCTTCAGGGCCGCAGTCCATGTACCGACGAGATCGCCGCCAAGCTGACGGTCAGCACCGCGCACCTTCGCCGACTGTTGCGACAGGAGGGCACGTCGGTGAACCAGATTCGCGAGGAAGTACTACGCGACGCCGCCATCTCGGGGTTGAGTCGCGGGGATTCCGTCGACGACCTTTCTCATCAGCTCGGATTCTCGGAGCCGTCGGCCTTCCGACGGGCGTTCAAGCGGTGGACCGGGCAGACGCCGGGCGCGTATCGGTGAAGTACCTCTAACACAGGCAGAACTCGTTGCCCTCCGGGTCGGTCATCGTGATCCACGTGCTCGGACCGAGCTGACCGCGATAGGCGATCGATGCTCCGGCTTCGACGAGGCTTTGCGCTACCGCCTCGCGGTCGTCTCCGACCCTGATGTCGAAATGCAGCCGGTTCTTCACTGTTTTCGATTCCGGAACCCACTGGAACAACACGCGGGGCGGCGAAGAGCGTTCGGGGTCGACGATTGCCGCGCCGATCTTCCAGACGAGCCGACCTCGGAAGGTGAGCGTGTCGTCCTCGCTCGCACACGCGAGGACACGAGGGTGACACTGTTCGGTGGATCGACCGTTGGAACGTACGTTCGAATAGCGCTAAGATTTCGGTCATGAGCGTGGAACTGCAGGGGTCGCTGTTCACCGACGCCGACGAGGACTTCGGTCCACTCGGGTCCTCGATTACCCGGCGAACGCTCACGAACGGCGCATGGGTCGATGTCCGCCCCGGATGGGCGAGCACGACGGACTTGTTCGATCGACTCGTCACCGACGTCGACTGGCGTGCCGAGCGACGCCAGATGTACGACCGCGTGGTCGACGTGCCGCGCTTGGTGCGCTTCTACTCCGAACATGAGAGCTGGCCCGAGGCACGGTTACTCGAGGCCAAGTCGGCACTCGATGCGCACTATCGGGAAGAACTGGGCGAGCCCTTCGCCACCGCCGGATTGTGTTATTACCGGGATGGCTCCGACAGCGTCGCCTGGCACGGAGACAACCTCGGCCGCAGCGCCACCGAGGACACGATGGTTGCCATCGTGTCACTCGGTGCCACCCGCCAATTGATGTTGCGGCCACGCGGCGGTGGCGCATCGTTGAAGTTCACGCTCGGCCACGGCGATCTGATCGTCATGGGCGGTTCGTGCCAACGCACGTGGGAGCACGCCGTGCCCAAAAGCACCCGCGCCACCGGCCCTCGCGTCAGCGTGCAGTTCCGCCCGCGCGGCGTTCGGTGACTGCGGTTGCGAGTGCGTCGAGCTGTGCCGCAGTGGTGTCCCAGTCCAGGCACGCGTCGGTGATCGACTGACCGTAGGTCAATTCGTTCGCATGACCGAGGGTCAGATCCTGCCGGCCGGCTTCGATGAAGCTCTCCAACATGAGACCGACAATCCCCTGCTCGCCTGCTGCGACCCGTGCCGACACGTCCGTCACGACATCGACCTGCTTGTTGTGGTCCTTTCGGCTGTTGCCGTGGCTCGCGTCGATCACCACTCGCTCGGGAAGATTCGACTTCCTGAGCCGCGCGATGGTGTCGGCGACGGTCTCCGCGTCGTAGTTCGGACCGTCGGTGCCGCCGCGCAGGATCACATGGCAGTCGGGATTCCCGACGGTTCTGATCAACGCGGAATGACCGTCGAGATCCGTTCCGGGGAAGACATGGCTCGACGCCGCCGCCCGCGTTCCGTCGACGGCGACCTGAACATCGCCCTCGGTCGAATTCTTGATTCCGACGGGCATCGACAACGCGCTGCACAGTTGCCGGTGCACCTGGCTGGCGGCGGTTCTTGCACCGATGGCGCCGTAGCTGACCAGGTCCGCAATGTACTGAGGGGTGATGGGATCGAGGAATTCACATCCGACCGGAAGACCGAGGCTCGAGATGTCGACGAGCAACTGGCGGCCCACACGGAGGCCTTCGTTGATGTCGAAACTGCCGTCGAGATGCGGGTCGTTGATCAGGCCTTTCCAGCCGAGAGTGGTCCGCGGCTTTTCGAAGTACACACGCATGACGATGTGCAGGCGATCATCGAGTTCGGCCGCCTTCGCGGCCAATCTCCGGGCGTAATCCATCGCCGCGGTGGTGTCGTGCACCGAGCATGGTCCGACGACGACGATCAGCCGGTCGTCACGTCCGTCGAGGATGTCGACGACGCCGTCGCGACCGCGTCGCACCACGGCCGCAACGGCGTCGTCTGCCGCGTGCTCACGGCGAACGGTTCGCGGAGACAGAAGCGGACTGATACTGATCGTCCGTCGATCATCCAAAGCAGAATCGTTCAGAGCTGGGTCGATGGTGTTGATGTCGATGGTCATGAAGGAAGATCCTGTTCCCAGACCGACTCGTTCACGGTGATCCACGCGCACTGCGAGCCGGTCTGATTCCGGCTCGTGGGGTGGGGTGTCAGCGCATGGCGTCGCTGGCTGACCCACCCGGGGCCGGCCTGCTAAACCAAAAATACGTGCGCGTCATGGTTTCGAGAGTAGCAGCCCCTTCTCCGGAGGTGGCCGAGCGCCTATGCTCGTGCATGCAGTCGGTTCGCCCGCGGCCAAGAGGAGCCCCGAAGTCCGCAACGGCGACGCAAGAGGGAACCCGGTGAGAATCCGGGATTGTCCCGCAGCGGTATGCAGGAACGACCGCCGTCTATCAAGCACTGGAGAAGCCTCTCTGGGAAGCGACGGCCACTAGGAGCGATCTCGAGATCTCGTAAGAAGATCGCGCGCCTGCGAGTCCGAATACCTGCCTTCTGTGCTGCGCACGCCGTGCGTAGCGGTTCACCGCCCCGTGGAGTGGGCGAGTAGACCTGAAGTCTCGTCTTGGGCTCAGGCGTACTCGCGCGCACGGTGGTGTTCCACCCATCACGCCATGTATCTGGAGACACACGAAGTGACATTCGAATTCACCGCAACGGTTCTCGGTTCACCCCGAATCGGCCCGAAGCGCGAACTGAAGAAGGCTGTCGAGTCCTACTGGGCCGGAAAGATCGATGCCGCCGCGCTAGGCGCTGTCGCCAAGCACCTACGCGAGAACGACTGGCTTTCGCTGAAGACCGCGGGGCTCGACTCCGTGCCGATCAACACGTTCTCGTACTACGACCAGGTGCTCGACACCGCGGTCCTCCTCGGCGCGCTGCCCGAACGGGTAAGCGCCATCGAGGACGATCTCGATCGGTATTTCGCCGCCGCCCGTGGCAACGACACCGTGCAGCCCTTGGAAATGACCAAGTGGTTCGACACCAACTATCACTACCTCGTACCCGAGATTGCACCGAGCACAACGTTCACACTCCACCCGGAAAAGATTCTCGGCGAGCTGAACGAGGCGCTCGCACTGGACATTCCGGCCCGACCGGTGATAGTCGGTCCAGTCACATTTCTACTGCTCTCGAAATCTGTCGGCGGTGACGCTCCGCTGCTGGACCGTCTCGACGAAATCCTCCCGCTGTACGCGGATCTGTTGACACAGCTGTCCGACGCGGGTGCCGAATGGGTCCAGATCGACGAGCCTGCTCTCGTCGCGGATCGAACCGAAGCCGAACTCGCCGCTGCCGGACGCGCCTACGACTATCTCAGCGCCGTCGAGAGACGGCCGGCAATACTGCTGGCGTCGTACTTCGGGTACCTCGGTGACGCGCTGCCCGTACTCGCCTCGACCGGTATCGAGGGATTGTCGGTCGATCTCACCGCCCCGGGGACCGTCGAGCAGGTCGCTGCGGTGCCCGCTTTGGCGAGCAAGCTTCTCGTGGCAGGCATAGTCGACGGCCGCAATGTCTGGCGGACCGATCTGGACCGCGCTCTGGCCACGCTGGCGAGTTTGTTGGGCAGTGCTGGCGCGCTCGCCGTGTCGAGTTCCTGCTCGCTACTTCATGTTCCGTACACGCTCGACGCCGAGACGCAGATCGTGGATCCACTGCGGTCGTGGCTGGCATTCGGCGCAGAAAAGGTCGAGGAGGTGACCGTGCTCGCACGCGCACTCCGCGAGGGAACAGATTCTGTTGCAACCGAACTCACTGCTGCACGGGTCGCGGCGGAATCCCGTCGCACCGACCCCCGAGTGCACGACAATGCAGTTCGCACGCGACTCGAGGATGGTGTGAGAGTCGATCGCAGTCCCGCCGCCGAGCGTCGGGTGGCCCAAGCGGCTCGACTCGACCTCCCACCGCTCCCTACTACGACCATCGGTTCTTACCCGCAAACAACCCAGATCCGTCTCACCAGGGCCGAATTACGCAAGGGCGAGATCGACGACGCCGAGTACGTGCGTCGCATGCAAGCGGAGATCGCCGATGTCGTTGCACTGCAGGAGAAATTGGGCCTCGACGTTCTCGTACACGGCGAGCCGGAGCGCAACGACATGGTGCAGTACTTCGCGGAGCAGTTGAACGGCTTCGCGGCCACGGCCAACGGCTGGGTTCAGTCCTACGGTTCACGTTGCGTGCGTCCGCCGATCCTGTTCGGTGATGTGAGCCGGACCGGCGCAATGACCGTCGACTGGATCGCCTTTGCTCAGTCACTGACGGACAAGCCGGTCAAGGGCATGCTGACCGGCCCTGTGACGATCCTCGCGTGGTCGTTCGTTCGCGACGATCAACCGCTGGCCGACACCGCAGATCAGGTCGCACTGGCCATCCGCGACGAGACCGTCGACCTGCAATCGGCGGGAATTGCAATCATCCAGGTGGACGAACCTGCACTACGCGAACTACTTCCGTTGCGCGCCGAGGACAAGAAGGCATACCTGGAATGGGCTGTGCGTGCATTCAAGCTGTCGACGTCAGGGGTAGCGGATTCCACGCAGATCCACACGCACCTGTGCTACTCGGAGTTCGGCGAGGTGATCGATGCGATCGTCGCACTCGACGCCGATGTGACGTCGATCGAGGCCGCCCGCTCCCACATGGAAGTCCTCGACGATCTCAATGACGTCGGATTCGATCTCGGTGTAGGTCCGGGTGTGTACGACATCCATTCACCGCGGGTTCCGAGCGTTCAGGAGATCACTGCCTCTTTGCAGGCTGCACTGAAGGCCGTTCCAGCAGAGCGCCTGTGGGTCAATCCGGATTGCGGGCTGAAGACCAGAGGTAACGCCGAGGTCGAATCCTCGCTGCGCAATCTCGTAGAGGCCGCAGCTCTGGCACGCTAGTTCCGAACCCTGACTGCGCACTGTCTGGCTGGACCGGCGGGATTCCGTCGAAACTGCGAGATAGTGTGCAGTCGGTCGATATAGGTTGCGAACAACTTAAACGTGCGCTACCTTTGTGCACGTGACCAACGAACTCGCACTCGATCGCCAGGTGTGCTTTGCGTTGTACTCGGCATCGCGAGCCACCACTGCCGCCTACCGTCCCATCCTCGACAAACTCGGGATCACCTACCCGCAGTACCTGGTACTCCTGGTGCTGTGGGAAAAGGACGGGCGCGGCGTCCGTGACATCTGCACCGCCCTCGATCTCGACACCGGGACATTGTCCCCGCTGCTCAAACGGCTCGAAGGCCTCGGTTTCATCGAACGTCGACGCCTCACTTCGGACGAGCGACGAGTCGAGATCCACCTGACGGAAGCGGGCAGCGCGCTACGCAGCGAGGCAGCCGGCATACCGATGCAGCTCGCCGCGCAGACGGGCATGAGCGTCGACGAACTCACCAACCTCAAGAACGTGCTGGCCGCACTGGCCGAAGCACTCCACCAAGAAAAGGGATGACTGTGGCTACCATTTACACCGCTGAAGCATTGGCAACCGGCGAAGGCCGCAACGGCCGCGCTCGCAGCTCGGACGGTCGCCTCGACCTCGAACTTGCGATCCCCGAGGCCATGGGCGGCAACGGCCAGGGCACCAACCCCGAGCAACTGTTCGCTGCAGGTTACGCAGCCTGCTTCCACTCCGCCCTGCAGATGGTCGCCCGTCAGAGCAAGGCAGATGTGACGGACTCCGCTGTCGGTGCACAGGTCGGTATCGGCCCCAACGACGCAGGCGGATTCCAGCTCGAGGTGACGCTCGAGGTGACGCTACCGAATCTCCCCCACGACGAGGCTCAGGCACTAGCCGACCAAGCACACCTGGTCTGCCCATATTCCAACGCGACCCGCGGTAATATCGATGTGACCGTCACGGTCACCGAAGACTAGGAGATCCTGTTGCGCGCCAAGGAAATTCATCTCGCTTCACGTCCACACGGTGAGCCGACGCCGGAAAACTTCCGCACCGTCGAGATCGACCTTCCCGAACTTCAGGATGGTCAGATACTCGTCCGCAATATCGTCATGTCCGTCGACCCCTACATGCGCGGCCGGATGAACGACGTCAAGTCGTACGTTCCGCCGTTCCAGGTCGATGCACCGCTCGACGGCGGTGCCGTGGGCGAGGTAGTCGAAACCCGCAGTGACGCTTTCGCAGTCGGCGACGCCGTGCTGCACGGGAAGGGATGGCGGGACACTGCTGTCCTCGACGGTAGATCTGCCATGAAAGTCGACCTCGACAAGGGGTCCCCTTCTGCCTACCTCGGGGCTCTCGGCCTGACCGGGCTCACCGCCTATGTCGGGCTCACCGCGGTGGCACAGTTCAAGCCCGGCGACGTGGTGTTCGTCTCGGGTGCTGCGGGTGCCGTCGGTTCGCTGGTCGGCCAGATCGCCAAGGCAATGGGCGCGTCTCGCGTCATCGGTAGCGCAGGGTCCAAGGCCAAGGTTGCTCGGCTACTCGAGCTGGGCTTCGATGCCGCATTCGACTACCACGACGGTTCGGTGACGAAGCAACTCGCCGAGGCCGCTCCGGACGGAATCGATGTGTACTTCGACAACGTCGGCGGCGACCACCTCGAAGCTGCCATCGCGTCGATGAACAAGAACGGCCGAATTGCACTGTGCGGAGCAATCTCTCAGTACAACTCGACCGAAGCCACTCCTGCGCCTCGAAACTTGGCTCTGGCCATCGGCAAAGAACTGATGTTGAAGGGCTTCATCGCCGGCTCCTACCAGCATCTCGCCGGTGAGTTCAGCGAGAAGATGGCGACCTGGCTCGCCGACAACGTCATCGAGTGGGACGAAACCGTCGTCGAGGGTATCGACAACGCGCCGCAGGCATTCATCGGACTGCTCCGTGGCGAGAACACCGGAAAGATGATCGTCTCCATCTAGAACGCCCGAGGACAACTCTGCCGTCGCGTCTTCGATACAGCGCACGCGTTGCACCGACAGATCCGACGTTAGAGTTGTTCCATGGCCTCCGCACCGCTTCCCCTGCGTGACGGCCTCGGTCCCACCCGGATTCGAATGCCGGATACCGAGACCTTCCCCACCGTCGTGGACTATCTCGTCGATCGTTTCCCCCACGATGAGAGACGTCTGCGAGAAAAAGTCGCCGCACGGGAAGTGGTGGATGCGGCAGGAGTGCCCCTCGACCCGAGCTCACCGCTCGTTCCGCGCAGCGATATCTATCTCTATCGCGATCCACCGCTCGAACCCGTTGTGCCGTTTCCGATCGATATCCTCCACCACGACCGAGACCTGCTGGTCATCGACAAGCCGCACTTTCTGGCGACGATGCCCCGTGGGGCGTACATCGCCAGGTCCGCGCTCGTTCTACTGCGCCGAGAGCTGGGTCTATCCGACCTGAGCCCCGCCCATCGCCTCGACCGCCTGACCGCGGGAGTGCTGATCTTCACCGTCCGTCCCGAAGTTCGCCGTGCCTATCAGGAATTGTTCGCACAGCGGGTCGTGACGAAGGTCTACCACGCGGTGGCACGATTCGATCCGAAGCTCGAACTTCCGCGAACGCTGCGTAGCCGAATGATCAAGGTGCGCGGCGTACTTCGCGCCGAAGAAGTCCCTGGTGAACCGAATGCCGAAACGCACGTCGAGCTCACCGACCACGATCGCCATCACGGTCTCTACACTCTGCGACCCACCACCGGACGCACACACCAACTGCGCCTTCACATGAACTCGCTGGGAGTGCCGATTCTGGGTGACAACTTCTACCCCGACTTCTACGACGTCGCCGGTGACGACTATTCGAATCCGCTGCAGCTGCTGGCTCGATCGATCGAGTTCCGAGATCCGTTCACCGAGAAGATCCGAACTTTCGCCAGTACTCGCACACTCGAACTCCCTAGCGGGGCATAGAGAGAACATCTCCGTGTGCGGCATTCTCCTCGGCGATCTCCGCCGTCCGAACGCTGATTCGATGTGAAAACACAGCCAGCGCCAGCAATCCGATCGCGACGCTCGCCAACGCGCCGAATCCTTCCTGGGCAAAATCGACCAACGCGTTCAACAGCGTGAAGATCAAAGCCGCGATGCGAAGCATGTGCAGTGGCCACAATTTTCCTCGACGGAGCCGAATCGCCGACGGCAATGCAAGCGCAAAGGTCAGCACGGAGGACACGAACAGAATTCCGCTCGCTACCCCCATACCCTCGACCTCGATATTCATGTCACGGGTATCGAGATGGAGATTCCCGAGAACCAACTCGACGATCCCGAAGACCACACCCAGGAACGACACGAGGGTCATGCCCCACGCAAAAACGGACACCCATCGAGGGCTCTTGAAGAACTTCGGGATCAACCGAGGCGCGAACTGCTTGGCGTCGTACAGGCGTGCCGATCCGGTCCTGCAGTTCTCGAGCAGCAGTCGGAGCCCGGCGATGGTCGCGGCGTCCTCGCCCTCCGCCTCGGCCCGGTCGACCATCCGCAGAGCCCAAGCACGCCGGTGGTCCGGCAATCCGTGTGCGACGCCATGCGCGGCTATCAGTGCCGCATTGGCCAGCGTCTCCTGATGCGACGGACGTCGAATGTCGCGCACGATTCGATTACCCACGAGGACGACGACGACGAGCACATACATGATTTCCGAGGACGGGCCGTAGAAGTAGTCGTTGTCCTTCGTGACGAATTTGCCGACCTCGTCGAGGAACAGGCCGAATCCGATTCCGCCGATCAGGACGGCAATTGCGCGGACCGCGAACCCGATGAACATCCACCCGATCAACAGGGCGAACATCATCAGCGCGCCGCCGTACAACGCATGTGCGATGTGAAGGGTCTTACCGCCGACCTGTGGGTAGTTGGTCACCTCCAGATAAAGGCGGGTGAGCAGAATCGTCGCGATGGCGATGATCATGAAAGCCTCGGCCGTCGTCGAACCGTATGCGTCCCGCACGACACGCGAGCGGCGTAGAGGTACTTGCTGCGACGTAACGTCGGTGGTCACATCCACAGTATGTAGGTCGAGAGCACACTCGATCGCTACTTCGGCGATCGACTCACCCCGCGCGCCACCGTTTGACAAATCCGTTTGCTGAAACTGCAATAAGGGACATGGCCAGCCCTGAGGCGAACATCGACGACGTCATCGCAGCTGTGGGTCCCCGTTTGAAGCGACTACGCGGCGAACGTGGCACCACACTCGCCGCACTCGCCGAGACGACGGGAATCTCACTCAGCACACTCTCCCGACTCGAATCCGGCGACCGGAAACCGAGCCTGGAGCTACTCCTCCCGATCGCCCGGGCACACCAGATTCCCTTGGACGAACTCGTCAGCGCACCGCCCGTAGAGGATCCGCGGGTGCGCTCGGCGCCGATCCGACGCGAACATGTGACGATCCACCCCCTCACCCGACGACCCGGTGGGATGCAGGCGTACAAGCTCGTCGTCGATCCCGTGCGCACCGACCCTGATCCTCGCGTTCACGAGGGCTACGAATGGCTCTACGTTCTCAACGGCAGATTGAGATTAATTCTCGGCGAACACGACATCGTCATGAAGCCGGGCGAGGCCGCGGAATTCGATACGCGCGTGCCACATTGGTTCGGTGCGATCGACGATCGGCCAGTGGAAATACTCAGTCTCTTCGGCCCCCAGGGTGAACGTATCCACATTAGAGCCAGCCCGTCGTAAGACTTGAAGCTTGTCCGTGTGTACCCGTCGACTGGGTGTGGGAGAGTGGGCGCGTCTGCGCAATGGGCAGCAGAACCGAGCCAACTAATAAGGAACCGTTCATGATCGATAGAAGTCCCGACACAACGACGTCTCGGGGACCAGCTTCACGCACCGATCTCGACATCGCGACGGGTGTCCTCGTCGGCGTTCGCGGCGGAAGTGTCGCGCAGGCAGTGGAGGATCTGTTGGCGACAGCCCGAGACAATCGCGTCAGCCTGTTCGAACTGTCCCGCACGGTGATCACCATCGCCGAGGGCAGGGACGGCGGTGAACCGGAAACACGTCGGGTCGCTTTGGCCCGATGGGGAACTGCTCTCGCCACTCAGGAAGAACTGATCGGAAGCTAGCAACTGCGGCGAAGGCATGAAGAAGCGGTCAGCCGAACACGAGGGCCAGAATCACCGAAGCCGACGTCGCAGCAATTGCCAAGATGATCAACGATGCCACCACTCGCTGCCGAATCGGTCGACTTCGGTCGCGGTAGGCGCCGCTCGGGCCGGGCAGATCGTCGTCGAGAAAGTCGTCGGAATCGACGCCCACCTCGTCGAAGTAGACCGTGTCGCGAGGTGGAACCCACTGTTGGCCGTTCGCACGGATGGCCGAGGTCAAACGTTCGAGTCGAGCCTGCGCTGGGGCCGGGTAGTACTCGGACGGTGCGTTTATCGGTAGGCCTCGTGCCAGCGAGATCGGCGACCGGTAGCGCGCTTCCAACGCTGCGAACGCAGCTGATGCGGTGGGATCGCCGTCTGCTTTCGAGGTCAGAAACCAGGCGGCACCCGCTGCTGCGCGTTCGCCCATCAACAGATGGGTGTAGGCCAGTAGTTCCAGAATCGGCTGGGACGCGGGAGTCGTACGAAGAGCCGCATACAGTCGATCCCGAGCGTGCGCATTGTCCCCACGCGCAAGATCGCGCTGGGCTTCCTCGATCACATCCACAGGCCAAGCCTAGCGAGTTCGAGCCGGCGGGCACATCAGAGACTTGCTCGACAACATTCAGGCCTCGGCGTAGACCGTGCCTGGCCGCAGCATCAGTGCGAGAGCGATGGTAGCCGCGGTGCCGATGAGGATTACCACAACGACCATGTTCAATCCACCGACCGTAGGTGCGATACTCCCCGCGATGGCGGACGATGCCAAGATTGCCGTCGCGATCGATGTGCCGATCCCCTGCCCGGCAGTTCGAACAACCGAATTCAAACCGGTTGCTTCGCTGGTGTTTTCGACCGGAACCGACTCGACGACGAGGTTCGGGAGCGCAGTGTAAGCGAACGATGTCGCGATGGACACGGTGACGACCATCGCGAACATCCCGAGCTTGGCGTCGTTGAACGCGTAGAGCAGCACCGCCGACACCGCATACATCAGTCCACCGATGAGCAGCGAAACGCGAGAACCCACCGTTCGCGAGAGACGCCCGCTCAACGGAGTGAAAGCGAAGCCCAGCAACGCACCCGCAAGTGTCAGGGCCCCGGCAGCGCTGGGTGACATGCCGAGGCCGAAAGATCCACTGGACGGCGACTGCAGAACGATGGGGACGATCAAGTTGCTGATTCCGAAGGGACCGACCGCGAGGGTCAGCGTCGCGAGCATCGTCAACGCGAGCTTGCGATCGGTGAGCAGACGCACGTTCGCGATCGGATCGGTCACTCGAAGCTCCCACAGAACCCACAGCGCGAGAATGACCACACCGCCCACAAGCAGGCCGAGGGTCTTTCCATCGGTCCAACCCCATGAACTGCCCTTGGTGATACCCAGCAGGATTCCTGCGATGGCGGGCGCGAATGCGATGGTGCCGATCCAGTCGAGCTTCTGGTTGGTCCCGACGGGGGGAAGCCACGGAAGCACGAACGCCACGAGCAGCAGCATGCACGTCGCATATACAGCCGCGACGATGAAGATCAGGTGCCAGCTCGCGTAGTCGATCATCATGCCGGCGATGAAGGCCGATCCAGCGCCTGCAGCCACGGCAGTACCCGAGATGACCGCGATCGCAACCGGAACCTTCACGTTGGGCAGGTGCGCACGTGCCAGTCCGATGCACAGCGGGAGAATCGCACCTGCAACGCCTTGGATGGCGCGGCCACCGATGATCGCGCCCACACTGTCGCCGATGGCGCTGAACAACGAGCCGAACGTGGCGATAGCCAGAACGATGATCAAAACCCGCTCACGCCCGTACATATCACCGAGACGTCCACACACCGCGGCGGAGGCAGCGGCGACCAGGAGGAATGCTGTCACCGCCCAGCCGACCGTTGCGGCGTCACTGTCGAAGTCCTTGATAATCGTCGGGATCGCAGCAAACACCATCGATGTTTCGAACGCGCTGATGACCTCGATCAAACTGAGAACGAGGATGATCACCGCAGCCGAACGCTTTCTCGTGTAGCGGGCGGTCTGCGGCGCCGTCTTCTCAGGAGCCGCTGGACCTGGAATCGTCGTCATCGACGTCCCCCAAGTGCGAGTAGTGAAATAGAAGAGGTCATCGCGCACGGGCGGCTTCGATCCTCGAACTCGAATCGAGTTGACTTGTCGTGCAGCATTTTTGGTCCTTGACTGCTCAGGAGGCGGCACATTCCCGCTCGGTAGAGCCAAAAAGTAGCAGTGGCCGACGGCACGATGGGATGAATTCTCACTGGGTGAAAGTCTGGAGGTTTCGGCGCCGGATTTCCGATCCGTTCGCCCCTCGACAATCGCGAGCCTCCACCTGACTATTGGACAGGCCTGAACAGTGAATAGAACCAAAAAAAGCCCCACTCGGGTGAACCGAATGAGGCTGGGTACTGAAACTGTGGTGGCCAGGGCCGGGATCGAACCGGCGACCTTCCGCTTTTCAGGCGGACGCTCGTACCAACTGAGCTACCTGGCCGGGCGGCACCGGTGACAATGCCTTGTACTGAACTGTGCAATTCGTACTGATCGTGTAATTCGGTGTCAACACCGAACTTGCGACCCTGACGGGACTCGAACCCGCGACCTCCGCCGTGACAGGGCGGCGCGCTAACCAACTGCGCTACAGGGCCTTGCGTCGAACTCAACTAGCGCAAACTTTAGCAGGTGATCAACCCGCTTCGAACCGCGCCAGCCTGCAAGAGACTGCTGTACTGCACACCGGATTGTCAATTCCGGCGATCGAACGTACCCCCTACGGGATTCGAACCCGCGCTACCGCCTTGAAAGGGCGGCGTCCTAGGCCGCTAGACGAAGGGGGCCCGCCGAACTGCTCGAACTTGCAGCTACTCGGACTACGAGCTTCCACAATCTCGAACTGCTCTGACGTTACCCTCAACGGCATTCCGTTGGGAGCTTGGATAGCTTAGGGCACTTCTTCCGAAAAACTCAAACCGGCAGGTCAGAGGCGCTTTTTGCGGCCCCTAGCTCCAGGGGTGGCCATCCGACACGTTGCCAGGTGTCCAACCACTGAGGTGTTGCCATCGCATAAAGGAGCACTTCGAGGGACTCTTGGAACAGCGCGCGCAGCTCGGTGCTGTCCGACACGAGATCAGCCATGAATCGCTGACCCGCAAGTGACGCGCTCAGCACCCTGGTGAATTTGTCAGGGCCGAACTCCGGCTTCAAGTCGCCCATCTCCTGGGCCCTGCGTGCCAATTCGTTTCCAGCCAGACCCCACGCTCGCCCACTCCCGGATTTGACCTCGCTGTAGAACTCCGGTTCTACGATCAGCCGAAACTCGGCTCGAACTATCACGTCGGTCTGAAATCCGAGAGCGATGTCGTCGATGATGCCGCGGATGACTTCGAAGGGATGCAGCGTCGAGCCCTGCCACTTCTCGGTGATAGCGGTGTACCTCTCCAACGCAGCAACGAGCACTGCCCGGGCCAGATCTTCCTTCGATTGGAAGTGGAAGTACATCGCACCCTTGGTGGCATTGGAGCCCTCGAGGATCGCATTGACGGACGCAGCCGCGTATCCACGTCGAGCGAACTCCGTCGCCGCAGCCTCGACGATCGCCGCTCTGGTCCTGCGTGCGCGCTCTTGTTGTGCCATTACTTTTCGTGCCTCCGAAAAAAAGCGCTCTGCGTGTCAGCAGTCCATACCGCTGATCGAGCGTACGTCACCATGTCCTCGACAAAGCTGTTCATTGCCCCAAAAATGCCTGAGAAACCCAGAAAACAGACAAATCGACGACGAAAAACAAACAATCCGAGTGGTACGCTTCACCCGGCTCGAGTGCGCTGCAGGGGGTGCGCACTCGAGCCACTAGCTCACGCAGGGCAGGGTGCGCTCACCGCGTAGCGCATACTTTACAAATAATACCCCACTGTAAGGCCCCGGAGCGGTCAGTCGACTTGCCAACGGCCATCAGAGCCAATCGCGGCGTTTGAAACTCCACCACAATCCTGTCGCCAGTCCGATCAGCAGCACAGTACTCAGCCAGAAGCCGAGAGCGCGGTCGTAACCAGGAAACGGAATGTTCTGACCGAAGTATCCCGTCACCCCGGTAGGTATGGCGATGATCGCCGCCCACGCCGTAAGCTTCTTCATGACCTCGTTCAACGAATTACCCTGCATTGCAAGACCTGTCGACAAAATGATCTCGATCGAATCCCGAAGGCCGTCGACCCTCTCCGTCAGCCGAAGCGAATGGTCGTACAAGTCTTGGTAATAGGGGGTGACTTCATTGTCGATTGGATGTCGGTTCGGCCTGAGCAAGCCCGCGCATACCTCGGCCATGGGCAGAACCACTCTGGAGGCAGCTACTACCGATCGGCGAATTACGAAGTTGCGCAACTGAATATCGCGAACCGACAACCCCTCGTCGATCAAGGCGTCCTCGATCGACTGCACATCCTCGTCCAGCGAATCCACGACAGTGAAGTACCCGTCCACGACGGTGTCGAGAAACGACCACACCAGGTACCCCACCCCGTGGGCGATCATCGCAGACTCCTCGTCCCAGCCGTCGAGCATGGAATCCAGAGCAAACGCCTCATTCGAACGAATCGTGATGAGGGCATTGCTCGTGACGAACATTCCGATCTCGGTTTCCTGAATCGAATCCTCGGCATCGAGCCGAAGTGACCGCGTATGAACAAGATAGTGGTCACCGAATCGAACGAACCGTGGCCGCCGTCCGTGGGACAGCGCCCCCTCCAGGGCCAGCGGATGGAGCTCGCGACCGCCCAGGATCTCTGCGACCCGAGACAGGTCGACAGTCGTCGGCGCCAAGAGGTCGAACCACAGAACAGCGTCAGGGTCCGCGCTCCATTTACGAAGCGCTTCCTCGTTCGGGTCCGTCACTTCCAACGCGCCGTCCCGGTAGATGCGACCACGCGT
Source organism: Rhodococcus sp. BP22 (assembly GCF_014281965.1). Taxonomy (GTDB): domain Bacteria; phylum Actinomycetota; class Actinomycetes; order Mycobacteriales; family Mycobacteriaceae; genus Rhodococcoides. Next base: position 436,354 of record NZ_JACFTB010000006.1, read on the forward strand.
GGCGCAGCCGATCGCACCGTGATCTTCGGTACTACGAATCACATTCGACTCCCTCTATCTACCCGACATCTGTCGGTGACTCCATGATGCACCCGTGATCACGCGCGGGCCTTCATCTGGTCGAGTCCCAACATGATTCACCGCTGAAGGCTTTCGGCTCAACGCTTTTCGGGTGGACGTCTCCGAGGAGCTACCCACCCGCCTTCCGGTCTCGAAAAGAATCGGATAACAATCCGAACTCGACCCGGCGCCGCTCACCCGCACCATCGAAATCGAACATAGTGTGATCCAGAGCACACAAAGCTGGTCATGGATGACGAATTCGGGTGACAGCATGGTTGTCAAAGAACTCTTATGTCGTTCGGCAGGAATAGTTCTCGCAGCAGCTCTGATCGCTGCATCTCCGTCGTCGGTCAGCGCCGACCCCGTGACGGACTTCGTCACGCCGAAGCAAGATCCCGCATCTGCCGCGGCCACTCCGCTCTCGGACCCATGGTTCGACGCGCCTGCCGGATACGAGAATTCGAGCCCTGGAACAATCCTAGGCACCCGTCCGGTGAACGTCGGCCCACTGATCACACCGGTGACCTCCACCCAGATCCTCTTTCGATCCACCGATTCCAAGGATCGACCCGTCGCGGCAGCCACCACCGTCATCGTGCCCACCGCCCCGTGGACCGGAAACGGCAGTCGACCTGTCGTCGCCTACAACATGGCAATAGATTCGCTGGGCAACACCTGCGCGCCGTCATGGACACTCCCCCGGGGCATCGCACCAGAAATCGTTGCAGTGCAACTCTTTCTGGCCAAGAACTATGCGGTGGTGGTCACCGACCACCAAGGCCCCCGGCAGGCATATGCCGCCGGACGGATGGCCGGACACGCAGTCCTCGATGCCTTGCGAGCGATGGTCGCTCTACCGCAGTTGGGGCTCGACAAGGAATCCCCGATCGCCGTAACCGGTTATTCCGGGGGTGCAATCGCATCCGGCTGGGCCGCGCAACTCGCACCGTCCTACGCCCCGGAAGTGAACATCGTCGGTACCGCGTTCGGCGGTGCGCCGATCGACTACCGCATCCTGCTCGGATCGATGAACGGAACCAACGCAGCATCGACCTTGTTTCTCTCCGCAGCACTCGGCGTCGCCCGCGAATATCCGGAAATGTTCCAACTCATGAACGCGAACGGACTTCGGCTCGCGCAGATAGCGAAGGACATGTGCGTCTATCTACTCGCCCCAGGCGGGCTGGTGGCACCGATACCCGTCCAAGCACTCTCGGACATACCGAACGTGGATCGCACTCCGATCGCAGAGGAGATCATCGCTCAGACGCGGATGGGCGGTGACCTCGCGCCGACGGCCCCGGTGTTCATCTATCAAGGGCAGCAGGAATTCTGGATCCCCAGAGAAGGCGCCGAGACCTTGTACGACGAATGGTGCGCCAACGGATCCGACGTCCGGTTGGAGGAATACCTCGGAGAACACATGACAGTCGCGGTGTCGGGCTTGCCTGGTTCCCACGCGTGGATCGACGAGCGGCTCGCCGGAATCCCCGCACCCAAAGGTTGCAGCAGCTTCGGCAAATAGATGCTCGGCACTCTTTGGGGGTACCTGCCTGCCGACTGGGAACACCCATTACACTTTCGATCCGCGCCCCTATAGCTCAGTTGGTAGAGCTACGGACTTTTAATCCGCAGGTCGTAGGTTCGAGTCCTACTGGGGGCACCGAAGATGTCCACGCGGTGGCGGATGCCGCCCACCGCGTGTTCGGTCCCGGACGCCCGTTTCTCCACCACCGGCGGCCCGCAGCGTCCGAATACATCGAAAGTACACTTGGTAACAGTTCGGCTACGGGGAACGAACTGTCAATGGGGAATGAACTGCTACGGGGGCGTCAACGCCTTGGTTCCCGGCCGACTACTGTGCGCCACGCAACTCGAGAGCGTTCACAGCGAAGTTACGGTGCCGTAGGCTAGGTCCGGATATCGGCAATGTATGGAGGCAATGTA
>NZ_JACFTB010000007.1 GCF_014281965.1 Rhodococcus sp. BP22
TTCGGCACTGACATTCATCGACACACTGTTGAGTTCTCAAAGAACACGCACACACCATCTCGTTCGCATTCGCGTTCGATCCGGGGCTTACACGCTCATACCCCGAACACGGCTAATAACTCTTGCCTTGTTCGGGATTGTCAGCTCGAACTTCGTCCAACCTCGTGTCCCGCACCTCTCGGTCCGGGTCGGTGTCCGTGTCGCTCTGACTCGACAAAAGTTACGCCAACAAGAACGGTTGTGCAAATCGCCTGGTCAGCGACTCGCACTGGTTAATTGCAGACTCCACGCCGTCCGATCGGACCGCATACGGTGGACGCATGCTCCTGAATCCGCGCTATGGATCCGCATCGTTGGCCGATGTGGTGCCCTCGATACTTGCTCATCTCGGTGTCGCCGGTGAGATGGATCGAATCGGTCTGGACTTGGACGGCGTTCGCCGAGTGTGTGTGCTCCTTGTCGACGGCCTGGGTTCGGAGCAACTCTCGGCCCACCCCAAGGAAGCGCCGTTCCTCAACTCGCATTCGTCGCCAGCGATCACCGCAGGCTTCCCCACTACGACGGCAACCAGCCTGAGTTCTTTCGGTACCGGGCTACCGCCTGGCTCGCACGGAATCATGGGGTATCTCGTCGCCGCTCCCGGCCATAAGCGATTGATGAACAGCCTGCAATGGAAACTCGTCGGTGCCGGGAGGTCCGAAGCGCTTCCGGTCGACCTCGTTCCCGAGACCTTTCAGCCCACCCCGACGGCCTTCGAGCGTGGCCTCGAAGCCGGTGTGAGGGTGGCGCATATCGGACCATCGATGCAGAACGGTTCGGGACTTACCCGCGCTGCGCTGCGTGGGCCGTCGTTTCACCCGTCGGTCTCCATCGGAGATCTAGGAGCCCAGGTCGGTGACATCTTCGATTCAGCTGGTCCGACATTGGTCTACGCCTACTACGGAGATCTCGACCTGGTCGGTCATGTTCGTGGTCCGCAGTCGCTGGCGTGGCGGCTGGAGCTCGGTCACGTCGACGATCTCGCGCAGGCGATCGCCGAGCGCCTTCCAGATGACGGCGCGTTGATAGTGGTGGCAGATCACGGGATGGTCGAAGTCGAGGACAGAATCGACTACGACACCTCCGTCGAACTACAGCGGGGAATTCGCCTTGTAGGTGGAGAGCCGCGGATGCGCTACCTGTATCCCCGCGAAGGAGCCGGTGACGACGTAGCTGCGACGTGGCACGAGCACCTCGGCGCCGGCTTTCGCGTCCTATCGAGGGACGAGGCCATCGATCTCGGATGGTTCGGCCCCACTGTCTCTACGGACGCCTACGGACGAATTGGCGACCTTCTGGTGCTGGCGAACGATCGGTCCGTCGTGATTCGGAGTCGGACGGAAGTGTCGGCATCGGCTCTCCGCGGACACCATGGGTCGTTGACGTCGGCTGAACTCATGATTCCGGCCCTGGTCATCCGCGGGAAGAGCTGATGCGAGCGATCAGTGTCGGTATCCCCCGCTAGGTTTCTCCCCGTTCGAGAAGTTCGCGGTTGATGACGGGGAGAGACAATGTCGACGTTCGAGGTTCGAGAACTGGATAGCTCGACGGAGAAGGATTGGCGACGCTTCGCTGCACAACTGGGCGATCGGCTGGCATCCGGTGAATGCACCGCAGATTGGTCGCTGTCGCCGGCATTCCGGCCCGAGGGTGCTGACAAACTCGAGATGCGCCTGCGGACGACTATGCGCAGAACCCTCGTGTGCGTGTCGTCGGGACTGTCGAATCCACCTTCGCCTTGGCGCCAATCCGGTGTTTCCGATATTCATGTGCTGGAAGAGCCAGTCTTGTGTGCAGATCGGTTCGCATCGACGGTTGTCACACAGCTTCGTCGCACGTGGAACATTCCGCACCCAAGCTTCCTGGTGGGTTCGCAGGACGGGAGCACCGTCGAGGGTGTCTTCGGAGTGAAACTGGTCGGCGACGCCGGACAGGTCTTCGAGCCGACGACCTCCTCGATCCATGCTGACGAGGAAGCTCTCTCGAGGGCAGCGCGAAGGGCATTGCAGGCGCTCCCCGGGCCGGAAATACACATGGCGGCGGACGGAAGCTTCACCGTTCCGTTGGGAAAGATAACTGCTCACGTCTATGTCGCTGCTCTCGACGAGGTACGCGTCGATGCTCTGATCGTCGAAAGAATCGGCGGTCGAACACGCGCTGCCGAAGTGGTGGCAGATCTCAATCGTCGCCATCCGCGGTTGACGTTTCTCCTCATCGGCGACCGCGTTCACCTCACCTCGAGCATCGACGCACGGCCCTTCGTACCCCAGCACTTGATGGATGCGGTCACCCGTCTCGCAGATTTCGTCACCCGAGTCGATGATGATTTCGCAACCGATCTCGGTGGTCGGCTCTCGACATTGCCACTTGCTGCTGGTCCCGGGGATGACCCGGAAGACGCAACCGAGGACGAGGTACCCACGCAGTTGATGACGTTGCTCGAACTCGACGCGGAGTTGGGCGGGACTATCGACGCCGAAGATGTTGTGTCGGTGTGTGGGCGAGACCAGATGAAAATTTCTCGCTACGAGAGGTTCTGCGTCGAGCAGTCACAGTCCTGGAAGGAATGTGCGCGTGAGGCCCGTCTTCGCGGCGAGTCCGCCGCTGCATCGGAATGCGCGGAGGAGGCAGTTCCTTGGGACCGTGTGATCGAGGCGCTGCGGTCGGCGCTCCGCACTGTCGGGTTTTACGACAACGCCTGAAGCCGCCGGCCCCGATCGGGTCGAGCAGACGATCTCGACGAGCATCTCTTCGTTGAGCGGCATGTCGGGAACTGCCATCTCTACTGCAGCGACCGCAGACCCGGTACCGTCGCGGATGAGCACTCCGATGCAGTTCACGAAAGACTCGTGTTGGTTGCGGCACTCCGTTCAGCACTGTTCAGCAACCAAATCGAGCTCGTAAAGGTACTGATCGTCGCCATCGAGCGCCAAGTATGCATGAGCCAGCGCCCTGGAGGTTTCGTCTTGATCGACTCGAAAGCTGTGAACGCCCTCCGAGCGAAGACGCTCGGCCCCGAACACAAGTCCTTCCCCCCGAGTGCGTGGGGACAGTCCGTCGAGCAGTTCATCGGCACCGATCCAAGACTGGCGGACTTCCAAACGCCATTGCTCACGTTGGATCGCGGGCGCATGCAGCACAACATTGCAGTCATGGCCCAGTGGGCGCAGCACGCCGGAGTGCGGATCGCACCGCACGGCAAGACGACGATGGCCCCGGCACTGTGGCAACTCCAGCTCGAATCAGGCGCCTGGGCAATAACTTTGGCCACGATCTGGCAGGTGCAGCTCGCACGAGCGTTCGGCGTCGAGCGAATACTCCTCGCCAATGCCCTCGTCGATCCGATAGGACTGGCCTGGCTTGCATCCGAACTGGAATCTCATCCGGAATTCGAATTCTATTGCTGGGCAGATGGTCTCGAGACCGTGGCAGCAATGAATACTGTCCTCGATTCTTCGGTTGGCGCTCGTCGGGTCAACGTAATCGTCGAACTCGGTGGAGAACATGGGCGAACCGGCGCACGAACGACAGAAACTGCACGCGCAGTCGCTGACGCGGTCGTCGCATCACCATCACTGGCACTCGCCGGGGTCGGTGGGTACGAGGGAGCACTGAGCCATGACCGCTCAGCGGCCGGTCTGGCTGCTGTCCGCACGTACTTGGACACCGTCGGCGCCCTGCATCGGGAACTACTCGATGACGATCTCTACGACACTCATGCCATCGTGACGGCCGGTGGCAGCGCCTATCAGGACCTAGTGATCGAGCGATTGTCCGTCATAGCGGACGAGAAGGGTGAGCGCGGCGTCACCACGTCGGTGGTACTGCGCTCGGGCGCCTACATCATCCACGACGACGGATTCTATTCACAGATTTCGCCGATGAATGCGGCTCGCTCCGACAACCCGTTGAGATCGGCGATGCACGGCTGGGCACGCGTTGTGTCCACGCCAGAGCCCGGGTTGACATTGCTGGACGCTGGGAAGCGCGATCTGCCGTTCGACGAAGGACTCCCGGTACCACAGAACGTCGAGCACGCCGAGGTCACTGCACTAAATGATCAGCACGCGTTCCTGCGTATCCCCGAAAACTCTGCCCCTCTGCCGGTCGGAACCGTCGTACGCCTGGGTCTTTCACATCCGTGCACTGCATTCGACAAATGGCGAGTCATCCCTGTGATCGACGACGCCGACTCCGACAATCCCCTCGTTGTGGACCTCGTCCACACCTTCTTCTGAGACATAGTCCTGACCGACGTTCTCATCGAGCGTGCGACCCCCGCGCAAGGCGAACTTTCCCGCGGAACCTCGGCCACTATGTGATCTGGTCACCGACGAAATGTGTGTTGTCGGCGGACAGTTCGCGATTTCCTGCGCGGGATACCAGAGCGTCGATTCTGTTGTCGAGGCTGTGTGCTTTCTGCACGACGTTCATCGCAGAATGGTCGCCCTCGGATCGTGTAACCAGGTCCGCGACCCTGACCAACGCGGCAACCCTGTCGATCAGTTGCGTCCATACCGACTCGAGCACAGCACGGCGGGTGGCGACCTGGACTCGAGTGGCGTCGTCGAGCATCGCCCCGGCGATGTCGTCGAGTTCGGTGCTGATGTCCTGCAGGGAGTTGGTGTCGACGGCGACCTGAGTGAGTTCCTCGGCAAGGTCGAGTTGAGTGCGCTGGACGAGAAAGTGCTCGGATCTCCACGCCGGTGAGAAATTCACGCGATCGTACGACGTGCCGGCGATGAAAAGTAGAGTCTCGTATCGGTCGGCGAACACATCGTCCTTTTGATCTGCGACCTGAGCCATCACTGCTGATGCGCGGTCCCCCGCATTTTCGAACCGAGTGTTCTTCGATGCCTCGGCCACGCGATCAGCGGCAACGTCGAGTACCGACAGCCCGGTTCTAACGGCGAGACCGCCGATGTGCTGCTTCGGGACGGGGGTATGTAGCAGCGCATCGAAGAGTGCGTCGCGCTGGTCGAGATCCAAGTGAATTCCGTCTCGGCGCTCACGTCGAACGGCGCGGACGCCGTGTGCATAGTGGTCGGTCGACATCACCACGATCGTTCGAAGGTGATCGAGGCGCTTGGTCAATTCGGTGGCTCGCATCCGATAGACCAGCGCGGATCCCGGCTTGTTCTTCGTATCCTTGGCCAACCATCGTGATCGCTCCTCGGCGAGGGTTCTCGCAGTAGCAAAGCCTCCGATCGAGGGCACCGACCTTCCTGCTCTACGACGCGCGGCAAGTATTTCCCGGGTGGGGCCATCCAACCGGCCTGCAGCGATCGCCACCGAGGACGCGTCGGACAGCATCGGCCATCTTCCGTCCACTCGCGCACGCTCGCACCAACTGCGAACCTGCTCTTCGACGCGTTCTCGGCTGGTACCGATTTCTGTGTGCTCGAACATGTCAGCTCCTCGTGGCGTACGACCAGAACCCACTGTTCCAGAATTCTCGCCACGTTGACGCACGGCCGGTCCAGAACCGACCTCGCGGGCATCAGGATTAGTCAGGGACGGCCGGCCTTCTCCTTACCGAGAAGTGCCTTGGCCTCGTCGAGGCCTTCCCACACGTTCCACATGAGTACACCTCGCACCTTGTCGCCTTCGAGGTAGTAGACGACGCCTTCTTTGGGCTCGATCTTCCATTCCTCCACGGCACGCAGTGATGTATCGATGGTTCCCACGGCCTGGTAGCCGTCGTCGAAGACGTCCGAATAGAAGTACGGCGTGTAGGTGTACGGCTCGGTACCTCCTGCCATGATGCGGCCGACAGCCTTACCCATCTCGATTGCGTTGTCTACGTGTTCGATGCGTCGACGGCCCAGTATCGCGTCGGGATAGTTCGCGACGTCGCCTGCCGCATAGATATGCCGATCGTCGGTACGAAGGTATTCGTCGACGACGATGCCGTTGTCGACGGCCAATCCACTGGCTTCGGCAAGGTCGACGTTGGGGCGAACACCGAGGCCGAAGACGACCCCATCTGCTTCGACACTCGAGCCGTCGTCGAGTTGCAGTTGCACTCGGGCCGAGGCCTCGGCAGCAGTCGTCACCTTGACTGCCCGCCGAATCGTGACGCCATGTTCACTGAACCCTGCCTCGAATGCAGCCGCGAGAGAGGCTGGGAACATGTGACCACCGACGACGTCGTCGCTGGTGATCAGCGTGACATCGACGCCGTTGAGTGCGAGAGCCGACGCAATTTCGGTACCGATGTATCCACCTCCGACGACGGCGATGTGCGAAGCCGTCTTGGTCAGGTCCCGCAACGCGCGATAGTCGGCGAACGTACGAAAATAGATGACTCTCGGACTGGGAGCGATGTCGAGTTGGACCGGTGATGCTCCGGTCGCCACCAGCAAGTCTCCGTACTCGAATACGTCTTCGGACTCGGTCGTCACGGTTTTGTTTTCGCGATCGACCGACCGGACTCGTGTATTGGTGAGCACTTCGGCACCGGTGTCGGATGCAGTATTCAGCGGAACCTGATCGCGACCGAAGTCCTTGTCCGTCCACAACTTTTTGGACAAAGCCGGTCGGGTGTAAGGCTCGTCGCTGTCGGCCCCCAGAATGCCGATTGTTCCTGAGGTGTCCTTCTCGCGGATGCCGCGGGCTGCGGCGTCGGCGACCATGCCGCCACCGACGATGAGGTAGTCATAGCGCACGATGAACTCCTTGCGGTTGTCGTTGTCGAACGACTACCCCGAAATCCGAACCGACAATCCCGAAATCCGAACGGACGATTACTATGCCGATCGACAAGTGTCACCCGAATCGAGGATTCTTCTTGCACGAGCAGTACCAGCGACGTCCCGCTACGAATAGTTGATATGACGTCGAACGCTCTACGCCAGTTGGCTACTGACGCCGCGTTGGAGGGTCGCTACTGGACCCAGGTGTCGAATCAGACGGTGTCGACCTCGATTGTTGCCAGCATCACAGCCCGAAAGCCTTGGCCCCCGCCTGATTACTAGGCATGTTGGTGCAGGGTACGAAACATCGTTGACACATAGAACTAACGTGTAACAGTTCCGAGGATCCGAACGACTCACTCCTCAGGACGCGAACAAAAGGAGACGATGTGACATTGCAGATCGATTCGCTCGCCATCAGCGCCAACGGAGCACAAACAGACGAAGTCAAGATCGACCAGCTCGATGAGCAGCTAGTCATGCTCGACGCCGATATTCTCGGCGCCATCGAACGCCGCACCGAATTGGCGCGCACGCTCGCCGCTGCCAAGGGCGAAGCAGCAGTTCCAGCTGAATCGACTACTTTCGATGCCCTCGGGTCGGACGGCTCGGTGTTCTCTCGGATGCTTGCACGCATTGCATCGAGCACACGCTAAGGAGTTACGTCCCCGGTCATTCGCTTTCAGTGGCCCCGCACAAAGCCGACAGGCTTGGTGCGGGGTCACCTGCGTTCAGTCGGCCCGAGTTGGTCAGAGGTACCAGCGCTCACAATGCTCCGGTACTCACAGGGCTCGCAGCGCCCCGCCGTCGACGGTGACCGTCGAACCCGTGATGTACGACGCGGCAGGCGAGGACAGAAACGCGACAACTCTTCCGAATTCGTCAGGGTCACCGATCCGCCCGAGAGGTATGCGAGCCAAGTCCTCGTCGCCGACGGCTCCACCCCGAGTTGTATCGAATCGACCTGGCAGGACGCTGACGATGCGAATTCCTCGTGCACCCAGCTCGTCGGCCATATCCTTGGCGACCATTGCCAGCCCTGGTCGAAGACCGTTCGAGATTCCGAGGCCCGTCAACGGCGACTTCACCGAACTCGACAGCACCAGGACAACTGCGCCGCCTTCGGTCATCGATGCTGCTGCCGCTCTGACCAGCCGTACTGTTCCGAGAAAGATCGTGTGAAACGCATCTTCCCACTGCTCGTCCGTGGCTTCCAATGCCGTGCCGCGCGGTGGTCCGCCAACGCTGACAACGAGACCGTCGATTTTGCCCCAGTGCGCAAGGGCAGCCTCGACGACAAGTTCTGCGCTGCTCGGGTGGCCATTGTCGGCGACCATTCCGTTCACAGCGTTCGGGCGATGAGCGCCGAGCTCTGTCACCGCGTCGTCGACTTTCTCCTGAGAGCGAGACGACACAGTCACCTTCGCGCCCTCGCGTAGCAACTCGCGAGCACTGGCCAGACCGAGTCCTTCGGTTCCACCAGTGACGATGAACGACTTACCGGACAGTCCCAAATCCATGAATTCTCCTCTTCGACGAAACAGCGGGAACGCGCTATCAGCTCGTTCCCGCGGACCCATCTTGCTACAGAGCTGCGCACCAGAGACAAGCCGGTCGCTTCATGGCCCTGCGGATCAGCGCCGGGCGGATGCTGTTCGCCGACGCTCGCAACCGGTCACAGGTGTGCGGGCAGACCGAATCTCTCGAAAAGTGTCAGATCGAAGAAGGACGCCACATGTACGACGCGATTGGCTCGGAAATCGAGAACGTGTAACTGAAAAGCGACATGTCGGCCCAACTCGTCTCGCATGTACAGCCCGTACGCCGGCCGGCCGTTGGCAGCGGTGGGCAGCATGCGCATGTCCCCGGGCCCACGGGCAGGGCAATTGCCTCGAATGAGCGCTCCGATATTTTTCCCGCCCTGGTACCACCCGACGAACGGCGGCATTTCCCACACCGCGTCCGTGGTGAACAGCTCGACGAGCTGACCGATGTCGTAACGCTCGAAACTGTCGACATACTTTTCCAACAGTTCCTGGATCTCCGCCGACGAGGGCTCGCCGACTCCGTCCGCGGAGGGGGTGATCGAGTCCAGTTGCGCTCGTGCGCGCTGTACGAGGCTGTTGACTGCTGTCGTGGTCGTTGCCAGCGCTTCGGCTACCTCCGAGGCTTTCCATTGCAAGACCTCACGCATCAGTAGCGCAGCACGCTGTCGCGGCGAAAGATATTGCAGGGCAGCGATGAATGCCAGGCGGATCGATTCTCGCCCGACGACAATGCTCGCTGGATCGCCCGAATCGCTCAACTCCGAATCTGCGATCGGCTCCAGCCAGGAAATTTCGTGACGCTCGATCAGATCATCCGTCGGATCCGAGCTGGGTGCCCCGAGACCGGTTGGCAACGGACGCCTCGAGCGTCCTTCCAACGCCGTCAAGCAGGTATTGGTGGCGATGCGATACAGCCAAGTCCGCATGGACGATCTGCCCTCGAACTTTCCGTAACCTTTCCAGGCCCGGATGTACGTCTCCTGAACGAGGTCCTCGGCGTCGTGAATGGACCCGGTCATGCGGTAGCAATGAGCCAGTAGCTCACGCCGGTACGGGTCGAACTGCGTAACGAATTCGTCGCCCTCTGCGACCGTGGTCGTCATTTCTTCGACAATAGTGCCCTCCCCCGACAGATGCGCGGTACTTCTCACACCCGATGCACGACGTACCGCGGCAGAGGTCGGCGGCCGCGCATCCCTGCGCTAGCCTTCGGTGCACCAAGGCCGAAGTTCATCGATCGAAAGCAGCCCCCATGACAACATCGACGAGCATCGATGACCTCGTCGAGGAGGTGTATCTGCAGCGTGGTCGCGCTTGGCAAGCAGCGCTGGTCACCACGCAGAACTTTCTCGAAACAATTGCCGACGAGATTCTCGACAATGTCGATCGCGATCGCCTCAACGCCCAGTCTGCGCGAATCAAGGACCCCGCCCGGGCCGCGGACAAGTTGCGTCGCAAGATCGCCGAAGGCCGGATCACCGAGCCCAACACGGTGGATGAGGTCGTCGATGCCCTCGGTGACCTCATCGGAATCAAAGTCCTGTGCAAGAGCCCCCGCGATCTGCACGCGTTCGTCGAGGCATTGGAGTTGGCTTGTCGGGATCCCGAGTGCTCAGTGCGCTTCGCAAAGGACCCGATGAATTACGTGGCGTTTCCCAAACCGAGCGGCTATCGGGCGTACCACGCGGTGCTTCTCGTTAGGGTTGCAACGCACCAGGGCGACATGGATGTCAAGGTGGAGGTTCAGGTGAAAACCCGGCTGCAAGACGCCTGGGGCGAGCTGACCCACGAGGACATGTACAAGCCCGGTGAGGCACTCAAGCCGTCGAAGACTCATGAGAATCAAGCTCGCCATATGGCCGATCTGCTGTTGCAGGTCGATCTGATGGCAGACGATCTCGCGGCACAACTCGATTCACAGACCACAGCTGCCAAAGATGTTGCCGCCGAACCGACTCCGGTGCCGAAGGATTCCGCGATCATCAGCGCGCGCGTGACCAGGACCGGTCCGCGCTACGCGTTGGCCGTGGGCCCCGACGGTCGACGCGGGCTCATCCCCGCCAGGTCGGTGAAGGCCGTCATCGGAGCCACGGACCGTATCGATGTCGACGACTACCTCGAAGTCGGGGATGTCGTTCAGGTCGTCGTCGAGGATTCCGAAGATGCGCTGTACTACCATCTTTCGTCTCAACCACCGTCCCGTCGCTCCAGGCGCCGCCGACGCGGGAAAGTGGGAGCGGAGCCTGCGGAGTGAGCAGGGAAGGTCGGGAGCGGAGCCTGCGGAGTGAGCAGGGAAGGTCGGGAGCGGAGCCTGCGGAGTGAGCATGGAAGGGCTGGAGCGGAGCCTGCGGAGTGAGTTGGTTCGAGGTGTCAGGACTGTTCGCGTCGGGAGGTCTGTCTGGTGGGTTCGCGTCCGTCGAAGTATCGAAGGAGCGTTTCGTCCTGCGCGTCGGGGTACCAGCCTGGCGCAATTCTGGTCTTTTTTCGACGGCTTGGGGAGCGGCGTTCGCTGCTGACCACGGTGGCGCCGATTCCGGCGAGCACGGCGCACGACCCGATTGCCAAGAATGCGATCACGGCTATCTGAAACAGATCCATGTGTTCGGTTCCCCGCCCCCTGCGAACTCGTCGAACTGTCGTCATCCCGGTTTGGCCGCGCCACCGACCGGATTCGTTCAGCGATGATACTGACACATGTTCCACCGAAGGTGGAACATGTGGGTGCTCTACGACCACGCTGCCTCAGCAGCCGGCTTGTTTCACCTGGGCTTCTCAGGTTTGTCCTATGTGGGTCGGGTAGACCTCTCTTCCTGTGTCAGCCACCGATTTTTCTCCCACTCCTATGGCAGTAGTTGCCGAGGTACCGGCGATCGGGCGCGGCCGGTTGGGCGCAGAGAGTGTCATCCCGGTTGCGGCGTTCCTCGTCCTGGCACCTCTGTATGCGACGCTTTCCGTCCTGGGGCATCGCCAACTCCGCACGTCCGGATTCGATCTGGGAATCTTCGTTCAGCAGATTTCGTCGTATGCGAATCTGCGTGCACCGACGTCGGATCTACTTGGAACCGGTTACAACACCCTCGGGGATCACTTCTCTCCGATTACTGCGCTTCTCGCGCCTGTTTACCGACTTTTTCCTTCGGCTGAGACGCTGCTCGTGGCCCAGGCCCTGTTGTTTGCGGCCGCTGTCATTCCGCTGGCGCGCTGGGCGGTTCGAGAATTCGGCGCGCTCATCGGTGTCGTCGTCGCGTCGGCGTACGGGTTGTCCTGGGGCGTGCAGGCGGCGCTGAATTTCGATTTTCACGAGATCGCTTTCGCGATGCCGTTGCTGGCGATGTCGCTGGTTTCCCTTGGTACACGGCGCTGGATATCCGCGCTGGTCTGGGCCTTACCTCTTGTTTTCGTGAAGGAAGACATGGGCTTGACCGTTGCCGCTATTGGGCTTCTCGTCGCACTGTGGACTGCGGGGAGGACCCGACTTTACGGATTTCTGACTGCACTGTGGGGTCTCGGATGGGTGGTGCTCGCGGTCAAGGTGATCATTCCGCTGATGAGTGCGAACGACTCCTACGGACAGGGGTCGAAGATGCCGCCGCTCGGGGCTGGCATTGCCGACACCGCCCACGGGCTCGTCGAAGGAGATTCACGGGCCGCAACTGCATTCCTCCTGCTCGCAGTGTCAGGGTTCGCCGCGATCCGATCTCCCCTGCTGCTGGTCGCTCTCCCGACCGTGGCCTGGCGGTTCCTGAGCGACAATTCAAACTTCTGGAAGCCGATCTTTCATTACAACGCCATCTTGATGGTGATCGTGTTCGCTGCTCTCATCGACGCGGTGGTGCGTAGTCGACGTCATGGACAACTCACCGAGCGGGGCGTTCGGACGATAGCGGTCGCGGTTGCTGTTTTCGCGGTGGTTGCCTTGCCTTTTCTTCCGCTGGCTCGACTGGCCGGTGCAGACGGTTGGCGTGTCGACCCGCAAACGACGGCAGCGCGTGTGATCTCGGATTCGATCCCCCGCGACGAGCGGATCGCGGCCTCGAACAATCTGGTTCCTCAGTTCGTCGCCACCCATGACGTTTCGGTCTTCCCCCAGCGTCCGACCGACACCACGACACCAGATTGGATCGTCGTCAACCGATCCGATCCAGCAGGCTGGCCGGCGGACGAAGAGGGCGACTCGAAGGCGCTCTTCGTGGCTTTGAACTCGGGATACGAGGTTCGGTACGAGGCGAACGGCATCGAAGTTCTTCAGCGAACACCTCTGGGCAGGGATGCCGGGTGATGCTCGACTCTGCGACAATCCCCTCGCAGCGGAACCGAAATCCGGACTGGGCGGCCTATACTTCCCCGTCATGGAATCGGGGACACCAGCTACGACGGAGCGGGAGGCGGGTCGCGATATCGACGCACCACTAGAAGGACTCAGTGATTCGGGCACGACCGACGGTGTGGACCGCGTCGTCGAACGCGGGGAACGGGATGCGGCACCACTGTCGACGAAGACCAAACCTGCCGCATTGAAACCCTCACCGAAGCGCACTCCGTGGAATCGCAAGAACCCGTATCAGGCCACCGTGCTGACCAACCGTGTTCTGTCCGGCCCAGGTTCGTCGAAGGAAGTCCGTCACTATGCCTTCGCTCTGGGCGACAGCGGTCTCGTGTACGAGCCAGGAGACGGGCTCGGAATCCGGCCGATCAACAATCCCGAAGTTGTCGATGCGCTGATCGGTCGGCTCGGTGTTTCCCCGGACACCACCGTCACGCTCAAGGGATCCGAGCAGCGACTCGACGAGCTCCTCACGCACTCGTTCGAGATCGGCGTGCCGTCGATGGACCTCATCGAGGCCGTGGCCGAGCGAACCGGAGACGACGAGCTGGGGCATGTCCTCTCCACCGGTGATCGCGACTCTATCGACGCGTGGATCTGGGGCAAGGACGCCCTCGACGTTCTCTCGATCGATCCGAAACTCGGCATGGAACCATCCGAGCTCCTCGATTTGTTGCGGCCCTTGCAGCACCGCGTCTACTCGATTGCCTCGTCGCCGCTGGCACACGAGGGGACAGTGCACGTCACCGTTGCGAGCGTGCGGTATAGGTCTTCGGAACGTAATCACGGAGGTGTCTGTTCGACGTACCTCGCGGATCGGGTAGGCGAAGGCGAGAGTGCTGGCGTCTTCCTCTCCCCCAACAAGTCGTTCCGGCTGCCCTCCGACGACGATGTGCCGGTCGTGATGATCGGCCCTGGTACAGGTATCGCCCCGTTCCGCTCATTTCTGCACGAGCGTCGGGCGCGCGGAGCGTCGGGACGGAACTGGCTGTTCTTCGGAGACCAACATCGAAGTAGCGACTTCGCCTACGAGGACGAGTTGACCGGGTTGTCGCGCGACGGTGTTCTGAACCGGCTCGATCTGGCGTTTTCTCGTGATCAGACGGACAAGATCTACGTCCAGCATCGGATGCGCGAAAGCGGCAAAGAGCTTTACAGCTGGCTCGAGGAGGGGGCGCATCTGTACGTGTGCGGCGATGCGACACGAATGGCCAAAGACGTCGATGTGGCGCTGCACGACATCGTCGCCGAACACGGCAGTTGCTCTTCGGATCAAGCCGAGGACTACATATCGAAGCTCAAGCGCGACAAGCGCTACCTACGCGACGTCTACTGACCGGAGGAATCAGGTCAGTAGGGTGCGTCGCAAGCCACTCGCTCGTAACACCTGACGCTCGACGCCTGCGCGTACCGCGGCTTCGGTCCCAATAATCCGAACATGCACACGAGCGCGAGTTATCGCGGTGTACAGCAGTTCCCGGGTCAGCAGCGACGACGCCTCGGCCGGCAACATCACCGAGACTGTGTCGTACTGACTCCCCTGGCTTCGGTGGATGGTCATCGCGTAGACCGTCTGCACCGACGACAAGACATTCGGATGAACCAACAACGGCTCCGATCCGCGCTGAAATGCTGCCATCAGCGCGCCGTCACCGGTGTCGATGACCACGCCGGTATCGCCGTTGTAGATCCGCGCTTCGTGATCGTTCGCCGTCACCAGCAACGGTTGGCCGGGATACCACTGCGACGGATCGAGGTAGACACCGGACGATTCCGCCACCCACTCCATTGCCTGCCGCGCCCACCGCTGCACTCCGTAGGGTCCCTGCCTGTGCGCGCACAGCAACCGGTGGGCTTCCAACCCACCCAGAGCGGCGGTGGCGTCACCGGCCCTGGCAGCAGTGGTCACAGCGTCGGCAGTCCGAAGGATGTCGGTCCGCAGTGCTGACAGGTCAGCGGGCGCATGGAAGGACAGCTCCTCGCGATCGTCGTTCAACAGGCGCATCACCTCTTCGGACCTACCGTCTCGAACTGCCACTGCCAGTTCTGCTATCGCGCCGCCGAAGCGCCTACCTCGGCTCAGCCGTACAACGCCACTTCGAAGTCGGTCGCGTTCCCCTCCCGACAGCGCGGCCTCGTCAGGATCGTCGACGGCGTCCACGTCACGGCCGATCAATGCATCCAGTTCGGGGTCGGCTTCACCATGAACAGGTCTTGCCACGAGATCCGCCAACACGGCTCCGGCATCGACCGAGGTCAATTGATCCGGATCGCCGACAAGTATCAAACGGGTATCCGATCTGACGGCTTCGAGCAGCCGACTCATCATTGTCAGCGACACCATCGACGTCTCATCGATCACAATGACGTCGAAGGGCAGTTTGTTCGAGGCATTGTGGCGAAATCGACTCTTGCTTCCACGTTGCCAACCGAGCAGGCGATGCAGGGTCATCGCGGTGAGAGTGTCGGGTAGACCGAGCTGTTCCGATTGCTCGGTCACCGATTCCTGCAGTCGCGCAGCCGCTTTGCCGGTGGGGGCTGCCAACCCGATGCGGATCGAAGGTCCGTACTGGCGGACGAACATCGCCAGCACACGCGCGACGGTATGAGTCTTGCCCGTACCTGGTCCGCCCGCGACCACAGCTGTCCACGACGTCGCGGCAAGAGCAGCAGCGATGCGTTGCCGATCGGGCGCGGCAGTGGGCTCGCCGTGTTCGTCCACGAAGAGCGTGTCCAGCAGAGTCCTGATCTGATCGGAGTCGACGACCGGACGTGACTCGTCGCGTCCGGCGAGAACCTCGCGGATTGTTCGCTCCTGCAGGTAGTACCGATCGAGGTACAGAAGCTCACCCTCGTCGGTAGCGACGAGGCGAAGAGGCTTCAGTGGACCGCGATCTCCGCCGCGTACCAACGGACTCACACGGAGCGCCGAGGTGATGTCTGCCAGCTCAGGCCATGGAAGGGCATCGAGGTCGACATCCGATTCCTCGTCCACGGTGACCTCGCGAAACCGGTTCAGGTCCAGACATACCGAACCGGACCGGACAGCTCGAACCGCGAGGGCAGCCGCGAACAGTACGTGCTCCGACGGCTCACCGCCGAGCGCGCCCAACCGCAGAGCGACGTGCACGTCTGCTGCCGCCAGGACGCCCGCCGAATTGAATGTGCGGAGGATACCGGTGGCTCGTTGAACCAGTTGGGCGTCGGTCATGATACGGCTGATCCTGCCAGGAGATCGGACACGGACGTAACCAGTTCGGCAGGAGGATTCCAGTCGAACACCCCACACCCCGACGGTGTTTCGGGCCCGACCATGCCGCGTACGAAGTGGTACTGCACCCCACCGAGGTGGACCTCGGGATCGTACCCGGGCTGGCGCCACCGCAGATATCGATGCAGCGCCACCGCGTACAGCAGCGCCTGCAGCGGATAGTGCGAACGCAGCATCTCCTGAGCCATTCGTTCTCTGGTGAAATGCATGACGGTCAGATCACCGCGGGACAGCCTGTTCGTCTTGTAGTCGACGATGACGTACTTGGGCCCGGGTATTCGGAGGACGGAGTCGATGCTGCCGGTGAGATAGCCACGCAGCGGCTTCGATTCGAGAACTTCGAGTTGGTCCGCGTATGCGGCAAGCGCGTCGTCCGCGGGCAAATAAGTGCGCAGCAGTCGCGAAATCCCCCGCAGAGTCACGTTCGTTGTCCCGGGATCGTCGCCACCGTTCAGCGGCATCTCGAAGTCGAGTTCAGCCAGATGGTCACGAGGAGCTATGTCCGCGAGCGTCCCGAAGCCGAGGGGAGTTCGCAGGACCGGCATCAACGCTGCAGCAAGTGCTGACGGGTCGATCTCGGCCGACCTCTCGGCAACCGCTTCGTTGCATCGAAGAAGCACTTCGGCGTCGAGATCGACCGCTGAGGTATCGACGTGTTCGAGGATCTCGTGCACAAGTGTGCCGAAGTCAGCTCCCGCAGGCATACCGTTCATCGGAGACGGAATCCCCTCCAGCACTTCGTCGATAGACCGCGCGTCTGCTGGCTCATCGTCCTTCTCTGGTTGCTCGGGTTCGCTCGAAACCCCCGACACTTCGTGCGCTGCGGCGGTCAACGCGGAGTAGGAAGTACGACGCCACAGCATGTCGAGACCACGGGTGAACGTCGCGGCCGCAAGCTCTTCGGTCGTATGTTTCACCGCGCTCCACGTTGGGACTGCACTGCGCCGGCCTACTGTCTCGATGGAAATCCGGCCGCCCGCTTTACCGGCCCAGGACTCGAGCCTGCCCGCCACCGCAACGTCTTCGGGTACCTTGGCCTTCTCCTCGGGCTCGGCCACTCCTGACACCCGGGCGAAGATCAACCGATGCAACGGCGACGCTGCGGTGGAAAATGCCGGCGCCCACCATAGGACGACCTGGCACTGAGCTCTGGTGAGCGCGACGTAGAGCAGCCGAAGTTCTTCGCCCGCTTCTTCCTTGTCTCGAATCAGTTTGCGAGCGGCGTACCCGCGACCGGTACGGCCTCCGACATCGAGGACACGCTTGCCGCTCTCGTCGTGCAGAAGGAGCGTGCTGGGATATGGATTCTTCGACGCATCCCACGCATACGGGATGTAGACGACGGGGAATTCCAGTCCCTTGCTCGCATGCACTGTGGCGATCTGTACCGCTGCTGCGTCGCTGTCGAGACGTCTGCTGCGGTCGGCGATGCTGCCCGATGTCGGATCGTCGATCCTGTCGGTGAGCCAGCGGGTCAGTGCACTCGGTCCCAAAGAGCCCTCGACGGCAGCACGATTGAGCAGTTGGGCTACATGACGAAGGTCGGTGAGGTGCCGTTCACCGGCTCGGAGTGCGAGTAATCGGCCTTCCAACCGTGTTTCGGAAGCGAGCTTTTCGAATACGGCGGCAAAACCTGCATGCGCGAACAACACTGCGAATTCCCGCAATCGAGCACTGACGTCGGATACGGCGTCGTCGCCTCCACGGTCCAGCTTCTCCGCGGTCCATCCGAACAGCGGAGTGAGTGCGGCGAGGCGAACACGATCGGCACGGTGTGGCTGTTCGAGCGCCTGCAGAAACCACAACCAATGGCTTGCGCTGAGCGTGTCGAACACACTGGACCCGCCGGCCAGTACCGAGGGCACGCCGACGCGATCGAGCGCATCACGCACCAGTGCGATCTGTGAGCGAGTCCGCACCAGTACCGCGATGTCTCCCGGAGCGACAGTATCTCCGCGCCGCGGCAGCGAAAGCGGGGTCGCGGACTGGAGGAGCTCGACGATGTCGGACGCGACGTCATCGGCGACACGGTCACGAAGCACGCCGACCGCTGGAAACCCCGCTTTGTTGAGCGGGCCCGCACCTGTCCGAGAGAGGTAGCGAAGGCGCAGCGGCGGTACACCGGACATCCGAGAACCGTCGTGTGTCGAGCCCACGGGGTGAGCGATGATGTCGCCATGACCGAGAGCTGCTCCAGCATAAATATTTTCGAGCGCACCGAGCAGACCGGAATCGCTTCGCCAGTTTCTCGTCAGTTCGAGGTGTCGATCGGCGAGGCCGACAGCATCGAGGTAACTGAGCACCTCAGCGCCGCGGAAGGCGTAGATGGCCTGCTTGGGATCGCCCACCAGTAGCAGAGTCGACCTGCCGTGGAATGCTCGGCGAAGAATGTCCCACTGCAGCGGGTCGGTGTCCTGAAACTCGTCGACGAGCACTACCCGAAATCGTTCCCGCACCCTCGCACACGCGGCTTCACCATGCTCGGGATCGACGAGAACACGGTGGAGCAAACTCAGTAGATCGTCGAAATCTCTTATCCCGGCTAGCTTCTTGCGACGATGCACTTCTGCACGCGCCTCTTCCGCGAAAATGACGCGATGGCCCGCTTCGGTGTCTTCATCACGCCCCGGGACCAGCTGGGCTTGTCTGTCCCGAACCGCTTCTCGAGCCACTTGACGAGCATCGGCCGGCCCGATAGGCGGATCGAAGTCTGCACGACTGTATCGCCGCAGGTAGATATCGTCGACCACCTCGCTCGTCAGGTCGTCGACTGCCTCGACAAGAATCGCTTCCGGTTCACGTTCTCCGGTGATGCCCAACCCGTCGAGCATGCGCTGACAGAAGCTGTGGGTCGTCGCGATGGTTCCCGAGTCGAATTCGGACAATGCACGAAGCAACCGTGTGCGACGCAGGGAGACTTCTTCTTTCGTCCCCTCGGCCAGATGACGGACGAGGGAGTCGCTGCTTGTCGATGAACTGTCCAGACCTGCGGCGACCTCGGCAAATCGGTTGCGCGTTCTTTCACGCAACTCCTGAGTTGCGGCCCTACTGAAGGTGACGAGCAGCAACTGCGAGATATCTGCCAGGCCCTCGGCGATGTACCGGGTCGCGAGACCGACGATAGCGAACGTCTTGCCTGTTCCTGCACTGGCCTCGAGGACAGTGGTCCCCTCGGGGAGTGGACCGAGGAGGTCGAAGTCGGTCATGGCTGGCCCTCCTTTTCCGCGTCGAGCAATGGACACCACAATCGGCGCGCAAGAACTCCGAAGAGCGTCGATTCCTCACCCCAATGAGGATCTTCGGATCGCACCGGCGTCGACGTCAATACCTCCAACGAGGCGCCGGCGCCGTACAAGTAAGCGATACTTCGGTCTTTTGCATCACCGAATTTGTCGGACCAGGTCTTCTCGGCCGCCGCGATGGCGTCGTCCACCGATGCACCGCGAAACCGCCGCTCTGCGTATACCGACGAAGCCCCCGGCGCGATCGGAAGCGGTGAGGACAAACCGAGGTCCCGTAGGGCCACGAGCAGTTCCAGTTGCGCGAGTGCGTCCACGGGTGCCGTGATCGTCGATCGCCACGCCGCTCGGTTCCCCGGACCGCGGCCCGTCGTGACGGCCTGCCACGGTCGCGAATCATCCTGTGCTGCAACGACGAGGAGTCGAACCCATGCCGCCAGACGATGCTTCGGCGCTAGACGCGAGTACGACGTCCTGGCAATGGTGTCTCCGTGAATTCCGGTGACCGTCCCGCTCAGTCGTCGACCGGACAGGAGTTCGATGGATATGTCGAGTGCGCCTGCGTCACCGGCATGAACTTCTTGGGAAACATCCACCAGCGCGTCCACTGCGCGGGTGATGTCCTGCAATTGCTTTTCGCCGAGATGAAACGGCGGGAGGGTTCCGCGCCGCCATTCTGCAGCACGGAAGTCCGCGACTTCGGTGCCTGAAAGACGCTCGGCGAGCATGCGATCACCGATGTCCCACTTCTGCAGTCCGTCCAATTCGACGGTGAGTGAATCGGACAGATCGTCTTCGATCTCAGGCACGCGAATGCCCATGCGCTGTTTGAGAAATGCAGCAATGGGATGCTCGAGGAAGGCGACAAGATCGCCTAGAGCCACGTCACCGTCGCCTCGCGTCGGGAGCACCGAGGCGAGAAAGGGTGGTGGCGCGACGGTTTCGCGTTGACTCGCTCGCGCTCCGTCGAGCGAGGACTTGTCGTAGCTCAACGGATTCCGCCGATCGAAGTTTCGAGAGTCGAAGGGTTGCAGGGGATGTCGAGTGACTACATCGGCTCCTGCAGTTGCCGTGACCACGTCGAGAAGTTCGGTGAGCGGGATTGCCGGTGGCTTCACCGAACCGGACACCGGGTCTGCACCCGTGTAGAACAACAGCAGCTTCTCCCCTGCCGACATCACTGCGTCGAGCAATAGTTGACGGTCCTCGCTACGGACGTCACGCTCGCCGGGGGCCGGGTCACGAGAAAGAACGTTGTCGCCATCGACACTGCCCGCTCGTGGGAACACTTCGTCGTCGAGGCCGAGTAGCACCACGATCCGATGCGGAACAGATCTCATCGGAACCATGGTGCAAACCGTCAGCTCGCCGGTACGGAAGTTGGCTCGCGAAGGCCGACCGGCAAGAGCCCGAGTAAGCATTGCTCGCACGTCGGCCAACCGGATGACCGAATTTTCGCCGTGCTCGGTGGACTCGGTGAGTTCGCGAAGTGCTTGCGCGCGCTGCCACGCGTCGGAGGGAGCAACATCCGCGAGCAGGTCGAGCGCTCGAACGAGTGCGTGGCGCCATTCTGCCGTCGGCTGAGGTCCTTGTAGGTCACGCAGCGTCACCGCAAGACGATCGATGAACTCCGCGAATCGACCGGTCAGGTCGATATCGTTGCCGTCTACGTCATCGACCGGCAGTGCCAGATCGAGCCACTCGTGAGCGGTTTCGTCGGCAGCTACACCCAACAGCAGACGGTCGACCGCACTGTTGAACGTGTTCTGCCGGAAGCCGCCGAGGCCGAAACTTTCGCGTTGACGCGAGTTGATTCCCCACCGAGCTCCCGATACCTGCGTCCATTCACGGAGACGTTCCACATCGTCATCCGAGAAGCCGAACCGAAGGCGAACCGGGTCGGCAGCGACGAGGTCGAGAAGCTGACTGGCCGTCACTCGACCCACAGCAAGGTCGAGCAAGGTCGCGATCACAGCGAGAAGCGGATTGGTCTGCCGTAGCCCCCGGTCGGCCAGCCGGACGCGAAGTGTGTGTCCGGGATGTGCCAGCCCACCCTGTCCGAAAGTCGCTCTGATCAGCGGCGCATAGGTCTCGACGTCGGGGCACATGACCAGCACGTCGCGAGGTTCGAGCGTCGAATCTTCGTCGAACAGGTGCAGCAGGGTTTCCCGTAATACCTCGACTTGACGTGGAGCACCGTGACACGCGTGGACGGCGACGGTGCCGTCCGGTTCGGCGGTCCTGGTCGGGGTCCTGTTGTTCGCGATATCGTGCTGCACTCGGCCCAGCAACGTGTCGGGAAAGCCTGCACTGGGTTCGACCGTATCGACGAGGTCACCGCCGAGCCCGAGGAGTCGCATCTGCAGTTCACGTACGTCTCGGGCAAGGCCGGCGAGCAGTGGATGCTCGATCGTCACCGCCGAGCGGTCCTCGGATCGCCTGCTGACGCGTTGCTGGTCGACGCGCTGTGTCCACATTCGATCGCTGGGATGCGGCAGCCACACGTGCACGTCGCGATGTTCGGCGATCGCAGCTATCACCTGCAGTTGATCGGTTGTCAGTCTCGTGGGACCGAAAATCGACACCCGTTCGGGGAGGTCGAGTATCGACCGGTCGGCGCGAATTGCTGCACACGCATCGTCGAGAAGTTCGGCAGGACTCGCGTGTCCGATGCGGGCGCGTACCGCACGCCACAGTTCGGCCTGCCAGCGCAGGTCCTCGGCCAAAGTGCCGCCGACGCCGTCACTGTCGATACCTGCCGACCAGTCGACGATCATCGACGGACGGTCCGCGGCGTAAGTCCGGAAGAGCTCGGACAAGTGGGCTGCCGTGGACCATCTACGTCCGGCCCGGTGCTCGTCCGTTCCGTTACCGAGGTGTTTGGCGAGCACCGCGCACCACTGTTCGGCCAGCGAGCCGTCGATGACGTCGAGCGTCGTCCACAGGACGCGTCCGCGTGACCACGGTTCCAGGTGGGGATCGCGTCCGAGGGCCGCTGACCGCGCGTCCTCGACGAGGCGGGTCGGCGAGGGAAACTCGATATTGGCGCCGATGCCGTCGGCCGATGCCCCACCCAGCGACATCGACAGACGCTGAGTCAGCCAACGCTCGACGCCCTTCGCCGGAACTGAAATCACCTCGGCTGCAAATGGATCGGCCAGAGGGCTGGACATCACCTCAGCCAGTGCCGTTGCGAGCGAATCCCCGCGGGTGGCGCGATAAAGCCTCAGCACCACTGAAATGTCTCCTTCTGCGATCGCTCACTGCACGGACGGTTACTCGACCCTACTCGAGCCGACCGACATACTTCGGTTTCGACATCGACCTGCACGGCACCGACCCGATGAGCGGCTCGACGACCTGAATATGTGGACCACTGCGCTGAGGTCGCTACAGTTGGACGGTGACCGACTCCGCGGAACCCGACCGATCGACCGAACGCGACTCGACGCTGCGCATCACCGCACCCGACAACGGCAGTCGGGTGAAATAAGTGATTCCGAGATTGCTCCGGGGACTGTGCGACGACGCTACCCTTCTCCAGTCCGGCGACACTCCGCTCGATTCTGCTGTTCAGCAACATCTTTCGTATAGAGACGCCGCATTCTCGGACCTCGTCGGCCCGTTGATGATCCCTATCCCCCGTCTCGACGAACTCACCTACGTGACCGAACCACTGTCGATATCGCTGATCGCGTCGGGTGGCCCCGCCACAGTCGAGGCCGCGCTCGATCGGATGTATGCGAAGTCGAATCTGACCGTCGCCACGATCGAGGTGGCGCTGCCGGACGGGACCGACATCACCGCACTGGGTGCCGTCGACCCTGCCATCGACGTCTACGTCGAGATCCCGCGCGGACAACATCGAGCCGAGGTGTTCGACGCCGTGGACGAGCGTGGCTACCACGCCACGTTCCGTACCGGCGGCGTGACCGCGGACGCATATCCTGGCGAGGAGGAACTGGCCGCTGCCATCCACGAGGCTGCGCGACGTGAAATCTCCTTCAAGGCTGTCGCGGGACTCGACCACGCGATTCGAAATACCAACACTGACACAGGGTTCGAACAGCACGGCTACCTCAACGTCCTACTGGCCGCACAGGCTGCGCACAGCGGCGCCAAGGCCTCGGATCTGGCTACCATCCTCGCGTTGCGTGACCCCGAGGTGCTGGCCCAGCACGTCGCCGCGATCGAGACCGAGCGCGCTTTCCTCTCGTTCGACACCGGCAACATACGACAGTTGCTGGACGATTTGATTTCATTGGGTCTCTTACCCCCGATGTAGCAACGAACAAAAGCCGCCAGTAGCAGGACCTCATCCGTTGAGCATGAGGTCCGTGGAGAACGGCATATCGGTGCCCGAGCAGTCGCCATACCGACTCTCGGCCAGGGAGAACCGACTGTGCGGCGGTGTGGGCGCACCTGGACTGACCGACAGCTACGACGCCGAACGCCGCCCAGTCGGCGAAGAGGTCGTCGGGATGACGGTCCGAAACGCTCGCGAGGGAATCGATGCAGGCGAAAGCTCCGTTGAGATGGCGAAGCGCAAGCAAGCTCAACTCCTGATCTCGTAGACAGGAAGCCCGTTGGTCTCCGAGTCCGACCCGACAGCAGCCGTCGTACAGCCCGGAGAACGCGCCCCCGATGCGCGGGGACTGACCCGTGACATGGTCGCGTTCCCCATCCGCCTGTTCGAACTCTTCGGTGGCGTCGGCCACACGCTCCTGTTGTAGTCGGACGGTGAGATCGAAAAATTCGAAGAGCTTGCCGCTGCAACCGTCGACGCCGCGCACGGACTTCTCGACGTCTATCTGGTGGCGGCGAGCCACGTGACCTCCGTGCTCCCGGTCGTTGTAGATTCCGCGAGCGAATTTTGCAGCACATACGATGTCACCGGTCCGACTGCGTTCGTCATCCGCCCCGACGGGTACCTCGGCCATCGGGGTCTCGAGGGAGTGATCGAGAACCTGACGAAGACATTCGCGCGATGAGCTGTCCGGCGTAAAAATCGAGCCAAAGGGCATAGAGTCAGGCGAGATCGTCGTGAAAAGTACTCGCAGGAGAACAATTCCCCGTCCCGACTGCATCTTTCGACACCGGTGAATTATCCGCTGGCGACCGTATTTGTTGGGCTCACATCCACTGCGTCAGAGAAACTTTCGTACGCAATCAGGCGTGCGTACACACGACTGGCTTTTATTTTCTTTTGGGCTACAGTTTATAGAACTGATTGAACCGAAGGAGTGAGTCTACCGTGAAAGCGGTTATGATGGAATTTAATTTTCGGGTATGCGCCTCACCCGAACGACTTCGACAATTTCTGGAGCAGGGGGAAATTGCTCTTGATACAGCATGCCCGTTCCGCGTACAGCGTGAACGCACCGTTGACGAGGTGATTTCACCCCTCCTGTCACGGCAATGGGACCGACTCAATGTCTCCGGGTTGTTTCCTCAACCGCAAGTGTGGGAGATCGGGTATGGCTTCTCCGACCCGACAGGTCGGCTGACCGGTGACAAACTCGAATCGATGTCGAAAGACGTCACAGCCGATCTGCAGCACTCTCGCGCCGATAATTTCAGCGAATCCGCCCCCTGGATTCTGACGCTGGCGACCGATACCGACCGTGCGACGCGCCAGACGATCATCAGCCGCTATCGAACGCTGGAGCTGGCCCGCTCGTCCCCCTGAGGCGCCGTGAGTGTCGTTGTGTCGACTCCCCCCGGTACCTCGATTCACCACAGCAACAAAGAGGTCGATCGTGAATATGGCTCTCGTCGAGATCAGTACGCCACCGCTGTCCGCTTGTCCAACGGACAATCCGCGAGCGGGAACCACGGCCGTTGCACTTGTCATCGGACGGCCCATTTCGCTTCACCAAGACCTGCACAGCGGGCTCGTCGACCAGGGCGTCGAGGTGACTGTTCGTAGTCCTGACGTGAGTGCCGACCAGCTCGGTGGTACCACGCATGCCCACCCGTCAGCGCCGAACGATGTTTTCGTCGACGGTCAGGTGACGGCAGAAACCATCATCGTCACCACCGAGTTTTTGTCGGAAGGCCGCGGACTGGTCGCCCGCTGGCGCGAGCGCGCCGCGCAGTCCGAGGAGAACAACAGAATTGCTGCCGCAGCTGTCGATGCGTCGTCGGACTACAGCACGTGCCGGCTCCTTGTTTTGTGCGATGGCAGAGCCGTCTCCCACGCTGGGCCGGAGGTCCACAACGCGAAGCGACTGGCTCAGCGGTTGAAGTACGAAATCGAAGTCGACGGAACACCCGTCGTATCCAGCTCGTACCTCGTCGTCGGCACCACCTCACCGCTACCCGAGGCAATCGAGGCGATCGCGCGATGGTGTCGGCGGGAGACTGCGCCGATCCCGAAGTGACCACGCACGTGTCGGCGCGCTGAAAGTGGCCGAAACTGCTGTGACTGGAGTTTTATTTTTTTCGGGCTACAGTCAGAGAAAGACACGCGATGCGAAAGAAGGTGTGAACGCTGTGATTCCTATTGTTGTAGAGCTACGCGGTTGTTTGTTCACCGCTCCGCCAGGGCACTAGACTGTTCCACCTGAATTCGTCGATGCACCGAAAAACTACGCTGCACCTTTCGCCGTCGTGCCGGTGTTTTTACCGCCACACCACTGATACCAGCTTTCGATTCACTGTTTGTGAACAAAGAACACTGCGCGATTGCAGCCCTTCGTAACGACTGTTGGTCGGCGATACATCTCTGAACGCCGAAAAAGCGGGCATCGACTCGGTGCCACATTTTTTGTTTACTGCACCTGACGTGTCGAGCACTGCTCGCCGCGTCGATACCTGTATTTCCACGACCTCGGAATGGGACGACCGCCGAGTTTTAGTGCAAGGAGAAACTCCATGACAATCGCTGAACTTATCGTGAACCCAGGTGCCGCAACAGACGAAGCCGCCGAACTGTCTGCCTTGCACACCAGGCGTGCTGAAGTCGCAGCCGATGTAATCGAGTTCCGCAACATGGGCGATCTCGAGAACAACGATTCCTACCATCGCTCTCGCGAGGAATTGTCGAGCATCGACCGCCGCATCGCGGAGGTCCAGGAATTGGTGTCTGCTGCATCTACGGTGACCGACGACGGCACCGTGCGGCCGTTCTCGCTTGTCACCGTGATGTTCGATCACGACCCCGACGACGTCGAGACGTTCGTGTTGACTGCGGCCACGGGCAACTCCGCGGACGAAATAGCGACATGTTCGCCGTTGTCACCGCTCGGCAGAGCACTGATGGGGTGCCGCGTCGAGGATGAGCGCACCTACGTACTCCCAACAGGCGCAGAGAGCACCGTTACCGTTCTCTCGATTGCCGCAGGTCTCGAACGACGACTACTGGAATCTCGGACAGTCGAATAGTCTGCGAGTATCCGATCGGATTGCCCCGTGCAGGTCACTGCACGGGGCAATTTCAGCGATGGCTCAGATCACTCCGAGTGAGATCATGGCGTCGGCAACTTTGACGAATCCGGCAATGTTCGCCCCATGTACGTAGTCACCTGGCATCCCGTAGTCCTCGGCGGTCTCGACTACGCGGCCATGGATTCCGGTCATGATGCGGGCCAGGCGGTCATCGGTGTACTCGAAGCTCCACGAGTCGCGAGATGCGTTCTGCTGCATCTCGAGAGCCGATGTAGCGACTCCACCGGCGTTGGCAGCCTTACCTGGGGCGAACGCGACGCCCGCGTCGCGGAACACTTGCACCGCTTCCGGTGTCGTCGGCATGTTGGCGCCTTCGGCGACTACGACAACGCCACCTTTGACGAGTGTGATGGCCGCGTCCTCGTCGAGTTCGTTCTGGGTGGCCGCCGGTATCGCGACATCGCACGCGACATCCCAGATGGAGCCACCGGAAGTGAAGGTTGCGTGAGTGGCGGTCTCGACGTACTCGCAGATCCGGGCCCGGCGCGACTCCTTGATGTCCTTCAACAGCTCGAGGTCGATGCCCTTGGGGTCGACGATGTAACCCGAGGAGTCGGAACAGGCGACGACGATGCCGC
Source organism: Rhodococcus sp. BP22 (assembly GCF_014281965.1). Lineage (GTDB taxonomy): Bacteria > Actinomycetota > Actinomycetes > Mycobacteriales > Mycobacteriaceae > Rhodococcoides. The sequence goes on from NZ_JACFTB010000007.1 coordinate 27,143, forward strand.
CGAGCTGATGAATCTTTTCGATTGCGTAGATCGCGACGTTGCCCGAGCCGGAGACCACTACAGTCTTGCCGTCCAGCGAAGATTTGACGGTTTTGAGCATCTCGGCGACGAAATATGCTGCGCCGTAACCGGTTGCCTCTTTACGTACCTGAGAGCCACCCCAGTTCAAGCCTTTTCCGGTCAACACTCCGGATTCGTAGGAGTTGGTCAACCGTTTGTACTGCCCGAACAGGTATCCGATCTCGCGGCCGCCTACACCGATGTCACCGGCCGGAACATCTGTGTACTCGCCGATGTGGCGATGCAGTTCGGTCATGAACGACTGACAGAAGCGCATGACTTCTGCGTCGGAACGACCCTTGGGGTCGAAATCCGATCCGCCTTTGCCACCGCCGATCGGTAGACCGGACAACGCGTTCTTGAAGATCTGTTCGAAGCCGAGGAATTTGACAATCCCCAGATTCACGCTGGGGTGGAACCGCAGACCGCCCTTGTACGGTCCGAGCACGCTGTTGTACTGAACGCGAAAACCTCGGTTGACCTGCACCGCCCCCGTATCGTCTACCCAAGGGACTCGGAAGATGATCTGTCGTTCCGGTTCACACAAGCGCTCGACGAGCCCACCGTCCGCATAATGCGGATAGCGTTCGAGGACGACATGCAACGATTCGAATACTTCTGCAGCAGCCTGATGAAATTCAGGTTCACCGGCGTTGCGCTGAAGAACTTGTTGATAGATCGCTGCCACCTGGTCACGCGCAGACACCGTGTTCACCTACCTGTTTCGCAATAATTCGACGTCATCACGGCAGCAACCATGCGATGGTGCCGTAGGCAGTCGCGGTTTCGACAACGACTGCGCATCGCAGCTTACGGCAGTAAGATGCACGAGAATCACGACCCAGCCCGCCGATCCCGTAGATACGCAGGTCAGGTATCATTTGGGACTCTTCCCGGGCTCTATTGAGGGTAGTTCGGCTCGCTATTCTTCCGATGGGTCGTCGAATATCGGCAATTCGATTGTCGGCCCCAAGCGCCGAAGTTCATCCCGGTGCATCGCGCCCAGTCGCACGAGTGTCAGTTCACCGTCGCTGGTGAGCTCGACTCTGACCGTTCTGGCGTCGGACGGATCAGCTGCCCGCTGAACCAGGCCTTGTTTCTGTGCGCGATCGACAAGTTCGACCACACTGTGATGACGCAACTGCAGTCGCTCTGCCAGCTCCCGCATCGCAGCCCACTCACGGCCCGGAAAACCCTTCAGTGCCAGCAGCAGCTGATACTGCTGCGGGGTGAGTCCGTAGGACCGCACGGTCTCCTCACTGAAGCGAAGGTAACGACGGATTCCAAATCTGAAACGCGCCAACGATTCGAATTCTCGTTTTGTCAACGGCACCGGTTCCTGTGGTTCATCGGTAGACACAGTGAAAACCTCCCTGTTCGATGAGTTCCGTTGATGTAGAACGAGAATGACAAGTGCGGGACTCGCTGTTCACCGCCTGCGTGATGAGCGAGCGCTAGGCAACACCCTCGCTATTGTTCTCGATCCAAGCAATCGTCACGGGATCTTCGCTGTCGAGGCGTTGCATTTCTTCGTGTCCGTCGCAGCTGCACAGGGCCACCGTTGCCTTCGTGGCAGTGCGCGATACCAGTTGCCACGTGCCGCCGCAGTCGGTCCAACGGGTCAACGTCGCAATGACGTCACCCTCGACGTCACCGCCCACGTCACCGAGCGAGCTATGTAGTACGACCCGCCCCATCTCGAGACGGTAGGTCAACCCGATGACCGCCAGTGCACCGCGCTCGATTCGGTCGGCAATGAGCCTGCTTCGATCGGTGATCAGCTGCACGGTCTCCTCGACATGGCGCGCCTCGAATTCGTCGATTCGACTGAGTCCTGTTCGGCGTCCGGCGAGAATACTCGGCGTGACACGCTCGACGATGTCGCGGATGTAGCCGCCCGGCATCGCGACACCGTCCACAGCGTCGACGCTCGCTCTGACGCCGCCACAACTGTCGTGGCCGAGGACGGCGATGAGTGGCACATCGAGAATGTCGACCGCGTACTCGATCGAACCCAACACCGATGCGTCGACGACGTGCCCGGCGGTTCTGACGACGAACAGGTCTCCAAGGCCCTGGTCGAATATGATCTCTGCCGCCACACGTGAATCAGAGCACCCGAACACCACCGCCTTCGGGCGCTGGACGTCGACCAACCGAGTTCGGTCGTCGATTCCTTGGCGGGGATGCCGGCATTCGCCTGAGACGAAGCGCTCGTTTCCGGCGCGAAGTTCACTCCACGCCTGTGCTGGAGTCGGAGACAGTGCATTGATCGGGTCCATCGGAGCCCCTTCCTGGTGTCGGCCATATTTGCCGAGACGGTCCGAGTGGAGGTCCCTGGACATACGAGCCGCGTGAACCTCCGCACCAACTATATCGTGAGACGATACAAATGAAACCTGCGGCTTGTGGGCAACTGGTCCGACCCGACCGCAGTGAGGCCCGTTAGGCTATCGGCCATGGGATCCAAAGGGCCGGCAAGCCGAGGCCAGAAGCGAGCAGCAAAAACCAAGGCTCGGCAGAAACGGCAGAACCCTGCGGGCACTCAGCCCGCATCGATCCCCACTGATCTGCTCGACGATTTCGCCACTTGGCTCGAGCAAGGCGAGATGGCCGAACACGCCGAACGAGTAGCAGGACTCACCGGCACCACCCTCACTCAGATGGCCAAGGCCAACCCAGCCTTCTCCGTCACCGCCTGGACGCCGAGCGACGCGCACTACCTAGTCGATGCCGCCGAACGGGTCGAGGACTCCGACCCCGACAATGGGCATGCAGCCGCGCTCAACATCGTCCTCTGCGTACTCGAGTTCCTGGCGTTCCTCGACGAGACCGACGCCTGGACGGGTTCGGAGGACGACTTCGCGCACTGCATGGAAGACCTCAACGACTTCGTGTACAACGATCCCGACGTGCTGGAACCCGATGACATCGAACTGCCCGAGATCACTGCAGAGGAGGAGTCTGCAGCGCTGGCGATACTGCCCCTGATCTCAGGTGTCGATGCTCTGGTGGCACGCGTCGGTTCCTCGATCGCCCTCGCCGACATTCCCGACTTGTCGGCTGCACTGGCGAATGCGGACGATGCGACGGACGATCCGGCCGCGGACCTCACCGAATTGGACTACTGGGCGGCAGCCATCGCGTCGGAGGTGCTCGAGGTCGAGGGCAGTAACGTGGTGCCGGGTAAGAATGTGGACGCCTTCGGATCGCGCACGGTCGACGCGCTCCGAGATGTGCTGACACACCACATCCGCCATCAGCTCACTTCGGTCGAGGACGATGTGTCGATGGCTCTGTCGAACACATTCGCAATTCAGACGCTCCTCGCGGCGATGACAGACGACCTCCCCATCGACAATGCCGAAGAAGATTACGAGGGACTCGAGGGTGAGGATCTGCGTACCGCACAGTTGATCGACTATCGCGTGCGTTCCCTCCAAGACCAAGGAATTCTCGTCACAGCCGAAGATGCCCTCGCGGTACCGGCTGCGCTGCGACCTGCAGTTCTACAAGGCATTCGCCTCGCCGAGCCCTTCGGTGAGCACGATCCGATGGAATCGTCCTGATCGGCAGGTAACGAAGAGACGCTGACACGAGGGCGGTTCGGGACTGCCGTTCGTGTCGGACCCCATCGTTACTGTCCTTCTCGTCAGGCGGATTCGGCCGCCTGACGAGAGGGAAGGCGTCATCGTGTCGGACAATCGCAAGATCGACCTTCAGGACTCCATCGACGAAGCGTGGTCGTCGTACGCCCAAGATCTGATGTCATTCGTATCGGACATGACACGCCGTGAAACCCTAACGCTCACTGCAGAATCCGGACTCGATCGCGGTGACGGGGACAGCCCCTGGATCGCGCTTCAGGCAGAACACGACGGCACCATCGACTGCACTGCCGTTCTCGACAGCTATCTCTACGAGGATGTGGAACCGCCTGCCGGTGACGACGCCGCGCTGTTCGCTCTGGGGTGGGTCACTCCGGCGACACAGACCGAGGTCGGCCAGCTCGTCAGCCGTTCGATGATCGGTCATCGCGACAACGCCGAAGAGCTGTCTCGTTCGATAGTCCGCGCGTTTCGCGAGGTCTGGAACGTCGCCCATCCGGCGTTTCTGTCGGCTGTAACAGAAGGCGGAAGTGGTCGACAGTTCCGAACTGCCGTCGATTGCCGCACAGTCGATGCCACAGCAGTGATCCCCCTCGACCTCGATCATCTACGTGCCCTCATCGTCCAGACTGTCGATGTCCACTTCGATCTTGCTCGAGAACCGAATGGAGACATTCGTATAGACGGGTTCGCACTCCCCGTGCACGTCTGCTTCGATCACGACGCGACGTCGGTCCGCATACATGCGCCGCTGGTGACCGGAGTGTCACAATCTGCGACGCTGTCGCGGATGATGTCCTCGCTCACCAGCAGATGGAAGAACATCACCTTCGTCGTGGCCGGCGATCAACTGTTCGCGGGTATTTCGATCGATACGCGGACTTTCATCCCCCGTCAATTGACTGTGCAGCTCTATCGATTCGGCCACTTCCTCGAAGGTATCGACGAGCCGTTCGCCCATCGTGTCGGTGGGACGATCTTCGATCCGACTCATCGCCACGAAGATCCACATCCACCCGTGTCGTGGTCCGATGACGGAGGAACGCTCGGCACACTCCGGGCAGCATGCGAATTGACCGGCGGCCCAGTAGATTCCGTCACAGTCGACACCCTGTGCCGACGCCAGGATGTCGAGGAGCTGACCCGACGCGCACTGTGGACGGCCCAGCGCTTCCGCGATCACGCACATCGACTCGGAGACGATCGACGCGTACGTGCAGCCGTCCTATGCGACTCGTTCGCGCTGAGCTGGACCGATGTTGCCGAGAGCCTGCGCCGGACGAATCGGCCTGCGCGACTCCTCACTCCGCGGCCCGAGCAGATTCAACTCTTCGATTCGCTCGAAGAACCTGGACTGTTCGATATGCAGTAGCCCAGCAAGGATAACTCAATAGTGCGCTAACCTGGACGGGTGGCTACCGAAGATCACCCCGATACCCCGTTGACAGATTATCCGCGGCCGTCGGTTGCCGTGGATGTCGCAGTGCTGACGGTACGAGACAACACGCTGTGCGTCGTCGTCGTACCTTCACCGAGGGGTCGCGCACTACCCGGAACCTTCCTGCATCCGGGCGAGAGATTGGCGGACGCAGCCGAACGCGCCCTTCGCATCAAAGCGAGTATCAGTGGCCTGTCGTTTCATCAGATCGGGATGTTCGACGAGCCGAACCGAGACGATCGTGGCTGGGTGTTGTCCATGGCGCACGGCGCTGCAGTGGCCTATGAAAAACTGGGCACCGCAGTCGATCTCGTCGAGATTCACAACGGATCGCCGACCTCTGAACTCGCGTTCGATCATAACGCGATGGCGGCGCTGTCGGTGGTAGATCTGCGCGAGCGATACGGTTCGAAGGTGGACCCGGCCCACCTGCTCGGATCCACCTTCACCTTGCTCGAGCTCAGGAGACTCTATGAGGTCATCTACGACAAGGAGATTCCCAAAGACACCTTCAGGCGGCATGTCGCGGGTGCGCTGATCGGCACCGGCGATTCGTCGATCGCGGGCGCCGGCAGGCCGGCCGAGCTGTACCGCAGAAACCCTGACGCTCGGCTGTCCGAGTCCGCTGCGGCCCTCTTCAAGAGCTGAGGCCCGGCGCGGGGTTAGCTCAGCAACCGGGTTGTCAGCTTTGCTCCCCGTGCGGAAAAGGCCACCACCGACACCACCTCGACTCGAGTGTATGCACCGACGATCGCTGCAAGCTGTTGCGTTATAGCATCTTCCAGCGGCCAACCGTACGATCCCCCGGAGATCAACGGAAAGGCCACAGTTCGCGCACCGAGCGAATCAGCGACTGCGAGACTACGTATGTACGCAGCCCGCAAGATGCCGGAGCGATCCTCGTGCGCCGAATAGCGCGGACCCACCGCGTGAATTACCCACTTGGCTGGCAAGAGACCTGCCGTCGTCGCGACTGCCCCACCGGCTGCAAGACCGTTGGGTAGGGACGTATTCCGCAGAACCTTGCACTCGGCAAGCACGTCCGGCCCACCTGCTCGGTGGATGGCCCCGTCCACGCCTCCCCCACCGAGCAGCGCCGAGTTCGCCGCATTGACAATGGCGTCTACGCGCACTCTGGTGATATCGCCTTCGATGACATCGATGATTGTCATGGCGTGCCTCCTGAATTGGCTACGATATCGTCGGCAATCGCGACGAGATCGTCAGCGGTGAGTTGCGGATATCCATGGAGCATCGTCCGCCAACGCGTCGGCACAGCCGACGCGCCCCATCTGGCACCTAGCAGTCCGCCCGCAATCGCTGCAGTCGTGTCGGTGTCGCCACCTGCAAGAACACACAATTCGAGGGCTTGGACAAGGTGCTGTGGTCCGCCCTGGTCTGCTCTCACAATCGCCCACCATGCAGTCTGCAGCGCGTGGACGACCCAGCCGTTGTTCGGAAAGTCCGACGGTTCACCATGCTCCGCCTCGTCGAGCAGAGGCCCCCAAAATGCTGCCGATTCCGCAGAGTCGACCCATAGCCGAATGCCGTCGAAGCTTCCCTCGAGCACGGCATGGCGGATCGCGAACGACCACATCTGACACGCTTGGGCGGCGCGAGGGTCGGAGTGTGTCAGAGCGCTGATTGCGGCGGCGGCCTCGACACACTTCGTTGCACTGTCGAGGTAGCGGAGTGCGACTGGGGCTGTCCGCATCAACGAGCCGTTTCCACCTGTCCTGCCGGTGAGTGCACCTGCACACCTGGTCATCTCGGCGGCACTTGCACTACGGCGTCGCAGCACAGCCCGCGTTTGGTTGCCGATATCTGCTGGTTTCGTGTCGTACCAGGCGAGAAAGTTCGCGGCGACGGCGTCGAGGCCGTCGCCGGTGCCGACGTCTGCGCCCTCTCGTGACGCCAGAGCGATGGCAGCGGCCATCGACGTGTCGTCGGTCCATTCCCCCGGGGCCCAATGGAATGTTCCGCCCCCGACCATGTCGATGGCGGTACCCGGTGCCGGGTGAGTGAACTCGTACCCAGCGCCGAGCGCATCTCCTGCGGCGGTGCCCAGCAGCACGCCTGCGGCGCGATCGGCCTGTAGTGGCGTAACTTTCACGTGCAACTCCTTTAGCTCGATTCTGCGCTTACTTTAGCGCACAAATGCGCTAAATACTAATTGGAGTAACGCCCCGGGCAGCAGTGACAGCAAGTCGACGAGGGCGCTTCCATTTACTGATACAGCGAGTTACATTAACTCCCACCTTCGAATCAACCAGGGAGCAGCGATGACACTTTCGTCAGCACCGCGCACGCGATCGGCCGTCACCGACGCGGAGGCCGAGCAGTACAACGAGACGCTCCGACTCCTGTCCGAAGGATCAGTGGACAAGCATTTCGATCCGTACGTGGACATCGACTGGGATTCTCGCGAGTTCGAAGTTAGCAAGGACGACCGCCGATGGATACTCCCGGCGACAACCGACCCGCTCGGCGGCCATGCCTGGTATCAGGCGCTACCGGAAGACCGTCAGATCGCTATTGGTATGTGGCGCCAAGCCAATATCGCCAAAGTCGGATTGCAGTTCGAGAACATCCTCATTCGCGGGATGATGCAGTACGTATTCTCACTGCCGAACAACTCAGCCGAGGCTCGCTATTGCACCCACGAGTCGATCGAGGAGTGCAATCACACCCTCATGTTCCAAGAGATGGTCAACCGCATCGATGCAGACGTGCCAGGTATGAACCGTCAGATGAAGTTGATCTCCCCGATCATTCCATTGTTCTCGACGCTGCTGCCCGAGCTGTTCTTCGTCGGGGTCCTCGCCGGCGAGGAGCCGATCGACCACATCCAAAAGGCGTTTCTACGATCGGGTGAAAAAATTCATCCGATCATGCAGAGCGTCATGGTCATTCACGTCGCGGAAGAAGCGCGTCACATTTCGTTCGCGCACCAGCTGTTGCGCCGCCGGGTGCCGCAGATGTCCAGGCTCGGACGCTTCTTGTTGTCGTTGGCATTCCCCATCACCATGCGAATCCTATGCGATGTCATCGCCATTCCACCGAAGAAGTTCTGGCAGAAGTTCGACATCCCGAAGTACGTCAAGGACGACTTGTTCTGGGGCACCGAACAATCCCAGCACAGGTTGCAGGACTATTTCGGCGACGTTCGCATGCTGGCGACAGACACCGGCATGATGAATCGCTCGGCAAAACTACTGTGGAAGGCGTGCGGAATCGACGGCAGAGCGTCGCGCTACCGCAGCGAACCCGATCGCAGCTCCGGCCACTTCGCAGCTTGAGCCTCGGGTTCATCTCTCTCCACCGCCGGGTCGCAAGTCAGGAAGTTCATGCCCCACATCGTTACTCAGTCATGCTGCAGTGATGCGTCATGCGTCTACGCATGCCCTGTCAACTGCATTCATCCGACGCCGGATGAGCCTGACTTCCTGACGGCCGAGATGCTGCATATCGACCCGTCGTCGTGTGTCGACTGTGGTGCCTGCGTCTCGGCGTGTCCGGTGGACGCGATCGTGCCGAAAGCCAAGCTCACCGAGGCGCAGTTACCGTTCTTGCAGATCAATGCCGACTTCTACAAGCAGGATCGGCCTGCGCGTCCGTTGCTTGCGCCGGTCTCACCGGCTCCGACCGTCGCCAGGGAGCGCCAGCCGCTTCGCGTGGCTATCGTCGGGTCGGGACCTTCGGCGATGTATGCGGCCGACGAACTTCTCACCCAACCTGGAGTGAAGGTCGACGTCTACGACCGACTGACCAAACCGCACGGTCTGGCACGGTTGGGCGTAGCGCCGGACCACGAAAAGACCCGTCAGGTATCTCGGCTGTTCGACACAATCGCTGAGCAGCCTGGATTCCGATTCCATCTCGGTATCGAGGTGGGAGTGGACATTACGCATCAGCAGCTGCTGGATCAGCATCATGCCGTGATCTACGCAGTAGGTGCATCGTCGGATCGGGAGTTGACGATTCCTGGTGCGAGACTTCCCGGTCGGGGGTCGGCCACTGACTTCGTCGCCTGGTACAACGGTCACCCCGACCATGCCGAGCGCCACTACGACCTGTCCCACAAACGGGCGATCGTCATCGGTAATGGCAACGTGGCCCTCGACGTGGCCCGAATCCTGACGATCGATCCCGAACGTCTGGTCGGCACGAACGTGCCCCTACACGTACTGAAAGCGTTGCGGGAGTCCAGCATCGAAGAGGTACTGGTGGTCGGCCGGCGCGGCGTCGCACAATCGGCCTTCACAGTTCCGGAGTTCGCCGGTCTGCTCGGCACCTCGGGGGTGGAGGTTTCTACTCACCGCGACGAGATCGTGCTCGACGCAGCCACGATCGCCTTGATCGAAACCGACGAGCTCCCGCATGCAGTAGTTCAGAAGTTGCGCCTGCTGCAGAGATTGGAGGACTCGGAAAGTAGAGGCGGTAAGCGAATCATGCTGCGCTATCTCCTCTCCCCCAGGCGAATTCTCGGTGATGCGGCCGTGACCGGTGTCGAGTTCGATCGCATGGCACTCGATACCGGCATCGACGGCACGGTTCGTAGCGTCGCGACGGGTGAAGTCGAGACCATCGACACCGGGCTGGTATTGACGTCGATCGGCTACCGTGGCGTGGCGATAGAAGGTGTGCCGTTCGACGAACAAGCAGGAATCATTCCCAACGACGACGGCCGTGTCCTCGAATCGGCCTGCGGTGCACAGTTTCCCGGAACCTATGTCACCGGCTGGATCAAACGCGGGCCGTCGGGATTCATCGGTACCAACAAATCCTGTGCACAGAGAACTGTGTCCAATCTAGTTGCCGACTTCAACAGCGGCAAGCTTGCAGACATCGACTTTTCCGCGCCTGTGAAGCGACGCAGTTGGCTGCGCCGCCTCTGACCGGACGGTGTTTCAGTCGGGGATCATGTCGAACGTGTCCGGGTTCGGTCCGGTACGCCCATCTTCGCCACGATCGAGAGCGGTGATCGCATCCATATCGGCGTCACCGAGTTCGAAGTCGAAGATGTCGAAGTTCGCCCTGACACGGTCAGGCGTCACCGACTTGGGAAAGATGATGTCGCCGCGCTGTACATGCCAGCGCAGCACAACCTGCGCAGTCGATTTGCCGGTCGACGACGCGATCGACTCGAGCACCGGATCATCGAGAACCTTGCCTTGGGCGATTGGCGACCAGGCCTCGGTCGCGATGCCATGCTCACGGCCGTAGCGTCGAACATCCTCGTTCACCAGGTAGGGATGCACCTCGACCTGGTTGACTGCCGGAACGGTATCTGTTTCCGTCGCCAGCCGCTCGAGGTGCGCCGGCTGGAAATTGGAAACACCGATGCTGCGTGCGCGGCCGTCTTTGGCGAATTCTTCGAGTGTCTTCCACGTCGAAACGAAATCTCCGTCGTACCGCGTCGGTAGCGGCCAGTGAATCAGAAACAAGTCGACGTAGTCGGTACCGAGGTCGGAGAGCGTCTTGTCGAATGCCTTGCGTGCATCGTCCGGGCGGTGATATCCGTTGTTCAGCTTGCTCGTCACGAAGACGTCGCGGCGGCTCAGGCCGGACTCCTGTATCCCCTGCCCGACCTGCTTTTCGTTACCGTACATCTGGGCTGTGTCGATGTGGCGGTAGCCGATATCGAGGGCTGTCTTCACTGCCTCGGCTGTCTTGTCCGGTTCGATCTGAAACACACCGAAACCCAGTTGAGGAATGGTGTGTCCGTCGTTCAGCGTGATGGTGGGTATAGCGCTCACGAGTGTTTCATCTCCGTTCGCAATCGAGTACTGCAGTCGGGTACCCGCAGATGCAAGATCTACACGGATCGGGTTTTAGGTGAGAAACCTAACCGATCCCGTGATGCAGTTCCGCGACGTCGGGGTGCGCTCGCGTACGCGACTTCCAGGCATTGGCACCGTAGGTGTCGAAGATCGGATTGTTCGGATCCGTCTCGACCCCTTTGGAATTCGCCGCCAGCTCTTCGGGCAAGGACACGGTCGGAATGACGGCGTCCAGTGCGGGGCTGAGAAAGAACGGGATCGAAACTCGATCAGCGCCCGCTTCGGGTGCCTGCACTCGATGTCGCGTCGCACGCAGATATCCTTGCGTCGCAACTTCGAGAAGCTCGCCGATGTTGACGATGAATGCGCCGTCGACGGGAGGTACGTCGATCCACTCGCCCGCCTCGATTTCGACCTGCAACCCCGCCGAGTCCGGTTCTACGAGGAGGAGAGTAAGGACGCCGGAATCCTTGTGCGCGCCGACGCCCTGTGGATTGTCGGTGCTTCCGGGGTACCGGACGATCTTGATCAACGACGCTGGACTGTCTGCGAACGCGTCGTCGAACAGGTCTTCGGAAGCTCCGAGTGCCAACGCCCAATGCCGCAGGACCCGCAACCCGAGCTGGGACATGGTCGCTTCCCAGGATTCGAAGGCGGGCTCGAGAGCTGGGAGTGCAGAGGGCCAGAGGTTCGGTCCCTGGAGATTCCAGTAGCCCTCGGCGCCGTCGATGACGGGCCGTTCGGGGCCGATGTCTATCTGCTCACGCCAGTCGACTTCTCCGTTGGTCAGCTCGCCCCCGAGTCGTGAGTAACCGCGAAAATGTGGGCTCTTCAGCTGTGAGATCTCGTCTTTCTCCTCCGGTTCGAGGGCGAAGAACGAGCGAGCGAGCCGAAGGACTTCCTCGCTGCGAGCGGTCGGCACACCGTGGCCAACCAGGTAGAAGAAGCCGAATCGGTGTGCAGCATCCAGCAGGGCGGCCCGGAAGCCGTCCGGATCGGTGTCGGCGAGTGACATATCGAGAACAGGAAGCATGCATTCCAGTATCGACGCGTCCGCCCGCTCTGTCACACGCTCGATGCCTCCCGCGCCTCTTCGACGAGAAAGTCGCCCATGTCGGCGCTGTGGGTCATCTCCCAGTAGTCGACGATCCGCCAGGGCAGTGTCGACACCACCCGTCCAGCGTCGTTTCGGTACCAGTTGTCCATGCCCGGGTGCGTCCAGATCATGCGCGAGTGCGCCTCGTCGTGACGTCGCACGTAGTCTTCTTCGACTTCGGGCTTGCACTCGACAGCGCCGATGCGGTTGTCCGACATGAGCTTCAGGACATCCACGATGTAGCGGACCTGACATTCCGCGATGGTGATGTAACTGCCACCGTGCCCGAGGACGGTTCCGGGCCCGCAGGTCAGAAAGAGGTTGGGGAAGTCCGGCACGGTGATGCCGAGGTGCGCATGAGCGTCCTCGGGACCCCACCCGTCGCGGATCGATCTACCAGAGCGGCCACGAACGTCGATGGGCGTCAACAACTTGTGCGTCTCGAAGCCGGTTGCCAGTATCACGACATCGACCTCGACCTCGGTCCCCTTCTGTCCCCGCACGGTGTCGGCACCGATCGAGGCGACACCCTCGGCCACGAGGGTGACATTGTCACGGCGAAGGGCAGCGAACCACCCGTTGTCCAGCAACATGCGCTTACCGAACGGGGGGTAGTCCGGCAGCGACTTCTCGATCAGATCCGGCCTGCCTTCGAGCGCGTTCTCCAGGTATCGGGTGAACACTCGGCGGTGCGCGTCGTTGATTGCGTTGACCGACCGTGCGGGGTTCTCCCACTCCGGATCGACCTGCAGCGACGGGTGGACGCGGTCGTTGAAGTTCCATGCGAGCCGCGCTCGGTACCAGAGCCGATACAGCGGAACCGTCTCCATCAGGTAGCTGACGTCGTCATCGATGGGGGCGAAATAGACGTCGCTCGACGCGACCCACTGTGGCGAGCGCTGGAACACCGTCGCGTGCTCCACCGTCGACGCGATAGCGGGAAGTACCTGCATGGCGCTGGCGCCGGTACCGATGATGGCCACGCGCTTGCCGGTCAGATCGAGCCCTTCGGGCCACTCTGCAGTGTGGAAGATCGGTCCACGGAATGCGTCGAGTCCCGGTATCGGGGGAACCTTCGGCCGATTGAGTTGGCCGGTAGCGGTGATCACCACATCTGCGGTCAGGACTTCGCCGCTCGTCGTGGTGACAGTCCATCGTTGCCGCTCCGCGTCGTATACGGAGGTGGAGACCTCGGTGTCGAACCGGATTCGGTCCCGGAGATCGTGGTCGGTGGCCACATCGCTGAGGTACTGCCAGACCTCATCACGCTTGCCGAAATGTGTGCTCCAGGACCGTGGGGCAAAGGAATAGGAGTAGAGGTGGCTGGGCGTGTCGACGCCCGCCCCTGGGTAGGTGTTCTCGAACCAGCCGCCCCCCACGTCGGAATTCTTTTCCAGCACAACGTGATCGATTCCGGCTTCACGTAGTTTGATGGCCGCGAGCATGCCCGAAACGCCTGCCCCGATGACGATGACCGACAAGGCACTGGCGGTGACTGCCTGCGCGTCGGCAGCGACGAATCCCATGTCCTCGGCGATCATCGAGGCAAATTCCGGTGGCACCGACTCGCCCACCGCGGCGCTGATCATCTCTACGAGTTGCCCATTGGACGGCGACGGGATTGCTGGCGGCGTACCGTTCGCCCACTCGGAGATGGCGGCGAGAGCGGCCGCCCTGATCGTCTGCGCGACTTCGGGTGCAAACCCGCCGGCATCGTTGTCGTCCATGCCACGGCTGCGGGTCGGCAGGTAGGGGGCCTCGAGCCAGACATGGTCGCCGGTGAGTTGGTAGAGCACCGCGACCAGGCTCGGCATGTTTGCCGAGTCGAGCGCCCGAGCCAGCCGGTCGCGGTCGACAGTATTCACAGATGCAGACATGAAGAACCTCTTTCAGCGCCCGAGAAAAGCGAACTCCCTAAAAACTAACCACAGTTAGGCAAATATTCGCAAGCACTTCAGCGAATCCGCACTAGGTGCAAAGTTTCCACTTGACAATGTGGCATACACCACACGATGCTTCAGGCACTACCTAACAGTGGACAGGCGAAGGGATTCAACATGGAGCTCACCGAGGCAATGCGCACGACCGGTACCTGCCGGCGATACCTCAGCGATCCGGTCCCCGACGAGGTGTTCAGAAAGGCCTTCGACGTCGCCCGCTTCGGACCCCAAGGTGGCAATCGTCAGCCGGTGCGATGGATCGTTGTCCGCGAGCAAGCCCGCAAGCAGGCACTCGCCGACCTGTATCTGCCGATGTGGGATGCCTACTTCGCCGGCATCACCGGCGGGACAGTAGCCGTCGGCGCCCTCCCGAAAACAGTGCAGGACGCCGACTTCTTCGCCCGACACCTGGCCGAAGTACCCGCAATCGTCGTCGTCTGCGCGGCAGTGGACGGACTGCACCCCACCGATCACGAACTCGGCAGACTCTCCGTCGTCGGTGGCGCTTCGATCTACCCGACTGTGCAGAACCTGTGCCTGACCTTGCGAGATCAAGGCGTGGCCACCGCGGTGACCACACTGTTGTGCGCAGAAGAACCCAAGGTACGCGAACTGCTGGAAATCCCCGAGGGTTACATCACCGCCGCTCACATCGCCGTCGGATACCCTGAGCGGCCGTTTCCCAAGAAGCTCACCCGCGATCCCGTCGACCAGATCGTCGCCCTCGAAACGTTCACCCAGCCGATGTTCGACGCCACCCTGTCCCCCGCGCTCTGAGCCGACCGAACATCTTCAGGAGAGACATAGTGACCGGCACTGCCCAGCATCACCGTTCGTTGATCGGCCGCGCCACCATCGGCGATCAACTTCGTCGACACGCGCGAACGCAGCCGAACAAGACCGCGTTCATCAGCTACCGATCCGACGGCACGCGCCTGGTCACCACATACGGAGAGCTCGACGCGCACGCGAATCGATTCGCCAATCTCCTCCTCGATCTCGGGGTACGACACGGTGACCGAGTCGCGTCGATGGCGCGCAACAGTGTCGACGTGGTCATCGCGTACTACGGCACACTCAAGATCGGCGCCGCGTTCACCGGCATCAACGTCATGTACCGCTCAGAAGAAGTGCGGCACCAGCTCGAACACGCAGAACCAACAGTGGTCGTCGCCGATGCCGAATTCGCCGATACGGTCGCCGGCGTCAAACCGGAGTCGACGACGCTCGTCACGTTCGGTGCATACTACGAGGAGCTGACGGCCCAGACGCCGTCGTCCGAACCCGAAGTCGACATGGATGAGAACGACGTCGCCATGGTCATCTACACCTCCGGCACCGAGGCCGCACCGAAAGGTGTGATGATTCCGCATCGCAACTTCCTCATCTCCACGGCACCTGCGTGGAGTTGGGGTCTGCAAACAGGTCCCGAGGACACCTGGCTGTTCGTCATGCCGTTCCACACCATCGCAGGCCTCGGATCGATGACCACCCTGACACTGATGGGTGCCACGCTCGTGCTGCCGGCCACGGTCGACCCGGCGCAGTCACTCCGGATCATCGCCGAAGAGAAGATCTCGGTCATCGCCCAAACCCCGACGTTCTACTTGGCGCTCGCACGCGATTCCGCTTTCGGCGGCCCCTCCGTCGGGCAGGTCCGGCGCTGCCTCACCTACGGTGGCCAGGTCTCACCGCACACCATCGAGGCGTGGGCGAGTGCGGCACCAGAGGCGATCTGGGGCACGTATTGGGGACAGTCCGAACTTTCCCAACTGGGATCGGTCGGCTGGTTCTCCACCCTCGACGACATTCCCGGCGGGGACGCGTCATGGATCGGAAAGCCGGTCACGCACTTGGAAGTAAAGGTCGTCGACGCTGAGGGCAACGACGCCGAGATCGGCGAATTAGTTTGTCGCACTCCGTCGGTCATGCTCGGATACTTCAAGGACGAGAAAAGAACCGCCGAAGTTTTTCGTGGCGGCTGGGTCCATACAGGCGATATCGTGCGCGTCGACGCAGACGGAAATCTGTTCTTCTACGATCGTATGAAGGACATGATCAAGACTGGGGGAATGAATGTATCTTCACAAGAAGTCGAACGCGCCATTCACGCACACCCGGAGGTGCTGCGTGCCGCCGTCGTCGGAGTGCCTGATCCTTATTGGTCCGAGGCAGTGACTGCATTCGTAATCGCGCGCGAGGGGTGCACCCCCGATCCGCAGGCCATCATCGAACACTGCCGGATCGAATTGGCAACCTACAAGGCTCCGAAATCTGTACATATCGTCGAAGAATTACCCGTCGATGCGCAGGGCAAAATCCTCAAGAGGAATCTTCGGTCCATTGCCATCACGGCGGAGGAGCCCGCATGACCGCGCCCGATCGAGAAGCCCTTGTCCCCCGCCAGATCCGAACGCAGCGCCGCCGCGAGGACATTGCTGCGAAAGCGGCAGAGATCTTCGCGCGCGACGGGTACGCCAACGTCGGCATGCGTGACATCGCCGACGCTGTCGGGATACGCGGAGCGAGTCTGTACCATCACTTTCCCTCCAAGGAGGACATCCTCTTCGCGGTCTGCCTAACTGTCACCGAGGAACCGTCCGAAGAGAACCTGCCGTTGCTCGACGCACCGGGTACGCCCACACAAAGGTTGGCGTCGCTCGTGCGGGCGCATCTCGTTCATCTCAACCTCCGACGCGTCGAGTACATCGTCGGGCTCCACGAGTTGGCGTCGCTGACGCCGGAACACCGAGCCACGATCGAGGACTATCGACGTCGCTACCAACGACGCGTGCGCGAGGTCATTGCCGCCGGTATGAACACCGGGGAGTTCACGGTATCCGATGCCCGTGTGGCGGCCTTCGCGGTGACGGACATGCTGAACGGAATCAGCAACTGGTTCCATGACGGCGGGGATCTGAGCATCGAAGGTGTCGCAGACACCTACGTCGACCTCGCCGTGCACCGACTTCTCGGTGCGCCGGGCAATGATTGACGGCGACTGGGACCCGAGCTTCCGTCAGGTTCGCGATGCGTTGGCGGACGGCATCGAGTCGGGTGCGGAACTCGGCGCCTCGATCGTCGTAGATATCGACGGTCACCGCGTCGTCGACATCTGGGGTGGCCACTGCGATTCCGCTCGCACCCGTCCGTGGGTTCGAGACACGATCACCAATGTCTGGTCGACGACCAAAACGGTCACCAACCTCGCCGCATTGATGCTGATGGATCGCGGACTGCTGGACCCCTATGCACCGGTTGCCAAGTACTGGCCGGAGTTCGAGGCCAACGGCAAACACGACATCGAGGTCCGGCACCTGCTGTCGCATACATCGGGAGTCTCGGGCTGGGACGCACCGTTCACCACCGAGAACATGTACGACTGGAAGTTCGCCACCACGCGATTGGCCGCGCAGGCGCCGTGGTGGGATTCGCGCACCACGTCCGGGTATCACGCCGCGACACAAGGGCATCTCGTCGGTGAGCTCGTGCGCCGCACAGCGGGTAAGACGTTGGCACAATTCGTCGCCGAAGATATCGCTCGCCCCCTCGGCGCCGACTTCCAGATCGGCGCGCTCGAGCAGGACTGGGGCCGCATCGCCACCGTCGTGCCGCCACCCGTTAGCGCTTCGCCGAAGATTGCCGACCCGTCGAAAGTGCGACGCCGCACGTTCCTGGGCCCGTCGATCGACGCCGAGTCCGCGAATACCGCGCCCTGGCGCCGCGCCGAGCTGGGTGCGCTCAACGGTCACGGTAATGCTCGCTCCGTCGCAACGATCTTGTCCGCACTCTCACTCGGCGGAACAGTCGACGGCGTGCGCCTGCTCGGACGCGACGCGGTGGAGCTTGCGTTCGACGAGCAGAGCAGCGGAGTCGATTTGGCCTTGGGTGTGCCGCTTCGGTTCGGCATCGGATTCGCGCTGCCCCAGATGGAGACGGTTCCTTACATTCCTGACGAGAAAATATGTTTCTGGGGAGGATGGGGTGGGTCACTGATCGTCATGCATCCTGAGAGTGGAATGACCTTCTCCTACATGATGAATAGCATGGGTGAGGGGATCATCGGGTCCGATCGAGCCGAGCATTGTCTACAGGCCACGTACGCTGCGATGAGCGCAAGCTCATGACAAGAAACTCGACCCTCGAGAACAAAAGGAGACGCGATGACCGTCATCAGCACCGACAGGGATGAGACAAACCTCGTCTTCACGATCGTGGCCGAGTTCGACGCGAAAATCGAACGCGTCTGGCAGATCTGGGCAGACCCACGCATGCTCGAACTATGGTGGTCTCCAACTACTTCGCCGGCGACGTTCGAGACCCATGAGTTCGAACCAGGCGGAGTGGCCCACTACTACACACTCGGTTCCCACGGGCAGAAAGTTCGGGGCCGGTGGTCAATCACAGCAATCGATGCTCCGCGAACCTTGTCCTTCGACGACGGGTTTGCCGACGCGAATTGGGATTCCATAGAAGACATGGGCACTGCGCATGCCGTCGTAGGACTGACGGACATCGGCGGTCGGACCCGGATGACGACGACGATGACCTTCGATACCGCGGATCAAATGCAACCGATGGCCGAGATGAAGATGGATGAGGGCCTACGGGCAGCAATGTGCCAAATCGACGAAATCCTTGTAGGACCGGCCCTCTCGTAGATCGCCGGGTGGGCATGTGAGAATCTCCACCATGACCGAGAACGTGCATCACCGACTGAACTATATCGAGTTTTCCGTGACCGATCTGCCTGGTGCCCAAGCGTTCTACCGCACCGCATTCGGCTGGGATTTCAATAACTACGGCCCTGGGTATGCAGGGATTGTCGGTGCTGACGGCGATGAAGTGGGGGGCCTGGCCCTGGTGGACGAACCTGCACCGCGGGGCGGCCCACTGGTACTTCTGTATTCCGATGACCTCGATGCAACGTTGGAGTCCGTGCGTACAGCCGGCGGCACCCTGCTGAAGGACCCCTACGAGTTTCCCGGCGGTCGACGCTTCCACTTCACCGATCCCAGCGGCAACGAACTCGGAGTCTGGGGCCCATGACGCACATCGAGGCTATCCGCGGTATGAATTCGGATCCTCTGGCACTGCAAAGACCAGATCGGCTCGCTCACGCGCCCCTGCAACGATATTGGAGTTGGGAAGATCCACTCGTTCGGTCCAAGTACGTGCATCGGCGAGCGCTTTTCCGTGACGACGTTGTCGGCTGATCAATCGTTCGGTGAGAATGTTCCGCGCAACGTCGAGATACCACACTTCATCGAGTGCCGGTCGAACACGCTGCCATCCCCCGTTCGAGGACAGCAGGTAATTTCCTTCGGTGATGATCAAGGCGGTGCTGCGCAGAATCGGCACTGCTGATCCGACCGATTCCTCCAATCCGCGATCGAATCGGGGTGCGTAGAGCACCTCGGAGTCCTGCTTCCGTAGCCGCCCGAGCAATGCGACGTACCCGTCCACATCGAACGTGTCGGGTGCCCCTTTGCGGTCGCGTCTGGAGAGCCTGGTCAACTCACTGTTCGCAAGGTGGAATCCGTCCATTTCGACGATCGCGGCCCTGGCTCCGAGCACCTCGCCGAGAGCCTTACAGACCGTCGACTTTCCTGAGCCGGGAGGACCGGTGATGCCAAGAATCTTTCGTTCGCCCGAGCTGATCGAGTCGTGAGTTCGCTCGACCATGTACTCGAGCATCCGATCGAACGACTCCGCGCGATACACCGGGGGTTGTTTGCTCACTCCAGAACTTTCCTCTCGGGCGCGCATGCCACCGGCGAAACACCACCCATATATCCATCATGCCCTGCACCGCCAGGACCACCTTTCGGCTCCCCGAGTTTGACGATCACAACTCCGAGCAGAATGAGGCCGCCGCCGCACACCTGAACGGGCCGCGGTGTCTCACCGAGCAAAAGCCAGGCGAACACGAGAGCGGACAGGACCTCGGTGAGCCCGACGAACGAGGCGAGGCGCGAGCCGAGTCTGCGGATCGCAGCGATTCCGCAGACGTAAGCGAGCGCGGCGGTGACCACACCCAGCAAGGCGACCGACACCCACCACGGCACGGTTGCACCGGCAAGGATCACGTTCGAGGTGGTGGCCGCAAACGGCACGATCCCGATCAGCCCCGCCAACATCAGGATCACTCCGCCGAACAACAACCCGCCGGCTGCGAGCGCCAACGGCGGTAGCCCGTGCCCTTCTTCGGCCGACATGATCCAGTAGACGGCTGCTCCGGCCATCGCACCGAGAGCCCACAGAACTCCGATCGGGTCGATCGATGCACCCGAGATCAAGTCGAGCACGAACACCAGACCGACTGCCGCCACTGCCGCACCGAAGACGGTCTTGCCCGTCGGACGTTGCTTGTGGCGCAACCACATCCAGCCGATGACTGCGACGGGCGAGGTGAATTCGATCAACAATGCAACACCTACCGGCATATAACCGACAGCGTTGAAGAACGCGAGCTGACATCCCGCTACCGCTAGGGCGCCGTACGCCACGATGGTGCCCAGACTGCGGGGTACGAGATTCCACCGACCCCGCATCGCCAACGCACCGGGGAGAGCAAGGACCGCGGCCGCGATCAGAACTCGCGCGGTCACCGCAGCCCCAGCAGTCCAACCGGCGTCGAGGAGCCCTTTTGCGAGTGGCCCGGAGAGACCGAATGCCGCCGAGGACACCGCGGCCAAGCCAAGTCCCGAGGCCAGCCGGGAGGTTGGCCGAACGCGAATGTCATCGGTCAAACTCGTCATGGCACCTTACGCTAAGGATCACGATGTAAGGTGTCAACATGATTTTTGCTCATGACACCGCCGGGGCAATGCTGTCCGCTGTCGTCTTGGTGAACTCGGCGGAGGATCCGGACACGATGACGACGCTCGAGCAACTGTCGGCGTTCTTCGTCGAGCAGGGCTACACCGGCCGATTCGATGGTGATCTCGCCGAGCTAGACGCAGTCCGAGCACTGCGGCCACGGCTGCGAGCACTGCTCATCAGCGACCGCGACGGTGCCGTGGAGATGGTCAACCAGATCCTCGCCGACGCCGAAGCACTGCCGCGGTTGGTCCGACATGGAGACATGGACTGGCATCTGCATGCGGTGAGCGACGACAGGCCCCTGGCCGACAGGATCGCCGTCGAGACGGCCATGGCGATGATCGACGTGATTCGTGCCGACGAACTCTCACGGCTCGACGTCTGCGCGGCCGACTGCGGCGGCATAGTGTTCGACCTTTCCCGCAACCGTTCCCGAAAGTTTTGCTCCTCTTCCTGCGGAAACAGGACTGCGGTCGCGGCATATCGCGCCAGGCAAGGCAGTTCGTGACGGTGGTTCGAGCCCGAGTCTTCTCTCGAGTAGATTTCTTTTCGGCTGATGTCGATCGATTCTCGACCCGTTCGACGTATAGGTAGAGGGATCGAACAGGACGTCCCCGCAGCGGAGGAGAACCGAAATGAAATACATGTTGATCATGCGCACCACCGACCAGGCCGTCGAAGCAGCAAAGGACATGGACTTCGCCGAGATCATCAACGCCATGGGCGCGTACAACGAGTCGCTCCTGAAGGCAGGAGTCCTCCTAGCCGGTGAGGGGTTGGCGGGACCGGAAGAAGGCTTCATCGTCGACTTCGATGCCGAGGCACCGGTCATCTCCGACGGGCCGTACGGAGAGACCAAGGAGTTGTTCTCAGGATTCTGGATCATCCAGACCTCATCGAAGGACGAGGCAGTCGAATGGGCCAAGCGCTGCCCGCTCGGCCCCGGCGTGAAGCTCGAGGTCCGTCGCGTCACCGAGATGGAAGAGTTCGATCAGAGCAACGAATACGTTCGCAAGGAAGCCGGTTGGCGCGAAGAACTTGGGACCGATCGACCTGTTTCTTCCTGACGCTATGAACGAAGATGTTCGACGCGAGGTCGAGGCCGTGTGGCGGATCGAGTCGGTGAAAATTCTTGCAACCCTGACCCGAACTGTCGGCGATCTCGATCTTGCCGAGGATCTTGCCGGACAGGCCCTACTCGAAGCCGTGGAGCAGTGGCCAACCTCGGGCGTTCCCCGCAACCCGGCTGCATGGCTGACATCGGTCGCGAGAAGGCGGGGGATCGACGGATGGCGCCGCAAAGATCGACTCGACGAGCGATATGCGCATTTTGCCCGCGAGTTGCAGAACGGAGCCTCGATTGTCGAAAGCGAACCGTGGGATCCTGATCGTATCGACGACGACATCCTGCGGTTGATCTTCATTGCGTGCCACCCGGTTCTCAATCGAAAAGCGCAGGTGGCGTTGACACTTCGAATAGTCGGTGGGCTGACGACCGAGGAAATCGCGAAGGCGCTTCTGATATCGACAGCGACCGTTCAGCAGCGCATCGTGCGGGCCAAGAAGACGCTCACCGCAGCGAAGGTGGCCTTCGAGGTTCCCGAGCGCGAGGAGTTTGCCCGCAGGCTCGGCGGGGTCCTCAGCGTTGTGTATCTGGTGTTCAACGAGGGATACGCGGCCAGTTCGGGTGAGGAGTGGATGCGCACCGACCTCAGCAACGAAGCGCTGCGGTTGGCACGCATTCTGGCCGAACTGGTTCCGCAAGAACCCGAAGTGCATGGCCTGGTCGCGCTTATGGAATTGACTGCGTCACGGTTCGGTGCCCGCACCGACCCCGATGGTGTGCCGATTCTGTTGTCCGAGCAGAACCGCACCAGGTGGGATCGCGGGCAGATCACCAGAGGCCTGGCGTCGTACTTCGCGCTGACGTGGACTCAAGCCGACATCGGGCAGTTGCGGGTCGCCGTCGATCGCCGCTGCCCAATCGGTGGTGACGACCTTGCACGCGCCGACGCTATCGGGCGTGGTCGCGGCCCATACGGCCTGCAGGCAGGGATCGCGGAATGCCACGCCGTCGCAGCGACTTTCGCCGATACCGACTGGAATCGAATCGTGTTGCTGTACGAGGCATTACAGCAGCTGGCACCCTCGCCGGTCGTCGATCTCAATCTTGCGGCAGCTGTCTCGATGGCCTACGGCCCGGTCATCGGCCTGGAGTACGTCGACAAGCTCGTCAGTGCGGGGACGCTCTCCGGTTACCATTTGCTGCCGAGTGTGCGAGGAGAGCTTCTTGCCCAAGTCGGTCGAATCGACGAAGCACGCATCGAATTGCTCGAAGCCGCAAGGTTGGCGGGCAACGAGCGTGAGCGGGCGGTGCTGATCGCTAAGGCCGCCCGACTTGGAAGTACTCAGCGGTGATGGGGCGGGCGCCGGCACCACGACATGGAGATTTCAGCTCGGATACTATGGCGCACAGCATAGTACTGAACACACTTCTGGGAGCCCCATGACCGACCCGCACCCCTTCGACGACGCGTTGACACTGGAAGCCGTCCGCGACGGCGTCGTTCGAGGTCACACGTCCACTGCATACAAAAACATGGTCGGACCGTTCGGTGGTCTCACCGCGGCTACGTTGATGCGTGCTGTCGAAGAACATCCCGATCGGCTCGGCGAACCGATTTCGATCACGATCAACTTCGCCGGCCCCGTTTCCGACGGCGCATTCGAGATTTCCACTCGTGCCGTGCGCACCAACCGCAGCAATCAGCATTGGTATCTGGAACTTTCACAGGACGGCGTGGTCGCCACCACCGCAACGGCCGTGTTTGGGACGCGTCGGGAAACCTGGAACGACGTCGAGGCATCTCTCCCGGCTGCACCGGCACCGTCCGATCTCGAAGCCGGCGGTTTTCCGGACTTCATCGCCTGGGCCAAGAACTACGAGATGCATTTCGCTGCAGGCAAACTCAGCGAGGACGAAATGACCGACTCGACGGCGACATTGTGGGTGCGCGATGCTCCCCCGCGGCCGCTCGATTTCGCGTCACTGACCTCGATGTGCGACATCTTCTACCCGCGCGTATTTCAGCGGCGCGGCAAATTCGTTCCGGCGGGGACGATTACACTCACCATCCATTACTTCGCGACGGCCGCAGATCTCGCGACGCAGGCCGAAGGCCATCTGCTCGGCACGGCGCATTCGCGACGGTTCAACCAGGGGTATTTCGATCAGTCGGCCGAACTCTGGGGTACCGACGGCAACCTGCTCGCGACCAGCCATCAGGTCGTCTACTACAAGGACTGACCGCGCTGCAGGTGCCTACTACGCCATTTGAACGCCGGCGATTTCTGTGACTCCGCCCTTGCCGTCGAAGGACAGTTGCCGGAACGCGACCTTTTCGACGAAGAACCTGTCGTGGCTCACGAGAATCACCGCTCCCGGGAACGCCATCAATGCCCGTTCGAGTACCTGGGTGCTCTGCAGGTCGAGGTGGTTGGTCGGCTCGTCGAGCACGATCACACCGGCACCGAACAGCAGGCACTGCGCCAACGCCACACGCGCTTTCTGCCCACCGGACAGCACGCCGATTCGTGTTTTGAGGTCCATTTCGGAGAACTGCAGCAGTGTCAGAAAGCGGTTGACTTCCTTCTTCGTCGCCGTCAACGCCAGGCTGTCGGGCATCGCATTGACCGAATGCGTGACAGTGTCGTCGAGGTCGAGGTCGGCAAGCACCTGGTTGTAATAGATGAACGACGGCGCCTTGGTCTTCCATTTGATTTTTCCGCTGTCCGGCTTTTCCGAACCGGTGAGGATGTCGACCAACGTAGTCTTACCGCAACCGTTCGGCCCGGTGATGGCGATGCGGTCTCCGCGGTGGACAGTGAACGACACATTGTCGAAGAGTTGTTGGTCGCCATAGCTTTTCGAGATTCCCGAGATCTCGGCCAGGTTGTCGTGTACATGGAGTCCGCCGTAGATCGCGGAGACTACGGTGTCCACTGGACGCGGAGATTTACTCTTCTTGATGTTCGCGAGACGTCGCTTGAGCACACCGCTCGGGTTTTTGACAGCTTCTTTTCGGTCGCTGATCGCCTCTTGTTCGTAGGCCAGCAATTGCTGTTCGTTGCTGAACTCGCGTTCGAGGTTCTTGAGCCGAAACTGTTTCTGCTGAACGTAATCCGAGTAGCTGCCTTCGTATGTCTGCAGGTGGTGGTTCTCGATCTCGACGATGCCGGTGACCACCTGCTCGAGGAATGCACGGTCGTGTGAGACGACGAGCAGTGCGCCACGGAAGTCACGCAACCACCGCTCGAGCCAGGCGATGCCTGCGACATCGAGGAAGTTGGTCGGCTCGTCGAGCAACAACACATCCGGGGCTTCGATCAGAATCTTGGCCAACGCTGCTCTGTTTCGCCAACCGCCGGACAACCTGTCCACCGGCAATTCGCGGCGTTCGGCGTTGAATCCGAGCATCGAGAGCACGGTGTCGATTTCCTGGTGGTACGTCCAGCCGCCCTTGTGCTCCATCAGGTCCAGCAGTTCGGCCTGACGGTCGACGAGACGGTACATCTCCTTCTCGTCGAGGTCTCCCCCGAGCTTGCCCTCGACCTCGGCGAGTTCGAGTTCGATCGCGTGAACCTCGGTGAACAGCAATTCCAATTCGGCTTGGATGCTGCGCTCGCCGTCGAGTTCGGAGAACTGCGAAAAGTAGCCGATCCGCGCGCCCTCGGTGACGTCGACAGTGCCCGAGTCCGGGGTCTCACGACCGAGCAACAGCTGCAGAAGGGTGGTCTTGCCGGTTCCGTTGCGACCGATCAGTCCGATGCGGTCACCGTCTGCGAGGCGGAAGAAGACCTCGCGCAGCATCACTTTCTGGTCGTATCCCTTGGCAACGTCGTTCAAGCGGATCCAGCTCAACGAAAAAACAACTCCTGGGGATACGGGGTCCGGTTCAGTGTTGAACCAGCCCGCCCACTGTACCGGGCGGAGCGCAGTGAGCTGCTGCGACGTCGGCGCTGGTCTCCGTTCTGTCAGACTTTCTCTGCCACGATCCGGAAGCCTGCTCGTTCGAGGGCCGCACACACATCTGCCGGGTACATGGAGTGAGTCGCTGCAAGCGTGGGCATCGAGCTCGTCCTTCTTGAAGAACGGTCAGACTGATTGGCCGGAGAAGCAGCCGTCGAAGGACTCGGACTCGTAGTCGAGAGGCTTGTGGTGGTCTCCGAATTTGAAATGCAGCCGATCGCTGATGCCACATCGGGCCGCCCATTCGTCGGCATTTTCGAGCTGATTGGGATCGATGTTGTAGCCCGAGACCTGCCCTCCGGTCAGCGTCGCCAGGTGGTGCGCGATTCGACCGCGACCACACCCCTTCTGGCAGATGTCCGCCCTATGCCGGCGGGGTCGCCAGATGCCAGTCGGTGCTCTGTTGGTAGCGCGTGCCCACCTCGAAGAGTTGGCGTTCGTGATGCGCTGCGGCCGTGAGTTGAGCGCCGATCGGCATTCCCGAAGTACTGTGAAATCCAACGGGCACAGCCAGTGTCGGCCCATTGTGAAGTGACCACGGGTAACTGAACTGACCCATCCTTCGTGACTGCGCAACGACGTCGTCTCCACCGGCGATGAACGGCACGTCGACGGGCATCGTCGGGGTCAGCACGACGTCCACTTCGTCGAATACCGACTCGAGACCACGACGGTATTCGACGCAACCCGCATGCGCCGAATCTCGTTGTGCATCGGTAATGTTCAGACCCAGCGAAATGCGCTCGAGTGTTGCGGGCTGAAACAGTTCCGGCGCCTGTCGGATCCGATCGCGGTGCTCGCGGGCGAGGTCGGAGTAGATCAAGGTGTACACGATGTCCTGGGCTTCTGCGGCGCCGTGGATATCGATGGGAACCAAGTCGTAGCCGAGTGCAGACAGTTCCCGGGCAGCGGCGTCGACAGCCTCGGAAATGGAAGGGTCGACGTCGTCGGTGATGAACACCCTCGGTACTCCGATCCGGCGGACAGGTCGCGAAGTCGAGGGTGTGTCCGTAGTGAGCACGTCGAAGATCCGCGCGACGTCGGCAACAGATCTCGCCATCGGCCCGACGGTGTCGAACCCCGCACTGACGGGGAAGACGCCGACGTTGCTGATCGAGCCCCAGGTGGGCCTCAGTCCGGTGACCCCACAGGCGGACGCGGGAAGGCGAACCGATCCGCCGGTATCGGTTCCCAGAGAAGCATCCACCAGCCCGGCTGCCACTGCTGAACCGGAGCCTCCGCTCGACCCGCCTGGCACTCGATCGAGATTCCACGGGTTGCGGGGGGCCGCGGCGGCGGAGTTCTGGGAGGTGACTCCTACCGCGAACTCCGCCATGTTCAGCTTGGCGGTCACCTGGGCGCCGGCGCCGAGCAGCCTGGCGACCACGTCGGAATTCGACTTCGCCACAGCGTGTTCGAAGAAGCGCGAAGCGCACGTTGTCGCTATTCCAGCGACATCGATGTTGTCCTTGACCCCGATTCGCATACCCGCCAGTGGGCCCTTACGCGGAGCATCGGTCTGATCGATCCACGTGATGACACTGGCGAGTGTGCGGTCGAGGTCACGCGGGGACAGGGCACGAGGTTCCGTGCCCTGTCCCCCACTGCGTGTCAGGCGGCACTCCCCGCGCGCAAGGATGCAGTCGCGTCCTCGTCGACGGTCCAAGCCTCGGTGTTCACGATGACACCGTAGTCGCGTCGGGCGTCTTCAGCGGTGAGGTACTCGTCCCACACATCACTGAGCACCTGAAACGGATCACGCTTGAACGGGTCGCCGAATCCGCCGCCGGAAGGCACCTTGATCTCGAGGGTCTCACCGGCTCGGATGGTCTCCTGAGTGACCTTGGAGTACAACACTTCTTCCCGATCGGTACCCACGTTACGTGTGAACGAGCCCGAGACTCCGTCGTGTCCGCCGAGCGCGCCTGCAGGCGGATCCGAGCGGTTGTCCGCCTCGGAGCCGAGGAAGGTATCGGTCTCCATCAGCCATTTGCGCACACTGCCTATACCGCCGCGCCACTGGCCCGGTGCGGGCGCTTCGTCGCGAAGTTCGTAGCGCAACGCCCGCATTGCGTGGTTGAGTTCGAGTTCCTCGATGGGATTGTTGCGGGTGTTGGCCATCAACGCGTCGACGGCGTCCATCCCGTCCTTGCCGTTGCGTCCACCGTACGAGCCCTCGTTGATCTCGATGTACACCCAGTAGGACTCACCGTCCGGCGCGATACCCGAGTACGCGATGGCACACAACGCTGCCGAAGAGCCCGCGATCGCGCGGTCGGGAAGTACCGGCGCGAGAGCAAGGTTGATCGAGTCGAAAATTCGATTCACCTGGGAGAAACGCGCAAAGCACGAGGCCGGGAAGTCGGGATTGAAGATCGTTCCCTCCGGCGCGTACGCCTTCACCGGCCGGAAACATCCATCGTTCTGCGGAACGAATTCCTCGGTGAGGTCCTCATCGAGAAGAATCGTACGAATGGCCGATACCGCGACCGGCAAAACCGATCCCTCGAACGGCACGTTGAACGCTGTCGGGACCTGACTGTTGGAGCCGGTGAGGTCGATGAGGATGTCCTCGCCCTCGACCTGTACGCGCACGGCTACCGCCAACGGCTCCCCACGATTCTTGCCGTCGTCGTCGAGATATCCGACGGGAGCCTCGTAACTACCGTCGGGGATCTCACGAATCTTGCTGCGCAGCATATTCTCCGAGTAATCCATCCAGCGCTCACCCGCACTCATCACGGTATCGAGGCCGTACTTCTCGAGCAGTTCGGTGAAACGCTTCTCCCCGATTCGAGAGCATGCGATCAGAGCCTCTAGGTCGCCGCGATTCTGTTCCGGCGTACGAACGTTGTCGAGAATGTGCTGAATGAGGTATTCGTTGCGGACGCCCGCTTCGTAGATCTTCATCGAGTCCATGAGCTTGCCCTCGGCCCACACGTCGACGACGTCCATGCACAGGCCCGGGAAGTTGCCGCCTACGTCGGAGACGTGGCCGGTGCACCCTGCAAAGCCGATGTGCTCGCCCTGCCAGAAGATCGGAATGATGACGCCGTAATCCGGTGAGTGTGCCGCGCCGTGGTACGGGTGGTTGTGCAGAACAACGTCGCCGGGCTTGTACGTGCCGGCGAGCCGACGATTGACGCCGCGAATGTAGGCGGGGATCGAACCACAGTGCATCGGTGTGGAATCGGATTCACACAGTTCTCGTCCATTGACGTCGAAGATGCCTGCACCGAGGTCCTCGGACTCGCGAATGAGGCTGGAGTACGCCATGCGGTAGAGCACCTGCGCCATTTCCTTGGCCATCGACTGCAGTGCACCGCCGATGACCCGCAGCGTGATCGGATCGACATCGACGTCGTTCCAGGTACGGTTCGCCTCGCCTGCGAGAGACACTCCGGTTTTGGGCATCAGTGTCTTGCTCATGCGGGATTCCTCTCGATGATGATGTGGCCGACTGCGTCGACGGTGGCGTGCTGATTCATGCCGATGATGGTCGTCGAATCGAACTGTTCGACAATGGCAGGTCCAGCGAACTTGTTACCAGCCAGCAGAAGTGACCGCTCGTAGACAGGCGTCTCGATCCACTCCGGCTTCGCCGTTTCGTCTTTCCAGAAGAGTGCCTGCGTGGTCGTCTTCACCGCAGCCGAAGCGTCGGCACTGCCCTTCTCGATCTCCGCGATGCGTACGTGCGGCACCGCACCAACACCCGTGACACGGATATTGATCAGCTGAACTGGTTTGTCGTCGAATCGCTGCGAGTACGTGCGTCCGTGGGCCTCGTGAAATGCCTCTGCCGTCGCTTTGACCCACACATCGTCGATCGGACCGTCGGGTGCCGAGACACGAAGCTCGTATCCCTGACCGACATACCGGCAATCCGCGCTGCGCTCCAACCTGATGTCCTCCGCGGCAACACCATCGGCTTCGAGCTGTGCGGATGCTTCCCTCGAAAGACGTTCCATCTGCTCACTGATCAACTCCACGTCGGGATCAGCGGAGGACGTCCACACCGTCGTCGGCACTTCGTAGCGAATGTCGGTCGTGAGCAAACCCACGGCCGAAGTGATGCCGGGATGACCGGGAACGATCACGCGCGGGATACCGAGTTGGTCGGCAATCTGCCACGCGAAGAGTGGCCCTGCGCCGCCTTCGGCGATCAGTGAGAAGTCTCGTGGGTCGTAGCCTTTTCGGACCGAATGCAGACTGATTGCCTCGGTCATCGAATGGGCCAAGATCTTGAAGATTCCCATCGCGGCCTCGTCGAGCGGGCTGTTCAGCTTGTCCGCGATATGGGTTTGGATGGCCTCGCGGGCCAGTTCCGGCTTCACTTCCATGGTTCCGGACAGGAAACTGTTTTCTCGCAGCCACCCCATCATCACCATCGCATCGGTGGAGGTCGGTTCGGTACCGCCATTGTCGTAACACGCGGGTCCCGGTACGGCGCCTGCACTTCGCGGTCCGACACGGAACATTCCGCCGTCGTCGACGACCGCGATCGATCCACCACCGGCACCGATGGTGTCGACCTCGGCCATCGGAACCATGGCGTGATAGTCGCCGATTCGAGTATCGAGTAGATGCTTCATGCGCAGCGCACCATCAGGGGCAACTCCCACATCTGCCGACGTGCCACCGACGTCGAGTGTGATGACGCTGGGGAATCCCGATGCCTTACCGATCGCGCATCCGCCCAGAAGTCCGGCTACGACACCGCTGGTCAGCAGGGATATCGGGATCTCACTGGCGCTGCGCGAAGTGACGAGTCCGCCGGACGAAGTCATCAAATGAACGTCCTCGCCGACCTGTGCCGCACTGGCCTTCTGCGCGAGGTTCTCGATGTACTTCGATGTCTTGGGTCCGATGAAAGCGTTGAGGGCAGCCGTCGAGAAGCGCTCGTACTCGCGATATTGCGGAGCCACTTCACTCGAAAGGGAGATGAAGACCTCGGGGAACTCCTCGAGGATGATTGCCTTCACACGACGCTCGTGTGTCGGATTCCGATACGAGTGGAGGAACGCGACCGCGATTGCTTGCACTCCGCGCTCCTTGAGCAGACGAACCTGTTCACGGACCGCATCTTCGTCGAGTGGGGTCAGGACGTTTCCTGCGGCATCGATACGCTCGGGCACTACGCGTCGGTTCCGTCGGGGCACCAACTGCCACTTCTGCCACGGAAGGTCCTGGTAGTTCGAGTAATTCAGCGGACGCTTCTTGCGAGCAATGTGCAGAAGGTCGCGGAAACCTTCGGTGGTGATCATGCCGACGTCGCAGCCGTTGTGTTCGAGGACGATGTTCGTCGCCACCGTGGTTCCGTGGAAGAACATGTCGATCTCGGCGGGGTCGATGCCGGCGCGCTTGGCAAGCACCTCGATGCCTGCCATCGTTCCGATCGACGGGTCATGGTTGGTCGACGGCGTCTTGTGCACGTCGACCGTGCCGTCGTCGTCCCACAACACCAGGTCGGTGAACGTACCGCCGACGTCGACTCCAATTCGTTTCATCAAGCTTCCATTTCTGTGGGCGCCCACGAAGGAGCGGAAAGGGACGACCGGGGCGAATCGCCATCTTGCGAAAAGTTCTAATAGCCAACCGATCAAGGTGACAGGAGTCATAGTGCTTGAGGACCGCCAGAATTGCAATACCTCTGATGTTTAAAGCCAAAATTGGCCCGATCGCTTCGTCAGGCGTACGAGACCGAGCGGTTTTTACCCTAAAGAGCGGATGTATACCGATCCAGTGCTCCCACTCGAGCATCCGGGCCGCTCGCCGTGGGGCACGTTAGGCTCAGTCTCCTAACACCCCACCGACGCACGACGAAGGACGACGAACCGTGACCGATTCGACGCCGAGTGACGCCTCCAACAAGAGCTCGCCGGCCTACGCGGTACTGGCAGCCAACCTTCGCCGACGAATCCTGTCCGGCGAGCTCCAACCCGGCACGAGACTCCCCGGGGAGGCGGAGTTGACCGCCGAGTACAGCGTGGGCCGAAGCACTATTCGCGAAGCTCTACGCTCTCTGGCCAGCCAAAACCTCATCAATACAACACGGGGCGTCACCGGCGGAAGCTTCGTGGCCACCCCAAGCGTCGGACACATCAGCGCACACCTCGAAACAGGCGTTGCGTTGATGGCTGCGGCTGAGACAGTCACAGTCGACCAATTGATGGAGGTGCGCAACTTGATGGAGGTGCCGGCGGCCGGTATTGCCGCCTACCGGCGCACCGAGCTGCACCTCGAACAACTTCGAGCGGCGATCTTCGATCCCGAAGGCGCTGAGGGACCCGAGACCTACACGAAGAATCAAGAATTTCACCTGGTGCTACTGCGCGCTACCCAGAATCCACTGCTCGAACTCATCACCGCTCCGGTATTCCGCGTCTTGTCCAGCAGATTTGGACGTGACCACGCGCCGAAGGGCTTCTGGCAATGCGTCGACCACGACCATCGCGCGATTCTCGACGTCGTTTCGGCAGGTGATTCGATGACCGCGATGGACCTGATGCGCACACACCTGGACCATCTCGGTGATTCCTACCGCCAGATGGACCGGCTGCGCACCGACTGAGCCTAAACATCTGCTCTTTAAGCCCTTCACTTCGATAGCCATGCTGTTATACCTCAAGAATTCGCCTCTTGACTCCTGAAACATCTGATGTTTAAGTTCAGGTGCAGGCAATTGCCGAACAAACATGAGGAGACGCGATGGCAACCCATCCGGCCGTTCTTGGGCGCTTTTTCGAGGACTACGTCGTGGGCGACGTGTATCAGCATCCCCTCGGCCGCACGATCTCCGAGGCCGACAACACGTGGATCACGCTGTTGTCGATGAATACGAACCAGAATCACTTCAACGCGCACGCCGCGTCGCAGAACCCGATAACCGGTGGCCGCATCCTCGTGAACTCCGGGTTGACCGTCGCAGTGATACTCGGCATTTCGGTTCTGGACATGAGCCAGAATGCGATTTCGAATCTGTCGTTCACCGACATCGAGATGTCGAACCCTGTCTATGTGGGCGACACGCTCTACGCGGAAAGCATCTGCACCGCACTTCGCCTTTCCAAATCACGCCCGTACGCAGGCATCGTCTCGATGATCACACGGGGTCTGAATCAGGATGGCGTTCAGGTCATTTCGTGGAAGCGTTCGGTGATGGTCGCGACCAGAGACAGCGGCATCGGCCAGAACTACTTCCCCGAAGCGACGAGCGGCCCGCTCGAACTACCGGCCACGAAAGGCATCGAGGCATGAGACCACTCGAAGACGTACGCATCATCTCGCTCGAGCAGTACGGCGCAGGCCCGTTCGGAAGCCTGCATCTGGCGGACCTGGGTGCCGATGTCATCAAGATCGAGGACCCCAGAGTCGGTGGCGACGTCGGCCGCTATGTCCCGCCGTACAACGAAGGCGAGGACTCGTTGTTCTTCGAGACCTTCAACCGGAACAAGCGCAGCCTTTCCCTCGACCTCTCGACTCCGTCCGGTCGAAGTGTGTTCGAGGATCTCGTACGAACCAGTGACGCGGTGTACTCCAACCTCCGCGGAGATGTTCCGGCAAAGATCGGCATCACGTACGACGATCTGAAACATCTCAACCCAGCCATCGTATGCTGCAGCCTCACTGGCTTCGGCATGACCGGACCGCGCGCGAAAGAGCCTGGCTACGACTACATTCTGCAAGGTCTTGCCGGATGGATGAGTGTCACCGGCGACCCGGATGGGCCTCCGACGAAGTCGGGTCTTTCCCTCGTGGACTACTCGGGCGGATTCGTCGCGGCCATCTCATTGTTGGCGGGCCTGCATGCAGCGCGGCGCGACGGGGTCGGTGGAGACTGCGACGTGTCGCTGTACGACACCGCGATGTCCCTGCTGACCTACCCGGCGACATGGCATCTCAACGCCGGATTCGAACCCGTGCGTACCAAGAACTCCGCACATCCCTCATTGGTCCCGTTCCAAGCTTTCCAGGCCAGCGACGGGTGGCTCGTCGTGGGATGCGCGAAGGAGAAGTTCTGGGAGAGATTGGTTGTTGCAATCGGCCGGCCCGAACTCGGCACCGACCCCCGGTTCACGAATTTCGCGCTACGCGGCACGAACCAGTCCGAATTGCTCCCGATACTCGAGGAGGTGTTCGTGAGCCGCACAGTCGATCACTGGCTATCCTTGCTCGGACCGGCAGGCGTGCCATCGGGACCGATCAACGACGTCGCCCAGGCTCTCACCGAACCACACACTCTCGCAAGAAATCTCATCGTCGAGACGACCCATCCCGTCTACGACACGGTTCGCCAGGTCGCTTCACCGGTGAACTTCGGCTCCGAACCACCCCAGTATCGTCGTGCACCCACCCGCAACGAGCACTTCGACGAGGTCATCCGCGAACAGCTCGGGTACGACGACGACCGTGTCGCGGAACTCAGCGCTTCGGGCGCTTTCGGCACTGCCGAACAGGCGGTACACCCGTGACCTCGGCGGTGCTGGCGTCGTGGGCGCACGGTCTCACCTTCTCGGATCTCCCCGAGACCGTCCGTCACGCCACTGCCCGCCACCTCCTCGATGGCGTCGGAAATGCAGTGGCTGCAGGACGACTCGGCTCCGGTGCCGCCGGTTGGGCCGTGGCCGACTCGCTCGGCGGGCCCGCTGAAGCAATTCCGTTGACTGGAACACGCAGCTTGTCCGCACCTGCCGCTGCAATGGCGACAGCGGTGCGAGTACATGCCTTGGACTTTGATGACACACATGCCGGCGCCCTCGTGCACCCCACCGTCGTGTCGTTGCCTGCGGCGTTCGCAGTCGGTCAGCAGGTGGGTGCTTCGGGATCGGAGATACTGACCGCTGCCACCATCGGTCTGGAAAGTGCATGCAGATTGGGCGCGGTCAGTCCACATGGATTCCATGCACGCGGGCTCCACGCCACTGGTGTCGTGGGACCACTGTCCTCTGCGCTGGTCGCCGGATACCTGTACAAACTCCCCGTTCCGCAATTGGTCGACGCTCTGGGGATCGCCGGGTCGTCCAGTTCGGGACTACTCGAGTTTCTCGACACCGACGCAGACACCAAGGCATTGCATCCGGGATCGGCGAGCTTCAACGGAATCCTCGCGGCGCGACTAGCAGCGGCCGGCGCAAGCGGTCCGTCCTCGGTACTCGAAGGCAAACGTGGCCTCTATGCTGCAATGTCTGCTCGCGCAGCCGATTTCACAGCATTGACCGATCAACTCGGCGATCACTGGGAAGCGACACGCATCGGTATCAAGCCATACCCCAGTTGCCAGCTCATGCACGTGACACTCGACGCCGTCTCCGCAGCACTCGGTACCAAGGTAGACCCGACCCGCATCCGCGATATCGAGGTGTACGTGCACCCGGATTCCATTCCGATCGTGTGCGGCCCGAACGCTGGAACCGCGGCTCCGCGTAGCACCTACGACGGTAAGTTCGATCTTCCCTGGAGCGTCGCCGCTCTGATACACGACGGCGCAGTCACCGTGGAGACATACACCCCCGAATCGATCGCCCGGCCTGCCGTGCTGGACACCGCACGCATCGTGCGTGTCACCGAAGTCGTGTCCGACGGTCCCGCCGCGTCGGCACCAGGTCGTGCCGTGATCACGCTCGAAGACGGCAGGGTCCTCGACGGCCAGGTTGCCGGCAGTCGAGGTTCCATCGCGCTACCCCTGGACGACAGCGAGCTTGTCGCCAAGTTCGCCGGCAACTGCGGCGAACACCCGCAATCGCGGGAGCTTGCCGACCGACTCCTCGGTCTCGCCGACGAACCGAACCTCTCCACCGTGCTCGCCCTTGCCGCTCGTGTTGCACAACCGAACTAAAAGCCCCTTAGGAGCCATCGTGGATTTCACGTACAACGAACAACAGCTCGATTTCCGTAAAGCACTGCGCCACTTCGTCGACAAAGAAATCATCCCCGTCGCGAACGAGTGGGAGAAGACCGGCCGCTACCCCACCGAAATCGTCGAGCACATGAAGGCAATGGGACTGTTCGGAATCACGACCCCCGAAGAATACGGTGGTATCGACCTCGACAAGGTGTCGTTCACCCTCGTCTACGAGGAACTTGCTCGCGGCTGGATGGGCGTCGCAGGCATCCTCGGCAGCCATAATCTCTCGTGCTGGATGATCAACAAGCACGGCACCGAAGAGCAGAAGCGAGCGTTGCTCCCCAAGCTGGCGAGCGGTGAGTACCGCACCGGTGTCGGCCTCACCGAGCCCGGCGCAGGCACCGACCTACAGGGAATCAAGACCACCGCCAAACGCGACGGTGACCACTACATCGTCAACGGTGCCAAAACCTGGATCACCAACGCTCGCCATGCCAACGTGCTGCCGGTACTCGTCAAAACCGACACGAGCACCACGCCTGCCCATAAGGGCATGAGCCTGTTGTTGATCGATACGGACACCGATGGTTTCGAGGTCCAGCGGGATATGGGCAAACTCGGCTACAAGGGC
This sequence comes from Rhodococcus sp. BP22, assembly GCF_014281965.1. Classification (GTDB taxonomy): domain Bacteria; phylum Actinomycetota; class Actinomycetes; order Mycobacteriales; family Mycobacteriaceae; genus Rhodococcoides. The sequence goes on from NZ_JACFTB010000007.1 coordinate 63,397, forward strand.
ACCGAATCGTGCGAGATTGCACTGACCGACGTACGGGTGCCGGTCGACGCCTTGCTCGGCGGCGTCGAAGGCCGTGGGTTGCAGCAGGCATTGTCCGGACTGGAAATCGGGCGCCTCAACATCGCCGGCCGAAGCGTCGGTATCGCGCAAGCCGCATACGATGCAGCGCTTGCATACGCCAAGGAACGCACCGCTTTCGGTCAGCCCATTGCCGAGTTCCAGGCCATTCAGCTCAAGATCGCCGATATCGCCACACAACTACAAGCTGCAAGGCTCATGACGTATTGGGCTGCATCACAAGCCGATTCGGGCAAGCGAGTCGACATGGAGGCCGGCATGGCCAAGTACTTCGCGTCCGAAACAGCCATCACTGCCAGCTTGGAGGCCATGCGCATACACGGTGGATACGGATACTCCACCGAATTCGTCGTCGAGCGTTTGTACCGCGATGCACCGCTGATGGCGATCGGTGAAGGCACCAACGACATCATGCGGACAGTCATCGCCAAGTCCCTGGTTGCCGGAACGGGAGTCATCGGGTGACCACCGCGCTGACGTACCTGTACGTTCCTGGCGATGTACCGAGTCGCTTCGACAAGGCCCTCGCATCCGGTGCGGATGCGGTGGTACTGGATCTCGAGGACGCGGTTGCCGTAGCGAACAAAGACTATGCACGTGCAACGGTGGCGGAATGGATTGCGGGGTGCGATCCAGGCGGAGTCGAGATCTGGGTTCGGGTCAATCCTGGATCTCTCGACGATATTCGTGCGGTCGCCCACCCACATGTGACCGGAATCTGGCTACCCAAAGTCGAATCCGCGGCAGATGTCGAGGTTGTAGACGCGCTGTTGAGGAGGATCGCTCCCCACGCCGCTGTGTCGGCCTTGATCGAAACCGCGGGTGGATTGTTCGAGGCTCTCGCGATTGCACGTGCGCCTCGAATGAAGTTCTTGCAAATCGGTGAAGTCGATCTGGCAGCAGAACTTGGCATCGAGGTCGGCGACGGTTCCTCACTGCTGGTCGCGCGCAGCCACATCGTCGCGGCCAGCATTGCCGCCGGCATCTCCCCGCCACCTGCAGCGGTGTCCAGAAACTTCCGCGACGAAGCAGCATTCGAGGCCGATACCGCGACATTGGCAGGTCTCGGCTTCATCGGGCGAGCATGCATTCACCCAGCTCAGCTCGCGCCTACTCGGCGCATCTTCACACCCACGGCTGAGGCCGTCATGGAGGCCGAAGCAGTATTGAGCACACTCGACTCGGCGGCCTCCGGCGTTGCCACCGATGCACGTGGATTCCTCATCGATGAGGCCGTCGCGAAGCGTGCGCGCCGAATCGTAGAACGCGCACGGAGCTGAGCGAACTGCCGCTTCGTCAGCCCCGGGACGCCGCTGTGAGCGATTCGTCCGGGGGCGTGACGACGGCGGGCGGGCGCCCGGAGAGTAGGTCGAGGACCGCTTTGGGGCGGGCCAACCACTCGCGCGCATAGTTCCGGACGACTGCCAGCCAGTTGCATTCGCAGTCGGCGTCGATCCCGTGCGCATCGATCCCTGCGTCCCGGCACAGTGCGACGGCACGTGACACGTGCAGACCCTGGCTGACGATCAGTGCCCGGCTGACACCGAACGTGTCCGACGCACGGGCGCAGGTGTCGAAGGTATCGAGACCGTAGTCGTCACCGACGATCTTGTCGCGATCGATTCCGGCGTCGACGAGATACTCTGTCATCGCCGCGATCTCGTTGCCCGAGTGGCCATGTGCGTCGCCGGAAACCAGAATCGCCCGTGCTCTCCCGGAGTCGTAGATCTCGATGGCGGCATCGAGCCGTCCGGCGAGAAACTTCATCGGCTTGCCGTCTCGGACTTGCGAGCCGAGCACGATGACCACCGGCGCATCCGGTGCGTCCGCGACATCGTGAACACGGCCGAACGACACTGCAGCGACCCAGGCGGCCGATGCCAGGACGATAGCGAGGACCACTCCGATCGCCGCGATGACCGCACGAATCATCGTGCGGCGAAACGTTTTCGATCGCCGTTCTTTGTTCGCCCTGCTCACCAGACTCCGATCGTCACCGCGCACGTGATGTCTCACGTATACCGAAGCCAACCTACCTTGCCAGGATCGGCACGCTTCTGTCCGAAAGGTGGTAGATCCAGCGTGCGGCGAATGTAGCTACCATCGGCGTACATGGAACCGAAGAGCTATACCTCCGGCGAGCGAGTGTTCGGACCACCCCGCGGAACCTTCGACGCAGATTGGGCGGCAACGGCGCTGCGCTCGAACCGCCCGGAGCTCGACTTTACGACATCGGTACGTGCCGTCGAACAGGCCTGGGATCTCCTGCGAACCCGCGATCTCAGAGGCGCAGAACTGGCGAACGCGCTCGATATGGAACCCGGTCTCGCGTCGGCGGTGGCAGCCGTCGCGACCGAGATCGCAGAGTTCTACCTCGATCGGCCCTAGCGCGGAGACAAGTCCCGGCTCGACCGTCAGCACCCACTACTCCGAGCGGGCCGACGCCGGGAAGGAACGAGCCGGGAGTCATCGGGATCCGGGTGCGATTTCTACCTCCCGGTGACCCCGGTCAGCTCGTTGGGCGTGTGGGCCAGTTCGCCGGAAGTCGAAACTTCGCCGGTTGCCAGATCCACTGCGTGGACTGCGTTGCCGGCCGGATCCGACACATATGCGATGCCGTCCTGCACGAACAACGCCGGACGCGGTTCCTGCCACTTGACGGGCTCTTCCCAGGCATCGACGACCGGTATCGTCTCGGCGACGGCCTTCGTGTCGACGTCGATGATATGGAGCGCTCCGTCGGTGCCGAGCACGATCGCTTCCCCGTCCGGTCCGCGGCCGAGAGAACGGAAGGTGTAGCTGGTGCCGAGGTCTACCAGCGTGAGCTCACCCGAGGCGGTGTCGGTCAACGACACGCGGGTCGGACGCTCCAGCTCGGCATCAGGATCGCTCTTGTAGTCACCGAGCAGGATCGGTGAGTCCTCGTCGCCGGCCTGATTTCCGATTCGGCCGTAGGCGTCCGGACTCTGTACCTTGCGAATTTCGCCGTCACGGTAGATGAGCACGCCGTCCTCGCATCCCACGACTACGGTCTCATCAGCGGCAACAGCTTCACCGTGCACGCCCGGGCACTCCTCGTTCCGGGCGATCTCCTTGCGATCGGCATCGAGCACGACGATGCCCGTGCGCTCGTCTTCATTTCCGATGGTGGTGAGCAGTGAGCCATCCGAGAGCGCCACGGCGACACCATGATGAGCCTCCGGCGTCGTGTAGCTCTCGACTTCGGGCTTGCTGCCTTTCAGCAGCGCGGCCGACTCGAACATCTCGACCTTGCCGGTGCCGTCATCGAAGAGCACCGTCTTGCCGTCGTGCCGCACGACGTGTCCCGGGGTGGTTGCATCGAATTCGATGTCGGTCAGTGCGGGCGTGGACGTGTAGGACTGCGAACGGTCGGTCCATGTCCCGGCGTCGAGGGCGGTGAATGCCCCCGAACCGCTGACCACAAGGTGCCGTCCGTCGCCGGCCGGGTTGAGCCGAGTAAAACCTTCGATACCGGAGATGTCCTCGACAGTCTCGAGCGTTGTGGCGTCGAGGATCAGTACGCCGCCGTCGTAACTGGTGGCCAGCCGCGGTTTCGGCTCCGAATTGGACTGTGTAGCAGCCGTTTCGGTAGCGACGTCGGCAGACTCCGCTTCCGTGCCGGCTTCGGACGAGCAGGCCGCGAGAAGCGCGACCGAAGTGCTCAGCGCGACAACCACGCCGAGGTTGCGATACGAACGAATAATTTTCATGAACGGAAATGTACCGCTAGTTGCAAATGATTGTCAAAACCATTTAAGTACACAGTTCAAGTGTGACAACAGTTTTGGTCTGCTTCGATTCCGCAGGGGGCGCTAGGACAGGCCGGACGCGACCATCGTCGAGTTGTACTCCATCATGTCCAGGTACGTCGACGCCGCGGAGTTCTCGTCACCCAACGATTCGGTGTACAACTCGACCACCCCGATGTCCACGCCGGCCTCCGACGCCATGACCTGCGCCAACCGGTCGGGCTGCGAGGAGTCGACGAATATCGTTCTCACCCCTGCTGCACGCACCGTCCCCGCCAGGTCGGAGAGGTCCGATGCACTGGGCGAGGCCAGTGTCGTGCCACTCGGAATGATCGCTCCGATGATCTCGAAGTCGTAGCGATCGGCGAGGTAGCCGAACACGTGATGGTTGGTCACCAGTCTGCGCTTGTCCGGTGCGATCATTCCGAATCGTTCGCCCATACGCTTGTCGAGTTCGACGAGCTGCGCACCGTATTGCGCAGCAGCAGAATCGATTGCGGACTTGTCCACCCCCTCTACCGAATCCTTCACCGCATCGCGGATCAAGTCGACCACCGCACGCATTCGGTTCGGGTCGGTCCATACATGTGGGTCCTGCACTCCCGCCGACTGCCCGGTCACGTACGCGATGGGGTCGGCGGCCGGCCCTGCTTCGACGACGTCCACGCCCTCGGAGCGTGCGGCCTCGATTGTGTTTGCAACGCCGCCCTCCAACCCGAGGCCATTGGCTATCAACAGCTCAGCCGACTCGACCTGCGCGGCCTCCGACGCCGAGATTTCGAACGAGTGCGGATCCGAATTGGGCGGCATCAATACCAGTACGTCGGCCTGCTCACCGACGATGTTCGACGTGATGTCACCGAGGATGTTCGTGGTGACCACCACGGTCGGCTTGTCGGCAGCACCCGAGTCTACGCATCCAGCCGAGACAGCAACGAGCAGAAGAACCAGCAGCACTATCCTTTTCATGCGCCGACCACGCCGAACGATGCAGGCGAGAAGCCGAGATCGAGGGTGCGGGAAATACGCCCTGCGTCGCGGTAGTCGATCTCGACGACGGTGTCTGCTACTGGGTCGGAGACGTACACCCTGTTGCCGCCGACCTGCACCGACGGCACCGGGCCGTCTCCGTCGTACCGCGCGGACAGCACCGGCGTCGACGACAGTTCCGCGCCGGTCGCCCAGTCGAACGTGCGAAAGGTGCCATCCGTCTGCAGTGAGAAAATGGTCTTGCCGTCACCCGACACACCGGATGCCAGTGCCTTGTCTGCGGTTTTCGCCTCGACCCAACGGCCCGAGCGGGTGTCGAGTGCGAGTACACCCTCGGCGGTGGCCGCGGAGACGATCGCTCCCTTGCCTTGATGGTCGAACGACCATGCCCGATTTCCGACCGTCGGGTAGGGCAGCTTGGCCGTAGTGAAATCGTCCTCGACCTTCAGCACGCCATCCTCGCATGCGAGGACGAAGTAGCGCGAGAACACAGCCGCGCCATGCATCTCGGGGCATGCCCCATCGAGAGTACGCACCAGTTCGCCTGCCTCGTTGCGCAATTCGAGTGCGTTCGGCAGATCGTCCTCGTCACCCCCGCTCGATACGACGTACTGGTCGGACACTGGGACGGCGATGCCATGGTGGGGCGCGAGAGCATCGATCGTGGTGGCCACGGTGACCTCGCCCTTGCTCAGCGTGTCGAAGTCGACGACGTCTGCCGTTCCAGTGCCGTCGTAGAACACTGCCACCTTGCGGTCACCTACTAAGACGTGGGCAGGATCCTCGCCGTCGAGCGATCCGATCTCGGCCGGGTCCTTGACGTACGAGTGGGAGTGGTCTCCGTGCTCGATGGTCCACGAACCCGGATCCAGGAAGTCGACGCGTCCCCCTTCGCCGTCGACCGCGACGACGTAGCGGCCGTTCACCGTGGTCAGCTGCGCTGGATTCCCGACGTCGAAAGAACCGACGGATTCCTCGGTCGCCAGGTCGATGACCTCGATCCGTCCCGAGTCGGCGTCCGCGATCACCAGCCGCGGTTCCGAGCCCTCGACCTCCGTCGATCCAGCCTCCGCGGCGAGGTCACTCCCGGTGCGTGCAGCACCCGCCGTCGATTCGGCGGGGACTTCTCCCGAGGATTCGGTGCTACATCCTGCAATCGTCACTGTGAGTACACCAACGGTCATGATCAATTTAGGTACAGACATCAAAACTCCTCACTGAAGCGTTTACGATTCTCGGGTCGAGCGATGTCGGTCGGCCCTATCGGCTGCCTCTCCGCCTGCTTTGCTCTCGAAGCTTCCCGACTCGATTTCACGGCCGCGATCACGAAGAACTGCAGCACCGCCAGACCGGCAATGGTGGCGCCCGCTGCGGTGTTCGCGTTCCACGACACAACGAGACCGATCACTGTGGCCGACCACCCGAGCAGCGTGGCAATAATCATCGACTGCACGATCGAGCGGCCGAACAGGTACGCGGTTGCCGATGGTGCGACGAGCAAGCCGAACACGAGCAGCGTCCCGACGATGCGGAACGATGCCACGACTGCCAGCACGACGAGCCCCAGCAAAACCACGTGCGTCAGGCGGGGCCTGAAGCCGAACGTCTGCGCTTTACGTTCGTCGAAGACGAGCGCGACGAAGGGTCGATAGGCGACGACGGACACCGTCGACGCGAACGCGGCTGCGAACGCGAGGAACACCAAGTCCGTATATGTCGCGGAAAGCACGTCGCCGAATAGGAAGGCCGTCAGATCGACGGCGAAAGACCGCGCCCGCGAGACGATGACGACCCCGAGTGCGAGCATGCCGACGAAGAGCAGTCCGATGCCGGTGTCCTCCGAAAGGGACGAGTTGCGCGACACCCATGCCACTCCCCCGATCATCACCACCGCGCTCGCGGCGGCACCGACCATCAGATTGGCGCTCATCAAATAGGCGATTGCAACACCGGGCAACATTCCATGCGAGATCGCATCGCTGAGAAATGCCATGCCGCGCAACACGACCCAGGTGCCGACGAGTGCGCACAGGATCGACACAAGCATGCCGGCAAAAAGGGCACGCTGCACGAAAGAAACCGCCAGGGGGTCTAATAACCAGTCCACGGCGAGGATACTATGTGACAATGATTGTCATGAGCGAATCGGTGTCGGTGCAATCCTTGTCCGTTGCGTATGGATCGACCATTGCGTTGACAGATGTAAGCGCAAGCTTCGTGCCAGGCACCGTCACCGCACTCGTCGGACACAACGGCTCCGGAAAATCGACGCTCCTGCAGGCACTCGCCGGCATCGTGCGCCCAACCTCGGGAACGGTGAACCTCGGCCGACGGTGCGTCAGCTACGTCCCGCAACGCAGTGATGTCAACGATCGCATGCCCGTCAGTGTGCGTGAGGTGATCGAGATGGGCACCTGGCCGCGGCGCGGCATTCTCGGCCGAGCCGGTTCGGATGACAGGAAATCCGTCGACGCTGCCATCGCACGGTTGCAGCTCACCGAACTGCATTCGCGCAGACTGTCGACACTTTCCGGTGGCCAGCGTCAGCGCGCTCTCCTCGCCCAGGCACTCGTCGAGCGCGGCGATCTCGTCCTCCTGGACGAACCCACCACCGGCCTCGACGCGGAGGCCCGCGAGATCATCGACAGCGTCATCGACGACGAGGCAGCACGGGGAGCCATCGTGGTGATGGCCACGCACGACGCGGACGACGCCCGACGCGCCCACGCGAGAATCGCGCTCGGGCGGGGCGAGATCCTGAACTCGTAGGTGGTTCGTCCGGCGAAGTAGGTACTGTGCATACTGTGATGCACGGCACATACCGCGGTGTCGTCGTTCGAATCCGAGGAGTGAAGAATTTCGTGAAGAGCACCATGCAGGACACGCCGCTGTCGATCGGTCAACTCGTTCGATTCGGCACCACGATTCACTCTGCCGCCGAGGTCACTACCTGGGGTGACAACGGCCCGACGACGGTTACTTTTGGTGACTTGGGCAGGCGCGCAGCACAACTCGCACATGCACTGCGCTCCATCGGCATCGACGGTGACCAGCGCGTAGCGACATTCATGTGGAACAACGCCGCGCACATGGAGGCGTACATGGCGGTGCCCGCCATGGGCGCGGTGCTGCACACGCTCAACATCAGACTGTTCCCGGAGCAGCTCACCTACATCGCCGACCACGCTGAAGATCAGGTCATCATCGCCGACGCGAGCCTGCTACCACTGCTCACGCCGTTGCTTCCCACGATGTCGACCGTGCGCCATCTGATCGTCGTCGGCGCCGACCCGTCGGCCGTGCAGGCGCCGGCGAGCATGACAGTGCACGGTTACGAGGACTTCCTGTCCGGCCACCCCGAAGAATTCGACTGGCCCGAACTCGACGAACGATCCGCTGCGGCAATGTGTTACACCTCTGGAACCACCGGAGACCCCAAGGGTGTCGTGTACTCGCATCGCTCGATTTGGCTGCATTCGATGCAGGCATGTATGACCGACGCCATGGCAATTGCACAGTCCGACAAGGTACTTGCGATCGTCCCGATGTTCCACGCCATGTCCTGGGGACTCCCCTACGCGGCACTGATGGTGGGCGCCTCACTGATCATGCCGGACAAGTATCTACAGCCCGCACCTCTGGCCGAGATGATTTCCACTCTGCGCCCCACTGCCGCAGCCGCCGTTCCGACGATCTGGCAGGCACTGCACTCCTACCTGACCGAGCACCCCGCCGATCTGTCGAGCCTGCGCGACGTGGTGGTCGGTGGGAGCGCCTGCCCGCCGAGCCTGATGCGCGCGTTCCACGACGAGTACGGCGTTCACATCACCCAGGCTTGGGGCATGACCGAAACCTCTCCGCTAGGCACCTCCGGACGGCCCGACGCCGGACTCTCACCCGAAGAGGAGTTCGATCTTCGTTGCACACAAGGTCGATTCGTGGCCGCCGTCCGCGCTCGACTCGTCGACGACGCCGGTAAGGAACTGCCGTGGGACGGCAAGCAGGTCGGCGAACTCGAGGTTCGCGGTCCATGGATCACGGCCAGTTACTACCGCGGCGATGCCGCCGACAAGTTCGACGACGGCTGGCTCAGGACCGGCGACGTCGGCACCATCTCTTCGGGCGGATTCCTGCGGCTTACGGACCGGTCGAAGGACATAATCAAGTCCGGTGGCGAATGGATCTCCTCGGTCGAGTTGGAGAACCAGGTGATGGAACATCCCGCTGTGCGCGAGGCAGCAGTCATCGGAGTTCCCGATCAGAAATGGGACGAGCGTCCACTGGTCGCTGTCGTCGTGCGCGACGGCGAAAAGGTTTCGGCCGAGGAACTACGGGAGTTCCTTGCCGGCCGGGTCGCCCACTGGCAGCTTCCTGAACGCTGGACATTCATCGAGGAAGTACCCAAGACGAGCGTCGGGAAGTACGACAAGAAGCGGCTGCGCAGCACCCACGCCGACGGAAAGCTCGACGTCGTAGAGCTGCGATAGAGCTGTCGTAGAGCGATCTTTCGTCATCGACGGCAGATCGCTCTACGACCCTCGAAACGGATCAGACTATTCCGAGCGCGATCATCGCGTCGGCGACCTTGATGAAGCCTGCGATATTCGCACCGTGGACGTAGTCGCCGGGCTTGCCGTACTCCTCCGCGGTTTCGATCGTCCGGTGGTGGATACCGCGCATGATCGCCGCGAGTCGCTCGTCGGTGTACTCGAAGCTCCAGGAGTCGCGGGATGCGTTCTGTTGCATTTCGAGAGCGGAGGTGGCGACACCGCCCGCATTGGCGGCCTTGCCCGGCGCGAAGGCGACGGATGCGTCGCGGAACACCTGAGCCGCTGCGGGGGTGGTGGGCATGTTTGCGCCTTCGGCCACGACCTTGACACCGTTCGCGACGAGGGTATTCGCTGCGTCCCCGTCGAGTTCGTTCTGAGTTGCCGACGGCATGGCGACGTCGCAGGGCACGTCCCAGATCGACCCTGCCTCGGTGAACGTCGCTCCCGCGACGGTGTCGCAGTAGGTGCCGATACGTTCGCGTCGTACCTCTTTGATCTCCTTCAGAAGATCGAGGTCGATGCCGTTGGGATCGAAGATGTAGCCGGAGGAGTCCGAACACGCGACGACTTTGCCGCCGAGCTGGTGAACCTTCTCGATTGCATAGACCGCGACGTTCCCGGAACCTGACACGACCACGGTTTTGCCGTCGAGGGAGGTACCGAGCGCTTCGAGCATGTCGGCGACGAAGTATGCGACGCCGTAACCGGTAGCTTCACGCCGAACCTGCGAACCGCCCCAGGAGGTTCCCTTGCCGGTGAGCACCGCTGATTCGTACGAGTTGGTCAGACGCTTGTACTGGCCGAACAGGTAACCGATCTCTCGGCCTCCGACGCCGATGTCCCCGGCAGGAACATCGGTGTACTCGCCGATGTGGCGATGCAACTCGGTCATGAACGACTGGCAGAACCGCATCACCTCGGCTTCGGATCGACCCTTGGGGTCGAAGTCCGAACCGCCTTTGCCGCCACCGATAGGAAGGCCGGTGAGGGCGTTCTTGAAGATCTGTTCGAAGCCCAGGAACTTGACGATCCCCAGGTTGACGGTGGAGTGGAAGCGCAAACCGCCCTTGTAGGGTCCGAGCGCGCTGTTGTACTGCACCCTGAATCCGCGGTTGACCTGTACCGATCCGGAGTCGTCCACCCAGGGCACCCTGAAGATGATCTGCCGTTCCGGCTCACACAGGCGCTCGATGAGTCCGGCTTCGGCGTATTCCGGGCGTCGATCGATGACAACCTTGAGCGAGTCGAACACCTCGGCGGCCGCCTGATGAAACTCGGGCTCGCCGGCGTTGCGCGTCAGGACTTGCTCGTAAATCGTTTCGATCTGGTCACGCGTGGACACGCACTTGCCTCCTGAGTGAGAAATACGAAACATGACGGTAACAACTGGACCTACCTCGTGGTGAGCCCGGTTGCCTTCCAACGTCCTGACGGGCAGTTGCTGTCTCGTGGCTCACATAATTGGTATCTGAAATGCATATTGAAATATTGTCGTGACATGCAGTTGACCCGGTTCACCGATCTCGGCCTGAGAATCGTCATGCGCCTGGCCGTCGAACAGCCTGGAGATCGCCCAGGCAGCAAGGACATTGCCGAGCAATTGGCAATCTCGTACACCCATGCTGCCAAGGTGATCGCTCGTCTGTCGGAGCTCGGAATTGTCGATGCTCGTCGCGGTCGCGGTGGCGGTTTGGCTATCACCGAGCTCGGTAGAACTGCGTCGATCGGCTGGCTCGCACGTCGTCTGGAAGGCGAGTCGGAGGTCATCGAGTGTGATGGATCGAACCCGTGCCCGCTACGAGCCGGCTGCCTTTTGCGGCCGGCACTGCGGCGCGCACGAGAGGCGTTCTTCGCCTCTTTGGACGAGCTCCTGATCGAAGATGTCATCAACCAACCGACGCGCGGGGTCCTGCTCACACTTCCTGCGATGCCCAGCAGGTTGCCAACAGTGAAAACAATGATCGGGGAATAGACATGCTTTCCACAGAGTCCAAAGAGGTCATCCGGGCCACGCTCCCTGTAGTCGGTGCTGCCATCGGTGACATCACGACGACGTTCTACCGCACCATGTTCATCGATCACCCAGACTTGGAACGCAATCTCTTCAACCGCGGCAACCAGAAGCAGGGCGAGCAGCAGAAAGCGTTGGCCGGTGCCATCGCTGCCTTCGCGTCCCTGCAGCTGGAAGAGGACCAGGACCGGGTGGACATGATCCTTACCCGCATCGCCCACAAGCACGCTTCTCTGGGCATCGAACCTGCGCAGTACCAGGTTGTTTACGACTACTTGTTCGGCGCGATCGCCACCGAACTGGGAAGTGCTGTCACACCAGAAGTTGCGGCCGCATGGACCGAGGTCTACTGGATGATGGCCGACATGCTGATCTCGATGGAGGCCGGCCTGTACAAGAGCGCCGGCGTCGAGATCGGTGATGTGTGGCGACAGGTCCGCGTGCTCGATCGACGTTTCGAATCGGCAGATACCGTTTCCTTCGTGCTCGCCTCCCTCGATGGCGAGCCGCTACCGAGTTTCATTCCGGGCCAGTACCTTTCCGTCGCGGTTCACCTCGAAGACGGGGCGCGCCAGATTCGCCAGTACAGCCTGTCCTCGGCTCCAATGGACGCTGACTGGCGGATCACCGTCAAGCGCATCCCTTCGAAGGTGTCCGCAGACGGGTCGGAAGTAGCTGCCGGTGAGGTGTCGAACTACCTGTTCAACAACGTCTTCGAGGGTGACATTCTCGATGTGACCACACCGTTCGGTGACTTGATGCTCACTGACGACGATGCACCGCTGCTGCTCGTCTCGGCGGGAATCGGCTGCACTCCCATGATCGGCATGCTGAACTACTTGGCCGAAAGCAATGACACACGCTCCATCTCGGTGCTGCATGCCGACCGCACCCAGAGCGATCATGCTCACCGCGCCGAATTGGGTCACCTCGTCGATCGAATCCCCTCGGCGACCCTGCACCGCTGGTACGAGAACCTCGGCGCGCGTCCTTCGGACGATTCGATCAGCAAGGGCCGCGCGCAGCTGAACAACATCGAGATCGCACCCGAGGCGCACGCGTACGTCTGCGGACCGCTGCCCTTCATGCTCGAAATTCGCAACGCATTGATGGACAAGAACGTGGCGACCGAGAACATTCACTTCGAGGTCTTCGGTCCGGACAGCATGGGAATTCAGCGCACTGCGTAAGCAGTAGCAGTTTCTCGCCGGTGAGGTCGGGCGCCACAGCCGACCTCACCGGCTCACCTATGCACCCACAATCTCAGCGCGGGCCGAACTGACGGTCTCCCGCGTCGCCGAGTCCGGGTACGACGATGGCATCCTCGTCGAGCCCTTCGTCGATGCTCGCCGTCACCAGCCTTACCGGAAATGTCGAACTCTCCAATGCTGCAACGCCTTCCGGAGTGATCACTACGCACACGACGGCCACGTCGGTGGCTCCGCGCGCAACCAACAGTTCGATCGTGCGCAACATCGAACCACCGGTAGCCACCATCGGATCGAGAACGAACACCGGGGTACAGGTCGCGTTGTCACTGCGCGCGTCACGCATCGTCGTCAGAAGTGTTGCCGCGAGCGGATGGTCGACCACATGCATGTCCATGGCCGAAGACTAAGGGGTACCTGCCGCTGGTCTGCAGGCGAAAATGTGCCGAGCCGCCCGGTCAGCGTCGGCAACATTTGACAGGGACTTCCTCACGGCGTGCACGTTGACTCGTGACCTATGACACCTCCTGATTCCGTTGGACCCGAGAACACCGTCGGGCCCTTGAGCGATTGTCTCGTCGTAGATCTTTCCCGTGCGCTGGCCGGACCGCATGCAGCGATGATGCTGGGCGATCTCGGTGCGCGTGTGATCAAGGTCGAGTCCCCCATCGGAGGTGACGACACTCGAAGCTGGGGTCCGCCGTTCGTTCCGGACGAAGACGGCGAACGGCACTCGACGTACTTCTTGTCGTGCAACCGCAACAAGGAGTCCATTGCCCTCGACCTCAAGGGCGACGACGGCCGCAACACGCTGACCGAGTTGATCGGGCGTGCGGACGTGCTTGTCGAGAACTTCCGTCCAGGGGTCTTGGATCGCCTCGGCTTCAGCATGGAGAAGCTACATGAGCTCAATCCGCGTCTGGTGGTCCTGTCGATCACCGGATTCGGTCATGACGGACCCGAAGGCGCTCGCCCTGGCTACGACCAGATCGCACAAGGCGAAGCCGGCCTTATGTCGTTGACCGGGCCGTCGCAGGAAGAACCGACACGGGTGGGCGTCCCGATCGGAGACCTCCTGGCGGGGATGAACGGCGCCTACGGCGTAGTCGCCGCACTGCATGAGCGCAACACCACGGGCCGCGGTCGAGTGGTGCGCACCAGCTTGTTGGCCGCCATCGTCGGAGTCCACGCTTTTCAGGGCACGCGCTACACCGTTGCCGGTGAGGTGCCCCGCCCGACGGGTGGCCATCATCCGTCGATCTGCCCGTACGGGCTGTTCCACTCGGCCGAGGGTCCGGTCCAGATTGCCGTGGGCAGTGAAGGATTGTGGCGCCGCTTCGCACCCGAGTTCGGACTCGACCGCCCGGAGTGGGCTACCAATCCACAACGTGTCGCCGACCGAGATGCGGTCATCGCCGCGGTCGAGGAAAAGTTCGGTGAATGGCCGAGCGACAAGCTCCTCGGTGTGTTGGACGACCTGGGCATCCCGGCAGGAAAGGTCCGCGATCTCGCCGAGGTCTACACCTGGGATCAGACCCGCTCCCAGGGTCTGTTGATCGACGTCGACCACTCTGCTCTGGGAACGATCAGCCTGCCCGGGCCACCACTACGGTTCGACGAAGATTGCGACGGTGCCGGTATGCGGACAACTCACGCCGCGCCGCCCACCCTCGATCAACACGGTGACTCCATCCGCGCATGGCTCGAGGCTGCCAGATGACTCGCGCGGGTGCACCTCCCAGGCTTGGGGCACTCGAACTCGTCGAACTGGTCGTCGACGCCGAAAGCTTCGTCCGATGGGACAGCGAGCCTCTGGCCCCGATAGGGGTGCACGGACCACCGGAGCAGAGCTATCTCGACGAACTCGATGCAGCCCGGACGAGTACCGGGTTGGACGAGGCCGTCCTCACCGGTGAGGCGTTGCTCGATGGCCGTCGAGTCGCAATCGTCATGTGCGAGTTCAAGTTTCTGGCCGGCTCGATTGGGGTCGCGGCCGCGGAACGATTGGTGCTGGCGATCGAGCGTGCCACCGCGGAGAGTTTGCCGTTGCTTGCAGTACCTACCTCCGGTGGCACTCGGATGCAGGAGGGCGCAGTCGCCTTCATGCAGATGGTCAAGATTTCGGCCGCAGTCGCAGCGCACAAGTCCGCGGGCCTGGCCTATGCCGTCTACCTTCGCCATCCGACGACGGGTGGAGCGTTCGCCTCGTGGGGTTCGCTGGGGCACGTGACTGCCGCCGAGCCGGGTGCACTGGTCGGCTTCCTCGGCCCGCGCGTCTACAAGGCGTTGTACGGCGAGGACTTCCCGGCAGGTGTGCAGACAGCGGAAAACCTTGCCGCGCATGGTCTCGTCGACGCAGTGGTGCCCCCGGCGGAATTACGCGGCGTCGCCATCGCCGCCCTCGCTGTCCTGTGCGCTCCCCATGAGCCGCCACCGCCGGTACCGAATGTGCCGCTCGAAAGCTTGGACGATGTTCCAGCGTGGGAGTCGATCGGTCGGTCGCGACGTTCGGACAGGCCAGGCGTCCGTCGATTGGTGAAGGCGGCAGCGAACACCGTCACGCCGTTGCAGGGCACCGGTGCAGGCGAGTGGGAACCAGGATTGTTCCTGGCATTGGCAAAATTCGGTGCCTCGGCCTGTGTGCTGTTAGGCCAGGACCGCACTTTCGCAGATCTGCCGCTCGGCCCCGCCGGCCTACGGGAAGCGCGTCGCGGGATGCGCCTGGCGGAGGAACTTCGGTTACCGCTGGTCACCGTCATCGACACCGCAGGTGCCGCGTTGAGCAAGGAGGCCGAGGAGGGCGGTCTTGCCGGTGAAATCGCGCGCTGTCTGGTCGAACTGACCACGCTGACGGCACCGACGATCTGCCTGCTTCTCGGCCAAGGCGGAGGTGGGGGCGCGCTCGCGTTGCTTCCCGCCGACCGAGTGCTCTGCGCGCAACACGCCTGGCTCTCCCCTCTGCCGCCGGAAGGAGCATCCGCCATCAGGTTCCACACCACCGATCGCGCCGCCGAGATGGCCGATGCGCAGGGCGTTCGCAGCCTCGACCTGTTACGAAACGGGGTCGTCGACCGCATCGTGGCCGAGCGACCGGACGCCGCCGATGAGCCCGCAGAGTTCCTGTCGCGACTCGGCGAAGTGCTCGAACACGAGCTTGCGCAATTACTGGCCGCCGATCCTAAAGACTTGGTGGCCTCCCGCCTGGACCGCTACCGCCGCCTGGGTGTACCGCAATAACGAAAAACCCCGCCGGTTTGGGCAATCCTTGCCAGTGCTGCTACCCCGCCCTGTAAGTAGCGTCACAGGAGTGAGGGTGCCGCACCGTGTGGTCACCGGCTGACTCTGCAGTACCCACAGTTCCCCAATAGAGGAGATTTCAGTGCCCGAAGCAATCGAGGTTCGCAAGGTCCCGCTGCACAACGTGTCCGATGCAAGCGAGCTGGCCAAGCTCATCGACGACGGAGTGCTCGACGCCGACCGTGTCATCGCGGTCATCGGTAAGACCGAGGGCAACGGCGGTGTCAACGACTACACCCGCATCATCGCCGATCGCGCTTTCCGAGAGGTTCTGTCCGCCAGGGGAACCCGCAGCGCTCATGACGTCGGCGAGGTGCCGATCGTCTGGTCCGGTGGAACCGATGGTGTCATCAGCCCGCACGCGACCATCTTCGCGACTGTGCCGGCAGAGAAGGCCGTCAAGACCGACGAGCCGCGCCTGACGGTCGGCGTCGCCATGAGTGAGCAGTTGATGCCCGAGGATATCGGTCGCACCGCGATGATCACCAAGGTTGCTGCAGCAGTGAAGGATGCAATGGCCAACGCCGGCATCACCGATCCCGCCGACGTGCACTACGTCCAGACGAAGACACCTCTGCTGACGATTCACACCATCCGTGACGCCAAGAGCCGCGGCAAGACCGTCTGGACCGAACAGACCCACGAGTCGATGGACCTGTCGAACGGCGGCACGGCACTGGGGATCGCCGTCGCCCTCGGTGAGATCGACATGCCCACCGACGAGGACGTCATGCACAGCCGGGAGCTGTACTCCGCTGTGGCCTCCTGCTCTTCGGGCGTCGAGCTGGACCGCGCTCAGATCGTCGTAGTCGGCAACGCGCGCGGCGTCGGTGGCCGCTACCGCATCGGTCACAGCGTCATGAAAGATGCACTCGATCAGGACGGCATCTGGGATGCGATCCGCGACGCCGGTCTCGAACTTCCCGAGCGTCCCCGCACCAGCGACTTGGACGGCAAGCTGGTCAACGTCTTCCTCAAATGCGAAGCGAGCCAGGACGGAACGGTCCGTGGCCGTCGCAACGCAATGCTCGACGACTCGGACGTGCATTGGCATCGTCAGATCAAGGCCTGCGTCGGCGGCGTCGCCGCGTCCGTGACAGGTGACCCGGCTGTGTTCGTATCGGTGTCGGCCGCACACCAGGGTCCAGAGGGCGGCGGCCCCGTTGCCGCCATCGTCGACCTCGGCGAGTAGCAAAACCCCGTTCGATCGGCGCCGCGCCGAAGCCGCACATCCAGGCTTCGGCGCGGCATCGCCCCCGCACCACAGTCTTCGTCCAGTTGAAAGGAACGCGCATGGCACACGCCATCGAACCCGTCGACGAGGGCGATGCCACCGTCGCGTACGCCGACCCCACGGCCGCGGGACCGAGTGACGCCCCGAGCGACCTCGTCATGCGCGATGCGCTCGAGCTCAGTGGCATGATCAAGCGCCGCGAGGTGTCGTGTGTCGAAACCATGACCACCTACCTCGACCACATCGAATTGCACAACGGAACTGTCAACGCGATCATCGCGTTGCGGGACCGCGAGGAGCTGCTCGACGAGGCGAGGGTGCGTGACCGTCAACTGGCGGACGGGCACTACCTCGGGTGGATGCACGGGTTTCCGCATGCGGTCAAGGACCTTTCGGCGGTCGAGGGTTTGCCGTTCACCTCCGGGTCACCCATTTTCGCGGACCGAGTTGCCGACAACGACGACCTGTTCGTCAAGCGGATCAAGTCGGCGGGGGCAATCATCGTCGGCAAGACCAATACACCCGAGTTCGGATTCGGCTCGCAAACGTACAACCCGGTATGGGGTACGACCGTGTCGCCGTACGACACCTCGCGTACTGCCGGTGGCAGTAGCGGTGGAGCGGCCGCATCGTTGGCGCTTCGTATGCTGCCCGTGGCCGATGGCACCGACTACATGGGTTCCTTGCGCAATCCCGCCGCCTTCAACAATGTCGTCGGCTTCCGTCCGTCCTGGGGACGAATTCCAGAGTCCGGCTTCATCGCTCAGGGTGCAGTTTCGGGACCGATGGGACGATCCGTCGCCGATGTCGCACACCTCCTTTCCACGATGGCGGGACCGGATGCCAACGCTCCGTTGGGAATCGACGAGGATCCCGAGATCTTCACTCGTAGTCTCGAACGCAACTTCCGTGGGGCGCGCATTGCATGGGTCGGAGACTGGAACGGCTACCTGGCGACCGAGCCCGGTGTCCTCGACATCTGCGAATCCTCGTTCGAGCCGTTCCGGCAGATCGGCTGCACGGTGGAGAGCGCCCTGCCGGACTACAAGCCGGAGGACATCTGGGAGTTGTTTCTGAAGTGGCGGTGGTGGGCGCAGCTCGGAATGGTCGATCTGTACGACGACCCACGGACTCGTGCCCTGATGAAGCCCGAGATGCTGTGGGAAATGGAGAACGCCGTCACCCTCTCTGCATTGGACGTCACGAAGGCGGCGGCGGCTCGCAACAGCTGGCAGACGTCGTTGACGAAAATGTTCGAAACGTACGACTTCATTCTTGCGCCGAGCGCACAGGTATTTCCGTTCGACAAGGACACGCATTGGCCGGAGAGCATCGCCGGACGCCCGATGGATACCTACCACCGGTGGATGGAGACCGTCGTTCCGTGGACGATGACCGGCGTTCCCGTCGCCGCGATGCCGGTCGGGTTCGATCCGCGTGGCCTTCCGATGGGAGTCCAGATCATCGGACGCCATGGCGCTGACCGGGCGGTCTTGCAGCTCGCCTATGCCTACGAACAGGCAACTCAGTGGGTCCGGAGCGTCCTTCCTCCCGCGCTTCGGGCGAACTGACCCCCACTGCTGGCCTAACGGCGGACAGGTAAAGTCGAACAATGAAAGAAACTGTCGGCGATCTCACTCCGCGGACACGGGCTTTGTCGACTCCGGCAAGCTACGCGTTGACGGTGGAAGAACTTCTTGCGCTTCCCAGCCTGACCGGCTCGCAGTTGATCGCGGGCAAGGGCGGTCTCGAGAAGGTCGTTCGACGGGTCAACGTCATCGAGGTGCCGGACATCCTGCCGTGGGTCAAGCCGAACGAACTGTTGGTCACCACCGGCTTTCCCCTGCGACACGCGGACTCCGGTCGCCCGTTCGACGCTCATTCGCTGGTCGAACTCGTCGAAGGTCTCGCCGAACGCGGCGCCGCGGCGCTCGGTGTCAAGGAGGGCAGATACTTCGGCGACGTCCCCGCAGCGATGATCGACGCGGCCGATCGACTCGACTTTCCGCTGTTCCTCATCCCCCGAGACATCGGCTTCGACGAGGTGATGTCCGAGGTCTACACCCACCTGGTCGACAGCCAGGCATGGGCACTCGACGTCGCCGACCGCATGCACCGCGCATTGACCACGATCGTCCTCGAAGGTGGTGATCTTCCCCAGATCGCCGACGAAGTGGCGACGCTGTTCGAGGCTGCTGTCGTCATCTGCTCCCCCGACGGACGAGTGCAGGCGACAGCGGGAGCGAGCGCAGATCTCGAAGCCCTCGAGAAGTTGCCGTTGTTCGATCCCTCGGGCCGCTTACATACCGAACGTCTCCACGAGGGTCTTCAACCGGCACCCGGAATGGCGTCCGGTCAGATCGCGGTGGCACCGATCAATGCCGGCGGCACCGACCACGGCCTCATCGTTGCCGTTGCACGGGCAGGTGGTCTCGGACCGGTGACGATACAGGCGCTCGAGCGTGCTGCGACCGTCGTTGCGTTGGCAGTGACGAAGAAGCTCGCGGTGTCCGCGGTGGAATCGAAGTTTCGCGGTGACTTCCTGCGCGATGTCCTCAACGGTGCAGCCGAGCCCACCGATCAGATCATCGAGTACTGCTCCCAGCTCGATTGGGATGTGAACCGAAGCATGGTCGTCATCGTGGCGCAGCTCGACCAGGTAGCCGAAGCGAGTGCAGGACAATCGGTTCAACCACCCGTCGTCGGGCGGATGCCACACGAGCGGCTCACCGCTGCGTGGCAACAGGTCGTGCGCCGCCGCGACCGGTTCGCTCCGGTCGTCGGATTCAGCCACGAAGTGGTGACGCTGATGCCGGCAGGGCAAGGGGATGCGCGCACAGTCGTCGAGGACCTGATCGCATCCGTCGCGGGCGACAGTGGTGGCGGCAGAAATTCGTTCGGAACCGGAGTCAGTCGCGTCATCGACTCCGTGGCCGACATTCCGCGTGCCTACGATCAAGCGCGCAAAGCTGTCATGGTCGGCCGCCGCATGAACGGTGCGGGTTCGGTGGCACATTTCGACAGCCTCGGGGTGCACCGGCTGCTGTCCCTGGTCGATGACGGCGACGAGCTGCAGGCCTTCGCGACGGAGGTGCTCGGTTCACTGGCGGGAGAGGATGCCGACGCAGTCGATCTGCGGCAGACCCTGCAGGCGTTGCTGGATACGAATTGCAACGTCGCCGAAACAGCGCGGGTCCTGCATTTCCACTACAACACGCTGCGCTACCGAATCGGAAAATTGGAAAGCATCCTCGGTCATTTCACGACGGACCCGATCCTGCGTTTGGATGTCGCCTTGGCGCTGCGGGTAGTGGAGATGAAGGGCTTGTGACGCGGTGATGTTTGTCGAGTCCACCGAGCAACTGAGGAGTTTGTCCTGTGTTACAAGGTAATTCGATCGGTGCCGATGCCCACTCGGTCGCCGAGGCCGTGTCTTCTCGCTCGATGTCCGCCCGCCAAGTGATCGAGCAGCACCTAGCTCACATCGATCGAGCGAACCCACGACTCAACGCGATCGTCACGGTAGCCGCCGAGTCCGCGAGAGAGGCTGCGGACGAGATCGATGTGCGCCTGGCACGCGGTGAATCCGTCGGAGCTCTGGCCGGAGTCCCGTTCACCGTCAAGGATTTGATCGCCACGGCCGGAGTCAGAACAACAGCAGGCTCGACGGTATTGGCGGACAACGTACCTCGCGTCGACGCACCGGCAGTCGCCCGGATGCGAGCCGAAGGCGCGATACTGATCGGGAAGACCAACACTCCGGAGTTCGGTGCCAGCGGACTCACCCACAACGACCTCTTCGGATACACCTTGAATCCGTTGTCGCCAGACGGAATCGACCGCTCCCCCGGCGGGTCCAGTGGTGGTGAAGCGTCGGCGATCGCCTCGGGCATGAGCGTTGTCGGGCTCGGCACCGATTTCGGCGGCTCGGTCCGATGGCCCGCGCACTGCACGGGCCTGTGTTCGGTACGGCCGACGGGTGGCCGCATCTCCCCCGACGGCCAGTATCCCGGTGTCATGTTCGATGAGCGAGTGCTGACGAACGCAGCCACCATGCACGGCAGCGTGCAAACGATCGGGCCGATGGCGAGAAATCTGGACGATCTGGCTTTGATGCTGCGCGTGACGTCCTCGCCCGAATATCGATGGGTGGATCCGGCGGGCGTGCGTCTCGACGAGCTCGACGTGCGTTGGGCCGCAGGCGAAGGCACCGTCCCGGTATCGGCGGAGATTGTTGCTGCGGTGACGGAATCGGCGGAGCGGTTGGCACCGTCGGTGAACTCGATGCAGCCCTACTCGGGCACGGCATTGCGGAAGGCGAACGATCTGTTCACACGAATGCGCGCCGCCGAAACCCAAACCGACATCCTGCAGTACGGGCCTGCCACTGGATTCGGCGAGAACATTCGAGAAATTCTTGCAGCTGTCCGGCCCACCCCCCGCACCGACGCCGAGTCGCTGTGGGC
Source organism: Rhodococcus sp. BP22 (assembly GCF_014281965.1). Taxonomy (GTDB): domain Bacteria; phylum Actinomycetota; class Actinomycetes; order Mycobacteriales; family Mycobacteriaceae; genus Rhodococcoides. The sequence continues at coordinate 85,001 of NZ_JACFTB010000007.1, forward strand.
GGAGCGCAGTGTCCTGCGGCACGAACTTCTGTCCACGATGGGCGATGTACTGATTCTTCCCGTCGCCTCGATCGTGGCACCGCCCATCGGTGAGACGCGGTTCGACGTCGACGGCACTGTGCTGTCGTGGTCCGAAGCACTGGCCAGCAGTCGCGCGATCAGCATTCTGGGCGTGCCGTCGGTGGTCGTTCCAGTTGCGACCTCTGCATGCGGGCTTCCCATCGGTGTGCAGATCGTGGCCCGGCCATGGCAGGAACACAACGCTCTCGCTGCGGCCGCGCTGTGCATGCGTAAGCCTCCGCACTAACACCACCCTCGGCACCGGGCGGATCCTGCCGCGATGGCGAGTTCCGACAATCACTTCGACACTATTTGGGCGAACTCTGTCGCTGGTAACCGGACGCCCGGACGATAACGTGATCACCATCACTTCACTCCCGAAAGGAGAGCGACAACATGCGGGATCTCCTCGACGATCTGGCCCCTTGGCTCGAACGCCACGAGCCGTTCGCTCTCGCGACGGTTGTGCGCACCTGGCAGTCCTCCCCCAGACCAGCGGGCGCTGCGATGGCCGTCTCGAAGTCCGGCGACGTCGTCGGCAGTGTGTCCGGCGGCTGCATCGAAGGCGCGTTGTACGAACTCGCCCAGGAAGTGCTGGCCGATGGACTCGCCAGAACCGAGACCTACTACGTCGCCGACGACGACGCGATCGGCGTCGGCCTGACCTGTGGCGGCACCATCGAAGTATTTCTCCGGCTGATCGGCGGACACGCGTGTGCCGAGTTCGCCGAAGTGGCGCGATTGATCGCCGAGGGTACGTCCGTGGCGGTGCTCACCGACCTTCATGTCGGTGAGCCGACTCGGCATGCCGTGGTCAGCGAGGACCGCACCTGGGACGAATGTGCCGGACCGGGCCTCGCCGAGGCTCTCGACGGTGACGAGTCGTTCATGCACAAAGTCCGTGACCTCGTGCAGACAGGCGAGTCCGGGCTCGCAGTCCTCACTCATGGCGAGAGCGAACAGGATCGCCCGCTCGAGGTAATGGTCGAGCTCTTCGGACCACCCCCACGGATGTACATCTTCGGAGCGATCGACTTCGCCGCGGCGATGTGTCGACTCGGGAAGTTCGCCGGCTTCTACGTCACGGTCATCGACGCCCGCGCAGTGTTCGCGACGCGCACGAGGTTCCCGGATGCCGACGAAGTCGTGGTCGCGTGGCCGCACACGTTCCTCGAAACCGCTCCCGTGGACGAGCGCACCGTGATCACCGTGTTGACCCACGACGAAAAGTTCGACATCCCGCTGCTCGAACATGCGCTGCGAACCACTGCGGTCTACATCGGCGCACTCGGAAGCCGTGCCACACACGACCGCCGCGTCGACCTTCTCCGTGGCCGGGGAGTGACCGAGGCCGAGTTGAATCGGCTGCACTCGCCCATCGGACTCGATCTCGGTGCCCGCAACCCTGCCGAAACCGCAGTGTCGATCATGGCGGAGGTCCTCAAGACCTCTCGCAACGCCACCGGCCTCGAACTGCGTACGCTTCACGGACCGATTCATCGCGAACGCAACTCACTGTCGGCATCGGTGGACGAGCGTGCAGACCTCGGATCGAGCGCACGTTGCTGACCCGCTCTACCGCTATCGCTGCCCGGGTGACCGACGGCGGAGCCGAGAGTACGACGGTGGAGAGCATTCTCGACACGGACTTTCTGTCCGAAGGTGTGGTCCTCGCCGGGCGCGAGGGCCTCGGCCGGATCGTCGATCGCCTCACCCTCATCGAGAACCCCGAAAGCATCCGGTTCTGGATCGGTGCGCAAGACCTGGTTCTCACAACGGGATTCGCGCTCGCTCAGTCCACCGAGCCGCTTTCTTCGTTCGTGTCGGCCGCACATTCTGCCGGGGTCGCCGGCATCGTCATTCACTTCGACGAAGACATCACCACGATCGACGACGACACCCGCGCCGTTGCCGATGAACTGGAATTGCCGTTGATCGCAGTGTCGGAATCGTTCGCACTCGATCACGTACTGGCGCGAGGCGTGCGCGATCGGGCGAAGCAGCAGGTGCGAGCGATGTACCGGTCGGAGCGGTTGCGAAAACTGTTGGTGGCGAGGATGGTTGCCGGAGGCGGCGTGGCCGAGCTGGCGTCGGCGGCGGCCGCGGAGCTCGATGTCGCGGTCTTGATGACCACATCGGACGGAAGAAGATTGGCGACGGCCGGCGCCGACGAGGAGGAAGTTCGGGCGCTCTGCCGCAGCTCGGCGCTCGATGCCACCGGAAGGTTGAAGACAGATTCGACCGACGGCGGCCTGGGGTTGCGCACCACGGACGAGGGTGCGATCGCGGTGTGCGCGATCTCGGCGAACAGCATCGACCACGGACGGGTCGCCGCCTTCAGTCGACATCGAACGCTCTCGACGCAGGATCTGCACGTGGTGGATGCGGCGGCCGCAGTGTTCGCGCTCGCCGTGACCCGCGACCTTGCGCTGTCGAAGATAGAAGAAAAGCACCGCGCCAATTTCTTACGTGACCTCCTGCTGGGCAGGGGTGGGGAACATCCACACGCGGTGGCGCACGCGCAACGCTTCGGCTGGAACATCGGCAGACCGGTCGTCGTGGTCGTCATCGAACCCACCCCTGGAGTCGATGCCACGCGGCAAGCACCCGACCGCATGCCGCTCGTCGACCGGCAGATGATGGCGTTCTCGGGTGCGCTGGCGCAGCGGGACCCGCACGCTGCCATTGCAGCCCTCGGTACCGAAACCGTCATCATGATGGGGGCCGGGCCGAACACGGTGAACGCGATCCGCGACATCATCGACAGTGTGCGCGGCGACGGCGGAGGCGGCCGACAGCCATTCGCCGTCGGTATCTCACGCCCCTGCACTTCAGTGGAGGACATTCCGGGGATTTACGGTCAAGCCCGAACCGCACTGAAAGTAGGCCGCCAGATATACGGGACCTGGGCTGTCACCACATTCGACGATCTGGGCGTATTTCGTCTACTCAGCTTGGTCGAGAACGACGATGAACTCACGTCGTTCACCAAAGAAACTCTGCACGAACTGACTGAGCAGACAGTGGAAGCTCGAGATATGCGAAAGACACTCGAAATGTTGCTCGCCACCAATATCAATATTGCCGAAACTGCCCGAAATCTACACTTCCACTACAACACTCTTAGATATCGCGTCGTCAAGTTGGAGAAAATACTCGGCCCTTTCACCGAACGCCCTGATTTACGTTTGGACCTGTCTTTGGCTCTCAAAATAATGGCCATGCGCGGTATCGATCACTACATGTGACGGTCATCCAATCGAAATATTGGCAGATTACGCTCATGGTCGTTCGAAAAGACCGCAATACCGTTCTCTTTCTATAGCGATATAGAAATGCACATCAATTCGTGAAACTGCTGCGTCTACAACGAGATAGAAAGGCTTCACAATGCCGATCTGGAAGATTCACGGGGACGGAAAGAATATCCTTCCGGGCGAAGTCGTCGCACCGAACGAGCGGTTGAACTGGGGGCGCACTGTCAGCCTCGGAGGACAACACGTCGTCTCCATGTTCGGGGCAACTTTCGTCTTCCCGATCATCATGGGCCTCAATCCCCAACTCGCCATTCTCATGTCGGGGTTCTGCACGATCTTCTTCCTGCTGGTCGTCAAGGGAAGGATCCCCAGCTACCTGGGAACCTCGGCGGTCTTCGTCGGCGGTGTCGCCGCGATTCGAGCGCAGGGCGGAACGTCGGCGGAAGTCACCGGCGCCATCCTGGTGTCCGGGTTGGTGTTGGCGGTCATCGGTGTCGCCATTCACTTCATGGGCGGCGGAGTGGTGGTCAAGATCCTGCCCCCGGTCGTCACAGGCGCGGTAGTGATGTTGATCGGATTCAACCTCGCACCGGTGGTAGCGAGTCTCTACTGGCCACAGGACCAGTGGGTCGCACTGATCGTGATGTTCGTCCTGATCGTCATGAGCGTTGCACTCCGGGGGTTCCTCGGACGCATCGCGATTCTGCTGTCGCTGATATTCGGATACGCACTGTCCTGGATTCTCGACCTCGCACTGGGACCGATCACCTCGTACGACGCCACGGCCGACGCGGTGACCGAACACTTCCGTGTCAGCTGGGCAGGCGTCGAGTCCTCACAGTGGTTCGGCCTACCGCCGTTCTCCGATGAGGCCAACGGCATTGTCGGTATCCACGCACCCTCGTTCTCTCTGGCGTTCATCATCCTCGTGCTCCCGGGCGTCATCGCACTCATCGCGGAAAACGCCGGGCACGTCAAAGCCGTCGCCGAAATGACCGGCGACGACCTCGACCCACTGATGGGCCGCGCACTGGCCGCCGACGGTATCGCCACCGTCATGGCCAGCGCGGTCGGAGGCTCGCCCACGACCACCTACGCCGAAAACATCGGTGTCATGGCGGCAACCAAGGTGTATTCGACAGCTGCTTACACCGCGGCCGGCATCATTGCGATGATCCTGGGATTCTCGCCGAAGTTCGGTGCCATCATTTCAGCAACACCGGGTGGTGTGTTGGGCGGAATCACCGTGGTTCTCTACGGGATGATCGGCCTGCTCGGCGCCAAGATCTGGAAGGAGAACGGTGTCGACTTCGGCAATCCATTGAACATGATGCCCGTCGCAGCCGGCCTGATTCTTGCCATCGGCGATACCGCCCTGGTCTTCACCGACTCGTTCTCCCTGACCGGGATCTCGCTGGGCACGATCGTCGTGATCGCCCTCTACCACCTGTGTGCACGCATCGCTCCCCAGCACATGAGGCCCGGATATGCCTCGGGCCCCGACGGCACCGGCCCTGACCAGCGCAAGCTCGGGGACACCATGGGACCACGACACACTAGAGATGTCGACGACAACGGAGAGGTCGACACCCTCGATCCGGTGCGATAGCTAGAGATTGCAACTTCACGCAGTGGCCTTTGTCACTTTTAGACGAGACACTTATCAGCACAGGCAGGCAGGATCGGACTATGAAACCTTCGCCACTGAAATATCATCGGCCTCGGTCGATCGAGGAAGCGTGCGAGGTCCTTGCGGGGGTCGATGGCAAGGTCCTCGCAGGTGGGCAATCGCTCATTCCGATGCTGTCGATGCGTTTGGCTGCGCCTGGAACTCTCGTCGACATCACCGGGATCGATCGGCTCGACTCCATCACCGCATCCGCAGAATCAGGTGTGACCTTTCAGGCGCTGGCAACGCATGCGTCGTTGGCTTCGAACCCCGGAGCCAACGACGTGCAACCACTGCTCGGCCGCACGCTGCAGTTGGTCGCTCACGCGACGATCAGAAATCGCGGAACCACCGTGGGATCGATCGTCCACGCCGACCCGTCGGCGGAAGTTCCTGCAGTACTGGTCCTGCTCGACGGTTCGGTGACCGTGCAGTCGGTGCGGGGCCGTCGCGATATCGCCGCTCGTGATCTGTTCCTGGGGCCGCTGGAGTCTTCACTCGAACCAGACGAGATAGCGATCAGTGCAACCGTGCCGGCGGCCCGAAGGGGCGTTGGAACGGCGATCGACGAAATCGCCCGCCGGCATGGCGATTACGCGCTCGTCGGTGTTGCAGCACGCGTCGAGGTGGCAGACGGCGTGGTGACGAACGCTCGCGTCACCTATGTCTCTGCCGGTGAATTCGGCGAAGTGATCGACTATACGGACGTCATCGGCGGCGCCTCGGTGTCCGACGACCGGGATCCTTTGTGGAACGTGCTGTCGGAGGCCGCGCGCAAGCGCGTCGAAACCGAGGCCGATATTCATGCCACTGCGCGGTATCGCTCCCAGCTCGTCGCGGCATTGACTGCGAGGGTGGTCATGGCGGCCGCGCGTGATGGAGCACTTTCTTTGGCAACCAGGCCGTCGACGCTACGTGTCGACGCCGGAGAGAAATAACGATGACAAACCGAGACGTCGAAACACAGCTTTCCGATTTGATGGCCGAGACCGGCGAACAACACGTGGTCGTGTCGTTCACGCTCAACGGCACGAAGCAGACGATCATCGTTCCCGCACGAACTATCGCTTCGGACGCCATCCGCCACAATCTTCGGCAGACCGGAACACACGTGGGATGCGAACACGGAGTCTGTGGCGCATGCACGATCTTGTTGGACGGCAAGCCCGTTCGTGCCTGCTTGATGCTCGCCGCCAGCCTCGAAGGACAGTCCGTCACCACCGTGGAGGGCCTCGTCGAGCCGGACGGCACCTTGCATCCTGTGCAGCAAGCGTTCATGGATTGCCACGGACTCCAGTGCGGATTCTGCACCCCGGGCTTCGTCACCACCATCGCGGCGTTTCTCGAGGAGAACGACGCTCCGACGCAGGAAGAAGCGACCGAGGCGATTGCAGGCAACATTTGTCGGTGTACCGGATATCAGAACATCAAGGCCTCGGTCTTGCGGGCTGCCGAGATCAAACGCGAGCGGGCGGGCGAGTTCCCTCTCGGTAAAGACGACGAGTCGAGCCGCGCAGCACTCGACCGCAAGGTGCGAGGCAAGACCAGCCCTGTAGGCGGACGGGCAGGCCGAGCATGAGCGGGGCACGCACCACAGCTGCCGAGACGGCGGCGGAGACAACCACCCGCACAGAGCCCCTGTTCGGCCAGCCATTGGCCCGTTCCGAGGATACTCGGTTGCTCAGCGGAAAAGGCAAATATCTCGACGATCTTGGGCACGGGGCGTTGATCGCCGCGTTCGTTCGCTCACCGCACGCCCATGCGCGGATCACCGACATCGAAGTGGACGCCGCACTGGAAATGCCGGGTGTCCATGCCGTCTACACGTACGAGGATTTGGCCGAGGATTCCGAAGCGATGGCCGAAGGGCTCCCGCTTCTGATTCCGCACCCCGCAATCATCGCTCCCCGCAACGGCTTTCCGTTGGCCAAAGACGAGGTCAATCATGTCGGCGAGGCCATCGTCATGGTGGTGGCACGCAATCGGTATGTCGCCGAGGATGCGTGCGCGAAGATCGACGTCACGTACGAGATCCTCGATCCGGTGGTGGGCATCGATACAGCTCGCCGCGCCGATCGCCAGGTTCACCACGATGTGCTGGACAACGTCGCTGCACACCTGCACCACGGCTTCGGTGACATCGATGCAGAGTTGGCACGGGCACCGCATCGGATCACCTTGAATCTCGAGGTGGAGCGGTCCGCATCGATGCCTATGGAAGGTAAGGGTGTCTACGCACGCTGGGACAGCGACGAGGAAACACTGACGTTCTGGTCGTCGACGCAGACCTCGACTTCCGTTCGAGCAGCCGTCGCAGCACGACTCGGCATGGCAATGAACAAGGTGCACTGCATCGCTCCCGACGTCGGCGGCGGGTTCGGCGTCAAGATCATGCACCCCTGGCCCGAGGAAGTCATGGTGACCTGGGCTGCCCGCCAACTGGGCAAAGCCGGCATCTCGAACGAGGTCAAATGGGTGGAAGACCGCCGCGAACACTTCATTTCGAGCGCCCACGAACGCGGTCAGGTACAGGAAGTGACGGTTGGGTTCGACGACGACGGCCGCCTGCTCGCATTCGACTTCACGCTCTGGCACGACAACGGCGCCTACCTGCCGTACGGAATCATCGTTCTCATCAACACTGCGACGCAGGTGCTCGGCCCGTACAAGCCGGTGTCCTTCCGCGTCAACGGTTATTCGCTCTACACCAACACCGTGATCGTCATCCCGTATCGCGGTGCCGGCAGGCCGCAAGGTGTCTTCGCGATGGAGCGGTCGATGGACGCGATCGCCAAGTATCTCGGTAAGGACCGAATCGAGGTTCGCGAGAAGAACATCATCAGACCCGAGGAAATGCCGTACGACTTCGGCCTGATGTTCCAGGACGGCCGTCCGCTGATCTACGACACCGGCAACTACCAGGCCGGGATCGACAAGCTCAAGGCACTGATCGACTGGGATACTTTCCCCGAGTACAAGAAACAGGCTGCGGCAGAGGGTCGTTCGGTCGGCATCGGGGTCGGCGCATATGTCGAGGGCACCGGACCCGGACCGTACGAGGGCGCCCATGTCCTGATCGAAACCTCCGGCAAGATCAAGGGAGCCACCGGGCTCACTACCCAGGGCCAAGGTCATCAGACGACCTTCGCGCAGATCGTCGCCGACGATTTGGGCGTGGACATGTCCGACATCGAGATCGTGACCGGCGATACTCGTCGATTCGGTTATGCAGTAGGCACTTTTGCTTCCCGGGGCGCGGTCATGGCGGGTTCGGCCTTTCATGTGGCAGCGCAGATGGTGGCGGAGAAAGCGAAGAAGGTCGCCGGCAACGCACTCGAGATCGATCCGTTGGACCTCGAACTGCGCGGCGGACACGTCTGCAAAATCGGCACCGAACCGGGCGCCGACGGCACGTCCATCGCGCTCGGAATTGTGGCTGTACTGTCGAATCCGCTTCGGTACGCATTCGATGCGGAGTCCCGGCTTGCGACACAGTTCGCCAACGTGGACACCGACATGACGATTCCGCCGATCCCGGAAGGCGAGCAACCGGGGTTGGAGGCCACCGGGTACTACTCTCCCCCGAGGTCTACCTTCGCATCCGGTATCCATGCCGCCATCGTGGAAACAGACCCGGTGACGGCCGAGATCCACGTCGAGCGGTATGCCGTCGTGCACGACTGCGGCAATGTGATCAACCCGAGGATCGTCGAGGGCCAGATTCACGGCGGCGTCGCACAGGGAATCGGCGGGGCGCTCTACGAGAAGATCGTCTACGACGAGCACGGACAGTTGCTCAACGCATCCTTCATGGACTTTCTGCTGCCCTTCGTCACCGAAGTACCCGACACGATCGAGATCGACCACACCGTAACCCCCTCCGGGCTCAATCCGCTCGGCATGAAGGGCGCCGGTGAGGCCGGAGTCATTCCGACCACGGCGGTCATTGCAGCAGCAATTGAAGACGCCGAGGGCTTCGCAATCACCTCGATGCCCATTTCCCCATCAGACCTGTTCGAGCTCCGACTCTTACACGCAAGTGCCGAGTCGGAAGATGAATCACCCAAGGAGAACTCATGAGAATCGCAGGCACCGCGCAGCTGACAGCACCTCCCGCCGAGGTGTACGACAGCATGCAGGACGGCCGAGTTCTGGCGGCGACCATCCCCGGCGTCCAGTCACTCGATCAATTGAGCGACGACCATTACAAGCTCTCGTTGATCGCCGGTGTGGCAGCAATCAAGGGCACGTACGACGGCGAGGTCCGGCTCTCGCAGCAGAACCGGCCCGAGTCCTTCGTGATGACCGCTTCCGGGGCGGGAGCGCCGGGCACGGTGCGCGCCGATGTCACCATCCGGTTGGAGCCGACGGAAAATGGCGGAACCCTCCTGAGTTACGACGCCGATGCCGTCGTCGGCGGGATGGTCGGCGGTGTCGGTCAGCGGATGATCACCGGTGTCGCCAAGAAGATGGCGGGCGTGTTCTTCAACGGACTCGACGGCGTCATCGCGAACGGCATTCCGGAGGCCACCGTGGTCGCTGTGGAGGCCGGTGTCTCCGAGGTCGCCGCTGGTGCTCTCCCGCAGATCGCTGCCGCTACCGGCGGACGCATCGCCGCAGGTCCGGCGCCGGCAGGTGCGTCGGCGCAGAGTGTCTTGGTTGCCGCTGCGGCCGGGGCGGCCATCGCTTTGGCCGGAGTTCTCGTGGGCGGCATCCTGGTTCGAAAAGAACGGTAGGTCATCGCTGCTGGGCTGCAACTCCCACCGCTTGCTCGATTGCGAAAGGCCGCTCTCCCGTGTCAGGGAGAGCGGCCTTTCGCGTTGCCATCGCAATGTGTGACAGTCCCCCACCCGGTCATCGCCTGAGAAAACACAAATTCGCCGTGCCGGTTTGGCACCTTGTGCCAAAGATACTGGCGCTCGGAAGGAGTCCAATATCACTAGACGTCAGGCACGCACAGACCCCGATCGGCGGTCGTGCTGTCTACGAACCAAATCAAGGAGGAAGCGTGGAGCCAAGAAAGATTCGGGTCGGAATCGACACCGGTGGAACATTCACCGATGTGGTGGCAGTGGACGAAGAGTCCGGTGAAATGGCCACCACGAAGACTCCCTCCACTCCGGCCGATCCAGCCGAAGGATTCCTCGCCGGGATCGACAAGGTCCTGCAGCAGCTCGGGGTCACAGGCGACTCGCTCAGCGCAGTCAGTCACGGCACTACCGTTGCTACCAACAAGCTGCTCGAAGGCAAGGTCGAGAACCTCGGGTTCATCACCACCGAGGGTTACGAGCATGTTCTCGAGATTGCTCGCCAGTCGGTTCCCGACGGCTACGGCAACTCGTACTTCTGGGTCAAGCCCGAGCGCATCGTTCCGGCACATCGCGTCCGCACCATTCGTGGTCGGTTGTACTTCGACGGCACCGAAATTCGCCCGCTCAACGACGACGATGTGCGCGAAGCTGCACGGTTCTTCAAAGCCGAAGGAGTCAAGACCCTGGGCGTGTGCCTCGTGCACTCCTACGCCAATCCTGCTCACGAGCAGCGTGTTCGGGACATACTCCTCGAGGAGTACCCCGAGGCCACCGTCAGCATCTCCACCGAGGTTCTGCGCGAATACCGCGAGTTCGAGCGGTCCATCACCACGCTCGTGGATGCGGCGGTCAAGCCCAACATTCGCAACTACGTCAACAACATCGCCACCCGGTTGCGTGAGTTCGCTACCGAGTCCGGCGAGGCACGCGACGTCCCGTTCTATGTGATGAAGTCCAACGGCGGCGTCCTCTCCGCCAAAGAGGTTGTCAATCAGCCGATCACGACCGTTCTGTCCGGACCCGCAGCAGGCGCTCTCGGCGCTGCCCTGGTGGCCAGCGCAGCCGGCGTCGACCACGTTCTCACCTGCGACGGCGGCGGCACCTCCACTGACGTGACGGTCGTCGTCCACGGCGAGCCTGCGTTGACCACCGAGGGACGCGTCGGAAACTACCCGTCGAAGATCCCGATGATCGATGTGGTCACCGTCGGTGCCGGCGGCGGTTCGATTGCCTGGATGACGCCCGAGGGAACACTGCGTGTCGGCCCGCAGTCTGCCGGTGCCGATCCCGGCCCGATGTGTTACGGCAACGGCGGTTCCGCACCGACCATCACCGACGCGCATGTGCTCCTGGGCCGGATACCTCCCCACCTGCTCGGCGGCGAGATTCCCCTGGATACGGATCTGGCGCGCAAGGGTATCGAAGAGCTGGCTCACGAGTTGTCGTTGGAAATCGAAGCGTGCGGCACCGGAATTCTCGAGGTGTCCGCCTGGAATCAGGCCAACGCGCTTCGTCAGATCTCCGTCAAGCGTGGACTCGATGTACGCGACTTCACCCTCGTCACGTTCGGTGGATCCGGATCACTGCTCGCCTGCCGACTGATGGACATCCTGGGACTCAAAGATGTTCTGGTACCGCTCAATCCAGGTAACGTATCGGCCTTCGGTCTGCTGACAGTGGATGTGCGCAACGATTACGTCCAGACTCACGTCAGTCGGCACGACCGTCTGCGTGCCGAAGACCTGCAGTCCGAACTCGAAGTTCTCGCCGAGCGTGCGGACGCAGCACTGGCAGGAGAGGGCTTCGCGCCCGAAGATCGCCAATACGCACGCACCGCGGATCTGCGCTACTTCGGTCAGGCCTTCGAGGTGCGCGTGCCGATCGTAGACGGCGACATCACTCAGGAGACGATGGATCAAGCAGCGGAGGCCTTCCACGAGGCCCACCGCGAGCTCTACGGTTACGACTTCCGCGGCGACAAAAGCCAATTCGTTGAGTGGGTCAACCTACGCGTCAGTGGTATCGGCCCGATCAAGCGCCCGGTGCTCTCCGAGATCGGCGACGGCACCGGCGCAGAAGTAGCCCGCACGGGAACGCGTCAGGCGTACTTCGACGGGTGGCACGAGACCGCTATCTACGATCGCACGGCTCTCGGCGCCGGCGACACCATCGACGGCCCCGCCGTCATCGAAGAGTTCAGCTCCACGGTGCCGGTGGATCCCGGATTCTCCGCCCGCATCGACAATTTCGGCAACATTCGCATCACCAGGAATCTCGACTCGAACGGAGCGCACTGATGACTGTCATCGACATGGTGAACAACAAGCCCTACCGATTGACTCCCGTCGACGCACCCGCGCCCGACCCCGTTCTCGTCGAGATCGTGGCCGGTTACCTCGCGAGCGTCGAAATGGAGGTCGAGACGGCCATCGCACGGACGTCCCGTTCCCCGATGATCCGCGATGCGCATGATTTCCGCGCAGGCATCTACGACCGGAACATGCGCAAGCTCACCGGCCGCTCCTACTCCGCGCTGGTGCAGCCAGTGGTCCGCGACTTCCCCATCGACACGATGAAGCCCGGGGACGTCTTCTTCCACAACGACGTCTACCTCTCCGAAGGCGGCATCGGCCACCTTCCCGACCTCTGCGTCACGGTCCCCGTCTTCGCGACGCTTCCCGGTGCGGACGAGCCCTCGGTCGTCGCGTTCGTGCAGGCCTTCGGCCACCACGACGACATCGGCGGCTGCTGCCCCGGCTCCATGCCGTCCGGCGCCACCTCGGTCTACGAGGAGGGACTGATGGTCCCGCCGATCAAGCTGTGGGACCAGGGCGTGCCCAACGAGGCTGCGCTGCGGATCATGACCCGCAACTCCCGGATGCCCGACGCGTTGGCCGCCGACCTGGACGCCGAGTGCTCGGCTTGCCTGATGGGCGCGCGCCGGCTGACGGAACTGTTCGCGCGCTACGGCGTCGAGACCATCGAGGGCTGCTTCGACGCTTCGATGGATGCCTGCACCGAGACCTATCGGCGCGAGATCCTGTCCAAGATCCCTGTTGGGGAGTACACCTGGGAGGACTACGCCGAACATGATGGCGTAGACGAGCCGATGCTGCACGTGCAGCGAATCACGATGACCAAGACCGCGCCCGAGGACGAGGGCGGAGAGCGGCTGATCCTCGACTTCACCGGCACCGGTCCGCAGGCGAAGGGCCCGATCAACCACTGCGGCGACTACTCCGACGGCAACTTCCTGGCGAAGTGGCTGGCCCCGGTGCTTCGCAGCCTCGCCGACACCCCGGAGCGGATGGCCGAGCTCGACGTCAACGAGGGCATCATCCCTCTGATCGAGATGAAGTTCCCGGAGCCGGGCACGCTGATCACTCCGATCTTCCCGGCGCCCACCAACGCCCGCACGTTCGTGATTCTGCGGCTGCTCGGCGTGCTCACCGGTGCCATCGCGAAGGCCGTCGACGGCAATATGCCCGCCGACCAGGAGACCATCCGCTACACCGGCGTCTACGGTGAGGATTTCGAGGGCCAGTCCTACCTCATGCGTGAGGTGCTCGGCGGTGGCTCGGGCGGTCGCTACTACGCGGACGGTGAGGACACCATTCACGTGGTGCCGGACTCGCGAAATCTGCCCACCGAATTCACCGAGAGCCGGTTCCCCTTCATCGTCGAAAAGCTCGGCCTGGCAAAAGATTCAGGCGGCGCCGGACGCTACCGCGGTGGCCTCGGCTACGAGAAGCACATTCGCATGCTCAAGGATGCGCACTTCATGTCCATCGCCGACCGCTCCATCCTCGCCTGCTGGGGCGTCAAGGGTGGCAAGGCCGGGTCGCCGTTCTCCGTGGTGATAAACCCGGGTGAGCCCAACGAGCGGCTCTTCGACGCGCTCACCGACGCGGAGCCGATCCGTGCCGGGGAGACGTTCCGGATCCGTACCACGGGCGGTGGAGGCTGGGGCGATCCGCTCGAGCGTCCCATCGACGAGGTGGAGCGCGATGTGTTGTGGAACAAAGTATCTCGCGAAGCTGCTGCCACGGACTATGGTGTGGTCATCGCCGAGGGCGAGGCGAATGCAGATGCGTCGGCGTCGGAGAAGCTCCGCGGCGAGATGCGCGGCGCACGCGCGGACAACGAGCCTTTCTTCGATCGGGGGCCCGGTTACGAACGGCTCTCCGGCGGTGCGAAGTTCGCCAAGTACGACTTCCTCGACAGCTGACGTTCGCCCGTGAACAGTGAAACCGCCTGTGGCACCGACATTGCCGTCGTCGGTGCCACAGGCAAGACCGGAAAGGCCGTGGTCGCCGCTCTCGATGGGCGGGCCACGGTCCGGCAGCTGAGCCGCACCGCGCTGGATCATCCGATCGATCTGGAAACCGGCAGGGGCCTGACAACAGCACTTACCGGCTGCGCCGGGGTGTACTTCATCGCACCCAATCTGCATCCGGACGAGCCCGCCGCACTTCGGCGAGCCCTGGAAGCTGCGAGTGAGGCCGGGGTGCACCATGTTCTCTATCATTCGGTCGCGTGGCCCTACAGTCCGCGGATGCCGCACCACATGGACAAAGCCCGATGTGAGGACGACCTGCGGGCGTTCGCCTCACGTCATTCAATGCGTTGGACCATCCTGCAGCCCTGCGCCTATACCCAGAATTTCGAATCGATCCTCACCGGAGAATCCACTGACCTCGTGGTGCCGTACAGCACCGAATCGAAGTTTTCCTTCGTAAGCCTGGGCGACGTCGCCGAGATTGCCGCACGAATTCTCCTGGCAGCCGAGGAGCATCACGGGGCCACATACGAACTCGGCGGGCCCGAGGCAATGAGCGTCGGCGACGTGGTTCGACTCATCGAGGAGATGACGTCACGGTCGGTGGCGGTGGAACAACTCGATGTCGAGCAATGGATGCGCACTTTTGGGCAGAGTCTCGGCGTCGATGGCCGCGCCAGGCTCGGGGCGATGTTCGAGTTCTACGACGATCGAGACTTCCTCGCCGGCGGAATGGTGACCAAGGCGTTGCTCGGACGGGACCCGACACCTTTGCGAGCTCTGATTCGCGGGTTGTGACAGCTGGTTCGAAAAACCGACCGATCGTGTCGTACCCCTCTGGCATAGTTCGCGGCACTTGACCATCGCCTGTGAGAAGAGCCCGCCATGAGCAACCAGTTCCACAACAGCCCGAACTACGGAACCATCAATATTCACCAGACGACCAACGTCGGATACGTCGTGCCGCGCCGCTCCTGGCCTCGCCGCCATCCGATACTCACCACCATCCTGGTGCTGTTCGGGCTCGGATTCCTGGCCAACAACTGGTGGATCCTCTTCGTAGTCGGCGCAGTCTGGCTCGGCGTCCGCGCATACCGCTCGCGCGAGGCTCGGCAGGACCTCGCACGCCAGGAGCAGCAGCGGCTCATCGCCAGCGCGGACGCCCAGAACCAGGCATACCTCAACGGTCACCAGTTCGGGACGCAGGGGCACTTCCCTACACAGGGCTTCCCGGGTCAGGGGTTTCCGGGTCAGGGGTTTCAGGCCCAGCCGAACCCGAATCAGCCGTACCCGATTCAGTAGAGCGCACATCTTGATCATCGACTACTCGAGCATCTACGGTCTCGAGGGCGTGTACCTGGAAGACAGCTATGTCCTGTCGATCCTCGAAACGCCGGGTCGATTCGTTTTCGTCCTCGACGCCGTGCTGACCCCCGAGCACTCGCAGTACCGACCGCCCAGACCGGGTGAACAGTACTGCTACGAGCAAGCGCACTTGGATTTCGAGGAAGTCACCGCAATATGCTGGCTACGAATGGTATTCAGCGAATCGCGAGATGCCACCGGATCGGTGGATCTCGGTAATATCGACACTCTGACCTCCAATGGGAATCGGTACACGATTACCGGTGACTGGGGTGAGGTCGAAGTGCTCTCATCCAAGCGGCCACGGTTCCGCCTCCAAGGACCTTGAGCCGCCAAGTCTGAATTCGAGCCTACGATCTCGTGGTCGTGATCTCGGACCCCTTCATGTTTCCTGCTCAGGCTCTCAAAACCGCGCGTAAATCAACCGGTCCGCCGCGGCAGTGGTACCGAGTTCGATTCGGGAATCCGGGTGTTCGATGTAGAAGCGGATCCACTGCGCCAACAGCATCGGGTGAATATCGAACCGTCGGCAGTCCAGTTCGATCACGTGGCCGGGATGCAGAGCCTCGATTTTCCAAAACTGTGTCGTGTAGTGCCGCACAATTTGTGCCGTCGGTTCGACCAGAACATAGATCGCAGGGTAGTCGCGTTGTGCGAATGCAACGCCACCTATTCCGTCCCATGCGATTTCGGCTTCGAACGCCCAACCCCTATGCCGGATACCGTCCGCTGTCAGTTCGAGTCGGCCATGCCGAATAGATCTGGTGATCAGCAGCGGGACGAAGAATGTCGCGAGGAGCGCACCCATAGTTACGAAGATCCAGGCCACCGCACCACCCGCTGCCACACCGAACGCAATGGCACACAACGCCATGGATGCGGTAACAAGCGCGAGTCTGATCAACCCCGAAGGCTCGTATCGGACCGTCGAACCCTGCACCAGACGACCCGCAGGGGTACCCGAGGTGTGCGAGGTCTGATTTCTCCGCGCGAAAGATGCTGTGGCCAAGACGAACACCGCAAAAGCGAAAGCTGCGACGGCCGACGCCAGGTGACCGGTCACAAGACTCGATGCCGAGATGACAAACGCGATGAACGCTAGAAACCCTGCAAATACGCTACCGATCATCAGTTGCACCCGTGGAACGGGAAAGTCGGGAAGCTCACCCGAACTCAGCTCAGAAAATTGCATCCCACGCTCCTGCTGCAAGTTCGCCTATCGCATACCCAGTGTCCGCAATTGCCGCGGCACCGTCACCGATTGCCTCGCCGACGCTTCCTAATCCTTCGGTGTAGAGAGTGTCGACTGTGCCGGAAGTGAAGATACCGACGACAGCTCCGCCGGCGGCCCCAACAGCGGTGCCGACAATAGGTGCCGGAATGGCACTCCCTATCAGTGCACCGGCTGCAACGGCCGCACCGAATCCGAGCCCACCCGAAACCAGCGCCTGATCGACGGGCTTTCCGGTGTAGATGTCGTAACCGATGCCGATGACGGCCAACGCTCCTCCGAACCGGCCGCTTAACTTGCCCGCTTTCGCTTCGAGATTCTTCGCTGTTTCGAGTAGATCATCTGCATTGCGTGCGACCGTCCTGGACCAGTCGAAATCGCGATAGATCTGAGACGCCGGCGTGCCAGGTGGGGCCGATCGTGCGAGATCGAGGTAGCGTCTGGATTCTTCCATCAGAAACCTGGCTTGATTGGTCAGCAGGGAGACGTGCTTGTCTGCCATTGCGCGGCCGGCCGCCCCCAGAAGGTCAGCCACCGAGAAGAACCATTCACCGGTGATGCCGGCCCATACGTTCGCGAGAGTTTCACCCGCCAGCCTTTCGGCTTCACGGGCCGCATCGGCCGCATGCGCGGCAGCCTCGTAGGCGTACCGCAGAGCTTCCGAGTCTGGATCGACATCTCGAATCATGTTGCCAGCCAGTACGAGACCCGCGGAGATGGCGTCGTTTCGGATGGCCACCATCTGGTTCTGGGCAGATTGCAGCGCAGAGGCGAACTCTTCGACCGCCGTAGCGCAACGGCGAGCAGCGGCGGCCATGTCGTCGGTCCTTCGAGCTCCGAAGTCCATCTTCTGACATGCGGCTTCCGACGTCGGGCCATCCCACGCGGCATCGGAGTTGTTGCGTGCGGAATATAGTGTGTCAGTGGTGGTGTCGAGGCATGAAGCGAAGTGATCACGAAGCCAAGCAGCGCTCACACGGATCGATTCTGGATTGCCATCTATGTGTGTGTCGATTGTCATCGGCTATTGCACCCACGCCGTAGAGTTGATCTCCTCAGCCGCAACCATGTCCTGTTCGGAGTATCGATCGAGGCACTCCGACAAGACATCGCCGAAACCGGCCAGCGCCGACGTCAACTCACCACCCGACTCGACCAAGATGGACACGATCCCGAGAATTGCCGCACTTCCGATACCCCCATCGACGTCGGTGGGGAGCGAAACGGAAAGCTCGTCCAACCGGCTCGACGCGTCGGCAAGCTTTCCGGCCTCGGCACGGAGAGCAGCTTGGTCGACGTGCAGGCTCATCGGCCGACCGCCCGTTCGTGTTTGGGTACAACCACATCGAGAAGTACCAGGTCGAATGGCGCCGCGTCCCGAACCTCGGCGAGTCGCTCGGTGGGCAGGACCATCCACGGCACGTCGGTACCGACGCACGTGTGTAACCGGTCCAACGCCGAGTAAACGAGCACAGCCGAACGCCCGTCACGCGTGGTCCGCATCCTCACCGAAGCTTCGGTCGCATCGTGTGTCTGCTGTACACACGGCACATACAGCACTGGTGGAAAATCTGCCGGAATATTCATCTGATCCCCTCCCCTGGGCGGCTGAGAAGGCCGCTCATTGGATCAGACGCGGTCCGGACGCATTCGGTTCCCTGCGTTCGATTTCAACCTGACCGCGGATTCGCATCTTTCTGTATTGACCCGGCACTCCGCCTTCTTGTGGGTCTTGTTCGTCGCCGAACGTTAGGTGGGTCGTGCACGCTAGGCATGCTGTAGCACCGTGTACGAGCCCTGCGAAGACTGTCAGTCCTTCGGGGACAACTTACGCATGGCAGCGCAAGTTCAATCAGTCAAAGACGGTCGAAATGGGCCTATATTCACGTAAAGCATGTCAAAACACGCTTAGGAACAACCTATGGTGCAACCGCGTAAGAGCAGGCGAGTACCGACGAGTGCCCTCGCCGATACGTTTGTCGCACGCCGACATCAGCTCCGCCTCACCCAAAGTGATCTGGCGCTTCTGGCGGGCGTGGGTCGTTCCACAGTTCAATCGCTCGAAGGTGGCAAGGAGTCGGTTCAGCTCGACAGTGCTACAGCAGTGGCCGATGCACTCGGATGTGCACTCGAACTGGTCACCAAATCCGGTGCAGTCATTCCACCCTTGGATCTTTCGTGAGTGCGCCTTCAGATCTTCGCGACGTCGAGACCGCGGACGTCTACAAGGGTGACTTGTTGGCGGGAAGGCTCACTCGACACGGCGACAACATCGAGTTCACCTACGACACTTGCTACCTGTCCGATACATCGGTTCCGGACGTGGCTTGGTCCATCCCGAAAACCAGGATCGAGACGTCGGCGACGAGCGGAAGCGTTCCACCATTTTTCGCAGGTCTGTTACCTGAGGGTATTCGATTGGCCGGCGCGGTCACATCCACCAAGACGTCCGCGGATGATCACCTTACGATTCTGCTCGCGGTAGGTTCCGACACCATAGGTGACGTCCGCGTCGTGCCACAGGGCACCGAACTATCTACTGCCTCAACCGCATTCGATCCACCAAGACGAACGGGGAATTTGGTCGATCACGCCGGCATACGATCTGCTCTGTACTCAGCCGTATGCATCGCGGGACGATCCGATGGCATTGAAACTCTACGGTCGGGCGAATCGATGGACTCGTAGCTTTCTGGTCGAATCCGCTCTACGACTCGGGCTGCCGGAGAGAGCAACTCATCGAATACTCGACGACGTG
The DNA here is from genome assembly GCF_014281965.1 of Rhodococcus sp. BP22. Taxonomy (GTDB): domain Bacteria; phylum Actinomycetota; class Actinomycetes; order Mycobacteriales; family Mycobacteriaceae; genus Rhodococcoides. The sequence goes on from NZ_JACFTB010000007.1 coordinate 104,431, forward strand.
TGCTCTGGCGTGCGGGAGGCAATCGGCGACGTCGGCGCCATTGGTTTCGACGAGAAGGCGACCCGGCGGCTCGCTAAGTTCCTGGAAACGAGGTGCGAGGATCTTTCGTAGAACAGTCCAGGTGTGGTCAAGCAAAGCGGTGCCTCCGTCGCGTGCGGTCCGCAGCCTTACGGTCGCGTCGGCGGGGTCCAGCGTTTCCTCCATGCATGGCAAGTAGAGCACCGCTGGAAAATCTGCCGGAAGATTCGCGTAGACCCGCCCTCACTAGTAGAGACGCCGGTTCTACAGGTTCAGACGCAGATGATTGTCGCCCGGTTCCACCCGCAGAACGACTCGACGGAGATGACCGAGTTCCATGATGGTCACGAGACCGCTCACGTGCTTTCGAAGCGCCCAAGCAGCATCTGTGGCAGATTGCTACAGTGGAGTTCCATCCGGTATCGATTGGAGATCACCATGGGCACCACCTCGTCCCTGCGTATTGACGACGACCTCTACGCCGCCGCCAAAATCGCGGGATCGGCAGCCAGTCGAAGCGCCGCCCAGCAGGTCGCACACTGGGCGCTCGTCGGCCGCGAGATAGAAACCTCACATCAGGTGTCCACTCGTGAAATCTCCGCCGTTCTCGCTGGTAGAAAAAGCTACGACACTCTGTCTGTGCGAGAGCAGGCTGTGACCCGAGCAGCGTGGTCCGAGCGAATGGAATCCGTGACGGAGTCACTCAACTTCGAGAGTGAGTTCAGCGCCGAGGGGCGGCCCTTCGTCGAGGCCGACGAAGATGGAAATGTGCTAGCCGAACAATCGGAGCGGGGCCTACCTCGAGCATGAGCCCGGACCCGGTAGTCCACCTACTCGCCGGCCCCAACGGCGCTGGAAAGAGCACCTTCTATACGCGGGTACTGCTGCCTGCAACCCATCTGCCATTCGTGAACGCCGACGAGATTGCGCACGCACGTTGGCCCGGCGACGAGGCGGCGCATGCCTATGATGCTTCCCGCGCCGCTGCTGCTGAGCGCACACGCCATGTTGCCGATCGAACGTCGTTCGCGACCGAAACCGTATTCTCACACGAGTCCAAGTTGGATTTCGTCGAGTCTGCTGTCGGCGCGGGCTTTCTCGTCACTTTGCACATCGTCGCGATACCAGTCGAACTCGCCGTGGCGCGAGTAGCCAATCGAGTACAACTGGGCGGCCATTCAGTTCCAGAAGTGAAGGTGCGCGAGCGGTACGACCGACTGTGGACGCTCGTTCGCTCCGCAATCGAAGTGGTGGATCACGCACGGGTGTATGACAACTCGTCAGCGCGCAACCCTTTTCGCACCATCGCGACATTCGATCGAGGTCAACTGATCGGGCAGGCCGAGTGGCCGAAGTGGCTGCCGGTCACGCTTCGCGAATAACACTTGGACTACACGGCCCGAGACGCCGTCAGTTGCCCAGTTGTTCCCTGCACTGGTCCATGGTCGCGCCGGTGTCGAGACAGGCGACCCATCCCCCTTGCACGTCACCTGAGGTCGGCGCCTCGCCACAACCCACACCGCAGCGTTGGTAGCCAGGCACCGTCAACCCGTCAGGGTAGGTGCATCCCGAATCGTCGCACGTGTAGCCGCGACCCGCAGTCGTACCTGGATCGGCAGGCGTTTCCTGCTGTTCCGCCTTCTGCTGTTGGTTGTACGCATTGCAATCGGACGTGTACATCAACGAGCCGTCGGACATGTGGGCGGTCCCGAACTCGTAATGTTCGCTGATATCAGCGCACTCCACAACCGTCGCGCAGATGCTCGTGCCGTTGGACATCGGAGCACCGAACTGGTCCGTCGGAGCCTGCATCGGCTGGCTGCAATCGACAGCATCAGGTTCGCTCAATACAGATTCGGGCAGAGGTTCGGGGGGTGCGACCTCGACAGGCGGCGGAGCCGGAGGCGTAGAGGTCGTAGGAGTCACCTCGATAGTTGTCGAACTGATTGTCGCGTCCTGAGGGGAATCGGCAGATTCGCTGCCGCATCCCGCCGCGAACATCGCAAGACAGGCCGCGGCGGCAGCCACTAGCGCATGGGTCGTGCTAGGGGACTTCGACAGGTGACGCATAATTGCCTCCGTTGATCGAGCGTGTCCCCTACCCTCCCCTCGCATCGGCCCGTTCGAGCCGAGTGTTACCCGGTGAAAGAACGCACACAACTGATAGTCGTGTCCACTCGCGCGAGCAATTCACTCACGCAGGGACGCATCTACAGGGCTCCGTAACGACTTCCACGGCGCTTCGCTCGCCCGGTAGCCTGCCTCGTAGAGCCACGGCCATTCCGCGAAGTCCTCGGGGTTCACGACGATCGATTCAACCCCGCCATTTCCGCGTCGCTTTGTTTGATTCGCCGGATAAGACGGAAACACTCTCGTTGGTTGAACGTCAGAAATAGCGGTCTACCAACCCGATTCCATAATCGAGCCGCGGTTCCGAAAATAAACGTCACTGTCTTCTGGAACCGATGCTGGACGACTTGACGTCGCTTGAACCTGCGCCTCGTACTCCGCATCGATCTGGAGGCGACCTTGCTTCGCCATCGTTTCCTTCTCGTCGTCCGTCATGTGAGCAGCATCGGTTACCGCTGATTCGGCATAGGGACGAAACATTTCGGAGAAGTCTGTAGCCGCAACGACGTCGCGCAAGCTTTTCTCCCCATGGAGCACCTGCTTTAATATCTCACCCATTGCAGGGTCCGGTGCATTATTGGCCAGCAGTTCGACCGACTTTCTCAGTTGGGCAGCCAGCGATGGATCATCGAGAAAAATATCCAACAGTGGCTCTTTCGGCGGCTCCATGCGTCAGGCACCTCCGAACTGGTAACCGGAAGTCGGAAGCTGAGGTAACGGCGTGTCTCGAACGGCCGCGACTTCACCCGCAATCAACCCAATTGCGGCCTGAGCGCCCATCCAGGCACGGCCAAGCCACTTCTGAATTTCAGTGACAAAGGTCCATGCAATCTTCGCCGTAAGTAAGGCTGTCGCAAGGAAGCCAGCAGCAGCGGGGGCGCCTAGTCCAGTAGCCGCTGCTACAACGGAAGCCGATAGCGAGACGCCAATCATGATTAAGTAGTCCACGAGGCTACTGAGCAAGTCTTTGATCGCTTCTGAAACCTCGTACAATCCGATCGACGTCTGATCAAGCTGATCCGCCATATTCTGGATGGAATGACTCTGACGGGCAATCACATCACCCAACTCCGAAAAGTAACGCTCAGCATGGTCTGCCGCATCACCCTCCCACGACTTCATCACAGCAGATGTGCTCGACGCCAGCTCTTCAGCCATAGCGGCGTTGAACTTGGCCAAGCCTTCCAGCGATTTACCTGCAGTCTGAACAGCCTGCCAATTGCCGGACAGCTTCTCAGTGATGAAGGCCCACGGATCGTTCGAACCAACCATCCCGCAAAAGACCATAGCCTCACCGACGATGTATGCCGGGCTTGTCAGAGAACCGTCCAACGCGTTCTCGAGGATATCTGGTACTGGATCGTCCGCAACGGGCGCCACAAGGTGCGAAACAGGTTCGGTCACGGAAACCAGCTCCCCACGCCGTCGAGTTGACCGACATTGGTTGCTTCCTGCGCACGGTATTGCTTGGCGGCATCGACAAGGCTCTGCGCCGATGTTTCAGTCAGATGCCGGATCGAATCAATATTGGCCACAATCACATCCCGCATTTCATCAAGCTGCTGTAGCACCGGTAAAAATATGCTACCTACATCGGATACACCAATCGACAAGTACTTCTCCTCGTAGTCCGCGGCTATAACACACTGACCCGATAAGTCGCTTATTCTATGCCCAAAACGTTCCAGCTCCGCTGGGTCTACATTCATTCCACCCACCCCCGTTCGCAATTCGGGTGAAACTACCATTCCAGCCGCAGAGTTCGACGACCGGCGTCGGCATGATTTGCTCAGTGACGACACATGTCGCACTATCACTACGTGCCCGAGCCATCCATCGCCTTCTCGCTACGTCACCTCCTCGCTACCGAGAGTCCCAAGCGAGATCACAAAAACATGCGAAAGCTCGATGCCACCCTGCCGTCGGTCTGCGTTCGGCACGGCAACCTAGGGACTTGGTCGTTCAGGGCGTTTGTGCCCTCACACCCAAGCATCCCCTGGGACGACCTCTCGATACCACGAAAGATCCTCAGTAGCATCGGTCCTTGGGCAGGGCGTGACCGCATCGCGGCGCGAAGGTCGCGCACAATACGCGCAGAGACCCACTGGTCAGTCTGCCCAACCTGCCGCTGGTACGTCTTCGGGCGGCGAGTAATGAGTCTTGTACTGGTTGCCCTGACCGCCGTCATCATCACCGCGCCTATCTCCCCCCTGATGGAATGGATCCCCGAAGGCCCTCGCTCCTTGCTGCTCATTGTTGGTATTGCCCTGGCCATCCCAACCATCCGAAGCCTGAGCATTTTTCAAGAGATCACCCGAGCACTCACCTCCGAGGACGGAACCGAACTGGTGATTCGGAACCCGCATCCTGCATTCGTCCAGGAGGCAATCACGTTGGGGGCGAATCGATATTTGCCCGAGGCCACTCCGGCGAAGCCGCAGTAACCGCTGCGGCCTGCCGAGTCAGCTCTCCAGAGACGGGAGGATTTCGAGTGCGGTCATCATTTTGCCTCTACCTGCTGCGCAGAGCGGTACTGCCCGGCGATCTCTTCCAGGGCGCCTTCGACCACCAGTCCCCTACCCACGGCGCGCACGATCGCCTCGTCGACTCCCAGGTCAGTTGCGATCTCGTCGGCTGACACGTCCGATGCAGCAGATCGCTGGAGTAAGTGCTCGCGGATATCTTTGCGAGATAGAATTCCTCGCTTCGGCTGCGCTGGTACCGCACCATCGAGATGGCGTGATGATTCGGTTGATTCACTTATTGGAATTTTTGATTCACGCACAACCTGCGCCGAAGAAACCCCGGAAGCCTGAGCGATCGGTGCTGTCCTGCGCGCCCGAGTTGCCGCCACGCCAGACAATACGGGGGCACCAGCAAGGGCCTCCTCTTCTGCAATGTCTTCCACGACCGATTCGTCAGCGGTCAGTATTATCGGGGCCCATGTCGTCGGCGCCTCCTGTCCTGCGGAGGCGTTCACCGAGTACGGGGAGATGCCGAGTGTGTCGAGCGTGTCCCATAGAGACGAAAGCGCAGCCTCCTGGTCCAAGTAGTACTCGGACTCGCGTAACCGCCAGAATGTCCAGCCGACGCGTTTGATCTCTTGTTCGCGCTCCAGGTCGGCGTTCCGCTGTTCGGGAGTCGAATGAAACGCGTCGCCGTCGCACTCGACGGCTAGCCTCGACGCGCCGCCGGTGACAACCAGATCGATTCGGCGACTGTTGACCTCGACCTGGGGGTTGACGTGATAGCCGCGAGCGACAATATCGTTGAACACTCGCTGCTCGAAGAGACTGTCGAACGGTGACTGGCGAACGTCACGACTGACATTCTCCGGCATGGCTTCCGCCGGAACCGGCGAGGTCGAGCTGATATAGGTCAGCAATGACTTCCTGAGGTCACCTGCTTTCAGTCGATCCGCCGTCACGGAGTGGAACAGCCACAGCTGATCCTGCGCGCGTGAGGCAGCCACGTTGAAGCGGCGTTGGTACTCGCTTTGAGTCAAGGAGATGAACTTCTGTTCTGGGGCGACGACCAGTGACAGCATCACCACATGACGTTCGTCGCCCTGAAAGTCGGGTGGTGTACCGACTCTCAGCTTCCGCTCTTCGTACACTTCGGCGGACACCCGGCGCATCAGGAGGTTCTCGATGACGTCGACCTGTGAGCGGCCCTGAAGCACCACGACTCCGAAGGTCTTGCCGTCGTAGGCCGGGTTGTCGAAGCACTCGATCAGCTGGTCGACGATGGCGGCTGCTTCGAGTTCGTTTCTGAGCGTTGCGCCCTTGCCGAAATGAACGGCGCCTTCGACATACGTGTGGGCCAGCGGTGGGAGCCGATCTGCACCGAACTGTCGGACCGGAATCAACGGCGAATCACGGTAGAACTGGTTGCTCGACCAGTTGATGATTTCCGGCATGCACCGGAAGTGCTCACGTAGCCGGACCACCTGACCGAACCGAGTCCGCAGCATCGAGAACAGACTCGACCGCGGAGTAAGCGTTGTGCGTACATGTTCCGGCAGGTCACCCAGGTAGAGATCGAGTCGATCGAAAATCGTGTCGAGCGCGCCGCTCGACACTTCACTCGGTGTGCACTGCTTGTCATCGCCCACGACGATTACGCGTGGCGCCAACCAGAGTAGGAACAGACTCGTGATGTCCGCTTGGCTGGCCTCGTCGACGATGACGACGTCGAACGTATTGGGTTTTGCTGGAATGGACGAGAGAACTTGCTGAAGCGGCATCACCCAGGCCGGGACCGCGCTCTGCGCTTCGAGCATCGCCGAACGAGCTGCGCTGCTGTACTTCTCCGCATACTTGCCAGTGCCCATACCAATGTTGGCGACATGGTCGCGGTATGTCTGAAGTGCTTGAACTTCTGTCGCGGTCATCCGCTTGAGCGAGTCGCGCCACGCACTCGCTGCGGCGAGCTGAGATGTCAGTTGCGCAATATCGGCGTCGACGGCGTCGAGTTCCGCATCGAGCTCCTGCTCCCTACCGGTTCGGTGCTGCTCGACAATCCACTCCTGCGCACGTCGCCACGCCCAGGCTTTGTCGAGTTCCCAACCGATACGGTCCCATTCCTCGTCGCCGGCCGTGGTTCGAACGAGCTTCGCAAGGGCGGGCGCCGCCTCGGCTAAAAGAGACTCCAATTCGGTCAACCGCAGTTGGTTCAATGTTTCACTGCACGCCGAGACATACTGATCGACTGAGTCTTCCAACGCGCTGAAGTCAGCCGAATCGAGCATGTGGATCAACACCTCTCCCTCGGGTGAGGGAGCTTTGTCCACCTCGAGCGACACGGATCGGACCAGCTGATCCAACTCCGCGCGTGCGCTTTCCACATCCGACCTCGTGGCTATAGCACCGGCCGCGCCGGCGATCGATGACGCTTCGGCCAGGGAACGAACTCTCGGGTGCGAATGCGAAATAGACCTGAGCTGAGAGACCAGCTGGTCACGAGTTGCCACAACGTTTCGAATAACGTCCAAGGATCGGAACGTTCCTTGCAAGCTATTGATCTGCAGGCCTCGCGATCCGTCGACGACTACCGAAATGCGCAGGTCAGCGAGGAGCATCCCCGCTGAACGGATAGCGTCCAAAGCCCTCACATGCTCCGCCACTGCACGGAGTGCACTGGCGTCGGCCGCGGGAGCACCATCCACGGTGGCGACAATGCCTGACTGTTCGTAGGCTCGCTGCTGAACGCTCTTGAAGAATCGACCCGACTTCCATTTGGCACCTGTCTCCAGAGCGACGGCCAACGCGTTGAGGACAGTCAGGCCCTGAGATGTGGTGTCCGAGCTGTAGGCATCTCGCGGGCCCACCGCGGAGTCTGCTCGCACCGCGATATCGAGAATCGCGGGCAGAGAATCAACACGCGCCCAGAGGTAGTCGGCATCGCCGGACAGGACGCGGTCGGCCAGTTGCTGGAATTGGGGCGAGAGTTGCTGCACGTCGTCGACGAGACCATGCAAGCTCTCGCACAGCGACCGAACCTGTTGCGCAGTAGACAGGTCGACGCCCCCGAGAATCTCGATGAGCTGCGCGGACTCGGCGGTATCGGTCGAAACGCGAGTAGTAGCTCGGGTGAAAAGCTCTTCCAGTGCCGGCCGATCTGGCAGCAAGAATTCGATAGGAGTAAGTAGTTTGGCCGGCCGAGCACTCTGAGTCGGTGACGCAGTACTGATGAGCTTGCGTAGCTCACCGATCTCTGTGCCGGACAGGGAAGGTTGCTTCGCGTGCAGTGGCCCGGGAAGCCACGAATACGCCGCCTCGTTTGCCTTGACCTGCTTGACGATCGACGCTGCGCTACCTTCGTATCCGTCGGAAACAGAAGGATGCTGGTAGGTTTCGGCTTCCCGCAGCGAGCGAATGCGTTCGAGGATGACTGAGCGATTCTGCCGGGCGGCCTGCCGTCGGGCAGCAAAATCTTTGATTCGTTGATCTTCGAGGCGTTCGTTGAACGAGGATTTGCGCTCGGCGATCGTCGCGACACTTTTGTTCAGCTCGTGCGAGCCACCGCGTGCAAGATCGGTGATGGAGACACAGAGTTCTTGCATCTCGACCGGCAGTTTGTCCCGCAGTACGCGGAGTGCCTGCGATTTCTCGCTCGTGACGAGGACTCGTTGACCGCGAGCCAACAGCGCCGAGACGAGGTTGGCGATGGTGTGGGTCTTGCCTGTTCCAGGCGGACCTTCGACGACAACGCCGCTATCCTTACCCAACCGTTCCAGGATCTGTGACTGCTCGGCATTGGCAGGAAGCGGGAAAAGTGGATCGTCGGCGAGTGTCGCAGAAGCGGCAGCGCCGACGCTCTGGAGCCAATGAAGACGGTCGTCGGGCTCGATCGCTTCCACCAGCTGAGCCAATCCCAGAGGCACTGGGGAATCGTCCGCCTCGACGTCGGCGATCATCTTCTCGTAGTACTCGACCAGTGCAAACGCCCCGCGCTTACGAAGCACCAATGCTGGTGACGGCGTTAGCATCTTGTCCGCTTTGGCAGCGGGTTGTTCCAGTAGTTCGTTGACCTCGATGGTCTGCGTCAGGGCCCGCGGTGCCCAGTCTTTGAGGAACAGCAGAACGCCATCACTCAGCGGCGATGCGGCCTGCTGTTGTAGCTGCTTCTGCAAACCGAGCGAACCCGAAGAATCGAAATCTGATCTACCCGTGAGGAGCTGGGTGTCCTCGAGTCGTGGCGAGCTCATCGGGGTCAGGCGTACAACGAGATCACCGGTGGCTTCGTCACGGTCAACGGACGCGCTCTGAGTGATCAGGTGGGTCTGCACCGCGTCTTCGGTATCGAACGACGCAAGAGAAAGCAGCCCTGATGCCAGAACCAGTTCGACGGATTCCGGACGGGCAGACAGCTCCTGCATCATGCGCTGCAGCGCCTGATAAAACTCTGCCTGCGGTCGCCTGATGCGATCGGACGCAGCCCAGGTCTGCCACGTCGGCAACCACTCAGCGAATGCGCTGCGCACTGTCTCGGCTTCTGGTGAGTCTCGCTGGATGGCGCCGAGACCGGTCAGCGAACAGGTTTCCGACAGCTGCGGAGACTTCGATCGACTATCGGTAACCAGCTTCGCGTCAAGCCATCCCGTGAGAACCTTCGGGACCGGCGGCGGATCTTCGATGCTGACTCGTGGGGCACGGACAGCGATGCCGCCTTGCACGACCGACGGGTCGACCTGGGTGACCCTGTCATCACGGAACAGCCATTCGACCTGCGCATGCTGCTGAACCTGCAACACCGGACTGGTGCGAGACTTTACGATCTCGCGGAGGAACTGCATGAGGCGCTTTACCCGCCCCTTGAGTTCTGCGTCGTGTTCTCGACTAGCCACTGCCAACTCCAAATTCGCCCCCGGAGGCGACGTCTTCGCTCCCGCGGACAATCTATCGGTTGCCTCCGACACGTAATCCGTTAGCAAGAGCAAAGTGCACGATGGCCCATCGACTTACGGATGTGTGCAGCGATCACTGCCGGCCATCGGACCAGCCCGACCGAACGATCTAGCATGGGCGGTGTGATCGAACGACGGCCTTCCGGGCATGCGCTATGAACGAACGTGAGATGTCAACGGAAACAGGGATCGAGGGGCACGTTTTCGTCGTCCGGGGCAGACTCGAAGCAGTGGCATCGGATGTCGTGATCGTACCGACGGATGGAACATTCGTACCTCGTCGAACATGGTGGCCGGCCCTCGACATCGATCAGAAGCCCCCGCCGCCGCTCGACCGAGATCACAGGGCTCGGCGATTTCGACCGCACAGTACTCAGAGCCGATCCGCCTGGCTGTTGCACGTCGCCCACGGCGGCCATCCATCCGTCACGTGGCTGATCGACGGCCTCGAACATCTTTTACGACTAATCGACGCAGACCGGCCGAAGTTCGTGAGCGACGGTCGAGTAAGACCGCTGATCGCACTCCCAACCATTGGGGTAGGACGAGGAGGGTACGCAGGCGTACGCGGAAAAGTGATCGAAGCGCTTTATGCGACAACACTCGAGTTCGTCGCCAGTTCCGACTTCGATGTCGTTTTCGTCGTGGAGAATGCAGCGGATTATGCTGCGTTCCAGGCGATTCGGCGAGAACGATCCGCGCCCACTCGGCAGCGCGAGGCGGGCGCCCACTTGGCTTCCAAAATTCGAGGTGGGGACACCGCTCTCCTGCTCGGCGCCGGCGTCAGCATATCGGCAGGCCTCCCCACCTGGGACGAGCTACTCGCAACCATCAAAAAGGACACACTTCCAGACCTGGATCCGGATCAATTTGCAACGCTGGGTGTCCTCGACAGAGCCCAATTGCTGTCGAAGTCTGTTCAGGGGCAAACCCTCGGAGAACGCGCAGCGGGAGCAACGGGAGCGGATGCGAAAAAGGTACCCACCCTTGCGCACTGTCTTCTGGCGTCGTTGTCAGTCGAAAAAGTTGTCACCACCAACTACGACTCCTTGTACGAGGACGCATTCAAAGCAGCGAACGGCCCAGATTCGATCTCGGTATTGCCGCGCGAGAACGCCGTTGGTGATCGCGCATGGCTACTCAAGATGCACGGTGACGTCGCGGCACCTGAAAGCATCGTGCTGAGTCGTCGAGACTTCGTTCGCTACGACGCCGAGCGACGCCCTCTCGGGTCCATCGTGCAATCCATCATGGCAACAGGCCATCTCATTGTCATAGGCGCCTCGATGACCGATGACAATGTACTACGGCTAGCGCATGAGGTTCTCGCAATGAATGCCACCAACAATCATCAACGCCCGTTGGGCACGGTGGTCACCCTGCAGAACGATCCCGTACGAAGTGCACTCTGGGAAGGCGATTTCGATTACCTTGCAGCGTCCGACTCATCCAATATGAAAGTAGCGGCGCGAGACCTGGAAATCTTGCTCGACGGAACCGCGATGTACTCCAGCGACAGATCCCCGTACCTACTCGACAATCGGTATGCCGAGCTGTTGAGTCCAGAAGAGGCGCAATTAGCCGACCACCTTCGTGAGGCTGCTCATCGAATCCGCTCACTCACCCCTGTCCAACGCAGCAGATGGAAGTCACTGGAGACAGTTCTGACGGCTATGGGCGACAGCGAACTATCCCAGAACCACGCTGGTACTCAGCCTGAGCGGCCCGTAAAAGTAATTCGGGATCGTGGGCTTTTCAGAAGGTGATCGACAATCGCGCGAGATGCGCCGCTCCAGATGCGTCTTCGACACCAAATCGTGCGTAGCCGTTGCCTGGACCTGGCGTTCACCGCAGACGGCCGAGCCACCACAACCGAGGAGAACGCAATGGAATGGTATGTGTCGATCTGGAACAGCGAGACGAAACGAATCGTCACCCGGGGTGGCGAGGCGCATGATCGTGAGACTGCGATCGTGCAGCTCGTCGCGATGGGCGTTCGCTCACGCACACCGAGGACGGCACGCTGATCGGCAAATTCGGCAATGTCGTCGTCGACGACGAGCCTGGCAACTCGGTCCCATTCGGCGACCAGGACCTGAGTGACGACGAACTCCGTCGCCGGGTGCATGCCGCCATCGAGTACACGATGGGACGGAGCGAACCCGCGTACCAGCCTATTCAGACGATGCCGAGTGCACAGGAGGGTCCCACGAAGTTCTCCACCCCAACCGGTGTAATCACCGATCAATGGGACCGAATTGCGCTGTGGCTCAGCACCTATCTCGACACCGCACCTGTGGTCCCCGCTGAGCAGATCGCCATCGACGACGCCATCGCACGCACCGGCGTTAGCTGGCCCGAGGAACTGCAGGCGCTTTTCAGGTCGGTCAACGGATATCCACATGATGCGTGGGTGCCGCTGCTGCCGTCGCACGAGTTGTTCGATCTCGAGCGCGTGATCGACGAGCGTCAAGTGGAGCTCGAGGTCTGGGGCGAATTCGCCGAGGACATGGACGAGGACGAGTTGAGCACGTCGATGGCCGGGGACTCGGCGGGCACGTGGCTCCCAGAGTTCGTGCCGTTCGCGGGCGTCGACGGGAACCTACTGTTCGTCGACACCAGGCCCGGTCCACTGTACGGATGCGTGACCGAATTCGACAAGGTCAGCGCGGACGACGGCGGCCCGCAGTGGATCTCGATCAGCGCATTGCTCACCGACGTCGCTGATGCTCTCGAGTCGGGCCGCCCGTTCGCCGGTGCGTGGACACCATCGGTGGTCGACGGACAGTTGGAGTGGTTGTACGACACGTAGCCGGCGTATTACCAACGGCATTTCTAAGGCGCTTACCTCAATCGTGTTCTCAACCAGCTCAGCGCGTGGAAGCGTAGTCGCAATACCTACGCGACACGGGCAACCAAAGTAGTGCGACGGCAACGAGGCCGAGTAAGACAATTGTTACGACCAAGGGCCCACCGAGCAATCCGAACAGCGAGATCACCGCAAGTCCCGACGCCCACACACGTGGCCAGTGCTTCCCCTGGTACACGCCGCGCGCGAACGTGACATATCCGAACGCGAAGGCAGCGGCAACTGCGACCATTGCGAAGACCAAAGCAATGGTGGCTCCGTCGATGTAGTCGTCCGTGTACAAGGTTGCCGCCCCCGAGGGCTCCATACCTACCAGGTTTTGAACGCGACCCTGCAGATCCAAAATGGTCAGCACACCTAAAAGCGCGGTCAACAACGACAACACGGCAGCCAGAGCCAACACACCGAAAGCAACATGCATGGGTATCGGTCTTGCAACCAACGGCGCACCAGATCCCCGCGGCGTCCGGCCCGCAGAAGAGTTGCGCGAAGCGAGCACCGACTCGGCCGGCCCAGCGAGACCGAAGGGATCTGTGCTCGGCAGCGGCCTGGAAGCCGCATTCCCGCCGAACCAAGGATTGTCGTTCTGCGTCATGAAACCGTCTCCGTTCTAGAGCACACCGTTAGCCGAGAGAACCCAACGAATGGGGTCGAGGCACCGAAAGGGCGAGATTCCGTTGTCGTGGAGCCGACTTCCGACCGGTGAGTCTCCGAGCGCCGATACGGCAAAGAAGCGATGAGGGTATGCCTGCCCCGTCTGTGTGTTCGTGACTGATCGGATCACAGGGCCCGCATCGAGTCGCTGAAGCAAGCTACTGACTTCTTCGTGCAACAACCGACCATCGTCTTCGTTGTATGTCGGGCTGTCCATGCCCGGGTCGCGCGAGAATGCTGCACCCGGATTGGACATGATCTCACTCCATTGGCTGCCGTTGACGTTCTGGAGAGCTTGCAATGCATCGAACTTCGACAAGATCATTGCAATGCGCGGAGTCTGGCGGTTGATCAGGTCGGTGACCGTGCGAAAAACTACCCTGGGATCGCCGCCTCGGTAGCCTTGCATGGGAATGAGATCCATCAACTGGTGCGCAATCTCCTCGACGCGCAGCGGGTCGAACAGAAACAGGACGGCATCGGCCAGACCGAAGAAGTGCCAGGCATGTCCTTCGGTATTCGCGTTCTCCAGATCCTCACCAGCTACGTCGCGAATCACCAAGTACTGCTTGACTCCTTGCCAGATTCCCAAGCTGAAGATCAGCGGATCCCGCTGGTAGGAACTCGCTGTGTTGACGGTGGGAGTGGGCTCGAGAAGGCCCCGTTCCTCATAGAGGGGGCGTTCGTAGAACTCGCGATAGTTACGCTCGGTCTCTTGGTTGGCTGGATCGACCGATTGCCCTTGCCGCTCCACGAGACGCTGCAGTTGTTTGATCATGACAGCGATATAGACAGTCTTTCCCGTTGCGCGAGCTCCGGCCATCGTGATGCAGGTGGCGTTTCCCCAACGCCAGTACGCCGGTAACTTGAAATGGCAGATCGGACACAAATCCACAGCAGGCCGGCCGAGCTGTTCCTCAGCGTAGTTAGGAGTGGGAGTCCAATCAGGAGGCCCGTTTTCCGGCTTGCGTAGCTCTATCGTCGTACCCATAACCACGGGGACGCCGCTGTACGCTGATGCGCGCTTATTCGATTCTGTTTCCGTCGGTGTCTCGGCCGTCCACGCAAACCACTCGGGGGAAAGATGATTGAAGCACCTGGGGCACTTGGTCATATCGAGGATCCTCGTGCATCGTTGGCGATACGATCGTTCAATGGCCGGAGGAACGACCGAACAATTTCCTCGACCTCTGATGGTCGAGAGACCAGATAGTGTGCAGTGTCGGAGCCGTCCGGCGCGGGGACTACGACCGCGCCTGCGAAAGCGCGGCAACGTTGCGCTGCTCGCGATGACGACGCGATCATCGAGGCGAATCGCGAATCAGCCGACTCGCGTCCACTCGCGACGAAGTCTGATGGGGAATCAGTAACGAGGACGACCATAGAGTCCGGTCTCACGGCGTCGAATTGGTCGCCATTTCCAAAGCCGATGCCTGGCTTCGTTGTTTCGAGATGCGTATGGACCGTCGATCCCAAATCACCGGGTCCACTGTACGGAAGACCGGCCGACGTGTTTCCGACGATCGTTACTTCGGGATTTCGATCGTACGAAATCACGGTGGACACTCCCGCGAGTATCTCCATGATCGCGCGCACACTGCCATCCGCAATCGCGGGCAACATGGACGCACTGGTGTCCACCCGAATGTCGAGCATGGTCTGCTGACTATCGGACAATTGGTCGACGCGGAGCACCGACCTGGCCGCGGCCCGCGCTGACGACGCCAAGGGCCCGAGTTCGATCTCAGGCTCCTCCAAGCGGGTGACTACGGCAATGCGATCACCGTCGGGACCGATCGTGGCGAGCTCGAGATAACTCAAACCTGACACATCGCGCGGGGTGAGCTGCGCACGATCAGGGTCTGATTCGTTCGAACTATCGACCGCGACCGAAACGTGAATCGTCGTCCCACTCGGGAAGGTCGAATTGCCCTGCGCGGGAATGGCTACAAGCAGCATCTCGTACTCCACCCTGGGCAGGATGAGCATCCCGGGGCTGTGCGCAATCACAGTGGGATCAGAGACGCCGCTGTGACGGACGTCGAGTGCAGCGGCGCCTGCGACACCTACCACCGACATGGACACCATCAGTGGCCGTTTCGGCAGGTGGGCTTTACTCTTGCCGTCCAGCACGTAGGTAACCATCAGATGGTGTCCTTTCGATGATCCTGCATTGTTGCATTGTCTACCACTGTGCCCCTCTATCTTCGCTTGGCCTGATATCCGAGTTGTATCGACGAATACCGTGTGCCTCCAACCACTCCCCTACACAACGCGGGTAGTTCGCAAAGATTCTCTCGGCATCGTGTGCGGCCATGTCACGAACGAGAGGCCACATTGCATCGCGCAGTGAATCCGAGTCCGACGGTCCCGAATACAACTGTTTCCGGACAAGTTCGGACAAGAAATCGTCCTCCCTGGAGGGACGTGCCGATGGTCGCTGATAGCGCTGCTCAACGAAATCGATGAACGACTTACCTGCCATGCGAGACACATCGACGACACTCCGTGCCATCAAGGCACGAAGCTGACCGGACTGGGACTCGGCAGTCGCGATCAGATGCGAACGGCATTCGGCCGTATAAGCCGAAACATCATGCCCCATCGACTGTGCTACATAGAAAAGAAGTCCGAGTTTCTGCGAAAGATCCTGCGCTAGTTCTGATGCCGCAATACTGCGACCGAAGAGTTCGTTGTAGTCGTTCATGATCGGATCGAAGTAAGTGTCGATGAAATTCACGACAGCGGAGCGAGTCAAGTCACCCCAATCTGCCAGTCCACGTAACGCGCCCCACGCTATGGTCACCTGGTCGGACTTCACCCGCCGACCATCAAGTTTCGGCCGGTGGCCCGCCGCAATGAGGTGCGCCAGGACCGTGGCCAAGTGAGCAGTGTCCTCCGCGTACAGAACCACTTGACGCGCGGCTTCGGGCGGAACGAATTCGCCGAATGTTTTGAACAGGGCACCGACGTCACTCGGCGACAACGTATTCAGTCGACACAGCGCACGAAGATCCTCGGATCGGTCACTCGGGTCGGCCCTTTCCCGTTGGTCATCGAGGATTCCCCACACGGCAAGGCCGGCATATTCCCGCACGTGAGCCCGTTCAGGAGGCGAGGCCCAATCAAGCATCAACGTGCTGTACACATACTCCAGGAACAACGCGACGTCGTAGGGATACTCGAGCTGATTCTTCTCATCGGCGATCTGACACAGTGCTGGAACGTCCAACTTCGATGGAGCGACCCATCGGATGACTTCCGCCGAAAATCGGTGACCGAACCGAACCTCCCTTAGCCGCGGCATGGTCGCAAGAGTCCGACGGACGACTAAGCGCAAAGTACGCTCGTCCAGTCGACGACCTACTGTTGCGACGATCCTCGGTCCAGCTGCTGGATCCATCAATTCAGCTGCGACATTTTCGAATACCTGGCACAACTGCTCGACGAGGTCGAAACTAAGTGCCGCAGGGGCGTTGGTCGCTATGAGTACGTCGGCGACGCGCAGAATGCGTACGGCCAAATCTGCTTTCTTGGCGAAATAATCACCGGTCATGTCTGAGAGTTCGCCAAGTAGCGCACTGATATCGGTCGAAAAGACAGACGGAGCCAAACCTGCGAACTCTGCTCCGATCTCGCCGGCGGGATGCAGGCTCATCCACTCGTCGTCGCGCACTGCAAGTCTGATCAGGCTGCTGAGAGCGCCGGTTGTATTGCGGCCGTGCGACTTCGAGCGAACAAGTGCGGCCATGGCCTCGACCGCGGACTGCGGCGCGAATTCGGCATCGATCTCGTCGGACACTTCCGCGAGTCGTGACTCGGGAAGAAGCGATCCCGGTCGATGCTCGGAGACTATTCTCGATGCCTCGCGCTTGACGTCTTCCAAGCTTGGGAACGACAGCACTGCGATCGCCAATGGCCACATCGGCGACAACCCTTCACCACCCGCCTCCTCCGCTATAGCGTCCTGAAGTTCGACGACGGACAGAGCGGTCGCGTAGTCGCTCAGCGACGCTTGTGCCAGCATCGACCACGGCGTGACCTCGACCGAGACCCCGTGGTGCGTCCGATGCGGGACTCCGTCGAGCACTCCCAAAATCGGATCGTCCTGTGAGTCGAGGACAACTATGCCGCTGAGAGCTTGGAGGGACTCCTTCTCGGAATCAGGGGCGACGGTGAGATGAACTCTTCTCCCGATATTTTCAACCACCGCGCCCGCTCGATCGTGAGTGCTCCAGTTGAATCGCCTGCTCGTCGCCGGCGACATGAAAAAGCTGACAGCGCCGATCCACAGGGTGCCCGATTCCGAGTTCTCGGTCAGCAGCACCACAGGTGGTCCACCTTCCCACGCGTGTGCCACGGCATCGAGCAGAACCTGAAGCACCCCGAGGCGAAACACGCTGACGTCTGTCAAGAATGCAAGCACCTTCTCGCGGGTAATTGCACTGCCGGGTTCCGGAAGCGACGTCGAAGACACAACTGCGGATCTCGTGGCTGCCGGCCCGTACGGCATCGACCAGGAGGGCGACAACCACAGTTGAATAGGCCGAAAGGCTGGGAGCGGTTCGTCGATGGCACGGTCCAACACAACGTGCGCGAAGATGTTTCCCGGACGACCAGATCCATCGGTGCCTGCTTCGGCGGTATGCCAGTAGGCCGCACCACCCGGTACCGCGGCGTACATCAACCGACGCTCGCGGCCTTCGATTGCTTCCGGCGTCGGATACCGTTCCAACACCGGCTGCAGATCGAATCGAGTCGACACCCAGGCTGTCAGAGCGTCACGCTCGGCCGGATCCAGGTCTCCTGAGACATCCTTGACTTGCCATCCGCCTCCACTACCCGAGCCGTCGTCGAACGACGTGTAGATCAGGTGTGCGAAACGTGTCGGAGCCGACGGTGTCACCGGTCCGGTCTCGCATCGGGCTCCAAGAGAAGCTGTGCGACAGGCGGGTCCAGCAACGCATACGACTTCGCTCGCGCCGAATCTATGTCCAAGAACAATCTGACGTATCCGCGGCGGTTGGTTGCGTCTGCACTCCAGCCGGTCGGAGTCCACTGTGGGACCAAGCGTGGGGGAAGAAACTGCCGCATCTCGCGACCGGAATGATCGCTCTGATCGCTCAACAGCAGAGCCTCACCGTCTCGTGCGCTGAGGGGCAGCCTTTCGTGGTTATAGACCAACGTGAACGGGGCAGGGGGCTCCAGGTCGCCATCGGCGCCCATTGTGATCTCCAGACGGGTTCCACCGTTCGGCGTCACAATTCGATTGAGCAGATACCAAATACTTGCGAGACCTTTGTAGTCCAAAGTGGTTACCGTGCCGGCCACCCGTTCACCGCGCGAGTACGCGATCGGAACGAGATGTACAGAACAACCTCCGGGTGGTAGCCGCTTGAAGGACAAACCCCCGTCGCGCTTGTACTGGGTCGCCGAAATCTCCAGATTCGGTTGACTTTCCAGCAGATTTTCGGGCACATGATTTCTAGGCCCGTAGTACGCGTACACACTCGCTGCTGCCTTCGGCCAGCCAAAGGTCACCAGCTGGTTTGCGCAACGCTCCACTATCCGCGCGTCGGTCACCGGCGAGATCGGGCGGGTCTGCACGGTCGTCTTCCCGACGCGAGCCGAACCGTTGAGAAGGGTGACCGGTGTGAGATACGCGCGGTCCCAGCCCGCAGGCCAGGGAATTCTCCGCATCCGCGACGTACCACCCTCACCAGCCTCGATAGGTTGAGCGAGTTGGGTTTGGCGAGACAAGCCCTCTACTTCGATTGCACCTTCCGCCAGGACTGCGAAACGCAGTCCAGCGTCGGGTGGAGTCTCGGTGCGATAAACGAGAACATGGCCGGATTCGGGTGTCGTCCAAACCAGTTCGAAGGAGGGCTTGTTCGGATCCGGGTCCGGGTGGACTGTGAGGTCTTCTACTGGTTCAAGAACGACGGAAACCAGAATCTCGCCCTGCGACGGCGCGGATTGTCGCACGCCATCAGCGACCGATACCTCGGAGATTGCCCGATACAAGTACCTTTGGCCACGCACCACATCTTCGTCGACGAAGCCGGTGAGGTTGTCGGCGTGTTGTTCGATCTGGTATCGGGGATCGTTGGATACCGGGGACATACCGTCCAGGGGAATTCGATAGATACGCACAGCTCTGGTCCCCTGGAAAGCCGACCATCGGCCGATCACCCGGCCCACGTCCTCGGTGAGCTCGAATCCCGTCACAGGACTTACCGCTTCGCCGTACGCAATCTTGTCGGGCTGTTGCATCGTCGCGTCCGCAGCATCATGTCCGCGATGGCACCACACCTGATAGTTGCGGACTGCAGACGTCGGCGGTCGGTCGTCGACCCACGTCGTAAGTGATGTCACGCCCAGGAGCTCACCTGCTTCAGGCTTGTACGGTGCGTTGATCTCACCCGAGATCACACGATAGATGGCGATCGAGCCGTCGGCATCGGGGTGCGGTGACCATGACAACCGGCGCCCGTCACCGGCGTTGGATACCTTCAGTGGCTCGGGTTGGAACGTGCTCTCGAAGTTGTACTCGCAGAAGTCCGAGGACTCGAGACCTTTGAACTCGGACTTGTCTGGAAGAGCGGGCGACGGTGTCGACGCTTGCGGCTCGTCCTTTCTTCCGTGGCGCGCGGTCCCCGGCGGGACGACAAAAGTTGGGGCGGGATCCACCCTGGTGCTTTCCTCGACCGGGGCAACAGCACTCTGCACTTCGGCTTCCGCTTTCGTATCATTTGCACCTGCGTTCGAGAAGACCTCGGCGATACTCCCCGCCAAGGACACCGATGGTCCTCGCAACTGCTTGCGAATCTGCGTCGCTGAGGTATGGCCGTACTTGATCAGGTTGTGAAACGTGACGTCCTTGATCGACGCTGCAGCGGTATCGCCTGCTGCAATCCGATCCGCTCGCCACGCCAACAACGCGTCGATAGGTATCCGCTCCCCTGCTTTGGTGTCCGGCGCTTTCGGAGTCGGCTTCTCGATGTCCGGGGACGTGGAGCTGGAGGTGGCGATCGGGGGCTTGGCCGGACCGCTTCGCGGAGTTCGTAGCTCCTCCGGGAGGTGGCGGAGCACCTCCAACGGGTCCATCCCGAACTTGATCTGGTGATTGATATGAGTGATCGTGTCGGCCCAGTCGGACGCCGCGGGTGACACTCCTGACTTCGACCACCCGTCGGGATCGCTCGAGATCGTCTGTATGTCGCGGGCAGTCGGAACACCGAAACCCACGCCTGCTGCGGCCTGTGCCCACTGGGTCAACGCCGTGGAGCGTCGAGCCTGCTTATCTGTCGCCATGTCAGAATCTGAACTCTCTGTTCTGCGGTGGGTCGTAGCTTTCGGGAGCGTCAACCGGCCTCGACTCTGCGACGCTGTGACGGTCGGGCATCTCCGGGACCGTCCAGTCCTGTGCGGCCACAACCGTTGTGTCGTCCGATCCGACGGTCAACTGGTCGACGGACAGTCCGTCGCTGATCTGCGTTGCAACGCTGACCGTCCCGATACCGGCCCAACCACGCTGCCGGACATCGTCCTTGACTGCAGTCATACCTTGTGTGGTTGCAAGGTCGGTGACCATTCCGCGATCGAAATGATCGACTCGTCCCTGGCCAGGTGCGTCCGCGACCCCTGCCAGGAAGTCGTTCAATGGCACGAATGTTTTGGTGCCGTCGAGAAGAACTTCGATTTGTCCGGTAAGCGACTGCACGAGTTCCGACTTCGGACCCATCAGGTTCGTCCGCGCCTTGTCCCACATCAATGCGGCACCGGTAGAGGCGAACGATCCTCGAAAGAAGTCTCTCGACCAACGGTCCAATGAGGACGCAGATCCGCTTCCCGGAGCTCGCCACAACAGCGTCGGATCGGCTTTGATATCTCGACCATCGCTACCCAAGGACTCTCCGGCGTTGACCATTGCCCGCTCCCAGGGCGTACTGAGCCAGCCCAGACCGAACAGATCCTGCCGAAGGTATTCCGCGGTGCTCGCCAGCTGATCTGGGTGTGGATTCGCATACCCGATGGCTGTGTTCTTGGGTAGACCCCACGCAATTCTGCCCTCATGCGACCGCTGAAAGGTGTTCGGCCCCAATGGTTCAGCGAGGAACGCGCCCAGCGCTCGACTCCATGAGAGGTACTGAGAGTAAGCGTCGCCCAACCGATCCAAATCGCGTAGTGCAGTTCTGAGATTCGCCTCGTCCGCCTGCTCGTTCGCTGCTGCAGTTTTACGTCTGTTCAGGTCCTGGAACAGGTCGCGTTGCCCTCGCAGGAACACGGACACGAGTACGACAATCCACAGAACGATCGATCCCACGATGACGAGGGCGCCGATCCACCAGTCGAACCATGCTTGCGCGATCCCGACCGCCGACGCCGCGATCACCAACACGAGGATCACCGACGTGATCTGAATCCACCGCGCAAGTTTGTTGTGTCCCTTACTCTCTGCGGGTGCCGGTCTGTCTGCGTGCGCCCGGAGCCTCGCCAGCAAGTCCTTGACTTCACGATGGCGGTCGTCGAAGTTGCGCGCGAGTGTGGTGCCCACAGCAACAGCGAAACTATTGCCCGTCCGCGAGCGCCACTCGTCGAGTGCTGAGCCGGTCCGGCGCGCTTCGATACCCAACGACGCGTCCTGGTCGAATTCGCTCAACCGGCTTCGAAGCTGGCTCGCACCGATCACGTCGGTCGCGTCGACGCTGTCGACTTCGACCGTTGCGGCAACGACACCAGGGATGCGATCGAATTGTTCAGCCGGCCCCGGTACTACGTCCGATGCCCGTCGTAGGACACCTCGGCTCGCGCCGATCTGCACTGGCGGCAACTCGGCGGACCTCGCACCTCCATCTGCAAGAGTCATCGCAGCACGTGAGTAGTCCTGCCAAAGGTCGGAGAGGTCCGCGCGCGCAGCATGGTGTCGTTCGTCGTCCATCGACTCTATCGAACTGCGCAGTTGGTGCGTGGCCGAACCTACCTGGAACCAGCTGGCCGACCGCCCCTGTGTTGTGCGACCGTTGGCCACCACCTCGTAGGCAGACGGATTCTCGCCGAACACCGTTGAGTGAACGGCTCCGGCGACGGAGGAAGAGACGCTGTCGACTACACGCGCATACCAAGCCGCAGGTGCATTGCGGAGCGCTGCACCGAGAAACGAAAAGAACATCTTCAAAGCAGCCCAGAATCCGATGATCTGGGTCTGCTCGACGGCATAGGGGACGCGGTCACCCATCAGTACTGCGCGATGCTTGTCCCACAGATTGCGGGCCATCGTGTGCGTCGCCAGCTGTACATCATCGATGTACGTGACGGGCGCGCCACCTTCGCGGGGTAGAGGCAATTGACCGTCTTGTTCGAAAATCTGTCTGCGCAGCGAATTTTCGACCTCCGAAGTGTCCAAACGTCGGTAGAACGAGCGCGTAAGGCTGAGCAAGCTGCCGGGAAGGACGGGCTTGTCATCGAAGGGGGCATGTTCGACGTCGGCCCATAACCCGGACACAGCCGCCACAACCGGCGCCGCATGGCGTCCGATTTCGAGACCGTTGTCCTCGGCGGAGAGTGCGATGTGCCCCATACCCGGGCCGCGTGCATCTTCTGGAGCGATCAGGATGTTGTGCCAACCGTCGAGCGCCAAAACCGTGTTGGTGGGCGGTACACAACCTGGTCGGCCGAGGAGCAACCGCAACCGCACGACGCGAGCTCCACCCGAGGTCGAGGCCAACAACTCGGCTACTCGGCGCTCTGTATCGATGCTCAATGCCGGAGACTGTCCGGTAAGAGGCACGAGCACGGACAGTCGGAGCGTGAGAATCCGTTGCGAAGCAACGACTTCCTCGATCGTGGTGTCGTACTCGCTACCGTGCTCGACCCTGGTTGCGGCCACTGGCGAACGATCCGCCTCCGAACCGTCCACCCATAGGAACGGGCGTATCAACCCGACTGCAGAGAGATCCTTCAGAACATCTTTGATCCCACCGGCAACACCGGGGGTCGCAAGAAAAACAGTAAGTGCAGCCATCAGTTCGTTCCTCGTTGTGGGATCTCGAACGAGTCCGCACCGGTCGACCACGATCCGACCGGAGGCGCGGGAGGCGGTGTGTCGGTACTTCGAGACGGTTCGAGTGCAGCGGCGAGGCATTCGTCGATCAGCGAAATCAACTTACCGGTGCCCCAGAACACGTCTGGCGCCAGATCCCTGTAGATAGGAGTTTTCGTTGCTTGCGCCCGAACGGTGATGTTGGAGAAGACTCCGCCACCGACGGCGCCTGCCTCGCCGACTGCCCCGCCAGAGCCAGGAGGCATGTAGTGCTTACCTACGAAGGCACGCTCCTCCTCGAGCCAGGCCTTCGTTCTGGCGGCGCGATCCTGTGGAGTAACAGATTCACCGGTATCGGCAACTGCCGAGGCCAACCCGGTTCCGGTGTTTCCGGTCCGGAGCCAGTCGGTCAGGTGTGCAGCTGCTGACAAAGCGAAGATGCCGCTGACCTCATCCTCGGTCGAGGAGTCGTAGAGTCTTCTGAGCGCACGGTAGGGCTGCATCGACGACATCACCGGCGGTTCGTGCGACTGAGCCATCGCCAACAAAACCGACTCGATCACAGCCGGCAGCCAATCGTAGTCGGCAGCGAACTCCGATGGCGGAGTCAGCAACGGGTTCGGAAAGTTGAGCCATCTCCCAGCCTCACCGTCCCAGATCCGTGCCGGTTCGATGAACGGCGATTTCGGGAGGAAGATTCGTCCGAGGATCTGCCCGAGCAGCCAGCCTCCGACCATCGCTTGACGCTCGGACTGGTGCATCGGCAACGAGGCAGCCAACGGACGTGCACGACGCAAGTGCCAGAACGCCTTACGCTGCGACGGTGAAGACTCCAGCCACTGTCGGGAGGCCGGACCGATTACCGAGTTGTATGCGAGCGGAGAGTAGTTGGGGTACGAACCGAAGATGTCGATCCGCTTGATCTGCTTCTCATCGGTCAGTGCGTTGACCAGAACGTCCTTGGTCGTCTGGTCTATCCGCACACTTCGTTCGAGTTCGGCGGAGAGGTCGTCGGCAATACTCTGTCCGTCGAACGGGATCGCTGAGAACTTGAAGCGGTACTTCATCTGCTGGTCGTTGTGAATCGCTTGCATCGCAGTCTCGTTGACACTGGCCAGAGGTCTTGCGAGGGCGATGGCTTCGCCGAACTTCGACACCAGGTCTCGACGTCGGCCTGCCAGTTCCGATTCGGCGGCACCTCCCCCGGTGACGAAGTCGTGCAAGGAAACCGAGCAGAATTTGTCGAATGATTCTCCGGTGCGGCTGACGAACTTGCGGGCTCTGGCGAGCAGCTCGTGAGGCCGGGTGTGCACGTTGTATGCCGCGGGTGAGGAGATGATGGACTCTCCGCTTGCGGGGTTCGTCGGAAAGACCCGTGAGCGCCACGACGCGGTGCGTTCGACGAGCCGAACTGTCTCCCCCGGTGCACGACTGCCGTCGATGGTGGGCCACAGGCCTGTGATGACCTGAGCCGCCGCCCGAGCGACGGAGTCACCGAACGCTCGCCGATCCGTTGCACTGCTTCCGGTCGCGGCAGGAAGATCCAGCTCGTATCGCATCTTGAAGTCGCTCGAACTGGTCAGCATCACTTCGTTGTTCGCCTCGGCGAACCGAGACGGAACCTTTTCGTCCGAATCGGACGGCCACGCCGCATATTGATCGGTCTGTAATCGAGCCAGACCGAGATCCCGCGGTTGTTCCACCGATGCTTGCCGAAGCAGTGTGTGAGATTCGTTCAGCGCAGCTACCAAGGGGTCGAACACCTCGGCGACCATCGCGCCCGACGCTGCGCTCAGATGCGACGAAAGCGTCGCGTAGATCTGACGCTCTACGATACGGCGGGTGCCGTCGAGCACGCTCACGACGACTTCTTGTGCGTTCGACAAAGTGCCCTTGAGCGCAGCCAAGGTTGCACGTACGTCTTCTGGTGGTTCGGCGATGTCTCCCGGTGCCTGCTTCGCGAGGTCCTGTGCCGTCGGCAAAACCACGTTCTGCATGTACTTCGACACCCGCTTGACGAGAGCCGTCGCATAAGGAAGGCCGAGTTCGGCTACAGCGTCGCCAACGACCTGCTCGAGTTTGTCCGCAAAGTCGAGGTGCCACCGGAATGCGGCCGAGTAGGCAGCGTTTTGGGCCCCGGAGAGCAACGCCGATCGCCGGCCATTGAGGTTTCGATGGACCTCCGGTACCCAAGCAGCAGCATTGAGACCGTTGCCAGACGGAATGTAGTCGCGAAGCGAGTCGTCGATCACGTGAGTTGCGAGCGTCGACACCTCGGACCTGGGTAGGACCGTCGTCGTGATCCACATTCCAATGTCTTGGGGAAGAGCGTTCGCGTCTGTGTGTCCGGTCGGAAGTCCCAGTGCAGCACAGATGTTGCCCCACTGGTTGTCCAGAACTGCCGCGGCCTGCTCATCCTCCGATGCGCGATTCCCCGGCTGCACATGTCCACGGAGCAGCTTGTCCGCGCTCGCTCTCGCGAGTCGCTGGGATGAATACTCGGCGTATCGATCGCGGCCCATGCTCAAACTGGCGAATCCGAACGATCCCCACGGCAAGGTGTTCCAGGTCTTGTTTCCCCAGCCTAGGTACTCACGGCTGCCGGCGATTCCACCACCGTTGGTCAGGTCCCACTCGACGAATTGCTGAGTGGCCGATTGACTCATCATCAGCGCCGACAGTCCTCGGCCGAGACCACGGTAGATCGCGTTGGGGGTACCGTCGCCGAACAGCGTCTGTTCGGCACCGACGTAACGGCCCACTGGGAACACGCGGGCGAAGGGAATCAGTTCCCCTTCACCGTTCTGCTGTCCTAGTGCACGAAGAATCGAGACATCGTGATCTCGTGCGGATCCCGTCTGGCTGGCCACGATTTCACCGAGCATGGCGAGTGCATTGGCGCGGACTCCGGTGGTGGCGGAGGCGTCGAGACCGTCGAAGATATCCGGAGCGACCATGAACACCCCCATGAGTCGCGGATCGACTCCAGTGATCAAAGTGAGCAGTCGACATATGTCCAATGCCATCGATGCCCCAGCACCACCGGCCATCGACGAGACGACCAGAACGACAGGCCGCTCGCCTGGGTCGTATTTGCCGGCGCCCGGAATATCGAGGTTTCGCATCTCGGTATCGGTCTCTACGAGATTGAGCTTGCCCCAGGCAGTTTCGAGCCGTTCGCGGACCGAAGCCGCACGACTCAGGGTGATCATGCGGCCGAGAGCGCGGAATTGCCCGGCTCCGGTGCTCAGCGGAGTGTGTACTGCAGACGGATCACGAGGTGCCCAAGTCGCGATGGTGTCGAGGCGCTGCTTGCCGATGAACTGTTGGCTCATCGCATTGTCGAGAACGCTGTAGCTGTCGCTCTGTGGACCCGTTCCGACGTATGTGCCGCCTTGATCACGAACATGCCCCATCCCGTCGGGCCCGGGCGACGGAGCCGTCGGAACATCGAGATGGATGAACTGCCATCCGGCTGGAATGCCTTCGATGCCGTGAGAGGCGAGGTCGGAGCGAAGCTGATCCATCATGTACGCCAGCGTGGCTCCACCGGAACCGCCGCATCCGACGACGAGAAAACGCCTCATTCGTCTACCTCTCCATTAGCTGATTTGCGCATTTTCGGTGCTCTTGAACGTGCTGTCATCGACCGTCGCCGAAAGGGTCGAATGGTTTACCGGATGGGCCCGATTGCGTCGGACCCTGGCCTCTGGAAGGTCCACCGAACGGTTCCTGGGTTCGGGGGGTGGGCATCATCCTGTTGGGGCCGCCACCGAATGGGTCATTGTTACCGGCGCTGGACGGGGAGATGCTGCCGCCCCCGAAGGGATCGAATCCGGACGGGCCGGCGGCCGGCGGCGTCGGTGCCGAAGGATTCGAATCAGGGTTGATGGAAGAACGAAGCGTCGCCAGCACATTGGGCAATCGGTTCGTCATGTCGTCGACGACCGACCGCCGAACGGTGGGGCCTGCGTCGTCACCGATCAACAACACGACCGTGGCCGAGTCTGCGGGGCCTTGCGGATCATGAAGTACAACCCAGGTGTTGTGGACCGCCAAAGGCAGTCGTGCCTCGAAATTCTTGCCGTGTGTTGCCGGCAACACGGACGAGGCGCCTACACGCCCCGGCGACGATACCGTCACGAATCCCGCTCCGACAGGTGACCATCCGACATGTGTACGCAGCTGGACGCCGGCGACATCGAGCGATCGTGCCGGCGAATCGAGACCACGGACGACCTCGATCAGGTCGCGATCGGTCAATGCAAAAGGTGAGCCGTTGCGAAGGACTGTGCTACCCGCGATGGTGACGGGGAACTGCTGTCCTTTGAGCGTGCGAGCAGGAATTTTCGCCGTGTACCACTTTCCGCCGTACAGCAGCAGCAGTGGGATTCCCGGGCCGAGCAGGAGTGCAACGAGCAGGGCAAGTAGCGCATTGCTGGTATCGAGGGGCTTTTCCAGTTCCGCCCGGAATTCGACGTCGATAGACAACGCACGGTCTGCCTCACCGTTGGGGGCGACCATCAGCTGAACGGTCCCGTTGATCGGACCGTTGGCTGCGTTCTCCACCTGCAGTGCGAGTGGGAAGGTACCGTCCTGGCCATCACCGAGCTCCTGGCAAGAGTCGACGGTTGCAGCTCCCGAGGTCGACACACCGACACTCCCCACACCGTCCGGCGACCCGAGTATTGCCGCCGTCGTCTCTTGCGGCAGCCAGACACACCCTGGACCGGTGACCGGCAGGTCAGCCGAGAACGTCCCTGCGCCTTCGAGAGTGCCGAAGTCGACGGTCCGCGGTAATGCCGGAAAGCCGATCGGTGGTGCAACGGCCAACGGGATATCGACGGACTGTGGTGCTAGAGCAGTCCCGGGTTCGATGTCGCCACTCGGTGTCGTAGCGTCCGCTGTCGTCACATCTAGAGTAAGGCGCACGGTTGCTTGCCCTGGGGCGACGTCGGTCAAGTCCAGTCGCAGGGGCTCGGAGATCTGCTCCTTCGGGATGCTCGCACCGACGACTGTCTGTTGTCCGTCGCTCTCGATCAGAGTGGCTGACAGGGTGGCAGTTCCGAGCAACGCATTTGGATCCACCTCGTTTCGAGCCGCATCGACGATACCGAGATCGACGGGCACATCCGATTCGCCACTGTGAATAGCGCTCGTGCGTTGCCCTTTCCATTCGGGGAACAGATTTCCTGAGATATGGATATTCGATTTGGAACGAGCTCCTGCAGCATCGCCCGTCGGATCGACGAAAGCCAAAGCCCACACACCTTGCCACTGTGCGGCACCTGGATTGGCCATGTCGAAGGACAGCGTTCTTGCCGACTGCCAGCGGTAGGCGACGTCCACACCCGCGACGTTTGCAGTCACATCTGCCTCGGATGTCGGAAGAGGCAACTCGGAGCCATCCGGCGCAACCAGTGTCGGTATCAACCCTGGGACATCTGTCGACGCCAGTACGGATACGGAATCGATCGAATCGTCGAGCACGAACCGATGTTTCCCGTCCTCACACACGGTGAGGGCACAAACCCCGGATTCGCGAGTGAGCGGTGCTTGACCGGGCGTGGAGAAGGCATCGAACGCAAAGAGCAGGTCGTCGATGTTCTGAGCCAGATAGAAGTCACCAGGGCTGGGTGTCGTGATGTTGCCGCATGACGCCGAGCCGGTGCGCTCACCGGTCGCGATCGATCGCATCACATCGAAGTCCGCTGGAGATGCGGTACCCGCAGCGAGGCCGATACCGAACAGTACAACGCCTGACGAACGCAGCTGATCGGCGACACCACCGGGGCGACAGATGGACTCAGTGGCTGCTCCCACCACGCGCGTCACGTCTTCAGCAGTGTCGAGCGGCTGATCGGGAGCGTATGGCTTGCGTGTATCGCTGCGCGAAGTGAAGTCGATCTTGCCATCCGAGAACCACGCAACTGCTTGACAAGGGTCTACCCCGTCTGCGGCCTGGGTCTGGTCCGCGAGCGAGGCTCGAGCGCCATCCAGTGCTAACCAGTAGTCGGTGTCGATTCCATTTGTCCGACCACGAAACTCGTCGACCGAACCTTTGAGCGCCGGAAGCGTTCCCGAGTCCAGGGGTGTCCAGTTGGATTCGACAGAGTAGGTATCGGCGAACCCCGCTATCGCGACATCGAGTTCGATCCCTGACGAGTCTTTGAATTTCGCGAGTTGATCCAGCAGATAGTTGGCTGAGGTGATTCGCGCTCCGTCCGGATCGGATATTTGGAGGCTCGAAGATTCATCGATCATGAGTAGCAAGTCGCCGCTGCGCTGCGCTGCGAGGCATGCGCCGAAGTCCGATACCGCGGCACCGCCGGGAGCGGCAGCCACCACTGGAGCCAATGCGATCGCCACCGTGCCGCCGAGCCCTACCAATGCAGCGGTGAGTAATGCGCTGGCTTTCGCTTTGTTCACAGTCGACCAATCCAGTCAGCGATGCGCAGCGCGCAGACAATTATTCCGATTGCCGCGATAACCAGGACGGCCCAGTACGCCGGCCGGGTCCACGTTGGTTCGGCGTAGACAGGACGTGCTCTCCGATTGGTGTCCAACAGAGTGAATGCCGACAGCACCCCTATCGCTATTGGCCCGGCAAGCACCCATCCGATTACCGCCAGCGGGCCGGAGGCTCCGAGCGCGACTCCCACGACAAGACCGATTAACGCAAGTGCACCGGAAGCGAAGAGGTAGGCCAAGGGTGGACCTGCGACGGATAGAGAGGAGCTCGGTTGGACGCCAGCCGGCTGATGAGACGGCAGAGGTGGTGGTGAACCGAATCCTCTGTCGTTGCCGTAACCGAACGGATCCGGTGATGAAGCCAATGCGTGGTCTCCTCAGACTGACTCGGGTTCGCAGACGATGACGCAACGCGAACCGTTTCCTGAGGAATCGACGATTCTACCTATTGCGTTACTACTGAGACTCATTCGTAATGAATTCATCGGCGGTGGCGGGCGCTTCAAGTCCCGGCCGACCGCATCGACGACCTATGGCCTACCTCAGACGTTGATTCCGAAGTCACGGGCGATTCCGGCCAGACCCGAAGCGTAACCTTGGCCGACGGCTCGGAACTTCCATTCCTCAGCATGCCGATACAGCTCACCGAACACCATTGCTGTTTCGGTGGAGGCATCTTCGCTCAGATCGAATCGAGCCAGTTCGCGTCCGTCTGACTTGTCCACGACGCGAATGAACGCGTTGACGACCTGACCGAAGTTCTGTCCGAGTTCTTCGGCAGCATGAATCGAAACGGGGAACACAATGGATGCGATCTCGGGAGACAAAGCGACGAGGTCGATGTCGATGCTTTCGTCGTCGCCCTCGCCCTCACCGGTTCTGTTGTCGCCGGTGTGCACGATGGCCTCGTCAGGCGACTTCAGATTGTTGTAGAAGACGAAGAAGAGCTCGTTGAGGACCTTCTTGTTGCTCCCTAGAGCAATGGCGCTTGCGTCGAGATCGTAGTCACCACCGGTGGTCGACCTGACATCCCAGCCAAGTCCGATAGTAACGGCAGTGAGACTCGGTGCCTGCTTGCTCAGGGAGACGTTTCCACCCTTGGCCAAGGTCACGCTCATGATCCGACTCCTTCTTCGACGCAGAGATCGAGATCGATCATTTTGTACTACATGTGAGCACAGCTCTTTACTTTTAGCAGATAAATGCTTTGCGAACACTGTGAACAGTCACATTTAATCCGTTTGAATGACCCTAAGATGTCACGCCGAACACGATAAACAAGACGGCACCGAGAGCGATCCCAACCGGAAGCCAGTTCTTCTCCGCGAAACCGAACTCGGGAGCCGTACCTAACGACTTCGCTCGCCGCCGGATCGAGTTGCGTCGTGCCCTCGACAAGGCGAGGAGTGGAATCAGAAGCAGGGACAGATAGAGCGCCACCAGCGATAAGTTGTCACTCTCAGCAAAAGCACCCGCCACCACCCCGAGTGAAAAGAACGCGATGAAAGCCCAGGCTGGAATCGTCTTCCAGAGTGGCACCAGACGCTTCCGCGAAGGGGCCTGACCCTCGACGATTACGTCCGCTGACGGGGTTTTCACCGAGCATTCAGTGGTTTCGACGTTCTCTGAGAGCTCCGATGTAAGCGGTGGCTGGGAGGTCGGTCCCGGCGGCCCGAACCCTTGGGCAGCCGTTGGCTCTACCCACGGTGTGGTGAATGGGTCGTAAACGTCGACTGTTGGACGTTCGATTGTCCGCGCGTCGGCTATGGAGTTCACTCGAGCGACGACGAAGTCTGCATCCGAAGCCTTCACCGTTGCGACGTTCCGTGGCTCTCTTCCATCGGCGTATATCACCAGAGTGCGACCTGCGGCACGCATCTTGATCTCGCAGGCACCGATCTCGAGTGCACTTATCTCAACCAGCGGCCCCTTGGAATCCAGGCTTGTGCTCAGGAAGAGGATCAAACGACGATTTGTTACCGCCAGTCCATCTGTCAGCGGTCTGAACGTGCTGATCCGTGCCAGCGCCCGTATTTTTTCTCCCTCGCCGATGACACCACTAAGCGACTCCATCCACTTGGTAGCGTCCTTTTCCTTCAAGCTGGGCGAAAACGGTGGCAGCATCGTGGTCCTGTTCAGTCAGAGGTCATCCGTCAGGGCATCGGGGAACTGCGGCAATGTGTTTCATCGGGTAGCGATGTAACGCATAGTAATGTTCAGCCGAAGTCTCCTTCTGAACGTGGGCGCACTCAGCCCCGCCCAAATCGAATGCAGGCGATTACTTGAAGTTCCGTACAGTATCTCGTAAAACCTCGCTTCATCAACGCGTGACTGCCACTGCAGTCTGTTTGTCGCTGAGCGCGCTTGTGCTGGGGGGATGCTCAGCGGAAGACTCGAACGTCGAAACAGGCGACCCCGTACAAGTCACCGTGCCGCCCCTCCCCCAAGTCGACATAACTACCCGACCGACAACGACAACGACAACAACGCGCACTTCCGCTCCGGCGACCACAACGACAGCTACCACGATCCCGCCGATGGTCACCACAGAACCGCCGGTGTATGTGCCGGCGCCACCGACATACACGCCTCCTCCGCCTGCATACACGCCACCACCACCGGCATACACGCCACCTCCGCCTGCATACACGCCGCCGGCTGTACCAGTGCCAGACCCGTCCGAATCACTTCCTGGTGTCGTTCACCCCGGGTCATTCTGTGATGTGCCGGGTGCCCCAGGAGTAACCAAGGCCGGTACCGCCATGGTGTGCGGCACAGCGAAGGATGGGCGCCTGCGCTGGAAGAGCAGCTGACTACAGGGTGCAATTGACCGGGGTCGCACGGTCAAGAGATAGTAATGCTCGAGCAGCATCACTTCGGGCAAAGGCAGAATAACCATCTATACCGCATCGATCTCCAGAAACAGCGCACGCGAGCCATTTTCGGCGTCGTTCAGGCATCCAGCACGTGTGGATCCGTCGACCGGACTACCTGGCAGGCGAGTGCGGCGGACTCTTGGAGTGCTCGAGGCGCACCATGCTGAGCGCATGGAGGAACAGCTCAACAAGCTGCTGTCCGACGAGGACTGGTGGGATCCCGCTGCACGTGAATACGCGGAGGGGACCTTCGATCCGGCCGTCATATCTGCTTTCTATGACAGCGCAGAACCACCAGCTCCAGGAGCTTCGCGGGACCTTCGCGAGGTTCACATGCCGTTGCCCACTCTCGAAGATGACTATCGACGCGTTCTGATGATCGGGACAACCGGCGCTGGGAAAACAACAGTAATTCGCCAGATTTTGGGGACTGATCCGGATCGAGACCGATTCCCGTCGACATCGACGGCCAAAACTACTGTCGCGGATACTGAGATCATTGTCGCCGAGGGAACGTATAAAGCTGTTGTGACTTTCTTTTCTTCTGAGGAAGTGACAGACCATCTCATCGAGTGCGCGGTGAAGGCTGCGCTGGCGATCAGACGCGGCGTGACCGACCAGGACGTAAGGTCGGCGCTGCTCGACCACGAGAATCAGCGATTCCGTTTCAGCTACATCCTAGGTCGCAAACAGAATCCGAAGCCATCGCCCGCGACGAAACGGAACTTGGATGAGTTCGACGAGTTCGAGTTACCTGCGATTGCAACTGAGCCACCTCGGTTCGACGCGGAGCCGGAACGGCTCGACGGCATCGACCTTGACGAGAGCTCACGCCTGATCGACGCTGCAATCTCCACCCTCAAATTTCTCGTCACACGGCACGGCTTGTCCGAAGGCTCAACTCCAGTCGAGGACGAAGATCTAGACATCTCGCTTCGCGACGATGACACGTTTCATTCGATTATCGACAGCCTGTTGGAGGAAATCGAGAAACGATTCGCCGCGCAAATGACCGGAGACTTCAAGCGTAACGCTGAAGGTTGGCCGGAAAGTTGGCAGTTCGAGAAAGCTGACAGGGCCGCCTTTTTGCAAGCAGTCAATCGATTCACGTCGAACTACGCGCCCCTCTTCGGGCATCTGCTTACCCCGCTCGTCGACGGCATCCGCGTTTCCGGCCCCTTCTTACCGACCTGGGCTGACGGCCAACTCCCGAAACTAGTACTGATCGATGGAGAGGGTCTCGGACATACTGCGAAATCGTCAGCGGCACTACCTACCAATGTCGCAGCTACGATCAATGAAGTCGACGCAGTTCTACTGGTAGACAACGCACAACAGCCGATGCAGGCCGCGCCTGCTGCCGCAATCCGTTCGATCTTGACCTCTGGGAACGTGGAAAAGCTTATCTTTTGCTTCACCCACTTCGAGGAGGTGCAGGGCGACAACCTGACGAACATCCGCGATCGTGCGCATCACGTGCTGGCAAGCGTCGAAAATGTGCTCAGCACGATCCGCAAGGATTTCGGACCGCGTGCCGAGCAGAGCGTGCGCGATCGTTTGGACCACGATCGGGTGCTTCTATCCAGCATCGACCAGCCGCTCAAAGCCGCCACTGACAACGGGCGGTGGTCGATCAGCCAGTTCCAGAAGCTGCTTGTCATCATCGAACGAAGTGCAGAAAGACCCGACCTCGGACCCGCAAAGCCCGTGTACGACAAGGCATTTCTGTCAGCGGCCATCGAGACCGGCACAAGGCAGTTTCATCACCGCTGGGGTGGCTTGTTGGGGACAGCCGAAGCCGAGGATGTCGAAAAGGAACATTGGAGTCGCATCAAGGCTTTGACAAAACGCTTTGCCGAGGGAATCGCAGACCAATACGACACACTGAGGCCTAATGCCGAGCTGCGCGAGATGCTGAAAGAAGACATCTACAAGGCTCTGGAGCGCCCCGAGAAGTGGATCGGCACGCCGCCCGAGAGCTTGGAAGATCAGACTGTGATTATCGACCAGTTCTCGAACGAGATCGCTAAGCGGCTCGAACAGCCGATACGCGAACGACTGTCCGAAGTGCCGCGTTCCGACTGGCAGATCAGCTACGCGTATAGCGGCAATGGGTCGACCGGCAAACGTGCTCAGCACATTTCCGATAGCATTTTCGGCAAGAACGTCACTGTCCCTGAGGATTTGTCGAGCTCGGATCCGAGCACATTTCTACACATAGTCATTGCATCGTTGGAAGAAGCCGCCGCCGAGTGCGGTGTCCACCTGGTGTAGGTCTGGGACTGTCTCTCCGCGAATCTCGGCACTACCGCATCAAACCGTATACGCCGAAACACAATGGGAAGGTCGAGCGCTACAACCGAATTCTCGCCGAAGAACTGTTGTACTCCGTAAGTACACCAACGAAGCCGAGGGGCGCGCCGCCGTCGACGTCTGGAATGTTCACTACAATTACCACCGACCGCATTCAGCACGCGGAGGATGACCGCCCGCCGCTTACCGCCTGCACCGCGTCACTAACGTCCGTGCCTCATACATCTAGCCGCGATCTACCGATCGAATGGAAATTTCATGAAGTCCTGATCTTCGGTCGAAGTGATACTGAGTAGGCATAGGACCGGAGGGTCGCAATGCTTCATCGCAGCTCGTAATCATTCGACTGAATGATTACGAGCCGCACTGCTTCCTTATCGCCCATCTCGCCTACTCCCCTGGCGCGCGCCTGGGGTCCTCGGTGGAGAAAGCCAACACCGCAGGCGCACCGAGTACGGCCGACCGACGTCGAAACATACGTCATCGACTTGTCGCGCTGAAAGCCCAGATCGGCACCCACCTTGACGGCGTCGATGTTCGATCCCAAGAACACGAAGTCCCAGCTGTACTCGGCTTCCTGCCGCTCGATCAATTCCCGCACAGCAGTATTCGTCCACTCCCGGCTTGCGTTCTCGTGACCGTCGGTCATCACGAGAACGGTCACCGAGCCGGGACGCTCGTCCTCCGGTATCGCGGCCAGCCCGGCACCGACCTCGCTCACAAGCCAGCCGATCGCGTCGTACAACGCGGTGCCGCCCCGTGGCTCGAGCACCAGCGGGTCGACCTTCTCGATGGGTACATTGTCGTAGACCAGCTCGTACCGGTTGTCGAACTGCGCCAGCGTGACCACGGTCCGGCCGTCGGCCTCACGCTCCTTGGCGATGAACGAGTCGAATCCGCCGCGGGTGTCGTCGGCGATGGAATGCATCGAACCGGACCGGTCGAGCAAAGCTGCAACGAGAGAGTGTCGGGTTGGTCATGATTTCCTTCCGTAGGACGCAGCCGAAACTGCGTCGAATGAATGGATTGAGAGATAACGGAAGAGCGGTTGACGACCGCTACCGCAGCCCAACCGTCGTACCGCCCGAGAAGGCGGAATCATGCAGCTCGATCTCAGCAGGGACGGTCCCGACGGGAACGTCGAACACGACCGTTGTGTCCAGCGCGTTGCCCGGGTTGATCTGTTCGTAGCCGATGCCCTCGTCGAGGTAGGCAGTCGCGAGGCTGTCGACCGAGTACTGCTTGCCGTCGGCGTCGAGCAACTTCTGCGACGACGCGTCCAAGCTCTGTGCTCGGTCGCCGATGTTGCGCGCGGAGATCTTGACCTGAACGAACTCGCCCTGAGCGGTCTGCGTCAGATACTCCGAGCCGACCGTCGAGACGGGTGGCGCGACGGCCGTGACGACGAACTCGAACTTGCCGTCGCGCACCGGGACGCCGATTCCCGGCTGAGTCGGCTCGGCCGGGGCCGCAGGAGCCGCTTCCTCTGACGGCGAGGACCCGGCCGGCGCGGGAGCCGTCGGGGTCTCGGATGAACCGCCGCCGATGAGCCGGATGAGGACACCCAGCACGACGATCGCCAAGATGACGGTCAGGATCTTGTGTCGCGCAAACCAACTCTTCTTCTGCTCCGGAGCGGGCGGGGCGTACTGCTGCTGGGGGTTCGGGCTGTTGGTGGTCATGTCGAAATTCCTCTCGGTTGGCGATGCATCAACCACACCGCAGTCGGCCCTGTCCGCGCCTCGGCTGACCGGTTGGTGCCCCTCCTCCTTTCGGTCGCATCCGGTTGGTGATGCGGGCCGATCGGACGATCCGCCGTGTCGGTGCTCGGCCGTACGCTTGCGTTCGTGATCACCCACCGGACAGGCACCCTGCGCCGAAAAGCCTGGACCACAGCAGCGGTGGCCTTCAGCCTGTTCTGCTCGATCATGACCGCCGGGTTGGCGGGATCGTCCGGCACACCGGGGTGGAATCTAGGCATCGGCGTCGCGCTCAACCTCGTCGCGGGCATCGCGTTGATCTGGCGACACGAGCGGCCATGGATCGTTCTGGGACTGGCGCTGGCCGGGCCGCTGTTCTTCGCCACCGATGCGACGGCAGCGTTGATCGCCCTGTTTGCTGTCGGTGCGTTCGCGCGAACCAGGCCGCTGGTGATTGCTGCCGTCGCGGTGTTCGTCGCGTGCGGGGTGTCGTTGACGTACGACGCGCATCGCAGTCGGTACTACTCCGTGCTGACCCTCGGCTCGACCAAGACCAAAGATGGGTCGACGCCGGTCGAGTGGGACGTCGCGGCGTGGATTCCGTGGGTGGTCGCAGCTGTACTCGTCGGGTTGGTCGTGGGTGGAGCAATGCTGCGCCGCACACGATCCGACCTGACGGCGGCCGTGGTCACGCGGGACAAGGTGACGGTGGAGTCCAACGCACTTCGTGAGGAGATGCTGCTCAATGCGGAACGCGCCCGCATCGCCCGCGACATGCACGACACCCTCGCCGCCAGCCTCAGCCGCATCTCGTTGTTTGCAGGCGGAATGCAAGTCAACAGTGCCGATGGGCCCGAGAAGGTAGCCCAGACAGCGTCGATGATTCGGCAGACTGCGCACGATGCGCTAGATGAGCTCAAGCGCATCATCGGTGTGCTGCGCGGATCGGCCGATGCCTCAGGCGGTGGCCGGCAGAGCGTCGAGGGCATCTCCGATCTGGTGCACTCGGCGCGGGGCGCGGGTTTGCACACGTCGCTGATGCTCGACGTGACACCCGGTGAGATCGGTGCTGCGAGCAGTCATGTGGCGTACCGGGTGGTGCAGGAATCGCTTACCAATGCGCACAAGCATGCCGCCGGATCGACCGTTCGGGTGGCGGTGCACGGGTCCGATCAGACGGGTGTTCGCGTCGATGTGCGCAATCAGCTGTTGCGGCAACCGCCGTTTGAGCATGGGTCGGGTACGGGGTTGGCGGGATTGGCCGAACAGGTCCGCGGGGTGGGCGGGACGTTCAGTGCCGGCGTGCAGCCGGGTGAATTTATGGTCTCGTGCTGGCTGCCGTGGTACTCCTGACGGACGGTGTCGGAGACGCGTTCTAAGCTCAGGGCACCATGACAGCGCCAGCCGTGATTACAGTTCTGATCGTCGACGACGACCCCTTCGTTCGTCGTGGAGTGACGGACATCTTCGCGAAGACCCCGGACATTTCGGTGGTGGCCGACGTGGAGGACGGCGACCAGGTTCCCGCTGCAGTGACGGCGTTCCGGCCGCACGTGGTGCTGATGGATCTTCAGATGCGACGGGTCGGCGGGCTGGACTCCACCCGCGAATTGATGACGCTGACCCATCCCCCGAAAGTCATTGCAATGACGGCGATGGATGTGGACGATCTGGTGATACGCGCCATCGAGGCCGGGGCGCACAGCTTTCTGAGCAAAAGCGAGGCACCCGAAACGTTTCATCAGTCGGTTCGAGCAGTGGCATCCGGCAACACGTTGTTCAGTGAAGATTCGCTGCGGAAAATCGTCGCAACATCGGTGTTGCCGACGGCCCCGAATTCGATGTCGATGGACGTGCTGAGCCCGCGGGAGCGAGATGTACTGCGCATCTTGGCTACTGGTTCGACCAATGCGGACATCTCCTCCGAGCTCTACCTCAGCGAGACGACGGTGAAGACCCATATTTCCGGGATATTCGTGAAACTCGGTGTGCGCAATCGAGTCGAGGCTGCACTGGCTGCCTTTCGGGCAGGCATGGTCACGTGAGCGGGCCAGGCCGGAACCACTGATTGCCAATCAGATTCGCTTCCGCAGCGGCTCGCCAGCACACTGAGGGAAGTCGCCGGTGCAGTCAGCGGACTCTCGAAGAGAAGAAGAACCGTTGGACGGCACTACGCTCGGTATCTTTGAACTGGGGCACCCAGCGATCAGCGACGAGGACCACTACATCTGATGATCCGCTTGGTCCCATCAAGCGGACGAAGCAAGGTCCCCGCGCGCGTCAATGCGAAGCTACCGAAATTACAGATCCACAGGACGTTGGCTGGTCGACAGGCACCCGACCGTCATTCAATGGGCGCTGGGCACTGTCCGGTCGATGCGCCGATCGAATTGATCTCGGCGTTGGACCGGGGATCACCGGCATAGTCGATTTGGTTCGTGCATCGATCGTCCGGCACTGCGTTCGGATCCGGAATGGTCGCGCCGTTCGGATACGTGCATACGGTCCCATCACACACTGAGGTGTTTGCGTCGATCTCACCTTGGAGTGCTTCGTCGTGTACGGACTGGCAATAGGCGGTGTATCCGGTGACGGTGCCGTCCGACCAGTACGTCGTGATTGGGCCCAATCCCGGCTGACAATCGACGATCACAGGTTCGGGTGCCGGAGGTTCCGTGTAGATCGGTTCGGCTACTGGCGGTGCTGCTGGAACGACTGGCGAAGGTGGGGCCGAAGTTGGAGTCGGCGTTTGGGACGTGGTCGATAAGCTGACGGAGCTCGTAGCAATGCCTGGTTCTGATTCATCAGGCGATCCGCCACACGCGACAAGGCACGCAAGCACACCGACGGTCGACAACAGCCTCAGACTTCGCATAACTGTCAATCGTGAAACCACTTCTAGCGTTACTGCCCCGAATCTTTTAATTCTGCGGCTCGAGTCGGAACCACTTCCGAACAAGTTTGCTGTTCAGCGATTTCACCGCTCATCAGTTTGATGAAATCGACTGCTATACAACCTGTGTCATGCGCTGACCGCTCTCCGAAAGTCTTTGTAGCGCTGCTGGGACGACCAAGTGCAAACATCCCCTCCATAGGTCGGCAGACGCAGTCTGCCGGCGATCTCAGCGTCTCCAACAGCACGTTCGAGCACTGCCTCATGTCAGCGCAATTGCAAAACAGGACGAGTTCGATGATTCATAGCGGCCACCGACCGGACGATCGTGCGCTGCTCAGGATCCAGGCAGCCGTTAGGTCTCCCGACTGCGAAGGTTCGCAATTCGCGGATGCTGATGACGTCGGAGGATCCGGGCTCTCGCGTTTCGGCAGGCGAAAACTTTTCGAGACCATATTCGCCTCGAACAGGATTCATTCGTCACATTGCGGCCCGGTGATATACCCCTGCTCGCAGCCGTACTGCGTCTGGATGTCCCCGCTAGTGGGCTCGTCTCCACACAGAACACCGCAGCGCTCGTACCCGTTGACGACGCCGTCCCCATTGTAATCTTCCGATTCGTTGTACGGATACCCCGAGTCAGCTGGAGGTGCCGGGGCTGCACACCGCGGATCATTGACCGTGTAGGAACCATCGGTGTTGACAGAAGTGCCGCCGTAATCGCAGTAGCTGAACTCCGGGGCTGTAGGAGTGACGTACGTGTCGCAGTCAGCTTCGTACCCCGTGGTTCCATCGGAATACAATGCCGTCCCGGCCTGGTACACAGAGGGGTCGCCGCACTCGAACGTGATTGGCTGCGCTGGGGGTACCGGCTGCACGGCGGGTGCCGACGTCGGCTCCGTCGAAGTCGTTACGGCCGGTGTAGCCGACGTTGTCGTGACCGAACCGGTCTCTGCTGGCGTGGTGACCACAGGATCGGCAGAGGAACAGCCGAAGCACGCCATGGCCATAACCGCGATGATGATGTGCGATCTCTTGAGCACTAGAGCCTCCGAGCCTGGAAACGGGTGCGCACCCCAGCCCGTTCTCGACCATCGGCACATTCGACTACCTATCGCCCGATCTGCCGGAACCGTTTCCGCTCGTGCGTCATCGACAAACCTGTCGGCACCCTCGTGTACAAATGAAGTTGCAGGCAGTCCGGTAGTCCGGGCTCCGCTTTCGCCGACTTTCTCGGCAACACCTTCGCTCGACACAGAGGAGAACTATGGAACCAACACGCCTCGGGCCCAACGACATACCCGCTGGAGATCCCGGATTCATGGTCGTTATCGAGGTCGACCATCCGCTTTCGGACCTCACGCCCCAACGGCGTACCGAACTGCGTCGGAGCGTCGACATGGAGTCGGCACACGTGGAGGAGTCCGCGTTCGGGAATGCCCGGGTTGTCTTCCACACCGCCCACTGCGGATGGTGGGACGCAGGACGTCTCGCCCTCCGAACAGAAGAAAACGTCCGCCTGACGTGGCCTACCGTCGGAATCGAAATCTGCCGCGCCGACGTGTGGAGCGATGAACCGTTCTTCGATCACGAGCCTTACGGTCTTGGCGAGTTACCCGAGTGGTGCCTTCGGAGCGATCCGCGACGCAACTCGACGGTGATCGTGGAAGTCGAACCTGAAGGCGAGGTACCTCCACGCCTCCGGGACTCCGACCTGGTGAGCGTCATGTACACGAGGCGTGACGCACGAACGAGTCGTTCCTCTATCGGCCGGTCACAGATGATCGTCGAGCAGCACTTCCACCCCGCCAGCGCCGCGATGTCGACGGCTAAGTCCGCGTATGCGATCGGTAAGAATCGATCGATCACTCGGATTCGATCCGTGCGATCCGACGTCTATCGTGCCGAGATTGCGCATCGCGTTACGACCGACAGTCTTTCGGCCATGCCTCACATCCCGGAGTGGCATTACAACCTCGACGACGAGGGCTACCGATACGTCGTGGTGACCGACCTCCGAGTGCGGCTGGAGGGCTGGAGTGTCGAAAGTGTGGATGCCGACGAGACCGTTACGCGAAGTGACTTCACCTTCGGTGCCATCTGGGCCGACCAAAGTGGACGCATGAACAGCACCGACGACGGCTGGGCTAAGGATGCATGGGAAGCGCCGGTCGAACCCGGTTCACTCGTCCGTGCGTTCATCGTCGATGGTCGACGGTTAGAAGTCGATCAATGGGACTCTTTGGCCGCCTGGATGATCGAGTCGCTGTACGACAAGCCAGTCGGATTCATCGTCGAGGTTGGCCCCAGCGACTATGTCGCCGACTCCACCGATGACGCCCCGGTAGTGTGCTCACAGGTGGTCGTCCTGACCGACGGTGTGTTTATGCTCCGACGCTCCCGCACCGAACTCGGCCACCTACTTCTTGCGGACTATTCGTCCTCAGGCCTGCCTCTCGACGAGTGGCAGAACGACGGCCATTTCGAGGACTGCACCGACGGATATCTGTTCACCAAGGACATTCGTCTGGTCGCGCGGTCATGCATCGCGTGGATCCGAGTCAATGCCGGCGTGAACACGACAGGCAACATCGGTTGTTCCTACCGATTCGCCGACGAGCTCCCCCGATCCTCTTGACGCACCACCGAGAAGCTACTTTGCCCCCAACCGACAGGAGATAGAAAAATGAAAGATCTTGGATCGATCTACCGCGCAACCAAGCTGAAGGATATGGACTCTGCTGCTCTGGTGTTCGCCATCCTGCACGAGATTGACGCCCACCGTGTCGATCGAACGCAGCTTGGCAATGCAATGGAGTTGGCGACGGCCGCTCATCTGTCCCAAAAGCGGATTGGGCGTTCCGCATACCCTGCCGACCCCTACATCGTGCACCCGCTCAGGAACGTCTTGCGGCTGATCCGCCTCGGCTGCACCGACATCGACGTTCTCAGCGCGACTGCTTTGCACGACACCGTCGAGGATCAACCCCAGGAGATCGTGTCGATTCTGGACGAGTCACGGCTCTCGGAGGGATCCAATCAACAAGCGGCCCTTGAGCTCATCGCCGACAGATTCGGCGCTGAGACGTCCAGACTCGTTGCTGCGGTGACTAATCCGCCCACAGATACTGAGATTTCCAAGGCGGAGAACAACGCGGCCTACACCGCGCACGTTGCCGAAGTCATCCAAGATCCCAAGGTGTTCCTGGTGAAGTTCACCGACTTCGTCGACAACGCCGGCAGCGTGCAGTACCTCGACGACGAGGTCAAGCGAACGAAACTCGCAGCCAAATACGCGCCGGTGGTCGAGGTTTTCGTCTCGGCCTTGAACGTCAACCGAGGACTGCTCGGCCTGACTCAAAGCGGTATCGATGCCATTGATGCCAGGTTGACCGCACTGTCCCAGTCGTTGACACCGTTCTAACGGTCGGTTCAAACAGGGTCGCAACTGCATCGAGCATGAAAGCGACGACCGTTGACAAGATACTATCGTCGATACCAAGAAGCCACCGCCGTCACCGATCGCCTTGCCTCCGTCGATGGACGCGGCGACGGCGACGGCGACATTCAACAGGAACAAGCGCCATGTTGATCGGTCCTCAGCTATTGTGCTGCTATGACATCGCGCGGCGTAGACAGCACCCAGTCTGACCTAAATTCCAGACGGGAGGACTTCTTCGCGCGGTTCAGCAAGGCCAGGGATTTGGATTTGGCTTTGCGCACTGCTGAAAATCTAACCCCTCTATTCTTTCTCGTTACCGATGTAAACCATGTCGACCTCCGAAATGTCGGATTCGCTATATGCAGACTTGGAAAAGATCGAGAACGACAATTTCTGATAAACGGCGAGGTCGCAGCGTTCTTCGCTCCATGGAAAGACTTTCAACGAAGATCGTTCAATGTGATGACAAACGGCCTTTCGGCCCTTTCCGATTCTGCTCAAACTGCAGTTGGGCAAACAAATGTAAGATTTACACCATCTTCTAAGATCGTGCTGTTAATTACCGACGATCCGGATGCGCAAGCGAAAATCGACGAATGGCAAAGCTCTAGCGCATCGCCAACAACTGTGATAACTGTGCAAATTTCGGAGACCGATTCAAAAAAGACTTTGCAAAATCTTTTGATGCAATTGCGCTCAAGCCTAGGTGAACGAGACCTTTATAAGACTCAAAATCCCGTCACTGGTGATGATTTTTTTGGTCGACATTTAATGCTGAAAGAAGCTGCAGCCGCGATTCTGAGCGATCAAAATATCGCCATATTGGGACTCAGACGGTCAGGTAAGACCTCCGTACTCAGGGAATTGAAGCGCCAATTACTAGCTAAACAGGTAATCTTTACTCTCGGCGACTTTCAGGCTCTTGAAGAAGACAGCATATCCAGTCTGGCCACATCGATCGCAAAGAACCTGATCGACGATTTACGAATAGCGAGGGAATATGGACACAATGTATGGATAGGGGATCATAAAGAGCAAAAAATTGACGAAATTACACCTCCAGAATTATCAGATCGAATAAAGCGGTCAGCAGCAAGAAATTCTTCGATCAGATTTGTTATAGCCGTCGACGAAATCGAAAGCGCGGCCCGCTTCGCGAGGAGCAATCCCGCACAGATAAGAAGTCTGCTGGGCGCCCTAAGGGCCGCAGCTCAAGCTTGCGAGAACGTGTCGCTAGCATTTTCAGGTGTAGCCAACAGAATGTTTCGATCTTCCACACTTGGGACAGGCGATGACCAAGTCGACAATCCGATGTTTGGGCAGGTCAACAGCATGTACATTACCGCTTTTCACCTTGAAGAAACAAGACGATTACTTAAAAAACTTGGCCGGCCGATGTTTCTGGACTGGACAACTGAAGCAGTGTCGGACGTGCAACAGGCTACCGGCGGCATGCCATACTTCGTCAGAAATCTTGCCTCCGTCACCCGCGAGATAGTTTCAAGAGGAAGAGTTGACGAGTTCGATGTCTACACAATCCAGAGCACCGACGTTGCGACAGCCTTGAATAAATGGCGGTCGACCGCTGGTAGCGACTGGAACGCCCTGGTCGATGCAATGGAGCTGCACTATCCAGAAGCAGCTAATCTACTTGATCCCGCACTCACAGAATCTGAAGTAAATCAATGGATAAAGTCAGACACGGCGACTCAAGATGCAGCTGAGGATTTGACGA
Organism: Rhodococcus sp. BP22; assembly: GCF_014281965.1. Lineage (GTDB taxonomy): Bacteria > Actinomycetota > Actinomycetes > Mycobacteriales > Mycobacteriaceae > Rhodococcoides. Next base: position 148,982 of record NZ_JACFTB010000007.1, read on the forward strand.
GTCTTGGCTTACTTGAGGAGGTGTCAGGTCGCTACGTGCGAACAGGTGCACTGCGCGCTATGCAGGCCTTGCAACGCAGACCGTCGACCGTAGGCCCAACCAGTGATTTTGCAGCACCGAACACTGAGCTAGGTCTTCTCCAACGGATCGAGACAGGAGAGTCTCACACTTTCGAGTTGAAAGAGTCATTCAGAATCAATACACGAACCCGAACTAAAGACAAGGAGATGGAGACCGAAGTTGCAAGGACGGTAGCCAGTCTTCTGAATTCGGCTGGCGGTACCTTAGCCGTGGGAGTACACGATTCGGGTGAAATTAAGGGGCTGAGCGCCGATCTGAAATTATACGGAAACGACCTAGATCCATTTGAACGATGGATTCTTGGCGACTTGCTCGGGCGAAGAATAGACTCTAATGCAATATCGCAACTTGTGGAAATCACGTGGCTGAAGGTCCGCGGTGCACTAGTTGCGGTATTTGAAGTACAAAGTAGCGGTACACCCGTCTGGCTTGACGACGAAAAGCTATTTGTAAGAATTGGCAATCAAACAAGGGAACTGAAGGGCCGGGACCTCGCTGGATTTCTGGCTAGCCGTTGAAGCACAAGCTTCTCCAGAAGAGCCACACAAGGCTCAGAGAATAAGGAGAGCAGATTTCCCGCTGGCCTTAGCTAGAGATCTTACGATTTGGCGGATTGATCACATTCGCGACCGTCCGCTAGTGTGTATTCACGGAAGTTCTGAAATTTCTATTCGATCACCAAAAAATTACATTCCGTCAGAAACAGGTCGGGCTGCCTGGCAATGCGAGCCGTCCCTAATGGTTGGCACATTTATAGGCATGCTGGCTGTGTATTTCTACTTTTCATGTCGTTGTCCGATCAAGACTGTGACACGGTGCAGGCTTGCCACGTCTTGCCGCCAATCGAGCCAAGACTGACGACCTCCATGTCGACCTCACGAATTCAGCGTACGTCCGCGTTACTGGCGACATACCTCCTTCGCCACATCAGCAACAAACAGTAGACCAACTTGGCAGTGGCCGCGTGGAGAGCGTCCCGGCCGAGTAGAAATCGGCCGCGATGGACAGCAGTGTTGTCAAGACAGCCACCGGAATCGACGACAGTTCCCGGCTTGGCGGCCGCGATAGTCGGACAGCAGTGTGACTTGGACCGAGCGGACGAGATTTGAGCGCGGAGAATGCGTTTAGGCGCGGCCGTGGCCGATGTACACCGAACGCATCACTATGCACCTGCTGTCGAAAGCTGCCGAAACCAACATCAGCTCTGATACACATGACGGATGGACCATCCCAGCGCAGCGCTATTAGTCCTTCAGCAGAATGCCTACTGGACAAGCGCAATTGCCAATTTGGCCGAGTTGTTTGCCGTCCACGGGGAAACCGCCCGTGGACGGGCCTCCGATTATGCCGAGGTGTATGCCGGTCGTCGCGGCTCGATGGTCATAGACGTTGTCGCGTCTCGGCAACGAAAGTATATTGGGCGAGTCTTGAAAATTGTCGACCGGTGGGAAGCAGCCTCCCCTGACACCACACTTCTGACACTTGCGGAGTCTGGGATCGACGCTCGGACATATGGCCTTCAAGATGCCGAAGCCACGACGATCAGAGCCGTAGCAACAAACCTGTCGGGGTTCGGCTCTACGATGGGTTTGAACGATAATGAGGCATGCAAGACCTGGGCCGACCAATGCGGAGGAGTAGAGCACGCCCCGAGTCTCGACCCCGTGGTCGGCAGTGTGAAGGGCATAGGTCCAGCGCTTTTTGCCTACATGCGGATGCGGTCCGGTTCGAGTGCGATAAAAGTCAATATTCGTGTACGGAAAAGTTTGCGGTCTTTGGGATTCAGGGTTCCAGATTCAGATCACGCCACCATGGTTGTCGCCCGTGTCGCCGGGGAAGCGATCGGCATCGATCTTTTGATGCTCGACCAGCTCCTCTGGCACGCGAACGGGTCAACCGACACCTGACAGGAAGTACTGATGAGCGATTCAGAAGCCATGTGGAGCAGAAAAGACGAGGTCGCGTCCTTACTCGCCCAGGACGAGACTGTGCTGGGCCGATTGTGGGGTTACGAACTCGAAGGCCTGAGCCCGCAGCAAATGGCGGAGCGCGAGGGATTGAACACCACCGGCTGGGTTTACAACGGCAGGAACCTCATTCGGGTGTTGCGAGACGGTCATGTACCGTCGGCCCCCACTATGGCCGAGCAGGCGGCCCGAAAAGTCCGTGCGTGGTTAACAAGGCTGGAGCTGTCCCCTGACCTCCGAGATGCATTGGTCGAGCAAGAGAAGCAGCTCAGTGCACGGGCGGCCGACAGCAAAGCACAAGATGCTGAAATCGATGTCGCTGTCGCCGATTCGGTGGCTGCTGAGAAAGCGAACACCTCCGGGATCTACGTGTACACGCTCCCCCACTACATCAAGCATCGCGCGGACGAAGAAAGCGGACGGACGTTCCTGAAGGTTGGACACTCGGCGCGTGACGCGTTCTACCGGGCGCGGTCGCAGGGTAGGTTGACTGCGCTGCCCGAGGATCCGATTCTCCTTAGGATCTATCCGGCCGATGAGTCTGCCAATATGGAACGTCTCTTCCATTCATGGCTCGAGGACGCCGACCACTCACGCTCCCGGACCACCCGGGGCGGATCGGAGTGGTTCTTGACATCACCAAAATTCCTCGACCGGATCGCAGCTTCTTTAGGCCTGTCTGTCATCGAGGTAACCCTCTACGACGCGGAGACGTAGACGTAGTCGGCTAATGCGATCTCTCGCATGGCAGCACAGCGTCATTGGTAGCAGCACCGACGAACACGGATATTCTCCGTCACGCCCGAGTCCGTCGAAGCACTGCTGCTGAAACAGGTCGTGCGAAAACCAATGCCATTGCACGCACGAGCTCCCCAGTCGCCCGCTCCAGCAGATCCGCATACACCGCCAACTGAGTCCAGTAAGCCTCAATCGTCTCAGCCGTAACCCCGACGTCGGTCTTGTAATCGACGATCACCAGCGACCTGTCGTCCTCGCGGTACACCAGATCCGCAATCCCTTCGACGACGATGGTCTCGCCCGGCGACATTCCGGCGAGCTGCATTTCCTGCCAATGCTCGCGCGCCGAAGCTCGCATCACAGGCTCGGAGCTGAACACGGACTTCGCCAAGTGTACGAAGCGATCAAGATCGACCAGACCTGCCAAAGCACCTGCACTTCGGGCGTTCTCGTCAAATACAGCGTCCAATGGCGTATCGAGCGGCACAACTTCTAACAACGCGTGCAGCGCGACACCGAGATTTGTTCCGCTCTCGACGGATCCGATCGATGGTGCGACCACCTCGATCGACTTCGACCGGAATACAAGACCCGCCGATCGATACTCCGACATCACGGCATAATGCACAGGCAGCACCGGATGCGCGACCTGCGTCGCGGACGCCGCCGATGGCAGCGAGGAGATCTCCGCCACCCGAGCTGCCTCGGCCTGCCACTCGGCCCAGCTCTGCAACGCAACCGAACTCGACTCGCCACTCTCCTCGACCCGCACTGGATCGATCAGATCGGGAATCACATTGGGGACGCCAGCGGTGCCGGCAGCCAGGGTCTTTCCCCAACTGTCTCGGGTACCCGCGTAACCCGAGACCGCGAGGAAGCTTTCCGCCCGCGTACATGCCACGTACAGCAGCCGCACTCGTTCGGCCAGCGTGTGTGCCTTCTCGTTGGCCGAGACTGTCTTGTAGTCGACGGATTGCACTGCCGCAGAGACATTGAGATGCATGGTCCCGTCGTCACCCCACACCACGGGATCGGATGCCGTCCGGAATCCGCCGCTCATGCCCGCAACGATGACCATCGGAAACTGCAGTCCCTTGGCGGCGTGCATGGTCATGATTCGCACGGCATTGACCCCAACTTCAGGCAACACCGCTTCGGTGACACGCGCATTATCGTCCTGTTGAGTCTGGGCCCAATCGAGATAGTCCCGGAGGTCGCCGCCGTCCTCGCCGTACCAGGCATGCGCCTGATCGATCACAAACCGCAGCCGGCGCCACACGTCCCGATGGCGCGGCGAATCCATGGACACCTCGAACACTCGACGGTCGGCCGCCAACCGACTCAGCAGCGCACCAGGACTGAGCAACCCCAGCTCGAACCACACCGATTTCAGATACACACGCCCCGCCGCGACCGGTGAATCTTCCAAACCCGCAGGTGGGTCGGAGAAGAAGTCCCATCGCCCTTCCGCTGCCTTCCACCGCAGCAAGTCATCGTCCCCGCAGCCGAACAGCGGCGTCCGCAGTGCGGCGACGACCGCAGCCTCGTTGGCCGTATCGGCCAGGGCGCGGCAGGTGACGAGCAGATCATGGACCTCCTGTGTCGAATAAACCAACGATGATGCTTCGGAACGGAACTCGATTCCGGCGTCGTCGAGAGATCGTTCGAGGAACGGCAGGACTGCGCGCGAGGGGATGAGAATACAGATATCGCTCAACGTGATTGGCCGGTGGGTGTACTCGCCAAACCCGCCCTTCTCCTTCCCCCATCCCTGGTCTAGCGCGGTCGCGATGATGCGCGCGACGTCTCGTGACTCGCGGGCGCGTAGCACTTCCGACGCAGTCAACAAGTGCTCGTCTTCTACTGCGTCATCGGTGTCTTCGAACACGAAGGGAGCCGGACCCCAACCCGTTCTATCCGACCACTCGGGTCGGCCCGGAGCGGGGTCGAGCGGCGTGTACTCAGGTTGGACATATCCGTCAGGGACGACCAATGATCCGAACACCGAGTTCACCCAATCCAAAACAGGTTTCGTGGATCGGAAGTTCGTGGTGAGTCGAACCACATCAGCGGTATCGGTAGCATCCCGCGCCGCCATGTATGAAGCAATATCGGCTCGACGGAATCGATAGATCGACTGCTTCGGGTCCCCCACTGTGAACAACCGGCCCGACTCGTCCGGACCGTCGACGATCAACCGTGCGATCTCGAGCTGCAGAGGATCGGTGTCCTGGAACTCGTCCAGCATGATCCGCTGGTAGGAGTCGTGCACGAGCCCACGGACGTCCCCGTCACGCAACACGTTTCGGGCGTAGACAAGAAGATCATGAAACTCGAGCTCACCTCGTCGACGACGTTCGGCGGCCTCGTCGACAATCACGCGAGATAGATGATGTACGACGATCGCCAACGCCGACGCGACATAGCGTGTCCGCTCGGCCAGAACGACGTCCTTCAACTCATCTAATGCTGAACGTATTTCGTCCACGCGGGCGGTACCACCGACCCAATTCGCGCCCCGGCCTTTGGCCCTACCTGGCTTCGGGAACCCGTCTTCACCCGCCAGTGCGATCCACATACTCGTCGTCTTGGCCGCGGCCATGTCCGATCGCCATTGCGCGAGCAACGACAGCCGCACTGCCAAACCGTCCGACTCGTCGCTGCAGTCCACACCAAAATCGACAATCTCGTCGGCAAGACGCAGGAGGGCATCGATATCCGCGACGGCCATCGTCGGGGCAACGTCGGCCAGGATCAAACGGTCCCAGCTTCGGTCGAGCGCGTCCGCGAGAGTTCGCACCTGATCGAGCGACGCTCCCGCGCCCAAGACGATGCGCATCGCGTCGGTGAGTCCATTGGGAGCGGTGAGTTCGTCGGCGAAGAGTGCAGCTCGCATGCGCCGCCAACGACGTTCGAACGACAATTGCGAGCCCATCGCGTCGACGACGGCGACGCGCGGCGGCACACCCGCCTCCAACGGATGTTCGCTGACGATGCGTGCTGCGAAGGAGTGCAGCGTTCCGATCGCGGCGGTGTCGATCTGTTCCATCGCCTTTGCAGCCGCATCGCCGTCGAAGGCTGCAAGGTGCGTTCGGACTCGTTCACGGAGTTCGGCTGCGGCCTTCTCGGTGAACGTGATGGCCGCGATGCGATCGAGTGCGATTCCGTCCTCTAGTACGAGGTGACAGATGCGCTGGACGAGCGAATGCGTCTTTCCGCTTCCCGCGCCGGCTTCGACGAACAGCGTTGCGGATGTATCGGTTCCGATTCGCGCTCGATCGCCGTGGTCGACCAGAAGGGTGTTCTCACTGGACATCTCAGTCTCCGTACTTCGCGCGGTAGTCGGCCAGCTCCGGCACGTCCCGCAGGCTCGACCACGCCCGTTCGAGACCTGGTTTGCCGAGAAGATCGACCAGCGGATTCGCCCAGTGGCTGGCAGGTGGGCGCGGCGGGAAGTACCCGGCTCGAATCAACCTGTGTACTCGGAAGATATCGGCTTTCAAAACGTCGACCGCGGCATCGGTCAGTTGGTATCCGATCGTCTCGTAGTTCGCCTTGTGGTTGACGAACCAATATCGCGTCGTGACGTTGTTCCCCATCGTCAGGGCCAGTAGTCCGTACACGGGGAGCTGGAACTTGGTGCCGCCGTCGGTCGGTTCGGATTCCGAGAGCTTTTTGTACGACGTCGCCTGGCCGGACTTGTAGTCGGTAACCCGAATTCGTCCATCGGTGTGCCGATCAATGCGGTCGATCTTGCCTGCGAACGCAACTTGCTCGCCCATCACATTGAGCAAAACCACGTCAGGCTCGACACCGAAATCCCGCTCGACGTGCACCGGCGTCCACCCGTCGGCACGATCGGCCCGGTCGAGTTCGAACCACTCCACGAGTTCGCGACGAATGATGCTGCTGTCCTTTTCCCACAGTTGCGGCAGCCATCCCGGTGCGTCGATGCGGGCGTCGGCAAGCACTTCTTCGGAGACCTCGATGAGGCGATCGAGTGTGGCGTCGAGGCCGCCGATCGTCCCCTGCACGTAACGTTCGAGGGAAAGGTGAATCAAATTGCCACGGGTCAGCGGATCGAGCTGCGCAGCGTCGTCAGGGTCATCGAGCGTGTCGACGCCAAGAACCGTCTTGACGAAGAAGCGGTAAGGACTGGCCACCCACTCTTCGAGCCTGCTCGTCGACACCGGTGCATCGAAGAACTTCACAGCGTTCTCGATGTCAGAGACGTTGCCGTTGAAGCGAGTGAATCGGCCGTGCAGCCTGTCGCTTCGAAGTTCCATTCCTGCAGCGACAATGGGGTCTTCGAGTGCGCCCCGCCGATCACGTGCTGAAACCTCGGCCAATGCACGGAGTCGCCATTCAGTTTCCGATGCGGCGCTATCGCCGATGCGACGATCTACAGTTTGCGTCGAGACGTCGAACGATTCGACCGTGACGATGGCCTCGACGTCTGCGGTCTGCTTCTGCCAGTCGACGACGCCGATCTTGCTTCCGGACAACGCATCGAGTGTGGGCATGAGCCAGCGCGATGGCACCTTCTCCGCTCCCCCGCGCATACTCCCGCGTGGGAAGGACACGATGCGGTGCTGCTGACCCGACGCCAGCGTGGCCAGGAATTGCGCCTTCTGGTGCTGGATCTCTTCTGCGAGCGTGCGACCCACCAATTCGCTAGGCAGCAGCGGATCCTCGCGTCGCGTGGCCGGGAGAATGCCCTCGGCCGCTCCGACGACGACGCAGACGTCGAAGTCGCGTCCCGCTCCGGCTGCGAGAGGGCCTACGGTAACGGCCGACGTAGTGGTTCCGACGGTCTCCGGCAACGCATCGATCCGTACCGAGATGGCGTTGACGATTCCCGACGCGGTCGGCTGCGGTGCGATGCCATCCATGACACCGAGCTCTCGGCAAATTGTGGTGAGGGCGTTGGTGTCTGCGGACGCGGGATCGTCGCTACGAGTCGATGATGCAGTGAAATAGCGCTTGAGCAGTGCGATCAGGTTGTCGGATGCTGCAGACCACGAGTCGGATTCGGCGATCGCGGTGAGGTCGGCACGTAGGGCAGTCACCAGTGCGTACAGCGATCCTGCAACTTCCCCGTCGCAATGCTCCGGCGCGATCGCGGCGAGCCGTTCCCAATCGACGCCTCCGACGATCTTGATGCTGGACCGGGTCAGTCGTTCCGCGCGCCGCAATGGCAGGGCTGTTCCTGCGTCGTCGATCCAACGGACGGCACGTTCGGACAGGATCGACAGCAGCTCACGTCGGGGCAGCGTGGCGGTGTCGATGCTGAGCAGTCGTTGCAAAGACCGCGCGACTGGTCGGTGCTTGAGAGTATGGCATTGCTCGCCGGCGAACTCGATTTGGCTACCACCGAAATGCTCGTGGATCAAGCGCAGGTACGGGTCGGCATTGGCGTAGTACACGCCGATGCGATGGCCCGGTGTTCCGCTGGCCAGATGCTTTCGTACGAGTCTGGCGACTGATCGGATTTCGTCATCAGCGTCAGAGGCGTGAATCACCATGGTGCCCAGCGGTTCCACCTCGGTCTCGATCATCTGACTGCGGTTCGCGAGAGCGTCGAGAAACTGCGATGCACCCACGTCCGCAGCCGTTGGGAGAAACATCACCACCGCACCCAACTCGCCTATTCGAGATGTGGCGGCGGCGTATGCCTCGTGCGGAAGATATTGCGTATCAGTGTGTCTGGCGGAGGCGGCAGTGTGTACGCGCAGCATGTTGCGCACCAGAGGAGTCGCGTCCGTGGGTGATGGATCAGCCACGGCACCGAGCGTGCGTGAGGCAGCCGCCAACGCTTCGGCGGTGATGGGCTGATCTGCGACGTCGGCGAAAACTCCGGGCTCGTCAGCGAGCACCTTTTGCACGGACGCGTCGAGATACGGAAACGGCAAAGGCACGCGGGGTGCCAGTGCCGGGACAGCCAGTGTGGCGACGGCCAGATCGAGCGTCAGGATTTGGGTGTTGGCGACCCCGCCGTGCCGGGCGAGGTACTGCAGAACGTCTCGGATAGCACCTCGGCTGGGCACGATCACCGTGACGAGCCGAAGTACTCGGTCCCCTTTCGCTCGAGTGACGGCGTCGACGAGGCGTTGATACAGATCATTTCCCACGCTTACATCATGGCCGACAGTCACCTTCCGCGTCGGCAGCTTGGCCAAGGCAGGCTGCGAGCAGTCACTATTCGGGCCAGATCCGCTGCTCGAAACCACCTCGCTCAGACCGTCTGTCCGAAGCCACTGCGTCGAGAGCCGCGTCGGTCAAGCCAAGGTGCGCGGCCAGTGCACGGACGACCTACGGGACGTCTGCTAGCTCCGCTGGCTTGTTCTCTAGCGTTGCATCACGCCACTCGTGGGCTTGTTCAAACAGTTGGTCGATCCACGCCTTTCCGTACTCTTCAATGTCGAGGGTTCATTACTTCGGGACGCGACCCAACACTTCGATGATCGACGGAATCACATCACAAACAAGTTTTCCCATGCTCAGTAGTGTGCAGGTATGTCGAATCCCTCGCCCGCTGATCCGCTGACACTGGGCCAGCATTTGGTCAGCGTTCTCGACACCGGCGCACGCGTCGCCACCTACAAATCGGCCGTGTTGGTAGCGCTACTCGAATTTTCGGTCGAGAACGTTCCCGACGACCACAGCTCCGCCGTGGATGTCGATCTCGACGACTTGGCCCAGCGGGTCGTCGGTCTCTACTGGCGGCAGGTGCGTGACTTCGACGGTCACTACCTACGCCAATCCACGCAGGCCAGAGCAACGATTCCGGACGCGGTCCGGGAGTTCGCTCGAGCTACTAGAACGGCCGGCCGAGAAACACCGTTGGACATCGCTGCACTGAGAAACCCTGATCTGTTCCGCGAGATGATCAAGACGGTGAAGCGCGTTCTCGCCACACAGCCGCTCTATCGCCTGCAGCGGGTGCCCGGCGGATACGCGAGTGAGCCATTTCTGTACGACGACGGCTGGATGAGCGACAAGATGGGCATCACGACCGTCCTGGCCCACGGCAACCGCATCACGCTGTACCCCGGAGTGTGCTTCGCTCTGGCACGAATGTCCGCGCTACTTAAACCCGCGTTGATGCTCGCATGGGTGGACGATGTCCGGCGAAAGAACAGCTTCCTCGACGACGACGTGCCGGATCTGGAAGGCCACCTGTTCGGCAGCGACCGCGTCGCGCTCGCACGTCCCCGAGCCGCGCTGATCGAGGCCTTCGGTCCGTCGTGCTTCTACTGTTCGACGCGCGTGGGGCCGGAGGCACATGTCGATCATGTACTCCCGTGGTCGAGGGTGGGGATTGACGGGCTCGCGAACTTGGTGTTGGCATGCCCATCGTGCAATACCAGCAAGTCTCAGCTGCTGCCCGCGCGGTCACACGTCGTACGAGCCCTGGACCGCGGTCGTCAATCCATTACCGACTTGGCGACAAGCATCGACTGGCCGGTGCAGTTCGATCGAGTGGTCACGTCCGCACGGGGACTGTATGCCAGCCAGCCGGCAGGCTCCCCAATATGGTGGGGCCGGAACAAGATCACGGCTTTACAAGTCGATTTCGCTTGGCTGCAGGGATACCGCATCGACCTGTCAAGCGTCGCCGAGCACCTACCGTCGACGAACACAAAAAGTTGATTCTGAAGTCGTCCGCGCCACTTCATTCGACTATGTCCATTCTCGACCGCTACCGGCATTCGATGCGCCGACGAACACGCGAACGAACAGCTGGTCACACGACAATTCTCAGAACGCGGACGTCAGCACTTGGACCGTTCCATCGAAGTGGCTACCCGGCTGCGCATCGACCGGAGCGTAGTTGTAGCGATGGCGTGTCGGCTCGGCAAGACGATCCTGCACCGACTGCGCAGTCATAGGCCCGATCGGGAACGCGGTCACAATCTGGACGTCGTCACCGGATACCGAGCCATACAGTAGCGCAGTCGAATTGCTCATGGGGTCGCGGATGTACACGGTCCGCATACACCGACGACGATCGACGACCTCGTCGACTGTCAAAATCGTCCGACTGTCTGCAGTCGGATCGGTCAAGGTCGGTAATGCAACTGACGCAACACGTTCCATCAACGGCACCGTCGAAGCGGTCGGAAAGAAAAACGACGGTTTCAGCCCGAACGCTTTCGCCAAATCATCGGTCAACCACCTCCCCCGCTTCAAGCCGTACGGAGTTTCGACCGAGGACAGCAAATAGCCGTAGACGTGCATGAGGCCCGCATGCCCGATGGGAAACTCGAATGCGCCGGGCACGCCACTGTGCAGCCACGAGAACACGCACTCGTCGAACACTGGCGCTTGCACGTTGTCTTCGATAACGGTGGACGAGGCCCAGTTCGCCATCTCGGCCGGGTTAGTCCGCGACGCCACGACTTGTTCACCAAACCACCGTGCGTTGAGGCCAGAGGGCTCGACTGAATTGCTGATGTCGCTCTCGATGCCCGACAACACGGACGAGATGTCCTTCACAGGTCACTCCAGTGGATTTAAAAGAGGTTTTCGCCGTGCGATGCGGTCGGCCAGATGGTCGACCTGTCTGAGCAGTGCCGCTGGATCAAGCCCCAGATCCAGCGTGTGGCAATGGATCACCACCCCGCAGTGACGGACTGCATGTGACCGGACTGCCTCATTACCTTTGGCGTAGACCAAGTGGCCTTCGGGCATTGCGAGGACTGTGCAATACGCGAGCATCTGGTAGAGATCGGCATTCGGAAAACCGGCGGGACGCTCGGCCTTGTATTTGGCATCCACGACTGCGCCTGGGGTGCCGTCGGGCGAAAGCCACACCAAATCGGGTTGCATGCGGACCTCCTCCGCATTGTCGAGGTGCATCGGAAGCTGGGTGACATATCGCCCGCCATGGGCAATGAGGGCCTCTCCCAGCGCGGTACCAACGAAGTCCTCGTAAATTTGCCACATGTCGAACATGAATCCGGTGACAGCGAGGTCACCGGCCCGATGTTCGAAAGACTGTGCCGCCAGCACGATCTTGGAGAGACGCAAGGCGTCGTGGTAGTGAGTATTGAGTCTGCTGGTCTGCCATGTGGGCAACGCGGAGCCGCGAGTCGGCGTCGTGACATCAGCCAGGGTAATACGAAGCCGTTGAAGGCGTCGGCGCGCGTCGGCGCTGAGCCTGGGCACGGTGAGCAGTCGTAGGGCGGCTGCTAACAGAATCCGGTTCTCCGCGGTGTCGACGGTGAAGTCGTCGTACTCGACCGCCAGCGGCACCGGTAACCCGTAACGGCGGGTCATCTGCTCTCCGGCGAGGATCCTCCCTCGCAGGACCGGGAGGGTGTCGGTGACGGTCTGGTAGCCCTGTAGCAGGCCTTGCTCGGTCGCGCGCGCAGCGAGCCGGACGAACGTCTCGGCTAGGGCAGGCAGCAATTCATCAGCCTCTGCAAGCTGGACACGGTCATCACGCCAGATGGGCCTTTTCCCGCTGTAGCCGAGAAGGAATAGGAGCCGGTTCAGGTCGGCGACTTTGGGGCGCACCAGTACCTGGAGCTCGCCGATCGAGACAGCACCGATCTTGCGCCCAGCGGACACCTCGTATGTTCCTGCGCCGAGGGTGGGGTTGATATCGACGATGGCGAGGCCCCGGAGCGCCTCGTACTCAGGGAGGCTGAGGTTGACGAGTCGCGACTCGCCGCCCTCAGTCAGCGTCAGCGATGTCGTCATCGGTATCAGAATCACTGGCGGGATCAATTGCATTGGCTTTCGCGCTTAGCCGTCTACGAATGGCCTGGAGTCCGTACCTGCCGTGGACGTCGACTCCGCGCTCGCCGTAGTGCAGTTCCTCGAGCACTGGCAGGATCGCGGTCCGCCACACCCGTTCGAGCCCGTTCGGCTCGAACACGGCTGGCCGCATCACATAGGAAGGGCCAATTTTGAAGTCCTCGTCGTCGATCCTCGTGTTGAGTTCGTCGATGATGTCCGCGACTTCGAGCGGACGATTTTGGGCCCGAAGCCAACTGCGGAGGATCTCATTGGTCGGAGATTCGGATGGGTGCAGCGGCAGGAAGGCGAAGCGCCTCCGCATGGCTGAGTCCACGAGCGCAATGGACCTATCGGCCGTGTTCATGGTGCCAATGACGATAACGTTGCGCGGCAGCATGAATGGGTCGGAATTATCGGACCCGTACAGCAGATCGATACTCTCGTCGCGGTACTCCAGCAGGAAGTACAGCTCACCGAAGATTTTGGCGAGGTTGCCGCGGTTGATCTCGTCGATGATCAGCACGTAGACGGCTTCCGGGTTGTCGACTGCACGGTCAACAAGGGTGCGCAGCGGCCCTGGTCGCAATTCAAATCCGATTTGGCCGCCGACCTGCTGTGCGGGTCGGTAGCCCTCGAAAAAATCCTCGTAGGAATAGGCCGGGTGGAACTGGACGATTTTCACATTGGACTCCCCGGCGAGGTACCGGGCAAGTTCCTTGGCGATGTACGTCTTCCCTGTTCCGGGTGGGCCGTAGAAGATCAGTTGAGGTCGATCCCGGAGCAGTTCGACACACTCCTGTAACCACTCCTGGGGCACATGAAGGCGACGTGCCAGCTCGGCGTCGGCATCGGGAATATTCAGGCCTGTGGCGGGGACGCTGACACGTCGTTGGCCCATGAGCTCGCGAAGGGTGTCGATCTGCCCAGTCAGGTCTGCGACCTCGCTTTGAGCGTTGAGGCGCGACACCACCTCGAGAGGTAGGTCGATATTGGATTGGGTCCGTGACTCCCATTTGATCGGCCGACGCAGATTGGATCTACCGTCGCTGCTCTGCACGTACTCGGCATCGCCGGTGACGGTGCCGAAGTGCACCTTTCCTTGGCTCACGGTGACTACTAGATCGCCTGGGTGCATTCGTGCAACGAACGAGTAAAACTCGTCTGCCTTCTCTTGCCGGGTGGCGTAGCCGGAGGCCCGGTAGTCCTCCTCGACGAAGCCCTTCAGATCTTCGCGGGAGATGTCCGCGTCAATGGGGCGGAGAAACTTCGCGGCCAGGGATACTGTGCCTTTGGCGCGCCAGATCGGCACCATGTCGGTGCCAGCGACGTTGGAGCCGTATACCTTCCACGCGTGTTGAACCTGGTCGGTGGGTGTCGGGGTCGGGCTGGGAGCCGACGGTCGCCACATGGCAGCCCACGGCGGAAGGTAAAAATCGATTGGTCCATCTTCGATGCTCACCACATTTATGTAGATCTCATGGAGATCTACATCGACATCAGCGCTCGGGGGGCGGTGGAGAAATTCTGGTGCGAACGCGTCCCGGATTTGGCGACGGTGGGCGGAGCTGACGATCGGCAGATAGAAGTCAGGGAACGCCAGGTACAGGAGTGACTGCCGTTGCGCCGACTGCCCAGTCTTGACAGACTGCGCAACCGTACGAAGTTCTAGCGGCTCGTTGAGGGCGTCGGCACGCTTCGCTTCGGGTAGTTCGAAGAATGCTTGTGAAAACTGGATCAGATAGACGAGCTGCTGCCAGCGATAGTTGTTGAAGGCCTGGCCACCGTGGTAAACGCCGCCCTTCATGAGTGCTGTTGTGACGTCATCTGGGATGTCAACGGGGTGATCGCTGATTCTGAGAATCGTCTTGAGTTGCTGAACCTTGAGCGGGCCGCCCAAATTGACGATCGGGAGGACATTCATGATGAACAATTCGGCAAATAGCTGAACTGCCCCGGCGGATGTGGTGCTCAACTGGGACGCTAACTTGTCGAAGAAGTTCCTTTCTCCGAGGTCTGGTCGCGCGACATAATCACGTTCGAGTTCGGCAAGGTTTTCTTTAGTCCAAATTCTTTTCCCCGGCGTCAGTAACGAGGCGCCTTGACCGAGGCCCACTTCAACCAGTCGACGCCCGAGGTGCTCGACGGTGATCGCACTGGGACGGTTCATCGATGCTTGGTCGGCAATCATACTGGGTCCTGTCGTCAGGTTGGTGACACGGTGCAAAGAGGCCGGGTTAGAATTGAAAATGATTGCTGACTAAAGGCGACTTTCTACGACTATGGCGGACATGGCATCATAATACTCAAGGATCAGCCGCTTGGTCCGGTACTCCCCGAATGCGGCTTCATCCTTACGTTTGACGATGGGGAATGTATCCATGATGTAGTCGACGTCGTCACGCTCGATGCCATATAGGTGAAAGAAGGCAGCGTCGAGTTCGCGCTGAAGAATCTCCCGCACTTCCGGTTCCCAAATTACTGGCTCTGTATCCGTCCCGAGGTCTAAGGCAAATGATTGCAAATCTAAACCAGTATACGAAAGGTGCAGTACACGTCTTTGAATCCAATTGCTAACAGACTCAGCCCCGGTCCAACGTGATGGCTTCCGTAACAATGTTGGATGAGGTACGGGGATCTGACGCAGATACGTGTATGTCAGATGGAGGCCCGCTACCTTCTGCCTCGCGCAGTAGTCGAAGCAGAACGAGTTGAACGCAGCCAGAAGCAGTGCGCGGTCAATAGGGTTTTGTGTGAAGTAAAGAGGGTATGTATGACCGACACCGACGCATGGAAGCACAGCCGATATCATCGTTCTCTCATTGGTTGGACTGGTTACGTCTGAGAATCCTGTTAACCACTCTGTTCCTAGTGACGGTAACTCTTTCGCTCTAACCCACGCCAGAGGTAGCGGGCTTCTGCGTGGATCCGCGTGTTCTCCAATCGTCAGATACCTCGGCTGGTTCTGGCGCTTCTCCGCTGTTTTACTCTTGATGACATCCGCTGCTCGATGGTCGTAAGCAGCAAGCATCTTGGCCTCGTATAAAGGGAGCATCCGATCGAGCTGACTGCCTCTCTCTTTCTCGAACACGTTTCCGTTGAGCGTCCACCCCCCGGTTTCGAGTTCCTTGCGGGTGTGGAAGAGGTGCGAGTCGTTGGACATGTGGAACATGGTCATGAACTTGATGCCCCACGGGTTGCCTTTCGGGTCCCCTTCGCGGATCAGGATCGGCACGCGTCGGTAGATGGCGAGGGTGATCTCTGCGTCGCGGCGCGACCGGAACACCGGGCAAGTACCGGTATTTGGGTTCAGCAGGAGGATCTCCTCCGGGCTCAGCGTGAACCGGGTGTCTGGTTTGAGTAGGTCCGTCGGATCGTGTGCGAAGAAGGCAAAATCTGCGCGTGGTTCACGGCTGTGGCGGCCCGCAAGTGTGAGCAAGCAGAACTTGAAACGGCTGTCCACAGCCTCGAAGAGTGGTTTGCGGTTCTCAAAGTCATACAGACTCGCGATCGCCCCATGTTCGACCAGATCTTTGAAGAAGTACTGCGTCGTAGCATCTGTAGCGATGCCAGTGGGCAGGATCACTCCGAGCCTGCCGTCGCCGGAAAGCAGGTTTTGGTCCGCTTCGGCGAATACTGCATAAGTGTTGATATCGCCGCGGCCGGTCAGCGGGTAACGGCCGGAGTTCCGCAGCAGGTGCGAGATGCCCTCCGCACGCCGCTTTTCCGCTGTAAATGTTCGATAAAGTGCCGGGTTGGTGTTCGGAAGTTTATCGATCAGCTGCTTGCGGGCAGCGGCATTGGGTGCTGTGGCGATCTGCGGATCGCGGGCGGCGAAGAACTCTTGTTCCTGGAGCTTGACGCGTTCCCATGGCGGGTTGCCGAGCACCACCGAGAAACCGCCCGCCCAACCTGTTGCTTCGTTGATCGTGTCACCGGCTTCAGCGACCGTGGGGAACAGGTGGGGGAACTCCAGGTGCCAATGGAAGAAGCGGTACTCCGCGGTAAGACGGCTCAACTCCTCGGCTTGTTGATCGTCTAGGACGGCGGTTCCACTGGCCAATCCTGCGACGACCGATTCGGTCAGCGGATTAGGTGCACCGAATTTGAGTGGCCACACGAAGGCGGCACACCAAGCGTCTGCCGTCAGCCGAGCCTGCTGATATTCCATAGAGTCGCTGTAGGCGCGCATTCGCTGCCGCTGCACGTGCACGTCGCTGAGCGAGACGGCATCGACGCCGATAACCTTTTGCAATTGCCTCGCCAGCCCAGTGTTGGCGGCGATGGACTCACCGAGATCGAATAGGCTCCCCTGATCTCTGCGCTCGGCCTTGTTCGCCCGCGTGGTCTCGGTGGCCACCGTTTTCTCATCGCCTTCGATGGCCTTGAATGCCGCATCGGGCACACCGTCGGCCAATACGGCCGGCGTCGCTCCGATCAACGCGTTGCCAACCTTGATCTGCGCGTCCAGGTACGCCAGCGGACGGCCCGGCTCCAGAGCCTCCATCCACAGCGATACCTTCGCCAACTCCGCGGCCAGCTCATTGACGTCGACGCCGTAGACACAATTGGCCACCACATCCCGCATCGCGGAGCGCACCTGCGCGGGGGCAGGCTCTGGGTCCCCGGTACGGATCGCAGCGACACGCTTGGCGATCCGGCGCGCTGCGCCGACAAGGAAATGACCGCTGCCACATGCCGGGTCGCAGACGGTGACCTTTAGCAGCGCCCGCTCTTGCCCGTCTGCATCGGAGGCGGTCTTGACCGCATCGTCGAGGATCGGGTCGAGCGCGGTATCCAAGAGAGATTCGACCAGCGAGGTCGGCGTGTAGTAAGAGCCAGTGTCCTTGCGCTGGTTCCCCGAAGCGATATCGAGTGTGTAGACCTTGGTCGCCGGATCCCACTGTGGGACAAACTCGAGGAGGGCCTCATAGATGCTGCCCAATTCTTCCGCGCCGAGGTTGCGGTAGTCCACTACCCGCAGTACGCCAGATTTTGGTTCGCGCACCAGCGACAATGACCGCACTGCTGACATCAGTGCCGCGTTGGACAGCGCGCAGTCGGTGAGGAAGTCCAGCTCCCCTGCCTCGTACAGCCCGCCGATACCGGGTAGGCCAAGCTCTGGTCGACCATCCTCGCTACCCAGACCTCGCCACACCAGCGTCAACGCCTGCCAGCGGTCGCCGTAGCGGCCGCCGCGCCGTCGCAAGGCGGTGCGGCGGAGCCTGGCCGTGGAAAAATAGTCGAGGTAACGCTGGCGGGCCTCAGTGGTAGCGGAAGGATCGAGGAGGGCACCACGGTCCTCCGCGACGAACGTGAACAACAACCGATACACCACTCGCAGCAGCGCGTGGTTGACATCGGCAACCGAGATACGGCCCGCCGAGAGATCATCGCGCAGCGCCGAATTGGCCGCATCGGTCAAGAAACCGGTGCCGAGTGTGCGCAACGCCTCGACCACCCCGTCGCGCAGCAGGTTCAGGGCCCGAGACCCGGCCTCCACCGCCTCTGTGCGCCACTGTTCGAGTCGGCACGAAGACGGGCCGAGCTCGTCATCGCGCACCTCCACGCGCGAAACCTGGCAGAGCGTGTAAAGCAGCATGAAGTCGGCGAACAGGTCGCCATCGAAGATCGCTTCGAGATCAAATTCGACATACGCCGAGCCAACCAGCGAGGTGGAGTCACGCAACAGCCGTAAAACTTGGCCGTTGGACAAGATCGCCCACAGATGCTGGTCGCTGCGGTTCAGCAGTTCCTGCACCATCGACTGCGGTGACGAGCCAGCTGCGCCCGCGAGGCCCTTGGTCCGAGAGTCGAGCTCAGTGCGGGCACCGAGTAGGTGGACGGGCGTTGCGCCCCACAGGTGCGAAACAGAAAAATGCTGGCCGCCGACCTCGATGCCGCCCTTGCCGGTAGTTGGCACTCGTCCGTAGCCCAGTTGATCGAGCAGTACCAGCAAAAATCGTTCGCGGGTCAGCGCCGTCGTCGGCGAACCCTCGGGAATCTGTTCCAGTGCGTCCTGGTAACTGGCCCAGGCGCCTCGCAGGTACGCCCACACGCGGTTGCCGGCATCACGCACCGTTTCGCCAGCTGCGAGGTGATAGTCCTTGGGTGAGAGCGTGTTCCCAGATGGGTCGCGACCGGCGCCCAGCTGCGAGGGAAGGTCAGCAGGCAATAGCCCACCCTGAATTCGAACTCCGACAAACGACTCGCCGCTCACTTGGCTACCTCTCCGGTCTGCGGGACGAACACGAACACACCCAGTAGGTCGGCGCCCGGCTCGGGGCGGACCTTGAGACCCCGGACTATCTCCGCGGATGCCTGACGCACCCGTCGGTGCGCGGCCAGCAGGCCCTCGGCGAGCTGCCGGCCATGCTGGTCGAGGTGCGGGCGTAGAGCATCGAGACCACCCAGTGCGCGGGAAGCGAACTGCTCGGCTTGTGGGGTGGGGACATTCCCGATTGGCCCCGCAGACAGCAATACTGAGGTCGCGTCGGCGTCGAGCCAGCGAGCCTGCCCCGGTGCTCCCTCGAATGCCAGCACGGCCACATCCTCGGCAACCAGTTGCCGGATCCCGGACCGCGACGGCAACTCCAAATGGAATCGGTAGCGCGCCACCAGGAGAGTGGTGCGGGTGGAAACCGCGTCGGTGCGCACCACAGCGCAGCGCCGCGCGGGGCGCAGCGCCGGGTCGAGCTTGGCGTCCAATGCGGACTCGAGGGTGTAGTGCGCGATCGCCTCCACAGTGGAGTCGGTGCGGGTGAGCACGGCGTTGCCGCGCCGGACCGGCAGGTCATTGGCGAACAGCAGCGGATCGTTGCGGCCCGGCGGAATGGCGTCGCGCAGGCCCAGCGGCAGCGGGCTGAGCGTGGCCGTGAAGCCATCCTCCGTTTCCGAGACAGTAGAGCGCAGCGCCCGCAGCGCATGTTCGACGCAGGCGGCCACCTCATCGTGGGTGCCGAGCGACGCTCGCACAGCCTCGACCTCGGCGGCCACCTCCTCCGGCTTGATCGCGTGCTGTGCGTACTTGGTTTGCGCGAGACGCTCCCGCTCGGCGGTGGACTCCCATTCCTGATAGAGACTGGTCTGCTTCTCCTGCACCCCCAGGTCGAGGGCCAGCTGCTCGGCATCTTGGCCGCGTAGCAGTAGCCCTTCCATCAGGGCCTCCAACACGGCGGAGTTGTTGTCCGGCACTGGGACCGACACGCCCGTCGCCTTACGAATCGCCTCGTGCTTGCGCAGCAGGACATCCAGCACAATGCCGTCGATCTGATTGTCGCGGCCGTAGATCGTGATGGCGCGGACCTCATTGGCACGCTGCCCAAACCGGTCCACCCGGCCCTCCCGCTGCTCATGGCGCGTCGGGTTCCAAGCCAGGTCGTAGTGCACCACAGCCTGAAAGCTCTCCTGCAGGTTCACGCCCTCAGATAGACAGTCAGTCGCCACCAGTACATGCCGGCCAGCGGTGGCGGTTAGCTCGTCGATCCGCGCGATCCGCTCGCTCGGAGGCAGTGTGCCGGTCACCGCATGCACCGTCACATTCTTGCCAAGTGCCTTGGACAACTGCTCAGCCACATAATCGGCAGTGTCGATGAAGCGGCAGAATACAATCGGATCGCAACCGGCAGCGAGCAGCTCCTTGACCTCATTGGTCAGCGCAGCGACCTTCTTGTCCGCCTTGCCCTCCAACTTCTTAGCGTCGGCCAGAAAGCCCCGTAGCCGCCGCGAAGCCGAACCCGCGGTGTCGCCTGTCCCGGCACCCGGCGTGGTGTCGGCCGCTTCGATCGCTTCGTCGTCGGATTGGTCCAGCACAATGGCTCGCCCGATCGCGTCGGCCTCGGCCGGAGACTGGGCCGCCGCAGAGGCCGCCCGAGTCTGAAGCGTCTGCGCCGCAGCGCGTGGAGAAGACGCGAGCGCGCGAAGAAGCGCAAGCGCAGACCACCAGTTCACCCGTTTGCTCAGGTCGCCGTCACCGGCCAGCACTGTCTCGCGTGCATAGTCGAGGACCTTGGCAAACAGAGCGTGATACTCCGGCGATAACGCGTAGGGAACCTCCTTGGTGAGGCGGTCCTTCGGGAAAGGGGTGTCCTCGTCGAGGTAGCGGCGAATATCACCGCGGCGACGCTGCACAAAATGTTTCGCGAGCAGTTCGCGGCCCGTGCGGTGCTCCAGACTGACAGTTTCGAGGGAAGGGTCCAGCAGACCCAGCAGATTCCTGAACGCCTCCTCCTTTCCGGAGTGTGGGGTGGCGCTCACAAGGACCAGGTGGCGCCGCGGATCCCGTGACAAGTCGCGCATCAAGTCGTAACGCTGGGTGCGCCCTGCGCCACCCAGTCCGGACGCCGCCACACAGGTGTGGACCTCATCGACAATGACCAGATCGGGGCAAGTACGAAGAAACTCGTGGCGGCGCCGTGAGTTTTTGATGAAGTCGGTTGAAACCACCGTGATCGGGTAGCGCTCGAATATCGACTCGCCGCCGATCCGACCGCGCTCGAGCCGACGCACGGTCGAGGGCAGCACTAGCTCGGCCTCCATCCCGAACTTCTCGCGCAACTCGGACTGCCACTGCTCGGCGAGCGCCGGGCTACACAGCACCGACAGGCCACGGGCATCGCCAACGGCGAGCAATTCCGTTGCGATCAGACCGGCCTCGATGGTCTTGCCGATACCGACATCGTCAGCGATAAGCAGGCGGACCACATCCTGGCGCAGCGCCATCATGAGCGGAACCAACTGATACGCCCTGGGCTGGACCGCGATCGAAGCCAACGACCGGAAAGGGCCAGCCGTGGAGCGGAAACCGATCCGCAGAGCATTGGTGAGGAGCTGGGCGCTGAAGTGATCGCCGAGATCGTCCGGGCTTGGCGCAGGGAAGGTGGCCGGCGTAACACCCTCGCTCACGAGAACCCCCGCGATGTCGTCATCAAGGCCACCAAGCGGCCTCAGCACGAGAAAATCGTCTGTGCTGTCCGGCAACACAACCCACTCGCGACCGCGTGCAGTGACCAAATTACCTGGAGCGAACCCCATCTCGTCTACTTCCTTCCCTTGCCGAACACGTAGGCATTCGCTCGCAGTTCAGTCAGCCAGTCATCGCCCTCACGGAGGCGCAGCACGGACCAGCCCCGATCCAACAGCTCGTCCTCCGCGTCCTCGTCGCGACCAGGCGCGGGATCGCTCCCGATGGGGTCGACAAAAACAACTGTGACGCCGCTATCGCCTCGGTAGACGAAGTCCGCCGAGGCGGTGCCTATGGTCTCATGGACACCATCGGGCAGGACGAAATCATGCTCGATCAGCAGGTCCACGAGTCTGCGTTCGATGTCGGACCGGCAGCGGTCGCGGATACCAGGGGAACCGTCAGCCCCGGATGCGTTGGATGCTGTTGCTTTATGCACAGACGCGGGTTGGTCAGGCGCAGTCTGCGAGCGTGCCAGAGCTAATAGGAGGTCACGTACGGCGTGCCGGTCGATCCGTTTATGGTCGATTTGGTTGCTATAAGCGAGAAGGCAGTCGTAGCAGGCCTTTTCACACCGCTCGCCGGCCCCGTCCGCCTGTCCCAGGTCCTCACCGTCGTCAGAAAAGTGCGCGATGCGCAGCGCCCGCAAAGCCGCGCGAGCCAACGCGTCGGGTTCGCCGATCAGTCGACGCAGGATGCCCGCCCCACCCTCTGAGGACTCGGTAAACAGCATCCGCGCGCGCTCCTCCGTATCAGGGAGCGCCTCACTAGAGAGCTCCGAGTCCTCCAGCTGAAACTCGGCTTCCACACCACGCTCGAGCGCGTAGCGCAGCGTAGTCGCTACTACCTCGTCGACTGGCTCCGTCAATCGCAGCACCGCGAGGTTGCGAGTGTCCTCGACGTAGGGGATCACCTTGTGCTTTGTTGGGGCATCGGCCGCGTCCTCCAACCCCTCGTCCTGGGGGGTCGCGTCGGAGGCGTCCTTCTCGCTGAGCCAGTTTCCCTTGACGGTGTCGAGCCAATAACCGAGCTCGTTAGGGTTCTTACGCCGCCGGCGGCCAAGGTTCGTAACCCGCACAAGCGCGGTGTCGCCATACGTTAGCTCAGCCAAGGGAGCGTCATCGCCCTGGACGCGCGCGTCGAGCCGTCCCGAGCGGGGCCCGTGCTGGCTGAAACGGAAGGAAGTCTCCAGCTCAAAGCCAGCGCGGCGGCGTTCCTCCTCATCGGAGGAGATCCGCTCACGACGTCGGGTGAACACTGTCTGCATACGCATCAGGCTGTAGCGGGGCGCGCCGAGCGGAACCTTGCAGTGCTCGCAAACATCCACGCCCGCCTGACGCACGTGATGGTAGCCGCAGGACTCGCAGCGGCGCGCGTCCTGCAACTCGATCGTTCCGGCCCCGCCGCTCGCCATCGGCACCTGCACCCGGCGTACCTCGTAGCGGGCACCCTCGTGGTAGATAAGCGCGCCCGGCCCGAACTCGTTGATCGCCAGGAACCGCGGTCGCTGTAGGTAGTCCCCGCCATCCTGGCCGCCGGCTGCCGTGCGAACTCCGGGGATGTAGGCGGCCAATGGGAGCCGCGGGAAGCTGTAACCGGGGAGAAATCCCTCGGACGCGAAATATCGATAAGTGTAGAAGTCGGAGTGCCCGCGATTCGAATCCTCATTCCGCAAGAGCCGCAGTTGACTCTCAGACTCGCGACGTCGCGCCTCTGCGGCCCTGCGAGATCCTGGCGAGGCGGATGTATCGAGGATGATGCGGTTCTGCTCTCGCTGGTCGGCCAACGCGGCCTGATAAAGCTCGCGCCAGCGGTCGCAAGCGCGATCGAACGCTGCTGGAGAGTCCGCGATAACGTCAGCAGCCCACCCCTCGTGCCACCAGGCTGTGTCCTGCAGATCAGATCGCAGCGGTGCGATGACATCCTCGACCCGGGCGGTGGCCCGCCTGATCGCATCAGGCTCGGCGAGGATCTGCGTGAGTTCCTCTACCAGCGGCATGCCCGGCTCGTCTGCGGCCAGTAGTTGCGGCACGCGGGAGCGAAGGTCGGCCCCAGTCTCTGCGAGCCACAGCGCGTGCAGGTGCGAGGCAAGTAGCGATTCGTTGGTCAGGTCAAGTCGGGGCGCGGCGACCGATCCGGCGACCATGTCCTGTGAGCGCCGGAAGTAGTACTGGTCATGGGAGTTTCCGGTGGCGCAGTAGGTCACGACCAATGCTGGCTGTCCTGACCGCCCCGCCCGGCCCGATCGTTGAGCGTAATTCGCTGGGGTCGGCGGCACATTCCGTAGCCCCACCGCATTCAGGCTGGCGATGTCCACGCCCAACTCCATTGTTGGGGAGCAATACATCAGCGGCAGCGCGCCGGTCCGGAACTTCTCCTCTCGGTCCGCGCGAACTTCGGAGGACACCTGGGCTGTGTGTTCCCGTGCGTGCAGACCCGTGAGCTTGAGCGCGTTGGTTTTGTAGAGATCCCGGAAGAACGGGTTGATGCGCAGCCCCTGTTCGGCGCTCGCGGTGCGGCGCACCGGATCCGGCGCACCAGTTTTCCCGTCGCCAGCGTGCCATATAACCGCCGAGGCCTTGAGACGGTATGCGGACCCATCCTGCTTCGGCAGTGTCACTTTGGTGAGTAGGCCGGCCCTTTCTAAGACCGCCAGCAAATTCTCGATCACCTGTTGGGCATCTGCAGTATCTAGTGGGCTGCCGTCGAGATTACGTAAACCACTGCGGTCCTTGATGTATCGACCCAACGCCGACTTCCCGGTCATCCGCACCTCTGCGCGGGGCCGTCCCGGTGCTCCGGTTCCGGTTGACACGGTGGCCACTACCGGCGGGGCCTCGCGCGGGGAGATCGACCAGAGACCCGTCAGGTGCTGTTCAGACTGGCGTCGGATGCGGTCGTAACCATCCTCGCTTAGACAACTGACATCTACGGCGAGCTCGCGTCGGAATTCGTCTAGCACGATGTGACACAACTCTTCACGTTCACCGGGTTGCGCACCCTGCAAGGGTGCGGCCGCCGCCGCCCAGAGCGGGTCATCGGCTGCGATCTCGGGCAGCGATTCGTAAGAGATACGCAGCAGACCGGTCTGTTCCAAGTTCGGCATCGTCACGCGCCAGCCGCGCTGCAGGTCCGCGTATAAACGGAACTCCACGAATTCTTTGAAGGCGCGCTGTGTCGCGGAACGAGCACCGTAGACGGCGTCGGGGTTGGACGCGTAGTCCTCGAAAGGGAGGCTCAAAGCCTCTACGACATGCTCGGCGACATTGTCGTGGCGTAGCGAGGATCCTGTCGCAGCACGATAGAGGGCGCCGCGAAGCTGGGTTACCTGTACGAAGTCGTTGAAATGACCAGCTTGCAGACTGGCATCTTGGCGGTTGTCGACGAAAGTCAGCAGCTTCCGCGCATCCTTGCCGAGTTCCTCGGGTGGGAGTTGCTTGAGTGCCCGCACCACGGATGCGCTGATCACCGACACCGCTGAACTGCGGCCCTCGGCGTCAAGAGTCGCCAGCTTGGCAAAGTCGCTGCCGCGCGCTTGCTCGTAGGAAACCTTGCAGCGCAAGCAGAACCGGAATGGAGAGGGCACGTATGCCACGCGCATGCCGTCGCGAGACTCGGTGCCGTCGACGTCGACCCGCACAATCCGGGGCTGATGCTTGCGCAGTCGGTCGACCACGTCGCCGTCGGCGACCCATGAATCGGGATAGCGACCTTCAGCCAGTGGGTCGAACGGCCACGGTTGATCCGATGAGACATACAGGTAGCCGTTGGCCTCGTCGCCGCCGCTGGCATCCCGATCGCGGCGGGAGCGGTACTGGATAACACCGCGCTCATCGGTACGGGAGACCACCAAATACTCTTGCCCACACTCTCGACAAAACGCGAGCGGGATCAGGGACTTATGCGGTTCCCCCGGCACTGAGACCTGATAGGTCGACGTGACATGGCGGCGGTCCTCAGCCTCGATCGAAACGTAGACCGTGTCGCCTTTCGACAGGAACTGGTGTAGACGAAATGCGAACAATGGCCGTTTCGTGACTGGGTGCGGCCGACTGGACCCCGCTAGAAGCATCGCCCGAATTGCCCGCTCGCACTCATCGACCGTGCACCCGGTGAGATCGGCCAACCGCGCAGCGGACTCGCGGACCCGAGCCGGGCGCTGTCGGACAATCCGACTGGTGTCCGGCTCGGTGTCCAGTCCAAAGGTTGTCTCGATCCACGACGCCAGCGACGAGGTTGCAAGCGCGTCATAGCCGCTGCGCGCGACCCCACCGCGAACCTCCGCCGTGAGAGCCTCCACATCCTCGGGATCTCCTGACGTAGCGTGGTCGAGGGTCTCGCCGATCACGCAGTCCGAGGTGACCTCGGTGCCGAACATTTGGGTGGCAACTTGGGCGACCACAGCACGTTGGTCGTCGATGGTGCCCGCGCTGGCCATCGTCGCCGACGTACCCACGCATTGCAGGTTTGGGGACTGGCACGCATCTCGCACTCGGCGCACAAGCATCGCTACGTCTGCGCCCTGTCTTCCTCGGTACGTGTGTAGCTCGTCCAAGACAAGGAACTGTAGTCCCTGCGCAGCATGCACCAGACGTCGCCGTTCCTCAGGCCGTGTCAAGACCAACTCAAGCATCACATAGTTGGTTAGCAGAATGTCTGGCGGATTTCGAAGAATCTGCTCGCGCATCTCCCCCTGCTCCTGGCCCGTATAGCGGGCAAATGTGACCGGTTCCTGCCCAGGGCCGTAGCCGTGGCGAAGGAACTTCTCCAACTCGCCAACCTGGCTGTTCGCCAGGGCATTCATCGGATAAACGATGATCGCCTTGACTCCGGGCGTGCGCTCGGGCATCCGCAGCACCCGGTCGACAATCGGAATGATGTAGGCGAGGGACTTGCCCGAACCGGTTCCGGTAGTCAGGACATACGACTTTCCCGTGTGGGCGACTTCGATTGCCTCACGTTGGTGGCGGTGCAGTGTGATCGCCCGGCTGCCCCGATCGTCAGCGTCAGCCTTCGGTCGGAAGATGGGTTCACACTCAGGATGCAGAAGTCCGCCGTCCACGAGCTCTTTGATCGAACCGCCAGAGGCAAACAAGGGATTCAGCGACAGCCACGGAGCCGGCCACTGCTCACCGCGCTCGATCAGCTCATCGACATGCTGTTTGATCCGGGGGCTACGCACATCGACCGCAGCGGTGGTGAACGAGCGATAGTCGTCCACCATCTGACTGTGCACATCAAAAACGTCCATGAATCCTCATCTGCAAAGTCTCGTGCTTGACGCACTCGTAGCGATCCTGCAAAACCGGCCATCCAAACACCAAACTATGGCCTGTGATCCAAGTTACTTACATTAAGCAGCGTACTGGTCCATCAGGTTATCCGGCTCTAAGCTCCCCATTTAGTCGTTCGAACCGTGAACGCGCGCGACTCATTTTTCCACCGCCTAGCCAAGAAAACACGCGCATGCCGCAAACACCGACAACTAGGTGTATGGGGTATGCGGACCCTAGTGACGCGGCGCCGGCGGTAAGCGGCGGGCGGTCGTCCTCCGCGTACCAAATGCGGTCTGTGGCAATTGTAGTGAACGTTCCAGACCTCGACGGCGGTGCGTCAGTGCTGTTCGCTGGCGTACTCACGGGATTAGTGCAGTCCTTCGGGACGGATGCGATTGTAGCGTTCGACTTTCCCGTTGGGTTTGAAGTGTGTGCGGCTTGATGCGGTAGCGCCGGTAGGAGATCAGACGACTCTGGAGCGCTCGATCAAGCGTCGTACTCCTTCGAAAGTCAGTAAATAGCATCACGGTGTGTCACAAGGGGCTGGTCCCTTTACTGTTGATGGTCTGTTTCACAATCCCAATCCTGCTGCGGAGGACCAGCCCCGTCCACTTTGATCCCGCGTCAGCAACGTCCATACCCACAAGATCTAGATCTACCGACAACATTGGTAGATCTCGGCAAACTACGTGGAGTGTTCCTCACAAAAGGTCCCGTAGCCTGAAGTGAGTGAATCTTCTATAGCGTGAAAGACATCGATTAAGTCGTCGAGAGTGGAAGCAGCGTAGCCGTTTTCGAGCCTGAAAATCTCCATCTCGCGATCTGACGCGTAGGTACGACACCTAACGCAACTCGATCGCTGTTCATCCCATATCGCGAGCTGGTGCTCGAAATCATGCTCAGGGCAGCGACTGGTGTGGTGTTCATCAAACATAATTGCTTCGGCTCGCGCCTCAATATTCGATGCAGCGTCAAGTTCCTCCTGCGTCGCCTTGCCCTCGGTGAAACGGTTCAGCGTCGCGACGTATCCTTGCACGGCGGTTTCACGGGCTGGTTTCATGCACGCTGCGCAGTCGAACGCCTCGACATCGAGCTCGTAAAAATCCGGTTCGGGTATATCTCCATATCCAATCATGATTTCGCAAATATAAATGGAGCAGAAATGCTTTTCGGTATTTTCAACCGCAAATAGAAAACCTTACAGAATGAATGCTTATATCGATGCGATTACCACTATAAAGCAGCGCCTAACTGCCTGATAACACACCGCTCAGCAGCCACCCAGCCTCCCTCTCCAAAGACTTCAACCCCCGCTTCTCGAGGCTTTCGATGACCATGCGCTTGAGATTCATCTCCGCCGCCACCTGTGACAACGTCCGAGGCTTCGCACCGTCGATGCCGTAGCGCCGGATCAACACCGAAGCCTCCCGTACGTCGATCGCAGCCATGCACCGCAAGATCCCGTCGAGCTGATCCGGTGTCCCGTACTGCGCTTCCGACAGAATCTCTTTCACCGTCCGCGTTCGGGCCGCAGACACCGTGGTCGGCATCATCTTCGACTGCGGAATCACTATCGGCTCGATCGGCTGCTCACTGAACACCGGCTTCGGCATGATCGGAGCCGACTGGTCCAACCAACTCGCCAACACGGCACCCGCATCAGCGAGATCGACGTCCACGACCTCCTCGGCCACACCCGTCAGCTCATCGAGAAACGCCTCATGCGCACCGAGGCTCGGATCCTCGTTCGTCCCTGCCACATACATGATCACGAACGCCGCGGGCCGGCCATCAGGCTTCAGACGCAGAATCCGACCCATCCGCTGAATCATCTGCCGCTTCGACGAACTACTCGCGATGATCACCCCGACATCCACTGCCGGCACATCGATGCCCTCGTCGAGCACCCGCGGCGCCACCAAACTTCGCAACTCACCACTACGGAACTGCTTCAGAATCCGCGTACGTCCTACGCGATCAAGCTGACTCGAATACTGATGCGCCGCAATACCACCAGCCTGGAGCACTTCTGCACCCCTGGTCGCGGACTCCTTCGTCTCCGAAAACACGATCGACCGCTCCGACTTCGCCAACCCTGGAGTGATCGCCTCGAGCGCCTGCAACTTGCCCTCACAGTCGGCCAACAGTGCTCGCCGCTTGCTGAATGCCGACAGGTACCTACTCGCAACCTTGCTCGCCGGTAAATACCTGTCCTTACTCAGGTCTACCGCGTTCTTCATGAACTCACCGAACGGCTCAGCAGCACAGCCATAGTCGAAGATCAGGGTGTTGCGGAGCGACTTCGCCTTCTCGTCCAGGTCCGCGAACTTCGCAGCCTCCTCCGCCGAGAACGGCACCGCCACCGTCATGACCCGAACCGGCGCCAGGATCCCGTCACGTCTCCCCCGCGCCGCATCGCAACCCTTGACCAGGTTCTCGAAGTACGGCATCAGGTGGGTATCGACGCCGTCATCCTGACGCTCCAATGTCGCCGTCAACCCGAGCCGTTCCTCGAACCGGTTGACCAGCACCTTCGCGAATGAACCCGCCCCGTAACGATGTACTTCATCCGCAACGAGCAACGCGCCGGTCCGCGGCATCGGCGCACCCGGCCGGATAGCCGATTGAATCGTCGTGATCAGAACGTCGTACTGCCGAAACGTATCGTTGTGCCCGTTTCCCCGACGCCCGATCCGCACACTCGGCAACGCCTTCACCATCGCCGTGTACCACTGCTCGAGTAGATCGATACTCGGTACCACCACCAGGACCTGACGGCCACGGCTGACCGAATCCAACGTCGCCGCCAACCCGACATGCGTCTTCCCGGTCCCCGTGACCGCCTCCACAATCGCGCGATAGCCGGACGCAACCCACTTCTCGAACGCTTCCTTCTGCCAGTCCCGCAACCCCTCGGACCGGTTCACTACCTGCGTCATAGTGTCAACCCCTGTGGCCGAACCCATTCCTCGACACCCTCACGTTTACGTGTGACTAACTTCTTCAACAACACCAGATCCGACAACAACAAATCCGCCTTCGTCCGCGACAACCCTGTCACCCGCTGGCAACGCTCCAACGTCAGCGGCGCATTCGGCCTCGCCGCTGCGACCGCGATCTCACGCGCACCCGCCCACGACGCCACCGGCAGAGCATCCAATTCGGCTTGTAGTGAACGACTTCCGGTCACCACGACGGGATCGCTCGCGACTTCAGACGAACGTTGCCGTCGTGGCATCGCATCCGGGGTTGGAGCGGGCGGTCTCCTCTTCGACGCTTTCAGCGCGTCGTCCCGGGACTTGATCTCCTTCACCGCGTGCTGAACCGCCTCGGGCGTGACCTCGCAATCCTGCACGGTCTGCGCAATCGAAAACTTGTTGCGCCGCAGCGAATACCGAATGGCCGCAATGAGATCCTCGAGCGGCATCGTCCGAACCGGCTTCGGTACCGGATCAACGTCGTCTGTGTCCTCGAACTCGTCCTCGGATTCTTCCTGGTCACCGGCCTCGTCGGGATCCTCCGATTCATCGACCGTCTCGATGACCTCAGGCAGGGGTGCGAGTTCGACGTCGACGGTGCGTGACGGCGCCGGCGCCTCGTCGGTGACGAGTTCGACTGCTTCCTCGTCGGCTTCGGCGTCGTCGGGGTCACGTTCCAGCGCGATCGGCATCCAGGTGGAGGCGCCCGATCCCTCGATGACTACGGCAACCTCGTCGGGGAGGATGCCGACCGAATCGAGTAGTTCGGTGATGGTGTCGAGGGCTCGTTCACGGTGGAGGACGAAGTCCGACGCCCGAATCCGCTGGAACAGCCAGCCACAGCGCCGCAGTTCGAACTCGCGCTCCATACGGTTCAACAGCTCGTAGGCGTCGACTTCAGTGTCGTCGTCGCATTCGATCGCCACCCGCACAGCCGCACCTGTGACCACCAGATCGATCGTCATCTCGTTGACGTCGACCCGCGGGTTGACGTGATAGCCGCGCTCCCGCAGTGCCAGGAACACCTGCTGCTCGAACAGTGATCCGAAGTCAGGATGAGGGTTGTTCGGCGACACGGCGTCGGGCATCGCGGGAACAGGAACCGTCGGCGCAGCCTCGACGTAAGACAGCAGTGACCGTCGTAGATCGGTGGCCGACAGGCTGTCAGCTGTCACGGAGTGGAACAGCCACAACTGATCTCGCGCACGAGTGGCAGCGACGTTGAAGCGGCGCTTGAACATGTCGTTCGTCAATGCCTTCGACGACGAGCCGGGTGCGATGACCATCGACAGGAACATCACGTCACGCTCGTCGCCCTGGAAATCCGGCGGCGTGCCGACACGGATGCGTCGCTCATCGATCTGCTCGGACGGGACCCGCTCGAAGATCAGCGACCTGATCAGATCCGCCTGTGCTGCGCCCTGAAGGACAACGACACCGAAGGTTTTATCCCCGTAATCGGGCTCCGCAAGGCAGAGGGCGAGCTGGTCGACGAGTGCGTTTGCTTCGGCAGCATTGGACAACCGCGTACTCGAACCGGACGTGAGTGCATCCTCGACGAACGTACTGCGCAGCGGTGCAAGCCGATCCGCTCCGAACTGACGCACCGGCACCAACGGCTGATCCCCGTAGAACTGAGTCGAGGACCATTGAATGATCTCCGGCATGGATCGGTAGTGCTCACGCAACCTCACCGCGTCACCGAACCGGGTGCGCAGCATCGAAAACAAGCTCGACCGCGGCGTCAGCGTCAAACGTGTACTGACCGGAACCTCAGGAAGGTAGTGATCGAGACGATTCATGACGGACTCGACGGTGTAATTCTGAATCGAGGCCGGCGCGCACTGCCTGTCGTCACCGACCACGATAACCCGCGGCGCCAACCACATCAGGAACATGCTGGTGATCTCGGCCTGACTGGCCTCGTCGACAATAACGACGTCGAAAGCGTTCTGCTGCGGCGGAATCGACGACAACACCTGCGCAATCGGCATGACCCATGCCGGCACGACCGTCTGCGCATCCTGCATCGCCGCACGGGCCGCGACACGGTAGCGCTGCGCGAGACTGCTGGTGCCGAGACCGGCGTTGGACATGTTCTCCTGGTATGCGCGCAGCGCGGTGACCTCGCGACTGGTCATGCGCTGCAAGCATTCTTGCCATGCCTGCTCAGCCGCGAGTTGCGCAGTCAGGGACGATATCTCCTCATCGAGGGCGTCGAGTTCCGCGTCGAGGTTGTCGTTCTGGTCGGGCTGCTGCATGGCCACGATCGACTGCATGGTCCAGCGCCACGCCCACGCACGAGTGAACGTGCCGGCGTGAGCGGCCCAATCAGTGCCCTCGGACAGGCTACGGGCGAGGGTGGGTGCGTGTTCGGCCAAGGCGTCGAGCGCGGTGGTATCGGTGCTGCCCGGCTGAACGTACGAGGCGAGCCGCTCGTAGCTCTCGACATCGCCGGTTCTGACTGCGTCCGCGAGCCCATCGGGCAGCGTCGGATCGGAGGACAATCGATCGGCCACTCGCTCGAGCTCGTCACGTGCGGTGGACGCGTCGGAGCGGTCGGTGAGAGCGGAGACCTCGCCTGCGAGGGCCACTGCCTCGGCAAGCGTCGTCACCGACGGCACGGATGGAACGACTGCACCCAGGGCGCCGACGATTTCGTCGCGAGCAGTCGCGATGCTGCCCGTCGCCAGCACCTGGTTCCACACGAGGTGGAGGGTGTTGACCTGCTGCTCCCGACTGTCGGAGGGGTCAACGGGCAGTTCGATTCCGATACCGCGCAACAGGTGTGCGGCATCGTCGACGGCAACGAGAGCCCGGATGTGGTTGGTGACGAGCCGCAGTTCGGTGGCCTGCGTCGCGTCGGTGCCATCAACTGTCGCGTGTGCATCGAGCTTGTCGACGACGCCGTGTTCGTGGGGCGTGCGGAGCCAGCGCATCGTATCGAACGGGCCGCTCTCGTAGAGCTTGGCGAGGGCATCGAACGCGTTGAGTGCCTGCCTCGTGGAAACCTGCGTCGTCACCTGATGTGAGCCGACTGCGGTATCGGCGCTCACGGCGACCGACAGCATCGCCGTGACCGTCTGAGCACGCGACCATAACGTACCGAGCGCACCGGACAGGATCCCGTCGGCCAGAGCCGCATAGGCCGGACCGAACGAGTCGATGGCCCGTGCGCGGTCGATCAGGGCCTGCGCAGACGGCAGGATGTACTGCAGTTGAACCGGATCGATGGCATCGAAAATCGAGTCGGACGCGCTCCCGGAGGCTCGGGCACACAAGCTGCGGACCTCGTCGGCCGTCGGAAGGCTGACCTCGTCGGACTGCTCGGTGAACAGCGAAGCGAAGGCTGCGTCGTCGAACGGCGCGGTCTCGGTGTGGAGCGGACCTGGTATCCACCCGAGGTCGCTCTCCTGCGCGTTGAGCTTGGTGACGATCGAGGCAAGAGTTCCTGAATACTTCGGTGAGAAGGTGTGAATCTCTGCTTCGGAGGACCGCGCAAGGCCGATCTGCTTGGTGAGCTTGTAACGGCGCTCTTTGGTGCCCATCCGCTTGGCGGCGAGGGAACGGATCTTTCGGGCGGACTCGGTCGCGTCGAACGCAGCTTTACGAGCGGCGATGGTCGAGACGCTCTCGTCGAGTTCGGCTGATCCCCCGCGTGCCATGTCGGTGACGGAGACGCACAGGTCTTGCAGTTCGGCAGGAAGCTTGTCCTTGAGGACGCGCAGCGCCTGAGCTTTCTCGCTGGTGACGAGGATGCGCTGCCCCTGAGCCATCAACGCGGACATCAGATTTGCGATCGTGTGGGTCTTGCCGGTGCCGGGAGGGCCTTCAACGACGACGCCGGTGTCGTTCATGACGCGGTTGTAGATACCGGCCTGGGCGCGGTTGGCCGGCAGTGGGAAGAGCGGCTCGGCGCTGGGGGTGTCACTGACGTGAGACTCGAGCCAGTCGCGACGGGTGTTGTCGTCGTAAGTCTCGACGAGCTGCGAAAGTCCGACCGGAACGGGTGCACCGTCATCGAGCGCAGCGAGCATTGCTTCGTAGTAGGACGCGAGGGCATAGGCGCCACGTTTGCGGAGAACCAGTGCCGGTGACATCCGCAGAGTGTCCGCGGTGGAATCGACGGGCTTGTCATGATCGGCGATGACGGTCAGCGGCTGCGCCAGGGCCGACGTGGCCCACTGGCCGAGCAACCGCGGGATATCCGCGGACAGCGACGAGGACACCAGTTCGGACAAGCTGCGGTGCAGCACCTTCGAGCCGGCGCGGTCGAAACCCTGCAAGTCGAGCAGGACCTGGACGTCCTCCAGCCGCGGGGAGCTGGCGGGCGCAACAGTGATAAGCAAGTCGCCGGTGGAATCCTCGCGACTGATACTGGCCTGCTGAGTGATCAGATGCGTCGAGATCCGCTGGTCCCCGACAGTGGCGTCGAGATACCCAGAGGCGATGACAAGTTCGAGCGACTCAGGTTGAGTGCCAAGGTCGTGGAGCATGAGGTCGACGGAACGGAACAGCTCGGCGAAGGGTCGGCGCTCGCGGTCATCCAGAGACCACGTGGTCCAGTCGTGGTGCCACCGCTGCGCCTCAGCTGGAGCTCCAGCTTTGACGGTCGGCGGTGTGGTGGTTTCGTCGACCCACGGCTCGAGCTCCACAGGGAGACCGGGAGGCTGCTCGATGCTGGTGCGCGGGATACGAACTGCCACGTCACCGGGCGCGACGTCGGTATTGACGTCGAGAGGTCGGGCATCGTCGAACAACCACTCGACCCGCGCATCAACGCCGTACCGGCGAATCGGCTTCGACTGAGCACCCACAGTCTCGCGAAGGAACTCGAGCAGACGACGAACCCGTCCCCGGAGCTCGGGGTCATCAGTAACCGACATCGGATCCTCACATTTCGGCCAAACTCGAACAGCACTCAACTTATAGGTGCCGGGTGACAAGTTTTGGGCAGCTAAGGACCGCGCCGGATTCTCGTAGCTACCCAAACCGGGGCGCAGACCGTCTCAGCTGCGTAGTTTGCGATCAATCTCGATCTAGGAGCGTGCCGGGCGTCGAACGCACCCACGGAAAGTTCATTCATCCGAATGACTGAGAAGCTCCTAGAGCCGAAGCACGAAATTCCCGTTGGCCCTCACACGCTGACGAAAATTTTCTCTCGATGCCAAGCCAGATACGAGATGTCCGGTCGGACAGACTTCTCGGTGAGCAGGAGTCTTTCATGCAGCGGTGGTTTACCCAGCGCCTGACGCAACGGCAGCGACACTGTCATGTCATCCTCGATGCCCGGTGCGTAACTGACACTCAAGTCTGGGTTCACCGTGATGAGGCCGGTATCGAATGCGACGTCATGAGTGGGGCAGGCAGTGAATCCGTTCTTTTGGTCGAGCCGCTCCTTGTTGTTGCTGTCCCGCCACGGTTTTATGTGACTGGCGGTCAGCATTCTAGGCCTTCGTTTGCCGCCGATCAGCCCGCTCAAACCACAGAAAACACAACGATATCGATGGTTCTCGAGGACTCCCCGCGCAAATCGGTGCTGACCCACTCTCACCGCAGAGACGAGCAGCTTTTCGGTGGTCTCGGCCGGTACATCGGCGCGCTCCTGCTCCCACTTCGCGAGCTGCGTCGTCAACGCTGTCTCGATGTCGCTTGTGTTCAACTCGTGCTGACCTTCGAGTTCGAAGCCGACCCCGCCCTCGATTCCGAGGAAGTCAGGCAAGTCCTCGCGATCGATACCCGAACTCCTCGCCATATCTATAATCCGGAGGTAGATGCCCTGCAGCAGCTCGACATCGCCCAGCCGCGCAGCCACTTCCAGCTCGAATCTGCCGCCGTTGCTTCGAGTTCCATCCAGATTGGCCATCTTCGCAAGAATGGAACTCGGAGGTCGCTTGAACAACCGCGCCAAAGGTTGCACCGGATACTCCGCGCGGCGCGCGGACGAACTTCCGTACTTACTGTGATCCACCAACAAAGATGCGCAGTGCGACAGCACCACTTCACAAGGCACGAAGTTGACCTGTCGCTTTCCAGCCTCCGGTACGACCCGCGCAAGGACCGAAAGCCACTGCTGGCGCAGATTGTCCGACGTGGGGTCGATGAACGCGGCGATACCAACGCCCATCAGCTTGTCAGCCATTCGCCTCCGTTCACATCTTGCCCGTCCTGCACTCGCCCCGAAGTGTCCGGTCGTGTCGTACCAGCTACGTCTGGCTATCGATGGACTTGCTGGCCTGGTTGTCCCCCGGCTCGTCGTTCTTTCCACGACTCGCCGCTACGTTCTGGAGACTTCGGCCCAGCCACCCGAGACCACCGGCACCGATGTCGGCGGCCTTACTGCCGATCGCAACGGCAGCGCCCCCGACAGCCTTGGCCCGATTGCCGACCTCCGCCAGCGCGTCGGAGATGGAGGGATCTTCGTGTTCAATCCAGCCTGCGACCTGGCTACCCCGAGCGTTCGCGAACTCGTCCAGGTCCTGGCGCAGTGAGGTCATGTCCCGCTTTGAGGTCGTTGCTTGACATTCAACGCACGATTGTCAGGGGCTTGATCGCCGCATAGCTGGCAAGCTCACCTCGAGCATGACGGAGCAATTCGCCATCACGCTCGAAGTGTTCGAGCAAAAGGGCACGAGCGGAATCCATAACAGTTTGAATGTGTTCGGGCTCTGTAGCCCTGACACGTTCGATACGCATCTTCTGCCACAGGTAGAGCGACTGTTCCGCAATTACCAACAGCTGCAACGTCTCGCCCAGCCGTTTGTCCTGCACTGCATTCTTGAGGTCACTGGCTCGGTCTTGGACAGGCTTCAACGCATCGAACCCCGCTACCGTGCGTTTCGCGTGCTCGCGTAGCCGCTCGATGCCGACCTCCAACGCTGGGCCCAAAGACGCAATCGACTCCCAATCGGCCGTCGGCAAAGCCCCCGTCTCCGCGTGGGTTTTCGCTATCCGCGACAGCGCGGCGTGATTGCCGACCACGTCGCCTACGAGGGACGCTTGGGCAAGCACCAAGATCTTGTCGACGGTGCCCTGCACCCTCTCGACGGCATCGGCCACAGACTGAACCGCCGTCTGCAAAGCAATCTGCACCGCTAACAGCTGCAGTCCCAACGCTCGTGTCGGAGCCATCGATACGCTCTTCCACTGCATCTGCCCACGGAACTTGTGCGACGCGTCGACCACCGTCATGCGGTTGTAGCCACCCACGCCGGGAAGCACCTTGTACGACTGCAGCATCTTTACGCTTTCCGGCGACAGTCGAACGAACTGACCGTGTTGTACTGCATTGGTCGCTAACCCACCGGCGACTGCAGCGGCGGACGTCAGGGAGGTTTTGTCGATGTCGGACACCTGAACTGCGTCACCGGCGAGGTCTCTGATGCGGGCAAGATAGCCGTCGACGGCATCGACATCGCCGGCCACCAAAACGCCCTCCGGCTGCACCGAAACCGCGATGCCGTTGCTAGCTAGAAAGCCCTCGTCTTCGGCTGTGAGGCTTAGGTCGAGCGAGTTGTCTGACATGGAATCCGTCCGGTGATGAACCAACGCTGTCCGCACGAATATAGGCCGTCGACAACTTCCGCTGCACAGAGCGCAAAGAGTCCGCCACCAAAATATCGCTTCATCGGCTGGGGCGACTGCCACTAGTTTTCAATGTCCGTGTCCGAGCAGCTCGCCCATCAGCGATGGGCTGTGAAACTTCGCGTACGGGCATCTAGTCATGCGAAGTGCGTCAGCTAGTACAGCGCTCGCTTCGAGCCAAGGAATGCTGCGCAACTGCGCCAGCGACTCCTGGGTGTACTCCCATGCAATATTGACATCGTCGCCTCTAGCTGCGGAGTACCCGTGTTGCCAAAGCTCCAGTTGATCGTGCTCCTCACGGAGCTGCGCGATCGTACGGCCCGTCCGCGCCTCGAGCTCCGACGAAGACACAACTGCGACACCGAACAACGATGGATCCTCGGGGCGCACCGAAGCAACGACAAATCCTACTTCCATTCTACCGATGTTCAAGGTGAATAACCGCTTCCGGCCACGCCCAGCATTGGTGCTCGGCATGCATGTCAGACCCCAGTTGACCGCGACATCAAAGTCGTGATCGGGCAAAGCCGTCGTGATCAACTCCGAAATCGAGCCTCGGACCTCCCCTGAAGGATCCTGGAGAAGGAACGCCTCCAACTTGTCGGCGTCTTTGGATGCCTTGTCCGGCGAAATAGGGACATTGTTGGGCGATTCGAGCTCCACTTCGACTTCCTCCGACAAGGCGCCCTCTGGCGAATCGGCGGGCAACGCGGATGAGGACTCCAAGCCGAGAGCAGCGATTCCGGCCGAAGCCAGTTGAGGGCAGTGGGACGACTTATACCCGGACTGCCTTTTTCGCATGACCGAGAGGGCATGACTCGCGGCCGATCGAGCCACACCAGGAATATTTAGAGTGTCCTCGAGGAATTTGATATCCCGAACGACTACGGTTCGCTCAAACACCCCCGCTGATTTGTGGCCGCGCGGGCCTACCTCTGTGGTTTTCGATAGCTTTTGCGAAAGCTGCAACCGCGACAACAATCTCGGGCGAGGAAGGTGGGACCCGTCGACGAACATGTGGACCTCGAGATCGCCGGTCTTGACGTTCTCCCATACATAGAACGTTTCGAGCATGCCCATGGAAACTCGAAGCAACAGCGTCTTCGATGACCCGGGGAAGCAACTCACAGTCCAAAAGGTGCCCTCTGATCTCGCAGGAAACGGCACGCAGGCGTCCAAATATGCGCCCAAGGATCGCACGATCTCGACGTAGCGCGGATGAGTCTGCAAACGCTTGTAGGAACCCGCGTGAGCAGCGAGCTGGGATTCGAGATATTCGACACCCACCCATCCATCTGTGCGATTGATCAGCGATGGGTTGCGAGACCAAGAATCCTGCTCTGCAGGTGTGATTATCGCATCCAGACTGGATTCTCCGACGATGACGGCAGCATGTTCGCGATTCCGTAAAACGAATCCGGCGGTCTCGGCTGAGTGCACCAACTTGCGCTCCACCCGTCGCAACTCGATCGACGACGTATCGAACGCGCGGACCCTGAACGTGGCGATGTCGTTATGATTCACCCGATGCTGCCGCAACCGGGCTCTGATATCGACCGAGATGCCAATGTAAAACTGCCCGTCGTCGAACTCGAGAAGATACAACCCGCACGTCCTGGGCGCGAGTGCTTTCAACTCGCGTTCACTGTACGGCGTGACTTCGCCGTACTTGTTACGTTCGGCCCACGCGGCAATCGATGGTTTGTCCTGAGCCGACATTGAGGGGAACTCCTCCGCTGTGCTACCTGGTC
This sequence comes from Rhodococcus sp. BP22, assembly GCF_014281965.1. GTDB lineage: Bacteria > Actinomycetota > Actinomycetes > Mycobacteriales > Mycobacteriaceae > Rhodococcoides. The sequence goes on from NZ_JACFTB010000007.1 coordinate 188,063, forward strand.
GCTGAGTCCTGAATCGCAGGCTCGGCCGGAATACACTGCCAACGACATTCAACGTCGCTGTCTACAAGTGCACGTGGGAACGCTACACGGGAATGGTTCGGCTTCGACACGAACGGGTCCACTACATCAATTCAAAGCAGAAAAGTATTGTAGGAATTCATTCGCATGCCGCCCTTGCGTGCGGCGCAAGATCTACCTTGGCATCCATGATTGATAGGTACGGTGTTGTTTGACTGGGTCCCCAACTGAGGAGTGAAGTGAAGACCGAAGTGCGCTCGCCGCTGGATATTTTCAATCTCCCGCAGCACCTGGTCATCCCGCTTTTCCAGCGGCCCTACGTCTGGAACCTGGAAAATCAGTGGGTCCCGCTGTGGGATGACATCCGTCGGTTGGCGGAACTGCGGCTTCAAGAACCTTCCGCCAATGCAACCCACTTCTTCGGCGCCGTTGTCCTTCAGGCCCAGGAGAACCAGACGGGAACCTTCCAGCCTCGGCTTATCATCGACGGTCAGCAGCGGCTGACGACCCTGCAGCTCGTCATGGACGCCACAGCATCGGTCCTCGAAGCGCGGGACGAGGACAACTTAGCTCGACGACTCGAAGAGCTCACGCACAACCCGGCACATTACGTCGAGCACGAGAACGACCGACTCAAGCTTCGACACACAAACCGAGACCGTGCAGCGTTCGACGAAGTCATGCAGGCAGATCCTCCCGTTGACTACGAAGCCCTGACGCATACGGCCAGCCTCCTGACCCAAGGACACGAGTACTTCTGCACAGAGGTAGACAATTGGCTGGGGGCTATGCCGGGGGCCGAATCCCATCTTCGGGCTGAGGCTCTGACGGGGGTACTGACAAGGGGTCTGCAGCTCGTAGTCATCGACCTACAGTCAGATGAGAACTCACAGGAAATCTTTGAGACGCTCAATGCGCGTGGCACACCCTTGACCGCGGCAGATCTCATCAAGAATTTCGTATTCCAAAGACTAGACGCGGATGGAACTGACACTGCGAAGTCCTACAGGGACGACTGGCCATTCGACTCTGTCTTCTGGGAACGCGGAGTCAGCGCTGGGCGCTATCTAATCAGCAGGAGTTCCCTGTTCCTAAATCAGTGGCTGGTATCGCGGGTGGGCGAGGAGATCAGTCCACGTCAAACCTTCGCTAGGTTCAAGCACTTTACAGAACATGAAGCGGCGCAGTCGATGACGTCGCTCTTACCCATTATCAAGCAACAGGCAGATCAGTACCAGCGTTGGACTGAGCGCGCTGGCGAGCCTAATTCGCCCTTGAACACAGTGGAATTGAATGTCTATCGGTTACACGCGAGTGAACTCGAAGTACTCAAGCCAGTGCTGATCTGGCTCCACGAACCGGGTTCGAACCATCACCAGACGGTGATCGACAGGGTTGTGAATGCTTGCGAAAGCTGGGTCATGCGTCGTGTGCTCACCCGCTTGGGGACCAGCGACCTCGGACGAGTGGTTGCCGATCTTATTAAAAGCCATCGTCAAATCGCATCTGAAAACCTGACCGAAGCCGTCCGCTCCTATCTGACCCGCCTCAACGCGACCAGTACGTATTGGCCCGGTGACGAACAGGTAATAGAAGAGATCAAGACTCAACCTGTTTATCGACGCTTCAAGCGGGGCCGCCTGCGGGTCTTTCTCGAAGCGATCGAAGACCACCTGCGGGGCTTCACAGGCGCGAAGCCCCTGGGCAATGAGCGGGTATCGCGCATCGGCTATCCAATCGAACACCTGATGCCCCAGAAGTGGGAGGCCAACTGGCCGGTGGAGAACCCACTGGAGCAGGAAAACCGCCGAGATCACATACATCGCTTGGGCAACCTCACCCTGCTGACACATGCATTGAACGGCAAAGTTTCCAACGGACCTTGGCTTGGCGACAACGGTAAACGAGCTCTGATAGACACCCATGACGTATTTCTTCTGAACCGACGCTTAAGAGATATCTCAGGACAGGGCTGGACCGAGCAGCAGATCGACGACCGCACCCATGCGCTCATCGAATGTCTACTCTTGACGTGGCCGGTTCCTGAGGGACATGTCGGCGAGGTCAAAGACCAGCCGGCCGGCCCCACCGCGTCAGTCACACTCAAGCAGCTTGTCTCCGCGGGGTTCCTCATCCCTGGTACAGAGCTGCGGAGTCGCTCGGGAAATTGGAAGGATATTCCCGCTATCGTGAATAACGATGCCAGCCTCTCATTGGACGGGCAACGGTTCACGACGCCGTCCGGCGCCGGTCACTACCTGCGAAAGGGTGCGACCAACGGTTGGCATTTCTGGCTATTACCGGACGGTCAAAGGTTGTCAGTCTTACGCGACGAATTCCTGCTCGGCCGTCAAAGACCGAATGTAAGTCTCGATGCTTGACATGGCAACCGACTACGCTAACTGGCGACCGCCGGCACCAAAGCTCTCTAGTCAAAGTTTCCGGCTCTTGTGACACATTTATGGTTTGCTGATCGCGCCTGAACGGCCACACACCTTTCCCCGTCTAGGTTTTGGCTTGTCGAAGGTAAAAACTGAAGAACGGAGAACGGCGTGCAGAACGCTAGCTTATGGCGCACTGCGTTGGGCGTCGAAAATACAGTCGTCGAGGACGTTGAATTCCTTGACCACACACAGGCGATCGTCCCCATATCAGACCCACACGGGCGAACCATGCCGATGTGGAGTCTGCGGATCGAGGGCCTCCTGGTACGACCAAGGGCAGGGCCGACGACAGACCACAAACGCGTGAAGCTGCAGTGGATCGCCACAGCCGATCCTGGCCTATACCGCGCCTAACTGATCAAACAGGCCTACGCACCGTCTTCAAAACCCCACGCCGACGAGGCCGCCAATGCACTCGAACATTGGATTAAGTGGGCACGACGCAGCCGTATCGAATCGTTCGTCATGCTGCAACGTCGCATCGTCGGGCACCGCGAACGAATCTTCGCTGCCATCGAACATGGAGTGTCCAACAGACTCGTCGAATCCATGAACACCAAGATCCGACTCCTCACTCGTATCGCCTTCGGCTTCGTCCATACCGAAGCGCTCATCTCCTCGGCCATGCTCTCTCTCGGAGGACACCGACCGTCACTACCAGGTAGCCGATAACACCCACGCATCCGGCACAAGGACCTGAAAGATTGAGGTTAGCTCGTCCAATACCGTTCAAATATTTTCAAGCCCGAACCCGTGCAGGTTATCCGCTCCCCCGCACGGGTTCCGCCCTCTAGCCAAGGAATCAGTACAGCATCTGCCGTCCATCGTGGATCGTCAAGCTTCTTTTCGAGGATTCAGAATCCCTTCGACCTCCGCGATCGCAGCGCGCAACCTCTCGGCCGAATCATGCAGGGTGTCAGATAGCTCTGCTTGTGCTGCCGCTTGACCGATTTCGTTGCGTGCTTCGGCAAGTACTTCCGCCCATGAATTAAGAGCTAGTGCGCTCACTTCCTGAGTCAGTTTGTCAGTGTGACTGTTCAGTGATCGGCGCCCTTGAACTGCTACGGCTTGATGAGCCCGGGCATCATCGATCGCATCGACAATCTGTACAGCGAGCGGCAACAGTGCGGAAGCTAAAGCCAAACCCTTGCCGAGAGACCCGAAGTTGCTGGCCACCTGCGTAGCAACACCTCGGGCCTGAACTTTCTTCAATGAACCGCCTGCTTGGCTCTTTTCGAATTCGCGGAGACCATCGATGAGCAATGGTCCGAACTTTCTGAGATGCGGGGCCAACGCCTCGATTTGCGCTTCCGGTTCCTCGTTGATGTCCGCGGTGACGCGTGCTGTGAGTTCCTCCAAGTTCTTCCACGAGGGCTCATTTCGCTGCCGCACGTCGGTTCTCACCACATCCTGGAGGAGCCGATCAAGTTCTCGCTCGTGCTTCCTGAACCAACCGTCGAGCGCCGACTGCAAGTCCTTTACGACATTCGCCGAGTTGTGTTCCCCTCCCGCGTACGCCAAACGGACAGCCTGGCCCAGCGTCCCCTTTAAATCGGCTCTCGCGTCATTGTCCACATCGTCGAGTGAAATTTTCCACTGCTCGCGGCGAGTGGACGCAATATCAGCCTGAACGAGCAGCGGTGCAGACGCTGCAAGCTGGTCCTTCAGCTCGTTCACCGTGAGCAGGACAGCCTGCCTCCAATATCGCTGCTCGGTGGAAACCCTGAGGGCAACCACATCACCGGACACGACTTCATTGATCGCTTCTCCGAGTGCGTCCATACCGTCCCACGCACGCGAGTCGTCCCACACCTCGGCACCGACCTCTCGCGTGCCCCCAGCCATCTGAGCGAAGTCCTGCGATACGACATGAACTGGATGCGCTGACGAGAGCTTCAGTGAACTCGCCAATTCCGACGATTTCCGTGCTGCCAGTTGTCGATATCCGTCAAGGTCGTCGTCCGGGTCGATACCGGCTTCGTCGAATCGGGAGATGGCAAACCACAGGTTCTCCGGAGTCCACCCATTCTCCACGATCTGACGTAGAAACTCGTATTCCCCGGTTGCCAATTGTGGTGTGACGGTGACGATCGCAATATCAGTTGTGCTTATGGCCGCACTTGCAAGTTCGGTGTTCAATGTCCCGCGGACGTCGTCCGCCCCGACTGCCAAGCCTGGGGTGTCACGCAACAGTGCACCGGCGCACTCAACACTGTTCACGCCGAAGGTTTCATGCCGAGCACTGATTGTCAGCCATTCCGGCACCGGTACACCATTATCGACCAGTAGTCGCCTGATCAGCGAGCTTTTTCCCGTGTCGTAAGAGCCGAATACCGTGACGACTGGTAGCTCAGTCGATGCGAACTGCTGCCAGCGCTCGAGATAGCCATCTGCGAGTGACCCTCCTGGCACGTTCGCCAGCCATGCTTTAGCCTTCAGGATTTCGATATCGTTCACTCATGCTCTCCGTTCGTGTTGGCGCAAATTTTCAGTTCGGGCAAGCAACTGTTCGATCTCCGAATGTGATGCCGTCAACGCCGCCCTCTCAGCGTTCGTCACTGCCTGCTCGGCCTCGAGCAGTTCGCCGTAATCAGAAAGTGAACGTGTGCACCCATGAAGGATCGGTATCAACCCGTCCTCTGCCGCCCCGTGCAATATCAACTTGACGTGTTCGTCTGCCGCATGTGCGATGTCTCCGTCTAGTTCCCGACGCTTTGACTCCCTGCTTTTCTGAGCAACTTCACCTTTGATCATCGTGGTCGCGTCTATTGCCACACCTACTGCGGCCAGGATCGGCGCAGCCTTGGCGACCTTACTGGCGGCGTTCACAGCTCCCCAGGGCTTAAATTTGACACCGACGCTCTTGCCAATCGCGTAGATAGCATCACGGTTTCCCAGTACCTTCGCTAAATTCGCGCCTCCCTTGGCGATGTTGGCCGCGAGTACGGTTCCGCCCAGGGCCGGTGAGTGTATTCCGTCGAGGCCGTCGTCGAGGCGTAACGCTGATACGAAATCAACAGAGGCTATCTCACGGCCAATCGTCGAGGCATGAATACGCAACCAGTCTTCGATCTCTGCCTGCGCCTTGATCCAGAACTGTCCTATATCAGATTCGAGTTCACTGTTGAACTTCCAGGAATTTATCGTGGAACCAAGTTTGTCGATCTCGTCCGAGCCTGCGGCTTGTACCTTCGCCCTAGCCGCATTCGCATGCGGAGCAACGATGCGGTGTGCCCGCTCCCTCACCGACGCTTCCAAGAGTTCGGAATCCTGCAAACTGTTCTTGATTGACTGCTGTACCGAACCGCGAGCTGTAGTCTCGCACTCGAGATCCATGATCTTTTGTTCAATTCGACTGCGTTCGTTCAACATTGCATTCAATGCTGCATCAAGCTGAGCGCCGATTACCCCCGCACGCCCCAACTTGCCCGAGAACGAATCAAGCATACGAACAAGCGGAGCAACGCCATCCCAATCACTGTGGTGGGCATAGTCTGTGCGACTGATATCCGTGCGCGCGCCTACTTCCCCGAACGGGTCACCGGATAGCGTGTGCACGTGAGTCGGATCGACCTCGATACCACGCGAGGCCAATGCCGCTATGAGTTCCGATTCCTTACGTCGTTTCAGCAGCAGGAAGTCGTCGGGTGCTGCGGTGGGATCGACGCCTAATTCGTCGGAACGATTGATCAGATAGATCATTCGGCTGCTCTTGGCGATGGTACTTCGCGTCCCTTGAACAATGTCCTGAAGCAGAACCATATCCCCGATAAGGAGATTGACGTGCAGCACAACAAGAATCAGCGAAGCGTCGCCGGCCGACGCAAGAGCTAGTGCGTCGTGGTTATGATTACCGCTCTGGAACCCGGGGGTATCGAGTAACTGCACATGTCCAAGGTCGTAGCGCTCAACCGAACTCGTTGTCGCGCTACCTCTCACATGTAAGTTCTCAGGAACTTTGCCGCTCATCTCCACCAGAAGGCGTTTGATCAAGCTCGACTTGCCGGAACTGTAGTCTCCGAGCACCACAACTGTCGGTTTTGTGACCACCTGAACCGACGCAACTTTGACGGGCTGTGCATCGGTCCTGGAAGCAACTTCGATCTCCCGAATCAACTCGGCAACAGAGTCACTCGATGGCATGTCCCAGGCATCCGTCAAGGCCTGACTTAGATCCGTGCGATCAGAATTGTCTTGCTCGACAAACACAGGCAAACGCGAAGCTTCCAACGAGTCCTCATCCATGTTTCCGCTGTCGTATTCGAACCAATCTTCACCCAACCAGACCTTGCGACCACACGCCGATCTTTCGACTTCCGAATGTCTAGAACCGTTGTCCTGCAGCATGACCCCCAACCGATCAGCCAGAACGCGATCTTGCGCGCGCGCCATAACCGTTCCAACGTCCACCGTTACCGGCAAGGTCGCCGATACTTCACGAAGATTCGCAGTCAGCTGTCCCGCAGCAGCCTTTTCGCCACGCAAAGACAGCGATTCTTTGAGTAGCTCCGTCAAAATCGGTTCAGCCATCTGCCAGGACAGGCTACGGCCCTCGACCAGCAAGTCTTGCTCAATTCGATCATAAGTTTTATGCACTGCGGCCAAAGATTCACCTATTGCCTTTGATTTGGCTTCTGCACCCTGCTTTTCAGTACTGGCTGCAATACGATCTCCAGCAAAACGACTGACAAAGGACACTGCCCCGAGGCCGACGGATGTGGTTACACCCACCCACCCCACAGGATTCCAAAAGTTGGCCACAGCGGGTAGAAAGACAACGCCTGAAGCGGCGCCGGCGGCCATGCCGGCAATTTGCATCGACCGTGCGAGGTTTGATGTCAACCCACCCGCTTTGCTATCCAGATTCGCCGAGTCGGTCGCAGTCCCGGTGATATCGGGCGCCTCATCAGCACTGGCCAATTGCAATTCCCGCAAGAGGAACGAAGCCTTGGAATTCCACATGCTCTCCACCGCGGTCTGAATGGCAGACATCGTGAAGACTACCTCTTGAAAGGTTTCCTGGTTAAACTGCTTGTCTTCGTCGAAGACAGCTTCCACAAGTCCTTTGGCCCTAGTGATGGAGTCTTCACGGAGTCCCGACAGATGAAAAGTGATCAGACGATTCATCTGCCGATCCAGCGAACCTTCGGCGCTCGCCGTAAATGGCCGACCCCGAGCTCCTTCCAGGGCAGACAGCAGATCCGGGCTGTCACCACCGAGATATTGTGCGCGTTCGTCCCCTTCGACGTACCCCAAGACATCCAGAAGCTGCGCAATCCGACGTTCCACAGCGTCGATCCGCGGATCGATCGCCTGTCCTAGTTGATCGAGTTCGCTAGCCTTTGCATCGAGCATCTCGCGCAACCCCTCCCGCAAGGATGTTTGCCGGAGGTCGGACCCTCCTTCAACTATCGACGCAATGAGCAACTCCTCGAGTACGCCGAAGTTGGACCAACGAGACAAGTACTCAGTGCCAAATTTTTTGCGATCCGACAAGAAGTTCGCTTCCGCCGGGCCTTTGAACGGTGTACTTGCGCGAGCGAACAGGGCACGGCGACTCTGGACAGCAACGACCGGTGTACGTGGAAGGTCGATCTTGGATAATTCAGTCCGAATGTTGTCTACATGTTCACCGACGCCGCGAGACAAAGATTGCCGTGCGGCATGACTGGCCACTTTATCCGGGTGACGCCATCGCAGATTACGCACATTCAGAACGGCTACTGCCGGCTTTCCGTAGGCACGCACCCACTGAGCTACTTTCGCGAACTCTGATGCCTGCTGGCTCTGGCTGTCGAAGCACAGCAAAACTACATCGGCAATTTCGACCGCGCGCCGTGCAGTTTCCTCGAGGTCAACCCGCGTCTGAGTACGACCCCAGCCGTTGATTCCCGGCGTATCCCAGAGCCGACATCCATGCCATGCGATTTCCGTTACGTCTGTGGTCCAATCGCTTTCACCAGGCGATACGTAGCCACCGTCAAGCCCACCGAACGCAGAAAGCAACGTACTCTTGCCCGCACCTGTTCTGCCGAAGAAGGCGACATTGAACGTCGACAGGGCCCGGCGCTGCTCAATGAGGTGATTTCGAATGCTACTTGCGAAACCGTCGGCAGCTTCAGCAAGCTCAACCGTCAGTCCTGCACTAACCGGAGCGACCGTAGCAGGATCAGACACTGCGGCAAACTGACCGATCAGTGAGTCGGCCAATAAATCGAGACGATCCAACTCTCGCTCACCACTACGCACGGCCTGCTCGACGGCATACTGCAACGCCGGTCCAGTCTCTTCCATATTTGCCTTTCTAAGGCCGCGCTACTGCACCACAGAAGGCGGGATTTGAATCGCCAATCGATTCATGACGAAGTTTTCGACGATTGTCCAGCTATCGCTGCGACAGCCCGACGTCGTCGAGCTGGTCTTTGACCTGGACAGTTCCTTCAAGCGCCGCCAGCATCAAGTACTTCGCGTCGTCGGCCAACTCGTTGTCTGCGTCGATGGCATCCAACACGACCTCCATAAGCGGTCTGTCCACGGCTTCATCGGCTGCGGTCACCGGCACTCCCCTGTCGACTAGAACGGACTCAACCAGACCACACAGTTCCACATCGCACCGACAGTTCGCACAGTGTCCACGATCCATGGGCTGCGACACCTCTAACGTCGGAGACCGCCAGGCCAACAGTGGCGCAGATGCGCAGGTGCATTCAGCGCTATGAGAAGTGGTCCAGTAACGATGGAACCGATCGCTGCTCGTTGCCGTCCAACTAATGGGGCACGGACTTCAGTCAGCCCTGACCTTGCTCATGGTCCCATCGCGGAAAGTCACCTTCCGCCGCCATCAGCCGGTGACCCTCCCACGGATCCCCATAGATCTCGTACGGATTCCCCAGCTCGGCCAAGCGAGCGAGACCGGCATCGGTGATATCGGCACGAAAGACTTCGGTGTTCGCCAACTCCTTGTCAGTTGCGTTCAACACACCGGGACTGCCCTCGAACCCGTTGGCGATTCGACTGATAGCAACCTCGTCGGAGACCCCCCATGGCTCCCAAGTCTGAGTGGTTTTCATTGCCCAGCCACCAAAACGGAGGTGCCCCTTCGCTGCGATTTCAGCGATTACTTCGAGAATTCTTTGTCTCGAGTAGCCGGCCGGTGTGATTCGACGTATCAATGAGGCGAACGCGCCAACAGGCATCCAGTCATCCGACATCTCGAACAGCAGAAAGTGCTCGAGTCGTTTATCTATCATGCGATGTGCACCTTCGCTATTCCTCCGTCTGGATACGTGATATCCATTGTGGCACCGCCCGATCTGCTGGACTCGCGCAACCTGACTTTAGTGCCGTCAGGCAATTCCATCACTTTTCCTGGATACTTGTCGCCGTCCGCAAGTCGCGCCTCGGTAGTCAGTGAATCCCATAGATCCCTCAGTTGCTGGTCGGTGTCCACCTGCCTTACCGGCTGATTCCGCCCGGGCACCGTCCCGTCCAAAATTTGGTCCCTTACGCCATCAGCACCAACCGGGCCAGCGTCTTCGAAAAACGAACTTGGGACAGCACTTTCAATCGTGTCCCACGCATCGACCCCGAACTCATCGACCAGGGCAAACAAGATCGCGCCCGCCGACACGAGCCCAGCCGAGATCAAGGCCGCGACCGCGGCGTCGATAACGAAAGCAAGTCCGATTACGACAGGCACAAATCCGAGCAGATCCGGCCCAGCTCCGAATTTTTTCAAAGCGTGATCGATCGACCGCGCGGCCTCCGCATCGCTTCTGTGCAATTCGCTCAGGCATCGACGGAGGTTGCGCTGGTGTTCTTCCCGCAAAGCTGGATCTGTGCCGTCGCCCGAGATCGCCCAATCCTCTGTAACCACCCACCCCGCTATCTCAATGGACTCGATCGCCGTCACCACCTGCTGACGGGCATTCGCGAATCGCGTCACTCCCTCAACTACCGCTGACTCCAAGAATCGCGTCGCGTGCGCGACCAGTTGAATGCGGTCCGACTCAGCTATTGCCCAATCCTCAGCAGCTGATTGTGCATTGCCGCTCCAGGTATGCGATACGCGGAACGATTCCATAACTTTGCTCGGGCGGGGTGCTAGGTCGTCCAAAACCTCCGCGAGGCGACGAAGTTCAGATGCTTCTGCAAGGACGTTATCTGGGCCCCAACCGAGAACGGTGGTCTTCCCTGGAGCGCTTCTCACAAGCTTGGTCTACCAACTTCTCCACCAGGGAGTAGTCCAATCAACGAACTCGCGAACTCATTGTCGGTCTGTTCATACCCGGATGCACAGTCGTCGATACTCTCGGACAACTGCTTCAATCGTTTCGACGGTGCTTCGACGCTGGCCGTTACAACCAGGCGAACCTGCGCCAGCACGGATGCCAGCTAAGAGCCTGCAACCGACTGCACATCGAAGTTCACTGTCGAGGCCGAGTCGGTCAATGAGTAGACATAGGTCTGGAGCTCACTCGACGTCGAACGCATCGCTGCTGAATCTGCCTCCAAGGGGATAGCAGTTCCTCCGCCTACGTCCCTCACCATTGCATTCTCCCGATTTGGTACGTCAGTTTCAGCGCGCACGAGCGATACTCGCTCCAGTAGGTTTCGACGCACGTCGACCACGTTTGGTTGCATCCGGTGCGGGTTTTGTCATTCAAAGCCCAACGGGAATCCTTAGTGTCGGGACAGGTATAGCCGCCCGGCACGTCGATCATCCGTTGTTGAAGAGAAGGACTGGCCGGTAAGAGTGGATCCGGTTGTATCAGTGACCGTCAATCGATTGTTCACCGAAGTCGACGCGTTCGTGTCGGACGCTGCCCTGCGCGGCTCCGACGATCTCGGCGAGCAGCAACTTCACTGTGCGCACAAGACGCACTCTCCGAACTGATCGTGCTGCAGCGCCGATGACTTCGTAAGGCGCCCTTCACGAACGACCACCAGCGGCGCTCGAGACGAGCAAAGATGCCCGACGAGTGACGACGCGTCTGGTATCACCGACGAGAGTTCAACGGCGTCCAACGAGCGGGAACGAGCGATAGACGAACTACATGCCGCCGAAAGCCATTCTGTAGCTCCTGTTCCGGTGTACAGTCGTCCGCCATCTCGAACCGCAACAAGTTGAGATCCCGGTCTTCAACTATGCGTCGAGCTCAAAAGTGTCGGATGCTTCGACTCCGCCAGTGAGGAAGGCTTCTTCGCTGCTAGCACTGAGACTATTCCAACCACGACATACGCCCGAAGTAACCGTCAACATCGTCTCGCTCATCAATCATGCGGTGGTCGGAAAAATGCGCTGAGAAACTCTGATATTCCAGGTTGTCCGGGTTGGGCTGACTCAGCTCTCCAGATAGCGATTCTTGCGTCACAGGCTCGGTTCTTTGATCAGCGCCGGTTTCAGTCGCTGGGCTATTGCCGATAGTCGCATCTGCGATTCGAGCCACGACTGGGTCGTCGCGGAGTTCGGCCATGATCGCGGTCGAACGCATCTGGACTTCCTGCGAGGTAAGCCGATACACGCGCGTGATCAGATCGGCCAGCGCTTCGGGCCCGCGTGCCCACGCGTCGTGAGCGATCGAGAGTTCGGTGAGTCGACCGTTTGCGTCTGTCCGAATGGTGACACCGTCGAGGTGCGTGTTTCCATGGACTTCGGCCACAGCCCGTTGAAGTCGTCGAACTTTGGCACCAAGTTCTTCGCGGGTCATAGCGATCGTCTCCTAGGGACACGTAAGTCGTTTGGGGCGTGGTCAGTTGCTACCGTCGGGCCATCCTGGGTAGGCCGGCTGCACTGGTGGCGGGGTGCTCCTGGCGTAGGCATTGCGAGTGATGATTCGTGGTGCGTCCGGGTAGAGCGATTGCGCCCATGGGGCGCAACGACCTTTGCCAGACGTGACCGGATCGATATCTATGAAGCCGTCGATTTCCCAACCGCCGAATTCGTTGCCGACAGGCGCTTGCCATTGCAGTTTATCGCCTACCGGTGAAGACGTTGGTTGGGGCACCGCAGGTGCCGTCAAGGGGTCGCCGGTGCGAATAAAACTTGAGCGAAGCTCCTGTCCGTCACCGTCGGTGAGCCGCGATGGAGAGTACTTTCCGTCTACGAGTACGTCGAGGCCGATGGAAAGCGCACATGACAGTACGTCGAAGCCAGCGTCCGTCGGGATGACCTGTTGGATGTGACCGTGGACTGTACCGACAAACGGACCCTGTCCTGTGTCGGCCTGAAAAAGCGAGTACAGCGGGCCGCCTGCCTCGCTGTTCGAACTGGCCGCAAACCCTACATACGCATAGTCAAGACCAACCATCAGCCCAATGACGAGTGACTCTCCGGCGGCGCGGATAGCGGTTCCCTCAGCCGAGAACAGGTCGATACCAGGTTCCGCAGACCACACCATCGTGGCGTCACGCACGCGATCAGGAACCTCGTAGACATTGATCGCCGGCCAACGCGACAACGACGTCGTCTCTGGCGCGGAGCCGTCGTCGTCGACGGAATCGCACGCTGCAACCGCGGTCAGCATCGTCAGCAGGACTGCGGTTATCATGCTCGCCCGCCGGCTACGCTGTTTCATCCGTAGATCTCCGCTCGCCAAGTATTTTTCGAGTCACGAGATGATTCACCGCTTGCCGGCCAATCCACAATTACTCCACTATTCGGATTGTTTCCTTCGAGTCGAATCGCCGCGGCCAACTGATACCGCTGCTCACCCCGTGTAGCATTGCGTGCGCACTCGTCCAGTTGAAGTCGTCGAACTTTCATATCGAGTTCTTTATGAGTCAAAGCCATAACTCCTACCGAGCACCGTGTTGTTCTGAGCCAATTCAGTGGCTGCTGTCGGGCCAACCGGGGTATGCCGGTTGCACCGGGGGTGGATTGTCTCTGGCGTAAGCATCACGGGCGATCGCGGGAGTCGTGTGCGGGTATAGCGATCGCGCCCACCGGGCGCATCGACCGTTCCCCGAAGTGGTCGGATCCCTGTCGGTGAAACCGTCGATTTCCCAGCCGATGAACTGATTGCCCGTGGGCGCCTGCCAGTGGCGATTATCCGGACCTGTTGAAGACGATGGTTGTGTCACCACTGGTGATTTCGCTGCCTCACCGGTGCGGATGAACCGTGAACGTAGTTCACCTCCCTCACCGCCCGCGAGCCCCGACGGGCTGTATTTGCCGTCGACTTTCACATCGAGGCCGACGGAAAGCACGCACGAGATGACATCAAAGCCGGCCTCAGTGGGAACGATCTGCTGGAGGTGACCGTGAAGCGTCCCCGCGAACGGACCTTGTCCGGTGTCGGCTCGGAACAGTGAATACAGCGGGCCGCCGGCCACGCTGTTCGAACTGTCTGCAAAACCTAAATACGTGTAGTCGAGCCCGGCCAAAGACCCGATAGCGAAGGACTCTAGAGCAGCGCGAATCAGTGTTCCCTCGGTTGCAAGGAGATCGATACCCGGTTCAGCAGACCAGACCATCGTTGCGTCACGGATCTGGTCAGGAACTTCATAGACATCTGTGGCCGGCCGATGTGAGGCTGACGTCGTCGCTGGCGCCCCACCGTGCTCGGTGGTTGAATCGCACGCTGCGACAACACCCAGCATTGCCAACAGAACAGCGGCGGCCAAACGCATGATTCGCCCTCCTTCGCTCATCCGTGAATCCTCACTCTGCTTCTCGAGTCATGACACGATTCATCACTTGCTAGCCAAGCCAGGATCTCCCCACTGGCTGGGCTCTTCCCTTCGGGCCGACTCACCATTGCCAGCTGATCCCACTGCTCGTCCCCCGTCGCGTTGCGTGTGTACTCGTCGAGCTTCGGAATTCCGCGTTCCTTGCATCGAATCCGAATGTCGATGCGTCAAGCGTGATCTCGCGGCTCATAGGCGCTTCGCGATCATCCACCGACAGTACGTAGGGCTTCATGAACTCAGAAGCAGCTGCGACGGCGATTCCTCCCCGGCGCCATTCCCCCAGCGACCTGATCGCACCGAGATCCGCTCCCAACATGCATGAATCTTGTTTTTAACGTCGTTAACTGGCACTATCCGGCCATCCCGGGTAGGCCGGCTGAACGGGGGGCGGGTTGTCTCGGGCGTATGCCTCACGAGAGACGATGGGCTCTACGTCCGGATACAGTGATCTCGCCCATGGAACGCAACGACCACTTTCCGCCGTGCCAGGTTCAACATCAGCAAATCCGTCGATTTCCCACCCGGCAAACCTGTTATCGGTAGGCGCCTGCCAATGCAAATTCTCGGACTCCTGAATGGACGACGGCATGGATTCACGTGCTGTCGTTGTCTTGTCGCCGGTGCGGATGAAGCGTATGCGCAGTTCTTCTCCCGCTATATTGGTCAGGAGCGACGGCGAGTACTTGCCGTTTTCGAGGACGTCGAGCCCGATCGACAGCACGCACGTCAACGCCTCGAATCCGTTATCACTTGGATTGACTTTTTGAATACGACTATGAATCGTTCCTGCGAACGGACCGTCGCCGGTCGCGGATTGGAAGATTGAGTATATCGAATCCCCGCCTTTGTAGTTACCGCTGGCCGCGAAGCCTCGATATGTGTAGTCCAAGCCAACCGTAGCTCCAATAGCTATCGATTCCTGGGCGGCACGGATCAAAGTACCCTCGGCAGAAAAGAGGTCGACCTCCGGCTCTGCGGACCACACCATAGTGGCATCACCCAGTTGATCTGGAACTTCATAGACGTCGGAGCCGGACGAATGCGACGTCGACGACGTCTGTTGGATAGAACTGTCCTCGACAGGAGACCCGCAAGCTGTCACCGCAATCTGGATCGTCAGCAGAACGGCTACTACCATCCGCACGCGTCGACTTCGCTGTTTCATCTGTAAATCTCCCACGGCCACTGGTTGTTTGACAGGCTTTGGGACTATTCCAACCACGACTTACGCCCGAAGTAACCGTCAACATCGTCCCGCTCATCAGTAATGCGGTGGCCGGTAGAGTGCCCTGAGAAACTCTGACTTTCCAGGATGGCCATGTCGGACTGACACAGCTCTCCAGATAGCGATTCACGCGTCACATACGCGGGTCTTTGATCAGCGCGGGTTTCAGCCGCTGGGCTGTTGCCGATAGTCACGTCTACGATTCGAGCCACGATTGGGTCGTCCCGCAGTTCAGCCATGATCGTCGTCGAACGTTGTCGGACATCGTCGGCAGTCTGTCGGTACGCGCGCATGATCGTGTCGGCCAGCACCTCTGGTCCACGGCCCCAAGCATCATGGCCGAAGGTGAGTTCGGTGAGTCGACCGTTGGCGTCGGTCCGAATGGTGACACCGTCGAGGTGCGTGTGGCCGTGAACCTCAGCAACAGCCGCTTGAAGCCGACGGACTTTGGCGCCTAGTTCCTCTCGAATCAAAGCGGTTACCCCCTACCTCGCACGAATGTTGTTCTGAGCGTAATTAATTGCGATTGCCGGGCCATCCTGGGTACGCAGGCTCCACCGGAGGTGGGTTGTCGTGGGCGTACGCGTCAGGCGGAATATTCACTGGCGCATCCGGGTACAGTGATCGAGCCCACGGCGCACAACGACCGTTCCTCGATGTGACTGGGTCTTGATCGATGAAACCATCAATCTCCCACCCCACGAATTCGTTGCCTGACGGCGCCTGCCAATGCAACAAGTCGGGAGACGACACCGAAGGTGGAGGTGTAGGCGAAGTTGCTGTTGAGGACTCGCCAGTGCGAACGAAGCGAGAGCGCTGCTCACTGCCCTCCCCGCCGGTAAGTCGGGACGGGACGTACTTTCCGTCGAGCTGTCTGTCGAGGCCGACCGCTAGAACACATGACAGGACGTCGAAACCACCGTTGATTGGGATGATCTGTTGGATACGTCCGTGAATCGTTCCTGCGAACGGGCCCTGTCCAGTGTCGTCCCGGAACCCGCCCAAGATGCCGCCACCACCCAGGCTGCCCGAGCTCTTCGCGAACCCCAAATAGGCGTAATCGAGACCGAGCATCAGTCCGATTACGAACGACTCTTCCGATGCGCGGATTAACGTCCCTTCCAAAGAGAGGAGGTCTACGCCCGGCTCCGCCGACCACACCATTGTCGCGTCGCGAAGGCGATCGGAAACCTCGTAACCGTCGGATGACGGCTGAGGCGACACGGACGTTGTCACTGTTACTGGGCCGTCGTCTGCGACAGAACCGCACGCTGCGACCACAATCAACGTGGTCAGTACGGCGCAAAGTAGGGGAATGAGTCGAGTCGTTTTCATCCGAGGATCTTCCACGGCCACTTGTTCTTTGGGTCACTCGACGAATCGTCGCTAGCCAACCACTGCAGAATTTCTGCGCTGCTCGGGTTGTTTCCGAGTGGCCGGACTGTCAACTCGAGAGCATGTTGTTGGCCGTCACCCGTCGCATTGCGCGTGTACTCATCGAGATCGGAGACCCCGCCATCGGCGATCAACCGCATGGCGCTTTGGTTGGCGAGAAATCCATCCGTCCCCCCTGACTCCGAGAACGCCTTTGCCACATCGGAGTAGGAAAGCAACGATTCGCCGCTCTCGCTCTTGTACACGTCAGGAACGTCGTTGATATCGATCGCGCCGCTATGAACAAGGGCATCGAGGATGTTGAACCTTCTGTAATCTGCACTACCCCAGTCGCTGGCCACGTACTTACCACCCTCGCCGTCGAAGCCGAATTGCGATGAATCAAAGGCAATCTCGCGTGCCAATGGCGAGTCGAGGTCATCTACAGACAGTACATAGGGCTTCAAGAACTCGGACCCGGCTGCGACGGCAATCCCGCCTGGCCCCATCCCCCCGGCGACGATTTGCCCCGCCGTCCACGCCGCGGTGAACTTCGAGTTCCGTGCTTCGGCTGCTTCCTGCTTGTCGAGACCCTCTTGCACGCGTTGGTCCATTTCGGTACTGAGACCGTGATCGACGAGCCACTGCAAGCGGTAGGCTTGGTCACCGAGGTTGCTGTATCCGGTTGTCGCAAACATCCGATCCATCCGCAGGCTCTCGGCAAGTGCAGTGCCGTTGATGATCTGACTGGACTGATCTTCGGAGTCCAGAATGGTGAAGACACGTAGCGGTTCGACAGGGCCACCTCCGAAATCTTCACTCCCACCGAAGTCACCGAATCCATGCGTCTGTGTGAGGTCGCTGGTCATACCGGTCATGTCACCGACGAAGGGGGCAAGGGCTTCGGCGACCTGCCCTGCAGTCCCCTCCCCGATCTTCCCTTCACCGGATAAAAGTGTCGTGTAATTGTTTGTTCCATCAGATGATTCGGTACTGGCCAGAATCTCTGCCAAGCCTCGGGCGGCGGACCCTGCGCGCACCGAGTTCTCGTACTCCGGTGTCCCTTCGGGCGCGGTCGAGTGTGCATCGCGCGGAATCCAATCGGTGAGTGAAGCCATGGCCGTTCCGTCGTCGCGTTGAAGCAACGGCATCACTGCAGTATCAGCGTGGTATTCAGATCCGAGGATGTCTGGTCCTCCTTCGCCGGTGAGAATCGCGCGCACGCCGTCCGTATTACGGGAACCAAGCTCGATCGCCTTCTCGAGGGTTTCCGCATGACCAGGATTGTCCACGGGCTCGTTGCTGAAGGGCAGGGCTCCGCCATGGGCATCGATCGACGCCGCGTGCATGCCCTGTCGAATCAGTTCGGTCGACATCTTCGTCCCGGGCTCATTGCCCGCTTCAGCTAACGCCAAAGCGTCGAACAATTTCGTCTGGCCCTCGACGAAGTTCTTCTGGTCGTCCACGATCGGACCGTCACCGGGATACGTCATCGCATTGCTGTCCAGTCCGTCGATACCGCGACTTGGACGAGTCGAAATGAGGTCGCGCATGTCCTGCGGCAAGTTTTCGTAACTACCTGCACCCGTCAGATTGCCGTCGGCATCGCGGCCGGTGCCGACCTTCTCGTTGGACAACACCAGGACGCCATTGGCCAGCGAGGCCGCCGCTTGTTGGCCCGCCGGGCCTTGCGATTGCAGCTGCTGGCTTGCAGCCGTGAAGCCGTCGACGCCGGCGGTGTTGTAGAACTCTTTCAAATATTGCTGGGTGCTCGCCGGGATCGTCGCCGTATCACCGTTGAGGTATGCCTGAAGCTGCGCAGGCTCCACACCTGTGGCACGCAGGTCTTCGGTGAGTTCCGCGAGGACGTCCGCGGTTATCGGCTCACCGTCGTCCACCGCGTTTCGAATCTGGGTGCCGATCTCCTTGCCGTCTTCACCCGACAGCACCACCGAACCTAGGCTGTCCCCGCCGGGACCACCGTGTTGTTCGAGGTCGGCCAGACCGCCGTCCACCGCCGATTTCAATGCCGTCAGAGCAGATCCGCAGTAAGCCAAATTCTCCTTCAGGCTGACCTGGAAGTCTGCTGCTTGCCGGTCGAGTCGGCCCTGCAGCACCAGGCGGAGGACGTCACCGTCTGTACCGGGCACGGTTGGGCTGGAGACCGTTCCATCAGGTCCAACAGACATGCCGTGGCGATCGACGGCGGCGTCCCGGGTGTTGACTATCACCGAACGGGACGCGTCGATCGTCTGTCCCTGGCTGATCAGAGCGTCCCCGACGATGTCCGTGGCGCGTTTCGACGCCGACGCAGTGAGAACTTCCGATACCGCACGCATCGACGCGGCCGCGCTGGCATCCCCTCGCCAAGTACTCGCACTCTTGTCGACTGCGAGGTCCACTTCCGCCAGGCAATCCGTGAGAGCGATCCCCGCCGACTTCATCGCCTCTCCTGCCGTGACCAACGTCAGCGGTTTCCACGATTCGACCTGAGGGATCGTCGGCGTCGTCACTGTCCGAGGCCTTCGGTCAACGAGCCGAGCTGTCTACTGAACGCTTCTTCGACCGCTTCGTAAGTGGCCGCGGACGAGGTCGCCCCATCTGCCAGAGCCTGCACAGCGCTGCGGTGTTTGGCCACAGTGGTCTCCAACGTCGTCACTATCCGCACCAGAAGATCATCGATACCCGCATCGGGCATCACCACCGCTCCAACGCTCGCGTTGGCAGGCCCAGCGATGTCAGCGACCGCGTTCGCCTTGACACTCAGCTGTGCCCCCAACGACCTGATCTCACCGAGATCCGCTCCCAGCAATTCCCCCAACAGATTCTCTCCCCCAAGAGTAACTTCACAGTGTGGCCGCCACGTTCGCCAGAGTTCGACGAAAGCACCCCGGCGGTGGCTTTGCCAAGGCAGCAGTCTGCCACAACTACGAGCCGGTGAGCAGTTTCAGTTCTTCATGGACGTGGTGACCACCCCCGCCGGAGTAACAGCCGGTCCCATTGAGGGCCCTGGTCACTGGACGTACCTTCAGCTTGGATCCAGCAGAACAGCAACGACTTTGCACAGGTCACGCACCTCCGCCACGGTCGGCGACAACTCGTACGCATGGTGGTGGCACACGTTGCTCAGTCTGTTCCACGCGACGGCAGCCGCGTCGGCTCGTTCTGTCGTGTCCAGTGACCGCAGGATTACTAGCTTCGAGCGCATGTTCGCGCCGGGAGCATCCACACCCAGGGCTCGGCACCGTTCGTCGACCAGCTCTTCGAGCGTTTGCCGGGCGAGGAATGCGGCGAGGCGCGCCGAACTGCCTGCAGCACCGACAGTTCCGTCGAGCAATCGCTCCGCGTTTCGAAGCCCGACTGCAGGTGAAATCGCGGTCGTCATGACGCCAGAATCCCGTCGATCATTTTTTTCAGATCGTTCACAGCGTGGGCATCGACCGTCACCACCTCACCGTGTGTGCCGGCGTTGGCGAGCTTGAGCGTCGGGCCTCGCTCGGCTCGATAACTCAGCCACCCGCCCAAGCTCCCATCGGGATCGTCGAGCACTGCCAACTTCAGCCTGTTCGTCGTCTTGTTCGCTGCCGCCCAGCGCTGCTCCGCGTCCTGTCGCCCCATACCAGCACGGTGCTCCTTGGCGTAGAACACCTGCTGCGCTGCGGATTCGATGGCGAGCCGGAACAGACCTGGGGCTACTCGCCGCTTGACCTCGTCAGGCACGCCCTCGTCCCTCACCAGTGCACGCACGTCGTCGACGTACCTCGTCGCTTGATTGAGCGTCTCCTTGACATAGATCTTCGACCCGGTCTCGCGGGTGACCTCGAGCAACCGCGCATCGACGGCGAGTTGCCTTATGGCAGTGGCTAATCGGTCGTCGTGCGAGAAGACGACGACTTGCCGAGTCTTGGCCAGCATCGACAGCACCCGGATAAATCCATCGATCTTGGCTGGGTCCATGGCCTGGATCGGATCGTCGAAAACGATGAACCGGAACGGACTGTTCGGCGTCGTCGCGCGAGGGATGAACAGCGCCAACGCCAAGGCGTGCAGCTCGCCCTGACTCATCACCGACAATGCCTCCGACGGTTCACCGTCGACCGTTCCCTTCAAAACAGCTTTACGCCGAGTATTGGTTCCCTCCAGGCTGATCGCGCCGATATCCACGTTGCTCTCCTGGCGGAGTTCGCTCCAGATGTCCCGCGCCTGGTCGGCAATCGGTTCGAGCCGCTGGTTGCGTAAGTCGATGACGTGCGACGTCATCCACTTCTTGGCTGCTTCCAGGCTGGTGACGGATGCGTCGGTCTTCGCTGCTATCTGCTCCATCTGCACCCAGGACGCCAACCGTGACGCGATGGGCGCCCAAGTGTCTTCCCGAGCTTTGATAGCCGCTGCTGCCTCATGACGCAGCAGCCCGCCGGACTCGACAACGGCATGCAACGTCGCGCTGAGGTGCTCTGCAAGCTCCGTGACTTCGTCAGGCGCAGACCGGACCTTCAGGACGGCCTCTTGGTACAACTCCAGCGATGGGAGTTCGACGCCGTCGACCGCAGTCGCGTCGGTCAGGTCGTCGATCAGTGCGGTCGCTGCACGGCGAGCGTCCTCGAAGTCGCGTCGAGCCTTCTTGAAGAGCGTGAGCTTGTCTTCTTCGTCGGACATACGCGTCCGGGCGTGTTCGGCCCACGCGTCGTCGAGAGTCCCGGTTTCGCAGACCGGGCAGTCGGTGGTGCCGGTGTCGGCGTGCAATTCGAGGGCGGACGTCAGCAGCGCGTTACGTCGTTCGACGATGGCGAGCGCGTCGGAAGCCAGGTCGACGGTGCCAGCTATCGCCTCCCGGAGCGCTACGACGACAGTGTCGACCTGCTCCTTCAACGGGATTGCCAGGCCGACGATGGCTCGGAGGCCAGACAGCGCAGAGGACTGCGTCGGTGCGGAACCGGTCGCGAGCGCCTGAACCGCATCGACGTCCGGAGCTCGCTTCTTTAACAGGGTTGCGGCCGACTGGGCCCGGTCATCCGCCGATTCTCCGACAATGTGCTTGAGTTGCGCCAGCGCTTCTTTCGCTTGTCCGCGCGGCACTTTGGCGTCCTTCAACGCCGATGCGAGCCGCTTCTCGGCGTCAGCGATCTCGTCGAGCCCGAGCAGTTTGGCAAGCGCGTCGTACAACGTGGAGGGACTGTCCTCGATGAGACCGCCGATCTCGTCGTACGACAGGATCGGGCGGTGCAGCTCGATCGCCGACTTCCACCCGAGCCCGTCGGTGCCGGGTGATCGTTTGGCCTTGCCGATCTGAGTCCACGTCGAGTTGTCGGGGAGCAATGCGTCCGCAGACCAATCGACGCCGACGACGGCGGGTTCTGAGCCCTCGATGGTCAGGCCGACGCGGATCTGGCACTGCGACGACTCGTGCAGGTTCCGCCAGGTGTCCTTCCACAGCTTCGCCTTGTTCTCCCACCGGTAGCTCTTGCCGGTGACCGCGAACTCGAGTGCCTCGGCGAAGCTGGACTTGCCGGATCCGTTGCGTCCGCTGACGATGGTGATGCCAGGTGCGGGATGCAGTTTCAGTTCGGACTTCGGGCCGATGCCTCGGAAGCCTGCCACCTCGATAGACGTCAAGAATGCTCCGACGGGCTTCTCGATGACTGCCTGCGCCGCGCGCCGAGTCTGCAACAGCGCCACGCCGTCGAGCTGGTCGTTGAGCTGGTCGGCTCCTTCGAGTGCCGCCAGCACCAAGTACTTCGCGTCGTCGGCGAGCTCGTTGTCTGCGTCGATGGCGTCGAACACGACCTCCATGAGCGGTCTATCCACGGCCTCATCGGTTCCGGTCACGGCACTCCCCTGTCGTTTAGAACGGTTCCCCAACCAGACCACACAGTTCCATATCGCACCGACAGTTCGCACAGTGTCCACGATTCTCCGCGCCGCGACACCTCGAACGTCGGAGCGAACACCAGTCCAACAGTGGGGCTGATCATCCCGGCGCAGGTGCATCCTGTGCTGGGAGAAATCGGTCTTGTAAAAGTGGAACCGATCGTCGCTCGTCGTCGTCGAACCAATAAGGACCGACGATGTGGGGGCACGGTGGGATGGCGTGTTCCCGGTGAACCGGAAGACGCGCTATCTGCTGGGTGCTCCCCAATAAGAGTTATCCGAGCGCGCGACCCACTCTCATTCGCGCAGACAGTCGGATGATCTCCGTCTTCAATCCGTTCTGACCGCCGGTACTTCGTGAAACTGCAGTCGTTCAGGGTGATAGAGGATGCCGGCGAACAGGACTGTGCAAAAGCAACTTCGCCAAACCCTCGGTGTTGTCACAGTCTCCGGACACGCCGGAGTGATTCAATCTGGCCGCTAAGACACGGACTTCAGTCAGCCCTGACCTAGATCATGGTCCCATCGCGTGAAGTCGCCCTCCGCCGCCATCAGCCGGTGACCCTCCCACGGGTCCCCATAGATCTCGTACGGATTCCCCAGCTCAGCCAAGCGTGCGAGACCGGCATCGGTGATATCGGCATGACAGACTTCGGTGTTCGCCAACTCCTGTCTGTTGCGTTCAACGCACCGGGACTGCCCTCGAACCCGTTGGCGATTCGGCTGATAGCAACCTCGTCGGAGACCCCCATGGCTCCCAATTCTGGGTGGTTTTCATGCCGGCGGCGTATCGGAAGCAGTTCACTCACGATGGAAAAGATGGGCGACGCTAGTACCTCAGCTGAACACCCAGCCCACTACCACCGCAACCATGCACAGGAAGAAGATCACCTCGATGATCGCCTCCCCCGCACCGCTGCTGCCCTTCTTGCTCACTCCCCGCGCGCCCGACGGCGATCGGCCTCGGAGAAGCCCCGCGCCGGCGGGGAACCGAAGACCTGTGCCCGCTTGCGGTCCTGATAGCTCGCCACCGAATCGAAGGCCGCAGTGACGCCGACGGTCGTCGACACGTAAGTCATCGACTTGTCCCGTGCAAAGCCCAGATCGGTGCCGACATCGACGGCATCGATGTTGGACCCGAGGAACACGAAGTCCCACTGGTAGTCCTTCTCCTGCTGCGCGATCAGTGCGCGCACAGCGGTATTGGTCCACTCCTTGCTCGCGTTCTCGTGACCGTCCGTCATCACCACAACGGTGACCGAGCCGGGCCGTTCGTTCTCGGGCAATGCAGCGAGCTCGACGCCGACGTCGGTGATGAGCCGGCCGATGGCGTCGTACAGCGCGGTTGAGCCGCGGGGCTGCAGCACCAGCGGCGGCACTGTCCGGATCGGCTGCGAACTGTAGACCAGCTCGTACTGCTGATCGAATTGCGCCAGCGTCACGACGGTATTCCCGTCCTGCTCACGCTCTTTTCCGATGAACGAATCGAAACCGCCGCGGGTGTCGTCGGCAATGGAATGCATCGAACCCGAACGGTCGAGCAGAGCAGCAACGAGAGAGAGCTGTGGATTGGTCACATAAGCCTCCTGAAGAAATGCGTCGAAGCGACGCGATGAAGTGATGTTGAAAACGATACCGACGGGTACCGACAAGAATCGGAGCTCGTAACGTCTGCCCTATCAGGCACGGTCGAGCAAATAGGCCGTCACGTCGTCCCAGGTCTTGTACGGTTCCTCCCCGTACTGAAGCCATTCGCCTTCGAATGCGCTGGCGCCGTTCTTATCTCGGTCGTCGACCAGAAAGTCCCCGCGGTTCAGGTTTTTGTGGTGCGAAAGAATGAGTCGCTTGTACGCAACCGATCCGTCCTCGAGTCCAAGATGCTTCTGAACCCACAGCACCTTGTCGTGCCAGGCGCTCGGGTTCTTCCACGGCGCCGTGGACAGGATGTAGGTGTCGAAAACCGCTGCGAGCGTGCGGTATGCGTCGAGTGCGCCCTCAATGGGATCCATCTTCGAGAAGATGTCTGGTACCTCGTCGAGGTCGCCCTCGTATTTGACGAGGTCAGCTGGGTCGGTCCGGTCGATGCCGGACTGGAAGTTCACCAGCGTGTTATCGAGATCGATGTAGAGAATTTTCTTGGCCATGGAAGGCACCTTTCGTCGACGCACCGAACGAGGCACATCGGGAGGGGAGGAATGGCGGGAACATCACCGCCGGAATGCAGAACCTGAACCTGTTCTGTATTTCAATCATGACACACGGGTCCGACAACCTCCGTGGGTAGGCTTATGCACGTGGCCAGCTGGTTGGTAACGCGGCTTCGACCGTCACCGATTAATCCTTTACTGGGCCGAGGCCCTCGATGATCGGAGCACGAATGTTGAAGAAGATTCTCGCCGCATCTGCACTCGCAGTAGGGTTTGCCGCACTGGTCGCGACGCCGGCCGCTGCCGAGAGGCCCTACGACAACATCTTCACAACAGAGGTGACGGAGCACTACGTCAGTGCGTTCGATCCGGCCGCCTACGGCTCACGCAGCGGGGACTCCATGATCATCAGCCCCTTCGGAACCAGCCAGCCGATCTGGTGCTTCAGTTTCCACGGACAGGGTTCGTGCTGGCAGACTGATCCGTCGGGCGTCGACCACACCCTGGGGTCGGTCCAGATCCCGACGGGTTCGTCTGCAGGTAGTTTTCGCACGATTGCCATCTACAACCCATTCTGATCGCATGCAGTAGCAGTGGATTTCAAGGCGGTGGCATTGCGCTCATAGCCGGGGCACGAGCCGGCCTGTGATGTGCTGAACTTCCGTCATGGGTCGTTCAGTCGATTGACCGAATCCGGTCTGCAGCCCCGGTCGAACACTCCACGCTGTACTCGATCGAGTACAGCGTGGAGGTGAATCTGGCATGTTGCGTCCGGGTTCAGCCTCAGCATTCTCCGTCGCAGGCGCGTTTTGCGTTGCGCGACCGGTGATTGCGCGTAACCGAGACTGTAGGAACGTGGCTGCCGTCTTGTCGGAGCTACCCGCTACAGTGAAGATATCGGGTCGAGCCACCAGGCCGCCCACATTCCCCGCACCAATTCTGCAAGGACACCTATGACTGAATCAAGAACCGCCGACGTCGTCGGAAACAATTTTCGGAAATTGCGACTTCACGACATGGATGCCGCGATGCTCACGCTATCGATCAACTACGAGGTCGGCGATCAACCCCTCGTACAGAGCGCGATGGGTCTCGCATCCCAGGCTCATCGTGACCAAACTCGACCCGGGCAGAACGGTACCGCCGAACCGTACATTGCCCACCCACTACGAAATACCCTGCGGCTCATAAGATTCAACTGCCGCGACGAAGAGGTCCTCGCCGCAGCAGTCTTGCACGACACCGTCGAAGACCAACCCGTGCGACTTGTCGAACTCATGGATGGCGACCACAGCGCGAGTCCGCCAGCCGAAGCCACACGGTTACTTGCAACTCTTTTCAACACGACAGTGTCGGACACCGTCTGGGCCGTCACCAACCCGCCGCGTCCGGCTGGGCTCTCCAAGGAACAGAAAAACACGGCTTACGTCGAGCACGTGAAAGCCGTCATCGCCGATCCACGAGTCTTTCTGGTGAAAGTCACGGACTTCATCGACAACGCCGGTAGCCTGAGCGCTCTCACCGATCTCGACAAGCGAAATCGATTGCGCGCCAAATACGCACCGCTGGTGCCGATCTTCCAGCAAATGGCATTAAGGCACGGAACCGAGCTTGGGCTGCATCCCGAAGGGCTCGAGCGGCTGACCAGATGCCTGGACATGCTGTCCGAATCGCTGCGGGACGAATCCGAATCGGCCCAGGGATCCCAAGCCGACTGACCCCTCGCCGACGAATCGACCCCGCCCAGTGTGGGATCAGCAGTTGTTGGGCTCGCTAAGTTTCACGACAGATAGGACCGCATCGCCTTCTTCGATCGGCATCCCAACAGCCGGGGTCTGGTCGACGACGATCCAATTCGAGTCGTTGACCTGCATGCGGCCGGCACCGGATGCGTCCTCACTCCGGGAAAAGAAGACCCCTGCATCCTGGATCAAGTTTTGGGCGGCTTGAAGATTCATGCACACCACCGGAGGCATCAGAACCGGGACTGCCACCGCCTCGGGGGTCACGACTGCCGGTGGCGCCTGCGCTGGCTCAGGAGCGACAACAACGGGACGCGTCGTAGTTGTCGTAGTAGGCGCGACGGTGGTTGAAGCGACACTGGTGGTGTCCGAGGCTGCCGTCGTATCTTCGGCGGAACTGCAGGCAGAGACTATTCCTACAAGTCCTACTGCGGCAGCGACGCCGATTGACCTCACCACGCGATTCCGGGTCCGACTAGCAGCAGAACTCGAACTGTGGCTGAACTTCGTCATTCTCGACGCCTTTCTGATGTCCGCACGTTATCGCAGCGGAGTGACGCGAGATAGATCGCAGTTTGCTCCTCATCGTTACACCGAACCGACCGTCACCCTTGGCCGAGAACCCAGGGCGCCTTCGATCTCCGACCATGTGCACACTCGATTCCGAGCCCAACGAATTCGCAGTCAGTTGTCCCGCCACGCCAATGCAGACACGATTGTGAGCTCATGTGTCCACTCCGTGACCAAATCCAGCTCGGTCACGATCCCGTGGATAGTGAGTAAAGCATCGGAATCGAATCCTGCGACCCCGGCGCACCCCGCGTAAAATCGAGTTGGTGCGCATCGCTCGTTTCCGAGCCGACGCCTGAGTAATCGACCGCCATCGACCCTGCCGCACACAACAACCGGCCATATCGACAAAAGAGGTCGGACATACGAGTACAGCTGAAGGGCTGGACTTGTGAGATTGCCCTGCCGCAGGATCAATGGATAGTGGAGCTCTCGCACCTGTCGGTGCTTCAGTGCTACAGGAGGGATCTCCAATGCCGAGAACGACAGGGCGTACACACGCGCGCCACCTATTCGCAAAGATTACGATCGCAGCATCGCTGGCGGTCATGCCCGCCGGCCTCGTGGCCGTCCCGGCTACCGCGCACCCAGCCCCAGTCCCAGTCCCAGCCAGCCAAGGGTGGAGTCACGATTGCGACCACAGCGGGCCGTGGCAATGGCAGCAGAACCGCGATCAGTGGGAATGGAACAACTGCAACTACAGCCGGGGCCACTGGGTGTGGGTCAGAGACTACGACCACCACCATCACGACGCGTGGCGATGGCAATACAACAATTGGGACCACCACAACAACGGGCACCAGACCCCGCCGCCACCACGCGGTGGAACTCCCTTTTTCGGCAGCTCCTAGCCCATAGACCAACCCGACCTCCCTGCAGCCGAGCGGCCGCAGGGTTGGGTCGTGCCCACCCCATCAACCGGCGCCTCCCATCTACCGAATCCGATGTTGCACTCTGAGATCCAAGTCACCGATACAGTCGGCACCGATCCGACTATGGTGAGCAGGAGTCCTGGCATCGGAGGTAAATCGCACCATGGCATTGAAGATTGTCATTCTCGGCGCAGGCTATGCAGGTATCAGTGCAGCGCAACGGCTTTCCCGCCGCGGCGCCGATGCGGATGTCACGATGGTCAATCCGCGAGACCAGTTCATCGAACGAATCCGCTTGCATCAGTACATGTCCGGTACCTATACCGCGGCAACGCGACTCGGGTCGATCCTTCCCGCCTCGACCGAACTGAAGGTCGACGCGGCCGAGTCGATCGACTTCCATAACCAACGAATTCGACTGGCCGGTGGTGCTCTCGACTACGACTACCTCATCTATGCGGTCGGCAGCCACAGCCGTACCGAGGCAATTCCGGGCTCGGCGACCAACGCAGTCACGATCGGAACGTTCGAACCCGCACAACGCGCACGCTCGCGCCTCCAACAGCTCCCGCCTCGCTCGACGGTCACGATCATCGGCGGCGGACTCACAGGAATCGAAACAGCAGCCGAGCTCGCCGAGAGCACCGGCCACAACATTCGGTTGATTTCCGACCAGCAACTGGCCCCCACCGTCAGCGAACGCGGGCGACGCCGTCTGTATACCCATCTCATCGACGCAGGCGTCGAGATCATCGACAACACGGCAGTGGTCGGTATCGGCGCCGGTAGCGTGGAATTGTCGGACGGGACACACTTGACTAGCGATCTCACCGTAGACGTGGCCGCATTCGGTGTCCCCGACCTCGCTCAGCGCAGTGGACTGAACACGGACTCGCGCGGAGCCCTGACCGTCGACGACAACCTCATCAGCGCCAGCAGTTCGACGGTGATCGGCGCCGGAGATGCCGCAGCAATCAGTAGTTCCCCACTTCGGATGAGCTGCCAAGCTGCAATCCCAACCGGCGTCCACGCTGCGGAGACCGTTCTGCGCCTGGCAGCTGGCACCACACCGAAACAGCTGCGTCCCAAGTTCGTCGGCCAATGCATCAGTCTGGGGAGGCGCGACGGATTGCTTCAGCTGACCAACTCTGCCGATGTTCCACGATCACGCGCAATGCTCACCGGGCGTCAAGCCGCGCTGATCAAAGAGCAAATATGCTCATCCACGATGTGGTTCGGCCACCGCGGTCCATTCAGTTACAGCTGGTCGTAGGTGGCAACAAATTTGAACTCGTGAATCGGGAGGTGAACCCGGCGTCGCCGACGGACCATTCAAAGCTAGATGATGCCCCTCCGAATTCGTTCACGCAACGGCGGCGGCATGAATATCGTCTCAGGCCTGATCTCCAAAATTTCCCGTCGGCTCTCATCGCTCACGGCCATAGCCCTCAGCACAGCAATGAGCGTATTGGGCTCTGCCGCCATCCAACTGGCGGGTAATTGGAGATAGTGGTCTGTATCCCATCCGAGCCTGCCATCCTTATCGAGAGGTTCACGAACCACGAGCCGAATCAGAGGGTCACGGGATGTCCACAGTCCAGTCGTATTGAGCCGGACTGCGTCCGCCACATCCACGATCGCGGCCCAGGGCACCACCAGGTCGGCACCGATTCGGACGAAAGGCTGCCTACCTACCGTTCGTATCACCACATCACGGTAGATCTCGATGCCGGTAGCTGGCCGAAAGAGGCTGAACAGCATGGCAAGAACCGCAAGAACAACGCCGCAGACCGTAGCGAATATCGCATGTGGGGAGCTGTTGCGGGAATCCGGCAGCATTACTTCGATCCCGCTCCAAAAAGTCAGCGCAACAGCCGCGTAATACACGCTCGCGCAAAGCATTGAAATGATCAGCACTCTCATTGTCAAAGCTTCCGGGCCTACTCGAATTCCTTTCCCGTACAACTTACTTTCGCAACCGGTCAATCGACGAGATAGCCTGATCCATCTGAAACCCGACCCACGGAGCGTCAGCCACCCACCACACCCACATAGAACCCCGATACCTGCGAATCCGATCAGACCGACTACTGACTCCGCCTTCCACGCCAGAACGCACCCCACTGCCACACCCAGCAAGATCACGAGCGAAGCGAGTATCTGCATCGGCCTCAACGTCTGCGGCCACACTGGTAACCATTCGACTGTTCGTACAATGCCAGCTGGTGTTGTATCCATTTCTTCCACTGCGTTACTCCCAGATCCATTGACCGAATTTGGGAACGCCGTAGGCCAGAACTGCCCCCATCGCCACTCCTACCACCAATCCGGCCGCGGTGCCTGCGCCGGGGATCACGGAACCGACAGCTGAGCCGGCGATCCCAGCTGCAGCGATTTGGCCCAACGCTCCCCCTACAACGACTCCGGTCACCGCTCCCGCACCCTCCGTGACGATAGCCTTGGTCGGATCCATACCGCCCTCGATGTCATTCGAAATTGCAGGGATGGTACCCAACGCTGCTCCCACTGGTCCCAGTCGACGACCGAGCCCCAGTGCCAGATCGTCGGACGAGGCTGCAGCGGCGGTCTTCAAGGCGTGCCCGGTCGCGTCAGAAAGCGTCCCGATCGTGACACCTGCGGTCATAGCTTGAATATCGGGGCGCCACGAAAATCCATCGTCTTCGCTCGGCGTCAAGTGGCCAACGATCAACTCTGACGAACTATCCCGCAAATCGAAGATTCGGCCGCGCACTCGGTCACATGCTCCGAGTGCAGCGTGGTTTGCTTGCTGAAGAGCATCTAGTACGGAGAGCGTCGCTTCCTGCGTTCTGATCTGCAGAGCGAGGACCGCGTCCTCCCCCAGTGGCCCTGCAATCTGATCCAGGGAGGCAATTGCTCGGTCGGCCGTCACAACGCCGTTGTCAGCGACTTCGAAACCACGGTCGACAAGTTCATCGATGACGGCCGCCAAGTTCGAGCGCACGGAGTCGACTATCGATGCCGAGGCCGAGAACTCCGCAGCCAACGAAGAAAAGGCATCAGCGAGAGCCGACAAGGTCGAACACTCGGATACAACGCGCTCAGCTGCGGCAACGGCGGCGTCACCGTGCCACGACTCTGCAAGGACGTTCTGCTCTGCCGCGATGCTTCCACACCGCCCGTCGATCACCCTGGAAATACCGCGGAGCCCATTTGAACCAGCGAGCAAAGACTGACTGTTCCAGGCGCGAACATCCCCAATGCTTAGCGTCATTCGCGACTATTCATTGAGCGAAGCTGAACTGCGAACTCATCATCGGCGACGCGATAGTCCTCAGAAGCTCCTCGTGCAGACCGTGCAATTGTGTCCATACGCTGTGACATTCCATGGAGCGCTGTCGAAGAGACACGCTCGCCCTCGGCGCACAGCATTTGTAGATCTGTCCCGGGCAGCGCATTCTGCGCTGACCAGAACGGTCCAAAAACGTCAATACTTCCCAGGGTGTCGCTCGCGTCCTGGGCTGCGGAAGCGAAACGCCTCAAAATTTCTGGATCTACTTCCATCACCACACCCATCGTCGGATCTACGTCACTTACCCTTTGGACGCAGCGAAGGAGCATCTGGTTCCAGGTGCTGTCTTTGAAAGCACGATGACGGGGCGAAGCAGTGGTCCACGTGATTCTGACCGGGGCACAGTTGACGAAAGCCGTCACGCAGCCCGCCCTCGCCCTCGGATCCGATGGTCCGAGGGCGGGGTGGCGACGACGTCAGAACCTGATGACGCCTCTCAGGTTGAGGCCTGCGTGCAGGTCCTCGAAGCCGCGGGCGACGTCGTCGAGGGTGTAGGTCTGAGTGATCAGGCTGTCGAGTTCGAGCTTTCCAGCCTTGTAGAGGTCGATCATCCAGGGGATGTCAGCGCTCGGTGCTGATGCTCCGAAAAGTGATCCCACCAAGCGCTTTTGGTATAACGTCAGTTCCATTGGGCTGATGGGGATCCCGACGTCGGTCATCTTGCCGAGTCCCGTCACTACGCACACGCCGGCCTTGCGGATCGATGAGAATGCCTGCGCAATGTGCTCGCCTGTCGTCACACCGATGGTGACGATGGCTGCGTCGGCACCCTGCCCGTTGGTCAGCGTGCGTGCAACGTCAGCCGCCTCCTCGAGGGTCGAGAATGCTTGTGTGGCGCCGAACTTCAGAGCGCTGTCCCGTTTGAAGGCAACCGGGTCGACCGCCAAGATGTGCGCAGCTCCGGCGTGTGCAGCACCCTGGACTGCATTGATACCGATCCCGCCGATGCCAATGACAATCACGGTCTGGCCCGGGTAGACCTGGGCAGAGTTGACGGCAGCTCCCCAGCCGGTTCCGACGCCGCAACCCAGTAGACACAGCGACTCCAGCGGCAGACTCTTGTCGGCCACCTTGATGACGGAATCAGTACTGACAGTGGTGTATTCGCTGAAGGTAGACAAACCGCAGGTCTGTGCCACGACCTCTCCGTCGAGGCTCAACCGGAAACTGTTCGGATCGTCGGGGCGACCGCCGGTCATGATGGCGGCACCTCGATCGCACAGGTTCTGCATGCCCTTTGCGCACCAGCGACACTTTCCGCAACCCGCGATGAAAGAGAACAGCACGTGGTCGCCCTCTTCGAAGCCGATGGTCTCCGGACCGACCTCGACGATCACGCCGGCGCCCTCGTGCCCACCACAGATCGGGTAAACGCCGACGGCATGATCACCTTTCGCTATGTGATCGTCGGAGTGACAGATGCCAGAGGCCACCATCTTGACGGTGATCTCGTTTCTGCGGGGTGCGTCGAGGTCGAGCTCGACGACCTCGTATGTGCCGGGGGTGCTGCGAATGATCGCGCCACGGGTCTTCACGGTGTTCTCCTTGAGGGGGTCTGAGAGATCGGTGCAGGACGTATTACGGGGTGACCTGGGAGGCCATCCCATCGTGGAAACCGTCCGAATACGGGGGCAGCAGACCCCATTCGCGACGCATGTCGACCTCGGAAGCCTGGAAGACCGCCCGTGCATGGCTGAATTCCTCGAAGCCCTCACGGCCGTTGTAGTGGCCCATACCGGAGGCCCCGACGCCGCCGAACGGTGCGTCCTGCAGACCCGGGTGCATCATCACGTCGTTGACGGTGACGCCGCCGGAGAGCGTGTGGTCCAACACATATGACTGTTCTGCTGCATCGGTGCCGAAGTAGTACAGAGCCAACGGCCGGGGGCCCGAGTTGATTTCGGCGAGGACATCGTCGAGATTCTCGTAGCCGAGAACCACCATGGCGGGACCGAAGATCTCTTCACTACGGATGACCGAGTCGGACGGTGGGTCGACAACCATCCGAAGCGGACGACGTCCACCCTCGCTGGGGAGCGCGCCGGCCGGAGCAGTCTCGACACGGGCACCGCGGGCAACGGCGTCATCGATGTAACTGTCGACGCGGGCAGCATGGCGGTCGTTGACCACGGAGACGGCGTCGGGGTTGCCCTCGATCGTCGGCAGCAGCTCCGCGTATACCTTCGCGGTCGATGCGACGAACTGCTCGAGCAGTTCGCGAGGCACATAGGTCGTATCCGGGTTGACGCACAGCTGGCCGCCGTTGCTGGTCTTGCCGACCGCAATTCGGAAGGCTGCGACGTCCATGTCGGCGCTACGGCCGATCACAGTCGGCGACTTGCCACCCAGTTCCAGCGTTACGGGCACCAGATTCTTTGCGGCGTTCGCCATCACCAATTTGCCGACCGCCGAGCTGCCGGTGAACACCAGGTGATCGAAGGGAAGCGAGGTCAGAGCCTCAGCCACATCAGGTCCACCGGTGACGATCGCGACAACCTCTGGATCCAGGGCTGCCTCGACGATTTCAGCGAGAAGTGCGGCGGTGCGGGGAACCACTTCGGACGGTTTGAGTACGGCACGGTTACCGGCTGCAAGGACGCCTGCCAGCGGGCTGAGCAGGGTGAACAGAGGCGCATTCCAGGTGCCGACGATGCCGACAGAACCCTTTGGCTGATAACGGACATGGGCGCTGGCGCCGAGCTGATCGTATGGCGAGAACACTGCGCGGTCCTGCTGCGCCATCCACGTCTCGAGGTTGTCGCGTGAATGCTTCAGGCTGCTGATGGAGCCCAGCACGTCGTTCATCAAAGAGTATCCACGTGGACGTCCACCGAAGTCCGCATCCATTGCAGTTGCGAGATCTTCGTGACGCGCGACGAGCATGTCGATTACAGCTTGTATGCGCTGTCGCCGCAGCTCGGCGGAGGGCTGGCCTTCGGTGTTCATTGCCGCGCGCTGACGGCTAAGGATGTCGGTGATGCGCGCTCGCTCCGAGCTGTTCTGGTCCATGTCCGAACGTTATGAGCTGGCTCACACCACCCGCGCCCAGGTCCCGGTGAGTGGAACTCGAAACTGACTGTGCCGACGTCGGAACGGACCACTCTCGACGGAACCGAAGCAGGCGTCTGTGCGTCTAACCTAACGACGAGTCCAACGGATGGGGGTCCGATGCAACGCCGATGGCTGTCACTTCTAGCGGTTGTCGCTGTCCTCACATCCTGCAGCCAGCCGGTCGAGGGAACAGCCGTCGCAGGGGTGCCCGGGCAGGCCGAGCAATTCGAACCCTGCAGCATCCCGGACGACGCCATCGCCGCGACCGGGCTCAATCCCGAGGCAAGGTTGGCGGGCTGGGGTGAGGGAATCAGCGTCAAGGCCTGGACCACATGTGGGTGGAGGGGTCCGACACAGAATTCTTGGTACCAGTTCGATGTGTACTTCTCAATTCAATTCACCCTCGACGAGGTTCGACAGAACCCCGCGTTCGAGAATTACAAGGACGTCAACTTAGACGGCAGACCAGCCGTCGAGTTCGGACTTTCGTCAATGGACCGTGACGAAGGATGCGGCACGAGCTTCGACACCACCGAAGGCGTCGTGATGTTCACTCTCGCGACCCTCGGAACAGCCTCGCCACAGGGTGACCCGTGTGACCTCATCCGCCGACACACAACCGATCTCGGACGGTACTTCCCGCCCTCTAGGTGAAAAGGAACCGCAATGGCTTTGGAATCCCCAATCGCATACTGGAACGACCTCGCCACCGCGGCTGACGATGGGCAGTTGTTTCTCGATCCCGCTTCCGCGCAGCATTGCGACAAGGCATGCACCGAGTACCTGGCGATTCTTGAGACCAACAAAGACCTCGCGTTCAAGTTGGGAAACGTCAAGGGCATGGGTACTTTCGATTCTGGAATCGCGCTCGCCCGCAAATTTTCACTAAAGGCGGTCGATGGCCCGAACAACCTCGTCGACGTCCTCCAAAGCCATATCGACGTCGTCACGGCGATGCAAGCAGTGTTCCGAAAGTTCTTCGATGCAGCGAAGGACGTCGACCAGCAAAATGCAACATCGATCGGTCGGAACGGCCCGCGGTAACCGAGTTCTCTATCCGTATCGCCCCGCCATCGCCACCGAACTCACGCATCTGCCCGCCGGAGACCGCCCTGCCCGGGTTGCGCTGGCCGCGCGCTTCGTGGTGTCCGCGCTCGCGTCATAGGAGCGCGACCGGGTGGCCGGCGTGTGGCGCGATCTCGACGCCTTCGGGACCGAATTTTGCGCCCTGATGCATGCCCTGTTGCTTACCGGATCACGGACCATTGACTGTCACCAGGCAGGGTTGCCGTGCTCCGTATTCGATTGCCCAGCCATAGCTCAGTCGAGCTGCAGTTGTTCCCACGGGAAAACTGGGATGGAAAGCGTTGCAGCACAAAATTACTCGACACAATCTCGCGTCACGGGGCACGGGAGAGTAAACGGATCGAGTTTCGCTGCGCCTGCCTGTCGGTACGGGATGCCAAGATGTCTGCATGTCACGATTCGACGAAGGCTTCGCACCACCACCCGCCTGTGTGCAGTGGTGCCAGCTGCGCACGTACGACTTGCACGTTCTGGACGACGGTGTCGAGATCGACCTCGACTGGTGGAACAAGCACCTCGACCGCGCAGGTCACGATATTCGACTTCGCGGGCGCGACCTCGACGGGCACATCGTCTCCGACGGAGTGGCGACAGTACAGCGCAACGATCTTCGAATCGACACTGATCTTGCTGACGGCGAACACGATTCGCTGGGCCTCCTCTTTCTCTGTGCCGCCTGGCAGGGCAGCCACAAGAACCGCAAAGCGATACGGCGATTCCCCGACGTCCTCAACCCGCACTTGACCCGTCCGGACGAGAATCCAGTTACAAAAACGATGACTGTGCTCCAACGGTGCATCCGTGACAAGGCGGTACCCGAACTCCCGAGCGGATCCTGGTCCGGATGGCCAGACACCCCCGGTGTCGGAACATCTCTTATGGCCACATTCCTCTGGGCAGCCAAAGCATCTGTAGACGGTGGGCGCGCCCAGTTGATCGACCAGTACGGGGTGTCCACCCTCATTCACGAGGGATGGTTGGAGGATCCCGCGGTCACCGGTTTTACGCGACGCCGCTACGACCGCTACGTCCAACTACTTTCCAACTGGGCTACCGATATCGGCACCAGCCCAGAACTGATCGAAATGTGGCTCGTGCAACGGTGGAGCGCTCGAAAGTCCGAAGCCCGCTTCGGCAGCAACGCGCAACCGACTCTGTTCTGATCCACGCACTGCCACACGATGAAACTTGCTGCACCACGGCCCGCGGAGGATTGCCGGCCAGGGTGGAACCAAAGCTCGGGTCTCTGCGTCTAACCTAACGACGAGTCCAACGGATGGGGGTCCGATGCAGCGCCGATGGCTATCACTTGCAGTGGTGGCCGCCGTCCTCACAGCCTGCAGCCAACCCGTCGAGGGAGTCGCCGTCGCAGGGGTGCCAGGGCTCGCCGAGCAATTCGACCCCTGCAGCATCCCGGACGACGCCATCGCCGCGACAGGGCTGAACCCGGAGACTGAGTCAGGATGGTTGGAAGGGATGAGCGTCAAGGCCTGGACGAACTGCGGATGGGAAGGCCCGGCAAAAAGTTCCTGGTATCGCTTCGATGTCTTGTTCTCAATTCAGTTCACCCTCGACGAGGTTCGGCACAACACTGCGTTTCGGGACTTCAAGGAAATCAGATTAAGCAGTAGACCGGCCGTCGAGTACCGGTTTGAGGGCCGGCCCTCAGAAGAAAGCTGCGGTACGAGCTTCGATACCGCCGAGGGTGTCGCAATGATCTCGGTCGACGTACTAGGAACGGCCCCACCCCAGGGTGACCCATGTGAGCTGGTCCGCCGACACACCATCGAACTTCAGCAGTACTTTCCTCCGTCGAAATAACCGAGAAGGAACCCCATGGCTGTGCAATCTCCGATCGACTACTGGAACGGCCTCGCAATCGCAGCAACCGACGGGCAACTGCAACTCGATCCGACGGCCGCACGGCATTGTGACAAAGCATGCAGCGAATATCTAACGACTCTCGAATACAGCAAGGCGGCGGCACGCGAACTGGGAAACGTCGAGGGTTTCGGTCCCTTCGATTCCGGAATCGCGCTGGCCCACAAGTTCTCCCAGAAGGCCGTGGGCGGCCCGAACAATCTAGTGGACGTCCTGCAAAGCCATATCGACGTCGTCACCGCGATGCGGGCAGTGTTCCGAAAATTCTTCGTAGCCACAGAAGACATCGATCAGCAGAACGCGACATCGATCGATCAGAACGGACCGCGGTAGCCGAGCTGATGTACAAAATCCAGTTGACCGTCGCACAGCACTCGGTCAATCGACGGAACCGAAGCTGGCATCCGTGCGTCTAATCTAACGAGTCCAACGGATGGAGGTCCGATGCAACGCCGATGGCTGTCACTTCTAGCGGTGGCCTTCGTCCTCACGGCCTGCAGCCAACCCGTCGAGGGAGTCGCCGTCGCAGGGGTGCCAGGGCAGGCCAAGCAATTCGAACCCTGCAGCATCCCTGACGACGCAATCACCGCGACGGGGCTTGACCCGGAAACTGGGTCAGGATGGATGGAAGGAATAAGGGTCAAAGCCTGGACGACTTGTGGCTGGGACGGCCCAACAACGAATTCCTGGTACCACTTCGACGTCTTGTTCTCGATTCGGTTCACCCTCGACGAGGTTCGACAAAACCCCGCGTTTCAGAATTTCAAAGACGTCAACTTGGGCGGCAGGCCTGCCCTCGAATTCGGACTCGAAGATATGCCCCTAGATGAAGGCTGCGGCACCAGCTTCGACACCACAGAAGGTGTCGTGATGTTTACGCTCAGGACCTCCGGAACAGCCTCCCCGCACGGTGACCCGTGCGAGCTCATCCGCCGACACACCGTCGAGCTCAGTCAATACTTTCCGCCCTCGATCTAGCTGAACGGAATCGAAATGACTCCAAATTCTCCGATCGAATACTGGAACGGTCTCGCCACCGCAGCCGACGATGGGCATCTGCTGCTGGACCCCGCGGCTGCACGACAGTGCGACCAGGCATGCAGCGAGTACCTGTCTAACCTCCAGACCAACCAAAATGCAGCGCGCAAACTGGGAGATGTCCGGGGCATGGGTACCTTCGATTCCGGAATCGCGCTGGCCCGCAGGTTCTCCCAGAAGGCCGTGGGCGGCCCGAACAATCTAGTGGACGTCCTGCAAAGCCATATCGACGTCGTCACCGCGATGCAAGCGGTGTTCCGAAAATTCTTCGTAGCCGCCGAGGACATCGACCAGCAGAACGCGACATCGATCGGTCAGAACGGACCGCGGTAACCGAGCTCATGTAAGTTTCGCCCGCTGGCTTCCCTGCTGACTCGAACCACGTTGCGACGAAATCCGGATGACCGTCGCCGCAACCCTTGCTCAAGTGACGGAACCGAATTCGGAATCCATGCGTCTAACCTAACGACGAGTCCAACGGATGGGGGTCCGATGCAGCGCCGATGGCTACCACTTTTCGCGGTGGCCGCAATCCTCACAGCCTGCAGCCAACCGGTCGAGGGAGTCGCTGTCGCAGGGGTGCCAGGGCAGGCCGAGCAATTCGAACCCTGCAGCATCCCGGACGACGCCATCGCCGCGACCGGGCTCAATCCGGAAACCGGGTCCGGATGGATGGAAGGAATCAGCGTCAAAGCCTGGACAACCTGCGGCTGGAACGGTCCCACACAGAATTCCTGGTACCACTTCGGCGTGCTGTTTTCGATTCGATTCACCCTCGACGAAGTTCGGCACAACATCGCATTTCAGGATTTCAAAGACGTCAGCTTAGGGGGCAGGACGGCCCTCGAATTCGGACTCACATCTATGGATCCAGACGAAGGCTGTGGAACCAGCTTCGACACCACCGAAGGAGTTGTGATGCTCACGGTCGAGGCTCTCGGAACCGGCCCGCCCCAGAGTGACCCGTGTGAATTAGTTCGGCGACACACCATCGAACTTTCGCAATACTTCCCGCCGTCGATCTAGCTGAACGGAATCGAAATGGCTTCAAATTCTCCGATCGAATACTGGAACGGTCTCGCCACCGCAGCCGACGAGGGGCATCTGTTCCTCGATCCCACAGCCGCACGACAGTGCGACAAGGCATGCAGCGAATATTTATGGACACTCGAAAAAAACAAGATCGACGCCCGTGCCTTGGAAAAGGTCGAGGGGTTCGGTCCCTTCGATTCCGGAATCGCACTTGCCCGCAAATTCTCGCAGAAGGCCGTGGGCGGCCCGAACAATCTAGTGGACGTCCTGCAAAGCCATATCAACGTCGTCACCGCGATGCAAGCGGTGTTCCGAAAATTCTTCGTAGCCGCCGAGGACATCGACCAGCAGAACGCGGCATCGATCGGCCAAGACGGACCGAGGTAGCAGACACCCTCGTTCCCGCCTCACTACGCTGGGAATCGCTGGCTACCAGGTGTTTACGTGCAGAACAGTCTCGATAGGATCGCGCGGTGCAACCTTGAAGGTCTCACCCGTGTAGTAGGCCGTCGGAATCAGCGCACCTTGATGAAATCCCTCCGGAATTCCGAGAATCTCGGCTACCTCTGCTTCACGCGCGAGATGTATTGTGGTCCAAGCAGTTCCGAGTCCACGCGCACGCGCAGCCAGGGCATAGTTCCACACGGCCGGCAACAATGAACCCCATAGTCCGGCCTGATTGCCGCTGGGGAGATTCTTACCTGCCTTGATGCAGGGGATCAACAGCACAGGCACTTCACCCATGTGCTCACCGAGCCACCCGGCACTGTCTCCGACACGCTTCTGGATCGGACCTCGTTCTGGGTCATCGGCGAAAAGAGCATTCGCCGAGTGTTTGGACGCCTGATATTCGGCGAACAGTTCTCCGTAGATCGCGCCGATCTGTGAACGCAGGTCTGGATCGGTGACCACCACCCACTGCCAGCCCTGCTGGTTCGATCCGGACGGACCTTGCAACGCAATCTCTAGACACTCCTTGATCAAGTCCAACGGCACCGGCCGCGTCAGGTCCAGGCGCTTGCGGACGGTACGCGTCGTGGTCAGCAGTTCGTCAGGTGTCAGGTCGAGAGTCGGGTACGAAGTCATCCATCGATCATGCCCCAGAGCCTGGGTGTCCAGCATTCGCACAACCGGTGAGCCGGACCACCGGAGGCTGCAGTCACCACCGTCGCGGGGCTCGTATCCGCCCCAGTACCGGGGCCGTTCACACCCATGGGCAGCCGAAGGCAAAGATGAGCGAGGTGACCCTGTGGATAATTGCAGCCGGAGTCGAGCTTGCCGCGATCATCGCGCTCGGTGTCCTTCTCATCGTCTCGCGTCGAGAGCACCAGGAAACGCGATGCGCACTCGAACGTGCCCAGCGTGAGGTGTCGCCTCGCCGGCGGCGACGTGGCGTTGCCCCGTTCGCGATCAGGAGGGCCTTCCACACGGCGGACTCGCTGATCAACAAGGGCATCGGCGCGACCGTGCGCAACTCCGTCGAAGACCTCGCGGGCTGGGCCAAAGTCGAACGCCCCGAACTTGCCAGAATGACTGCCGACGGCGATATCGTCGTCCTCTTCTCCGACATCGAAGGATCCACCGCGCGCAACGAGGAGTTGGGTGATCGAGGCTGGGTGAAGCTGCTCGAGAAACACAACAAGCTCATCCGCAAGCAGGTGGAAGACCACGGCGGCCACGTGGTGAAGAGCCAGGGCGACGGTTACATGATTGCGTTCTCCGACCCGGCCCAGGCCGTGCGATGTGGAATTCGAGTGCAACAGGTTCTGCAAAGAAACCCAGAGCGCTGGGACAACATCCGGGTACGCATGGGGATACATGTCGGCAGCTCGGTACGGCGCGGTGACGACCTCTTCGGTCTCAATGTGGCCATGGCCGCACGGGTGGCGGGCCAGGCCGAAGGCGGCGAAATACTTGTCAGCGAGACGGTTCGAGAAGCAATCGACACGGTGCACGATATTTCGCTCGGCACACCGCGCGAGGTCGAACTCAAGGGCATGAAGGGCGCCTTTCAGCTGTACCCGGTCGAGCTACCCACACAGCCCTCGACGGCTGATTCTGTCCAACAAGTGAATTGACCGATATCGCCTGCCTGCTTTGTCCTGAAATTCGCGCTGCGCTACTGCGACCGCGTCCATCGCCCGTCCTCACGTCGCCATAGTGTCGGCTTGTCCTCGATAGTGGTGACAGTGCGATCGAGCCACCATGTTGCATCTGGATCCCAACCACCGAGGACGGTGGCACCATCACTGTCCGACAATGGAATTGCGAGTCCGGGAGTAGTGAGATAGCCGTGGATGCTGAGATGAACAGCGTCGTAGTCTCCGGCCACAGCAACCCAATCCGGGATGACCCACTGGCGATACTCACCTGTGGTTTCGAACCAATCCGATCGTTTGGATTCCGGCACTGCCAACGGATACGAGTCGACCAGTCGCGCCCAGTCCGTCGGGTTGCTGATCTCGTACACCCGTGGTTCGCCGACAACGTGAACCGGCCACACTCGCGCTTCTCCCCCACCGGACGAATCCTCTTCCAACATCAATTCCAACGCACCCAACCCCTCCCTGGCGCGGGTAGTCGACAACGCACTGCTCGGTGACGGAATCGACCACCACTCCCCACCAACCCGAGAGTCCGGGCGTTCGACACGATCCAGGCGGTATCGTTCTTCCATCGCCACCACGTGTTCACGCCACACGTCGAGGCCGGTGGACAGCGGCCGATAAGGCAACGTCGACTCGGGCCACCCGTCATTCGACCACGGATGGACCACCAAGCGCTGATTGTCGAGATCCATCGGATCGGACCACCAGTGGGCATGCGGCGAATTCAGCACTGCGACGGCGATCGGCCGCAGAGCGTTCACTATGTGCGGCCGGGCGAACATCACGTCCTCCTCGTCCGGCGGTTGCCAGTAACGGGCCCAATCCGTCGCGAAGGAGAGCGCGTCGAGTAAATCCAACTCGGACAGTTGCGCGATCAGTCGAACATCTACCGCTTCGATCACCTCAGAAACGTCCTCGGGTGACGATGGCCTGTAGTAGTAACCCTCGGGATCGTCGGTACTGCACTTGTAGGCGACATTCGCGCAGAAGAAGCGGCCCCGAGGTGACGCGAGAACAGATTCGACCACATCCATGGTGTCCAAAGTATCGGACCGATTCCGGCTGGACGGGGCGATCGACAACGGATGCCGACCGCGGTCGAAAATCACGCGTCGCCAAAAAACTTTGAGCGTCAAGCATTCACCGCGGAAAAAAGATTCAGCAAAAATCTAACGTTCTCGGCACACTGCCCAGCCGAAGTCGAAGAGCTCTCATACCCCGATGCGCTCGGCCAGTCACGCTATGCTTCGGCCATGGGTAAGTTCAAGGATGCAGTAGAAGGACTATTCAAGCGGAAGAAGGCCATTCCCGATCCCGCGCCCAAGCAGCTCGATCGTTGGGCCGACGAGGGTGGAGCGCTTCCGCCTGAGCCACCGAGAGATCCCGGCACTCGATAAATGTAAAGAGAACGTAACCGAGCGGTCGGTCGAATCCTTGGTCTCAATGGCTAGGGTCGAAAGTTCCTGCAAAGAAACACGAGGTTGATCAATGCAACTGGTTCCATCGGACACGGAGAAGTTGCTCCTCAGTGTGGCGGGGATGGTGGCCCGCGACCGACGTGAACGAGGCGTCGTCCTGAACTACCCGGAGGCGACAGCACTGCTGTCCTGCTGGGTAATGGAGCGAGCCCGCGAGGGTAAACGCGTCGCCGAACTGATGACCGAGGGCAGGAACGTGCTCAGCCGGGAAGAGGTCATGGAAGGCGTCCCGGAGATGATCGGTGCCATTCAGGTAGAAGCGACTTTTCCCGACGGTCGCAAGCTGGTCACCATCACGGATCCGATCCAATGATCCCCGGCGAATTTCGCTTACGCCCCGAGGCCGTGGAACTCAATGCCGGCCGGGAGCGCCGCACACTCCTGGTGGTCAACGCCGGAGACCGGCCGATACAGGTCGGCTCGCATTTGCATCTACCCGATGCCAACTCGGCCTTACAGTTCGACCGTGACCAAGCCGAGGGTTTCCGTCTCGACCTGCCGGCAGGCACGTCGGTACGACTCGAACCGGGGGTGAGCCGGATGGTCGACCTCGTAGCCTTGGGCGGCCGCAAACGCGTACCGGGCCTCCAGATCAAGACCGATACCAACGCTCCGTCGCCGAAAGAGAAGTCATGAGTTGGATCGATCGCCTCAAGTACGTCCAGCTGTACGGTCCGACGACGGGTGACCAGATCCGGTTGGCCGACACCGACCTGTGGATCGAAGTTGCTGAGGATCGCACCGTCGGAGGCGACGAAGCTACGTTCGGCGGAGGCAAGACCATCCGCGAATCCATGGGCCAAGGCTCTTCGATGCGTTCCGAGGGTGCGCTCGACGTCGTGATCACGAACGCGATCGTTCTCGATCACTGGGGCATAGTCCGTGCCGACGTCGGAATCCGCGACGGTCGAATAGTCGCCGTCGCCAAGGCAGGCAACTCCGACATCATGGATGGGATCCGCCCCGACATGCAGATCGGTCCCGCTACCGATGTCATCTCAGGAGAAGGAAAAATACTCACCGCGGGAGCCGTCGACACGCACGTGCACTTTCTCAGTGAAATCGAGATGCGTGAGGCGCTGGCGACCGGAACGACAACGGTCATCGGCGGCGGTACCGGGCCCACCGAGGGATCGAAGGCGACCACTGTCACCGGCGGGGCGTGGGCGCTCACGATGATGCATCGAGCGCTCGACCACATCCCGCTCAACGTCATCCTCTTCGGCAAGGGCAGCACTGTGTCGCACGGAGCATTGCGTGAAGACGCGCTGGCAGGTGCCGGCGGATACAAGATCCACGAGGATTGGGGCGCAACTCCGGCCGCGATCGACGCATCACTGCGCGCCGCCGAGGAGTTCGGTCTCCAGGTCGCACTGCACGCCGACAGCCTCAACGAGACCGGGTATGTCCAAAGCACTCTCGACGCTATCGCCGGACGCGGCATCCACGCGTTCCATTCCGAAGGCGCCGGCGGTGGCCACGCCCCCGACATCATCACTGTGGTCAGCGAGCCGAATGTGATTCCCGCGTCGACCAACCCGACG
Organism: Rhodococcus sp. BP22; assembly: GCF_014281965.1. Taxonomy (GTDB): domain Bacteria; phylum Actinomycetota; class Actinomycetes; order Mycobacteriales; family Mycobacteriaceae; genus Rhodococcoides. The sequence continues at coordinate 232,563 of NZ_JACFTB010000007.1, forward strand.
CTCCCGTACACCGTCAATACCGTCGACGAGCACCTCGACATGCTCATGGTCGTTCACCATCTCAATCCGAAGGTGCCCGAGGACCTGGCATTTGCGGAGTCTCGAATTCGGGCCTCGACGATGGCTGCAGAAGACATTTTGCAGGACATGGGCGCGATGTCGATCACCTCGTCCGACGCGCAGGCAATGGGTCGGATCGGCGAAGTGATCTGCCGCACTTGGCAAGTGGCGCACGTGATGAAGAACCGTCGCGGTTCACTGGGTTCCTCCGAACCTGCCGACAACGAGCGGGCACGCCGCTATGTAGCGAAGTACACGATCTGCCCCGCCGTCGCGCACGGCATAGATCACGAGATCGGATCGGTGGAGAGCGGCAAGATGGCGGACCTCGTGCTGTGGGATCCGGCGTTCTTCGGGATTCGCCCATGGGCGGTCATCAAATCCGGGGCGATCGTCGCAGCGCCGCTCGGCGACCCGAACGGTGCCGTACCGAATCCGCAGCCGGTCCTGACTCGCCCGACGTTGCCGGCTGAGGCTGCCTCCGCCGCACACCTGGCAACGACATTCGTCTCGCAGGCAGCACTCGACGACGGACTGGCCGACCGGCTGGGACTGACCCGAAAGTTGGCCGCTGTCCGCCCGACTCGCGATATCGGCAAAGCGTCCATGCCCAACAACACGACGCTGCCGAAACTCGACATCGACCCGGAGACGTTCGCGATTTCCATCGACGGCGAACTGGTTCGACCGAAGCCGGTGGATGTCGTGCCGCTCGCGCAGCGTTACACGATGTTCTAGAAGAATCGATGACCGGTCATATCGGAGCGCTCCTCCTCGGCGACGCGCGGTTGCCCACCGGCGGACACATCTATTCGGGTGGTTTGGAGCCAGCTCTAGCGGCGGGCATGCCGTCCGAGCGGGTTCCGGACTATATACGAGCGCGGTGCCGGACGGTCGCGACAGTCGAGGCGTCGGCTGCCGTATTGGCTTATCGTGCAGCACAATCCGACGACCCGTCGAGAATCGAATCGGTTCACGATGCTCTTCTCGCCCGGACCACGAGCGAACCGCTGCGCAACGTTTCGGGAATGCTCGGGCGTGGACTGGTCCGGATGGCACTGAGACTGTGGCCCGATCATCCCGCGGTCACTGCGCTCGTGGCTATCGATCGCGCACCGATGCGTCCCGTCGCCCTGGGCACCGTCGCAGCGGTCATGGGTATCGGCGAGGCGGCCGTTGCTCGCGTCTGTTTCTACGACGACATCCAAACGGTTGCCTCGGCAACCCTGAAACTTGCGCCCATCGATCCCGTCGACCCGGTGGCGTGGGTACTTTCTCTCGAACCACTGATCGACACATTGGTGGAGAACGTGCTCGCCGTCGAATCCGTCGACGACATGCTTGCCGCCACCGCACCGGAAGCCGAGCAGTGGTCACTGAACCACGCTGGTAGAACAAGGAGAATTTTCATTGCCTGACAAGACCGAACAGACCAACAGCGCCGGTGCTCCACCGCGGCGTGCTTTGCGACTCGGCATCGCAGGCCCCGTCGGCACCGGCAAGAGCACATTGATCGCCACTATCTGCCGTGCTCTCGCCGACGAGATGGAAATCGCCGTCGTCACCAACGACATCTACACCGACGAGGACGCCCGACTGCTCCGCTCGGCCGGAGTGCTTCCCGTCGAACGCATCCACGCCGTCGAGACCGGTGCATGTCCGCACACTGCGATCCGCGACGACATCACCCCCAACCTCCTTGCGGTCGAGGATCTCGAAGCCGAGTTCGCACCACTCGATCTGGTGATCGTCGAGAGTGGCGGTGACAACCTCACCGCGACGTTCAGCCCCGCTCTCGTGGACGCCCAGATCTTCTGCCTCGACGTCGCAGGAGGTGGCGACGTTGCCCGCAAGGGTGGCCCAGGCATCGAACGCGCAGACCTGCTGCTCGTGAACAAAGTGGACCTCGCCCCGTACGTGCGCGTCGACGTCGAGCAGATGGTGGCCGACGCCAAGGAAGCTCGGGATGGGCTTCCAGTGTTGGCGTTGAGCTGGGACGACAACGACGCGATCGCCAGACTCGCGCAGTGGGTCCGACAGATTCTCGACGATCACAGGAACGGCCGTCACGTGCCCCGCGATCCGGGTCCGATGGCCCCGCACAGTCACTCCGACGGCACCCAGCACAGTCATACGTGACCGAAAAGGTTACGACAAAGGTCCATGCGGAGTTGGTGCGCGGCCGTGTGCGATTCACCGAAATGCGCTCCGGCACATTCCTTCGCCCGCAACCGTTGCACGTCGACGGACCGGTTGCGCGACTGGCGCTGATCGGGAGCTACGCGATGCTCCTGGCCGGAGACGACCTCCGACTCGACATCCACGTCGGACCTGGAGTGTGGCTCGAACTCGTCGAACCGTCCGGCACTGTGGCCTATCACGCACAAGGTGGTTCGGCGTCCTGGTCGGCGTCGATCCGGGTCGACGATGATGCGCAGTTGGTTTGGCGATCTGCGCCGTTCGTCGTGACCGCCGGAGCCAACGTGCGAAGGGACACCCGGATCGGCCTCGGCGACGGCGCCCGCGCCCTGATCTCGGAAACACTCGTCCTCGGACGCACCTACGAGGACGGGGGCGGGCCCCTACGTTCGACGATGCGGGTCGATCACGTAGGCAAGCCCCTGTTGGTCGAGGACCTCGATCTGCGTGACACTGCGCATCGCGACCTGCCTGGGGTGCTCGGTAGCAATCGCACGATGGCGTCGGTGCTACTTGTCGGAGCACGGCCGGCAACAGCGGAAGGTGTACACGAGACTCGACTGGCAGGCGCCGGCGCTCTTGCGCGTGCATTGGCTCCGCAAGCGCACGAAGCTCAGGCCGCAGTCGACCTCTCGTGGGACCGCTGGTCGAAGGAGTACCTCGATCCGGCGGACTACCGTCGGACATCGGAAATCATTGCCCCGCAGACCGTTTCGCCGACACACTCTGCTCATTCAGAGTGAGTGTGCCGGCCATGGGTCAAAACTGATCGATACAGGTCCGATCTGATCGATACAGGGGTCCATTCATACGATTGCGTCGTATGAATGGACCATTGAAGCGAAAAAAACTACTGCTGCGCAGCCGCCAACGCGTCGTTGAACGTCTTGCTCGGCCGCATGACGGCAGCGGTGGCTTCGGGATCCGGGTAGTAGTAACCACCGATCTCGACGGCCTTGCCCTGCGCGTCGTTCAATTCCTTGACGATCGTTTCTTCGTTGTCGGCCAACGTCTTTGCCAATCCGGCGAAGTGCTTCGCCAGTTCTGCATCCTCGGTCTGCTCGGCGAGCTCCTGCGCCCAGTACAGCGCGAGATAGAACTGGCTGCCGCGGTTGTCGAGTTCGCCGGTCTTACGCGACGGTCCCTTGCTGTTCTCGAGCAACTTGCCCGTCGCCGCATCCAGGGCCTTGCCCAGGACCGTTGCCTTGCCGCCGGTCTTGCTACCCAGATCTTCCAGGCTGACAGCCAAGGCCAGGTACTCGCCGAGTGAGTCCCACCGCAGGTGGTTCTCTTCGAGGAGCTGCTTGACGTGCTTCGGCGCCGAGCCGCCTGCACCGGTTTCGTACAATCCGCCACCTGCCATCAGTGGAACGATGGAGAGCATTTTTGCGCTGGTGCCCAATTCGAGGATCGGGAACAGGTCGGTGAGGTAGTCACGCAGAATGTTGCCCGTCGCGGAGATGGTGTCGAGCCCGCGGACCAGACGCTCCATCGTGTAGCGGATCGCGCGAACCTGCGACATGATCTGGATGTCCAGACCCTCGGTGTCATGGTCCTTCAGGTACGTGCGCACCTTGGCGATCAGTTCGTTCTCGTGCGGGCGGTACGGATCGAGCCAGAAGACCACCGGCATTCCCGATTCGCGGGCGCGTCGCACAGCCAGCGCGACCCAGTCCTGGATCGGTGCGTCCTTGACGATGCACAGGCGCCAGATGTCGCCCTCTTCCACTGTCTGGGTCAGCAGTACCTCACCGGTAGCGGTATCGGTGATGTTGGCGATGCCGGCCTTCGGTGCCTCGAAAGTCTTGTCGTGCGAGCCGTATTCCTCGGCCTGCTGCGCCATCAGTCCGACGTTGGGGACGGTGCCCATCGTCGTCGGATCGAACGCGCCGTTCGTCTTACAGAAGTTCACCATCTCCTGGTAGATACGCGCGAACGTGGACTCGGGGTTTACGGCCTTGGTGTCCTTGGGACGACCATCGGCGCCCCACATCTTGCCGCCGGCCCGGATCATCGCAGGCATGGATGCGTCGACGATGACGTCACTGGGAGAGTGGAAGTTCGAGATTCCGCGTGCCGAATCCACCATGGCCAGTTCCGGCCGATGCTCATGGCACTTGTGCAGATCCTCGATGATCTCGTCACGCGTGGAGGCGGGAAGCGTCTCGATCTTGCTGTACAGATCGGACAGGCCGTTGTTGACGTTGACACCGAGCTCTTCGAACAGGTCGCCATGCTTGGCGAATGCGTCTTTGTAGAAGACGCGGACAGCGTGCCCGAACACGATGGGGTGCGAGACCCTCATCATGGTGGCCTTCACATGCAACGACAGCATGACGCCGGTTTCGTAGGCGTCCTGCATCTGCTCTTCGTAGAAGTCGAGCAATGCCTTCTTGCTCATGAACATGGAGTCGATGACGTCGCCGTCTTTGAGCGACACCTTCGGCTTGAGGACGATCGACTCGCCGTCGGCGGTCAGCAGTTCCATCTTCACTTCGCGATCGCCGTCGACGACCGTGGACTTTTCGCCATGGTAGAAATCGCCGCTGCGCATGTGCGCCACGTGGGTGCGCGATGCCATCGACCATTCGGTCATGCTGTGCGGGTGCTTGCGGGCATATTCCTTCACTGCCTTCGGCGCGCGGCGGTCGGAGTTACCTTCGCGGAGAACGGGGTTGACCGCACTGCCGAGGCACTTCGTGTAGCGATCACGAATGATCTTCTCTTCGTCGGTCTTCGGATTTCCCGGAAAGTCCGGGATCGCGAAACCCTTGTCCTGAAGCTCTTTCACGGCCGCGATCAGCTGTGGCACCGAAGCGCTGATATTCGGCAGCTTGATGATGTTGGTGTCGGGCAGTTGCGTCAGGCGACCCAGTTCGGCCAGGTTGTCCGGCACCTTCTGATCCTCGGAGAGGTAATCGGGGAACTCGGCAAGGATGCGGTTGGCCACGGAGATATCGCTCGATGCAACGTCGATGTCGGCCGCACTGGCAAACGCACGCACGACCGGCAGAAACGCATGCGTCGCAAGCATCGGCGCCTCGTCGGTCAGGGTGTATATGATGGTCGGCTGTTTCGCAGTCATGTTTCGCCTTTGCCTCAGTTTTCAACGTCGTCTTTTGGATACGTCCCCCCAACTTTAAGCTTTCGATCCGGCGCCGTGCGGAGCAGTAGCGGGATACGCCTCCTACTGACCGGTAGCATCACGCCGCCACAGCCCAAATGCCGGCACCGCCGATCAGGTGCAGCAATGGGGGTCGAGCACCACACGCAGCGCGTCGAGCGCCTCGGTACGCGCGGAGTAGTAGACATTCATGCCCCGACGGACAGCAACGACCATGCCTGCCTTCTTGAGCTGGCCGAGATGATGGCTGACCGTGGACTCGGCCAGTCCTATCGTTGCCGCGAGATCGCACGTGCAGATCTCCCCCGCAGCGTCGGTCAGTAAAACCGAGAGCAACTTCAGGCGCGCAGGATCCGCGAGCGCCTTCAACCGCACGGCCAATTCGAGGGCCTCGTCGTCGGCCATCGGCCGTGCAGAGACTGGCGCACAACAGAGTGGGGCCGTGGCATCGATCAGCGGCAACGTCTTGGGCATGCACCCCAGACTACTACCTTCTTGACTTATGTCGAATCCGCGCGCATTGTGGCTAAGCAAGCAATTCGACATACGTCACACAGGTGGAGGTACTCCAAATGTCACGCGCCCAACTCGCCCTCAACGTCGACGATCTCGATCAGGCGGTCACGTTCTACACCAAACTCTTCGGAACCACCCCGGCGAAGGTCAAGCCGGGTTATGCCAACTTCGCCATCGCAGACCCACCACTCAAACTTGTTCTCATCGAAAACGTCGGACAGGGAGGAACTTTGAACCACCTGGGCATCGAAGTCGAGTCCTCGACTCAGGTTCACGACGAGATTGCCCGGTTGACCGGCGAAGGACTGTTCACCGACGAAGAGATCGGCACCACGTGCTGTTTCGCGACACAGGACAAAGTCTGGGTCAGCGGTCCCGCCGGTGAACGCTGGGAGGTCTATACCGTCCTTGCCGACTCGGACACTTTCGGAACCAGTCCGTCGTTGCCGAACGAATCGAACACCGATGGGCCCACGTGTTGCGGCGGAGACTCATCGGCGGGCGCGACGGCATCGACACCCGCCTGCTGCTGACCGCGAACCGATCTCGACCCAGGATGATTCAGCCTTTTCTGAATACAGATTTGGATGTACTGTGACGGCGTGGACCTACTGACCCATATTTCCGTGCTGTCACGCTTCGGGCACGCCCTCTCCGACGAGACGCGCACGCGAGTGTTGCTCGCGCTCAAGACCGAGCCGCGATATCCAGCCGAACTTGCCGATTCACTGGGCGTGACCCGCCAAAAACTGTCCAACCACCTCGCCTGCCTTCGCGGATGCGGCCTGGTAGTGGCAGTTCCCGACGGCCGAAGGACTCGATACGAGTTGGCAGACGCCAACATCGGCCGTGCCCTCGACGACTTGCTCGCCGTCGTACTCGCCGTGGATCCGACGAGTTGTCCCAACTCCGACGTCGACGGATGCTGCTGATGTCCGCAGAACTGGGAATGCCTTTTCCCACAACTTCTCCGACGGCCCAGCGCCGCGCAGTGCTGGGCCGTCGCATCCGATATTTCGTCGCTGCGACGATTACCTACAACGTGATCGAAGCTGCGATCGCCCTGATCGAGGGCGCGCGAGTGTCCTCCACCGCGTTGATCGGTTTCGGCTTGGACTCGATCATCGAGGTCTCGTCCGCCGCAGCAGTGGCATGGCAATTCTCGGCCACGAACCCGCAGTCCCGGGAGAAAATCGCGCTCCGCATCATCGCTTTCTCGTTCTTCGCACTCGCCGCCTACGTGGCGGTGGACGCGTTGCGCGCACTGTTCGGATCCGAAGAGGCGACACACTCGACGGTCGGTATCACTCTGACCGCCGTCAGTGTGGCCGTCATGCCCGTGCTGTCTTGGGCACAGCGTCGGGCCGGCCGTGAGTTGGGATCGGCAACTGCTGTCGCCGATTCGAAACAGACTCTCCTGTGCACGTACCTCTCGGCCGTCGTGCTCGTCGGCCTACTCTTCAACAGTTTCTTCGGCTGGTCGTGGGCCGACCCCATTGCGGCCCTCGTCGTCGCCGGTCTCGCAGTCAAGGAAGGCCTCGGCGCGTGGAAGGGCGATACCTGCTGCGCAACACCTATCTCTTGCCGACTCACCACTGACGAGACCGACTGCGAGTGCTGCGACTGACTCGGTTCGTGCCGAGATGCTCGAAAGCCGAAATGCCTATCCGTGTCAGGATTTCTGACCAGGACATGCCGATCGTTACCCGTTCGTGTCGAGACCAGTAAATACATGCATTGGTCAGGCATTTCGACGCACGCCAGCGGTCGTGGAACCCGAAGAAGCGACCCCAATGACCCGATGTGCAACCTGTGAGCGTGTTAAGTTTCGTCAACCGAAGAACATTCAAAGAGTCGGCAAAAATGCGCGAAATCAGCCGCGCCGCTTCCCGCCGGGGAACTCATCGGCGGTGGTGGCCGCTGTATCCGTGTCGTTGCCGAACGGTGATCGGAAGGTCTCGCCACATGGCACGAACAGTGCTTCACGACATCTCGAACAAAAGGCTCGTCGCAACGCTCGCCGGAGTCTCACTGGCCGCCGCCTCGCTCGTCGGCTGCACGTCGACCGACTCCACCAGCAGCGAAGACCGCCTCCAGTCCCTGCAGGACAAGGGAACGATCACAGTCGGATTCGCGGGCGAAGCCCCGTACAGCTTCGAAGAGAACGGGCAGCTGACGGGCGCAACTGTCGCTCTGCACCGCGAGATCTTCGGCAACCTCGGTATCGACAACGTCGAAGGCGTCAACGCCGACTTCGGCGCACTCATTCCAGGCCTGCAGGCCAACAGATTCGATGTGGTCAGCGCCGGAATGTCGATCCTCCCCCAGCGCTGCGAGCAGGCAGCATTCGGAGACCCCGAATTCAATTACACGACGGCACTGATGGTCCCTGCCGGAAACCCGGCCAAGCTGACGGACATGCAGTCGGTCAAGGACAGCGGCCTGAAGCTCTCGACGATGACCGGTGCAGTCGAGTCCGATTACGCGGCGGCTCTCGATATCCCGTCCACACAGGTCGCTACCCCGCAGGACGGGATGGATGCTGTGACTTCCGGCCGCGCAGATGTCTTCGCGCTCACCGCAATCTCACTGAACTGGATGAAGACGAACAATCCAGACGCTCCCGTTGACGTCACCGAGTCCTTCGTCGCCGTTATAGATGGCAAGCCTCAGGTCGGCGCGGGCGCAACGGTATTCCGCACCGATGACGCCGAGCTCCTCGCCGCTTACAACGAGGAGCTCGCGAAGATTACCTCCGACCCCGCCAAGTACCTCTCCATTGTCGGCGATTACGGATTCACGGCGGAAGAATTGCCTGACCCGTCGCTGACCACCGCGCAACTCTGCGAGGCGGACTCCTGATCGCAGGCCGAGTAATCCGATCGTGAAAGACAACATCGAGACCTTCCTGGATTCGTGGCCACGAATCCAGGAAGGCATAACCACCACCGTTCTCCTGACGCTCGGCGGGGCGGCATTGGCCTTCGTTCTTGCCTTGATTCTCGGACTTGCAGCAGGCAGTCGACTCAAGTCGGTTCGAGCTCCCGCACGTGTGATCGTCGAATTCTTCCGTGGCACATCGCTACTGGTCCAGTTGTTCTGGCTCTTCTATGTACTACCGCTGTTCGGCTACCAGCTGGAAGCGACATTCTGTGCGATCCTGGCACTCGGTCTCAACTACGGCGCCTACGGCGCTGAAGTCGTCCGGGGTTCGATCGCAGCCGTTCCGGCACCGCAATGGGAAGCCGCGCTCGCGCTGAACTTCTCCTCGACCCAACGGCTTCGCAGAGTTGTCTTTCCACAGGCGTGGGTACAGATGCTCCCGCCGCTGACGAACCTTCTGATTCAACTACTCAAAGGCAGTGCTCTCGCGAGCTTCGTTCTCCTGCAGGATCTCACGTACCAGATCGAACAACTCAGACGAGGCACCGGCGACACCCTTTTCGCCTTCGGAATCGGGCTCGTTCTGTACTTCATCATCGCCTACATCCTGACCTTGCTGATGAACGTTCTCGAAGTGCGCGCAAAGGGAAAGCTCGGCACCGGACCTTCGCTGCGTGAAGTGCTGAGCCTGAGGCCAGAGAACATCAACGAGAATGTGGGGGTGGGCCGATGAGCGTGGAATGGAGTTGGGAACGAGCATGGGACTCGATCCCCTATCTGCTCGAAGGATTCAAAATCACGGTCCTCGCTACCGTGATCGGCTTTTTCGTGGCGGCTACCCTCGGACTACTCATTGCTGTCGTCCGCCACGCGGCACCCAAGTTCGTGACGGTGCCGCTACGCATGATGTCGGAATTCATCCGCCTCACGCCCTTGGTGGTGCAGCTGCTGTTCGCCTACTACCTGCTACCGCAATTCTCTGCCTTGCAGATCGGTATCGCCGTGCTCGGCATCCACTACTCGACCTACATGGCCGAGGTCTATCGAGCCGGCATCGACGCAGTGCCACCGGGCCAATGGGAAGCAGCGCGCGCATTGTCGCTGCCGACCACACGCACGTGGCGCGGCGTTGTGCTCCCCCAAGCAATTCGCATCACAATCCCGGCCCTTGGCAATTACGCAATCTCGATGTTCAAGGACACGCCGTTCTTGTTCGCGATCACCGTCGTCGAAATGGTCACAGCTGCTCAACAATACGGAGCGCGAACCTTCCAGTATCTGGAGCCGATCACGATGGCCGGTGTCATCTTCCTGATCGCGAGCTACCCGACGTCGATCCTCATCAGAAGACTGGAGAAGAGACTTGCCTACTGACGGCACGCAGACCATGATCTCGTTCGACAAGGTCGTCAAACAATTCGGCAGTCACGTCGTGTTGGACCACTTGGACTTTCGCGTCGCACGTGGCGAGCGCGTCGCACTGATCGGTCCCAGCGGATCCGGAAAGACCACGATCCTCCGCCTACTCATGACTATCGAGAAAGTCAACGAAGGCGTCATCTGGATCGAGGATCAACCGCTGAGTCACCAATACAAAGGTGACAAGCTCGTCGTCGCCTCCGAAAAGCACCTCCGATCCGTGCGCACCAAGATCGGCATGGTGTTCCAGCAATTCAATCTCTTCCCCAACATGACGGTGCTGGAGAACATAACCGAAGCACCGATTCACGTTCTCGGGAAGAGCAAAGCCGACGCGATCGCCCGGGCCCGGGAACTTCTCGAAACAGTGGGCCTCGCGGACAAGGAAAACAGTCATCCCACCAAGCTGTCGGGCGGTCAGCAACAGCGCGTCGCCATCGCCCGTGCACTCGCGATGGATCCTGACATTCTTCTCCTCGACGAGGTGACGTCGGCGCTCGATCCCGAGCTGGTAGCCGACGTACTCGACGTGCTGCGCACCATCGCCGAAACAACGGACATCACGATGCTCATTGTGACCCACGAGATGGGCTTTGCACGTGACGTCGCAGATCGGGTGCTCGTCTTCGACAACGGAAGAATCCTCGAAGAAGGCACCCCCGAGGACATCTTCACTAACCCGAAGCAGGACCGAACAAAGGCATTTCTCAAGGCAGTGCTTTCCAACTGACACAGCAGGGCTCTCGAGGTGCCCGCGCGCACCGGGGAATCATCAACGCCGAGTACATAATCGACCAAGGCGCCCTGGTGGTTCCACCGACACGCCTACCCTCGAAACATGAATTCCTCCGCGGAAGTTCCTGCCGGTTACAACACTCCCGTCCCTGACCAGATCATGACGCCCGACAGCGTCGAGACACGGCTAGGGACTCTCGAGTTCACCGACGGCTTCCCCAGTGAGGAGACTGCGGCAAAGGTATTCGATCATCTCGACTTTTCCCGTGCGGTGGAGGTGTTTTTGCAGTGCATCCCGGCGGCCTCGATGGAGGGTCTCCGCCGGGGTTTGAACGAAGTGGGTTGCGTTGCGGCCCACAAGGTCGCGCTCGCAGACCAGTTGTTGGATTCCAGCCCGCTGTTTTTGACCGGCAACACCGACACCGTCTACGCGTTGGCGATGATCGATCTCGATCGCGACGGCCCGACCGTCGTCGAGATTCCGCCAGGTTGCGGGCCGGGCACCGTCAACGACGCCTGGTTCCGGTTCGTGACGGATATGGGCGCGCCCGGTCCCGACCGCGGGGCCGGCGGCAACTATCTGCTGGTACCTACCGGGTACGCCGGTGAAATTCCGAACGGCTACTACGTGGCCGAGTCCCCGAGCGGCGTCAACTTGCTTGCACTGCGCGGATTTTTGGTCGACGGCAAAACCGACGCGGCGAAATCGATGTTCGAGGACGGGGTCAAGATCTATCCGTTGTCCTCTCTCGGCGAGCAGCCGACAATGGAGTTCTTCTCGATATCCGGCAAGTCGTTCAACACGATCCACGCCAACGACAGTGACTTCTACGAAGAACTTGCAGCCGTGATCACGCGCGAGCCGATCGAGGTGATCGACCCCGAGACCAGGGGCCTGCTCGCTTCGATCGGCATCCACAAGGACCTGCCCTACGATCCCGACGAGCGGATGCGGGGCATACTTCGCGACGGCGCTGCGGTCGGCAATGCCACTGCTCGCGCGATCTGCTTCAAGACGAGGGATCCTCGCGCGTACTACTACGCGGATAGGAAGTGGAAGACGGGCTTCGTGGGCGGCGACTATCGGTGGCTCGACGGCGATGGCAGAGGGGGACGCAACTTCGACGCACGGACGCTCTTCTTCTACCAGGCGACGCTGAATACGCCGGCGATGGCGCTGGAGATGGTCGGTGTCGGTTCTCAATACGCGATCTCCGAGCACGATGCATCGGGTGAGTACCTGAGCGGGAGCAACACCTACCGGCTCACGCTTCCGGCGGGCATTCCAGCCAAAGATTTCTGGTCGCTGATCGTCTACGACCCCCAGACCCGCTCGGAGCTGCAGACCGGCCAGCCATTTCCGAGCCGGAGCAGTGAGAAGAACAAGGATGAGCTCACGTACAACAGCGACGGCTCGATCGATCTGACCTTCGGTTCCCAGCAACCGAGTGAGCGCCGGGGCAACTGGATCGAGACGGTGCCCGGCAAAAGCTGGTACGCCATCCTTCGTTTGTACGGTCCCCTCGAGCCGTGGTTCGACAAGACCTGGGTCCCAAGCGATATCGAGCGCCTTTGATCGGTGACGGGCTCGCTCGCGGATAGGTAGGTTCGAGCACCATGAGCAGCCACACCGACAACTCGCTGTCCGCGATTGCCCGCGCCGCGTACACGACGTTCGAGCCGTACCACCTCGCCTCGTACTTCAATCCGCAGCTGAAGTCGGCCGGTGAGGACACCGGCCTCGACGGCCACGCCTGGTATGTCGGCGCACGGGCGGCGCCGCTGGGTGAAACAACGGCAAGCGTCGTAGCGGCAGCGTTCTACAACTTCAATCCCGCGCTGATCGAACGGGTGTGGCCACTTGCGGTCGCAGCGGGTTTGGAGACGGTGTCGGATCGGCGGTGGTCGATGCTCGACTCGGTTCTCGGCGACGCCCTCGGTTCGCTGGCCACCGATGCCGAACTCGTCGAGCTGGCGAAGCGACTACACGATGTCGGAGACACCGCAGTCTTCGCCGGACGCACTCTCTCGGCAGCATGGCACTCGGCTGCAGCCCCGGATGTTCCACATCTCGAGCTCTGGCACGCCATCGCCGTCATCCGCGAGTGGCGGGGCGACGGGCACCTCGCAGCGCTCGTCGACGCCGAGTTGGATCCGGCCGAAGCCGTGGTCTTCCATGAAGCCGTCCACCCCGACCCGAATGCTCGCAAAGTACTCGGGAAGCGCATTACTCAGCTCACCCGGCAATGGTCGGACGACGATTGGTCCGCGGCCGCCGACCGCCTCGCGTCCCGAGGCCTGATCACGCGAGCAGAGAAGAACGAGGCGCTCACCGATAACGGAGTTGCACTCGATGCTCACATCGAAGCCCGCACCGACGCCATGGCCTCGGCCATCTGGCACAACGTTCCCGATGCCGAGGAGCTGATCTCCCGAGTGCGGCCCTACGTCAAAGCAGTGATCGTCGCCGGGATTCTGCCGGGAACGAAGAAACGCGAAAAGTAGCGCGAATCGATCATCAGCCGAGTCGATCGTCGACCAGGTCTTTCGCGTCCTTCAGGCCGAGACCGGGATGGTGCTCGCGGAGTAGTTTGATGGCCGGGATCCGACTGTCCGTCGCGCTGATCGCAGCGAGGACATCATCCGCGGGCACCATCGACGGGTCGACGGACTCGACCGCTTCCGAGGTCGGCCGGAGCCAGTCGAGCAGCATGACCGCTGCGAAAACGGCGAACGCGACTGCATACCAGTTGCCGTTCGTCAGCCCGTCGAAGGCCAAGAACGCTGCACAGGCCGCGACTACAACCACGACGATGCGCTTGATGATCTTGCGCTGAGGGCTGGACATCGATCGACCTTAGCAAGCGGTCAGGTGGCGTTGGCGACCCAAAAAATTGCACTCGGGAATTGAATCACTCCTACGCACGTTAGTTGAGTCGAAGACGCTCACCCTTTGTAGGAGGAACTCAATGCCGGCTTACCTGGGACCAGAAGGTCCTCGTCGCATCGATATCAGCCGTCTGATGAGCAGGTCCACCCAGTCCCTCATCGGCGAGGCAGCCACGTTCGCTGCAGGTCGCGGCGACGCTGCGCTCGATGCGCTACACGTTCTGCACGTCATGGCGCAGAACGACCCCATCCGCAGCCTGATGCAGCGCGCAGGTGCCCAGCCCGACGCCGTCGTCGACGCCGTCGAACTCCGTCTACCGCAGTCGCGCGCTCAATCCCCTGCCAATGCCACCGGCCTGAGCAGCACCCTCAAGACCGCCATCCTCGAGGCCCATCACATTGCCCAGACACTGGGCTCGACGTACATCGACCCCGAGCATCTCTTCGTGTCCTTCGCAGCCGACCTAGAGCAGATCGCCGGTCGACTGCTCGCCTCGGAGGGCATCACACCCGAAGGGCTGCAGACTGCACTCAAGGGTGGCTCGGTGGCTTCCGATTCGAACTCCGACACCCCGACCCTGGACAAGTACGGCGTCGACCTCACCCAACGCGCTCGCGACGGCGGGATCGACCCCGTCATCGGACGCACCGACGAGATCCAACAAACCATCGAGATCCTCTCACGCCGTACCAAGAACAATCCTGTTCTCGTCGGCGAAGCAGGCGTCGGCAAGACAGCCGTCGTCGAAGGGCTTGCCCAACGCATCGTCGACGGCGACGTCCCGGATCGCCTGAGCGGCAAGCGAATCGTGCAACTCGACCTGTCATCCATGGTGGCGGGCACTCGGTACCGCGGTGACTTCGAGGAACGCCTCACCAAGGTGATAGACGAAATCGTCGCGCACAAAGACGAACTCATCGTCTTCATCGACGAGGTCCACACGATCGCCGGGGCAGGCGGTGGCGCAGAAGGTGCCATGGATGCCGGAAACATCCTCAAGCCCAAGCTCGCTCGCGGTGAGCTGCACATCGTCGGTGCAACCACACTCGACGAGTACCGCACCCACATCGAGAAGGATCCGGCTCTGGAACGCCGATTCCAACCCGTCACGGTTCCCGAACCGAGCGTCGAGGACGCTGTTGCGATTCTGACCGGCCTACGGACCCGCTACGAAGAACACCACGGCGTCCGCTACACCGACGACGCGATCACTGCTGCCGTCGAATTGTCCGATCGCTACATCGGCGACCGGTTCCTGCCGGACAAGGCGATCGATCTGATCGACCAAGCCGGTGCGCGCAAGCAGTTGAGCACGCCGAGCATCGACAAGGAAGCGATCGAAGAGCAGCTCGCCGCTTTGGAAGTCGAGAAGGCAAAGGCGATCTCCGACGAGGACTACGAACGCGCGTCGCACATCCGCGACGAAGCCGTGAAACTCCAGGGGCGTCTGAACGGCACCAAATCCGACGAAGACGTGCCCGAGGTGACGGCGACCGATATCGCGTTCGTGGTCTCCCGTGCGACGGGTATCCCCGCGAGCCAGATGACGCAGGCAGAAAAGGACCGGCTGCGGTTGCTCGAATCGGAATTGCACGAGCGCGTCGTCGGACAAGATGAGGCCGTCAAGGCGATCTCACGTGCGGTGCGCCGCAGCCGAACCGGCATGAGCGACCCGAACCGACCCGTCGGCAGCTTCTTGTTCCTCGGTCCGACCGGAGTCGGAAAGACCGAGCTCGCAAAGGCATTGGCCGCATCATTGTTCGGTGACGAGAAGAAGATGGTGCGTCTGGACATGAGCGAATTCGGCGAACGCCACACCGTCAGCCGACTCGTCGGGGCCCCTCCCGGATACGTCGGTTACGGCGAGGCGGGACAGCTGACCGAGCAGGTTCGGCGCAATCCGTATTCGGTAATTCTTCTCGATGAGATCGAGAAGGCACACCCGGATGTGTTCGACACACTGCTCCAGGTGCTCGACGACGGCCGTCTGACCGATGGCCAGGGCCGCACGGTCAACTTCCGCAACACTGTGGTGATCATGACCAGCAACTTGGGGTCGGAATTCATCTCGAGCAAGTCGGGCGGACTGGGCTTCACCACCGGAGCTCAGGACGAGAAGCCGATTCGCGATCGGGTGATGGGACGGCTACGGGAAGCAATGCGGCCCGAGTTCCTCAACCGGATCGACGAAATCGTCGTCTTCCGCAAGCTCGACACCGAACAGCTGCATACGATCACCGATCTGATGCTTCAGGAGAGCCGAGAGCGTCTGTCTGCCCGGGGTATCGAGATCAAGTTCAGCGACGCGGCCGTCGATTGGCTCGCCTCGAACGGGCATCAACCCGAGTTCGGTGCACGTCCGTTGCGTCGGTCGATCCAACGCTCGCTCGACGACCGTATCGCCGACCTGCTGCTCGACGACGTTCTTGCCGAGGGTGGCTCGGTGTCGGTCGACGTCGCAGATGACGAATTGGCCCTGACCGTAGGTTGATTCCGCTCCCCCGCCGGTGTTCGCGTAGTCGGTCTACACGAACACCGGCGGGTTTTTACTATTGACATATGTGTCCGTTTGTCTCATTCTCGATACATGGCGACCGTATTGTCCCCGAAGGCCTCATACATACCGCCCTCCGGCGAGACTTGGCGCAACCCGTTCGGCATGTACTCGGCATTGCGCGATCACGATCCCGTGCACCATGTTGTGCCGACGGGATCGCCCGAAAACGACTACTGGGTACTCACCCGCCACGCCGATGTGTACGCCGCAGCCCGCGATCACGAGAGCTTCTCCTCCGCGGAGGGTCTGACCACCCAGTACGGCGAGCTGGACAAGATCGGCATGCGCGACAACCCTCCGATGGTGATGCAGGACCCACCGCAGCACACCGAGTTTCGGCGTCTCGTCGCCCGCGGTTTCACCCCCCGGCAGGTCAACTCCGTCGAGCCGGCAGTCCGCGAGTTCGTCATCGAGCGACTGGAAGGATTACGCTCCGCCGGCAGCGGAGACATCGTCACGGCGCTGTTCAAACCTCTGCCGAGCATGGTCGTCGCGCACTACCTGGGCGTCCCGGCCGAGGACCGTGACAGATTCGACGGCTGGACCGACTCGATCGTGGCGGCTACGGCAACCGGTGACACCCTCGACGCAGCGGCCGCCGTGGGTGACCTGATGGGTTACTTCGGTGGCTTGATCGAACGCCGTCGAGCAGAGGTCGCAGCCGGAAAAGCCGGTGACGACACCATCTCGCACCTGGTCAGCGCGGGGGTCGGCGCAGACGGAGACATCTCCGGACTGCTGTCCATTCTCGGCTTCGCCTTCACCATGGTCACCGGCGGCAACGACACCACAACCGGGATGCTCGGCGGCGCTGTGCAACTGCTGACCCAGCGACTCGACCAGCGTGCGCTGCTGATCGAGGACCCGTCGCGGATTCCTGACGCCGTCGAGGAACTGCTGCGCCTGACCTCACCGGTGCAGGGCCTGGCCCGCACCACCACCCGTGACGTCACCATCGAGGGCGTCACCATCCCAGCGGGACGCAAGGTTCTGCTGGTCTATGGGTCCGCCAATCGCGACTCGCGTGTCTACGGCCCCGACGCGGAGGAGTTCGACGTGCTGCGTGCTCCACGCCAGATTTTGACCTTCAGCCACGGAGCCCACCACTGCCTCGGCGCAGCCGCCGCCCGAATGCAGGCTCGCGTCGCGCTCGAGGAACTACTGCTGAGATATCCGGACTTCACCGTAGACATCGACGCCGTGGAGTACGCGCCCGGCAACTACGTGCGTCGGCCCACCCACGTACCGTTCGCGGTCCACTGATGGCAGGCACAGACGCAGCGACCTCACCCTGGCTGCGTGACGAGCGCACCGAGATCGCGGCAGAACGAATCCTGGACGCTGCCGCGGAGCTTTTCGTGGTGCGCGGCGTGGCGACCACCGGCATGGCCGAGATCGCCAAGGCGGCAGGATGTTCGCGGGCAACGCTGTACCGGTACTTCGAGAACCGTCGAGCACTGCACCTGGCGTTCGTACACCGGGAGGCCCGACGGCTCGGCGAGCAGCTGGCGGAGCAGGTCGCCGATATCGACGACCCTCGACGACGCGTCGTCGAGGCAACACTCGGTGCGTTAAGAGAGGTACGCGCGACACCGATCCTGGCCGCCTGGTTCGGACTCGGCGATGCAGCCATCGCCTCCGAAATCGCCAACACCTCGGAGGTTATCGAGGTGCTGGGCGCAGAATTGCTCGCCGACGCCGGAACCATTGACCAGCAGGAGCTTTCCCGGCGCGCCCGGTGGCTGGTTCGGGTGATCGTTTCGCTGCTCACCGTCCCCGGCGCCGACGAGGCCGACGAGCGCGCCATGATCGAACAGTTCGTGGTGCCGGCCTTGCTGGCACCGTTCTGACCGCATCGCATCGCATCGAGGGAGCAATCGTGAACCGGCAGTCCCATCAGGCTCTGTTCCTTTTCGCACTCACCTTCGTCCTGATAGCCACCGTCGGTGGCGGTGTCGCTTCGGCGCAGACCACTTGGGGTCCCCTCGCCCCTGCCAACCCATTCCTCGGGCCCGTCGGCACATCCACGATGCATGGCGATGCCGGCTCATCCGACGCGACACATCTCGCCGGTCCCAGCGGACCACTCACAGTGGACTCGCTGCCGTTGGCTGCCGCCTGCCCAACCCTGTTGGAAGGTTCCGACGGGATGGTGCTCGCTCTGTGCACCGCAATCCTCGACCAGACACCGATCGTGCACCTGATCGACACCTCGGTGCTCGGCAGCGGTGTAGCGGCCTCGGTCGCGAACCTCGCACTTCCGAAGGGCAGCCTCCTCGGGGGCGTATATGCCTTCCTGGACAACGCCGATCGACTCGTCGCTGTGGGCGGTGACCGCATGCTCGTCCGAGTGGGGCACCACCGGACGCCACTGGGCGCATGGACGCTGACCATCGATCAGTCCGTCGACTTGACCGCGGCAATCCCCAACGGCGACAACGTTACCGGGCTCGTACCGGATTGGCAGGGCAACATTTGGTTCGCCACCGGCGACGGCCGAGTCGGGATCGTGGGCGACGCCGGCACCGTTCGAAGCCTGCAGCTCCCCCCGGGCGAGCACGTCGCAAACAGCATCTCCAGCTCCACCAGCGGGGTTGCGGTAGCCACCACCCACGCGCTCTACCAACTCAGCGCAGACGACGGCTCTCCGAAGATCGATTGGCGTGCCTCCTACGATCGCGGCAGCGCTCGCAAGCCCGGCCAACTGAGCTGGGGTACCGGCTCCACACCGACCTACTTCGGCCCGACCACCGGAGCCGACTACCTGACCATCGTCGACAATGCCGACGCTCAGGTAGCGCTGCAGGTATATCGCGCTTCGACCGGAGAACTCGTGTGCTCGCAACCCGTCCTCACCACCGGAGGCCCTGCTAGCGAGAACTCACCGATCGGCGTCGGTAACTCGGTATTCGTGGCGAGCACATATGGATACCCGTACCCCAGGGTGCCCGAGGACGCAGGCCCCGCGATGCCGGCCACGGCACCCTTCGCCGGAGGGATGACCAGGGTCGACCTCGACGGCTCCGACTGCCACACAGTGTGGGACAACAAGGTGCGTAGCGCCGCCGTGCCGCGCCTCTCCACAGCGGACGGACACCTGTACACCGTGGTCCGTCAGGAGCTTCCCCTGTCCTCCGCCGCTACCTCGGCTTTGGACGGATTCGAGTACACGGTGATCGATCCGAATACCGGTTCGGTGCTGGCCACTGCGCAGTTGCCGGGCTCGATAGCAAACGACACACTGCAGACGTCAGGACTCATCACTTCGAGGGGCGAGTACCTACAGGGCACTCTCAGTGGGATCAACCGGGTGCGTTCCCTGTGAAACTTCACGTCCCGATCACCCCTACCGACCAGCTGTGCGGCAATTGATGCGCTCGAATTGGAACAACGAGGCACCCTCATCCTGTTGAAACAGAAATGACAACCTACAAAACTGTCAATCCTGCCAACGGCACAACCGTGAAGGAATTCGAGACCCTCGACACTGCCGGTGTCGAGCGTGTGCTCGCCGCTGCACACTCCGGCTACCTGACGTGGAGCAAGACGTCGCCGAAGCATCGTGCAGAGATCCTGCACAAAGTTGCCGACCTCTATGTCGAACGAGCCGACGAGTTGGCTCGAAGCATCGCCGTCGAGATGGGCAAGCCGCTCGCCCAAGCGAAGGGCGAGGTTCAGTTGTCCTCGGCCATCTACCAGTACTACGCCGACAACGGCCCGAAGTTGCTCGAGGACGAGAAACTCGACGTCCCCGGGGCCGAGGAGTCCGTGCTTCAGCGCAAGCCGATCGGTGCGCTCATCGGCGTCATGCCGTGGAACTTCCCGTATTACCAAGTTGCTCGTTTCGCCGGCCCGAATCTGATGCTCGGTAACACGATCCTGCTCAAGCACGCGCCGAACTGTCCGCAGTCGGCTCTGCTCATGGAAGAAATCTTCCAGCAGGCGGGTCTGCCCGCAGATGCGTACATCAACATCTTCGCGAGCAACGAGCAGATCGCAGACATGATTGCCGATCCGCGGGTCCAGGGCGTATCACTCACCGGTAGCGAGCGCGCCGGCACTTCGGTGGGCGAGACAGCCGGACGTAACCTCAAGAAGGTCGTGCTGGAACTGGGAGGTTCGGATGCATTCATCCTCCTCGACACTGACGACATGGATGCCACCGTCCAATCGGCAACGCGTGCGCGGCTGTCCAACGCCGGTCAGGCGTGCAACTCCGCCAAGCGTCTCATCGTCACCGAGCAGTACTTCGACGAGTTCGTCACCAAGCTGACCGCGTCTTTCGGCGAAACCACCACAGGTGATCCGCTGGATGAGAACACTGTCCTCGGACCGTTGTCCTCGCAAACGGCTGCAGACACACTCATCGAGCAGATCGAGGATGCCGTCGCCAAGGGAGCAACATTGCTCACCGGCGGTAAGAAAATCGACGGACCAGGCGCGTACGTCGAGCCGACACTGTTGACCGATGTCACCCCGGATATGCGCGCGTACAGCGAAGAGCTGTTCGGTCCGGCAGGGGTGATCTACAAGGTGAAGGATGCCGAGGAAGCGATCGAGTTGGCCAACTCGTCCGCATATGGGTTGAGTGGCTCGGTGTGGAGCACCGACCTCGACAACGCGCGGACAGTGGCAAACCAACTCGACGTGGGAATGGCCTTCGTCAACGAGCATGGCACCACGCTCCCCGGCCTACCGTTCGGTGGAGTCAAGCGCTCTGGCGTCGGCCGCGAACTGGGCCCGTGGGGCATGGACGAGTTCGTGAACAAGAAGCTGGTTCGTGTCTCCAAGAAGTAAACTTTCGATCTGACGGGCCGTGCCGGAATTCATTTCCGGCACGGCCTTTCGCGTTGGCAGGCACACATCAGTGTTCGACACGCCGCAGTAGAACCGTCCCCGAAAGTCATGTCATTCAATTGAATGACATGACCAATTAGATTGCAGCGCCGGATTTTTCGCTTCCGATGCATTTCGCGGCTGCCATCGCGCATGATTCGATTAGTTCGACGGTCTGCAATGTCGGAGCACACTACTAAGGTGAATTCGCAAGGCAAAAACGAACCCACATCGGGCACCTCCCGATGGCGGTAACCATCTACATCCACGGATCCGCGTGCGATCAAGGAGGTACCTCGTGTCCGAGGAACTTGATTTCGATTCCGGACTCGACGCGGCATGGATCCGATTCACTGTTCGCCTAGGTTGCTACTTTGCCGCGATGCGATGCGGCGACACACTTTCGATCTGCACCACGACCACACGCGACAGGTTGAGCGAGAACGACCTGTTCCTGACGGTCACCGGACGTATGGATGGGTCCGTTCGCGTCGACGTGACGATTCAGCACGCGATCGTTCGAGTAATGACGACTGAAGATCGCATCATGTTGGCGCACGCAGGGTGGGACGGAGTCGACAGCGGCTCCCTCTCCGCGCACCACTCACTCGACTTGTACGTCCTTGCCGCAGCCGAGGACACCGAATTTGCATCGGCCGCTATCACCACCCTGTTGCGCGAGATCCGCGGCGTCAAGCATCCATCTCTTCTCGCTGCCTGGGCCGACGGCAGTCCGCCGTCCTCAGTTTTCGACACCGAGTCCGCCTTGGAAGGCTGGGATGCGCCGAGTCCCTACGAACAACTTTCGTCACAGGTCGACGCGATACTCGACTCGATCATGTTCGCCGAGCCGACCAAGGACGTGGACGGAAACATCGCTTTCCCATTCGACTGCGGGACTGCCTATTTACGAGTGTTGGAAGCCGAACCCGTCGTGGAGCTGTTCATTGCCTTCGACGTCGATCCGCAGTGCCGAGCAGCAGTGTCGAGTACTCAGCGCCTCGCACCCTCCTGGCCCGACATCAATTTCCGATTCACCGACGACACAGTGGTCGCGACTACGAGAATCGACTGCTCACCATTGGCCGAAGAGCACCTCGGGCGTGGTCTCGGAATGTTCGTTCGTTTCATCACCGAGTGTGGCGACGCGTTGGCAGCCCAGCTACAGCGGTCCATCGATGAGACGATCCTGCCCGACGAGCTGCGGTCGCTGATCTATTCGGACCTACCGGGCACGGTGCCGGACTCGCGCCACGTGGCCTCGGTCTGCGGGCATGATCGACTCGCCATCCTGGAACTTCTACGGGCATGCGGGAGCGAGCACTTCAGCTGGGTCCAACGTGCGGATAATGCCATCGCGGAGGGCAGTGCCGATTCAGTGCTCCGCCGTAAAGCCGAAGCATGGCGTCGAGCCGAAGAATCGATGCGGGCTGCGCTGCGCTTCGTCGTCGATGGTCCCGGCCACCGGACCACTGCATCGGGACGACAATCGCGGGCGTTTCCTGCGCACTCCCGGTCGCAAGATGATCCAATACGCGACTAGTCTGGGTGGAAATACGCAAACCGGACAGGCACGACGCAGCGTGAAAGGGATCTATCCATGGCCATCGACTACACCCGCAAGCCCACAACGCCGCCCGCGGCGGCAGTGAGCCTGAGCAAGGTGACCTTGTCCAAGGCCGCACCCACGATCAGCCTGACGAAGTCCGGCGAAAAACAAGGCGCGATGCGCGTCAATCTCAACTGGTCGACCGGCGCGGCAGCACCGCAGCCGAAGAAGAAGGGTTTCCTCGCCAAGCTCGCTGCCGCCTCGTACGGCAGTGGCGGAGTCGACCTCGACCTCGGATGCTTGTACGAGCTGGCCGACGGCACCAAGGGTGTCATCCAAGCACTCGGAAAAAGCTTCGGTTCCCTCGAGACAGCTCCCTACATCGCGCTCGACGGCGATGACCGCTCAGGCACGGTGGCTGGCGGCGAGAACATGCATATCAACCTCGCGCGGCCGGAGAACTTCAAGCGGATACTGATTTTCGCCATGATCTACGACGGCGCACCCAACTGGGCCGCAGTAGACGGCGTCGTCACCCTCTTCCCCACTACCGGACCCCAGGTAGAGGTTCGGCTCGACTCCGACAACAACTCAGCCCGCATCTGCTCGATCGCTCTACTGGAGAACACCAAGCAGGGCATTACCGTCACCCGCGAGGTCGAGTACATCGAGGGCAGCCAGTCGGACCTGGACAAGAAGTACGGGTGGGGCATGAAGTGGGCAGCAGGACGAAAGTAGCTATCCCACTGCCCCTTTACGAATTCTCTGAGTCAGGGAACGACCCAGGATCCGCGGCCGGTGATGATCGTCAGGCTGAAGTTGCCATCGATTCGGGCAGTCGCTTCGATCCGCCCGACACCGGTCGGCTTCCACGGATCCCATTCCGCCACCCCAGCCGGCATCGACCACGACCCGGTGGCGCCGGTGTCGAGGTTGCGCCAGTTCACGGTGCAACCGCAATGGCTGCCGTTGTGAAGAAAGATCGTCTTGCCCGGCTGGCTGGCATCGGTGTGCGCGACGATTGTCGAGTAGACGAGAGGGTTTTCGCTGCCCGCATAGCCGTCACTTTGAATGTTGAGACCGAGAACGGGTGACGAGAAATTCGTCGAACCGGCACTCGGCTGAGCCCCCGCAGACGGTGTCACCACGAACATCACTGCCAAAGCCGCGAACGCAATTCCAATGAACCTGCCGATCATCGACGTTCCACCGGTAATACCTGTGCGTTTGTTCATGGCTCCCCCGAAGTAGAAGATTCGTGTCGGGAGAGATATCGACCGCCGCATTTGTCGCGTTACAAACCGTAGCCTCGATCCACTTGCCGTCGGGGATGAGGATTTCCGGCGCGACGGGCTTACTCATAGATGTGGAGGGCGAGGTGAAACATCATTGCGCACTGGACAAGAAGTACGGGTGGGGCATGAAGTGGGCAGCAGGACGAAAGTAGCTATCCCACTGCCCCTTTACGAATTCTCTGAGTCAGGGAACGACCCAGGATCCGCGGCCGGTGATGATCGTCAGGCTGAAGTTGCCATCAATTCGGGCAGTCGCTTCGATACGCCCGACACCGGTCTGCTGCCACGGTACAATTTCCGCCACCGGCGGCATCCGCCACGCCCCGGTGGCGCCGGTGTCGAGATTGCGCCAGTTCACGGTGCACCCGCAGTGGCTTCCGTTCCGACCGAAGTACGTCGTACCCGGCCGGCTCGGATCGGTGTGCGCGACGATTGTCGAATTGACGAAGAGGCTTTCGCCGCCCACATAGCCGTCACTCTGAATATTGAGTCCGAGAACGGGTGACGAGAAGTTGGTCGAACCGACACCCGGCTGAGCCCCCGCAGACGGTGTCACCACGAACATGACCGCCAATGCCGCGAACGCAACGGCGATGGCCCTGCCAACTCGCGAAGTTCCACCGGTAATACCTGTGCGTTTGTTCATGGCTCCCCCGAAGTAGATGATTCGTGTCGGGAGAGATATCGACCGCCGCGTCGGTCGCGTTACGTATCGATCGTCACTTCGCCGGCGACCTCAGTTCGCGCTTGAGCAACTTGCCACTTTGGTTGCGCGGCAACTCGTCGACGAACACCACGTTCTTGGGAACCTTGAACGGCGCGATCGATCCTTTTACATGGGCGATGAGTGCATCGGCGGTGGCGTCGTAGCCGTCCTTGAGCACGACGACAGCGGTGACAGCCTCGATCCACTTGTCGTCGGGGGTACCGATGACGGCGACCTCGGCGACGGCTGGGTGCGTGTAGATCGCGTCCTCGACTTCGCGCGACGCGACGAGGATACCGCCGGTGTTGATGACGTCTTTGATGCGATCGACGACGGTGATGAAGCCCTCCGAGTCGCGCGTCACCAGGTCCCCGGAGTGAAACCACCCGTCGCGGAATGCATCTGCCGTCGCATCCGGGTTGTCCCAGTAGCCGTCGCACAGCTGCGGCGATCGATACAGCACCTCGCCTGGTTCGCCGTCGGGAACGTCGTTACCTTCGGCGTCGACGACACGAGTCTCGACGAAGAACACGGCCCTCCCACAGGAAGCCGGCCGGTCCTCGTGCTCCCCGGGTTGCAATACCGTTGCCAGCGGCCCGATTTCGGACTGACCGAAGCAGTTGTAGAACTCGATGTTCGGGTACTTCGCGCGTAATCGATTGAGGACCGTCACCGGCATGATCGACGCCCCGTATTGCGCTTTGGTCAAGGTGGACAGGTCACGGGTCTCGAGATCTGGATGATTGGCGAGCGGGACCCATACCGTGGGCGCCAAGAACAACGAGCCGATCCGATCAGCTTCGATCCTCCGCAAGATTTCCGGCACGACGGGCTTACTCATCAGATGTATCGTTGCGCCGACCGACAGGTACGGCAGCGTGAATACATGCATTCCCGCCGAGTGGTAGAGCGGCATCACCACGAGCGGATTGTCGTCTCGGCCGAGACCGAGAGCAATCACCGAGGACACGTACTCGGCGACGAGCGCGCCATGAGACATCATGGCGCCCTTGGGCTTCGACGTCGTTCCAGAGGTGTAGAGGAGCTGTGCGAGATCGCCGGATTCGACAGCCGAGTCGAGTTCGGACGCATCTTCGTCGAACGCCAGATCCATCAAGTCGGCAAGGGAAAGAACGACATCGATATCGTGTTCACGCCGAACCGACTGCAAGACGTCGGCGAGATCGGGATCGACCAGTGCGGCGCGCGCCCCCGACTGAGCAATGAGGTAGCCGAGCTCGTCCCCTACCAACGCATAGTTCACCGGTACGTGAATCAGTCCCGCCCTTGCACACGCCAAGAAACCGACGACATACGCGTCCGAGTTGACTCCGTAGGCTGCAACGCGATCGCCCTTCACCAGTCCTAGAGAGAGTAGGTACCGGGCCACCCGACTGACGGTCTCGTCGAGATGACGGTAGGTATGGCTACGGCCGTCGAAGACTACGGCTTGGCGGTTCGGGAACCGTGCGGCCGATCGCCGCAGGATGCCATCGACAGTGTTGACGCGCGTACCGGTGCTCATCACGCAAGGTTATAGGACGTCCAAGCAATTTAGTAGGTCTGTGAACCGCTCGCCTGGATGCGTCGGTGCTTCAGCTCCATCGACGGGCATCTGACCTACAGCCAGGACACGGACTGTAGTTAGATCAGAACCATGAACTCTCCTTCGTTCGATCTCACCCGTTTCGACGTATCGGAGTTGGGTTCGATCTCGGCCCTCTTCGCAGCGAAGGGATTCACCAGCGGTCTGTACGTACTGCACTTCGCGAACAACGAGGCCTACGCGGGCCGATCTCTCGACGTCGCTGCACGTTTCCTCGATGACCGTCGTGAGTGGTCCGATATCGAGTTTCTCGAGTTTGCGTCCTGGCCCGCCGACGATGCCGAACGTGCGCTCGCCGAGTTGCAGGAGCTTCTCACTAGGACCACAGTGCTCAGGGCGCGAACGGCGCAGACGTCGGACGCAGTTGCCGGTCCGACACCGTTCCCGTCCGATCGCAGTGAGCGCATCACCATCACCGACGGCGCAACGACCACCTCTCGGTCACGCTTCTGGGAGCTGTCCGATCATATTGCGTACCAGGACATTCGGAGCATAGTCGCGGACTACATCAACGCGTCGATCTCCGATCCCGCGAACACTGCGCGCTACCTCTGGAATGTGACGGCGCTACCCTCGACCTCGAAAGCCAAAGGCCGACGGCGACTTCTGACATTGAATTGCGGCAGCCTGGAGACGTTGTTCGTCACCGAATACACCAATGACGACGACGATTCGATCGAGCTGGTCATGACCGTCAATACCGATATTCCGGCCGGCTACTCCGACACTCAACTCGAGTTCGCGAACGATGTAGTCACGGCAGCGCGTGGGGAATACAAGAGCCACGATGTGTGGTCATGGCAGATCGACCTCGGCGCACTGTTGTCAGACGACGCCGAGGTCGACTTCGGGGTAGCCGATGATGTATTCGACGATCTCGCGTACAGCCTCAACACCCGCCTGATGAACCAGAAGGGCTCGCCGTACGCCCGCTATCACAACAACGATCTCGCGAACGATCTTGTTGCCGAGGCGTATCGACAGCTCCTCGACGCCGAGTAGCTCTAGCGGCTGCGAGGCACGAGTACGTGTAACGCCCGGGGTACCGACTCGACTTCGGCGGGCAACCGGCCGACGCGTTCACCATCTGCGTATGCGTTGATTCCGGGCGAGTCGACGGTGATGGATCGGGCTCGGTAGGTGCTCACCTCTTCCCGCTCGACGTGAGTACCGCGAAATACGCTCGGAAAGAACCGAATCAGCCGCGCGCGCGAACCTGATGCGACAACAGTGATGTCGAGCAGCCCATCGGTTCGGTCGGCATCGGGACAGATGAGCATGCCGCCGCCGTAGGAGCGGGTGTTGCCGACCGCCACCAGGGTCACGTCTTGTTCGATCACTTCTGCGCCGTCGAGGACCAGACGAAACGGCAGCGGCTTCAAGTTGAGGAACTCGGCCACAATGGCAACGTTGTAGCGCATCCGCCCGTGCGGCCAGCGCATCCGATTGGTTCGATCACTCACGAGCGAATCGAATCCGGACGCCATGACGGTGCCGAACCAGCGTTCGGTACCGTCCTGCGTGCGAATACGACCGAGGTCGACATGTTCGGTCCAACCATCGGCAACGATGCCTGCCGCTGCCTCGGGATCATTTGTGGGCAAATGGTATTCGCGGGCATGATCATTCCCGGTTCCGGCTGGAATGATCCCCAGCGGAACGTCGGTGCCGGCCAGCACCTGCAAGGCGATGGAGATGACGCCGTCGCCACCCACGACGACGAACGCGTCGGTACCGAGCTCGAGTGCCTCACGCGCCAGGGCCAGTGCATGGGTGCTGTCGATTCCGACGATGGCACGCACGTCGATCCCCAACTGCTGAAACCGAGTCACGGCGCGACTGGCCGCGTGCGGCGCATTACCGTGACCCGCTGCGGGGTTGGCCAGCAGCGTGATACGGCGAATTTCGCGCTGGCGTCGTTCACCTTCGTGGGTCACGGAATCAACTTACCCGGGTTAAGAATGCTCGCGGGGTCCAGTGTTCTCTTCACCGCGCGCAGCACCTCGATGCCGAGGTCGCCGATCTCCTCGGTCATCCATGCCCGGTGGTCGGCACCGACAGCGTGATGATGAGTGATGGTGCCGCCGTTGTCCACGATCGATTGCGACACAACAGCTTTCACTGTCTGCCACTGCGCGATGGCATCTCCACGCTGACCTGCGACGACCGTGAAGTACAGCGACGCGCCGGTTCGGTACACATGGGAGATGTGGCACAGGACCAGAGCGGGGGTACCGGTTTCACTCAATGCGGAGGTCAAGACCTCGGTGACGGTCGACTTGAGGTGAAGCAGATTGGACCAGGTCGTGGCGGTTTCGAGGGTCTCGCAGAGTGCGCCCGAGTCGAGAAGCGCATCCCGCAGGTAGGGCGCCCCGAACCGACCGTGCTGCCAATCTCGCGCAATATCCTCACCGAGAGATGTTCCACCGTGAGCCTCGAGCAGGTCGCGAGTCTCCGCGTGCCGGCTGGCAGAGTGCGCCTCGGTACCTTCGAACAGGGTGATCGCCAGACATCCACCGGCGACCTGTTCCCCACCGATCTTGTCCGAGGTGGCGAGATTGACGCCGGTTTCTGCCTCGTCGGACAGCCGAATGACAGTGGGCCCGGCGTCAGTCTGCTCGACCGCGCGCAACGCTGCAGCTCCAGTTGCAAAATCAGGGAAGGACCAAGCCTCGTACCGCGTGGTGTCGGGAACAGGATGCACCCGCACGCGAACCTGGGTGATGATCCCGAAGATGCCCTCCGAGCCGACGAGAAGCTGACGCAGATCGGGACCCGCCGCCGACGCAGGCGCCCGGCCGACATCGAGAACTCCGGCGGGACTAACCATCCGCAGACCTAGAATCATGTCGTCGAACCGGCCGTACCCAGCTGAGTTCTGCCCAGAGGATCGCGTCGCCGCGAATCCCCCGATGGTCGCGAACTCGAAGCTCTGCGGGAAGTGCCCTAGCGAAAAGCCTTTGCTCCGCAACATCTCTTCGGCGTTCGGCCCGGTCACACCAGCGCCGAGCACGGCCTCTCCGGACACCTCGTCGAGCGAGTGGAGTTCGTCGAAGCGTCGCAGATCCATGGACACGACTGCGTTGCACTGTCCGCGTTCGGGATCGAGACCGCCGACGACGCTGGTGCCCCCACCGAAGGGAACGACCGCCACACGCGCGGACGAGCAGTAGGCAAGAACGGCAGCGATCTCGTCCTCGGTGGAAGGCGCTAGAACCGCGTCCGGTGCATCCTGCTCGTCGGTGCTCTTACGGCGCAGTAGATCCAACGTGGACTTCCCGCCCGCTCGGTACAGGCGGTCGGCGTCGGCCGTACCGACGTGCTCTTCGCCGACGATCTCGGCCAGTGCCGCGCGATCGGTCTCGGTGATTGCGGACGGCCGTAGCCGTACCTGCTCCACACCGGGACCGTTGTCGTCCAGCTTGTGCACGCCTAGCACCTGCTCGAGCAAGGTGGCGATGTTTGCGGAGAGAGGCTTTGCGGCATCCGCGCTTCCCCATGCATTCCACTTCATCGGGGGTAGCGGCAGTCCGCCCGTACGAGAGTCCGAGGTAGTCATGTGTTACATTGTTACACATGTTGTCAACCTGTAACGATACCGTCGATACGGTCGAGGCTCAGGTGCTCGAAGCTGCGGCACAGTGTGTCGTCGACTACGGCTTCGCGCGGGTCACTCTCGCCGAAATCGCCCGTCGTGCCGAAGTGAGCCGACCGACGATCTACCGAAGGTGGCCGGACACGGACTCTGTGTTGGCCGCGGTTCTGACCGACCGAATCACCGGAGCCATCGGTCAGGTTCCTGATCACGGTCCTTCGCGTGAACAGTTGGTGGAAAATATTGTCGCCATCGCAGGCCTGCTGCGCAACGACGCAGTGGTGATGTCGGTGCTGCACACTGCACCCGAATTCATGATGGTCTACATCACCGGAAGACTCGGCGCCAGTCAGCAGTTCGCTATCGCAGCACTGGAAGGCGAGATAGCGCGGGGACAGGCCCACGGCAGCATCCGCAGCGGCATTACCCGTGAACTGGCCGCTATGGTGCTGCTCACCGTGCAGTCCGTCCTCCAGTCAGGACAGCTCGTCGAGTCGATTCTCGACGGCGATTCACTCGCAACAGAACTCGCCTACATGTTGAACGGATACCTCACCTCGTGATTACTTTGTCCGCATCGCTCGATCGCGCGCGGCGCACGAACGACCTGTCCGTACTCGGCAACTCCTCCGATCCTGTCGACGTCGTCGTCATCGGCGGCGGCATTACCGGCGCCGGAGTTGCGCTCGACGCAGCATCTCGCGGACTCAGCGTGGTTCTCGTGGAGAAGCACGATCTGGCTTTCGGCACCAGCCGGTGGAGCTCCAAACTTGTCCACGGGGGACTGCGGTATCTCGCCACCGGCAACCTCGGGATCGCACGACGCAGCTCCGTCGAACGCGGCTTGCTGATGACCCGCAATGCACCTCATCTGGTGACGGCAATGCCACAGCTCGTGCCGCTGCTGCCATCGATGTCGACAGGATCGAAAGCGCTGGTGCGTACGGGATTTCTCGCTGGAGACGCGCTGCGATTCGCGGCAGGTACACCGTCCTCGACGCTGCCTCGCTCGCGCAAAGTGAGCACCGCGCGGGCAATCGAGCTGGTGCCTGCCATCGAAAGGGACGGGCTTACCGGTGGTCTGCTCGCATACGATGGACAGCTGATCGACGACGCCCGCCTCGTCGTGGCGGTTGCCCGCACAGCAGCTCAGCACGGTGCGCGAATTCTCACCAAAGTCGCTGCGTCGCAGGCCACTGGTTCATCGGTGCGATTGACCGACCAACTGACCGGGGAGAGCTTCGATCTTGCGGCTCGTCTCGTCATCAACGCGACCGGCGTATGGGCTAGCGAGGTCGACACCTCGATCCGTCTACGCCCCAGTCGCGGAACACATCTGGTGTTCGACGCGAAGGCATTCGGGTACCCGACCGCAGCACTGACGGTCCCGATACCCGGCGAAACGAACCGATTCATCTTCGCCATGCCGGAGCAGTTGGGCCGGGTTTACCTGGGCCTCACCGACGAAGAGGCCCCAGGCCCGATTCCCGATGAACCGACAGCGACGGACGGGGAGATCGACTTTCTGCTCGCTACTGTGAACACCGCACTCGGCACCGCAGTCACCCGCGAGGACGTGCTGGGAAGTTTCGCAGGCCTGCGGCCGTTGATCGATGCCGGTGAGGGTCGAACTTCGGATGTGTCTCGCAATCATGCGGTGATCGAGTCCCCGAACGGCGTCTTCAGCGTGGTCGGCGGGAAGCTCACCGAGTTCCGACATATGGCGCAGGACGTCCTCGACCGCGCCGGGCGTGCGCGGGGTCTCGAGCTCGCGCCGTGCCGGACTCGTTCGTTGCCACTGGTAGGTGCTCCCGGAAATCCGGCGACGCCACTCGCTCCCCCGCGGGACAGTGTGCCAACATCCGCAGTCGCACGGTACGGAGGCGAGGCCTCGACAGTCATCGAAAATGCAACGTGCGAACGTCCACTCGAGCGGGTTGCCGACGGGATCGACGTCACCCGCGCCGAGTTCGAGTTCGCGGTTCGGCACGAGGGTGCACTCGATGTTTCCGACATCGTCGACCGTCGCACCCGAATCGGTCTGGTCGCCAAGGATCGTGCGGCTGTAGTCGACGTCGCTGCAACGTTCGTCCACTAGCCGGCGCGCGGCCGACCTACAGTGGATGAGGTGGCCCACAAGAAGCGCGCGCAGCCCTCACCCGAGGACAAGACTTGCATGTCCTGCGGGCGGCGCATCGAGTGGCGCAAGAAGTGGGCGAACAACTTCGATGACGTCGAATACTGCAGCGCCGCTTGCCGAAAGTCCAAGGTGAGCGGCACCGACCTTCGGATCGAGCAGAAGATCAGAGAGCTGCTCGACGCGCGGGCGCGGGATGCGACGATCTGTCCGTCCGATGTTGCCCGGGCGATGTCCGACAACGACTGGCGGGATCTGATGGAACCGGTGCGGAAAGCCGCCAGACGAATGGTCGACGCCGGCGAGGTGGAGATCACTCAGAAGGGCTCGGTGGTGGACCCGTCGACGGCAAAGGGACCAATTCGAATTCGTTGGGCTCGTTAGCTAAGGACTGTCAGCGAGCGAGTGCATCGAGGTTGGTCTCGAGCAACAGTACGTTGTAGTCCGACCATCTCGAGGCCGTGAAGTAGAGCTTGTTGCCGCTCGTTACTGGATGAATGAAGGGTGCGTAGATGCCGCCTGCCGTCTGCCGCGAGTCCAGCAAAGTGGTCGGTGCGCTCCACGGACCTTCGGGCTTCTCGGCGGTGCGCGCCAACAGAGTTCGATCGATTTCGTTGCCGTACATCATCACGTACCGCTGCAAGTGATCGTTCCACGCAACGGACATCTCACTGACCGGCTCTTTGACGGTGGAAACGGAGTCAGCGACATTCTTCGACCACGGCTTGGCCGGATCCTGTGTCGAATATTCGTATGCACCAAGATTCAAAATTTTGTCGGGCATCACGCGTGCCACGAAGGCTGCGCCGAAACGTCCGTTGGGCGTACCGAATTGGTAGATGTACCCATCCTGGCCCTTCGCGTACGCATTCATCTGATACTTGCCGTTGCTCTCCTCGACCTGCGCAAGTCCCGGCACCGTGACGCCCGCATTGGCTCGAATGGTGGGCAGTGACGTCGTCCAGGTCTGCCCGTTGTCGGTGGAGGTCGCGATCGCCGAGAAGTTGGTGACCCACCGTCCCGGTGCACCCCATTCCCGCACCGACATGTAGTTCATGTACTGCACGCCCTCGATGGAGATGGCCGCGGTGGGAATGACCGTGTCCTCGACGCCTGCCACTCCGAGGCTCGGCACGACCTCACTTGCAAATCTTGGCGCGCCGGGCTCGACGACGGCACCGGAACTCGTGTCGAGTGGTACTCCGTCGGTGATGGTGATGCCGTCGGACAGGTTCGTGTCGTTGGACCGCATCAGTATGTTGCTGCGCCACTCCGATCCTGGCAGCGAGCAGTTGCCGAACGTGTCACCGAAGGCCATCAATGTCTGCCCAGCGCCGTTGTCCCAGCTGATGCCGAGGTCTGTCCCGGAGATGCCGAATCGTTCGTAGGTGTTGTTGGCGCTGACCGGGCCGGTCACCCACGCTACGGAGGAGGTGTTCCCCGAGATCGCCGGCAGTGGACCTTGAGGGCCTGCGGGCTCTTTGCCCGGTCCGCCGCGCGAACTGCCCGAAGAGCCGAATAGCGGTGAAGATCCTGAACCGCCCGCGCCACCACACGGTTCGGCGGTCGCGATAGGTGAGGAGAGAATGCTGAGCCCACTGGCCAGCAGGGTCATCACTGCCCCCACCGCGATCTGCCGACTACGTGCGCGCATAAACGCTCCCACTCGTTGGTGTGCACTTCATTGGTGTTACTGGTGTTACCCCTGAGACTGTTGGGGAGAGTGTTACTCAAATCCCTTGATCACGCAACAAATCAAGACGTGTCGATACTTGACAAATTGATGATCTGCAGAATTACAACCGTGGAATTCGGCATGTCCTAGCGCGAGGATGCCCGACCCGGGATCTCAATGCGGGAACGCAACCGACACCGTCTATGGGTTAAGAGGGCTGCTGCGGTGTTGGCGGACCTGCGGTAGAGACGGCAGCCAGCTCCGCGTAATTGTCTCGCGAGATCTTGATCAGACCAGGAACTCCTGCGTCGGTCTTGGCCCCATGCTGCAAGGGACCGCAACAAAACCCGTCCGCGAAACTAGCTGGCTCATCTTCGAGGCCAACCCACTCGACTCTGACGTGTTGCGGCGTCGCATCGTAGATTTTCCCTGGATGACCGCGTCTGAGGACCTTTATGGGGCTGTCGGGGTTGTAGATTCCTCTGGATTCATCCGGCCCCGCGTATGCAACGTACTGACCAGGGACAAGATCTGAAACGTCGAGCCAGTCCGGGAGTGGTTCGTAGACGCCGCTGTACGTAACCTCGTCGTCGTCCGATTCGCTCACATCACTCATCTATCCAGTCAACACCACTCCGTTTACCGGGACCAGGCTTCGCATCACGACCTCATTCGAGAATCAACCGATCACGAGTGGCGTTGCGACGAACAGTTGCATGGTATTCCCGGCCCGGGACGTATGTGACCGTCTGACCGGCAGCGATGAGCACAGCAAGAAGCAGCGCAGATTCGGGTGAGGTCAGATCGACCGCCCACCCGATCGTCGGAGAGTCTCCGGTCGCGCGCGCCTTGGCGAGGAGGCGTTCGATGTTGTGTTGGTCGTTGCAGACGCGGAACGACCAGAGTTGTCGGCCGGTGTTGTCGATCGCGGCGGCGTGATGAGCGGCTTTGGCGATGCCGATTCCGCTGTCACAGAGTCCCTTCCGCCGAAGTGAGTCCCGGGATGACGCGCACCAGACGAGTATGGTCCTATTGTTCGTTTTCGAGATCCCGGGCTCTGAACAGCATTCACGCCGTCAACCGACGCGACCTCTCCCCGGCGGGTCGATTCTACGACTACGGTCGACCGGGTCCTCTGGATGTAGATCCCGTTGAAGCTCTCGGACTGCTATGTCGTCGAGATCAACGTCAATTGCACCCGCCGCCCAATCCCACTGCGGGGTGGACCACACGTAGTGCAGGACACCCCACCTCGGCGCCCAGCCCTCAGCGTTGCGTGGACGCCGTGAAACCATCGTCTTGTCGTTGGAAGCATCGAACCCGCCAGATTCGATGTCGCGAACCTGCTCGGGCTTGAAGTTGATAGGTGCCCGGATCGTCATAGGAGCTGAGGTCACGTTGTCGGCGAACCACTGCGCTTGCTGCCGTTGTTCAGCGAGACGCTCCTCGCGGTACAGCTGTTGGATCTCCTCGGATGTGTACGTCGGTCCGGTCCAGACGAACAAGTCGTCATCCATAGGTTCACCGACACACAGGTCGACGAATTCCTCGCCATACCCAACCTCTTCGACACGGTTGCCCAGCATATGACCGGACTCGATGTCGACCCAGATTCGGAGTGGATAGGGCTTCCCCTCTGGCGGTGCTAGCCGCGCCGACCAGCAAGGGCGACCGGCGAACGTGGCAGTTTCGACTGGGCCAACGGGTTGAGCGAACTCGTTGCCGGCCCACTCAGCCGCGCTTCGGCGCTTCAACAAGAACTGGCTACGTCCGAGGTAGATCACCCGATCGGGAGAGCCGACTCGAGGCCGGTCCAAACGCCCGGAGAAGTCCCACGCCTGCGTGCCATCGCTGATGTAGATCGGGTTGCCGTCCACGTCTTCGATGCGTATTCGATTGCTCTCACGCCACACCCGGCACCCGTGTCCAACTGTGACCAGCATCGGACTCGGGCCACTGTAAGCGAAACCTTGACGGAACGACTCGGGCGACCCCTCGGCTCGCATCTCCCGCACCGTCCCGCGAATTGAGAGCTCAGGTCCCTCGGTCAGGGCGGTCAGGACCTCGATCCAAGGAGTCATGGCCGCAGCCTATCCACTGAAGCGCTCCCGGCGCGGCATGCTTTCGAACGTCACGATTTCTTCGGCGCTCTCTCGCATCTTCTCGATTGATGCTCACTCGACCGGCGGATGTGCAGTAATCGAAACGTGCCGTATTCCTTTGCTTATGGTCGCTGGCGTATTGCTACTTGGCCTGGGAGACTCGATAACAGGAACCGGAACGAAAGAGGGTGGCGGATACATGTTGCTTGCAGTGTGTGCCATTACGCTCGCTGTTCTGCTCCACGTCGTGGCAGCTCGAATCGCGTCTCGCGAGAACGACGGCCGCAGGCTGCCAACCGTTAACGGTTCGAATCCGGTCAGACCTGGCCTAAGAGCCCGACGTGCCCAGGCTGGGGGATGGATACTAAGTATTGTCGGTGCGCTTCAGCTGGGCGATCGTTTGTGGCTGACCGAGCCGTGGTTGGCCATGGGCGTAGTAGTAGCAGTTCTACTGCTGGTCAACGGCTTACCGAGTCTGATAGTGACTGTGCTGCACAACGGCAATCTGCGAACTCAACCGTAGGGCCGGAACGTTTTCGACAATTCTTCACTGGCATGAAGCAGAGTTTTATGTTGCATCCATTTAGGGTCTCCCACATTGGCTGGCGGATGTGCAGTATTCGAAACGTGCGATGTTTGTAAGACGGGTGCCACCTCAAGACAACGCGGAGAAACACCACCAGCCCGACGTGTACTAGCGAGCTGCTGGATCCAGATTGTCGGCGTCTACGCCGCCACGGTGGTGGGGCCCGTAGGCTGCCACTCGCGCTGGTCTCGGAGCAGAGCCCAGAGCACGTCGACTAGCCTGCGAGCGAGGGCAATATTAGCTTGGACGTGGCGTTGGTGTTCTGCGCGTTTGCGCTGGTAGAACTCTCTGGACGGCCCTTCTCGTTGTGCGCTGCTGAATGCGGCCATGAAGAAGACATGCCGCAGTCGGCGGTGGTAGCGCTTGGGGCGGTGCAGGACTCCGGTGCGGGTACCTGAGTCGTTGGGGACGGGTGCGAGCCCGGCGTAGGCGGCAAGTTTGGCAGCGGTGCCGAACGCGGCGAGATCGCCGGCAGTGATGGCCAGGAATTCCGCTCCCAGGCGGGCACCGATACCAGGGACACTTTCGATGATATGGGCCTGATGGTGGCTGCGGAAGCGTTCGGTGATCTGTTTGTCGAGGGCTTTGATCTCGTGATCGAGATCGAGGAGTTGCTGGGCGAGGCGGGTGACGAGTTGTTCGGTCGTCGATTCCGCGTGCACGGCAACGGTTTGCGCCTCTGCGACGGCGATGGCCTTGGTGACCATGCCGGGGATGGTGGGGCGACGGACCCCGGCGGCGCGCAGGTGCGTGCTGAGTTCGTCGACTCCTGCATCGCGGATTGCGGCCGGTGTGCAGTAGCGGGTGAGCAGGGACAGTCCGGTGCGGGTGGTGTAGTCGAAAGCGCCTTCCAGTTCCGGGAATATCCGCAGCAGCAACGCCCGGAGTCGATTGATGCGGGAGACCCACTCCCCCATCAGGTCCGCCCGGTAGCCGGTTAGCAAGCCGAGCTCGGTGACGACGTCGTCCGGTGTCGTGATGGTGGACAGGTCCCGGCGTAGGCGTGCGGTTTCGGCGATGATCACGGCGTCTTTGGCGTCGGTTTTGCCTTCCCCGGGGAAGGCGCCGGTCATCCGGTTGACGACGCGTCCGGGTATGTAGGTCACGGTCTGTTCGGCGGCGGTGAGGACGGCGAGCAGCAGTGCAGATTCCGGTGATGTCAGGTCCACCGCCCACCGCAGCGTAGGTGGTGATGTATCCCCCGTGGCCTGGGCTTTGGTGAGGAGTTGTTCGATGCTGTGTTGGTCGTTGTGGACGCGGATCGACCACAGTTGCCGCCCGGTGTTGTCGATCGCAGCGGCGTGGTGGGCGGTTTTGCCGATGTCGATGCCGATCCACACTGCATCCGATTGTTCTGTCACAGAGTTCCTTCCGTCGGTAGTCGGCCCGCTGGGTGGACGGCTCCGCCGACATTCCTCTAAATAGCGACTCTTTCGCAGATGAACGTGTCTCAATCAGCGGCCGGAGTGTCCGCGACGGACGAGGTGGCCATCCCGCCGAAGCCACACTTGCGGCTGGTGATTGTCAGCCTCGCCTCGAACGTCGTTGGGCACCTGAAGTGATCACCTCCAGGTGGGGACAATATTAGAAGGTGATTGTTACGATCCCTTCGATAAAAGACCGCACGGTCTTGGATGCAGGAGGGTATCGGGGTGCCGTATCTAGGGTTGATGGTGACGCTGCTGTGGGTGTTCTGCCTCATCGACGTGGTCACTGCAGATGACGGTGGGGTGCGCTACTTACCCAAGTTGGCGTGGTTGTTGTTGGTGATATTCGTGCCGTTGGCAGGGTCCTTGGTGTGGCTGGTGGCGGGGCGACCCAGTGGCGGCGGCATCTGGGGCGGATCCGGCGGCGGAAGTGCCGGGCGGCGTCAGAGCTCGTCCGCGTTCCCGGAGTACGAAACCCGCCCGGGTCGTCAACTCGCGCAAGACCAGGAAGCAGATGAAGAGTTTCTGCGCCAGTGCCGCGAGAGAGCCGAGAGTCAGCGCCGCACCGAGCGCGAGCGGCGTCAACGAGAGGCCGGCGGCTGAACAACCGCTAAGCCCGGGAGCGTCGCACTAGCCGCAACCGTACAGCGTACGGTAGGGTGGCGAGCTGCACGCTTCGAGTGCGAGACCATCCGGCTCCGCGAAAGGTGACACTCCCATCACAACCTCGGCCGACCCGCTGTCCACCATCCTTGTGCGCGGAGCACGCGAGAACAATCTCCGCGAGGTCGATCTGGACCTTCCGAAGCGAAAGCTCGTAGTCTTCGCGGGAGTTTCCGGATCGGGCAAGTCCTCCCTCGTGTTCGACACCATTGCCGCCGAAGCGCAACGGCAGATCAACTCGACGTTCACCGCTTTCGCGCAGACGTTCCTCCCGTCTTACGGACGGCCCGACGCGGACCTCATCGCCAATCTCTCGGCGGTCATCATCGTCGACCAGAAGCGGCTTTTCGGTGGGCCACGCTCCACGGTCGGCACGATCACCGACATCGGCGACTGGCTACGCATGCTGTGGTCGCGGGGAGTCACGCCGTCCATCGGGTACGCCAACGCCTTCTCCTTCAACGACCCTGCGGGTATGTGCCAGGAATGCGACGGGCTCGGCGAGGCCAAAATCGTCGATCGCGACGAACTGGTCGACGAGTCGAAGTCGCTGCGCGAGGGACCTTTCAAACATCCGGATTTCGAACCCGGCAAATGGCCGTACCGAGTTTTCGCAGATTCCGGATTGTTCGATCTCGATGTGCCCGTGGAGCAATACTCCGCCCGCGAACGCCACATCTTCTTCGACGCCAAACCAGGTGAGATCGACGTGCTCAACCCCGATGCCGTGATGAAGAGCTACGAGGGGATCCTCTCTCGCTTTCGGCGCAGCTATCTGTCCAAGGATGCCGACGCGCTCAAGGGCAAAGCGAAGCTCGCCTACGATCGCATCGTCACTCGGGGAACCTGCACGGACTGCGGCGGCACTCGATACAACGAGACCATCCGCAATGCGACATTGGAAGGCCTCTCCCTGCCCGACGCGTTTGCCATGCAGGTCTCCGATCTCGCGGACCGTATCGACACGTGGAGGCTCAAAAATCTCGATGGTCCACGTACAGAGATCGTGACTCAGCTGCGCAGACTCGTCGACCTCGGTCTGGGCTACCTCAGCCTCGACAGGGCCACGGCCTCGCTCTCCGGTGGCGAGTCGCAGCGCATCAAGATGGTCCGGCATCTCGGCGCCACCCTCAACGACATGCTCTATGTCTTCGATGAGCCCACCACGGGCTTGCATCCACGCGACGTGCATCGACTCGACGAGATGCTGCTTGCATTGCGAGACAAGGGAAATACCGTCTTGGTGGTCGAACACGATCCCGAGGTCATGTCGATTGCAGATCGCATCGTCGAAATCGGTCCCGGTGCAGGTAAAGCCGGCGGGACGGTCGTATTCGAAGGCACGTACGAAGAGCTCACCAAGGCCGACACACGTACGGGCGTCGCCCTGCGACGCGAGAATGCCACGCTCCGCACACCCAGGCTAGCGACCGGGCACCTGCACATCGTTGGGGCGAACACCCACAATCTGCAGAACGTCAGCGTCGGTATACCTCTCGGTGTCATGACTGCCGTCACCGGCGTCGCAGGCTCCGGCAAGTCGAGTCTCGTTCACGGGCATCTTCGCGAGGTTGCACCCGATGCCGTCATCATCGACCAGGCCCCGATTCGCGGATCCAGAAGATCCTCCCCTGCCACGTACACGGGTCTGCTCGATCCCATTCGCGCGTACTTCGCGAAGAGGACCGGCCAACCGGCGTCACTGTTCTCCCCCAACTCCGATGGCGCATGCTCCGATTGTCAGGGAAGCGGCGTCATCTTCACCGACCTCGGATTCACCGATCCTGTTTCGAGCACGTGTGAAACGTGTCAGGGCAGACGTTTCCGCCCCGGAGCCATCCGGCACAGCGTCGACGGCGTCAGCATCGCCGACATTTTCGAGATGTCCGTCGAAGATGCCCAGGACTTCTTCGACGTCAAGAAGATTCGCGACATTCTTCGTCGATGCGTGGACGTCGGCCTCGGCTATTTATCGCTCGGCCAGAACCTGTCGTCGTTGTCCGGTGGCGAACGCCAGCGCCTCAAACTAGCGGCCGAGCTGGTCGGATCGTCGCCGATTCTGGTGTTGGACGAGCCGACGACGGGCTTGCATCCGTCGGATGTGGCCAACCTGATCGAACTGCTGTCCGGCATGGTCGACGAGGGACGCACTGTCATCGTCATCGAACACAACCTCGACGTCGTTGCGGCTGCGGACTGGGTCATCGACCTGGGCCCGGATGGCGGCCACAACGGTGGGCTGATCACTTTCACCGGGACTGTGGCAGACCTGGTGCAGACCGAGACTCACACGGGGACATACTTGGCTCGTAGTCTCGGACGATAATTCATCTCGTCCGACGAGTTGGAGGTTAATTTTTCGTGCACTTGCGGCAATCGTTCAAGGTCATTCTCGGTACGGCAGTGCTCGCCCTCGTGGTGGGCGGATGCGCAGGGACAGCCGGTGACTCGCCGGACACGGCGACGCAGGATGCGTCGCCGTCTTCGGCCGATGGTGCGTTCCCCAAGACGGTGGTTTCCGGTCCCGCCGATTCCGGGGTCGACATCACCATCGAGTCCCGCCCGCAGTCGATCGTTTCCCTGAGCCCGACTGCAACCGAAACGTTGTTCGCCATCGGTGCGGGCGATCAGGTGGTTGCCGTCGACAGCCAATCGGACTACCCGACCGACGCGCCGAAGACCGACCTGTCGGCCTACACCCCCAGTCTCGAAGCGATCGTGGGCTACGAACCCGACCTCGTCATCGCCTCGGACGATATCGGCGGATTGGTGTCCGGCCTCGTAACTGCAAACATTCCGACGCTGCTGCTGCCCGCCGCAACGAGCATCGACGACGCCTACGCCCAGATCGAGCGAATCGGTGACGCCACCGGCCGTGAGACCGAAGCGGATGCGGTGGTCGAGCAGACTCGTACCCGCATCGACGACGCGGTCGCCAGTGTCCCCGCCGGCGAGCAGACCTATTTTCACGAACTCGATTCCGAGCTGTACACCGTGACGAGCCAGAGTTTCGTCGGCCAGCTCTACGGACTGTTCGGACTCACGAGCATCGCCGACGGCGCGGCAAGCAACTACCCACAACTCGCCGCCGAGTCGGTGGTGACCGATGATCCCGACATCATCTTCCTGGCGGATTCGCAGTGCTGCGGCGTCACCGCGGAATCGGTTGCAGCACGGCCTGGGTGGAGTTCGATGCGCGCTGTCCGTGATGGACGCATCTACACGATGGACGAGGATCTCTCGAGCCGCTGGAGCCCACGTATCGCCGACCAGGTCGAGGCAATCGCCGCGGTGCTTACCGGCAACAAGTAACCCCGACGCTCTTGCCAGATCTGCTCACCGATCTGCGGTCACCGAAGCGGAAGGCGCCTCGCGCGGGACGCTACCGGTGAAGAACAGGGCGCACACGCCGATCAATGCGGCAATGGACAAGGCCACACGTAGGGCCTCGAGGCGAGCATCGGAATTGACGTCGACGATCTGCGCGGCACTCGACTGCGGGACCGCCGCGTCGGCCAGTGCCGCCGCGAGCTGCGTGTCCGAGAGAAATGGAACGCCGCTCGCGAGTTCGGTGGTCGCCTGCGCTTTCACAGACTCTGGCACGTCGGGGTTCATCTGCACGCCGGCAACGATCGCCGCGCTCAGGGTGGCAATGAGTACCGACCCGATCAGTGCGGTTCCGAGCGATGCTCCAAGGTTGGTGGCGGTGTTCTGTAGCCCGCCGACTTCCGCGCTCTGCGAATCCGGCACTGCGGAGACGGTAATGGCACCGAGCTGCGATGCCAACGCCCCGAGTCCCAGTCCCAGCAGGACCATCGGCACCGCCACGATGCTCGCATTGGCTCCGGGATCCAATCCGGTGACCAGTACGAGAATGCCGACGATCATCGCCCCCCAACCCAATCGGACTACGCGACGAGGGTTGGCGCGGGGCCAGAGCTTGGGAATCCCTGCGGCCGCGAGGAGGAGTGCGACCGAGAGTGGGAGGATTCGAAGCCCGGTCTGCAGTGCACTCAATTCCAGGACCACGGACAGGAACAACGGCACCGTGAAGAAGACGCCGGCTTGGACGGTGAACTGCGCAAAGAACATCGTGAGGCCGCCGGAAAGTTGCCGGTTGCGGAGCACCTTGGGATCGATCAGCGGCTCCCGTCCGGTCTCGGCAAGGTGCGTCTGCCATCTCATGAACACGTACAGGAGCAACGCGCCGGTCAACAGCAGCCAGATCACCGGGGACAGTCCTGCTATCTCGGCACCGCCCGGGGTGGGACGAATCCATCCCCACTCCCCCGATCGAAGAACTCCATAGACGATCATTCCCAGGCTTACCACCGACAGTGCGGAGCCGACCAGATCGAGTCGGACGCGGACCGGCGGGACGTCATTGATGCGGCGCAGCACCAGTACGATCGCCACGACGAGAAAAGCCTCGCCGACGAAGACGTACCGCCACGAAGCGAACGTGGTGACCGCACCCCCGATAAGCGGGCCCGCTGCCACGGCCATTGCACCTGCGGCGGCAACCAAACCGTATGCGGCAGCTCGCTTTTCGGGCGGAAAATTAGCCGCGACCAAAGCGACGATCGCCGGCATGATCAGCGCCGCGCCCACGCCTTCGAGGAAAGACCACCCGATCAACAGCACCGTAAGATTGGGAGCCGCTGCAGTGGTCAACGTCCCGACCCC
The DNA here is from genome assembly GCF_014281965.1 of Rhodococcus sp. BP22. Classification (GTDB taxonomy): domain Bacteria; phylum Actinomycetota; class Actinomycetes; order Mycobacteriales; family Mycobacteriaceae; genus Rhodococcoides. The sequence continues at coordinate 275,809 of NZ_JACFTB010000007.1, forward strand.
GTAGATCACGAGTCCGAGTGCGAAAGCTCTACGCCTTCCCACAATGGTGCCGATCTTGCCGCCGGTGATCATCAGCGTCGCCATGACGAGCGTGTACAGGGTGATCGCGGTTTGAATGCCCGTAATCGTGGTGTCGAGATCCTCGGCCACCGTAGCCATCGACACGTTCATGACCGAACTGTCCAGAGTCATCAGGAACTGGCTCGAGGCCAGCACCGTCAGCACCAGACCCGAGCCAGTCTTCGTTGTGGCAGTCATGGACACCCCTGTTGTAGGGAGCCAGTATTGCGCAGCTCGATCCGCCGGAGATCACCCGTTCTGGGTGACTACTGCGGCTAGACGACGCCCGACCTGTGCAGTTCCTCGATCGAATCCGCACTGCAACCCAACTCCGCGAGGACCTCGTCGGTGTCGGCGCCGTGTGCACGCCCGGTGTGCCGGATGCTGCCGGGACTGTCGCCCATGCGCCACATGACGTTCTGCATGCGGACAGGACCCAAATCCTCATCCTCGACGGTGGTCACCATCTCGATCGCGTTCACCTGCGGGTCATCGAGTAGTTCACTCGGCTTGTACACCGGAGCCACAGCAGCACCGGCCTTTTCGAACTCGGCAACGACTTCGTCACGGGTTCGATCTCCGATCCAACCACCCACGTATCCGTCGAGTAGATCGGCGTGCGCGGCACGCTCACGCCCCGTCGCGAACCACGGTTCGTCGATGACCTCCGCGTGACCGACCAACCGCAACACCCGCTCGGCGATCGAGTTCGCGCTCGTGGAGATGGCCAGCCAGAAACCATCGGAGGTCTTGTAGAGATTTCGCGGTGCATTGTTGCTCGATCGATTGCCTGTGCGCTCGAGATCGATCCCGAGCTGATCGGCGTAGATGATCCCCGGCCCCACCGCAGTCATGATCGGACTCAGCAAATCCAAGTCGATGACCTGGCCTTTACCGCCGTTGTTCGTTCGATGCAGTAGTGCCATGGACACCGCGGACGAGCCTGCGATTCCGGCCAGCGAATCGGCGAGGCCGAAGGCCGGCAACGTCGGCGGCCCGTCGGCAGGACCGGTCAGGTGCGCGAATCCACTCATCGATTCGACAAGCGTTCCGAACGCGGGGCGCTTCGAGTAGGGCCCGGTTTGGCCGAAGCCTGTCACGCGCAACAGGATCAACCCAGGGTTGTCCGCCGACAACACGTCGTACCCGAGACCCCAGCGCTCCAACGTGCCAGGCCGGAAGTTCTCGACCACGACGTCGGCCTCGGCGACGAGACGGCGAAAGATCTCTGCACCCTTCTCCTCACCCAGGTTCAACGTCATGGTTCGCTTGTTGCGGCTCACCATCGTCCACCACAGCGGGTGACCGTCCTTGTCCAACCCGTGCCCGCGCATGCCGTCGGGCCGGGTCGGATGTTCGATCTTGATGACCTCGGCACCGAAATCACCGAGGATCTGCGCTACCAAGGGTCCGGCGAGAATCGTGGAGATGTCGAGGACTTTGATGCCCTCGAGTGGGCCGGTCACTTGTACGGGCGATGCAGGTAGCGGCCGGCCGGGCTGCCGGATATCGAGCCGTCGGCCAGCACACGCTGTCCCCGGACGAAGGTGTCGGTCACCTTCGCTCCCAGCTCGAAGCCCTCGAACGGGGTGTACTCCTGAGTCGACTCCGAGTCTTCCGGACGCACGGTCCAGGTGTGATCCGGGTCCACGAGTGCGATGTCCGCGTCCATGCCGACGGCGATGTCGCCCTTACCCGGAAGTCCGTAGCGCGAAGCTGGATTGAGCGAAGTGAGCTCGGCGATACGACGCCAGCTGAGTCCACGTTTGCGGCCTTCGGAGACCAAACCGGGAAGCAGGTACTCGGCACCACCGAATCCGGATTTCGCGGCGAAGATGTCACCACGATCTTCGGCGAACTTCTTCTCGTCCTTGCAGCACGCGTGATCGCTGACGACCCAGTCGATGTCACCGGCGAGCAGGTGCTCCCACAGTGCTTCGACGTCGTCCCGGGGGCGAAGTGGCGGGTTGACCTTGCCGCCGAGTCCGTAGGCGGTCTCGATATCGGCCAACAGGTGTCCGATGGTGACCTCACGACGGAAATTGACGTGCGGGAACGCTTTTGCCATCCGCATCGCGGCCGTCATTGCCTTACGCGAAGACAGGTGCAGCAAGTTGATGTTCGGCAACTGCGTCTCGTCTGCGAGGAACGCCGCGATGGTGACCGCAAGTCCCTCGGAATGCGGTGGGCGGGACGCGCTGTAGGCGGCGAGGCCCTGCAGGGTTCCTTCTTCTTCGACGATCTTGGTGTAGGCACTCATGATCTCGGCGGTCTCACAGTGCAGCGACAGCGAGATGTGCTCGGCCTTGTCGCCCAACTGTTCACGAGCTGCTTGGATTCCACGCATGACGAATTCGAAATGCGCCAGGTCGTAACGCTCACCTTCCGGCGTCATAAGGAACTCGCTCTGATCGACGCTGCGCCCGTGCAAGCCATGGCTGCCGTAGAACATGAAGATCTTGAACGAGGTCACGCCGTGGTCGGCGATGAGTGACGGGATCTCCGCGATGTGCTCTTTCGACATCGGTGCCAGGTGGTACGCGTAGTCGACGTACGGGCGTCCCTCGGTTGCTTCGAGGACCTTCGGGAACACATCCGCATAGGACCCACCGGTGTTCATGTAGTACTGCCCGGTGCGCATGTAGGACAACGACGTCGTCACACCGCCCTGCACACAGGCACGGGACTCGGTTTCGGCGTCTTCACCGAGCGGGTTGTAGATACCCCAGTGTTGGTGTGCGTCGACCACTCCGGGGAAGGCGATCTTGCCTGCAGCATCGATCACGGTGTCCGCCGCGTCGGCAGGAATACCTGCTTCGATTCGGGTGAACTTGCCGTCTTCGATGAGCAGGTCGAGGAGTTCACCGTCTTCGGGAGCATCCGAGCCTGGACGGACTACACGTGCATTGGTGATCAACGTAGACATCTGGTGGATCCTTTCGAAATGGGGAGAAAATTAGATGTACCCGGCGGCGAGGTACGCCAGGCCGAGAGCAGGTAGCAGTCCGTTACCCGCAAGGTAGCCCGCGGCACCGTGACCGGAGATTCCCATCGCCGCACCGCCCGACGCGAACAACCCGTCGATAGCCGTGCCCGACGGGCGCAGCACCCGAGCGTTCTCGTCGACGACGAGTCCACCTTGGGTGTGGAACAACGCTGGCACGATCTTGATCGCTGCATACGGCGCCGCCAGCGTGTGCTCGAAAGAGGTGCGACCGTACGGATCTGCGACTATGCCCCGGGCAACGCTGTCGAGAGTTGAAAGTTCTTCTACGACTGCGTCCGACGGTAGACCCGTCGCCTCGGCAAGCTCCGCGGCACCGTCCGCCCAGAGAACCGCACCCGACTGTACAGTCTGTCGAAAGTCTGTGAAGGACAAGCACTTTTCGTAGATCGAGCGGTCGATGACGATCCAGCCCTCGGAGTGTGGTCGGGCAGCGAGAGCGGCTGCGTACTCGGAGTAGCCGGTGGTCTCGTCACCGAACCGTCGGCCTTCCAGATCGAGTACGACACCACCGTGCATCACCGTTGCCCAACCGACGAGCGTTCCTGCTTTCTTCGACAGCGCCGCATGCCCTTGGTAGGAATCGAGGAACCTCGACTCGGCGCCCAGTTGCGCGCCGATGCTCAGCGCATCGCCTACCGAATATTCGCTGCCGTGATACCGAGCCGCAGCAATCTCCGGAACGTAGTCGGCGACCAGTTCAGGAGCGGCACCGTAACCGTTGGTGGCCAACAAAACAGACCTCGTCGGTATCGATTCGGTGCTGCCGTCGGGCAGTGCGATCACCACACCGTCGACTCTGCCTTCGACATCGACCGTGACCTCGGTGAGCCGAGCCGGCACCAACAGATCGATCCTCGGCTCGTCGGCGACTGCGCGGACGAGATGATCGACGATCGCGGTACCGTGACGGCCCTCGACTGTGTGGCAACGCAATTGCGAGTGACCTGGATAGGAAAAGTCGGTGACGAGTTCCAGCGGCATCTTCAGGTAGTCGGCCAACCATTCCACCAGTGGCGCGCTGACATTAGCCAAAGTGTGAGCAAGACCTTCGTCGGCCGTACCTTTGGTTTTACGGAGGATGTCGTCGAAAAATTGTCCTGGCGAATCGTCGATCCCGGACTCACGCTGCCAGCGCGATCCGGCCCCTGGAATCATGGCCGTCGACATCGCGGTGTTGTTGCCACGCTTGAAGTGCTCGCTCGCCTCGACGACCAAGACATCGAGCCCACGTTGGGCGGCCCGAAGCGCAGCGACGAGACCGCCGCCCGCTCCTGCCACGACGAGGTCGGGTCCGTTCTCGCTCATCCCGACGTCACCCATCTCGACTGCAGCCCCAAAAGTTGTAAGGCAATCGCAGTGGGGTCAACGACCAGTGGTCGTACGGGGGGATCCGTCAGTTCCACCGCCGAACAGGCATTGATTGCGACGTCGCAGGTCATCGATGCCGCACGCCCGGCCACCGCGCGGCCCCAGGCCTGCGAGTCGGCGATATCGGCAACATCGAGGCCGAGGACTTTCGTCGGGTCGGCAATGATGTCGTAGGACGCCAGTCGGGAGTCCAATTCTGCTGCGATGGCCTCGTTTCGAGCCAGTGCGCCGACGTGGAGACCCTGCGAAAGGAAGAACGAGGCCGTCAGTCGTGACAATCCGTACAGCGGACGCGCGAAAGAATCCGCTTGTTCCGCACATGGATCGAGAACGCAGTCTGGTAGAAATCCGTCGAATCCGGTCGGATCGACTGTCCGAAATGCCTCTGCAAGAACCTTTTCCGACGCTCGGATCTCCTCTTCGGTGTCGAGTGCCGAAGGTGCGACTGCGCCGATGTTGCGTAGTTCGACGGACACGGTCTCCGGTGCGAGCTGATCGTAGCGTTCCTGTCGACGACGCAGTTCTGCGTCGTCGACATCGATGGGAGTGAAAGCCAAGAGGCGCATGTGGGCGTAACTCCTAAATTCCGAGGTAGGCGGCCTTGACGCGATCGTCGTGAGCAAGCTCGGATCCTGTGCCTGTGAGCACGATCGAGCCGCTCTCGATCACGTAGGCGCGATCGGAGATGTCGAGCGCTTGAGCGGCGTTCTGTTCGACGATGAGCACTGTCACACCGGTATCGCGGATACGCACGATTGCGTCCAGAACCTGAGCGGCCAATTTGGGGGCCAACCCCACCGATGGTTCGTCGAGCGTGAGAAGCCGGGGCTTCGCCATCAACGCACGACCGATGGCAAGCATCTGTTGCTGTCCGCCGGACATGGTGGCGGCGAGCTGATCACGACGCTCGGCGAGGATGGGGAACAAGTCGTATACCTGGTCCAGGGACTCCTTGACCGTAGTGCGCTTCTGTGTGTACGCACCCATTTCGAGATTCTCGAAGACCGGCAGGGCACCGAACAGTGCACGGTCCTGTGCGACATGGACCAAGCCCGCCTTGACGATCCGGTCGGCTCGCATCCCGTGAATTGGAACCCCGTCCAACACGATTCGGCCACCGGTCGGTGAGACCAGCCCCGACAATGCTCGCAAGGTCGTCGTCTTGCCTGCGCCGTTCGCGCCGATGAGCGACACGATTTCGTTCTTTGCGATGGACATATCCAGTCCATGCAGAATTTCCAGACGCCGATATCCGGCGTGCAAGTTGTCGATCTCGAGCATCATGCCGTCTTCTCCTCACCGAGATATGCCTCGACGACGCGGCTGTCCTCGATGACCGTGCGTGGATCCCCCGAGGTCAACACCGCACCTTCGTGCATGACGACGAGGCGCTCGGAAAGCGCCATGACAGCCGCCATGATGTGTTCGACGAACAACACGGTCTGGCCCTCGTCGTGCAGAGTGCGCAGCAACTCGATCATCGGTGCCCGCTCGGCTGGTACCAATCCGGCGAGTACCTCGTCGAGCAGCACGACACGTGGCTCCATGGCCAGGGCACGTGCCAGCTCTAGCCGTTTGAGACCGGCAGTGGACATGGTCGACACTTTGCCGCCGACCTGATCCGAGAGTTGCACTCGATCGAGTACCTCGAGTGCATGTCGGCGCGCGTCCTTGCGCGAGCGACGCTTGCTCAGCGCTGCAACGGTGACGTTCTCGAGCACGGACATGGATTCGAACGGTCGCATGAGCTGGAAGGTTCGAACGAGTCCGCTGCGTGCGATCTTGTTGGCCGGCCAACCGGTGATGTCTTTGCCGTCGAAAATGATTCGGCCCTGGGTGGGTAATTGCTCACCGGACAGAAGCGAGAACAGTGTGGTCTTCCCCGCACCGTTGGGACCGATGATGCCCAGAAATTCGTGCTCGGAAACGTCCAGGGTGACGTCTCGCACGGCATGAATTCCGGAGAAGGATTTACTCAGACCTTCGATGCTCAGCAGGCTCATCGAAACCACCTCTCACGGATAGTGCCGAAGATTCCCTTGGGTAGAAATATGACGATCAGGATCAAAATCACCGAGTAGACCGCTACGTCGAGACCGATTGCGCCATCGAGGAATCCGAGGAATCCCGGTGGGTTGCGCAGCAATTCGTTGATGATCTCGGACAGCGGCCCGATTACTGCGGCGCCGAGGACCGGGCCCCAGATCGTGCCGATTCCACCGATGACGGCAGGAACGATGGCTTCCACCGATACCGCGGATCCGAAGGCCTGTTCCGGACCGACGAAGAAGTAGTACTGCGTGTAGTACACGCCGGCGACCGCGATAAGTGCACAGCTGGCTGCGACCGCGATGAGGCGGTACTTCATCGTATCGATGCCCAGCGACGCGGCTGCGGTCTCGTCGTCGCGCACCGCTTGCACGAACTGGCCCGCTCGGGACCGCACGTAGAAGATGGTGCCGAGCACGGCAAGCGCGAGAATCACCAACGGGATCCAGATGTAGTTGGGACTGCCCTTCTCGAACTGCAGCATCCACCACGAATCACGAGGCAGGAGCGGCACATTGAATCCTTCGGTCTTGTGGAAGACCTCCAGGTTCTGCACCAGCAACAGGAACATCTGCGCAAAGGCGAAGGTAGCCAACGCAAAATACGAACCGGCGAGCCGATAGCGCAGACACAGATAGGCGAGCAGCGTTCCGACCGAGGCCGAGATCACCGCGGCGACCGCCATCGAGATCCAGGGCGAAATTCCGTGATCCACCAGCAGGTAGGCCCCGGTATACGCACCGATTCCGAAGAACGCGGCGTGGCCGAAGCTGAACATCCCGCCGAAGCCGCTCATGATGTTCCACGCCACTGCCATGAGTGCGAAGATCAGCGTCCGAACGGCAACGGTCTGAGCTTGTTCACCGAGAATCAGTGGCAGCGCCGCTACGACGACGAAGCCGATGACGAGCGTGATGAGCTGTCGTTTCAGCCAGGTGTCTTTCAATCGAGAATCTTCTGGCACCGACGTAGGTGCTGTCACAGTGGCGGTCATCGGCGGGCTCCGTACAATCCTTCGGGCTTGAGAAACAGGACGAGGATGAACACCGCGAACACCAGGATGAGTGATCCGGTACCGGGGAGGAAGAGAGCTCCGACCGTCTGCACCAGGCCGATCACCAAACCACCGATCACGGCACCGACGACGCTTCCGAGACCGCCGAGCACGACGATGACGAACGCGAGGATGGTGAACTGCTCTCCCACCGACGGCGTGAGACTGGTGAACGGGGTCATCAATCCCCCGGCTACGGCGACGCATGCCGCACCGATGCCGAAGGTCAGGGCGTAGACGCGGCCGATGTCGACTCCGACGAGTTTGGCTCCTTCGGAGTTCGACGCCACTGCGCGGATGGACAGCCCGAGCGGGGTGCGCTTGAGCACAGCAGTCAATGCGACGGCGACGAGAGCCGCTCCGACGAAGGCCAGAACCCGCGGCCACGACGCCACGGCTCCGAGAATCGAGACCGAACCGTCGATCGGGGCTTGAACCGATTTGGGCCTTCCTCCGAAAATCATCAGCAAGACGTTGATGATGAGCAGAGACAGACCGAGCGTGACCAGTAGTGGGCCGTCGTGGCTGCCGCTGATCGTCAGCTTGGTCAGCAGCGTTGCCTGCACGATCATGCCGAACACGAACATCAGCGGCACCGCGATGACGGTGGCGAGATACACCGGCAGCCCGGCGGTGGACAGTGCGTACACGATGTACATCGCCATCGTCAGCATCGCGCCCTGGGCGAAGTTCACGATGCCCAGTACTCCGAAGATCAGTGTCAGACCGACCGAGATCAGTGCGTACACGCCACCGAGAAGCAGTCCTGAAACCAGTGACTGGGTCACCAGCCCTTGATCCTTGCCACCCACGAGATAAATGACCGCCATGATCACCACGACGACGGCTGCCACGCCCACTGCGGGGTTCATCCCCGTCAGCGTGCGCCGCTTGACCGGTGCCGTCGCAGTCGCTGCGTCGGTCACTGTCCGGCCCCGACCGGGAACTCGATTGCTTCCGTGGCGAATTCCTCTGGGAAGACCTGCGCTACTGCACCATCGCGGACCTGCATGACGATGACCGTTGCGTTCTTGTTCTGACCGGTCTCGTCGAACTCGATGGGTCCGTTGAACGCGAGCAGTGGATCTTCGATGGAGACACCGGAAATGGCGTCGCGCAAAGCTTCTGGATCGGTGTCCTTACCATCCTCGAGACCTGCCGCGATGACCTCGACGGCTTGGTAGGACAGCATCGCCGCGGTCTCCATCGGGCGTCCGAACTGCTGCTGGAAGCGGCCTCGGATCTCGTTGGTGCGCTCGCTCGTCGCGTCGAAGTGGTAGTTGGCGCTGAGCACGCCCTCACCGGCAGCTCCGGCCGCCGCGGGGAAAGAGCTGTCGTCGAACGCGCCGTTGGCAATTCCGTAGACGCCCTTGACCTTCAAGTTCAGCTGCTGCACAGCCTTGGCGATGAGCAGACCATCCGGGAAGTAACCGGTCGCGACGATGACGTCGGGGTTACTGACGGCTGCTTCCCGAACCTGAGTGGTTGCGTCGGAGAAGTTCGTTGCTGGATAGGTGATTTCCTGCACCGAGGAGATGCCCTGGTTGGCTGCCTCGGCTTCGAATGCGTTGAAGACGCTGTCTCCGAACGATCCTTCGATGTGCAGGTAGGACACCTTGTCGATGGACTGTCCGGTCTGCTGCTCGATAGCCGCCAATGCCTTGGCGCCGTCGGTTCCCATGCTGGACGCGTTGGGCTGCATACGGAACGAGTACTGGTATCCCTGATCGAGAATCTTGTCGTCCACGGCGACATCGATGACGAGAGGCACGCGGGACCGTTCGGCTACCGAGGCGACATTCTGCGTGACGTCACTCTGATAGGTGCCGACGAGTGCGACGGCACCGTCGTCGATCAACCGCTGCGCCTCACTCTGCCCGACCTCGGCCTTGCCCTGACTGTCGCCGGAGACGAGCTCCAACTGACGGCCTTCGAGTGAGGAGATTCCGCCGGCGGCGTTGATATCGGCAACCGCCAATGCGGCCCCGTCGTTCATCAATCCACCGACCCCCGCGAGGGCACCGGTGGTGGGATGAACGGAGCCGATCTTGATGGAGCCCGAGTCGTCGGACCCTGATGAGGATCCACACGCTGCTGCACCCATTACCGCGACGGCTGTCAGCACGCCTACAAGCTTCTTCATTGTCTGCCTTTCGCGCCCACGAGGCGTCGAGTCGAACCGTCTCTCACTGCGTCAAGCGTTCCGCTCAGCGCACCCGAGAATCGGTGATCTATTCGCGTGAAACCGAGTATGGCACGCATCACGTCCATAGAACAGCATCTTTGATGAAATTCTTGTTACGCGTACGGTTCGCTCAGCGGAACGCTAGAGTCGACCCGCTTGGTGAACCACAATTTCCCCCTGAATCCGGAAGGATGGCCGAATGGTCACGCCGCCCAGCTCCACATCACTGGCCGAAACATCCACCGGCACAGAGTCAGCAGATCGTGTGGCAGATGTGCTCCTCGCATTCGCACAGTCCGACCGCGCGCTCGGAGTATCCGAAATCGCCCGACGCCTGCACCTGAGCAAAGCCGTCGTGCATCGGATTCTGCAGTCGCTGGCCTCACGCTCGATCGTGCAACCGATGGCCGGCGAATCGACGTACTCGCTCGGCCCAGCTGCAATAGGCCTCGGCATGAAGGCATGGAGCCAACTCGACGTCCGATCGATCGCCGCCCCGGTGCTTCGGACACTGCGCGCGGAAACCCGTGAAACGGCGACCCTGTCCGTTCTCGTCGGCCACCGGCGCGTCTATCTGGATCAGTACGAAAGTCCACAGGAAGTGAAGATGGTCGTCGAGATCGGTCCCCAGTTCCCGCTGCACTCGGGGGCATCGAGCCGCGCAATCCTCGCCTTCCTTCCGGACCACTTCGCCGTCGAAGCACTCGAGGAACTTCAGGGAACCACCCCCGACGTCGACGCTGTGTCCTTTCGTGAGCGTCTCGCCGAGATCCGCGACATCGGATACGCGACATCGATCAACGAAAGAAACACGGGCGCGGCCTCCATCGCTGCACCGTTCTTCGACGCGTCCAATCATGTTCTGGGCTCGGTCAGTTCCTCCGGCCCTGCTTTCCGCTACGCCTCGACCGCGGACGAGCAACATGCCATCCATGCCCGCCAGGTGGTCACCGCAGCTCGGTCGATCACCCAGATTCTGGAAGCTCGTGCTACTCGATGACTCGCACAGATTCTCGCTCGTTCCTCTATGTCCCCGCAATCAAGCCCGCACTCTTCGACAAAGCTGTCCGCGGTGACACGGACGCCGTTATCATCGACCTCGAAGATTCGGTACCCCTGTCCCAGAAGGCAAGTGCACGAGAAGCCGTCAGCGAATGGTTGAATTCGCGCGAGCCTACGGGCGCCGAGATATGGGTCCGGGTCACTCCCGAATTTCTGGCAGAGGACCTCGACGCGGCCGCTCAGTCCGGTGTCGCGGGCATAATGATCGCCAAATGCTCGACCGCCACGCTGGCCCGCGCGGACGCGCTCCTCACCGAACTCGAGTCGACACGCAAGCTGGACACCCTCGCCGTGATCGGGTTACTCGAAACTGCCGACGCCTTACGCTCCATTGCCGCGATGGCCAAATACGCGCGTGTTCGCACCTTCGGAATCGGCGAGGTGGACCTGCTCGCCGACCTGCGCATCGCGCGCACCCCGGATACCGAAGCCGTGATCGACACCATCCGCATGCAGGTCGTCATAGGTTGCGCTGCAGCATCTCTGGCCGCTCCCATTGCCCCGACGTCGACAAACTTCCGTGACCTCGACGGCTTCGTGATCACCACCCAGCACTTCGTGGACATGGGCTTCCGCGCCCGCACAGCACTGCACCCGAGCCAGGTTCCCATCATCAACGCGGCTTTGACGCCGTCGGACGAAACAATCGCCTCGGCGCGCCGATTGGTGGAACTGTACGAACTGTCCGACGGCGGTCCGACTGTGGACGACCATGGCCGCTTCGTCGACGAAGCCGTGATGCGCGGGGCGCGGGAAGTCCTGGCTCGGGCGTAATCACTACCGAGTGGCAGTACCGATTCTCCTCAGCGGGGCGAGCAGGGTGCCGATGTCCGTCAGATCGGGCAGTCCATGGCACCGCTCGGCCAGCTGGGCCACATCCGATTCGGACATGAACGGCCCCGCGTTCGCGCGGAACTTCGCCGAGACCTCCTCGAAGGACAGCGGTCGCTCGGGGCCACCTCGGGTGGTGAGCACTTCCTCCACCACCGTGGTTCCATCCGTCAACGTTGCGGTCAGCACTGCCGGGAACTGGTGCGGAAAGATGGCGTCGCAGCGTGCATCCGGAACCACATCGACCTTGGCCATCAGCGCTCGGCGATCCTCGGCATTGGCCAGTTCGTCCGAATAGTCTTCCAACGCTGCTCCGAGTCCGCCGCCGCCGAACATGCCCACTGCAAGTGCGTACGGTCCGCTGAACTGGGCCATGTAACCGGTCGTCGGTGTGCGTTTGACCTCGATCGGCTCACCGATGGTTCGCAGGTTCGCCGCCGGCACGCCGAGAACCAACTTCTCCACATCGGTCGGCGCAATACCACGATTGCGAAGCGCCGCACCCGCGTCGACCGCAGCATGGGTGAAGTGATTCGCCGGGTAAGGCTTGAAGAAGATGTTGGGCACAGCCCATTCCGTTCCAAGGCCGTCGACGATCTCCGACGCCCGGCCCGGTTGATGCAACCACGCTTCGAAGAAGCCGAATCGGCCTTCGAGCACGGTCGGCGGGCCGGTGATGCCGTGTCGCGCAAGTCCCGCAGCAGCCAATGCCGAATGTGCTGCCCACCCGCAGTGCATGCGCTTGACGGTGCCGCCGGTGCGGTTCGCCTCGATGATTCCCGACGCCATCGACGCAGCGATTCCGAGAGTGTCGACGATCTTCGCTTCCGATGCGCCGCCGATGACGGCAGCTGCTACCGCTCCACCCATGGCGCCGCAGATCGACGTCGCGTGTTGACCGTGTTCGAAGAACACCGAGTTCTGGGTCTCGGGGTCGAAACCTGCCATGCCGATCCGGACACAGACTTCCAAGCCGATCGCTATGCCACGAACCAACGTTCGCCCGTCGGCGCCGTGTTGCTGGGCTGCGGCCAATGCTGCAGGTACGACGGTGGCGCTCGGGTGCAGGATCGAGGGCAGGTGGGTGTCGTCGAAGTCGAGAGAATGCGCCAGCACGCCGTTCACGAATGCAGCCATCGGCCCTGGTAGCGCCGCCTCGACGCCCACTGCGAAAGCCTTTGCCGCTCCGCCTTGCTCGGTTGCCCAGGCGATTGCGGCGCGGCTGGTATCGAGGTCGGTCGCCGCAATGGCGATACCCAATGTGTCGAGTACGCGCATTCCGACGCTGTCCACGACTGCGTCGGGCAGGTCCTCGAACCTGGTGCCGGCGGCAAAGCGCGCCAGATGCTGGGCAAGAGTGGTGTCGGTCATGAGTTGGTCACAGCCAACGGTCGAACCGGGGAACCCGTAGCGCCGAAGATGTTGAGCGGGACCAGTACGAAGGTGAACTCGTACTGCTTCTTCGTGGACAGTTCTTCGAGGTCGAGTGCTTCGATGATGTAGATACCGCTCTCCACGAGGAGAACTCGGTGGGCTGGAAGAAGTGCGTGCCCGCCACCCGGCGCGAGTTGCTCGAACGCGATCGTGTCGGCACCTGCGGCATGCACCTTCTTGGATGCGAGCCACTGCGCGCCTGCTTCGCTGACTCCGGGAACTCCCGAAGGACCCCCAACGTAGGGCTGGCCCTCGTCGAACAATTGCCCCCAACCGCTGCGGATCAGTACGACATCCCCTTCGGACACCGCTACCCCCTCAGCGCTCGCGGCCGCTTCCAAGTCTGCAACGGTGATCTCGTAACCGCCTTCGCAGCGGCCGATTCCGAGCATCGATGGAATGTCCAGTAGGACTCCACGCCGAACCATCGGCGCAATGGTGTGAACCCCGTGTTCGACATACTTTCCACCGATGCAGGACTGGCCTGCGTCGGCGCCGCCGTGCAATTTGCCGTCGTGTGAGACATGCGCAAGCGCATCGATGTGCGTGCCCACGTGCGTTCCGGTCGTGATCATGTCGTTGGCAGCGCTACCACCGTCCGATCGCGTCATGTCGCCGTGACGGCGAGGCAACGTATGCCAGAACTGTGGGTGATTCGGCGATTGCGGCATGCCCACGCGCAATTGCCGACCCAGGTCGACGATCTGCACCCCAGCCTGAACTGCCTGGAGAAGTTGATCGGACATTGAGTTTGTCTCCTTCACTCGCAACATAAACGGTTCATGAGTCGCGCCGTTCCGCTCAACGAAACAATGCTCTGAGGGAGGCTGCAGTGCTTCACAGGCTAGCATTGCTGGCCTTTCGATCACCGTTCATTGACCACGTGAACTCAAATTCATACAGTTCACTCATGGCATCGGACTACATGTTCCCCTCAGCGGAACATTCCACTGCATTATTGGCGAGAACCGTGTGCGAACTGCGCGACGGAGGCATCTCGTCCGAACTCAGCGAGCGCGCTCGGTCGATCCTGCTCGATCTACTCGGCGTCACCATTGCCGGCGCGCGTACGAACGAGCTGCGAGCATTGTCGGCCACCTGGCGACTGGAACCAGGAAAAACCCGCACTCTGGGAAGCCGAATCGAAACCACGATCTCCGCGGCAGCCGAACTCGACGCGATAGCGGCGTGCTGCCTCGAACTGGACGAGGGCAACAAGTACGCCGCAGGGCACCCTGCCGCCCACGTGGTTCCCGCCGCCATAGCCGCGACCCGAATGTCTTCGACGCCCGTCGACGGTCACACATTCCTCGCGGCGGTCGTCGCGGGGTACGAAGTCGCGGCAAGATTCGGCCACGCACTCACCCGGGACTCGCGATGGCACACGCACGGCCATTGGGGTGCGACGGGAGCAGCTGCCGCTGCCGCATCAATCTGGGGCGCCGACACCGACCGAGTCGCCGCCGCGATCGACGCATCGGCAGCGCTGATCCACGTTTCACCCTGGGGCGTCGTATTGGAGGGAAACTTCGCTCGAAACCTCTGGATCGCAGGCGCAGTTCGTGCCGGACTCGATGCCGCACGGCTGTCCGAGGCTGCGCTGGTAGACAACTCGGGGGCGCTCGCACACTCTCTCGGAGACATCGTCGGCACCCTCGACTACCCCCGCCTGACCGAAGACCTCGGCACACGCTGGCTCACCATGGAGGGTTACGCGAAACAACACGCAAGCTGTTCCTACACCCATGCCGCCATCGACACGGTACAAAGCCTGCGGGCCCATGCAACGTGGAGCACCGAAGACGTCGAACAGGTTCTGGTACGGACGCATTCACTGGCGGCACCACTGTTCCAACGTCATCCCACAACACGGCTCGGTGCAATGTTCTCACTGCCGTTCGCGGTCGCCGCCGCATTCGTCACCGACAGAATCGACACCGAAGCCCTCGACCCCGTCGGGCCGGTGTTCACGATCACCGAGGAATTCAGCAATCGAGTACACGTAACCGCAGCAACGGAATTGGACGAGCTGCTGCCCCGACGTCGAGCCGCCGAGGTCACGGTCGTCCTACGCAGCGGAGAGGAAATATGCGCGCTGACGCCGAATCCGATCGGCGATGTCGATCATTTTCCGATGGACTACGCCGCGATCGAAGACAAGATCGCCCAGCTCATCGGCGAAGAGGACACGGCCGCACTCGCAGCGGTCGTGTCGAGCATCGCCGACACCACCGATGTCGCAGGACTGTTCGAGCGTCTCCCATAGTCGGTCAGGGCTCACACCAGCCCTTCCAGCTCCCGCACACCGGCGAGGAGGCACTCGATCAACCCGTCGCCGTCTCGGCGCCCCCTGCCTACGCCGCCCTGAAGGCAGAGCCCGCCGACCACGTCGGAGCCTCGCTTCCGAACGGGGACCGCGAGTGCGACTCGGCCGATCCTGGTTCCGAACAGCAGTGATACCTTTCACGGCTCCATGCGCCGCCGCAGATGGCGCGGCAACTGTGCCCACGCACCGAGAAGCAGCGCTGTTCGTGACGGAATCCCTCGGCCGCTGCATGCCCAGCGCGTTGGCAATCGTGCACACCCGAAGCGGTGGCTCGATGCCGGGCTTCCTGTCACTGATGTGCGTCGTCGACCGTCGGGTGCAGGCGCTCACCGGTGCGGTACTCGTCGGACTCGCTGTGTTCGGCTGCATCACGCTGATCTGAGCGGCCACTTCCGTGTTCTGGTTTCTTTCGAGGTTGTGGCCCCAAACCGGAGGGAACATGTAACAGTCGAGCACAGTGTTTGGAATGTGGAAGATACGTCAATCCACTCGCTGGGACGGGGTAAGCCCGTCGATCCTTCAGTACCGTCGAGCGAAAGGTATCCGATGAACATCAACGACGACGACATCACCACAACCGGCGGAGCAGGCGAAGGCCCAGCCGACGGCGGCTCCAACCCCAACGGACACGACGGCGGTGCCGACGGCACGGCAGGTCCCGGTGAAGGCCCAGCCGACGGCGGATCCAATCCAGGCGGCCACGACGGCGGTGCCGATGGCCCGGCTGGATCCGGCGAGGGTCCAGCTGACGGCGGATCCAACCCCAGTGGCCACGACGGCGGTGCGGACGGCACGGCTTGAGCCTGACAGATATCGACCAGCGCGGACCGGAATTCCGGTCCGCGCTCGGTCGTCTGATAGCCGTCGACGGGGGGAGATTCGCCGATGAGTATTGGGGGAAGAAGCCACTGCTCTCGCGGGCATCCGACCTCGCCGCCTCGTTCGAAGATTTGATGACGCCCTCGGCCGTGGACGAATTGATATCGCGTCGTGGGGTGCGCACTCCCTTCGCACGGATGGCCAAGGATGGGTCACTGCTGGACAAATCCCAGTTCACTTCGTCCGGTGGTTTCGGCGCCGAGATGCCCGATCAGCTCGATTCCGCGGCAATTCTGTCCGCGTTCGCCAGCGGTCACACTCTTGTTCTACAAGGCCTGCATCGGCTGTGGCCTCCCCTGATCGACTTCGTTCGCGATCTGGTCGACGACATCGGTCACCCGTCACAAGTCAACGCCTACATCACCCCGGCCTCGTCGCAGGGATTCGATCCGCACTACGACGTGCACGACGTATTCGTCCTCCAGATCAGCGGTGAGAAGCGGTGGATTCTCCATCCGCCTGTGCACACGCACCCCTTGGCCGATCAGCCCTGGTCCGACCGGCGCAGTGCCGTCGAGCAGCAGGCACTCGAAGCGCCCGCTCTCGATACAGTGCTCGAGCCCGGCGACGCCCTGTATTTGCCTCGTGGCTGGATACACTCGGCAGAAGCATTGGGCGATACCACTATTCACCTCACCATCGGCGTTGCATCGTTCAATGAATTCGATGTAGCGACTCAGCTGATCGGTCTGCTTGCGGACGACGCCGGTCTTCGTGAACCGCTCCCCGCCGGTATCGACCTCACCGACTCCGACGCTCTCGCACCGCATATCGACCGAGTGCTCGGCTCCATCGGATCGATCCTCACAGACATCCGAGGCGACACCGAACTCCGACGCCGGATCGCCAAAGGACTTGCAACACGCTTCGTCTCCGCCACGCGACCCGAACCAGTGCAGCCGCTGAAAACTGTCGCCTTCATGACCTCGCTCGACGCCGACAGTTCGGTGGTGTGGCGTCGTGGGTTGACTGCCTCTGTCGACGTCGACGGAGGCAAAGTTCATCTCGGTCTTCGCGGTACGACGATCTCGCTCCCTGTCGAATGTTCGGCCGCGGTGATCCAACTTCGCGCAGGGAAGGTCTGCCGCGTCGGCGATCTGGCCGGCCTGAACACCGAGAGTGCCATCGTCGTGACTCGCCGTCTTCTCCGCGAGGGAGTACTGGTACCGGCAGAATGAGCGGGCCTGCCTGCAGCGACCGCGCCCGCGAGCGCGGTGACGCCTTGGCCGGATCCGGGTCGCCGGGAAATCGATGGTTTCTCGTCGAGATCGACGGATCCTGGGGACACTCTGCTTTCTTGAATTCGGCCAAGGTGCTCGATCCGGACCTGGGTTTGCGCATCGTTCGCCGTGTCGAAGGTGCCGGCATGCGCACGCTTGCCATCAGGCGACCTGATCGGCGGCTGAGCGAGGCGCGAATGAGATGGGCCATTGTCGATTGCGAGGTAGGTTCGGAGTCGATCCGATGGGGTGAGGTCGACGCATACGAGGAGCTTCTCGACGTCCCACTCGACGGATCGACGGGAGAACCCTCGCCGGATCCGATCGTCGCTGTCTGCACTCACGGCCGCCACGACCGATGCTGCGCCGTCCGCGGACGGAAGGTGCTCCCGGCATTGAGGGAACACCACGAGTCGGCGACCTGGGAGTGCTCTCATCTGGGCGGAGACCGATTCGCCGGAACGATGATCGTGTTTCCGCAAGGCCTCTACTACGGCAACGTCGACGACGCCGACGTCGCGACGATCGTCGATCGGCACCAGGCGGGATTTCTCGACCCCCGCTTCCTGCGGGGTCGAAGTTCACTGTCGGCCCCGGTTCAGGTCGCCCAACATCATGCCCGTGCGGCACTGCGCGAGGAAAGAATCGACACGTTGAATCCGCTGTCGACAGCGCAACACGGCAGCACATGGACCGTGGAGCTCGACCACGACGGCGCTCGTATCGTCGTGACGCTGGCGCAGGGCGTGTCCGAGCCCATCACCACGACCTGCGCGGCAGTGCGCGCCGGCGCCGTCAGAACCTTCGAGTTGATCGACATCGCGTTGCCGTAGAAAAAATCCCGCAGGCTGCCCTTCCACCTGCCTACGATGGTCGACGAACCCATCGACAGAGGAGGACCCATGCCTACTCGACTCAATCCCTACCTGAACTTCCGCGGGCAAGCGCGCGAGGCGTTGGAGTTCTATCAGCAAGTGCTCGGGGGTGAACTGACGTTGAGCACCTTCGGGGAATTCGGAGCCGTCGCCGACCCTTCCGAAAAGGACCAGATCATGCACGGCCAACTCGACTCGCCGAGTGGGCTGACCCTGATGAGTTCCGACACCCCCGCGAGCATGGCGTTGAGCGTCGGCGACAACATTTCCGTCTCCCTCAGCGGCGAAGACGAAGCGGAGCTGCGGGGCTACTGGGACAAACTCGTCGTCGGCGCGAAGCAGACGATGGGGCTCGAGAAGGCACCATGGGGCGATACCTTCGGCATACTGACCGACAAGTTCGGCATCAGCTGGTTGGTCAACATCACCGGTACCCACTCTTGATCGGATAGCACTGGGTGCACGATGAACCGATGAAGACGATTGCACGTATTCTGCTCGGTTCGTTCTTGATTTTCGCCGGTCTGAGTCACCTGTTCTGGGCGCGTGAGGCGTTTCGTGCGCAGGTGCCCTCGTGGGTGCCGCTCGACGCGGACTTCGTGGTACTGGCCTCCGGCGGCGTGGAGATCGCTCTCGGCCTGGCCCTTGTCGTGCTGGTACGTCGGCGAGTAGCTCTCGGCTGGATCGTCGCAGCATTCTTCGTTGCGGTCTTCCCCGGCAATATCTCGCAATTCCTCACTCACAGTGATGCTTTCGGCCTCGATACCGATGCAGCTCGCGGTATCCGATTGCTCTTCCAACCGATACTCGTGGCCTGGGCATTATGGTGCACAGGCGCGTGGGCCGCCTGGCGATCGCGGCGATCGGGTGCCCGGGTGCGGTAGTTCGAACTGCACCCGGATGTTGCCGTCCGTAACCGGACGGTCAGTATGGAGGTAAGTACAACTGATTACATGAACTAAGCAACGAGGTGGCGTAGTGAGCGACGCAGCAGCAATCGGCGACGGTATCTTTCAGATCCCCGTCCCCATCACGGACAATCCGCTGGGTAATACCCTCGTCTACGCAATGGAATCCCCCGGCGGGCTGATCCTGGTCGACGCAGGATGGGACGACGACAATGCTTGGAACGGCCTGACCACCGGCCTCGAGTCGTTGGGCCACTCGATCACCGACGTCGAAGGCGTCGTGCTGACGCACTTTCATCCCGATCACATCGGACTGTGCGGTCGAGTCCGGGAAGCTTCCGGCGCATGGATCGCAATGCACGAGGCCGATCACTCGCAGTTCGAGGCCATGACTGCCGATCGCGGCCCGGAGTGGGCGAATCGGGAACTCGACAACCTCGTGGCCGCCGGCGCCCCTGCGGCCGACATCGAGGCATGGCAGAAGCACGCACCTTCGGCCCCTACCGGGCCGAAGTCGGCCCCCGACCGCGTGCTCACCGACGGCGAGATCATCAAGCTCACCGGCCGCGAACTCGAAGTCGTCTACACGCCCGGCCACACCCCCGGCCATGTGTGCTTCTATCTACCCGAATCAGACGTCATGTTCACCGGCGACCACGTTCTTCAGAAGACGACGCCACACGTCGGGAACTTCGTCTATCCCCTGGAAGAACGCGACGCGCTCGCCGAGTTCATGGACTCACTTCGACGCGTCCAAACACTGGACATCACCCGTGGCCTCGGGGCGCACGGCATCCCGATCGACGACGTCGCAGGCCGTGCCGGTGAGCTGATCAGCCATCACGGGGAACGACTCGATCACCTGTACGAGGCCTTCGGTGACAACGAAATCACCGTGTGGCAGGTAGCCGAACGAATGAAGTGGTACAAGCCGTGGGCGGATATCTCTCCGTTCGGCAAGACCATGGCGTTGTCCGAGGCCGCTGCACACCTCCGCCATTTGGTGGCACTGAACCGAGTTGCTCAGGTACCGGACTCCGCGCCTGCACTGTTCGCCAGAGTCTGATCATTCGGCGGAGTCATCTCGAGCCGAACACCCAATAGCCTGACCTCTCGCGCATGATCCAGGCGATCGACGAGAGCGGCAGCCGTGTCGGCGATCGTGTCCCCATCGAGCGTCGGCGCGGCGAGTGCTGCTGTGGTCGTATGGGTTTCGAAAGGTGCATATCGAATTTTGAGCGTGACGCGTACTGCCTGCCTGTTCTCGGCGAGCAGATCTTCACGAACGCGATGAGCGAGTCCACGGACCTCCTGCCGCACCGCAACGCAATCGGTCAGATTCTGTTGGAATGTCGCTTCGCGGCTGTGCGAGCGCGCAACCCACGGTTCCGCCGACACTGGCGAGTCGTCGACGCCGCGGCCCTTCGTCCCGATCCACGGACCTGTCTTCGGGCCGAAGGCAGCGGCAAGTAGCTTATCGTCCGTCGCCGCCAGTTCCGATACCGTGGTGATCCCCAGCGCCGCAAGCTTCTTCGCAGTCTTCTTTCCAATTCCCCACAGTGCATCGGTGGTGCGCTCCCCCATCACCTCGAACCAATTCTCATTCGTGAGCGTATAAATGCCCTGGGGTTTCCCGAAGTCGGTGGCGACTTTCGCCCGCAACTTGTTGTCGCCGATACCCACCGAACAATGCAGCCCCGTCGCCGCGAACACGGCATCGTGCACAGTCCGCGCGAACGACACCGGACCCGCGGCGTCGACCCCGAGAAATGCTTCGTCCCAACCCAATACCTCGACGATGACGTCCAGCGACCGAAGCGTGTCCATGACGCTGTTCGACGCAGCGGTGTAGGCCTCGGCGTCGACAGGAAGAAATATCGCGTCAGGGAGTTTTCGAACGGCTACTCGTAACGGCATCCCGGATCCGACACCGAAAGCCCGAGCCTCGTACGACGCGGTGGAGACCACCCCGCGTTCGGTCGGATCGCCGCGGCCGCCGACGACCACCTGCTTGCCGGCGAGCTCCGGTTTACGAAGCACCTCCACCGCGGCGATGAACTGATCCATATCGACATGCATGATCCATCGTCGGCGCGCCGAGATCGTCATAAGTTCATTGTGGCCCGAGCACAGGCTCACGCGCGATCCTTCGCGGTGATGAAGGTCCGACGCTGTGGAACACTCGCAACCATGGATTCGAACCCCGTCGAAATCACCGTCCTAGGACAGGGCCAGGCCACGTTCGCACCGGAACGTTGCACGATATCGCTGACAGTGAGGTCCGACGGCCGCTCCGCGGAGTCTGCTACCGAGCCCGCCCACCGGTTGGTCCGAGAGTTGACCGAACTCATCGATCCGCTCTACAACTCGAAATCGGGCCCGATCGACAAGTGGTCTCTCGATCAGGTGCGGCACAGCCGAAATCGGCCGTTCAATCACGATGGCGAGCAACTCCCCTACGTCTATCAGGCCGTAGCCTCCATCGACGTCGAGTTCAGCCAGCTCGATGTCATCGACGCGTTCGTCTATGCGGTGTCCGCGCTCGACGGCGTCGACATCGGCAGCTTCGATTGGAGGCTGACCGAAGAGAGCGTGCAGGAAAACACGCGACACGTTCGCAAGCTGGCAGTACAGGATGCTCTCGACAAGGCCGAGGTGTACGCCCAGAGCGTCGGGCTCTTGTCGGTGAAGGCACTGGCCATCGCCGACCCCGGGTTGCTCGGTGTCACCGCTGTACATCAGGAATACGGGATGGCCACACGCGCCTACGCCGGCCGAGAAGCCGAGGGGTTCGAATTGAAGCCCCAGGACATCGTCCTGCGGGCCGAAGTGCACGCGCGGTTCGCCGCCAACTGATCGGACCGTGTTCGCACCGCTCCACGAAGGGCTGTATGAAGACCGCAGGGACGCACGGTTCGTCGTCGACCGCTGCAGTCAGTTCGCGATCGTCGCCGCAGGTACCGCCGTAGCGGGCCTGCTCGATGATCCCCCAACCGACACTGCCGGGTGCGACAAGGTCGTCCGTTCTTCCGGCGCGGAATCCCCGCCCCTTCGACGTACTCGAAACGATCGCCACAGCTGACGACCTCGATGTGACCTGAGCGTGCGTCTGCGACCTGTCGGTAATCACGCCTACCATGGGTAACCGTGACCATTCCCTCCATGGACGAGCTAGAAGTCGACGCCCTCGAAATCCGCTTCGGGACCGACACGTTCACGCACGGATCGAAATACTTCGAGGAGGGCAGAGTTGGGCAGGTCACGTGGGATCGACGGGCATCGACACTGTCCTCGCAAGTACGGGGCAACCGAGCCACCCCGTATTCGACAGTGGCCACCATGTCGACCCGGATGGGCGCCATCGTGGCCGTGGAATACGGCCGCTGCAATTGCCCCGTCGTCTTCAACTGCAAACACGCCGTCGCACTGATTCTGCAGGCAAAAGCCGACAGCGTCCGAACGCCGACGCGCGGACCGATGAACACAGCGGGCCATTGGTCACAGGCACTTGCATCCGTCATCTCCGCCAAGCCCGCCGAGCTCGACGGGCCAAGCAGCGGACGCATCCGCATCGGACTTCAGTTGGGCTTGGAACCGTCGGTCGACCGCGCCGACGCAATTCGACTACTGGCCCGCCCGGTGATGTTCAACGAGCGTAAAGCCTGGGTCGGCGGCGGCGTCTCGTGGACGTCGCTTCCTTCCACCACGGATCGACGCGTCCAGCGTCAGGTCGACATTCTGCGGGAGCTGTATGCGCTGCATCAAGTGCGCTCGCGTGGGCGCTCGGCATACTCGTTCCAACGGACCGACTCCGCGACGATCGACCTCGCAGACATCTCCGGTCGGCTGCTGTGGGATCTACTGGGCGAGGCACGCGAAGTCGGACTTCCGTTGATCAACGCACATCGCATACTCGGTGAAATCCCATGGCCAGGAGAAGGAGAGTTCACCGTCGACATCACTTCCGGTGATTCCGGATCCCTTTCCGTGATCGGCCGAATCACCCTCGACAGCAACATAATTCCGCCCAACCGTCGGAGCTTCCTCGGCAATGACGGTTCAGGGATTGTGTACTGGGACGACGAGGCGCACACAAACCACGCAACCCGCGATTTTCGACTCGCGCGGTTGTCGAGGCCGGTCCCGGCCTCGCTTCGACGGATCGCCACGACCATCGACCCCATCGAGATACCGTCCTCGGATCGTGCGGACTTCACGACGAAGTACCTGCCAGCACTCGAGCGTGCCAGCGATGTCGTATCTTCGGACGGCTCGTACACCGCACCCGTCGTCACCGGCCCCGAACTCCATATCACGGTAACCTACACCGGAGACAACCGACTGACGTTCTCCGCCCAGTGGCGCTACTACCTCGACAGTACCGAAATCGACTATCCCGCCGAAGTTTACAGATCAGCCGAGGGAATTCGCGATCCCGACTCGGAGGTTGCGTTGCTGCGCAGAGTCCTTCCGGTACTGAGCCGACCCCCTGGCAACGAATTCATCTCGTTTACTGCCGTCGGGATCTCGGCCGGCATTCTGGTCACCGACCAGCTACCGATCCTGGACGCGTACGACAACGTGCATGTGACGACTGTCGGTGAGCTTCCAGACTTTCGCAATGTCAGCGACGACGTCGGCATATCGTTGTCCACCACTGCAATTCGAGGAGATAGCGACTGGTTCGATCTCGGCATCGCAGTCACCGTCGACGGCACCGATGTCGAACTCGCCACGGTCATCACTGCCATTGCTCGCGGCGAGACCCACCTGATGCTCTCCGACGGCCGGTTCTTCTCGCTGGAACGCCCTTCGTTGCTCACCCTTCGACGGCTGGTGGAAGAAGCGCGGTCGTTGCAGGACAACGTGAACGGACCGTTGAGAATCAGCCGATACCAAGCCTCACTATGGGAGGAGCTCGCCGAACTCGGTGAAGTGACTCGGCAGGCAACAGCGTGGCGAGAGCAGGTCACAGCGCTGTTGAAGCTCGATTCGATCCCCCCTCAGCCTGCTCCTGCCGGTATAGGCGCTCAGTTGCGGCCGTACCAGCTCGAAGGCTACTCATGGCTGCTCTTCCTGTGGACCCACGGTCTCGGCGGAATCCTCGCCGACGATATGGGCCTCGGCAAAACAATCCAGGCGCTGGCGATGATCACCAAGATTCGAGAGAGCGGACCATTGCCGGCCCCGTTCCTCATCGTGGCCCCTACCAGCGTGGTGCACAACTGGGCACGAGAAGCAGAAAAGTTCGCGCCAGACCTCAACGTGGTCACGGCCGGCGAAACACGAGCACGACGGCGAGGCCCGGTGGGCGACATCGCGCTCGGTGCCGACATCGTCGTGACGTCCTACACAGTCTTTCGCCTCGACTACGACGACTTCGAAGCAGTGTCCTGGTCAGGGCTCATCCTCGACGAGGCGCAATACGTCAAGAACCACAAGAGCAAGTCCTACCAGTGCGCTCGGCGACTGTCCGCTCCATACAAGCTCGCCATCACTGGCACCCCGATGGAGAACAACGTCATGGAGCTGTGGTCCTTGTTGTCGATCACCGCACCTGGACTCTTTCCCTCACCGAAGAAGTTCACCGACAACTACCGCAATCCCATCGAAAAAGACGGTGACACCGAACAACTGAGAACCCTTCGGCGACGCATCAAGCCGCTGGTACTACGGCGGTCGAAAGATACTGTGGTGCAGGATCTTCCCCCGAAGCAGGAGCAGACCGTCGAGGTCGACCTTCATCCACGCCATCAGCGCGTCTACGAAACGCGGTTGGCCCGGGAGCGTCAGAAGATACTCGGGCTGCTCGACGACTTTCAACGCAATCGAGTCACGATCTTGCAATCACTGACCATTCTGCGTCAGCTCAGCTTGGATGCGTCTTTGGTCGATGAGAAGCACTCGGATATACCAAGCGCCAAGATCGACGAGCTGGTCGATCAGTTACACGAAATCATCGAAGGTGGCCACCGAGCGCTCGTCTTCAGCCAGTTCACCAGGTTTCTGTCGTTGGTGCGCGATCGCCTCGAATCCGAAGGTA
The DNA here is from genome assembly GCF_014281965.1 of Rhodococcus sp. BP22. Taxonomy (GTDB): domain Bacteria; phylum Actinomycetota; class Actinomycetes; order Mycobacteriales; family Mycobacteriaceae; genus Rhodococcoides. The sequence continues at coordinate 301,110 of NZ_JACFTB010000007.1, forward strand.
TTGCTCTCGTCTACCTCGACGGAAGCACCCGAAACCGCGGCGATGTCGTGGAACGTTTCCGTAGCGGAGAAGCGCCGGTGTTCCTGATAAGCCTCAAGGCCGGCGGCGTGGGCCTCACGCTCACCGAAGCCGACTACTGTTTCGTACTCGATCCCTGGTGGAATCCCGCGACCGAGGCCCAAGCGGTGGACCGTGCTCATCGCATCGGTCAGGCACGCACCGTGTTCGTCAACCGGTACGTCGCCCGCGGCACCATCGAGGAAAAGGTAATGGAACTCAAGGAGCGCAAAGCCAAACTCTTCGCAAGTGTCATGGACGACGGCGGTGCCTTTGCCGGCGGACTCACAGCAGACGATATTCGAGGGTTGATCGAGTAAGCGGCGGAGGAGGGGAGCGCTTTGGTAGGTTCGCTCCCCTCCGCTTCAATGGTCCATTCATACGATCAGATAGCTTGTGAGCCCCATTCAAGCGGCAACACATCACGATCGACACCGACAAACGAACAGATTGACCGCCGAACACGGCCGGAGTTCGTCCACCGGGTCGTTCACGCCTAGGCTCGAGATGTGGACCGACTTAGTGCACAACGCCTCTGGCCTCGGCCGCCGATTCTCCCGCGACCTATCTTGATGGACCAGCGCTGGGAACGTGTGGTGTTCTTGCATTGGAAGGTCCCCAGCGCCCTCGTGGCACCGCTGCTGCCCCGAGGCTGCACACCGGACGAATTCGACGGCTCGTCTTGGGTCGGTCTGATCGGGTTCGAGATGGTCGGCGCCGGATTCGGATACCGCCGTCCAGTCCCCTACTTCGGGACCTTCGCCGAGATCAACGTTCGGCTGTACTCCATTGATGGCGAGGGACGACGGGGAGTGGTCTTCCGATCATTGGAAGCTAGCCGGCTCGCAGTCGTCTTGGGAACCAACCTCGCTCGCGTTCCGTATCGATGGGCGTCTATGACAATCGATGACGACAGATCCACCATCAGATACCGAAGTAGACGCATCGCTCCACCCCACCGCGGAGCATCGACCGACTTCGCCGTTGTGCGCGGGTCACGGGATATGTCAGACGAACCGTTAGCCCAATTCCTCACGGCACGTTGGGGTTTACATACATCGGCCGCTGGACGGCTCATGTACGTACCAAACCTGCACAGCCGGTGGAAACTTCTCGACGCTGAGTTGGCTCATTGCTCAGATCAGCTGATCGAAGCTGCAGGTCTACCGAACATCGCCGGCAGATCACCGGACTCGGTGCTGTACTCGGATCACGTCGCAACACAGTTCGGACGGCCCTATGCGGTGCGTGCGATTGGCTGATCGGCTCGCTGGCGATTTCCAAACGCACGGTTCAGGCTGCCTACTTATCGCTTCAATGGTCCATTCATACGATCAGATA
>NZ_JACFTB010000008.1 GCF_014281965.1 Rhodococcus sp. BP22
GGACATGCTGAAGGCCTCCGAGCCGGACAAGGCCTAGCGGCATGTGAGTGGAAATACGCCTGAAGGACGTATTTCCACTCACGCCTGCCTAGTCTTTTACTCACGCCTGCCTAGTCGTGCGCCGCAGCCTCTATACCCGAACTGCGAGCAGTTTTCCTGCCGTCTCCACCTTGCGCTGATGTTCGTTGAAGTCGGGCGCTGCGCAGACGAACAATGTGCGGCCGTCGTCCCCACCGAGTCCGCATGCGAAGACACCGGTATCGAATTCGAGCTGGTCGATGATGCCCTTGCCGTGCGCGAGGTGAACCACACGTTGCCCGAGCGCGTCGGCTACCCACAGCGTCCCGTCGGTGTCGATACAGCAGCCGTCGGCGGCTACGACCAGCTGCCCCAGTGCGGCAGTCACATCGCCCATGTCCGGGAGTTCGGCGAACTTCACCCAGTCACGCCGCTCCCCGAGCGATCCATCGGGACGAACCGCGAACGCACTCACGCGGTTGCCTATCGTCTCGTCGACGAGCAGTTCCCCGTCTTCGGTCATGGCCATCCCGTTGGGAAAGTACAGATCTTTCGCTGCGACGTGGACGGATCCGTCGGGATCGACCCGCAGTAGATCCGCCGTCGCGGGTGTCGCGAGGTTCATCAAATCGAAGCCGAAGTTACCGACATACGCACGGCCGCGGGCGTCGACCAGCATGTCGTTGAGATTGGCGTCGACGTACGAAGACAAATCGGCATGGACGACGAGGCTTCCGTCGTCCTCACGCCGCAGAATTTTCTGATCGCGCATCGAAACCACGAGCAACCTGCCGTCGGGAAGCCACCCGAGCCCGGACGGCTGCTGCGGAACCTCTGCCTCGACGCGGACATCGGAGCCGTCCGCCTCGGCAGAGATCACCTGCTGGCTGTAGAAGTCCGATACCCAGATACGGCCGGAGTGCCAGCGCGGACATTCCAAGTACGTGTAGTTCTCGAGGACAACTGTCACTTCAGGTTTCATGAACGCCATCGAAACACACACCTGTCATGCTGTGAGGCGTGTTCGACGCTCACTTTCACATCATCGACCCCGCCTACCCCCTTGTCGAAAACAACGGATTCGTCCCGGAGCCGTTCACCATCGCCGACTATTCGGCCCGAATCGACGGCCTCGGCATCACCGGTGGTGCCGTGGTCAGCGCATCGTTTCAGGGCAGCGATCAGACCTTCCTGGTGGCCGCGCTGGCGGCGTTGGGCCGAGGATGGGTCGGGGTGATTCAACTCGCGCCCGACGCCACCGACGAGGACATCCTCGCGCTCGACGACGCAGGTGTACGTGCTCTTCGCTTGAATCTCCGACGCGGCGCTACCGACATACAAACCCTGACCACGCAGGCGCGGCGCGCATTCGACCTCGTCGGGTGGCCCGCCGAACTGTATGTCGATGCGTCCATGCTTCTCTCGCTCGAACCGATTCTGGCGAAGCTGCCCGCTGTCAGTATCGACCACCTCGGTATGTCGTCCAAAGGTCTGTCGTACCTGCTCAACCTGGTAGACCGAGGAGTGCGCGTAAAAGCAACAGGCTTCGGCAGAGTGGATCTCGACATCATCGAGACCATGCGTCGGATTCACGCGGTCGACCCGTCGGCACTGATGTTCGGAACCGATCTGCCCGGCACGCGCGCACCGCGTCCGTTCCTCGAATCCGATCTGAACCTCATCGCCGAAGCGGTCGGTGGCGACCTACCCGCGGTTCTCGACGGCAACGCGCGCGCCTGGTACCGCGTCACCTGACCAACTCTTCAGAATGCGAGGACGGCGGAAAGCCAGACCGCGCTTGCCAACAGAGCTCCCAACAGCTCGACGAGTATCGACAGCCCCGCGGCCTTCGTTGCATGAACCGTGGATTGCCATGCGGCGGAATGACTTCGATGCCGGGGAAGTTCGGCGGCATAGACGCCGAGCACGAATCCGACGAACAGCCCGATCACCGGGATGACGAAAAAGCCGACGATGCCGAGCAATCCACCGAGGACCAACGATCGCGTGGGAACACCGGCGTCGCGCATCCGCCTCCCGGGCCAGGTGTACTTGACGACGCCGCTGACCACGAGCAATACCGTCGCGATGCCGAAGGCCGTCCACGCTGCGCTACCGCCGGTCAGCAACGCCCACACCCCGATCGCCGCGAAAATCAGGATCGTGCCAGGCAAAATCGGGACGACGACACCGATCAAGCCCACTGCAATGACCAGGCCCACGAGTACTTCCGCGTAGCCGCTCACGTGACCGGGTGAACCTTTCCTGCGGCTTCGACGGCCCTGGACCGGGCGGTGGCTATGTCCGCGGCTGTCGACACCGCAACACCCATCCGCCTGCGCACGAAACTCTCCGGCTTACCGAACAACCGAAGATCGGTTTCCGGCACGGCCAGCGCGTCCGCGACGCCTTCGAAGCTGATTCCGCTCGCGTCGACACCGCCGTAGATCACCGCCGAAGCTCCGGGCGAGAGGAGCGTCGTATCCACGGGCAGTCCGAGGATTGCGCGGGCGTGCAGTTCGAATTCCGAGAGGCGTTGGGTGCGTAGGGTGACCAGGCCGGTGTCGTGTGGGCGAGGACTGACCTCGGAGAAGTAGACGTCGTCCCCCTTGACGAACAGTTCGACACCGAATACTCCGCGCCCACCGAGTGCAGTGGTGATCCGGTCGGCGACGTCTTTCGCACGCGCCAGGGCAGCGTCGGACATCGGCTGGGGTTGCCAGGATTCGACATAGTCCCCCGCTTCCTGCAGATGGCCGATCGGCTCGCAGAAATCTGTTCCGGCAACCGAACGGATGGTCAGAAGCGTTATCTCGTAGTCGAAATCGACGAACCCTTCGACGATGACGCGACCGAGATCGACGCGGCCACCCTTCAGCGCGTACTCCCAAGCCTGTTCGACGTCCTCTGGGCCGTGTACCACCGACTGGCCCTTACCCGAGGAGGACATCACCGGCTTGATCACCGAGGGAAAACCGATGGTGGACAGTGCCTTACGCACCTCGTCGAGTGAATCCGCGAAAGCGAAAGGTGAGGTGGGTAGTCCCAGATCTTCGGCCGCGAGCCGGCGAATACCTTCACGGTTCATCGTCAACTGTGTTGCGCGAGCTGTCGGGATGACGACCGTGCGGCCACGCTGCTCCACCTCGGCGAGGGCGTCGGTGGCGATGGCTTCGATCTCGGGGACCACGAAGTCCGGTTGCTGGGCGTCGATCAGAGCCAGCAACTCTTCCGGGTCGCTCATGTCGATGGTGAAACTGTGGTGGGCGACCTGGTGGCCGGGGGCGTTGTCGTAACGATCGACGGCAATCACCTCGACGCCGAGACGCTGGAACGCGATGATGACTTCTTTACCCAGCTCACCTGCTCCGAGCAGCATCACCCGCGTGGCACCCGAGGTAAGAGGTGTGCCGATCCGTCCATATTCCATTGCCGCGCTCACCTGCCCATTATCCATACCCCGGCTACTTTGACGTCCAAGCACGGGCTAACCTCCAAACACCCAGTCGGCCTGCCGAACGAGCCGACCTGATCGGAACGAGGAAATGTGTCGAGTAGCGGTGGACCACTCACGGGGCTTCGCGTCGTAGAACTTGCTGGAATCGGACCGGGGCCGCACGCGGCGCTGCTGTTGGCAGATCTCGGTGCCGACGTCGTCCGAGTACAACGCGCCGGGCAGATCGCCGAACACGATCAGCAACTCCGTAGCCGAACCATCGTCGAAGCAAACCTCAAGGACCCGGCCGACATCGAGAAAGTCCTCGGACTGCTCGAGCGTGCCGACGTCCTGATCGAAGGCTTCCGTCCCGGCGTCACCGAGCGTCTCGGCCTGGGCCCGGAGGATGCCCTCGCCCGTAACCCACGTCTCGTGTACGGCCGAATGACAGGGTGGGGACAGGAAGGTCCATGGTCCGCGGCCGCCGGCCACGACATCAACTACATCTCCGTCACCGGTGTCCTGAATGCGATCGGGCGCAAGGGCGAGCGCCCCGTGCCACCACTGAACATGGTCGGTGATTTCGGCGGCGGATCGATGTTCCTGATCTTCGGCATTCTGGCTGCACTGTTCGAACGCCAGACCTCGGGCAAGGGCCAGGTCGTCGACGCGGCGATGGTCGACGGCACCGCCGCACTCTCACACATGATCTGGGGCCTACGCGGCATCGGCGCCTGGTCCGACGAGCGCGGAGTCAACATGCTCGACACCGGATTTCCCTTTTACGACACCTATGAGACTTCCGACGGAAAGTACATGGCCGTTGGCGCGCTGGAACCGCAGTTCTTCGCCGAGATGCTCAGGCTGCTCGAGCTCGATCCGGCCACGACCCCAGGCCAGGGTGACCGGGACCGCTGGCCTGAGATGCGTGAACTTTTCACTGCAACCTTCAAATCCAAGAAGCGCGACGAGTGGGCTGCGATTTTCGACGGCACCGACGCGTGCGTCTCACCGGTCCTGACATTCGCCGAAGCTCCCGAGCAGCGGCACCTGAAGGATCGCGGCACGCTCATCGAGGTCGACGGCGTCACTCAGCACCGCCCGGCACCGCGTTTCTCACGCACCCCGAACGGCACCCCGACCGCTCCCCCGTCGACCGCATCGGACGTCGAGACACTCTGGCGCTGAGCCTTTTTCGCTCAGAAGACGAGCGCCGGTTGTTGACCCTCGACAGAGGGGGCCAACGCCCGGTACGCCGCCGCAGTGGCTGTGACCGCTGCGGCGAGCTCGGCGGGTTCGCGTGTGTACGGCATCCGAAGGAAGCGCTCGAACGCACCCTCGACACCGAAGCGCGGGCCTGCTGCCAGTACCGCCCCGAACGCAGGCGCAGTCGCAGCCAACGCACTCGATACAGGCGCGGGAATCTGCAACCACAGCGACATCCCACCCGTCGAACGCCGGTAACGCCAGCCCGGAAGATGTTCGGCGATAGCATCTTCCAAGACCCGACGACGCTCTCGCAGTTGCATCCTTCTGGTCTCGAGAATCGCATCCGCATCCTCGAGTAGAAAACCTGCGGCCAGCTGATCCATGATCGAGGTACCCAGATCGTGCGCGGCGCGCGAGCCCGCAAGCTGACTGATCAGCGACGGATTGGCTCGAATCCATCCGATGCGCAGACCACCCCAGTACGACTTGGACGCCGAACCGATCGTGACGATGTCGGTCCCGGACACCCGACCGAACGACGCGACCGGTGGTGGCGGTGGGCTGTCGAGCCACAGGTCCACCATCGTCTCGTCGACGATCAGTGTCATCGATGTATCGCGGGCGATGCGCGCGAGTTCGGCACGGCCATCGGCGTCCAAGCACCTTCCCGTCGGATTGTGGTAGTCCAGGATCATGTACGCGACTTTCGCCGCGGTCTGTCTGGCCGCACTGCGGACACCTTCCAGATCCCACGCGTCGTCGTCAGGACGGATCGGCACCGGGACCGGGCGCGCGCCGATACGCCGGATCGCCTCCAGTGCATTGGGGTACGTCGGATGATCGATGAGCACGCGATCACCCGGCGAGGTCAACGTGCCCAACAACAACCCCAGGGCCTGTTGCGCTCCCGAGGTGACCATGATCTGGTCGGGGGTGGTCGCGAGACCCCGCTCTGTGAACCGTCGAGCGATTGCCTCGCGCAGCACTGCGAGGCCGATCGGCTCCATGCCGTGCGTGGACAAATACGCCGGAAGTGCTTGCAGCGCAGAGCCGTACGCAGCCAGCATCGCCTCTGTCGGGGCCGCCATCGCAGCGTGACTCATGTCCACCACAGGCCCGCTCGACGACTTCGTCTGGAGGAGGATGCCGTTGGGGCGCGCCGCGTCGGGAAGGGCGACCGTGCTGCGCGCGCCCTGTTTGCTGATGAGGTAGCCCTCCTCGCGAAGGACTGCATACGAGGAGGTGATCGTGGTGCGACTCAGTTCGAGCGCAGCGGAGAGGTCCCGCTCACTCGGCAGACCCACCCCTAGCGGGATCCGCCCGTCGTGGATGAGGAGTCGGACGCCGTCGGCGAGCGCCCTGTACGTCGGCCGGGACGTCCGACGCCTACTGGACCCGTCATCGGCATCGGTGCGCCAGCGTCCTAGATCGCGCGCCAGCGATGTCGCATGGAGAACCCTCGTAGCCATCGCTCGAGTATTCGCTCACTGGCATCTGGAATCAAATCCAATGATCCCTCCAGTGGACTGGTTCATACTGGAGGGGTGGCCTACGCACTCTTCGACACCGCTCTCGGGAGGTGTGGTCTGGCCTGGTCCGACGCCGGCATCACCGCCGTCGGATTACCAGAATCGGATGACGCACTCTCTGCATACCTGCGTGGCTTCGGCGGCGAACCGGAAGTTCCGCAGGGTGCGGCCCACGAGGCCGTCGAACTGATCACCGCACTCCTCGACGGCAAGCAGGTCGACCTTTCTGCAATTCCAGTAGTACTCGACGTCTCGGACTTCGACAGTGCGGTCTACGGCGTCACGCGGGCCATACCGCATCATTCGACAATGACGTACGGGGCGCTCGCTACTCGGCTCGGACATCCGGGCGCGGCCCAGGCAGTGGGCGGAGCGTTGGGCCGTAACCCGGTGCCGATCATCATTCCGTGCCACCGCGTCCTCGGCGCTGGGCGCGAGGTCGGCGGATTCTCCGCGCCGGGCGGGGCGAGCACCAAGGAGAAGATTCTGTCGATCGAGGGTGTTGCGGGGTTCGGGGAGCCCACACTCTTCTGACCGCGCTCGAGTGAGAAAAGTTGCGTGCGAGTGCAAATTCAACCAATAGTCAGGTAATCGATTTCGCAAGTTCATTATTCATTCGAATTCGATGAATCAATCCGTTAGGCTCGAATTTCGACCGGAAAAGAATCCAGCGGTATCTTTCAGGCCGGAATGGAGATCGAATCTGCGGGTAAATCGACGGAAGACGCATTACCTGCCTCGGAACCCGGTGGCGTCGCATCGTCTTCGCTTCGGCCACCGATGATGAAGGCGCCGGTCTCGGGCATCCAACCGATCGATCCGCGCTCGAACAGGTTGTAGCGCCCGTAACCCGTGGGCGTGGGCTTTTCGTTACTGATCGGGTAACCCAGTGAGCCGTATGGGCCGGCGTGCTTCAGGTAGTAGGCAAGTATCTCGCCGTGCACTTCGTAGGCACCACCCTCGGGGTGTGCGAACACCGTCGCATTTCGGTATTCGAGCATTCCTCCGCCACCTGGACCGAGCATGAAATCACCGACCTGCTCACCGATCCACGGATGCTCGTAAGCAAAGCGATCGAATTGATAGCCGAACACTTCGAGACCGCAATATGTAGTGGGCATCGACCGACCTTCCGTCGCATTAATTGCCCACCATTGTCCACCCTTTTCAACGTTCCGGGAAGTCGAATCGAAGATATTCGTTTTTCTACCTAGCGAGTGCCCACTGTTGGATGCCCTGCGGCCCCACCGGGTGATCTTTATGCAGGCCCAGAGTCGGTGGCGGGCGCCTGTTCCTCCGGTACTTGTTCCACCGTCGGTGTCTGACCCGGCGCCGGCACGGGCGGCGCCGCCGGGGGCGGCACGACTGCGCTCTTCACCCATACGCCGGAGGACTTCGAGACCGTCCACGTGCCGCTCTCCGTCACAATCTGCAGCACGTTGGTGCCAGGCACCCATCCCACTACGTCCTCGGCCGAAACAGCGGTGCGGTATACCTCGTCTTCCGCGTTCCTGATCACGGCGCTGGGTCCGGTCTCCGATTGGACGACCTGTGCCGTGTAATTGCCGGACGAAGACATGGTCGGTGAAGTGAGCGGCTCCTCCGTCGGCGCAGGCGCGATCGGCGGGACGGTCGGTACTGTCGGGTCCGGCGAGGTAGTGCTCGTCTCACCAGGTGCCGCCGTCGCGGACGGCGCGGTCGTTGTCGGCTGAGCAGTCGTCGGCTGATCAGTTGTCGACACTGCATCGGGCGGAGTCGTCGGTGCGACTTCGCGGGTCGACTCGGGATCGATAGACCGACGCTGCGCCCCTGCCATTGCTGGACTGTTCGCCGGCACTGGATCGTCTCCGGATACATCCACCACAAATCCGGTGCGGCTCGCTCTGCCGCACAGGGCCCGTGTGCCTGATGCCGGACGATGGATCACCGTTCCCTCCCATGCGGATGACACTGCACCGGAGGAGGGAAGCACGGTATGAACCTCGAAGTTGAAGTCGTAAGCACGAATATTCGTATTGGGAAACGGCCCGTATACGGCAGTAACTGTGGTCCCTACGATCGCCCCTACGGGTGGAGTTACGTTGAATGTCGTATAGATCTCAATCGGGTCACTCACCGTTCTCAGCGCTATCTTGTACGTGTACGGAGCACCGATGTGTCTCCAACTCACACGAAGGTCGTAGAAACCTGGTTCCTCGCAGTTGACGATCCTGCCACCGCTGAGAGGGCTACTGATCTTCGGCACGAAGACCGCTTTGGTACCCAAAACGCCGCTCTTTGCTGACGCAGAAACAGTGAGCGCGGCGCTGGTGCCGGATATGTGGACCGTGCCGATGGCCGTCAAGAGAACCAACGCAAGAACAAGGGGAGAACGGTGCAGAGTCTTGGTCGAGCCCTGCCTGGGTATGGCAGGCTCGGAATCCGATGCCTCATCACGAGACCGACTGTGCAAGTTGATTTCCCGTCGACGCCCATTGTGTCGAACGACAGTCGACAGCACCAGAGCTGCACCCAGCACGCCGGCCGCAGCGACGAACGGGTTCGAGAGCCAGACGAGAACGTAACCCAATCCGTTCACATGGAGGAAGATTCGGTCCGCTGAGGTGATCGCATACGGTTCGAGGTCTGCTTGCTGGTTGGCATCCCCCTTGAGCCGAAGTTCAGCGAATTCGCCCGTGCTGGAGTCGATACCGACCACACGGTGAGTGATTCGGCTTCCATCCGCATCGTCGACACTGATGACATCACCGACATGAATATCGGCGGCGGCAACGTTGTGGGCAAAGGCGAGTGCGCCGGTCTCGATGGTCGGCGACATCGACCCGGATTGGAAGACGAGCGCCTTGACCCCGAAGATCAGTGACACCAGGACCGCAAATCCGACAACCACACCGCCGGCCGCCGCGAGCAACAGGACAGTCCTGCGGAGACCCTGCGCCGGACTCCGACGTGTTCCACTCGCTTGCATACTCATCTCGACCTCACACCGTCGTCGCGGAAAAGTTGAAGGTGACCGCGCTCAGCGTCTGGTTCTGCACCGCAGTCGGTGCCGTAGCGGACAGTTTGGCAATGAAGCACAGGTTCTCCACGCCCGTAGTCGCGGCAAGATCACGAACAGTGGTGATGACATTGACCGAGGCACCGGCTGCAAGTGTCGCCTGCCCCAACTGCGTGCCCGTGCACGTCCCGGTCCGCATGCCGTTGGTGGTGGTATTGGTGGGCAAGGCGCCCGGGAAGACGGTGACCTGTAGAAACCCGGTGAGCGCTGGACTACCCGCGGGCGTCGTCGCACTCATGCTGTATTTCAACGGAATCGAGCCTTTGTTCTGAACCTGTAGGGTTGCTGCTCTGCTTTCACCGGGCAACATGCTCGCCAGTGTCAAGTTGGTGAAGTTGTATGGATTGGCGTTGTTGATCAGCAAGCTGACGGTTCCGGTGCTGAACGTTCCGGAGGTCGCCGTCGAGTTGTCGGTCCACGCGGCCATCGTGCCGACCGTGCCGAGCCCGAGGACGATGCCAAGAGTGAGCAGGATACGGACGCGGGTGCTCGTCAGTGATTCCAGCGCACGGCGCAAGGGTGATCTATTCAGCGGGTTCATCGTTCACCTCTGAATCGACTCTCGGTTGCCGCTGCGGGCCACCCGGACGCCATGCAACCATCAGCAGAACACCCACGAGTACACCTCCGGCGAAGACCGCGACCGGCCCGGACAACCAGGTGGCGACGTATCCAAGCCTGTTCACACTGAACAGAATTCGATCCGCCTCGCTGAGGACGTAAGGCTCGGAGTCGACGTCTGCGTTGGCGTCGCCCCTGAGGACGAGGGTAGCGCTGTTACCCGTCATGACTTCGATGGTTTCGATGCGGTGAGTCACCCTATCCCCGCTCGCATTCGTCACCGAGACGACGTCACCGACTTCGAGTTCCGTTGCAGGCGTACTTTTCGCAAAAGCAAGCGCGCCGGTGTCGATTGCCGGCGACATCGACCCGGAGCGAAACACGAGGGGCGTGATACCGAAAATCGCCGCAGCCAGCGCAATCCCGATGCACACCAGCCCGCTGATAGCACCGACCGTAAGCAAGATTTCGCGCAGAACACGTCGGGGGGTGCCGGACACCTTCGAGGAAGGTCCGTCGATCTCATGTGTCATGGCAGGCCCGCTCATGTGGACGTCGCAGTGAAAGTGAGCGAGATCGTTCCAGTCCGCACCGTTCCGGGCAAGATCGCGCTCGAGGGCATCGTGACCGAAATACACAGTGGGTCTGCACCTGGTGTCGCTCCAACTTTGGCCGCCACGTTCGGACGTGTCAGTGGGGTCGTACCAGTGACGACGAACGGCTGTGTGGAGGTAGTGAGACCGGTTCGAGTCCCGAGCACGGTGCCCGTGCACGTTGTACCGGCGTATGCCTCGAGTACCAGCAATTGACCGAAGGGCGCGTCCGTCATCGAGGCTCCAATTGTGTAGCTGAACACGACCGAGCCCTGGTTCTGCACGACGAACGATGCGGAAACCGCGTCACCGGGCAGCATTGCGGCCTTCTTCAGTCCCGTCGAGATAGATGCCGGGTTGTTGTCCACGCCGTCGAGCATGATGTCGATCGTGCCCGTCTTGAATTGCCCGGACGTCGCCACCGAGGTATCCGACCATGCAGCCAGGGTTCCTACTGCTCCGAGACCTAGGACGATTCCGATCGACATGATCGCACGTGCCCGAGCACTGACGAGGGCCTGGCTAATTCGCCGCATTGCGGCCGACGGGTCGAACTCGTCACTCTTACGCGCGATCACGGCTGAGCCTCTTCCTGTCCAGCGACCGGGTTTCGTAGTGCCCACCCGACACATACGTCATCGTCTTCTTTGTCCCATTGGACCAGGAGGCCGATACCCGCTGCTGCATCTTGTGTTTCGTTTCCAGCATTGTTGGCCATGCCTAGAGTTGTTCTGACCGAGCGTTTTTCATGGGCCGGCACCAAAATGTGCGTACACCGTGTTTCCTGATCCCCACCCTCGACGGACAGTGTCAACGCCTCCCGGAATGCGAGGTTGGGGCTTTCCACGAACAGGACCAGGCGACCATCGTCTTCGGTGTCGTTGAAGACGTGGAACTCCGAACTGCGTCGATCCCCGGGAACCCATCGAATATCCCGGTCGAACAACGGATCGGAAAGAGACTTCGACCACTGCTCGCCGTCGCTGCTGTAGCCGACACTTTGAGCTGGTCGGCTCGGACCGGCTCCGATAAGCAGGACGATCGCCAAGGTTGAGAGCCCAGCGACCCAGCAGACCGACACGTTGCCTGTCATGGCGCTCCAGATGCCTTCCGCTTGTTACGGTGCTCCATTCCTGCGCTACCGAACATGTAGAGCGCGTACCCCGCAAGCCCGATCACGATGATCGTCACCGTGATCTTCCGCTGTTCACCGTTGAGCCAATTGTTGACGTAGCCCATGTAGGGGATCGCGTACCAGAGTTTGCCGCGAATCTGGCCGACCTGCACTGGATTCTCGTCGTCGGAGCCGTTGTTGTCCCCGCGGGTGATGAAGGTGAGTTCACCTGCACCGCTCTGTCGGATTGCCACAATTCGGTGCGTCACCAATTCCGGTAAGCCCGAGGCAAATTGATAGGTGATGGGGGTGCCGACTCCGAGTTCGTGGGGATCGACCGGCTTCACGACCACCAGGGTGCCCGGCGGATACGCAGGCCGCATCGACGAGGTGAGAATCGTGTACGGGGTCGCCCCCGCGACTCGCGGGAGTACCACTGTCACAGCCAGAATCATCAGCATCACCGCCAACAATGCGTAAGAAACGATACGGCTGAACCACCACCGAACGCCGCTCTTCTCGTCAGCCTCCATCACCGGAACAGTCGGGATCACGTCGGTGTCGTCGACTGCACTCATGTCTGATCCGCCCTGAACGAAAACGTGACCTGCGAAGTCGCGCTCTGCGGTGGCTCAGAAACGGTCGCCAACCGAAAGCACCACACCTCGTTCGCAGTGGGTGCGAGCAATCTGGCGGCGGGAGCAACCGGAACTTGCGCACTGGATGCTGGACCGTCGAACAGAACCGTCGTGCTACCGGTAGGCGCACCGCCGTTCACTACGCAGTTGGTTGCTGCAACAACTTTGGTGATGGTCAAATTGAACGGGATGGGGATCACCCCACTGACGGATGTACCTTGCAGCCGGTAGTTGAACGGCTGGTTACCCGCATTGCGAATCGACAGTGGTGCCTGCGAGAACCCGTTGGGCCTCAAATTCGACGACCCCAACGCCGCGAGGGTGTAGTTGTTCACCTCGGTGCCCGATGGACCCACCTTGATGTCCAAAGTGCCCGAAGTGACCGTTCCACCGGCAATCGCTTCCTGATCACGCCACAACGCGCCCGTCGTCTGTGCTGATCCGAAGACCAGCACGACGACGGACGCGGCTGCGAGCGCCCAGTAGCGCCTGTGCTTCAAACCGAGACTCGACTACAGGGTCCGAGACTGCTCGAGCACAAGAGTGAAGGCTTCGAGGTCTATCTGCTGGTTCTGCGCAACCTGGTCTGTGGTCGTCTCATCGAAGTCGAATGTAATGGTGAGGTTCACCGTTTGATCGCCCGACGTGAGTCGAACTTTGCCACCGTCGGTTGGTAGTTGCGTCGGGCCAGACGTGGCAGCGATACTGACGTCGACAGCCTCAACCAGCTCCGCATTGCTTGCACCCGGGGCGATGTCAGCGATATCGACCGACAGGTCAGCCAACAGGTTGTCACCGTCAGCCAAGATGCCGTAGCTGGCCGAGTAGGTGATGATGTCGCCCGGAACAATTCGGTAAGCCGAAATGTCGGCGATGTCGCCTGCCGGCTTCACATCACTTGTCGTCTGACGCCACACCGGTGCCGTCGCTTCGGTCAACGACAATTCACCCGATGTGATCGTTCCACCGGCGATATCTTCGCTGTCGTTCCACAGAGCGAAAGATCCCAAACCGCCGAGCAGCAATACTGCTGCCGCGCCTGCGGCTACTGCGCCTTTGGTTGATTTTTTCATATCGTTCTGCTTTCTCTGGTGTGGCCCAGTGAGTAGGCCAGATAGGGGCGATCCGAATGGATCGAGTTGGCCTCGGGTTGGCCCACGCAACTGGTGCGGCAACCTGTGTGTCGTCAAGACTAACCGGTTTGTTACCTAAGCAAACTTAAAAGTCCAAAAGATTTGTTTAACCATTCTTTACCAGAAAATCGTCACGTTCCCGTGTGATCGGATTACGACCGAAACCCGCGTTTACGAGTGCCCCATTCAGACCGGGAGCGTGTAAGACATTTATCGAATAAACAAATTTACCGATGGTAATGATCTCTGAATTGGGTAAATAGCAGTTTTCAAATAGCTCGCGCAGCTATAAAAAAATCGGCCCCAAGAGCCTGAGCTCTCGGGGCCGATAATCTAGAACTGAAGAGATTAGCCGAGAATATCCCGACGCACGATGGTTTCATCCCGACCGGGACCGACACCGATGCAGGAGATGTATGCCTTGGACAGTTCTTCGAGGCGAAGCACGTAGTTCTGCGCGTTGATCGGCAGTTCCTCGAACGTCCGCGCACCGGTGATGTCTTCGGACCATCCGGGCATCTCTTCGTAGATCGGCTTGGCGTGGTGAAAATCGGTCTGTGTCATCGGCATTTCGTCGTGACGCACGCCGTCGACGTCGTAGGCAACGCAGATCGGGACGGTCTCCAGACTCGAGAGCACATCGAGTTTGGTCAGGAAGTAGTCGGTGATGCCGTTCACGCGCGTTGCGTAGCGCGCGATGACGGCGTCGAACCATCCGGTACGACGCGCACGCCCGGTCGTGACACCGACTTCGCCACCCTGCTTCGCGAGGTACTCGCCGAAGTTGTCGAACAGCTCGGTCGGGAAGGGGCCCGATCCGACACGTGTCGTGTACGCCTTCAAGATGCCGAGCACCGTAGTGATCTTGTTGGGGCCGATGCCGGACCCGACCGCTGCGCCGCCTGCCGTCGGATTCGACGACGTCACGTACGGGTAGGTGCCATGGTCGACGTCGAGCAGCGTTCCCTGCGAGCCTTCGAGCAGGATCGTCTCACCGCGTTCGAGTGCAAGGTTCAACTCGAGTCGCGTATCGGAGATTCGGTGCTTGAAGCCCTCTGCCTGCTCGAGAACCTCGTCGACCACCTGTTGCGGGTCGAGTGCGCGCCGGTTGTAGATTTTCGACAGCACCTGATTCTTGAACTCGAGTGCGGCCTCGACCTTCTGCGTGAGTATCTTCTCGTCGAGCACGTCGGCCGCGCGGACGCCGACTCGGGCGAACTTGTCCTGGTAGCAAGGCCCGATACCGCGTCCCGTCGTGCCGATCTTCCTGGCACCGAGGAAGCGTTCGGTTACCTTGTCGATGGCAACGTGGTACGGCATGATCAGGTGCGCATCGGCACTGAGCAGCAGGCCAGAGGTGTCGACGCCGCGCTCTTCCAAGCCTGCCAGTTCGGACAGCAGCACACCAGGGTCGACTACGACGCCGTTGCCGATCACGTTCTTCACGCCCGGCGTCAAGATGCCCGACGGAATCAAATGCAGAGCGAACTTGTCGCCGCTGGGGAGCACCACCGTGTGGCCCGCGTTGTTGCCGCCTTGGTAGCGAACGACCCACTGAAGTCGCTCGCCGAACAAATCGGTCGCTTTGCCTTTGCCCTCGTCGCCCCATTGGGCGCCGATCAGGACTATCGCCGGCATGTGCTCTCCTGGTGGTTTCTGGTGCAGTGACTTCTTGTGCAGTGGTGGCTGTTGCAGCGTGCTGCCAAGCTCACGGCAGTGCCGGGGCGTCAGTCTAGCCGAGGCAACGGCTTGCCCGTTGTGCCGCTACGGTGGTTGGCGAAAGTATGCGGAAGACTCCAGACAGTATGCGAAAGACTCGAGACAAGGCGCGGGCCGTCGACCGGCCCGCATGGGGAGCACTGTGACACCGTTCGTCCTGCAATGCGGAACTCCGCTCCTGCCGATCACGCTGACCGACGTTCCGTTGACGTCGGCTTCGAAGATCCCCACAAACGACGAATGCGATGCGTTGTTTGCGGAAGTGGGAGCAGTGTTGGATCCCCGAGTGATCGTCCTCGGTGACGACGCATCACTGGCGGCGGTACTGACCAGACTCATGCGGACCGAACGCCTGCACATCGAGCTGGCATACGTCCCCGAGACGACGACCGCGGCGGGCAGCAACTACCGGCTCGGAAGTGGCTCAGGCGCCGCGAAAGTGGCGATGACCGGCACTGCCACACTGACGCCCCTCATTCGTGACGATGCGGGCAAGGCAATCGTAGGAAAAGCGTTGGTCGAAGGAGGTGCCGGCGGCGATCTGGAGGGCGAGGCGTATGTGGACGACACAAAGCTCTTCTCGGGAACTGTCTCCGGTGTAGAAGTGATGCCGACGCCAGAGATGCCCGGTTTGAAGGCCCGCGTCATCGGCCGTCGTCGATTGTTCGAACGACGGTGGACTTTCGGCCGCGCGATGCAGCTCGGGACAAACGCTGCGCAACTGACGCGCGACGGTGTCCCGGGTGACCGTGAGGTCAAACGCTCGACGTTCTACCGCCACGACCAGGAGTGGTTGCTGGTGCGGTGAAGCCAAGTCCAATATTTCTCGGGGTTGTCGCCGTCGCCGCAGCCGGTGGTGCGCTGGCATGGACGGCCGAGCCGACCTCGACGTGGGCGCGCGCGGGTGTCTTCGTGCTGGTTCTGGCCGGTTGGATCGTCTCGGTCTGCCTGCACGAGTTCGGGCATGCTTTCACTGCGTTCCGTGCCGGTGACCGCGAGGTGGAACTGCGTGGGTATCTGACTCTGAACCCGCTGAAATATTCACACCCGCTCCTGTCGGTCGTGCTCCCGATCATCTTCATCGCCATCGGCGGAATCGGATTGCCCGGCGGCGCTGTCTATGTGCGTTCGGGAATGTTTGCGCCCGGAGTTCAGCGTCGAATCGCGCTGGCCGGTCCCACCGCAAATGCACTGATTGCTGTTCTACTCCTAACGATAATCCGGATTTGGGGGATGAACGGCGATCACCTCGTCTTCTGGTGGGGACTCAGCTTTCTGGCATTTCTCCAAGTTATGGCCACGATTCTAAATCTGCTCCCGGTTCCGGGTCTCGACGGCTACGCCGCACTCGAGCCATATCTGGCGTACGACACCCGTCGTGCGCTCGCGAATTTCAAGGGCTACGGAATTCTCGTTCTTGTCGCATTCCTGTTCGTCCCGGCTATCAATTCGGCATTCTTCGGCGCGATCTATTGGATATTCGGCCTGTCCGGAATTCCGGAGATCTACGCCCAGTACGGCAATTACCTCATGCGATTCTGGGCCTGAACACGACTTACGGTACCATCGTGGATCTTTCACGATATCGTTTGTCCATGCGAGCAATAGTCATCACCCGAAACGGCGGATCGGACGTCCTTCAGGTTCAGCAAAGGCCCTCCCCCACACTGTCACCCGGCGCACTACGCATCGAGGTACGGGCAGCGGGAGTGAACTTTGCCGACGTGATGGCTCGGCTCGGGTTGTATGCCGACGCCCCACCGCTGCCCAGCGTCGTCGGCTACGAGGTGTCCGGTCTCGTCACCGAGATCGGCTCGGATGTAACCGATTTCGCGGTCGGAGATCGCGTTTTTGCCGGGACCAGGTTCGGCGGGTATGCCGAGGAGGTCTGTGTGCGGCAGCAGGACGCGGTGCATCTACCTGCCACACTGAGTTTCGAGCAGGGAGCTGCGATCCCGGTGAATTATGGGACTGCTTGGGCCGGCTTGATCGGCTATGGGAGTCTCCGCGCGGGTGAACACGTACTGATCCAAGCAGCAGCGGGCGGCGTGGGAATAGCTGCCACTCAGATCGCCAAACGGTACGGAGCCACGGTCTATGGCACCGCCTCACCTGGAAAGCACGACGCCATCAGAAGATTC
The DNA here is from genome assembly GCF_014281965.1 of Rhodococcus sp. BP22. Lineage (GTDB taxonomy): Bacteria > Actinomycetota > Actinomycetes > Mycobacteriales > Mycobacteriaceae > Rhodococcoides. The sequence goes on from NZ_JACFTB010000008.1 coordinate 17,150, forward strand.
GGCGTCGACGTCGCCTTGGACTACAACAAGCGCGGGTGGGACCGGGGCCTGCCTCCGTTCGATCTGGTCATGGATGCGCTCGGCGGTACCGCGATGAAGCGCAGCTACGCAAAGTTGCGCCCCGGTGGACGCCTCGTCGCATATGGGGCGAGCTCAGTGGTGTCCGGGGACACGCGCAGCTTGCTCAAGGCAGTACCGCAGGTGTTGAGCATGCTCCGTGGGTTCAATGCCATGGATCAGATGTCGGCTTCGAAAACGGTGATCGGCCTGAACATGCTGCGGTTGTGGGACGACCGCGGCACCCTCGAGCCATGGATAACCCCGCTGCGGGCACCGATGGACGACGGCACCGTCGCGCCGGTGGTCTCGGACGTCGTTCCGTTCGAACGTGCGGCGGAGGCGCACCAAATCCTCACCGAGCGCCGAAACATCGGGAAGGTGGTGTTGGTGCCGTAAGCGCCCTTTCTCGTGAGACCAACACAGTTGCATACTGTGTCCATGGCTACGTGGGGAGAATTCGAGAGCGCGGCACCAGAACTGGCGAAGGCCGTTTCCGCCAGGTTCGGCGCACACAACCATCATGTACTGGCAACGATCCGTGCAGACGGATCGCCCCGAGTAAGCGGCACCGAGGTGGAATTCCTCGACAATGGAACCTTGCGACTGGGTTCGATGCTCAATGCCCTCAAAGCGCGTGACCTACAGCGCGATCCACGATATGCGATCCACACCAACCCCGGAGATCAGTCGATGGAGGGTGGCGACGCGAAAATCTCGGGGCGTGCCGTCGAACTCGTGGATCCCGAAGCGCTGCAGAGGATATTCGACGCAGCCCCTCCCGAACTGTCCCCCTACAACGTCTTCGATCTCGATATCACCGAGGTCGTCCTGACGGAGCTGGTCGAGGACGAGTTGAAGGTTCGGCTGTGGAAACCGGGCGCCCCAGTGCAGACTTTCACCAGGTGAGTTCGTCCTTGCACATCGCGCCCTGAGCGCTCGGTTCCACTTGGACGGTTGCGTGATCGAGACCGTAGGTCGTCAGTACTGCTTTTGCGCGCTGAAGCAGTACCGAACCGGAGCCATCACACTCGAGGTGAACCGTCGCGACGTCCATACCTGTGGTGAGCGTCCAGATATGGAGATCGTGCACTCCGACGACACCGGGAAGAGCAGCGAGATCGGCTTCGACGGCCTCGACATCGACATGTCCGGGGCTCGCTTGCGTCAGGATGCGCAACGCGGACCCAGCCAGCTTGAGTGCACGCGGAACGACCCACAGCGAGATGAGCACACCGATGACGACGTCCGCCCACGTCCAATCGAACACCAGCAGAAGCACACCGGCGATGAGGACGCCGACGCTGCCGACTGCATCGGCCAACACCTCCATGTAGGCGCCTCGTACCGCGATACTGTCCTTGGCGTCGCCGCGAATGAGAAGCATGACAACGAGATTGGCCACGAGACCGGCCGCGGCCGTCAGGATCATCGCCAACCCGGGGATGTCGGGCGCATCGCCGATTCGGTCTATGGCCTCGTACATGATGAAGGCCGCGACACCGAGGAGTAGGACTGCATTGGCAATCGCGGTGAGGACTTCGGCGCGGTGCCATCCGAAAGTCCGAGCGGCGACGGCGCTCCCCTTGCGTGCGAGGAGAAGGGCGATCAGTCCCATCGACATTCCGAGCACGTCGGTAAGCATGTGGCCGGCATCGGCCAGCAGACCCAGTGAGTTGATCGCCAACGCCACCGTGGCCTCGACGATGAGAAATGCCACGAGGATCGCCAGCGCGATGAACATCTTGCGGATCCGACTGCTCGACGGGTCTACAGCCTGCGCGGATCCCGACATGCCATGACTGTGTCCGTGCCCCGCGCCCATGATTCCCCTCCGGTCGTTCGATTCGACCTCACCATATGCGTACATACGCATATGTGCAACGGGCTGTCCCGTTACAGCACGTCCGGGGTCACTCCCGGCTTCTCGACGGTCGGCGGCAACGTCGCCAGAGCCGATATCCGCTTCAGTCCGGCGACCTGCAGCAGATCGACGATGATCGACCGCAACTGAGCCAACACCACCGTCGCGGACAGACCAGCATTGTCGATCAGTTCAGGTTTCGCGCCGGATGCGACCGTCCGCAGCACCCGCGCTGCGTCGGCTGCGTCGGGACGCTGCCCGGGATCGGCGAGAATCATCCGCCGCAGCACATCCACAGCTTGAGAAAGCTTCTCGACCTCGTCGACCAGTCGCGGATCGAGGATCTCGTCGTCACGCACCAGAGACAGCGAACGCCTCGCCAGCACCCGAATATTGCGCACTGCATTGTCGAGCGGATCAGCTGTCTTGGCCAAACCCGCGAGACGGTGGCGTTGCCTCCAATACATCGGCGAGATCCGCGCGATCTCTCGGCCACCTTTGAGTTCAGTGCGCAGAGTATCTATATCGGACTGCGTCGCACGCGCCTTCTTCAGCGCTTCCTCGATGGGCTTCGGGTCGTTGGCAACCAGACCGTCGGCCACCTTCTGCAACACATCCGACGCCGTTTTCAGAATCTTCGCCGCGTCCTTGCGTGCCCGCCACACCGGATGCGTCGGAATCAGCGCGATGATCGCGATGCCGACGAGTCCGCCGATCAACGCATCGACCATCCGGTCGACGCCACCGGAATTTCCAGGCGGAATCAGCGTCGCAACGAGAACCGCAGAAGATCCCGCCTGCATCGCAAAAATCGGACCGCCGTCGAGGAACACTGCCGTCGACATCGCCAGCGCGATGACCAGCGAGATCTGCCACGGTCCACTGCCGATCGCCGAAATGATCAGGTCGCCGACGCCGATTCCCAGAACGACGCCGACGACCAGTTCCGCAGAACGCCGCAACCGAGACCCCAGGGACAGGCCGAGTGAGACGACGGCTGCGATCGGGGCAAAAAACGGACGCGGGTGCCCGACCAGGTCGGTAGCCACGAACCACGCGACACCGGCCGCCAGGGCACATTGGATGATCGGCAACATCGAAACCTGAAGCCGCATGCGACCGGACTTCAGCCGCGACTTGCCGCGCCGTGCAGTCGGGCGGAACCGATCAGCCGAGGCCGAGCGCTTCCGCCGCTTTGGGGTCACAGTCTTCGAGTAGGTCGAGGCAGCGGGCGTACTCGTCGTTCTCGCCGATATCGCGCGCAGCCTTTGCAAGAACGGCGACGCATCGGAGGAATCCTCGGTTCGGCTCATGGTTGTACGGGACCGGCCCGAACCCCTTCCATCCGTTGCGACGCAGCTGATCGAGTCCGCGGTGGTAACCGGTACGCGCATAAGCGTAAGCGGTGATCGTCTGTCCAGCGGTCAACGCGGCTTCCGCCAAATATGCCCAGGCAATCGAGGCCGTCGGATTGTCGGCAGCCACCTTCGCTGGGTCCTCGTGATTCAGAAGAGCCGACTCTGCCTCTTCGTCTCCAGGCAAGAGCGTCGGCTGCGGTCCAAGCAGGTCACCGAAAGAAGTCATGGACCCTATTGTGCCCCGACACTCCGCGCGCGTGCGTCCACCCACCCTTCCGCTCGCTAGGCTCGTCTGCGTCGCACAGTCCGGTCAGTTGGGAGAACAGGGTGTCGGATCCGCAGGACAAGTCGAGCGAGGTGGGCGAAGAGCCCGCCACCGAGGCGATTCGAAAACAAGAACCACCGGCCGCGAAGCAGCCGCCGACACAGAAGACCCCGCCTCCTGAAGCTCCCGATCCGGCCGAAGCGGAAACCACCGCTCTTGCCAAGGTGCAGCCGGCCACCGAGCAGCCCCACCCGGCGCCGTCGACCGTGAAGCCCGCCGGCGCCACGCCAGCTGCCCGACCGCCGGCTGCACCGCGACGCATCCCCGCGCGTGGTGAGCTCTCGCAGCCGCAGGTACGGCCACAGCGCATCGAACCGACGCCGAGCACTCCGTCCAGGAAGTCCGGCAGCAGAAAATGGATCGCCGCACTCGTGGGCGCTTCGGTCTTGATCGTCGCTATCGGTGTCGCGGGCTTCGCCTACGTCTCGCGCGACGACGAGGGCAGTTCGGTCGATGCGCAGATCAGAACGTCGATCCAATCGTTCACACAAGCATTGAGCACCGGAGATCTGGTGACTCTCCGAAGCGCCTCGTGCGGCGAACTTGCCACCTTTTACCGCGATATCCCGGACGCCGATTTCGCCGACGTCCACCGCATTGCCGTCGAGCAGGGCAATGTTCCGGTCGTGGAAAGCATCGACGCCGTTCAGGTGACCGGTGACACCGCGATTGCGCAGGTCCTTGCGCATACCGCGGCCAATCCCGCCGACACCTCACCCCGCACCTTCGACCTGCGCCGTGACGGCGACGTGTGGAAAGTATGTAGCCCGAGTAGCCCCGCGCCCCCGGAGTAACTCTCTGATCAGGCCCAGCACTCGTCAGGCCCAGCACTCGTCAGGCCCAGCACTCGTCAGGCCCAGCACTCGGCCCCGCAACGAAAGCTCGTTGCGGGGCCGAGTCGGTCGAGAAAGGGTCCTATCCGGCGGACACGCTGCGGCCGGCGGACTTCAGGTCGTTGCACGCCTCGATGACGCGAGCGGTCATCCCTGCTTCGGCCTTCTTCAGGTAACTGCGGGGGTCGTAGGCCTTCTTGTTGCCGACCTCGCCGTCGACCTTCAGGACGCCGTCGTAGTTGCTGAAGAAGTGTCCGGCGATCGGCCGACTGAATGCGTACTGGGTATCGGTGTCGACGTTCATCTTGACGACGCCGTAACCGAGCGCCTCTTCGATCTCGCTCTTCGCCGAACCCGATCCACCGTGAAAGACGAAGTCGAACGGCTTGGAACCCTCGGCAAGACCAAGGTGCTCCGACGCGACCTTCTGGCCGTCGGCGAGCACCGAAGGCTTCAGCTTGACGTTGCCCGGCTTGTAGACGCCGTGCACGTTGCCGAACGTTGCCGCGAGCAGGTAGCGCGATCCCGCGTCGCCGGCCCCGAGAGCTTCGACGGTCTTGAGGAAATCCTCGTTCGAGGTGTAGAGCTTGTCGTTGATCTCGGCCTCGACACCGTCTTCTTCGCCACCGACGACGCCGATTTCGATCTCGAGGATGATGCGTGCTGCCGCTGAAAGGGCAAGCAGCTCCTTGGCGATCTCGAGGTTCTCATCGATTGCGATCGCAGAACCGTCCCACATGTGTGACTGGAAGAGCGGGTTCTTGCCTGCGTCGACGCGCTCCTGGGACAGGGCGATCAGCGGACGCACGTAGGTGTCGAGCTTGTCCTTCGGGCAGTGATCGGTGTGCAGCGCGATGGTGACGTCGTATCGCGCGGCGATCACATGAGCGAACTCGGCGAGGGCTGCTGCGCCGGTGACCATGTCTTTGATCCCGAGGCCCGACGCGAACTCGGCGCCGCCCGTGGAGAACTGAATGATGCCGTCGCTACCTGCGTCGGCGAAGCCTTTGATGGCGGCATTGACGGACTCGGAACCTACGCAGTTGATAGCCGGAAATGCGAATTGGTGTTCCTTCGCCCGGCCAAGCATCTCGGCGTAGACCTCGGGAGTTGCGATCGGCACGGCGGATTCCTCCATGTAAAGAGTCGATCGGCGAGCGCTCACGCGTAGCGGCGCGCGCCGTGTGTCCTCTGCAGTATGGCAACCCTCCGACGCTGTGTCGCCCGGGACCCACCGCAGGGGCTCTGAAATCGAGGTCGAAACCTGTTGTTCAGGTTCTCCCAGGTTCGGCCGGTAGTGTGAGCGCCGTGAGTTTGAATGCCGCCTCGGAATCCGTGACGACCAACCTGGCTTTGCTGCCCGGGTTCCTCGATCCGGTCAACCTGCTCAATTCGTTCGGCGCCTGGGTGTTGGTCGGATTGCTGCTAGTCGTTTTCATCGAATCGGGGTTGCTGTTTCCCCTGCTACCCGGTGATTCGCTGCTGTTCACAGCAGGGCTGATCGCAGCCTCGAAGTCAACGGACATCGAGCCGTTCGCACCGATTTGGCTCTTGCTGATTCTGATTCCCATCGCCGCGATCCTCGGTGACCAAGTGGGATTCCTCATCGGTTCCAAGGGCGGTACCGCCCTCTTCAAATCGAACGACGCGCGCTTCTTCAAGAAGAAGTACATCGACGAGTCGCATGCCTTCTTCGAAAAACACGGGCCGATCACCATCATCCTTGCGCGCTTCGTTCCGATCGTTCGCACGTTTGCCCCCGTCGTCGCGGGTGCGTCGAAGATGAAGTACTCGCTGTTCCTGACCTACAACGTCGTCGGAGGCATCCTCTGGGGTGCAGGTGTGACGATGCTCGGCTACCTGCTCGGCCAGATCGACTTCATTCGCGAGCACGTCGACATCATCTTCATCGTCATCGTTCTCGTCTCGGTGCTGCCGATCGTCATCGAGGTCGGCAAACGGATGATCAGGGCACGCAAGACTCCGTTGGCCGAAGCGACCGAGTCGATCGAATCGCAGAGGGACGCCACTTCCTGACATGGTGCGTCGCGCATGATCGGCCAGAACAACGGACAAGCGTCCGAGACTATCGCGGCTCTGGGCAGTTTCGGACCGCTCACCACTGCCGGTCCCCTTGTCGTATGGACCATCGTCGTCGCATTCGTGTTCCTCGAATGTGCTGTCATCATCGGCCTGTTCCTTCCCGGTGACTCGATGCTCGTCACGGCAGGCATCGTCATGGCCACGCACTCTTCCGGAGTCGGCCATATCTGGGCGCTGTCGGTGGGCGCGATGATCGCCGCAATCGCGGGAAATCAAGCCGGATATGTCATCGGCCACCGCACCGGCTCCAAACTCGTCGCACGCAAGGACGGCAAGTATCTCAACACGAAAAACCTGCACAAAGTGAACGTTCTGCTGGAGAAGCACGGCTTCTGGGCGGTACTCGTGGCTCGCTGGATTCCATGGGTCCGCACGCTGTGCCCGATGGTCGCAGGCGCAGCAAACATGAACCATCGCAAATACACGATCGCCAGCACCCTGGGCGCCATTATCTGGGCCCCGGTACTGCTGCTCATCGGCTTCTACTTCGGCAGCTTCCTCGAGCAGGTCCCGTGGCTATTACCGGCAGTCTTGATCGCGATGATCGTCGCGCTCGTCTTGGGTACCGCACTCGGCATCTGGCAGTACCGCAAAGAGATGGCCCGACCCACGGAAATCGTCGAGGTGGAAGAGGTTCGCGAGTAGAGCTTCACTAACGGAAGCCGGCCGCGGAGACGACGTGGGCGGCCTCCATCAACATCCACCCACTGAGTTGGACCGATAGATCCCGCTCGGGAATCCTGGACGAGCGAACGGTCCCACCGGTGAACGTGGCGATGGAATGCCCCGACCCGGGCAAGCGCGCCTCCTTGTTCCAGGCGGCACCGAACAGCGGGTGGTCCTCGACCTCGAGTCGGTTCTCCCACGCGGCCTTCGCCGATGCAAGAACGATCGACGCCGCCAGCGAGCGAGCCTGTTCGTCCTCGTCGCACTCACCGGGGAGCGTCGTGGCGACGAAAGCAAGGTTGCGCGCCAAAATGCCGTCGAACAGACCGCCGTCACCGCCGCCCCCGCCCACGATCACCAGATCACGGCACAGGTGCGTCTCGACGGCGGCAACCAGCGCGTGAACGCGTGCGCGATGCCGCGGCGCGTCGAGACGAACTGACAATTCGGTCTCGACCCCGAGCACGACGCCCTGGCAGTAGCTGAACACCGCACGATCGAGCTCGCCGCCCGTGCGAATGCCGTCGAGGATCAAGCCCGTCGCCGGGTCGCGGAGGTGTGCGTCCATCCAGTCAGCCATAGCCTGTGCGCGCCAGAGCCGACCGGTGCGGGCCAGCAGCATCGACGCAGGCCCGTTCGCCGGAGTGTTGTAGAAATCGTCACCCTTACGCCACGGTATTCCGCCGCCCTTCTCCGGCGCCCAGGCGTCGAACAACTCCAATTCGATCGTGTGGATCGCCGACCGATTGTCGACAGCGTGCAACCGCTGCGACCGCTCCAGCGCAAGGCCGAGCCATGCCATGTCGTCGTAATAGTTGTTGGTCCATCCGGTGATGTTCCGAATGCGATGTGCGCGAGCAATTTTGGACAGCTTCCTGCGGTGCTTGACAGTGGGCGCTCGAGTAGCCGCGTCGACAGCACAATCCAGCAAGTGCGCCTGCCACCAGTAATGCCAACGTCCGAACAGTCGTTCACGCCGGACGGGGGGCCACGCCACCACTCCTAGCGCGGTACCGGGCAGTCCCCACAATCGACGCACGTGGCGCGCGTAGACCGCCCCCTCCGCGGCGTCCGCACGCTCCGACCATTGCTCCTGCATGCCCCGATCCTGCCATTACAGGCAAGACGAGTGACACAAGGAGTCAGGTCCACGCCGAGGACAAGTCCGCATGCTGCCGAATCCAGGAATGCATGGCGATACCCGCAGCCACTCCGGCGTTGATACTTCGAGTCGAGCCGAACTGGGCGATGGACACCGTCATCGAGGCGGCGCCGCGGGCTTCCTCCGTCACTCCTGGGCCTTCCTGACCGAACAACAGCACGCAGTCACGCGGCAGAACCGCCGTTTCCAGCGGCACCGACCCCGGCGTGTTGTCCACGGCGACAACGGTCAGCGCGTTCGCTCGGGCAAACTCGAGCAAGTCCGCGACCGTGGCGTGGTGGTGAATGTGTTGATAGCGATCGGTAACCATCGCACCCCGCCGATTCCACCGACGACGACCGACGATGTGAACTGCCTGCGCAGCAAAAGCATTGGCCGTCCGGACCACTGTGCCGATGTTGGCGTCGTTCGTGAAGTTCTCGATCGCGACGTGAAGACTGTGCCGACGAGTGTCGATGTCCGCAACGATCGCCTCGCGCGTCCAGTACCGATAGGCATCGACGACGTTGCGTCGATCTCCATTGTCGAGCAGCTCGGCGTCGTAACGAGCATCGGTCGGCCGCGGTGCTGCGTACTCCTCGATCCACGGACCGACGCCGTTGGGGGCCTCTCCCCACTCCGTCGGGCCGGCTTCGGCTGCGACTCCGGATTCCATGTCGCTCAAAAGGTTTCGTTACTGTCGGCAGCAATGCGAAAACCGTGGCCGGTCTCGTCGTTGTTGCAAGAGATACCGTCGGCGGCAGAGATGCACGTGTAACCGTCGCCGACGATTTGTTGCCCCACCTCGAGCGGCGGATCGACCGTCTCACCACCCGAGGTGTACACCGCGCCACCGGAGCACATGAACTCGGCTGCGCCTTCATTGGTGACGCGAATCCCGTTGCCCCAGCTGATCATGCACGACTCCGGCCGCGGTGGAACCGGAGTTGTCGTGCCCTGACAGCCTGCCTCCGTCCGCGAAGGAAGAGTGACGATCCCGCACTGGAACTGCCCGTCCGGCGAACTGAAATAGTAGGCGCCCTGCAACGGGGCATACGTAGTCTGCGGCATCGGCGGTGGAGCAGGCTCGGTAGTCGTGGAAAGCGGCGCCTCGGTAGTGGTGACGGGAACAGGCGCGACCGTCGTAGTAGTGGTAGCGGCGGGCGCACTCGTCGTACTCGGCGGCGAGGTTGCGGCCACCTCTGCACCGGACTCACTGCCACATGCCGTCAACAGTGCCGACACCGCCAAAACTGCCGCTGCTACAAGACGCTTGTCCACCATGAAATACCCCGACCCCCACTCTCGCTGACCTGTTTCGCAGTGCGACCCTACCGGCGCACCGAGACAAGCGCTGTGGGGTGGGGTCAGGTGTGGCTCAAACGGCGGTTGATCTCACGCGTCAGCCATGCCGGCGAGAATCGTGAGCCGATGGACATCACCTTGGACTGCAACCCCACCGGGAAATGAACCTTGTGCAGTAGGCGCTTCGAAGGCTGGGTGGCGTCGAAGATCGCTTCGGAGACGTCGTCGGCCGTCAGCTTGATACCGAGCGAGTTGGTGGTGCCCGTGGACACACCCTGGGTCATCGCGGTCTGCACGAACAGCGGCCACATCGCTTTCACCGAGATGTCGTACTCCGCCCATTCGAGGTCCAGGGCCTCGGTGATTCCGCGAACCGCGAACTTCGTCGCGCCGTAGGTGGCAAGTTCGGGTTGGCCGTAGATCGCTGATGCGGAACAGAGGTTGATGACCTGCGCACCGGGGGTGGCCTTCAGATACGGGAAGGCTGCCAGAGTGCCATATACGACCCCGTTGAAGTTGATGTCGATCTGACGCTTGTGCACGGCGAGGGGAATCTCTTCGAACTTGCCCGCGACGAGGACGCCCGCGTTGTTGACCAGGACGTCGAGTCGCCCGCCGGACTCCGTGTCGAATTCGGTCAGGCGATCTGCCCACTGAACCGGGTCGGTGACGTCGAGAACTCCCGTCACTACACGGCCACCGGCCGCGGCGATCTCCTTGCTCAACGACGCCAATCCGGTCTCGTCGATGTCATAGGCCCCGACGAGGTATCCCGAGCGAGCGAATTTCAATGCGGTGGACCGTCCGATCCCGGCTGCCGCGCCGGTGATGAACACAGTTCGAGTAGGCACAACGACAGGATAGGGGTTACTGAGATTATCGGTAAACATTTGGACAGATTTCAGGACTACTCTTAGTAGATCTTCGAGGAGATTTCGGTGAATCACGAACGAATTCTGCGCTCGGTCGCCTTCGTCGCTGTCGGCTACCTCATTGTGCTGATCATCTGGGCCGGCTTACTGCGAACGCATACACCGCCCGGTACTCTGCCCTACCAAATTGTCGGCCTGGTTGCCGGATTCGGTACGGCGCTCGCGTTGGCCATGATGGTCGCCAACCGCCCCACTGCCGAACAGCGACGACTGGCCAAGAACGGGGTCGAAGGCTGGGCGACGGTCGAGGCGAGTCGCAGGATCGACGAGAGGAAAATGGAACTCGACTTGGCGTTCACAGTTCCCGGTTCGGATTCCTACGTCGGCAGAATCGTCTATTCGATACCCCCGTCGGAGACAGCGCGATTCCAAACCGGTCGAACCTTGCCGATCATGGTCGACCCGTCGGACCACCACCGCGTCCTACTTCTGCCTGGTGAATCCTTCGACGAGAAGTAGCTGAGCGGCCGAATACGTCGCCAGAATCGCACCTTCGACAACCCGCCGAGACATCTCGCTCGAAAGATAGAGCCGTCGGTACACGATCAACGCGTCGGAGACGGTGAACAGGATTCCGCCCAGCGCCTGCCAGGAACGCGGATCGGAATTCGGCACCACGACACCCGCAAATACATCAGCTCCTGGTGCGGACGCTGGATCTGCAGCCAACGTCGACATCGCCGCCAGAGTCACGCCGTACCCGGCCAACCCCGGAGCCACCTCCGGTGACTTTCTCGCCAACTGTGACGACGCCACCGCCCACCCGAAAAAGCGCGGTACGGCAGCGGTAAGGGTCGGTCGACCGCCTGCCGAAGCGAGAAGGGCGCAATAGCAACCCTGCATGACGGCGAACGCCCCGGCTCCGCGCAGAATCTTCGAATCGTCATCCGGGTCCAGCAGCAGAACGTCCCCGACGGTGGCGGCCGTGAGCGCTACCCCGAGGACCGGCGAGAAGCGTCGCATCCCGAGCGCGAGCGCAGGAACGATGAGGGGCTTGGCCACCCGGTGCACCGTCTCGTTCCCGGTGACCGCACCGAAAACCGTCGCGACGGCAGCCGAACCGAATGCAACACGTGAGAACGTCGATCGCTTCATCGGATTTGTTTCCTCCATCGTCGGTCGAGCTGAGCAGATATGTGATGCTGACCTTGAATGCTTGATCGCAGGCCCCAAGGTTGTCATGGTGATAGTTGGACACGCGAGAGAACACTTGGGGATGACGATGCGCCGAAAGCATTCAGAGCACGCCGGGACGCCCCGGTCATCTCATCTTGCCGAGCGAAACCCACTGGTTCGCCGCTCGGACCGCATTCAGTCCACCATCAAGACCACCGTCCTCACCCTGATGATCCTGATGCTGCCGGTAGCTGCGTGGATCGGCATGTCCACCCTCGCCGTCGGGCAAAGTCGGGTCGCAGCACAGGAGAGCAGTGTCCGCCAGGTCACTGCCACTACCACGACCGTCGCCGATATCGCACCCGTCCTGCAGAGCGAAGTCGGATCGGTTACCAGCGCTACCGTCGACGCGACGTGGAGCTATGACGGGCTCGACCATCAGGGACAGGTCTCCCTGCCTCCGGGCAGCCCCGCCGGCACCCAGCTCCCGATATGGGTCGACCGAGACGGCGACCAGACCGCACCTCCGGCAACCGGGGCCGATGCCGTCGTCACTGCACTGTTCACCGGATTCGGCAGCCTCATCGCCGCCGCATCCATTTTCGTCGGCACCTATTTTGCGGTCCGCTTTCGTCTCGACACTCAAAGGCACGCCGATTGGGACCGCGAGATCGCTGCGTTTCTGGGAGAGAACAACCCGTCCTGATCCAGCGGTAGTGGCGCGTCGACGACTCCCCCACCGCATGTACAAGGTACGGGAAATCACAGTCGACTATCGACGCAGCTCAGCCACCTAAACCACTTCAGTCACAGGCGTCCCACACGTAACACTTCGATAACCAAACCCGAAGTAAAGCTTTGAAGACCGTCAGGTCCGTTACGGTCTTGGAACGCTCGTATGCATGTCTCACTAACCTGAATTCCGTGTCGGGGCGGAAATACAGCGGCTCAGACCGCTACCGACTGAAGGGCTCCACATATATGTCGCACAAATCGATCTCTCGGTCTCGGCGTGCCCGCATTGCCGCGGCCGGCGCGGTAGTCGCAATGTCGTTGACGGTCGCCGCACCCGGCATCGCCTACGCAGAAGATCCGACTACGCCTCCCAGCGTCAGCGAAGAGACGACACCGACCGACGAAACGGCCCCGGATACCGGCGAGAGCGCATCCGAGAGCGTGGTGCCCAACGCCGCCGTTCCCGCAGCCAACCAGGGTGACGCCGCCGAGGTCGGACCTATCGTTCCTCTCGAGGCACCGTCCGCCGAGCGCCCACTGCCTCAGGTCACGGCCGGCGTAGTCATCAACGACGACGGCACCGCGACCATCGACGTCACCGTCGTCCCGCAGCTCTCCGAAGCGGAGAAGAAGGCGCTCGCCGACGCCGAGATCGCCAGCAAGGCCGCCGCGGAAGCCTCAGTCGCCGCCCAGACTCGCTACGACGCAGCCGTCGCCGCAGCAGCAGCCTCTAACACCGCCGCAGCCAAAGCCGAGCTCGATGCCGCAGGCGCCGCACTGAGCGCGACCGACGCGACGAAGGCAGCGGAAGCGGCCAACATTGCCAGCATCGCCGCCTCCGCCGCAGCCACCGCGGCCAAGAACGACAAAGCAACGTTGGATGCCAAGGTTACCGAGACGAAGAATGCCGCTGATAAAGCGAAGACAGAAGCCGCGGCCGCCGAGAAGAAGGCAATCGAACTAGAGGCCACCGCAGCGGCAGCGGGTGACCCCGACGCCGTCGCAGCCGCCGCCGAAGCACGGGCAGAGGCCGACGCGAAAGCAGAAATCGCGTTGACTGCACAAGCCGACTTCGACAAGTCGACGACGGAACTGCGCGAGTCCGTCGCCGCCGTCGAAGAAGCGTTCAAGAAGTTCAACCTCGCGAAGGTCACCGCAGCCGTCCGCGCAGCAGTGGCTACTGCGGCCCGCTCGGCGTCATTGGCCGTCGAGGCCAGAGCAACTGCAGAAGCGTCTGCAGCTGCAGACGCCAGAGCAACAGAACTCGAAGCAGACGCAGCGGCGAGCACTGAGGAGGCCACTGCCGCGACCAAGGCCGCCGAGGAAGCACGGGCTGCCGCAACCAAGGCAGCTGCAGATCTGAAGACAGCGGAGGCCGCCGCAACCGCTGCAGCCGAAGCTGCCGCGACCGCCGGTGACAACGTCGCCGATCTGGAAGCAAAGGCGGCCGCAGCAGCCGCTGCGCTCACCAAGGCAGAGGCTGACGCCACCGCCGCGAACGAGAAATCCGAAGCACTCGCAGCTGCCGCAGCTACCGCTGTCGCCGACGCAAAGACGAAGGCCGAGGCCGTGACCGCAGCGAAGGCCGCTGCTGCTACTGCGAAGACCGCCGCCGAGACCGCGGCCAAGGCCGAAGCTGACCTGAAGAAGAAGGCCGCTGACCTTGCCGCCAGTGGCCCGAAGCTCAGTTTGACCATCAACCTGGGTGGAACCGCTCACGACGAGGTCGACAGCACCAAGATCGACGAGACCACCGTGGTCGTCGACGAGACCGGCATCGAACTCATCGGTGTCTTCAACGAAGACGGTTCCTTCACCGTCGCCGACTACTTCACCACGAACGACCAGGGCGTCATGACGGTTGCCGGCGAACTGCCTGCCGTCGATCTGGCGCTGGGTGATTCAGCCGATTCAGCATCGAGCGGTTCTTCCGACTCCAGCCCTCTGCCGGCGATCCTTGCCGGTGTCGGAGTCGTCGCCGTGGCCGCAGTCGGTGGCGGACTGTACCTGCGTCGCCGCAACGGTGCCGATGCTTCGTAGATCCATCTGGGTTACCACTGCGGCACTGCTTATCGCTGTATCCGGTTGCGCAAGTGACGGTTCCGACGTGAGCAGTCCCAGCAGGGAGTCGGTGGAGGCGCAGATTTCGGCGCCTTCACCGACTGCCGCGGTCGTCGATCCGGCCCAACCCGACGCCATCGAACTACGCTCTTCCGACGGCGTCACCTACATGAGCAGCCCGGTCAATCCCGACGGACTCTTCCGCGGAGGAGACAGTGGGCAGGTACTGAATCCTGTCGACGAGCGACCTGCATGGTGGGCCGAGAGCGGGCTACCGGGAACCGATGCCCAACAGACCGTAGTGGTTGTGGGCCACAACTATTCGAAGAAGGACGCACCGTTCAAGGCACTCGGCGTCGCACAGCCGGGCGACCGAGTCGTCCTCGATACCCCCAACGGGGTTCTCGAATACGCAGTCGAAAGCGTCGGCCCGCTGCCGAAGGGTTCGCTACTGGGCGACAACGACCTTCGCCGCTCTGTGCCGGGAAGGTTGATCCTCGCCAACTGCGACGTGCGCGGCGGCGAACCGACGAACGACAACTTCATCGTGGTCGCTCAGCTGTTGTAGTCCGACCGGGGCCTACAAACTAGGGCGTCTACAAACCTAGGTCAGCCAAGCCCAGCAGCGAGCGGTATTCGAGCCCCTCGGCGGCAATGACGTCGTCGGCACCAGTTGCCCTGTCCACCACGGTGGCAACTCCGACGACCGTCGCACCCGCATCCCGCAGCGCTGCGACGGCAGTCAACGGCGAATTGCCGGTGGTTGTGGTGTCTTCCACAACCAACACGCGCTTACCGACGATGTCGGGACCTTCGATCTGGCGCTGCATTCCGTGCGCCTTCGCTGCTTTCCGCACGACGAACGCGTCGATCGGGCGACCAGATGCGTGCATGACTGCGAACGCAACGGGGTCGGCACCCATGGTCAACCCGCCGACCGAGTCGAAGTCCCAGTCCGCGACGAGTTCGCGCATCAACGAACCGATCAGCGCGCTCGCTCGGTGGTGGAGCGTCGCACGGCGTAGGTCGACGTAGTAATCGGCCTCTTTCCCCGAGGACAACGTCACCTTGCCGTGGACGATGGCAAGTTCACGTACGAGCCCGGCCAATTCGGCCCGCTCGGCATTGTCGGCGCTGATGGCCATGGAGAAATCCCTTCGGTCGTCTCCGAAGAATCTACCGACTCCGCGCCCGTCGACCGACAGAGGATCAGGCAAGCTGCGCGGGCAAGTCCTCCGGTTGTTCGCCGGCCGACGCGGCATGCTCGACGAACGGTTCTGGATCCGGCACCTTCAACGCCTTCGCTATCAACTTCGATGGAAACGTCGTACGCGCCAGCGAGAGTCGATATGCATTGTCGTTGTACACCCGCACTGCGCCTGCGATCCGCTTCTCGGTCGTCTCCAGATCGCCGGCGGGACCTTGGAAGGCCCACTTGGCCTTGAGCGTGGGATGCATGTCCGATTCCGCGAGCACCGAGTGCACTGCGGCAGACAACGCGTTCTCCGCGGCCGCCTGTGCGTTGAGACCCAGTTCGCGCTCACGGACTGCCTTGGACCACGACCGAGCACCGACCAGGGCACGGACAGTTTTCGGATCGAGGTCCGAGGACTCGACGGCAGCGATGAACGGCTCCAGCTGCACGTGACGGCGATCGAGTTCGACGGTCACGAGATGTCGGCTCGCAGCGGTACGAGACGAATAGCGTCGGATTCGCCGTTCGATGCTCGCCGTGTAGGCGAGGAGAACGAGTACGAGGATCGCAAGAACCACGAAAACAGTCACGAGGTATGAATTTATCGGTGTTCGGCCCGACACGCCCGCAGGCTCGCCCGCGTCGCGCGAATTAGGTCCGTCCGCGTCCTCGCCCGACAAGATTGGTCAGCTTCCGGACGGCGCTTTTGGGCACCTTGCTGCCGACGGCTGTCAGAACTTTGTACTGTGCGCCAGGAATGCTGATGACCTTGCCCTTGTCCAGATCCTTCATCGAGGACTGCACGACCTGCTCGACGTTCAACCACATGAAGCTCGGGATCGAGTACATTTCGATACCCGCCCGCTGATGGAACTCGGTCTTGATGAAGCCAGGGCACAGGGCTTGGATCTGAACGCCGGTGCCGGCGAGACCACCGGACAATCCTTCGGAGAACGAGATGACGTATGCCTTCGACGCCGAGTAGGTGGAGCCTCGTCCGGCCAACAAGCCGGCCACACTCGCAACGTTGATCACTGTGCCCTTGGCCGCGGCGACCATCGACGGGAGCGCTGCCCGGGTGAAGTGCATGACGGCGGTGACATTGACATCCAACTGCGACTGCAACAGGTCCGGGTCCGCGGTCCAGAATTCGCCCGACGTACCGAAGCCCGCGTTGTTGACCAGATACTCGACGCCCAGTTCCAAACGCGCGATCACGGTCTCGCGTCCGGCGGAGGTGGCCAGATCCGCGGCAATGATCTCCGAGTTCGCACCGAATCCGACGCGAAGATCATCGGCGAGGGCTCGCAGCTTCAACTCGTTGCGAGCGACGAGCACGAGGTCGTAGCCGCGCGATGCCAGATGGCGCGCGAATTCACCACCGAGACCCGAAGTGGGACCGGTGACGAGCGCGACGGGGCGCGAAGCGGGTGCGGACACAGGTTCGATCGACTCAGCGGTCATAGACGTGAAGGCTATCTGCTCGAAGACACTTGATGGCGTCTTGAAAGAACCCGGCGTCGTTCCGATCGATCATTGGTCCTCAGGACTCGCGTCGACGCCGTTCTGCGTCGCGATTGATCGGGGTCGGGCCACTCGGGCGTCGCGGTGGGTCCACGGGTGCGGCTACGGGTGGGCGCGGAGCCTGCCGGGCGGCGGGTGCGGGTGCCGGTGCCGGTGCCGGTGCCGGTGGACGGTTCGGCGCGCGCCCGCCCACGTCGACGTCGGGGCGGCGACGCGGCACCTCGGCTCGGGGAGCAGCCGGGCGATTCCGGACGGGTGGCAGCACGTGAAGCAGTCCCGACAGTCTGGCCACAGCGTCGATAGCGGCGTCCCAATCGCGACCCGTGCTGCTCAGCGGCACCGACCCCAGTGCCCATTCGCTTTCGCTCCACAGCAACGACACGTGCGCCGGGACGGACTCGGTGAAGGCCGCCATGCGCTGGTCGCAGACCCGGCGAGCGATTTCGATATCGGTGGCGAACACGACGCGCGGACCGATCGCCCCGAGCAATTCCATGTCCTTCTCACGCGGAGGCGGAGTCGATTTTAGACGAAGATCGATATCGACGTCGGACCCGACGGGACGCTTGACCGCCACGATGGTCGAGGTCTCCTCGACGTCGAACAGCACGAACTTCTCGCCCCTGCGGACGCCTCGTACGACGTCGAGAGCAATCGCATCGTCGAGCTTGGCCAGCGCTGCCCGATGGAAATGCGAGATCAGTTGATCATCCGTCGGGGCGTAGGTATAGCCCTGGGCCTTCGCCCACATCTGTCGAACTCGCCCCAGCTGGTCGCGGCGCGATCGATCGACATAGAGAAGGGCGACCGCACCCGCGAGCGCGATCACTGCTAGTCCGAACCACATAACCGTCATCGGTGATCACCTTATAGCGTGCTGGTTGGGGTGCCTGCGTCGATGGAGCCGGGAGGGTTCAACCACCGAATTTGGGCACTTCGATGATGACCTCGGCCGTGATGGAACCGCCTTCGACAGGTGCGCCGTTGACGACGACCAAGGATCCGACCTTCAGATCGGAGAGGTCGAATCCCGACAGCGAGATGACTTCGGTTTTCGGAGTCGTAGTCACCGTGACCGGAGCGCCGTCGACACCATTGATCGAGATGGTGGTGCCGTCGATCGCGGTGATGGTTCCGACCGCAGCACCGGCCCCACCGAGGATCTCCGGAATCCCACCGGGCACGAGTCCACCTGGCGCTGACGGAACGACGGGCGCGCGAGGCGGTGTACTGGGCAGCGGAGCCGAACTCTGGGGCAGCGTCCTGGTGATTCCGGGCGACGCAGTGACCTCGGAATCGGAGGACCGATTGGTGAGAAAGAGAACCCCCGCGAGTATCACGACGGCAAGGACTGCCAGTGCAAGAAGGGCAACGAGCCACTTGTTGGACGAATCACCGCCGGAACCGCCACCCGAAGACTTGTCTCCCTCGACCGGCGTCTCCCCGGTGTAACCGGGAGGCGGACCATACTGCCCCGGGTTTGCTACGTACTGCTGGTTTGCCGCGTACTGCTGGTTTGCTGCGTACTGCTGGTTGGGGTCGTACGGGGGCATGGCCTGAGTCGGGTTCGGCTGCTGTGGATACGGCTGCCCGTACCCCTGAGATTGTGACTGCGGAAAGCCGAACTGCTGGGTGGGCTGATCCGGGTACGGCTGACCTGTCGGATAAGGCTGTGTACCCGGGTAGGGCTGGCCAGTTGGATAGGGCTCACCCGGTGGATAAGGCTGGGAGTCCGGGTACTGCTGATACTGCTGGCCACCCTGGTTCTGCTGGGGTTGCCAGACCTCGGTGGGCTGATCGTTCTCGGATCCCTCGGGCGGCGGGTTCGCGGTGCCATCTGCCCAGGACCGATCGCTGCCCTGAGGCCGATCACGCGGCTCATCCGGATTCGTCATGTTCACGAGGGTACGTCCGAAGTAGGGCCCACCGGAAAGTATCCGGTGGGCCCTACATCCCTCAGCGGAACGTTCGTCAGCTCAGGATCAGCTGATCCCCGTCGGGAGTGACGTCAACCATGACTGCGTCGCCGTCGTGGACCTTGCCCGCCAGCAGCAGCTTGGCAAGCTGATCGCCGATTGCCTGCTGGATCAGCCTGCGTAGAGGACGCGCTCCGTACAAGGGGTCGTAGCCGCGCGACGCCAACCACATCTTCGCCGCCGAGGAGACCTCGAGCGTCAGCCGTCGAGCAGCAAGACGCTTGGCCAATTGGCCGAGCTGGATGTCGACGATCGACTCGAGCTGTTCCTCGGACAATGCGTCGAACACGACGACGTCGTCGAGGCGGTTGACGAACTCCGGCTTGAAGGCCCGACGGACCGCATCCATGACCTGATCCTTGTCACCGCCTGCCCCGAGGTTCGAGGTGAGGATCAAGATGGTGTTGCGGAAGTCGACGGTGCGGCCCTGGCCGTCGGTCAACCTGCCCTCGTCGAGCACGGCGAGCAGGATGTCGAAGACGTCCGGGTGCGCCTTCTCGACCTCGTCGAACAGTACGACGGTGTACGGACGCCTGCGGACTGCTTCGGTGAGCTGCCCGCCAGCTTCGTACCCGACGTAGCCGGGAGGTGCACCGACCAATCGCGCTACTGCGTGCTTCTCGCTGTACTCGCTCATGTCGATGCGAACCATTGCGCGTTCGTCGTCGAACAGGAAGTCCGCGAGCGCTTTCGCGAGCTCGGTCTTGCCGACGCCGGTCGGACCGAGGAACAGGAACGATCCTGTCGGACGGTTCGGATCGGCGACCCCGGCGCGTGCTCGGCGGACCGCGTCGGACACCGCTTGGACGGCATCCTTCTGGCCGACGACGCGCTTGCCCAGCTCGTCTTCCATGCGCAGCAACTTCGCCGTCTCACCCTCGAGCATCCGGCCTGCGGGAATTCCGGTCCAGACCGCGACGACATCGGCGACGTCGTCCGGGCCGACCTCTTCCTTGAGCATGAGCCCTTCCTGAGCGGGCGTCGACTCGGTCTTGGCTGCGAGCTCCTTCTCGAGAGTCGGGATCCGGCCGTAACGCAGTTCCGCGGCCTTGCCGAGGTCGCCGTCGCGCTCGGCGCGTTCGGATTCACCGCGTAGGTTCTCGAGCTCTTCTTTGAGAACACGCACGGAGTCGATCGCCGTCTTCTCGTTCTGCCAACGGGTGCTCAACTGGTTGAGCTTCTCCTGGGAGTCCGCCAACTCGGCACGCAGCTTCTCGAGCCGAGCTTTCGACGCGTCGTCGGTCTCCTTCTCGAGTGCCATCTCTTCGATCTCGAGCCGACGAACCGACCGCTCCACCTCGTCGATTTCGACGGGCCGCGAGTCGATTTCCATGCGTAGTCTCGACGCGGCCTCGTCGACCAGGTCGATTGCCTTGTCCGGCAGGAACCGTGCGGTGATGTAGCGGTCACTCAGTGTGGCTGCTGCGACGAGAGCCGAGTCGGTGATGCGAACACCGTGGTGCACCTCGTAGCGTTCCTTGAGCCCACGCAGAATTCCGACGGTGTCCTCGACCGAGGGTTCGCCGACGTAGACCTGCTGGAATCGCCGTTCGAGGGCGGCATCCTTCTCGATGTACTTGCGGTACTCCTCGAGTGTCGTGGCTCCGACGAGTCGCAGTTCACCGCGGGCGAGCATCGGCTTGATCATGTTGCCGGCGTCCATTGCCGACTCACCGCTCGCACCTGCGCCGACGATGGTGTGCAGCTCGTCGATGAAGGTGATGATCTGTCCGGCGGAGTTCTTGATGTCGTCGAGTACGGCCTTGAGCCGCTCCTCGAACTCACCACGGAACTTGGCGCCCGCGACCATCGAGCCGAGGTCGAGCGAGACCACGGTCTTGCCTTTCAGGCTTTCCGGCACGTCGCCGGCAATGATCCGCTGCGCAAGTCCCTCCACGATGGCGGTCTTGCCGACACCGGGCTCGCCGATGAGAACGGGATTGTTCTTGGTACGACGCGAGAGGACCTGGACGACGCGCCTGATCTCGGTGTCGCGGCCGATGACCGGATCGAGCTTGCCTTCACGAGCCTGAGCAGTCAGATCGGTGCTGTACTTTTCGAGGGCTTGGTAGGTGCTCTCGGGATCGGCGCTGGTGACGCGGGCACTCCCCCGGACAGCCTGGAATGCGTCGCGTAGCTCGTTGGCGCCTGCACCGAGGCCGGTGAGGAGGTTGGCGACGTCGGAACTACCTGTTGCGAGGCCGACCATCAGATGTTCGGTGGAGACGTACTCGTCGTCCAGTTCGGTCGCCAGCGCCTGTGCTGCGGTGATGGCCGCAAGCGCCTCACGTCCGAGCTGGGGAGTGGTTGTCGACCCTGTCGCGGAGGGCAAGCGGTCGACCAATTTCTGCGCTTCGGTACGCACTGCAATCGGGTCGACACCGACGGCCTTCAACAGGGGCGAGGCGATGCCGTCCGTTTGGTCCAGCAACGCCACCAACAGATGCGACGGGCGAATATCCGGGTTTCCCGCTGCGGACGCGGCTTGCAGAGCTGCGCTGAGCGCGGCCTGCGTTTTCGTTGTGGGGGTGAAGCTGTCCACCGGTCACCTACTTTCTCGACTGAGCGTTTCGTGTGTCGCTGGATGTAACACTACTCAAGTTGAGTCTGTTCCGCTCAAGTTCGCATATGTGACTCTGTCAGCGTCGCATCAGCCCGCGAGAAGTCGCGGCGGCAACCGCCGAGGTCCGTGAATCCACGCCCAACTTGGTGTAAATGTGCGCGAGGTGAGACTTGACGGTGGCTTGGCTCAAGAATAATTTCTGACTGATCTGCAGGTTGGAGAGGCCCTCTGCCACCAACCCCAGTACTTCGATCTCCCGCAGAGTCAGCGCGTTGTCCGGCGTCCTCATCCGGTCCATCAGCCGCGAGGCGATCGAGGGTGCGAGCGCGGACTTGCCCGAAGCCGCGGTGCGAACCGCGGCCGCGAGCTCCTCGGGGGGTGCATCCTTCAGCAGATAGCCTGCTGCCCCGGCCTCGATAGCGGCAAGGATGTCCGCGTCGGTGTCGTAGGTCGTCAGCACCAACACGTGCGGCCCGTCCGGACGAGCACTGATCACCGCGATAGCTTCGGCACCGTTCATTCCGGGACCGAACTGCAGGTCCATCAGCACGACGTCGACATCGAGTTCGGCGGACCGTTCGATCGCTTCCTCGGCGGTCCGCGCCTCGGCGACAACCTGAAAGTCGGGTTCGGTTTCCAATACCGCCCGCAATCCGGCACGCACAACCGGGTGATCATCCGCGAGCAGAAGACGAATCATGCTCGAACCTCCAACGGCAACGTGACCGCGATAGCCGTGCCCTCGCCAGGGGCCGTCTCCACCACCATCGTGCCGTTCAACGAGCGGGCTCGGGCGCGCATCCCCGGTAACCCGAATCCTCGATCCGTGCGAGGAGGAAGCGCATCGGGATCGAAACCCACTCCGTCGTCGACGACATCTAGGGCGACTTCGGTGTCCATGTAGCTCAGCGTCACTGCCACTCGATCGGCATTACTGTGCTGAACGGCGTTGGCGAGTGCAGATTGAGCGATCCGGAGCAATGCGACCTCGTGCGCGATCGGCAACGGAACCGGAGTGCCGGACAGCGTCCAATCGACTACCGGCCCACCAGCATGAAAGGCATTGGCGCACAATCGTTCCAAGGCTGCGGACAACGAACTGTTCTCGAGGTCGGGTGGGGTGAGGGCGCGAACGAAACGCCGCGCTTCCTCCAGATTGCTCACTGCCGTCTCCCGGGCATGAACGACGTGCTCTCTCGCTTCGTCCGGCCGCTCGGGGAGCATTCGTTCTGCCGCGCGCAGCAGTAACTGGATACTCGACAGGCCCTGCGCCAAGGTGTCGTGGATTTCGCGGGCAAGACGCTCGCGCTCTGCGAGGGCCCCTGCCGCATGCTCGGCCGCCGCCAGTTCTCCGCGGGTCGCAGTGAGCTCCTCGATGAGCCTGCGCCGCTGTTCACTCTCTCGGTAAAGAGCGTCGTAGCCGAACACCACCGCAACGGCGACCGTCGCTCCGAGCGCCGGCCCGATGACGACTCCGACAGTGAGGGCACCTTGATGCCAGGAGAAACCGCCGATCGCCGCGATCGTCGTCGCCACAACTGCGGTCAACCCCCACTTGGGGGACAGCAGGTGTAGTTGCAGGAAGTAGAGCGGAAATGCGACGTACACGGCCTCCGGACTCAACACGAGCAACGCGATCCACAGGACACCTACCGCTAACAGCCACTGCGCGGCCGCCGATCGAGAGGTTCGCGCCCTCGGCCACAACGCGCCTGCCGTGTACACCGCGCCGAGAAGCATCGCGATGACGACGATCGCGACCACATCCGGCGCATCGTCCAGAACCGCCCGCACGATCGAAAGCGCAACCAATGCGACGAACATCAGATGCAGGCAGCCGCGCAGTACGCGAACGAGTGGGGTGTTCGAAGATGGATCCATAGATACCCCAGCCTATCGAGGTCGACCTCGCAACTGCATCGTCCGAAAGGTGTAGCGGGCCCTCCCCCTAACGGCCTCACCTATGCAGTCTGCCGGTCGATGCCGAACACGCAGGTTCCGACCAGAGTTGAGGTCAGTCACCGAGACCCGATTCGGTGGCATGCAAGGAGAGGCAAAAAGCCGTGTTCGTCGCCTGGAGAGATCTACTGTTCGCCAAGGGGCGGTTCGCCCTGATGGGCACCGTCATCATCCTGATCACCATGTTGGTCGGCCTGTTGTCCGGGCTCACCGCAGGGCTCGGGAAGGAAAGCACATCCGCCATCACCGGCCTGTCTGCGGACCGGCTGGCGTTTTCCGAGCCTGCCGCGGGTAAGTCGGTGTCGTTCACCGACTCCACTGTTACAGAATCCATGTGGCAACAGTGGTCGAGCGTCGACGGCGTCGACCGAGCCGACCCCCTCGGCATCACCACCACGAAGGCCGAGGCCGGTGAGCACAGTGCTGCAATCTCTGCCTTCGGCGTGCAGCGGGGCTCGGCCCTGGCACCCGAATCGGACCGCATAGTTCCCGGAACTGCCGTGTTGTCGACTTCCGCAGCTGACGAGCTCGACGTGAGCACCGGCGACGACTTCCGCCTCGGTGGACAGCGTCTGACCGTCGCGGCGATCGACGGCGATGCCTCCTACAGCCACACCCCGGTGATCTTCATGGACCTGGCCGCCTGGCAGACCCTGACCGGCGGCTCGTCGACCGGTCCACTTTCGGCCACCGTGATCGGTTTGACCACCAGCGGCGACACTGCCGACCTGGCTGCAGCCGACACGCAGATCGGTACCGACACCGTGACCACGTCCGATGCCAAATCGGCAATCGGTTCCTACACCTCGGAGAATGGTTCGCTCCAGCTGATGCGCGCCTTCATGTTCGCGATCTCGGCGCTGGTCATCGGTGCATTCTTCACCGTGTGGACCATCCAGCGCACCGGCGACGTCGCCGTACTCAAAGCCCTCGGCGCGTCCACCGGCTACCTGTTGCGAGATGCGCTCGGCCAAGCAGTCGTACTACTGGCCGCGGGCACGGCAATCGGAACCGCACTCGCTGCGGGCGTCGGAGCATTGGTCGGCGGGGCAGTCCCGTTCGTACTCGATGTCGGCACGGTGGCACTGCCCGCACTCATCATCATCATCCTCGGCGCGATGGGCGCCGGGCTGTCCATCAACCGCATCACCTCGGTTGACCCCCTCACTGCACTCGGGAGCGCACGATGAGCTTGAACCTGACCGACATCACCCTCACCTACCCCGACGGCGCCGGCCGCCTCACCGCCCTGGACAGCGTCGACCTGACTGTCGAAAAGGGCACGATGACAGCGATCATCGGACCGTCCGGCTCCGGGAAGTCAAGCCTGCTCGCCGTCGCAGCAACCCTGATCACGCCCGACCACGGCCACGTCGTCATCGACGGGGTTTCGACCGACTCACTGTCCCGCGGCGCTTTGACCACTCTGCGCCGCAACAAGGTAGGCATGGTTTTCCAACAACCGAACCTGCTCCCTTCGTTGACCGCTGTCGAGCAGCTTCAGGTCATCGCACACATCAACGGTCACTCTCCGCGGGCGGCGAAAGAAAAGGCGTTGGCGTTGCTCGATTCTGTAGGGCTGAGTAAGGAAGCAGACAAGCGACCGAACCAATTGTCCGGTGGTCAACGTCAGCGGGTCAACATCGTCAGAGCCATGATGAACGACCCCGCGGTGTTGCTCGTCGACGAGCCCACCAGCGCGCTGGACCAAGAACGCGGTGCGGCAATCTTGGACCTCATCACCACCCTGACACACCGCAACGCGACCGCTACAGTGGTCGTCACACACGACCACTCTCATCTATCCGCCATGGACAATGTCGTCGAAATCATCGACGGAGTTCTGCGGACCTCGGTGAAGAGCGGTGCCTGATCGAGGAGAGGTCGACTAACGTCACCTCCGTTCGTCTAGTTTGGTAGACGGGTTACTGGGACGGAGGTTGGTTCATGCAGGACGAGCGAGCTATTGCCCTGATCCGGGCCGGTTTCAAATCGGTGCAGGCCGCCGAGGATGGTCCGGATCGGTTGGCCCGCTCCTTTTTTGCACACCTGTTCGCACAGAATCCGGACTTCCGGACGCTCTTTCCGGTGTCGATGGATCAACTTCGTCGCCATTTCGTTCTTGCGCTGGGCTACATATTCGACAATCTAGACAAGACGGACCGGGTCGAACCGTTTCTGGAGCAACTCGGACGCGATCACCGCAAGCATGCAATCACCGGCGCGCACTTTCGTGCAGGGCAGTCCGCGCTCATTGCAGCCTTCCGTGGTTTCGTAGGTAACGAGGTGTGGACCGAAGAAGTCGAAGCGGCCTGGACCGACACGCTCGATGCAGTGAGCCGCAGCATGGCGGTAGCAGCGGACAACGACGAGTTGCCGCCGTATTGGGGTGCAACCGTCGTCGAGCACCACCGAATACTCGACGATCTGGCGATCATTCGACTGAAGGTCGACGAGCCGATTCCCTACTACCCGGGCCAGTACGTCAGTGTTCGGATTCCACAACGCCCCAATCTGTGGCGATACCTCTCACCGGCGATACCGAGTAATCCGCAGGGGGAGATCGAATTTCACGTTCGCCGCGTCTCGGGAGGATGGGTCAGTCCGGCCATGGTCTCCGAGGTGTCGGTCGGCGACAGGTGGGCGATAAGCCCTCCGCTCGGAGGCATGTCCATCGATCGAAACAGCCCCGAGGACGTGTTGATGATTGCCGGTGGAACCGGGATCGCGCCGCTACGAGCACAGATCATGGACATGGCAATGCGTAGCAACAACCCACGCGTTCACCTGTTCGTCAGCGGCGTATACCCGTGCGATCTGTACGACATCGAAACGCTGTGGCAGATTTCGTTGTCGAATCCATGGTTGACGGTGGTTCCGGTGACCGAGGATTACGAGGACCCATGGTGGCACTCCGGGCCGACGCGTGAATTGCCGCGTGGAATGCACCGCCAGCTTTACGGCCAGATCAGCACTGTCGTAACACAATTCGGCTCATGGGCAGACCGTCAGATCCAAATATCGGGATCTCCCTCGATGGTGCGCACGACGCTATACGCACTGCGCAGGCACGGTACGCCGATGGAGCACGTGCAGCACGATCCGCTCTAGATGTTGCTGCGCCCCTGCGGATCCAGGAGTGTGCGCTTGTACAACTGTCCGTTCGGATCTCTAGGCAACTCGGCTACGTAGTCCACGGACTTCGGCAGCTTGAACTAGGCCAAACGTTCATGCGCGAACGCCAAGATCTCAACTGGAGTCGCCCATTTGCAACCAAGGCGTTCGCCTCGGTGTCATTCGATATGTAGGCAATCCCGGGTCCTGTGAGGTGCCAATCGACGGCGACGATGTCCAACCCGGTCTGCAAGGCCGCGAAATAGAACGCGTTCTACCCCTTGAGCAAGGCCCCGAGTTCATGTACTCGATCTGCAGTATCTGCGGTCACCAGAAGCATCGTGACGCCCGAATCTTCCCACCGCTGAACCTCTTCGCGGACGTAATCGGCATTTCCGATGATCATAGTTTCGGCAACCATCTCGTCGGGCACCATCGCTGCGGCCTCGTCCTTACGGCCGGACTGATAGAGCTTGCCGATTTCGGCGACTTCGTTGTCGTAACCCATTCGGTTGTACACCTGGGCGTGAAAGTTCAATTCCGGCGCGCCCATACCTCCCACGTACAGCGCGATGGTCGGCTTGAGCCGCGCGATGGTGGCAGCTCGATCGTCGGTGAGCACTACCTGGCAAGTGGCAGCAACTTCGAAATCGGCCCGGCTGCGTCGCGCACCCGGGCGTGCGAACCCCTCGTCGAGCCACCCGTTGTACATCGATGCAAGCCGCGGCGAATAGTAGATTGCCAACCAACCGTCGGCGATCTCCGCGGCGAGGGCAACATTTTTGGGTCCTTCCGCACCCAGCCAGATCGGCAGATCCGCGCGCAGCGGATGCGTGATCGGCTTGAGCGGCTTGCCCATTCCCGTTCCGTCCACAGGCAGCGGATAATGAGGCCCAGCACTGTTCACGGGCGCTTCGCGGGCGAGAACCTGCCGCACGATGTCGATGTATTCCCGAGTACGGGCCAGGGGTTTGGCGAACGGTTGTCCGTACCACCCCTCGACAACCTGGGGGCCTGAGACGCCCAGACCCAGGATCGCCCGCCCTCCGCTCAAGTGGTCCAGCGTCAAGGCGTGCATGGCGCAATTCGTCGGTGTCCGAGCAGACAACTGCGCAACCGAAGTACCGAGCTGCACCGATTCCGTCCGTGCACCCCACCACGCCAACGGAGTGAACGCGTCCGACCCCCAGGATTCGGCGGCGAAGATGGCATCGAAGCCGGCTGCCTCGGCAGCGTCCACGAGTTCTCCCGTGCCGGTTGGAGGCTGTGCACCCCAGTATCCGAGCTGCAATCCGAGCTTCATTCGCGAGCCTTCCCGTAGCGCGGCCTTGCCACCATAATGAGAACCTGTTCTACTGAAAAATGTGACTATGGTGAGTACACCACTCAGCGCGCCCTTGAACAACGCCTTCGACTACACCCGCTCTGTCGGGCCGACCATCGGGGCATTTTTGACGGGCCTGCGCCGCAAGCAAATTATCGGCGGAAGAGGAAGCGACGGGCGTGTATACGTACCCCCACCCGAATACGACTCCCTTACAAAAGAACCCGTTACCGACTTCGTCGACGTCGGTTCCACCGGCACCGTAACTTCTTGGTCCTGGGTAGCGACTCCGTTCGACGATCACCCTCTCGATCACCCTTTCGCCTTCGCGCTGATCCAGCTCGACGGCGCCGACACCTCGCTCCTTCATGCCGTCGACGCAGAGTCCTCGGATCGGATGTCCACCGGCATGCGCGTCCAGGCGCGATGGGCGCAGGACCGCACCGGCGACATTCACGACGTCGTGTGCTTCGAACCTGCGGATCGAGCAGAGGAATCCGGACCGGAACCCGAAGGTGAATCCGGGGAACCCGTCGAGATGATCACCACCCCCGTCCGCCTCGAGTACACCCACACTGCCTCGGCCGAGGAAAGCTACTACCTTCGTGGTCTCGCCGAGGGGCGCTTCATCGGGGGTCGGACAGATTCCGAGGGCAAGGTCTACGTCCCTCCGCGTGGCGCGAGCCCGACGGACGGTCGGCCGACGACGGAGAAGGTCGAACTACCCGATCGCGGCATCATGACGACCTACTGCATCGTCAATGTGCCGTTCAAGGGCCAGAAGATCAAGCCCCCGTACATTGCGGCATATGTGCTGCTCGACGGCGCCGACATTCCGTTTCAGCATTTGATTCTCGAATGCGATCCGGCGGAAGTTCGGATGGGAATGCGGGTCGAGGCCAAGTGGAAGCCGCGCGAGGAATGGGGTTACACGCTCGAGAACATCGAGTACTTCCGGCCGACGGGTGAACCCGACGCCGAGTACGACACCTACAAGCACCACCTCTGAGGGGCGAGAGCATGACCGATATCGCAGTGGTGGGCTTCGCACAGGCACCGAATGTCGCACAGACGGCGGGTACCACCAACGGCGTCGAGATGCTGGTTCCATGTTTCCAGCAGTTGTATGCAGAGTTGGGAATCACGAAGTCCGACATCGGATTCTGGTGCTCGGGTTCTTCCGACTACCTGGCCGGACGGGCATTTTCCTTCATTTCCGCAATCGACGCCATCGGTGCGGTCCCGCCGATCAACGAGTCTCACGTCGAGATGGATGCGGCATGGGCATTGTACGAGGCCTGGATCAAACTGATGACGGGCGAGGTCGAGACAGCGCTGGTGTACGGCTTCGGAAAGTCGTCGGCGGGGACTCTGGCGAAAATTCTTGCGATGCAACTCGATCCCTACCTCGTCGCTCCGCTGTGGCCGGACTCGTTGTCCATCGCCGGACTCCAGGCGCGTGCCGGGATCGACGCCGGGAAGTGGGACGCGCGAGCAATGGCCGAGGTCGCCGTCCGCAACCGTGCCAACGCACATCCGTTGGCACAGTTGTCCGGCAACCTCGACATCGAGAAATTGCTGCAGGCGGACTACATCGCCGATCCCCTGCGCGCACACGATTGCGCGCCGGTGACCGACGGAGCATCGGCGATCGTCCTCGCTGCGGGTGATCGTGCGCGTTCTCTCCGCGAAAACCCCGCGTGGATAAGCGGAATCGAGCATCTGATCGATTCACCGAACTTCGGGGCACGGGATCTGACGACGGCCCCGTCGGCATACAACGCCGCAGTGAAAGCGTCGGGTGGTGATCTTGCCGGCATCGATCTGGCCGAACTGCACGCACCGTTCACTCACCAGGAACTGATTCTGTCCGACTGGCTCCCCGAGACCGCAATGATCAATCCCTCCGGTGGCACGTTGGTGGGGAACCCGATGTTCTCCGCCGGGCTCGAGCGAATCGGCCATGCGGCTTCGAGGATCTTCGACGGCAGTGCCGGTCGGGTTCTCGCGCATGCAACGAGCGGTCCACTGCTACAACAAAACTTGGTCGCCGTCATGGAGGGAAGATAAGTGAGCAAGCAACCCGCTGCGGTACTGGGTACCGGCCAGACTCACTATGTCGCCAAGCGACACGACGTCTCGATGTCCGGACTCGTGCGCGAGGCGATCGACCGCGCGATGATCGATGCCGAAGTGTCGTGGGACGACATCGATGCGGTCGTGATCGGCAAGGCACCTGACCTGTTCGAGGGCGTCATGATGCCCGAGTTGTTCATGGCCGACGCCATCGGCGCCACCGGCAAGCCGCTCCTGCGCGTCCACACTGCCGGTTCGGTAGGTGGCTCGACGGCCATCGTGGCGTCGTCGTTGGTGCAGTCGGGCGTACACAAACGTGTTCTCGCCGTAGCTTGGGAGAAGCAATCGGAGAGCAATGCCATGTGGGCCTTGTCGATTCCGGTCCCCTTCAACATGCCCGTCGGTGCGGGCGCCGGTGGATACTTTGCGCCGCATATCCGCTCGTACATCCGCCGCTCGAATGCACCCGAGCACATCGGTGCGATGGTGGCGGTGAAGGACCGGCTCAACGGGAGCCGGAATCCCTACGCACACCTCAAGCACCCGGACATCACGCTGGAGTCGGTTCAGGCGTCACAGATGTTGTGGGACCCCATCCGTTACGACGAGACGTGCCCGTCGTCCGATGGGGCCTGCGCGGTGGTGATCGGCGACGAGGCTACTGCCCACGCACGCGAGGCGGACGGCAAGAAGGTCGCCTGGATCCACGCTACGTCGATGCGCACCGAGCCGACGACGTTCGCCGGGCGCGACCAGGTCAATCCGCAGGCGGGCCGGGATGCGGCTGCGGCACTGTGGAAAGCAGCGGGAATCACCGATCCTCTCGAAGAGATCGACGTCGCTGAAATCTATGTTCCGTTCTCGTGGTTCGAACCGATGTGGCTCGAGAACCTCGGATTCGTACCGGAGGGTCAGGGATGGAAACTGACCGAGGCAGGCGACACCGCCATGGGCGGCAAGCTCCCGGTCAACTGCTCCGGCGGCGTTCTGTCGTCCAACCCAATCGGGGCGTCGGGAATGA
Source organism: Rhodococcus sp. BP22 (assembly GCF_014281965.1). GTDB lineage: Bacteria > Actinomycetota > Actinomycetes > Mycobacteriales > Mycobacteriaceae > Rhodococcoides. The sequence continues at coordinate 48,398 of NZ_JACFTB010000008.1, forward strand.
TCAGGTTTGCCGAGGCTGCAATGCAGGTTATGCACCGCGCGGGCGACCACCAGGTGGACAATGCCAAGAAAGCCCTCGGCCACGCCTACGGCGGAGGGTCCCAATATTTCTCGATGTGGGTCGTAGGGAGCGAACAGCTATGAAGTACACGGTCGGTATTGCAATGACACCGCTACACGAACTGCCGACACTGGCGAAGACGGCCGAGGAGTGCGGGTTTTCTTCGATCGCGCTGCCGGATTCGCTGTTCTACATGGAAACCCAGTCGACGGACTATCCGTACACACCTGATGGCTCACGAATGTGGAATGCCGAGACCCCCTGGGTCGATCCGCTCATCGCGGCGGCAGCGATGGGCGCGGTGACCTCGACTATCGAGTTCTATACCCAGGTCCTCAAGCTCGGGTCTCGCAACCCGGTTCTGCTTGCCCGCCAGATAGGTTCGGTTGCTGCACTGACCGACAATCGATTCGGCTTCGGCGTTGGGATCGGCTGGGCTCCAGAGGAATTCGAATGGTGTGGGGCGCCGTACGCCAAGCGTGGCAAACGAGTCGACGAGATGATCGAGGTCATCAAGGCGATCCTCGGCGGCGGCATGGTGGAGTACCACGGCGAGTTCTTCGATTTCGACAAGCTTCAGATGAGTCCGGCACCGACGAAGCCGGTTCCGTTCTATGTCGGCGGGCACACCGATGTGGCGCTACGACGCGCCGCTCGGGTGGGCGACGGGTGGACCTCGGCGATGATCAAGTTCGACGATCTGGTCACCGTCATCGCCCGCCTGCGCGAACTCCGAGAGGAGTACGGCACCGCCGACAAGCCGTTCGAGATCCAGACCGTGTGCATCGACCGCTTCGGTAAGGACGGTTATGCCGAACTCGAGGATGCCGGTGTCACCGACATCATCAGCGTGCCCTGGGTATTCGACGGCGTTGCGTTCGACGGTCCACTGGAAGCGAAGCAGGATTCGCTTCGGAAGTTCGCGGAGAAGTTCATCTAGACGCCACACATATACAAGAGCGGCGGTACGTCTTTCGAAGACGTACCGCCGCTTTCGTGTGTGCTACCAGGCTAGTGCGGGACCGGGCAGCCGCCCTTGTAGTCGACCTGGAATTCCTTGACTCCGTTGAGCCAACCCGAACGTAGTCGCCGTGGATCGCCGAGCTTGGAGATATCGGGAATGTGGTCGGCGATCGCGTTGAACATCAGGTTGATCTCCATCCGCGCGAGATTCGCCCCGATGCAGTAGTGGGCGCCGTGGCCACCGAAGCCGAGGTGGGGGTTCGGGTCTCGCAGGATGTCGAACTTGTACGGGTCCTCGAAGACATCTTCGTCGAAGTTCGCGGAGCCGTAGAACATCACGACTCGTTCACCGGCCTTGATCGTGGTGCCGTTCAGGTCGAAATCCTGAGTGGCGGTGCGCTGGAAGGAGGTGACCGGCGTGGCGTAACGGACGACTTCGTCGGCCGTGGTGTCCGGGCGCTCCTTCTTGTACAACTCCCACTGCTCAGGATTGTCGATGAACGCACCCATCCCGTGTGTGAGCGCGTTGCGGGTGGTCTCGTTGCCCGCGACGGCAAGGATGATCACGAAGAAGCCGAATTCCTCGGGTGCGAGGTGATCACCGTCGATGTCGGCGTTGATCAGGGTGGTGATGATGTCGTCCTTGGGGCACTTTCGACGCTCATCCGCGAGGCCGTACGCGTACCCGAGGATCTGGGCCGACGCCTCTACCGGGTCGATGTCGAACTCCGGATCGTCGTACGCGGTCATCTCGTTGGACCAATCGAAGATCTTCTTGCGATCCTCCTGCGGGATCCCGAGCAGATCGGCGATGGCCTGCAACGGCAACTCCGAGGCGATTTCGGTGACGAAGTCACCGGTCGGGTTCTCTGCAGCCTTCTTGACGATCGCCTGCGCACGGCGCTCGAGCTCGTCGTGCAGGCCACCGATCGCCCTAGGGGTGAATCCCTTCGCGACGATCTTGCGGGTCTTGGTGTGTTGGGGGGCATCCTGGTTGATCAGCACGAAGCGCTGCAGTTCGATCTGCTCGCGCGTGATGTCGTCGTTGAATCGCGGCATCGCGGTGTTCTCGAAGCTCGAGAACACGTCGCTGCGCTTGGAGATCTCTTTGATCTCGGCATGCTTGGTGACGACCCAGTAACCGTCGTCGTCGAATCCACCGACGTTGCGAGGCTGCGGGCACCACCAGACCGGCGCCGTCTTGCGAAGCTCGGCGAACTCTTCGACCGGTATCCTGTGCTCGTAGATATCGGGGTCGGTCGGGTCGAAGCCCTCCGGCAGATCCGGACGAATGAGGTCCTGATGTAGTTCTGTCACTTGCTCTCCTGACAGTTTCTTGGGTCAATGCGCAGGCTGCGGTTCTGCTCGGGGCTGCCGAGCAGGCTGCGCTCCTGCTCGGAGCCACTTTGTACGGCCGCGCTCTTATGGAACACGTTCTAGCTTTATTCAAACACAAGGGCTCGAGATAGGGAAGAAGATACGGTCAACGCCTATTAACAGTAAGATGCAACCTGTTCTACTTTTGAAGATGGAATCGTTCTACTTTTGATTGAAGAGAGAGGAGCCCGCAGTGGGCAATCCCGTTATCGTCGAGGCCGTCCGTACACCGATCGGCAAGCGAGGTGGATGGCTGTCGGGTCTGCACGCTGCCGAATTGCTCGGCCTTGCCCAGACCGGCGCAATCGAGCGGCTCGGTATCGCCCCCGAGTTGGTCCAGCAAGTCATCGGCGGATGCGTCACCCAGGCGGGTGAACAATCGAACAACATCACCAGGACTGCATGGCTTCACGCGGGCCTGCCGTGGCAGAGCGGTGCCATGACGATCGACGCTCAGTGTGGGTCGGCGCAACAGGCCAACCATTTGATCGCCGGATTGATCTCGATCGGAGCCATCGACACCGGAATGGCCTGCGGTGTCGAAGCCATGAGCCGCGTCCCCCTGGGTGCCAACGTCGGCGAGAACGCCGGACCGAGACGGCCGGAGTCCTGGAGCATCGACCTGCCGAATCAGTTCGAAGCGGCAGAGCGGATTGCACGACGCCGCGGCATTACCCGAGCCGACCTCGAAACCCTCGGCGTTCGGTCGCAGGCCCTCGCGAAAGCGGCATGGGAAGAGGGACGCTTCGACCGTGAAGTCATGTCGGTGCAGGTCGGAGACCAGACCGTGAGCCGGGATCAAGGCTTACGTGACACGACAGCGGAATCGCTGGCGAAGTTGAAGCCAGTGATGGACGGCGGAATGCACACGGCAGGTACCTCTTCACAGATTTCCGACGGCGCCGCAGCCGTCATTCTGATGGATGAAGACCGCGCCAGAGAGCTTGGATTCACCCCTCGTGCACGCATCGTCTCGCAGTGCCTGGTCGGAGCGGAGCCCGAGTTTCACCTCGACGGCCCGGTGCAGGCCACCACGCGGGTGCTCGAGCAGAGCGGAATGAAGATCGGTGACCTAGACCTGTTCGAGGTCAACGAGGCGTTCGCTTCGGTTCTACTGTCCTGGGCCTCGGTACACAAGCCCGATATGGACAAGGTCAATGTCAACGGTGGAGCCTTGGCAATCGGCCACCCGGTCGGCAGCACCGGTTCTCGACTCATCACCACGGCGCTGCACGAGCTCGAGCGTCGCAACGGTTCGACAGCATTGATCACCATGTGCGCAGGTGGGGCTTTGTCCACCGGCACCATCATCGAACGGATCTGAACCTCTCAGCTAGAGGTCAGAGTTAATTCGGCGGCTTTTTCGTGTCGAGCAGCGCCACATCGTCGCTGCTCGGCGCGAGCCACGGAATCCACGTTTCGGTGATCAAGCGCCCGTCTCCGGTGAGAATTGCGTCGGGGTCGGGATCTACGAGCACCGGATATGCAGTGGTTGCGCCGAGTTCGATGTTCTTTACGAGCTTGCCGTTCTCGAGCGTGTAGCGGACCGGTACTCGGCAGGACTCAGCATCGAACGCCCACGGCGCGCCGACGTAAATCTTGCCTCTGCCCATCTCGTCCAGTGCCGTCACCGATCCGTCGACTTCCACCCGCAACGCCCAGTAGGCGGGGAGCTCGACGTCGAATTCGAATCGGGTTGGCGCATCCGGTCCGGTCAACTGGATCATCAGCAACGCGCCCTGACCCGGTTTTCGTGACGGGACGATGATGTCGAAGGAGCCGAACGGGTAGAACACGGAATCGAACGGTCCACTGACGGCGTTGTCGATACCCGTTGCGCACGCCATCCTCAGGCGGACCGCTGCGGCACTGTCTTCGGAGTGCAGAGTTACCCACTCGGACGGATGCGGAGCAGGTCGGCCATCCGGGGTGTAGGACAACACTGCGCGGAGGAGAGGCTGCTCAATGGTGAGGCCACCGTCGAGCGCATCGAACGATTCACTGCGATCGTAAGTCAATGTATTACTGCCCTTCGACGCCTCGCCAGCACTATCGTCGGCGAACCGGCGACTGAACCACACTGTGTTGAGGATTCAAGCGCATCAGCTACTTTTCAGCAACCCCCAAGTTTCCAGAATAGCTGCTCGCGGCCATGTCCAATCGACAAATCGGCGTCCGAATGTTTGCGGGAACCGCCCTATCCGGTGCTGTCCGGCGGAACCTCCGGAAGACCCTCACTGGCTCGCAACTTCTCCGCCATCGAACTCAGGAGATTCTGTGACTCCTCGGACAGGTCGAAAGCCCTGGTCGACAGCCTCCGCAGGCCGTAGCCCTTCAGTTGCGCGAGAAGCTCGAGATCGTGATCGACTTTGGCGGCGTAGATGTCGTTGAAGAAGTAGTCCGGTTTGACCTTGAAGAAACGAGCCAGTGCGGCAACCGTTTCATTCGACGGGTTGTTGCGCTGACCGGACCGAAGCTGCGAAATGTACGGCTTGGAAATTTGATGTCCGCTGCCGGCGAGCGCGTCGGCAACTTCGGCATTGGTGTGGGGCCTGCGGCCAGGGGGATGCACGATGCTGAAGAGCTTGTTCAGACGTGCCGCGAAGTCGATGGACATCGGGGACATTTCATCCTTCCGGATCGGAGAGGCACCGCCCGCATGAGGCGCCGTAACGATAACGAAAAGGTAACTCTATACCCGGTAATTGACTGTTTCCCGCTGATCAACAGACATGTTGATCTTGTAATTCGACGAAAACCGCGGAAACGGGCCTTAAGAGCAAGACCCTGAACTGTCGAGAAGACCGATATGGCCGTCTTCGTGTTAACCTACCAAGCACTTGCTTGTTTTTCAGCTTACGTGAGGATCCTTGATCAATGGCAATCACTTCGAGCACCACCGACGGAATCACCGTCGTCACGGTCGACTACCCACCCGTCAACGCGTATCCGACGCAAGGATGGTTCGACTTCGCTGACATAGTCACAGCAGCTAGCCGCGACGAGAACACACGCGTCGTGGTCGTGCGAGCGGAGAACCGCGGGTTCTGCGCGGGCGTCGACATCAAGGAGTTCGCGCGCGACTCCGGGCACGGACGTCTCATCGACGCCAACCGGGGATGCGCCGCAGCATTCGCAGCGGTCTACGACTGCGCGGTACCAGTCATCAGCGCCGTGCAGGGATTCTGCCTCGGCGGGGGCATCGGGATCGTCGGTAACTCCGACATCATCGTTGCTTCCGATGACGCAACCTTCGGACTCCCCGAGGTCGACCGCGGCGCCCTGGGCGCGGCGACGCACCTGTCCCGACTTGTCCCGCAGCACCTGATGCGCGCGCTGTTCTTCACCGCGTCAACCATCACCGCGCAGCAGTTGGAGCACCACGGCTCGGTCTACCGAGTGGTTCCGCGAGCGGAACTGGACGATACTGCCTTGGAAATCGCACGCGATATCGCGGCCAAGGACCCGCGGGTGATCCGAGCCGCGAAGGAAGCACTCAACGGTATCGATCTGCAGCCGGTCCACAGAAGCTACCGCTACGAGCAGGGCTTCACCTTCGAACTGAACCTGTCGGGAGCCGCCGACGAGATCCGCGCATCGTTCGAGGACGATCTCGCACGTGCCAAAGGAGCAGCAGCAAAATGACAGCAATGCGCAACAAAGTGATTACCGCCGACGACGTCGCGGGCCGGCTGAAGAGCGGCATGACGATCGGCATCGGGGGCTGGGGATCGCGTCGTAAGCCGATGGCTCTGATCCAGGCGATCCTCCGCTCGGACCTGACCGATCTGACTGTCGTCAGCTTCGGCGGACCGGACGTCGGCTTGCTCTGTGCAGCAGGGAAATTGAAGAAGCTCTACTTCGGCTTCGTCTCCCTCGACTCGATTCCGTACGACCCGTACTTCTCCGCAGCCCGCACGGCCGGAGCGATCGAGATCCGCGAGCTCGACGAGGGCATGGTCAACACCGGCCTCCAGGCCGCCGCACAGCGACTGCCGTTCCTGCCGATGCGTGCCGGTCTCGGTTCCGATGTGCCGAAGTACTTCCCCGAGTTGAAGACCGTTGTCTCGCCGTACGACGACGGCAGCGAACTCATCGCGATGCCTGCTCTCGAACTCGACGCCGCGCTGGTTCACCTGAACCTCGCCGACGCCCACGGCAACGCCGCATACCTCGGCCCTGACCCGTACTTCGACGACTTGTTCTGCCTTGCTGCCGAACAGCGTTTCGTTTCCGTCGAACGCATCGTCGATACCGCAGAACTTGTTGCGAGCGCTCCCCCGCAGGCTCTCCTGCTGAACCGAATGATGGTCGACGGCGTCGTGGAGGCACCGGGCGGTGCCGGATTCACCTCGTGCGTACCTGATTACGGTCGCGACGAAGAACTCCAGAAACAGTATGCGGAGGCAGCGTCCGAACCCGACGGGTGGAAGCGCTTCGCTCAGCTGACAAATCAGGAAGGGGCGTCCGCATGAGCGGCATCGACATCACCCGGGCGGACATCTGCGCAGTTGCATGCGCGGACATGTTCGCAGGCGCAGGCGAGATCATGGCAAGCCCGATGGGCCTCATGCCCAGCATCGGTGCCCGCCTAGCCAAACTCACCACCGAGCCCGACCTACTCCTCTCCGACGGAGAGGCGTACCTCATGGCCGACACACCGGCACTCGGTGCCACCGGCGCGATCGAGGGATGGATCCCGTACCGGAAGGTATTCGACGTCGTCGCCAGCGGTCGACGTCATGTCGTGATGGGCGCCAACCAGATCGACCGGTTCGGCAACCAGAACATTTCGCACTTCGGCCCGCACGACAAGCCGACCCGGCAGATGTTCGGCTCCCGCGGCGCCCCCGGCAACACGATCAATCACCGCACCAGTTACTGGATTGCGCGGCACTCGGCACGCGTCTTCACCGAGACCGTCGATCTGGTGTCCGGTGTCGGTTACGACCGCGTCACCGACAACGCAGGGTTCGCCTACCACGATCTTCACCGGGTCGTCACCAATCTGGGCGTATTCGACTTCTCCGGCGAGAACCACGCGATGCGCCTGCTCTCCGTGCATCCCGGAGTCACCGTCGACGAGGTGCTCGAGAACACCGGATTCGAACTCGACACTGCCGATGTCACCGATTCCAGGCTCCCCACCGACGAAGAGATGACCTTGCTCGGCGTCATCGACCCCAAGGGGTCGCGTAGCCGCGAGGTCAAGGGATGACCGGCCTTCGCACGCCGCTGACCGAACTGGTCGGCATCGAACACCCCGTCGTTCAGACCGGTATGGGCTGGGTTGCCGGGCCGCGCCTGGTCGCGGCCACCGCCAACGCGGGCGGCCTCGGCATCCTGGCGTCGGCGACGATGACCTATGCCGAGCTCGAAGCGGCAGTGGCGAAAACGAAGACGTTGACCGACAAGCCCTTCGGCGTCAACATCCGTGCAGATGCCACCGACGCTCGGCAACGCATCGATCTCCTGATTCGGGAGAACGTGCGTGTCGCATCCTTCGCGCTGGCACCCAAGGAAGAACTCATCGCGCTGCTCAAAAAGGCAGGCGTAGTAGTAATTCCATCGATCGGTGCAGCCAAGCACGCCAAGAAGGTTGCAGCCTGGGGCGCCGACGCAGTCATCGTCCAGGGCGGCGAGGGCGGCGGTCACACCGGACCGGTCGCGACGACGCTTCTGCTCCCGTCAGTGCTCGACGCCGTCGACATCCCCGTGGTGGCGGCAGGCGGCTTCTATGACGGCCGCGGCCTCGCTGCGGCATTGGCCTACGGCGCGGCGGGCGTTGCGATGGGTACCCGATTCCTGTTGACGCAGGAGAGCACGGTCCCTGATTCGGTCAAGCAGGAATACCTCAAACGGGGTCTGCAGGACACGACGGTCTCGCGACGCGTCGACGGCATGCCGCACCGGGTGCTCAACACCGAATTGGTGACGAGCCTCGAGCAGTCGAACCCCGCTCGTGGCCTGTTTGCCGCAGTCGGAAATGCTCGCAAGTTCAAGTCGATGACCGGTATGACGTGGTCGAATCTCGCCCGCGACGGAATTGCGATGCGCCGCAGCAGCGATCGCACGTGGCAGCAGATCATCATGGCTGCGAACACACCGATGCTGCTCAAAGCAGGGTTGGTCGACGGCGATACGCACGCTGGTGTGTTGGCTTCGGGTCAGGTTGTCGGAATGATCGAAGACCTGCCGACCTGTGCCGAGCTGATCTCCTCGATCGTCGAAGACGCAGTGCGTCGGATCGAGGACATCCAGAAGTTCACGACCGTCAGCTGATCGACCTTCTGTCACCGCCCTCCACCGATATCGCCCCCTGCCAGATCAGCCGAGAGCTAGGAAGCGGAAGCCTTTGCGGCAATCCGCGCCTGGACCTCGGGCCTGCGCAGGGGCGGGACGGTGGGGGGCGGTTGGCGTCTATCGGGCAGCGCGTCGAGCAGTCGGTGCGTGGTGGCAGTCACCTCCGCGACGGCCTGCTCGAACGCCTCCCGGGTGGCGTCGGACGTCTTCTGGACGCCACTGATCTTGCGAACGTACTGTCTTGCCGCAGCCTCGATCTCATCGTCCGTGGCGTGCGGTTCGAGCCCGCGCAGGGTCGTGATGTTTCGGCACATAGCCGCCACGATAGTCCTGGTCGTGCGATCCTTCTAGAGCCTGAGAAGTCCCTCGAGCGCACGTAGGCACAGTGCGCGCACATCTTCTTCGGAGATGGTCCGGCGGTCCATCCAGTCGAGGCATACAGCCCGCACGAACGACACCCATCCCCGTAGCGCCGTTCTGAGAACCTCGTCCTCTCGGATCTCTGGGGGAAGGGCGGCAAGGATGCGATCCTGCTGCACCCCGAGTTCGGCCGTCACCATCGCCTGAATCTCGGTGTCTCCGGACATCGCTCCTCGGTTGACCGCGCGGATTCCGTGTTCGTGGGCGAGCACGTAACCGATGTATGCATCGAGCCCCGCTGCAACCTGCTCGGTGATCGGGCGCGAGGTATCGGGGGCCGTCATCTCGAGAATCCGTGCCGACTCGACGCGAATGATCTCGGCGAAGAAGTCACGCTTCGAGGAAAAGTAGTGGTACATCAATCCGCGTGAGACGCCTGCGAGATCGGCGACCTCCTCGATCCACACGTCTTCGTACGGCCGCTCGGCGAACAGGCGGGACCCGATGTCGAGCAATTGTGCGCGTCGCAGATCAGGTGACAGGCGTTTACGTGGGCTGGACATCGTGTTCGCGATGTTACTAGGCAGCACTTCGAGACAAAGATGGACGTGGACTCCGCCGAATGCTCGGGGAGTCCACGTCCATTGTCGGGTCAGTGTGCGGCGTGCGCCGCAACATCCTTCGACGTCTTCTTGGGCCGGTGGGTGAAGACCAGCAGTGCCACGGTGAGGACGAGCCATCCGCCCAGGATGAACAGTCCCTTGTCGACGCCAGTACTACCGAAGTAAACGATGGAACGGGCCGCATCCATCGCCCCTGAGCCGATCCAGAAGTTGCTGACACCCGACCAGAATCCGGGGAGGAAGTCGACCGGGATAGCCGCACCTGCGCTGGGGAAGTTCAGGAAGATCATCAGGAGCATCACCACCATGATCGCGGCATGGCCGAATACCTTGTTGGCCAGAATGCTGACCAGTCCGACGGTGAAGGTATAGGTGAAGATCACCGCGAGCATCGCCAGGTTCTCCACGAACGAAGCTGCGTAGAACCCCACGAATATCGACGACACGAGGTACGACAACGCGATACCGATGACGGACATTGCAGTGAGAATTCCGAGCTTGGGTCGCATCTTCATGGCCGGGGCAACCTGCGCGAGGACGGTGATCGTCAGATAGCCGATGATCGTGGACACCACGAGCAGGTAGAACAACGCTTGGCCGGTGGGGTCATCGGGTGCGAGCGGCGCGTGATCGACGATGTTCGCCGGTTGTCCCTGGGCAGCGGCAAGTGGTTGGGTCAACCCCTCGACGGCTTGCACGAGCACCGGACCCTCGGCGGACGCGACGTGCACGGTCATAGGTGAACCCAGTTCGATGACGCCGGCAATCTCGCGGCCTTGCAGGCGTTCGATCGCTGCAGCGGTGTCTGTCGATGCCTGGAGGTCGAATTTGCCCTCGACTTTGCTCGCGAGTTGATCGACGAGTGCAGTGGTGGAGGACTCCGGACCGGTGACCACTATTTCCACATTCCGGGGTGTCGGATTGTGAAAGGCGCTCACATAGCAGAGCGCGAACATCACGGCGAAGAAGATCGGAAACACCATCGCTTCGACGACGGAGCGCCACGCGGTCCGACCGTCGGCAGGAGCGGACGCCGATGCTTGGGAATGCTCCAAAATATGAGCGGGTGCGATGGCTTCGGTGTCGGCCCCGAAGGCCTGATCCCAGTCGGGATGCCGGTGGTCACTGGAGTGTGGCATGCGCAACAGACCTTTCAGTTCAAGTGTCAACGATGATGACAAACAACAGTCAACAGTGTTGACAGTGGATTTGTCAACACTGTTGACTATGATTGGTGGCAAGTGGTTGATCAAACCGAACGAAGGATGCGAAGCATGCTGGTCGAGATCTCAGACGAGGGCGCCCGGTCGGGTACCGCTCACAACCGCCAAGCCGTACAGGCCGCCGCGGCGCAACTGTTCGCCGAACAAGGCTTCGCCGCCACCGGGGTCCGTGACATCGCCAGACACGCCGGCGTGGATCCAGCGCTGGTCATTCGATACTTCGGCTCCAAGGAAAAGCTCTTCGTTCGCACGATGACGATGTCCGACGCGTTCGTAGAGGTCATGCAAGGCCCACTCGATGAATTAGGCAGGGCGTTGGTCGATTTCGTGGTCCGAAGAACACGTCAGCGACAGGTGGGCACTTCGGCTGCCGTCTATGCAGCACTCGTTCGCGCATCGGATCGCCCAGTGGTCCGCGAACACCTGCAGGAAGCGATCGAGCAGATGATTATTGCGCCACTCGCTCCGCGGCTTTCCGGTGGCGACGCCGAGTTGCGTGCTCATCTGCTCGCAGCTCAGCTATCCGGACTTATGACCGCTCTGTACGTCGTCGAAAGCCCGTGGCTGCTCGCCGCATCTACCGATACCATCGTCGAAAGCTACGGCGACGCACTACAAACCGTCATCGATGGCGAGCCGCGCCACCGGGGGTAGACACGCAGGGGGAACCGATCGTGAAGGTCGACTTCAAGAAACAGATCCAGACGTACACCGCACCTCGAGGCAGATTCGAGGTCGTCACCGTGCCGGACATGACGTTCTTGATGATCGACGGCCACGGGGATCCCAACACCTCCGCCGCCTACCGGGATGCTCTGGCCACGATCTATCCCGTTGCATACAAATTGAAGTTCTTCAGCAAGAACGAGCTCGATCGCGACTACACCGTGATGCCACTCGAAGCGCTCTGGTGGTCCACCGATATGGATTCGTTCACTTCGGCTCGGGACAAGTCCCAATGGGACTGGACGGTGATGATCATGACTCCCGACTGGATCACCGATGAGCATTACGACGCAACGCGGCGCACGGTCGAACGAAACGGTGGCGCGCCTGCCCTCCACGCGCTTCGGCGCGAAACACTCAGCGAAGGGCTCGCTGTCCAGACCCTCCACATCGGCCCCTACGACGACGAGGGGCCCGTGCTCGACCGGATGCATTACGAGTTCATCCCATCGCAGTCGCTACGGATGGCAGGCAAGCACCACGAGGTCTACCTCAGCGACGTACGTCGCACCGCCCCGGACAAGCTGAAGACGATCCTGCGCCAGCCCGTCACCCAGGCCGACATTACTTCTCCGAGTGAGAAGTTGACACTGATTCAGTAGCGAGTAGGTTCACTGTTGTATTCGAGTTCAGTAGTGAATCGGGAGGGTCAGCATGGTCTCCGACGTCGACGTGGCGACGCACGCACTTCCGCACCCGAGTAAGCGCCTCCCGTTCCTCGGTGATGTCGTCGGAGTACACGCATCGACGCCCGTTCAGGATTCGATCGCCCTTGCCGGGGAGCTAGGCCCGATCTTCGAACGAGTGGTCATGGGGCGCCAATATGTGATGGTCTCCGGCGCCGACCTGGCCGGGGAGTTGTGCGACGAGCATCGGTTCGTCAAACACGTGTCCCCCGCTATCGTGGGCTTGCGCTCGATCGGAGGCGATGCTCTGTTCACTGCACATTCGGACGAGCCGAACTGGCAGAAGGCACACGATCTACTCCGCCCGGCCTTCACCCAGCCTGCAATGCGCAGCTACCACCACATCATGGTCGACGTCGCAGCCGATCTCACGGCGCACTGGCGCTCGCACACCAAGGTCGACGTGTCCGCCGACATGACCAAGCTGACCCTCGACACCATCGGCAGAACCGGATTCAGCTATGGGTTCGACTCGTTCAACCGCGACAAGCCGCACCCTTTCGTCGACGCGATGGTCGGGGTCCTCTCACACAATCAGCGACGCGAAATCGTGCCGATCCCATGGCTGGCCGACATCGTTTTTCGCAACGCTGACCGTAGGAACGAACGCGACAAGCACTACATCGCAACCCTTCTCGACGACATCGTGCGCACTCGCCGCGATGCGGGCACGTCGGGGCAAGGAGATCTTCTCGACATCATGCTCGATGCTGCGCGTGACGCCGACAATCCCAATGCACTGAGCGAGATCAACATTCGCCAGCAGATCGTGACGTTCCTGATCGCCGGCCACGAAACCACCTCGGGCGCGCTGTCTTTCGCTCTGTACTACCTCTCGCAGCACCCCGACATTCTCGAGGCCGCGCGCGCCGAAGTCGACGAGGTATGGGGTTCACAGACCCCGGAGTTCGAGCAGGTCCCCAAGCTCCGCCTGGTTCGACGCATCCTCGACGAGAGTTTGCGGCTCTGGCCGACTGCGCCTGCATTCGCCCGTGAAGCGCGCGAAGACACCTCGATCGGCGGCATCCATTCGATGAAGAAGGGCGATTGGGCGTTCGTTCTCATCCCTGGTCTGCACCGAGACCCGGTCTGGGGCGAAAACCCCGACGCCTTCGACCCCGATCGGTTCCTTTCCGCCAATGTTCGGTCACGGCCGGGGCACGTCTACAAGCCCTGGGGTACGGGTGAACGCGCATGCATCGGTCGGCAGTTCGCCATTCATGAGGCAGTGCTCGTTCTCGGAACCATACTGCAGCAGTTCGACATTCGGGCCGACCCCGACTACCGGTTGAAGATCGAGGAACGGCTGACGTTGATGCCGAAGAACTTCGAGCTGACGGTGTCAGTCCGGAAGTAGCGGAACCGAAGAACCGGAGTTGCGACCCAACAACACTCCCCTGGTCAAAGCGCCCTTACCGAATTTGGTGTGGACGCCGTCGAGCGCAACGTCGAGCGCAGAAGCGCTCGGCGCATTCTCGGGTCGATCGAACTGCAGCTCGAGTTGCTCGGTGCCCGTACGTTCGATATTGGACACCGTGATGCCCACCAAGGTGATCCCACGCTCGGCGATCAGAGATGCAGTTTCCTGAAGTAGCGACAGGGACGCGTCGAGAATGGCCTGGGTGTCGGCCGTTGCACGGCCCAGCGTGCGGGAACGCGTGATGCGGGTGAAGTCACCGAACCGTACGCTCAAAACCACTGTGCGACCGGTGCGTTCAGCGGCACGCATCCGCTGCGTCACTCGATCCACCAGGGCGATGAGGGAGACCTTCACCTCCGCCGACGACGTCGGGCCGCTCCCGAGTGCATGCTGCGCACCGATGGAACTGCGCCCCCGATACGTCTGAACCTGTCGGGGATCGCGATTGTTGGCGAGTGAATACAGATGATGCCCGGCGCCTTTACCGAGAATCGACACGATGGAGGCTTCGCTGTGGGCGGCGATGTCACCGATGGTCACGATGTCGAACGCATGGAGCTTGTCTGCGGTGACCTTACCGACGCCCCATAGCCGCTCGATCTTCAGCGGATGAAGGAACTCGAGCTCACTGCCGGGCGGAACCAACAGCAACCCGTCCGGCTTTCCGACCGCACTGGCCACTTTCGCCAGAAACTTGGTGCAGGCGATGCCGACAGTGATGGGCAGGCCGACCTGCTCCTTGACCTCACGCCGCAGCTTTTCGGCGATCTGGACCGGGGTGCCTCTGATCTTGCCCAACCCACCGACTTCGAGGAACGCCTCGTCGACGGAAATGCCCTCCACGAGCGGAGTGGTGTTACGAAAGATCTCGAATACGGCCCGGCTCGCCTCGGTGTACGCGTCCATACGAGGGGCAACGAAAATCGCGTGCGGACACAGTGCCCGGGCTCGAGCGCCGCTCATGGGGGTCCGCACCCCGAATGCTTTGGCCTCGTAACTGGCGGCGAGCACGACACCACCGCCGACCAACACCGGTTTGCCGCGAAGGCGTGGGTCGTCTCGCTGCTCTACCGACGCATAGAAAGAGTCCAGATCGGCGTGCATGATGCTGGCCTCAGCACTGCTCGCCGGGGCGTCGGGGGCGAACTCGGTCACGACCACAGGGTCGCACACAGGTCCGACATTCGCCCCGACGTCGGCGCTTACGCGAGAATCAGAGCCGTTCGATGATCGTGACGTTGGCGGTACCGCCGCCTTCACAGACGGTCTGCAGGCCGTAGCGGCCACCGGTACGTTCGAGTTCACACAGCATGGTGGCGAAGAGCTTTGCCCCCGTCGCGCCGAGTGGGTGCCCGAGAGCGATCGCACCACCGTTGATGTTGACCCGGGCCGGATCAGCGCCGGTCTCCTTCAGCCATGCCAGGACAACGGGAGCGAACGCCTCGTTGATTTCCACGACGTCGATGTCGTCGATCGACAGGCCTGCCTTCTCGAGTGCGTGCTTGGTGGCCGTGATCGGCGCACTCAGCATGAAGATCGGGTCGTCTCCGCGAGCACTGAGGTGATGGATCCGGGCGCGCGGGGTGAGTCCGTGTGCCTCGACTGCTGCTGCGGAGGCCACGAGAGTCGCGCTCGCTCCGTCACAGATCTGGCTGGCGAGGGCCGCGGTGAGCCGTCCACCCTCGACGAGGGTCTTGAGCGAAGCCATCTTCTCGAGAGTCGTCTCACGCGGGCATTCGTCGACCATGAAGTCGCCGACGCCGACGATCTCGCGATCGAATCGCCCTTCGGCTATAGCGTGCCGAGCGCGCTGATGGCTGGCCAGAGCGAACTGCTCCATGTCTTCACGCGTGACGTCCCACTTCTCGGCGATGAGCTCGGCGCCGCGGAACTGCGAGACTTCCTGCTTGCCGTAGCGGTGTTCCCACCCCTTCGACCCGCTGAACGGGGTCTCGAAGCCGTACTGCTGTCCCACGACCATCGCTGCCGCGATCGGGATCTGTGTCATGTTCTGTACGCCACCGGCGACAATCAGATCCGACGTCCCACTCATGACGGCCTGGGCGGCGAAGTGAATCGCCTGCTGGCTCGAACCGCACTGACGATCGACGGTGACCCCTGGTACTTCCTCCGGGAATCCGGCCGCCAACCACGCTGTGCGCGCGATGTTTCCGGCTTGCCCACCGATGGCGTCGACGCAGCCGAAAATGACATCGTCGATCTGGGACGGATCGATCGAGGACCGATCCATCAGGGAACGCAGGACGCTCGCACCGAGATCGGCGGGGTGCGTCTCGGCGAGGGAACCGCCGCGCTTACCGACCGGAGTTCGAACAGCGTCGATTATATAGGCCTCGGGCATGGGAAGACTCTCCTAGGTTGACGCCGTGCGGGATCGTGTGACGGACTTGGGAGTGCTCGACAATCCGTCGAGCACGATGGCGAGATATTGCTGCGCGACGGCTTCCGCGGTGAGCTTGCCACCCGGGCGATACCACCGGACTGCCACCCACACTGTGTCGCGCATGAATCGGTAGACGAGTTCGACGTCGACATCCGGCCGGAAGCTGCCATCTGCGATACCGCGCTCGACCACACCGTTCCAGAGTTCACGAAACTCACTATTACGCTCGGTGATGTACTCGAAGCGTTCGGTGCCGACGAGGTGCTTGGCCTCGTCCTGATAGATCGCGACGGCCGAATGCGAGCGGTCGATCGCGTCGAACGACGCCACTACGAGACCTTCCAGGGTTTCCCGCGGACCCAATCCCTCTGCCACAATTTTGTGGTAGCTGTCGAAGAGTTCGTCGAGGAACCCCCGCAGAATCTCGTCGACCATCGACTCCTTGGAGTCGAAGTGGTGATAGAGACTTCCGGAGAGGATCCCAGCTGCGTCGGCAATGTCACGGACCGTCGTTGCACGCATGCCACGTTCGGCAAAGAGCGTCGCGGCGAGCTCGAGCAGCTCTTCGCGTCGTCCTACGGCTTTGGGGGTTCGGGGCACGAGCACACCATACCAACCAAGCACTTGCTTTGCATACGTGCAGGGGTCAGGCCGTCAGGTGATGTACGAAGCACCATCGCCAGTTCTCCCCCGGCTCGGCGGATTCCATGACGGGGTGGCCTGTCTCCCGGAAGTGTGCGGTGGCGTGCTGGCGCGCCGAGGAGTCGCAACACCCGATGTGTCCACAATTCAGACAGGCACGCAGCGCGACCCATTCCGTCCCGTCGCGGACGCACTCATGACAAGTGCCGTCGGTGTGTGTTTGCTCTTCCGGGTATCGGTCGAGATCTTCGCATGAGACTCCGGGGTGGCCACGCAGTTCGTTCGACGCTCGAATATCTCGACGCGACTCACTCCCCGCGTCGATCATCGATTCCTCGACGTCGAGCATCCCCAGTACTTCGCCGACGACCTCGGAGGGCACCTTTCCGGAACTGCGGATCTCGAGAATTCGATCGCGTTCGGCCTTGATCATGGTCAATCGGACGCGGGCGTACAGCTCGCTGGGGGACTCCTGATCCGCGGTGGTCCCGAGTCGCTCCCATGCAGCGGAATTGCGTTGCTCCACGCGTTGACGCACGAGGGTGTCGATGTCGTGGGGGTCCTCGTATTCGAGCTTGTCGAGCTCGGCATATCCCGCTTTCGACGCTTGCTGCAGCAGGGTGGCGCGTGCCAAGGCGTCATCCATCGGATCAGGTGACGGGACCTTCAGCCGCCGGGCGAGCAGCGGAAGCGAAAGCCCTTGCAGGAACAGAG
The DNA here is from genome assembly GCF_014281965.1 of Rhodococcus sp. BP22. Classification (GTDB taxonomy): domain Bacteria; phylum Actinomycetota; class Actinomycetes; order Mycobacteriales; family Mycobacteriaceae; genus Rhodococcoides. The sequence continues at coordinate 65,899 of NZ_JACFTB010000008.1, forward strand.
TCCCGGCGACGACCGTGAAAGCAATGAGAAGCAGGACTTCTCTGTCCTGGGTTCCCAACGGAATGATGAAGGCGGCGGCGAGTGTGACGACTCCGCGCATCCCGGCCCAGCCGATGAGCAGTGTGTAGCGCCACGACGGGACCGTGCCGGTCGTGAGATCGGCCCCCGGGCGTACCAGGGCGTAGCGGGAGACGAACACCCAGAAGATTCGGATCACGATCACACCTACGAGCGTGGCTGCGCACACCGAGACGATGGTCAGGAGCGAGAGCGAACTTTTGGCGACGTCGTGCACGATCCACGACGCCTGTAGGCCGATGAGCAGGAATACTGCATTCTCGAGAATGAAGGCGATGGTTCGCCAGTTGATGCGCTCCGCGATCCGGGATTGCGCCGACTGCAGGATCGGGGCTTCGTGTCCGAGCAACAGTCCGGCGACGACGACCGCCAGTACACCGGAGGCACTGATCTCCTCGGCCAAGAGATATGCAGCGAACGGGACGACGAACGAAATCGCGGTATCCAGCACGGGATTGGTCAGTCTGCGCCGTAAGTTGGCGACAACGTAGAACGTCACCAGGCCGACTGCAACGCCGCCGCCTGCCGCGATGACGAAGTCGAGTCCGATCCGGCCGGCATTCACCGAATTACTCAGCGCATAAATTGCCGTGCTCAGCGCGACGAGGGCCGTCGCGTCGTTGAGCAGCGATTCACCTTCGAGGATCGTGACTATCTGACGAGGTAGGCCGATTCGGCGTCCGATTGCAGAGGCCGCGACCGCATCCGGTGGTGCCACGACTGCACCGATCGCGAGCGATGCGGGCCAGGAGATCCCCGGCAGGATGGCGTGCACGATTGCGCCGACGCCGATTGCCGTGACGGCAACCAGCACGACCGACAGTAGAAGGATCGATCGGCGGTTGGCATTGATATCGACCAGAGAGGACTGGATCGCCGTCGCATAGAGCAGGGGCGGAAGCAGTCCGAGCAATACCACCTCGGGTTCGAGGTGGATCTCCGGCATTCCCGGCGCGTAGGACGCCGCGACCCCTACCACGATCAGCAGTAGGGGCGGCGGAACGCCCAGTCGCTCGGCCAGGCCCGCGACGGTGAGTACACCGACCGCGAGGGCCACGAGAAAGACAGCGATCTCCATAGCCAGTCATTGTCCCCGCATCCTCGCCGGACGGCGAAGTGAGGGACCCGTCTCAGGCCCGCTGGCTGGAGACGGACACCACCTCACCGGTCAGGTAGCTCGAGTAGTCGCTGGCCAGCATCGCGATGGTTGCTGCGATTTCCCACGGTTCCGCAGCGCGGCCGAAGGCCTCGTCCGCAGACAGTTGGTCGAGAAGATCCTCGGAGGTCACCTTGGCGAGGAACGCATGCTTTGCGATGCTCGGTGCGACGGCATTGATTCGCACTCCGAATTCGGCTGCTTCGACGGCGGAGCAGCGGGTCAGCGCCATGACGCCGGCTTTCGCGGCGGCGTAGTGCGCCTGTCCCTTCTGCGCGCGCCAGCCGAGGACGCTTGCATTGTTGACGATGACGCCACCGTGACCGGCAGTACGGAAGTACCGCAATGCCTCCCGGGTGCAGCGGAACGTGCCGTTCAGCGTGATGTCGAGGACTCGATCCCACTGCTCGTCGGTCATGTCCACGACGGGAACTTCGCCACCGAGACCTGCGTTGTTGACGAGGATGTCGATGCGGCCCATCCGCTCGGCGGCCGTGTCGATGAGGTTGCGTACCTGCTCGGTGCTCGATACATCGCACACCGCGGACTCGACTCGGGCGTCGGGGAACTGCTCAGCCAAGCTTTCGCGAGTGGCGTCGAGCCTGCGCTCGTGCCAGTCGGAGACGAGGACGTCCCCACCTTCGGCGAGTATCCGACGCGCCGTTGCCGAACCGATGCCGGTTCCGGCTGCGGCGGTCACGACGGCAACCCGGCCGACGAGTAGTCCGTGGCCGGATATCTCGGCCGGTGGGGTGGACAGTGGTCCGGTCATGGACGCGCCTCTCGGGGTAGGCCGAGCACTCGCTCGGAGATGATGTTGCGCTGCACTTCGTTCGATCCGCCGTAGATGGTGTCGGCGCGAGTGAAGAGGTACAGCCGTTGCAGGTTGGTCAGTTCTTCTTCGTAGGTCAGTGAATTCGCACCGAGCACGTCCATGGCGAGTTCACCGAGTCCTCGATGCCAATTGGCCCACAGGAGCTTCGAGACCGATGCCTCGCCGCCGCTCGTGCCGGCGTCGACGGTTGCCAGTGTGCGCAACGCGTGCGCTCGCATCACCGACAGTCCGATCCGCGCCCGTGCCAGCCGGTCGCTCAGAATCGGGTCCGCGGCCGAACCGTTGCGCTGGGCAATTTCCTCGATACCGTCGAGTTCGCGGGCGAATCCGACCTGCTGCCCGAGCGTGGATACCCCGCGCTCGAAGGTCAGCGTTCCCATGGCAATTCGCCACCCGTCTCCGGGTTCGCCGACTACGAGGTCCGCCTCGGTTCGAGCATCCTCGAAGAACACTTCGTTGAACTCGGACGTTCCGGTCAACTGGTTGATGGGTCGAACGGTTACACCGGGTTGATCCATCGGCACGAGGAGATACGACAGGCCGGCGTGCCGTTTGGATCCTGGTTCGGTCCGAGTGAGGACGAAACACCAGTCGGCGACGTGCGCCAGCGAAGTCCAGATCTTCTGGCCGTTGATTACCCAGCCTCGATCGTCGAGGCGTGCCGTCGTGGAGACATTCGCGAGGTCCGAGCCTGCACCGGGCTCCGAGTAGCCCTGGCACCAAAGTTCGGAGACCGTATTGATGCCGGGAAGAAAGCGCTTCTTCTGCTCCTCGGTGCCGAACGCGATGAGCGTCGGGCCCAGCAGTTCCTCGCCGACGTGGCTTACGCGCGCGGGCGCATCGGCCTTGGCGTACTCCTCGTGGAAGATCAACTGCTGATCGAGCGTCGCCGCCCGTCCGCCGTATTCCTCCGGCCAGCCGAGGCAAGTCCACCCGGAGGCGGCGAGGTGGCGATCCCACGCGAGCCGCTCTTCGAAGGCCTCATGCTCCCGCCCGGGTCCACCCAGCCCACGTAAGGCTGCGTACTCCCCGTTCAGATTCTCTGCCAACCATTGTCGAACCTCGGCGGCGAACTCCACATCGGACGCACCCGAGATACCTTGCCGAACCTGCCCCTGGCTTCCATCCACTTCAGTAGGATAACCTACCAAGCACTTGCTTGTTAACGAACCGCCCGAGGAGACCATGACTACGGAACCGAGCATCGGCCCGGACCCACTCCGACATGCGGCAGGCCCGACGCAGAGCAACACTCGTTACAAGTATTACGAGGCCCCCGGCAAGGCCTCCCGGATCGAACTAGGTAAGGAAATCCGATGAGCGAACCTGTGACATACGAAGTTGTCGACAAGATCGCAACGGTGACGTTGAACAGGCCCGAGTACCGCAATGCGCAGAACTCGGCAATGACCTACGCACTCGACGCCGCATTCACCCGCGCGACCGAGGATCCCGATGTCGCGGTGATCATTCTGGCGGGCAACGGCAAACACTTCAGCGCCGGACACGACATCGGTACCCCCGAACGCGACGTGGACGTCCACTTCGAGAACAAGGCCGTCATGTGGTGGGACCACATCGATCGGGTCGGTGGCGACCAACGTTTCGCTCGCGAGATGGAGGTCTATCTCGGGATGTGCCGCCGTTGGCGCGAAATCCCGAAGCCGATCATCGCTTCGGTACAGGGCGCCTGCATCGCCGGCGGACTGATGCTCGCTTGGGTATGCGATCTGATCGTGGCCTCCGACGATGCATTCTTCTCCGACCCCGTTGTGCGCATGGGCATCCCGGGAGTGGAGTACTTCGCGCATCCGTGGGTACTCGGCACCCGTGCCGCCAAGGAAATCCTCTACACCGGCGACCGCTTCTCTGCACAGCGCGCCTACGAGTGGGGCATGGTTTCGCGCGTCGTACCGCGAGATGATCTGGAGTCGGAGACCCGCGCTCTCGCCGGACGCATCTCGGCGATGCCGCAGTTCGGACTTGCGTTGACCAAGAAGGCCGTCAACCAGTGCGAGGACCAGATGGGAATGCGCGCAGGCATGGACTCGGTATTCGGTCTCCACCACTTTGCGCATGCACACAATGCCGAGGTCGACACCGACTCCCTCGGCGGCATGAACGCCAAGACGATGAAGGAGAAGGGCAAGTAAATGGATCTCGATCTCGATGACTCCACAATTGCGTTCCGCGACAGCGTGCGCGAGTTCCTCGCCGAAAACATCCCCTCGGAGCCGCTTGCCTCGATGGACACGGCAGAGGGCTTCGAGCAGCACCGGCAGTGGGAGAACACCCTCGCCGACGCCCGCCTCTCCGTCGTCTCATGGCCGAGCGCACTCGGTGGCCGTGACGCTTCGTTGCTGGAATGGGTAATTTTCGAGGAGGAGTACTACGCGGCCGGCGCACCGGGACGCGTCGCGCAGAACGGAATCTTCCTGCTCGCTCCAACGCTGTTCGAGTACGGAACCGACGAACAGCGCGAGCGTTTCCTTCCGCGCATGGGACGCGGCGACGACATTTGGGCACAGGCTTGGTCCGAGCCCGAGGCCGGCAGTGACCTTGCTGGTATCCGGTCGAGCGCCAAGCAGGTCGAGGGCGGCTGGGTCCTCAACGGTCAGAAGACCTGGAGTTCGCGCGCGAGCTTCGCAGACTGGGGCTTCGGTCTGTTCCGTAGCGATCCCGAAGCGCAGCGCCACCGCGGCCTGACGTACGTGATGTTCCCGCTGACCGCCGAAGGCGTCACGGTGCGTCCGATCCCGCAACTCGACGGTGAGGCCGGTTTCGCCGAGATCTTCTTCGAAGATGTCTTCGTTCCGGACGCCGACGTCATCGGGCAACCGAACGACGGATGGCGCGTTGCCATGAGCACCTCTAGCAACGAACGCGGACTCTCCCTGCGCAGCCCCGGAAGGTTCACTGCCGCAGCAGATCGCTTGATCGAGCACTGGAAAAAGAATTCCGATGCGGTGGCGAATTCGAACACGACCGATCGCGTCGTCGACGCATGGATCGGGGCGCGTGCCTACCGCCTGCACACTTTCGGCACGGTGACACGCCTGCAGGAAGGCGGAGCACTCGGTGCAGAGTCCTCGGTCAACAAGATCTTCTGGTCCGAACTGGACGTAGCACTGCACGAGACCGCACTCGACCTACTCGGCGACGACGGCGAGCTCGACGGCTCCTGGCAGGACGGCTACCTCTTCTCTCTCTCCGGCCCGATCTACGCGGGTACCAACGAGATTCAACGCAACATCGTTGCCGAGCGTCTGCTCGGCCTTCCTAAGGCGGACCGATGAGATTCGCACTGTCCACTGAACAACAAGACTTCGCATCCAGTCTGCGTGAACAGCTCGCCGGTTCGGCCGGGGCAGTTCGAGCCTGGAGCCGCGACGAACTCGAACCGGGCCGCAAGCTACTGCGCGGACTCGCCGACACCGGCGTCACCGGGTTGACCATCGAGGAGAACCACGGCGGTCTCGGCGCACATCCGGTCGACCTCGTCGTCGGATTCATCGAGATCGGACGCGCAGCAGCGCCCGGCCCTCTGATCGAATCCGTCGCGGTGGCGCCGACACTGCTCGCACCGTTCGGCGATCTCGCCGAGAAATGGCTTCCTGGGATTGCCGACGGATCTTCGCTTGCATCCGTGGCAAGTCCTCGCGCACTGGATGCAGACATCTGCGACCTCGTGCTGCGCGTGAACGGATCGCGAATCGAGCAGGTGCAGGCAGGGACTCGTCGCAATTCCGTCGACACTGCCCGCAGGCTGTTCGAGGTTACCGACGGCTCGACGTTGGTCGAGGACCCCGCCGTCGCACAGGCCTGGGATCGCGCGTTCGATCTGGCAGCGTTGGCCTGTTCGGCGCAGCTTCTCGGACTCGGCCGCCATCTGGTGGATACGACCACCGAGTACGCCAAGGGCCGTGTGCAGTTCGGCAAGCCCATCGGCTCCTTCCAGGCGATCAAGCACCAGTTGGCCGACGCACTCATCGGTCTGGAAATGGCGATGCCGCTCATCTATGGCGCCGCTATCTCCATCGCCGACGGCAGCGAGGACGCATCCCGTGACGTATCGGCCGCGAAGGTCGCCAGTTCCGAGGCTGCCTACCTCGCGTCGCGCGTCGCACTCCAGGTGCACGGCGCGATCGGCTACACCGCCGAGTACGACCTGTCGCTGTGGCTGACGAAGACACGTGCCCTGTACACCGCATGGGGAACCGTCGCTGCTCACCGCGCACGTATCGCACACGCTCTGGCCGCCGTATGAACGGGGTAGGAGTGTTCACCGAAGAGCAGAACGATCTGCGGGTCATGATCAGATCGCTGCTCGACAAGCGCTCGGACATGCGCGCCGCGATCGATACCGACCGCGGCTACCAGGAGTCGCTGTGGCAGCAATTGTGCGAGGTCGGCATTGCGTCACTGGCAATTCCGGAGGAGTTCGGCGGAGCCGGATTCGGGGCCATCGAATCGCACGTGGTGCTCGAGGAACTGGGTAGATCCCTGACGCCGTCGCCGATGCTCGGTTCGGTTGTACTCGCAGGCCAGGCACTACTCGTGTCCGGCGACCGCGAGGCCTGTGAGCGTTTGCTCCCCGGCATCGCGGAGGGCAGTTCCATTGCAGCGTTGTGCTGGGCCGGTTCGGTATGGAGTGACGACGACGTCCCGGTGACCGTCACCGACGGAACTCTCACCGGTGTGGCGGAGTACGTCCTCGACGGTCTGTACGCCGATGTCCTCGTCGTCGCTGCCTCGGACGACGGCACGGTATCGCTGTACGAGGTGGACCCGTCCGCCGCAGGCGTCACCCGTCGGAACACTCCGACGATGGACCCCACGCGTCGACTGAGCACCGTCGAGTTCGCCGGCGTCACCGGGCGCAAGATCGATACCGCGCCCGATACGCTCGCAAAAGTTCGCGATATCGCTTGTACCGCACTGTCTGCCGATCAAATTGGTGCTGCTGCGGCAAGCCTGGACATGACCGTGGAATACAGTCGCACCCGGGTACAGTTCGGTCGCCCGATCGGAAGTTTCCAGGCGCTAAAGCACCGTATGGCGGATATGTACGTTCTGCTCGAGAGCGCAAAATCGGTGTCGTACGCAGCCGCGCGGTCACTCGCCGAGCAGCTTCCGTCGGCCCACGACGATGCGGGTGTAGCGAAAGTGCACTGCTCCGAAGCACTCTCGCACATCGCCGCAGATTCGATACAAATTCACGGTGGCATCGCGATCACCTGGGAGCACGACGCACACCTGTACTTCAAACGGGCACACGGCTCTTCACAGCTGTTCGGGCGACCGAGCGAGTACGTGAGCCGATACGCTCCCGCGGCTGTGTAGTCGGACCCGTCGCCGGCCGAGCGAGCCGGCACGACGAGATATTCAGTGAACGAAAAATCGCCCCGGGTATGCCCGGGGCGATTTTTTGGTCGTGACTCGAATTACAACCAGGTGTCCGGAGACGACGCGGTAAGGAAAGCTTCGAGATCGTCCCGCCATGGTGCGGGAACGGTCTTGTCCGGTTCGATACCGGTGTACTGGCCGCGGTAGAAGAGCAACGGACGCTCACCGGTGATCTCGCCGAGTGAGTGGACCCGACCGATGGCGATGTAGTGGTCACCACCGTCGAGAACCCTCTCCACCGTGCAATCGATGTGCGCGAGCGAGCCTGCCAGAATGGGCGAGCCCAGTTCCGACGGGCTCCACTCGACACCGGCGAATTTGTCCGGCTCACGAGATCCGAAACGCGCACAGGTGTCCTGCTGCTCTTCACCCAGGACATTGACTGCAAATTTTCCGCTTCGTTCGATTGCAGCCCATGACCTGGAACCCTTTGTAGGGCAGAACAATACGAGTGGTGGATCGAGCGACAGCGCGGCGAACGACTGGCAGGCGAAGCCCACCGGGACGTCCTCGTCGACCGTAGTGATGATCGTGATTCCGGTGCAGAATTGCCCGAGAACAGTCCGGAACGTCCGGGGTTCGAAGTTCGCCACGTGTTCACTCACCTATCTGATTCCCACCGAGAAGTCGTGTCCCCACAGGCTCACGGCCGTACTTTCGCGGGCAACCCATTTCTCGTCTTCGACTTGTCTTCCTTCGCAACCGAATTCGATGTCGAAGCCGCCGGGAGTCTTCATGTAGAAGGACAGCATCAAGTCGTTGACGTGACGTCCCAGCGTTGCCGACATCGGAACCTTCTTACGCAATGCGCGGTCGAGTCCGAGTCCGACGTCGTCGGAGTTTTCGACCTCGATCATCAGATGCACGATTCCACTGGGGGTCGGCATCGGCAGGAACGCCAAGCTGTGGTGCCGAGGATTGCACCCGAAGAATCGCAACCATCCGGGATCTCCGTCGGCAGGCCGACCCATCATCTGCGGAGGCAGACGCATCGAATCGCGAAGCCGGAAGCCGAGGACATCGCGGTAGAACCGCAGTGACGCGTCATCGTCGTCGGTGGAGAGCACGACGTGACCCAGGCCCTGTTCGCCGGTGACGAACGTATGGCCGTACGGGCTGACCACGCGCCGATGTTCGAGAGCCGCCCCATGAAACGCCTCGAGGGTGTTGCCCGACGGGTCCTCGAACACGATCAACTCGTCTACTCGACGGTCCTGAATCTGCTCGGCAGTGCCCTCCTTGTAGGAAACACCGGCACTGTCCAGGGAACTTCTTATGCTCTGCAACTCGGCAGCATTCGCAGTTTCCCAACCGGATACGAGCAGTCGGTCCTTCTCACCCGGAACGATGACAAGCCGGGCCGGGAAGTCGTCCATACGTAGGTAGAGCGCGCCCGGAGTGACGCCTTTGCCCTCGACCATGCCGAGCACCTTGAGCCCGTACTCGCGCCACGCGTTCATGTCGGTGGCCTCGATACGCATGTATGCCAGAGATCGGATGCCCATCTCTCAGCTCCCCTCGGTAAGAAATGCAGCAGTCAAACGATTGAATTCCTCGGCCATTTCAACCTGAGCCCAGTGTCCACATCGACCGAACACATGCAACTGCGCACGCGGAATCGTCTTGAGTGCCACCAATGCGCCGTCGATCGGATTGACGCGGTCCTCGCGGCCCCAGATCAGCAGCACAGGCTGGCGTAACTTGTATGCCTCACGCCAGAGCATGCCCTTCTCGAAATCGGCGCCGGCGAACGACTTCCCCATGGCACGCATCGCGCCGATGGACTCCGGCGTCGATGCGGCGGCGTAGCGCTGTTCGAGTAGCTCTTCGGTGATCAGCGACTGGTCGAACACCATCACCTTGAGGAACGCCTCGAGCTTTTCCTTCGACGGCCCCGGCGGAGCACTGAAGTTGCCGAGATGCTTGACGCCCTCTGTCGGGTCTGGGGCAAACAGGTTGATGCTCAACCCTCCGGGTCCCATGAGCACCAACCTGCCTGCGCTGGAGGGGAAATCGAGCGCGAATCGCACCGCGGTGCCGCCCCCGAGAGAATTTCCGAGCAGGTGGGCTCTCGCGATTCCGAGATGATCCAGCAAATCCTTGAGCGCAGACGACGAGTGCACGAAGTACTGCGGATGGTCGATCGGCTTGTCGGACAACCCGAATCCAGGCTGGTCGACGCACAGGACGTGGAACTGTTCCGCGAGCACCGGAATGTTGGCCGCGAAGTTCGACCATCCCGACGCGCCCGGTCCACCGCCGTGCAGCAGCACGATCGTCGTATCGTTCCCGACGCCCGCCTCGTGGTAATGAAGTTTCATGTCCGGACGAATCTGCGCGAACTTCGACGTCGATTCGAAGGTGATCTCCTGCGTGGCCGCGGTCATACCATCGTGTCCTTGAGCGGGAGGCCGAACTCTCCTCCACCGAACATCTGGTACGCGCGTTCCGGATCGTTTGCAGCATGCACTCGGCCCGCGTGAGCGTCTCGCCAGAAGCGTTGCAGCGGAGCATCGTTCTGCAGCGCGGTCGCACCTGCACTCTCGAACAGAAGGTCGATCGAGGCGACGGATCGGCCAGTCGCACGCACCTGATCGCGGCGTGCTCGAAGCCGTAGCTCGATCGGCACTTCCTCGCCTGCCTTCAGCAGTGCGTACTCCTCGGCGACATTGCCCGACAACTGACGCCACGCGGCATCGATGTCACTGCTGGCCTCGGCGATACGCACCTTCGCGAAGGGATCGTCCTTACCGGTCTCACCGACAAATGCCTTGCGCACACGCTTACCCTGATGCTCGACGTGCGCAGCATAGGCACCTTCCGCCATTCCTACGATCGGGGCGGAAATGGTGGTCGGGTGAATCGTGCCCCACGGCATCTTGTACACCGGAGCGGTATTGCGCTCGAGCCCTTCAGCGGTGTGATCGTTCATCTTTCCGAAGCTCAGCACGCGGTGCGACGGAACGAACTGATCCTCGACCACCACGGTGTTGCTGCCGGTTCCACGCAGTCCGACGACATTCCAGACGTCGTCGATGCGGTAGTCCTCACGCGGGATGAGGAACGTCACGAAGTCGACGGGTCGACCATCCTTGATGACGGGCCCGCCGAGCATCGCCCATGTCGCGTGATCGCAGCCCGAAGACCACTGCCACGCACCGGATACCCGGTATCCGCCGTCCACGACGTTGCCCGCGCCCATCGGTGCGTACGAAGAGGAGATCCGAACATCGGTGTCCTGTCCCCACACATCTTCCTGCGCCTGTTGCGGGAACAGTGCAAGGTGCCAGTTGTGCACTCCGATGATGGAGGAGACCCAACCGGTGGATCCGCAGGCACTCGCGATCTTTTTCACTGCGGTATAGAACAACCCCGGGTCTGCTTCGTAGCCGCCCCATTGCGCCGGCTGCAGCAAACGGAAGAAGCCGGTCTCCTGGAGGGCTTTCACCGACTCGTCGGGTAGACGTCGCAGATCTTCGGTCTCCTGCGCGCGCTCGCGCAGGGTTGGCAGTAAGGCGTCGATTCGATCCAACACCTCGTGGCTGACGATCGGCTCCTGCGTCACGATTGACTCCTACCTTCTCAGTGGTTTCCTAGCAAGACTAGAACACGTTCTCTCATGTGTCGAGAACTCTTCCCCGCGCCTTCACTAGCCATTTCTACCGGAATTCTATAACGTGTTCTAGTAGTAACAGCTCGAGTAGACCGTGAGGGGTTCACATGGCAAAGATCCGAGAGATCGACGTCGGCAATACACCGACCCGCTACGCACGTGGTTGGCATTGCCTCGGCCTCACCACAACGTTCACCGACGGCAAACCGCACTCCGTCGAGGCTTTCGGCACCAAACTTGTCGTCTTCGCTGATTCGGCCGGGAAAATCGTCGTCCTCGACGGTTACTGCCGTCATATGGGCGGTGACCTGACCCAGGGAACCGTGAAAGGTGACGAGATCGCCTGCCCGTTTCACGACTGGCGATGGGGCGCGAGCGGCAAATGCACCCAGATTCCGTATGCGAGGCGTGTCCCACCGCTGGCGCGTACGAGAACCTGGACGACGCTGGATCAGAACGGCCAGCTGTTCGTTTGGAACGATGCCGAAGGTAATCCGCCTCCCGAGGAAGTCACGATCCCACGGATCGAGGGTGCCTACAGCGACGACTGGACCGACTGGACCTGGAACTCGATGGTCATCGAGGGTGCCAACTGCCGCGAGATCGTCGACAACGTCGTGGACATGGCGCACTTCTTCTACATTCACTACGCCTTCCCGACGTACTTCAAGAATGTGTTCGAGGGCCACATCGCCTCGCAGTACCTCAACACCAAGGGCCGTCCGGACATCGGAATGGCCTCGCAGTACGGCGGCGACACTCTGCTGAAGTCCGAAGCCGCCTACTACGGCCCCTCGTACATGATCAATCCGCTGATGAACAGTTACGGCGGGTTCGAGGTCGAGAGTGTACTGATCAACTGCCACTACCCGATCGATCAAAATTCGTTCGTGTTGCAGTGGGGCATCACCGTCAAGAAGCCAGCAGGCATGAATGACAAGACCTCGATCAAACTTGCGGAGAAGTTCACCGAGGGAATCAGCGCCGGATTCTTACAGGACGTCGAGATCTGGAAGAACAAGACCAAGATCGACAACCCGTTGCTCTGTGAGGAGGACGGCCCTGTCTATCAGTTGCGCCGATGGTACGACCAGTTCTACGTCGACGTCGCCGATGTCGACGACAAGATGACCGGCCGGTTCGAGTTCGAGGTCGATACCTCCAAGGCGAACGAAGCCTGGCAGGTGGAGGTCGACGAGAATCTCGCTCGCCAGAAGGCCGACAAGACCGAGAACGCCGAAGTGTCATGAGCCTGAGCTGGGCCAAGGCACCGGACTTCGCGCAGGATCCGGCGCGAATCGAGGAGATTCACGCGCAGACCGTGCGCGACAAGGAAAATTATCTCGATTCGTCTCTCGCACCGGTGGAATGTCGAGCATGTGGAACTAGCGTCCTGGTTCGCAAGAACAGTTCCAAGCAGACCTCGGTGCAGTGGACCACCAGACCTGCCGATACTTGCCCGGTGTTTCGTGATGCAGGGAACTCGGCAACGCAGGACTCGTGCCCCCGCATGCAGGACAGCATCGACCATGCAGTGATGGAAGGGATTCTGTCGGTCCCCTCCGACTAGGCAGTTCCGCCGTGTAGGGGCTCAGCGACGCTGGGCCCCTACACCTCTCTCACAACACTTCGAGCTCACATCGCTTGGAAGTCGATCCCGCGGTCATCGCTTGCCGAAACCAGCGCGTGTGCTCCTGCCCGACGGCCCGAGAAGACACAGTCCGCGAGTGAGAGTCCGCTGACGTACGAATTGGAACACAGTCCGACAGCAGTGCGGCCGGCAGCGAACAGTCCCGGAATGACTACTCCGTGCGTATCTTTCACGCCTCCGGTGTGCTCATCGACGATGAGTCCACCGAGGGTGATCATCGGGCACGGATTCATCATCTTCGCGATCGTCGAGCCACCAGGAATGCCCGCGTCGAAGAGTGTGAACGGCGCCGCGAGGACGGGTCGTCGGAAGTCGTCGTGCTTGCCCATCGGATCTGCGGTTCCCGAAGCGATGGCCTCGTTGTGTCGGTCCACTGTCTCCCGTAGTCCCGTGGGGTCGAGTCCAGCAGCGCGCGCCGCTTCTTCGATCGTATTTCCACGCCGGGCCGTGCGCATCAACCCGGCATTCTGGACTCGTTGGAACCACATCGCCTGCTTCGGAAGATGCGCCTTGGCGTCTCGCACCAGATCCGCATCGGCGAGTAACCAGCCGCGACCGCCGCCCTTTTCGACGATGGCGTGACCGAGAGCTGCGCCGTATCGAGATTCGTCGACCATCCGCTCACCAGCCCGATCTACGAGTAGTGAGCCGAGGAACGGTACGGCGGGAACGATGAACCGCCAGGCCGAGATGTTGGCCAGCTTTGCTGTCCCAGCGTCGATGTCGGTAGCCAAGCCGATACCACTACCGTCGTCGCCGGCCGTTCCCAATGCAATTCCACCGGTGTATTTCGGTGCGTGCGTCTTCATCATCGTGCGGTTCGCGGCGAATCCACCTGCGCTGAGGATGACCCCTCCACGCGCTTGGATGCGGACGAGACGGCCGTACTTTTTCTCGATCCGGTCGAGTCTGCGCTCGAGCAGGTACCGAAGCTGCGGGGCGTAGATGCCCGGCTTCGCGGAGAGTAGGCCGATCCTTTTGTGAGCCAGCCGGATTCGAGCGGGGGCATCCTTCAGCGTCCGACACTCGATGCCTACGACTCGGCCATCTTCGACGACGAGCGAGACCGCGCGAGTTTGCGGTATCAACTGCACACCCGCTTTCTGCGCAGACTTCGCCATCGGACCGTACAACATCTTCCCCGAGGTGCCCTTACCCTTGGCTCGATGTCCACGCGGTGCAGGCGTAGCCACCTCTCGGAACTCCCCCGCAGCCTCACTGCCCGAGTAGTACAGGTAGTGACGATTGGTGGGATACGAAGTCTTGTAAGGGCATAGCGACGCTTCGAACGGCACGCCGTGATGGGAAAGCCACTCGATCATCTCCGGGCTCTGATCGCAGAACTTTCGCAGGGTGGCCGGGCTGACGGCGTCGCCGACCTCCTTGGTCAGATACGCGAACATCTGCTCGGGACTGTCCTCGACTCCGGCTTGCCCCTGAATGGACGTACCACCGCCGGCGTAAACGACTCCCCCCGAAATCGTGCTGGCACCGCCCCCGGCGTACCGATCGAGTGCGATGACGGAACTGCCCGCGGCGACGGCCTCGAGCGCAGCCGCTGCCCCTGCCACACCGAACCCGACGACTACGACGTCGGCGCGTAGATCCCAGCTCACTTGAAACCTCCTGAACACAAACTGCAACGTGTTTTTGTTCTCGAATCGATTTTCGTCAATTCTTCCTGGCAGAAAGCATGGACTGACACCCACATCATTCTATAACGTGTTCTACATGAACAAGCAGGAATACGACATCGTCGTGGTCGGTAGCGGCGCGGGCGGAATGACGGCTGCGCTCACCGCAGCGCATCGGGGACTCAGCGTCGTCGTCATCGAGAAGGCAGCAAAGTTCGGCGGATCCACCGCCCGGTCGGGTGGCGGCGTGTGGGTCCCGAACAACGAAGTACTCGAACGCGACGGCGTCGACGACACCCCGGAGGCCGCGCGCGACTACCTGCACGCGATCATCGGGGACGTCGTGTCCAAGGAACGCATCGACACCTATCTCGAACGCGGGCCCGAGATGCTGAGCTTCGTGTTGAAGAACTCACCGCTGAAAATGCAGTGGGTCCCGGGATACTCGGACTACTACCCGGAGGCGCCGGGCGGACGGGTAGGCGGGCGATCGGTGGAACCGACCCCGTTCGACTCGACCTGTCTGGGTTCCGAGGTGAACAATCTCGAACCCGACTACGGCAAGGCACCGCTCAACGTGGTGATCACTCAGGCGGACTACCGGGCGATCAACCTTCTGCGACGCCACCCGAGCGGACTGGCTCGCGTGATGCGCGTCGGGATGCGCTGGATGGGGGCCAAGCTCACCGGCAAGCATCTACTCGGCCGCGGCCAAGCGCTGTCCGCCGGATTGCGCGCCGGCCTCCTCGACGCCAACGTGCCGGTGCTCCTCGAGACTCCCATGACGGATTTCCACGTCGAGGACGGCCGTGTGGTGGGTGTCGTCGTGGCCGGTTCCGGCTCGGTCATCAGGGCCAAGCTGGGCGTCGTGCTGGCGTCGGGCGGTTTCGAGCACAACGCGGAGATGCGTAAGAAGTACCAGCGTCAGCCGATCGGGACCGAATGGACGGTCGGCGCTACGGCAAACACCGGCGACGGCATCACGGCAGGCCAAAAGCTCGGCGCAGCAGTAGATCTCATGGACGACGCCTGGTGGGGGCCGTCAATTCCGTTGACCGGCGGCCCGTGGTTCTGTATCGCCGAGCGCACGCTGCCCGGCGGCATCATGGTCAACACCGCAGGAAAGCGGTTCCTCAACGAGGCGGCACCTTACGTCGAGGCCGTGCACATGATGTACGGCGGCGAGTACGGCATCGGTGAGGGTCCCGGCGACAACATCCCGACGTGGATGATCATCGACCAGCGCTACCGCGATCGCTACATCTTCGCTGGGCTGACCCCGAAGAAGCGGTTCCCCTCTCGTTGGTTGGAGTCCGGTGTGGTGGTCAAAGCCGACACCGTCGCCGAGCTGGCCGAGAAGACGGGTATGCCCGTCGACCAGCTCACCGCAACCGTGGAGCGTTTCAACGGATTTGCACGCAGTGGAGTCGACGAGGACTTCCGTCGTGGCGACAGCGGTTATGACAAGTACTACGGAGACAAGACCAACAAGCCGAACCCGAGTCTCGGCGTGATCGACAAGCCGCCCTACTACGCCGTGAAGATGGTGCCTGGCGATCTGGGCACCAAGGGCGGGCTCGTTACCGACGCCGACGCCCGAGTACTGCGCGAGGACGGAAGCGTCATCGACGGCTTGTATGCAATCGGAAACGCCAGCGCACCGGTGATGGGCCACACCTACGCGGGTCCTGGCGCAACCATCGGACCCGCGATGACGTTCGGCTACCTGGCCGTTCTCGACATGGCACGCAGGGCGTCGCAGTGAGCATCGATCCCGACCTCGCAATCGGTGCCGAGCTACCGGCGGAGGAGTTTTCATGGACTGCGAACGACGTGCAGACCTTCCACCTGGCGATCGGGGCCGGTGGGTCCCCCACCGACCCTCGCGAACTCCGCTACTTGGACGACGCGAAACCGAAGGTACTCCCGACCTTCGCGACAGTGGCAGCCACCTTCCACGAGGTCGAAGCACCCCGAGTGCAGTTCCCCGGTGTCGACATCGACCTCGCCAAGGTGGTGCACGGTAGCCAGGGCGTGACCGTCTCCGGTCCCATCCCTGCTGCCGGACAGGCCCGGACGATCACTCGCATCACCGATATCTGGGACAAGGGCAGCGCAGCGGTCATCGTGCAGGAGAAGATCACAACCTCGCTCGACGGCACCGAACTGTGGCGGGCGCGTTCGTCGATCTTCGCCCGCGGTGAAGGTGGCTTCGGTGGTGAGAGAGGACCGTCCAACAAGACCGTCCTACCCGAACGGGCACCGGACGCCGAAACTTCGATCGCGATTCTGCCGCAGCAGGCACTGATGTACCGCATGTGCGGCGATCGCAATCCACTGCACTCCGATCCCGAGTTCGCAGCTGCTGCAGGGTTTCCCAACCCGATTCTGCACGGCCTGTGCACATACTCGATGGTGTGCAAGGCCGTCACCGACACGGTCCTCGACGGCGATACGGACGCAATCGACAGTTTCGACGCCAGGTTCGCAGGCGTCGTTTACCCTGGCGAGACCTTGGCCTGCCGTATCTGGCTCGAAGGCGGTAGATATTTGATCAGCGTCACCGTTCCCGCACGAGAGAACGCTCCGGCCCTCGCCGATGTCGTATTGACAACCCGCTAGCACCCTTGTTCGTAGCTTCGAGACGACGGAGTACCCAGCACAATGTCCGATTTGAATCGCCGACAGTTCATCGCCGCAGGCGCTGGTGCACTCGCAGTGGCATCCGTGATGCGCGCCGCGCCTGCAGGAGCCGTGCCCTTCGGTAGCTCTGAGAGCACCATCCCTGCGCCACCGAATTTTCCGCCTGGAATTCCGCTCTACCAGCAGCGCTATCAGAACTGGTCGAAGGAGATCATTCTCGACGCCATCTGGACGTGCTCACCGGTCACGCCGGATGATGTAGTCCGACTGGCCAATTGGGCCCATGCAAACTCCTATCGCATCAGGCCGCGTGGCGCGATGCATGGGTGGACGCCGTTGACGATCGTCAACGGTGAGAACCTCGACCGGGTCGTACTGGTCGACACCATGGTTCATCTGAACGGGATTGCGGTCGACCCCGCAGATTCGGATCGTCCCGCAACTGTGACCGCCGGCGCCGGCGCGACCCTGGAAGCGATCCTGCAACAACTCGAAAACAACGGTCTCGGCTGGGTCAGCGTGCCTGCACCGGGAGTACTGACCATCGCAGGGTCGCTGGCCGTCGATGCGCACGGTGCTGCGATCCCGGCTGCCGGTGAAGTTCCGGTACCCGGAACCACGTACGGCTCCTTGAGCAATCTGGTGACCGCACTGACTGCCGTCGTCTGGGACGGAAATGCCTACGCTCTGCGCTCCTTCGATCGATCCGACCCGGAGATCACCCCACTACTGACGCATCTGGGTCGCGCTTTCCTGACCTCGGTCACGCTGATGGCGGGCGCCAATCCACGTATGCGCTGCCAGAGTTACACCGACATCGATTGGCGTGAGTTGTTCGGCGCAGCAGGGGCAAAGGGACGTACCTTCGAAAGCTTCCTGCAACAGACAGGCCGCGTCGAGGCCATCTGGTATCCGTTCACCGAAAAGCCGTGGCTCAAGGTGTGGTCGATCTGCCCCGAAAAGCCTCTGACGGCACGCGAGGTGACCGGACCGTACAACTACATCTTCTCCGACAACCTGCCCGAAGTGGTTTCCGACCTGATCGGCCAATTGACGGCTGGAAACACCTTCATCGCACCGGCTTTCGGTCAGGTCTTCTATGGGACGACGGTGGCAGGGTTGGCGGCAACTGCGTCGAACGACCTGTGGGGTTGGTCGAAGGACGTCCAGTTCTACATCAAGCCGAGCACTCTCCTGCTGACCGAGGGCGGCGGTGCGGTCATCACGAGCCGCGACAACGTCGCGCGAGTGATCCACGATTTCACCGTCTGGTTCGAACAACGGGTGTCGCACTACCAGTCGATCGGCCAGTTTCCGATCAACGGTCCAGTGGAGATCCGTTGCTGTGGCATGGACGCAGAGTCGGATCTCCTCGTCGATTCTGCTGGGCCGCCGACGATCTCGGCGATGCGGCCGCGACCCGATCATCCCGAGTGGGATACGGCGATATGGCTCAACGTGCTCGGCGTCCCCGGCACACCGGGCATGTTCGCCTTCTATCGTGAGATGGAACAGTGGATGCGCTCGCATTACACCGGCGGCTGGGCCACATTCCGTCCCGAGTGGTCCAAGGGTTGGGCGTTCAGCACCGAGCTTCCGTACAAGGATGCGGACGTTATCGAGAACATCCTGCCCGATACCTATCGTGAGGGGGTGCCCGTCAGCGAGAACTGGGACACCGCTCGGGCCACGTACAACGATCTCGATCCACACCGGATCTACTCGAATTCCTTCATCGATCAACTGCTTCCCTGAGTCGAACATCTCACTATCCCGGCTTCCCGCATTCTGCGTTCGAAGTGATTCGAGTTGCGAAGTGTGGGAAGTTGGGCAGTGATGAGAAACCGACGACATGACGCAGCGAAGGGATGCACCGGGTGAAATGGCGGTTGTATCCGATATTGGCAACGGCGGCATGCATCGGCTACACCTTCACCCCACCCGGCGACCTGGCCAATGCCTTGTACATCGGTATCGGCCTGTCTGCAGTGATCGCCGTACTGGTCGGCATTCGAGTGAACCGTCCAGTCGCCCGCGCAGCCTGGTGGGTGGTCGCACTTGCTACCACGATGTGGTTGGCAGGGGACGTCGCGTTCTTCTGGATCGACCACGTCGATGGCTACCTCCCTGTCCCCTCGGTGGCCGATGCCATTTACCTACTCGGCTACCCACTGTTCGTGTTCGGACTCTTTCTCCTGGTACATCAGGGCTGGCGCCGAGGCGAATTCGGACACGTCGCCAACAGTGTGATCGTCATGATCGCGTTCGGCCTCATCCTGTGGGTGTTCGTCATCCCGGTCGACGGCGTGAACGTATCGACTGTGTCGGGTATGGCTGCAATCGCTTATCCAGCGATGGACGTCCTCATGCTTGGGCTCTTGGTTCATTTCCTCGGCACAGTTCAATGGCAGAACACCTCCTTTCGACTTCTGGCCGCATCGGCGGCGGTAACACTGGTTACCGACACCACCATGCGCGTCGGTTCGGCCGAGGTGCCGACCATGGCCCCCAATATCACCGTCGCCGGGTACGTCTTCTGCTACGTCCTACTCGGAACAGCTGCCGTTCACCCGTCGATGAGGTACCTGACAGTTCCCCGTGCACAGCGCGGCTCACCAAGCACTCTCGAAGCTTCGTTCAGCACGCCCACCACGATCGTTCTCACACTGGCGGTGCTGACGCCGGGCGCAATCATGGCAACCTTCCTCGCCCGTGGGACGCCCGTCGCCGAGTGGGGATGGGGCATCCTGCTGTGCGCTTCGGTGCTTGTCACCCTGGCACTGGTCAGAGTCACCGAACTGCTCCGACTGCTGCGTAGACAAACGGCCACCCTAAGACTGGCCGCACAGACCGACCATCTGACCGGGACCCTCAATCGTCGAGGATTGGAAGAGTGGATCGACACCAACGACGGTCCACTCGCGCTGTTGTTACTCGATGTGGATCGTTTCAAGGAAGTCAACGACACCTTCGGGCACTCGATCGGTGACGACGTTCTTCGCGCTGTCGCCGACCGACTGGCCGACACCGTCCACGCCGGTGGAGTACTCGGCCGACTCGGAGCAGACGAGTTCGCGGTTGTGCTCTCCGTGGAAGACACACAGTTGGAGGCTGTGGCCGCAGCACACGGGATGCATGCATCTCTGTCCTGCCCTATCAGGGTTGGAGGTGCGACTCTTCTCGTGGAGGCCAGCATCGGTATCGCGCTCAGTGACCGAATCCCCCCAAGAAACGGTGCCGCGTCGAGCATCGAACAGTCTCGCTGCGACGACCTGGTCCATCGATCCAATCTGGCGATGCAATCGGCCAAAATACTCCAACCGCGCATTGCAAGCTACGACCCGTCGATGGCCCGCGACAGCAGCCGCCAATTGCATCTGCTCAGTGAGCTCACCACTGCGATCGACGCCCGCGAACTCGAGCTGTACTACCAACTTCAAGTAAATCTCGACTCGATGGAGGCGACCGGGGTCGAGGCGCTTCTCCGATGGAACCACCCTGTCGAAGGCATCATCGAACCCGATCAGTTCCTCCCGATGGCCGAGCACACCGGACTGATCAGACCGCTGGCCAACTTCGTGCTGAGTGAGGCATTGGCCCACCGCAAGGAATGGAGCGAAGCAGGGGTGGAGCTCAACGTCTCGGTCAACATCTCCACACGCAATCTTCTCGACAGCACTCTCGTCGAGCAGGTTCGACGCTCGCTCGCCGCCGCCGGCGCCGCGCCCGAGAAATTGACCATCGAGATCACGGAAACCTCGTCGATGGCTGATCCGCCCGTCGCCATCGAGTCGCTGTTGGGCCTGCGCAAGCTCGGAGTCACCCTTGCGATCGACGACTACGGCACCGGGTACAGCGCACTCGCCTACCTGCAGCGTCTTCCCGTGCAGCAATTGAAGATCGACAAGACCTTCGTCAGCGACATGGCACACCATCAGGCTCACGGCATCATCGTCAGATCCACGATCGATCTGGCCCGAACCCTCGGCCTGACCATCACGGCCGAGGGCGTGGAAGACGCCGCCACCCTGCTCGAATTACGTAAGCTCTCTTGTACAACCGCTCAGGGATACTTTGTGGGACGCCCAGTTCCTGCACATCGAATTCCGGATTCGGTCGCGGAGTCGAACGCCAAACTGAAGGAATACACGAAGACATATGAACGATGACGACAACCCGATGTCGGTGTACACGGCCATCGCAATGCGGCGCGACGTGCGTGCAGAGTTCGACGGCAACTCGGTCGACGACGAGGTACTGCAGCGAATCCTGAGCGCCGCACACAAGGCGCCGAGCGTCGGCAACACTCAACCGTGGGACTTCGTCGTCATCAAGAACCCCGACACGCTCGCCACCTTCGCCGCACACGTGGCGCAGAAGCGTCGGGCGTTCGCAGACTCGCTGCCACCCGACCGCCAAGCTACGTTCGATCCCATTCGAATCGAAGGAATCGAAACGAGCGGCACCGGCGTCGTGGTCACCTACGACCCGACCCGAGGAGGCCAACATATTCTCGGACGCGCGAGCGTCGAGGACACCGGCTTGTTCTCAGCCGTCCTTGCCATCCAGAACCTGTGGCTGGCTGCGATCTCCGAACGTATCGGAGTCGGATGGGTGTCCTTCTACGAAGAGGACTACCTGAAGGAGTTGCTGGGAATCCCGGACCCGATCCGGCCGATCGCCTGGTTGTGTGTCGGCCCGGTCACCGAGTTCGCCGAGACTCCCGACCTGGAACGATTCGGATGGCGCCATCGACGCCCACTCGTCGAGGCAGTGCACTACGAGAAGTTCGGCGGCGCGTGAAACAGCTTCTCGTTGCTGTTGCCGTACTCGCACTGGTGACGGGGTGTGCCGCGCAGGACAGCGACAAACCTGCAACGACGACGCCCGCCGCAGAGCCTGCCGAAGCGCCCTCGGCACAGACGCCGGTGGGAGTGGTGACGCCACTCGCGGGCGCGCCGGAGGGAATCGTCGTCACCACTTCGGGTATCGCCGCCGTCGGCGTTCGAGAGCCCGACGGCATTCGGCTGGTCGACGCGACCACCGGCGTCGAACGTTCGTTCGTACCGACAACCGGCGCACCCAGACACCTGTCCCTCGCCGGGCCGGATGGACCGGTCCTCGCACCGCTCGAAGCAAGCGACGAGCTACTCGTCGTCGATCCCGAGAACGGCAATGTCCTCACCACTGTGCAGGGAGTCGGAAGACAACCGCACGATGCCGTCACAACCTCCGACGGGACCACCGTCGTCACCAACGAGATGGGCGGCGGCGTCGTGTTCGTTCGCGACGGTACGGTGACGGCCTCGCTACCGGCAGGACCGGTTCAACCCGGTGGCCTTGCCGCCGTCGGCGAGTACGCTGCGGTCGCCGACGTCCAGGGCAACGGCGTGTGGATCTACAGTGGCCCCGATCAGGAGCTAGTCGCACAAGCACCACTCGGAACCAAATTGACCCACGCCACCGCACTCGGTCGAGACCTTGCCGCGTTCGCCGACACCGACGGTGGCGCAGTATTCATCGAACGAGTCGACCCGCAGGTCAGCGAAGTATCTCGCATCGAAGCACCCGGCAATCCCTACGGACTCGCGTACGACCCGCAGCGAAAGTTGCTGCTGATCACGCTGACCGAATCGAACATCCTGCGCGTCGTCGACGTCGCAGACCCGGCGGCTCCGCGTCCGATCGTCGACCTTCCAACCGTTCGGCAAGCCAATTCGGTTGCAGTCGATACGCGTTCGGGCGACGTGCTGGTGACGGGAAGCAATCCCGGTGACGAATCCAGCCTGCAGATCATCCCCGCCGACGCTCTCACACCCTGAAAATCACCAACCCCAGCTACCGGGGATCCCTTTGAACGGACCCACCACCTCACTCGTGATCCAGCCCTCGTAGAAGCCGCCCTCCTGAGGGGTGACGCGTTCGCCGTCGACCTCGCATTCCAACCGCGAAGGCGAGAACGCCAGATGCCCGGTGATCGGCAGAAACGACGCCGTCGGCTCCTCGTAACTCCACGCGGCGCCGTCGCTCACCGAGTTGGCACCGTGGACGGTCCAGTACGTCGCTGCACCTTTCCACTCACAATGCGTCGAGCGGGCTGCGGAGGGCGAGAGCGCCTCGGCAGCAACATCATCACGCGGGATATACCAGGTCGGTGGGTGCGAAGTCTCGAGCACTCGCCACGCATCACGCGTCTCGGCGATCAGCGTCCCACCGAAGCGCACCGTGATCAATCGATTCGAATGCTCCAACCGAGGTGGTCTCGGATAATCCCACACTGATTCTTGCCCTGGGCCGGGAACCTGCGGTGTCACCTTGCTCATCCCTCGATAGTGCCACTGCACCGCCGTGAGGTCACTTCTGTGCTGCAGAGCCGTACGGGATCAGCCGTTCGGGATCGAGAGCATCTCGGTCACGGGGCATCGACCGGATAGAGGTCCTCGATGCGATCCCCGTCGAGGATCCACCTGTCGACACTGTCCAAAGGCTCAGCGCTGCTCACATCTTCGATGCCGTCCAATAACTCGACGCGCTGCGGTTCCGCACTGCGCTGTGGTTCGGCACTGCGCTGTGGTTCGGCACTGCGCTGTGGTTCCGCACTGCGCTGTGGTTCGGCTATCGGGTCGGTATTTTCCGGAGTTGCGTGGGCGACGGGAACCAGTGGAGACTGCGGCGAGTCCGGACCGATCGATTCGACGTCTCGTGCCGCGGTTACTTCGGGTTGCACGGTCACTTCGGGTTGTACAGGCGCTTCGGTTTGTACGGTTTTTACGGTTTTTTCGGTTTGTACGGCGGCGACCGGTCCGGGTTGTGTCGACGGGATTCGCACGAGTATGCCCAGCCCGTGGGTGGCAGCGAGCAGGCTGACCGGTGCAACGGTGGCGATTGCAGCGGACAGCGCGGGATGCAGGGTTCCAGTGTTGGAAGTGAAGGCGTGCAGTGCATTTGCGCCGATACTGACCAACGCTGCGATGACGAGCACCCACCAGAAGAAGCGCCTGCCGCTACGCTGATCTGCGAATTGAGCAAGTGCGATGACAGAAATAGTCGCCTGCAGGATTGTGCCGTCGACGATGACCGGCCACAACCACGACAGATTTCGTGGGACTCCGGCCATGGTCGCCAAATCCCACAGTGCGGCGAAACTCAATACGAACGACGCGATGCCGATGACAGTGGTGATGACGACGGCGCTGACGAGTGTCGCACGCAGGACCTTGTTCATGAGTGCACATGATGCAGTACGCCTCCGACATAGTCGGAGCGATGCTGTGGGCGCGGTTGTTCGGAAGGCACAGCAGGAAGACGAAGACGGAGATGTGTCAGGAGGCGCGAGGAGATCGCCCGGTCGACGCTGCTTCTTTCAGTCGCCCTGGCGACGGTCGAGTTCGGCGATGATGCGAGCGGCGATCTCCTGCGGCGGTGGACCGACGTCGAAGAGAAGTGCGTTCTCGTCCGGTCCGATCGGCTCGAGAGTCGATAGCTGGGAGTCGAGGAGCCCACTCGGCATGAAGTGGTCCGTCCGAACGTTCAACCGGTCGCCGAGTTGCGTCTTGGTTCCGACGAGATGAACGAAGAGGACCTGCCCTTCGGATCCGTGCGTGAGCACGTCCCGGTAGCTCCGTTTCAGTGCAGAGCAGGTGACGATTCCAGGTTCGCCTCGGCGAGTATGCGATTTGATCCAGTCTGCGATCGTGTCCAGCCACGGCAGCCGGTCCTCGTCGGTCAGCGGGACTCCGGACGCCATCTTCGCGACATTCGACGCCGGATGCAGGTCGTCGCCTTCCTGGAAGTCCCAGGAGAGTGCTCGTGCAAGGACGCCGGCCACGGTGGACTTGCCCGACCCCGACACACCCATGATCACCAGAACCGGACGTGCGCCGCCGATGTAGTTCGTCAAAACAGATCACCACCCTCGCCACACGCATTGTGGGTTCGAGGGTGGCGATCTGTCACGCCGTCACGATCCATGCAGTCGAGTTTTCCACGACAGCGGTACCCGACTACTTGCGCATCGACTCCACGAACCGTTACTGAGTTCGGGAGAGGATGAGCCCCGAGGTGGGCACACCGGTGCCTGCAGTGACGAGTACGTTCTCCACATCCGGAACCGGGTTGACCGAAGTCCCGCGAATCTGCCTGACGCCCTCGGCAATTCCGTTCATCCCGTGGATGTACGCCTCACCGAGCTGACCACCGTGAGTGTTCAGGGGCAACCGTCCGCCGAGTTCGATGGCACCGTCGGCGATGAAGTCACGTGCCTCGCCGCGCCCACAGAACCCGAGTTCTTCGAGCTGCATCAATACGAACGGCGTGAAGTGGTCGTACAACACCGCCGTCTGCATGTCCTTCGGGGTGAGACCGGACTGCGCCCACAATTGATCTCCGACCAGACCCATCTCCGGCAGACCTGTCATCGCGTCGCGGTAGTAGCTGGTCATGATGTATTGGTCCGGGCCACTTCCCTGCGCTGCCGCGGTGATGACGGCGGCCGGATTGGGCAGATCCTTCGCCCGCTCCGGCGAAGTCACGACGATCGCAATTCCGCCATCGGACTCCTGGCAGCAATCGAGAAGGTGCAGCGGTTCGGCGATCCAGCGTGAATTCTGGTGGTCCTCCAACGTGATCGGCTTGCCGTAGAAGAACGCAGCCGGATTGTTCGCCGCATGTTTACGGTCGGCGACGGCAACTCGGCCGAAGTCCTCGCTCGTCGCGCCGTAGACATGCATGTACCGACGCGCGACCATCGCCACGAACGAGGCGGGTGTACCGAGCCCCTGCGGATACGCCCATCCAGCGTCGACGCCCGAGGACGTCGGCGCGGCAGCGAGATGTGGAGCAACCTGTCCGAACCGCGAGCCGGAGCGCTCGTTGAATGCCCGATACGCGACGACGACATCAGCGACTCCGGTGGCAACTGCCATCGCGGCCTGCTGAACCGTGGCACACGCTGCGCCACCGCCGTAGTGAATTCGACTGAAGAACTTCAGGTTCGGGATTCCGACGGCCCGTGCAACAGCGATCTCGGTGTTGGTGTCCATCGTGAACGACGTCAGGCCGTCGACGTCGGCGGGCGTCAGACCCGCATCCGTCAGCGCGGCCTGTACTGCCTCGGCGGCCAGTCGAAGTTCGCTTCGCCCTGAGTCCTTGGAGAAATCCGTGGCGCCGATTCCGACGATCGCCGCCTTGCCCGACAAACCGCTCATGCCGGCTTCCCCCCTGTCAGCTCTGACGATGCCAGTTTCACCTTCGCCACGATGTGATCACCGAGAGAGTCGGAGCCGGTCACCTCGACCGTCACTTCACCGTCGGTGACGGCAGATACCTTCCCGCGCAGCGTCAAAGTGTCGTAGGCGTACCAGGGAACCCCCAGCCGCAGACCGATCGAACGGAAGACCGCAGTCGGGCCCGCCCAGTCGGTCACGAAACGCTGCACCAGGCCGGTGTCGGTAAGGATATTGACGAAGATGTCTTTGGAACCGCGCTCGATCGCCTTGTCGCGGTCATGGTGGACATCTTGAAAGTCTCTGGTGGCCAACGCCGTCGAGACTACGAATGTCGGATCGGCGAAAATCTCGAGTTCGGGCAGTTCGTCACCTACCTGCGCTGTAATCATCGGATCGCCTTCCATGCGGGGAGTGTGAAGTTCTCGTCGATGCGAAGGAATTCGACCTCGACAGGCAATCCGACCTCGACCTCGGACGGTTCGATTCCGCGTAGCTCGCCGAGTACGCGGACTCCCTCGTCGAGTTCGACGAGAGCAACCACGAAAGGCAGTGTCCGCCCGGGCACTTTGGGTGCGTGGTGGACGACGAAGCTGAACACCGTGCCCTTACCGCTCGCGACCACGTAGTCGATCGGTGCGGCCTTGTCCTGCCAGATCGCCGGAATCGGGGGATGCCGCAGCGAGCCGTCCTCGACCCGCTGAATCCTCAGTTCGCCTACTCGTGCTCCCTCCCAGAAGAACTCGGTCTCCTGGGATACGACCGGACGAATCGCCTCCGACACGTCGTCGGCGGCCGGCTTGGCTTCCGGTGCGAACTTGAGTACCCGGAAGACCATCTCGGCGACGGCCTCATCACCCACGTACCAGATGTTGCGTGTGGTGACGAACCAGCCGAGACCGAGACCGGTCTTCTTCGGACCGACGACATTGTCGAGTTTCGTTGTGACCGTGACTTCTTCACCGAGCTCGAGATAACGGTGATAGGTCTGATCACAATTGGTCGCCACGACGGAGGTGAATCCGGCGTCGTCGAGTATGCCCATCATCAGCCCGAGCGGGTCGTCGGACGAGCGCGTGTAATGCAATCCGCCCATCGTCCACACCTGTGCCATTGCAGGAGGCGCGACGACGCCCTGGTGACCGGCCGCGCGAGCAGCGCCGGCATCGACGTAGATGGGGTTCGCGTCGCCGATCGCTTCGACCCAGTTGTTGATCATCGGTTGATTGATCGGGTCCCGCCCCGCGCGAGGCGCGCATTCCCCCGCTGCCGCAATACGATCCGCTGCTTCGCTGATCGATTCGCTCATCGCACGACCCTGGGCAGTCCGAGACCGGATGTTGCGATCAGTTCCCGCATCACTTCGTTCACTCCTCCACCGAACGTGATGACCACATTGCGCTTGACCTGCTTGTCCAGCCAGGCCATGAGCTTGGCAGTGTCGGGATCGAGAGGGTTTCCGTGTCGACCGATCAGCTCCTCGGCAAGCCGCCCGACGCGTTGAATCCGTTCGGTGGCAAAAACTTTGGTAGCCGAGGCATCGGCGACGTCGACCGCATCCGCAGTGGACGAAGCGATCTGCCAATTCAGCAGCTCGTTGATCCGGAACGTGGCATGGATCTCGCCGAGAGCGCGTCGCACGTCGGGCTCGTCGAGCACTCCGTGCTTCTGCGCCCACCCGCGCAAGTGGACGTACAGTCCGTCGATTTTACCGGCAGGTCCGAGCATGACGCGCTCGTGGTTGAGCTGGGTGGTGATCAGACGCCAGCCGGCGTTCTCCTCCCCCACCAGCATGTCGACGGGAACTCGCACATCGTTGTAGTACGTCGCGTTGACGTGGTGTGCACCGTCGAGAGTGATGATCGGCGTCCACGAGTATCCGGGGTCGGTGGTGTCGACGATGAGCATGGAGATTCCGCGGTGACGCGAATCCGCCGGCCCCGTGCGCACAGCGAGCCAGACGTAGTCCGCATCGTGCCCGCCCGTGGTGAAAATCTTCTGTCCGTTGACGATGTACTCGTCGCCGTCGCGCACAGCTGTGGTGCGCAGCGAGGCGAGGTCGGTTCCCGCCTCGGGCTCGGTGTAACCGATCGCGAAATGGACCTCACCGGCGAGGATCGACTTGAGGAACTTGTCCTTCTGGACCTCGGTTCCGTACTTCTGCAGTGTCGGACCGACAGTCTGCAAGGTCACGGCAGGGAGCGGAATGTCAGCGCGCGCAGCCTCGTTCACGAAGATCGACTGCTCGACGTCACCGAACCCGTGTCCGCCGAACTCCTTCGGCCAACCGACTCCGAGCCACCCGTCGGTGCCCATCCGTTCGATGATCGCGCGGTACGTCTTGCCGTGCCGCTCGGTCATCATGATCTCGGCGTCCTCGTCACTGACGAGATCGGCGAAATACGTTCGCAGGGTTTGCTGCAGCTTCTGCTGCTCTTCGGTCAATTCGACGAAGGGTGACTCGCCGGTTGCCTCGGAGGAGACCGCGACCGATTCGAGTACGTCCTCGCGCTGAATCGAGGCGCCCACCAGATCGAGCCGGTAGGAGGCACCACCGACGAGCCGCGCAAGATCCTTTGCAGCCGAATAGTATCGGTGCATCGGATACGTGACGTCCACTCCGATGCCGCCGTGCAGATGATGACAGGCCTGCATGGCGGCAGGCAGCTCGGCGGCGATCCAATACGCGAGTACATCGGCATCGCCCGGCCGGCTCGGCTTCTCCTGCGAGGCCTGCCACACCGCCGACACAGCAGCGACATGAATGGTCCGAGCCGTCACATATACATCGGCGATCTCGCCTGCAACGGCTTGAAACGTTGCCAGCGGCTTGCCGAACTGATGACGGCTTGCCAAGTGCGACGCGGTGAGCGCCGCTGCTCCCGCAGCCAGTCCGTCAGCGACTGCTCCGATGGCCGCGATCGCGATCCGATAGAGCTCGGCAATGTTCTCGGTAACGAATTGTCCCGGTGCCGAATCGAATTCGATCGCATACTCGGGATCGCCACTCGAAGACGGGGTCGGCACGAGCCGAACACCCTCCGCAGAGGGGTCGACCAATACGACACCTTCGGACGTCGGCACCAGGATGCGGTACGCCTGCTCGGCATACGGGACCGCGATCTTGGTCCCGCTCACACGCATGAGATCGCCGTCGGGAACGGCTTTCGTCTTCGGTTCCGCGGGGAACGGCGCCCCGGGTTCCATGAGCGCCGCCGTCAGAATGCGGCCCGAGCCGACGGTGTCACGGATCAGAGCCGGTTCCGCGAGTCGCGTGAGCGGGATGATGCCGAACCCGAGGGTCGCAAGTGCCGGTCCGACTGCCGCGGCCTTACCGAGCTCGGTCAGAACCGTCGCCGCTTCCGGCAATCCGAGTCCGTCGCCGCCGAGATCCTCGGGCAGCACCATCTGGAACAGCCCTGCCTCGGACAGCGCCGTCCACAATGCTTCGGGCTCGGAGTCGCGAGCGAGCAATCCGGAGATCATCTCCGCGACCGTCGATTGATCGGAGTTTCTGGTGAAGTCCACGCCTTGATCCTGCCTACGGAAGATGAACCGAAGAGTTCTTCGGTAGAACCTGTTCTATTTTTAACACCATCGGTACGGATATACCAGCAGTCAGCGAGGCAGACCGAGAATCCTCTCGGCAGCGACGGTCAGCAGGATCTGTGAGGTGCCGCCCGCAATCGACAAGCAGCGAGTCAGCAACATCTCTTTTGCCAAGGGTCCCTCGATGACCCCGGCCTGCCCCGAGACCTCCAACGCGAATTCCGCGAGGTCCTGCCGATGACGCACGCCGACGAGCTTGCGAACGGAGGATTCTGCCCCGGGATCCTGCCCACCGAGTCGCCGAAGCGTCGATCGGAACTCGAGCAGTGAACCCACCAGTCCGTTCGCGACGAGCCCGCCCAGCGCATCCGAGACACCGGGATCGGTGCTGGACGACGTCGCCTCGACAACGTCCTCGAGCGCGGAACCGAGCGTCGAGCCGCTGCTCATCGCAACCCGCTCGTTGGCCAGGGTGGTCCTGGCAAGCTTCCAGCCGCCGTTCAGATCTCCGACGAGGCAATCGTCCGGGACGAAGACATCGTCGAGGAACACCTCGTTGAACACTGCGTCACCGGTGATTTCCCGCAGCGGCTCGATACGAATACCAGGCGAGGTCATATCGAGAACGAAGTAGCTGATTCCCTTGTGCTTCGGGACGTCACGGTCGGTGCGGGCAAGGCAGATTCCCCAATCGGCCTGCTGAGCGAGCGAAGTCCAAATCTTGTGGCCCTTGAGCTTCCAGCCTCCATCGACCTTCGTCGCCGTGGTCCGCAATGCCGCCAGATCAGAGCCGGCCTCCGGCTCGCTGAACAGTTGGCACCAGCGAATGTCCCCATGCAGTGTCGGGCCCGCGAAACGCTCGATCTGCTCGGCGGTTCCGTGTTCGAGAATCGTCGGAACAGCCCACCAGCCGATGACCAGATCAGGAATCTCGAGACCGGCCGCAGCCATCTCCTCCGCGTAGAGAAGTTGCTCCGCTGCACTTGCGTCCCGGCCGTGAGGTTGCGGCCAATGCGCGGCAGCAAGCCCCGACTCTGCCAGTGTGCGACGAGGATCCTCCGCGTCTGCCACCGCGCGTACCTCCGCGCGAACATCCTCACGTCGATTCTCGGCCTCGCCGAGGTCGACGCTCAGGTGGCGTCGCACGCCGGCGCGGGTCAGGTCCGTCACGCGCATCCGCCAACGAGACGTACCGCCGAGCAACTGCCGGATGGACAGGGCGCGCCGCAGATAGAAATGCGCGTCATGCTCCCACGTGAATCCGATACCGCCGAGGATCTGGATCGCGTCCTTGGCGTTGTTCACTGCGGCATCGAGAGCGATCGCGGCAGCCACAGCGGCAGCCAGTGGGTGTTCCTCTGCCGCGGAGTCCACTGCCACCGCAGCGTCCCATGCGGCGGCGCGCGTCTTCTCCACCCGGCACAGCATTTCGGCGCACAGATGCTTGATCGCCTGGAAGCTGCCGATCGGTGCACCGAACTGCTCGCGCATCTTGGCGTGCTCGACAGCGGTACGCAGCGCCCACCCGGCGACGCCTGCGGCATCCGCAGCAGCGAGCGTGGCCGCCAGATCGAGAACGTACGACGTCGAGACGTCGGACAGGACCGAATCCGGATCGACCGCGACATCCTGGAGAGTCAGCCGGGCTACCGGGACACTGCGATCGACGCCGAGCAACGACTCGATCTTCAGACCCGGCGTATCGATTCCGAGCATGCACCAGACCGTCTCGCCGTCGACCGTTGCAGGCAACAGCACGCCGACGCCATCTGCCGCACCGAAGGCAATATCCGCAGTGCCGTCGAGGAGCAATGTGTCGCCGTCGCGGCGGGCTGCGACCGGCGCGTCGGACAGCACTACGGCGCAGGGAAGTGCGCCTTCGCAGAGATCGGCACCCCACCGCGCCGCCGCAGGTCCCGCGCTCCGGCCGACCACGAGAGCGGCCAGTGCCGTCGACAGCACGGGGCCGCCGACGAGGGCCGTCGACGTTTCCTCGAGCATCGCCGCGAGGTCCGCGACCGTGCCGCCGACGCCGCCCACCGACTCGGGAACGGCAACGGAGAACACGCCCAGTTCAGCGAGCCCGCGCCAGTGCGAGCGCCAACCCGACTGCTCGTCGGCGCGTAGCGTCCGCATGGGATCGGTAGTGGCAGCCCACGACCGAATCGACTGTTGGACGTCGCGCTGATCGTCGGTGGTGGCAATTGTCACAATGCTGTTCCCTACTCTTCATGATGACTTTTTTGTCTAGAACGTGTTCTAATACGGTAGCTGGTTCAGAGTCAAGGTGCGAAGGACAACGTCGATGACCACATCTTCTCGGTCGCGTTCGGCGACCAATGCCGACAAGAACAGAGGAACGGCCGTGAATGAAACCAACACGGCTACACCACTACGTTCGGTCGGCGTCCTCACCGACGACGACCTGAGTTCCAATGCGCAGCGCGAACGCCGCAAGCGAATTCTCGATTCGACCTTGGCTCTCGCCTCCAAAGGCGGTTACGAAGCCGTTCAGATGCGCGCCGTCGCCGAGCGTGCCGACGTCGCGGTCGGAACGCTGTACCGATACTTTCCCTCCAAAGTGCACCTGCTGGTTTCAGCCCTCTCCCGTGAATTCGAAAAGATCGACTCCCGTCGCAAACTCCCGCCCGGCCAAACGCCGCAGGAGAGGATGCACCTGATTCTGGGGCAGATCACACGCGCGATGCAACGTGATCCTTTACTCACTGAAGCAATGACTCGCGCTTTCATGTTCGCGGACGCGTCCGCTGCCGCCGAGGTGGACCAGGTCGGCCGATTGATGGACCGACTGTTCGCCAAAGCGATGAGCGACGGCGAGCCAACGGAACTGCAGCTCAGCATCGCTCGCGTCATCAGTGACGTCTGGCTGTCCAATCTCGTCGCGTGGTTGACCCGTCGTTCGTCGGCCACCGACGTCGCCGCTCGACTCGAACTGACCGTCGATTTGCTACTTGGTGACTCCAAGCCCCTCTACTGAGCGTGGGCGTCCGAGTGAGCCGGATCGGCTCGCATCGCCTAGATTCGTTCCGTGATTGCTTTGGATCTACCGGTTGAACTTCGCCGCGCCCTCATGGCCGTGGCCCGGACGCCTCGCCTGCTCGTCGCCTCCGACTACGACGGGACGATGGCGCCCATCGTCTCCGATCCGTCGAAGGCATTTCCACATGCGGAGTCCGTCACCGCTATGCGCGGATTGGCGAGTCTCGCCGCGACGAAGGCCGCCGTAATCTCCGGTCGCGCCCTCCGCGATCTGGCCACACTGTCCAGGCTCCCTGCCGAGGTTCAACTCGTCGGTAGCCACGGCAGCGAATTCGACGTCGGATTCATCAATGCAATCGACGACCAGGCCAAGCGACTTCTGCAGGATATCGCCGAGGAGATGACCTCGATCGCCGCCCGATTCCCCGGTGTGACCGTCGAGACCAAGCCCGCGAGTGCTGCACTACATGTCCGAAATGCAGACTCGGCCGACGCGGAAGCTGCTCTCGTTGCGGTGCGCGACGGCGTGGCGCTGCGCGAAGGTGTGCAGGTGACCGAAGGCAAGTCCGTCATCGAACTCGCTGTCATCGTCACCGACAAGGGTGACGCCCTCGACATCCTCCGGCATCAGGAGGGTGCGACGGCTGCGGTGTTCTTCGGCGACGATGTCACCGACGAGAAGGCCTTCACCCGCCTGCACGGCCCCGACGTCGGCGTCAAGATAGGCCCAGGCGACAGTCTCGCCGAGTACCACATCGACAGCACCGAGCAGGTCTCGCTCGCACTGGCATTCCTACTCGAAGAGCGTCGCCGGTGGCTCTCCGGCGCCGATGCTCCTCGCATCGAGCGGCTCACGATGCTCGCCAGCCCCAATGCCGTCGCGCTGGTGACTCCCGATGCGAACCTGACATGGCTCTGCCATCCCGAACCGGACTCGGCAGCGATTTTCGCGCACCTCCTCGGCGGCAACGAGGCCGGGCACTTCAGCATCGGTCCAAAGCGCACTGCCTTGCCGCTGAGCCAGCAATACGTCGATGGCACCATGACCGTCCAGACCAAATGGTCGAGCCTGCAGGTCACCGACTACCTCCCGCACGACGTCGCAATCGGGCAGACCTCGCTCACCCGCGTCGTCACCGGCAAGGCCACCGCGATCGTGACGTTCGCACCCCGACCCGAATTCGGCAAAGTATGGGTTCAGCTCGAACCCGAAGAGGACGGACTTCGGATCTCCGGCACAGCGGAGCCGATGGTCCTGCGCAGTCCCGGCGTAAAATGGAACGTCGTCTCCGATGGCGCGCAACAGACCGCGCACGCCGAGATCGACCCGATCGGTGGACCTGTCGTTCTCGAATTACGTTTGGGCTGCGAGGATCTCGGCCCGTCTGCGCTACCGGAACCGGAGCGCCGGGCACAGGCCGAGGCCTACTGGAAGGACTGGGTCGATGCCCTGAACCTGCCGCCACTCAAACCGGATTTGATGAAACGATCCGCCCTGACGCTCCGTGGACTCGTTCACGCCGACTCCGGCTCGATCATGGCAGCCGCAACCACGTCGCTACCCGAAGAGATCGGCGGCGTGCGCAACTGGGACTACCGCTACTGCTGGCTGCGCGACGCGGCACTCACCGCTTCCGCGCTGGTCAACCTCGGCTCGACGTCCGAAGCCGAGGGATACCTCGGATGGATCCACGAGGTCCTGGAGTCCGTGCCTGGCCCCGAACGACTACATCCGCTGTACACGATCCGTGGTCTCGGTCTGCCGTCCGAGGCCGTCATCGACGAGCTTCCCGGATACGCAGGCTCGCGCCCGGTCCGCGTCGGAAACGCAGCCAACCAGCAAGTACAGCTCGACGTGTTCGGGCCGATCGTCGACCTCGTCTCTTCCCTCGCGCATGCCCGCCAGTCTCAGGGCCTGGCCGGGAAAGAGGCCTTGTCCGACGACGATTGGAGTCTGGTCCGCTCGATGGTCGAAGCCGTCGAGCGCCGATGGGACGAACCCGACCACGGCATCTGGGAGATCCGCGGGACACCCCGCCACCACGTGTACTCCAAGGTCATGGGCTGGATGACCATCGATCGGGCGCTTACCCTCGCCGCCTCGTTCGGTCGGGAAGCCGAACCGAGCTGGGCCGGTCTGCGCGAGCAGATCCATGCCGAGGTCATCGACAAGGGTTGGAACGAAGAAGTCCGGTCCTTCACCGCAGCCTACGAAGGCACCGACCTCGACGCAGCGACCCTGCACATCGGTCTCTCCGGGCTGATCGATCCGACCGACTCACGGTTCGCGGCGACCGTGACGGCAACCGAAGCCGAACTGCGTAGCGGGTCGACCGTGTACCGCTACCACCACGACGACGGATTGCCCGGCGGCGAGGGTGGATTCCATCTGTGCGCGGCGTGGCTGGTCGAGGCATACCTACTCATCGGGCAGCGATCCGAAGCCGAGGCCCTGTTCGCCCAACTCGTCAGCGCGGCCGGTCCGACCGGCCTGCTCAGTGAGGAATACGACCCCGTCGCCGAACGCTCACTGGGCAACCATCCCCAGGCCTACAGCCACCTCGGTCTGCTCAGGTGTGCGAGTTTGCTCAGCGCCTGAGTGGGCTCGTAGTCGCTTTGCCCGCAATCGCTATGCCCACAATCGCTTGAATGGTCCACTCATACGATCTGTCAGCATGAGTGGACCATTCAAGCGGTCTAGCCGGGGTCAAGCGGCCGGGGTCTAGGCGGGCGGCGGAGCCGCCGTACGACCCTTGACCAGTTCGGTCGGCAAGAACTCGGCTGCCATGATGCCCGACTGCGAGGTGGAGAGCAGGAGCGCACCTGCGCGTCGCCCCTTCTCCTCGGCATCCTGACGAACGGTGGTGACGTTCTCGCGGATTGCGTCGTCCACGCCGTCGAAACCGGTAATGGTGAGCTGACCCGGAACGTCGATGCCGGCGACCTTGGCGAAATTGAGTGCGCCGAGAGCGAGAACATCGGTGGTGCAGAGCAGTGCGGTGGCCTCACGGTTGGCTTGTAGCGCCTGAGCTGCAGCGGAGTGGCCGGAGCGGGTGGTGTGTTCGAACCGTTCGACGACGGTGAGCGATTCCGGATCGAGGCCGCTGTCCTTCATAGCGTCCTTCACCCCTGCGATCCGCTCCCGTTGGACATGGAAGTGGCTGCCGGCGAGCCGGGCGGGCGGTACGACGCCGTCGCGACGGTCGCGTCCGAGTCTCATGCAGAGAACGGCGATGTGGCGGTGTCCAAGAGCAATGATCTGCTCGGCGATCATTTTCATCGCGGCTCGATCGTCGATGCCGACGAGTGCGGCCTCCGGCACCCCTCGTGGTTGGTCGCAGATGACAATCGGTAGGTGCCGCTCGCGGACGGCCATCAGGTAAGGGTCGTCGTCGGCGACGGAATAGACGACGAAGCCGTCGACCCCTGCTTGTTGCACGACGGCGGCGGCCGCAGTCTCATCTCGATCGGGCCCTGCTGGAATCAGCAGCAGGCCTTGACCTGCGGCTTCGCAGGATTCGGCGAGCCCGGCCAAGAACGCCATGGCGGCGGGGTCCCGGAAGGAGTAGCTGAGTGCCTCGGTAAGTACGAGGCCGACCGCGCCCGCCTTACGAGTGCGAAGCGAGCGAGCGAGCGGGTCCGGACCTGCGTATCCGCGCCGTTTGGCTGCCATGAGAACGCGCTCGCGAAGTTCGGGTGAGAGCTGGTCGGGCCGGTTGTAGGCGTTCGACACTGTGGTGCGCGACACCTTCAGGTCGGCAGCGATGGAGGCCAAAGTGGCGGGGCGGCGCGGCTCGCTCGACCTGGACATACGGGGACGTTAGCCGGAAAAGGTCGCTGCAGTGAAATTCGGCGCCCGGGTACCCGATTCGATCGAGAACCGCCTAATCGCTAGAGTACAACGGTAACCATTTCCAACTAGGCGAATATCTCGCTTCCGCAAGCTTCGACTCAAGGGGTCCCCAGTGCGACAACTCGCCCGCTCGACTACCGCTCTCGTAGGACTCACCTGCGCCGCCGCACTGGCCATGACCGCATGCAGTTCGGAGACGAGCACATCCAATTCTTCGGCGCCTGCCACCGCAATCGACGGCCCGATCACCATCGTGGCCTCGACCAACGTGTGGGGCAGCGTCGCGCAATCCGTCGCGGGAGACCTCGCGTCGGTGGAATCGATCATTGCCGACCCGTCGGCAGATCCGCACTCCTACGAGGCCAGCGCCGGCGATGCCGCGAAGGTGGCCGAGGCGTCACTCGTCGTATACAACGGTGGCGGATACGACGAGTTCATCGATGACATCCTCGGCTCGGAGGGGAAGAACGTGCCGTCGGTCAACGCGTACGACCTCGTCGATTCAGGCCATGCACACGACGGCGAAGAAGCGGCCACGAACGGCTCCACCGACTCCACCGACGGTCACGACCACAGCCATGGCGACGCCAACGAGCACGTCTGGTTCGACGCGGAGGTTGCCGCATCCACCGCGGAGTCGATCGCCGACAAGCTCGGCCAGCTCGACCCCGACAACGCCGCCCAGTACACCGCGAACGCCGAAACGTTCCACGATCAGGTCCATCGCATCACCGACGTGACGAACAAGATCGCCGTCGAGCATGCCAATGCACCTGTCGCACAGACGGAACCGATCGCGCACTACCTGATCGAAGAGTCCGGCCTCGACGATCGGACACCCGAGGACTTCAAGAACGCCCTCGAATCGGGCAACGATCCGTCGCCGGCGTCCATCGCGGCTACTCGCGATCTCTTGACGTCGAAGTCCGTTCGGGTCCTCGTCTACAACATTCAGACGCAGGACGCTGTCACCCAGGACATCCGCTCCACCGCCGAGGCCGCCGGAATCCCCGTCGTCGAGGTGACCGAGACGCTGCCCGAGGGCAAGACATACATCGAGTGGCAGACGCAGGCGGCTGAGGATCTCGAAGCTGCGCTGGCGTCGGCGTCCTGAGCATGACGACCCTGACAACCGGGAGTGGAACCCGCGGAACGACTGTCGGGTCAGGGCTGGAAAGCTGTAGTTCATGCCTGCTGTAGAACTGCGCGATGCCGGACTGGCGTTCGGGGAGCGCACGTTGTGGCGGAACCTCGATCTCGCGGTGGAGAGCGGTGAGTTCGTAGCTGTCCTCGGACCGAACGGTTCGGGTAAGACTTCGCTGCTGAAGGTGCTGCTCGGCCAGAACCATTTGACGACGGGGACTGCGGCAATTGCGGGAGAGCCTGTCCGCAAAGGTCAGTCCGGTGTCGGTTACATCCCCCAGCAGCGCAGCATCGACGACGGCCTGCCGCTGCGTGGGCGTGATCTCGTCGGTCTCGGCTGGGACGGTCATCGTTGGGGGCTCGGTCTTCGCGGAATGCGTGAGCGCACGCGTGTCGTGCAGCATGCGATCGACCAGGTCGACGCCAATGCTTTCGCTGGTGCGCCGGTCGGGACGATGTCGGGAGGCGAGCAGCAGCGTTTACGCATCGCCCAGGCGCTGGTCGGCAACCCGACGGTGTTGCTGTGCGACGAACCTCTGCTCAGCCTCGATTTGGCGAATCAAGGTCTCGTGTCCGGTCTCATCGATCGGCGACGGCGGGAGCACGACACGGCGGTGCTGTTCGTGACGCACGAGATCAATCCGATTCTGCCGCTGGTGGACCGCATCGTCTACATCGTCGACGGCAAGTTCCGTATCGGCGCACCTGCTGATGTCATGACGACCGAAGTGCTCTCGGAGTTGTACGGAACCGAGGTGGAAGTTCTGAAGGTGCGCGGACGGCTCGTCGTCGTCGGCACCGGAGATTCCATCGACGCTCTCGGCTCTGCGGGTGCGCACCATCCACCGACCGAGGATCTCTGAATGAACGAGAAAGTGGTCGACGCCCTCTCCAAAATTTTCGACTTCAGCACGACGGCGAACTTGTTGAGCTACGACTTCGTGCAGCAGGCACTCCTCGCGGCGGCCATTCTCGGTCTCCTCTCCGGTGCCCTCGGGCCGCTGATCGTCAGTAGGCAGTGGGCGTTCGCGGTGCACGGTTCGAGTGAATTGTCGTTGACCGGCGCGTCGGCAGCTTTGCTCGTCGGTATCACTGTCGGGCTCGGAGCAATCATCGGCTCGGTCGTCGCCGCGGTGATGTTCGCCCTGCTCGGCTCCAAGGCTCGGGATCGCGACTCGGTGATCGGTGTCATCATGTCGTTCGGGCTGGGATTGTCGGTGTTGTTCATCTGGCTGTATCCGGGTCGAACCGGCACGAGCTTCTCGCTCCTGATCGGTCAGATCGTCGGCGTGGGGCAGAGCGGGATTCAGCTTCTGCTCGTGTGCGCAGTGTTGGTCCTCATCGTGCTCGCGGTCGTCTACCGTCCCCTGTTGTTCGCCAGTACCGACCCGGAAGTTGCGCTGGCGCGCGGCGTCCCGGTCCGTGGGCTCTCCGTCGTGTTCGCAGTTCTGGTCGGAGTCGCGTGTGCGCTCGGCGTTCAGATCGTCGGTGCGCTGCTCGTGTTGTCGTTGCTCATCACGCCCGCGGCCGCTGCTGCGCGTGTGACTGCGAGCCCGCTCAAGGCGACGCTGTTGTCCATTCTGTTCGCCGAGATCGCAGCTGTGGGTGGCATTATGCTCTCGCTCGCACCCGGTGTTCCCGTCTCGACATTTGTCACGACCATCTCGTTCGTCATCTACCTCATCTGCCGCGTGGTGGGGTCTCGCCGGAAGGCCGACTCCGGTCGCGTCGTTCTCGCCTAGACTCGAAGCCGATGACATCCATCGATATCAACTCAGACCTCGGCGAGAGCTTCGGAACGTGGAAGCTCGGTAACGACGATGCAATGCTGGCGGTGGTGACCAGCGCCAATATTGCCTGCGGATTCCATGCAGGTGACCCACAGACGATTCTGGCGACCTGCCGAGCCGCTGCAGGCAAGACCGTCCGTATCGGTGCTCAGGTCGGCTACCACGACCTCGCCGGTTTCGGGCGAAGATTCATCGACATCGAAGCTGCTGATCTGACTGCCGACGTGCTGTATCAGATGGGGGCCCTCGACGGACTCAGTCAGGCAGCAGGTTCGGCCATCGCCTACGTGAAACCGCACGGCGCGCTCTACAACGCCGTAGTGACGAATCGGGACCAGGCGAAGGCTGTCGTCGACGCCGTCCGAATCTACGATTCGACGCTCCCCGTCCTCGGTCTGGCAGGGTCGGTGTTCCTCGAGGAAGCCGAGGCGGCCGGTTTGCGGACCGTGGCGGAGGCCTTCGCCGACCGTGCTTACACACCCGCGGGTGAGTTGGTGTCCCGACGTGAGGCCGGCGCCATCCTGTCCGATCCTGTCATGGTCGCAACGCGCATACTCCAGCTCGTCAGGGAAGGAACAGTCGAGTCGATCGACGGCACCACCGTCGCCGTCTCCGCGGAATCGGTGTGTGTACACGGAGACACACCGGGCGCGGTCGACATGGCTGTCGCAGTCCGGAAGATACTGTCCGACAACGGTATCGCGATCTCACCCTTTGTCTGATGATCGTCCGGGATGCAGGTGAACATGCCGTACTGATCGAGTACGGCGACCTGCGCGAGACGATGTCCTTCTTCCGTTCACTGCACGCGACGGCCCCCGTCGACGTCGAGGATCTGGTCCCGGCCGCCTGGACAGTTCTGGTGCGATTCCGGGGCGAGCGAGAACGGATCGTGACGTGGATTCGCTCGGTCGAACCAGTAACCGAGGACAGTGAAGCGAAGGCCGACGCGGTGACGATTGCAGTCAGCTACGACGGTCCGGATCTCGACGATGTTGCCAGACACACCGGTCTGTCGACGCCGGAAGTCGTGGCAGCGCACACGGGTCGGATCTGGACCGTCGCATTCGGCGGGTTCGCACCTGGGTTCGGCTATCTCGTCGGCCCCGACGACCGCCTGCATGTTCCTCGCCGCTCCGAACCTCGCACTTCGGTCCCTGCAGGCTCGGTCGGACTTGCCGGCGAGTTCTCGGGTATCTACCCACGCAGTTCCCCAGGTGGATGGCAGCTGATCGGGACCACCGATGCGGTCCTGTGGGACGAGAGCGGCTCACCACCCGCGCGGCTACAACCCGGCACGAAGGTCAGGTTCCAGCAGTCGTGAAAGCCGTCGAGATACTGCGTCCAGGGCCACTGTGCACCGTGCAGGATCGAGGCCGTCCCGGTCACGCGTCGATCGGCGTCGGAAGATCCGGCGCTGCAGACCTCCGCTCGCACGACGCCGCCAACAGGTTGGTGGGCAACACCGTCGACGCTGCAACGCTCGAGGCAACGATGGGCGGCGTGCTGATTCGCGTGCAGGGATCGGTCGCCGTAGCGGTCACCGGCGCTTCGGGCAGTATCACCGTCAACGGCATCGCGGGGGCGATGTACAACACGCTGCATCTGTCCGACGGGGACGAATTGTCAGTGGCGACACCAACTTCGGGACTCCGCAGCTATATCGCTGCGCGCGGTGGATTCGACGTCGCCACGGTTCTCGGGAGCAGGTCCACCGACACGATGTCGGGGCTCGGTCCGGCACCACTGACGGAAGGTGACGTCCTCGCGATCGGTGATGCGCAGTCACGTTGGCCTGCAACGGAATTGGCACCACCCCCGGACCGAACCGGGCACATCGAAGTGTCGGTGAACCTCGGTCCGCGCCAGGACTGGTTCACCTCCGAGGCACTCCATGTCCTGGCGAGCCAGGTATGGACGGCAACCATCGATTCGAATCGCGTCGGGGTCAAGCTCGACGGTCGGACGCCGCTGGAACGAGCGCGGACCGACGAGCTACTCAGCGAGGGCATGGTTCCCGGCGCCCTTCAGGTTCCACCGAACGGCAAGCCCGTCCTCTTCCTCGCCGATCACCCGGTGACGGGCGGGTATCCCGTCATCGCCGTCGTTCGAGACACCGATCTGCCATCGATCGGCCAACTGCGGCCCGGGGACTCGATACGGTTCCGAGTGCACTAGCCCCGACGGGGCGTCCCGTCCTACCGGCGACGCTGACGCGCGATATCGGCTAACACGACGCCCGCTGCCACCGAAGCGTTCAGCGATTCGACCGGACCTGCCATCGGGATGGACAGAATCGAATCACAGGTTTCGCGAACCAGACGCGAGAGACCCTTGCCTTCGGATCCGACAACGACAGCCAGTGGGCCGGTGCCGTCGAATTCGTCGAGCGTGGTGTCGCCCTCGGCGTCGAGACCGATGATGGTGACGCCCTTGGACTGCCAATCCTTCAACGTCCGGGTCAGGTTGGTGGCGCGGGCAACCTGGAGTCGCGCCGCGGCACCTGCGCTGGTGCGCCAGGCGACGGCCGAGACACTGGCGCTACGACGCTGCGGGATGACGACCCCGTGTCCACCGAACGCCGCCACCGAGCGCACGACAGCGCCGAGGTTACGAGGGTCGGTGATGTTGTCGAGAGCGACCAGAAGTGCCGGCTCCTGGTGCGAGCGAGCCGTGCTGATCAAGTCGTCCGGGTGGGCGTATCGATACGGCGGAACCTGCAGAGCGAGACCCTGGTGCAGACCGTTCGCGCTCAGCTTGTCGAGATCCGAACGCGGAACCTCGAGAATGGAGATACCGGCGTCGGCCGCACGCTGGACGCTTTCTTTCAGCCGCTCATCACTGTCGGTGCCAACGGCAACCCACAGGGCTGTCGCCGGGACTCCCGCGCGAAGGCACTCCACGACGGGGTTACGGCCCAGAACGACCTCGGGCCCGTCGTCGTTCTTCCGAGTCGGGACACGAGTGCCACGACCACGGCTGTCGCCTCGTGACTGGGCGGACTTCTCCGCCATCTTGGCGCGACGCGCAGCTGGATGCTTGGTGCGCTCCTCAGCGGGCGGAGTCGCGCCGCGACCTTCGAGGCCTCTGCGCCGATTCCCGCCGGAGCCCGCGACCTGCCCCTTCTTGGTACCGGTCTTGCGTATCGCGCCGCGCCTACTTGAATTGCCTGCCATCACTGCCCTGCTTCGTCGTTACTGCGTGTTGCCCCGACGGACCATTCCGGCCCGTTGGGAGTATCTGTCACGTCTATGCCTGCCTTGGCGAGGCGATCTCGAATCGCGTCCGCGGCCGGCCAGTCCTTGTCCACCTTGGCTTGTGCTCGACGCTGCAACTCTGCGTCGACCAGCACTCCCAAGGCTCCTTCGAGGGCGTCGGTGTCGCCGGAGCCGCCAGCCCAGTGCGGATCCAGCGGATCCACACCCAGAATCGACAGCATCGCACGCACCTGCCCGGCATGCTCGACGGCGGATTCGAGGTCTCCGCCTTCGAGCGCGCTGTTGCCCGCCCGCACCGTCGCGTGGAGCTCGGCGAGCGCCTTGGGAACTCCCAGGTCGTCGTCCAGCGCGGCGGCGAAGCCGTCGGTCCAGGTGCCGAGTGGTACCTCTCCCGCTCGCTCGACCGTCCGTTTGACGAATCCTTCGATTCCTCGATAGGTCACCGCTGCCGTCTGCAACGCGTTGTCCGAGTATTCGAGCATCGAACGGTAGTGCGCACCACCGAGGTAGTAGCGCAATTCCTGCGGTCGCACGTGCTGTAGAACATTGGGGACCGATAGAACGTTGCCGAGCGATTTCGACATCTTCTCGCCGCCCATCGTGACCCAGCCGTTGTGCAACCAGTATCGGCTGAATCCGTCACCGGCTGCCTGGCTCTGCGCGCGCTCGTTCTCGTGGTGCGGGAACACCAGATCGAGACCACCGCAGTGAATATCGAAGTCGGGCCCTAGGTAGGTCTCGGCCATGGCCGAGCACTCGAGGTGCCATCCGGGCCGTCCACGACCCCATGGTGTCGGCCACGACGGCTCGCCGGGCTTCGCTGCTTTCCACAGTGTGAAGTCCCGGGGATCACGCTTACCCTCGGCGGCGCTCTCGCCTTGATGTACGTCGTCGAGTTTGTGCCCGGACAGTGCCCCATAACTCGGGAAGCTCATCACGTCGAAGTACACGTCGCCGGCGGAGGCGTATGCATGCCCGGATGCGATCAATCTGTCGATCAACTCCACCATCTGGGTGATGTGTCCGGTTGCTCGCGGCTCGACCGACGGCGGTAGCACCCCGAGTTGGTCGTAGGCCCAGGCGAAGGATCGCTCGAACGTCGCGGCCCACTCCCACCACGGCCGTCCAGCCTCGCGCGCCTTGTTCAGAATCTTGTCGTCGATGTCGGTGACGTTGCGGACGAAAGCGACGTCGACCTCGTGGGCGAGGAGCCACCTGCGAAGGACGTCGAATGCGACACCGCTACGAACGTGGCCGATATGAGGCTCACCTTGGACCGTCGCCCCACACAGGTACACCGACGCATGGCCAGGGACCAAGGGGATGAATTCCCGCAAGGCCCTCGTCTCGGTGTCGTAAAGGTGAAGGGTCACGACTCGCCATGCTACCGGGGGTTTTACTCACTCATGACAAGTGCCGTCGCAACGGCGGCAATTCCTTCGCCTCGTC
This sequence comes from Rhodococcus sp. BP22, assembly GCF_014281965.1. GTDB lineage: Bacteria > Actinomycetota > Actinomycetes > Mycobacteriales > Mycobacteriaceae > Rhodococcoides. Next base: position 110,141 of record NZ_JACFTB010000008.1, read on the forward strand.
CCGTCAATCCCAATCCGTCGGTGGTGGTCGCAGACACCGAAACGGGTGCTCCGAGAATCGCCGACAACGTCTCCTGCGCCTCCACGCGTCGCGGCCCGATCTTCGGTCGATTTCCGATGATCTGGACTGCGGCGTTACCGATACCGAAACCGTGTTCGGCAAGAAGGCGGCGCACCTCGGTCAGCATTGCTGCACCGCTGACGCCGTCCCACTCGGGTCGCCCGGTCCCGAAAACCGAGCCGAGATCACCGAGACCTGCTGCGGACAGCAGCGCATCGCACAGTGCGTGGGCGGCGACGTCACCGTCCGAGTGGCCTTCGAGCCCGTCACCGTCCTCGAACAGCAGGCCCGCGAGCCAACACGGCCGCCCGACCTGGATCGGGTGCACGTCTGTTCCGATGCCGACTCTCATGCAGTCTCCTGTGCGGTGATCGCCTCTGCGAGCAAAAGGTCGTGTGGAGTGGTGATCTTGAATGCGAGTGATTCACCGGTGATCGTGTGCACCGTCTCACCGAGACGCTCCACCAGGCCTGCGTCGTCGGTCGCGGAGTCCGTGGATTCGGCGTAGGCGCGGATCAACAGATCGGCACGAAATCCCTGTGGGGTCTGAATTGCTCGGAGTGAGCTCCGATCGGGGGTCCCGACCACGGCGCCCATGAGATCGACCGACTTGACGGTGTCGGTTACCGGAACTGCGGGTACGACGGCACCGCGTCCAGCGCGCACCTCGGCGACCACCCGTGCAACCAGGGTAGGCGGAGTGAGCGCGCGCGCGGCATCGTGAACCAGCACGATGGCTGCGTCTCCCGCGACCGCGAGACCGCAACGCACCGAATCGGTGCGTTCATGAGCCCCTTCGACCACCGTGACGGTAGGTCCGAGGAGCTCACGCGTGTGCTCGACCAGATCAGCCGGCACGATCACAACAATTCGGTCGACGGCGCCTGACGCTGTCAGACCGTCGACCGAATGTTGCAGAAGGGTTCTCCCCTTCAAAGTCACATATGCCTTCGGCATTCCTTGTTGAAGCCGAAGGCCCTGGCCCGCCGCCGGTACGAGCGCGACGACCGGGCCAGCATGCACGCTGGTCACACCTAGGAGGCTGCGGCCAGAACTTCGTCGAGAATGATGTCGGCCTTGGCCTCATCCGTTCCCTCGGCGAGCGCAAGCTCTCCGACCAGAATCTGACGCGCCTTGGCCAGCATGCGCTTCTCGCCTGCAGACAGGCCGCGATCCTGCTCACGACGCCAGAGATCACGAACAACCTCGGCAACCTTGTTGACGTCACCGGAAGCAAGCTTCTCGAGATTCGCCTTGTAGCGTCGAGACCAGTTGGTGGGCTCTTCCGTGTGCGGTGCCCGAAGCACCTGGAAGACCTTGTCCAGACCTTCTTGACCTACGACGTCACGGACACCGACATACTCGGCATTGTCCGCAGGAACTCGAACAGTGAGATCACCTTGCGCAACTTTGAGAACCAGGTACTCTCTCGGTTCACCCTTGATGGTGCGGGTTTCTATCGCTTCGATTAACGCCGCTCCGTGATGGGGGTAAACGACGGTCTCTCCGACCTTGAAAATCATGTGTCCCGTGCCCCTTTCGATTTTGCCAGTTTACCACGCGCTCAGATCAACGGTGCAGGTCAGGGGCACAACGCAGACTTTCCAGGGGTTGACAGCCGCCGGTTAACGTGTATCCGCGGCCCCGCAGGCGGGTACCCCGGCACCCTCTTTCAAGGTGGTCCACGTAACAGCAATCGCCGGTCAACACGCCGGTCGGAGCCCGATACCGCACGTTCCGGACGCCCCAGAGGTCTACCCTCGAAAGCTGACTACTACTCTGCCTAGTGGACCTGGAGCTACCGGCCCAGGCTCGGCAAAGGCACTGGCCCGGAACCGCATCGGCACCCCCGACACACCGGCACAACTGGAGGACGACCCGTGACTGCGTTCAACGCTGCGACCACGCACCGAAAGACCCGCCTGTGGGCAACCGCTCTCGCGGCAGGCGCAGCACTGACTCTGACTGCCTGCGGCTCCGGCCAAATTTCTCAGACCGCCCAGCAGGTCTCGGCTGTCAACGGAAACTTTGCCGATGTCGGCGACATCTCACTGCGCAATGTGCATGTGGTGTACCCGCAGAGCGAGGAGTACTCGATCGAGCCGGGTGGCAAGGTCGAACTCGGCTTCATCGCCGTAAACAACAGCACCACGACCCCCGATCGCCTCACGCGGATCTCCACGACAGCGGCGTCCTCGGTGACGGTCGGCAAGGAGACTGGCGGAACCGAGATTGCGCCGTTGACCGCCCTCGGTGCCGGAGCCCCCGCGGGCACCGAGCTCGATGACGAGCTGATCCCCTTGCAGATGATCGTCGTCGAACTCAACAGCATCGGCGAGGAAGTTCGCCCAGGCCTCACGGTCCCTGTCACGTTCACATTCGAGGAGGCCGGTGACGTCGAGGTTCTCGTCCCCGTCGACGCAGGCCAGGTTCTCCCGCGCAATGTCTCGACCAAGTCGCCCATCGAAGCAGAGGCGCACGGCGCCGAGAACAGCGTCGTTGAGACTCAGGTCGAGGAAGGCGCCGACGGTAACAACTGACGTTCCTGTCGGTACCGTCGTTTAGCGTTTTCCACGTGGCCAAACTGAAGACGAACTACCGATGTTCGGCCTGCAGACACACCGTGGCCAAATGGGTAGGCCGATGCCCGGACTGCGGTAGCTGGGGATCGATGGACGAGGCGCCCGTGCTCACCCCGGTTGCAAGCAGACCGGGCGCTTCCGGTCTGGGCGCCGGCAACACCCGGTCGGCGACCACCGCAATGATTCCGACGTCGCCCGCCACTGCCCTCACCCAGGTCAGCAGCAGTACTGCACAGGCGAACTCGACCGGTATCCCGGAGTTCGACCGCGTACTCGGTGGTGGGCTCGTCCCCGGTTCCGTAGTACTCCTCGCCGGTGAGCCCGGGGTGGGCAAGTCGACGCTGCTCCTCGAGGTGGTGCACCGCTGGGCCCGTACCGGCGAAGACCGGCGTGCGCTCTACGTCACGGGCGAAGAATCCGCCGGTCAAGTTCGATTGCGAGCAGACCGGACGGGCGCGGTCCACGAACGCGTCTTCCTCGCCGCAGAATCCGATCTTGCGACGGTGTTCGGCCACGTGGAGCAGGTCGCACCGAGTCTGCTGATCGTCGATTCGGTCCAGACGATGCTTGCCGCGGACGTCGACGGAGTCATCGGCGGTGTCACCCAGGTCCGCGCGATCACCAGTGCGCTCACGTCCCTGGCGAAGACGACCGGCATAGCGGTCCTCCTGATCGGTCACGTCACCAAGGACGGTGCCGTCGCGGGTCCCCGTTCACTCGAGCACCTGGTCGACGTAGTTCTCCACTTCGAAGGCGACAAGCACTCCACTCTCCGCATGATCCGCGGGGTCAAGAATCGCTTCGGTGCTTCCGACGAAGTGGGGTGCTTCGAATTACGAGATACCGGCATCGAGGGCATCACCGATCCGTCGGGCCTGTTCCTGCATCACCGCACCGACGCGGTGCCCGGCACGGCAGTGACAGTCACCATGGACGGTAAGCGTCCGTTGCTCGCCGAAGTGCAGGCACTCGTCGTCGATACGCACATGCCTTCCCCACGCCGTGCGGTCAGCGGCCTCGACCATGCCCGAGTAGCCATGATTCTGGCCGTCCTGGAGCGACGCTGCGGGGTGAAAGTGGCCCGGAGCGAAGTATATGCAGCAACGATCGGCGGAATGCGTACCAGCGAACCTGCTGTCGACCTGGCGCTCGCGGTCGCAGTGGCGTCTGCCGTGACGGATCGTCCGATACCCACAGGGGTGGTCATCCTCGGTGAGGTCGGGCTGGCGGGAGAAGTCCGTCGGGTTTCGGGGCTGGGTCGACGCTTGGCCGAGGCAGCACGGCTCGGCTTCACCCACGCCATCACCCCCGAACACGACGACACCGTGCCGAAGGGAATCGAGGTACGCACCGTCACCAATCTCGGCGAGGCACTCGATTACGCACATATGCGGACGGTTTGATCAACTCCAGTAGCCTCTAGCTGCGAGACTGTGAGACACCACTGTTGTAGAAGTAGTGCTGATGCAGCCGAAAAGCCGTTGTGGAAGCAAATGCTGGGACGAGGGGACGAACGTGGACGAGAACGCACGCGATGCCAGTGCATCCCCGGCGCTACGTGAAACCATCGCCCGGTTAGCACCGGGCACGGCCCTGCGCGACGGGCTGGAACGAATACTTCGAGGCCGTACCGGCGGTCTCATAGTCCTCGGTTACGACGACGAAGTCGAGAAGATCTGCGACGGCGGATTCGAGCTCGATGTCGAGTTCGCGCCCACCAGGCTGCGTGAACTCTCCAAAATGGATGGTGCCGTCGTGCTGTCCACGGACGGCAAACGAATCGTCCGCTCCAACGTGCAGCTTGTGCCGGATCACAAGATTCCTACAGTCGAATCGGGAACGCGGCACCGCGCCGCCGAACGTACCGCCATGGAGACCGGATATCCGGTCGTCTCGGTCAGCCAGTCGATGAGCATCGTCAGCGTTTACGTAGCCGGAGTTCGATATGTCATCGAGGGCTCGGCGACCATCCTCTCGCGTGCGAATCAGGCTGTAGCCACCCTCGAGCGCTACAAGCAGCGTCTCGACGACAACACCCGTCAGCTTTCGGTCGTGGAAATCGAGGACTTCGTCACTCTGCGTGACGCACTCACGGTCGCTCAGCGTTTGGAGATGGTTCGCCGGGTCTCGGTCGAAATCGAGCAGAACGTCCTTGAACTCGGCACCGACGGTAGGCAGCTGGCGCTGCAGCTCGAGGAACTATTGGGCGACAACGACGTCGACCGTCAGCTCGTCGTCCGCGACTACCTTGCCGGTCCTGAACCGTCGACCACGGCAGCCGTGGAGAAGGCTTTGGCTGCTCTCGACAAATTGACCGATGTCGATCTACTCGACCTCACCACGCTCGCACGCGCATTCGGCTACCCGTCGACCATCGAAGCACTCGACACACCGATGAGCCCACGTGGATACCGCGTCCTCACCCGGGTACCGCGGCTGCAGTTCAGCCAGATCCATCGGCTTGTCGTCTCGTTCGGCACGCTGCAGGGGCTTCTTGCAGCAACAGCGGCAGACCTACAGTCGGTCGACGGCATCGGAGGACTGTGGGCGCGTCATATTCGTGAAGGGCTTTCACGTCTGGCCGAGTCGTCCATCGCGGGCCCGTTCGACTGATCGGACCCGCACGCCGGCCGGCTCAGGTCATGTTGAACGGCTCGGGAGAGCTACGCAGCTCACCGAGTTGAGCGATCACCTTGTACGAGCCGACGCCGACAGGTATCCGCTCCTCACCACACCCGGGAACCGAATTGGTACCGGACCACTTGACCGTGAACCCTGCCTGCTCGCCGGGCTTGAACGTCCGCAGGTCGGATTGCGCGTCGGGGAAGCAATCTGTGTTGGACCAGATCCGCAGATCGTCGAGCGTGAACACGAGCGCCTGCTGCAGGCCTGCACCGACGTCGCGCTGGCACTCCGTGGAACTGATGTTTGTGATGACGACGGTGAAGCCGGGCTCTTCGCCGACCTTGTACGACGCCTTGTCCGGCGTCGCCTTGATGGCGAGGCTTTGATCCGAGCACTGGTTTGCCGGCGCCGCAGCTGCCGGCTTCGAGGCAGTCGTGGACGCTCCGCTGCTCGTCGACGTACCACTTGCGGAACCACCGGATGCGGAACCACCGGATGCCGATGCGCCGGATCCAGCACCCGAACCTGCCGAGGATGCACCCGATTCCTTGGCTGCGGCGGAGGCACTCGGCGTTGCGGCCGGCCCCGGAGACGTCACGACACCTGCCGGCTCTGCCTGCGGCGGATCTTCGTTGCCACCACTGAGCGAGGAGATGAACCACACGATCAAACCGAGCACCACGACAGCCGCACCGATGGCGAGTGCGCGACGACGCCAATAGATTTCGGGGGGCAACGGCCCGCTTGGTTCCAACACAGACCAACCGTATGCGTTACGCAGCTACGATTCTCTGAAGCGCCTGCGGCGTGTCGCCTTGTAGGTCACTAAGAAACCGTCCGAAAAGACGAACAAGCTCAGGGAAGCTCGCCGATATCACCGATTACCCCGCGCAAGCGAGCGTTACCTTCGGACAACTGATAGGTCAGGCCGACGATGGCCACTTCCCCCGCGTCGACTTTCTCCGCGATGATCCGCGACCGCTGCATCAACAGATTGCCGGTCTCCTCGACGTGGCGTGCCTCGAAGTCGTCGACGTTGGAGTAGCCGTCACGGCGGGCGGACAGCACGGACGGGGTGACGCGTTCGACGAGGTCACGAATGTAGCCACCGGGGATGTCACCGGAGTCCAACGCATCGAGAGTCGCTTTGACGGCCCCACACCCATCGTGTCCGAGCACGACGATGAGGGGTACATCGAGAATCGCTACGCCGTATTCGATCGAGCCGAGGACGGAAGAATCGATGACGTGGCCTGCGGTTCGGACGACGAACATGTCACCGAGGCCCTGGTCGAAGATGATCTCGGCAGCGACGCGGGAGTCCGCGCAGCCGAAGAGCACGGCGCGTGGATGCTGCTCCTGTGTGAGACGTGCACGGTCCTCGATACCCTGGCTCGGGTGCAGAGACTCGCCCGCGATGAAACGCTGGTTACCCTCTCGAAGTGATTTCCACGCGGTTATCGGATTCGTCGAAGGCATAGAGATCATTGTGCACCGATCCGGCTGTTACCGGCGAGTCGGATACCGAACAACCCGAGGAGATATGCGTGCCGATCAGTCCAGTTGCACTCCTCGGGTGGTTCGACACCGAGGAGCGCGACCTGCCATGGCGACGTCCAGGCGTCAGCGCGTGGCAGATTCTGATGAGCGAAATCATGCTGCAACAGACGCCCGTATCCCGCGTTGCTCCGATCTGGGAAGAGTGGATCGCGCGTTGGCCCGTCCCGTCGGAGATGGCGGCGTCTTCGCAAGCCGATGTTCTGCGCGCATGGGGCAAGTTGGGCTATCCGCGTCGGGCGTTGCGTTTGCATCAGTGCGCGGGGGTGTTGGCCGCCGAGCACGGCGACACCGTGCCGCAGGACGTCGAGACACTGCTGTCGTTACCAGGCATCGGTGCGTACACGGCTCGCGCTGTCGCCTGCTTCGCGTACGGTCAGCGCGTTCCCGTCGTCGATACCAATGTTCGACGCGTCGTCGCTCGGGCAGTGCACGGCGCTGCGGAACCAGGCAACCCGTCGACGACACGGGATCTCGCCGACGTCGAGGCGTTGCTTCCCGCGGGGAGCGCGCGCGCGGCCAGATATTCGGCAGCACTGATGGAATTGGGCGCGTTGATCTGCACCTCGAAGAATCCTGCGTGCCTGCTGTGCCCACTGCCCGAGTGCTCGTGGATCGAAGCAGGCCGCCCGGCCTACAGCGGACCTGCCAAGAAGGTGCAGAAGTTCACGGGCACCGATCGGCAGGTACGCGGGAAACTGATGTCTGTTCTACGTGAAACCGACGGTCCGGTGGATCGGGCCCGGTTGGACGTCGTGTGGCTCAGCGACCCCGGGCAACGCGATCGCGCCTTGGACTCGCTGCTCGTGGACGGCCTGATCGAACAGACGGCGGCAGGGCTTTTCGCTCTGGCCGGTGATGCGGGGTCCCCGACCGGTCTCGGATAGCCGGTGACCCCGTATGTCAGCGCAAGAAGTCGATGAGTACTTCGTTGACCTTCTCGGGGCGCTCGAGGTAGCCGAAGTGTCCGGTGTCCGGGATCTCCTCGTACCGAGCTCCCGGAATCGCCTGCGCGACTTCGCGGCTCAGATGGACGGGGATGAGCCGGTCGTCGGCGAATCCCACCACGAGGGTCTTGGCTGCAATCGTGCGATATGCGGTGAGTCGTTCGGATCCGGCACGCATTTCGAGGCCGATCTGCGCTCGCTTACCCGCCGATCTGGTACCGCCGGAGAACTCCATGACGGCGAGCCAGTCACCGATCGCCGCCTCGTCGCGCAGGGTTTTCGGTGCAAAATTGTTCATTGCGGTAATTGCCGCGCGGTAGGTCGCCGGGAGTGTGATGCTCGCGTCGTACAGATCTCTTTCGCCCTGGGCCATGGCCTTCTGCATCGTCGACGAACGGCCGTACGTCGCCATCATGACCGCGTGCGAGACGAGGTCCGGCCGCGCCAACGCGAGTTCCTGCGTGACACGCGAGCCCATCGAGGTTCCGACGACTCGTGCCGGTGCTGCGCCCACGTGCTCGATCAACGCCGCAGTGTCGGCCACCAGATCGTCGAGCACCATGCCGGCACCGCACTCCGACGACGGCGCTATCCCTCGGTTGTCGAACGTGAGGACCTGGAAGCCTGCCTTCACCAGTGCCGGCACCTGGTGCGTCTGCCATACCCGCCCCGGGCTCCCCGAGCCCATCACCAATACGACGAGCGGGCCGGTACCTTTGACGTCGAAGTTGATATCGATTCCGTTGAGCTTCACCAGGGACATTCGCGTCATCGTAGTTGTCGGAGGAACACTTCCACAGCTGCGCGGTAGAGCTCGGGCTGCTCATCGTGCACGAGATGCGCCGCGCCTGGAATCAGTACATAGCTCGACTTGGCGTTCTTCTCGTGCATCCGACGCATTTGCCCCGGCGGTGTGATTCCGGACGCACCCTCGATCAGTAACGACGGAGCGGTGACGGATTCCCATTCGTTCCAGAAGTGCCTCGTACCCCACTCCTGCGAGATTGCCTCGAACGTCGATACGTCACCGTGCAGATACCAGCCGTCGTCTCGACGCTGGAAGGAATCCAGAAAGTACTGCCCTGCGACGTCGCCGAAGAACTCACGTACTGCCGATTCGGTCTCGAACGGCTGTGGCCACCGACGAATGAGTGCAGCCCAGTCATCGGCCGTGCGCCCGCGGAAGTCCGGTGCGATGTCCTCGATGACCAGGCCTGCCACCAGATCGGGTCTCGCCGCCGCAAGACACCAGCCGTGCAGCGAGCCCATCGAATGCCCGATGACGACGCATTCCCCGATGTGCTCCGCGTGAGCGGTCAGGTCCTCGACGAAGGCCTCGGTACCGATCCCGCGCGGAGCGGGCCTGCCGTGCCCCGGCGCGTCGTAGGTGTAGACGTGGCCGAACGCACGCAGCCACGGCACTTGGCGTCGCCACGTTCGCGCGCTACCCATCAACCCGTGCAACAGCAAGATCGGTCGCCCGTCCCCACCCTCGTCGTGCAGCATCGTCACGACTGTAGCTTTCCGTACGACCGAGTAGCCTCTCGGTCATGGCTGTCGTGAAGATAAATGCAATCGAAGTTCCGGAAGGTGCAGGCGCGGAATTGGAGAAGCGTTTCGCGGCCCGCGCGGGCGCTGTCGAAGGTTCGCCAGGTTTTCTCGGCTTCCAACTCCTGCGCCCGGTCAAGGGCGAAACCCGCTACTTCGTGGTGACGCAATGGGAGACCGAGGAGGCATTCCAGGCGTGGTCGGCGGGCCCATCCAGGGCAGCGCATTCGGGCGAGCGCGCCAAGCCCGTCGCCTCCGGAGCATCGCTACTCGAATTCGAAGTAGTCCTGGACGTCGCAGCCAAGTCCTGACGTCCCGTCGGAGTGCCGGTCGTCGGCAATAGCTCTTGCGACACGGTGACACAGAGTTCGCGTTCGATGCGGGCGATCGATTCCGCTAATTCTTCGGCCGGCACCGGGCGTCCGATATAGAAGCCCTGCGCGCCATCACACCCGAGTGCGCGAAGCCGATTCAACGTGTCCCCGTCCTCGACCCCCTCCGACACCACGCTCATTCCGAGACTGCGTGCCAGGTCGATCGTCGACCGCACGATCGAGGCATTGATGGGCTGGCTGTTCATCGCCGTCACGAACGACTTGTCGATCTTCAAAGTCTGAACGGGCAGCGAACGTAAGTATGCCAGCGAGCTGTATCCGGTCCCGTAGTCGTCGATCGCAATGGTCACACCCAGATCGCGCAGCGCGACAAGGGAATCGACCGACCGACGTGTATCGGTCATTGCCGAGGTCTCCGTCACTTCGAATTCCACAGCAGCCGGAGGCAGATCGTGACGCTGGAGTGCCCGATCAACCTGCCCGACGAGCGTCGGGTCGATCAAGTTCCGGACCGAGAGATTGATCGCGACCCGAATGTCGGAACCGTTGCGGCGCAGCGCACTACAACACGCCAGCGCATCTTCGAGGACATAGGCGGTGATCGCGGGCAGCATGCCGGTGCGCTCGGCATCTGGAAGAAACGACGAGGGGGCGATCAAACCCTCTCGCGGATGCTGCCAACGAATGAGCGCTTCGACGCCGGTCACCGATCCGGATCCGAGATCGAGACAGGGTTGAAAGAAGACTGTGAGCTGACGTTCGCTCAGCGCTGTCTTCAATTCCCCCAGCAAACGCATCTGCTCATGGCGATCGCAATCCATGGAGGGTGCGTACACCGACAATCGAGTGTGCTCGTGCTTGGCCGACGTCAGTGCCACGTGTGCATGTTGCAACAAACCTTGGGCGTCGACACCGGGTTGATCGGCGGACAAGGCCATTCCGACCGTGGCCTCGAGCGCGACGTTGATATCGGTGACGAACATGGTGCAATTCACCGCACGCTGAAAGTGCTCGGCGCACCGCGACGGCGACAGCTCCATCGAGTCTGCGGGGACGGATACGACGAACTGATCGCCACCCAATCTTCCGACGACCGCATCCACGACGGCTGCCGAGACCAATCGGTCCCCGATCTCCCGCAGCACCCGATCGCCGACGGCATAGCCGAACGTCTCGTTGACGTGGGCGAACCTGTCGATGTCGACGACCATCACCACAATCCCCGCCTCGCCTGCGGACCGGATCGACCGATCGAGAAGCTCACCGAGGTGAGTGCGATTCGCAAGTCCGGTAACGGGATCGGATATGGCCGCACGGGTCAGCGCGGCAGCCTGCCTGCAGAGCACCCGCAGGAAACACGCTATCCGGGCCGCCGCAAGCGCAATGATCACCATCGTGGAGCCGAGTACAACCCAACCCCACTCGGCCGCTGGAAGCCCGCGCGCCAACTGCACGGCCATCACCGTGGGAGCCATCAGTATCGCCAACCCCAACCCGACCAGTCGGGTGCGATCGAGCACGAAGTGGGATTTGGGACCCTGACGGGGTTTCCATGCACGAGAAGGCGGATACAGGGCCACCGATCCCGCGAGGACGAAGCCGGTCAGCAAGCAGGCCTGGACAATGGCGGAGTCACGCACCTCGACGCTGACGGCGACACGCGAAATCCAGGTACCAGCGAAGAAGAAAAGAAATGCGCACGCAGCCAGTGCAAACGGTGCCTTCCGTGCCCTTTTCGAGAGCAGCAGAATCACCATCAGCGATACGAGAAAACCGTCGGCTCCGGCGTAGACGATGGCCTGCCAGTGATTGATGAAGGACGTCATGTCCAGACTTGTTTCGACTCGCGCCGAGATGACAACTATCCATGTCGCCAGTGCAACACCGATGGCGACGATCGCTCCTTCGAGGATGTCCTCCACCCGGAACGCCCGCGCGTTGCCCAACCGAAACAGAAGTAGCCCGAGGATGAGGGCCAGATGGCCGCCGACCCAAAGAACATCTGCCCAGGACATCATCATCGTGTGGTTCGGGTCGCCGACGAGATTGCCCAAACCCCACGCGAGTAGGCCTACTACCCACAGCGTCCAGCTGACGCCGTTCACCGACCGATTCATCCGGGCGCCGAAGACGACGAAGGCCAATGCCACCGCCATCAGCACGCCATTAGCGATCGAGCGCGGAAGGCCTGCGGGCAGTAGGAGGTACAACCCCGTGCCCGACAACCCCAGCAGCAAAAACCACGACCAGCGCATTGTTTTCAGAGCGTCCCCTTGTCCACCGACTACAGCCGTGCCCGACACCGAGTAGAAACGGTCCAACAGTGGACATTCGGAGCGAGAACCTCAGCGGATTGGTTGGATCTCATCTTTGGTGGAGGCCGATAGAAATCAGGATTCGAGTGCAGCATCCAGAGTGATGTCGACCCCGGTCAGCGCCTTGCTAACCGGACAAGTTTCCTTCGCGGACTGCGCAGCCTTTGCAAAACCGTCGGCGTCGAGACCGTCGACCTCGGCTCGGACGGTGAGCTTGATCCCGGTGAGCTTGAAGCCCGGTGTATCCGGTCCCAGCGAGACCTCGGCAGTCACGTCGAGGCTCTGCGGAGTGCCGCCCGCCTCGGCGATCACGGCCGACAGTTGCATCGCATAACAAGCCGAATGCGCTGCAGCGATGAGCTCCTCCGGACTCGTCGTGCCATCGGCGTTCTCGGCCGCGCGCTTGGGGAAGGACACATCGAATGTCGCAGCACCCGAACTGGACAACTCGACCTGACCCGACCCTTTCTCCAAGGTTCCGTTCCAGGCCGTGCGTGAAGTGCGTGTAGGCATCGCTTTTCGACTCCTCGTTCGATGCAGGCTCGGATGAGCCCGGAGAATCCCAGGCTAACCGGGTTAGTCGATCGGCGTTGCAGATCGACCCGCGTCGTTCGAATGATATTGAGCGAGAAGCTTTTTCTCTTCGTCACGACCCGGGAAAGCGAAGAAGACCAGTACGGTACCGACCAGAACCACGATTATCGCCGCGGCATAAGACATTTGATCGCCGTCGAGAAAAGCCTGTTTGGCTGCGCCGATGATCTGATCGGCGTACTGCGGATAGCTGCTCGCCAAATCGGTCGCCGACGAGAACGACTTGGTGAGAATCGACTGGGTTTCCGCGCTGATATTGCTCGCATCCGACGAACTCGAAATTTGCGAGGCCAACGATGCCGCATACCCAGCGGTGAGCAGCGCACCCAATATCGATTGCATGATTGCTCCGCCGAGATCGCGTTGGAGATCCGCTGTTCCCGACGCCATGCCGGCGCGAGCGACCGGCACCGAGCCGGTCAACGAACGCGAGGCCGGTGTGCCTGCGAGGCCGACTCCGATTCCGAGCATCACGTAACTGATCGCCACCACGGGATAGGAGACGTCTTCCTTCCATGTCAGCCAAGCGAGCACCAGTCCGAGAACGATGAAGAGGTAACCGAGCAGCAAGGTGAATCGCGACCCCCGATGCTCCACCAACTTCGCCGACTGCGGAGCCACCAGCACCATCGCGAGGGCCGCAGGTAACGTCGCCGCGCCGGCGGAAAGCGTCGAGTAGCCGAGAACGTTCTGCAGAAACTGTTGACCGACGAAGATGACACCCAGCAGCGAACCGAACACGATGATCCCAGCCAGGGCCGCGACCCAGAATATCCTCCGCCGAGCGATCTTCAGATCGAACAGCGGGAACGACGTGCGGCTCTGCCGGAGGAGAAATACCGCCCCAGCTGCGAAAGCGATCGCACCCAGCCCGATAGCGACGGTTCCCATCCCGCTCACCGGAGCAAAATTGATGCTCAGTACCAGCGCCGCAATAAACACGACCGATACGATTCCGCCGAGATTGTCCACCGGATCGGTTGTTTCGTTCACATGCCCAGGCACAAAAGCAGCTGCCAAGACCAGGGCGAGTAACGCCAGCGGCGACGTCACCAGGAAGACCGAACCCCATTGGAACTTCTCGAGCAACACCCCGGACAACAGTGGTCCCAGCGCGGACATGGCACCGCCGAGAGCCGACCACAACGCGATCGCTTTCGTCCGTGGAGCGCCGGACCACAACGCAGTGATCAGCGCCAGGGTCGTCGGGTAGGCCATGCCTGCGGCCACGCCACCGAGCAACCTCGCACCGAACAGGATCTCGAAATTGGGAGCGAAACCGGCGATGACACAGGCTGGGATCGACAGCCCCATTCCAAGAATCAACAACAGTTTGCGCCCATAGCGGTCCCCGAGAGCACCGAGATAGAGGACCGAACCAGCGAGGCCGAGCGAATACGCGACCGCGATCAGATTGAGCTGCGTCTGACTGGCGTCGAAGTCTCTACCGATTTCCGGCAGTGCGACGTTTGCGACCGCCAAATTCAGGTTTGCGACGGAAGCAACAAGGATGAGGACGAACAGAACCAAGCTGGCCCGCGCGGGCGCTGTGTGCCTGTCGAGAGTAGTCACACATTCAGTAGAACCCAGCGTTGCGTTCTCCACCTCACCCCCTGCGTGCGAATCTGTCGGTTCGGCCGCCGCTTGAATGTCACATCGAAGACATCAGATCGTATGAATGGACCATTGAAGCGGGGGTGGGCGGGCGAAGCGGGGGTGGGCGGGCGAAGCGGGGGTGGGCGGGCGAAGCGGCGGGGCGGGGCGGGCAACCACCCAGCCCACAGACGACGAAGCGGGCCGCACCCCTTTCGGAGCACGGCCCGCTGAGTCGAAACTACTGAGCCAAAACTACTGACTAGTCGCTATCGCTGTCGCCGGTGGCCTTGGCCAGGTCGACAGGCAGTTCGTCAGGAACACTGATCGGCTTCTTCTCGCCGCGGAACGTGAACTTCGCGTCCTCGCCCGAGCCTTCGCCGTCCCAGTTCTCGACGTCGACCAGGATGATCTGGCCGGCTTCGACCTCGCCGAACAGGATCTTCTCCGACAACGCGTCCTCGATCTCGCGCTGGATGGTGCGACGCAGCGGCCGCGCACCCAGTACCGGGTCGAATCCACGCTTGGCCAGCAGGGACTTGGCCTTCTCGGTGACCTCGAGCGACATGTCCTTGTTCTTGAGCGCACCTTCGACCCGGTTGAGCATGAGGTCGACCATCTGGACGATCTCGTCCTTGGTGAGCTGGTGGAACACGACGATGTCGTCGATACGGTTGAGGAACTCCGGGCGGAAGTGCTTCTTCAGCTCGTCGTTGACCTTGAGCTTCATCCGCTCGTAGTTCGATCCGGTGCCTTCACCCGAGGAGAAGCCGAGTCCGACTGCCTTCGAGATGTCCGCGGTACCGAGGTTCGAGGTGAAGATCAGCACGGTGTTCTTGAAGTCGACCGTGCGTCCCTGGCCGTCGGTGAGACGGCCATCTTCGAGCACCTGCAGGAGCGTGTTGTAGATCTCCTGGTGTGCCTTCTCGATCTCGTCGAACAGGACGACGGAGAACGGCTTGCGGCGAACCTTTTCGGTGAGCTGGCCGCCCTCTTCGTACCCGACGTAGCCGGGAGGAGCACCGAACAGCCGCGACGCGGTGAAGCGATCGTGGAACTCGCCCATGTCGATCTGGATGAGGGCGTCGTCCTCTCCGAACAGGAAGTTCGCCAGCGCCTTCGACAGTTCGGTCTTACCGACACCGGACGGGCCGGCGAAGATGAACGAGCCCGACGGACGCTTCGGATCCTTCAGTCCTGCACGAGTACGACGGATTGCCTTCGAGACGGCCTTGACTGCCTCTACCTGGCCGATGATCCGCTTGTGCAGTTCATCTTCCATGCGGAGCAGACGAGTGGTCTCTTCCTCGGTGAGCTTGAACACGGGGATACCGGTCCAGTTTCCGAGGACCTCGGCGATCTCGTTTTCGTCGACCTCGGCTACTACGTCGAGGTCACCGCTACGCCACTGCTTCTCGCGCTCGGCACGCTGGGAGACGAGCTGCTTCTCCTTGTCGCGCAGGTTCGCGGCCTTCTCGAAGTCCTGCGCGTCGATCGCGGACTCCTTCTCCCGACGTGCGTCGGCGATCTTGTCGTCGAACTCACGCAGGTCTGGTGGAGCAGTCATTCGACGGATGCGCATCCGCGCGCCCGCCTCGTCGATCAGGTCGATCGCCTTGTCCGGCAGGAATCGATCGTTGATGTAACGATCGGCCAACGTGGCAGCTGCGACGAGAGCACCGTCGGTGATCGAGACGCGGTGGTGTGCCTCGTACCGATCGCGAAGACCCTTGAGGATCTCGATGGTGTGCTCGACGTTCGGCTCACCGACCTGGACCGGCTGGAAACGACGCTCGAGAGCGGCATCCTTCTCGATGTACTTTCGGTACTCGTCGAGAGTGGTGGCACCGATGGTCTGCAGCTCACCGCGAGCGAGCTTCGGCTTGAGGATCGAAGCCGCGTCGATAGCGCCCTCGGCCGCGCCTGCGCCGACGAGAGTGTGAAGCTCGTCGATGAACAGGATGATGTCGCCGCGGGTGTTGATCTCCTTGAGGACCTTCTTCAGGCGCTCTTCGAAGTCACCGCGGTACCGGCTACCGGCAACCAACGAACCGAGGTCGAGGGAGTAGAGCTGCTTGTCCTTGAGTGTCTCGGGGACCT
Source organism: Rhodococcus sp. BP22 (assembly GCF_014281965.1). Taxonomy (GTDB): domain Bacteria; phylum Actinomycetota; class Actinomycetes; order Mycobacteriales; family Mycobacteriaceae; genus Rhodococcoides. The sequence goes on from NZ_JACFTB010000008.1 coordinate 126,397, forward strand.
CACCGTTGACGATCGCCTGAGCCAGGCCCTCGACAACAGCGGTCTTACCCACACCGGGCTCACCGATGAGAACAGGGTTGTTCTTCGTACGACGGCTCAGCACCTGCATGACGCGCTCGATTTCCTTCGCGCGACCGATGACCGGGTCCAATTTGCCTTCGAGTGCAGCCTGGGTCAGGTTGCGACCGAACTGATCGAGAACCAGCGACGTCGACGGCGTACCTGCATCGCCGCGTCCGCTACCGCTCTCGGACGGCTCCTTGCCCTGGTAACCGGAGAGCAGCTGGATAACCTGCTGACGCACCCGGTTGAGGTCGGCTCCGAGCTTGACCAGTACCTGAGCCGCGACGCCTTCGCCTTCGCGGATCAGACCCAGCAGTATGTGCTCGGTGCCGATGTAGTTGTGGCCGAGCTGCAGCGCTTCACGCAGACTGAGCTCGAGTACTTTCTTGGCGCGCGGGGTGAACGGAATATGACCGGACGGAGCCTGCTGGCCCTGACCGATGATCTCCTCGACCTGGCTGCGGACTCCTTCAAGGGAGATACCCAGCGACTCCAGAGACTTCGCTGCGACGCCCTCACCCTCGTGGATGAGTCCGAGCAGGATGTGTTCCGTGCCGATGTAGTTGTGGTTGAGCATCCGGGCTTCTTCTTGAGCCAGGACGACAACACGCCGCGCGCGATCGGTGAACCTCTCGAACATCGCTCTCCCTCACTTCTCGGTGGGTGGTAGCACTCCGCCCACCAGGTCTTCTAGCACCACGGTATTTGGTAATCGGGTTCGCCGGCATTTGAAGGTAAGTCTCACGTAGATGCCGAAAGGCATCCACGCCTCCAGCCTTACTCTAGTTGGCCGAAGGTTCACTTGCCGACCCTCGACCCCCTCTACAGGTCATCTCTGATCTGTAGCGACGGACCTATGTGCCTGCTTACTGTTCATAACGCACCGTCGGGGCAATTCGTTTCCCCTCGAGTGTCCGCTGTTGGCGAACAATAAACTTTGCTCGCAAGTCAGCCCTGAGACGGCTTCACGATCGGAAACAGAATCGTCTCTCGGATACCTAGCCCTGTCAGCGCCATGAGGAGCCTGTCGATTCCCATACCTGTGCCCGTGGTCGGAGGCATGCCCTGCTCCATCGCGGCCAGGAAGTCCTCGTCGAGAACCATGGCCTCGTCGTCGCCGGCCGCAGCCTGACGTGCTTGATCTTCGAAACGCTCCCGCTGGATGACCGGGTCGACCAGTTCGGAGTAACCCGTCGCCAGTTCGAACCCGCGGATGTACAGATCCCACTTCTCGGTGACGCCCGGCTTGCTTCGGTGCTGACGAGTCAGCGGAGACGTCTCGACGGGGAAGTCGCGAACGAAGGTCGGCGCGAACAAATCGTTACCGATCTGGTTCTCCCACAACTCCTCCACGAGCTTGCCGTGACCGTAGATCGACTTGCCGTCCTTGAGTGGCACGTCGACCCCGATCTTCTCGGCGAGGGCCAAGAGTTCCTCGACCGTGGTATCGGGCGTCACGACGATTCCGAGTGCCTCCGACAGGGACGGGTACATCTTGAGTGTCGTCCACTCACCGCTCATGTCGTAGGTCGTGCCGTCGGGCAGCAGGATCACCTGCGTTCCGAGCGCGGCCTCGGCAACCTCTTGGATGAGCTCACGGGTCATCTTCGCCGAGTCGTCGTAGGTTCCGTACGCCTCGTAGGTTTCGAGCATCGCGAATTCAGGAGAGTGCGAGGAGTCTGCGCCTTCGTTACGGAAGTTGCGGTTGATCTCGAAAACCTTCTCGATGCCGCCCACGACGCAGCGCTTGAGAAACAGTTCGGGTGCGATGCGCAGAAACAGGTCGGTATCGAGTGCATTGGAATGAGTGACGAAGGGGCGAGCGGCAGCGCCACCATGCAAGGTCTGCAGCATCGGGGTCTCGACTTCGAGGAAGCCCCGTCGCTCCAGTGCGTTGCGCAGTTCTCGTACGACGGCGATGCGCTTGCGAGCGACCGCGCGTGCTTCCGGGCGCGTGATCAGATCCAGGTATCGCTGCCGGATACGCGTCTCTTCGTTCAGTTCCTTGTGCGCCACCGGGAGCGGCCGGAGAGCCTTCGACGCGATCTCCCACGAATCGGCCATCACGCTGAGCTCGCCGCGACGGGAGCTGATGACCTCACCGTGTACGAAGACGAAGTCACCGAGATCGACGTCCGACTTCCATGCAGCCAAGGCGTCCTCACCGACACCCGCGAGGCTGATCATTGCCTGGAGTTGAGTTCCGTCGCCTTCCTGGAGAGTGGCAAAACACAACTTGCCGGTGTTGCGGACGAAAATGACGCGGCCGGCGACTCCGACGAGCACGCCCGTCTTCGCGTCGGCTTCGAGGTTGGAGTACCGGTCGCGAATCTCGAGCAACGTGTGCGTCCGTGCCACGGACACTGGGTACGCCTCACGTCCCTGTTCGAGCAACCGGTCCCGCTTGGCGCGACGGATCCGAATCTGTTCCGGAGTGTCGTCGGCGGTGGAGGAAGCTGAATCAGTCACAGACGCACACTTTATCTGTCGAACCCCACAACAGGAGAATCAGTGCGCACTGACGGCCTTTGCCTCACGGACGGTGTGCTTGGCCTTGGCCAGCACGCCGAGCAGCCCGGCCGACTTCAGTGCCTGATATCCGCCGACGAGGTCGCTGGCCTTCTTGAGCCCCAAATCCTGCAACGACGCCGCGGCAAGGCTGGAGGTGTAGCCCTCGGAGCAGATGACGATCCACTCGACGTCGTGATCGACTGCGACAGCGAGCCTGGCATCACTCGTCGGATCCAGACGCCACTCCAGCACGTTGCGCTCGATGGCAAGCGCGCCGGGCAGCGTGCCCTCGACGGCACGTTGGGCCTGAGGCCGAATGTCGACGACGACGGCACCACGCGCAATCGCGTCGCGCAGCTCGAAGACGGTGGTGCGCTCGATGCGGCTGCGCGCCTGATCCAACATTTCGACGATCGTCATTTCGATGCACCTTCGGGTTCGTCGGTCAGCTCGGTACGGGTTCTTCGGAGCGAGGAGTGCTCGGTGACTTCGTAGTAGGACATTGCTGTCAGCGGTGGCGAGTACGCGTGAACGCTGAGGGTCGGACCGGGCGCGGTGGTGTCCGGTGCGTGCACGACGTCGTGGACCCACCCGAGCGGGAACGACGCTTGATCCCCAGCATCGAGGTTCCGGCTCTTCAGTTCATTTCCAGCCCAACGAGATTCGACGAGGGAGCCACTGAGTACAGTCAGGGCGCCGATCGAGCCCGCGTGATCATGAAGCTCGGTGGACCTGTCCGGTACCCAGCTGATGAGCCAGACGTCCAAGTCGTCGTCGGCGTGCAAACGAGTCGCCCAGCGTTCTTCGGTCGGCCAGAGACCGCTCTCGGGCAGGATGTCGTCGAATCGGCCGTCCAGGATGTCCGAAGCGCCCTGGTCGGTGATGCGCAGCAGGTCGTGTGGCCTGAGCCGAGTAGGTAGAGAAAGTTGAGGCGCGGTACGGGCGCGGCTGGATAAAGAGCGCACCGGTTGGGAAATAAAGACAGGTGTGGAAAGCACGGGGAGTACTCCAGAGTCGATGTTCGAACGAGGCAGCGATCAGCCTCGACAACACTCCTGGGGTCCCATGCACGTCATCACGAGAAAGATTGTTACACACGCCGCCCGCTAGCGCTAGCGCATGCGTCGTTTCGCAAGATTGCGCTCGTAGACCAGTCGCAGGCCCTCGAGCGTCAGGTCGGGCTCATGATGCTCGATTGCACTGCTCTCCCCCATGATGAGCGGGGCACTGGCACCGGTACCGATCACGGCCACGTCCGCACCGGAGAAGTCGGCGAGTTCACGACGGATGCGGGCGATCAATCCATCGACCAATCCGGCGAACCCGAACACGGCACCGGACTGCATGCATTCGACGGTATTCTTCCCGACCACCGATCGGGGCCGCACCAATTCGATCTCCCGTAAAGCCGCCGACCTGGAAGACATTGCTGCAGTGGAGATCTCCAACCCGGGCGCAATGGCACCGCCGAGGAATTCGCCTTTGGCAGAGACGACGTCGACACAGGTCGTGGTGCCGAAGTCGACCACGATGCAGGCGCTACCGTACAAATCGTGCGCAGCAAGGGTGTTGACGATCCGATCGGCGCCGACTTCCTTGGGATTGTCGACCAACAGCGGAACACCTGTTCGCACACCAGGTTCGACGACGACGTGCGGAATGTGCTCCCAGTAACGGGTCAGCATCGTCCGCACTTCCCGCAGCACCGAAGGGACGGTCGACAGTGCACTAACGCCGGTGATCTGGTCGACGTCGTCGCCGAGAAGACCGCGGAGCATCAATGCGAGTTCGTCTGCCGTTATTCGCGAATCCGTACGCATCCGCCAATCACGCAACAACTTCGCGTGATCACCACTGCCACTGAACAGGCCGAGCGTCATCGATGTGTTGCGAATGTCGATCGCAAGCAACATCTTTACACCAGTACGGAATCGGCACGGAGCGTGCGAGGTGTGATCAGGCCCGAGCCCTCGGGTGCATATGCGGGGTCACTACCGAGTTCGACGGGCTTGTTCTTCTCGTCGACGAACACCACTCGGGGTGCGTAGTCCTTGCATTCCTGCTCGTTCATCACGCCGTAGGCAATGAGAATGACCAGATCACCAGGATTGACCAGATGTGCTGCGGCACCGTTGATACCGATCACCCCGCTGCCACGCTCACCGGTAATGACATAGGTTTCCAACCGTGCGCCGTTGTCGATGTCGACGATGGTCACCTGCTCACCTTCGAGGAGATCGGCCGCCTCCATCAGGTCCTGATCGACGGTCACCGAACCTACGTAGTGCAGGTCCGCGTGGGTTACGGTCGCGCGATGAATCTTGGACTTCATCATTGTGCGAAACATGTTCTATCCCTTCAATTCTTCGGGTCGTCGGGGTATTCGAGAAAGCCGGTCCCGACAGCGACACCGACGTTGTCGATGAGTCGGGTGGTGCCGAGCGTCGCTGCCACGAGAAGACGACCGTCGCCTCGCTCGGGAGCAGGTCCGAGATCGACACCTCGAAGTTCGAGATAGTCCACCTTCACCTCGGGCACCGCCGCGAGCACTTCGCCGGCCGTAGCCAGAATCACTTCGGCTCCGCCCGCCGCGGCGTGAGCCCCGGCTACCAATGCCGCCGACAACGCCATCGCCGCCGAACGCTGGGCATCGTCGAGATAGCGATTGCGAGAAGACAACGCGAGACCGTCCTGCTCGCGCACGGTGGGGACACCGAAGATCTTCACGTCGAAGTTCAGATCTCGCACCAACTGTCGGATCAACGTCAACTGCTGGTAATCCTTCTCACCGAAGAACGCTGCATGCGGGGAGGTGATCTGCAACAGCTTGGTCACCACGGTGAGCATCCCGGCAAAGTGCGTCGGCCGGCTTGCACCCTCCATCTCGCTGCCGAGCGGACCGGGCAGAACGGTCGTACGTGGCCCGGCCGGGTACATATCCGACACCGAGGGAGCGAAGACGATCTCGACTCCTTCACTTGCCAGCAACTCCACGTCCGCGTCGAGGGTGCGTGGATAGGCGTCGAGGTCTTCCCCTTCGCCGAACTGCAGGGGGTTTACGAAGATCGACACGAACACCACTGCCCCGGTGCGTTTGGCCTGCCGAACCAAATGGATGTGCCCGGCGTGCAGCGCACCCATGGTCGGCACCAGCGCTATCTGTCTTCCGACACCGCGCAGTGCCTTCGACACCGCGGAGACGACAGTCGGATCGTGATGAACTGTCAACTCCCCCGCCTTGTAGCTACCTGCCAGGGTCATAACTCGCCTTCCAGAATCTCGATGAGTTCGGGCTTCGATCCCATGCGTTGGGCAGATCTGAGCGAGAGCGCGCGGTATCCCGCTGCAATCGCGGGATCGACGTCGCTGAGCACGTCCAGATGCTTCTGCACGGCGGCAACGTCGCCGCGCGCCACCGGCCCGGTAAGAGCGCTCTGACCGTGCCGCAACGCGTTGTCCAACGCTGCGCGCACGAGCGGACCCAGGACCCGCTGCGCTGCTTCGGGGTCGGAATCGATCCCAGGAAAGCCTGGGCCGTCGAGTGCGACTCGCAACGCGTCGACGGCGTCGGCAACGAGAGTGACGAGGTGATTGGCCCCGTGAGCCAACGCCGCGTGATAGAGCGCGCGATTGTCTTCGGCGACATGAACCGGTTCACCACCGAGTTCCAGAACCAATGCTTGCGCGACGGCATAGCCGATCTCGTCCGCTGCGGTGATTCCGAAGCATGCAGCAGCCAGGCGATCGGTGTCCTCGGGCCCGCCGGTGAACGTCATGGCCGGGTGAATGGCCAACGGGATCGCACCTTGCGCGGTCAACGGGGCGAGGATGCCGATGCCATTCGCGCCGGAGGTGTGCACAACGAGCTTTCCCCGGGCAACGACACCGGTTGCCGCCAACCCCGCGGCGATGGATGCCAACTCGTTGTCCGGAACGGCGAGGATCAGCAACTCGGCACGCCTGGCAACCTCGTCGACAGGCAATATCTGCGACTCCGGCAGGCGCGTACGTACGCGCTCCTTGGACTCTTCCGATACTGCAGCACAACCGAACACGACATGCCCGACGCGCTCGAGAGCCTCGCCGAGTGCGGTACCGACCCGTCCTGCGGAGACGATACCTACGGTCAAACGCGCAGGTGCCGGGTCGGCAGAGCTTGGGGGTATTCCGCGGGCACCACTCCTGAACTCAGGTGAGGTCACCGAAACTTCCTCTCGTTCGTTCCAGTCCCGCTCGGCGGGTACCAGACGTCCTGAACGAAGGATAGCGGCACCGGGATACCTCGGGCCACGGCCTGAGCAGTGATCTATTTCACCCTTCGGTATCGCGTCCGGCGTTCGGACGAGATGTCAGCAGGTCAGTCGGCGCGGCGCCGATGACGACGTGCGCTCGGTTCGGTGTCACTGGATTTCATTCCTGCCATGATCTCGGCCACCGAACGACCATTGGAGTGCGCACCCGCGCCATCACCGTCCGGCTCGGCTCGACGCCGTCGCCTCGGAAGATCGGAAGCAGGCTCCGAAGCGCCGTGACTTTCCACGTCCTCGGTGTTCGAGTCGGGCACAGGTGCCACAGCTTGCTCGGGAACCGGTGCTGGTTGTTCCGTCGACTCCGGAACAACCTCCGGCTCGAACACCCGGCTCGCATACGGCTGCTGGCTCGAATACGACTGGCCCGAATACGGCTGCGAACTCGTGCCCGAAACCTGGGCTGCCGCGAGCGGTTCTTCTGCTTCGACGGCCGTCGACCGATCGGACGAATAGCCGACAGGCTCACTCACCAGCGGAGATGTCGGAGCCGGGACATGCGGCGGAGCCGGGGCGTGCGGTGGTGTGGGTACGCGTCGACCGCTGCCCTGTGATCGCGATTCTGCGGTAGGGGCCGGCTTGCTCGGCACATAGCCCCCGCTGGACACAGAACCCGCGCTGGGCATGTCCTCGCTACCGATGGGGACGTCGGGATAGAGCACCGAGGTCTCGGCTGTGACGGGCTCGTCGTACGGCGTTCCAAGTCCGGGCACGGGGGCATTCGGGCCCTCGGCGCTCGGGGAAGAGGACTGCGAAGATTTCCCGGGAACGAACAAGCCGGAAGGTGCCGGCTGGTAGCTGGCGTAGCTGCGACCGCCGAGCTCCTGCACACGCGTCGCGTCGGCCCGCAGCGCCACCCGTTCGGTGGGCAGGTTGCCGTCGAACAGTAGTTGCAGGTTGTTGCGTAGGTGAGCCAGTTCGGCTCGAAGTGCCGCGATCTCGCTGGTCTCGACGGCTACCTCGCTCCGTACGCGAGACTCGACGCCCAGTTCGTACTCCCGCCGAGCCGAAATCTCACGGGCGAGTTGGAGCTCGTACACAGTCTGAAGATCCTTGGCCCTGGTTTGGTCGGCCACTGCTTCGCGGCGGTACTTCGTCATCGCGAACGCACCGATGATCGCGGCCCACAACGCTGAGACCAAGCCCACACGTAGCCACTGCACATTTTCGCTGAACAACATCAACATGCTGGCGATGATGCCGAATACGACCAGCGCTGCAATGAAAAGCTGGCTCGCACTCCGCCGTTGACGGCGTGACGCTTTCGCGCGAGTCGGTTCGGTCATGACGTCCAGGGTAGCTGGCTAACCGTCGACAAACGGGGAAGCCGGACTACGCTTGTCCACTTCGGTGATAACGATCCGGCGCAGGGGACGGTAAATGCTTTCACCGTTCGGGCCTGTCACCGGAGTCGGTGGGCGTCCTGCAGCAACGCTCGAGCCACAGCGCCGCACCAACCAGGGCACATGCAGCGACGAGTCCGACGAGGACGCCTGCCCGATCCGAGGACGCGGCGCGCACCGACGACGCGAGCGGGACGATGTGGAGCAAGAACCCCAGCCACACACCGGCAGCTGCTGCACCGACCAGAGCAGATGCCTTGGCCAGGGCCAACGCTCGGGCCGCGGTGATCGGATGGAGCTGACTCGGCCCGTCGCCGACCTGCAGTTTCTCGATGCGCGATCGAACCACGAAGCCGAGCACCGTCTCGGCGATCGCGACGACGTAGAGCGATGCGCCGGCGAACACATGAATCGGTGGTAGCGATCCGTAGAACGATCGCACGAGCAGCCAGGTTGCGAGAGCCGCAAATCCGGCGAGGCCGACAAGATCTCTGAATCTCGTGGCCGTCATGGAGCGGTGTTCGGTGTGTGCAGTGTCATCTCCGTGCGCTGAACGCCCGCCCGTTCTTCCTCGCTCAACGATTCGATCCATTCGCCCACCGACCGAGCCTCGCCCGACACTTCGAGCGACGCCCCAGGGTCGACCTCGAGCCAAGGCACCAGGACGAATGCTCGCTGGTGTGCTCGAGGATGCGGAAGAAGCAGCTGTGGATCGCTACTGGAAATGTCGTCACACGTGATGATGTCGACGTCGAGACTTCGCGGTCCCCAACGCTCGACTCGTACGCGGTCCGCTGCCTTTTCCAGTTCACGAGCAACTTCGAGCCAGTCGTACGGACCCCGTTGTTCGTCGTCCGCTACGACGACGGCATTGAGAAAGTCCTGTTGTTCGACGCCTCCCCACGGCGCCGACGAGTACACCGAAGACACCGCAACGACGCGGTCGCCGAGCGCGGACGTAACCGAACGCAGATGCGCATACGAGTCACCGACATTGCTGCCGATCGACAGCACCGCGCGCGTCACCGACGACTCCGCGAAGCAACTACAGCCACATCGTCGAAGGCGAGTGGGATCGGCGCGGACGGTTTGTGCAACACCACCTCGACTGCATCGACGCGCGTGTCCGCCATGACTCCGTCGGCGATTTCGGCTGCGACGGTTTCGATGAGGTCTCGCGACGGACCTGCGATGATCGCCGCTGCCGCTTCCGCAAGCTCGCCATAGTGCAGCGTGTTCACCAGATCGTCCGTCGCGGCAGCAGGGCGCAAATCCATCCAGACGGTGATGTCGACGACGAAGTCCTGACCGTCACGTTTCTCGAAGTCGAAGACTCCGTGGTTGCCGCGAATCTTCAACCCGCGCAACTCGATTCGATCACTCATTTTGCCAGCCCCTGCCATGCTTTCACCACTGCTACCGCGTCCGATGAGGCCTGGGCGTCGTGGACGCGAACACCCCATGCTCCTCTCGCGACCGCAAGCGCGGACACGACCGCGGTTGCGACCTCACGTCCGTCGGGCGGTCTCGGTTCACCGTCGGATTCGAGAAGTGTGCCGAGAAAACGTTTACGCGACGCGCCGATCAGAATCGGCATGCCGAGTTCGACGAACGCCGGTAGCGCTCGCAGCAGTTCCCAGTTGTGCTGGGCGTTCTTCGCGAAACCGAGACCTGGATCGAGGATGATGGCAGCCGGATCCACTCCAGCCGCTACGGCACGGTCGACTTGCTCGAGCAGTTCCCGTCGAACATCGGCGACGACATCGTCGTAATGCGCGACTGCGCCACTGTCGTAATGTGAGCCAGCGCCCTTGGGGAGGTAATCGGCGGCCGAGCGCCAATGCATGAGGATCCACGGCAGACCGGCATCGGCGACCACCGACGCCATCGCAGGATCTGCGCGGCCACCGGAGACATCGTTGATGATCGATACCCCTGCTTCGATGGCCGCCGCCGCTACCGATGCCCGCATGGTGTCGACGCTGGTGGCGATGCCGCGCGCCGACAGCTCTGCGATGACGGGCACAACTCGGCGCGCCTCGACGGCAGGGTCGATCCGATCGGCACCCGGACGCGTGGATTCACCGCCGACGTCGACGATGTCGACACCTGTGCGGTGCAGTTTCGTTCCGTGTGCAACTGCTGCGTCGACGTTCAGGTATCGCCCCCCGTCGGAGAACGAGTCGGCGGTCACGTTGAGGACACCCATGACGACGGGCGCGACGGGCAAGGTCATTTGCGCAGGATGAGATCCAACGCTTCGGACCGAGACGCGGCAGAAGATTGGAACAAGCCCCGCACAGCCGACGTTGTCGTACTCGCTCCGGGCTTGCGGATGCCACGCATCGCCATGCACAGGTGCTCTGCCTCGATGACGACGATCGCGCCGCGTGGGCTCAGCTTGCGCATCACTGCGTCGGCAACCTGACTGGTCAGACGTTCCTGAACCTGTGGCCGTTTGGCATAGAGGTCTACCACTCGTGCCAGCTTCGAGAGGCCTGTCACCTTGCCGTTGCTACCGGGGATGTACCCGACGTGCGCGACTCCATGGAACGAGACGAGATGATGCTCGCAGGTGGAGAACATGGGGATGTCGCGGACGAGAACCAATTCCTGGTGGCCTTCGTCGAACGTGGTGTTCAGTACATCGTCCGGGTCGGTGTAGAGGCCCCCGAAGATCTCCTTGTACGCGCGTGCGACGCGGGCGGGGGTCTCGAGCAGCCCCGGCCGATCCGGGTCTTCTCCGACTGCAATGAGCAGTTCGCGCACTGCGGCCTCCGCGCGCGGTTGATCGAACGCGTTTCCGGTTGCCACTGCGACGAACTCGTCGCCGGGTATTACCCCGTCTTGGTCGATCTGCCTGACTGACACTGAGCTTGTACCTCCGGTTGCGGGGCGCCGATGCCCCGAGGTTTGACAGTCAGCCTATCCGGCCGCACCTCGGGCCGACCGAACTAGTGCTGTCCGTTAGGACCTTCCCAGCGTTGCGTGCGAGGGCCCTCGTTCTGGTCGCCGTCCGGATTCGGGGTCTCCCAGGGTGGATTCGGTTCTTCGTTTCCACCGCCGCGAACGGCTTCATCTGGCAGGGCTCCGTTCAAAGGATCCCATCGCGGGGCTTCCTGACCCTGGGACTCCGGTTCCCGGTATTCGGGCTGGCGGTTGTCGGGCTGGCGGTACTCCGGGGGCTGATATTGCGGCGGCTGATAGGAGGGGTCGTTGTAGCGATTGCCCTCCGAATAGCCCGCCGGAGGTCCACCTGGAACGGGACCGAGCGGATCTCGCGGAGGCCAGCCGGGGGCGGACCATCCGGCCGGAGCGCCGTAGTCGGGACGCGAGCTCTTCGGTGGCTCCGGCTTGCGATACGACCCACCGTTGTAGGGCGCGCCGTCATTGTGTGCTCCGGTGGTGGGTGCACCACCGTTGTACGCGCCCCCGTTGTACGGTCCGCCGTTGTACGGGCTGCTGTTCTGGGTGTCACCGTTCTGGGTGCCACCGTTGTACGGGCTGCCGCCATTGTTACCAGCTGGATTGTTGCCGGCTGGGTTGTTACCTGCTGGGTTGTTACCTGCTGTAGGCGCACCGTTGGCGTAACCACCGCTGTAGTTGCCCGGGCCGCCCTTGGAAAGCTGCGGCGAACCTGCATATGTCGGCTGCGGGAACTGTTGTGGTGGAACAACCTTCGGGGCGACGGGCTCTGGCGGCCAGGGCTCACCGCGCTCGGCAGCGAGTTCGCGTGGTGTTTTGACCGGCGGCTTGTCGGAGGGAATCCGCTCACCGAAGTCGTTGAACAGTGTGATGCGCGGACGCTTGACGACACTGTGGAAGATCTTCTCGAGGTCCTTGCGCTTGAGCGTCTCGCGCTCGAGCAGTTCCGTTGCAAGAATATCGAGAACGTCGCGGTATTCGTTGAGGATGGCCCACGCCTCGGTGTGCGCGGCTTCGATCAGATTGCGCACTTCCTCGTCGATCTCCCGTGCGACCTCGTGCGAGAAGTCGGACTGCATGCCCATCGAGCGACCGAGGAACGGATCGCCCTGCTCCTGCCCGTAGCGGACTGCGCCGAGCTTGCTGCTCATGCCGTATTCGGTGACCATTGCCCGCGCGATCTTGGTGGCCTGGTCGATATCGGAAGACGCACCGGTGGTCGGCTCGTGGAAAACGAGTTCCTCGGCTGCGCGACCACCCATTGCCATGACCAGACGAGCAATCATCTCGGACCGCGTCATGAGGCCCTTGTCGTCCTCGGGCACCGTCATGGCGTGGCCACCGGTTCTACCGCGAGCGAGGATCGTCACCTTGTACACGGGCTCGATATCGGGCATCGCCCACGCCGCGAGCGTGTGCCCGCCCTCGTGGTAGGCGGTGATCTTCTTCTCGTGCTCACTGATGATCCGGCTCTTGCGGCGGGGGCCACCGACGACGCGATCCACCGACTCCTCGAGAGCGGCCTCGGTGATGACCGTGCCGTTCTCGCGTGCTGTCAGTAGAGCTGCTTCGTTGATGACGTTCGCCAGATCTGCACCGGACATACCGACCGTGCGTTTCGCGAGGCCTTCGAGATCGGCGTCGTGTGCCACCGGCTTGCCCGCCGAGTGGACGGCCAGGATTGCGCGTCGACCAGCGAGATCAGGGACCCCGACGGGGATCTGGCGGTCGAAGCGACCCGGACGTAGAAGAGCCGGATCGAGGATGTCGGGTCGGTTGGTGGCGGCGATGAGGATGACCCCGGTGCGCTCACCGAAGCCGTCCATTTCGACCAGCAGCTGGTTGAGGGTCTGCTCGCGCTCGTCGTGGCCGCCGCCCATGCCCGCACCACGCTGGCGTCCGACGGCGTCGATCTCGTCCACGAAAATGATGCAGGGGCTGTTCTGCTTGGCCTGTTCGAACAGGTCGCGCACACGAGAGGCACCTACGCCGACGAACATTTCGACGAAGTCCGAACCGGAGATCGTGAAGAACGGCACTCCGGCTTCACCGGCAACTGCTCGTGCAAGGAGAGTCTTGCCTGTTCCGGGAGGGCCGTACAGCAGCACGCCACGCGGGATCTTCGCCCCGAGTGCCTGGTAGCGAGCCGGATTCTGGAGGAAATCCTTGATCTCGTACAGCTCTTCGACGGCCTCGTCGGCACCTGCGACGTCCTGGAACGTCGTCTTGGGCATGTCCTTGGAGAGCTGCTTGGCTTTCGACTTACCGAAGCCCATCACGCCACCACGACCACCGCCCTGCATACGGCTCATGAAGAACACGAAGATGCCGAGCAGAATGATCATCGGGAGAAGGAAGAGCAGCAATGAGCTGAACCAGCTGTCCTGGGACACCACGGTGTTGTAGCTCTTCAGCCCGTCCTGGCCGACCTTGTCGAAGATCTGTTCCGACGCTGAGGTCGGGTACTTGGCGAGGATCTTCGTCTCGCCGTCGGTTGCGTCGCTACCGGACTTGAGGTCGAGGCGTATCTGCTGCTCACGATCATCGATCTGAGCTGTGTCGACGTTCTTGGAATCGAGCTGCGCTATCGCCACTGACGTGTCGACAGTCTTCCACCCGCGAGTGTCGTTTCCGAAGTAACTGAAGGCAGCGATCACCATCAGGACGCCGAAAACGATGGCCAGGTTCCGTATAACTGTCTTCCGATTCATACAGCTTCAGCCGAGACGGCCTCGTCCTTTCCAGTCTTCTCCAGTACGCAGACTCCGGCCGCGCACCGGATGATCCAGGTTACCGCGAACGGCAACCGACTGCCCCAGGTGCATCACGTGCACAAACGGGCCGGCAACACTGCTGCATTGCACAACGCATCTCCCCCTTCAACGTCTCCCCTGCCCCACAGGTTCCCCACCACAGTCTTGTTGTCCGGACCTACCGCTTTCGGCAGAGGACAACGACGCTGGAGGGTCTATCCTGTCAAAGTGCAGCCGGGCTCGGACAGAGTCACCCTGAATTCGGATGGTGTCACAACCTATCCGGACGGCATGGCAGTGCCAGAGCACGCCGACGCGGCAGCTGAGCTGCTGAGATCTGCATGGCGGACGAGTACCTCGACGGCTGATCCACGGGCGCCCGACCTTGCCGAATTCCTACCCGATTCGACAACTCTGCGGCATCGGTGGCTCGTAGCGCTCATCTCGGTCGACCTCCAGGAGCGCTGGTTACGTGCGCACTCACCCAAGCGACTGCGGGACTACTGCACGGAATTCGACCTCGCCGAGGCTCTGCTCCCGGTGGGATTGATCTACGAGGAATTCTGCGTGCGGCGTCAGAGCGGGGACTCGGTATCGCCGTCCCACTACGTCGCGGAGTATCCGGTGCAGGCCGCGGCGCTGGCCGAACTGCTCAACGTCGTACCAGGGGAAACCACCGAGCTTTCCTCGACCGAGCCGGAGTCGGAGCTCGATACCACCCAGGTGGAACCCACGACCGTCGACATGACGGGAACCGCATCCGCCGGACTGGAATGGACCCGCCCCGGATCCCAGGACGAACTCGAGGACCTCGACGTCGGCGATCGGTTGGACGATTTCGACTTGCTGATGGGCCTCGGCCGTGGCGCTTTTGCACGGGTGTTCCTGTCCAGGCAGCGCTCGATGCAACGAATCGTGGCGGTGAAGATTTCCGAGGACCGAGGGACCGAACCGCAGACTTTGGCACAGCTCGACCACGACTACATCGTTCGGGTGTTCGATCAACGTGTCCTCCGGGACCGCGGGCTGCGACTGCTGTACATGCAGTACGTGCCTGGAGGCACGCTGCTCAATGTGCTCGGAAGGGTACGGGCGAATCGAGAAGTCGACCGCGACGGACAACTACTTCTCGACAGCGTCGACGCCTCGCTCGCCGACAAAGGCGGCCTTCGCCCCACCGACTCGACTGTGCGCGAACAGATTTCGTCCCTGTCATGGCCGGAGACGGTGGCGTGGATCGGCCGTCGACTCGCGGATGCACTGCATTACGCAGGCGAACGCGGTGTGTTGCATCGCGATATCAAGCCGGCAAATGTGTTGTTGACTGCCGAGGGCGTCCCCAAACTGGCCGACTTCAACATCAGCTTCAGCGGCGCCGTGGCAGGGGACAGCCCAGTCGCCTATTTCGGTGGATCGCTGAGCTACATGTCGCCGGAACAATTGGAGGCCTGCCATCCCGGCAGGCCAGGGCGCGCCGAAGATCTCGACACACGCAGCGATCTGTATTCGCTCGCGGTCGTGCTGTGGGAACTGTTGACCGGCCACAAGCCGTTCCCCGACCCCGACGACTCCGCGGCGGGTGACCGTACGACTATCGACGGCCTGCTCGGGGCGCGCCGGGGCGGAGTCGGCGCGCAGGCACTGTCCGAACTGCCAGAAAACTGTCCCGCGACGCTGCGACGCATCCTCGTCAAATGCCTCTCACCCGACCGGGACGATCGCTGGGCCACCGGCCAGGAAATGGCTCAACAATTCGACCTGTGCCTCGACGCACGCGCACGTAATTTGGTCGACCCACCGCCCACCAGCGCCCGCCTGAGACTTCGGCCCTACACGGTTCCCATCATGACCCTCGCAATCGGCGTTCCCAATGCCGTCGCTGCGGTCTACAACTATCAGCACAACAAGGCACTGATCATCAGCGACCTCGCCCCGGCAGCGCAGGAGAGATTCGGGATCGTCGCGACGGCCATCAACGGCCTGGTCTGGCCCCTGGGATTGGTGTTGATTCTCTGGTTCTGCCGTCGAGTTCTCGCAGTTCCGCATGCATTGCGGACCGGAAAAATTGTTCCGGAAGAGCGATTGGCCCAAGCAAGAGCAGACACGCTCACGGTTGCGGGCCGAGTGGTCGCGGTATGCCTTGGGCTGTGGGTCGTCGCAGGTATCGCATTTCCGGTGTCCCTGCAGTTCGCCGCCGGTTCGGTGCCGACCGAAGCGTACGTGCACTTCATCGCATCGCTCGTAGTCTGCGGCGCGATGGCAACCGCCTACCCGTTCTTTCTGGTCTCGCTGTTCACCGTTCGATGCCTGTACCCGTCGCTGCTTCCCTACGGCCGTGCAGGGAGCGGAGACGCCTCACGACTGCACACGTTGCAGCGCCGTAGCGTCGGATTTTTGACCGTCGCCGCGTCGATTCCGCTGATCGCCGTGGGTGGCCTGACCTTCGTTCCTGCCTCGGACATCCCCAACATCATCGACGTCGTACGGGTCGTCTGCGTGGGCGGAATTTTGGCATTCGTCGCGTCGTACTCGATTTTCCGGCTGATCGAGGGCGATCTGAACGCGCTGCTGCGAGTCGTGTCCCGCCGGTCCCGCTAGGCCGGTTTCAGCCGCCGTACACCTTCGGGTGAAGAGTTCCGATGTACGGCAGATCGCGGTATCGCTCGTTGTAGTCGAGTCCGTATCCGACGACGAATTCGTTGGGAATGTCGAAACCCACGTTCGCGACCTCGATGTCCACCTTGATTGCGTCGGGCTTGCGAAGCAGTGTCACCACCGACAACGAGGCCGGGTTACGAGTGGCGAGGTTGCGCATGAGCCAAGACAGCGTCAGACCCGAATCGATGATGTCCTCGACGATGAGTACGTGACGGCCGCTGATGTCGCGGTCGAGGTCCTTGAGAATCCGAACCACTCCGGAAGAGGACGTGGACGAGCCGTACGAGCTGACCGCCATGAACTCGAGCTGAGTCGGAATCGGGAGCGCGCGAGCAAAATCCGTCATGAACATCACGGCACCCTTGAGGACACCGACCAGGAGAAGATCACCTTCTGGCGCGCCCTCCGGATAGCGCTCGGCAATCTCGTTGGCAAGCTCGATCGTACGAGTCTTGATCTGCTCCTCGGAGATGAGAATCGATTCGATATCGCCCTCGTACACGGCGCTTCCCTTCAATTGTTTCTCGTACCTTCACAACTGTTGCGGATTCAAGCACCGCCGTTTCACAGGCTCCACTCTTGCTCGAGCACCAGACTGCCACGTCGACGCGCGACCACCAACCTGGCGTCGGACGCTCCCGAACGGACGGCAACCCCGCCCTGCCCACGCCAATGTCCGACGAGATCGTCGATCAGCCGTAACTGCTTGTCCGACAGCGCCTTCACACCACTCCGCAGCAACCACAATCGCAACGCCCGACGACGCAGCGCAGCGGGGACCGACGTGAGGGTCGTCACGTCCACTTCGGGTTCGGCAAAGTTCTCCCGTACCAGGGTCTCGGCCATGGCGTCGAGAACCATGAGGTCTTCACGAAGTTGCGTAGCCGTGCGAGCAAGAGCCGCTGCGACGCCACCACCGAGCGCATCTTCGAGCAGCGGCAGAATCTCGTGTCGAAGCCGGACGCGAGTGAAATCGGTGTCGGTGTTGTGCGGATCCTCGAACGGCGTCAACCCCAACTCGGTGCACGCTTGCCGGGTCACTGCTCGCCGAACCCCCAGAAGTGGTCGGCCCCACGGCCCATCGATCGCGGACATACCGGCGATCGATCGCGGCCCGGAGCCCCGCGAGAGTCCGAGCAGAACGGTCTCCGCTTGATCGTCGAGAGTGTGAGCGAGGAGGACCGTGGCGTCGCCTCGGTGGCGGTCCAATGCCTCGTATCGCGCGCGACGGGCCGCGGCCTCCATTCCACCCGAGCCGCCCACGGTCACCGTCAGCACCGACGCGTCCACGCACCCCAGCTGCAGTGCCGTCGCTGCGGCCGTTGCTGCCACCGTGGCCGAGCCCTGTTGTAGCCCGTGGTCGACGACGAGTGCTCGGACGTCCGGGGCCTCCGCGGCCACTGCAGCGGTCAGTGCAAGCGAATCGGCACCGCCGGACAGTGCGAGGACCACTGGGCCCGGGCTCGACGCGAGCCACCGCCGAACTGCCTGCCGCAGCTCGAGGATTGCAGGCTTCTCCGGCAGCGCCACCCCGGTACGCCGCGTCATCGAAGTACGCGGGCGATCCACCGGTCGGGGTCCTCGATCTCGTCGAGCAGCGGCAACGTGGCGGCGTCGGTCCAGATGATGTTGAACTGCTCCATGCCGACCCTGCCGACGACGTGGTCGACGAACGCTTTGCCTCGCACGTACTGCGCCATCTTCGCGTCCATCCCGAGCAGTGCTCTGATGACGCGCTGGAGTGGGTTCGTCTTTCGCCGACGCCTGCGCTCGAACGCCTGGCGGATCTGCAGGACCGAGGGCACCACTGCCGGCCCGACTGCGTCCATGACGTGATCGGCGTGACCTTCGAGGAGCGTCCCGAGCACGAGGAGCCGATCGATCGCTTCCCGCTGGGCCGGGGCTTGCGTTGCGCGCAGCAGCCCGACGATGCCTGCGTCCTCGGCTTTGTTCGACTGCTTACGGTTCTTCAGCGCGCTCGTCAACCTCGTGGCGAACTCACCGATCGGTTCGTCGACACCACCGGACAACAGTGCGACGGAACTGCGCATGTAGTCGCCCAACCACGGTGCCGAGGAGAACTGAACTCGATGTGTCACCTCGTGCAGGCATACCCACAGCCGGAAGTCGCTGGGCGGCACTCGCAACGCCCGCTCGACGGCGACGACATTCGGTGCGACGAGCAGAAGCGTCCCGTGCTCACCGGTGAACGGGTCGTACTGACCGAGAATCGCGCTGGACAGGAACGCGAGCATCGCGCCTGCTTGCAGACCCGCGGGTTTACCGCCGAGCAGGCCGGACGGAGGTTCTGCATCGGCGTCGCCGGTCAGGTGTTTCATCGATGCCGATGCTGCGTCGATCCACCCTGCCCGATCGACGACAAGTGCCTGCGGTACCGGAAGTCCGTCGGCGAGACCGGTCGTTTCACGTACCGGTCCTTCGGCACGCACCGAGGCCTCCGACAACTCGGCGACGACCGCTTCAGCGGTGTATCGGGAGATCGACGGTTCTTTCGGAGCCAATTTGGCACCGGTCTTCGCCGCCAGCGCCCAATCGACGGACCCACGAAAGCCTGCTGCGTTGTCTTCGGTGTCCGCTGCGTCGTTCGTCATCGGCAACCACACAGTCTGAGAGTAGCCGCCACCGCGTCGAGCGCCGGTCTGCTGACTTCGGGTGGTCGGTCGTTGGACATCAACGCGAACGTCAACGTCCGGCCTTCCATGTCCACTACGTACCCGGCGAGAGCACTTGCGGCCGACAAGGTGCCGGTCTTGGCCCTGACCCAGCCTGCTCCGACGCGTTCGGCGCTGGCGTATCGATCCGACAGCGTTCCGGTGGACCCGGCGACAGGAAGGTAGTCGAGCATCGGGCGGAGTTCGGGTTTGCCCGATCCTGCGGCCGAAGTCAATATTTGATCGAGCAGTCTGGCCGGAATCACCCCGTCGACCGACAGTCCGCTCGAATCGTGCAGCTCGAGTCCGGACATGTCGTACCCGGCGGCGAACAGTGTCTGCTCGATCGAGTCCACCGCACCGGTGAAAGAAGCCTGCGCATTGGTCTCGATGGCGATCTCGCGCCCGATG
This sequence comes from Rhodococcus sp. BP22, assembly GCF_014281965.1. Taxonomy (GTDB): domain Bacteria; phylum Actinomycetota; class Actinomycetes; order Mycobacteriales; family Mycobacteriaceae; genus Rhodococcoides. The sequence goes on from NZ_JACFTB010000008.1 coordinate 146,040, forward strand.
GCTTCTGCGAGGACGTTGTCCGAACGGCCCATCATCTGACCGAGACGATCACGAAGAGGTGCAGATTGGACACTGGCCACCTGATCGGCACCGGGTGGCGCCGCACCGATCGACACCCGTGCCGGGTCGAGCCCCAGGCCCCGGGCCAGCGCGCGACCGGCATCGAGAGCCGGTTCGACGCTTCGGGGCGACTCGTCTTCCAGCGGATCCGATCTGCCACCGTCGATCATGATCGGTTCGATAGGCGTGATGTAACCGGCCGCGATGTCAGGAGCAAACCATCCCTGTGCCATCGTCGGACCGCTGTAGATGGACGTGTCGACGACGATTCTGTCGACCGGCGTACCGGATTTGGATATCTGCTCCACCAGATCGTCTATACGCGCCGAGCCTGAGTAGAAGCTTTCGCTACCCAGGGGCCGAGCAGTGATCGTCGGATCGCCTGCGGCCACGATGACGATCTCACCAGCGGATTGTCCCTTCACCACACGGGTCGTGACGCGATGTTCCGGTGACAGCGCGAGCATCGCCGCGCCTGCAGTCAAAACCTTGGTCGTCGATGCGGGAGTCATCGGGGTGTCCGGGCCCGAGGACCACAGCACCTCCCCTGTGACGGCGTCGGCCACAGATCCGGTGAACGCGCCGAGATCAGGTGATGCGACCACCGGCGCGAGCGCGGCCGCCATACCTGGGACGGAGGGTGCAGGTGACATGTCCGACATCGGCGCGATGGACGGTACGAGAGTTACCGGGTCCGGCTCGGGTGCGATCGACACCTCGGAGTTCGTCTCGGATCCGTGCGGGACGATGGCCGCAAGTGCTGTTCCGCCTGCCGCAACGACCGACACCGCAACGAGAATCAGAAGAATGCGGGTTCTTCGTCGCCGTCTTCCAGCGGTGGGACCGAGATTTCGCTTGGTCAACCTGGCCAACATTCCTCCATCGGTGTGTACTTCTCCCCGTTGCCAGTTTCTCCAACAGTATCCTCGGGTCCGGTACGCTGACCCCGCCACCATCGTGCGTCACTCGAGACGCAAGACGAGAACAAAGAAGAGCGAGGGCAGCACGTGTCGTTCGACGTCACCATCGAGATCCCCAAGGGTCAGCGAAACAAGTACGAAATCGACCACGTTTCCGGTCGAATTCGCCTCGACCGCTACCTGTACACGGCGATGGGTTACCCGGCCGACTACGGCTTCATCGAGAACACCCTCGGCGAGGACGGCGATCCACTCGATGCTTTCGTCCTTCTCCCGGAATCCGTTTTCCCCGGAGTCGTCGTCGAAGCCCGCCCAGTGGCAATGTTCAAGATGGTGGACGAGGCCGGCGGCGACGACAAGGTCCTCTGTGTGCCCGCAGGCGACTCACGCTGGGACCACATCCAGGACCTCAGTGATGTCTCGACATTCGAATTGGACGCGATCAAGCACTTCTTCGTCCACTACAAGGACCTCGAGCCGAACAAGCACGTCACAGCAGCGGACTGGGTAGGCCGGGCCGAGGCTGAAGCCGAAATCGCTGCATCGTTCAAGCGCTTGGCAGACAATCCGGCGCACTGACAACTTTTCGACACCGGCAGTTCCGCACTTCGTTACCCGCAGGGGGAGTGTTCACCCTTCCCCTGCGGGTACGCAGCACATCATGGTTCGATCGACGCACTAGTGAGGAGATTTATGAGCGAAAGCAATTCCGTCGATTCGTCGGCAGGAGATACGGGCGAGCGTCGTAAGAACAGGCAAGCGAGCTTCGTTTCCGATGCAGGACAATTTCCGGAGCTACCGGTGACGGTCGTTCTCGACCGAATCCCCGTACCGATTCTTGCCGTCGATCCCAGTGGCGCAATCGTGTTTGCGAACGAAGCCTTCGACGAACTCTTCGGCACCGAGGAATCGGCTCGTGCGGACTTTCATTTGCACGACATCTTTCCCGATCAGGCCCCCGAGGGCGTCAACGTCGCCGATATGTTCCTGACGACGGTTGCCACGCGAGCCGATTCGCTGTGGCGCATGACCGACAAGACCGGTGATGTGGTGCAGGTTCGCGCCAGCAAGTCGATCCTTCGCCGAGCCGAGGACACGGTCGTACTAGTTGCGCTGGAGGACTTCACCGATCAGCTCTGGAACGACCCCAAGAGCGCGCTGCGCTGACGCCGGGTCGTCATGCCTCGCTCCGGGAAGCCGGAGGAGGAGACATGACCGACCTGGGGTTCTGCCGTCACGAGCCTTTGGACGTTTCCACTTTGGATCGCTCGTAATCGGTCAGAAATCTGTCCAGCAGTTCGACCAACGTCGCACGGTCGTCGTTCGACCAGTCTTCGATGATCTTGCCGATGTGCGCGGTCCGCCGCAGCTGAATTCGATGGACTACCTGCTTGCCGGACTCTGTGACGGCGAGTGCGAACGCCCTACCGTCGCTCTCGTCGCGAACACGTTCGACGTGCCCACGGTCGACGAGCTGGGCGACCTGCCTGCTCACCGTCGACGGGTCCGAGTTGACCAGTGCCGCCAACTCACTGGACCTCATCGGGCCGTCTCGAAGCAATCGAAACAAGCACACGAATGCTGCTCCGTCGACGCCACCGGACTCTTCGGTCAGCTGCGCAATCTTGCGGTCCCGTGCGCGCTGCAGACGCACCAGCTGGGTACCGATTTCTTCGGCGTAATCCACGGTGGGTCAGCTTCCGGAGAACTCTGCCGGGCGCTTCTCGAACACTGCGGTGATCGCCTCGGTGAGATCGTTCGAGGCGAGGAAGGCCGCGTTCCAGGCAGCTACGAATCGCAGGCTGGCGTCGACGTCGGCTGCCCGTGAGTTGTCCAGAACCTCCTTGACGCCCTGCACCACCAGAGGCGGGTTGGCGGCAATCTCTGCTGCTGTGGCCCGAGCACCGGCGATCAGCGCGTCGTGGTCCTCGAACACGTCGTTGACCAGTCCGATCTTCTCGGCGCGAGCGGAGTCGATGTCTTTTCCCGTCAATGCGAGTTCGCGAAGGTGACCGTCGCCGATGATCGCGGGCAGTCGCGCGAGCGAACCCATGTCGGCGACGATGGCGACCCGCACTTCACGAACACTGAACTTGGCGTCGGAGCTGGCGTACCTGATGTCGGCGGCACTGATGAGATCGAGGCCACCGCCGATGCACCAGCCGTGCACGGCTGCAACGACGGGCTTGCGGCAGTCGGCAACGGCGTTGGTGGCCAACTGCATCCGCTTGATCGTGTTGTGGAATGCGGTGCGCGGACCGGCGAGAGCCTTGTCGGCCATCAGCGGCGCGAACTCACCTGCCATCGCTGCCAGGTCGAGACCGAAAGTGAAGTGTTTGCCGGAGCCGACGAGGAGTATTGCGCGTACGTCGGGATCAGCGTCGAGCTGAGCGAAAACCAGTGGACATTCGTTCCAGAAGTCCGGGCCCATCGCATTACCTTTGCCGGGACCGATCAGGGTAACTACCGCCACATGGTCGGCGATTTCGACGGAAAATGCGTTCCAGGTTTGTTCCTTCATGCCGCTGAGCCTAGCGGGCCGCCAGCTCTCGCCAACTAGTCCAGCGGGCCGCCCGCTCTCACCTATCTAGTAGAGACCGAAGATTCGACCGATCAGTCCAGCCGCGACGATGATCACCACCAGCCCGATGAGCCCGAGAAACACGATAGGCAATGCCAACCCTCGTTGCGGCGGTTCGTGCTGCGGACCACCGACGCTGGATTCCGCCGGTGGCGTATCTCCGGGCTGAACACCGCCGCCTGGTTCCAATCCTGAGGTTTCGTTCGGGTCGGGGTTCTGAGCACTCATGTGAAGTCGGGTACCCGATGAAATCCGCTTCAATCTTGCTCGGTCGCCCGGGCGATCGCTCCTGCAAAGAGTTCGGTGATCGCTGCACCGATCGTTCGTTCGTCGATCTCGTCTGGATCGACGGAATGCTCGACGGACAGTCCGGAGATCAGTGCCATCAGTGACGTCGCGACTTCTCGCGCGTCGAGGGTGTCCGTTACGCCCCACACCTCGGCTTTGGTCGAGATCAGGGTGGCGAGTTCTTCTCGTAGGAGTCGACGCTCGCGTCGGTAGCTCTCCGCCAACTTCGGGTCTCGACCTGCATGTATGCCGAACTCGGTCACCAGCAGTGGCCACCGGGGCTCGGCGACGATCCACGACGCGATGGCGCTACCACCCGCTCCGGCAGCGTCGCCGGGGCCGAGGTCGGACACGTCGTCGACGACTCGTGCGGCGAGTTCCAACGAACGGCGCGAGAGCAGCTCGGCGAACAGCGCCTGTTTGGACTCGAAATTGGAGTAGACAGCGCCCTTGGTGAACCCGGCTCGTCTGGCGATGTCTTGGAGTTTGGCTGCCGCGAATCCGTGTTCGGTGAACTCGTCGGCTGCGGCGTCGAGCAGCCTTTCACGCACGTTCTCACGCCCAGGCCTGGCCGACGCCATGTGTGTCGACAACCACTCTTCTTGACCGTCTATCGTCACGATACCTAGAGTATTCAATACCTTAGGTATTGACAATTCATTTGACAGGGGAGTTCACATTCATGCGCAAGGTTGTCTGGTTAGCGGCCGGAGTGCTGATACTCCAACTCGGCTTCATCCTCAGTTACGTAGCTGCTTTCCATCAGCCCACCCCGCGTGAAATTCCGATCGTGATCGTTGCCGCGCAAGGACTCCCTGCCGGCCTGGACGCCGATACGGCCGACAAGCTCAACGCCATCGAAGGCACTCCCCTCGAAGCCCGCACCGCTGCCAGCACGGGCGACGCGCGTGCGATGATCCGCAACCGAGAGGTGCTGGGCGCCTACATTCTGAGCCCGACGGGCACGGACACACTCATCACCGCCAGCGCCGCAGGCAGTTCCATTGCCACCTCGCTCGACGCGATCTTCACCAAGATCGACAAGAGCCAGAACCGCACCTTCGTCGTTCGCGACGACATTCCCGTGGGCGTCCACGACAACCGCGGATTGTCCGGCTTCTATCTCTCCGTCGGTTGGGTAGTCGGCGGGTACCTCCTCGCCGCGGCAATCGGACTCCTCATCGGCGCACCGAAGTCGCTACGCGAAGCTTCGACTCAATTCGGGGTACTCCTCGGCTATTCGATCCTGTCCGGCATCTTCGGTGCGTTCATCACCACGCATGTTCTCGGAACGTTCACCGGCCACTGGTTCCCACTCGCGCTACTGGGAACGGCCGTGGTTCTGGCAACGGCACTGTTCACGCTCGGGCTACGCGCTGCGGTGGGTGTTGCCGCTGTGCCGATCTCGATCATCGTGTTCGTCATTCTCGGAAACCCCAGCGCCGGAGGCGCATTCGGTCCGAATATCCTTCCCGCGTTCTATTCGGCCGTCGGCCACTGGATCACACCGGGAGTCGGCACCGAAGGCGTTCGGAGCATTGTCTACTTCGCCGGCAACGGCCTCGGGCAGCCCGCACTGGCACTCGTCCTCTACACGGTGGTCGGTCTCGCCCTGTTCTTCGGCTTCACCTACCGCACACAACAGAAACCTGCAAACCTCCCGGTCCACGCCTAGCACGAAGCACGGACTGCCGATTGGCAATACGCTTGCCCTATGCCCCGGCTTCTTCACCCGAACGCAGCCCACGTCGCGGACGTCCTGATCTCGCGTGGACATCACGGGGTGGTCGTCACCGCGCCAGTGCCGACAGTGACCGCCGACGCCGCCGCCGAATCTCTCGGCGTCGACGTCGGCGCGATCGTGAAGTCCCTGGTGTTTCTGCTCGACGACGACCCAGTGTTACTGCTCGTCTCCGGTGCGCACCGCGTGAACCTCGATCGGACAGGCCAGCGACTGGAGGGCACGTTGTCGCAAGCTCCGCTCGATCTGGTCAAGCACTGCACCGGTCAACCGATCGGAGGCATCGCACCGGTAGGTCACCCGACGAATCTACCCACATACATAGACGAGCAATTGGCCGAATACCCCGAATTATGGGCTGCTGCAGGGCATCCGAACACGATCTTCAGAACGACCTATTCGGAACTGCTCCGCATCACCGCCGGACTTGCCCTGTCCATGACATGACAGCAGAGGCTGCGGGGACATGACAGCAGAGGCCGCGGGGACATGACAGCAGAGGCCGCGGGGACCTGAGGGCAGATGCGGCGCGAGTAATAGTGCGAGCTACGAGGCGAGCACTCGCGAGCCGGGTCGAACTCCGGTGGCTCCCGCCACGTTCGAGGCCGAGAACGCAACGCCACGATCTTCCAGCCACGGCACGACGCCGTACGCGACCTTGCCGAAATTCGCTTCTTGGGGACCCACCGAGATCAGGGTGACGCCATCGGCGACGTCAGCAGCTTTCACATCGGCTATCAGACCTGCCAGCCCGACGGGTGTACCGATATAACGAATCGAGGCCGGAACTACCGGAGCGTCGAGTCCGGCAAACTCTCGACGGGCAGTGCGCGCATCGTCCGCAATGTGAATCTCGATATCGAGGAACACGACCACATCGTCGGCGACCTTGCCCGACTCGACGGCCTCGGCGCGTAGCCGAGTACGCAGATTCTGCGCTTCCCGTAGGTCTTCGGCCTGAATTCTCACCATCTCCGAAGTCGGAGTCGAGTCGGTGAGCTCGGTCCACTGCCCATTCAGGTCGAGGGCCACCCGGATGGGGCGAGCGTGGAGGTGATCAGAGGTGATATCTGAACTGTGCGACATGCGATTGTGTCCTTCGTACGAGGCAAGGGATGCGGCTTCTGAATGGGGTCTAACCCGAGCGCCTACAAGATCCGGACGATGTCCGGCACAAATCGACGTACCTGTCGTACCAGCGACGGTTGCGCCACAAGACAATTGCTGTCATATCCCGATGCTAACCGCTTCAGCCGGCGATGGGGATTCGTCCCACTCAGCGGCACCTGGCTCCCCGAGGGCACTCACCGGCACCGTGGCAGGAACACAGGGAGATCCGACTCCTGCCTTCCCGTCTACGAGATCGGGGAAGGGACGCGGATCTGGCACCGGGTTCCACCATCCTTCTTTCTCCTCGTACGTCCACGAAGCACCCTCGTACACGAGCCTGGTTATGGCTTCGAGCAGGCGATCGACGTCGGCGCTGGAGCTTCCCAGACCGAGGCTCGCACGCACTGCCCCGTCGGGATGTCCGAGGCGCGCAAGAAGCGGGTGCGCACAGAATTTGCCGTCTCGAACACCGATGCCATGCTCGGCCGACAGGTAGGCAGCGATCTCACCGGGGCCGAAGCCGTCGATCGTGAATGTGACGATCCCCACAGTATCCGGAGAGTCGGTCCACACTTCGAGCAAGCGCACGCCGGGGGTTGCCGTCAGTCCGGCGCGCAATCGGTCCGACAAAGCACGCTCGTGCTCGACGGATCCCAACCTCTCGTGCTCGGTGAGCGCCTCGCACGCCGCAGCCACTGCGGCGACGCCGAGGACGTTGGGCGTGCCGGCTTCGTGACGCGCAGGCGAGCGCGCCCAGGTAGTGGATTCCACGCTCACACTGTGCACAGCACCGCCACCCGCAAGGTACGGCTGAGCCGCATCGAGCCAATCGCGACGACCCACGAGCACACCTGCGCCGTGCGGGGCGTACAGCTTGTGGCCGGAGAAGGCGAGGTAGTCGATGCCGAGGTCGCTGATGTCGACCCGCCGATGCGGTACCAACTGGGCGCCGTCGACGAGTATGCGTGCACCGTACCGATGAGCCAGATTTGCGAGTTCACGAATGGGCAACACCTCACCGGTGACATTCGAGGCGCCCGTGATGGCAAGCAACGCAGCAGGTTTCGTGGCGAGCTCGACCTCGATGCGCGCCACTGTCTCCGCGAGGGTGTCGGCGGCAACGACGACACGTCGGTCCCGCCATGGCAATAGATTTGCGTGGTGCTCGATGTCGAGGACGACTGTCTCACCGGGCACGCACTGCGCCAGCAGATTGAGCGAGTCGGTGGTGTTCCTGGTGAAGATCGTCACCGAATCACTCTGTGCAACTACAAAATTCGACACAGTCGTGCGAGCCTTCTCGTACGCCGCCGTCGACACGCGCGAGGCGTAACCCGCGCCGCGGTGCACACTCGAGTAGTAGGGCAGCAACTCGATGATCCGATCGGTCACCGCGGCTAGAGCAGGAGCACTGGCGGCGTAGTCGAAATTCGCATAAGCGCAGGTGGTGCCGTCGACCAGCGGGACCTGAAGGTCTGCCCCACTGACCACGGCGAACGGTGCGCACGAGCTTTCGAGAACAGCAGTCATGACAAATATCCCCTTGTACATCAAGGGACCCGAAATATCGAAGAAGGACGATCGAGTCCGCGCTTGCCGCGCCGGTATTCCGGCGTCAGCCAGGTCGTCACCCGGAGCACCCCACCGCGGAGGAGGGTTGCCGACCAGCAAGCCGGGGCTCGATGCTGGTACTCATGACCTGTGAAGAGGATGGCAAACGGTCTGCGACGTTGTCAACCCCTCCGGTAGGAAATCGCGTCTCCAGCCGCTCCGAGGCCGTATCCCGAGTAGAATTCGCGCGGTGTCGAGCCTCAACGATCCATCCCTCCGTTCACCTTCCGGCCACCCGAACATGAGATAACGACCATCGAGGTTCACTCGCAATTCGGCAACCAACGAGAAGAAGGACACCCCGTTTTCTGTGCAACCACAATCGGATTCGGCCCCCGAACTGCCTTCGAACGACGTACCCCCCGACTTCTTGCGCTCCGAGCACGCGCCCGAGCAGCGCACGCTCATCGATATTCTCCGCGCCACAGCAGAGCAATACCCTGACGCACCCGCAATCGACGACGGCACGGTCGCGGTGTCCTACAGCGAATTACTCGTAGATATCGACGAGGGATCACAGTGGCTGTATCGGGCCGGTGTTCGCCGCGGCGATCGCGTCGGAATCCGAATGCCTTCGGGATCCTTCGCCCTGTACGTCGCCATCCTGTCGATTCTCAACGCGGGCGCGGCCTACGTGCCCGTCGACGCAGACGACCCGGACGAGCGCGCCGAACTCGTATTCGGCGAGGCCAAGGTCACTGCGGTGGTGACCGCGAACGGAATCGTTGCCGGTACAGCCGAAAAGAACACAGCACCCGCCTCGGACGTCGGCGCCCCGACAACCGAGGACGACGCCTGGATCATCTTCACTTCCGGTTCGACCGGGACCCCGAAGGGGGTGGCCGTGAGCCACCGCAGCGCGGCGGCCTTCGTCGATGCAGAAGCGCGCATGTTCATGCAGGACGATCCACTCGGCCCCGGCGATCGTGTGCTGGCGGGTCTGTCCGTGGCGTTCGACGCGTCGTGCGAGGAAATGTGGCTCGCCTGGCGTCACGGCGCCGCACTGGTGCCCGCGCCGCGATCGCTCGTGCGCAGCGGCCTGGACCTGGGTCCGTGGCTCGTCTCGCGCGACATCACCGTCGTATCGACGGTTCCCACTCTGGCGGCCCTGTGGCCTGCCGTTGCCCTCGAAGCAGTCCGGTTGCTCATCTTCGGCGGCGAGGCCTGCCCGCCCGAGTTGGCCGAGCGTCTCGCCGTGGACGGGCGTGAAGTGTGGAACACCTACGGTCCGACCGAGGCGACCGTCGTCGCCTGCGCATCGATCATGGACGGCAAGGGTCCGGTGCGCATCGGGCTACCGCTCGACGGCTGGGATCTCGCAGTCGTCGATGCTGCAGGCAATCCCGTAGCCGTCGGCGAAGTCGGTGAACTGGTGATCGGGGGTGTCGGACTCGCCCGCTACCTAGACCCCGAGAAGGACGCCGAAAAGTACGCGCCCATGCCCACGCTCGGCTGGGAGCGCGCGTACCGCAGCGGAGACCTCGTCGAACTCCAGCTCGAGGGTCTACTTTTCCAGGGCCGCGCCGACGATCAGATCAAGCTCGGCGGGCGACGCATCGAACTCGGCGAGATCGACAACGCGCTACAGGCCCTCCCCGGTGTCGCCGGCGCTGCTGCGGCAATCCGCACCACCGGCGCGGGCAACTCCGTACTCATCGGTTACCTGTCCAGCACCGACCCGAACTTCGATCTCGACGCCGCGCGCACGGTGCTCGCCCAGCAACTTCCGTCGGCGCTCGTTCCGCGGCTCACCCTCGTCGACGAGCTACCGACGCGGACGTCGGGCAAGGTGGATCGAAACGCGCTCCCGTGGCCACTTCCCGGCATGGGCGAACAGTCGGAGCTCGGCGGAACCGCAGGATGGGTTGCCGAACTGTGGACCGAAATTCTCGGCGCGCAGGTCTCCGACGAAAACGCCGACTTCTTCCAGAACGGTGGCGGATCGTTGTCCGCCGCGCAGTTGGTGACAGCGCTTCGTCAGCGTTTTCCCGAGGTCACCGTCGCGCAGTTGTACGACCATCCGCGGCTCGGCTCACTTGCCCGCATGCTCGACGACCTCGCACCGCCGGTCGACGTCGTGCCGCGTGAAGTGATCCCGACGCCGCGCCGGTCTCAGTGGATCCAGATCGCCGCAACGGTGCCACTGACCACGCTTACCGGCCTGCAGTGGGTCACCTGGCTCGGCATTCTCGCCAACGTCATGTCGTGGTTCGCCGACGTGCCATGGGCGCCGACGGTGTCCTGGTGGTGGCTCCTGGTCGCGTTCTTGCTGTTCATCACGCCGGTCGGCCGGATGGCGATCTCGGTCGTCGGCTCACGCCTGCTGCTGACCGGAGTGAAACCCGGCGCCTACGACCGCGGCGGCAGCGTGCATCTGCGCCTGTGGACGGCAACGCGCCTCACCGACGCCAGCGGCGCCTCCAACCTGTCCGGCGCGCCGTGGATGGTCTACTACGCACGAGCACTCGGCGCGAAGATCGGCAAGGGCGTCGACCTGCACACCATGCCTCCCGTGACGGGAATGCTCGAGCTGGGCGACGGCTGCTCGGTCGAACCCGAGGTGGATCTCACCGGTCACTGGATCGACGGTGACATCGTCTACATCGGCGGTATCAGGATCGGTGCGGGGGCAACCGTCGGCGCACGATCGACGCTCCTACCAGGCACTTCGGTCGGCAAGAACGCCGTCGTGACCGCCGGTTCCGCCGTCGTCGGACGGGTCAAAGCCGGCCAGATGTGGGCCGGCTCCCCAGCCACGAAAATCGGCAAGGCCGAGCACCCGTGGCCCGAGGAAACACCACCTCGCGCGACCCGGTGGATCGCGGCGTACGGCGTCGCGTCCCTGCTCCTGTCGGGTATGGCGATCTTCTCCATCGGCGTCTCGTTGGTGCTGATGGGTTGGTGGCTGCATACTGCGACGACGTTGCTCGGCGCACTCGGCCGCGGCGTACTGCTGCTACCTGTCGCCACGATGGTCTCCCTCGCGACGTTCGCGCTCATCACGGTGGCCGCGGTGCGTCTGTGCAGCATCGGCCTGACCGAGGGCTATCACCCGGTTCGCAGCCGAATCGGCTTTCAGGTGTGGGCAACGGAACGACTCATGGACTCCGCGCGCACCTTCCTGTTCCCGCTCTACGCCAGCTTGTTGACGCCGGGATGGCTGCGACTTCTCGGCGCCAAGATCGGCAAGGACGTCGAGGCCTCGACAGTGCTGATGATTCCGAAATTCACCACCGTTGCCGACGGTGCATTCCTCGCCGACGACACGATGATCGCCAGCTACGAACTCGGCGGCGGCTGGATGCACCTCGGGGATGCCAAGGTCGGCAAGCGGGCGTTCCTCGGCAACTCCGGCATGACGGGTCCGGGACGCACAGTCCCGAAGAACGGCCTCGTCGCCGTGCTGTCGGCTACCCCGGACAAGGCGAAATCCGGATCGTCCTGGCTCGGCAGCCCACCCGTGCGGTTGCGTCGCACCTCCGGGAAGACCGACTCCTCGCGCACGTTCGATCCGCCGACCAAGCTGAAGATCGCTCGGGCATTCGTCGAGACCTGCCGACTGATTCCAGTGGTCGTGACATTCGCGATCGGCCTGGGAGTACTGTTCGGTCTGTTCGCACTGGCCGACAGTCATGGGTACTGGCTGGCCGCGCTACTCAGCGGAGTCGTACTGCTGATTGCCGGTGCCGTCGCCGCTGCGGTGTCCGCGCTGGCGAAGTGGGCCTGGGTCGGCCGTATAGACAAGGTGGAACACCCACTGTGGAGCTCGTTCGTGTGGCGCAACGAAGTGTCCGACACGTTCGTCGAAACCGTCGCGGCCCCGTGGTTCGCGCGTGCAGCAGAAGGCACAGCAGTGCTCAACATGTGGCTTCGTTGGCTCGGCGCGGACATCGGCCACGGAGTCTGGTGTGAAACATACTGGCTACCGGAAGCCGATCTTGTGACACTTGCCGACGGTGCCACAGTCAACCGTGGGTGCGTTGTGCAGACGCACCTGTTCCATGATCGGATCATGTCCATGGACAGCGTCACCCTCGGACGAGGAGCCACACTGGGGCAGCATTGCGTCGCACTGCCTGCCGCTGGAATCGGCGAAGGCGCGACCGTCGGGCCGGCGTCGCTGGTGATGCGCGGCGACACCGTGCCTGCGCACACGCGTTGGCAAGGTAACCCGATCGCGCCGTGGGCAAAGGGCGATCCGTACCGCCGGATCACTGCGGCGGCCGAGGCGACCCTGTGAAACCTGGTTCGAAGACGGTGACTCCGATGTTCGACCTCGACGCCAACGATGCGCCGATCGACCCGTACCTGCCCGAGAGCGGCAACCGCGGATATCGGGTCTCGCGGTACGAGTTGGATCTCGAGTACAAGGTCGACAGCAATCGATTGACAGGAACAGCGCAGATCACTGCCATCACCACCGCGACCATCGCCAAGTTCGCGCTCGATCTCGGGCCTGCACTTCGGGTGTCCAAGGTGTCGGTCAACGGGTCCCGCTCGGTGAAGTTCTCACGCCAGCGCGGCAAGTTGAAGATCACCATGGCAAAACCGATCCTCTCGGGTGGGGCGCTCGTCGTCACCGTGCACTACGGCGGAATCCCCAAGCCCATCAACAGTTTCTGGGGTGAAGTCGGCTGGGACGAACTCGCCGAAGGCGCCATCGTCGCGAGCCAACCCAACGGTGCCGCGTCCTGGTTTCCCTGCGACGACCATCCTGGATCCAAAGCGAGCTTCGGCATCACGATCACCACCGACTCGCCCTACTACGCGGTGGCCAACGGAACTTTGGTGCGCAAGCAGACTCGGGCGAGCCGCACGACCTGGGTGTACGAGCAACCCGAGCCGATGGCGACGTACCTTGCCACCATTCAGATAGGTCATTACGAAAAGCGCGTCACCAGCACCGAGCCCGTACCGATAGAGGCGATCATTCCTCCACGGCTGCGTCGGCACTACGATCACGATTTCGGCCGTCAAGCCCAGATGATGGAGACCTTCGTACGCCTGTACGGCCCGTACCCGTTCTCCGCCTACACCGTTGTCGTCACCGATGACGAACTGGAAATTCCAATCGAGGCGCAAGGCATTTCGATCTTCGGCGCCAACCATTGTTCGGGTGATCGACGCTCCGAACGCCTTGTCGCACACGAGCTTGCGCACCAGTGGTTCGGCAACAGCCTCACGCTCGGAACCTGGGCGGACATCTGGCTCCACGAAGGCTTCGCGTGCTACTCCGAATGGATCTGGGTCGAAAACTCCGGTGGCGCAAGCGCTCACGACAAGGCACAGCGCGCATACGCCTTACAGCAGACTTTGCCGAAGGATCTGATACTCGGCGATCCAGGCAAGGCCAAACTGTTCGATGATCGGGTCTACAAACGTGGCGCGCTGGCACTGCATTCACTGCGGCGAACCGTCGGTGACGAGCGGTTCTTCGCACTGATTCAGCTGTGGACCAAAGATTACCGCTATTCGACGGTATCGAGCCAGGACTTCATCGACCTGGCCTCGCGCTTCGGTTGCCCGCGAACCCTCTGGGACAGCTGGCTCTATCAGGCGGAGCTGCCGGCGCTTCCGTAGGCTCCAGCGCTTTCGTAGGCTCCGGCGGCCCAAATTTACTCCGCTATTCGGAATCCGTACCCCCTGCAGGGGGTACGGATTCCGAATGGGGGAGTAAATTGCCGGACCCCGCTCACGAAACTCAGGGAAGGTGCGCCGTCGAACGAGCGCGAATGAACACCCAGCAAAGCGCGGCGACAACCGAACCGAAGACGAAGATGGCCGGATAGGTCACGACCCCTGGCCACTGCTCGGTGAGCGCAGACAGAATCGCCGGAATCGCGAACCCCAGGTACGTGAGTGAATAAAACACAGCGGTCAGTCCGGCGAGATCATCAGGGCCGGCAATACGTTGCACCTCTTGCAATCCGGAGACCAACGCCATGCCATAACCGCAACCGAGCACTGCCGCTGCGATGAGAGCGGCGGCGATCGTCAATACCGACGCCGCCCACGCTGCGAGCAACATCCCGACTACCAGAATGGCGAGCGCAACGAGTGCTCCTCTGGCGTGGGTCGGAGTGTCGATCTTGCGGCCGACCGCCTGGATGGCGAAGCCGGAGCCGAGCGCGATCACCGACATCAGTGCCGATAGTGCGATGGGGTAACCCCCACTACTGTCGGCCATCAACGACGGCAGCACCGCGTACGCGACACTCGCGGCACCGAACACCCACGGCGCCAACGGAACGACGACCAGCAGAAATCTGCGATGCGACGCTGCAGGGATCAACAGATCTTTGCGAAGCGGTTCACGATCGGCAGCCGGCACGGCAGCACGCGTCTCCGGCACCGAAGCCATACCGATTCCCGCGAGGACGCAGATACTCACATGAACGAGGTACGCGAGGTGCGTCGGCCAAGGCGCCCACTGGGCCAGAATGCCCGCGACGCCTGCACCGAGCGCGAAACCTGCGGTCAAACTCATCGCTGCGCGACGTGCTCCCGCGCCGGCTGCGGCCGAAGGGTCCAGGGCGGTAAGCTCTTTCACCCAACTGCCTCCGACGGCCATCCCGATACCGAGGGCGACTCCGCTGAGAACCCGGCCGCTGAACAACACGCCTGCACTGTCTGCGCCGAGCGAGATGAGAATCGATCCGGCAGCGGCCACGGCCGTCGCGGGCAACATCACCGGCCGTCGACCCAGCCGGTCGGACAGCGGCCCGCAGATGAGCAGCGCGGGCACTATCCCGATGACATACGCGAACAGAAACAAATCGACCGTGACGGCGGAGAAGCCGTGCTCGAGCCGGTACATCACCAGAAGTGGGGTGAATTCGTTTCCGCCCCACGCGACGGCGAACATACCTGCCGCGACGAGTAGCCAACGAGCAGTACCGACCTTGGTGACGTTCGACCCGGTGGAGAGTGCGGTCATTTCCGACCACCCTCGGTCAATCCATGCACCCGGTTCATATGTTGCTCGACCGCATCAGCGAAACCGTCGACATCGCCTGCTTCGATCAAGTCGGTGAGCTCGGCGTGATCGTCGACGATCCGCGAGATCTGTCCGGGATCGCGGATGAGCGAATGCGCCGTCATCCGTCGCTGACGCTCGCGAAGACCGGTGTAGAACTCGTCGAGAAGTGGGTTGCCGCCTGCACGCACTATCAGCCGGTGAAAGTCTGCGTCGGCAGCGCTGAATTCGGCTGCGGTGCCCGTCTCGACAAGGCCACGTTGGCGCTCGAGGTTGCTGCGGAGATCAGCAAGAAGTTCGGTTCGGGCCCGTTCGTCACGGACGACAGAGCGAACGCTGGCCGTCTCGACGATCCAACGTGCCGAGACGATATGTTCGGCCTCGCCGGGCGCGATCGGCACGACGAGTGCCCCTCGCTTGGGATAGAGGCGCATCCATCCTTCGACCTGAAGTCGGAGGAACGCCTCGCGAACCGGAGTCCGGCTCACGTCCATGCGTCCGGCGATGTCACCTTCGCTGACCAGCTCTCCGCCGGGAAGTTCACCGGTGACGATGAGCTCCTTGACGGTCAGGTAAGCCTGCTCCGATGCCGATGCGGGGTTCGATGCGGGGATAGACACAACATAAATACTAGATGCCGAAGCTTCTCCGCCCAATTCGAGGCTTCGTCCCCACACCCCTACATGAAATCGCTATTCGTCCTCACCCTTCTTGAACACGCGCCGAGCAGTCGGAATGAGCACCACCAGTGCCCCTATGAGAACCACAACCGAAAACACTTCGAGCCACATGCGCTTACTCCTTCGGGAAGACCAAGAGCGGACAACTATGACGCCGGCGCGAGCCAACTGCCGGCCGGGATGTTGCGCAGAATCGTGAACACCACCACGACGGCGACACTCGCGACGAACAACCACGTCGGCGGACGTCTGATGCCGAAGGCCCTACCGCGCGCACGGGCGCGCAGCCACACGCCCCACACCACGACACCCACAGCGACGAGTACGACGGCCAGCGCGTTCGTCGTCAGGGCGGACTGCAGGTCACCGTGCACCAGGTCACCGAGGGCCCGCGTCGTGCCACACCCTGGACACCACAACCCGGTGACGGCATGGATCGGGCACGGGAGATACGTCGAGGTCCGCGGGTCCCGGACGTACAACAATGCCCCGGCCGCGACGGCGAGAGCTCCGACAGCGAGCGGCGCTCTGGTCCCCCTACGCAGGTCGAGTGAGATCACCTGTTCCACGATATCGGTGATGCGAGCCGAGGTCATCCGACCGACTACTACAACTCAGCCCTGAACGACAACGGTTCCCATCATGTCCGGATGCGGGGTGCAGTGATACGTGTACGTTCCCGGCTCGGTGAACGTGTGGGTGAACGTATTCGAGGTCATCAGCGGGCTACGGAAGGACTTGTCATCGGCGACGACGTCGTGCGTCATGCCGCCGTCGTCGAACAACCAGGTCACCGTATCGCCGACGCCGACGGTGATGCTCGAAGGCGAGTAGGTGCGGTCTTTCACCGTCACCTGGTTCGCCACCGGCGCCGGAGCTTGTTCGGGTTCCGGCGACGAACAGCCGATCAGAGACGCGAAGACGAATGCCGACGCGACACACCCTGAGAGGACCCTCGAAGTTTTCACTACACCGAGGCTACCGTCAGGCGGGTGGTCCTGAGCTCGGGTAACATCATCGCGGAAGTTCACCCCCTGCGAGAGGCACCACCGATGACCGAGCGACGCGGCCGCAGCAGCGCAGCTGCCCTGTTCTCCCTCCTGTTCGTCCTCGTCGCCTCGCTGATGGGATCGGCTACCGCGCAAGCCGCACCGGCACGCTTCGTACCTGCAGGCGAGATCAGCCCAACCGTCGGCTTCGATCCTGCCGGGGTTCTCGAATGGCGGCTCGATCAGGTGTTCATCAACCAACCGATCTTCGTACGGGTCGATCCCGCACTCCCAGGATTGACCGACTTCTCCCTCAACAACTGGTGTAACTGCGCCATCAACTGGTTCAACAACACCACCCAGGTCGGGGGCGTCGCGTTCCCCGGACCGTTGGACACCGGGCCCATCCGCACCGGATCGGGTGACGTCTCGGCGTGGACCGACATCCCGGGCGGCTGGACGATCATCCGCGGCAACGGTCACTGGTGGGTTCCTTAGATTCTCGGAGCTAGCGGAACACCTGCTCGCCCAGATAGCCGCCCTCCTCGACCCCCGGCGGAATCGCGAAGACCGCAGACCCGATAGGGGTCGTCCACTCGTTGAGCGCGTCATGGGCGTCCAGACGTTGCTGCACCGGCAGAAATTGACTGTCGATATCGCGTTGGAAAGCCGCAAAGATCAGGCCCGAGTTGCTGGTCTTGTCATCCGACGGTGGGTCGTCGTAGTTGTAGGCGCGACGGAAGAAGCGCTCACCGCCATGTGTGTGGTGCGCACGGGCGATGTGCGAAGCCGGTGAGATCACCGGTATTCCGAAGCGGTCGGTAGCGTCGAAGTCCGCGACGTCACGTTCGGACTCCCCGGTCAGCGGCGCCCCGGTGTCGAGTCGCCGACCCATTACGAACTCCCTTCCCCCGCGATCCAACTCGTCCCACGTATCGAGTTCGACGGCAATTCGGCGCAACACCAGTGAAGTTCCGCCGGTGCTGTCCCACACCAAAGCATCGAAATCCGTTGCTGGATCCGGATTCTCCGTACCGTCGATCTGCCCCATCAGATTCCGCATCGTGGTGCCAGAGGGCTGCGCTCCGTGTGCTGCTCGAAAACCACGTTGAACCCAGCGGATCGACGCCATCGAGCGCACATTCTTGGCCAACACGCGGACTGCGTGCGCGAGGGAAACAGGGTCGTCGGCGCACAGTTGTAGCAGTAGATCACCTCCGCTCCAACGTGATTCGAGTCGGTCGATTCCGAACTCGGGCAATGGGGCCAACCACCCCGGCTTGGTTGTGCCGGCGGCGTCGTATGCGCCGGGGCCGAATCCGACAGTGACGGTCAGCCTCGCTGGGTCCAGTGCCAGTTCCGGCTCGGTATCGGCCAACGCCGGCAATCCTTGCGTCAATCGCGCAGCATCGGCTGTCCACATCTTCATGATGCCGACGACATCGGACCGCGTCGTGCCCGCTCGCAAGTCGAAGGCCACGAATATTCCGTGGGCTTGCGCTGGGGTGGCGATCCCGGACTGGTGCTCACCGTAGTAGGGAACTGTCAGGCCTCCGAAGTCGGATTCAGCGGGCTCCCTGGCGATTCCGTAGGTCAATCCGGCAGCGCCGAGTGCGGCGACACCTCCACCGAGGAGGTGTCGCCGACTGATTCTCGTGCGATGCGGAGGTGTCCGCTCAGCCACCGTAGTTTTCCTGCGCGCCCGCGAACTCGCGGACCTGCGCCTTGAACGTCGAAGTCGACCCGTCCTCGAAGGTCAGAGTGAACTCTGTGTCACTACCTGGGGTCAGCGGCGAGGTCACCCCCATCAGCATGAGGTGGTCTCCGCCTGCCTGGAGCACCTTGGTGTCACCAGCTGCTACAGCGAAGCCACCATCCTTGGGTTGCATGACCATGGAACCATCTGCGCTGGAGACGACCTCGTGCAATTCCACCATCGGAGACGAAGGCGACTGCGCGGATACGACGCGTACCTGCCCCTCCCCGGTGTTCTGAATTTCGGCGAATGCCGAGGTCATGCCTTCGTCGGTGGCCTTGACCCACGCTTCCCTGACGGTGACGGAATCCGCCTCGGGCGTCGGTGCGTCGTTCGAGGAACAGCCGACGAGCAGCGTTCCGGAGGCGAGCGCTACGAGCAGTGCTTTTCCGAGTTTCATGATGTCTCCATAGTGTTCGTTCGATGCCGAAATCCGAGTACGGCATCGATGACGAGAAAGGCAGAATGGCCGAGTAGTGGCACGAACCACCCGAGGACGACGCTGCCGACCGTGCGATCGCATGGTCGTGTGGTCGTGCTCGATACGACCGAATGTGGATGTGCCGAAGCAAGACTCCGCCCTCAGTGGCGTGCCGCTTCGAAAAAGGGAAGGTCAGGCGGGGCAGGGAGGCCCGCGCGTACCGACCCCGGAAGACACCAACAGCCGGAGAACGACGTCGGGACGGTACTCGGGTGCTCCGGGGCAAGGGAACTGCTGCACCGGAATCGACAGGTTCAGCACCGGGAGAATGCGACGGAGGATGGACAGTGCGTGCCCATGTCCCAGAACGGCCGCTCGAATCAGTAACGCACACAACACCGTTGCGAATGCGTGAGCACCCGCCATCGTGGGTGTCAGGAAAGACCCGTGATCATGTTCGGCGGCGATCGTCAAAATCGTGTGGCCGAGCAGTTGGCCGACGATCAGGGTCGCCGGCGTCGAAGCCCATCCCCCACGCTCGCCGAGAGCTGCGACCGCTCCACCCACCGCGGCACTGATTGCGAGGAGAAGAATCAGAGCCGCCTCGCTCGGCATCATGGCTCCCCCACCGACACCGTGCGCGGCGACACTCAGCGCACCGGATGCGGCGCCGACGAACACACCACGTACGCGCGCGCGACCGTCCGACCGGGGAGTCATGAGGACACCATACCGCCGACTACTACAACCCCTAGTAGTCGGCGGCGATCTCGAGTCCACGCCGACGATCCTCGGGCGTTCGCCGAGGGCAGCTGGTGCACTTGTCGGCTCCTGCGGTCTCGTACAGAAGACAGCACGAGCAGCGCCGGGTGAACCGGCAGCCCCCTACGTCGACGAATCTCGGTGACGGCAGCGTTTCCTGCATATTCGCGATCAACGACATCGCGAAGCGACTGCCGACGGTCCTGTCGCCAAGTGCGGCCCCCACGTCGAGGCTTCGGTTCGCGATGGAGTCCGTCGCGATTGCCCACAATGCCTGTCGGCGGGCTCCCGAGGCCTCGGCGAGTACGTCGATGATGCCCGCGAACGTTGTGTCCAGTGCGGGTGCCAGTTGCTCGGTCGAGATGGTCCGCTCGGTTCTCACCCCACCCAGGTAGCCGTTCGGACGCAGGAAGCAGTGTGCGGTATCGAGGCTTGGATCTGCGGCCTCACCGGTCACCATCGCGGTGGCGACAGCAACGAAGGCGAGCGTCGAGCTCGCTGAATACCACCACAGGGTGCCATTGACTCGGTCGTCGACGCAGTTCCACCGCACCCCGGTGTCGACGACGCGTGCCCGTATCCAGTCGGCGTCGAGCATCACCGACGCGGGAAGATCGAACGGGCCTTCGAGGTACTCACCGAGCCCTGGTATCCGCGCCGCGGCACGCGCATAGACGCTCATGCCAGACCGTGTACTTCGAAGACGGGCCTCGGATGGGTACGCACCGTGGCGCGAATGCCGAACACCTCCGCGAGCAACGTGTCGGTCAGAACTTCGGCGGTCGGGCCCGAAGCAACGACGGATCCACCGTCGAGAACCGCCAGCGAGGAGCAGTACTCGACGGCCAGACGCAGATCGTGCACAGTGATGACGATAGCGAGCCCGTCGGCAGCAAGATCGGCAATGGCGCTCATGACGATCAGTTGGTGGCGCAGATCGAGATGGTTGGTCGGCTCGTCGAGCAGCAGAATTCGCGGCTGTTGAGCCAGCGCGCGCGCAATGGAGACGCGTTGCCGCTCACCACCGGACAATGCGCCGACATCACGGTCGGCCAGAGCGAACAATTCCATTCGATGCAGGCAGGATGTCACTACCTCGTCATCGGATGCGGTCGGGGGAGAAAACCATCCGCGGTGCGGCACCCTCCCGAGCGCGACCGATTCTCGGACCGTCAACCCCACGGATGCCTCGGGTTCTTGTGCTGCGACGCCGACGGTCCGAGCGAGTTCAGAACGCTTCATCGACCGTGCGTCGACATGGTCGACGAGAACGGACCCGGACGCCGGCGTCAGCGCCCGGTAGCAGCAGCGGAGCGCCGTGGTCTTACCTGAACCGTTGGGTCCGACGAGTCCCAGAATTTGCCCGGGCCGGACACTGAAATCGATGCCGTGCAGCACTTCTCGCGATCCGAGCCGGGCAGTGACCTCGTGTATCGACAGAGTCATCGCTCGGCCCTTCCGTATTGACGAGAGAGCATGAATACGAAGATCGGAGCACCGACCAGCGCGGTGACCACTCCGACCGGCACCTCCGTGCTGCTGGCAACCGATCGCGCGAGCGTATCTGCCCCCACCAACGCGATCGCCCCGAGCAAAGCCGCCACGGGAAGCAACCTGACGGCCCGGGTACCGACGATGTATCCCGCGAGATGAGGTACGAGCAAACCCACGAAACCGATTCCGCCACCGACGGATACGGCGGCACCGGCCAGCACCGAGACAGCCAGGAGCTGCAGAACACGGAATCGCTGAACATTCAATCCCAGAGCGGCGGCGCCGTCGTCACCCGTCTTGAGCAGGTCCATACGCGGCGCACTGAGCAACACCACTGTGCCGACCACCAGGAGCGCGAGGGTGGGGAATGTCAATGTCGACCAGCGTGCGTCGCCGAATCCTCCTGCAAGCCAATGCAACACACCGCTCAGACTGCGCTCGTCGGCGAAAACGAGAAGAGTGAAGGTGATCAACGCCGAGAACACGGCGCCCAATGCGACGCCGACGAGGATGATCGCCGTCGACTGCGGGTACCTGCCACCGATCAACAGTGCCAGGAACAACGGGATCATCGCCCCGACGAAGGCCGCCGCTGGAATGGTGAAGACCCCGAGCGCACCCGCTCCGATACCGAGCGCCATCACCACCACGACGCCGAAGCCCGCTCCCGAGGAAACTCCCAGCAGGTACGGGTCAGCCAGCGGGTTACGCGTGACAGCCTGGGCGACACCGCCCGCGATCGCAAGCGAGGCACCGACGACCGCGGCCGTAACCGAACGCGGAAGACGGGAGTCGAGGACGATCACTGCGCGCGCCTCGGTCCACCAGGATTCGAACGCTCCCGGCATCACCTTGTGCATCACGATCGCCCAGACGTCGCCGACGGGAATCCGTACCGATCCGAACGATGCTGCCGCTGCGATCGCAGCCAGAAGACCGATGGTCAGCAGTACAAGAACCACTCCGAGCCCGAGGCGTGAACGCCGGGTCGACGTGGGTTCGGCAGGCGCAGTTCGTGTTTCGACGGCGGTGGCCATCAGTCCTGGAACCGGTCCGGGTGCAGTGCGCGTGCGAGGGTGTCCACGCTCGTCACCAGTCGTGGGCTCTCGAAGAAGTCGTCGAGCGGTACGACGATGAAGTTGTCGCGTCGGACGGCAGGCGTCGTCGCCATGATCGGTTGACTTTTCAGGAAGGCGATCTTGTCCTGCGCGGAGGTATCGCCGTAGTCGAGGACGACGATCGCCTGTGGTGCGCGTTCGCCGATGATCTCCCACGTCGTGTCCAGGTAGGGACGCTCCCCTTCGGGGAAGATGTTTCCCGCCCCGGCGTAATTTCCGATGAGTTGACCGACGCCGACGCCCCCGATGGTCGTGGGAACATCTTCACCGGAGTCGTAGAAGAATGTCGGGGTCGGAGCTACATCGGTCAATTTCTCGCCCACTGCATTCAGGCCCGCCACGACACCTTCGGTGATGTCCTTCGCGGCATCCTCGGCTCCCAGAATCTCGCCGAGTTGGGTGTAGTCGTTTTCGAGCATCCCGATATCGGGGAATCCAGATCCGCAATATTCGGAGAACAGGAACGTCGCGATGCCGACGTCGGTGAACGATTCACGGGAGCGGCCCTCCTTGTCGTTGAATGCACTTCGCATGCCGCCCACGACGAGGTCCGGGTCGAGATCGAGGATCTGTTCTTTGGTCGGGTATTCATCGGCGAGGCCGGCGATTCGTTCGAACGCATCTGCCGTCTCCGCCGTCGGGGTGGCGTTCTGATAGCCCATCCCGACGATCCGATCCGCGACACCCATCTCGATCAGCACCTCGGTGACGTGGTCGTTCATGGAAATGATGCGCTGCGGAGGGGCATCGAACTGCTGGGTGAGGTCGCAGTTGGAGATGGAGACCGGCTCGTCGAACGCGGCCCCGGTCGAGGTGGCGTCTACCGAGTCGCCACGCGAACAGCCCGCGAAGAGCAGCGCTGTTGCGGAACCTACCGCGACAATTCGGACGATGAAGGGAGTAGATGGTGACATATGAACCTCACTTGGAGCTCAGAGCCACGAAATTGAGAGTCGACGCGCAGCAGAAAATCAACCACGCGCAGGACTGCCGATTCGTAGACCACGACGAATAGGTGTCGCACACACAGCCGCTGGGTAATCGGACTCGCCATCTCCACGAGAAGAGACAGCCCACCGTTGCGGGTCAGCGCCGGATTTCGACCGGCTTCCCCCTGCGACTGGCTTGCTAAGTGCTTCGCCCAGCAGTATGCACGAGAGGTTTCGGCAGCGGTCGAGTGCGCCTACCGAGGCCCACACATGCCGTCAGCTGATACGTCGTGCCCGAACCGCGGGTGCCGAAGAATGCGGCAGCAGTCTGCTGATGTCCTCCGGCAGCAAAATTTCGACGGTCGCCGACGCGTCGAACCGGTAGGGCTGCGTCATGACCACACCGGACAGCTGCTTTCGTAGGCGAGACATTTCGGCTCGCACGGTGATCGCCCTTCCGCCGTCTCCGAAGAGATCCGCCGCCATCTGTGCCGCAGTCCGCCCCTCCCGGTGGACGGCCAGGAGGTAGAGAATCTCTGCGTGGCGCGGCGTCGGCTCGTGTGTCCACTCCCCGACCTCGCTACGGATCTGTACCCGAGTGTGCTGCGGATGACGTAGGTCGATGCAGATCGTAGTGGCACCGGCCGTCTCGGAGACCGATGCGCTCTCCGCCACCCCGGTCGGCCGGACGAGCCATCCCCCGGGCAACGGCTCGACGTCACACACACCGAGCGTCGGCATCCAGAACCGTCCTGTGGCCAGATCCTCGGGCAGAAGAACTCGAGTGCGCAACGCTACCGACGAGGTGGCCGCTACCCACCCGTTGGCGTCGACGGCCAATGCCGGGGCATGCAACCGAGCGAGCATGGGGGCAGCAACCGAACGCAGCCGATCCAGGTTCTGCCGGTGATGTTCACGCAGTTGGGATTCGGTAAGACGCGCTATGGCATCGACCAGCGCAAGGGTCGTCGGGTGCACGGTGTTTGCGGGCCCGCTGACGTCGAGTGCGCCGAGAACATGCCCGGTGCGCGGGTCCTTGATGGGCGCGCCTGCGCAGGTCCACGGATGGTGGCTGCGCACGTAGTGTTCCGCGGAGAAGATTTGCACGGCCCGACGCGAGACCAACGCAGTACCGATGGCATTGGTACCCACCGCATCCTCGGCCCAGCTGGCACCCTCGACGAATCCGAGTCCGTCGGCGCGATCGAGCACCGACGTCGAGCCACTGCGCCACAGCACCCGGCCGTGTCGGTCCGCCACGACGAGGATGTTGTTGCCGTCCTGAACGACCGATTCCAGACCTCTGGCCAGATCGTCGAGGACGTCGAACAGACCCGAATCCCGACGGCTCCGCTCGAGATCGGAGACGTTGACGAGTGAGGGTGAGATGGATTTTTGCTCGGGATCGATACCGAGGGTCTGCAACCGACGCCACGAGTCGCCGATCACCTCGCGTGGCCGGGCGGGACCTTTACCGCCTGCCATCGTCGCGTCGTAGACGGCCGTCAGTATCTGCGCGTAACGGCGCGGGTCTTCGCCTGCCGCCAGCGCAGGCTCGGGGCCTGTCGACTGAGTCATTGCCGACAATTGTGCGCCAGCTCACATAACTGCGAAGAGGTGGGGTCAGTTCGCCTGCATCGACAGAGTTTTGCGGGCACGCCGAGGGGCTCCCAGCTCGGGGAAGAGAGTGCGCGTGACCTCACGGGCGGCATCCATCACCAAGGGCGCAACTCGCTCGAGTTGCGCAGTCCGCATCTCCCCACACAGCGCGATACCGCCGGCCGGGCCTTCGTAACCACGAATCGCCGACCCAACGCATGCGATCCCGCGGACCGACTCGCCGAGACCGAACGCCAACCCCTTGCGCTGACGAATTCGGTTCAACTCCAGATGCAGAACCGCCCGCTCGGTGATGGTGCTGTCGGTGAAGCGGGGAAGGGCCTGGCCGAACAGGGTGTCGACATGCTCAGGATCGAGCCACGCCAGCATCGCCTTTCCGCCTGCCGTCGAGTGTGCCGAGACTCGGCCACCGACGCGGGACGGCAGTGCGGCCGCGAACCGTCCGCCGACCTTGTCGAGACAGACGCTTTCGGACCCGTCGAGAACGGACAGGTGGACGACCATCCCGGTCTGCATGTGCAGTTCGTGCAGGATCGGTGCTGCCGCCTCGCGAATCTGGCTACGCCCGCCGTCGCCGCCACCGAGTCCGAGGGCACGCGCACCGAGGCCATAGCCGACCGAAGAGTGGTCCACCCAGTCGAGCCGGACGAGCTGATCGAGAATGCGGTGAACAGTGGACCGCGGAAGCTGAGTGCAGAACGAGATCTCTTCGAGGGACAGCCGGGCTGCTCGACCGTCGAACGCGTCCAGGATCAGGGTCATGCGTTCGACCATCGACGGTGGCAGGTCCGTCTTGGACTGCGCACCGGTAGCCCGGCCGGCGAACCTCGCGTCGTTCATGTCAACGATGGTCATGGCACTCCCCCAGATCAGTTTCGAGTCGAATCACAGCTCCACGCATCCTGGTCGTAACGTTCGGGCGAGCACGGAGCGCAGCAAGAAGTTTCGCGTTGGAGATTTCACCGGCGTACGAAAGGAGAGGTCCGGGGGCAATACCTGCAGTGAGCAGACGGAGCCGACTCGAGAGCGTGAATCACTGAGTGATACTTGGTATCTCATTACACACCAAAGAGTAAAAGAGATTCAGATCACCGTCAAGCGGGCCCACATCCCCAGTGCGGGCCCGCCGTGACGTCACTCCTGACTTGCAGCGAGCGCGGTGAGCTCGAACCCCTTGTACCCCGCCGCGGCAGCCTCCGCGATCTTCTTGCCGTAGTTGCCGAAGCCACCCGCATACATCATGAACATGCGCGGCTTGCCCTCGATGTTTGCACCCATGTACCAGGAGTTGGCCTGTGGGAACAAAGTTTTCGAGGCAACGGTGGCACACTCGGCCATCCAGTCCGCGGCGGCTTGCTCGCTGGCCTCGATGACCGCGTAACCATTGCTGTCGAGATACGTGATCACGTCGGCGATCCAGTTCACGTGCTGCTCGGAGCCCAAAACCATGTTTGCCAGCACACCGGGGCTGCCGGGTCCGGTGACCACGAACAGGTTCGGGAAGCCGGGCGCAGCGATGCCATGCAATGTCTGCGGGCCTGCCGCCCACTTCTCACGGAGCAGAACCCCGTCGCGTCCACGAATGTCGATGCGATCCAGTGAACCCGTGATCGCATCGAAGCCCGTGGCGAACACGATCATGTCCAGGTCGTAGTGCGCGTCGCCGGTCGCGATGCCTGTCTCGTCGATCGCGGTGATCGGGGCCTCACGAAGGTTCACCAGGGTGACGTTGTCGCGGTTGTAGGTCGCGAAGTAGCCCGAGTCGGTAACGATCCGCTTGGACCCGATCGGGTGGTCCGTCGGGATCAGCACGTCGGCCAAAGCCTGATCTTCGATGACGGAGCGAATCTTGCGCTCGGCGAAGTCGCGAGCCAGATCGTTGGCCTCGATGTCGCTCATCTGGTCCGCGAAAGTCTTGGCGAACAACACCCCGCCGAGCTCCCAGTACTGCTCGAACTCTGCTTCCCGCTCGTCCGCCGGAACCTCGAGCGCACTCTTCGGGTTCGAGACGAAGGGAGAGCCGCCACCGCTGGCCCAACTCTTGCGTCGACGCTCGGCGTAGGTCGCCTTCTGCTCACGGCGAGTCTCCTCGTCCAGCGGGCGGTTGCTCGCGGGCACGGAGAAGTTCGGGGTGCGCTGGAAGACGTGCAGCGTGGCTGCCTCCTCGGCGATCAGCGGGATGGACTGGATGCCCGAGGATCCGGTCCCGATGACACCGACCCGCTTACCGGCGAAATCGACACCGGTGCGCGGCCAGTCACCGGTGTGCAGGATCTCGCCGCCGAAGCTGTCGCGGCCCGGGATGTTCGGCAGGTTCGTCGTGGACAACGCGCCGGTGGCCAGCACACAGAATCGCGCCGTCACCTTATCGCCCTTGTCGGTGACGATGTTCCACCGTGCGGCCTGCTCGTCGAACGTCGCGGACACCACTCGGGTGTCGAACTCGAAACCGCTACGCAGGTCGAATCGGTCCGCGACGTGTTCGAGGTATGCCAGGATCTCGGGCTGCGTGGCGTAGCGCTCGGACCAGTCCCACTCCTGCTGCAGGTCATCGTCGAAGGAATACGAGTAGTCGACGCTTTCCACGTCGCAGCGAGCACCCGGGTAGCGGTTGAAGTACCACGTGCCACCGACGCCCGAAGCTGCTTCGAAGCCCTGGACGTCGAGTCCCTGCCCGCGGAACTTGTGCATCGCGTACAGGCCGGCGAGGCCTGCTCCGACAACCACCACGTCCACATTGGTTCGCGTCATGATCGATTCCTTCTTTCTGGAGAGTGTGTTGGTTTGACTAGCACGCAGATCACCGGGCTATCACGCGTAGGACATGTCGAGAGGCATCGTGATCCCGGTGATGGAACGGGCCTCGTCGGAGGCCAGGAACAGGCTCACGTCGGCGATGTCCTGGCTCGCCCTTCCGTCCGTGCTCATGGAAGGGTTCACGATATTGATTCGAATCTTGTGCGGCTCCAGCTCCTTCGCCAGCGATCGCATCAGCCCGACCAGCCCGTGCTCGGCAGCGGCGACGTGGCCCATGCTGTTCAGACCTCGCACGCCTGCCGTGGAGCTGACCAGGACGAGCGAGCCACCGCGCCCACCCTCGATCAGGTGTGGAATAGCGGCCTTGCAGGTCTTCCACATTCCTGTGAGGTTCACATCCAGCATCGTCTGCCAGACCTCTGCCGAGAGCTCCATGGTTTTACCGGTGGAACTGATTCCGGCTCCTGCGCAGACGATGTCGAGCCGACCAAGTGTGCTGACGCCCTTGGCTACCGCCGCATCCAGCGCGCTCTGCTCGCGGACATCGGCCTCGATGGCGACGATCCGTCGCCCGAGCAGTTCGACCTGTCGGACAGTCTCCGCCAGGTCCGCGCTGCTCGCGGCGGGGGTCGTCGAGTGCGCTACCGCGGTGCAGCAGTCCACCACGATCAGGTCGGCACCCTCCTGAGCGAATCGCACCGCCTGCGCTCGTCCGACCCCCCGGGCTCCGCCGGTGATCAATGCGGTCTTGCCCGCCAATCGCCCACTCATGACATCGCTTTCTGTGTAAGTCCGGCGTCGACCACCAGTTGTGTGCCGGTGATGTACCGCGCCTCGTCCGAGGCCAGGAACACCACCGCGTTGCTCACATCCACCGACTCCACCCAGGGCACCGGCAACAGGTGCCGCGCGGCGAGGACATCGACGACGTCCTCGGCTTTCGGATCCTCGAGGTCCGGGCGCAGCCGGGCGAACGTGGCCGGGTTGAGTGTCATCGCCGTGTCCACCGCGCCTGGGTGGACGGTATTGACGCGAATCGACTGCGGGCCGAGCTCGTTGGCCAGTGTCCGGGCCAGTCCGACCACCGCATGTTTGGCTGCACTGTAATGCGAGGCTCCGGGAGCCGCGCTGATGCCGGCCGTCGAGCTGATGATGATCACCGAACCGCCGGCGACCTCCAGCGCAGCCACGCCCGCCAGCACGGTGTGCCAGACCCCGGTGAGGTTGAC
The DNA here is from genome assembly GCF_014281965.1 of Rhodococcus sp. BP22. Taxonomy (GTDB): domain Bacteria; phylum Actinomycetota; class Actinomycetes; order Mycobacteriales; family Mycobacteriaceae; genus Rhodococcoides. Next base: position 175,082 of record NZ_JACFTB010000008.1, read on the forward strand.
GGCCATCGACCGCTCCCACAGGGCCTCGTCGATCGTCCACGACGGGCCGACGTTCTCGGTCACTCCGGCATTGGCGACCACCGTGTCCAACCTGCCGAGCTCGGCCACGCCGAGTGCGACTGCATCCTTCGTCGCGGCCAGGTTTCGCACGTCGGCAATACCGGTGACGATTCGACGACCCTCGGCCCGAACGAGCGCCGCTGTCTCGGCAAGGCCTGCCTCGACGAGATCGAGCGCGATGATGTCCGCGCCCTCCTGGGCCAACCTCACCGCATGGGTGCGGCCCATTCCTCCGCCTGCGCCGGTGATCAGCGCGACCTTGCCTGCCATCCGTGACATCTGTGATTCCTCTCGTCAGTCTTGGGTGGCAACCGGACGATAACGCAGGAGCGTGATGTCGCGGTCGGGATAGTCGCAGAACACCGGCTCGACGCGCATGCCGATTTCCAGCTCTGCCGGGTCGACCTCGACCATCTCCGTGCTCAGCCGCGGGCCCACGTCCCACTGGACGACGGCCAGGATCTGTGGGAGCGAGTCCGCCCATGGCGGCGCGGTGGGGCGATCGGCCACGGTGTAGGTGTACAGCGTGCCCAGCCCGGTGATTTCCCGCCATTCGAGATCGTCGGCCAGGGTCCGCGGTGCCAGCACCCGCGGGTAGAACACGTACTCGTCCGAGGACGGGGAGTACTGGATCTCGATCCGGTGCTCACGGAGGCTGTCCCAGAACGGCTTGGTGACCGGGGTGGGCTCGGGAAACGGCTTTTCTGCGGTGCTCATACTCATTCTCCTTGCAGGATCAAAGCGACCTGCTCGCTCATGATTCCGCCGTTGCCGGTGACGAACGCCGTGTTGCAGTCCTCGACCTGCGCCTCGCCTGCTCGTCCCATCAGTTGCCGTACGCCGTCGACTACGTGGTGCATGCCGCCTGCCATGCCTGCCTGCCCGAAGGAGAGCTGGCCACCTGCGGTGTTCAGCGGGAAGTCGCCACGGAAGGTCAGGTCACGCTGTTTGACCCACTCCATGCCGGTGCCCTTCTCACAGAACCCTGCATCTTCCAGGCTCATCAGCACGGTGATCGTGTAGCAGTCGTATATTGACGCCACGTCGATGTCGGAGCGCTCGACACCCGCCATCGCGAAGGCTCTGTCCGCGGCCGCCTTGATGGGCGTGCGGACCATGTCCTCGGCGTAGGTGGGAGTCTTGAACGAGATCCGCTCGCCGAAGCCCTTGACCCATACGGGTCGGTTCTTCGACTTGCGCGCCACGTCGGCGTTACCGACGATCACACCCGCGCCGCCCTGCACCCGCATTACGACCTCGAGCATCCGGATGGGGTCCGCGATCATCGGGCTGGCGAGCACGTCGTCGAGAGTGATCGGCTTACCGTGGAACACCGCACCGGGGGTGGCGCACGCGTTCGTCCGCTGGTCGACGGCGATCTTCGCGGTCGCCTCCGGGTCGTAGCCGAACTCGGCGGCGTAGCGCCGGGCGATCTGCGCGTACGGCGCATTCTGGCCGAGGTTGCCGTAGGGGATCTCGAACTCTGCCTGGGGCGAACCGAAGTTGTTGCTCGACGCGCCGAAGTAACCGGGATCCTTGGCCGGGCGTTGCTGCGAGCGCGGCAACATGTACGAGCCCGGGACCACCACGAGCACGGATTCACACAGGCCCAGCTCCACGGCCGCCGCCGCACGCCACACCATACCGGCTGCAGTGGCGCCGCCGAGGTCCACCCGCTCGCCGAAGTTCAACGGCAATCCCATGTACTCCGACAGCGTGGCCGGGACGAACATGTCCGACTCCGCCAGGCCGTGCGCGACGATGCCGTCGACCTGTGAGGCATCGATGCCGGCGTCGTCGATCGCCATCTTCGACAGCGTCGCCCACTGCTCGATGGTGAACTGCTCCGGCCGAGTCTGCTTGCGCTGGGAGGGCAGCTCGCAGAAGCCGAGGATGGCCGCTTCGCCGCGTAGTCCGCTCATCACGCAGCCTCGGTCCGGCGTGGCAGGGTGACGGTGGCAGTGCCCGGCATCAGCAGCTCGCCGTCGCGCTCACCACGAATCTCCAAGTCCACCAACGCGCGTCCGTCTTCCTCGCGCTTGGCCGTCACAGTTCCCACGAAGTCCAGCTCCTGGCCGGCGAAGGCGACGGCGCGGTTCTGGGCCGAGTACGTGACCAAGGTGCCGGCGCCGCCGATCCAATCGGTGACGGCACGAGCCAGCAGTGCGGCCTGTAGTGGCCCCTGTACCAGTGGCCCCGAGTAACCCTCGACATCGACTGCCCAGGACTTGTCGTAATGGATCCGGTGCGCGTTGTACGTCGCAGCACTGAACAAGAACATCTGGATCTCGTCGACGCTCGTGCGCAGGGTGGTGATCTGGTCCCCTACCGTGACGTCTTCGAAGTGCAGCTGGTCCGCCATCGCGTTCTCCCTCAACTCTTTTCCTTCTCTCATGGCCGGGCGATCATCGACGTCGTAGCTTCGGCAACCAGTTCACGACGCTGATTGGTGTACGCGGTCTTCCACGTCACTAGCACGAAACGCCCTGAGCGGCCTTGCTTCTCCACGATCGACTCGACTGTGCGCACCGAGGTGATCACGTCGCCGTCGTAGGAGGGGCGCAGGAACGTGGTGCTCTCGCCGCCTGCCATCCGCTTGGGGCACTTGGGGAACGTCAGGTTCCCGGATGCGGCACCGGAGGAACCGTCGACGCGCAGGGTGTCGATCGGGGTGACGCCGAGGATCGCGTACTGCACGTAGAGCGGAGGACAGATGACGTTGGCGTAACCGTGTTCGCGTGCGTAGTCCCCGTCGAAGTACAGCGGGTTGTCCTCGCGTACGGACACGGCCCACCGCTGCCAATCACGCTGAACGACAGCACCTGTCGCGGTCGCTACGACCGTTCCGATCCGGGCTGCGACCTCGTCCGGGATCAACGACTCTGCTGTTTCTGGCATCGGTTGCCCGCCTAACTGTGTTGTGTTCGAATGCATCTGTCTGTCAAGCAATCTGGTGGTCGGTGATCAAGCCACGAGCCACCTGGTCGGCGTACTGCTCGGCGGAGTATCCGAGCAATTCCTTGTAGAGGTACTCGTTGTCCTCGCCGAAGCCCGGAACCGCCCGGCCGAATGCCAGGTCGAAACCCTCTGCTCGCCACGGGTGGCCGGGGTAGCGGTGCGTGCCCACCGACGGGTGGCTGCGCTCCTGGAACCAGCCGCGCGCGGCCAGGTGCGGGTCCTCGAGCAACCGAGTTTCGCTCATGACCTCGCCCGCTGGCACGCCGACGTCCTGCAGTTCCTGGACGGCTTGCTCAGCCGGCCGCTTGTGGCACCAACCCGCCAGTACTGCTCGGATTGCGGCGGAGTTCTCCGCCCGCAACGCGGCCGTCTCACCCATCCCTGCCAGTCCTTCGGGGTCGACGAGTGCTGCCATCGCGACCCAATCTCGGTCGTCGCGCACAGATACCGCGAGCCAGCGGTCCTCGTCGGCGGAGAGGAACACGTCCTGAAGCATGTGCAGGTCGGTGTTGCCGAGCACCTGCGGGTTACGTGCGTTCATCTGGCAGTCGAGCACGAACTCGCCGATGTCGGCCATGACCGCTTCCGCCTGCGGAAACTCGACGAGCCCGCCGAGTCCGGTGCGTTCGCGATCCCACAGCGCTGCCATCACCGCGAATGCGACGCCCGCGGGGGCCGCCTCGTCCATGTGGTAGTTCTCGCCTGCCGAATCGGGCTCTTCGCCCTCGTACCCGTCCATTGCTGCGATGCCGACGAGCGAGTTGAAGTTCGGCCCGTAGCCGAGGTAGTCGCTCATGGGTCCGCTCATTCCCATCGGCGGCATCCGTACCACCACCAGGCGTGGGTTGATCGCCAGCAGCGCCTCGTGGCCCAGTCCCAGCTTCTCGAGCGTGCCGTTGGAGTTGTTCTCCACCAGCACATCACTGATCTTGATCAACTCGATAGCGGCGGCATGGCCTTCTTCGGTCTCCAAGTTCGCGCACGCGGCCAGCTTGTTCCGTGAGTGCCAATTGAAGAGCGCGGTCCGCTCGTACGGTCGTTCGCCCGGATCCTTGTCCGGGTACGTGCCGCCGTGGTAACCGGTGGAGGCGATGAGTTCCTTCGTCGTCTTCGCGGACACCTGCCTGCTGGCGCGGTTGTTGCCCTCGAGCCGAATCACCTCGGCACCGAGATCACCCAGCAGTGCCGTCGCGCCCGGGCCGGACCACACGACAGTCAGATCGACAACGCGGATGCCTTCGAGTGGATAGCTCATGCCTGGCTCACCTTCTGCTCGTTCTGCTCCCGAATCCGTGCACCGTGCTGATCGAGCAGCGGCGCGGCCGTTTTGATCGCATGACCACCGCGCATCCGCCACGGCGCGGCCGTGTAGGACAACGTGCCTGCGACGGGATGCTCGACCTCGACGAAGGCGCCGCGTCCACGAAAGTGCTCGGCCTCCAACAACTCCGAGACCTCCATGAATGCGGTGACCGGGATACGAGCCGCCTCGCAGCGCTCCATCAGGTCGATCTTCGAGTGCGCCAGGCACCAGTCGCTGATGTAAGTGATGAAGTCCTCGCGATCCTGGCCGGTCACCGTTTGGCGGCCGTGGAAGCGCTCGTGGAACTCTGGGTCGTCTTTTCCGGCGAGGTCGATCAACCGGTTCCAGAAGGCCTGGTTGGTCACGTAGATCATCACGAAGCCGTCGTTGGTGCGGAATGGCCCGGTGAAGGTCGCCCCATGCCGGTGCGGGCTACGGACCCCTCGCGGCGCCACCATTCCCGAGTAGGCCGCCGAGAGCAGGTACGACGCACGGCGGTCTGCACCAGCGAGCAATACTTCCTGCCCGGACACATCGATCACCGAACCCGAGCCTGTGCGCCGGGCATGGAAGATGCCGGCCATCGTGGCCTCACCCGCCGAACGCCCGATCGTGTAGTGCTCGAGCAGACCCGGCTTACGCAGCGGAGCACGGTCGGCCGCGCCCGTCGCGTTCATCGGGCCGCCGGCTGCCTGCAGCGTGATGCCGGTGGCTTCCCGGTCCCGATTGGGCCCGGTCTGGCCGAAGGCACTGATGCGGGTGATCACCAGCCGCGGGTTCCGCGCGCGCAGCACGTCGGGACCAATACCGAGGCTCTCGAGATGCCCGGGACGGAACGACTCGACCACAGCGTCGGCGGTCTCGATCAAGGTGAGCAGGACCTCCACATCGGCGGGGTCGTGTAGATCGAGTGCCACCGACTGCTTGTTGGTGTTCAAGTGCAGAAACAGCGCGCTGGCCTCGGGGTCCGGCACGTCGCCGGGGAACGGACCCCATCGACGCGTCAGGCTGCCTTCGCCGGGCCGTTCGATCTTGATGACCTCCGCGCCGAAGTCTGCGAACAGCTTCGTCGCGTACTCACCCGCCACCCACCGAGACAGGTCGATGACACGTAGTCCTGAAAGTGCTTGCGGCTCAATGGACAAGGCCGATCTCCTCCTCTAGCCAGCGCGCGGCCACATCTGCCGTACCGCCGCGGATCTCGGATACTTTGGCCCGCTCGGACCACAGATGCAGGTCCGTCTCTCGGACGTACCCCATTCCGCCGTGGACCTGGTGTGCGTTGAGCGTTGCCCACTTGTAGGCCTCGCTGGCGTGCATTTTGGCAATCGCCACGTTGCGGCCTGCCTGCTCGCCGCGTGCGAGCCACCAGACTGCCGAATCTGCGGACAGTCGCGACGCCTCGAGTGCGATGTGAATGTCGGCGACGATGTGCTGGACCGCCTGGAAGATGCCGATCGGGCGTCCGAACTGCTCGCGGGTACGCACGTAATCCACGGTCCGCTCCAGCACGGCAGCGCCGCCGCCGGACATTTCCACGCACTGCAAAGCGGTGACTACGTCTGCCACCCACCGCACCTCGTTGAGCGCCAGCCCGGCATCGCCGGCAAGTACCCGCTCGTCCGGAACGAAAAGCCCGTCGAGCTCGACGCGGTACTGGTGCTCACCTGCAATGGTCGGCTGCCACGTACTCGTCCATCCCTGCCCACCGGGCTCGACGAGCAAGCCGAGCACTCGGTTCGGCTCCGCGAACACGGTCGCGGTGGCCGTCACGAGCAGGAGTTCGGCCAACTCTGCGTTCTCCACGAACGGCAGGAGGCCGCTGAGCGTCCAGCCTCCGTCTGCGCGCGTCGCCGTCAGGGTGGGACTCACATTGTGTGCGTCGGCGGCATCCCAGAGCGCAACCCCGGCCCGCAGTTCGCCCGCCGCAAGACGCGGAAGGTACTGCTCGCGCATCTCCTGGCCGGCCAGTCGGTCCAGCGCGATGCCGAACGCCAGCGTGCTGTAGACGATGGACGGGCACAGTGCCCGCCCGGCCTCGGAGTAGAAGATGCCGAGCTCGTTGAGCGTTGCACCTGCCCCGCCGAGCTCTTCTTCGAGCGCCAAACCGAACACGCCCATCTCGGTCAGTGCGCGCCAGAGCGAGTCCGGGAACGCCGTCCCGGCCGATTCGGAACCGGCAGCTTTCCACTTACGAACCAGCTCGGGCGTGCACTCCTTGACGAACAGCGAACGGAGAACCGATCGCAGCTCCGACTGCTCCTCCGTGGGAACGAGTCTCATGACTTTCTCCTCTTGATCTTGTCTACGCAGCTCATGGTCATCGTCCGCCGCGCGGCAAGCCGTGCCCACGCTGGGCGATGACGTCTCTGAGCACTTCGTTGGCGCCTGCACCGAACCGCAACAGCGGTGCGGCGCGGTAGAGCCGTTCGAACTTTCCGTCGAGCGGAGCACCCTCGGTACCGATCGAGAGAACACCCGCCATGCCGAGCACCTGGGTACCGACGTCGGCGATGCGCTGGCGCAGCTCACTCGAGTAGATCTTCTCGGCGCTGACCAGTACCGACGGAATGATGCCGTCCTCGAGCAGTGACGAGGCTTCGAAGCCCATCAGCCGGGCCGCCTCCACCTCCGCGTCGAGCTGTGCGATCTTGCGACGTAGCGCCGGGTCATCGATCGGGCGAAGGCCGTCCGCGCGCTCGTCCTTGGCCAGGCCGATGAGCTCGTCCACCGAGCGACGCAGGTCGCCGACGTTGGTCAGGGCACCGCGTTCGAGGTCCAGCGCGCCGATGATGTAGCGCCAGCCCTGGTTGACCTCACCGATCAGGTTGGTCACCGGCACCCGGACGTTGTCGAAGAACGTCTCGTTGGTGCGGTAATCCGACCACGCCATGATCGGACGGATGGTGATGCCGGGTGCGTCGATGGGCACGATGATCACCGAGATGCCCTTGTGCTTGGGCACGTCCTTGTCGGTGCGCACGCACAGCCACTCGTGGGTGACGCGCTGCGCCATGCTGTTCCAGATCTTGGATCCGTTGATCACCCACTCGTCACCGTCGAGCACCGCGGTAGTCCGCAGGCTGGCGAGGTCGGTACCGGCGTCGGGCTCGGAATAACCGACCGCACAGGTCATCTCACCGCGCGCGATCGGCGGCAAGAACTCTTCCCGGTTGCGAGCGGTGCCATTTCGCATGATCATCGGTGCTACCGAGGTGACGGTCAGGTCCGGCCCGGGTACACCCCAGTACTCGAACTCACTGACCAGAAGGTGCTGGTACACCGCGCCGAGCCCGAGCCCGCCGAACTCCTTGGGCCAGTTCAGCCCGAACCAGCCCTTGTCGCCGATCTTCTTACGGAACGCAGTGACCTCGCCACCGAGGAATTCGATGTCGTGCTCTGCCATTTCGGCGCGCAGTGCCGGGGTGACATTCTCGCCGAGGAACGCGCGTACCTCCTCGAGCCAGCGCTTCTGGTCTACGTCTAACTGGAAATCCATGCCTCACAGCTTTCGATAGGGTGAAAATCAAAATAAGAAATCAACTGGTTTCGACGGTCCTGGCCAGTCGAGGGATCGGGACGGGGATCGCGTCGAGCAGTGTGCGGGTGTATTGCTCCTGCGGATTCGCGAAGACGTCCGCCACCACGCCCGACTCCACGATTTTACCTGCAGCCATCACCAGTACCCGGTCTGCGATCACCTCGATCAGAGCAAGGTCGTGGCCGATGAACAGGTAGGCCAACCCCAGCTCGTCCTGCAGGTCGCGGAGCAGGTTGAGCACCTGCGCGCGCACCGAGACGTCCAATGCAGCCACCGGCTCGTCGCAGACGATCATCTTCGGGCTCAGCGTCAGCGCCCTGGCGATCGCGACACGCTGAAGTTGCCCGCCGGACAGCTCCGATGGGTAGCGGTCGAGGTAGCGAGAGCCGATGTGCACCTTGCTCAACAGCTCGCGCACCGCCTTCGCACGCGCGGCCCGATCGAGATCGGTGTGCACGACCAACGGCTCGGCGACAGCTTCCCCGATGGTCATCCGAGGGTTCAGGCAACTGTGGGGATCCTGGAAGATCATCTGCATTCCACGTCGCATCTGACGCAGTGCTGCTGGTTTGGCAGCACGCACATCTTCACCGTCGAAGATGATCGTGCCGGTATCGGGCTCGATCAACCGCAGCACGATGCGCCCGACCGTCGACTTGCCCGCGCCGGATTCCCCGACGACGGCCAGACATTCGCCAGCCTCGAGCGTGAAACTGACGTCGCTGACCGAGGGGGCGCCCGGTTTCGGCCGACCCCACCAGTTTCGTCCCGAGTCGAAGGTCTTGGACACGTTCGATACTTCGAGAAGGCTCATCAGATCGTCACCCCGGCAAGTGTCAGTTCGGAGGCGCGCACGCAACGCGCATGGCTGGTGCCGTCCACCTGAGTCATCGACGGATGCACCGCATCGCACAGGCCCGGCTTCGCGTACTCACAGCGATCGAAGAACCGGCAGCCCGACGGCCAGTCCGCGGCGGCGGGAATGCCACCGGGAATGGCGGAGAGCCGACGCCGTGTGCCGGAGTTCGGCTGCGGGATGGAGGCAAGCAGGCCCGAGGTGTACGGGTGAGCCGGCCGGAAGAATACGTCGTCGATCGTGCCCTCTTCGGCGCTCTCGCCGGCGTACATGACGATTACCTTCTGGCACAGTTCGGCGACGACGGCGAGGTCGTGGCTGACGAACAGCATCGCGACACCCGTCTGCTCCTGCAGATCTCGAAGCAAGGACAGGATTGTCGCCTGCACCGTCACATCCAGTGCGGTGGTCGGCTCGTCGGCGATGAGCATTCGAGGATTGCTGGCCATCACCATCGCGATCATGACCCGCTGGCACATGCCGCCGCTGAACGCATGCGGATATTCTTTGACTCGGTCTGCGGCCCGGGGGATCTGAACCAATTCCAACATTTCGACGGCTTTCGCCATCGCGGCCTTGCGTCCCAGTCCGAGGTGTCGGCGGACCGATTCGGCGATCTGGTCACCCACGGTGAACGCCGGATTGAGGCTACGAATCGGCTGCTGGAAGATCATTCCCATTCCGCCGCCGCGAAGGTCCCGCCAGACGCGGTCAGGTGCCGCGGTCAGATCCTGGCCGTCGAACACCACCTTGGAGCCCGGTGCGAGCCTGCCACCGGTTCTGCCGGTCAACCCCATCAGTGCCAGCGAGGTCACGGTCTTACCCGAACCGGATTCACCGACCAATGCGACGGATTCACCGGCGGCGAGGTCGAAGGAGACCCCGTCCACTGCGGTCAGCCACTTTCCGCGACCCGCGGGGAATTGCACCGTGAGGTCCTGGACCTGCAGGAGCGGTGAGTCTTTCCGGGCGGAGCTTTCCATCGAGTTCTTGTCAAGCATCTTCGCTACCACTTCGGCTCCTCACCATCGCTCGTCGCACACCGTCACCGAGGTAGGTGAAAGCAAGTACTGCCAGGAAGATCATGACCCCGGGCGGCCACACGAGATACGGGGCGAGCTGCATATTCGATGCCGCGGTGCTGAGCATGGAACCCCAGCTCGCGGCCGGTGCCTTTGCGCCGAGACCCAAGAAGCTCAACGAGGCCTCGGCGGCAACGGCCGAACCGAGAGACACCGAAATCACCAGCACCACGGGCGGCATCACATTCGGCAGAATGTGCCGCACGATCACGCGGATCGGCCGACATCCCAGTGCCACAGCGGATTCGATGTACGTCTCATGTCGCACGTCCATCGTGGAGGCCCTCGAGACACGGAAGAACCGCGGCGTCATGACCAATCCGACGGCAACCATCGCATTGGTGATTCCGGAGCCGAGTACCGCCACGATGGTGATTGCCAAAACCAATGCAGGTGCACTCATCAGCGCATCCATGATTCTGGTCAGCACGGTGTCGATCCAACCGCCGACGTAACCGGCGATCACACCCAACGGCAGCCCGAGGACCAATGCAAGGCCCACCGCCTGCAGTGCAGCAGTCAACGAAATTCGAGCGCCGAAGATCAACCGGCTCAACGCATCCCGACCGTAGTCATCGGTGCCCAGCCAGTGCTCGGCACTCGGCGGCGAGAGCCTGTCGAGCAGGTCTTGCGTGTACGGGTCGTACGGGGCGATCCATGGCGCGAAGATGGCCATCAATGCCAGGGCAACTACGAATACCAGAGCGATCAGGGCAGCTGGCCGTCGGCGCATCCCGCTGAGCACACCACCGGTTTTCCGCGGCGCGGTCTTCGACTCTTCGTCTGACTGCGTTGTCATGAGCGAACTTTCGGATTGAAGTAGCCGTAGGAGATATCTACCAGAAGGTTCACCAGCACCACCACGATCGTGGTGAACAAGACGAAGCCCAACAGCACCGGGATGTCGTGGTTCTGCACGCTGTCGACAGCGAGACTGCCCAGTCCGGGCATGCCGTAGATGATCTCGATGGTCACGGCACCGCCGAGCACCTCGGAGACTCGAAAGCCCAGAACGGTGACCACGGGGATGCATGCGTTCTTGAGTGCATGCTTGAACATCACGCTGGTCTTGGACAACCCGCGGGCCTCGGCGTTGAGAATGTAATCGCTCTCGAGCACCTTGCCGAGCGCGGACCGCAGCTGCAACGTCACTTCGGCGGCGGGCAGTAGCGCCAACGCTATGCCCGGTAGCACCAGGTGTTGCAGCCACGGGACCACGCCCTCGGACAAGGGTACGTAGCCGAACGCGGGAAAGATCTGGTTGCTCACTGCGAACAGTGAAACCAGGACCAGCCCGAACCAGAACGCGGGGATTGCAATGGCGATGGATGCCACCACGTTGACCGCTCGATCGATAACCCCGCCCGGCCGGATGGCCGCCACGATGCCGAGAAGCCCGCCGACCAGTATCGCGATGACCATCGCGAAGAGAACCAACGACATCGTGGTGGCCATCCGGCGGCTGATCAGCTCGGTGACCGACTGGTTCGACAGGAACGACATGCCCAGATCGCCGTGAAGTACCCCGCCGACCCAGTCCACGTAGCGAACGAACACATTGTCGTCGAGTCGCAGATTCTCGCGAATCGCCGCCAACCGCTCGGGAGTGGGGTTCTCACCGGCGAGTACGACGGCGGGATCTCCCGGAGTGAGGTCGATCAGCACGAAAATCAGAAACGGCACTATCAGCAGCAGCGGCACTGCGGCCAGCAGTCGCCGGCCTCCGTATCGCAACATGGCTTGCCTCTCGGGTCGAGATAATCGGACGGGGTGAGACGGGTGCTACTTGACCATTGCGACCGTGCGGATATCGAAGGTGCCGGTATTGGCCCAAGGCATGTTTTCCGCGTCGACGACCTTGTCGGAGTAGATGGTCGCGTTCGTCTGGTGGCAGATCGGAACGAACAGCGCCTCTTTCAACACCATCGCCCAGATTTCCTTGTACAGCACAGCGCGATCATCTTGTGCCAGTGTCGGATCCGCAGCCTGCTTTGCCTTCGCGGCAATCTCGGGGTTGCCGTTACCGAAGCCGTAGGCGCCGGTGACGTAGGTTTCCACCGTCTCCTCCGGGTCGATCTTCGGGCTGAAGCTGTTGGTGACCATTGCCTCGAAATCACCGGCGATGAATCGCGGCTCCGTCTGGGTGATCGGGGCCGGGTTCAGGGTCGCGTTGAATCCCACCTGCGAGAGCTGCGACTGGATCACGTTGGCAGGCTTCTCGGTGTTCGTTCCTGCCGCGAAAGTAAGGGCAATCGTCGGCGATCCGCCGGCAAGCTTCTTGGCCTCGGCCTCGTCGTAGGTGTAGGGGTACTCGTAGGAGCCGTCCGCGGGCCAGCTGCTCTCTGGGTACATCTGCTGGTACGGGGTGCAGGTATCGGAGAACAGCGCGCTGATGGCTGCCGGATCGATCGCCCGCGCCGCGGCCTGTCGAACGGCCGGGTCGGTCAAGTCACCCTGCGCGCGCATCATCAAGCCGAGGACATTTCGGAACTCGACTTCTTCGACACCCAAGGAACTCTGCTTGGCAAGGCTCTGCGCCTCCACGATCTCGTTCGCCGAGCTGACCCAGGTCAGATCCGTCGCACCGGTACGCACACCGTTGAGCCGCGTCGATGCGTCGGGCATTCCGACGATCTCGATACCCTTCAGACGGCCGGCCTTCTCGTCCCAATAGTCCTCGTCCGCGCGGGTCAGCGTCAGCGACTCCTGCGGAATGTAAGCGGAGACGACGTACGGGCCGGAACCCGACTTGCCGGGATCGTTCTGGATGTCGGTGCCGGCTTCGATCGTCTTGGGACTGATCATCATTCCCACATTGGTGCCGAACACACTCGGCAGTTCCACGCCGGAGCCGGGAGCGAGGTTGAGGCGCACCGTGGTGGGATCGACGACGTCGACCGTGGTGATGTCACTGAGCGATTTCACCACTGTGCTGCCGGGCAAGGTCTTGCCGCGCTGGATGTTCGCGGCCACAGCTGCGGCGTCGAACGGCGTGCCGTCGTTGAAGGTGACGTCGTCGCGCAGTGCGAGTTCCAAGTAGGAACCGTCCGGAGCGAATTCCCACGATGCGGCAAGGCCGGGTACCACGTTGTCGTCACCGTCGATCATCGTCAGACGATCGAAAATCGGCGTCATGTAGCTGACCCCGCTGTAACTGGTCTGCAGATACGGGTCGAGGTTTCGAGAAGGGGCCGCGGTGGTCACCCGCAGGACTGCGTCCCGGTCGATCTCGCCCGACGAGTTGGACGTACTGCCCCCGGTTGCCCCACCACCACATGCTGACAACAACATAAGTGCGGCAGCGGATGCCCCCACAACCTTTGCCGTACCTTGCTTTCGAACCTTCACGGAGTACCTCTCGTAGAAAACTTCACACTGGATTTGGAGTTCGGACAACATTTACCGAGTTACGAATTCACTGACGTTTCGAACGATGGCGTCCCAGCAGCGGTTGGCAGTGTCATCGGTGATGGCCGCACTGTGCGGTGTGATCACCACGCCCGGAGCGGTCCACAGCGGATGCCCGGACGGCAGGGGTTCCGGGTCGGTGACGTCGAGGATGGCGTGAAGCCGTTGATCCTCTAGCGCGGCGAGCAGTGCATCGGTGTCGACGAGCGGTCCTCGGCCCGCGTTGACCAGCACACTCCCGGGGCGCATTGCCGCCAGGAACGACGCGTCGACCAAGTGGTGGGTGTCCGCTGTGAGCGGGAGCGCCAGAACGACGACATCCTGCTCGGGCAGCATCTCCCGCGCTTGCGCGAGATCGACGACGCCCTCTCGCGCGGTGCGAGCCGCCAACGTCACGTCGGCGCCGAAGGGCACAGTTCTCTGTTGGACGTTCAACCCGATGTCGCCGGCTCCGAGTACGAGTACTCGTTTACCGGCAAGGGTGCCGGTGGGGTGCCGTTCCCACGTCTGCGCGCTCTGTTTCGCGCGGTAACCCACCAGGTCGCGATAGTGGTTGAGCAGTTGCGCCACAACCCATTCCGCGACCGGGCCGCCATGTGCCCGATCCGCCCCGGAAATCACCACGCCTTCCGGGACGATGCCGGTCCAGGCGTCTCGTCCGGCGCTGAACAGCTGAACCATTCGTAGGTTCGGCAGTTCGGTGTGCATCTGCGCGGCGAACTCCGGTGCGACTCCGCGGCTCACGAGGACCTGGGCCCGGTCGGCCCCGGCCGGGCGCGGACTCGACAGGTCCCAGAGAATCGGTTCGATTCCGGGCAGGCTATCGAAAGCTTCGATCCCCCGCTGATCCGGCACCAGTACTACGACTGCGCTCGGGGGCGCAGTCGTCACTCCGACACCGAGGCAATCTTTCCAAGCAGCTCGGGCTCGGTGCGCAACGCCGCACGAACTGCTGCCTCCCAGAAGCCGTGGTAGCCGTTTCCGTCGCTACGAGCCTGGTTGTTGACCCACCAGTCGGGCAGCGAGGACTTCGCCGGTCCACCCGCGACGCGAGTCAGCCAAGCATTCTTGCAGCGAATCTCGAGGCTCACCGCGCGCAGGTAGATCGCGCGGGCGGTGCTGCCGAGAACGAAAACGCCGTGGCCACCGAGGAGTGCGACATCCGCATCACCGACGCCCTGGATCGCAGCCGCGGCTGCGGTCATGTTGTCCACTCCGCCGTCGTACTCGTCGACGAGGACGAGCTCGCCTCCGCCCAGGCTCGAACTCTGGTCGTGCATCGGCGGAATCTCTTTGAGATCGGCCCAGACAGTCCCGTACTCCGAGTGATTGTGCAGCGCGAACGTGACGTCCGGGCGCGCCTTGTGCAGGGCGAGGTGCAGCGGGATTCCCAGCGGTACCGGCCAGTTGCCCTCGATCAGATTTCCGTCCATGTCGATACGGAGTACATCCTCGGGACCGAATTCTTCCCAGGTCAGCAGCCATGGGTTGCAGAGCAGCGTGCCGTCGCCGACCGCGTAGGTGATGTGTCCCGCGAGGTGGTCGCAGTAGCCTTCGGCCCACAGGGTGCGGGCAAGCATGACGATCTCTTCTGCCGGGGTGAGTTCGGGCATCAGACGGTCCGCGGTCGGGATGAATCCCATCGAAGGCTCCTTTTCGATTCACGTCGAATGTCCATCGATCCGGCCATGGCCGGCCCCGAGGGGCCATTCACGACCCGAAGGCTCCGATGGTCGACGCTGTGGCTGGCGACACTGTGGCTGAAAACACTGTGGTATCGTAGAGTGATACCGGGTATCACTTTCACTGAAGGATAGGTGGGATTCAAATCACAGTCAAGACGGTCCGCAGTCTGACCCGCGGCCTCGAGATTCTCGAGGCGATCGCTGCCCACCAACCGATCGGCCTCACCGCGCTGTGCACGGCCACAGGCGAGGACAAAAGCGCACTTCAGCGGACTCTCGCCACGCTGCACGAGGCCGGCTGGATCCAACCGGCACCAGGTTCTTCACCGCAATGGGAACTCGGCGCCAAGCCGATCGTCGTCTCCGGGCGGGCCCGTCAGTCGTCGTCCCTGCAAGGTCGGGCACGCCAACTCCTCGGACCACTGCGTGACGCGACCCGCGAGACGGTCCATCTCGCGCTGCTCACCAACACCAACCTCGTCGTGGCCGACGTTGCCGAGGGCATGCAGGTGGTTCGGACCGCCCTGCCGGTTGGGCAGCTTCACCCATTCGAAACGAGCTCCGCCGGCCGAGCGATCCTCGCCCACTTGAACCCGGCGCAGCGTATGGCGCGAGCCCAGGCACCTGAGAAGTTGATGACCACGGCAGAGTACGAGCAGATTCGCCAACGGGGTTGGGCCTCGAGCGCAGGTGCAGTTCTCGAAGGGTCGAACAGCATCGGTGCAGCGATACTCGATGCCGCGGGAACGCCGATGGGTGCGATAGTGATCAGCGGCCCAGCATCCCGTCTCACTCCTGACAGATGCGAGGAGTTGGGCGTGGCACTGACCGAGACGATTCACGCGCTGGCCCACCACCACTGAACTTGCGCTCACCGAATTCCCCCCACTCGACCCGCTGAAAAGTACACCCGAGAAACGGAGCATCATGCGTCTCACCGACGAGGTTCAAGCCCTGCTCGATATCCTGAACACCGGATTTCCACGCGTGGAGGAGATGACGGGCGCCGAAGCACGGGCCGCGGTACTGGCCCGCAAGCAGATCGCCTCGAACCCGGAACCCGTTGGTTCGGTGACCAATACAGTCATCGACGGCCCCGGCGGCCCGCTCCCGCTACGCATCTACCAACCACTCTCGAGCACCACGCACGCAGCCGCGACACGGCCGGTCATCGTCTTCGCACACGGCGGCGGCTTCGTGTTCTGCGACCTGGACACTCACGATGAGTTCTGCCGAAACATGACGAATGCCGTTGACGCAGTGGTTATCTCGGTCGACTACCGGCTAGCTCCCGAGCATCCTGCGCCTGCTGCGGCAATGGACGTACACGCGGCGCTCGAATGGGCTCGCGTACACGCCGGCGAGCTGGGGGCCGACCTCGAGCGGGTGGTCGTCGCCGGGGACAGTGCAGGCGGAAACCTGGCAGCGGTGACCGCCCTGATGGACCGCGACAGCACCTGGCCCGCGATCGCAGGCCAAGTCCTCATCTACCCCGTGATCGACGACGACTTCGACACACCCTCGTACCTCGAATACGCCGAGGGCTACTTCAACACTCGGAACGCGATGCAGTGGTACTGGCAGCAATACGCACCCGGCGGCGTCCACGTTGCCGACAACCCCCACCACATCTCCCCCAGCCGAGCCGACACACTCGCAGGCCTGCCGCCTGCCATCGTCATCACCGCCGGATGCGATCCACTCGACCACGAGGGAACTGCCTACGCCGAACAACTCCGCGCCGCCGGAGTGCCCACCACCCACCGCCGCTACGACGGGATCTTCCACGGCTTCCTGACCATTCCCTCCCTGACGATCACCGCCGAAGCCCGAACCCAGCTGTGGGCCGACCTCACCGAGTTGCTTGCCTGAGTCACCGAGCAAGCTCTGGACAAACGTTCAGCCCTCTCGAGCTCCTGCCGCGTGCAACCCATTGCAACTCTCGACCAACGTGCGCCGAGGGTGTGTGCTGGGTCACAGAGCACGCACACGAGCAACAAGGGAGTTGGCATGACCCAGACCATCGAGCCGGTGGAAACAACACGGTTTCAGAACCCGCAGGAACGCGTCGACGCCTGGTTGGCAGACTTCGAGGCAGCACTGGCGGCCCGGGATATAGAGCGGGTCGCTGCCAAGTTCGCCGTAGACAGCTTCTGGCGAGACCTGGTCACGTTCACGTGGAACCTGAAGACCGTCGAGGGCCGTGACGGCATCGCGGCCATGCTGGAGGCCCGTCTCGACGACACCGACCCGTCGAACTTTCGAACGATCGAGACGCCGGACGAGGCCGACGGTGTCACCTCGGCGTGGATCGAGTTCGAGACCGCGACCAGCCGCGGCAAGGGGCATCTGCGGTTGAAGAGCGATCCGGAGTCCGGGGAGGACACGGCCTGGACGCTGCTCACCACGATGCAGGAGCTCAAAGGCTACGAGGAGCGCCAGGGCCACACCCGGATCAAGGGCGCGGTGCACGGATCCAATGCCGACACCCAGAACTGGGCGGAGAAGAAGGAGATCGAGGAGAAGGAACTCGGTTACACGGTCCAGCCGTACGCGTTGATCGTCGGCGGTGGCCAGGGCGGAATTGCTCTCGGTGCACGATTCCGCCAAATGGGCGTGCCCGCGATCGTTGTCGATCGCGCGAACCGGCCCGGGGATCAGTGGCGTGGACGCTACAAGTCCCTGTGCCTGCACGATCCGGTCTGGTACGACCACCTGCCGTACTTGCCGTTCCCGGCAAACTGGCCGGTCTTCGCCCCGAAGGACAAGATCGGCGATTGGCTCGAGATGTACACCAAGGTCATGGAGGTTCCGTACTGGAGCCGGACCACCGCTAAGTCGGCGACCTACGACGAGGCCGCCGAAGAATGGACCGTCGTCCTCGATCGCGACGGCGAGGAAGTGATCCTGCGACCCAAACAGTTGGTGATGGCCACCGGAATGTCCGGTAAGAAGAACGTCCCGAACTTCCCAGGAATGGACGAGTTCGAAGGCGAGCAGCACCATTCGAGCGAACACCCCGGTCCCGACGCGTATGTCGGCAAGAAGGTCGTCGTCGTCGGATCCAACAATTCAGCGCACGACATCTGCAAGGCACTCTACGAAACAGGCGTCGACGTGACGATGCTGCAGCGATCGTCCACGCACATCGTCAAGTCCGACTCGCTGTGCGAGATCGCCCTCGGTGACCTGTATTCCGAGCGTGCAGTCGAATCCGGGATGACCACGCAGAAGGCCGATCTGACGTTCGCCTCGTTGCCGTACCGGATCATGCACGAGTTCCAGATCCCGGTGTACCAGCAGATAGCGGAGAAGGACAAGGACTTCTACGATCGCCTGGAGAAGGCCGGCTTCCAGCACGATTTCGGTGACGACGGTTCAGGGTTGTTCATGAAGTACCTGCGCCGGGGTTCGGGATATTACATCGATGTTGGCGCCTCGGAACTCGTCGCGGACGGAAAGATCAAACTTGTTGCCGGACAGGTCGATCGGATAAGCAAGACCGGGGTGGTGCTAGCCGACGGCAAAGAACTGCCCGCAGACCTCATCGTCTACGCCACCGGTTACGGGTCGATGAACGGCTGGGTCACCGACCTGATCGATCAGGAGACCGCGGACAAGGTAGGCAAGTGCTGGGGCCTCGGCTCGGACACCACCAAGGATCCTGGTCCGTGGGAAGGAGAGCAGCGCAACATGTGGAAGCCGACGCAGCAGAAGAACCTGTGGTTCCATGGCGGCAATCTCCATCAGTCACGCCACTATTCGCTGTACCTGGCACTGCAGATCAAGGCGCGCTACGAGGGCATCGACACCCCGACCTTCGGCCTGCAGGAAGTGCATCACCTGAAGTAACCTTTCAGTGACCTTCAGTAGCCTTCAGCGGCCTTGTGCGCACCTTCTGGTGCACACAAGGCCGTTCCAGCTACTGGCCCTGCGCTTTCGCGATCAAGGCGTCCTCGGCGCGCACTTGGTCCAGATTCACAACCCGAGTCGGCAGGATCGTCGAGTAGAGCCAATCGGTGGCCACCCGAACTCGCGCCGCGGCGGTCGGCAACGCATAAAGGTGATAGCTGCGGGCAACGAACTTTGCGACCGGCCCCTTCAGCGGTATCCCCAAAGGCTTTGCAACACCGTCGAATCCGCCCAGATCCGCGACGAGTCCGAGATCCTTGTGGAAATATGGCTTCGATTCTCCGACGCCGAGGCTTGCCGCCACATTCTTCGCAACCTGCACCCCCTGCCGCTGCGCATGTTGAGCAGTCGGCGGTGTAGGTTTCGACGCGTCCAACGCGAGATCTGGCACCGCAGCCGCATCGCCGATGGCCCAGACGTTCGGCACTCCTGGAACTGTCATGTCGGGTTCCACGACGAGGCGACCTTTCTCGGTCGGCAGGTCCAGCTTGGCGATCAGCGGACTCGGCGCCACTCCCGCGCCCCACACGAGAGTCCTCGACGGCACGACGGTTCCGTCGGTCAGCGTCACCGAGGTTGCAGTGGCCGACGCTACCGACACCTCGAGCCGGATCTCGACCCCCCGTGCGGTTAACACGTCCATCGCTTCCTTGCCGAGCTTGTCCCCCAGCTCCGGTAGAACCGCAGGCGCCAGGTCGACGAGAAGCCATCGCACGTCACTCGGGTCGATGCTCGCCCAGCGGGTGGCTATTCCTTTGACCCAGTTCTGCATCTGCGCAACGAATTCCGTGCCCGTGTACCCCGCGCCGACCGCGACGACGGTGAGCCGCTCGATACGCTCTGCGCGACCGGCCGGAGTATCGGGCAACGAGTCGGCGACATCGAGCTGCGCGAGGACATGGTTGCGGATGAACGTTGCCTCGCTCAATGTCTTGAGCCCGTGCGCATTCTCGGCGACACCCGGTATGTCGAACTGTCTGGTGACCGATCCTGGCGCGAGAATCAGCTTGTCCCACTCGATTTTGGTGATCCCGTCCCTGCCCTCGACTCTCAGCGTGCGTTCGCCGAAGTCGATCGAGGAGACATGGCCGAGCACGGTGCGAGTGCGTCGCAACGTCTGCCTGATGGAGACGGCGATGTCACGCGGGTCCAGCACACCCGTCGCGACCTCGGGAAGGAGTGGGCTGTACAGGAGATAGTCGGTCGGCGCGACGAGCGTCAGGCTCACTCGTTCGGGTTCGAGCAGTTTCTGTAAACGCCTCAATGCGTGAAATCCACCGAACCCGCCTCCGACGACGACAATCCTCGCGGGAGCCAGAGGCAGCGGCGTTTTCGTTCGGGAACCACGACCGAATGTGCGCATGA
Organism: Rhodococcus sp. BP22; assembly: GCF_014281965.1. Taxonomy (GTDB): domain Bacteria; phylum Actinomycetota; class Actinomycetes; order Mycobacteriales; family Mycobacteriaceae; genus Rhodococcoides. The sequence goes on from NZ_JACFTB010000008.1 coordinate 195,252, forward strand.
ACGTCACCTTACTGCGGGTCAGAGGCGGGCGTCGGGAGACCGCGTCAGTTTCGGATCGGTGATGATGGATCCGGCAAGGGCGTCGTCGATCTTCCCCAACACCTCCGCGTCCAGGACGACTTCGGAGGCTTTCACGTTCTCCGCGATCTGTTCCGGCCGCGAAGCGCCGACCAATGCGGCGGCCACGTTGTCGTTCGCCAAGACCCAGGCGACGGCAAGTTGAGCCATGGTGATGCCGAGGTCTGCGGCAATGGGCGCGAGTTTCTGCACCCGTGTGAGCGTCTCGTCTTCGAGGTAGCGGGAGATCATCTTGTCTCCGCCCTTGTCATCGGTCGCGCGGGAACCTTCCGGCAGCGGCTGCCCGGGCAGGTATTTGCCGGTGAGCACGCCCTGCGCGATAGGTGACCAGACGATCTGCGAGATGCCGAGTTTTTTCGAGGTCGGGACCACGTCTTTCTCGATGACCCGCCACAGTGCCGAGTACTGAGGCTGATTGGAGACGATGGAAAATCCGTTTTCCCTGGCCAGCGACTGGCCTCGCCGCAGCTGGTCGGCGTCCCACTCCGAGACGCCGATGTACAGCGCCTTGCCCTGACGGACGATGTCGCCGAACGCGGCGATGGTCTCCTCGAGCGGGGTCTCGACGTCGTACCGATGCGCTTGATAAAGGTCGACGTAGTCGGTGCCCAGCCTGCGCAACGACGCGTCGATGCCTTCGAAGATGTGCTTGCGTGACAATCCGGTGTCGTTGGGGCCTTTCGGTCCGACCGGGAAGTAGACCTTGGTGAAGATCTCGAGCGATTCCCGACGTACCCCTTTCAGGGCCTCCCCGAGTACCGATTCTGCAGCGCCGTTGGCGTAGACGTCGGCGGTATCGAAGGTGGTGATGCCCGCGTCGAGAGCCGCGTGCACGCACTTGGTGGCGACGTCGTTCTCCACTTGCGAACCGTGTGTCAGCCAGTTTCCATAGGTGATCTCGGAAACCTTGAATCCGCTGTTGCCCAGAAATCTGTATGCCATGAGAAAAACGCTACCCGCGAACCCGGTTGGTTACAGGAAGAACCGAGTTTGCGCAGAAGCCCCCAGAGCTCGTACGCCTTCGATACCGTCAGGTGAGGGTGCACCGAGTGGAGAACACCGTGGAACTGGTTCGTGAACAGATCGCACAGTCGTGGAGTCGAGCTCGGCTCAGCGGCCTCGACCCGTCGGACACGTTGGAGGATTTCAGCGTCTCCGAAGTGGACCGGCGCTCACGCTTGCTGTCCGCTGCCGACCCCGTCCTCGACCGTATGGACAGCGTCCTGCGCGGCAGTCGGTACTGCGTCATCCTCGCCGACCGCGACGCAAAGCTCGTCGACATCAGATTCGGTACCGACGCTGTCCGCACGCTTGTGGAGTCGACGGGCACGGTGGTGGGTCGGACTTTCACCGAGAACACCTCGGGCACCAATTCGATCGCGACGGTGCACGAGCTCAGAAAGCCGGTATCGGTGCGTGGCGACGAGCATTACATGGAATCGATGAAGATGTTCAGTTGCTATGGATATCCAATCGTCCACCCCGTCACCCGCCGGATCGAGGGCGTACTCGACATCACCTTCCTCGAGCCGGACGACAATCCGTTGCTCGAGCCGATGCTCGGAAATGCTGTCTCGGATATTCAGGACCGACTGTTCGAGGAAACCCGGTGGAGCGAACAGCTCCTCTTCGGAGCGTTCCAGCGTGCCTCGGCACGCAGACGCGGCGCACCGGCCATCGCGATAGCCGACGAAATATTTTTGGAGAACACCAGCGCAGGAACACTTCTCGATGCTGTCGATCACGCCGCCTTGCGGGCACTGACCGACGATCCGGTGCACCGCCAAGGCGTCGTCCGATCGATGACGTTGAGTTCGGGGGTGCGTGCCACCGTGCGATGGGAACGTCCGGCTTCCGGTGCGGGCATCGTGATCGAGATCGATCCGCTGCGCGAAGGGTCGTGCAGCAGACCGGCTGCACCGTTGATCCGCGCCGAGAAGAAGCGTGGAGCCACCGCCAGTGTCAGCGGCGAACCCGGCTCCGGGCGAACCACAGTGCTGTCCGAGCTTGCCGGTGACGCGAAGTTCTTCGACGCCGTCGATCTCGTGACGAGTGATCCGCACGAGTGGATGACGCTCGTGGGTGCCGCACTCGCCGATTCCGCCGGTGCGGTAGTGATCGAACATGTTCATCTGCTCTCGCCGATGATCGCGCGAAGTCTCTATGTGCAGCTTCAGAGCGCGACCGCATGGTTTGCCGTGTCTTCGAGTCCCACGGCCGCGGTGTCCGCTGAGCACCGTCAACTCCTCACCGCATGTAGTTCGACGATCGAACTGTCCCCACTGCGGACGCGTAAGCACGAGATCCCCGGCTTCGTGCGCACCTTCCTGGCGCAGGTACCGGGTGGAAGCGACCGCCGCATCACGGCAGCTGCGATGACTGCCCTGATGGGCTACGACTGGCCTGGCAATCTGTCCGAACTGCGGAGCGAGGTGGCCGAGGTCGCCGCCACCCGTTCGGTCGGCGACATCACGGCGCGGGATCTGATCAGGCCGAAATCGGGAGCGCCTACCGCTGGCCTGGGGGCTCTCGATGCCGCGATGCGCGAGGCAATCGTTCGTGAGCTCGAACGCCACGGCGGCAACAAGCGCACCACGGCAGAGCGACTGGGAATCAGCCGGACCACGCTGTACAAGCGGATGAAAGGCCTCGGCATCGTGGGCTGAAAAAGGTTGTCCAATATCTGAACACTCGCCGGGCGTGATCCAGGTCACGATGGTGTACGAGCGTCATCAACCGGTAGGAGATTTTCGTGAAGATCAAAGCAGCCGTTCTGTTCGAGCCTCACAAGCCGTTCGAGATCATCGAACTCGACATGGACGGCCCCGGACCCGGCGAGGTACTCATCAAGTACGTCGCCGCCGGGCTGTGCCATTCGGATCTGCACCTCCTCGACGGGGACCTGCCCCCACGTTTCCCGATCGTCGGCGGCCACGAAGGCTCCGGCATCATCGAAGAAGTCGGGCCAGGCGTCACCAAGGTCAAGCCCGGCGATCACGTCGTATGCTCGTTCATCCCGAACTGCGGCACCTGCCGCTACTGTTCGACCGGCCGACAAAGCCTGTGCGACATGGGCGCAACCATTCTCGAAGGCAGCATGACCGACGGCAGCTTCCGTCGTCGTGACAGCAAGGGCACCGAGTTCGGCGCCATGTGCATGCTCGGCACCTTCGCCGATCGAGCAACCATTTCCCAGCACTCGGTCGTCAAGGTCGACGACTGGCTGCCGTTGGAAATCGCAGTGCTCGTCGGCTGCGGTGTCCCCTCCGGCTGGGGAACCGCCGTCTACGCCGGCGGGGTCCGAGCGGGTGATTCGGTCATCATCTACGGCATCGGCGGCCTCGGCATCAACGCCGTGCAAGGCGCTGTTCACTCCGGTGCCAAGCACGTCATCGTCGTCGACCCGCTCGAATTCAAGCGCAACCAAGCACTGAAATTCGGTGCCACACATGCTTTCGCAGACTACGCATCAGCGCAGGAAAAGCTCACCGAGCTCACCTGGGGACAGGGTGCCGATCAAGCGCTGATCCTCGTCGGGACCGTCGACGAAGAGGTCGTCCAGGCTGCGACCGCCGCGATCGGCAAAGGCGGAACCGTCGTCATCACCGGTCTTGCAGATCCTTCGGCCCTGACCGTGCACGTCTCGGGCACTGATCTGACGCTCAACGAGAAGACGATCAAGGGCACTTTGTTCGGGTCGGCGAACCCGCAGTACGACATCGTTCGACTACTGCGCCTCTACGACGCCGGACAGCTGAAACTGGACGAGTTGATCACCACGACGTACAGCCTCGAGCAGGTCAACGAGGGCTACCAGGACCTACGCGACGGCAAGAACATGCGAGGTGTCATCCACTTCTAGGCACCCGAAGCACGAGAGCGGAAATACTTCCTGGGAAGTATTTCCGCTCTCGTGTGTCGGTACCCGGATGAAAGTTCACATGTATTTGCGCAACTCCATCTTCGCGATGGACATCTTGTGCACCTCGTCGGGGCCGTCGGCGAGTCGCAGCGTCCGAATGTGGGCGTACATCATGGCCAGTGGGAAGTCGTCGCTGACGCCTCCGCCCCCGTGGACCTGGATGGCGCGGTCGATGATCTTCAGAGCCATCTCGGGCGCAGCAACCTTGATGGCTGCGATCTCGGTACGCGCTTCCTTGTTGCCGACCGTGTCCATCAGATAAGCGGCCTTGAAAGTCAGTAGTCGCGTCATCTCGATATCGATGCGCGCCTCGGCTATCCAGTCCTGAATGTTGGCTCGCGTCGCAATCGGCTTCCCGAACGTGACTCGCGATACCGCACGGCGACAGAGCAATTCGAGTGCACGCTCGGCCACGCCGATGGTGCGCATCGCGTGGTGGATGCGACCGGGCCCGAGACGTGCCTGGCTGATGGCGAAACCTTCACCCGGGCCTTTCAACACGTCCTTCGAGGGCACTCGCACGTTCTCGAAGAGCACCTCGGCATGCCCTTCTCGGTCGATGTAGCCGAAGACCGGGAGATTGCGGACTACCGTGACGCCGGGAGCATCGATCGGGACGACCAACATCGACTGCTGACGGTGGGTGGCCGCGCTCGGATCGGTCTTGCCCATGACGATGAGCACCTTGCAATTCTTGTGCATCGCGTTGGACGTCCACCACTTGCGGCCGTTGAGGATGTAGTCGTCACCGTCTTCCACCATGCTCATCTCGATGTTGGTGGCATCGGAACTGGCAACTGCAGGCTCGGTCATGGCGAATGCGGACCGAATTGTGCCGTCCAGCAGGGGCTTCAGGTACTTCTCTTTGTGCTCCTCGGTCCCGAAAAGCGTCAAGACCTCCATGTTGCCGGTGTCGGGGGCGTTGCAATTGCATGCCTCCGGCGCGAGCAGGCTTCGACCCATGATCTCGGCGAGCGGGGCATATTCGAGGTTGGTGAGCCCTGGCCCCCATTCGGGGTGCGGGTGGAAGAGATTCCACAGTCCCCGTGACCGGGCTTCCTTCTTGAGGTCCTCGATGATCTGAGGTTGACCGTGTGGATCGCCGAGTTCTCGCATCTGTTCGCTGTACACGGCCTCGGCCGGGTAGATGTGCGAGTCCATGAACTCGAGCAGGTCGGTTTCGTACTTCTTGGCCCGGTCGGTAGTTTCGAAGAACGACACGTGTTTCCCCTCAGTTGTTTTCGCCCATGAGGGCGGTTTGGTAGCGGCGCATTCCGCGAAGCCACCGGTCGTAATCGGATCCTTTGTTGCGGTACATGTCCAACACGTTGGCGTGCGGGAGGATCAGGAACTGTTCTGCGTCCATCGCGGCGAGCACGATCTCGGCAACATCGGCCGGCTCGAGGACGTCACCGGCGGCCAACACTGCCTTGGTCGCAGCGGCACCCAAGGCACTTCCGGACTCTTGCCCCTCGTACAGCAACTTGGTGTTGACGCCCATCGGGCACAGGCAGCTGACTCTGATACCACGATCGCCGTAGGTAACATTGAGCCACTCCGAGAAGCCCACGGCCGCATGCTTGGTGACCGAGTATGTGGCAGAACCGATTTGAGTGAGCAGCCCTGCAGCCGAAGCAGTACTGACGAAGTATCCCTCACCGCGTTCGATCCACGTGGGCACCAGCAGCTGCGCAGCTCTGATGTGCGCACGAAGATTGACGTCGATCGACAGATCCCAGTCGGCCTCGCTTGCGTCCAATCCCGGCGCGCCGCCGATCCCGGCGTTCGCAAAATAAAGGTCTACCGGGCCGAAAGAATCCTCGGCGAGCGCAATGAGTGCGGTGATGTCCTCGACGACGGACGCGTCCCCGCCGAGGGATACCGCCGCGCCCGGACTTGTCTGCTCGATACGGGAGACGACCTCAGAAGCAGCAGTCGCATTCAGATCGGAAACGACCACACGGGCGCCTTCTGCGACCAGTCGCTCGGCGAGCGCTCCACCGATTCCTCCGCCACCACCGGTGACGATCGCGACCTTGCCTGTAACCTTCATCACCCAGGTATAGCACGCCCCCCGTCGCACATTGCCGCCCGAAGGAATAGCGGCTACGCCCTAATAGTTGGACCGCTACGTGACTCAACCCGCAGTGAGCAACCTCGACCTCGACGCAGCCGGACTCTTCACCCCCATCGAGGTGAAGTCCTTGAAGTTGCGCAATCGTTTCGCGATGGCACCGATGACACGCGCGTTCTCTCCAGGCGGAGTGCCCCGCGAAAATGTCGCCGAGTACTACCGCAAGCGGGCCGCAGGTGGGACCTCGCTGATCATCACCGAGGGCACGCTGATCCCCGACCCGGCAGCAGGCCCGGACTCCCGAGTCCCCCACATCCACGGCGACGAAAGCCTCGGAGGCTGGAAGGGCGTCGTCGACGCAGTGCACGCCGAGGGCAGCGCGATCATCCCTCAGCTATGGCATCTCGGTGTCGAACGAGGCGCGAGCCCAAGGTTCAACCCCGACGTCGTCACCGTCAGCCCGTCGGGACTCGCTCTCGATGGCTCACCGGTCGGCCGAGCGTTCACCGCCGCCGATCTGGAAGAGCAGAAGCAGTTCTGGGTCGATGCCGCGGTCAACGCCAAGAAGACCGGATTCGACGGCGTCGAGCTGCACGGTGCGCACGGGTACCTCCTCGATGAGTTCCTGTGGGAGCAGACCAACACTCGCGAAGATGGATATGGCGGTTCACTGGAGGCCCGTACCCGATTCCCTGCCGAGGTGGTCGCAGCCATTCGTGCTGCCGTCGGCCCGGAGTTTGCGATCGTCTACCGATTCTCGCAGTGGAAATCGGGCCACTACGACGCCCGCCTGGCCCAGACTCCACAGCAACTCGAACGCATCCTCGCGCCGCTGGTCGACGCGGGTGTCGATGTTCTGCATCCCTCGACGCGACGTCACTGGGAGCCCGCCTTCCCTGAGCTGTCCGGGGTGGAAGGTGAACGCGGACTCGCCGGTTGGACGAAGTCGATCACCGGACTGCCGACCATCACAGTCGGTTCGGTCGGCCTCGACCAGGTATTCACCGGTGCGTGGGGCAAAAATTCCACCGCGGCAACAACCAGTCTCGACCCTCTGCTCGCGCAGTTCGCGCGCGAAGAGTTCGACATCGTCGCCGTCGGCCGGGCATTACTGTCCGACCCCGAATGGGTCAACAAGGTTCAGCAAGGACGTCTCGACGACCGCATCCCGTTCGCCCGCGAGCACATCACCTCACTGAACTGATTTCAGCCTGCGGCGATAGTGCCGCGCAGACATCGGCAGCGCCTGCCGCGGGAATGACCGCGCACACCGGATGCGGCATCTCGCGGCGGGCTCTGACAGAATCTCGTGCGTGATGACGCAACGAGCACGCCGCATGATCGACGTGGTGGCGAAGCGACTCGGACGCAGTATCACCGCCCTCGACGACGAGGTTCGCGACTTCGACTCGGCCCATCCGTGGTTTCTGAGCGCCGAGGAACGCGACAATCCCGATACCCGGATCGCGGCGTGGACCGAGGGCAATCGCGTCACGTCGCTGGTGCATGGGAAGACTTACTTCGCGCATCTGGCCGAGGCCTTGTCCAAAGCCGGGCGTGACGACCTGGTCTTCTTCACCGATTGGCGCGGCGATCCGGAGCAGCTCCTCACCGACGACGGTGAGACAGTCGACGATGCACTGACCGGCGTCTCCAAGCGCGGCGGGATCGTCAAGGGCATGGTGTGGCGCTCGCATATCGAGACTCTCGGGTTCACGGGACCGAAGAACCGCAAGCTCGCCCAGCGGCTGGAAGAGGCAGGCGGAGAAGTCATCCTCGACCAGCGAGTTCTCATGCTGGGAAGTCATCATCAAAAGTTTGTCGTCATTCGCTACGTCGATAAAGATCTTCAGGACGTCGCGTTCGTCGGGGGCATCGATCTTGCACGCGCCCGCCGGGACGACGCCGATCACTTCGGTGACCCGGTCAGTCGGCCCTTCCCGCCGGAGTACGGCGAGACTCCCGCGTGGCACGACATGCAGGTTCAGCTCGAGGGCCCCGCAGTCCGCGACGTCGAGGATGTGTTTCGAGAACGCTGGGAGGACCCGGCTGCCTTGTCGCGGCTACCCTGGCACGCACTACCGGATATTCTCCGGGGAGTGACACGCGAGCCTTCGGAGCTCCCGGATTCGCCGGCCGGCCCCGATCCGCTGGGCTCGTGCTCGGTGCAGCTACTGCGGACGTACCCCCGCCGCCGACCGGCATATCCGTTCGCCACCAAGGGTGAGCGCAGTGCCGCGCGCGCGTATGCAAAAGCCCTTCGTCGCGCTCGCCAGCTGGTGTACGTGGAGGATCAGTACCTGTGGTCCGTGGACGTAGCGCGCGTCTTCGCCGCTGCACTGCGGCGTTCACCCGATCTTCGCCTCGTCATCGTCGTACCGAAGCATCTCGACGACGACAGCGCGATCACCATTCCGTCGGCGCTGCTCGGTCACTCGGCGGCGCTCGATGTCATTCGTGACGCGGGCGGCGAGAGAGTGTTGGTGCTGGATATCGAAAACGACCGCGGCATACCGGTGTACGTGCATTCGAAGGTCTGCATCATCGACGATGTGTGGGCGGCCGTGGGATCGGACAACTTCAATCGCCGCTCGTGGACGCATGATTCGGAGTTGACGGCCGCAATCATCGACGAAGATGTCGACCGACGCGAGCCGGCCGACCCGGGTGGTCACGGCGATCATGCCCGGGTATTCGCACGTTCACTACGCCTCGAGCTGATGCGTGAGCACCTCGATCGCGCGCCGGGGGACGACGCGGATCTTCTCGATCCCGGCTCGTTCTTCGACGTCGTCGGTGCGAGTGCCGATCGTCTCGACGCCTGGCACCGCGCACCAGGGGCGACACCACGGCCTGCGGGAAGGTTGCGCGCACACAACATCGAGGTGCCACCGGAATGGCAGCAACGGCTCGCATCGCTGGCATACAGGTTGTTCGTCGATCCCGACGGTCGCCCTTTCGGGATGCGGCTGCGAAAGCACTTCTGAGTCCGACCGGGTGTCCACTCCAAGCATGAGATCGTGGGGCATGACGAGTGCCTGGCATCGAACTGTACGAAAAGCAACCTGATCGTGAAGGTGACACTGACGTACCTTTCGGCCCTGACGGTGCTCTGCACGATGTTGGTGTTGCTGTACTGCGTACCTCAGCTGGTGGTCTCCGGTGTGATCGAACCGGGGCCGCTGTTCGAGCTTATGGTGGTGTTTCCAACGGTGGTCGGTGTAGTTGCTTCGCTGATCGGAGCCATCGCAGGGGCCATCGCACTTCCGCGAGTGGTGCGCGCCGGACAATACGCAACCTCAGCCATGGCCGCCGGTCAGATCATCACCTGCACAATCGCTTTCGCGATCGTTCTCTGGGCAGGTTACTTCGCCACGACAGGGTGGGAGTTGTTGATGCTGCCTCTCGCGCTGTTCATCGGCCAAGCAGTAGTCGCCGGGGGTCTTGTGTCGCGATTGCGGCAGCTGCGTCGTGCCGCTTAGTGCGAAAACTGCACTAGATACCTGCCGGTATTTCGGTTTCGAACATATGCACTAACAGGGTGTGGATGAAACTGTGGATAACTCGAGGACCAAGGCCTTCAGGCTGTGGATGGCTTGTGGATAGATCTCACGCCCATCACTATTTCCGCAGGTAGGACACGGCAAAATTGAATTACACGGCTGTGAGTAACTTTGGTTGAAGCTAGAACCTAATCTGTGTATGTTGGGACGTGCAGCCATCTTTTGCCCGACATCGAGGAAGTAGACGCACATGAAGAACATCGGGTTCTTGTCCTTCGGCCACTGGACGCCAAATCCTCAGTCGCAGACTCGATCGGCCTCCGACGTCCTACTGCAATCCATCGATCTCGCAGTTGCTGCCGAGGAACTGGGTGCCGACGGTGCCTACTTCCGCGTCCACCACTTCGCCAACCAACTTTCCTCACCGTTCCCGCTACTCGCCGCAGTCGGTGCCAAAACGAGCAAGATCGAGATCGGCACCGGCGTCATCGACATGCGCTACGAGAACCCGTTTTACATGACCGAGGATGCCGGTTCCGCGGATCTCATCTCGGGCGGCCGGCTTCAGCTCGGGATCAGCCGGGGATCGCCCGAGCAGGTCATCGAGGGATACCGCTACTTCGGGCACACGCCACCGGAGGGGTCCGACCACGCGGCGATGGCTCGCGCGCACACCCGACAGTTCCTCGAGCTACTGGAAGGCAAGGGATTCGCCGAACCGAATCCGTCGCCGATGTTCCCCAATCCTCCCGGATTGTTGCGCCTCGAGCCGCACTCCGAGGGCCTTCGCAATCGAATCTGGTGGGGAGCCGGCACCCGGCAGACCGCCGAATGGGCTGCCGAGCAGGGCATGAACCTGATGAGTTCGACGCTCCTCAGCGAAGACACCGGAGTACCGTTCCATCAACTCCAGGCCGAGCAGATCGTTCGATTCCGTAAAGCCTGGTCCGACGCAGGCCACCCGCACGAACCCCGGGTCTCGGTCAGTCGCAGCATCTTTCCCATCGTCAGCGATCTCGACCGCGCCTACTTCGGCCGCGAGGGCACAGGCCAGGACCAGGTGGGTTACCTCGACGGCGGCAAAGCCCGCTTCGGCAAAACATATGCCGGAGAGCCTGATCGACTCATCGCGGACCTGGCCGAGGACGAGGCCATCGCTGCCGCCGATACCCTGCTGCTGACCATCCCCAATCAACTGGGCGTCGACTACTGCGCCCACGTCCTCGACGCGCTACTCACCGAAGTTGCCCCAGCACTCGGGTGGCGGTAGCGCGCCGATACGCAGAGGTTGTCGGCGACGACTTGGTCGTCAGGCGCGCAAGGGGCGGTATCGGTCTGCAGGATCGATGCGGACCGGTATCTGGCACACCACCGCTTCGGTGTGTTTGCGTAGTACACCGGCGATTTCGTCGGTGCGTTGACTAGGCAGGAACTTGTGCCATCTGGTGGCCGGGTCGATGGTGGCGACCACCGCAAATGTTTCCTGGTGCGGGAAGTGGGTCCGGATATACCGGGCAATGGACAGTCCAACCGAGTTTTCGGTGTCATCGATGACGATCAGATGCGAATCCGGATAGCGGGTTTCCCAGCGTTGCGTGAAGTCTGCCGTCGACTCGTCGCCCATGCAGACGTGGATCGCGATCGGCTCCGATGACATAGCAGTCGCTGCAGCCATCGCCCGAGCGGACAGTGCCGTGAGTTCCGCTACCGGAACCAAAACAGCCGGTTCGACTCGGACGCCGCGGGAGGTCTCGACCCCGTCGACTGTGGTGAGTCGTGTGCCGATGTGCGTGTACGCACCTCGAATGCGTTCCATCCCGAGGATCAGTGCCGGCAGGGCAAACGCGATCAGCCACGCTCCCTCGGTGAACTTCATTGCGGTGGTCACCACAGCAGCCACGGCCGTCAACAATGCACCGAAACCGTTGAGCGCCAGGCGCCACTTCCAGCCAGGAGTGCGCTCCGCCAGCCAATGCCGCACCATGCCGAACTGGGCGAGAGTAAATCCGATGAAGACTCCGATAGCGAACAGCGGGACCAACGTGTTCATGTGTGCGCCGGAGGCGAGGAGCAGCAGTGCCGCAACGCCACCGAGGGACAGAACACCGTAGGTGAAGACTTCGCGTCGCGACTTCCTGCTGAAGCGATGAGGAAGGACATTGTCCTCGGCGAGCAGTCGCATCAGGTTGGGAAGTCCGCCGTACGAGGTATTCGCTGCCAGTGCAAGAAGTATCACCGTGGAGAATTGCACGACGTAGTAGCCCACACCATTTCCGAGTGATGCGGAGGTGAGCTGCGATAGGACCGTCGCACCGTGCACCGGCGTCAAGGAGAACTTCTCGATCAGCACCGCGAGCCCGATCAGCATGGTGCCCAACAGAATTCCAAGGACGACCTCGGCGCGCTGAGCATTGCGCACCCGAGGCGTCTTGAAGCTCGGTACCGCATTCGCGATCGCTTCGACACCTGTCAGTGCAGCACAGCCACTCGAAAACGCCTTGAGGAGAAGAAGAATACCGATCGTATGCGCATTGTCGGCCAGGAACGGAGCCGCGACCGCGGCGGGCTGATCACGAAACAGTCCCGCAATGATGACGGTGAAGATACTCACGACGAAGATCGCGGTCGGGAGCATGAACACCCGCGCCGACTCCGCGATTCCACGGAGGTTCAACGCAGTGATCCCACCGAGTATCGCCAGCGCAATCCAGACCGTATAAGGAAGCAGTGCGGGGAAAGCCGAGGTCAAAGCCGCCACACCCGCGGCGATCGATACCGCAACGTTGAGGGTGTAATCCACGATCAACGACGCGGCGGCCGCCAAGCTTGCACGAGGACTCAGATGCTTCTTCGCGACGGCGTAGGCACCACCGCCTTGGGGAAACGCAGCGATCACCTGACGGTACGACGCCACCAGAACCGCCAGCAACACCGCGATCGCGATGGTCACCGGCACAGTGAACCCGATACCGGCACCACCGGCGAGAGCGAGAACGAGCACGATTGCCTCGGGGCCATACGACACCGAGGCCATCGCGTCCAGCGACAACCCCGCCAATCCGGTTGCGACGGAAAGCTTGTGCTTTTCGGTGTTTCGCGCCGGCCGTGGTGTTGCCGATACGGCCCCACGGTGCCCGAGTATCACTGAATGTCTCATCGCTCGACACTCGCACGGACCATCGGCGTCGAATCGTTTCTTGTCGAAATATTGACGGGATAGCCGACAATATCGACGGCATTGATCGGATACGGCACGCTCGGCGAAGTCGGCGACGGTGTTCGGGCACACCAACGCATCGACATGCCGGTGTGCGGTCTCCGTGGTCTCCGGGCCGCATCCTTTCTTGCGCGTCCCCATTCGCAGCGATCTACCGGCGCCTGAGCGTCACGGAGGCCCGCTGCGGGTCATGCGTTGACTTATGCGGGGTCGGCGGATGTTGGAAGAACCGCGATCCGGGAGATAGCTGCGGTGTCGGTGAGTTTGATCGCTGGTCTACCTGCGGCTCGCCCGGCGGTGCGTTCGTGCTCGTCGATTCGTTGCCATGTGCGCCGGTCGACGTATTCGCACCTGCGGGTGGAGACGAAGGTGGTCAGGTCGTCGGCCGATCCGAGGGGGTCGGCCAGATTTCCGTTCGAGAAGTCCTCGAGCAAGTGAGCGACGGTTTCCGCAGCACAGGTTTTGTTGGTGCCGATGACGCCGGACGGGCCACGTTTGATCCAGCCTGCGGTGTACACGCCCGGCACGGGTTCGCCGTCCGGCCCGATAACCCGTCCGTGGTCGTTGGGAATTGTCCCCACCTGTTCGTTGAACGGGACACCGTTGATCGCTCGGCCCCGGAAGCCGACCGCTCTGAGCACGAGACCGGCATCGAGTAGATCCGATTCACCGCTCGGCTCGGCTCGTCCATCGATCATCGTGTTGCGTGTGACACGTAATCCGGTCACCTGCTCGTCGCCGACGACCTCGATGGGCGATGCCAGGAAACGTAGGACGAGGCGCTTGGCATTGCCGCGTGGGGCTGCGTTGAGCTCGGCGAGCACCTTGGTCTTGAGCTGCGTGGAGAACCCCGGCACGATCGCGTCTTGGGCCGCACCGTCTTCTACGAAGACGTCGATATCATCGAGGTGCGCGAACGCCAACAACTCCGGTGTGGTGAATGCCGCGTGCGACGAGCCCCGTCGCCCGAGAACGACAACCTCTTCGATGTTGTTGTCGGCCAAGGCTTTGAGGGCATGGTCGGCGATGTCGGTTCTGGCGAGCTCGTCGACGGGCAGTAGCAGGACGCGAGCGATGTCCAGGGCGACGTTTCCGTTGCCGATGATGATCGCCCGGCGGTGGCTGAGATCGAAGCGCCGGTCGGCGTAGTCGGGGTGGCCGTTGTACCAGGCGACGAATTCGGCTGCGGCGTGACTGCCGGGAAGGTCTTCGCCGACGATGCCGAGACGGCGGTCCTGTAGTGCGCCAACCGAATAGAGGACGGCGTGATGATACTGCAACAGGTCATGGTGCGACAGGTGGGTTCCGACTTCGACGTTGTAGAACGTGTTGAATTCCCGGCGTGCCGCCGTCCAGCGGAACTGGTCGGTGACGTTCTTGGTATGGGTGTGATCGGGTGCTACGCCCGCGCGCACAAGCCCGAAAGGGGTTGAGAGGCGGTCGAACATCGATACTTCGGCGCCGGCCTCGATCAGCTGTTCGGCAGCGTAGAATCCGCTCGGCCCGGCGCCGACGATCGCAACGCGCAGCGAATTCGCTGTACGTTCGAAGGTCCGCGGTGGTGCCACGCTCAATGGCAACGAGACTCTCGGCGTCGCACGGTAGTAGTCGGCGTTGATCTCCTCGTACCGCCGCATGCGGTCGGGCAGGGCGTCTGCCGAGTAGACCGCGTCGACCGGGCACGCCTCGGCGCACGCGCCGCAGTCGATACAGCGGACGGGATCGATGTAGAGCATTTCGGTGCTGGCGTAGCCCGGTTCACCTGGGGACGGGTGAATGCACCCGACTGGGCAGACATCGGCGCAGGCCGCGTCGTTGCAGCAGTTCTGGGTGATGACGTAGCTCATTGCGCCGCCACCGCCACCGGGATGCCGTTGAAATAGGCGTTGCCAGATGGGCGGTCGATCAGGTCCGGGTCCACCGGAGTCAGGTCGTTGTAGCTGGCGCCGCCGGCCGCAGTGGCAATCGACCAGCCCCCGCTGTGACCCCATCCCTGAGTCAGGCCGACCGAGCCCGGCGAGACCTCCTCGTTCACCTCGATCGGTACCACGATCCGGCCCCACGGTGAAGATATCGCGACCTCGTCGCGATCATGGACCCCTGCGGTTTCGGCGTCGGCGGGATTGATCATTGCCCGGCAGCGACGCTGCCCGGCCATCAACTTCGGCACGTTGTGCAGCCAGCTATTGTGCGAGCGAAACTCCCGAATGCTGAACAGCCGCAACGGAAATTCCGCGTTCTCTTGCTGCGCGGCGACGAGTCGGCGCGTTTCGGCGAGCATTTCCGGCGAATCGAGGTGGATCCGTTTGTCGTGCGTGTGGATCTTTTTCCGCAGCACCCCGGTCGGACAGCTGTCACGCAGGGCGATCGCGCCCTGATGAGCCATCAGCTTGCCGCGATTGATCCCGCCACGACGAAGTCCGAACAGGTCGCCGTAGGGCCCGATCCGGGTGAGTAGATCGACCGCGAATGCGGGTGTGAACCGGATCCCCAACCGTCCGAGCAGCTGTGCTCCGGGCACTGGCGACGGGACGATGCCGATCTGGCGGGCGATCTGATCGACGATCCACCAGTCGTCGCGCGCCTCTCCGCGGGCGGACACGACCGGTGCGACCCATTGGGCATTGGGCACGGTCGACTGCGCCTGCGTAAAGCAGGGCATCTGTTCGCGTTCGAGCCATAGGGCAGGTGGCAATACCCAATGCGCATGTTTCGAGGTCTCGGTGATGTACGGGTCGAGTGAGACCATGAGATCGAGTGACTCCAGCGCCGCGGCCGACTCGGCCGATCCGGGCCCACTGGTGACGAAGTTGCTCGATGTCGTGATCAGCGCGCGTAGTTGGCCCTGGCCGGGGGTCGTGATTTCGGTCGCGATCGTGGCCAGCGGCGCCTGGCCGTTGATCTCGGGCAACCCGTCCACTCGTGTGCGCCACCGCCCGCGCCCGGATACTCCGATTAGTTCTGCGAAGCCTTCGATGTCGACCATCGGGTCACCGAAGACCATGCCGCCACGGGAGTCGAAGTTGCCGGTGACCACCGACAGCGTGTCGAGCAGGAACTTGGTCAGAGTCGAGTACTGGCCGAGGGAGGTGCCACAGCGACCGTAGGCGCAGGCGCGCGGCGCCGTCGCCATAGCGCGGGCGATCTCGGTGATCTTCTCGGCCGCGATTCCCGTCTCGAGCGCCGCCCTGTCCAGGTCGAAGTGCAACGTGAGGTCCCGCAATGTGGCGATGCCGCGGGTTTGCACGGCGACCGTGCTCCAGTCGATCAGATTCTCCTCGAACATGACTCGGAGCATCGCGCCCAGCAGCCACGGGTCCGCGCCGGGCCGGATCGGGGTGTGCTCGAAGAGCTTTGCGGTTTCCGTCCGTCGTGGGTCCACCACGACCACGCGGCCGCCCCGGGCCGGAATATCGAGCAGGACCTCACGGATATGGCCGGTGGTAACCAGGCTGCCGTGCGAGACAACCGGATTCGCGCCGATGATGAGTGCGAAGTCGGTGGCGGTGAAGTCCGGCAGCGGGTTGACACCGGTTGCGCCGTACATGATGTGCGCGGCGGCCCAGTAGTTGTTGACGTCGATCGACGCGGACGAATAGTGGTGCTTGGTCTCGAGCGCGGCCGCGAAGCCCATTGTCGTGATCGAGCTCGCGTAGTTCCAGGCGATCGGGTTGCCCCAGAGAACACCAATCGACGAATTGCCGTGCGTGCGCTGGATTGCGCGTAGCCGGTTGCCGATGTCGTCGAACGCCGACTGCCACGTCGAACGCTCGAACCGGCCATCGGGCAGGCGCCGCATCGGGTACAGGACGCGGTCCGGATCGGCGACCACGTGATGAAACTGGACACCCTTCGAGCACGCGAAGCCTCGCGTCGCGGGATGGTCGGGATCGGGCCGGAGGGCAACGACCTCGTTCGCCTCGACGGTGGCGATGAGCCCGCAAGAGGACTCACAGATGCCGCAAAAGGTCTTCTTCTCAATCACGTTCGACACGTCGGCCCATCCTTCGTCGCTTATTCGAACAGTATGTATGATTAATAGTGTGGAGGCAATCATACGAAGACGGCGAACGACGAGCGCCCAGCGCATGCTGGACGCCACCGCCGAGTTGCTGCGAGCGGGTGAGCGGTTTGCCGATCTCTCGGTGGAGCGGATCATCACCTCCGCCAACGCATCGCGTTCGACGTTCTATCAACACTTCGGCGACAAGACCGAGCTGATCCAGCGAGTCGCGGAGCCTAGCGTGGACGCCTTCATCACCGCGTCCAATACCTGGTGGCAACGAGCAGACTGGGCGTCGTGGCAGTCACTGACCGACGTGATCGCGCAGATGTTCGCGCTTGCTCGCGAGAACGCGGAAATTTGGGCGGCCTACCTCGAAACCGCCGAGTCCGACCGCGAATTCGCTGCGGCGCTTCGCAATACGCTCGCCTCCTACACGGCGACGATGGCGGAGCGTCTCGAGGGTGAACGCCGCCGGGGGATCGTCTCCGCAGAGGTAGATCCACTACAGACGGCCCGATTCATCGTGACCGCTACCCGGGCGTCTCTCATCGACGCGCTTGCGGATCGTGCTGAGGATGAAGACGCCGCGATGGCCCAAACACTCGGCAGAACTTTCTGGCTCGCGATGTACGGACGAGTCGAGGAGAAGGGCAGCTGAGGCCTGGGACGAACTGGCGCGGTCGGCCGCGGATTTCGCGTGCTGCCGCTCTCGGAGATCACGCCGCGGTGATCGCCGATCTGTCGCGCGGTGCCCGCTATTTGTCCGTGGCGCCGATCCCGGTGACCATGGCGATGAGTCTGCTGGGACCGGAGTTCGCCGCACTCGTGTTCACCGGTCGTGTCGATGCCGACGCCGCCCGGTTGAGCACCTCAGTGGCATGTTCGGCGTTCTGACTCGTACCAGTTCGCACTGGTCATGCTGCAAATACGAGTGTTCTGCGCCTACAACGACACCCGCACCCCCACAGCAGTACCGCCGTCACTGAGCGTCACTACATCGAACGCGCCGCGTTAGCGCCTGACACCAGCGCAGTCCTCGATCAGTTGGCACCGCGAATCCGTGCCGTAAACGTGCCCTCGGACGAAAAAAAGACCAGGTCGACAGGGTAGAAATACCCTGTCGACCTGGCCTTCGTGGAGCCGCCTAAGAGAATCGAACTCTTGACCTTTTCATTACGAGTGAAATGCTCTACCGACTGAGCTAAGGCGGCGTGCCTTTCGGCGTTCGTGAGTCTAACGGAGCATCCCGCCCAAATGAAAATCGCCTGCTTGAATGGCCGCTTCAAGCTATCTGTCAGCCTGAATGAACCATTGAAGCGATGGGGCCGGCCTCGATAAACCACCCAAGCGATGGGGTCAGCTCAGCGCCGAACCCAACGACGCCACCATCGCGTACACCGCAAACTTCGGTTTGGCGTTGAGGGCCAGAGACTCGCGGCAGCGCAGAATGGCCTCGATGCTCTTCAGCAGCGCCTCCGGTGAGGCACCTTTGGCCATCCGTTCGATCTGTTCGGCCATGTCGGGGTGATTGAGCACGGCCGTCGACCCGTACGAGCGGGCCAACGCATCGCGATACAGGCCGGCGAGATCGATCAGCGCTCGGTCGTAGGAGTCACGCACGTTGCGGGTGCGACGCGACTTCTGCCGCGCTTCCAGTTCCTTGATGACCCCTGCAGACCCGCGTAGCGCCCCCGCGGCGCCCTTGCCGGTACCGCCGCCGCCCAATGCGGTGCGAAGCTCTTCCATCTCGACGCCATCGAGCGCAGCGCTGATCTCCGCTGCTTCCGTTTCGGCGGCCTTCACCATCTCTTCGGCTGCGAGATAAGCCTGTGTGGGGCGAGCGGCGGCCGATGCGAGCCCCAGCGCACGCATCCGTCGAGCACGGGCGTCCTCGTCTTTGGCGAGACGTCGAGCGCGCCCGACATGACCGCCACTGATCGACGCGGCCCACTCCGCTGTTTTCTGGTCCAGCTTGTCGCGGGTCTGCAGCACTCCTGCGATGGCCGACGCGGTAGGCGTCACCAAGGGGATGTGGCGGCAGCGCGACCGCAATGTCACCGACATGTCCTCCGGATCGGTCGACGGCGCACACAGCAGCATGACGGTCCGCGTCGGTGGTTCCTCGACGACCTTGAGCAGCGCGTTGGCAGCGGCCTCACTGAGACGGTCCGCGTCCTCGATCACGACGATCTGCCACCGGCCGGTGCTCGGACGTCTGGACGCTATCGAGACGATGTCACGCATTTCCTTGACGCTGATGCTCAATCCTTGCGGGATGATGCGTCGAACATCGCCGTGGGTTCCTGCCATCGTCGTCGAACAGGCATGGCACTCGCCGCAGCCCGGTGAGCCTTCCGACGTGCATTGGAGGGCGGCGGCGAAACACAGTGCGGCCACCGAACGTCCTGAGCCGGGAGGCCCGGTGAAAAGCCAGGCGTGAGTCATGGCGGACCCGGTATCGCCATTGCGTGCACCGACGGCTGCAGTGGTCAGCTGCAACTCGACGTCCTCTTGGCCGATCAGCCGATCGAATACTCCTGCCATGGGTGGTGATCCTAGTCGCCGACTACGACGCCGTAGACGGTCGCAGTGCTACCCGATAGACGGACCACCCGACCTAGATGTCCTCTACGAGGATTCTCGCCGCCACGCTCAATCTGATACAGAACGAGCTGAAGTCCTTTTCCATCATCGTCAGCTGAAGTGCTCGGCCGTCGATATCGACCACTGCCACACAAGAATCACCCTTGTACGCGAAGATTTGAACCCTTCGCGTACCTACGTCGATGTAGGTCAGGTCGGTGACACCGGCGGTCCCCTCGATCGAATCCAGCGGGAGGCCTGCCTGGATCGTGGCAGTGAACGCAACATCCTCACCCGTCCAGACGCACCCGCCCGACATCGGCACGACCGTCTTCGGATCCACACCTACCGCTATCGTCAGCGTGATTTCGTCTAAATCGCATGGGTCGAACTCCACAGAAGTTACCGCCTCGGTCGTCGGTGGAGTCGCCGAACTCGATTGGCCTTGCCCATGCCACGGGTCCTCGACGACAGCTTTACCCTCGACCGATCGAGCGCACCCCGACAACACGAGTAGACAGCATGCAACTACGGCTAGTTTCTTCCTCACACCCACTTGGACGTAGCGAACGCCCCGCTGGTTCCAGCGTTACCCAGTCGTGTTCGGTCAACACCCATCCGCTTGAATGGTCCATTCAAGATGACAGATAGCTTGAATGGTCCATTCACGTTGGCAGAGAACATGAATGGACCATTCAAGCAAAAAGGGGCGAGCGGCTAACCCTCGGCCGGCGGCGTCTTCTTCGCGACGGTTTTCTTTGCGGCAACCTTCTTCGCCGCGGTCTTCTTCGCGGGCGCCTTCTTGGCTGCAGCCTTCTTCGCCGGTGCCTTCTTGGCCGCAGTCTTCGTTGCGGTCTTGGTGGCGGTGGCCTTCTTGGTCGTCGCCTTCTTGGTGGCCTTCTTCTTCACCGGGCCACGAGCACGCCTGTCCGCCAGCAACTCCGACGCACGATCGTCGGTGATGTCGGCGACGTCGTCGTCCTTGCGGAGGCTGGCGTTGGTTTCACCGTCGGTCACGTACGGCCCGAATCGTCCGTCCTTGATGACCATCGGCGCTTCGCTGACCGGATCGATCCCGAGCTCGCGGAGCGGTGGCTTCGCTTCACCCTGACGTCCGCGACGCTTCGGTTCTGCGTAGATCTTGAGCGCATCTTCCAACGTGACGGTGAACAGTTGTTCCTCGTCGGTGAGTGAACGGGAGTCGGTGCCCTTCTTCAGATATGGGCCGTAGCGGCCGTTCTGAGCGGTGATCTCCTCTTTCGACTCGGGGTCCACGCCGACCACTCGCGGTAGCGACAGCAACTTGAGCGCGTCGTCGAGCGTGATGGTCGCGAGGTCCATCGACTTCAGTAGTGAGCCTGTGCGCGGTTTCGGGCCGGTGGCCTTCTTCGCCGCCTTCTTGGCGGGCGCTTTTTTCGCAGCAGCCTTCTTTACTGCAGTTTTGGTGCCACCGCCACTTTCTTCGCCCTGCGGGATGGGAACGATGTCGGGCTCGGGAGGTGTCGGTTCGGCCGGCGGCTCGGGCAGTATCTCGGTCACGTAAGGACCGAAACGGCCTTCTTTCGCGACGATGTCGTTGCCGGTGAGCGGATCGGAGCCGAGCTTGCGGCCCTCCTGCGGAGTCGCAAACAGCTTCTCCGCGAACTCGAGCGTCAGCTCGTCAGGGGGAAGGTCGTCGGGCAGGTTGGCGCGCTGTGAAATCGGATCCCCGTCAGGATCGTCGTCGTTGCGGACCAGCCGCTCGAGATACGGACCGTAGCGGCCGACGCGTACGTGGACTTCGCGTCCCTCGCTGTCGTCGAACAGCCTGATCGAGTTGATTTCTCGAGCGTCGATGTCCTCGAGGTTGGTGCCGACCATCTTCTTCAGTCCGCCCGAACGCGCGACAGAACCTTCGGCACCGGTGTCGCCACCGAAGTAGAAGCTGTTGAGCCAATCACCGCGACGTTCGCGACCACCGGCGATGGCGTCGAGATCGTCTTCCATCCCGGCAGTGAAGTCGAAGTCGACGAGTCGGCCGAAGTGCGTCTCGAGGAGTGCGACGACCGAGAACGCCACCCACGCCGGCACCAACGCGCTGCCACGTTTGTAGACGTACCCGCGGTCGAGAATGGTCTTGATGATCGAGGCGTACGTCGACGGTCGACCGATCCCCAACTCTTCGAGGGTCTTGATCAGCGAGGCCTCGGTATACCGTGCCGGCGGGTTGGTCGTATGCCCATCCGGATCGAGCGCGGTAGCGGTCACCGCATGCCCGGCTTTCAACGCAGGAAGTCTGGATTCTGCGTCGTCGGACTGGCCGCCGGCCTCGTCGTCGACACTTTCGACGTAGGCCTTCAGGAAGCCTGCGAAAGTGATGGTGCGACCAGCCGCGGAGAACGTGCACTCTTCTCCGGTGCCTGCTGTTCCGGTGATACGCAAAGTAAGAGTCGTGCCGCGAAGGTCCGCCATCTGCGATGCGACCGTGCGCTGCCAGATCAGCTCGTACAGACGAAACTCGTCGGTCTGCAGCGCCGAATGGAGCTGGCCTGGCGTTTGGAATACGTCACCCGCAGGCCTGATGGCCTCGTGTGCCTCCTGCGCGTTCTTGACCTTGCGTGTGTACTGCCTCGGCGACGGATGGACGTATTCCGCACCGTACAGATCGGTTGCCTGCGCCCGTGCGGCTGCAATCGCGGACTCCGACAGGTTCGTGGAGTCGGTACGCATGTAGGTGATGTAGCCGTTTTCGTACAACCGCTGCGCAACGCGCATGGTTCGTTCCGAGCTGAAACGCAGTTTGCGGCCGGCTTCCTGCTGCAGCGTCGACGTCATGAATGGTGGGTACGGTTTGCGGGTGTACGGCTTGTCCTCGGCAGACGCGACGGTCAGGTCGACGCCTTGAAGTGCGTCGGCGAGCCTGCGCGCACGTGGTTCGTCGAGAACGGTCACGGCGTCGGTCTTGAGCTTGCCGTCGGCTCCGAAGTCTCGACCCGACGCGACACGATTGCCATCGACATTGACCAGACGGGCACCGAAACTGCGCGGTGCCGCATCGGCTCCGGCGTCGAGTGTCGCCGAGATGTCCCAGTACTCGGCTGTGCGGAACGCCATCCGGTCACGCTCACGCTGCACGATGATGCGAGTCGCGACGGACTGGACACGGCCCGCCGAGAGCTTCGGCATGACCTTCTTCCACAGGACCGGACTGACCTCGTAGCCGTACAGGCGATCGAGGATTCGGCGGGTTTCCTGCGCGTCGACAAGGTCTTGGTCGAGTTCGCGGGTGTCGGCGGCCGCTGCCAGAATGGCCGGTTTGGTGATCTCGTTGAACACCATGCGTCGAACTGGGATCTTCGGGTTCAGGGTCTCGAGGAGGTGCCAAGCAATGGCTTCACCCTCGCGGTCAGGGTCAGTGGCCAGGTAGAGTTCGTCGGCGTCCTTGAGCAGACTTTTGAGCTCGGCGACCTTGCTTCGCTTCTCCGGCGACACCACGTACAGAGCTTCGAAGTCGTGATCGACATCCACACCGAGCCTGGCCCACGGTTCACCCTTGTATTTGGCAGGCACGTCGGCCGCTCCACGTGGGAGGTCTCTGATGTGCCCTACGGATGCCTCGACCACGTAGTTCGGACCGAGGTACGGGGCAATCTTCTTCGCCTTGGTCGGGGACTCGACGATGACAAGACGGCGCGGCTCAACAGAGCTGCCGGTGGACCCGTCCCCCGTGCCGTTATTCCGTGTTGCCACCTTGTTGCCGAACCTTTCCTATTGCATTGACTCGAAGCACTCCGTGTGCATTTTTACCGGTCGAATCCGACATTTTCTTTCGGTCCGCCTGGTAACAGAGTGACATACGCCGTCGAAATTCTCGCAGATCGGCTTCTGAACGACCTAGTCGGCGTGCGGCCAGCTGGCACGAGCGTCCGCGTTTTCCGGAGGGGGGCCCACGTTCTCGACCAGCCTCATCATGCGCCTTCGCCCGGAAATTCTCAGGCCCGGCGTCGGTCCGCGAGTGCCTATCTGGGTTGGCGCGATTCCGGCACGCATCAGGGCCTGCGCGAGCGGGGCATGTGTTTCCGGGGCGTGCGGATCGAGGCCGAGGACGTAACGTTCGCCGTCGGCCTCCGGCTTGCCGGAGGCCAGAACCCAGGCCCGTAACTCACGGGATCCGGGAACCCAGCCGGGTGGCATCGCCTTCACCGCGCCTTTGGTCCACAGCGAGGCCAGCGGTGCCAGGTCCGCGACCGATGCGGTACGAACCAGTGGGCGATTTTCTTCCGACCGGCTCAATTCCGAGACCAACCCACATTCGGCGATCAGATCGGCGATCGCGGCGGCGCGCCATTCACTGTCGACGACGACAGATATACGCGCGCCCGCAGCTGACACGACGACCTGTCCGGTCGACGCCAGCAGTCCGCTCAAGTCGGTCACCGATGGGGGCAACGACTCGGCGGAGAAGAACGACAGCTGGTTCACAGTGTGGACAGTAGGACATTGCCGGGCGAACCGGCGCCTCATGTGCGCGTTTCGCTCGAGCAGATGACGCACCGACCCGAAAACAACTCATCCCCCTCTTGTCGTTCGCAGAAAATGCGAACGTAAGAGGGGGATGATGATTGTCGACTCGACCCGCATTGCGGGCGATTGTCGATCAGACCGCGTGAACTCCGGTTGCCTGAGGCCCCTTGGTGCCCTGGCCGACCTCGAACTCGACGCGCTGATTCTCCTCGAGGGTACGGAATCCGTTGCCCTGAATCTCGGAGTAATGAACGAAGACGTCAGCGGACCCGTCTTCTGGTGCGATGAATCCAAAGCCTTTTTCGGCGTTGAACCACTTCACAGTTCCCTGTGCCATGCTGTTCCTTCTCTTTCTAACACCGGATGCGGTGGACGGCGCATACAGTCCACCGGGCCGGTTCCGACCGTTGTACTTCCTGAATCCCCCTCGTGAGAACCCCTGCAAAACAGAGATCCCTTCAGGAAATGCTCTGAAAAGCACACCGTTCGCAACATTAGTTTCTGCGAACGTGAAACGAACACAGAAGCTGCGACCAAGGCAAGTGAACCATGTTCCCTGCAATCGCAACAGTCAGAATGCGCACTTTCCGAACATTTTGTCGATCTTGATGACCACGGAGCCGCCCGACGATACCGTCGTATGCCTTCACCAGCAGCGATACCGTCCCACTGCAGGTGACCAACCGGCTGACCGATAGCATGAAAACCGCAGGTCGCGGCCCTCGCAAATGTATGCTGTTCGTTCGATTTTCAAGTATGGAGAGCACGTGACCCAACCGGTTCCACAGCAGAGCTACGGTCGCGCACTACTGGACCGAGTGCTCGCCGGCACCCCCTCCGGCGAGGATCCGTTGACCCACATCGCGGAGTTACCGGGGCGGGCTTCGCAATTCGTCGACTGGCCGTCGTGGCTGAAGCCCGAAGTAAGCCGCACGCTGATTTCCAGAGGAATCACCCGACCGTGGAGCCATCAGGCTCACGCCGCGACACTTGCCATCGGTGGTCAGCACGTCGTCTTGTCCACCGGTACGGCTTCGGGAAAGTCACTGGCATACCAGATGCCGATCTTGTCGACGCTTCTCGACGAACCCCGCGCGACGGCACTGTATCTGGCACCGACGAAGGCACTGGGCGCAGACCAACTACGCAGCACCATCTCCATCACCGACGAGTTACGCACCGAAGCACCGGAATCGAGTGAGGTCTTCCCGAGCTCGTACGACGGCGACACCCCCATCGAGACGCGACAGTGGGCCCGCGCCAATGCACGCTGGATTTTCACGAACCCAGACATGGTGCACATCGGAATTCTCGGCGCGCACGAGCGGTGGGCGAGATTCTTGCGGAACTTGAAATTCGTCGTCGTCGACGAATGCCACTACTACCGTGGTGTTTTCGGTTCCAATGTCGCATTGATACTTCGGCGCCTTCGACGCATCTGCGCGCGTTACGGTGCCACACCCACCTTCGTTCTGGCGAGTGCCACGACGGCCGATCCGGGAGCAGCGGCCACCCGCCTCGTCGGCGCTCCCTGCGCGCAGGTCACCGAGGACGGATCTCCGCACGGCCCCCGCACAGTGGCACTGTGGGAACCGCCGCTGTTGAAAGCGATCAAGGGCGAGAACGGGGCGCCGGTTCGCCGATCGGCAGGCGCTGAAGCGTCGCGCATCATGGCCGACCTCATCATAGAAGGCGCTCGCACACTGACATTCGTCCGATCCAGGCGAGGAGCCGAGGTCACCGCTCTCGGCACTCAACGCCTACTCGCCGACGTCGATCGAGACCTACCAACTCGCGTTGCCGCGTACCGTGCGGGATACCTCGCGGACGATCGACGGAAATTGGAGTCGGATCTTTCCGACGGCACTTTACTCGGCGTCGCCACGACCAACGCTCTCGAATTGGGCGTCGACATCGCCGGTCTCGACGCTGTCATCGTCGCAGGATTTCCCGGGACCGTCGCCTCGTTCTGGCAGCAGGCCGGCCGCTCGGGAAGGCGAGGAGAGGGATCTCTCGTCGTCCTCGTCGGCCGCGACGATCCACTCGACACGTACCTGGTTCACCATCCCGCAGCATTGTTGGACAAGCCCATCGAGGCGACGGTCACCGATCCGACCAACCCGTACATTCTTCGCCCGCAAATGCTGTGCGCTGCAGCAGAATTACCGATCACCGCCGAAGAGGCAGTGGAGCTGCAGGCCGAGTCGATGCTCACCGCTCTGGCTGCCGACGGGCTGGTTCGCAAACGGCCGCACGGATGGTTCATCACACCCGAGGGCCAGAAACGGACTCCGCATGCCGCCGTGAACATACGCGGCGGCATCGGCATTCAGGTCGCCATCGTCGACGGCGGCTCGGGTCGCATGCTCGGGACCGTCGATGGTGGCCGAGCCCCTGCCACAGCACATCCCGGCGCCGTTCACATTCACCAGGGTGAATCGTTCGTCGTCGACGAGCTGGATCTCGAGGACGGATTAGCACTCGTCCACCCGGAGCAGCCCGACTGGAGTACCTCTGCCCGCGAGAGAACCGACATCGTAGTCACGGCCGTGCACTCCCAACAGGATTTCGGCGAGGTGACCACCGCGCTCGTCCAGGTGAACGTCACCCATCAGGTGGTCGGCTATCTTCGACGTCTGCACTCCGGCGAGGTCCTCGATTCCATCGATCTCGACATGCCCGAACAGACATTGGACACACGCGCGGTGATGTACACGATCACACCGGAGCTGCTCGAGGCCAGAGGGATACCGGCGGAACGATTCCCGGGATCACTCCACGCCGCGGAACACGCTGCCATCGGCCTACTTCCGCTCATTGCAACCTGCGATCGCTGGGACATCGGCGGCGTGTCGACGGCCCTGCACGCGGACACCGGGCTACCCACGATCTTCGTTTACGACGGTTACGACGGCGGTGCAGGATTCGCCGACCGGGGGCACAGCGCGCTCCGAGAATGGCTGGCCGCAACGAAGGATGCCATCGAATCATGCGAGTGTCAGACCGGATGTCCGTCCTGCATTCAGTCACCGAAATGCGGCAACGGTAACGATCCGCTGGACAAGCCTGGCGCCGTCGTGGTGTTGGAAACGGTACTCGGTGCCCTCCGGGCCGGGCCGCGTTGAGGTAGCTACTACCGCGAGTCCGCAGACGACTGGGCAAAGCACTGCAGCGTCAACGCGCGCCTTCTGTGGATGTGCCAATGAACAGATCAATCTGGGGGAGTCGAGGACACCGCTGCTGAATCGGCTATGCCAATGGGTCAACCCGTACAAGCCAATGGTGAGACCACTGTCGACTTCGCACGGATCATCGTCCATGTGATCATTCACCGGACACAGCAGCCCCTCGAACTGGAGTGGACAAATCTATGGAAAGAACCTCGCCGCCTACCGTCGTGGCTCCATCTCCGGAGATCGAGAAGCTTTCCTCATCGAGACCGATGGCACGACGACCCCGATCACCGCGCGTCAGGTCGAACGATGGACCAAACCAGATCGTGACGCCGCAACTTTCTTGTGTTCCGGTTGTTCGATTCGCGTCTTCCCATGGAACATGGAATCAGAAGACCGGTCCCCGACTTTCAGCTCGGGGACTGGACCCATCAAGCACGGTACCGATTGCGACCGAAAGTCTCTACGGGACAATCCCTCGAGTTCTCGTGACCGCGTAACCACCCTCGACGGCACCACCATCTCCGGGATTCCCCACCGCCTGGTGCTAGTAGACCGCACGGTCACCACCGAAATCGTCTCCGACGGCAATCCCGACACCGACACCGACACTCGCCGTAGATCCCGCGCAGGGAGTGGGACTGCCATGTCAGTCCCCGGAGGCCGCACCGAATTACGCTGGAGCGAACCACTATCCGAGGATGGAAATTTACTCACCGTCACCTTGCATCCACAACAACGCCTCAGCCGGAACCGTCCCCCGATCCTGTGCAGGCTCACCATCGACCGCACAGGATGGCCCACCGGCCGCCGCAACGCCTTTCAGCGCGAGCTGGACTGGGCATATACACACGTACGCAAAGCCTGGATCGCGGATAAAACTTCCGCTACAGGTCTTCGCCATCGCGAAACAACATTCGCAAGATCCGACAACGTTCACAGTCCACGACTCACGCTTGATCTACCTTACCGACCACAAGATCACCCATTAACCTCGCGCTTTCACGCTGACTGAGCGGAAGTCCGTGTCATAAACGAAGAATGGTGCCCTGAACTGGGATAATTCGACTTGCGATAGTTGAATCAACACCAGTTCGAGGAGCACCATCCAGGTGAGCTAGCCTACCCGCGCCTACCCCCACACGTCCGTAGACGCCACCGGAACCGGTGTCGTGTCGCACGCCGGCACAGTCCTGCTGCTGCGCACCGCCGAGAAAACCGGCTTGACCACCGCTCTGTCGACCGGGTTGGCACCGTGGCGCAAGCCGCTGGCCAGCCACGATCCCGGCAAGATCGTGTTGGACCTCGCGGTGACCCTCGCACTCGGTGGCGACTGCCTCGCCGACATCGCCCAACTGCGCAACCACCCGGAGGGTCTTCGGCCGGGTAGCCTCCGACCCGGCCGTCTCACGCCTGGTCGCCGACGCCCCGAAAGCACTCGCAGTGATCAACACCGCACGCCGCACCGCTCGGGCCCACGCCTGGGCGGCGGCCGACGAACCTGACCAAACGCCACCTGGGGTACTCGATCGGGTTCTCACTCACCGACGCGATGGCCGCCAAGATCGCGATGATCCTGAAGGAGGTGTGGACCCCGGCCTACGACGCCGACGGGAAGGTCCGCGACGGCGCCTGGGTCGCCGAACTTACCGGCCTACTGGATCTTTCGGGCTAGCCGACCGGGATGGGGGTGATCGTCCAGAAGGAACGACCGCACCCCGGTGCGCAGTTGCGATTCACCGATACCGACGGGCTGAGACTGACCGCGTTCGCCGCCACCACCACTCGCGGCAAGCTGCCGATCTCGAACTACGGCACCGGAGGCGGGCGCGCTGCGAGGACCGCATCCGGACCACGAAAGACACCGGACTGCAGAGCCTTCCGCTGCACGGGTTTGACCAGAACCGGATCTGGCTGGCGGTCGTGCAGTTGGCGTGCGAGCTGACTGCGTGGACGCAGATGCTCGCCTTCAACATGATCCGGCACTCCGCTGGGAACCCCAACGCCTGCGGTTGCGTCTGCTCTCGATCGCCAGCCGTATCGCCCGGCATGCCCGCCGTATTCACTTGAGACGTCCGCGCACGCACCGCACGTGGACCTGCTGGCCGCCGGACTCGGGCGCCTCGCTGCGCTACCGGTTCCGACCTGACCTGCGTCAACCTGCTCGACCCAGGCGAAAGGCAATCCACATTCGGGGCCGTTGACCCGACGTCACCCGACCGCGTCGGGTACTCGTTCACGGACGAACACGTTCCCTGGATCGAGACACCCAGTCCGAAGCCGCTCAGGCCAGCACGCGGGACTCACGAAAGATCGAGGCTAGTGCGAGCTGCGCAAGCTATCGATTTTCGGGAATGACAGCGAGTCGGACCGGCCGCAGCCTCAACCGACCTCACCTCTACTCATCTTCGGCGCTCTGCTCGATTTCGTCGTTCCATTGCTGGTACGCAGGACTGACCAGATACACCCAGACCGATGAGACGCCGATCTCAGCCGTAACCACCAGGCCCGGAAGGTCCCAGCGCAGGCCGCGGGTCGGTTCGATCCACCAATCCGTGGGCCGCTGCCCGAGCAGTTCGAACATCCGCTGCACGAGTGTATTGAAAACTTCATCCAGCTCAGGCTCCAAGTCGCTCCGACCGAGAACCACATCACTGGCACAGAAGGCGAGCATATTGATCGCTCGCGACAAGTCGGTTGTCGATATGTCCGCGACGTACACCGACACATCGGGGCGATTGACTTCGAGATTGGTCACCGCTGCTGGCACCTGCTCATCGAGGCCGCTGAACTGCCAGCCGACCTGACCGCAGAACGGCGGCAGGTCATTGACGGTCCACGTCCAGTCGAACTCAGCGGCCGCGCGCACCGCCTGGGCAGCGCGTTCGATATCTGCTCGCATCTTTTACGGCTCTCTCTCGTAGTCAGAGTTGGTGGTTCGGTGGTGGCCGTCAAGGCGGTCGTAGCCTCCCACATCACGACGGGGCCAAGTACTCACAGGTAAGTCATGCCGCGGAGTCGTTCTTCATCCGAGACGATCTGTCCGGGCGGCGGCGTGTGCTGCACGACGTTGACTGTCAATGATTCGTTTGCCGGTTTTCGAGGGGCCGGAACCCTGGTAGCAGGGCAGCAACCGCAGGTACTGGAACAGCAAGTTGCCCGATCGCGGCGACATCGTGCAACCCTGCCTGGACCAGGCCACCGAGCCAACTACCTGATGCCGATTCGAACGATCGGGCCTCTAAAGCTGTCCTTGATCAGGCGGTGGCACTCACTGGATCCTCCTGCCATTGGTAATAAACCGGCTCTGCGGACGAGGAGCCATCCATTAGCTTCTTGAGTTCGATCGTGATCAGTCGGTCGCCTTCCAAGTACCCCGTGCGTCCTTTTTCTCGATGAGATCGATGCGTTGGGTCAGAAGTGGTCCCACCTGCGACATGCAGGCTCGATACGTCAGACCGTCAATCAGTTGCTCGCGGAGCTTGATTCGGCGGGTGGTAGCAACGATGGCGTGTTCGTTCTCGGTGCGACGAACCTGCCGTGGGATGTCGACCCGGCGCTGCGTCGCCCGGGACGCTTCGATCGGATGCTGTTGGTCACCCCGCCGGACCCTGATGCACGCGCGGCCATCGTCCGGTCCCATCTCGGCGGGAAGCCGATGGAGGGAATCGATCTCGCGCCAGTCGTCGCCGCCGCGGACGGGTTCTCCGGTGCGGACGTCGCCTATCTGTGCGATGAAGCCGCCAAGTCCGCCATGGACGACTCGATGAGCACTGGGAATCTTCGCTACATCACCAACGCCGACATCCTCGCCGCACGGGCCAGTGTTCAGCCCAGTACTGCGGGGTGGTCCGAAACGGCACGCACGGTGGTCGAATTCGGGAACAGTGATGGTGCGTTCGACGACCTTGCCACCTATATGCGAGTGTCGGGCAAGAAACGGTGGCGTCGTTGACTCTGCCCGGTCGCATGTCGGCCAACCGTTGCCAGTATCGCCGCACTCGAACAGAGAGGACTAGCCTCCACACATGCACGTCGACATCGAAGGCGCCACCCGGATCGCCCGCCTCGCTACCGAATTCGACTGGACCTGGGCCGTCGACGACCTGGAACCCTTCTGCGCACAGGCTGGATGGGAGCTCGGCGAACTCAGGCAAGGTGGCGCCTCGATACGGACGAACTTTCATGTCAACCGGCCGGATGCGCACATGTTCGGGCGGCAACCCAGAATGGATTTGATCTTGATCTTCGTCTCGGATCTGGCAGATGACGCTACGCCCATGACAGTGGTGCGCCCGCTGCTGGACGAAGGGTTCACGAACCTCGATGTGGCACTTACCGCACTCCTGGGGACAGCCACGAGCGCCGAACCCGGACCAGAAGCAGCTCTCCGATGGGACCTGCCCAAAGTGGTCGTCGAACTCAGTACGAGCCCCAGTGCGATCCACCTGAGTCTGACGAGTCCGGGGTACCAGGCATGGTTGGATGAGCCCGAACCGGAGGATGAGGACTAGCGATCGAGGTCGCATCCGATCGAGGTCGCATCCGGTGCGGAAACAGGTTTGCGCTCCTCCACGCGAATTGGACCACTCACATCGAATGGTGGCTAGTTACTCGGTGATTCGGGCGAGTGGGAGGGTAGCGGGGTCCTCATTCTCGTGGGCTTCGTCGCCACGCGAGGTCGATGATGGCTGTTGTGGGCTTCAGGGTGAGATCGCGGCAACTACTTTGCCGAGCACACCGGAATCGACCTCATCTACACGGGTTCCGGTCAATACACTGCGGACCGGGTCAACCGTAATTACGGGACTGCCGTGATTACGGTTGACTCGCGGGGGTGTGTAGTTTAATGCCGCGAGTGAAGCCTCTGATCGAGGGTCTCATATTCGACCAGGGTCAGTCGCTCGAGCCCCCGTTGACGACGTCGCCGATTGTAGGTCCGCTCGATCCAAGTGACGATCGTTGATCGCAACTCGTCCCGAGTGTCCCACCGGCGGCGATCGAGGACATTGCGCTGCAGGAGCGCGAAGAACGACTCCATCGCGGCATTGTCGCCGCATGCACCCACCCGCCCCGTCGATCCCTGTAAATCATTGTCCACCAACATTTCCCTGAAGGCGCGCGACCGAAATCCGGGATCCGCGGTCGTTGTGGTCGATCAGCCCCGCCAGGTCGGTGAATCCCTCACGTCTACGGGTCCAGATCGGTTGTTCGATCGCGTCGAGGACCAACGGTGTCGTCATAGTCGTCGAACTGCGCCAACCCTGGATCCGTTGCGAGAACGCATCAATCACGAACTCGACGTCTCCCCCGAGCACTCCGTGCAGGGCGGTGCCCCCACCCCCCGGCCATGTCGAGGCACACGTGAAATCCGCTATTTACAACATATTTGATGCTTCCGGGTTGAAGTTGCGCTCCACCAGATCGCCAGCACGATCGGCCTGCGGAGTAGCAAGGGTGGTCCGTTTCTGCTTGCCGCGTCGCGCGCCCTCGAGTCCGAGTTCACCCATCAACCGCTCGACGGTGCAGCGCGTCACCTCGATGCCCTCACGACGGCACTGCAATCACACCTTCCGCGTGCTGTAGACGGAGTAGTTCGCCTCATACACCCGGACGATCTCGGCCATCAGCTCTCGTCGCGAATCGCGCGTTTCGACGGCAGACGGTTGCGGGCGTCGCAGTAGGGGTCCCGGTAGTAATCGCCGAAAATCCAACGATGTTCGGAATACCGCCCGGTAGAGGGTAATTCGGT
>NZ_JACFTB010000009.1 GCF_014281965.1 Rhodococcus sp. BP22
CTACCCGATCTCAGTGTCACAGCTCTCGAATTCGATGCCGGGGTCGCAAAGTTCGACCTGCAGTTGACGATGTCGGAGCGTTTCGACGAATCAGGTTCTCCCGCAGGGATGTCGGGTGCACTGACCTATGCCGTCGACCTGTTCGACGAGGACTCGGTGCAGAAGTTCACTGACAGATTCGTCGCAATCGTCGATGCTGTGACCGCAGACTCGACCGTCACGATCGGTGAGATCGAGATCGTGGAACCCGCCGAGATTGCTGCGATGCGGTCCGACTGGAATCACCCAGGAACACTTCCGTCGAGCGAGACCCTGACCGCGCGGTTCGAGGCTGCTGTTCGACGCTTCCCCGAATCCACGGCCGTCGTTGACGGTGAAGCCGAGTACTCCTACGCCCAACTCGAGGCGCGAGCGAATCAGCTCGCACGCCACTTGGTCTCGGTCGGGGTAGGACCGGAAACTCTTGTGGCAGTGGCTATGCCGCGGACTGCCGAGTTGATCGTCGTACTGCTGGCGGTACTCAAGGCCGGCGGCGGATACCTCCCCGTCGACGTCACCTATCCGGCAGACCGACTAGCCTTCATGCTGGTCGATGCCGCACCGGTCTGTGTCGTCTCGACGTCTCGGGATGTGGAATCGGTTCCCACCGACGCTCTCGCAACGGTCCTGATAGACGACCCGGAAACCGTGTCGACTTTGGATTCGCTGTCGCCGGAACCGTTGTCTTCGAACGAGCGTGTCGGCGACGCCAGGCCGGATTCGGTCGCGTACGTCATCTATACATCGGGGAGCACCGGCCGCCCCAAGGGCGTTCAAGTTACGCATGCGACCGTCGCGACGCTCTTCCAGAACACCATCGGTAAGTTCGGCTTCGACGAATCCGATGTGTGGACGATGTTCCACTCTTATGCTTTCGACTTCTCGGTGTGGGAGCTCTGGGGGCCGTTGCTGTACGGCGGCAAGCTGGTCGTAGTCGACTACTACACTGCGCGCTCGCCGGAACTGTTCCGTGAGCTACTGGCTGCCGAACAGGTCACCGTGCTCAATCAGACACCGACGGCGTTCTACCAATTCGCCGAGGCAGACCGTACGGCGCCTGCCGATTCCGATGCACTGGCGTTGCGCTACGTGATCTTCGGCGGCGAAGCACTCGATCTCGGTCAACTCGGTCGTTGGTATGACCGACATGCCGAGGATTCACCCACTCTGGTGAATATGTACGGAATCACCGAAACCACCGTGCATGTCAGTTATCTGCCGCTCGACGAGGAGTTCGCCGCCTCTGCGTCCGCAAGCGTCATCGGGCAGGCGATCCCCGGATTGACCGTGTCCGTGCGTGATCGACGCTTGGGTCTGGTTCCTCCTGGCGTCACCGGCGAAATGTATGTATCCGGTGCACAACTTTCACGCGGGTACCTCGGTCGAACAGCTCTGACGTCGACGCGCTTCGTCGCGGACCCCGACAGCAGCGCGGGAACTCGGATGTATCGCACCGGTGACACCGCTCGGTGGAACCGTGCCGGCCAACTCGAGTATCTCGGCCGCAGTGACATGCAGATCCAGCTACATGGATTCCGAATCGAACTCGGTGAGATCGAGGCTGCGTTGTCCAGCTACGACGGCGTCGCTCAATCGGTGGTCTCGGTTCGCGACGACGGGGCAGGCGATCGTCTTGTCGGCTATGTCGTGCCGGAAGCGGGCCGGACCGTGGACACTTCGTCGATTCTGGAGTTCGTAAGTGGGACGCTGACGTCGTACATGGTGCCCGCAGCAGT
The DNA here is from genome assembly GCF_014281965.1 of Rhodococcus sp. BP22. Classification (GTDB taxonomy): domain Bacteria; phylum Actinomycetota; class Actinomycetes; order Mycobacteriales; family Mycobacteriaceae; genus Rhodococcoides. The sequence goes on from NZ_JACFTB010000009.1 coordinate 1,776, forward strand.
CATCGTCCTAGATGCACTTCCGTTGACGGCCAACGGAAAACTCGATCGCCGAGCTCTGCCGGCACCGGACTTCGCCTCGAGTGTCACATTGAGCCGGGCCCCTGCGACGCCGATCGAAGAAAGCCTTGCATCGTTGTTCGCCGAGGTTCTCGGACTTGATGCAGTCGGAGTGAACGACTCGTTCTTCGCACTCGGTGGCGACAGCATCATGTCGATCCAGCTGGTCTCGCGCGCCAAGGCAGCAGGATTGGTCATCGCTCCGCGAGACGTGTTCGAGCGCAAGAGCGTTGCGGCACTGGCCGAAGTAGCTCGCCGCGCCGAGGACTCCGAAGCTGTGGTCCTCGAGGAGTTGCCGGGTGGTGGAGTCGGTGACCTTCCGCTGACCCCCGTCGTGCAGTGGATGCTCGAGCGCAGCGAAGAGTTCGGTCGATACACCCAGACTGCGCTGCTGCAACTGCCCACGCAGATCGAGCGGGAGATTCTCCACACCACTGTTCAGACCGTGCTGGACACCCACGACATGCTCCGTGCACGCCTGTACCGGAACGATGACGGTGTCTGGTCGGAAACGGTGGAGCCGGTCGGGTCGGTAGAGGCTTCATCGATCATCCACAGGGTCGAAGTCGACTCGATCGAAGGATCCGAGTTCTCCACCTTAGCCGCGCTCGAATTGGATTCTGCCGCAGACCGTCTCGATCCGACGGTCGGTCGAATGATTCAGCTGGTCTGGTTCGCAGACTGCTCGGGCCGTGGTCGTCTTCTCATCGTCGCGCATCACCTGGTGATCGACGGGGTGTCCTGGCGCATCCTCGTGCCGGACCTGGCTTCGGCTTGGGCGCACGCAGTGGCCGGTACCGAACCCACACTGCCCGAGACCGGAACCTCGATGCGTCGATGGGCAACAGGCCTCGCCGAGGTCGCCGAGACGCGTACGGACGAGTTGTCGCTGTGGCAGGGCATGCTCGCCGGAGCCGACGAGGTCATCGGTTCACGGGCCCTGGATCCGACCGTGGACGTCGACGCCACCGTCGAACGCATCAGAGTGTCGTTGCCGACGACTGTCACCGAACACCTTCTGACGACTCTCCCGGAGAAATTTCATGGCAGCGTCAACGACGGACTTTTGACCGGTCTCGCTGTGGCACTGACGGCCTGGCGACGTGAGCAGGGCTCGACTGCCGACAATGCCCTTGTCACATTGGAGGGCCATGGTCGTGAAGACGGCGTCGTGCCGGGTGCAGATCTCGGACGTACCGTCGGTTGGTTCACCACTATCTTCCCGGTGCGCCTGGGTCTGACCGGCATCGATCTCGACGACGTCCTCGAAGGGGGACCCGCAGCCGGCGATGCCATCAAATCGGTGAAGGAACAGCTGCTGGCGATCCCGGATCATGGCATCGGCTACGGCATGCTGCGGTACCTGACCGAGGAAGGAAGAACTGTCCTGGGCAGGTTCCCCCGACCACAGGTCAGCTTCAACTACCTGGGGCGCTTCGCCACAGGTTCATCGGAGAACATGCAGGACATCGGCTGGATCCCGGTGTCGGATACAACGTTGGGCGACGCACAGAACCCGAACATGCCGGTTCCCGCTGTTCTGGACATCAACGCCGTCACGAACGCCACCCCGGCAGGCCCCGTTCTGGACGCCACCTTCGCTTATCCGGCAGGTGTTCTCGCTTCGCACGAGGTGGACCGACTGATCGAACTGTGGGTTGCGGCGCTGACTGCGTTGACGACGCACGCCACGACGTCGAATGCGGGCGGCTTCACCCCGTCGGATCTGGATCTGGTCGATATCGACCAGGCGACCATCGCCGAGCTCGAGGCACGCTTTCCTGCCCTCGACGATGTCTGGTCGATGTCGCCGTTGCAGGCCGGCCTGTTGTTCCACGCCCGGCTGGCGGGCGAGGTCGACCAGAGCGTCGATACAGGTGTCGACGCCTACATGGTGCAACTCGGGTTGGAGCTGCGCGGCATCGTGGACATCGATCGGATGAAGGCTGCGGCGCAGACCTTGCTCGATCGCCACGCCAATCTTCGAACTGCGTTCGTGCACAATGCAGACGGGGAATCGGTACAGGTTGTTCAAACGGGCGTTCGGGTTCCATGGAGCCACGTCGATCTGCGCGGTGAAGTCGACAGCGATGCCGCTCTCGACCGTGTTCTCGAAACCGACCGCGCCACGCGATTCGCACTCGATCATGCTCCGCTGCTCCGATTTACGTTGATCACCAAGGCAGAGGGGGAGTGGCGTCTGTTGATGACCAACCACCACATCCTGCTCGACGGATGGTCGACACCTCTGCTCATCAAGGAACTGTTGACGCTCTACGCCACTGCGGGTGACGATTCGATGTTGCCTCGCGTGCCCGCGTATCGCGACTACCTGGCGTGGATGCACACCCGCGACTCTTCGCTGTCCACCGCAGAATGGACGCGTGCTCTGGCAGGCGTCGAAGAACCCACGCTTCTCGCCGATGCAGATCGTGGCCGTCATCTCTCGACGATCTCGGTGGAGAGGTCTCGGTCGTTGTCACTGGAGACCACTGCGGCGCTGAGAGAATTTGCTGCACATCACGGCTCGACGCTCAATACCATCGTCCAGAGCGCCTGGGGCGTGGTACTTGCTGCACTGACCGGCCGCACCGACGTCGTTTTCGGCGCCACAGTGTCCGGCAGGCCGCCGGAAGTCAACGGCATCGAGTCGATGATCGGCTTGTTCATCAACACATTGCCCGTGCGAATCACATTGAACCCTGCCGAACCGATCGGTGACCTCATCGATCGTGTGCAGATGGAGCAGGCAGCTTTGCTGGACCATCACTACCTCGGTCTTACCGAGATTCAGCGCGCAGCAGGCCCGGGCGTCTCGTTCGACACCCTGACCGTCTTCGAGTCCTATCCGGTCGACCGCGCCGGCTTGTCGGAGGAGACCGATATCGCGGGAATGAAGGTGGCCGACGTCCTGGGTTCGGACGCCGCACATTATCCACTGACTCTCGTTGCGTCCGTTGATGATCGCCTTCACTTGAAGGCCAAGTATCTGCCCGATCTCTTCACCACCGAACAGATCGATCGGATCGTCGCCCGCGTCGAGCGTGTGCTCTATGCCGTCCTCACCGACGATCGGAGCCCGTTGGCGCGGGTTCGCCTGCTCGACGACATCGAACATGCTTCCTTGGCTCCAGTCGTCGGTGCCAAGGGCGGCTCGAGCAGATTGTTGCCGCACATTCTGGAGCAGGCCGCAGCCGTCGACCCCGACCATCAAGCACTTCGCTTCGCCGATCGGTTCGGTGAGCGGACCTTGTCCTACGGCGAGCTGGATCGTCGGTCCACACAACTGGCCAGGCTGCTGTTGGCACGTGGGGTGTCTGCGGAAACGTTCGTTGCCATCGGCCTTTCCCGGTCGATCGAATCCGTCGTGGCCGTCTGGGCTGTCGCCAAATCCGGTGCCGCCTTCGTCCCAGTGGATCCCGCATATCCGCGGGATCGCATCGACCATATGGTCAGCGACTCGGACGCACACTTCGGCCTGACCGTGCGGGCCAATATGTCCGGCCTGCCGGAGATGCTGGCTGGTGGCGGTGCATGGATCGTTCTCGACGACGCACAGACCACGGCAGAACTCGACGATTACTCTTCGACGCCGCTCCGCGAGGACGAGCGGGTCACCGGGATCGCGCTCGACAGCATCGCCTACGCCATCTACACCTCCGGCTCGACCGGACTGCCCAAGGGTGTTGTAGTGACGCATACCGGTCTCGATAACTTCGCTCTCGAACAGTCCGAGCGATACGAGATCACCCCACAGTCGCGGACTCTGCATGTGTCCTCTCCCAGCTTCGATGCCTCGGTGCTCGAGTACTTACTGGCATTCGGAGTGGGCGCGACCATGGTCATCGTCCCGCCGACCGTGTACGGCGGTGAAGAACTCACAAACATTCTCTCGTCCGAAAAAGTCACCCACGGTTTCATCACCCCGGCAGTTCTCGCCTCGGTGGATCCTGCCGGTCTCGACTCGTTCCAGCACGTGGTTGTCGGCGGCGAGGCTGTTCCCGCCGAGTTGGTCGCAGCCTGGGCACCCGGACGTAACTTGTTCAACGGCTACGGTCCGACCGAGACGACCATCATGTCGAACATCAGCGACCCGCTGAATGCTGATTCTGCGCCGACCATAGGTGGTCCCATCCGCGCGGTGTACGAAGTGGTACTAGACACCAGAATGCAGCCCGTTCCTGTCGGTGTGCCGGGTGAGTTGTATCTTGCGGGCGCAGGACTGGCACGTGGCTATCACGCACGAGGAGCCTTGACTTCCGAACGCTTCGTCGCGAACCCGTTCGGCTCGGCCGGCGCTCGTATGTACCGCACCGGGGACGTCGTTCGCTGGACACCCGAACGCACCGTCCAATACATCGGGCGCAGCGATTTCCAGGTCAAGGTGCGCGGGTTCCGCATCGAGCTCGGCGAGATCGACGCCGTGCTCTCCACCCACCCGGCCGTCGGCTTCGTTGCCACCGTAGGATCGCAAACACCCTCTGGCGCTACAGTTCTGGTCGCATATGTCCGCGCCACCGAGCGTTCTTCGGAGATCGACAGCGTAGAACTGACGGCACATGCGTCGGCGAGCCTTCCCGGCCACATGGTGCCCTCACTTTTCGTGCAACTTGCCGAAATACCGCTGACACCGGTCGGCAAGCTGGACCGCCGGGCACTACCCGAGCCCGAATTCGGTTCGGATGCAAGAACCTACATCGAGCCGCGGAACGCGTACGAAGCCACGGTTGCGACCGTGTTCGAAGAGACTCTCGGAATCGAACGCGTCGGTGCCCTCGACAGCTTCTTCGATCTGGGTGGAGATTCCTTGTCAGCCACCCGAGTGATCGCGCGCATCAACGCCGCGAGCGGTGCGGGACTGGGAGTTCGAGCAATCTTCGAAACACCCACAGTCGCAGGATTGGCTGCGGCCATAGGAACGTCCTCACGTGCTGGTGACCGCCCAGTCCTGCGTGCCGTCGATCGCCCCGAGCGGATCCCGCTGTCGCTGGCGCAACAGCGCATGTGGTTCATCAACACCTTCGATCCGACCTCGCCCGCGTACAACGTGCCGCTTGTCGTGCGCTTGACCGGAGAACTCGACCTGGCGGCCCTCGAACTGGCAGTCACGGACCTGCTCGATCGGCACGAATCCTTGCGGACGACATTCCCGTCCGACGGCATGATGCCCGAACAACGGATCCACCGAACCGGGGACGTGGTTCCTGCTGTTTCGGTGGTCTCCATTGCCGAAGGCGACCTTCGCGATGCCATCGCCGCGTTCGCCGGGACCGGATTCGACGTCACTACCGAGATCCCGATTCGTCTTGCGCTGTACCGAGTCGAGTCAGCCGAACCCACACATGTGCTCGCCGTCGTGGTACACCACATCGCAGCGGATGGAGCCTCGATGGCCCCTCTTGCCCGCGACGTGATGATCGCCTACTCCGCTCGGACCGCCTCGAGTGCGCCCGCATGGGCACCGTTGCCCGTGCAATACGCCGACTACACGCTCTGGCAGCGCGAACTACTCGGCGACGAAAAGGACCCCGCCAGCATCGCCAGCGGACAATTGGATTTCTGGCGCACGACACTTCGCGGAGTGCCCGACTTGCTTCCGCTCCCGACGGATCGTCCACGGCCGAACATGCAGGACTTCCGCGGAGGACGCGTCGTGTTCTCGATCGACAAGGATGTCCACCTGCGCATGACGGAATTCGTCCGCGAGCGGAACGCCACCATGTTCATGGTCGTGCACGGTGCGTTTGCCGCGACCCTCGCCCGCCTCAGCGGAACAGAGGATATCGCCATCACCACTCCGGTGGCAGGCAGAGGTGAAGCAGCACTCGACGACCTGATCGGCATGTTCGTCAACACTCTCGTACTTCGGACTGTCGTCGATGGCGCCGAATCGTTCGAGTCGCTGCTCGGTCGGGTTGTCGATGCCGATCTCGAAGCTTTCGGCAACACCGAGATCCCGTTCGAGCGTGTCGTCGAAGTCCTCAATCCGGCACGATCGACGGCATACTCACCGCTGTCCCAGGTCGCGTTGTCGTTCCAGAACAACACCAAGGCACGTCTGGAATTGCCGTCGCTCACCGTCGAAGGATTCGACTTCGATGTTCCTGTCGCGAAACAGGACTTGCAGTTGCTGCTCTCGGAAACGTTCGACGAGTCCGGTCAGCCTGCAGGTATCGAAGCTGCATTCGACTTCGCGACATCGCTGTTCGATCCCGCGACGGTCGAGTCCTTCGCTGATCGGTTCGTTCGGATACTGGATTCGGTCACCCTCGACTCCGCTTCACCGATCGGTGACGTGGACATACTCGAGCCCACAGAGCGCTCGAAGTTTGCTCCGGCACGCGGCGATGACGGTGTACAGGAGCAGACCTGGCCGCAGATGCTCACGACAGAGGCATCTTTGAATCCCGACGGCATCGCGTTGGAATTTCGGGACACCAGGATCTCCTACCGGGATCTGGACAATCTGTCTACGCGTATCGCACGTATGTTGATCGACTTCGGCCTGGGTCCCGAGTCGTTCGTCGCACTTGCCCTGCCGAGGTCGATCGAATCGGTCGTGTCGATGTGGTCGGTGACCAAGTCCGGTGCGGCCTTCCTTCCGGTGGACCCGAACTATCCTTCCGATCGCATCGCTCATATGCTCACCGACTCGAAAGCACCGATCGGTATCACTGTCGCCGAATACCGTGACCAGCTGCCAGACATGATTCCGTGGCTCGTCATCGACGATCCCGAATTCGTCGACGATGCACAGCGTTATCCGACCGAGGAGGTCACCGACGCCGATAGGACGTCGACCCTGCAGCTCGATCATCCTGCCTACCTGATATATACCTCGGGCTCGACAGGACGACCCAAGGGCGTTGCCGTGCGGCACCGTGGTCTGGCCAATTTGGAAGAGGAAGTCACGCACCGGTTCCATCCGAACATGAAGTCGCGGATCTCCCATATCGCGTCCCCGAGCTTCGATGCCTCGATCTACGAACTCATCATGGCCTTCGGTGTGGGAGCCACAGTCGTCATCGTTCCGCCCGGAATCTTCGGCGGCGACGATCTGGCAGATCTGCTCGAGCAATCCGGCGTCACGCATGCTTTCCTCACCCCGGCTGCGCTGTCCTCCATCGACGGTGACCGGCTTACCGACGTCGGTGTTCTCGCAGTCGGCGGAGAAGCGTGCACGCCCGAACTCGTCGCTCGATGGGCACCGGGCAGGGAAATGTTCAACGGCTACGGCCCAACCGAGACTTCGATCCAGGCAAGCGTCGGTGGTCCACTGGTCCCCGGTCAGGTGATCGACGTGGGCCGGCCGGCAATCGGCTTCCGCTACTCGGTCCTCGACGAACGACTGCGTCCAGTTCCAGCCGGCGTCGCAGGAGAGCTCTACATTGCCGGGCCTGGAACTGCTCGCGGTTACCTTTCTCGTTTCGCCTTGACGTCCGAACGGTTCGTCGCGGATCCATTCGGTGAACCGGGTGAACGTATGTATCGCACGGGAGACGTAGTTCGCTGGACTGCTGGCCACACGATCGAATTCGTCGGGCGCAGTGACTTCCAAGTCAAGGTTCGCGGCTTCCGGATCGAACTCGGTGAGATCGATGCCGCGGTCACCGCGCACGACGCCGTCGTGTTCGCGGCGACCATCGGTCATACTGCGCCGTCCGGCGACACCGTCCTGGTGTCGTACATTCGGGTTGCTGATGGGCACTCGGTCACTACGGCCACGCTGCTCGAGTTCGTCGGCGAATCGCTTCCGCGGCACATGGTCCCAACAGCAATCGTGGTCCTCGACGAGATTCCGCTCACTCCCGTCGGTAAGTTGGACCGTCGAGCGTTGCCGGTACCGGAATTGACCGGGGCGACGGTCGCGTACCGCGCACCGTCCTCGGCGACAGAAGCCTCCGTAATCAAGGTCTTCATCGAGATTCTAGGAGTCGACACCATCGGCGTCGACGACAACTTCTTCGACCTCGGAGGTACGTCGTTGGTGGCAACACGCGTCGTACCTGCTTTGGAGATCGCGACGGGTGTTCGCGTCCCTCTGCAAGCGTTGTTCCTGGACCCGACTGCGGCTGTGCTTGCCGCCCGAATCGACTCTGCCGAAAGCTCGTCGTCTGCTCTCGACAGTGCATTTGCGGTAGTGATCCCACTTCGTGGGCAGGGAAGCGGAACACCTCTGTTCTGTGTTCACCCCGGCATCGGACTGTCGTGGGGTTACTCCGGAATCGTTCGACACCTCGCGGCCGATCGACCTGTGTACGGTCTTCAGCTTCCGAGCATTTCCGAAGGTGGTGCCTTCGAGTCGATTCAGGCTCTCGCACACCGCTACGTCGAGGAGATCCGAAAAGTTCAGCCCTCCGGTCCGTACAACCTTCTCGGTTGGTCACTCGGCGGTGCGATCGCACATGCGGTCGCGGTCGAACTTCGACGAGGCGAATCCATCGTCGAGTCCTTGACGATCCTGGACAGTTATGTGATCGACCCCGACGAGGCGGTCGTAGGCCGCCTCACCGTCGAGGAGCTGCTCGCAGGGCTCGGCCTCGATGTCGGGCCCCAGGAGTCGGACGCACCGCTGAACTACGAGAGTGCAGTGGAACTTCTGAACGAATCCTTCGGCCAGAACACCGGTGTGACTCCGCAGCATCTGGAACGGATCAACGACGGATTCGGTAACTCGACGACAATCATGAACCGCTTCGTGCCTGATGTCTTCGATGGGAACGTTCTGTTCTTCTCCGCGGCACAGGGCTCCGGCGATGGAGTTTCTCGCGACCCTGCGCAATGGAATGAATTCGTGACCGGAAAAGTGCGAATACATGATGTCGACTGCGCCCACAATCAGATGATCGAACCGCAGGTGCTCGCGGAAATCGGCACAGTATTGGAAAGCTATCTCGATGAAAACCTGTAATGAGCACACGAATCGGGTAGTACCGAATACCATCGCAGAGACAAAAGAACAATTCGTCGAACTACGGTCTGGGGATGCCTGTGAAGCGGATCAAGTCAGTAACGGCTACATTTGCTGCGGTGCTTGTTACGACGTCAGTGACGGTTGCGGTCGGGGGCGGCACGGCATATGCCGATCCGGTCGCAGCGAACGAAACAGTGAATTACCAAACATCCGTTCTACCGGATGGCGCTGTCAGTACCATCCTCGATTCAGGCGCGTTTCGTATCGACGCAACTTCTGAGCAAGTTCAGGTGATCGGTGCATCCGGTAGCGTCCTGGCCGCCTTGCCATTGTCTTACACCGTCAACGGTACGTCGTATTCGATAGCGCCCGCCGTACTCGGCAGTCGACAATTGTTGCTGACGCCACAACCGGCAGCGTCGCTCGTGACCGATGTGGCGGGCCCGATCACCAAGCAAGCTGCACTCGATAATGCACTGAACCAAATCGCTATCGGCTATGCCAACGGTGGCGCAATCGGTACCGCCGTGGGTGCAGCCCTCGGATTCGCCATCGGATGCGTATCGATCTTTCCGAACTTTATTTCCGGGTGCATCATCGGAACTGCCATCGGTGTCGTGGCGGGATCGATTATCGGAACACTCAATGCCAACCCGCAGGTTCAACCAGCGGTGTTCGAGTACTTCGCTACTCCCTGAGGAACCGAGGTCTGAGGGGCGGAACAGTTAGCTTCGTCCCTCAGGCCGGCGGCCCAGCGCCCTTCGCATCGAGACTGCTTTGACCATCGTCTCCTCGAATTCCTCTTCCGGGTCCGACAACGCAACGATGGCTCCGCCGACTCCGAACGTGACCTCGTGCTCGGTGGAGACGATGGTTCGAATGACAATCGAGAAGTCGGCGGTGCCCGTCACCGACAAGTATCCGATCGCTCCGGAATAGACCCCGCGCGGACCGTCTTCCAACTTGTCGATTATGGCCATCGTTCGAATTTTCGGCGCTCCTGTCATCGAGCCACCGGGAAATGCGGCGCTGATACAGTCGACGGCAGAGGCGTCGTCGCGTAGTCGGCCTCTCACTGTGGACACCAATTGGTGTACCGGCGCATATGTTTCGACGTCGAACAACTTGGGGACATGTACCGAACCCGGGATGCATACGCGGGCAAGATCATTGCGGACGAGGTCGACGATCATCAGATTTTCGGCCTTGTCTTTCTCGTTGTCGAGAAGATCAGCCCGGAGTTCCGCATCTTGTTCAGCGCTTTCACCGCGCGGCCGCGTCCCCTTGATCGGCTTCGATTCGACAATTCGATCGGCATCGATACGCAAGAACCGCTCCGGTGATGCGCTTGAAACCGACAGATCAGCGAAGCCGAGAAATGCGCTGTAGGGTGTGGGATTGATTTCGCGCAGATAGGAATAGGTACCGAGCGCATCGATCGGACCGGGGAACGTCGCGGTATTGGTAAGGCACACTTCGTATGTCTCTCCGGACCGGATTTCAGCCAGACACTGTTCGATCAGGTCCAGATACTTCGCATGGTTGTGGCGAAGAGGCAACTCGTTCTGCGCAAGTGGAGCGAGCAAGGGCGCTTGCGTGTCTGGAACCTTCTTGTCCTCGTGGCCAAGCGATCTCAATGCGTGCTCGACCGATGCGAACCACTGTGCAGTCTCTGTCTCCGCTCGATCCAGGACGAGGGCCATGACATAGCACTGCCGTCCTGCATGGTCGAAGACTACGGCGCGGTCAGCGAACACCATCGAGGCGTCCGGAGTAGGTGCGGTATGAACGAGCTGACCGCCGACATCGGCTTTGAGTTCGTAACCCAAGTAACCGACGTAACCGAGGCCGAATGCGAAGGGCAGGTGTTCGAGTGGGGGAGTTGCACGATCACGCAGTTGGCGGTCGAGGTACGCGAAGAAGGTCGAATCGATGGTTTCCACCGACCCGTTGCTGCTTTCGACTCTGACCTGTCCCTCGGCGACTCGGTACGTAACGTACTCCGCCAGCGGACCAGAGCAGTCTCCCATGATGGTGAACTGTGAATTCGGCTCGACCGCGGCACTGCCGTCGAGCCAGAAGCTATTGGGTCCACTCGCGAACAGCGCAGAGAACGCTCGCTCGGTATCGAATTCGCCGTCTATGCAGTGAGTTTCGATCGAGTACGGTGATCTAGGCGGAAGTTCGGTCGACGCTCTGGGCTTGCGGGCCACCGTGAGATCCCGAAAGTTTGCCAGCAATTCGCGGCCGTAGTCGGTACTGATCGACTCCGGATGAAACTGCACTCCCCAGATCGGTCTGGTGCGGTGACGAACAGCCATCACCAGGCCATCATGGGTCCACGCGAAGGCTTCGAGTTCGTCGGGCACTTCCACGGTCAGCAACGAGTGATATCGCACGACCGAATATGGTGACGGAATTCCCTCGAACAGATCGTCACCGGTATGGACGACTTCCGAAATTCGACCGTGCATCGGCGTGGGTGCAAGATCGACCACGCCACCGAGCAGGTGACATATCGCCTGATGGCCCAGGCACACGCCGAGTATCGGTAGCTCACCTTCCTCGATAGCGCGTGCGCTGATGCCGAGGTCGTGTGCGGTCATCGGGCGTCCCGGCCCCGGAGACACGACGACATTTTCGAAGTTGCCGAAATCGATGGACTCCCAGGGCACGTCATTCTTGACGACCACCGGCGGCACGCCGTTCACCTCTGCCAACAGGCTGTAGAGGTTGTAGGTGAACGAGTCGTAATTGTCGATGAGCAACGTGCGTACAGCCATGGCCATCACCTAACGATGCTGCGCGTCGGACGCGGCGCGCTGGGTGGGAGAGTCCGATTCGATGATGAGGTCTTCGACACGACATGCCTCTGTGATCAACAACTTGTACACCGAGGTGAGAAAGTCCTCCGACAGATCATTGCTACGTGCGAACTGGCGGGCTCTTTCCTGAACGACCCCGACGCGGCCCGGTTGCATCATCGGTATTTCGAACTCACGCTTGACGCGCGCGACACGCGCGCAGATATCGATCCGGTCACGAATCGAATCCAGAAGACGGTGATCTACCGCGTCCAGTTCCTCACGCAGTGAGCTCAAAAGATTTTCGGAATCCCCGTTCACGTGGTGCCGCCCCTCTCGCTCTGCCGTGGATGCCGCGTTCATCTTCGAAAGCTGCGTTTCCACCTACTGCGTTTCCACCTGCTGGGTCGACATATACATCGACTATTCTCGGCAAGCTGTTACCGCTGATCGCTACTGATTGTGCGTTGCCGATTATGCATTGCCGATCCCGACGTACGGACCGATTGCGCTGATTGAACGCAGCCCGGCCCAGGGGACAATCCTTCCATCACATGACGAAGATGGGATGGCGTCCGTGAAGAAATTGTTCATTTGTAGTCGATTCGAAATATGTGCATGCCGAAAACAAACCCACCGTATGAAGTGTGGCAAAAAAATGCGCCGAACGAATGTTTCCATTCGTTCGGCGCAAAGTTAGCGGAGCTACTTCAGGCGCCGCGGCGCTTGACCTTCAGTAGGTCCATCCGTTCCTTGAGAAGCTCTTCGAGCTCTTCCACGGAACGGCGCTCGAGGAGCATGTCCCAGTGAGTACGCGGAGGCTTTACCTTCTTGGCCTCCGGTGCCGTTCCTTCGAGGAGTGAACCCTCGAGGCCGTTCTTGCACGCCCAAGTACCGGGAATCTCGGCTTCGTCGGCGAACGGGATGTCGAACTCTTCACCGTTGTCGCAGCGATACCGGGCAACCCGGCGAGGCGCGAGATCATGATCGCGGTCGGTCTCGTAGCTCACAGCACCGAGACGGCTACCCCGTAGTACGCGGTCTGCCATTGTGAAGTCCTCTCCTCATAGTGCATGCGATTTTGCGCGGGGCGAGTGATGCCCACCTGCAACTCACAAATATGTCAACGTCTGTACCGCGTCGTTCGTTCCCGTATCGACACGCGAGAAGTCTCTGGTCGGCGCCAGTCCGTGGTCATTCTACCGTCCCGCACCGTTAGGCTCGGTACATGCCGGTGTCGTCTCGTCGAGTTCATGCGTGCGCATGGTGCGGACGCGAGGTCGCCGACTCCGGAATGGGTCGACGGCGGAGGTACTGCCGTCAGTCGTGCCGGCAGCGAGCCTACGAGCACCGCAGCGCGGTGAAGGGCACATCCATCCCGGAAGATGCCGTCGTCTTGTCGGCCGATGAGGCGTCGGCGTTGATCGACCGCACGTTCGAGGTCCGATGTGCAGCCGAAGACGTCGCGATTGCTGTGCAGGAAGGTGCGACGGCGGAAGAACTCACAGCACTGTGCGTCGAACTTCTGGCCAGAGCAAAAGACGCCGAACGGTTGAGATAGGGCTCACCGAGGCCAGTTGGTTCATCGATTCGGACACTTCGGACCAAGGCGTGGACAATGGAGTCGATCGCGCGAACGGCGCGACGCCGAACGAAGGAGATCCATGGCTTTCTGGGACCAGCTCAAGTCGAAGGCCCAAGAGCTGAACGGGCAGCTGCAGACCAAGACCGTCCAGTTCAAGAACAAAGAATTCGCCAACGGCAGCATGGCGATGTGCGCTCTCATCGCCGCAGCGGATGGCACCATAGATCCGGCCGAACGGCAGAAGACGGCATCGCTCATTGCCAGTAACGAAGCCTTGAAGGTGTTCCCTGCCGACGAACTGCGACAGAAGTTCGACTGGTATTGCGACAAGCTGAACGGTGATTTCGACTTCGGCAAAGTGGAAGCCACTGCCACCATCGGCAAGTTGAAGACCAAGCCGGAACAAGCCCGGGCAGTCATTCAGATCGGCATCATCATCGGTGGCGCAGACGGACTGTTCGACGACCATGAGAAGAACGCGGTGCGCAACGCGTGCTTCGCCGTCGGCATAGATCCGGCCGAGTTCGACCTCTGACTCACTGACCCGCGGTACCGACTGCGCTCGGTACCGCGGGTTACGAGGTCACACTGCCGGAGCCGGGAATCGATGAATCCACGGTTGTGCTTCCTCGAGCTGAGCCGCGAGCCGGAGTAGTTCACCATCGGATCCCAATTTTCCGACGAACTGCACGCCCAGTGGTAGCCCGTCCTCGGTCCAGTGCAGAGGAACGCTGATCGCGGGGCGGCCAGTGAGATTGGCCAACTGGGTATAAGGGACCCACCCGAGGCTGTCCTCGACGACGTCGTCCAGCACCCCGCTGAGTGCCATGAGTTTTCCACCTCGAACCTTGCTGACGAGACGAGCGGTTCGCTGCACCAACGACGAGGTGGAGGTGGCGCCTACTCGCAGAGGGGGAGTGGCCAACGTCGGAGTGAGCAGGTAGTCGAAACGCTCGTGGAAAGCGCTGAGTGACCGGATGTGCGACGTCGTTCGTTCCAACGCCTCGATCAGGGCAAGCAAACCACTCGAACGACCGAACTCCGCAATTGCCACAGTGTCAGCCTCGAAATCGGAATCGCTTGCGCCAGTTCGTCTTTTGATATCTGCAATCTGCGCGTGCACCTGAGCGAACCAAATCGTCAGGAAGTCACGCGAGAGCGCCCAGTCGTCGTATGGCGGCGTCACCTGCTCGACGTGGTGCCCTAAGCCTGCGAGCAGTTCGGCGGTACGCTCCACCGCCTCGACAGCCTCCCGGTGCGGTGCCGGATTGACCGCCGAGGACGAGGACCAGCCGATTCGTAGCGGGGACGGGGCTCGATCGAGATCCTTCGAAAATGCTTGCGCGGGAAATGCAGCTTGGTAGTCCGAGTTCGAATCAGGGCCGACAATCGCGTCGTACAGGGCAGCGCTGTCACGCACAGTTCTGCTGACCACCCCCTGCGTCACCATTCCGAACATGATTTCTCCGGTCTGCGGACCATAAGGGGAAAGTCCTCGACTGAGCTTCAGGCCGACGAGACCGTTGCACGCCGCGGGGATCCGGATCGAACCGCCGCCGTCGTTCGCGCCGGCTGCGGGCACAATCCCAGCAGCTACGGCCGCGCCGGATCCACCCGAAGAACCGCCGGGCGTGCGGGAAAGGTTCCATGGGCTGCGGGCAGCTCCCCAGTAGTCCGGTTCGGTGACACCCTTCGCACCCAACTCCGGTGTGTTGGTCTTCCCGAAGATCACCAGACCTGCGTCGAGAAACCGCTGCGTCACGAGGGCGTGATCGGTAGCGACGTGATGGGCCAGGGATCGCGAACCGTACGACGTCGGATAGCCCTTGTACTCCTGGAGAAGATCTTTGATCAAAAACGGCACACCTGCGAGAGGGCCGCTGAGCGACGGGTCGCCGGCCCGCGCGTCTGCAGCGTCCAACGGCGCCACGATGGCGTTCAGCTTGCCGTTCACCTCAGCCGCTCGTTCACGTGCGAGATCGAGTAGTTCGCGCGCAGTTACCTGCCGGGTGCGAACGGCTTCTGCCAATGACAGGGCATCTAGGGACATGTATTCGCCGAGCTTCATGCGCAGATGCTAACCCGCGAGGAGCCGTCGATAATATGGATCAGGAATCGAGAAGCGGGATAGTGGGACGCGAAGCTACCGTGACGACACATACGCCGCGACAGCTACCTGCTCTGGAGATGGAGAACCGAACGCATGGTCACGAAGAGAAGTGCGAATTCGCATGGACTGCATGCCGCCGATGCTCACGATCTCATCCGAGTTCAGGGCGCTCGAGTGAACAATCTCAAGGGCATCAGCGTCGATATACCCAAGCGCAGGCTGACCGTCTTCACCGGCGTTTCCGGCTCGGGCAAAAGCTCGTTGGTGTTCAACACGATTGCCGCGGAGTCACAGCGGATGATCAACGAAACCTACAGCGCGTTCGTTCAGGGCTTCATGCCCACACTTGCTCGGCCCGACGTCGATGTACTCGACGGTCTGACGACGGCGATCATCGTCGATCAACAGCGAATGGGTGTGGATCCTCGATCGACTGTGGGCACCGCCACAGACGCCAACGCGATGCTTCGTATCCTTTTCAGCCGGCTCGGCAAGCCACACATCGGTTCGGCGCAGGCTTACTCCTTCAACGTCGCCTCGATCTCCGGTGCGGGTGCTGTCACCATCGACAGGGGTGGCCGACAAACGAAGGAACGGCGCAGTTTCAGCATCACCGGCGGAATGTGCCCACGGTGCGAGGGCCGAGGGTCGGTCTCCGACTTCGATTTGCCCGCGTTGTTCGATGCGGCCAAATCCTTGAACGAGAACGCAATTACCGTTCCCGGCTACAGCATGGATGGCTGGTACGGCCGCATCTACCGCGGATGCGGCTTCTTCGATCCAGACAAACCGATCGGCAAATACACCAAGAGAGAAATGAACGATCTGCTCTACAAGGAGCCGACCAAAATCAAGGCAGAAGGCATCAACCTGACGTACGCGGGACTGATCCCACAGATTGAAAAGTCCTTCCTGGCCAAGGACGTCGACGCGATGCAACCCCACATTCGTGCTTTCGTGGAACGCGCAATCACATTTGCCACCTGTCCAGAGTGCGACGGCACTCGGCTCAGCGAGGCTGCACGATCGTCCAAGATCAAGGGCAAAAACATCGCCGACCTGTGTGCGATGCAAATCAGCGATCTCGCCGAATGGCTCGGTAGTGTGAAGGAACCGACCATGACGCCGCTGCTGACGTCGTTGAGCGGGATCCTCGACTCGTTCGTCGAGATCGGACTCGGGTACCTGAGTCTGGACCGGCCGTCCGGCACCTTGTCCGGTGGTGAAGCGCAGCGCACCAAGATGATTCGTCACCTCGGTTCCTCGCTCACCGACGTCACCTATGTCTTCGACGAGCCCACGATCGGCCTGCATCCGCACGACATCGCTCGGATGAACGACCTTCTCCTGAGGCTTCGAGACAAAGGCAACACGGTGCTGGTGGTCGAGCACAAACCGGAAACGATAGCGATCGGTGACCACATCATCGACCTCGGTCCCGGCGCCGGGAGCGGGGGAGGAGAACTCTGCTTCGAAGGGACGGTCGAAGGACTCCGCGCAAGTCGAACCATTACGGGCCGACATTTCGACGACCGGGCAGCACTGAAGGACTCCGTCCGGGCTTTCACCGAGGTTGTGAAAATCCGCGATGCGACGTCCCACAACCTTCGATCCGTCGACGTCGATGTGCCGCTCGGAGTTCTCGTGGTCGTCACCGGCGTCGCCGGTTCGGGCAAGAGTTCGCTGATCCACGGATCGCTCTCCGGACTGGAGGACGTCATCGCGGTCGATCAGGGAGCGATCCGCGGATCCCGACGCAGTAATCCAGCTACGTACACCGGGCTACTCGATCCGATTCGGAAAGCGTTTGCCAAGGCCAACGACGTCAAGCCTGCCTTGTTCAGCGCCAACTCCGAAGGTGCATGCCCGAACTGCAACGGTGCAGGCGTCATCTACAGCGACCTCGCAATGATGGCTGGGGTTGCCACCGTATGTGAAGTGTGTGAGGGCAAACGTTTTCAGGCATCGGTGCTGGAGTACTTCCTCGGTGGCCGAAATATCAGCGAAGTTCTCGAAATGCCGGTGGCCGAAGCCGAGGTATTCTTCGGCGAAGGCGATGCGAAGATACTGTCCGCACACAAGATACTGACCAGACTCTGCGATGTCGGCCTCGGTTACGTCAAGCTGGGTCAGCCTCTGACCACGCTGTCCGGTGGCGAACGGCAGCGCCTCAAGCTCGCAACCCACTTGAGCGACAAAGGCCGAATCTACGTACTCGACGAGCCGACCACCGGGCTCCATCTGGCCGATGTCGAGCAATTTCTCGGCCTACTCGATCGCCTCGTCGACTCCGGTAGATCAGTAGTGGTGATCGAACATCACCAGGCGGTCATGGCGCATGCTGACTGGATCATCGATCTCGGACCCGGAGCCGGACACGACGGCGGCCAGATCGTTTTCGAAGGCACGCCCGCAGATCTCGTCGCCGATCGATCGACCCTTACCGGCGACTACCTCGCGCGATATGTCGGTAACTGACCGATAGCCGACAATGCAGGGTCACCGTCATGGCATATCAGGCCAGCCACGCTCGGACGGGATGGAGCCGTCTTCGACGGCTTTGGCCAGTTGGGCGTGGTCTGAAGCGTTTTGGTCGGCGTAGGCGCTCGCGAATGCAACCATCGCTTCCTCGACCTTGCTGCGACCACCGAGATAGTCCGCAATAGCTGCAGCATCACCGCTGCGGGAATGGGCGCGCGCCAGTACGTGGCCGCAGGCTGCAGCGAATTGCGCTAGACGCAGAGCGATGTTCTCGCCCTTGGGGATGACTTTGCCATCACGGAACTGCCTGACGTAGAAGTCCAAATCGAGGTTCAAGTTCGTGTCCTGAAATGATGTCCATCCCACGAACATGTCAGTGGCGCTTTGGATCATGCGCTGGCCATGCACCACGCGTGATCCGTGGTTTTCGTACTGGCTCTTGCCCAGAAACTGTTCGTAGACCGATGGGCCTGCCTGTTTGATCTGCAGTAGCAGTGGGTCTTTTGTGCGCCGTTCCTCCAGCAGGGTCAGGAACACTCGCATGCCGACACTTCCGACGCCGACGACTTGACGCACTGCGTCGACCACGTCGTAACGGGTGAGCAGGTTGTCGAGATGGTCGGGGATGGAGTCGTAATACTTGAGCATCACGTCGTGGAGTATCTGCTCGGCGGCGTCGCCGAGCCTATGCACTCGATACGGCGGATCCTCGGTAATCACCCGGTGACCGTCGACCAACGAGGTGAGCTTCTTCGAGGCCACCCGACCTGTCCGCTTCTTGGCACGCTTCTCGATGAGTGCATCCATTGCGTTTTCATCGTCTGTGGTGGCATATTCGACCAACTGCTCGACGTCGACTTTGTCGTACCAGACATCGATCTGCGGCATCGTCGCGCAAGTCTTCACGTGCTTGCGGTAATTGCGGTACCCCGCTCGGACCGCCTCTTGTGCAAGACCTTCTGAAACGCCGTTGTCTCGGGCCAGCACAATCACGCTCGCAAGAAAACGTTTGAGGTCCCATTCGAACGGCCCGGGCAGAGTTTCGTCGAAGTCGCGCAGATCGAAGATGAGGCTGCGCTCAGGGGAGGTCCAGAGACCGTAGTTGAGGATGTGCGCATCCCCGCACATCTGGACCATGATCCCGGTATTGGCGGTGGAGGCGAGGTCGGCGGCCATCACTGCCGCGGCACCACGGTAGTAGGTCCACGGAGAGTGGCTCATTCGCCCATGTCGGATCGGGAGGAGGTCCGGTGCTCGAATATCGCTCTGCGCCAGGATCGTCTGCAGCGGGTCGTGACCGCGAGTAGTCGAATTCCAGTGTCCAAGCTCCCGTCGAGATACCAAGGCACGTGAAGCGCGCCCTGAACCCGAATGCTCAGGTGCCGGTGCATCGACTACTGCGGGAGTCCGTTCAGGCGTTGACCGTGTGCTCACGGGCACTCCTTCGTCGTCATGTGAGATCGCATCGCTCAGGCGCGTCGTGTTCACCAGAGACGTTGTCCTCGGCATTCAAGCATCGCCCTTTTCCGGTCCGGACAGCATCACCCGCCCAGGATGATTCTGCTTCAGCAGCGATCGTGAAGTCGCGGGGCATAATGAGCCGATGGCCCTTGCCTCACACGGACGCTTCGAATACTCGGCTATCACCGATCGTCCACAGTTCGAGTGGCCCGGTGGTGCTCGACTTGCGGTGTACGTCGCTGTCAACTGCGAGCACTTTCCCTACGATGATGGCCCCCCAGGCCTCGGCTACACCCCGGATATGGATCAACCGAACACCTATAACTGGGGGTGGCGTGAGTACGGTAACCGTGTAGGCGGATTCCGAATCGCAGAAACTCTGGAGCGGAGCGGGATACGGCCCACCCTGTTGCTCAACACCGAAACATACGATCACGCACCTGAGTTGCTCGACGCATTTCGTGAACTCGACGCTGACTTCGTAGCCCACGGCCGCACCAACGCGGTCCAACCGAACCAACAGGACGAGACCGACGAGCGCCAGACCATCGACGAGGTCTATTCCACGATCGAACGCCTCGAAGGGATACCGCCTCGTGGGTGGATGAGTCCCGGCGCCAATCCGAGTCGCGTAACCGAGGACCTCCTTGCTGAGCGCGGATTCGATTACACACTCGACTGGCCGATCGATGATCAACCGGTGTGGCTTTCCACCCGCGGCGGACCTTTGCTCAGCGTTCCGTACCCCCACGAGGCAAATGATCTGCCGGCATTCGTTCACCATCACGGCACAGCGGACGAGTTCGAGCGCACGATCATCGATTCGTTCGAGGAACTCAAGGACAACTCAGCCGATCAGTCTGTGGTGCTGGCCATCTCGATTCACACATTTCTGACCGGCCAGCCGTATCGACTTCGGCGCTTTCGCGCTGCACTCGAACACATCACGGCGAATGCCGACGGCGTCTGGTTCACCACGACAGGCGACATCGCTGACCACTTTCGCAGCGTCATGCCCCCGAAATAGCACTGAACCTTGTCGAACCGGTGGAGAAAACCGATCCGACAAGGTTCAGGTGTCGGGAACAAGCCTGGTGCTACTGGCGCGATACTGCGACTCTGGCGATGTCGGCGGGGTCGATGAGGTGCGAATGGTCGCCGTCGTCGACATCGATTTGCACGACCTCGATGCGGCCGTTGAATTTACTGGCGCCGGCGTACGCAACGCTGACCGGCATGCCATAGTCCTCGCCGATATCGGTCGTTTCGTCGGCGGAAAAAACCATCGGCTGTGTCTGATCTACCCGACCGGTCCCGACTTCGCGGCGATCGTAGTAGATCGTGACGGTGCCGCCCTTGGCGAGCCCTCCTCCGTCGTAGGCAAACTCTGCACGGATCTGGTGCTTGCCCGGGCTGATCGCTTCTGTTGCGGTGGCGGTGAATTCGGTCATTCCGAGCAAGCTGTACACGAACGATGCGTACCCGTTCTTGATGTCGAGGACGTTGGAGAATCGTCGAATCCGATTGATAAAGTCAGCACACAGGTTTACCAGTGGGGGATAGGTGACCCCACCAGGACGCACAGGAGCGAGGTGTGCCGTCAGCTCGAGGCGTGGAGATGAACCGCCTCGAGCTGACTTCCCTTGCCGCCGAGGTGCTTCAGTCAGTCCTCCAGGAAGCAACTGCCCAGATTACGACGATATCGATGGCGATCACCAAAACCGACCACCATGGGTAGTAGGGGAGCCAAAGAAAATTGGCGATGATCGATAGCGCTGCGATCACAATGGCACCGACTCGGGCCCAGACAGCTCCACTGAACATGCCGATTGCAATAAGCGCACCGAGTACACCTACAATCGTGACGATCCAACCCCACGTGGTGAGATCGAATTTGTAGATGTACTCAGGTCCGGCGACAAACAATGCGTCTTTCGATATCGCCGAAATACCCTGCAGCACTGTCAAAATCGACACAGTAAGCAGCAGGATTGCGGCGGCAAATGTTGTTCCGGCTGCAAATCCTTGTTTTACGGGATGGCGATCGTATTCAGCAGTCATCACATTCCTCTATCCTCGCGGCAGCGGTTGTCGAATTCGAGTGTGAGCTGTCCTGGGCTGAAAATACTCACCCACTGCGGATGAATCCCGCCTGTTGCGCCGAATTCTTGTCTGGATCCACGTGCGAGAAAGGAAGATCAGAGCATCGACTGTTGACGGGTGCGAGACCCGCCGATCATCGATAGGTCTTCAGGGAACCTGGCGATCAATCCCAACCTGTCGAATCGTCACTGTGACGATTTAAAGGGCTGGAGAGCCCGCTGACAGGGGATGGACTCCGAAGTGACGGCCGGAAATTCCGATGAGACTGCACATGGGACAGGCCATCGATATGGCAGCAAAGTCGATAGATAGCAATAGCGATGCTGTACGAATGGCGTACATCGAGCGCAGCGGCCAATCCCTGTGTGCGCGTATCGTATTTTTCGAGACTCTGCATACGGTGATTGGGCAACTGGTCGATGATTTTTGAAGAGGAACACCGACCTAAACAGTTCATCGGGCCAGCCGTGCGCTGACCTGGGATTCCTGCGTTTTCACCCATTTTGCCGATAATCAACATTATGTCAAGTAATACGTTGAACGTTGTCCCCCGTCGAAAATGTTTTCCGCTTCGTATGCCAGTCGATACAACTCGCACTCCGCGTGACGCATGCAGACTCGTCAGCCGGCGGTCGGTCGGTGGATCATCGGTGCGTGACTGCCGCGCGATGGCTATACCCAGACGCAGGGTCGGTCAGCCCAACGAATCGCTTTGCTGCGCCTGTTTCACTGCGGCCGTGCGTACTTCGGCCATAATCCCCCAGACCTGCGATCGAAACCGCTCTCAGTGGAACTTCATTCGTTGGCGCCCACTCTCAGAGTCAGGCAACGGTCAAGAAATCTTGACGCTATCCGTGGCACGAAACAACGACTCCACTACAGTCGCTACTCAACTGTCAGGCGGGGTGCGTCGGGTTCTTCACTCTGGGCCGCAGGTTGTAGCCGCCGTACCACTGATGCACTGCTTGCTTGCTCATGCCGAGAACGTCGCCGATCTTCGACCACGGCACCGGCGGGCTTGCACTGCGCAGTCGCTCGATGATGGCGTAGCGGTCGGCGATCATCGTCGAAGCCAGGAACGCGTTGATCTCGAGCGCATCGAAATCAGAGACGGCTTCCATGCGACGCCGCTCGGCGTCGGTGATCCACTTCGCAGCATCCTTACGCCCCAGATCGCGCACACCTTCAGCGAGCTCGACCGCTGCGAGGGCGGCGTTGTATTCGTCGTACAACGCGGTCAGTTCGGCTGCGGTGAGTTTCTTCTCGAAATCCATATCGTCAACATATATTGACGTCTCACGTTCGCCAAGGCGGGGGTCAGTGCCGATCGAGTTTGGTGACCAGACCTTGGTCCCCGTCCACGCGAACCCGGTCACCGGTCTCGAGCACTTGAGTTGCCACCAAGGTATTGACGACGCACGGTAGCCCGTACTCCCTCGCCACCACAGCACCGTGAGAAACAGAGCTTCCGATATCGGTGACAAGCGCGGCGATGACGGTGAAGTACGGCGTCCACCCGACGTCGGTAACCGGGGCTACCAGGACCTCACCGCGCTGTACTTCACGCGCATCCACTATCGACTTGGCAACACGTAAGACGCCTTTCCTGCATCATCGATCCCAACCCTTCCGGGTCCTCGGCTCTCCCCTCGTCCTCACTGCGTCCCTTCCTGACCGCCTGCTTCATCAGAACGCTTTCGAGGATGTTGGCTGCAACCGCTGCGCGTGACGACGACCGCACATGAGTCAGCGTGATGTCACAGTACTGTTCGACGCCGACTTCCAACTGCCGCAGAACGTCTCGTCGGTCATCACTAGTCGGAACCGGGAATCCGGCGATCTGGTCGCCCAGGCGTCTGATCGCCGGACCGGCGGATAGTGCATACGCGGTGAGGCGGACCGTATTGCCTAGTTTGCGAAAGAACGGTTTCGCCGGCTTGGGCGTCAATTCGTCGACCACCCGACCGCAGATCGATGTGGAGAACTGCTCTAGCGAATTTCCGAGTAGGCCCGAGCTCAGCGCCGTGCCCTCGGCCAGATTCAGGAACATGTGTCCATAAAAATACCCGACCTGAAGCCACGGTTTCTCGTAGCTCGGTTGTGCCCGCGCGACCACTTGCAGCCTTTTGCATCGCGTGGTCGATGGCATAGCCGGATACCGATGCGGTCAGCGGGCAGAAGGCGCCGGCATCATCTCCCCTATGTTGCAGCGCGTGTACACGTGGTCGACGCCCGCAAGTGGCGAGTCCATCTCGTCGAGTTCGCCGGGCAGGGTAGTGACCGGCCTGGCCTGCAGCCACCACAGAGTGCCGGACCGGTCGATCGCCCATTCCAGATCCATAGGCCTCCCCCAGTGTTGCTCAGCGCGTACAGCATCGGACCGAATGTCGGCGATCTCGCTGGGCGACAGAACCGGCACCTCGCCAACCTGGTGCACGACGGCGGTTCCGCGTAAATCCAGGAGTATGTGGTCAGGAGAAGCAGTACCGTCGACGAGCGCGTCACCGAGTCCGGCGATGGCGTCGACCATCTGCTGAACCACCAGATGCATGATGGCCGCTGATTCTCCGCTGTAGGACGAGGCTCGTTCGGAATGTACCGAGGCGGTGCACGCGCGCGCTGCCCGCCCTGCTTGGACATAGCGTTGAGTTCCGGCTGCAGATCGCCCAAACAGTGGGCGTCGAGCACCGGCCGGTATGCCGGGGTGAAACCGTAGAACGCCAACAGCATCCGAGTCGAGGCATGGTCGTCATCTCCCCCGGTGTCGCCCGACACGATGATCTCGGGCACCACCTCGAAGCTATCCTCGCTGCGCCCGGCAGCAGCGAGCCCCGTCGCCAACCCTGAAGTGCACAGCATGATGATTGCCCGGTTGGCCGGCAATCTGACAGCTTTCGAATCTCGCTTCCGTCAGGAGCGCCGAGGCGATGACGAGCTGCCGATGATCGCCGAGGTTGTGGCGGGCACTGCGATCTTTCGCATCCTCATTCGCCGCGACTCCGCTCTCGACGAGACCCGGGTGAACGAGATGACCGAGATGATCATCGAGCGCTGGCCCTCCGCCGAGACGCCCTAGCCGCTGGTGTCGGCAGGTCGTCGCTTGATGGCCAGCGGGTAGCCATCAAGCGACTGCACAGACTTCGTTGAAAGCGCACTATCGGTTCGGGAACCCTTATGCCGTGGGCGGCGCAAGCGCCTCTAACCCGCGCCGCACGATTTTGCCTGTGGCGTTGCGCGGCAACTCGATCTGAGTGAGCACCCAGCGAGTCGGGACCTTGTAGCGCGCAATGCGCTCGGACATGAAGGCTTTCAGGTCTGCCTCCGTCGTGTCGGTCGAGGTCACTACTACGGCGACCACCTCTTGACCAAGGTCTTCGTGCGGCGCGCCCAATACTGCACATTCCTGCACCGCGGGGTGCTCTGTGAGTGCAGCTTCGACCTCAGCTGGATAGATGTTCTCGCCGCCTCTGATGATGAGGTCGGATCGGCGACTGCGCAGACGAAGATGCCCGTCGAGCATCACGCCGATGTCCCCCGTGTGCAGCCATCCGTCAGCATCGATAGCCGCAGCTGTCGCGACGGCGTTGTTCCAGTAGCCCAGCATTACCAAGGGCCCTCTCAAGCAGATTTCGCCTTCGACGCCGTCCGCCACCTGGCTTCCGCTGATCTCCTGGATTTTCACCTCCATAGTCATAACTGGAGTGCCTACGGAGTCTTCGTGAAGTGCAAGGTCGGCGGCAGTCGCAATGGTTGCGGCTGAACTAGATTCAGTGAGTCCGTAGGTGGTACCCAGAGATTTTGCTGCGTCAGGGAGAACTTTGCGGAGTGCCGTTTTCAGTGACGGTGAGGACGGTGCCGACCCCAGGGAAATTGCGGTAAGTGAGGACAGGTCATAACCCGAGATGTCCTCGAGCTGAACGAGGCGGTTGGCCATGGTCGGCACCATCCCCCACTGGGTCACTTGTTCCTTTTCGACCAACTGGAGCGCCTTGTCTATGTCGAACCTTCCAACGTAGATCACCACCGCGTCCCCGAAGACCAACCGTGGAACCACCAAGTTGTGCAGTGACATCATGTGGAACAGCGGCGCCGCAAGAAGCACCCGGCGCTGTTCCGGACGTGGAATGCCCATCTCAGCAGCCGCCGCGTCATTGACGGCGAAGTAGTCGGCTGCGGCGATCACGTTGCGGTGCGAATGCGTGGCTCCCTTCGCCCTACCTGTGGTGCCACTGGTGAAGATGATGATGGCCGGGTCGTCCTCTTCGACCACAGCAGGCGGCAGTTCGGCACCCGAATATTCAAGGCTGAGTCGAGGAATGTCCTCCTCGATCGTCAGCACGGGAATTTTCGGATCGTCAAGTATTGCTCGACGTTTTTCATCAGCGACTACGAGCATGGGTGTGCAGAGTTCGATGGCATCTGCGGTTTCACGCGCCGACCACATCGAGTTCATCCCGACGGCTATCGCGCCCAGTGCGGTCACAGCCCAGAAGGAGAGCACCCATTCCGCACTGTTGGCCGCCAAGAGCGCCACTCTGTCGCCTTTGCCGACACCGTACTTCTCCTGTAGCGCCCGACTCAGCGAGGCCACCCGGTCATGGTGCTCGGCAAAGGTCAACCGAAGGTCGCCGCATACCAGGTACTCGCGATCACCGCGGGCTGCCGACGCAGTGAGAATCTCGCTCAGCGATCGCGCCCGGTTCTTGAACACCTGCATTCGATGTCCGCGAACATCCTCGTAGACAAGCTCGAATTGCCGCCCCGGGGCGGTGACCGTCGCAAGTGCCCGTGTTCGTCGCTCTTGGATGGTCAACTCTGCATTCATTATTCGTCCTCTTTTGAGATGTTCACGCTCGATCCAACGACCGATTGTCTGATTACGCTCGGTCCATCGACTGGATCCGTGTTCCGGTAAACAAAATTCACTCGCACCTCGTGTATGTATATCAACAGCAACCATCGCCGACCGACCCTCACACGCAGCAGGCACGAAATTCAGCTCGTGCCCTGTCCTCCGCTTCGCTCAGGGAAGATAGCCAACGTGCCGAATAGGTTCGACCGGTGCGTCGTCACGACCTCGGGCCATTCGCAGACCTCCCAGCAATGCGTTCCGCAACTGGCGCGGATCGATAACCTCGTCGTAGGTGACCGTGCCGGCCAAGCGCCAGGGGCCCGAGTTCTCGTTCTCGATCAGTGCCGCTCGAGTCTTCTCATCGTCCTTGGCAGTATGACCGCCGACGACGGCCGGGATCCCACCGAGCATGGCCCCGGGAAACGCCAACGAAACAGTTTGCCCGCCGAACGCGTTCTGCCCCATCACCGAACTGCCGAAGCCGAAGGCCTTACGCACGGTCACGTGAAGCTTTGGAACCTGCGCACGATGCTGAGCTGCGAACATACGGGCCGAGGCCCGGAGAATTCCGGCGCGCTCCGACACGCTGCCGGCCAGTACGCCCGGATTGTCCGCCAGCTGCACCAGTGGCAGGTGGAATGCGCTGGTCATCGAAATGAAGCGAGCCGCTTTCTCTGCGGCCGCCCTGTCGATCGCACCGGCAAGTACCAGTGGCTGGTTGGCGACAATCGCGACTACTTGCCCGCCGATATGCGCAAGGGCTGTGATGATCGAACCACCATGCTCGGGCTGGATCTCCAACAGTGATCCTGCATCTACCAGCCGCTCCAGCACTTCCCGCATGTCGTAGCTTTTCCGCGGATTCGGCGGGATGATGTCCAACAAGTCATCGAGATCCCGCTCATCGAGATCGTGCCCGGATACTGCTGTCGTCGCGGGCGGTCGATTCCAAGCACTGCTCGGGAAATACGACAAATAGCGTCGCACCAGCGCGAGTGCCTCCTCGACGTCCGCAACGACGTTGTGGACAACTCCGCTCTCCACCGCGTGTACTGCGGGCCCACCTAGTTCACTCTTGGTTACCTGCTCGCCTGTCGACGCCTGCACCAGCGGAGGACCCGCGGTGAACAGCGCAGCATCCGCGTCGACCATCACCACGAAGTCCGACAGGGGCGCGGTCAGCGCCCCATGCCCGGCAGATGGGCCGGTAAC
The DNA here is from genome assembly GCF_014281965.1 of Rhodococcus sp. BP22. GTDB lineage: Bacteria > Actinomycetota > Actinomycetes > Mycobacteriales > Mycobacteriaceae > Rhodococcoides. The sequence continues at coordinate 29,355 of NZ_JACFTB010000009.1, forward strand.
CACCGCCACAGTGGGAACCAGACCCGCCAACTCGCTCATCGCCTGTAGATCATTGGGTGCCGGTCGGTGTGGGAAGAGGCCGTTGACGGCCCGATGCCCTGCCCCCTCGAGCATCATGACCAAAGGAAGACGCTCCTGCTGTGCCAGCATGGCGATCCGTGCGCGCTTCGTGGCTGCGGCGGTGCCGATGGAACCACCGCTGACCGAGAAGTCTTCGGACCCGACCAGAAGAGGCCGGCCATCGATGAGGCCGGAGCCTGCGACGAAAGCGTCCGCGGGAGTGGAACCGTCGCCGGCCAGGGTGCCGATTTCGATGAAGCTACCCGGATCGAGCAGTTCATCGATTCTGGTGCGGGCGTCTACTCGACCGGCGGCCCGGTGGCGGGCGAGTTTCTCAGGCCCGCCCATGGACCGTGCAGCTTCACGGCGTCCGGCCAGCGTTTGCAGGAGCGGGGCCCAATCCTGGCGGTTCTGGGACTTCACGTCCACTGCCCGTCGACCACTTCACACATGGGGACATCCTCTCAGCGGAACCCGCATTTCTCGCTATCGGGGTCCACCGTCCAGGGGAAATATCGTCCATGAACGGACCATCGAGAATGCTCCACAGGTGGTCAGCTGCTCGGCAACGAATTTTTGGGCCAGCTCGGATCTCGCCCGATGAAGCCGGCCAGTCGCGTCACCGGGTCTGCGTCGGCAGCCACGGCGACGGCCGGACCGTATTGGCCCGAGGACCGCAGCAGGTCTTCTATTCCGGCCATACCGTCGAGCAACTGTGTGGCGAATGCAGGGTCCAGGTTCGGCGCTCGACCGATGGCGGTTGCTAAGTCCCAGGTGTGCATGAAGACGTCCGAGGTATAAAACTGATCGATCGCGTCGGCGAGTCGGTGGGTGCCCACCATCGGGTGGCTGAACTCGCTCTCGTCGGTGGCTTCGTCGAGCAGGGCCTGCACACCCTCGACGTGCGCCTGCCAAGCGGCTGCAGGATCGGACTGTACGTCCGGTCCGGGTGGTAATTTCTGACCGCCAGCACTGAGGAAGTCAGTGAACCAGTTGACCAGATGCGCAACGATATCGCGGACGACCCAGCCCTCGACAGGAGCGGGATCCTCCCAATCACGCACCAGTGCAACATTTTCGGTGAAGACAGCGGCTATCGCGCGGTGTCGATCAGCGGGGGTCAGCTCACCGAGGGGTCTCATCGAGTTCATCGCTTGTACGGCTGCATTGTGTTCATGATGCGGTGCCCTTTCATTGGTTCGACAAGTGTGCATCCCCGCCCCCTTGTTGCCAACCATAATGTCCATGAGTTCATGGGCAGCAAAGAAACAGCACATCCGTTCCCGGTACGGGCGACCAGAGGGCGCCGGTGCCCACCGCGCCTGGGTACAAACCCGAGTCCCTCGACATCTTGTTCGGACGAACCACACGTCGACAAGAATGGTCGAAATTAGCTCCGAAACAACCACACTCGGGTGCAAGCATCGGAGGACAAGGAGAATTCCGCCGTGCTCGAGGACTACGACGACCAATGCGACCGCAGGCGGGGTCTCGGATTGGCGTCGGCTTGGCTCGACGAACAACCCGGACAGTCATGGCAGGACCGCTGGACTGCCAGTGAAAGATTCGGTGAGCGCGTACGCGCCGGATTCGATATGGGGGCGATGGCTGCGTTTTGGGCGATGCAGTCTGCGTTTCCCGAACTGAAGAAGCACGGAACCGGCCGGGTAATCAACATCGCCTCGCTCAACGGCGTGAACGCCCACATGTACTCAGTCGCCTACAACATGGCGAAAGAGGCTCTACGCACACTCACTCGCACAGCTGCGCGGGAATGGGCTCAGCATCAAATTTGCTGCAACATAATCTGTCCTGGCGCTAAGAGCGCGGCGTTCGAGCGGATGGAGGCAGCAAGTCCAGAGAATGCAGCGGCGTTGGCCAGCGCAAATCCGATGGGACGCATGGGCGACCCGTTGGAAGACATCGGGCCAGTGGCACTGTTCCTGGGTAGCGATGATTGCCGGTACATGACGGGCAACACCCTCTTCGTCGACGGTGAGAGCCATATCAACGGCGTGCAGTGGTCGCCGAACGTCGACTGACAACTCCGCGCGCGCCATGCTGCGGCACGGATATCAGGACCTCGTCGCCGCCTACGGTAACTCCGATCGAGCGGGGGTCATGGCCGCGAAGAGAGACGTAGTTTGAAATACTCACCGTGACAAACAGATTGGGATCTTCATGCGCCCAGCAGGTAGTGCAGGCCGCCCAGCGCCACTACCGCATCAGCACGGGCCCGTGGAGTGCAGATGCGGTAGTGGCGCCTACTCATTGCCGTGCGAGCAGATCGACGCCGCTAGTACGGTCGATACTGCGCTCCTCTGACACGAACCGGCCAACGACCGCGCAGTCCACTTCCGAAACTGACAACGGACATACCGACAGGTGCCGGAAACGACCGACTAACTCGAGTGTCGGGCGAAGAACTGCGCCCCACCGGTGACCTCGGATTGTGGTACTCCAGCATGCCCGCCCATGTTCGCGTGCAACGTCTTCTCCTTTGAACCGAGGGCGTCGAACAGATCCAAAGCGGCCTGCCGGTCGTTCCCTTCGTCGTCCCACTGCAGGAGAACCTGTAGCGGAATGGTGAGCTGACGGGCCTCGTCGAACATGGCGGCGGGCACGAAGCTACCCGCGAACAACACGGCGGCCGTGATACGCGGCTCGACCACCGCGAACCGGATACCGATGGCTATCGGTCCTCCCGAGAACCCGACCGGTCCGCGAACTTCAGGTAGCGCAAGGAGGGCATCCAATGCGGCCTGCCATTCCGGGACTGCATTGTCTACCAGCGGAAGTACGAGCCGATCGACTATCTCGTCGACCGGGTCACCGGCCGCCAGCGCCCGCCGCAGATCGCTGCGGGCCTGCTCCGCGGCAGCGGAACGGGGCCGCTCACCGCCGCCAGGAAGCTCGATGGTGGCCGCGGCGAAGCCGTGTTCGACAACTGAAGCCCTGGCCCGCCCTGCCAACCTGGAATGCATCGCGTGCAGTCCCCCAGGGTGACCGAGTAAAACTAGCGGCACCGGTACGGATGCAGACTCTGGGGTCCACAGAATGCCGGGGATCCCATCGAGAGTGAACGCACGCTCGAGAACGCCGTCGTCAAGCTGTGCAGAAGTGAATTTCATGGTCGTGCCTTTCGAGAGTGCTCGTTAACGGCGCTCCCGGACGGTCTTTTCGTCCGACCGTGATAAGAGAAAGGAGCACCCATGTCGTTACAGCGTTCACAGGTACCACCTCCTTGTTCTCGTGCACGGTTCTCCGGCAAGGTAGCAGGGCCGATCAGAGTCCAGCAAACGGTTTTCTGGCATTCCGTAGGGGTCTTCAATGTATCTATCTGTGTGACATTGCCGACCATGAGTCACTGACTGCGACACCTATCGAAGGTATGTCTCACACCACACCTAGGAGATGAGCTATCGGCACCCGTATCTGGCTCTGCAGAGACTCAACAGGATCGGACAGGTTCGTAATCGCCACCTCTCGCAGGTCTCCGCCGTCCTGCGAGGCATGCCTGAGACCGAGGCAGTTGCCAATCGCAGTCGGATCATGGCGTGCCGGCGAACACGATCGCGGGTATCGAGTATTTGGGCTATGGAGTGGGTCGATTGATTAGACGCCTGCCGACTACATAGAACCCCCGGACACCGTACGCCCGTTCAGTTCCGTTCGATCTACTACGCTCAACGATCGCCCCTCCTGTAGGAGTTCAGCCAGCGTGTGGGCGTCAAGAAACCTGGGACAGTTCAGGATGGCCGACTACCTGCATCGCTCCGAGGGCCACCCAGCTGCTGACTTCGCCTTGGAACCTACAAGACACGTAGCCCGAACGAGCCAGGCCGTGTCATCGGGTCGGGCACCTCCAACCACAGGGTCACGTCAAAGCCGCCTTCTCGCTGGTGGGAACTAGATTAATCGCGTCCGCAAGACAGTGTTGATAGTGGCGACAGGCCGCGGCGATGTTGGTGTGCCCAGCGCCCCGCATCATGGCCAGCGCGAGATTCCGCAACGTCGCCATCACCCTCGGCCCGCTACCGGTGCGCATCCGGGAAGCCGGCCCACGATGTACTCGATCGTGGACCGCGGTGTGTGCAGAGCGTCAATGGTGATTACCGAATTAGTGATGTCGAACTGGCCCAGGAGCTCGCGCAACATGGGGATATCGTTGGTTTTCACAGCCACGTCTACCTGTCCGATCACGACGCCGGTGGCGTGGTCCATCGCGGCCGGCAGGTGTGGCTGGTTCCCGTCGCGGTCTTTGGCGCCGCGCACAGTTTTGCCGTCGCAGGCGATAACCCGGCACCCCTCGATCGTGGTGAATGTCAGCCGCATCCGCGCTTATATGAGCTGGTCAAACCGGTGGGCATCGATCAGTACGAGGGTTCTGCGGATCGTCGGCTCGCTCGGAATTCCCGCGTTCGGCATGCTGGCGGCGTCGAGCAGCGCCTTACCGCAGTGGCGGGCCCATTGGGCGGGAGCAATAATACTCCCGCCCAATGGGATCCTGCATTGATCTAAGCACCGACTGTCTTCATTCTGTACTGAATGATCGATAAGTGGACAAGAATATAATTACCCAAATAGTCACCGCTGGTTCGAGACTTCGGAGCGGTGCAATCAAAGTGACAATTTCCGCAGATAAGTCTCCAGATAAGCAAGAATTTGAGGTACAGAAATCTGCCGATCAAAGACATGAGGTGTGTGGAGTTTCACGCTGATTCCTCAGTCATTGTTGCGATATTTGAGCGGCACCGAAGGTATTCATCCCAGAAACGACGATACCTGACACCAGGTCCCGGAATACGGACCAACTCAACGAAGGAGGCACGATGACGCAGGACATTGAACAACGCGTAGAGGCGCTAGAGGCGAGACTGAACATTATTGAACTTGAAGCGACTTACGCCCGTTCATTCGATGAGCACGATGGAGAGAGATGGAGCTCCCTATTTACCGCGGACGGAATTTATCAGTCTCGACCCGTGGGTGACGAAGCTCCAGTTACATTCGTGCAGGGCACCACGGCTCTAAACGAATACTGCAGCGGCGTGCCGTTTGAGGGCATCCACATGCTGCACTTGCCGCAGCTTGCCATTGACGGCGACCGCGCTACGGCGCGTATACATCTCGATTTCCACGGGTCCTGGCGTAACAGTGCAGACGCCCCGCGACTCACAATGCACGGATATTACGATGTTGCGTACCGTCGCGTTGACGGCCATTGGCGAATTGCCCACCGGGTCACGACGGCCTTTAGCCGCGAATTTCGAACCGTGTTGGGCTACCCCACTGACTCCGTCCTACCCTCAGACTGAGCTCGAAGCTCGAAGCCGACAACCCGTGCGATCCACTGCGGTAACCCGCCGCGTACCAGCCACCCTCACTGGCCCGTGTCCCGTCCGGGTTCTTTTGACCCCGTGGGAACAGTGCCAGATCACCAACTATCCATCTGGAACATCGCCATTCGAGAAACGGACGCATCGAACATCGATTCAAATAGGCCAAGTGCTCGGTCAGGTCGCCATTACAGACAGAGGCAGGGCCCGAGGTTCGGTCCGATCGGGTTCTGCGGGAATATCCGCCGGCAAAATCACGAAATCTTCGCCTAGAGCCTCGGCCTGCTGTCCGGCTCGGGTGAGCCCAGAGTCCCTCGTGTCGCGGAGAAAACGGCCAATACTTCGTTCGCACTCGCGTCGTTTATATTCTCACAGCGGACCGGCATCGGCCACCGTGTAGAACGACGAGCCGTCCGGCAGCCCTACTCGAAAACTCCTCTAGCGCCGATCCAAGGTCACAGCATTCCCTCTCCGTCGAGCCAGAACGCTACGCACTTCACGCCCGTATGCCGGGGCGAGACACATGTCTCGCACGAGCCTGTCAAGAGATCATCGCTCTGAACTGCCATTCTTCTCCTCAACTTCGTCGCTACCCCTACAGAACTCGCGACTCCATAGCCTGGGATCACCAGAAGTAGATTGCATTTGTGATGGGGCGATGAGTTTCGATCGCGGTGGCAGTCGTAAGGGCATGACCCGAACTACAGCGCACGTGTCGATCTCCCTGGACGGATTCGTCGCCGGCCCCGATCAGGACAAGGACAACCCGTTGGGTGTCGGAGGCCTCCAACTGCACACATGGCATATCGGTGAGGCCACGAACGAGGCCGATGCCGCGATCACCGCTGAACTACTGCGGCCCCGTGGAGCATTCATCATGGGCCGTAACATGTTTGGCCCCGTCCGGGGTGAATGGGATGAGGACTGGAGCGGGTGGTGGGGTGACAATCCCCCGTACCACGCACCGGTGTTCGTACTCACCCATTATCAACACGAACCAATCGAGATGGCGGGTGGAACTACTTTCCGCTTTGTGACAGATGGTTTCGGTTCCGCGTACGCCCAGGCCCAGGCAGTAGCAGGCGAAAACGACATCTCCATCGCCGGCGGAGCGTCGACCGTTCGTCAGGCCCTCGCCGCCGGCGTGATCGACGAACTCGTCCTCGATATCACTCCAGTCTTGCTCGGAAGCGGTGAATCACCGTTCGAAGGCCTGAGAAGCTTGAGCCTCGAACCACTCGAAGCCATTCACTCTCCTTTCACGACGCACGTGCGGTATCGCGTGAAGCACTGACCGGGACGTCGACGAAGGCTCAGTGTTCAGCCGATGTCCCGGGTGATCAGGGGGCTACGTCACCGACCCCGGTGAACCCGTATTGCTCGTGGGGTCCGATGACCGCTACCTCGAAGAGTCCTGCGCCAGTGAGGGAGACGCCGTCCTCGATGATGGTGAATCGCGCGAGATTGTCGACAGGGCTGAACATCTTCTTCCAGGGCTCGATCTCGGAGACTTTCTCGCGAAACCCCTGGACAACCAGCTCGCCCTGCCACATACCGTGGCGCCAATCTTGCTCGAGGCCGTACCCGGTCCCGACCCCCAGGTAGTGCGGAAGCACTGGTTCGCAGGTCACGGTGAGGACGTGGTCCGCTTTGCCTGGCGAGCCCGGTCTGCGGAAGTACAGTGTCCCGGTCTCGACCTCGCGGGTACCCGGAACGAAGGTCAGCTCGTGATCCGGTCGGCCCAGCCACTCCCGTTCACGAGTTCGATCGGCGAAGACCCGAGTCGAGTCCTCGACGATGCGCCGACCGCACCTGTCCTCCTGGATAACCGTGACGATGGTGAAGTCTTCGAACTGCATGATCGAGTAGATCCAGAAGAAGTTCTGCTCGGCGGCGATCGTTGGATCAGCCTTGCGTCCAGGTGGTTCCGCTTCGCCCACTGGCCGAACGCCCCAGGAACGGTCACGGTTGCCGCGCCACGTGTCCGGCGTGACGGGGATGGCCTCGCCGTCGAGCGTCAGTGTCCCCGCCCACGTCCCGGTTTGGACGAACCGCTGGGTGTCGAAGGTGACCCGCTCGAGTTGCCGGTGGAAGTGCCTCGCCTCGAGGTTCGCCGGCACGTCGGACTCGAATTCGAGATCGAAACTGAGGTCGGGAGCCTCCAGGCTCGGTTCGAGAACGACTCTCAGACGGTGCAATCCCTCGATGATCTCGATCCGCAACGGTCCGACGGACAGATCCATGCGATCCTCCCCCAGTGCTCGGGAAGCTCGAAAGACGAGGTGATCATCTCCGCGTCGCAGCACCGCAAATCCGTCGCACACACCGAGATTGGGATACTGGCCCAGTCCGATGATGAGAAACAGTGGATCGGCCCCGTCGACCCCGGCGTGACAATTGAAGTAGTACCGGTCGTAGAAATTGCGGTCCGAGGTGCCGACATGTCGGATGGGCTCGGCGATCTGGTGGACTGGGTAGTCGTCGAGCGGAGACAGAGTCATGCGACGGTTCCCGCGGTGACGCCGGCCCAGTAGGTTCCGTCGAGCATGGCTTCGAGACTCGCTCGGTGCATGATCATGTCATCTGGATTCTCTGGTAGCTGCGCTTGGCCGAAAGCGACGGCACGGCTCTGCACTCGGAACATGATGACGGCGTGACGAACAGCCGCATACAGCGTATAAAAGTTCAGATCGTCCGGTCGGTGCCCGGTCAGCTCCCGATACGTGTCGGCGACGTCTTCGCGGCGGAGAAGGTCGGGTAGCCCGGGGAGCCCGGCCATCGTGGCGAGATCCTCGAAGAACCTGTGCAAGTAAATCATCCAGCCGAGGTCCAACTCGCGCGGACCGAGCGTGGCCATCTCCCAATCGAGTACCGCTGCAGGCCGGAAGTCCTGGTACATGACGTTGCCTATGCGGGAGTCGCCCCAACACAGCACCGCCGGTCGGTCGTCGGTGGGCAGGTTCGCCTCGATCCAGTCGAGTCCGCGTTCGATCAGCGGAGACCGTGGTCCGTCAGCGGTGGCCCATTCGTAGTAGCGCCGTTGACCCGCCACATGCGCACGCAACGCCGTCTCGCCGGTGGGCTCTTCGTCGCCGTCGGTACATCTCAAACCCGGGCAGACGCGGTGGGGCTCTGCGATGGCATGCAGGTCGACGAGAATCTGGATAGAGGAGAGTTGGAGTCGGGAACGTTCTTCCGTCGTGCCCTCGGACAGCCAGGATCCGAAGTTGTACGGCATCACGTCGGGAGGGACGTCGCCCTTGATCCGCTCCATGACGAAGAATTCGCCACCGAGTATCTCAGGCGAGGACTCCGACCAGTAGACACGGGGAATCGGCACCGAGGTGTGGGTCGCTACTGCCCGCATGACATGGAACTGCTGGTCCAAGTTGTAGGTCGGGAAGATCGGCACCCCGATGACGGCAGGCGCGATCCTCGCAACCAGCTGGTGCTCCGAGCGGCACCCGTCCTCGGTCCACACAGCGTCGAACAGCACCGTCTCGTTGGACATGCCTGTCCCGGCCGGAATTTCGGTGGAGGTCACCTCCGGTTCGGATTCGGCGTCGAGAACTGTGGCCAGCCAGCGCTCGAGTCGCGCCCGCAAGACAGCGGGATCGCTCCGGGACTCACCCGGTCGGGCGAGCTCGGCAAAGTCGGGATCTGCTCCCATGGATTCAGAAGTCATAACCACTCCTAGTGGTTCGGGAGACACTGATGGCACGCGCTAGTCGTTACACTTTGTAACGACTGAAGTCGTGACGGAATGTAACGGACGTCACACCGAAACCACAAGGGGTCTGTAAAAAATGCCGAAGGAACCCGAGGCCCAGCATCGGCTCGGCCCGCAGCGGAACCCGACGATCGACGCAGCCGTGCTGGATGCCACCCGACAATTGCTGACAGACAAGGGGTATGCCGGCACCACGATCGACGCAATCGCCGCCCTCGCGGGCGTCGGACGCCCCGCCATCTATCGTCGTTGGCCGTCGAAAGCTCACATAGTCAACGAAGCCGTCTACCCGGTTCTGGACACGGATCTAGGCGCCGACATCGACTCGACTCTCGGCGTCACCGGCACGATGGCCGACCAGGTTCACGCACTGGTGCAGGGCGCGGTCGCACTTTTCGCGTCCCCCGCCACCCGGGCAGCAGCCCCCGGACTGATGAGCGAGGTGCGTACCGACGGAGCCTTACGTGAAGTGCTGGTCGTACGCCAGCTCGCAGGAGTGCGAGCAGAACTGGAGCGCCGACTGATTGCAGGCCGCGAACAGGGCGAAATTCGTGCAGGTGTCGACGTGGACACTCTCCTCGACATTCTCGCGGGTGCCGCGATCTTCGCAATGTCCGTCCGCGATATCGACGATCCAGGGCCGGTCGCCGACGCACTGGCCGACATCGTCCTGCACGGCATCCTTCCCACCGGGCAGTCGGAGGACGATACGCGGACCACTGGATAGCACCGGTGGGCTCTTCCGCTCACCACAGCGGCCGATCGACGATCTCTACGAACGATGCGGGTTCGAGTTCCTTCGCGCGATCGAGGTTCTGTAGCGTGATCGACGTGAATTATTCTCGCGCAACCAAATCCGGCGTACTCACGGCCTGCGCCGCGGCGCTCGCTGTGGCGCTAGCAGCATGCGGCTCCGATTCGACTACCTCATCGGTCAGCGAATCTGCACCGGCGTCCACCACCTGCCCGTCCCAAGCACCCGCGGCCGGCGCCACACCTGAATGGACGCTTCCCGGATCCACCGGCAGCGTGGCAGTCGCCGCATCAACCGATACGACGGCTCCCCTCGTCGAGGTCACCACACCGTTCGCTGTGACCGAAACCCAGGTACACACCCTGCAGACCGGTGGCGGACCGGTTGTGGCAGACGACGCGACGGTCTCGGTCTGCTACATGGGAGTCAACGGCCGCGATGGTTCGGTCTTCGACAGCAGCTACGAACGCGGCGCACCGGTCGAGTTCCCGCTTGCGCGAGTCGTACCTGGCTTTCAGAAGGCGATTGCAGGGCAGACTGTCGGGTCGAAGGTAGCCGTCGCGATGACATCCGCCGACGGGTACCCCAGTGGTCAGCCGTCCGCGGGCATCGAGCAAGGCGACACCTTGGTATTCGCGATCGAGATCATCGACGTCTCGGGCTGATACACCGTCTCGTCTGATACACCGTCTCGTCTGATAGACGGGGCCGGTAGCAAGGCCATTCTCGGCCTTCACCGAGCCGCTCACAGCGTGCAACAGCTTCCCTTCCCTTTTCAACATATAGCGCACCCGGGGGCTTGTGGCAAGACCCCGGGTGCGGCGCAGAATTACCGGCTGAAGCCGAAAGCTGCGGAAAGGGAAGGAAACTCATGCATCTACCTGTGCCGGATTTACCACCGACTTCGAACCCATCGCGAATCGAGCCATGGGGGCCGGCCGCGTGAGCTCGGCGACCGAAAATGCCTTCGATCTCTCGGATCGACTCATCGCCAAAGCCCACCCCGCGTTGATCGAGGGCGACGAAGAACACTTCGCTGCGATCGCGGCAAGCCTCACGAAATCTATCGCTGACCTGACCGACCGACTCGATTCCGTCCGTAAGGACACCGGCCGGATGGGCCAGGAACTGATGGAACGAGATCTCGAAGTCCACCGACTCACTGCTCGCCTTCGGTCCCTACGCCGATTCGGCTTGGACCTATGTCTCGGCCACGTCGTCGATGCCGAAACACACGAGTCGTCGTACATCGGCAGGCTAGGGCTCCTGGACACGGAGGGAAATCAACTCCTCGTCGACTGGCGCTCCCCTTCAGCCGAGCCGTACTTCGGCGCAACACAGTCCAACCCGATGGGGCTCGCGCGCCGGCGTCGGTATCGCTGGACTCGTGGCCGTGTGAGCGACTATTGGGACGAGGTTTTCACTGCTGACGAACTCGAAGGCGAGAATGGGGTGCGCCGGCTCGCTGCACTCGACGATCACTCCGCATTCATAGCGAGTCTCGGCAGTGACAGGTCGCACTGGATGCGCGATGTGCTGGGAACGATCCAAGCCGATCAGGATGCGATCATTCGCGCAGGATCGCGCGGTGCGCTCGTCGTCGACGGAGGTCCTGGCACGGGGAAGACGGTCGTCGCTCTACACCGCGCCGCGTACCTTTTGTACGCCGACGCCCTCGTCGGTCATCATCGAGGTGGTGTGCTGTTCATCGGGCCGCACGAGCCCTACCTGGCGTACGTCGCCGACGTCCTACCGAGCCTCGGTGAGGAGGGCGTCCACATCTGCACCCTGCGGGACCTCGTGCCGGAAGGTGGGTCCGCCGCACTCGAGGAAGGCGCTTCGATCGCCCGCCTCAAAGCGTCGCGACATCTCGTGACGGCCATCGAGTCCGCAGTCAGATTCTACGAGCAGCCATCGACCACGGGAATGACCGTCGAGACCGACTGGGCCGACCTTTGGCTCAGTCCCCAGGACTGGGTCGAAGCATTCTGTGCACCCGAACCTGGCATTCCGCACAACGAGGCCCGAGAACAAGTGTGGGAGTTGCTTCTCACGATCCTGACCGACAAATACAACGGTGAAGTTTCGGCCACGACTATCCGAACGTCGTTGCACGAGAACGAGGAGTTGCGCGCTGCTCTGGAGAAGGCGTGGATCTTGGTCGAAGCCGCCGATCTCGTCGCAGATCTGTGGTCGGTACCCGCTTACCTTCGGACATGTGCGCCCTGGCTCAGCGAGGACGACATCGCAACGCTGCAGCGACCGAAGCCCAAGAGTTGGACAGTCTCCGACCTCCCTCTACTCGACGCCGCGCGTAGGCGCCTCGGCGATCCGAACCTGTCCCTCCGGCACCGCCGCCGAACTGCAACCGCAGCGGCCGAACGTAAGCGGATGGACAGGGTTGTGGACGAGCTACTTCAATTGGACGACGAAGAAGGAATGATCGCCCAACTTCGCCAAAAGGGCATTCGAGATGCCCTCGTCGACGACATGGTCCCTATAGACGACGAATCTCTCGACAACGGTCACGCCGCGCTAGCAGGTCCGTTCGCGCACATAGTAGTCGACGAAGCTCAAGAACTGACCGATGCGGAGTGGCAGATGTTGTTGTCACGCTGCCCATCCCGGAGCTTCACCATTGTCGGAGATCGCGCCCAAGCTCGTCGGGGGTTCACGGAGTCGTGGCAGGAGCGGCTGCGACGAGTCGGGTTCGAAAACGTCGAGGTGGCGTCGCTGACCATCAACTACCGAACACCCGAGGAAATCATGACGGAAGCCGAACCGATCATTCGAACCGTTCTGCCGGACGCCAACGTGCCGACCTCCATTCGTCGGAGCGGCATCCCCGTCGTGCACGGACGCACGTCAGAGTTGGCTTCGATTATCGAGTCATGGCTGGCCCAGCACACGGAAGGGATCGTCTGCATCATCAGCGCCGATGCCACCGGAAGTATTGAACTCCGGGCGAATTCACGCGTTCGCGTGCTGACTCCAGAAATGTCCAAGGGCCTCGAATTCGATCTCGTAATTTTGATCGACCCCGACGCATTCGGGACAGACACCGAGGGAGCGGTCGATCGCTATGTCGCGACGACGCGTGCGACGCAAAAGTTGTTCGTACTCACGACTTCTCGATAGCTACCCGAAGGGAACACCTGTGCCTCAGCCGTCGTGTTCACTCTTACGTCGTCGAGCGCGTAGGCGACCGAACTTGATGCCGAATGCCCCTAGAATCACCAACCACCCGGCCGCGAGGACACAAAGACCCACCGTGGTCGCCGACATGGTCTTGTGGTCATCGGCATATACGTATCCGACACCCGCCCATATCGCAGCCACCACAACGAACAACCCCATCGCAGCCACCACAGCCCGGACCGTTCGGTTCGTGCGCATTACCTTGATCACCGGGAGAGTATGCCCGCGATTCGCGCGACGAAACGAATTTTCCGAGTCGCCTGCGCCACTCGAACGGTCATGACGACCGAAGACGCTCCGTAGACTGCGATCATGGCACTCGATCATGGCGATCCCGGCGACGCTCCTTCCGTCCCTCCCCCATTGGGCGAGCTCGAGCCTGCCCAACGGATGTCGGCAGCCGAAGAGGCGCGAACCGTCGCAGCATCGACCAACACAGGCACCCTCGCAAGTTTGACTGTCGAGGGCGACCCGTGGGCTTCCTATATCACCTATGGCCTATTGGGTGGCTCACCCGTTCTGTGTGTATCGAACATGGCCGAGCATGGACGGAACCTCGATCACGACCCTAGAGCGAGTGTGTCGGTGGTCTCCCCGGCATCGGTTACCGATCCGCTCGCGACATCGAGAATCACTCTGGCCGGCGTGGTGGAACGACCATCTGGCGACGAGATAGCCGCTGCGCGGCAAGCGCATCTATCTGCTGTCCCCGCCGCCAAGTACTACATTGACTACAGCGATTTCTCGGTGTGGATTCTGCGCGTTGATCGAGTCCGTTGGGTAGGCGGATACGGCCGGATGGATTCTGCAATCGGTGACGACTATGCAGCTGCAACATCCGACCCGGTGGCGACGCAGGCCGCCGGTGCGCTCACGCACTTGAACGAGGATCACAGCGAGTCGTTGCTCGCAATGGCGCGCGCTATCGGCGGTTACCCGGATGCGACGGAAAGTACGGTCATGTCGGCCGACCGGTACGGGCTCGACCTCGCCGTGCTCACCCCACGCGGGAAGGCGACCACTCGCGTTGCATATGCCGAACCGATTACCGCCGTCTCCGACCTACGCGCGGCAACAGTGGAGCTGGCACAGCGCGCTCGCGCCCGATGATCCGACGAGACACTTCTGAAGCGATACAGAAGCAAACAGGTCGCTTTTCGCAATCGACCAGTGATCACTCGCCCAGGTCAGTGGCACTAGCCGTCATGTCAACACCCGATTCGGCCTCCGACATGGGAACCTTGCCGAGACACCCCGAACCCGGACCGTTACCGTTGTGGTACATCTCAAATCTCTAGGAGCAGGTTAATGAGCATCCAACCGGTCGAGTCGAAGCGTCATCACGTCGTTGTCATCGGTTCCGGATTCGGTGGCTTGTTCGGCGTCAAGGCACTCAAGAAGGCCGACGTCGACGTCACTCTGGTCGCGAAGACCACCCACCACCTATTTCAGCCTCTTCTCTACCAGGTAGCCACCGGCATCCTGTCCGTGGGCGAGATTGCTCCCACGACAAGGGTCATCCTGCGTAAGCAGAAGAATGCAGAAGTACTCCTCGGTGACGTTCTAGCCATAGATCTGACCGCCAAAACGGTCACCTCCAAGCTCCTCGAACGCGTCACCGTCACCCACTTCGACAGCCTCATCGTCGCGGCCGGAGCGCAGCAGTCGTACTTCGGCAACGACCACTTCGCCGAGTTCGCACCCGGCATGAAAACGATCGACGACGCTCTCGAACTTCGTGGTCGTATTCTCGGCGCATTCGAGCAGGCCGAATTGTCGGACGATCAGGAGGAGAAGGACCGTCTGATGACCTTCGTGGTTGTCGGCGCCGGACCTACCGGAGTCGAACTGGCCGGTCAGATAGCAGAACTGGCAGATCGCACCCTCGACGGCGCATTCCGCAACATCGACCCACGTGACGCTCGCGTCATTCTGCTCGACGCGGCCCCAGCTGTGCTGCCACCCATGGGCGAAAAGCTCGGCCACAAAGCCGCAGCACGACTCGAGAAGCTTGGCGTCGAGATTCAGCTGAATGCAATGGTCACCGATGTGGACAACGACGGCCTGACCGTCAAGGAAAAGGACGGTACGACCCGTCGCATCGACGCACAGTGCAAGGTCTGGTCCGCCGGAGTGCAGGGCAGCCCGCTCGGGAAACAACTCACTGAGCAGTCCGGATCCGAGACCGATCGTGCCGGGAGGGTCATCGTCGAACCTGATCTGACGGTCAAAGGCCACCCCAATGTCTTCGTGGTCGGCGACCTGATGTCCGTCCAAGATGTTCCAGGTATGGCACAGGGTGCGATCCAGGGGGCCAATTACGCCGCCAAGCAGATCAAGGCGTCACTGACCGGAGCCGATCCGGCAGAGCGCAAGCCGTTCAAATACTTCGACAAGGGGTCCATGGCCACTGTGTCGCGCTTCAATGCCGTCGCCAAGGTCGGAAAGTTCGAGTTCAGCGGCTTCATCGCTTGGATCATGTGGCTCGCCTTGCACCTGTACTACCTGGTCGGTTACCGCAGCCGCCTCACCACGGTCATTTCGTGGTTTGTCACCTTCCTCGGGAAGGGGCGTGCACAGATGGCATCTACCGAGCAGCAGGTGTTCGCACGATTGGCCATCGAACAATTGAACTCGATGGAATCGAAGCGCTCGAAGAGGGTCGAAAAGCAGGAGCAGAAAGCCGCAGGCTGACCGCTTCACCCAAGGTCATCACTCGGCGTCATTCGTGCACATGTCGTGCATGGGTGGCGCCGAGTTGGTGCAGCATGCTGTGCACGACGTCGTCGTCCAGTCGGTAGGTCATCTTTTTGCCGTCGCGCTGAACGGCAACCCACCCCTCGTTGCGAAGAAGGCGTAGGGCGTGTGAGACGGCGGTCGGCGTCATCTCCAGCGCCGATGCCAGATCGGTGACGCAAATGCCGGGCGCCCGGTGCATGCACAGCAGAATGCGTAGCCGAGTCGGATCGCCCAGCAGGTCGAAGCGTTGGACCCACACCCCGATGTCGTCGACTGCGGCGATTGCCGCACGTGCCTGGGCGACGTGTTCGGGATCGAACGCTCCGACCCTCGGAGACGACATCCCGCTGCCGACCGTTTCACTCATGACTGCAAAGGTAGTGCGTCGAGTTCGAAGAGAATCATCGACGCGGCAACGCGGCGCTCACGCCGCGCCGACAATCTCCTCGCGGGCTCATGTCGCGGCGTTTCCCAGAATTGCCGTGTCGACGATATTGGCGAGCCGAACCTTGCCTTGTGCAACATGCTTTCCAGCTTCGTCGGATATGTCCACCTGCCAGATCTGCTGAGTGCGACCCCGATGGACCGGGGTGGCTACGCCGGTGAGGCGACCCGAACGCGTTGCGCGGAGAAAGTCCGTGTTGTTGTTGACGCCCACGACGTGTCCGCGGTCACCGAGCCACACGCTCCCGCCGATGCTGGCAAGCGACTCGACCACGGCACAGAGAACGCCACCGTGCATGATCCCGGCTGGCTGGTGGAGCTTGGGCGTTACGTCCCAGGTCGCGCGGACTCGATCGCCGGAGACTTCGAGATACTCGAGTCCTAGGGTGCCGTCGAAACCCTGCGCGACCATCTCGGTGATGTCGGCTGGATCGACATTCGTATCAGAGGGAGTTGTTGCCTTCGGTTCGTTCTGGCTCATTCAGGCCCTCCTAGTGTGTGGTGGCCGCGCGTGGCGAGCGGCGAGTGTTCTCCCCAGAACTACACGAGACCCAGCCGAGAAAAATCGGCGGGCCCCACATCCGAATGGATGTAGAGCCCGCCGCGGCAAGGACCGGGAGTCACTGCAGCCCTCAGGACTCCGGCGCGGTCCGTTAGTTTTCCGTCAGCCTAGGCTACCCTTACTGCATCTGCAAGGTGTGTTCACGACGCTCGAAATCGAACTCGTCCGATCGAGGTGGGACGCGAACGGACGGGAACTCCGGCAGCAACAAAGGCATCGAGAAGCGCTTGTCCGCGACGAGCACTCGATACTCCGAGCGATCTCGACAACATGGGCACGTGTGTCGATGCGCCGAGTACTGCATCACCGACCAACGACCAGAAGACCTGCGGATCGAGAGGCGCAGAGTCAGCGATCGCCCGAGAAACGGCATCGAGGGAAGTGATGCATCGGTGGGCTGTCCAGATCAGCAACGCTTCCTCACATGGAAGAGTGACCGTCCCCGAAGCCCCATCGAAGCTGTCGCCGGGCAAGACTCTCAGCACGGGCGAAGTGAGCCCCGCCCAGTCGATACCGCCGTCGCTGTCCATGTGAATCCACAGATTGTCGATGCCTGGATCCCACGCACGCCCCTGAAGAACCAACAAGGCGACGACGCGGCCCACGATTGCATGAATCAGCGCGGTTGCCACCTGAATCGCTGCCACGTCGGGAGTCTTCACGTCCTCGAGGGAACGAGTGACCATCTGTGCTGCTCGACCATTTTCGAGGCCTACTGCCAACTGCCACCAGCGACGCTTGGCTTCGTTCGCCATCGATGCAACCGCATACATGCGGGGGTAGTCCGAGTTCAAGGCACGAAGGCCGACGCACGCCCCGCCGAGTGGACCGCCCTCATCGCTGCACCCAATCGAACGATGCACATCGGCCCAGGCATCGGACGTCGTTGTTGCAACTGACACCAGAACACTCCCTTGTTCGAACGACATAGCCCTGAAGAGCCACATTCAGTAGGTTAGCCTAACCAATCTTTCGAGTGAACACCGAGGCTTCGGCTTTTATGAGCCTGTATGGATTGGCTAGCCTTCCCGGACGTAGGTAGGGACAAAGGGTTCCGTAACCTAAGCAGCATTACCTTCAACAAAGTGAGGAGTCACTACTACTGTGACGACGGCCCCATCACTCGGATCGAAAAGTCCCAGTCCACCTTCGGACGTGGACTTTTCGAAAGAGCAGATTCCACGCGGCCCTGCCCCGTGGTATCTCCGCGTCGTGGCAGCGTTCGTCGACCTTGCGATCGTGCTGTTACCTCTGGGGATCGGGTGGTCGATCGTCGATTCTCTTCGCGACGACAATGGTGGTGGTGAGGCGGACAGGTTCGTCTTCGGAGCCATCTCGGTGGTCGTTGCAGTCGGGTTGCTGCTCTGGAATCAGGGTTTTCGTACTGGGCACGACGGTCAGAGCACTGGCATGCGATGGACTGGACTCGTAGTCCGTGACTCCACAACCCGAGGACCGATCGGTGTCCGTCGAGGACTCTGTAGACAGTTCGCTCTCGGCCGCTCGAGCACCGAGGTGGTACGTGAAAAGACCGCATACGCCGAACAGTTCGAACCCGTCCCACGCGAGAACTCGGTGCAGGCCATCCGTAAACGTAGGCAGTTCGGACTTCTCGTTCTGACCGTCGCGCTGGCAGCCGCGATTCTCGCCAGCATCGCCATCGGAGCGAGGCCGCTGACATTCGCCGAGATCGGCAACGCACTGGTGCATTCGACCGGCACCGATACCGACATCATCGTTCGCACCCTGCGCGTCCCGCGCACCCTTCTTGCGCTTGTCGTCGGAATCGCACTCGGGATCGCCGGAGCCTTGATCCAAGGCCATACGAGAAACCCCTTGGCCGACGCCGGACTGCTGGGTCTGAATGCCGGAGCAGCCTTTTTCGTTGTGCTCGCCATCTACCTTTTCGGGTTCAACTCCCCCAGCCAGTACCTTTGGTTCGCCTTTGCCGGTTCGGCGCTGGCGAGCGTAGTGGTCTTCGGGTTGTCCTCTATCGGGAACGGGAAGGCGAGTCCGCTCAACCTTGCGCTCGCGGGTGCCGCTGTCGCGTTTTTTCTGTCGGCCATGACCAATGCAGTGGTGCTGATAGACCAGACCACCTTGGACGGTTACCGGTTCTGGTCGGTGGGTTCGGTTGCCGGCCGGGGCCTCGACGTCCTCTGGCAGGTTCTTCCGTTCCTCGTACTCGGTGTCCTCATCGCTCTCGCCAGCACTCCTGGCCTCAACGTCATGAGCCTCGGCGAGGACGTCGCACGCTCGTTGGGAGTCAACATCGCACTCAGCAGAACTGTCGGGATCATCGCCATTACGCTGCTGACGGGTGCAGCGACAGCAGCGTGTGGACCGATCGCGTTCATCGGACTGGTGGTTCCGCACGTCGCCCGCGTCGTCACCGGACCGGACTATCGATGGCTCGTCCCCTATGCAGGTTTGATGGGCGGCGTGATGCTGCTGATGGCAGATGTCATCGGACGCGTCGTCGTGCGACCCGGTGAACTACAGGTGGGCATCGTCCTTGCGCTGTTCGGGGCCCCATTCTTCATTGCGCTGGTCCGTCGGCGAAAGCTAGCGAGCCTGTGACCACAGTGGAATCGAAGACCACGTCGGCAGAGGCAACAAAGCTGACAGTTCCATCCAGGCCCGGTTTTCGGATCGGTCGCCTTTCGTTGGTGCGGCGTCCCTTCATGGTGCTCGTCAATCTCGTTCTGCTGGCGGCCCTGTTGTTGTTGATGTGCATCAACATCGGACGTGGTGACTTCCCCCTGTCGATAGGGCACGTCATCGACGTTCTGCTCGGCGGCGGCACACGAATCGAGCGATTCATCGTGATGGACTTAAGATTGCCGCGCTCTCTTACCGGAGTGCTCGTCGGTATGGCACTCGGTATGTCCGGTGCTGTGACGCAATCCATCTCGCGAAACTCACTCGCGAGTCCAGACATCCTCGGTATCACCGCCGGCGCCAGTGCTGCAGCCGTGGCACTCATCGTCCTCGGTGGCGGTAGCACCTTCGCCGGCATTCTCGCGACCCTCGGATTGCCGCTCGCTGCGCTCATCGGTGGAATCGCCACCGCGGCGATCATCTACGCACTCGCATGGAAGCGCGGCGTCCAGGGGTTTCGGTTGATCCTCGTCGGAATCGCGATCAATGCCATGCTGACAGCGTCGATCGGATGGCTTCTCATCAGTGCCGACATCAACGATGTGTCGCGAGCTCAGCTATGGCTCAACGGCTCACTGAACGGTGCAGACTGGGGTTCGGTGTGGCCGGTCATGAGCGCGGTGCTCATAGTCGGCGGCCTGACCGTCGTATCGTCTTTCACCCTCGGCGCCCTCCGCCTCGGCGACGACAATGCTCGATCCCTCGGCGTGCGACTGCAATTGCGTCAGGCAGCGTTGCTTCTCGCTGCGGTAGCGCTCGCGGCCATCGCGACGGCCGCTGCCGGCCCCATCGGGTTCGTGGCGTTGGCAGCCCCTCAGATCGCACTGCGGCTAGTGAGAACACCCGGGCCGCCGATCATTGCGTCGGCAATCCTGGGTGGGTTACTCGTCGTCGGCAGCGATCTCATCGCGCGAACGATCCTGCCGGTAGAGCTCCCCGTCGGCATCGTGACCTCCGCACTCGGCGGACCGTTCCTTCTGTACCTTCTCGTCCGCAGCAATCGAAAGGCCTCCGCATGACCGCCACCGATCTGCCACGTCTCGTCGCGGAGGATCTCACTCTCGGATACGGAGACCGCATCGTCGTAGAGAATCTCGGCCTCGAGGTTCGGACCGGTGTCATCACCACGGTGATCGGGCCAAACGGGTGCGGCAAATCGACTTTGTTGCGCGCTCTCGGCCGGTTGCTCAAACCCAAGTCGGGCAGGGTTGTTCTCGACGGAAAAGCGATCTCGTCGATGCGCACGAAGGACGTCGCACGGGTCCTCGGGATGTTGCCGCAGGCACCCGTTGCGCCGGAAGGCTTGACAGTCGCCGACCTCGTCTCGCGGGGTCGGCACCCCCATCAGTCCTGGATTCGACAGTGGAGTTCGGACGACGAGTCCGAGGTCGCGGACGCCCTCGAACTGACCGGAGTCGGTGATCTGGCCGATCGTCCGGTCGACGAACTGTCTGGAGGTCAGCGCCAGCGGGCTTGGATTTCCATGGCGCTCGCACAGGGCACGGACATTCTATTGCTCGACGAACCGACCACTTATCTCGACCTGGCGCACTCGCTGGAGGTTCTCGACTTGATCGACCGACTCCACGAAGACCTGGGCCGCACCGTGATCATGGTGCTGCACGACCTCAATTTGGCCGTTCGGTACAGCGACCAGATCATCGTCATGTCACAAGGCAAAATCGTCGAGGCAGGTCGCCCCCAGGACGTGATCTCGGAGAAGCTTCTACTCGATGTGTTCGGACTCGAAGCAAGAGTGATCGAGGACCCGGTGTCCGATCGCCCCCTCATCGTTCCTATCGGTACTCGACATGTCTACGGCGCCGTCGGCGGCCCACAGAGGCAAGCGGTCGCCACGACCTCGTTCTCCTCGGAGAGCTAACGCTCGATCATCGTTCGAACCAGTCGATAGCCCTGCCCCAGCGAGACTTCGGGTAGGTACGCCCGCCCGACTGCATTTCCGATGCTCGGCAATGCCGCTGGATCGGCGAACGTCATATGCATGGACTCGTACCTGGGCTGGAATTTCGATTTGAAGGCGAGCAGCGATCTGAATCCGTACACGGGTTCCAGGGTCCTGCCCAGTACGTCGAGCAAGCGATCGAGCAGAGTCGAGAACGTCGACGCATCCGTCGAAATTTCCGTACCTCGGCCGTCGTCGATCTTGGCCAACGGTGCACCGGACAGGCTCAGGAACCTCACTCCCTCTTGCTCGAGGAGCAGAGCGGCCGATGCGATGAGGAATTCCATTGCCGGTCGAAAGCCTTCGGCACGGCGACGCATGAAATCGAGAGTCCAGCCGACGATCTCGCCGTTCTCGTATACCGGCATCCAAGAGGTGATTCCGTGAACGGTCCGATGCTCGTCCACAGCGATCAGGCATCGGACGTGTGGATCGTCGACCTCTTCCAAGCCTCCCAGTGTGAAGCCCATTTCGGGCATTCCTTTATCGGCGACCCATTCCTCCGAGATCGCCGTGATCTGGTCGGTGATGGCGAGCGGAGCATCGGGGAAGCTGATCCATTCCGCGACCACACCTGCCTTCTTTGCTCGGTTCAAGGCGGTACGGACGTCTTGGAATCGTTTCCCGGTGAAAGCCAAATTCTCGAGGTCGAGGATTGTCTCCTCGCCCACCTGGATGCCACCCCACCCGATACTGTCTGTGATTTCCCGCACCTGAGGTGTCACTGAGTAGAAACACGGAATCCAACCGTTCTTCGAAGCAAACTCCGCGAAGTCGATGACGTTTTCTCGCAATCTTTCTCGTGGACCCACTGGATCACCGGTGGTCAGTGCTACGCCGGAAATGACGCGATACGCAACATAGCTCCGCGCATCGGTGGCGAACCAATATTTGTTGCCACGCCAGGTCGTCATCCACGACAGCGCGCTGCCACTGCTGGTTGTCAGCAATTCCTTGGCACGTTCGGTGGCGTCGGTATCGACGCCGTATGCAGGGGTGAGAAAGGTGTTGAGGACAAGTACGCACAGTGCCGCCCAGAACACGACGCCGGTCCATTCGAACAGCAACGTGGTCGGAATGCTCTCGGGCAAGAACCGTGGCTCCAGCCACTGGAGATACACCGGTGGGACCAACCTCTGGGGGAAGTCCGCGAGCAATCCGAGGATCGAAGGTTCGTTGTCGAATCCCCCGCGCGCCGCGAGACCACCCAGAACGTACAGAACAGCCAGACCCACTGCTGATCCGACGACAGCAAAGCCCCATGTGCGGTACGTCCCCTTCGGCGCCGACACATCGAAGAACTTTCGCGTCAGCAGCAGAAGAACGAGAACCGCAAGCGGTAGGAGAAACGGAACGATCGTGCGGTAAGCCGTCGGCGACTCGAGACCGTAGAAGACGGACTGGTCGTCGCCCGATTCCACGAATCTGATCGCAAAGTTGGCCATCGACAGCACCATCAGTACGATCTGTGCGAAAACTGTTGCAGTCCAGGCGAATTTACGACCTCGCCGCAGGCCGTCTGCCAGAAACAGCAAGAAGATCGACGGCATGAGAGAGAGTATCGTCGGACCCACTCCACCCAACCGCAACTCCAGAAGGCCGGTACGACATTCCGGATCGGTGGGTGAATCGGCACAGATTTCGCGTACCTCGGCGGCGGTGTAAGGAACCCCGCGCACGACGTCGCGGAGCACCGCGAACGGGCCGACGGCGTCGGGACTCAATGCAGCGATGACCGGACCGAGTGCACTTGCAGCCACGATGAGCGCAACGAGCACACGACCTTCGCGCTGCGTACCGGCGAGCCGTGGACCCCGCGCAGATCTGCCCACGATCACGGGACCGAGGAGTAGTCCGACCACAGCGGACGCGAGGCGAATGACATCCTGCAAATGTCCACTGAACAGCGCCAGCGTGACCAACAACGCAAGCAATCCCACGCGAATACGACGTCGCCACAAAGTGTCCATACGAGCGCTTGCCACCATGACGACACCCACGATCCACGTCGTAGGCCCGATAGCAGTCCCTACATGCAGCCGAAAACCCCAATCCGCATCGAACGTCTTGGCCAATGCTGCGACTCCGAGGCCTAGCAAGGCACCAAGTATCTGCGTGAGAAATGCAGCAATCGCAAACTTGACCGAACCTATCCTTCGTTCGATCGGAGCTGCGGCCACCAGGATCGCAACAATCGCTACCACGTACCCGAGAACACCCGGCGCGACAAGCCCGGAGGTCAACGCTGTCCATACCCGGAACTCCTCGAACGGCATGATCCCGACGGCGAAGTCACGATGAATCGTGTTGTGCCCGATGCTCGCCCCGAGAATGCCGAATACCAAGACTGCGGTCAGCAATCCGAAACTGACGGGTGCTCCCTTGGCGCCGAATACGATCAGTGCCCGCAGTCGCACGAGTTGTCGTACCGCTTTGTGCCACACCGTCACTGCTCGGAGTCTTCGCCGGTCGAGCCAAGACGGGGTCGCGGGGGTCGTGTCCGGCGCTGTCGCATCTTCCGATGGGACCTGTTGGTTTCCTTCGGAAATTTTGCTCACGAGATCAGCCCTACTCTCTGCATCAGCCACGGCAATTGCTCTTTCAGACCTTCGGACCAGACGGCGAAGCTGTGACCACCCGGCACTTCGGAGTAACGGACGTCCATTCCTGCTGCCTGAGCAGCTTCGAAGACCGTCTTCTGCCCTGGTTTGTAGTCGTTGTCGTCAGCGCCGACGACAAAGACGCCCCCAGAATCGGGAAACCGTCTCGTCTTCAGCAGATCCATTGGATTGACAGCCACGAATGCCGCGTCTTTCCCGCCGAACACGTCGTTCACTGTTCGGTTTCGATCACCGAGCGTCGGCTCGAGCTGGCCCGACAGATCGAGAAAGGTTGGATAGACATCTGGAAAGTTTGTTGCCATCTGCAGTGAGCACGTCCCGCCGTACGACAATCCCCCGATCGTCCAACTGCGAGGGTTCGGATCGACCTGCAGGGCGGATGTGAACCAACTCGGCACGTCCTTGGACAGGTATGTCGCCACATTGCCCAGAGGTGAATCCACGCAGAGCGGATTGGCCAGGGCCGAGCCAGTGGCGTCCGCTACCACGACGACCGGTGCGAGACCGGCATGCTCGCGCGCAAATGCGTCCATCGTTTCGATCAGCCTGCCCCCGTTCAGCCAATCTTCGGGCGCCCCAGGTTGGCCGGCAACAAGCACCAGAACCGGCAGCAGTGGGCGCGGATTTACAAAGTAGGCCGGCGGCAGGTACACCTGCGCCTCTCGTGCGCTGAATCCCGAAGCTGTCGCCGGAATCGACACCGAGGTCAGCTTGCCGGCGGACGGCATGTCGGCCGGAGGATTCCAGGACTTGTCCAGTGGATCGCCGGTGATCACGCCGGGTTCTGGCCCGGGTAGATCCGAGAGGGAGATTCGATCGGCCGAATCGACCCCGAACACTGTTGCGACCGTAGGATATGCCGAGAACACCAGGTTTACCTGCACGGATACCGCCAGAACGACGAGTAGCGCAGCGAGAATCGACGCCGCTCTACCCAGCAACCCCAACGCCACCATCGTTCTGGGCACCACCAACAGCAATGCGGCTGTGCCGACTGCGATCCATACGTAGATCTCGACCTCGATCGGATCCGGAAACGGCCGCCACATCTTCTCCACGACGTAGTAAAGAGAGAATCCGAAGACCGAGGCCATCACGAGCGCGATAGGTACCGCGCGCAGGAGGTACCACCGTCGCCTCGACACCAGTAACCACAGAGCACCGAGTAGGCCGAGGATCGATACCAAGATCGGCGTGGCGCCGCTGATCAGCGAAAGAGACACGATCGAGTGCACTCCGCCCCTTCCTGGACGTCGAAGGCTGGACTTCGATGAAGTTCTGACATCACTGCAGGATAGGCATGTCTCGGTACTAAATTGGGTCTGTCGATGAATTCCCCACGCAACAAGTAGGACCACGCTGCAATTGAGATCACAGAGTTACTACGTGGAGTAGTACGCATTTGTGTCGGACTACCCGTAGAGTTGGCTGAATGGCAGGTCTAGGCGAACTCGAGCGTGCAGTAATGGATCATCTGTGGGATTCCACGGAACCACAGACTGTTCGACAGGTGCACGAAGCGCTCGCCGCACATCGTGAACTGGCGTACACAACGGTGATGACCGTGCTCCAGCGGCTTGCCAAGAAGCAGCTGGTCATTCAGCAGCGCGATGATCGCGCACACCGCTATGCCCCACTACACAGCCGTGACGAATTGGTTGCGAGCCTCATGGTGGACGCACTCGCGCAAGCGCCCAAGTCCGGTGGACGAGCAGCAGCCTTGGTTCACTTCGTCGGCCAAGTAGGGGCAGACGAAGCAGCGGCCCTCCGAGAAGCATTGGCGGCTCTGGAGCTGGCACAATCGGATGTACATTCGACTTCACACGTCGGAGTGTCACAATCCGATTGATCCCTGCCATCGGTTAGTGAGGACATGAACTCCACCACTGCGCTGGTCTTCGCGGTACTCGCACTGCTTCTTGCAGGTCCCGTTCCTGCTGTGTTCAGTCGTGCGACATGGCCTTACCACGCGCCGCGTGCAGCTCTTGTCCTCTGGCAAGCAATTGCCATCGCTGCGGTGCTCTCGGCGTTCAGCTCGGGGCTGGCCATCGGCGGCCTACTGTTGGTCCCCGGTCCGGACGGCCGTCCAACCACAGCTCCGACGGATGAGATCGAAGCACTTGGCCTGCCGTTATGGATCCTGTACGTGGCCGTGCTGGCAATCACCTTGAGCATCGGCGCCAAGCTGCTGTTCTCCTTCGTTCAAGTATTCGTCCGAACACGGCGTCGGCGGGCTCGACATCGCATTTTAGTCGACCTGCTCGATCGCAGCAGTGACTCCGCACGGCCGTTCCCGGGCGTGCGCAACGCGGACATACGTGTTCTCGACGCCGTAGAACCGATCGCCTATTGCCTCCCAGGCCTTCGTCAACGCGTGGTGCTCAGTGAGGGTGTGTTGACCAACCTCAACAGGTCCGAGATCACGGCAATCCTCAGTCACGAACGGTCACATCTAC
Organism: Rhodococcus sp. BP22; assembly: GCF_014281965.1. Classification (GTDB taxonomy): domain Bacteria; phylum Actinomycetota; class Actinomycetes; order Mycobacteriales; family Mycobacteriaceae; genus Rhodococcoides. The sequence goes on from NZ_JACFTB010000009.1 coordinate 55,882, forward strand.
GATCGCGTCACGATCTAGTCCTCGAGGCGTTCACAGCAGTCAACGAGGCTTTTCCACGCATAGTCCGAAGTCGATCCGCGCTCGGAAGCGTGCAGTTGCTCGTCGAACTGTTGGCCGACGACTGTGCCGTCAAGGTCACCGGGCCGACACCGCTGGCTCGGGCACTCGTGACGTGTGCCGGATCGACCGCTCCGCGTGGTGCACTCGCGGCAGGCGGCCCGAGCACCCTGATCAGGGTGCGACGTCTAGGTGGTCCTCGCACCGACATCCGCATCAGTATTGCGGCGTATCTTGCCGCCGCGATCATTTTGGTTCTGCCGACGATTTTCGTCGCGATGCCGTGGCTAGACGAACTCGGTCGGCTACTCGGACCGGGCTAGACGTGTCGTTCGGTCACGGAAGTAGGACAGCTCACATATTTCGAGTCGATGAATCGAAGACCGGTCGCGTACAGTAGTCCTAGGTCGCCATCGCGGCCTAGTAATTCGATAAGGCACAAACAGCCCCACTCTGCGCGAAGTTCAACTGCGCAAGGATGGCCAGGTGACAGTGCCCTGGCTCGTCTCTATGTGATCTAGCTGTTTTATGTGCCCTTCTCCTGCGGGTCTTTTCTCAGCTGTGGCTTCGTGGCGTGCCCGTAATCCGGAGAGGTTTTACTGCGTGACTCACGCTGTTTCGACTAGTACACCAACTACACCCACCGCGGACGAAGTACCGACCACGGTCGTTACCTTTGCTGAACTCGGACTTCCCGAGGCGGTAGTGGCCGCTTTGGCCCGCAACTCCATCACCGTGCCTTCGCCGATCCAGGCCAAAGCACTCCCCGACGCGATTGCCGGGAAGAATGTGCTCGGACGTGCACAGACAGGTTCGGGTAAGACCCTGGCGTTCGGTCTTCCAATCCTCGCTCGCCTCGCACAGCACACTGATAGGCCTGCAGCCAAGCGTCCTCGCGCGCTGGTTCTGGTTCCGACCCGTGAGCTTGCTTTCCAGGTCGTGGACTCCCTGCTCCCCTACGCAAATGCGCAGGGTCTTCGTTTGCTTGCTGCGGTTGGCGGCACGCCGTTCAACAAGCAGGTCGAGCAGCTTCGCCGAGGAGTCGACGTTCTCGTCGCGACACCAGGTCGTCTTGCCGATCACCTACGCCAGAGCACCTGCATTCTCGACTCCATCGAGATCACTGCCCTCGACGAAGCCGACCAGATGGCCGACATGGGTTTCCTTCCAGAGGTGCGCGCCGTTTTGGCGGACACACCGGCCGATGGACAGCGAATGCTGTTCTCCGCCACCCTCGATCGTGAAGTCCAATCACTCGTTCGCCAGTTCCTACCCGATCACGTCGAGCACTCGACGCAGGACGGCAAGGCCAGTGTCAACACGATGGATCACTACATGCTGATGGTCGATCGTGGCCAGAAGGACGTCGTTCTCTCCGAGATCGGTGCCCGCGACGGCAGGACGATCATGTTCGCTCGGACCAAACTCGGATGCGATGGCATCACCGACCGCCTTCGCGCTCTCGGCATCGCTGCAGAGTCGCTACACGGCGGCAAAGCACAGAACCAGCGCACCCGCGTTCTCGAGCGTTTCAAGGCCGGGCGCACGCCTGTCTTGGTTGCAACGGACGTCGCAGCCCGTGGAATTCACGTCGACGGAATCGATCTGGTCGTTCACGTCGATCCGCCCGCCGATCACAAGGACTACCTTCACCGCGCGGGCCGTACCGCCCGTGCAGGCGAAAAGGGCACAGTCGTCGCGATAGTCCTGCCGAACCAGCGTCGACAGGTTCAGCGTCTGACCGGCATGGCTGGAGTCAAGGCGACTTCGGTCAACGTCGCACCAGGCTCGGCCGAGCTCAACAGCATTACTGGAGCGAAGAAGCCGACGGGCGACCCATTGCGCGCCGAAAGCAGTGCGCCTAGGGACCGGCGCGACAGCCGCCCTCGCTCGGGTGGCTACCAGGGTGACCGTCCGCGTACCGGCGGTTACCAGGGTGACCGCCCCCGTACCGGCGGCTACCAAGGTGACCGGTCGACATCAGGTGGATACCAGGGCGATCGGTCGAGTTCGGGTGGCTACCAAGGTGACCGTCCCCGTACCGGTGGGTACCAGGGTGACCGTCCCCGTACCGGCGGCTACCAGGGTGACCGTCCGCGCACCGGCGGCTACCAAGGCGACCGACCGAGTTCGGGTGGATACCAGGGTGACCGACCGCGCACGCAGTCGACATTCGTCCGCGAAGAGTCGAAGACAAGCGGATTTCGTAGCCGCACCGATCGCCGCTCGTACGACGGTTTCGATGGGCCCGCGCGCGATCACTGATAGTTGATCGGCACAGTTCATTCGACAATGGAGGGCACCGCTTCGCAAGAAGCAGTGCCCTCCATTTTTGGTTGCTGCGACCGTCTGAGCTCTGTCCGGCAACAAATTTCGCTGACTGGATCGACGCGATGCGCGTGCCTGGCTTTCGTTTGTGCGCTTGGCAAGGAAAGCTGTACTCATGACCTCAGCAGTGGACTCGTCAGAACTCGCCCAGATCGGTGTCACCGGCCTTGCAGTGATGGGCTCGAACATCGCCAGGAACTTTGCGCATCACGGACATACGGTTGCGCTTCACAATCGCAGTATTTCCAAAACGGATGCACTCCTCGAGGCGCACGGTAGCGAAGGCAAGTTCATTCGCACTGAGACGATCGAAGAATTTGTCGCCGCACTGCAGAAGCCTCGCCGAGTCTTGATCATGGTCAAAGCCGGCGAGCCGACCGACGCTGTGATCGAAGAACTCGCCGGTGCCATGGAACAGGGCGACATCATCATCGACGGCGGAAACGCGCTCTACACAGACACGATCAGACGCGAAGCTTCGCTGAAGGAGCGTGGACTGCTGTTCGTCGGCGCAGGAATCTCCGGTGGCGAAGAAGGCGCACTCAACGGCCCGTCAATCATGCCCGGTGGTCCAGTCGAGTCCTACAAGGCACTCGGCCCCCTCCTCGAATCCATTGCCGCACAGGTGGACGGAACACCGTGCTGCACTCACATCGGTCCGGACGGCTCCGGCCACTTCGTCAAGATGGTGCACAACGGCATCGAGTACGCCGATATGCAGTTGATCGGCGAGGCTTACAACCTGTTCCGTGACGCGCTGGACTACTCACCCGCCAAGGTTGCGGACGTCTTCACCGAGTGGAACAAGGGCGACCTCGAAAGCTACCTCGTCGAGATCACAGCGGAGGTCCTTCGACAGGTCGACGCGAAAACAGGCCAGCCGTTGGTCGACGTCATCGTCGACGCTGCCGAGCAGAAGGGCACCGGCCGGTGGACGGTCAAGGCCGCGCTCGACCTCGGCGTGCCGGTGACAGGTATCGCCGAAGCCGTGTTTGCACGCGCACTCTCCGGCTCGCGTACGCAGCGCGAGGCCGCTGTCGGGTTGGCATCGGGCGTACTCGCAGACAAGCCAACGGATGCCGAGCAGTTCACGCACGACATCAGTCGGGCGTTGTACGCATCCAAGATCGTTGCGTACGCGCAGGGGTTCGATCAGATCGCGGCAGGCAGCACCGAGTACGACTGGAACCTTCACCCGGGTGATCTCGCCACGATCTGGCGCGGAGGCTGCATCATCCGTGCACGCTTCCTCAACCGAATCAAAGATGCGTACGAAGACAATTCCTCGCTTCCGAGCTTGATTCTCGCGCCGTACTTCCGTGACGCGATCGAAGACGCAATCGACAGCTGGCGCCGCGTCGTCATCACCGCGGCGTCACTCGGCATTCCGGTGCCTGCCTTCGCCTCTTCGCTGGCGTACTACGACGCACTTCGCGCCGAACGGCTCCCTGCCGCATTGACTCAGGGCCAGCGAGATTTCTTCGGCGCGCACACCTACGAGCGCATCGATTCCGAGGGCAAGTTCCACACGCTCTGGAGCGGTGACCGAAGCGAAGTTCAAGCCTGAGTTCAACCGAGCACGGCCGTAGGGTGCGGTGGCAACCACCACATGTCCGATGGTTGCCATCGCACCGTCGCCCAACAAGATCCAAAATTCGTATTCAGTCGTACAGACCCCAGCCCAGCGGTGTTCCGAGAATGGGTTGCACGATCGTCGAAGACACGTCGCCTTCCCATGGCAAGTCCCCCTGGTAGTCACGCCACACGGCCTGGACCGCGCGGATCCGATCCGATGGGTACACCTCCGAAGCCATGAGGAGCCACTCTTCGCAGTACGTCACGTCGACGAAGTGGAAGTTGAAACCAGCTGCCGTGCACTCCATGCCGGGCTCGAACGCCCGACCGCCGAGGATCACCCGCCTGGCCAGCGTGTTCAATGCCGCAGCAGATTCCCCGGGTGATCGCCCCGTCACGATCAACTCGGGGTGGCCGAGGGCCGTCAAACCGACTGTGTAGCAGAATGCCGGTTCGATCACCCCGGCATCGTCTGGATCGAAGTTCGAATTCACCTCCGAATTGACATACTGCAAAGCCCAGCCATGGCGGTCCACGAGGCTGTGCACGTTCCGCACGTAGTCCTCCATCGACTGCCCGTCACACATTGCACACATAGCTCCCCCAAGCTTGTCGGGATCCAACAGCGAAAAGGCCGGCCGGATAAATGGTCTCGAACGTATGTTCGTATCGAGAATGATTGCCTATGGCACCGACAGAAAGTTGCCGGGCGGTACTGTTCCGCTATGCCCCGTTCCGAAACGTCGTTCGCCGATTTGGGACTCCGACCTGTCCTTGTCCATGCTTTGCGTCGGATCGGTATCGATGTTCCGTTCGACATTCAGACGGCAGCGATCCCCGATGCCCTTGCTGGACAAGACATTCTCGGTCGCGCGCCGACCGGATCGGGGAAGACCCTTGCATTCGGATTGCCGATGCTCCAGCGACTGTCGGGTGCGAGTAGCCGCCCGAAGTGTCCCCGCGGGTTGGTACTCGTTCCGACACGTGAGCTGGCCTTGCAAATCGAACGGGCACTGGAGGAACCGGCACTCGCGTTGGGCGTCCGAGTGATGGGAATCGTCGGCGGGGTGCCGATGAAGCGCCAGTCCGAACGCCTCATGCGCGGCGTCGACGTCGTTGTGGCTACCCCAGGACGTCTCGAGGATCTCCTCCAGCACGCCGCTGTCTCGCTCACCGACATCGACATCACAGTGGTGGACGAAGCTGACCGGATGGCCGATCTCGGCTTTCTGCCGCAGGTGCGAAAGCTTGTGGACCGCACCCCGAAAGGTGGACAGCGAATGCTGTTCTCAGCGACCCTCGATGGAGATGTCGACGACCTGGTGCAGCGGTACTTCGACTCCCCCGCCATTCACTCCGCCGAGCCACCCCCACTCGCCCAGGCGACAATGAAACACCTCTTCTTCCGAGTGGCCGACACCGACAAGAATTCGATCGCACTGCGGATCGCGGCGCGAACAGGGCGAACAATGATCTTTCTGCGCACCAAGCATGCGGTGGATCGATTCACCGCGGCCCTGCGCGAAGTGGGCGTGCCTGCACTCGCGTTGCACGGTGACAAATCTCAGGCCAATCGAACCAGAACTCTCGCTGCATTTGCGGACGGTTCGGTTCCTGTCCTGGTCGCCACCGACGTCGCGGCACGTGGCCTGCACGTCGACGGAATTACTCTTGTCGTGCACGTCGACCCGCCGGCTGATGCCAAGGACTACACGCATCGCGCCGGGCGCACAGCGCGCGCAGGCGAGATCGGCACCGTCGTCACGCTGGTCATCGATAGCCAGCAATCGCACGTCGAGACACTAGCCGCCGAGGCTGGAATCGTGGCGGAGTTCACCGATGTGACGGCGTCGAGTCCAGCGCTGGCCGAATCCACGGGTGCGCAGGCACCTCCGGGGTCACCGATCGTCGAAGTGACACCGACAGTCGACCAGACCGGGCGCACACGCGAGGTCGGGCGCCGTAAACGCCCGGTGCCTCGGCGCACCCGGGACAAGCCAGGTCGATCGGGTCGACGATGAACGGACTTCCGGTGTTGTCGATGGTGCTGGCACTGATTGCAGCATTCCTGTTCGCTTGCGCATCGGTCGCTCAACAAAGTGCCGCCTCAGCGGTACCCGAGGGCCAATCGCTGATCACCACACTCATCCGAAGCCCACGGTGGTGGGCCGGTCTCTGCGGCGACATCGGGGGGTACGGATTTCAGGTTGCCGCACTGTGGGTCGGCTCGGTCCTCGTAGTGCAACCCTTGATCGTCTCGATGCTGCTGTTCGCACTCCCTCTGTCTGCCAAATTCGCCGGCTACCGGATGACGCGTTCGACATGGGTGTGGGCGGTGGCGTTGGCAGCCGCGCTCGCGGTGTTCATCGTCGTCGGTGACCCAACGGAGGGAAACTCCGATGCACCGTTTTCCGACTGGATGATTCCGTTGGCCATTGCATCGGGCGTCGTGTTGGTCGCCACTGTTGCGGGGTTGTTGTCGACCAACCCGGGTTGGCGAGCACTGCTGCTGGGTGCGGCCGGAGGAGTGCTCTTCGGGATGGCCGTTGCGTTGACGAAGTACGTCACCGATCTTTTGGGAACCGGTCTTGTCGAAGCAGTTACTGCCTGGCAGACATACGCACTCGTCGGGTGCGGAATCCTCGGCTTCTACCTCCAGCAGCGCGCTTTTCAGTCCGGTCCGTTGTCTGCTTCACTTCCCGCTATCACCATCGGGGAACCGTTCGGAGCCGCGTTTCTCGGAATCACCGTCCTGGACGAACGCGTTCGCGACGACGCGTTCTCCTTGGTGGTCATCGCGGTGTGCGTGACAGTGATGATCGTTGCAACCGTTGCCCTCTCGCGAGCGCAAGCAAAGGTCACCGGACACCCTGTCGCGCGATGACGGGTACGCTGACCCAACGTGCAGTTCCTCGATGGCCAACATCCGCCCTATGACCTGACATACGACGATGTTTTTCTCGTCCCGAACCGAACCGATGTCACTTCTCGGTTCGATGTCGACCTCTCCACTGTCGACGGATCGGGTACAACCATCCCTATTGTCGTCTCGAACATGACCGCCGTCTCGGGCCGCAGAATGGCCGAGACTGTTGCTCGTCGGGGTGGTATTGCCGTTCTTCCTCAGGATCTACCGACCACAGCCGTGGCCGAGACCGTCGCGTTCGTCAAGAGCCGGGATCTGATCGCAGACACTCCGGTCGTACTCGGTCCGGATGCGTCGGTGTCGGACGCACTCGCGTTGATGCACAAGAGGGCCCACGGTGCAGTAGTCGTCGTGGAAGGCGGCCGACCCATCGGTGTCGTCACCGAGTCGACCTGTGCGGATGTCGACCGGTTCGCCAGACTGCAATCTGTCGCCGCGACCAACTTCGTCAAGGTGCCGTCCGATGCGTCCCCTCGTACGATCTTCGATGCGTTGGATGCCGCTCATGAGGGACTTGCCGTTCTGATCGGACCGAATGGGGTACTCGCCGGTGTGTTGACGCGCACCGGGGCAATCCGTACCGGCATCTACGCGCCCGCTGTGGACGGTTCGGGGCGTCTGCGCGTCGCGGCCGCTGTCGGAATCAACGGCGATGTCGCGGCGAAGGCTCAGGCGCTCGTCGAGGCCGGTGCAGACCTACTCGTGATCGACACCGCGCACGGCCACCAGAAGAAGATGCTCGACGCTTTGGCTTCGGTCCGGTCTCTCGATCTCGGTGTCCCACTCGCGGCAGGCAATGTCGTTTCCGCTACAGCGACTCGAGATCTCGTGGCCGCCGGCGCGAATATCGTCAAGGTCGGCGTCGGGCCCGGGGCGATGTGCACGACACGGATGATGACTGGAGTCGGCCGACCACAGTTCTCGGCCGTCGCTGAGTGTTCGGCGGCTGCCGCCGAAGTGGGTGCCTCGGTCTGGGCAGACGGCGGGGTCCGCCATCCCCGAGATGTCGCGCTTGCGTTGGCAGCGGGCGCGGCGAACGTAATGATCGGGTCATGGTTCGCCGGTACTTATGAGTCACCTGGCGATCTTCGGTTCGATTCAGCGGGCAACGCGTACAAGGAGAGCTTCGGAATGGCGTCCAAGCGCGCCGTCGCGGCACGCACGGTGGCCGACAGTGCGTTCGATCGAGCAAGGAAGGCGCTGTTCGAAGAGGGAATCTCCAGTTCGCGGATGCGCTTGGACCCGGATCGCCCCGGCGTCGAGGATCTCATCGATTACATCTGTTCCGGAGTTCGAAGCACCTGTACCTATGCAGGTGCCCGCACCCTTCCAGAACTTCATGAGCGCGCTGTGCTCGGTGTGCAGTCGGCGGCCGGCTTCGCCGAAGGTCGCCCGCTTCCATCCGGGTGGTGACCTGTGACGGCGGTCGGTTCGGCCCGAGATCCGACCTCGTGCCTGACAGCCGGTAGAATGGTGGCTCACGCTTACAACTCACTTCCGCCGATCGATTCGTCGCGGAACAACAGAAGGGAACCAGGTGCCTGAGGCACCCGTCATCACCAGCACCGAGACTGCGCCGACCGAGTCCGGTGACGAGGGATCCACTTCGGAGGGCTCCTCTATCGAGCCGGGAGACAAACCCGGCGATCCACCATCGTTCAAGCTAACTCCACACCGCGGCGGGGTGACATTCGGCCGCGGCGCACTTGCTTCCGGCCAGGGTGCGATGCTCCTCTCGGAACTTCGGCGGCGGTAGCGGATGGACATAGTAATCAGCGTCGCCGGCCTCATCGGTTTCGTGGCGCTTACCGCAGGTACCGCGTTGTTCGTGGCAGCCGAATTCTCTCTGACAGCGCTCGAGAAGAGCACAGTCGACTCGTCGGTGAGCACCGTCGGAGATGCGCGCTCACGCCAGGTTCAACGTGCACACCGAACGCTGTCGTTCCAGCTCTCCGGGGCCCAGCTCGGCATAACCATCACCACACTCATCACCGGCTATCTCGCCGAACCCGTCCTCGCTGGCTTCTTCGTCCCAGTTTTGACTGCGCTCGGCGCATCCACTTCCGTTGCATCCGCTGTGTCGTTGGCCGCAGCGCTGATCATCGCGACGTCGTTTTCGATGATCTTCGGTGAACTGGTCCCGAAAAACATCGCAATCGCGATGCCGATGGGAACTGCGAGGGCGACAGCAGGCGCAATGTCCGGGTTCTCGATGGTATTTCGCTGGGCGATCAACGGACTCAACGGCTCTGCCAACTGGTTGGTGCGCAGACTCGGACTCGAACCTGCCGAAGAATTACGCTCGGCGAGATCAGCGAGTGAGCTGGGATCGCTCGTGCGCACGTCTGCGCGCCAAGGATCCCTGGATGAGGGCACGGCCAGACTCGTTGGCCGATCGTTGAAGTTCGGCGAGCGATCCGCGGAGGAATTGATGACACCCCGGGTCAAAGTCGAGTCACTGTCGGTGTCCGACTCGGTATCCGACCTTATAGAAACGGCAGCTAGAACTGGCTTTTCGCGTTTCCCGGTAGTCGACGGAGACCTCGATGACACTGTCGGTGTCGTACACATCAAACATGCTTTCACCGTGCCGATCGGTAAGCGTGCAGAGACTCGCCTGGCCTCTCTCGCACAGGATGTACCGGTCGTGCCGTCGAGTCTCGACGGTGATTCGGTGATGGAGCGCGTTCGTTCCGACGGCATGCAAGTTGCCCTCGTAGTCGATGAATACGGTGGCACAGCAGGCTTGGTGACCATGGAAGACCTGATCGAGGAGATCATCGGCGACGTCAGGGACGAACACGACGAGCCCGAGATCGACGTCCAGCGGTTCGGGGACAGTTGGCTGTGCTCGGGACTGCTCCGAATCGACGAAGTGGCAGCCGCCACCGGGTACCGGGCGCCGGAAGGCGAGTACGACACCATCGGCGGACTCGTGTTGACCGAACTGGGCCGTATTCCTGTCGAAGGTGACCGCGTGATCCTGCCCGATCCACCTGAGGAAGACCCCGCCGATACGCATGGTGGATGGGTGGGTCGAGTCACCAGAATGGATGGCAGACGGATCGATCGAGTGATGTTGCGACCGGTCGGCCCCGACGTGATAGAGCAGATCCGATCGGAGGACAGAGCTCGTGGGTGATTATCTCTCGGTACTTCTCGCCGTCCTCCTTCTCGGAGGCAATGCGTTTTTCGTGGGAGCCGAGTTCTCACTGATTTCGGCGCGTCGTGACCGACTCGAATCCTTGCTGGCGCAAGGAAAAAAGAATGCAAAATCGGTAATCGAGGCCAGTCAGAATCTGTCCCTCATGCTTGCTGCGGCACAGCTGGGAATCACGATCTGTTCCATCCTCCTCGGCCGCGTTGGCGAGCCGGCGGTGGCACATCTAATCGAGAAGCCACTCGATCTCGTCGGAATCCCGGAAAGCCTGCTGCACCCGATCGCCTTCACCATTGCACTGGCGCTGGTCGTGGTGTTGCACATCCTCATCGGCGAAATGGTCCCGAAGAACATCGCGATCGCAGGCCCGGAGAAGACGGCAATGTTGCTTGTTCCTATCCATCTGATGTTCATCAAACTGGCCAAACCGCTGATCTCGTTTTACAACATGTGCGCCAACCTCACATTGCGTGCACTGCGCATCGAGCCCAAAGACGAATTGGATTCGTCGGTGTCCGCTGTCGAGCTCTCGCAGATGATCGGTGAGTCACGATCGGAAGGTCTCATCGACGAGGAAGAGCACCGACGCCTCACTCAGGCGCTGGAAATCTCCGGGCGCACGGTGGCCGAGGTGCTCATTCCATCCGCCAAGGTCCGCAGCGTTCGACTCTCCGGCCTCGAACCCGGCTCCGGTCCTACGCTCGGATCCGTCGAAGAGGCAGTGATCGCCACAGGCTTCTCGCGATACCCGGTCCAAGCCGAGGATGGATCGATGGTCGGATATCTCCATCTGAAGGATGTTCTGAGCTACATGCTCGACGATGCTGCTGGTCCGGAGACGGTCATACCGCGTTCCGAGGTTCGAAGACTGCCGGTCGTCACCTCCGAGACCATGCTCGACGACGCGTTGACTCGACTTCGGCGTGCCAGCAGTCACCTGGGCGCGGTGAGCGATTCGTCCGGCACGATGATCGGGATCGTGGCACTGGAAGACTTGGTAGAGGAGTTCGTCGGAACCGTCCGTGACGGCACGCACCGCATCGCAGGGCCGTCGCCGGGCCAGTCTTCGCCGGCACGTTCCGGTGGCGAGAACTGAAAGATGACGAGCCTCGACCGATGATGCAGACCTCAGCAACCGAGAAGTCGGCGACGTTGACGGAGCCGGAGTGGACGAGCAGACGTGCGGACCACTCGGCTCGGGTCAACCGCTTGATCGGCGCCTATCTGCACGATCGGGCACAGGGCATCACACATCCAGTACTCGATTTTCTGTTCACCTACTACAGCTACAAACCCGGCCACCTGAAGCGTTGGAACCCAGGTTTCGAGGTAGTCCTGACCGGTGAATCCGCTCAGGACTACGCTGCGTTCGCGTCCTACGAACAGGTAGCCGGACCGGACTTCGGGTATCGGGTACGGCGCTCTCTGGTCGAGCAGCGGCGTTCGGCCATCGTGTTCACCCGGGACCTCCTCGAGGCGACCATGACACGCCAACCCAATCTGGGATGTTTCGGGCTCCATGAGTGGGCGATGGTCTATCGGGGTGGACAGCCAGCCTTGCGACACGGATCGGTGCCGCTTCGGCTCGGCCACGACGGCACCGATGCAGTGGTCGAGTCGATGAAGATTCGCTGCACGCATTACGACGCGTTCAGGTTCTTCACCCCCGACGCCGCCCCCAAAAATTTTCTCGACCTGTCCCCGGCAAGTAGGACCGAACGAGAGCAGCCTGGTTGTGTGCACGCGAGCATGGATCTGTACAAGTGGAGCTACAAACTCTCACCGTTGATCGACTCGAACCTTGTGCTCGACTGTTTCGAGCTTGCACTCGATGCTCGAACGATCGATATGCGCGCCAGTCCGTACGACCTCTCCGCCTACAGCCTCTCGCCTATCGCAATCGAAACACCGGCCGGTCGGGCAGAGTATGTGCGCGCGCAAACCGACCTGTCGGCCAGGGCTGCCCCTCTCCGTTCGGAGCTGGCGATGCGATGCGAGAATCTACTGGTGAGCGGCGGGTACGGCGTCCGACTTACTGCCGAGTAACATTAGAGCCGATGTCGTTTTACCGCCCTTCTGGGCGCCCAGACCGGAAAGAGTGAGGAATTCATGACTGAGCGAGTTCGTGTCGGTGGTCTTCAAGTCGCCAAGGTGCTGTACGACTTCGTACAGAACGAGGCACTTCCGGGTACAGGTGTGCAATCGGAGGCGTTCTGGTCCGGTGCCGAAGCGGTAATTACCGATCTGTCCCCCAAGAACAAGGCGCTCTTGGCCGTTCGTGAAGAGATTCAGGGCAAGGTCGACGCCTGGCACGGTGAGCATTCCGGAATCGACTACGACCGTGCGGCGTACAAGTCGTTCCTGAAGGAAATCGGCTACCTCGTCGACGAACCCGCCGACTTCGACGTCGCCACCACAGGCGTCGACACAGAAATCACGTCGACGGCCGGACCACAGCTCGTCGTTCCCGTACTCAACGCGCGTTTCGCGATCAATGCATCGAATGCCCGTTGGGGCTCGTTGTACGACGCGTTGTACGGCACAGATGCCATCCCCGAAACGGACGGCGCAGAAAAGGGCACCTCCTACAACAAGGTTCGTGGAGACAAGGTCATCGCCTTCGCTCGCGATTTCCTCGACGAGGCAGCCCCCTTGGCGTCCGGGTCACATGTCGGATCGACCGGATATGTCGTCGACGCGGTTTCGCTGACAGTCACCCTCGCCGACGGAACCACCACCGGCCTCAAAGATCCAGCGCAGCTACTCGGATACAACGGGACACCGGATGCACCAACAGCAATTCTGTTCGTGCACAACGGCTTGCATTTCGAGATTCAGATCGATTCGAACAGCCCGATCGGTGCCACCGACGCGGCGGGCGTGAAGGACGTACTGCTCGAATCGGCAGTAACGACCATCATGGACTTCGAGGACTCGGTCGCGGCTGTGGACGCCGACGACAAGGTTCTCGGCTACCGCAACTGGCTCGGATTGATGAGAGGCGATCTCGCCGAGGATGTTTCCAAGGGCGGAAAGACGTTCACTCGCGTTCTGAACGCTGATCGCACGTACACCGGAGTCGACGGGTCACCTGTCACACTCCACGGACGCTCACTGTTGTTCGTCCGTAACGTCGGACATCTGATGACCTCGGACGCCATTCTCGACGCCGATGGCAACGAAGTTCCCGAGGGCATCCTCGATGCGCTGTTCACCTCGCTCACCGGAATGCACTCGTTGACCGCGGACAACGTCCTCTCCAACAGCCGAACCGGTTCGCTGTACATCGTCAAGCCGAAGATGCACGGACCCGATGAGGTTGCGTTCACCGCGGAACTCTTCGGCCGCGTCGAGCAGGTGCTCGGATTACCGGAGAACACGCTCAAGGTGGGCATCATGGACGAAGAGCGTCGTACCACGGTCAACTTGAAGGCTTCGATCCTGGCAGCGAAGGAGCGGGTGGTCTTCATCAACACCGGTTTCCTCGACCGCACCGGCGACGAGATCCATACCTCGATGGAGGCCGGCGCAATGGTCCCCAAGGGCGAGATGAAGGCCCAGAAGTGGATCTCGGCGTACGAGGACTTCAACGTCGATACCGGACTCGCGGCGGGCATGAAGGGTAAGGCACAGATCGGCAAGGGCATGTGGGCGATGCCCGATCTCATGCACGACATGCTCGAGCAGAAGATCAACCACCCGAAGGCCGGCGCCAACACCGCATGGGTTCCTTCTCCCACCGCGGCCACTTTGCACGCATTGCATTACCACAAGGTCGACGTCTTCGCCCGCCAGCTCGAATTGGCAAAGGCCAAGCGCGCGACCGTCGACGAGATCCTCGAGATTCCGCTTGCCCCCGCCACCGACTGGAGCGAAGAGCAAAAGCAGAAGGAAATCGACAACAGTGCACAGTCGATCCTCGGCTACGTCGTACGGTGGATCGATCACGGTGTCGGTTGCTCCAAGGTGCCCGACATCAACGACATTGCATTGATGGAAGATCGCGCGACGCTGAGGATTTCGAGCCAGTTCATCGCGAACTGGTTGCGCCACGGCATCGTCACCGAGGATCAGGTCCGTGCGAGCCTCGAACGCATGGCCCCCATCGTCGATCGCCAGAATGCGTCCGACCCGACGTACAAGAACCTGGCTCCCAACTTCGATACCAACATCGCATTCCAGGCCGCCAGCGAGTTGATCTTCCAAGGGGCCAAGCAGCCGAGCGGATACACCGAACCGATTCTGCATCGACGCAGACGCGAGTACAAGGCCGCGGGCAACTGACGGTCTCGTAACCCTTCGCACGTGGGTGAACATCGCAACTCCGGTGGAATACGGAGTATCAGCAAAGGCCCATTGATCACGGTGGGCGCCATCATCGTGGTGGTGCTCGCCGTGTTCGGGTGGTTCGAATTGCGTGATCGGATAGCAGATCAGGGTGCTGCGGCAGCGGAAACCTGCGTCGAGGGTGCCGAGACTTTGTCGGTCACGGTGGATCCCGATATTGCCTCGCAAGTTACCGACCTCGCGACACGGTTCGCGGCTACCGGACCCGTCGTTCGCGATCACTGCATTTCCGTCGCGGTGGAGGTGGCGGATTCGACTGCCATCGCCGGCGCACTGGCAGCAGGAGAGCCGAGCTGGGACGCCTCGGCTCTCGGACCGATCCCTGCGCTGTGGATACCACGTTCGTCCAACTCGATCACCGCGCTTCCGGCTGGAACCGTCGACGGGACGCCGAAAACGATTGCGAGCACCCCTGTTGTGCTTGCGAGTCCTCCTCAGTTGACTGCGGCACTGGAAGCGAAGGGTGTCGGTTGGGCCGATCTCCCTGCACTGCAGAGCAATCCGGAGTCGTTGCTCGGCCTCTCTCTTCCAGGATGGGGTGGCCTTCGGATGCAACTCCCCGTCGGACGGGACTCCGATGCGACGACAGCGGTTCTCGCCGCCGTCGGATCGTCGACAACACCCTCCTCCGATGTGCCGATGACAACACTGCAACTGCCCCTGAAGTCGCCGACGCGGTCTGCGTTGGCCGCTCTCGCGACCACAGACCGCGGGGTTGCGGCTGCGGTACCCGATTCCACGGATATGGCGTTGTCCAGGTTGGCAGGAGAGCTCTCACCCGATGGCGACATCCATTCGGTTCCGGTGACCGAACAACAACTCGGTACGTCCGGTCAGAGTGAATTGACGGGATATGCACCACCCGGCTCGACGGTGTCGATCGACTATCCGTCGGTCATCATGTCCGGGCCTTGGATGAACGAGACGCTCAGGCGTGCCGGCGCCCAGTTCGTCGAGTTCATCTTGCAAGCGGAGAACTCGAAGATGTTCACCGACGCGGGATACGACCCTCCTGGATCATCACCTCTCGGCGCCACAACCGGACCCGACGTCCGCACAGCATTGCTCGACGCTGTGACGAATCCTGCAACAGAGCGTCGAGCGACAGTTGTCATGGATGTATCGACATCGATGGAGACCGAAGAAGGTAGACGATCGCGTCTGCAGAACGTCACATCTGCACTCACCGCACAGTTCGACGCAGTCATCGATTCGACCGAACTGGGTTTGTGGTCCGACAGCAAGGATCTGGACGAAGATCGTCCGTATCGGATATTGGTTCCCACCGGCACGGTCTCCGAACAGCTTCCTGCCGGTAGCAGACGGCAAGCGCTCATTGCTGCGGCACAGAGCCAGAAACCCGAGAAAGTAGCCTCGACCTACCCGTCGATGATCGCGGCATACCGTGCTGCACTCGAAGGTTTCGTCCCGGGAAGGCCGAACAGCGTCCTCATCGTCACAGACGGCCCGAACGACGATCCGGCGGAGTCGTCCGAGAGTGTGTCGACCGATATCACCAAGCTTGTCGATCCGGCCAGACCTGTAGCGGTCGATGTCATATCGATCGGAACCAATGCCGATACTGCGGACTTGGAGGCGGTGTCCACAGTCACCGGTGGCACGTTCACCACTGTTCCGTCGTCGGACGGGTCCGACCTAGCTGCACTTCTCGGAAAGTTCTTGTACTGACACATGACTCGACTTCTTGCATTCGGTGTTTTCCTCGCATTGGTATGCTTGGTGATTCATCTCCGTTTCGTGCGCGGGACTCGACTCCCCCGACCCTATTCTTTGGTCGCAGATGCCGTTCTCGCAATCATGTGGGCTCTGGCCCTGGTGGGTATCGGTTCGGGCGAGTTGTTCGATCCGAGTTGGGCTCGCATGCCGGGCTTCCTAGGACTCACCTGGCTTGCTGTGATTCTGTATCTGGTACTGGGAACCCTGCTCGTCGGGGTTGTCACCCTCGGGATCCGGATCGTGTCATCGCTGCGCGGACGCGATTCCGGTGCTATCCGGTTTGGGGTGAACAGGCTTGGTTCTGCTCTGGTTGCCGCCGCGTCCGTCGTCGCAGTCACGTATGGAGTATTCGAAGCAAGCGAACCGCGGATCACGAATACGACTGTTGCCCTCGAGCGCCTTCCGGCGGAATTCGACGGGCTGCGAGTGGCGTTGGTGTCCGATCTTCATGTCGGACCGGCCCGCGGGGAATCCTTCGTTCAGAAGGTCGTCGACGATATCAACGCGCAGGCCCCGGACCTCATCTTGCTGGACGGTGATCTCATCGATGGGACCGTCGATCTCGTCGGCTCCGATCTGAACCCACTACGCGAATTGTCGGCACCACTGGGCGTCTTCGGAGTCAGTGGCAACCATGAGTTCTACGCCGACGACGGTGGCAAGTGGCTCGACTTGTGGTCAACTCTGGGGATCACCGTTCTGCGAAACGATCGGGAGGAAGTGACGCGAAACGGCGTAAGCATCGACATCGCCGGTATCAACGACGCGACAGCACCCGCGCCTTACGAACCAGATCTGACCGTTGCCCTCGAAGGGCGTCAGTCCGATCGATTCGTCCTTCTCCTGGCCCACCAACCCAAGCAGGCGCACGAGGCTTCCGAAATGGGAGTGGACATGCAAGTGTCCGGACACACCCATGCGGGTCAGATTTGGCCGCTGCGCTATCTGGTGCCGCTACAGCAGCCAAGCGTCGAGGGACTGGACCGAATCGGCGGCACGACCCTGTTCACCACGCGCGGCGCCGGAGCGTGGGGTCCTCCTGTACGAGTTGCAGCACCGCCGGAAATCTCGATGCTGCAACTCGTCGGAGCATAGATTCAGGCGAAGGCCTCGATCGGCGGGCAAGAGCACACCAGGTTTCGATCTCCGTGTGCCCCATCGATTCTTCGCACTGACGGCCAGACCTTCGCCCTTCCGTTCACTGCGTCGGGGAACACTGCCTCGGCCCTCGAATACGGGTGATTCCATTCACCCACGAGGCTCTTCGCAGTGTGCGGCGCACCACGAAGCGGGTTGTCTTCCACTGGCCACTCCCCTGCGCCGACTCGATCGATCTCAGCGCGGATCGCGATCATGGCATCGCAGAAGGCATCTATCTCGTCCAGATTTTCACTCTCGGTCGGCTCGACCATCAAAGTGCCTGCGACGGGGAAGCTCATCGTCGGCGCATGGAACCCATAGTCGGCAAGACGCTTGGCGACATCGTCGACCGTGACGCCAGTCGCTTTGGTCAACCCTCGAAGATCGAGGATGCACTCGTGCGCGACCATCCCGTTGTCGCCGGTGTAGAGAACCGGAAAGTGCTCGTCCAAACGCCGGGCTATGTAGTTTGCCGACGCGATGGCGGTGAGTGTCGCGCGACGCAGCCCCACCGCGCCCATCATGCGGATATACGCCCACGTGATGGTGAGAATCGAAGCACTGCCGAACGGCGCGCCCGATACCGCGGGACCGCCACCGAGGTCGGCTCGCAGGGGGTGCCCGGGGAGGTACGGCTGCAGGTGACTGCGTACTCCGATCGGACCGACACCGGGGCCGCCGCCACCGTGCGGAATGCAGAACGTCTTGTGCAGATTCAGATGGCTTACGTCACCACCGAAACGGCCCGGGCGGGCAAGGCCGACAAGAGCATTCAAGTTTGCCCCGTCTACGTACACCTGACCGCCGGCGTCGTGTACGAGTGCGCAGATGTCGTCGATCTCGTGTTCGTAGACGCCGTGGGTCGACGGATAGGTGATCATGATCGCCGCCAACGAACCGGAATGCTGATCGATTTTAGCCCGCAGGTCATCGACGTCGACGTCGCCGTTGCTGCGGCAGGCCACCACGACGACCTTCATACCGACCATGACGGCAGAGGCAGCGTTCGTGCCGTGTGCGCTCGACGGAATCAGGCACACGTCACGGTGGCTGTCCCCCCGCCCGAGATGATAATTACGGATCGCGAGCAATCCTGCATATTCCCCTTGGCTTCCCGCGTTGGGCTGCAGACTCACCGCGTCGTAACCGGTGATGTCGACCAACCACTTCTCGACATCGGCTATGACAGAACGTATTCCTACCGTGTCATCATCGGGAGCGAAGGGGTGCAACCGTGCGAATTGTGGCCAGGTGATCGACTCCATTTCCGCGGTTGCGTTGAGTTTCATCGTGCACGAGCCGAGAGGAATCATGCTTCTGTCGAGCGCAATGTCTTTGTCCGAGAGCATCCGCAGGTAGCGAAGCATCGAGGTCTCGGATCGGTGGCGAGTGAAGGCCGGGTGGGTCAAGAACTCCGAAGTGCGCACGAGGTTCGCCGGAATGGACTCGGTCGACTCGGAGACGGAGTCACCCGCTTCGAAGGCACTCAGAACTGCGTCGACATGGGCTGTGGTGGTGGCCTCGTCGCAGGACACTCCGACTCTGTCGGCATCGATGAATCGAAGATTGATACCGGCGCTCTTGGCCGCATCGACGATGCCCTGCGCGCGTCCCGGAACGATCGCCGTGACCGTGTCGAAGAAATCGTTCGAAATCAGCTCGACGCCAGAATTCGACAGGCCGCCGGCAAGCCGTCGCGCGTGCGAATTTACTTGGCGCGCAATCGCTCGCAGTCCTTCGCTTCCGTGATAGCTGGCGTACATTGCTGCCACTATCGCCAGCAGAACCTGAGCGGTGCAGATGTTCGAGGTCGCCTTCTCACGACGGATGTGCTGCTCCCTGGTCTGCAGGGCAAGCCGGTAGGCGAGGTCTCCGTCCGCGTCGACGGACACACCGACCAGACGGCCTGGAAGCTGCCTCGAATGTTGCGAATGCACTGCGAGATAACCGGCATGTGGACCGCCGTAACCCATGGGAACACCGAAACGCTGAGTGGTGCCGAAACAGACGTCCGCACCCGCTTCACCTGGAGGGGTAAGCAGAGTCAGCGCCAACAGGTCTGCACCGATCGCAACGAGCGCACCTGCTTCGTGCGCTCGCGTGATCGTCTCCGTGTGGTCGACCAACGCACCCGAGGCGCCGGGCGTCTGCGCAAGCACGCCGAAGAAGTCACCTTCAGGAAGGCCCTTGGCCAGATCGGTCGACACCAATTCGATGCCCAGCGGCTCAGCCCTGGTTTCGAGGATCGCACGAGTCTGCGGGAACACGTCGATGTCCACGAGGAAACGCGACGACGTCGACTTGCGATTCGCCCGGCGAAGAAGCGTCATGGCCTCAGCGGCCGCAGTGGACTCGTCGAGCATCGACGCGTTGGCCACTTCCATTCCGGTCAGATCGGACACCATCGTTTGAAAGTTGAGCAGCGCCTCCAAGCGACCTTGGCTTATCTCCGGCTGGTAGGGCGTATAGGCGGTGTACCACGCTGGGTTTTCGAGTATTCCGCGAGTCAACACCGGAGGCGTGAGTGTGTCGTAGTAGCCGAGCCCGATCATCGACGTCGCCACTGTGTTCTGCGAAGCAAGGGCGGCCAACTCGGCGAGGGCTTGATGTTCGCCCACTGGCTCCGGGAGTGTTTCGAGACCGTCACTGATACCTGACGACGACGCAGGATCGAGAATTGACCTCGGCACTGCGCGGGTCGCCAGTTCGTCCAACGACACGACGCCGACAACGTGAAGTATTCGTTCGAGTTCGTTACTGTCCGGGCCAATGTGTCGGTCGGCGAACAATGCCTTTACCGATTTCGGATCAGTTGTGCTAGAAGAACTTTCGGTCACGGGGGCGCTCCAAGGTGTGCGTACGACAGGGCCGGATCCTCCCCCTCTGTCGCGTGCTCACCGAAACGAGCGCCTGAGAGATTCAGCCGATCCGGACCCTAGGAGCTGTCCGAACGTCTTTTCACCTTGGGCGGATGGGTGCTCCCATCACTTTCCAGAGACGTCGAAGCTCACACGGTCCGTGTGCCTGAGAGATTGACGGGGAGGTATTGCTCCTTCGGCGTCCGAGACTGGCTGCCCCGGAACTCTCCCGCGCAAGCGCGACGCTCGAAGTCTATCCTGTCTTGCAGCTGGCCCGAGTCTTGCGGCGGGAGGCGAGCTCATCCTCGGGACTCGCCTCGGACTCTCCGCCGTCTGCACGCTCGGCTGGGAAGTCGGCAATAAGACCGGTCAGTTCGCGCATCGCTCCGTTGACGGCGATACCGAAGACCCCTTGGCCGCCCTGCAGTAAATCGACTACTTCCTCCGCGGACGTGCACTCGTACACAGTGGTGCCGTCGGAGAACAGGGTGATGTTTGCCAAATCTCCGACGCCGCGCTTACGAAGGTGATCTACCGCGACTCGTATGTTCTGCAACGAAATGCCAGTGTCGAGTAAGCGCTTGACGATCTTCAGAACCAGCATGTCCTTGAAGGAGTAAAGGCGTTGACTACCGGAACCAGCTGCGCTGCGAATGGACGGAACTACCAGCCCAGTACGAGCCCAGTAGTCGAGTTGACGATAGGTGATTCCCGCTATCTGGCATGCACTCGGAACTCGGTAGCCCACCAGTTCGTCCGGAACGGAGTCATCCGGGAACAGCCCCGGCTGAAAATCAGGCACGAAGGGTGTCACCGTGGCGTCTGCCGCAGGCTGCGTCGGCAGATCTGCGTTCGAGGTGTCCACCGATTCAGCGTCGTCCGGCACAATGCTCGATGAACCGTGGTGGCGTCCCTGCGGCTGATCTTCCACTTACTTGCTCCCTCTTCGGATGTCTCGACGCTGCTGTTCGGACCATGACGACGATAGAGGTCCGACCGGGAGTGATCCCGGTGTACTTCTGCGTGAAATCCACTCCGCGTACCCGGCAAGAGTACGCCTCGGCGCGAACCAACGACACACGATCGTCGACTTCTGTACTTCACATGGGGAACGCTATGGGGCCGAGGAGGGACAATCAACGCAACGCGCCGTAAACCTGAACCTAAAGTTGAGGTTGAGACTCTTCCGTTACCGAATCGATCAGTTCAGCCGTCCGTGGCCTTGAAATCATCCGGTGAAACCGATTCCAGAAACTCCTTGAACTTCTCGACTTCGTCCTCGCGCTCGTTAGGCATCAGGAGTCCGGCTTCGGAAAGGACAGGCTCATCGGCAAATATAGGTACGCCGGCCCGCAACGCGATCGCGATAGAATCCGATGGACGGGCCGAAACACGGATGTCCTTGTCGAAGACCAGATCCGCATAGAACGTGCCCTCCTGAAGGTCCACGATGCGAACTTCCTTCAACGTGTGTCCCAAAGCGCCGATCAAGTCCTTGATCAAGTCGTGCGTCAGGGGTCTGCCCGGTTGCACGCCCTGCTGCTCGAGCACAATGGCCGCCGCTTCGGTCTGCCCGATCCAGATCGGCAGATACCGCTCTCCATCGGCTTCACGCAGCAGCAGGACGGGCTGATTTTGAGGCTGCTCGACACGAATACCGACAACACGCATCTCACTCATTGCCTCTGCCTCCCATATGCGTTGAAAATCGGGCCGCAGGTCTGGGTCCGCCTACTGCAGCCGAGTCTATTGGAATCGACCGCCATGCGGAGGGTGGCCTAGGGATGAACAGGAAACGAGGCGAACGCTCAGCGATCGAGCGCACCGCGCACCGCGGCCTTGACCAGACAAGTGTGCAGCGTCAATGACAGCGCAGCCAGCTCTCTGATCATTTCTTCGGCTCGGTCCCGCGCTCCCGCATCTCGGCCCTTCGCAACTGGTCCGGCGATTTGCGCTACCAAACCGGCTTCCCGATCGGCAGCCAATTTAAAGGCTCGTAGGTGCCGAACCTCGAGACCGAACTGCAACATCGCTTTCGCAGTCCGCGCAAGGGTTATCGAGCCCTCATCGTAGAAACCGGCCTGACCCGGCGTCAGTAGGCCGCCGCGAATGAGTTCGGTTACGAAAGTCTCGTCGACACCCGCTCGTTCCATGAGGTCAGCCTTGCTGACTCTGACCTCACGATCAGCGAGAAACTCTTCAGGCGACACTTCACCGGGAGCAATACTGAGGCCACGGGGTCTACGAGGCGCGTCCTCTGCACGCTCGACGCGTGCAACACCACTGTCGATGGCTTCGAGCTGCTCTTTGATCACCTTCAGCGGAAGGTATTGATCTCGCTGCGCCGTCAATACATATCTCAACCGCTCGCAATCGGCGATGGAGAAACGGCGATATCCGGACGCTGTGCGCTCGGGCGAAATCAACCCCTCCGCTTCGAGGAATCGAATCTTCGAAATCGTGACGTCAGGAAAGTCGGGCCGAAGTCGATCGAGGACGGAGCCAATCGACATCCCCCCGGGAGACTGCTGCCCGACGGCGGTCACTGGCTGCCCGCACCCGCAGACGATTCGCCGACCTGGGATCCGGCGCCGCCGCGTGGACCGGTCAGGAATACCAGGCGGAACTTGCCGATCTGGACCTCGTCACCGTTGGTGAGCACAGCCGAGTCGACAGGCTCGCGGTTGACATAAGTTCCGTTGAGGCTTCCGACGTCGACCACCTGAAACTCGTTCTCGTCCTGACGGAACTCGGCATGACGCCGACTCACAGTGACATCGTCCAAGAAGATGTCACTGTCCGGATGACGGCCGGCAGAAGTCGTCGGCTGGTCCAGTAGGAATCGTGACCCTGCATTGGGTCCCCTCTTCACGACGAGAAGAGCAGATCCGACGGGCAGGCCTTCCACACCCGACACCGGGGCCTCCGAGGTCTGGCTCGTCGCCGAGTTGTCCAGCTCCTGCAGGAAATCCGCACGAAAAACCGAAGTGGTTTCCGCTGGCGACTCTCCGTAGATGCCGTCGTTGTCGTTCTCGCTCACCGTTTCTCCTTCTCAGTCCTCTGCACCCTGGCGACTCACACCACGGTCGACGCAAAATAGTTTGCTTGTTCTGTGTTCCTACGGACCTGCGCCCCGACACGACAACTGCACAACAACGACCGTACCTTGCGGACGGGCATGGGTGTAGACGGTTGCTTCAGCTCGCGTCCGCTAGTTACTCGGTCGTAATGGCAGCATATCCGTCCGCATCGAGCATCTCTGACACTGCCGCGTCCAAGACCTCTACCGAGGAGACCTCCAGCTCGACCAACCACCCGTCGGTGTAGGGTCCCGAATTCACCTTTTCCGGATCTGCCTCCAGAACTTCGTTGACGGCAATAACTTTGGCGGTCAGGGGTGCGAACACGTCGGACACACTTTTGGTCGATTCGACCTCGCCCATGGAGGAGCCGGCTGTGACTTCCTCACCGACGGAGGGCAGCTGGACGAACACGACATCACCCAACTGCGCCTGTGCGTAGTCGGTGATACCAACGCGGACGGTGGATGGGCTTACTCGTTGTACCCACTCGTGTTCAGGTGTGTAGAACAAATCGGCAGGCAGCTCGATCTCGCTCAACTCGGCAGTCCTTTCGTCTGAGCTCACCGGACGGTGATGCTGGGTTTTGCTCGATGAGCGTATTGACGTGATCATGGGTCCCGCAAGGCGGACACGGTGACCTGCTCCGATTGTAAAATCCGGCATTGACCTCCATTCCTGGCTACCGTATCGACCACCCCGCCAGGAATATCCAATGCTGCGGCCAACGTCGCCGGATCACCGACTGCGGTGTAGACGAACGGTGCACTTACCTTCTGCCCGTCCACGACGACCGCCCCTGCGCTTCCCGCTATCCACGAGTCCAATCCGATACGCACTCCATCGTTGTCACTGCCGGCGATCTGCACCGTCTCCGCGCCTGCCGCTCGCAGCTCCTGCAACGCGTCCACCAGGACCTCCGAACCGACGCCGGTGCGCGGGTCTTCCACCGTCATCACGATGCCTGGACCCGTCGCGGGAACGGTCCCTACCAGTACCGACAAGGCGTCGAGACGCGCGCGCGCTTCGGTGAGCGCGGCACCGGAGCCGCCGTCCTCCTGCTGCAGTGTCGCCAGCGTGTCCTGTAGCGACGTGATGTCTTCACGGAGCGCGGCTTCTCTACGACCCAAGTTGTCCAGAAGGACGAGAAGATCTCCAGGGCGCGCGCTGTCGAGTGAATTCTCACTGTCGTTCACGCGAACCTGCGCAGCCAAGCCGATCCCGAGGGCGATCATCAACACGATCGTCAGCGAACCGAACACAATCGTCCTGCGTCGGCGCCGATTACCGTGGAACTCGTGCCTTCCCTCTCGTGCCACTGCGGTCAGGCTCCGAACAGTCGACGGCGCAAGGCTGCGGCATTTCCGAAGATCCGGATGCCCAGAACCACGACTATGGCCGTCGATAGCTGTGTACCCACTCCGAGCTGATCTCCCAGCCACACTATGAGTGCTGCAACGAGCACGTTGAAGACGAACGAGACTACGAAGACCTTGGAATCGAAAATTTCGTCCAGATACGCTCTGAGGCCGCCGAAGACCGCATCGAGCGCAGCGACTACGGCGATCGGTAGATACGGAGCGACTGCACCGGGAATCTGCGGGCCGGACACGGTTCCGATCAGTACCCCGATCCCGAGAGCCAGGAATGCCAGCAGAACCAACCCGCCGCCGCGCCTGTTCAGAGCATGTGTAGCACGGTCGTCGGACATAGAGTTTGCCGCTACCCCTTCGTTACGTTCCTGTGTCACCTTCCGCCTTCCTGCTGTACACGCGGGGCAGTCCTGACTGCCGCTGCGGGCAGTTCGAGTGAATCCTCGGACCGCACTTCGAAGCCGACATCGTAGAGCTGAGCGAGCGCTGACATTCGCAGGTGGGCATCACTTACCGCAAATCGAACCTGTAGTTGCTCGGGCGACCCGATCGCATCGATCGCGTACGGGGAGAAGACTGGATGATTGTCTACCAGCATGGCGCCACCCGCCTGTCTGATCGTGACGTTCGGGCCGATTCGGATACCGTCGACGGCAATCGCCTCGGCGCCACTCGCCCACAGTGAATTCACGACTACTTGGAGATCTCGGTCCAGTACGGTGGCCGCCGAGTTTCCGCGTTTCTTCTGCGAAACATCGGACAGGTTTGCCGAGGCAGGCGGCTCGGTGACCACGACGGAGATGCCCGCACCGGACGAAGTTTCGGCACCTGCCGCAGACTCGATGTTCCTCAGTGAACTCAGAATCGATGCGCCATCATTGTCGCTCTGTAAGACGCTCGACCGGGCTGACTCGACCTCACCGGCGAGAGTGGACCGAGTTCGTTCCATCGCGTCGGACCGGCTTTCTGCCTCGCGTACCGTCTCCACCAAGTCGTGCGCTTGACCGGACGCGTCCGACCTGAGGACGTCGACTCGAGATAGCGCCACACCGAAGACGGTGCCGATGAGAACTACGCCGACGATGGCGAGGACTACGTCCATAGTGGACCGAGTGGATTTCGACGATTTGGTTGCCGAAGCGGCTGCATACCCTGGGTCGAGGTGCTCGCTCATCAACGACTTCAGCAGTGAAGGCGTCGGGTTGCGTATCGGTGGTTTACGCATCACGAAACACGTTGATTCTGGCTCTTCGGGATCGTCTTCGCCACGATCGATGCTTTGTAGGTGTAGAGCACTCCGGTCCACGTGTAGAGAGCGGTCCCCCAAATGATCAGCGAATATCCGATCGGCGTGAGCACATCCGCCACGACCGACTCTCCGGTGGCACCGAGCAGCACAGGAAGGGCGATCATGATCACGAAGGTTGCTGCTTTACCCAGATAAATCACCTCGGGTGGCGGTAGTCCGCGTCGGCGGTAGATCAGCAAAGTACCCGCGAGGACGACGTCGCGTCCGATCAGAATCGCGGCCACCCACCACGGAATGATCCCACGGGCAACGAATACAGCGAGAGCACTGACGACCGACAATCGGTCCACCAACGGGTCCAGAAGCGCGCCCAGTTGCGACGACTGATCGAGCGCCCGTGCAAGCTTTCCGTCTAGCCAGTCGGTTGCACCGCTGAGCAGCAGGACTGTCAGCGCCCATCCATCTGCTTCAGGAACGAGGAGCAGATAGAGAAACAGTGGAATCGCCAGCAACCGAAGTGTGCTGAGCACGTTCGGCACAGTGAGAACCCGACTACTGAGATCGGCATCGGAACCCGGATCGCTCACCACCCACACCTCGATTCTTTGTCGTCGACGCCCTGATTGAGGCTGGATTGGTATTCACACGTGGGTGAAAAGTCACCGCCACGCGAACACCGGTTGCTCGAAGTCTGCCACGCGAGTATGACGCCGATGGAAGACGACTTCGCGGAACTGGTGAACGACCGCACCCGTCGGCGCGTGTACCAGCGAATCTCGGAACGGCCATTGGATGACGGGCCGTTCGGATTCCGGGATCGCCACGAATCTCGGGTCTATATCGATCTCCGAGGCCTCGACCTCGTACACGATCTCGACCTCGACGACGTTCGGCACGACCTGCTTCAACGTATCGCCAACCCACACGACGAACGGCGTGATCACATACCCGGATCGAGTGCCGTAATCGTCGAGCCTGCCAAGGACGTCGTGTGGAGAAACATGCACGTTCAGCTCCTCGCCGAGTTCACGCAGGCAAGCATCCTCAGCCGACTCCCCCGGGTCTATGCCACCTCCTGGTAAAGCAAACTGCCCCGGATGAGCGCGCAGACGCGAGGGACGCATGGTGAGAAGCATCCGTCGTCGGTACGGTTCACCACCGATGGCTATGGCCACAGCGGCAGCTCGCATGTCGCCGACTGCCATCCGCCGAAAATCGAATTCCGATAATGCGGACACGATCGACGAACGTTCCAACCGTTCGTCCGCGATCACGACGGAATCCATGTCGGGACGCAATATTGTCCGCGAACGTTCCACAGGACTTCGCCGTCGGATCGAACACCGGAACCACCGGAATGGATGCCGAACGCCGCAACGACCTGCTGGTCGGAATCGGGCATCGACAACTCCTCGGTCGGTGTGCGGAACGGTTGCTACATCCTACTCATCGCGCAACGCCGAGCTCTCGCGCGAATACCGGGTCCACAACGACGCGATCGACCCTCCAACCAGTCCCAGACTTGCGCCCACAACGATTCCGACTGCTATACCGGGCGCGCCGCCGACGGCGACGCCGATAGTGATACCTACCCCGGCACCCATACATATACCGACGCCAGGCAACGACTCACCGAGGCGTCGGGCTGATCGACTTGTGCTCATTGCCATATCCCACAATCTTTTTCGATCGCTCGACCGGTCACACTCTGTCTGCATCTTCGGTGGGAAGCTGCACTGTCGGCGGAACTTCGTGCACGGCAACCGCGTCCGAGCCGGTGTGCCCACCGATCGAAGGGATCGCCGATTCGCCCGGCAGCACCGCGTCGAGCGCACGTGGTACGAGCCAATACAGCAACGCACCGAAAAGGACCAGGATGTTGCACCATTGCAAAATGGTCGCTGCATTGTCGTCGGCGATGACGCGGTCGAGGGCTTGCATGTTCATCACCAGACCGTGGAGAAGTATCAGGACCCACAGCCTTCGGAACCGGAAATAAACCCACACCGCAGCTGCGCCCCAGAGGAATGCCCACACGAACCCGCCGAAGCCGAAGTACACGTAGAGCAAGCCTCGCATGGTGGCGGCGAGAACCATGATCCATCCGATCGGTAGTCGACCCGCGAGAAGGAGAACGGGCAGCGCCGCTAGGAGTGGCTCCTCACGCAACCCGGTTGCCAACGCGGAAGCGACAGCCAGCCAGGGTGACTCCACGACCGCCGGCACCGAGAAGTCGAACCGCGCAATACCTAGCTGGCCGAGCACCAACACGACCGCTGATGCACCTGCGATGGCCGCGCACCATGCGATGGACGCATCGAGAGCAGTTCCCTGGCGCTCGGGTAACACAGTAGCGAGAGTGCGTCGCCGCAGGACAAGAGTCAGCCCGATCGCTATCAACCCCAACGACATCTGGACCGCCAGCGCAATGAGGTCGGCACGTTGATCCGACACGCTCAGCACCGGGGCAGGCGCGTTGGGCTCCCGCATTCTCCAGAGCGCACCGAGAATGCTGACCGAGTACAGCAAAAGCCAACCGGTCACCATGCCGAGAACGAACAGGACGCTGACGATCGACGACGGGCGCATCGATTGGTTCGGGCGCGACCACACGCTGCTGTTGCCCACCATCTCCGACCACCCGACCTCGAACGCTCATCCGAACGCGATCTGTCTACCACGAGTTCGAGATCGACGGGGACTTCGAACTGGGTGCGGCGATGACCCGAGAGTCCTTCCGAGGTATAGGCGGGTATCGGTCGAATACTTGACTTGTTCAAGAAATGAGAGTCGTATCACAGGGGTGACTTCGAGGCCCAACTACCGGGAGATGTTGCGCGATGCAGCACTTCGTGTCACGCGCCCTCGCATCGAGGTGCTCGACGCGGTGCACACGTACCCGCACTCGGACACCGAGTCCATACATGCCGTAGTTCGCGCTGAACTGCCGGTCGTCTCCAGGCAAGCCGTCTACGACGTGCTCAGCGCCTTGACTGCCGCACAGCTCGTTCGCCGCATCCAACCCGCCGGTTCCGTGGCGCGGTACGAGTCCAGAGTCGGCGACAATCACCATCACCTCGTATGCACCTCGTGCGGGGCCATCTCCGACGTCGATTGCACGGTCGGATCGGCTCCCTGCCTCACCGCGTCCGACACTCGAGGATTCGCAGTACACGAAGCCGAGGTCGTGTTCTGGGGCATCTGCCCCGATTGCGCGCCCCCACAGAGTTCACGATCACAATCATGATCGGTTCGATCCGCCAGCCCCGGAAGGAATCTCGTGTCTGAAGACCACACCACTCGCGAAAAAGAGATGAACCAGGACCAGCCCCAAGAGGGAGGCGCCTGCCCAGTTCTTCATGATCGGCAGCTACACCCGAGTGAGGGTTCGAGCAATCGTGATTGGTGGCCGCAGAGCCTCAACCTACGGATTCTCAAGAAGAACCCGGCTGTGGGTAACCCAATGGGCGATAACTTCGACTACGCCGCTGAGTTCGCCAAGCTCGATCTGGCCGAGGTCAAGGCCGACCTTGCGGCCTTGATGACGGACTCACAGCCATGGTGGCCCGCGGACTTCGGTCACTACGGACCATTTTTCGTACGTATGGCCTGGCACGCAGCGGGCACGTACAGGATCCAGGACGGACGCGGCGGTGCTGGCGCGGGGATGCAAAGATTCGCTCCGCTGAACAGCTGGCCGGACAACGCCAGTCTCGACAAGGCTCGCAGACTGATCTGGCCTGTCAAGAAGAAGTACGGCAACAAGCTCTCGTGGGCCGATCTCATCGTCCTCACCGGAAACGTGGCGATCGAATCGATGGGATTGCCGACCTACGGATTCGCCGGAGGCCGCGTCGACGTCTGGGAGCCCGACGAGGACGTGTACTGGGGACCGGAACAGACATGGCTCGGCGACGAGCGCTACACGGGCGAGCGGGAACTGGAGAATCCTCTGGCCGCTGTCCAAATGGGTCTGATCTATGTCAACCCCGAGGGCCCGAACGGCGAGCCCGATCCCGCGGGTTCCGCCGTCGATATCCGCGACACGTTCGGCAAGATGGCGATGAACGATATCGAAACCGCTGCGTTGGCAGTTGGCGGCCACACCTTCGGCAAAGTTCACGGTGCAGCCGATCCTGAGCCACACATAGGCCCAGAGCCAGAGGCCGCACCGCTCGAGCAGATGGGTCTCGGCTGGAAGAACAGCTACGGCACGGGCGTCGGCGCAGATGCCATCACCAGTGGCATCGAAGGTACCTGGACGCCGACTCCGACGACCTGGGACAACACTTTCCTCGAAACGCTGTACGGCTACGAGTGGGAGGTCCACAAGGGTCCGGGTGGTGCTTGGCAGTGGCGTCCGAAGGACGGTGCTGCATCCGATCTCGTTCCCGACCCCGCCGACCCTGCCAAGCGGCACGCTCCGATGATGCTGACCAGTGACATCGCGATGCGCGTCGACCCGATCTACGAGCAGATCACTCGACGTTGGCTCGATCACCCTGAGGAACTGGCCGAGGAGTTCTCGAAGGTCTGGTTCAAGTTGACCCATCGTGACCTGGGGCCGGTCTCCCGCTACCTCGGTCCCGAGGTTCCCAGCGAGACCCTCCTGTGGCAGGACCCGATCCCGGCGCGCGATCATGAACCGGTCGGCGAAGCAGACATCGCAAAACTCAAGAGCGTCATCCTCGCTTCGGAGCTGACCGGACCACAGTTGATTTCCACAGCATGGGCTGCAGCGTCGTCGTTTCGGGGCAGTGACAAGCGTGGAGGCGCCAACGGTGGGCGTCTTCGCCTGCAGCCACAGGCCGGATGGGAGGTCAACGAACCGGACGAACTGGCAAACGCGATTCGTGTTCTGGAAGGAATCAAGGAGACCTTCGATGCTGCGGGAACAGCGAAAATATCATTCGCCGACCTCGTCGTCCTCGGCGGATGTGCCGCCGTCGAAGATGCCGCGCAGAGCGCCGGCCACGATGTCACGGTGCCGTTCACTCCGGGGCGTACAGATGCAGCCCAGGACCAGACCGACGTCGAGTCGTTCGCCGCTCTCGAACCCAAGTCGGACGGATTCCGCAACTACGTAGGCAAGGGTCAGCGTCTTCCGGCCGAGTACTCCTTGGTCGACAAAGCTAACCTGTTGACTCTCAGTGCGCCCGAGATGACAGTGCTGGTCGGCGGTCTTCGAGCGCTGGGAGCAAACCACAAAAAGTCCGAACACGGAGTCCTGACGACGCGTCCGGGAACCTTGACCAACGACTTCTTCGTGAATCTCCTCGACATGGGCACAGAGTGGGTTCCCACGTCGGAGGACGGCATCTACGAGGGCAAGGACGCGGCGACGGGAGAAGTGAAGTGGTCCGGTACCCGTAACGACCTCGTCTTCGGCTCGAACTCCGAACTGCGCGCCCTGGCCGAGGTCTACGCGTCGGACGATGCCCGCGAGAAGTTCGTGCACGACTTCGTCGCTGCGTGGGACAAAGTAATGCAGTTGGATCGCTTCGATCTGGTCTGAGCAGAATATTCGTCCGTCCGGCGCAGCGGGTTCACCCCGTTGTGTCGGGCGGCCTTCGCTCTCGCCGATCTCCGCTCTCGCCGATCTCCGCTCCGACGTCCGAGAGGAGATTGGCTTCGGCCGGAAGGGGTAAACAGGTCCGATGACAAGTACTGCACTCGTTTCTTCGCCTCCCCTACCTGCACCCTGTGGTCCCTTGTCGGCCGGTGTCATGGACTTCATCACCGGTAAGTCGACAACTGCGCCCCCGACTGCCGGTGGAGTGGATCCGATGTCTCGGGACCTCCATGTGGCGTTGGCCACCTGCTACGAGTTGCACTATCGAGGCTTCGCCGGAGTCGACGACCGCTGGGAATGGGATCCGGATGTGCTGCGATTCCGCGCAGGCTTGGAAGAGTCGTTCATGTCGTATCTCCGCGACAGCGTCGAGCCAGGCGACGACGCGATTGCCGAAATGGAGTACTTGTCCGTAGCGCATTCTTCGGGTACCGGGCCCTCCTGGTATCTGCGCGACGAAGGTTCGTGGGAACACGTGCGCGAGTACTTCGTTCACCGGTCGATCTACCATCTCAAGGAAGCCGACCCGCACGCATGGGCGATCCCTCGGCTGCACGGACAAGCAAAAGCGTCGTACGTCGCGGTCGAGTTCGACGAGTACGGCGGCGGGCGCGGTGAGCGAGTACATCAGAAGTTGTGGGCAGACCTCATGGATGCCGCCGACCTGGATTCGACTTACCTCGGATATACCGATCGAGTGCCTGCCGAGACGCTCGCGTGGGTCAATTTGATGTCGCTCTTCGGTCTGCACCGGGGACTGCGCGGTGCGACGGTCGGGCATTTCGCTGCCACTGAGATCACGTCCTCGCCCGGGTCACAGCGGTTGGTTACCGGCCTGGCGCGGCTGGGGGCACCGCAGGCCTGCATCGATTTCTACGCCGAGCACGTCGAGGCAGACGCCGTGCACGAGCAACTATTGCGTCACGACGTCGTCGGCGGCCTCATTCGTACAGAACCCCATCTCGAGTCCGACATCGTCTTCGGGATGCGTGCACTCGATTTTGTGGACGCTGCGCTGGGTGACCGAGTACTTACAGCGTGGCACTCGGGCGCGTCCAGCCTGATCTGAAAAACCTTTACCGAACGCTGCTCAGGCGTGCCAGTTGCCGTCTACCATCCGATATTGGGTTCGGATCAAGCAATCCCCGCACTGGTGGGGCGCACGTCTGACTGGGGGCGGAACAGCTATGTTGTCCGACGTGATCGATGTGACCATCGACTTCGAGCATTCGAAAGATCAAGTCTGGGAAATCGTGACTGCGCCGGAATGGTATTGCCGGTTCTTCATGGGAATCGAGTCCTGCCTGCCTGTCTCGGAGTCGATTCCGGGAGCGTTCACGGCAAGGGCCGACAGCATCGATCACGCTTTGCGTCTCGATCTCGATTACGTGAGAACGACGATGTCGATCACTCATCTCGATTCCGGCGGATTCGTCAATGTCCACCTCACCGAGGATTCGCCGGGGCGATGCACAG
Organism: Rhodococcus sp. BP22; assembly: GCF_014281965.1. GTDB lineage: Bacteria > Actinomycetota > Actinomycetes > Mycobacteriales > Mycobacteriaceae > Rhodococcoides. The sequence continues at coordinate 88,760 of NZ_JACFTB010000009.1, forward strand.
TCGAAGTGACCGTGTTCAAAGCATCTCTGAACGGTGCGTACTCGCGTGTTCCCGACCGCAACAGCGTTGTATGCGATTGGTTGCGAGCGGGGTTCGCGCACCTTGCCGACTACCTGGCGGGGAAGCAGACCTCTGTTCTCTCCGGCTCGGGTAACTCCCGGACTGTGCAACTCGATATCGCCAAGACAATGTACAAAACCGGTGTCATCCGCACAGCACGCCCAGATCTCGCATTTAGGCAACTGAATTCTTTATCCAAATGGGGTTTCACGCTGGGCGGCGGGTTCGGGGCAGCCGCAGCGACATCACCGGACGCCATCGCACTTATCGACGACCGAGGAACCCGAACGTTCGCAGAGGTACATCAACGGTCACACCGCATAGCTGCGGGTTTGTACGCGATGGGTCTTCGCTCCGGTGACGCCGTCGGGGTTTTGGCGCGCAATCACATCGCAATGACCGAGTGCACCGTCGCCTGCGGATTGCTCGGGGTAGACGTGGTGCTGTTGAACACCGGCTTGGCAGCACGCCAAATCGAAAGTATCGCCGACCACCATCAGTTGAAGGCCTTGTTCGCTGACGACGAGTTCGACTCGATCGTCTCGCATGTGGCCCAGGAGGTGCCGAGAATCGGCCTCTCCTCGCGCTCGACCGTGCCGGGTAGGCGGCTGCTCGAGCAGCTGGTAGCACCCCCGTCCGCGACATTCGTTCGGCCTGAGCATCCGGGAACATTGGTTGTTCTCACTTCCGGAACGAGCGGAACTCCCAAAGGCGCATTCCGCCCCACTGCCAAAGGGTTCGGAACGATCGCGGCGATGTTGTCGAAGATGCCGCTGCGGGTGAACGAGCGAATGATGATTGCCGCGCCACTTTTCCACAGCTGGGGTCTTGCTGCACTTCAGCTCAGTACACCGCTGCAGTCGACGGTTGTGTTGCAGGACAGATTCGAACCCGAATCCTGCTTGCAGGCGATTGCAGATAATCGTTGTACCTCGCTCATCGCGGTGCCGATCATGCTCCAACGCATCCTCGAGTTACCCGCGGACGTCCGCGCGCGGTACGACACCTCGAGTCTGCGGGTAGTGGCTTGCAGCGGATCGGTTCTGGCAGGCTCCATGGTCACCCGCTTCATGGACACATTCGGTGACGTTCTGTACAACTTCTACGGCTCTACAGAGGTGTCGTGGGCAACGGTCGCTGGACCTGCCGATCTCAGAGCTGCTCCTACGACGGCCGGAAAGCCGCCACTTGGAACTCTTGTGGCCATTCTCGACGGCGGCGGTAATCCGGTTCCGCGAGGCTCTGTCGGTAGAATTTTCGTTGGTAACGACATGCTGTTCAACGGATATACCAACGGCGCTACGCCTGCTGTCACAGCGGGCCTGGGGGCGGACATGATGGACACCGGCGATCTGGGCTACCTGGACTGCAACGACCGGTTGTTCGTCAGCGGCCGGGACGACGAGATGATCATCTCAGGTGGAGAGAACGTCTTTCCTGGTCCTGTCGAGGATGCGATTGCTCATCTTCCACAAGTCGGCGAGGTCGCAGTGGTAGGTGTATCGGACAAGGAATACGGTCAGAGGCTGGCCGCATTCGTCGTGATGCGCGGCGCCGCAGGACTGGACGATGACATGGTTCGTCTCTACATCAGAAATCGGCTGAGCCGATTCTCGGTGCCTCGCGACGTCACGTTTCTCGACGAGCTTCCGCGGACAGCAACCGGCAAGGTGATCAAACGTCTACTGATTCAGTCCTCGCCGCAAACCCCGCTCGCGACCTAGCCTGCCTTCACGACGATAGAAAAGTCCAGCGCGCCGGGGCATCAAGATCGTCGGGCTGACTGTCCCCGCGATATGCTGTCGGCTACATCAGGCGGCGAACCGAGGCTATTGATACATGAGCGCAACCTTGCGCCGAAACAAGTCCGAATCGAAGTCGTTCTGGACGCGATTCGACACGCGGACAACGATGGTGATCACGAGCGCCTCTGGGGCGCTGCCGCTACTGGCAATTGCGCTGATCTCACCGTCGTTCCTTCGCGACGGCGCGCTACCCCTCCTGACCGCGATCGTCGTCTTCACCGCGATTACCGTGCTGTACGCCGTGCATGTCGGCAAACTGACAGATAACCAGTTCGCCGTGCTCGGTGCGGGTGGCATGATCGGTGTCGCAATTTCGGCTTACCTCATCGCCGATCCTGCAGGTACGCGGGCAGTGACGTCATTGCTCGCCGTCGTACCTGCGATTGCAGCGTCCGGCTCGTCGCCCCGCATGACCGCTGCTCTCACCACAGGCTCGGTGGCAATGGCGACGTGGTTGTCGGCCGTCAGTCTCTCGTCCTCCGGCGTTGCGGTCACTATCGTCGCTATCGGCGCCGGAGCAACGTCGGTGCTGGTACCGGTAATTCTGATCGCGACGCTTCGCCGGTCTCTACTCACCGTCAACAAGCGCCTCAACGTTCTGGCGAATACCGATCCACTTACCGGTCTGCTCAATCGCCGCGGCATGATGACACAGGTAGAAGCGTTGCTCGACCGTACGTGCGACAGTCGCAGTCAGTTGTCCGCCCATGTCATCGACATCGACCATTTCAAGGCCGTGAACGACAGTCATGGCCACGCTGCAGGCGATCTCATACTCGTGACAATTGCGGATGCCCTCGTTCATGCAACCGAGGAGACAGGATCGAAAGGAACGATCGTCTCTCGCATCGGTGGCGAAGAATTTCTCGTATTGACTCCCCTTACCGAAAGCCGTTGTTTCGAATCGAACATTCTCGAGCGTGTCCGCTCCGAATGCGAGGTCACCGTCAGTATCGGATCGGTCACTGCCGACGTACGTGCCGTCCTCGATCCCAGGCTCAACATCGACGGTGAATTAGAGAGCCCCCACGTCGAGCAAGTCATCGATACACTCATGCACGCCGCCGACAACGCCCTCTACGCCGCCAAATCCAGTGGCCGTGACCGTGCGTCACACGCCGGGACAATAATGGTCACGTGGAACTCGACGCGGCAGTCCGATGAATCGTTATCCCCTCGAAGATAGTTCCCCGCAGTCGAAGCTTTGATGTCCACTATGCGACTGCAGAAGAGTGATAGCCGTTTCCGGTCAACGCACGCGCGTCGCTTTCCATAAGGCCCCAGACCTCCGCATGTGCTTCTCGTGCAATCGTCTCCCGATCCCACCACATCAAGCGCGTGCGGTACTGATCACTGGGGTACGCAGCAGCCGGCACAGTTGTGTCGATTCGCCCTCCGGATGTTTCCCACTGACGAAGCACATGGTCGGCAGCACTTGCGAACAAATACCTGCTCCCCGTCAGTTCGATCGTCGGCAGCGCCGTTCTCGCCAACAGTCCCGAAATCACCCGCGCCGGCGCTCCCTCTCGTACCCACGCGCTCTTCATCTCGATGATTCCGTGCGGAAGTCGAGTCCGGAGTTGACCTCTGACCACGTCGAGCCCCGGTGAGTCCGCCCATTCGGTCAACACATGAGACTGCTCGACATAGGTATAAGGACCCTGCGCCCGAACACCACCGAGCATCTCCCCGTCAGGTCCGAGAACGACATAGAACAACGCCGTCGTCGCGCCCGATTCCACTTCGTCGATGTCGAGAGCACACGTCACACCATGGCGCGAGTACGACGACCAAGCACCGTCGACATACCTCGTCCAGAGTTCCGGCGCTGCAGAAGGCATCGCCGCAACGAGAGTCATCGATCCCTCACAGTGGCTGAATCTCGGGCCGAATAATGCGTCGACGGGCCGACGCATCCCTGCAAGCTTCGACCGAGCGGCACGCGAACCCCAGTTCGCGCTAGGGGTTGCAGTTCGGTAATCGACTGTCGTAGGTGCAGACACGGTTTCTCCTAAGAAGACATACCGGGTTCCAAAGGTCCCCGGCTAGGGGGGCGAAAGCCGACGCCATCGGGCGCCGACAGTTCAGTTGCCAAGTGGCAACCAGGTAATTCTTCCTGGTCGTGCAACATTTGACTGTTCGAAGGTCGTAAATCTTTGTCCCAGCACTGCGGAAAATGATATTTCCGGTACCAACGACACACTCTGTCAAGACTTTCGACACCGATTTCGCAGTCGTATCGGACCTCAGTGAACACTGAGCGCACCTGGATCGGTTATCTTGACGACAGCGGAGCACCTGCTCGAGCGTCCGAACGAGAAGAGTGAGAGCCACGTGTCAGAACATCGGATACTGAATTCGGCCCTCGAGAGCGATATAGCGACCGTCGAGGAACTAGCGGCCCTACCCGGAATGCGGATTCTCGATGCATCACAAAACCAACTCGAATCGTTGATGGGTCTTTTGCCGAGCCCATCGGCAGAGGTCCTCGACGAGCCACAACGGTGGATTCACTATCCGTGGAGAAACTCCCTTGTGAAGCTTCTCGGGCCGAAAGGCTTTCGGACTCTGAGACTGGACCGAAACAGAAACAAAATCACCCTCTCCGAGCAGGAGCGGATGACCGAACTGCGCGTCGGAGTCGTCGGGCTCAGCGTGGGGCATGCCGTGGCGCACACCATCGCTATCGAAGGGCTGTGCGGTGAGCTCAGACTCGCCGATTTCGACGTCCTGGACCTGTCCAATCTCAACAGAGTCCCGGCATCGGTGTTCGACCTCGACATCAACAAGACCACGGTCGCGGCACGCCGAATCGCCGAACTCGATCCATACCTGACAGTGGTTACGCACCCCGAAGGTCTGATCGCCTCCAGTATGGACACGTTCATGGACGGACTCGATATCGTCATCGACGAATGCGATTCGCTCGACGCGAAGTTGACTCTCCGTGAGGCCGCCAGAAGTCGAGGCATACCAGTTTTGATGGAGACCAGCGACGGCGGAATACTCGATGTCGAGCGATTCGATCTCGAACCGACCAGACCGTTGCTACACGGCCTCCTCGGAGATCTCGATGCCCGCTCCCTGGCTGACATCACGCCGGAGCAGAAAGCACCGATGGCTGCGCGGATTCTCGACCCCACGAAACTGACTCCCCGGATGCTCGCTTCGCTACCGGAAATCGGAGTGTCGCTGTCCACTTGGCCCCAACTCGGCAGCGATGTCGCACTCGGCGGCGCCTCGGTTGCGGCAGTTGTGCGCGCTTTCGGATTGGGCACGCCGCCGCCGTCGGGAAGGGTGCGAATCAATTTGGAGACGCACATCTCGGCAATCGTCGACTTTTGACGGTGGTCTTCAAAAGTTCGGGCAGTGCTTCGACGGCCCGCCTCGGTGTCAAGCGGCGAGCCGGTCTACTCGACGGCGTCGTCGACGGCTCGACCGATCGTCGCTGCGGGTGTCCGCTCTCGGCGAGCACGGTGGCTGGTGTCGCAGAACGGATAGATCTTGCTCCGCTTACACATGCAGAGCGCGACGACACTGCGATCCGATACAACCTGGGATCCGTCGGGCATGGTGATCTCCACCGGACCGTCCACAAGCATGGGCCCGCGCTCCACCACGCGAATACGTGTACGTGACATAAGGTCCTTACCCGATCTACTCGACACCAGAGTGCGAACGACACACCTGACTGTGTGCTTTGCTTCCGCTGCAAAGCTGACAGTGGGGCAGTCCGGGGTTTACCCCGCAGCCTGCGCTTCGAATCATGAGTCCTCCTACTCCGAATGACAACACCGATGAGGCGAGGGGGGCACGGGCGACAGCCGCCAGACGGACTACGGGAAGCCTTACATTGCTGGCGCGCATCCGAGATCGAAACTAGCGTTTGCGCAATGAGCGAGTCGAACGGCTTAGGCGATGAGAAGTACGCAGCCCACCCTGGGGAACAGCACGACGACGGTCTGACGTCACGGCTCAATTGGCTGCGCGCGGGTGTGCTCGGCGCCAACGACGGAATCGTCTCCACGGCAGGACTCGTCGTCGGCGTTGCGGCACTTTCGTCCGAGCGGGGACCGATACTCGCCGCAGGCGTCGCCGGTCTTGTCGCAGGTGCCGTGTCGATGGCACTCGGCGAGTACGTGTCGGTGAGCACCCAACGGGACAGCGAAAGGTCCCTACTGGCCAAGGAGGAAATGGAGCTGCGTGATGATCCCGACGCGGAACTCGAAGAGCTGACCTCGATCTACGAAAGCAAGGGGCTCAGCCGGGCAACTGCCCTGACCGTCGCTCACGAACTCACCGAGCACGACGCTTTCGCAGCGCACGTCGACGCCGAACTCCATATCGACCCGGATAACCTGACCAGCCCGATTCAGGCGGCACTGTCGTCTGCTCTGTCCTTCACTTTGGGCGCAGCGTTGCCCCTCATTGCGATACTCGCGCCACCGGCATCAGCTCGAATTCCGGTGACCTTCGTGGCGGTTCTGTTGGCGCTGGCATTGACCGGCCAGGTCAGCGCGCGCCTGGGCGGTTCGAGGCCGGGCCCTGCAATGTGGCGCATCGTCATCGGCGGCGCGCTGGCCATGATCGTGACCTACCTGATCGGACAACTGTTGGGTGTTGCCGGAGTGTGACGATCAGGGCTGCGCAAGGAGTGCAGTGAATTCTTCGGCGTAAGCGAGCTGTGTTCGCAATTCAGCGCACGTGGTTTCGGCGCGACGATGGCATTCGTCGACGTATCGCTCGGCAGTTGCTCGTATCTCGTGGTCGGCGGATCCATCTGCTCGCGCGTCGAGAGCGGCAAGAAGTTCGCGCATCTCCCCCAGCGTGAATCCCAGTGGTTTCATGCGCCGTATGACGAGCAACCGCTGCACATCTGATTCGGTGTACAAGCGGAACCCGCCTCTACTTCGCGCCGACGGAGTCACCAAGCCCGCATCGTCGTAGTGACGAATCGTCTTGATGGACAGTTCGGTTCGCGCTGCGACGTTGCCGATCTGCATATGTGCCGCGTCGTCTTGGCGTTGAGGCATATCCGCATAGCTCCTTCTTTGCACGCGTGAACCCGTCAGTGCCCTGCGCCGAGATTCCCGCTCAGCAGCCCGAGTCGCTGTGCGCTGGCCTCGTTCAACCCGACGATGGTCGCGGTCTTCCCCTTGGCTGCGTATTTGGTGGTGATCGCATCGAGAGTCGCGACGGTCGACGCATCCCAGATGTGTGAGGACGACATGTCGATGACGATATTGGCAGGGTCACCGACGTAATCGAACTGATAGATCAAGTCGTTGCTGGAGGCGAAGAACAACTCACCATGCACTGCGTAGACGCGGGTGTCTGGGTCCGGGTGTGCCACATCGACGACCTCGGTCAGATGCGCGACGCGTCGCGCGAACAAGACCATCGCGGTCAGGACGCCGACCGCAACCCCGTAGGCGAGATTGTCGGTCGCAACGGTGACCGCGACCGTGGCGACCATGACGAGGGTTTCGCTCGTGGGCATCCGCCGCAACGTCGCTGGGGCGATGCTGTGCCAATCGAAGGTGCCGACCGAAACCATGATCATCACCGCCACCAACGCGGCCATCGGGATCAGTGAGACTATGTCGCCTAGACCGACGACGAGAATCAGCAAGAACACGCCTGCGAGGAACGTCGAGATCCGAGTTCGTGCGCCGGAGGTCTTGACGTTGATCATCGTCTGCCCGATCATCGCGCACCCCCCCATACCGCCGAAGAATCCGGTGACGATATTGGCGACACCCTGACCCCAGGACTCTCTGGTCTTGTTCGAGTGACTGTCGGTGATGTCGTCGACGAATTTCGCAGTCATCAGCGACTCGAGAAGACCGACGATGGCCATCGTGAAAGCGTACGGGGCGATGATCTTCAGCGTCTCGAACGTGACAGGGACGTCAGGAAGAAGTAGCGACGGCAAACTCGACGGAAGTTCCCCTTCGTCACCGACATTCGGAACGTTCAGCGCGAACACGATCGTCGCCGCCGTCAGCAACACGATCGCGACCAGCGGCGCAGGAACGATGGTGCTCAACTTGGGCAAGAACACCATTGCTACGATCCCGATCGCAACCATGGGGTACACCAGCCAGGGAACCCCGAGAAGGTGCGGAACCTGGGCGATGAAGATGAGTATCGCCAGCGCATTGACGAATCCCACCATGACGCTGCGTGGGATGAACCGCATCAATTTGGCGACCCCCACCACGCTGAGCAGGATCTGCAGCACCCCGGCGAGAATGACTGTCGCGATCAGATACTCGACGCCGTAGTCCCGCACCAATGGCGCGATGACCAAGGCCACTGCACCGGTGGCAGCCGAAATCATTGCAGGTCTGCCCCCTACGATCGAGATGGTCACCGCCATGGTGAACGACGCGAACAACCCGACACGCGGGTCGACGCCGGCAATGATCGAGAACGAGATCGCCTCTGGAATCAGAGCCAACGCCACCACCAGCCCGGCGAGAACCTCGATCCGTAACCGCCTCGGCGATCGCAGCGCAGACCACACCGTCCATTGCGGTTCGATCGTCTGAACTGCGGTGGCCGCGGAAGCCATATAAATGCTCCATTCTCTGTCGAGGAATGTGGGGGTGATCCGAAGATGCGAGGTGTTGAACACTCGTCGGTGTCGAGCGCAACCTCCCAGGACGGGCGACCCAGGAAAGCACTGTTCCCGAACCTACTCTCCCCTAGGGGTAGAGTTTCTCTTCGGAGCACCATTCCGTGACTCATCTCACGCAAAACGGAAATCAGAGAATTCGAGGCTTCGTAGCCGAATGCGCTGTCGGGGTCGAAACCATCACGAAACTCAACCGCCCCTGCGACTACTGAGCGTCGACCGACATTTCGCCCATCGCGCCCCAGCCGGAAGCATCCACGGTCTGGCTGACGATCTTGGGCGTCGACGCAAGAGCCCGCGGGAGTTCTTTCATTGCCTTCTTGAAGTGATCACTGTTGACGTGTGCACCGCCTGCTTCATCATCGCGGAAGGCTTCGAGCAATACATAGACGGATGGATCCTCGAGGCTCCGAGACCATTCGAACCATAAATTGCCTGCCTCGGCGCGGGTGTCTGCGGTGAACTCGGCTACATGCTCGGGCCAGCGCTCCGTCCACTCGGGCTTCGTCTCGAACTTCACGACAATGAAAATCACTGTTTTCTCCTTGCATTCCGGGACTCTCAGGACTTTGATCGCGTCGGCGCCGATCTCGCTCGACACCCCACGCTTCGGTCAGTAGTCGTCACTGGTGTCGGATACAGCAGTCCCCTGCCTGACCCGTTGGATGTGGATGCGTCGTGCGAGCCTGATCATCGGGCGAATCAAGAGCTCGACACTGCCGATCAAGAACAACCATGTGCCCGCGACTGCAGTCGTCTCGCCGAAGAACAAGACACTGCCCACGATGAACCAGACGGCAATCAGAATGTCGTTGACGATACTGACGACTTCCCATCGCTGACGTATCACCAACTCCTCGTGCCCGATGGTAAAGGTCAGTTCGCTCATCCGAGGCTCCCGCTGTTCGAGTGTGATGCCATAGGCAACTACCCGTAATCCGCGCCTCGAACACACAATGCAACCGAATCCGAAAGCCACAGGCCCAGCTGACTCGTGTCACGGTCGGATAGATGACTTCGGTCCGGACCGAGCGCCGACCTCGGTATAACATCAAGCGATGACATCGATTGATGACAAACCGGAGGATCAGCTCGCACCCCCCCGCGGGTTCGTACCGGTCCTGGCCGCAATTTGTACCGTCGTCGCCATCGTCAGCAGCGTCGGCGCCCCATTGATCCCAACCGTTGCCGACGCATACTCGGTTTCGTTCACAAGTGCCCAGTGGACGCTGACGATAACGATGCTGGTGGGTGCGGTTACCGTTCCGGTCCTCGGCCGTCTCGGAGACGGTCCCCACCGACGACCCGTGATCATCGGAGCGCTGTCGGTCGTATTCATCGGTTGTGTCCTGGCGGCGATCCCCAGCAACCTCGCACTCTTGCTCGTCGGGCGTGGCCTCCAAGGTGTCGGGCTGGGGCTCGCGCCGCTCGCGATGGCGGTAGCGCGCGATCACCTGACACCGGCCGAGGCCAAACGTACCGTTGCGGCATTGTCGGTGACCGCGGTAGCGGGCATTGGTCTCGGCTACCCCCTGACTGGCGTTATTGCCCACCTCTGGGGTTACCACGCGTGCTTCGTTGTCGCCTCTGCGGCTTCGCTCGCAGTGTTGGTCGGTGCCATCACGTCGGTACCTTCCAGTCGGCACGTACCGCGCAAGCCGCTCGATATCGTCGGTGCGGTACTCCTCGGAATCGGCCTGACTCTGTTACTGATTGCGCTCACCTCCGGCAGCCACTGGGGTTGGACTTCGTTCCAGACGATCGGATGTGCAGCGGTGGGCCTCGCAGTCGTCGTGGGCTGGACTTTCCACGAGCTGCGGACTCGATTCCCGCTCGTGGAATTGCGGCTGTTGTCCAAACCTGCGGTCCTGACTGCCGATGTCACCGGACTTTTCGCCGGTATCGGAATGTTCGTTCTGTCATCGGCGGTCATCCGCTTCGTACAGACACCGTCCGACACTGGTTACGGACTCGGTCGGTCGGCGATGGTGGCAGGCCTCGTACTCGTGCCGTTCTCGTTGACGAGCGTGTTCGCGAACAGACTTCTTCCCCTGGCCGAACGGTGGATCAGCAGATCGATGATCATGCCGATCGGTGCGATGGCCTTCGCCGGCGCGCTCACGCTGTTCCTGATCGGTCGAGACGAACTATGGGTCGTGTTCGTACTCATGGGGGTAGCCGGCCTCGGGATCGGGTTCACCTTCGCCGCGATGCCGGCATTCATCGTCAGCGCGGTCCCACCACACGAAACAGGGAGCGCACTAGGAGTCAATCAAGTAGCACGCACGGTCGGCGGTGCGGTGGGCAGCGCTTTGAGCGCCACCGTGCTTGCAATTTACACATCCCCAGGCCAGACGTTCCCGGATAGCGCCGGCTACACCGCAACCGCCATCGTCGGTATCGGCCTATGGACGGGCACGGCAATCTTGGCTTTTGCACTATCCTATCGAGGCAGCCGCGCCGAAAAACTGCCTGCCAGACTGGTCGACGAGAGCATCGAGTCGGCCGCCACCGGCAGCTTCGCCTACGACATCGCCAGCCGCAGAGGACAGAGTGAGGATTCACGATGATCCAAACACGCCCGGTAGCCCGCGTTCGCGACTCAGACCGCACCAAGCAAGATCTTCTCGAAGCTGCAACCGAACTGTTCGGTGCGCGTGGATACGAGCGAACGACGATCCGGGAAATCGGCGAAAAGGCAGGCGCTGATCCTGCCTTGATCGCCCGCTATTTCGGTAGCAAAGCTGCCTTGTACATCCAAACCCTACCGACGGAAAACGAGAATCCGCACCTGTCGGACATGCTCGATCCCGCTCGGATCGAGGCAACTATTCGGCGTGTTCACCAGGTCGGTCCGAGCCCCGTGCTGCAAGCGGTCGTTCGCGCACACGACGATCCGGCGATTCAGACCGCAGCGACCGCTCGGATCGACTCCAAACTCACTGCGGGAATACAAGATCGGATGGAGGAGGCAGGTCTCGACTCCCCACGATTGAGAGCCCAGATGGCAGTGGCAGTGCTGGCGGGTATCGCATTGGGACGCGCAGCGGGAACCCTCGACGAGCTAGCGGGCGCAGAAGAGAACCAAGTCGTGCACTTGACTGTCCGGTTGTTGGAGTCTCTTTTGGACGAGGACAGCCTGAAACCAGACAACCCTTCGCCGTCTGAATTGTGACCGACGAAAGCTCTTCGCCCCCATACTCGCTCAGGGCTTCAAAATGACCTTGACCGCGCCGTCCTGCTTCTTCTGGAAAATCTCGTACGCGTGCGGGGCCTGCTCGAGGGGCAGAGTGTGGGTGGCGAACGAATCGACACCCAACGGATCGTCGTCACCGAGCAGAGGCATGATGTCCCCTACCCACCGCTTCACGTTGGCCTGGCCCATGCGCAGCTGAATTTGCTTGTCGAACATGGTCAGAAGAGGGAGCGGATCGGCAACCCCGCCGTAGACGCCGATCAGTGAGATGGTGCCGCCGCGACGAACAATGTCTATTGCGGAGTACACCGCGTCGAGTCTGTCGACTCCGGCCTTCTGCATCATGGGCTTACCGAGAAAGTCCGGTAGCAGACCGGTGAGCTGCTGCGCAGCCTTCGCCACAGGTGAACCATGTGCTTCCATCCCGACGGCGTCGATCACCGAGTCGGTCCCGCGTCCATCGGTGAGATCTCGGATCACGTCGCCGAGCTCCCCTGCGTGTTGGGCGAGATCGACCGTCCGGATTCCACGGGCTTGTGCGCGGGCAAGCCGCTCGGGAACTCGATCGACCGCAATGACGTCGAAGCCGAGGTGAGTTGCGATGCGGGCGGCCATATCTCCGATGGGGCCGAGACCGAGGACGGTCACCGAACCGCCCGGGGGGATGTCGGCGTACATAACGGACTGCCATGCTGTCGGAAGCACGTCCGAGAGGTATACGTACCGCGAATCTGCCGCTCCTGATGGAACTTTGATATGGGTGAACTGTGCCTGAGGAACGCGCAGATATTCGGCCTGTCCTCCTGGAACACTGCCGTACAGCTCGGAGAAACCGAACAGTGCCGCACCCATTCCCTGCTCGCGCACCTGGGTGGTCTCGCATTGTGTGTACAACGAGCGATCGCACATGAAACAGCTACCGCACGAGATCTGGAAAGGAATCACCACTCGATCGCCGACAGCGAGGTTGGTTACCTCTTTACCGACTTCACGAACAATGCCCATCGGCTCGTGACCCAAGATGTCTCCTGGATTCATGAAGGCGCCCAGCACTTCATACAAGTGCAGGTCAGAGCCGCAGATATTCGTCGAGGTGACCTCGATAACGGCGTCGGTGGGCTTTTCGATGATGGGGTCGGGAACCGTGTCGACGCGAACATCACGCTTACCGTGCCACGTAACTGCCTTCATGGGACTACTCCTTCACTTTTCATTGGAAGAGTTGGCCTTCGAGCGGCCAGACCGACTATCAGTTTCGTGCGGCGGGAGCGACAGGACTTTGATTCATCACTCGGTCCCACCAGCTGTCCAATGGGCTCGGATCGAGCCAGATCACGGACTCGATAGTTTCGTCGATTGACATTCGGACTCCAGACTATGGCTACTCGTACACTTCGAGGCGCCAATCTGCTTCAGTGCCACTGTCTCTGATACCCAAGGCCGTGAGTACGAAACACACGACGACGTGTTTCCGCAGCACTTGTCAGCGTCGCGGCGTCCCTGCGGTCAGCTGTCCTTGTCCTCGTTCTCGGCGACTTCCGGAGCTACTTCCCGAGTAGCCATTCCGCCGGTCTTACCTTCGTCCGTCGGCCCGGGCCGACCGCCTTTGGGCTCGGTGGACTCGGATTCGATGTCGTCGTCTCTTCTCATGTAGCACCGACTACCCCAGGTCGTGGTGAATCAACCGGGTGTCGAATCAGGAGTCGACTGGGCGACGACCTTCGATGACAATCAGGTTCTCGCTTCGACATCCCACCTCGATCAAGCCGGCCGCTTCCATCCACGCTGCGCGCTCGTGAAGCACTGGCCCGAAATCGATCGTTCGACGGCGTATCACCTCGGCATCGAGCCCGGTATCCCTTAGCCGGTCGAGAGATTCCTCTACCCCGCAGAGCTCGGACTGCACCATGATCACTGCTCCACCCGGCACCAGGAGATCGAACGCGTGCGCGCAGAGGAGATCCAACACGACTCGGCCGCGGTCTCCGGCGTCCCACGCACGGTGCAGACCCACCCCAACCGGAGGACGGGGTGAGGGTACGTACGGCGGATTGGAGACTATGACACCGAACTGCGCGTCCTGCTGCGCGTCGGAAAGCGTCCCCACGCGTGCGTCGACGTCGACGCCGTTCGCGTCGGCATTCGACAGTGCACAGGCCACGGCCCGGGCAGAAATGTCGTACGCAACTACCTCCCGGGCACCGCGTCGTGCAGCTTCGATCGCGGCGATTCCACTGCCAGTGCACAGGTCGAGAACCCGGGCGCCAGCGAGTCCGGAGTGCGCAGCAATCTCAGCACACAGGAGGTACGAATCTTCCTGAGGCGCATAAACTCCGTCGTCGACACTGATGGATGGAAACGAACGCTCTCGTGCAACGGTCACCGGCACCTCCGTATTGGTACTGGGGAGTGCCCCACCTTGTCTGCAGGCAAACCCCGTCCAGCAAGATGGACACCTTGCAGAGGTACCCATCGCCAGAGCGGCCGTATTCGGGTAGTGATATTAGGTATGACATCTGGGACACAACGAACCACTGACGCCGACGCCGACGCTGTCTGGTCGGTACTGGCCGACGGTTGGAAATACGCTATGTGGGTCGTGGGTGCATCCCGCATCCGCGCAGTCGACAGCACATGGCCGTCGCAAGGTTCATCGATCCATCACTCGGTGGGCCTGTGGCCGGCGGTACTGGACGACACCACTACCGTCCTCGACTCCTACCCCGGCCGGGAGCTCCAACTCCGGGCGCATGCCCTGCCGTTCGGGACCGCTCACATTACTGTTCGATTGCACCCGCAGGCGCGCGGTTGTCGAATCCAGATGATCGAACACGCTGCGAGCAAACCTTTCAGTCTGCTTCCGGACTCACTCCAGCACGCTGCGGTGCATCCTCGAAACTCGGAGGCCTTGCGCAGGTTGGCGCTGTTGGCCGAGCGCGCGACCTACTGACCGTGTTTGGAGGGGCGAATCACTACCGATTTTCTTCGTCACCGAATGCGGTCATCGTTCGATCCAACCGCTGGTTCGGGGGCATCATCGATGAAGCGGTCACGGCTGCGGATCAACCGAACTACCAAGACGACGATCACCGCGACCATCCCGAAGAGCAAGACCGCCACGTTCGACACCGAATCGGCGACATCTCCGATCCACACCTGTAGCGAATACTGACTATCGACACCCATCACACCGCCGATGTTGGCCGTTCCTTCGGTGACAAGGAACATCACTCCGATGGCAACGAAGAACAGCCCCGATACCAGCGATGTGGTGTGAGTGCGGAGCGGTCCGATACTGAGTTCTCTGCCACGTAGCCACGTTCGCGATCCGAGCGAAAATCGGTCCCAGACCAGAGCGAGCGCGAAGAGAGGCACAACCATCCCTGCTGCATACAGCGCCATCAACACGCCGCCGTAGATGGCCTGCCCTCCGGCCACGGCTACTGTCAGAACCGCGCCGAGCAACGGTCCGGAGCAGAAGCCCGCGAGCCCGTACACAGCGCCGAGTGCGAGCACCGACCCGTTGGACGATATATCGATGCGCGCGGCCGCCCGTTGCGCCGATCCCAGTGAAAAACCGCGACCGACGATGACCATTATCCCCAAAGCAATGATTACCAATCCCCCAACCAGCGTGGTGATCTCCCGATACCGGGTTAGTGCCGAACCGATGGCACCGACACCGGCTCCGAGTGGTACCAGTACTGCGGCCAGCCCTAAGTAGAAGACCCCAGTCCTTGCAGCGAGCTTGCCGGCCCCGTCGAAGGCGTATGCGAAGAACGATGGCAGCAGCAACGCCGAACAGGGGCTCACCAATGCCAGCAGGCCACCGAGAAATGCTCCGAGAAGTCCGATCTGTGACATCTGTGTCTATGCTCCCGCGGCGGTGTCGATCAGGTCCACGAACTCCGAGAGGGGTTGTGCTCCGAGAACCGGATCGCCGTTCACCGAGAACGCTGGCGTGGCTGGGATTCCCAACGATCGAGCCTCGTCGGAGTCAGCATTGATGGCGACGTCGAACTCCGTCCCGGTCGCGTCTGCGGTGAAGCGTGCCAGGTCTGGAATTCCGGCCTGCTGCGCAAAGGATTCGAGTGCGGTGATAGTGAGGTCCGCATGCCCGGTCGCGGGTGCATCGGCATAGACCGCATGAGTGAACTCCCAAAACTTCTCTTGTGCAGCGGCAGCGCGACCAGCACGGGCCGCATCGAAAGACTGCTTCCCGAAAATCGGAAGATCGCGCCACTCGATACGTAGCGTGCCGTCCTCGACATACCGATCGACCAGTTGCGGTTCGGTTTCAAGACTGAATTGCGCGCAGAACGGGCATCGAAAATCTGAGAACGCGACCATCACCACTGGAGCATCGATCGCACCCAAGGCCATCGGATCACTGGGAGTGCGTCGAGCGAGATCCCCGAGTGGTCCAGTCTCCGGCGCCGCGTTCGATCGCACGCTTTGCGCTGACTCCAACTGATCGTTGCCACGTGTGCCCGCTACGAGAACTCCGACGAGGACAGCGGCGACCAGCACTGCAATGCCGAGCAACCACGCATCTCTACGGCGAGTGGATCGGGATGTCGATGTCATGCATTGCCTTTCGTCAAACAGCGGTCCGGCTCGGATACCTATCCGGGTATACCCTCAGAGGGACACCATACCCATCAACTACAACCGGTAGGAGACGCCTCTACATGTCCGAGTCGATTACCCATGGCCTTCCCTCCAGCGGTATGGCAACTGCTTTTCCGAAGGACCCCGCCGGTCCGACGGGTGCCCGGAAATGGAGTATTCGGCTTGTGCACGGCGCACTCGCTGGAATGATCACCCTGGTTGTGGTTGGTATCCCCACCGACATCATCGATACTCCGGTGTTCGGTCGCGAAGTGCCGGTGCGAATATGGGAGCTTCCGGTGCTGCTCGCCACCGCACTGTTGACAGCCGCCTGGTTCGGTATCGACAAACCTGCATCCCAAGCCGACCGCACCAGCACTCCGGCCGCGCTCGCGGTCGTATCGACTTTCTTCGCAGTCGGCTGCCCGGTGTGCAACAAACTCGTACTACTCGCGCTCGGAACCTCGGGCGCGCTGGGATTGTGGGCACCGATACAGCCGATCCTTGCGGGCGTGTCGCTGACGATGCTCGCTGGTGCCGTCGTCTACCGATGGCGTAAACGTGACTGCACCGCCGCGTCCTGCGGTGCTCGGCAGTGAATTCGTCGGAGTGTTCGACACTGCGACCACGCCGAGTTCAGTGACCGTACCGATGCTCGGTGACGCTGAGACACCGCGTTCGAAGTGATGCCTCGTTTTCGACGTCCTCACACAGATCAGGGTCTGGGCACCGCCGCGGACTTCGGAAGGGTGAACCAATTCGGCATCCCGCGGCGCAGCGTTGCCGGCCCGTCGATGGTCAGGTCGCCGGACTCGAGCGTGTCTCGACAACCCCGGCTACAGCGAGTTGTTGGAGGCGTTTCGACAGCAGGGTGGGTGACATTCGGGTTAGTCCGCGTCGCACATAGTGTCCCCGGTACAGATCCTGTACTGGATAAGCGCAGCTCACATTCTTACTCTTCGACCCATAGCCAATCAACGTCGAAGGAGCGGGACAATGACCGACCCCACAGAATTTGTCGATGCCGACCGTGCGCTGAAGGCGGCGCACAGAACCATGTGGGGGCTGGGAAACTATCCTGCCGTCGCTGCCGAAGTAGTTCGAGAACTCGGGCCGACACTCGTGCGTGCGTGCGGGGTCGAGGCCGGTCAGCGAGTGCTCGACGTCGCAGCGGGATCAGGGTGACGCCGAGGCTCTTCCGTTCGCGGACAACGAGTTCGACATCGTAATGTCGTGTGTCGGCGTCATGTTCGCCCCGCATCATCAGCAGTCTGCGGACGAGCTCGTACGCGTCTGCCGGGACGGTGGAACGATCGGGCTCATCAATTGGACGCCAGACGGCTTCATCGGGAAGATTTTTTCGGCGATGAAGCCGTATGCCGCTCCCCCCACCTCCCGGCGCACAGCCGCCACCCTTGTGGGGCGACGAGCCGCACGTCCGCGGTCTGTTCGGAGTTCGGGTCCGCGAATTGACCGCTGAGGCGAGAACACTGACCGTCGACACGTTCGCCCGGCCGGAGGACTTCGTGCACTACTTCAAAAAGAACTACGGTCCGACGATCGCGGTGTACCGGCGGATCGCGGACGATCATGCCGCAATCGCAGTTCTGGACGGCTCACTGATCGAGCTGGCCGGCCAATTCTACGAAGGGAAAGCAATGAAATGGGAGTACCTGATCGTGACCGCGAAAGTCCGCCGCTGAGGAAATAGAATTCCTCAGCCTCCATTGGCCGCGCTTTGGCCGGCACGACGGCCGAAGAAGCTGCCGTCCCCGAGCGACGCCCCGCTGGCGTAACCGCCCGCGCAGACACCTGCGGTGCAGCGACCTGCAGCGAAAAGGCCAGGGATCGGTTCGCCGGAGACGTGGAGCACCTCGGAGGCTGTAGTCGTCCGCAGTCCGCCCAGGGTGAACCCGCCCGTCATGCCGCGGAGGTCGATCGCAGCAATCGGAGTGCCTATGGGCTTGACCCATTCGGTCTTCTTACCCAGTAAGGGATCCTCACCGTTCACGGCATGACGGTTGTACAGCTCGACTGTCGACTGCAGAGCGCCTGCAGGCAATCCCATGTCGGACTCCAGCTCTTCCACCGTCTCGGCGACCCAGGTGGGTTGGCGCCGAAGCTGCGGAGTCGAAGTCTGCGTAGTCAACGCGACCTCGTATGCGGCCTCGTCGATGACGAGGAACGCCTCGTTGTGATTTTCGAACAGAACAGCCTGTCCTACCCGGCCGGGGTAGGTGTCCTCGTTGATGAAACGCTGGCCACGTCCGTTGACCAATATTCCACGGATGAACATTTGTGGGTCACTGAAGAATGCGACCTCAGCGGCATCCATGTGCGCGAGGTCGGCACCGAGCGCCTGCGCCATTCGGATTGCGCGTCCATCGTGCTCTTCGATCGACGCGGCCGGACGATTGATCAACCTGGGTGCATACGACTCGACCATCGTCTTGTTGTAGGCAAAACTCCCGGTGGCCAGCACCACTCCGGTACGTGCGCGGATTGAAACGTTCTTGCCGTACTGCTTGGCTTGGACGCCGACAACCCGTCCGTCGGTATCGACGATCAGTGACTGAACCCGCATGTCGTACTCGGACCTGACTCCGAGTGCTGCAGCTCTGTCGGTCAGTGGCTTCATCAGCATGTATCCGCCGCCCTTTTCGGAGCTGACGTGCTTGTCTTTCATCTGGGGGACGTGCCCTCGCGGCGCCGGCGGAATGACGGAACTGAAAGGTGCCGCGTTTTCCCCTCCGGTGTACTGCAGACCGTCATCGTCTGGGGGCTCCCAGCCCGGTTCGCCCCAGAAACTCTCTTTGAACGGAACTCCGCAGTCATCGGCCAGCCAGTGATAGTGGTCGACGCTTTCCTCGCAATAGACGTCGATCTTGGCCTCGTCGACACCGGGCCCCAAGGCTGCCTTCATAAAGGCCTTCATGTTGTCGACGGTGTCGTCGAATCCGCAGGCCTTTTGCAACGGTGTACCGCCACCCATGTAGATGAAGCCACCGGCCATCGCGGCCGCGCCACCCCATCCACCGGTGCGCTCGAGCACCAGGACATCGGCACCTGCCTGTGCCGCTCCGACGGCGGCCGCGGCTCCGGCAACGCCGAATCCAGCGACAACAACGTCGGCTTCGTAATTCCATTCCGCCACCTGGGCTTCGGGGATGGGCTGGATCGGACTCTGGGTGTTCGATTCGGTGCTCGTCACGAGATTCAGTACAGTCGAAAGACCACTGGAAAGTGTGGAGCCTCCCGGTGACTGGGACTGTGCGCCAGGTTGGAGAGCTGACACCTCGGCAAATCGATTTCTCGATGCTGTTGAACGCGTGATGATCGTCTCGGATCGGAATAGCTCACCACCCTCGAAGGTTGGCGACTGTAAGTAAATGGAACTAAGAAGCAGTCTCGCCAACGAAAAGAGCCGAACCCGTGAAGTTGTTTTCCCCATTGACATTAGGTGAACTGAAGCTCGCTAACAGGCTGGTGATGGCTCCGCTGACCCGCGTGCGATCGGGACGAGACGGGATTCCCGGCCCCCTGGTGGTCGAGCATTACAAGCAGCGTTCCTCGCTCGGTCTCATCGTGACCGAGGGGACTTATCCGAGCCACGCAGGGCAGGGCTTCCCTGGTCAGCCCGGGCTCGTCACGCCCGAGCAGATCGCTGGATGGCGCAACGTTGCGGACGCAGTGCACTCCGAAGGTGGGCTGATCGTGTCCCAGATCATGCACGCCGGCCGGGTGACACACGAGGGAACGACCGGCGGCCGTGAGGTAGTGGGGCCGAGTGCCATTGCCATCGAAGGCGAAACCCGCACCTACGACGGCAAGAAGTCCTACCCTGTGCCGCGCGCACTGCGAACCGATGAACTGCCCTCGGTTATTGCGGAGTTCGTGCAAGCGTCGAAGAATGCGATCGCGGCTGGGATGGACGGCGTCGAGATTCACAGTGCAAATGGCTATTTGCTCCACGAGTTCCTGTCACCCGCGTCCAATCGACGTGACGATTCCTATGGCGGATCACCGGAGAACAGAACCCGCTTCGTAGCTGAAGTCGTCGAGGCAGTTGTCGAAGCAGTGGGCGCAGGCCGAGTCGGAATCCGTATCTCTCCCGAACACAACATCCAGGATGCCTACGAGAAGGACGCCGACGACGTGCGGGCGACCTACCTGGCGCTCATCGATCGGATTGCGCCCCTCGGTCTCTCGTATCTCAGTATCCTGCACAAGAATCCGGCCGGGGAACTCGTCCAGAGTCTGAAGCAGGCATTCGGTGGTCCGACGCTCGTCAACAGTGGATTCGGCGAGATCACCAGCCGTGATGAAGCGCTGTCCCTTTTGGCCGATGGTATCGGCGACGCCGTGGTTGTCGGACGGCCCGCCATCGCCAATCCTGATCTTGCATACCGTTGGCGGGAAAATCTGCCTTTGAATACCCCCAACCCGAGCACCTTCTATTCCGGTGGCGCAGAGGGTTACACGGACTACCCCGCATTGCAGCACTGACGCCACGTCGCTTACGGCCCGCACCCGAAGAATGGGTGCGGGCCTTTGCGTTTCAAGGCGGCGGGCTCAACGTAGGTTGAACACTGGCGTCACCAGCGGGACTGACCGCCGTCCAACGGGATGACAGCGCCGCTCAGATAGCGTGAGGAATCCGAGGCCAAAAAGGCAACTGCTTGACCGATGTCGCGTTCAGGATCGCCGATACGCCCCATTGGGATCGTCCGAACGAACTCTTCGGCTTCCTCCGGATTGTTTTCGATCCACCACTCGAGTGCTGGCGTAAGTGCATGCGGGGCAACGCAATGCGCACGGATTCCTTCATGTCCCCATTCACTGGAGGCGGTCCGAGTCAGCACCCGCATGGCTTCCTTGGTGGCGGCGTAGACCCCGAATCCTGATGTGTCCCAACGAACTGCAGACGAAGTGATCATCGTGATTATGACTCCCCCACCCCGCTCGACCATCGATGGGTGGACGGCTCGCATCAGACGCAGTACCGCACGTGGTCCTGTTCTCAGGGCGTAGTCGAAAAAGTCGTCGCCGGATTCGTCGAGGGGTACCGGGAAGGCGGAGTTCGCGTTGTTGACCAGAATGTCGACGCCCCCGAAGGTCTCCAATGCTGCGCTCACAGCAGCCTCGCAGGCACCGTCCGAGGCGATGTCCACCTCGTAGACTGCGACGTCTGCTGCCGAGGTCACCTGAGCAATCTCTTCGGCTACAGCCTCGAGTTTCGAGCGTGTACGGCCGACGAGGAAGCACTTAGCCCCCGCGCGCGCGAACTCCAGCGCGACGCCCCGTCCGATGCCCTGGCCGCCGCCGGTGATCAAAGCGACCTTGCCGGTGAGGTTTTCGGTCACAACTGTGTCCTTCCGTCCTGCCATGGATCTGCCGTCATCCGAAATCCGGGCAGACTTGTGAGCTCGTGTGTGAATTCGTAGGTTCGGGTGTATCCGGTGTGCGCTATGCGCCAACGACCGTCGTCGCCCCGCTGATAGCGGTCGTCGTAGAAGGCTGCACCTCTGAGTATGGCGCCATACTTGGGATGCATGACCATGTCGGACAGGTACCAGACCCCGCTGGCACTGTTCCCCTCGACGAGGATCTCAGGGTGGTCCACGCGATGCTCGGTAATGAGTCCCGGCACCATCGCCGAGCGCATGAAAGCAAGGACATCATCGCGTGAGGTAAACCGCAGGTGTTCACCGTATTCGGCAACGACATCCTCGGTGAGGGTCTCTGCGAATTCGTCCCACCTGCGGCAGTCGAGGGTCCGAAGGTACCGATATTTCAGTTGTTCGATTTCCGCGACGTCGTCACGCGTCACTAGATGCTCCTGTCGAGTGCTGGAGACCCAATGAGAACACGTTCTAGTGTGCGTTGAAGGTAGTTTCGGAACATTCCTGTCCGAAGTTCGTACGACGACCCGAAGCCACATTTCCTGGTTGAACAAGGGTTGGACACAACAGCGTCACCGACGACAGGGCGGTAGGGACTACCTACGCTTGGGGACGGCGGTGGACCACAGAGCCCAAGCCGCAAGAACCGGCTGAAACAGCAGTCTGATGAACCGTCGCCGATCGGTGTCCAAGCCGAATGCGTCCCGCTTGTTGCGGTACTGAGCGAGGTTTCCGGGGAACACTGCAACGAAGAAGGCCGCAAGGAGCCTGCCTATCCGAACCCGATCGCGCGGCAGCACTGCAAGCCCGACGCCGAGCATTATCTCGACACCACCGGAAGCCATGACGACGCCGTCGGGATCGAGGGGAATAGATCGTGGGACCTGAGCTTGGAAATCCTCGCGCGCCCAGAAGAGGTGGCTCAATCCGGCGAATACCAGCGCACCGGACAACGCGAATCGGGCTGCAGTACGTAGCGGAGTGGTGGGCGGCGCGGATGTGTCAATCGATGGCATCCCTCGTTTATACCCCTTCGAATACGACGCAATCGGTGCTCGAGCGGTCGAAGGGGCGCTGGCTTGCATGGGCCTTCCCGTCTTCGCCACACTTTGGTAGAGATCGAAACATCACTCCGTGTCGCCTGGACACACCCTCACCGAACGGAAACCCACATGCCCGCCTCGTCTCCCCTGCTCGTCAGCCGCTCCGACCACGTCGAGACGTGGACGTTGAACATGCCCGAGGTTCGGAACGCCATCTCCGATACATCGATGATCGATGCCCTGTGCGAACGTGTCGCCGCGGTCAACGCAGACCCTGACGTCAGAGCCATCGTGCTCACCGGCGCGGGCACCGCGTTTTCTGCTGGCGGCAATGTCAAAGACATGGTCGAGCGCACAAGCATGTTCGGGGGCAGCCCGCACACCATTTTCAACGGCTACCGCTCCGGCATCCAACGCATCCCGATGGCGCTCTACCACTGCGAGGTACCGGTTATCGCGGCTGTCAACGGACCCGCCGTCGGTGCAGGGTGCGATCTGGCGTTGATGTGCGACATGCGCATCGCCTCCACCAATGCATTCTTTGCGGAGAGCTTCGTACAGCTCGGCATCATCCCCGGTGACGGTGGCGCATGGCTGTTGACGAAGACAATCGGTCGGGCACGAACGGCGGAGATGGCAATGACCGGTGACCGAGTGCCTGCGGCGACCGCCCTCGAATGGGGACTGGTCAACTATGTGGTCGAACCAGAGGAGCTTCTGGAGAAGGCAACGGAGTTGGCCGCACGCGTGGCCAAGAACCCACCGCATTCGGTGCGAATGACAAAGCAACTGTTGCGGGAGTCCGAGCACCAGTCGCTCGAGTCGCTGCTGCAGCTATCAGCGGCCATGCAGGCCATAGCTCATCACACCGAAGACCACCAAGAGGCCATCACCGCGTTCGTCGAGAAGAGGCCAGGACAGTTTCGCGGAGCCTGACGCGTCGCTCGACTCTTTTCGCGCTACTGCGAGTTCGATCTCGCCGGGCTGAACCGCTGCCACAATGCCGTGACGAGCAATGCTCCAAGCAGTGATCCGATGATTCCGCTCGGCCTCAGCGATATTCCGTCGCCGGCAATCAAACTCACCACCAAGCCACCTACGAAGGAGCCCACAATGCCGGCGGTGAACGCCAGCGTCCAGTCCATGCCGGTCTTGGACCTTCCCAAGATCAACTGCGCGCCGGCGCCTATCAGAAGACCGAAGAGAATAATTCCTATGATCAGCACTGATGCGACCTAGCCTTTCAGAGTGCACGTTCGCTATCACGTGGGAGCACTAATTGTCAGGTCAGAGTATGCGAACCGACCCGAGATGTTCAGGTAATACGGTGGATGGCCGTAAGTTCGATGCGTGCCCTCGCTACGACGTCGGCACTCATATCCGTTGTGCCCGCAATCGTTCGACCAGACCGAGCGTGAACCGGTCTATTTCCTCGATGGTGAAGTTTCGGTTGCGGCTGACGGAGACGGAGGGTCGTCGGAGGAAGTGCTCACCCCCGATCGGGACGCTGATCAACTCGATGACTCGTTGAAGCCATCGAACGACCCGAATGGACGAAGACACATGGTCGGCCAGCAGTAATGTCCCTCCGGGTCGAAGGACTCGCGTCATCTCCGCCAGTGCCGCATCGGGATCAGGTATTGCGCAGAGGGAGAACGTGCAGACGACCGTATCGAAGGACGCGTCGTCGAAGGTCAGGGCCTGCGCGTCACCGAGCATCAGTTGCACTCCAGGCATGGCTTCCTTGGACTTGCTGCCTGCGCGAGCAAGCATCTCCGGGCTGAGTTCGATGCCGGTCAATTCGACGCCAGGTGGGTAGTGGTCCAGATTGAGGCCGGTACCGACGGCAATCTCGAGCACCCGACCTTCGGCTCGGGCGCATATCCACGCTCTGGTGTCTCGGAAAAGAACACGATCGAGGAATGTCATATGTTTGTCGTAATTGGCCGATTGCTTGTTCCAATATCGTTGCCACCGCTCGAGTCGGTGTGCCGAGTCCCCTGACATCACTCATACCTTTTCGTCGTATCGAACGTGTGTCTCTGACAGAGCTGATTCTCTGACGAAATCCCAGCATGCCATTTCAGACCGAGCAGGTCGTCACGACGCGATTCCCAACGACCAGGCAAAGACGGTATAGCTGGCGACGGTGATGAGAGCTATCGCGATGAGGTTGAGCCATAGGCCACCTCGCATCATCTGACCGATCGTGATGTAGCCACTCGCGTACGAGACGGCGTTCGGTGGTGTCGCCACCGGCAGCATGAACGCGCATGTTGCCGCGAGCGCGACCGGAATCGTCAGAAGCAGCACATCGAGATCCATGCCCATCGCCACACCGCCTGCCAACGGAAGAAATGTTGCCGCTGTCGCAGTATTGCTGGTGAGCTCGGTCAGGAAGATGGTCGCGGTCGTTGTCACGACGACCAACAGGATCACGGGGATCGTGTCGAGACCCGCTGCCACGCTACCGATCCAATCGGTCAGTCCGCTGGACTGAAACTGAGCCGATAGGGCGAGTCCACCGCCGAACAGCAGCAATACCCCCCACGGCAGTTTGATTGCCGTGTCCCAATCGATAAGTCGCACTCCGGCCTTACCTCCGCTAGGGAGTAAGAACAACGCAATGGCCGCGGTCATGGCGATGCCGGTATCGGAGATCGGTGGGTCATCGAAGATCAGCGGAACCGCGACCCAGGATGTAGCCGCTAGACAGAAGATGACAGCCACCCGGATCTCACCCTGTGACATCTTCCCCAGAGCATCGAGTTCTCCCCTGATGAGGCCCTTACCGCCGGGGATGTCGTCGATCTCGGGCTTGAACAAGACGTGGGTGAGCAAAAACCACGCGACTACCAGTAAAACGACGGCGAGTGGAACTCCGGCAACCATCCATTCGAAGAATCCGATGGTGATCCCCTCGCCCTCCAAATAACCCACGAGCAAGGTATTAGGGGGTGTACCGATGATCGTCCCCAAAGAGCCGATCGAAGCGGCGTAGGCGATGCCCAACATCAGGGCGGTCCCGAAATTGCTTTTGATCACCGCCTCCGTGACCGTCACGTCGGTCGGCAGGTCATCGGTCGACGCCGAATGTGCCTGCGCGGAAGGGTCCGTGCCAGCGTCTTCGGTGGCGTGCTCCACCCCCGCCTTCTTTCCGATGTCGAGCACCAGAACCAGAACCGAGACACCAATGGGGATCATCATGACCGCAGTGGCGGTATTCGAGACCCACATAGACAGAAAACCCGTCGCGATCATGAATCCGGCGATCACCATCGTCGGCTTGGTGCCCATGGCGTTGACAGTCAGCAATGCAATCCGACGGTGAAGGTTCCACCGTTGCATCGCAAGCGCCAGTAGGAAGCCACCCATGAACAAGAAAATGATGTTGTTGCCATATGACGCTCCCACGTCGTTGACGGCGACGTCGGGATCGAAGATCGGGAAAATTATGAGGGGCAACAGCGCAGTTGCGGGAATCGGGATGGCCTCCGTCATCCACCAGATACCCATCAGAACCGCTGTCCCGGCGGTCAACCGCGCAGCATGATCGACATCTGACGGCATGATCGCGTAGACGACCACGGCCAGCAGTACGCCGGCCGCGAGTCCGATCCATTGACGCTTCCGCCGGCCCGGCTTCACCTCTTCGGCGCGTTCACCGGCCGACTGCTGATCGACCTCTTCGAACCCGTCCACATCGGACTGGCGACCGGTCTGTTCATCTGGACCAAGCTGCGTCATGGGACCTCCTCATGATCTGCGTTTCGTCAGCTTAATGTTGCGAAGGCCGAATATGTCCGTTTCTCGACACCCACGGAACTCAGCCGGATCGACTGACGAGTGTCCGGGGAGTCTGATCTCGAAACGAGCGGCGTGAGGTGACGATCTGGAAGATGCTCGCGGTCTCTGCGTTGGTCGTACTCTCGCTTGTGTCGGTGTCGTATGTACGGGCGCTGATGGCACCGGGCCACGCGACGTGGAGCGACAAGACCTCGTCGTGGATCGGTGACCACGGCGGTGCCCCGGCCCTGAACCTCTACGAGAACTGGCGTTACGCGAGCCCACCCCCGGACACCCAACCCGATCTGACCCGACACGACTCGGCGACAGCACAATCGGACGGCAGTGTCACGTCGATCGGGACACTGCCGGTTCTGCCGGCGCACCTGCTCCGACCTGGATATCTGGACACGCTGGAGCCGACGGAGTACCACTCGCCTATACCTCAGTGTTTCAGCCGGATCCGGCTCATCGCAGTGCTGTGGCCGGAGTTGAGCGCTGGGCCTCCGCCGACTTCTCCATAACGACCCGAGCAGATGTGCAGACTGCGTCGATCACGTCGAGCGTGCGCTGACCCGCGGAGCACATCTCTCAGTCGCTGGAACCTGTTGCGAGTCGGTATCCGACCCCGCGTATCGTCTCGATACTCTTGCGTCCGAACGGCTGATCCACCTTCTTACGGAGGTAGCCGATATAAACCTCGACGATGTTCTCGTCCCCGTCGTAGTGCGCATCCCACACCGACCGGACGATCTCGGACTTGGTGACCACAACCCCACTGCGCCGCATCAGAAACTCGAGCACGCTGTACTCGCGTGGGGTGAGCGATAGTTCCGATCCCGCCCGCATGACGCGGTGCCGCGCCGGATCCAACTCCAAATCGCCGACGGTCAACACTGCAGGACGCTCCGGAGCACCTCGCCGCACCAGAGCCCGCAACCTGGCCACCAACACCACGAACGAAAACGGTTTGATCAGATAGTCATCGGCACCGAGATCGAACGCATCGGCCAGATCGTATTCACCGTCCTTCGCCGAAAGCATCAGGATCGGCGTCCACACACCCTGCGCCCGCAGATCCCGCACGATGTCGTAGCCATGCTTGCCCGGCAACATGATGTCGAGCACGAGAGCGTCGAATTCGCCGGAGACCGCGGTGTGGAACCCGTCGTCACCGTCGTGCTCGACCTCGACAGTGAACCCCTCGGCCACCAGACCGCGCCGCACCATCTCCGCCAAACGCACTTCGTCCTCGACCACCAGTACCCGCATCGACAACTCCATCTCTGTACGTCCGATGAATTACACCAGAACCAAGAGGTGCCCGGAGATTCGCTTTCAGCGATTCTTCAGGAGCACTTCTGCACGCTGAAACCGTGCTCCTCTCATCATCGACGTCCGCCGTGCACGCAACGGTCACCCTCGGCGGCTACGCGCTACACCGACTCGACACTGCGACCGCGGACGAACCCACCCTGCCCCGGCACATCAGTCCGGTGGCGCGATAGTGGCCTATCCTTGAGGCATATCAGTGAGTGAGGTGGAACCTGTGCGTCGAGCGTCCGGTCAGCTGGAAGAGTCCATCGTGCAGTTACTCGGTGAGCATCGAGAGCTGTCCGTGTCAGAGGCCCGCGCACATCTGGACGCCGAACTCGCCCACACCACCGTGATGACTGCGCTGGTTCGGCTCCATGGAAAAGGGCTGGTCGAGCGGGAACGCCGAGGACGATCCTTCGTCTACACCCTCACAGCGCCGGTTGACGAGATTCCCGCGCTTCGTGCCGCGATGCGTATGAGAACCGAACTCGGTGAGCGGGACAAGCGTGCGGATGTGCTGGCAAGTTTCGTTGCAGCCTTGGACCCCGAGGACGAAGCAACGCTGCGCAGTCTGCTCTCACCGGGTGCAGACGATCTGGATGAGCGCGGGCAGTGACGCTACTCGTTTTCGTCGCCGCACTCCCCTGGGTGGTGTCGCTGATGATGCGCAAGAACATCGAACGCATCGATCACCGATTCACTCCGTCGACTGCAGTAGTGCTGTTTCCAATTCTCGCCGTTGTCATCGCGTTCTCGATTGTCGCCTCGATGGTGGCAGTGGCTGCAGTCCTGGTTTCTTCGCCCAATCCCTTCATGATCGTGCTGGGTGTCGCACTCCTCGGGTGGATACTCTGGCGATCCATCGAGGTGTCACGCCATCTTCGACGGGTTGCAGTCAGTTCTTCCATGGCGTCGCGTTTCGGAGTCGAAGCGAGCACGCCAGGGGGAACAGTTCTCGTCGACTCCGCTGAGCCCGACGCTTTTGCCGTGCCATCGGGTGGCGGTGCCGTCGTCGTTACGACGGGGCTCGCCGAAGTACTGTCCGATGCCGAGTTGCGTGCGGTCATCGAACATGAACGTGCGCATCTGCGATTTCGCCATGCGCTATGGATTCAGATGTGCGAGATCGCGGCCCAATTCGATCCGGTGCTGCGCCCGTTGGTAGTTCGGGTAAGACATGCTGCGGAACGTCAAGCAGATGAGTACTCTGCAACCTTCGGCCGGAATGTGACTGTGTCTGCGCTCGCGCGAACGGCTTTGCTACGCACGCATCTCGAGAGGGATGCGCAGTCTCGGAAACTTGCAAGTACCGGTGGCGATGTCGTCCGGCGAGTGCGCGCTTTGACCGAGCCCCCGCCGGAGCGCCAGCGTTACGCCGTCCTCATCGCAGGCCTTGTGGTGATAGCCGCATGCGCGTCGATCTCGATAGCGCTGTTCGACGTGGCGCAGGACGTCATCGTGCCGGAGGCCGGAGAAACGCCTTCGTCTGTCTTCCAATAGCTTTGGCCGGAGGCGGGATCTTAGTTCTCGCCGTCGGCTTCCCGTCACCTGCTCGGGCCGTCCTCCGCGGGGGCGGAAGTGACGGTGTCATCCCACGCCGCACGCGCACCGGAGTCCCCGATGCGATACACCTGGACGATCGTTGCCACCCCGACGAGGACGGCCACAATCGCGACGGCAACCGATAGCCACCGCACCGGCGGCTTCTCGCTACGTTCACGGAGTTGCAGGAGTACCAGCAGTGCTGCAACCACGACAGCAGCGATTGCGAAGTAGAGCATGGTATCGCCGAGTTCGGCATGCGTCTCTACGGATGCCGAACTCGGAACGCGCTTTTCCAGCCATTCCCCAGCATCTGTGGTGAGTGGTGTCATCACCAGAATCAACACCGACAAAGCCGCGATGAGCCACACAAATCTTCGACGCACTCCTGCCCACACACTGGCCGCGACGGCAAGAAGTGCAGTCAGTGGCGCGAGGACAACGATGAGATGAATCAACAGAATGTGGGCTGGTAGGCCGTTGATCGTCGACACTTTTTTCCTACTTCCGGTCACGGGTGTGCTTGCCCCACCACGTTTATACTACACGTTATGTAGTAGTTCCCACCGCACTGCGGATCGATTTCGGACCGGTGCGGACGTTTCACGAATGGCTTTGTGCTTCAGTCGGGTACGCCGTTCCAACTCGTAGTCGGATCGGCGACGATATCCCGCACGATCTGCTCGTACGACTGGCCGAACTCGGCGACCGTCGTCCCGTCGAACAATGCCGTCGGATAGACGATGTCCACCCCGACCGCGATAACAAGCCCCGCTTCGTCCCGGCGTTCGGTGATATGGACGTGCATATCGCATTTGGCGATATCCAGCGGACGTGGAGTTACCTCGAAATGGGCGTCGCCGACGTCGAACTTCGAGGTGGTGAAGACATCCAGGGACAAGGCGACTTGAAAGAGTGGATGCAGAGAATCGACGGGGTCCTCGACGAGATCACCCGCGACGTCGACGAACGGGGCAGTTGCGTGGTCGAGTGCTCTCAGTTCGCTGGTACGTGCCAGGGCAAGGACATCGTCGAACGTTCGCGCGGACGCGATATTCGTGCGGATGGCAACCGTATTGGTGAACATGCCCACGAGTTGCTCGAACCTCGGATCGTCTCGAGCTGCAACAGGAGTGCCGATGACGATATCGGCAGTCGTGCTGAGCCGCGCCAGAAGGACCAGCAGTGCTGACCGAAGTACGGTGAATCGCCCTGTCCGGGCGCGGTGACCGATACCGTCCAGCCCGTCCACGACAGCTGAGTCGAGTTCCAGCGAAACTCGAGCACCGGAGAAGTCCCACTGGTGTGGCCTCGGCCGGTCCAGGGGCAAGCCGATATCGAGTGGTGCTCCACGCAACTCCTTGCGCCAGAACTCCATATCGGCGGCGGTGGACCGAGCTGCGGCCCATACGCTGAAGTCGGAGTACTCCAGCGGCAGTTCTGTCCATTCAGCGGTCTTGCCGGCGGCCCGCGCGTTGTATGCGCGAACGAAGTCCGACGCCAACACACCCAGTGACCATCCATCTGCGGCAATATGATGCACCACGCACGCGAGCAGATGATGATCGGAAGAGACCGAGAACAGCTGCGCCCGGATGGGACGCTCGGACCGAACATCAAATGGTTCTGCCAATAGCGCATCTATTGCGCCAGCATCGAATGCAGTCTTACCGAACACCGGTCCGTCGAGAAGAGAAGTCCGTTCGATGACTTGTGCTGGGCCCCAAGTCGAATCCGGATACACCGTCCTCAGGCTTCGATGGCGGACCGCCAGATCTGCGAGCGCTGCTTGCGCCGCATCGGCGTCGAACGAGCCCGTGATTTCGATGGTGAACGGCAAGTTGTACAACGGAAGGCGTGCGCCTCGATCGATGTGGCGCTGCTGCGGAGCGAGAGGGATGTACGCCGCAGTGTCCGCCAGGCCCCGCTCAGGACCGGATGGGTAGGCCGAACCCTGGTCGGTGGACCGGGCTTCCACCAGCGCAGACAGAGCACGGACCGAAGGGGCATCGGTGAGGTCTCGCACGCCGACTTCCACGGTGGTATCAGCACGAACCAGCGCGAGAACTCTGGTGGCCGCCAGCGAATCGCCACCCAGGTCGAAGAAGGACGTCTCGACATCGACGTAGTCGGCGCCGAGAATGCGCGAATACGCTGCTGCGATCGCAACTTCGGTGGAACCCGATGGTTCGACGCCGCGTACCTTCGGCTGAATCTTCGGCGCCGGCACGGGGAGTGCTGCGCGGTCGAGTTTCTTGTTGACCGTCAGCGGGATCGCGTCGAGAATCGTGATTGTCGACGGAATCATGTGGGCGGGCAACCGCTGCGATATATCCAGTCGAATCTGCTGTATATCGACGGCCTGCTCGATGGGCACGATGTATCCGTCGATCCGTAGCCCACCATCGGGACCGTAACGCACGGTCGAGGAAGCTGCGGTGACCTGTGGATGCGCGCGCAGCACCGCATCGATTTCTCCGAGTTCGACCCTGTTTCCTCTGATCTTGATCTGATCGTCTGTTCTGCCGAGAAATTCGAGGTTTCCGTCCGCCAGGTGGCGTGCCAGGTCGCCGCTACGGAAGAGGCGTGAACCATTACTGCCGAACGGGTTTGCGAGGAACCGCGTCGCGGTGTCGGCACTGCGGCCGAGGTATCCGCGGGCCAGCCCACGTGTCTCGATGTAGATCTCTCCGGTGGCACCGCCAGGCACCGGGTGCAGGGCGCGATCGAGGAGGTAGATCTTCGCTCCCGTCATGGCCGCGCCGATCCCGATCGACTCGTCTGCATGCAGCGGGTCGGTCATGGTGACACTGCATGTCGTTTCGGTCGGCCCGTAGGCATTGAGCAAGCGACGGTTCTGGGACCAGCGGTCGACGATGTCTCGCTGGGCAGCCTCACCACCGATGATGATGGTCTCGATGCCGTTCAGTTCTGATGAATCGAGTGTGGTCAGAGCCGAAGGGGTGATCAACAAATGGGTGATCGATTCGCGTGAAAGTAGTTCAGCGAGTTCGAGTCCGCCATACACACCGGACGGCGCGATCACGACCGTCGCGCCGGAGATCGCGCCCGCCAGCATTTCGACGATTGCAGTGTCGAACCCCGGTGAGGCCAGATGACAGATGCGCGATGAGAAGTCGAGGTGGTAATTGGCTCGAATGTGTTGTGTGAGTGCACCGATTCCGTCGTGAGTGACAATCACTCCCTTCGGCTTGCCGGTCGAGCCAGAAGTGTAGATGAGATATGCGGCGCTATGTGCCCTGTACTCGGCCGATACGACAACAGCGTCGGAGTGTGTCGGTTGGGAGGGGTTGTCGATGTCTATCCATTGCACCTCCCCCAGTTCGCTTCCTAGGTGCTCCGATGTGCACAGGCCAACCCTTGCAGAGCAGTCGCGGAGGATGAACTCAGCGCGTTGCTGCGGATAGTTCGGGTCGATGGGGACGTACACCGCGCCCACTCGCGCTACTGCCCAGAACGCCGCGACTGCGGCAATCGACCGAGACGCCCGCACCACAACCATGTCCTCGGGGCCGACCCCGCATTCGATCAATGCGCTGGTGAGGCGATCGACCTGCATGGACAATTCGGCATACGTGACGACGCCGTTGTCGCGGACGGCAATCCGATCGCCGTAGCGACGGACCGCCTCGTCGAACACTTCGATCACCGAAGTCGAACCCTCGGCGTCTACGCCGACGGACGCGGGCGAGCTTCGCGTTTCTTCGGGAAAGAAGAGCTCGAGATCCGCCACAGCGGTGTCTCCGCAACCAGGTTCGGTGAAGCCGTCGAGAAAATGTAAGAAGCGGCAGTGATACCGGGACAGATCACCGGTTGTGTACACGGCCGGGTTCGCCTCGAAGTCGATACGCGGTTGCGTGGCAGTTCTACTCGGATAGATATTGACCGCAAGATCGGCGACCGGACCCGTCGTCACGATGTGGATCTGTCCGTCCAGATCACCGACGGTAATGTTGTTGGCGAACATCATCACGTTGATGGTGGGCCCGAATTGGCCGACGCGAAGCGGAGATCCGCTCACGGATGCGGTGGGTCTGCTGCGCTGGTGCCGCAATACTCCGCTCAATGCCACTTCTGTCGATTTGACGACGCTGTCGACCGTTGCCGATCCGACTCCGGACAATCGCAGAGGGACCACATTCGACACCGAGGATCCGGCACGTCGTAGCAATGCCGTGGTCCTCGCCGACACCGGCAACGACAAGTGGACGTCGTCGGAACCGGTCATGCGCGCAAGGAAAGCGGCGAACGCAGCGATCACCACACTCGATGTTGCGCGATCGCCGACCGACCATGAAACGGCCGCGGACGTCCGGTGCGCGTCGGTGTCCGCGCCGATCGTCATGGACAACGGTTCGGGCTGCACCGCCCGGCCCAGAGTGACCGGAATGGATTCTGATGCATCAGCATTCGTGGTTTCCCAAAACAGTCCATCACGCTCGAATCGCGAGGACGTTCGATATCGTTCGTCCTCCTCGACAAGGGCGGCCGGGGATGAAAGGTCGAGGGGTTCCGGTTCGGTCCCGGCTCGGGAGGCAGAGTAGATCGCGGCCGCTCGCTCGAGCACTTTCATCGATGCAAAGCCGTCGAGCGCGATGTGGTGGGCTCGGGTGTACCAGAGCACATGGTCATCGGTGAGACGGAAGAGCCGCAACCGGACAAGTGGCCCATCCATCGGCAGCGGGGATCGACAATCGTCGTCTATCCATTGGAGCGCAGAACTCAATGCGCTCGGGTGCGCCCTGAGGTCGACAATCTCCGCGACGTCATGGATCTGTGTCGTGAATACCTGAGCGGGCCGTCCCTCGATGTCGACGACGCGCATGCTCGACGACGAGAATTCGAGGTGTGCCCGCAATCCACTGTCGAGTAACGCATCCACATCGACCTCACCTGTGATGTCCACGTAATAGGCGATGGTGAAGGGGATGTCCGGCATGAGCTGTTGCGCATACCAAATATCGGCTTGAGTCGAACTCAAGGGCAATGCATCTTCGAGCACGGCATCCTCCCGCATCAGCACCGAACTACTACATGGTGAGTAGTTTCAGGCTACATGCGCCGCGGACCGAGGCGGCTGGTCCCGATATGGAAGCGAAAAACACCTGGGCACCTCACGCACGAGCAAGATCGGAATCGGCGACCCGGCACTGAATTCTTCGTACACTGTCTATCTGAAGGAACGGCCGCGCCGGCGGACTGACGATGTGCAGCTCTCGACGTTGATTACGACGATCACCCACCGCTACCGCGAGGGACACGATGCCAATGATGTCCGAGCAGCCTGCGATCAGAACCGATCGACTTACGAAGCAGTTCGGCGCATTCACTGCGGTGCGCGATCTCGACCTCGAGGTCGAACGCGGTGAGGTTTTCGGATTCCTCGGCCCCAACGGTGCAGGCAAGTCGACCACGATCCGGACACTTCTGGACCAGATCCGGCCCACCTCGGGCCGCGCACACATCCTCGGGATGGACTCGCACCGGGACTCGTTGAAAATCCGGTCCGCAATCGGGTACGTGCCTGGGGACCTTGCCCTCTACCCCAAACTGACCGGAGCGGAAACGCTACGGTACTTCGCGCGCCTTCGAGGCGGGGTCGACCAGAAGTATGTCGATCAGCTCGCGGAGCGGCTGCAAGCGGACCTGTCGAAGAAGGTCGGTGACTACTCCACCGGCAATCGGCAGAAAATCGGGTTGATTCAGGCGTTCATGCACAAACCGGATCTACTGATTCTCGACGAGCCGACCGCAGGACTGGACCCCCTGGTGCAGCGCGAGTTCAACACGATGCTGCACGAGGTGCGCGAAGAAGGGCGCACCGTGTTCCTGTCCTCGCACACCCTGTCCGAGGTCGAACGCGTCGCTGGACGTGTCGGCATCATCCGGGAGGGCCGACTTGTAGCAGTCGAGCGCATTGCAGACCTCCAAGCCAAAGCGATCCGGCGACTCGACATCGAGTTCGCGGAGCCGGTGTCACCAGAGCTGTTCGCGCAGGTAGGCACCGTCCGTGAGGTCACCGTCGACGGCACCCATGCCACCGTGGCATTCGACGGCCCGATCAACGGCATCTTGGCGGCGGCGATGGCGCACGAACTGGTCGATCTACACACCCGTGATGCCGACCTCGAGGAGATTTTCCTGGCCTACTACCGGGGCAACTCCGAACAGCAAGACAGCGCGAAGGAGGATCCCTCTGATGTCCGCTGACATCCTCACTCGCGAACTGACCGACCGCCGGATGCCCGTCGCCGCACTGGGGGTCGTGCTGGCACTCTTCGCATTCTTCGTGACCGGTATCAGCTCCGGGCTCGAGGACGTGATGACCGACCTGACCAACGCGATGCCCGATGCAGTCACTGCGTTCATCCCGGCTGGTCCGGGCGGCTATGCGATCGGTGAGCTGTTCAACCTCATCGCCCCGCTGGCCCTGATCGCGTATGCGGTGATCACCTCGGCGGCGGCAACCGCCGGGGAGGAAAAGGTCGGGACGATGGCGTTGCTCTCCGCCCAGCCGGTCACCAGACGGTCGATCCTGGCACAGAAAGCTCTGGGAGTGGGCGCCGCGCTTGCTGCGGTGACGATCGTGTTCGGGGGCGCTGCGGTTCTGTCGGCAATGTTGTTCGGTGTCGACGAGCTCACTCCCCGCCACATTGCGGCGGCGTGTTTGCATCTGTACCTGCTCGCATTGCTGTTCGGGGCGATCACACTGGCCGCGGGCGCAGTAGCGGGCGATCCCGGTATAGCCGCCGGCGTCGGAGGCGGTCTCGCTGTGGCGGCGTGGGTGTCGAACTCGATGCTTCCGATCGCACATCTCGACGCGTGGGCGCGAATCAGCCCGTGGTATTACTACGTCTCCGGCGAGCCGCTGAGTCATGGCGTCGATCTACGGCACGTCCTGGTCCTTGCCGTACTTACCCTCGCTGCGGCGACGATCGCGGCCGTCGCGTTCGACCGCCGTGACCTGAAGGGATGAGCACGATGACAACGACCTCAGACCACGGTGCCGCGGGTTCAGCACGACTGCGCGGTCTCCGCCAGATCCGAGCGGTGACGGCGCTCGCCCTACGAGACCGGTTGACGCTGGTGGGTGTCGTGGCTGCAGCGATGGTCGCGATGGGTGCCCTCACGGGGGCGCTGTGGCCACCGTTGCAGGACACATTGGTCGCCCTGCCTGCCAATTTCACGGACTCGATCGGCAAGCTACTCGCTGGTGCGGACATGACCACTCCAGCGGGGTGGATGAATGCCGAGATGGTCTCGCTGGTCGTGCCCGGAGGATTGATCGCGGTTGCGATTCTCTCCGCATCCAAAGCGATCTGTGGGGAGGAGCAGTCCAAGACCGTTGGGGTACTTTTGTCGCTTCCGTTGAGTCGCAGCGCTTTTCTGGCCGCCAAGACCGCCGCCATGATAGTCCACGTGCTGCTCGCGACACTAGGCGTCGCAGCCGGATTGATAATCGGGGATGTGATCGGCGGTCTCGGAATCGACGCATCCGGCGTGTTCGGCACGTGCGCGCACAGCGCACTGTTGGCGATGTTGTTCGGCGCGGTCGCGGTACTGATCGCTGCGCTTACCGGTGACGGCCGGCTCGCCTCGACCATCCCGGCGGCGCTTGCCGTGCTTGCCTTCGCGCTCAACGCTTTCCTACCGCTGTCGGACTCACTTGCCGGCTTCACGAAGGTCAGTCCCTGGTACTACTTCGCAGGTAGCAACCCCCTCGTCAACGGGGCCAACTACGCTGATCTATCAATTCTTCTTGTCACCGCGATCATGCTGTGCGCCTTGGCATTTCCTATCTATCTCCGACGCGACCTGGCCGGTTGACCATGAAGCGAAAGCTCGGGTCACCCATCTCGTAGAACTGCACACCGCGGAAGCCGTCAGGGGCTATTACGTAACGAATCCACGCTACCGAGCGAAACCTGACTGGATCATCGTTTGTATTCTTCTCGGCACACACGAAGCAGGTTCGATGAATCAGATCGCGTCAGTATCCCGAGAGGGAAGCCAGTTCGGCCCCTACAAGCTGAAATCGTTGCTCGGCAAGGGCGGCATGGGTGAGGTGTACGAGGCGTACGACACGGTCAAGGACCGCACTGTGGCCCTCAAACTACTCTCACCCGACCTTGCGCACGATCCGACTTATCAGGAACGGTTCCGCCGCGAATCGCGAGCTGCAGCGCGTCTTCGAGAGCCACATATCATTCCCATTCACGACTGGGGCGAGATCGACGGCGTCCTCTTCATCGACATGCGGTTGGTCGCCGGTGACGATCTTCGTACGACGCTCCGGGCGCAGGGTCCGATGTCACCGAGCCGCGCCGTCGCGATCGTCGCACAGGTCGCCTCAGCGTTGGACGCCGCACACGCCGACAATTTGATTCACCGCGACATCAAGCCGGAGAATATTCTCCTTGCTCGGGACGACTTCGCTTATCTCGTGGACTTCGGTATTGCCCGGTCAGGTTCGGACGTACAGCTCACCACCCAGGGCACCGCGATCGGCTCGTACGCCTACATGGCACCCGAACGATTCGACGCCGATACGGTCACCCATCAGGCCGACACGTACTCACTGGCCTGCGTGCTGTACGAATGCCTCACCGGAACAGCGCCTTATCCCTCGACCAGCGTCAGCCAACTGATCAAAGCGCATCTCATGACCGCGCCGCCCCGAGCCAGCCTCACTCGGCCGGGGCTTCCCCGCGCACTCGATGCGGTAGTCGTCCGCGGTCTGGCGAAAGACCCTGATGAACGGTTCTCCAGTACGGGCGATTTCGCGCGCGCCGCCCATCTTGCCCTTACTCCGCCGGACCGCGCCGAGGCCACCGCGATCGTAGATCGCACGCTCGACGGCACGGCAGTTGGCAGCGTCGGTGAATATCGACAGACCAAAGTTGGCGATGCCGTCCATCCCCGACCGCAGGCCTGGGACACAGCGGCACCTCTTCCCCCACCACCTCGACCGAATGCAGCCCCGTACCCGGTCGCTCAACCGGGGCCGCACCGCTCGACGTTTCTCCCCGTGGCGATCACCCTCCTCGTCGTCCTGGTACTCGGACTCGGCGCAGCTGTTGCTTGGCTGACACTCGCGCCGAATACCGAATCCAACACGGCTGCAGTACCATCGGCGTCGGCTCCGATTTTCCAGAGCGCACCGAACGTGGCGGCAGAGCCGCCGACAGCGGTCGTCCCGACGTCCGCTCCGGCCGTACCCACCCGCGCTCGGTCGATCCCTGTATCCGGCGCGGACAGCCAAGGCTTCCTCGGTTCTTCCGGCCCCCGATGCAACGCCGACAACCTCGCCGTCGCCATCGGACGCACCACCGATTCCAAAATCGTGGTGTGCGAAACCGGCGTCGGACGGTACTACTACAAGGGCGTTCGAATCACCGACGCCGCCGGGATCGAACTCGACGACCCGAGGCCCTCTGCCGGTGGATTCGTCGCCACCAATCCCGCCGACGGAACCCAGTATCGACTCGATGGGTCCTCGCTGACCATCGTCTCCGACGGCGAAGTGCTGGCGGAAGAACCGATGCGGGAGTACTACGCGCGCTGACCTCGCGGTGGCACCCCGCTGCGTGTCATGAAGACGGGGACTCGGCCGTGGCAGGCACATCGGTTCCCGACGGGCTGAGGAGCACGTTCAATATCTCTCCGATGTTGTGTCCGCGTTCGACGGGATGTCGCATCGGACGATCATCACGGACACGGTAGGAGTTGCGCCTACCGTCCCGGATCCGGTCGAGGTAGCCGGCATCCACCAAGTCACTGACTATGCCCTGGGCTGCTCGCTCGGTGATGCCGACGTTCTGGGCCACATCGCGTACCCGAATGTCCGGGTCACGAGCGATACAGAACAGCGCGTGGGCGTGGTTGGTAAAAAACGTCCATTCCGCCATATCCGGAGCCTAGCCGGGTCTGCAGCTCACAGGAACTCTGTCACCGGAAACGCATCTCAGCTTCGGTCTCTGGACACAAGTTCTTCGAATCACCCCAACTGCATTACAGGTGATTTGACACCTGAATTGCAATGCATGTATCAATTTACCTATGAGTACTGAGAATGTGTTCGCAGCTGCGCTCATCGGGGTGTTG
Organism: Rhodococcus sp. BP22; assembly: GCF_014281965.1. Taxonomy (GTDB): domain Bacteria; phylum Actinomycetota; class Actinomycetes; order Mycobacteriales; family Mycobacteriaceae; genus Rhodococcoides. Next base: position 128,287 of record NZ_JACFTB010000009.1, read on the forward strand.
GTGTTACCCCTCCTCGCTGCTGCGGCAGCCCTGGGCTTGAATGCTCGTCGACCTCGCGTGGCCCGGCAACTGGGCGGTTGGGTCGCGTCCGGGTGTTTCCTCGTCACAGGCGGATTGGGCATTGCCGTCATCACGCATCGCGAGGTGTCGATGTTGATCAGAGGTGAGGACGGAAACGTTCTTGCCGGGGTGGCGGCAAACCGGCTGGGCGTGCTCTTGATGCTGTTGGTATTCGGAGTGAGCGCCGTCGCGCAGAGTTTCGCTGTTCGTTATCTGGCGGGTGATTCTCGTGCACGGTGGTTTTCGGCATCGGCAGGTCTGCTCACCACTGCTTCGATCGGTTTGATGATCTCGGCGACTCTGATAGGCCTCGCAGTGTTCTGGACGATGGCAGGGGTGGCCTTATGTCTCCTGCTCGCTACCTACTCCCACCTGAGCGCGGCACGAGACGGGGTAAGACGAACGACACTCACCTTTTTGGTCGGGGACCTCGCACTCTGGCTTGCGGTCGTATTGGTGACCGTCCACGCGGGCAACCTCGAACTGGGGACGGCAAACGGAATGGACTTCGACGCTTCGACCCTGACCGCAGGCGCGATCGCCTGCCTCTTCGCACTGGCGGCGCTGTCGCGGTCCGCACAGATTCCGTTTCATCGCTGGCTACCCACCACACTGGCTGCGCCGACACCTGTGTCTGCGTTGCTGCACGCGGGGGTGGTCAATGCGGGCGGAATACTACTGATCCGATTGGGAACCCTGGTCAACGGCTCTGGTGTCGCAATGGGGCTGGTGGTGCTCGCGGGTGCAGTCACCATGGTCTACGGGACGCTACTGATGCTGACCAAACCCGACATCAAGGGTGCCCTGACCCATTCGACCATGGCGCAGATGGGTTTCATGACCTTGACCTGCGGTCTTGGTCTCTACGCTGCTGCGGTATTCCATCTGGTGGCCCACGGTCTGTACAAAGCGACTTTGTTCCTCTCCTCTGGGTCTGCTGTCGATCACCACCGCCGAATTGCCTTCGCACCGCCCAAAATGCGGAGCACTCGGACTCGGCACGCGATAGTTGCGCTCGCTTCAGTAGCGGTACCGGCCCTGACGTTGGCTATCGCAGTGCGGGTGTTCCCTCTCCCCGCGGGCGAACACCAGTCCGGGTACGCACTGTTGATCTTTGCGTGGGCCACGGCAACCGCGGCCACCATGGGGTGGCTCGAACGACGATTCGACGTCGGCCGCGCTCTGACAGCAGTGGCGACGCTCGCGGTGGCGTCGGCGGGCTATGTATGGCTCGTCGGTGCCGTCGCCGGATGGATGACCACGGACTTGCCCGATTACACGCCCCCTGTTGCGGCCAATTGGCTCCTCACAGCGATCGCCGGCGTCCTCGTTGGCATCACGGTGGTGCGGTATGCGGATGCCGCAGGACCTTGGGAGTTTCTGCATCGAACGCTCTACGTGCGAGCGCTCAGTGCAGGGCATGTCAGCATGCCTGACCCGCTGTCGAATCGCGCAAAACCAGCCACGACTTCACCTATGACAGGAGCACACCGATGACCGCGGCAGTCGATCACTCATCGAACCGAATCCGTCGAGCCAAGTTGCGTGCAGAGGTGGCCTTGGCTGCCCGGGTACTGCCGACGCACTACCCCGTCGAAACATTCATCGCCGTCAATCCCTTGGCAGGCCTCGAGAGGATGCCGTTCGAGCAAGCCACTCACCGCGCCGGTGATCTCTACGGTGCGCAGGCAACCCTGCCCGAGCAGACATTTCGGGTGCTGTATCGGGACGGTCGAATCACCGATGCCGACATCGACAGCGTTTTGCAGCGACGCTTTCCCGGTGTGATGAACGGTCCCCGGGTGGAACTCGGCACTGAGTTCTCGACACCGGGGCAGCTCCTGAGAGGTGACCTTTTGTACGGCACTACATCCGCTGATTTGCTGCGCAGTAACCGTACTCGCAGTGAGGTGTCCATACCCGTCATCGCTGACACCGTGGACGCTCAAACAGCCAAATGGTGCTCTGCCTTCCTGGGTTCCACCGCAACCGGTTGGCCGATGCCTGGACGTGAGAATGGATTCTTCTCGGCCTGGCACGGGCTCGCACATCGCGACCACACTCTGCCTCGCCAGGTCAGGGCAGAGTTGCGCAAGCTGCCTGTCCGAGCCGACGAAGCTGTGCTGTCGGCACTGGACATGCTTGATATCGATGATGATTCGCGAGCCGCCTACGTGCAAGCACACTTGACTCGTCTGCCTGGATGGGCCGCCCACGTGCGGTGGTGCTCCGAACGAGGAGTTGGAATCGACTTAGTGGACTATTTGGCGATGCGCCTGTCCTACGAGGCAATAATGCTAGCCAGTAGCGGACAGGGCGTCACACACAACTCGGAAATCACAACGGCATCGGAGGTCCCCTCAGCCCGGCAACGGTCGGAAGCTCTCGTGAAGGCTTGGGGTATCGCCAAGGTTACGGAACCTGAATTAACCGCCGCAGCTCGGATTCTTGCTGTCCTACCGGACATCGCGCGTACCGCCATATGGCAGGAAGCCTATGAAGCGCACTACCGCGACGCGCTACTCAGCGACTTGCAGCGCATTCCTCCAACCCATGCTTCCGATCCTGTCCATGTACAGATGGTGTGCTGCATCGACACCCGATCCGAAGGCCTGCGGCGCCACCTCGAAGCACTCGAAGGGTATCGAACTCTCGGTTTCGCGGGATTCTTCGCCGCCGCAATCCGTTTCACCGATCTTGCTGGTGGAGCCAGCAGCGACCTCTGCCCGGTGCTGATTTCTCCGAACCACGATGTCGGCGAACATCCCGCGACGCACGCGCTTTCCGCGGCCACCCGCCGTGTGGCGGGGCTCTCGACGCTCGCGGCCGCCGACGCATCGTTCCATAGTGCGAAAGACTCTGCTGTTGCACCGTTCACCCTCGCAGAGGTAGCCGGATGGGTGGCGGGTCCCTGGGCCGCGGCCAAGACGCTGGCACCCGCCGCCAGCGCCGCGGTCAGGCGGCGAGTGCGCCACCTCATTGCACCACCGGCACCCACTGTGATCAGCGTCGACGACACGATCGCACTGGATCAGCAAGTAGGTATCGCGCAAGCAGCGTTGGCAACGATGGGCTTCACCGACGGGTTTGCGCGCTTGGTCGTGATGTGTGCACACGCCGGCCAGACCGAAAACAACCCCTATCAAGCATCGCTCGACTGTGGTGCCTGTGGCGGACAACCCGGCGCCCCGACGGCCCGCACTGCTACCGCCATACTTAACTCGTATGCCGTCCGCAGGGAACTTCGCAGCAACGGAATCGACATCGGAGATGGTACCTATTTCATTGCGGCACAACACAACACCACCACTGACCGCGTCGTGCTTCTCGATACCCATGTGGTGCCCAACAGTCACAGGGACGACCTTGCACGGCTGACCGCAGACCTCGACATCGTCAGCAGTGCGCTGGCCGTCGAGCGGTGCACGGTCCTTCCAGGCGCACCGAAGACTCCGTCGCCAACCCGAGCAGCCCGCCATGTCAGAGCCCGAGCCGCCGACTGGGCACAGGTCTACCCCGAATGGGGTCTCGCATCCAATGCTGCCTTCATCATCGGGCCACGCACGACCACCAGGGGTATCGACCTGAACCGTCGCGCATTCCTCCACTCCTATGATGCTGCAACCGATCCCGACGGCACCGCCCTCGAGACGATCCTCACCGCTCCCCTGGTGGTAGCGCAGTGGATCAACTGCCAATATTATTTTTCGACTGTCGCCCCCCGCGCATTCGGAGCCGGTACAAAGACCATCCACAACGTCATTGCCGGTGTTGGAGTACTTGCCGGACATGGCGGAGATCTACAACTCGGGCTGCCACAACAATCCGTTACTCACGATGGTCTGCTCGTTCATGAACCCATGCGACTGCTGGCCATAGTCGAGGCACCCCTGGCAAACATCACCACGATCATCGCCCGAAACCCCATGCTCCAGGATCTCGTCGACAACGAGTGGATAGCACTGGCGGCACGCGAACACCCCCAACAACCTTGGCAGCGACACACCCGCATGGGGTGGCAGCGCTGGGACGAACATTCGACAACACCTATCCCCCACGAGCAGGAGACAACCCGATGACATACACAGGCCTGACAAAGATGACCAAGATCGAAATCGTCGTCACCGGAGACGACGCACCAGCAGTACGCGAACTCTTTCGCAACGCCGACGCCACCGGCTTCACCAGCGTGTCCGGGGTTTCGGGCCTTGGCCATCACGGCTATCGCCAGGGCCGATTGTTGTTCAATCAGCAAGCAGCACTGGAGTTACTGATCACGGTGGTTCCAGAGACCAAGGTCGAGGTGCTCCTCGCCGGCCTAAGGCCATTTCTCGACGCCTCACCGGGAGTGCTTTTCGTGTCGGAAACCTACGTCAGCCGCGCCGACTACTTCATGTGAACCAGTGCGGTCATTCACTCAACGGACAACGAGAGCCAGCGTCCGAATAGCTCTCCTGTTTCAGTACACAGAAACGAGTCGGTCGTTCCGAAGGCAACTCGATACACGCCAGTGATGGCAGAGCGTGGGACGAGGACCACGAATCCGGTGTCCGACAGGAGACACCGGATTCGTTTACACCCGTCGCGTCAGGTGTGGTTTCTGTTCGGATGGGCCATCCGCTGGGTGCGACCGGCAATGCTGCTCGGTACGGTCCTCGACGAACTCGAAGCGCACCCAGGGCCGCTACGGACTCATCACACTGCCGACGTACCGCGAAGTCAGATCGGACTGCCCGAGGTGCTTCTCGGAGTACTGCCTGGAGCGGGCAGCGTCGCGCGCACCGTCCGACTGATCGGCATCCAGCGAGGACCAGGGGTGCCGGTCCCTACTGATGAGCCGATGCGACACCGACCTGACGCCGATGGAGGCCAGTGACATGAATCCCCCACGTGGGACCTCAGTCCCACTCGACGGCGGCAGGCGTTGCTCTGCTGCCGTCGCAAACTCGGAGACTTCGATTTGGACGGAAGTCGTCCGCCGGACCGAGTCCCAAGTTAATATTCGCGTCACGATTGCGAGGCAACCGGACTTGCGTAATCGGTGCGCCAATACGATATGAGGATGGTTCAATGTCCGCTCCCACCGTAGGAATCATCTCTGATCGCGTTGAGCATTGGTCGACGGTCAAACCGGACGAGCTTGCGATGGCCTTCCAAGGGTCGGAATACACCTGGTCACAGTGGTACGAGCGCATCCTCCGCGTCGCGGCCGCCCTCGCAGATGCAGGTATCGTAGCCGGCGATACGGTGGCGTTTGTCGACAAAAATCATCTGTCGTGTATCGAAGTAACCTATGCCGCTTCACTTCTCGGTGCGGCGAACGTCGTCCCCAACTGGCGGCTCGCAGGTGAAGAACTCGATTACGTGCTCGCCGACTCAGGTGCCCGCATCCTGTTCGTCGGGAGCGAACTCCACCCACAGATTCTTGCCATCCGCGACCGTCTGAGCGCCGTCGAAATGATCTTCTCGATAGGCGGTGAACACGATGAGTTCGAGCTTTGGATCGACGCAGTCTCGCCGCTACACACCCGTCCACATGTAAGCCCCGATGCGACTGCCCTGATTCTCTACAGCTCAGGAACTACCGGTCGTCCCAAAGGCATTCGGCTGACACATCGAAACCTTTTCGCACACAGCGACAGCATGCTCGAGATCATGCCGGTGGAAGAAGACCACCGATTCTTGATCGCCATGCCTATGTTCCACGTCGGTGGAACCTGCTACGCCATCATGGGGATTCATGCTGGTAAGCACTGCTACTTCACCAGGGAAGCCGACGGCCCGTCTATCTTTGCCGGACTCGCGGCCGGCGCCAACATCGCCTTTCTTGTTCCCCCGGTGATCGCCGCGGTGTTGGCTGCAGGAGAACAAGCGATCAATGCGTTCAAGGCATTCAAGCGCATCATCTACGGCGCTGCACCGATGCCGCTGCCACTGTTACGCGCTGCGCTTGCTGCCTGGCCGGACACCGAGTTCGTACAGGTCTACGGCATGACCGAGTTGGCTGGGGTGGTCACCGCGTTGATGCCCGATGTTCATCGCGATGAGGCCCAGACCGAACGCATGGCCTCGGCTGGGACGCCGATCCCCGGTATGGAAGTCCGGATCGTCGATCCCGTGACACTCGAGGATGCACCAACCGGCATCACTGGTGAACTGTGGTGGCGGTCGGAACAATGCACCCCGGGCTATCTGGGCAAACCCGAGGCTACAGCCGAAACCATCACCTCCGACGGGTGGTTGCGCAGCGGGGACATGGGACGAGCCGATAATGGCGGCTTCATATTTATCGAAGACCGCCTCAAGGACATGATCATTACCGGTGGTGAGAACGTCTACTCCCCTGAGATCGAACGGATCCTGGTGGAGCATCCCGCAATCGCCGAGGTCGCGGTCATCGGCGTCCCCGATGACCGTTGGGGCGAAACGATCAAAGCCGTTGTCGTTCTCGTGCCCGACGCAATCGTCGATGAATCCGAATTGATCACCTACACCCGCGGCCGTCTCGCAAAGTTCAAATGCCCCACGAGTATCGACGTCGTCGAAGTCCTCCCCCGCAACCCCACCGGAAAAATCCTCAAACGCGACCTCCGCAAACCGTACTGGGACAACCGAGACCACAACTTGGTCTAGACACCGAAGAAATATGGTGCCGATCAGTCCAAAGCCCATTTGACGGCCACGGACACGCTGACAGTCTGCTGCCCGGGTTCGATGGGGACCGATGAGTCGGCCATACTCGCGCCCTCTGGGAATCTCGACAGTTGGTCCTGCCCGGTGATGTTTTCGGTAATGGACAGAACTTGCCCGAGGTCGCTACCCGAGAGCGTCGCGTACTGCTCAGCGCGATCGCGGGCGTCGGCGAATGCCCGGGCCCGCGCGTCGGATATCAGTTCCGAATCGTCGTCGATGCGGAACGACACTCCGGAGATCCGGGTTGCGTTGCCACCGGCGGACGTGGCGTCGCCGAGGACCGTCGACGCCTTCGACAGGTCCCGGACCGTGATCCGCAAGGTGTTGGTTGCCTGGTAGCCGGAAATCTCCGAGGTTCCGCCGAGCATCCCGCCCGAGTACTGGGGGTTGATGGACACCTGTTGAGTCTGAATGTCTTCGCGATCGACGCCCGCGTTCGATATCGCATCGGTTACTTTGCCGACCGCAGCATTTGCCTGATCAATCGCGGTCGTGACGTCGTTGGCCATCGTCTCGACGCCGATCTGCGCCGTCAGGGTGTCGGGTGTGCCTTCGACTTCACCGACGCCGTTGACGCTGACTCCGGGCGGCCCATCGGCGGACGCTGTATTGTTCCCGCACCCCGCGGTCAGACCGAGCGCCACGAGTAGTGCTGCTGAACCGATCGCCTTCTGTACCCATCGTTTTCGAATCATCGACGTAGTGTGCACGGTTTCGGTCGAACTCGAAAGACCACAAACGACGAATCATGGTTGGTCCACTCAGCGACAACGAAGTACCCGTCGCACCTGAGATCTTTCGTCGATTACCGACTCGAGGGATTCAGGCTTGACTTCGTGCGCTCGGCCTCGAAGGACACGGTCACCTCGTCGACCACCTTCATAGCACCAAGCATCTGTGAGTACGGCTTGATTCCGTAATCCGACTGGCGCACTGTGTTTTCGGATGCACAGTGCCATCTCGTACCATCGTCGGCGACGGTTACGATCACAGTCTTCTCCAGGGTGACGCCGTGGATCTCCATCGTGCCGCGCAGGCTGAATCCGTTCTCGATCGCGGCGATATCGTCTGATCGGTAACGAATCTGGGGGTACCGTTTCGCGTCGAAGGTCTTCAGCGCGTTAGATTTTGCGAGGATCTTCTCCGGCCCGATCAGCGGCGTGACACCACCTTCACCGTCGACCACGTCGAGTGAATCGACTTCGGCGGTGAGGGTGACCGAGGTGGGAATGTCCCCAGACCAGTCGACCGCGGCCATCCACGACTTGATTGCAATGGTGAGACGGTGGCCCAATTTGGACGCCTTGCCGGTGACGTCCGTCTTGATCGTCAGTTGGCCGCCGTCTGATGCGTCGAATGTCCATCTCACAGGAGTCATAACTCGACAGTAATAGTCGATCAACCACGAAATTCGAGTTCGGCGATCAGAGGGCTGAGGTGACCGAGTCGCCCACGAGAGCCAGATACTGCTCACGCGGCAGGGGCCGGCCGGCGCGCCGGAAGGCTTCCCCCACCGAAACGGTCTCGGGTGTCGTGGGTGCTATGTCAAGGATTGCAGGTGCGAGCACTGCATAGGCCCGGGGTGAGGCACTTTCGAGCTTCTTCGCCAGCATCTTCGGCTGACGTGCGGCCAGGCGCATTGTCGGGCGCAACATTGCGGTGACCAGTGCGTCGACGATCGGTCCTTGGCGCGACCCGATCGCTGCGCGCATCCAGCGAGGCAGAGTGGCGATCGTGGCCCGCCGCAGCACCCACTGGACAAGCGGGCTCATGATGCTCAACGGACCGGGGAGCTCGGTGAGCACAGGATTGGCGCCGTTCAGAATGAGCTGCGCATGCTCGACTGCCGTCTCGCTGACCACCATATCGGGAAGAACGCGCTGGTAGTACGCCCGCATTTCGGCACGGCTCCTTGGGACTTCAGCGGGGTCGATTGTCTGAAACTGCGCGGCGATGGCGCATTCTTCCCAGTATTGGCGTTCGTCCTCCTCGCTCAACCGCCCCGGCCCGAATAGCTCGTAGACGTGAAGGACCGACTGCCACTGAGTGAGGTGTATCCAGAGCTGCCCCGCAGGATCGTTGGGGTCGTAAGTTCGACCGGTTTCTGGATCCAGACCGGTGATGCTCGAATGGATGCGCATCAGGGTGTCGGCGGCGTGCGCGGCTGTAGCGCTGTCCGCCAGCACCAGTGCACCCGCGTATTCCAGGGTGCGGTCGTACCGGTCGGCGGCGCGCTGTCGCAAAGAGCCGGTGCCGGCGACCGAAGCCACCACCAGTGGGTCGAACATCTCGGTGAGCGCGGTGCGCGTGAAGCCCACCGTCATCGAGGTCGGATAGCGGTACACCTTCCAGGTCACCGATTCCGGGCCGAAGATGCCGTAATCGAGCGGTGCATTCACGATGCGTGTCATGCAACACATACTGTCGCATGTGTTGCACGCCGTCAATGGTTTTCGGACGATCCGAGTAGTAGCGGAACCAGAGTTCGTCTCGCATAGCTTCGCGCTCCCGCCTCGGAACGAACATCTATCGAATACTGCGCGGGGATCAGCACGAACGAGGCGAACAGCCGTGCCATGGTCTCCCCGATCGCATCGGCATCGAGGTGAGTCGCCCGGCCGTCCAACTGCAACTTTCGTACACCAGCGGCAGCGAAGGAGCTGGCCAACCGAAGCAACGCGGCTTCGTCGGCCATCCCGGCCGCGATGAGATCCTGCGGCTCGAACTCGGCGGTGCGTCGGATGACCGGATGCGCTTCGGTGAGGCGCACCGCAGCCGCGAAGCCTTCGACGAGCTGTTCGGCCGGATCCTCGACCCCCTCGAGAGACTTCATGATCCCCTGCGCCATGCGTTCACCTTCGCGCAGAGTCATCGCTTGCAGCACAGCATCGCGGTCACCGAAGCGGCGGTAGATGGTGGTCCTGTTGACCCCGGCCCGACGTGCAACACCGTCGATCGTCAGTGCACCGATGCCGCTAGCGGCACATGCCCCTACCGCTGCATCCAGGATTTTGGTCGCCGTCGGGTCATCCGGCACGTCGCTGGCTTCTCCCGCAAACACCCGTTCGAGTACCACTCCCAGATTCACGGAGTCAGACTATCCGACCGAGTCGCGTGAACTGCCTGGCTGCAGGTACTGATACGGGCTGGCCAACTGGGTCCTGGTTGCTCGGCGATGAACCCGGTGAGTGTTGTCGACGCAACGCCCGGGGCGGAGTGACCGTTGGATCCCGACATCCCTGGCGCAGGTTACCTCCGGGAGGCTAGAGCCCTGTCTGATCCACTCCGTACTGAGCCTGTTCAGGGGTGAACCCTTCGTATATCAACTGATCGACGAGGCCTTGACGCGAGAAGGCCGTGTAGTCGAGGTAGTCCTGAGCAGAGAGCGCGGCCTGTTCGTTCCAATCAGCCGCGACATTGTCCACAGCGAAGGTCGCATCCTCGGTCGAGTAGTCCTCGTACGTCAGTTGATCGATCAGACCCTGACGGGAAAACGACGAATAGTCCAGATAGCTGTTGGCCGCACGCACAGCATTGCGCTGTCCGCCGGTCATCCCCGTCTGCCCGCTGGCCGGCTCGGTCGTCTTCGGGGCGGCAGGAGCGATAGGTGCCGGCGCCTCAGGTTCGGTAGTTTCCACCGGTAGGACTGGTGCCGGGGGCGGGGGCGGGGGCGGGAGGACAGTCGTAGTCGTGGCTTTCGGAATGACCGGAGCCTTTTCGACCGCACTCGATTGTGCCGTTGTGGTCGCCTGCCCGCTTGCTACGTCGTCCGATGACTTGTCCGCTGAATTCACCACACCGATAACGACGAGAAGCACCACGCCGGCGGCCACGACCCATGGCCACTTCTTGTGATTGGATCCACCGGACGCTGGATCGGCGGGAGCACCTGACAAGTGTTCGGACGCAGTCGGTTTCATCGGATCTGGTTGAAGAGCGGACGTCCACTGTTGGCCGTCCCACCACCGTAGCTGTGCAGAGCCTTCCGGGTCTGCGTGCCATCCAGGAGGTGTCGTCATGGTTGTTCCTTACTCGTCGGGTGGTCGCCCGTTACTGCTTGTCATTCAGATCCGCTGAGTGTGCAGCCGTGCATGTTTCCCCCACGGCTGCACTGTCACTTCAGAATTCTTCGAGACCATCAGCACAGATCTTCTTCTGCTTCGTCCCATTGGGTCGCAGAATGGTTATGTACTTCAAATTGATACCACCTGCTCCGGGCTCCAGCGGAATCAACTACTAGACCGATTGGCCCTGAACAGCTGAAATGCAAAAGTCGGTCTGAAAATTCAACCGTCCGAATGACTCCACACCGATTCTCGTCCCACGGCTTCTATGGAACAAAGAAGCTTGCGAGTCCCGGAGTGATCGTCCCAAGGGTGGATACGACGGTCAAAACAATGTGCCCAGACCCACTCAGTAATGTCGCCTCGGCCGGAAATCCGTATAATCCGTCCGAGGTTCGCGCCGAGCCAGACGCTCCGGTCGACAGATTCAACCAATGCACGTCGGACGAAAGTAGGCATCCCCACCTGCCTTCTTTGCCACCGGTGATGGTCACCGTGCCAGGCTGTTCGCCGAGCACCGCCACACAGCGCACAGCGGGAGCGTCGAAGCTGCCGTTCGGATTTCCGAACGGTGCCGGGTCGACTTGGAACGGAACGCTCACGACTGCGGATGCAGTTCCAACCGTCGCCAGCGTCGAACCGATCACAACGGATGCGCAGACGAGCAGGGTACGAACAACTTTCATCACAGCAACCTCCAGTGCAGGCCCGAACAGCCGTGGGGCCTATCCTCCGCCCGGCTCACGATCACAGCAAGGGCACACCTCGCCGGCGCCATGTCACGAGTGTCCGGAAGCCACAGCCGATGAGGACATCGACGACTACCTTCCCCCACCGGACCCGCCCGAAGGCTTCGATCTACTCACCGCGGCGCCGGGCATCGTCACCATCACGACAGGAGCAGTGCGCGGTCGAGTACACCTGGCCATCCAACTACGCGACGACGAACCCCAGGAGCTCGCTCCAGAATAAGTGAGACACGGTCGAAGAAATCGGATTCAGAGCCCTGAGCGCACACGCGCGGGCAGCTTCAGGCGAGTACTACCCTTTCACCGTAGCGGAGAAGAAGCGAATTGTTATGAGCGACTATCGATTTCGTTCCAGTCTGAACCGCACCGGCGATATCGATGGCAATTTTTATCGCACTCGCTTGCTGAGATGGACAAGTGCATAGCCGCCTGCAGTCGGTACTCGATGCGTTTCCTGAAACCCGAACCTGGAGTAGAGCCGAAGATTACCGACACTGTGTTCTCCGGTGAACAGCTTCAGCTCGGTGATGTCCTCAGAAATTCGCTCTTCCACGAGTTCGAGCAACCGACTTCCCAATCCACGACCCTGCATGTCCGGGGCTACGACCAGCCTGCCCACCTCTGCACACCGCACATTCGCAGGAAGGACACACACTCGTACCGCCCCGACGAGGCGTTGTGCACCGTCACGCAACCCGAACGAGTCCACCTCGGCCTTGTCGAGTTCAGTCGTCACGTCGGTCAACGATTCGATCAACGGAGGCAGATATAGATCCTCATGGGCCTGGGCCTCGGTTACGTAAGCGGCACGCTGGAGCGTGAACAGCTCACCCGCGTCCTTCGGCGACAAGGTCACAACAGATTCCATACGTAAAACTATTCCAGAAGAGCTCGGCCCAACCCGCGTCCGACAGCTATCTGGCAGCGACTTGGCCTGATCGGCCAGGAATTCCTACAGCTGGGGTGCCGGGCCACGAAAGTGCCGAAAGGCCGCTTCGATACCGAAGGACAGCGCCACCATAACTGCCAGGACGGTAGCGGGGCCGACGGTGCTCTCCGCGAGTAGTGCTGCCAGTGCGCCGGCACATGCCGTAGCTGCCAGGATGGAGATCCACGGCGTCGATCCACGCTGGCGCGCGGTGCGAGCTTCAGCGGCGTTCACTACGGCAAAGATGATGAGAAAGCCTGCGCTACCCATGGTGGAGATGCTGTTCAGGTCTAGTGCGTTCGCAAGCACGATGGTCGATCCGGAGGTGATCAGCAGCCCTTCGATCGGGTGGTTCCAGATGGGCCGTTGGAGCTGGGCAGGTAGTTCTCTCGACTTCGCGATGACGTAGATCATCCGAGTCGATCCATACAGAGTGGCGTTGATCGCTGAAGCGGTCGACAGCATCGCCGCGATGCCGATCATCGTGAACCCGACTGCTCCGAGGGCGGGGCGGGCGGCCTCGGCCAGCGCGTAGTCACGCGCGTCGATCAGGCTCGCTAACGGCACGGCTCCCACAGAGACAACAGCGACGAGCACGTACAACACGATCACGAAGAGCACCGAAATGTAGTAGGCCCTCGTGAGGGTGCGCCCGGGATCGTCGACATCCTCGGCGGTGTTGGCGATGAGTTCGAATCCTTCGTAGGCCAAGAAGATGATCATGCCGCCTGCAACGATGGAGATCGGGGAGCTCCATTGTGACGGTTCGAGCCGTTCTGCGGACACCCCCGCCAGCCCGACCACCACGAACAACACCAAGATCGCGATCTTGATCGCCACGACATAGCGCTCGGTGCGAGCGATCGTAGATGCACCGGCGATGTTGAGAACGGTGATGAGGACGATCGCCGCTGTAAGAAGGAGATGCTTGCCAAGGCTGCGAATTTCCGGTGGCAGGAAACTGGACGCGTAGCTCCCGAACGCTTGTGAATACAGCGCCAACATGACGATGTAGCTCATCCACAGCAGAACATTGATTCCACCGGAGAACAATCCCGTGCCGAACGCACGATTGACGAACGTCACCGTGCCGCCGCGGCTCGGATACGACTTCGAGAGCAGCGCATACGATCTCGCGGTCAACAACGCCACCAGTCCGGCCAGGAGAAACGCGACCGGGGCGGCGCCCTTGGTGATTTGCACCGATAGTCCGAGGACGGCGAAGATCCCGCCACCGACCATGCCTCCGACGCCGATAGCCACAACGCCCCACAATCCGATCGGATGTGAGACCGCATCAGCGGAGTGCGGCATCACCGAAGTCTATCCGCCGCAGTGCCACAATGAACGCGACGAATCCAAGCAGATCAGGAAATGCTGATCGGCCCGGTCGTTCCGGCGACCGTCCAGTGTCCGCGACATTGTCGAGAACATAGGTAAGTCCGATTCCGCAGTCGTCACGCCAGAACAATAGTCAGAAAGAGGCGGGGCAGCGTTGATCAGGACGGAACGACACATATGACAGCAGCGATGCCGACTGCAATTCGAGCCCCGGGACGGCCGAGAAGTTTACGCATGAGAAATGTCGCGTCGACTGAATCGTCTACTCCTGCTGTGGAGTGTAGGACATCGGAATCCTCTGCCAGTGCTGGACAAACTACCAATGCCAGGCACTGCCGCCGACGTTCTCGATAGTCCGTTGCAGCACTTCGATGGTTGTTACAAAGTCTGCTTCGCTGATGCCCTGCATCCGTTCTTCTTGGAGCCTGCGCTGGACCTCCGATCCAACCCGAAACTGTTCGGCACCGTGCTCGGTCTGCTCGATAACCGAACCGGACAGATGAACGAAGCCTTTCGCGACCGACGATTCGATCGCCTCGATGATGGCTTCCGGCGTGTCGTTGTGGCCGAGCTTCTCGATCGTCTCTTCCCGGTCGACACCGTCGGGATACAACGAAAGTTGGTGAAGAAGCCACCATTCGGGTTGTGAGAGCCCTACCTCGTGCAGTGCACTGCGGGTACGAGCGCGAATTGCCTCGCCAGCTCGCACGGTCCAGAATCCGATGGGCTGGCGGTTCGGTGGCTGCATGGGCATTGGTGGTGTCATAAATCCGACGATAGAACCCAATACGGAGTTGGGGGCAACTCGACACGGCAATTCGTACCGTGCGCGATACCGCCCAAGCACTTTCATCGAATGCGTGTAAAAAGCATCCGCGGTACGGGCAGGCATCTCGGCCTGATTGCCGGAGACTCAGGCGCGTTGGTCAATCGTGGTCAGACAGCCTGTATCCCTCCGCGGGCCGGGCACGAAGCGACGGCTACTTCAATAGACATGAGCAAGCTGAAGCGCTCTCGCTGCTGATCTCGGGTCCTGACAGGGCACACTCGGGATATGACGTTTCCCGATTCCGGCGATTTGGCCCATATCCATCGATGCGTCGAGCTCGCTCGCGAGGCGCTGGACGCAGGTGATAAACCGTTCGGCTCCGTGCTCGTCGACGCCGAGGGCCGGGTCCTGTTCGAGGATCGCAATCGGGTGAGTGGCGGTGACTCCACCCGCCATCCCGAATTCACCATCGTGGAATGGGCCGTAAAGAACTTGAGTAGTGAAGATCGTGCACGGACAACGGTCTACACCTCGGGCGAACACTGCCCGATGTGCTCTGCCGCTCACGCCTGGGTAGGTCTCGGCGACATCGTCATCGCGGTGACGAGTGCCCAACTCGCTGCATGGCAGCAGGAGTGGAACGTCGATCCTGGACCGGTCACACCGTTGCCCATCAGCCAGGTGGCACCATCGGTCACGGTCCGAGGACCCGTCGAGGACGTCCGCGACGAGATGCGGTCACTTCATCGTCGCAATGCAGGCCTGTCGGACGAATCAGTTTCCAGCTGAACGGGCCAGACGCTTCGCGGCTCGCTATCCGCAGTGTGACTCGTCGTTTTCCGATGTGGTCGCGTCGTTCGCGCAGACCACCAAGAGCAGCGTGCATGCCGCGGTAACCGCGAGGAGCTGTCCGGCAGTCATCGTGCAGCTGGCTTTCGCTCGAACTCCCGGTTTCAAAACGTAGCTGAATAATACTGCAATGTGCACCATGCAAGATGCATAATTCAAGGAGGAGCCTTTATCACCCCCTTCGCCCACCCAGGAGCTCACGATGCCTCCATCGATGACCCTCTCTCCCAGACGTCGGCACGCTGCAGTTGCCGCCATGCTCACGGTGATCACATTCACCGCCTCGTGCTCGTCGGACACGAGTCCTCCGGCTACCGACTCGGCAGCTACCGCGTCGTCGGCTACGAGCACGCCGTCCGGCGATAGCGCGTTGGTGCCGTTCGACACCGCCGCGATGGATGCAGTCGTCGACGAAACTGCACAGGAATTACGCGAAATCGGTATGGTCGTCCTCATCGAGACCCCCGATGGAAAGTACACAAACAGCTGGGGTGCAACAGAACTGGGCGGAACCGAGACACCGACGCTCGATACCAGCATCCGTATCGGATCCAACACGAAGACGTGGACGGGTACCGCCATTCTGCAGATGGTCCAAGAAGGAAAGTTGTCGGTAGACGACCCGGTGAGCAAGTACCGACCCGATGTGCCGAATGGGGAGAACATCACCATCGGACAAATGCTCGACATGCGCAGCGGACTCTACAATTACACCGAAACAGTGGAGCTCAATCAGGCCTTGGACGACGATCCTGGACGGGTATTTACTCCGGAGGAACTGGTCGCACTCGGACTTTCCAATCCGCCGTACTTTCCACCTGGTGAGGGGTGGCATTACTCCAACACCAACACGGTGCTCCTGGGCTTGATCGCCGAACAACTCGATGGAAAGCCGATCGACCAGATTTTTCAAGATCGGTTCTTCTCGAAACTGAACATGACCGGGACGTCGTTTCCCGCAAACACCGACACCGCAATCCCTGCGCCGTTCGCGCGGGGATACTCCTACAGCGGCAACATCGAGACTCTCGGTGAGGGCAAGGATTCGCTGTCGCCGGAGAGACTGGCCGAGATCGAGTCCGGGTCCGTATCACCGCGCGATACGACTGGCGACAATCCTTCATGGACTTGGTCGGCGGGACAGGGGATCTCGACGGTCAACGATCTCGCGACGTGGGTACAGGCGATGGTGAAGGGTGATCTTCTCGACGAAAAGACACAGAAGCTGCGCATGGATAGCGTCGCTTCCACGGACCCTGAATCACCGAAAGCCGCCAATTACGGGTACGGCATCGCACAGATGGGCCCTCTGTACGGCCACACAGGTGAGCTGCCCGGCTACAACTCGTTCATGGGATACGACCCCGTCAACGACGTGACGATGGTCATCTGGGGGAATCTTGCTCCCACAGCAGAAGGCAAAGCCCCTGCAGCACGACTAGCGGAGAAACTGATCGGCTATGTCTACGCGACGTCCGGTGGGAACGACAACGAAAATACTGCCGACGACATCGGCGAGGTAGGTGAGACGGAAGGCAACTGAACCATTCACTAGGCTCGGTGCTTTGCATCGGTAAGCACCCGGAGGAATGTCAGCGTGGCTCGTGAGGATTTGAATACGACGTCGTATGTGATCCTCGGATTGCTGGTGTCGCGAGATTGGTCGGCCTATGAGATCGCAGAACACTTCGGCAAGGGCATCGGCGAACTGTGGCCACGCGCGGACAGGCAGCGGTACAACGCCCCCAAGAAGTTACTGAACCTCGGTCTGGTTACTGCTACCAACCAGGCGGTAGGTGCTCGAAACAGGACTGTCTACTCGATTACAACGGAAGGACGCGATGCATTGGCGTCGTGGCTGTCGACAGAATCGCGTCCTTCCGCTTTCGAGTTCGAGGGCATGATCCGCGTGCTGGTGGCGGAACAAGGAAACATCGACGATCTGAGGAACAACCTCGTGATCATGCGCGATCAAGCGGCCCACAGCCGCAGCCTGTTCGGAATGAACGCCGTCCTGATCAGAGAGACAGACGGTGGATCCTTCCCGGAGCGCGAACACCTCATGGCGCTCGCCAACAACTTCATGATGGGGCACTTCAGCCACATCGTCGAGTGGGCCGAGTGGGCCCTCGGTGAAATCGCAGACTGGCCCGACACCATCTCCCCCGCTACCAGCCACCACCAACGCAGCCGCGCAATTCTCGCGGAGTCGGCCGTTTTCGCTCCCACCACCGGTAAATTTTTTACTCCGAAGCAATAAGCACTCGCATGCGAGAGGAGGACCTGCGGAAGAACCGACGAGCCGGCACCGTCCGGACGCAGATCCGACTTACAGAGGGGTAGTAAATCCCATGACTCGCCGCACCATCGAAGCGAGCAGCCGTCTCGCCGTCCTGACCGCCGTGGCGCTCGCTGTAGTGAGTTCTGCGACCGGATTGGCTGCCGCCGAACCGGCTTCACCGCCAGCGGTTCAACCATTGCCCTCGGCCGATCCGTTCTACGACTGGACCGACTCGCTCGACACTGCGGCACCTGGTGCTGTCCTACGGACCCGGCCAGCGGCGTTCGGCGCGCCTGGAATTGCCACACCGATCACGTCCACGCAGGTGCTCTACCGGACGACCGATCAACAGGGCAGCCCAGTGACGACTGTCGCGACGGTTCTGCGACCACTCGTCCCAGGACCGACCAAACTGATCTCGTTCCACACCGCTTACGACGGACTCGGCACCGAATGCGACCCGTCGTACACCCTGAGCGGACACGGCGACAGCCGTACCGCGACGATCGAGCAGACCGCCATCGCCGTGTACATGGCCGCCGGGTACACCGTCGTCGTCCCTGACTACGAGGGCGAGGATCTCGAGTGGACCATCGGACGCCAGTCGGGGTATGCAGCACTCGACGGGATCCGAGCCACGGAATCGGTTCTCGCACTGCCTGCGTCGACGCCG
Organism: Rhodococcus sp. BP22; assembly: GCF_014281965.1. Classification (GTDB taxonomy): domain Bacteria; phylum Actinomycetota; class Actinomycetes; order Mycobacteriales; family Mycobacteriaceae; genus Rhodococcoides. The sequence continues at coordinate 146,694 of NZ_JACFTB010000009.1, forward strand.
GTCGGGCTCATCGGTTACTCGGGTGGATCTGTGCCCACGCAGTGGGGCGCCGAAGTGGCCCCCCAATACTCACCCGAGCTGAACATCGTCGGTGCCGCAGCAGGCGGCCCGCCGGTCGATTTCGCCCGAAACCTGCCATACGTCAGTGGGTCCAAGGATTGGGCCGGCGTGATCCCCGCCCTGATCGTCGCCTACCAACGGGCGTACGGCATCGATACCGACGCATTTCTGTCGGACAAGGGCAAGAACATCGTCGACGCCGTCCAATCGAACTGCATCAGCGGTTTCGCCTCCAGCTACCCTGGGTTGACCGACACCGAAATGCTCGCAGCGCCGTACACGTCCCTCCTCCAGGTGCCTGCGGCAGTCGAGGTCGTCAACGACAACATCATGGGAAGCACGGGAACACCAACCGTCCCAATCTTTCTCGGCGTCGGCAATTCCGACGGCATCGGCGATACGGTAATGGTCACCGGTGATGTGGAAGGGCTCGCACACGAGTACTGCAACCGTGGCGTCGCGGTGACCTACGCCCAATACACCGGCTTGGACCATACCGAAGCCTTCGTACCGTTCCAGGGCCAAGCAGCCCAGTTTCTCACTGAACGCTTCGCCGGCGCCGCACCCACGAATAACTGCGCCGTGATCGGACCAGGAAACGATCTGACTCCAACACCCATCCCCTGAGCATTCGATCGACACAGGATCACTGTGCAATGGGCCTACACATCCTCGAAGACCGTCTCACCGCCGACAACGGTGCGAAGAACCTTCAGTGCCGACAGATCGACTGGGCCTTTCTCCAGTGGATCGCCGTCGAGCACGACAAAATCTGCCAACAGACCAACGGCTATCCGGCCCTTGTCAGCGGCTTCTCCGGTAATTTGCGCAGCAGCACTTGTGTAGCCGGACAACGCAACGTGCGCGCTCACCCGTTGCTCAGCGCCCAGAACGTGACCCTCACGGGTCACACGATGTACGGCGGTATTCATGGTGAAGAGCGGATCGACCGGGGTCACCGGGCAATCACAATGCAAAGCAAAAGGAAGGCCGGCAGCAACTACCGACGCAACCGGGCTGATCCGCTCACCGCGCCGCTGTCCCAAGAACCGATCGCGGTGTCGATCACCCCAGTAATAAACATGATTGACGAAAATAGAAGCGACAACGCCTAGCTCGACCATTCGTTCTATCTGATCGTCGCGCAAAGTCTGCACGTGTTCGAGGCGATGCATGATGCCGGTTGCAGGGTGCGCAGCCTGAGCCGCCGCAACAGCGTCGAGCGCAAAATCGATGGCCTGATCGCCGTTGGTGTGAATTGCAAGCTGACGCCCTGCGGCATGATGTTCGTTCACCAGTGCGTCGAGCGAGCCCGACGGAATTGCCATTCCGCCGCAATGGCATCCACCCAAATCGTGGTAGGGCTCGGTCAATGCTGCGGTATGCAGCTGAATCGAACCATCCGAAATCAGCTTGACCCCTCCCACATTCACCAAGGCGGTCGGTTCGGGAATATCGCCCAGCTGATTGTGGACACCGTGCCCGAGGTACAGGCGCGCCCGCAGTCGCAGTTCGCCGGTCTCTTCGAGTTCACGGTAGGTGCTGTACATCTCTTTCGTCACGAACATGTCGTGGAAGCTAGTCACACCTACCGAGGCCATCACTTCCTGAGCGCGCAAGAGAGCGAGACTCGAAGCTTTGGGGTCGACGGCGGGAGTCAGCTTGTACACCAGGGACATTGCCGGCACTTCACACAACTCGCCGGTCGGAACACCGTCAGCCCCACGAACGATGACTCCGCCCTCCGGATCGACCGTCGTACCATCGATACCGCACATCTGCAGAGCCACAGAGTTGACATAGACGCCGTGGCCGGACAAATGACGCACCATGATCGGATGCTGCACCGATGCCCGGTCGAGATCAGCCGTCGTCAATCCCCGATCTTCGGCCACCAGGCTGTCGTCGAATCCCCAGGCCTGGACAAGCTCGCCGGCCGGTGTTGTCGCCGCCCGCTCACTCAGCGCGGCGATGACCTCCTCGATCGTGGGGCATGCACCGGTCGTCGCATTGACGTTACTGAGCCACATGCCCCACATGATCGGGTGCAGATGCGTCTCGATGAATCCCGGAACAACCACTGCCCCAGCCAAATCCACTACCTCAACGTCGGGACCCGCCAACGCTGTGATCTCGGCGTCGGATCCGACCGCGACAAACCTGCCGCCCTTGATGATCAATGCCGTCGGCGCGGCGACAGAAGCACCGTCCATTGTCTTGATGTCACCATTGATGTAGATACGGTCGGCCGCGACGGTCATGCTTTGATCTCCATTCGTCTGCCGACAACACGCGTCGGTAATTTCGCTACAGGCTGGCGCGTCGCGACAACCACTCCGGCAAGAATCAGCACCGCGCCCAGAATTTGTACGATGCTGGGGATTTGAGATAGCAGGACGGCACCGAACAGCAGCGCCGACGCTGATTGCAGCACCAGGCTGGCTGCGATATTTCCCGCCGGCAACCGTTGGCTGGCACTCGCTACCAAAAGCCAGCCCACTACCTGAGATACCAAGGCCAACAGAATGAGCCAACCTTGCGCCGCCAAAGGTGGTGCAAGATCAAGTGTTCCGGTGACCACGCCGAACAATCCGGCCGTCACACCGGTGGCCGCAGTGGAGACCAGCATCGGCAGCCCAGTCCTACCGGCAGCACGCGTCGCCAAGCCCATCATGAAGATGTACACGGCATAGGCTCCTGCTGCAATGATCGCGAAGGAAGCACCTACCGTCGGATTGGCCCCCGTCAGCGATGTACTCATTCCCGCAACAAGCGCGACGCCGACAAAGAGCAGCGGCATACTCGTCAGTAGTGCCCGAGTGATGCGCTGACGCAGGACCACGTACCCGAGGACAGCCACGAACACGACCTGCAGGTTCAGCAGAACCGTCGACAGTCCGGCGCCGATCGAGTGGATCGCCTCATGCCAAAGAACCAGGTCGATACCCAGGAACACACCCGCGACGACGGCTTTGGTTACCCACCGACCGGGAGTCTGGTGAGCTTGCGGGCGACGTCGTTGCACGAGTACGACGATCACGAGCGGGATCAAAGCGTAGAGACACCGAAAGAATGCACCGGTCGCGGGCGAGACGCCGGACAGGTCGTACAGGATCGACGTCATCCCCAGGATGCAGGCGCCCGTGACCACTACCTGCAGATCTCGACGACGTCGAGCATCGCGAGTTGCATCGCGAACGACACCTAGGGATGGAGCATCACTCATGGTGATAAGTTATCACTTTCGCATCGCCGCGTCCCCACAAGGGAAGATGTTCACATGAGAATCCCGGTCACCCGCGAACGCATCATCACCGCCGCCGCCGAACTCGTGGACAGCCACGGGCCCGATGCCCTGGTCCTCAGTCGACTCGCCGACACCCTCGACGTGCGACAGTCAGCTCTGTACAAGCACGTGACCGGCGTCGACGATGTCCAGCATCAACTCAGCCTGCTCGCGCGACAGTTACTGGCAGAGGACCTCCGCGCAGCTGCAGTCGGGCTCGCCAAGGACGACGCCGTCATCGCACTCGCCGACGCGTGGCGTAGCTTCGTCCGCTCGCACCCCGGCCTGTACGCCATTACCGACCGCTACCCCACCGCCCCGCACGCCGACCTCGTGGCCGCCGTCGGCGAGGTTGTCGACGTCATCGATCGCGTCATCGCCGGCTACGGCTTGAGCGCGGATGATTCCGAACAAGCAGCATGGTCGCTGCGCAGCGCTTTACACGGGTTCTGTGTCCTCGAAGCGCAAGAAGGCTATCCGGCCGGTGCAGACCCCGACCGCGTATACCGACGCCTGGTGGAACTGTTGTGCGCGGGCGTTATCGGCGTTCTTACCGCCCCGGTGAGTGGTGGAAAATAGCGCTCGCCAAGCTATCTGCAAACGTCGCTAGTTCGAATGAATCTGTGTCGCCAACCCACACACCAATGCCCGCAAGGGTTCTCAGACGCCGAGAGGCGATCACGCCTCGATATCCGACTCCCTTATTGCGGCCCGCAACGCTCTCGGCGGTTCGGACTGTTCGTACCGACCCTCGGGATCGGGCACATCCATGCAGCTGTTGGCTCGGGCTCAGCGCGTCGATCATGTGCGGGCTTGTAGTCGGCATTTCCTTGTGACCGATGAGTTTCGATCCGACTAGCCGTCTACACGCTGTATCCCGACGAACCGGGTGCCGCAACCAAGGAAGTGTGACCGCAATGCCCGCCAAGATCTCCGTAAGTTTCCCGACCGCCGACCTCGAACGGAGCAAGACTTTCTACACCGCTATCGGCGCGACAATCGATCCGCTCCTCACCGACAGTAAAGTCGCCTGCCTGGTCTGGGACCACGATCTACAGTTCATGCTCCTGACTCGTGAGTTTTTCGCCGAGTTCACCCAGAAACCTGTCGCCGACCCAGCCAAGAGCGCGCAGGTCCAGATTGCGCTGGCCCTCGACTCGAGGGACGCCGTTGACACTGTCGTCCAGGCGGGTCTGCGCGCCGGAGGTTCCGAGCCTCGGCCTGCCCAGGATCACGGTTTCATGTACGACCGCGACCTGGAAGATCCTGACGGCAACAACCTGGCGTTTGTCTGCGTGGCCCTCCCGGCGGTCTAGCAGGAGCTGAGCGAGACAGCCACCGCGACATAGCCGCATCCCGACTCGAACCGAGACCGACTTATCCCACCAGTTCAGGGAATGCCTCTCGAAGTGCCACGTAGAGAACCGGAGTTTGCAAACCATACGCATGCGAAGCGTGGACGATTGTCTCGATCGCAGCCCTGTGCGGATCCGGATCCTGCGCGCTGAACAACGTAGGAATCGTCATGAACCGGGGCTCGCCTCTGCCATCGAACGGAGTCTTCGGCCGAGCACTGACGACTGTCGCGCTCGAAGACGTCGTGGCGCCTCCACCCGCGAGGTCCGCGAAAAGTGGCGCGAACGCGTCATTGATCTGCGTGATGTCTGCGAATGGTGCCGGAGGAGTTCGGTTCTCGGCTAGTGCGTCGAGCGCCGGCCGCACCCACGGCAGGTCTGCCAGTCCGGCGTGTTCGCATGCTGCGTTCGCGCAGTACACCGCGATGCGGCGCGCGGTCACGGCATCGGTAGCGAGGAGTCCGACTACGAGGTCGCGGTCGAACTCGGCGAGCGTCTGACCGCCATTGAAACCCGCGACCTGCTCGATCGGCTCCGGCCGAGCCAGACGTCGCTGTTCGAGGTCACCTCGCTCCACCATCTCCGTGCTCCCGTCCTCATGAAAGACGGTGATCCAACTCGGCTCCTCGTTGCCGTAGGGAACGGGCTCGGAGATGAGCTCGGCGTTCTCCGGCACGCCGTACCCGGGCATGTTCCACTGAATCGTTGGTCGCGTATCGCTGCCGTCGTCGGGCCAGAGCGGAATTCGCCAAGTATCGCCCGGCGTGGTGTCACCTGGCCATCCGTAATTGACAAATCCGCGGCCTGCCACCTGCACCAGATACTTCCCCTGCTGGACCGCGCAATCGACCGGACTCATGGTGGTCGAGTCGATCTGCAGCACACCCTCGGGTCCCACTTCGAGGCGATCCTCGCATATCTGCTGCCATTCATCGTCGTCGCTGGGAGGACGTGCATCGAACACTTCGACAGCAATAGGCATCTCGAAGTTGTTCTGATGAGGGTTCAGCACCACCATCGTGAGACCGTCACCCGAGTTCGGTTGCGCTGCAAGAGCGTATTCGAGAAGCGGGAACTCTTTCTCCTCGTCGCCCAAGCCTCCACGCATGTAGAACTGGCCGTGGTCCATCATCAACGTCACATGCTGCGATGTCGTCGGCTGCGAAAGCGGTTCGGTCATGACTGCACAGTGCCACGGCGTGGCACTCCCCCGCATCCTGAAAGCCGGGTGCAGCTGAGGTGGGACTCATTCCCGGCATAATGATCGAACGCGTCCCGACGAGAGGTGCCAGACCCTTCATGAACAGTGCAGACGACCGTCGACTTGCCACAGAGTCGATCAACCAAGGCGACCCGACGGGCTGGTTCGACAAGCTCTACCGCGAAGCGGCCGACGGTAACGCCGTCGTTCCATGGCATCGCGAGGAACCCAATCCGCTGATCGTGCAATGGGCGCAGAGCCGTGCGGGAGGCGGGCGCACTGCCCTCGTGGTCGGATGTGGATACGGGACGGATGCCGAATTCATCGCATCCCTCGGTTACGAGACAACAGCATTCGATGTCTCCCCGACCGCCATCGACGCTGCGCGAAGGCGTTTCCCCCAGTCTGCGGTGAACTACGAGGTTGCCGATGTTCTTGCGATGCCGACGCAGTGGCGTGGCACGTTCGACGTGGTGATCGAATCGATCACGGTTCAGTCGATGCCACTGTGGGTGCGATCCGATGCCATCGCCGCGATCGCCTCGACCGTGTCGGCGGGCGGGACATTGCTGGTCGTGTCCGGAATCCGCGAGGAAGGTGTCGATGTCGACGGACCTCCGTGGCCGTTGACCAGGACGGAGATCGAATCCTTCTCCTCCCACGGTCTTACTACTTCTGAGATCGAACTGGTGACGGCCGAGAACCGTTGGCGAGCAACTTTCGTCAACCTTCAGGGCAATACGACGGGCAACTAAGTCATGCGCTCACCAATGATTATCGGAACCCTCGTTCTGGCAGCGTCGGTGAGCGGATGCGGCAACGCCATCGACACGGACATCGTCGGTAGGACCGCACTGGCACGCGACGCCGACGGCTCCGTGCTGGTTCTGGTCGATGCATGCCGCGGCAGTGTCGATTCCATCGGAGTCCACGCCGGCCGCGAAGGACTGGCCGATAGCGAGGTGAATCCGACCCTCGGCGAACTTCGAGCAGCGAGCCCCCAATCGGGGCGAATCGAAGTGCCGCTGACTGCACCCGCCGACCCGTGGGCTGCGGATAGTGCAGTCCGACTTACGGAGGATCCCGATTCACTGTTCATCGTCATCGCATCTCTGAAAGACGAGAACGCCCAAGCGGCCCAGGTATCGGCAACACAGAGCGAGGTGGACTCTCTGCCGCCAGGGCATGTCCTCACCGCGTCATCGCATGTGGTCTCCGAAGCCGAATTCCATGACGCGTGCTGAACCAAGCCTCCCTCCGCACTGTTCGACGGCTCTACACGAGGGACCTGTGCCTATCGATGGACGACCTGGGGACTGTTTTTGTACAGCCTATGGCGGACTCGACAAAAGTCACTAGGAGCAAACAGTGACAATGAGAAGCAGTCAATCCCAATTCCATCAGCGCGAACCGTCGAGCATAACGCCTTGCGTTAATAACGTCATTCGTTATACCCTGGATGGGTGCTGCAGTCCTTCGCCAACAAAACCGCCGAACATGTCTGGAACCGCACCCGCACAAAACTCGCTCCCGAACTCCAACGCGCAGCACTGCGCAAACTGCTGATTCTCGACGCCGCGGACGACGTGAACGACCTCCGAGTCCCACCCGGCAACAGACTCGAAAAACTCAGCGGTGACCGCACCGGTCAACACAGCATCCGCATCAACCAGCAATGGCGCATCTGCTTCATTTGGACACCCGCGGGACCCATCAACGTAGAAATCGTCGACTACCACTAGAACGACAAGGAGCAACCACCATGCCAGACACCGACACCATCATGGAGCCCATCCATCCCGGCGAGATCCTCCTCGAGGACTACCTCAACCCACTCGGCATCACCCAACACAAACTTGCCGTTGCCATCGCCGTACCCCCGAGACGAATCAACGAAATAGTCCACGGAACCAGACGCATATCCCCCGACACCGCACTACGCCTCGCCCGCTACTTCAGCACCACCGAACGCTTCTGGCTCAACCTCCAAAACCGGTACGACATCGAGACCCAACGTACCCAACTGACCCACACACTCGAACAGATCATTCCGCTCAAAACTGCGTGATCTTCTGCCTCCGACTCGGTCTTCATCGGTAACTGCGGTCGGATCTGTCTCCGGGACAACGAGTTTCAGCGTGCTGAGATAAGGCGACCTCACCGAATCTCGTCAAGGAGTCAGTGACCGCAGACACCGACTCGCGTCGACTGGAGCGTTGACGGCGACACTGCGCATCCCTGATGCCACGATCGTCGGCAGAACGTCAGTTGGCGACCACCGCTCCACAAACGCATTGATCGAGTCCTGCAGAGCCACGTGCTCCTCGGGTAACCTCAGGCATCCCCGCTTCACTGTGCACCCCATGGACCACACAACTGCTCGGACATCGCCCAAAGCGCGTCAGCAGCAATTGGGTCGGTAGCATGCGCCGCCGCCTGCACAACGGCACAATCGGCAAGATACAACCCCCCTCGGTCAAGAAGATCTGCGGTCGTGGCCGCCCACACCGATGTCCGTGCACCGTCACGCACACTGGCGTAAACGATCGGCGGCGGAGTCGCTCCGCTTTCGACACCGGCGCGCGAAGCCACGAGACGCTTGAGATGACGCATATCGTCTCTGCTCATGTAGCGACCAAGCGAGGTGTTCACAGTTCCCGGATGCACGGCAAATGCATGCACCCCACGACCTGCGAATCGTTGCTCGAGACCCACGGTGAACAAGATGTTGGCTGTCTTTGCAGCCGCATAGGCCACGAACTTGTCGTATGGGCGCCGCTCCCAGTTGGGATCGGCCAGGTCGATACCGTTCGCCCGATGTGCGTGGCTGGACACGTTGACCACGCGAGCTCCATCGTCCGCAAGCAGGAGCGGCATCAACAGTTTGGTCCACTCGAAGTGGCCCAGACAATTCACTCCGAACTGAAGTTCGAATCCCTCCGCGGTTCGCTCCAGCGGGGTGTACATCACCCCCGCGTTGTTGACCAGAACCTCGATCGAGGTGTACCGCTCCCGCAGCTGTGCGGCTGCCGCTCGGACACTGTCCAGCGACGCGAGATCCACGGCGATTACGTCCAGTGAAGCTCCCGGACAACGCTCCAGAATCGAGGCCCGTGCCGCGGCGAGTCGCTCGGAACCTCTACCGGCGATCACGACGTGGAGGCCCTGCTCAGCGAGCCTAGCCGCGGTCTCGAGACCTAGGCCCGCCGTAGCACCCGTCACCACATGAACGCCGACACTCGGCCTAGCGCTCACAGTATTCATACCCATCTTCACTCCTCCTTCTGTCGAGGCGGACATTCGTCCTTCTACCTCGAATAGCAGCGCCAGCAACGGAATACGAGCGCTCTCTGATCATCTCTCAACTCAGTTCCGCAAAGAAACACCGTTCGGTGATGGAAACAACCGCACCTCGGTAGTCACCCGAACGTCGAGTCCATCCAACGCGGGACCGAGGACCGTCAGCAACTTGCCAGCGGACGACGGTGCCTGAACCGACTCGATCAGGTTTCGACCGAAATCCATTTAGTTCCAGGGCAAATCCTTCCAATCCGAACTAACACCGGCCACCCATTCAGGATCGCGATGTTCGAGAAATGCGCGCACTCCTTCACTCGCGTCGGCTGTACCCATGACGCGGTGGTGCAGTTCGGTCTCGTATGCGGCGACCTGCTGCGGCGTAAATCCATACCGGGCCGTGTCCCAGAGCAACCGCTTGCTCAGCGCCGCTGACATCGGTGCCACATTGGTCGCAATGTCGCGAGCCACCTCCAACGCGGCGGGCAGCACCTCCTCGGCCGGCAGGCTTCGGCTCGCAAGACCCGATCGCACCGCTTCGCGGCCATCGAAGGCTCGCCCGGTCAGCAGAATTTCAGCTGCCGCGGCCATGCCCACGGCTCGGGGCACGGTCCAATGCGACATCGCGTCAGGAACCACCCCGCGCCGCACCTGTGGGATCGCGTACTTGGCCTCGTCGGCAACGATTCGGATGTCTGCTTGCATGGCGATGGTGAATCCGATTCCGATCGCGTGACCGTTCATAGCGGCGATCACCGGCTTTCGAAGATCGAAAGCGGGCGGATCAACCGGGGACGCGGTGAAGTCGTCGCCGAGGGGCGCGGCGAACGTTTCCCTGCCTGCGCTCAGGTCTGCGCCGGCGCAGAACGCGGGCGGGGTACCGGTGAGCACGATGACCCGGACGTCGTCGTCCGCGTCGAGTTCGCGGTAGTAGTCGCCCAACATCCGCCCCATCGCGCCCGAGAAGGCATTGCGCCGCTCCGGCCTATTGAGGGTCAGAAGTGCGATTTTGTCGGCGATTTCGACCAGAACATCGCTCATGGCGCCAGCACCTTCATCGCCGCAGCCAATTCCGCGATGTGCTGCCCCTCGACCTCGTAACCGGGGAAATAGCAGCACACACGATCCGCGTGATCCCCGAACCGCGTGACGATTTCGGCTGCGCACTGTTCGGGCGTTCCGTGCACCGCGAGGGTTGTGAGCATTGTGTCGTCGATCAGATCGGTCATCGCAGCGAAATCCCCTTGTTTGGAAAATGCGTTGAGCTTCGGCTGGAGGTCCAACCACCCCTCCACTTCGAGGACAGGCCGGTACGCAGGGGTCGAACCATAGAAGGCAAGCAGACCTCGCACGCCCCGTGCTGCTGCTTCGAGCTCCTCCGGGGTGCGGCCGACCCCCACGATCACTTGCGGGTAGATCGCTAGATCCCCAGCGGTGCGTCCACTGCGTGCGAGCCCCTCCTCCACTGCCGGTACTGTCCGCTCCCGAAAGTGCCGAACGCTGTTGAACGGCATCACCAGCAAGCCATCTGCCACCTCGGCCGCCGTGCGGGTCATGATCGGGCCGAGTGCACCTAAGCAGATCGGCGGTGGTCCAAAAGGATTGGGCCCTGGATCGAACGTCGGGGGCATCAGCGTGTGCGAAGTAAACTCCCCTTCGAACTGCAGGCGCGAATAGCCCTCCCACGCATCGAAAATCGCCCTGATCGCCAGGACCGTTTCACGCATGCGGGCCGCCGGGCGAGACCAGCGCGCCCCGTACCGCTTCTCGATGTGCGGACGGATCTGCGAGCCCAGCCCCAACCGAAACCGGCCACCACTGAGGGCCTGCAGATCGTAAGCGGTATGCGCGAGATGCAATGGACTGCGGGGCAACGCGATAGCGACATTCGTCATCAAGTCGGTCTCGACCGTGGCCGCCGCCGCGACCAACGGCAGGAATACATCATGTGCACCTTCGAAAGTGAACAGCCCGTCTACTCCGTGTTCGACGAGTTCGCGTGCACGCCGCGCCGCGCCCTCTGGGCGACCGTCGAGTTGGATGTCCATCTTCACAGGTCTTCTTCCTTCTACTCGGCGGCAATCTCAGTGCTGTGACGAGCCAGAACGTACAAGGCATTGCCTAACGACTCGACGAACGCCTCACCGTCGGCGCTGCCGTGGAGCAGACCGCGAATCGACGTTGCGCCGACTAGGATCTCGAACAGAATCCACGGGTCGACCCGCCCGAGATTCTCACCGCGATGCTCAGCCAACTGTAGGCGCGCGGCGAACACGTCCCGAACCGTCTCGCAATGCCGACAAGCCGTTCCCGATCTTCTTCCGTGGAGACGTCAGCGAGGAGTCCAGGGATGCCGACGTGCGCCGCGGGACCCGCTGCGCGGGCAAGAAAAATGCGTATCCAGGTGACGAGATCCATGCGCAAGTCATTCGTCGGTTCAGGAAACTCGTGATTGCCCGGACCGTGAACTGCTTCCTCGAGGAGCGCCGCCCGAGTCGGCCAACGGCGATAGATTACCGGGGCATTGACTTCGGCGCTGCGCGCGATTGCACTGATAGTCGTCTGCTGGTAACGAAGCTGCGCCCGCCGTCGTTCCGTTGGAGCCTGATCGAACCGTAACGGGAGTCGAGCATTTCGTGGGAAGGCACGTACTCGATGCTAAATGTCGGCCGCGTTGGGATCGTGAACGGCCGACACTGTGAATCCGCCAGATCGAGGTATCGGCGGCGATGGTGGCGAGCGCTTCAGAGGTGGCCCAGCAGCCATCACTGCGGCCGGCGAAAAAGCAAGAACCCGCACCTGCCGTTAAGGCAGAGTGCGGGTTCTGTGGGGTTGGGCGTGGCACGGCCCGGTCATTGAGTTCTACGGCGTGCGGTTTCGAGATCAGTCCGTCATTGAATCGTTGCGGGCAAGCCCCAACTCGACCTCGAGATAGGGCAGCGCTTCGGCTTCCCAGGAGGAAACGGTGATTTCGCTCGGACCGGCGACACCGAGAACATCCCGGAACGTGGCGGCCGTCCGCTGTGCCACATCGCCCAACGAGACATTTCGCCAATGACGCACCCGCGGTCCGGTCCATCCCGGAACCTCAACGCCGTTGGCCTGCTCAGGTTCCCACTTCCAGCCCAGCCGTGTCATCCTCTGATGGAACTCGTCCCGTGTCAGCCCTGCCGACTCCCACATGACCAATGAATTGACGATGGCGAAGTTGTGGTTCATAAACTGGACGAAGCATTCGTCGCGATCGGCACCTGGCGCTGAGAGCGTCACGAGCCCACCCTTGGGCAGGGTGGTGAGAACCCATTGGAAACGTTCGACGAAATCGAGCCAATCGACACATCTGTCGACGGCACCCCGGTCACTCGGACGATCCGGGGCAATCGAGGTCAGTCGGCGCGCTATTCCATAGAGAGCTTTCACGGGTCCTGCATCGTCGAACGTGCTGTAGCGCAGCCGCGCCGGTGTCGCGCCCAGCCCATCACGCAGAACCTCGATCACCGCAGCAGCGATCTTCAAGCGTTCGGCGTGGTCGTCCGGCCAATAGGTCTCCCATTGCAGCGCTGTTTCCGGACGCCGGACGACTCGTTCGTATGCTCGGTGGTCGGCAGGCCGCGCCAACTCTTCGGCTGACCATTCTTCGGTGGCTTCCTCAGCCTGGGTGACCCACAACGGCTCAGGGTTCCACCGGGCCAGTTCGGATACGGTTCGGGTGCGCGAGCCCGCCGAGTAAATGGTCGTCACCGATGACCTTCGATGCGATCGAAGCACCGATACCAACCGGTCCCGGACATCGGGCTCGGCAGGGACGGGAACCTTGATCTGCGGCTCGTCGCAGTCGATGTAAAACAAGACCTCGTAACCGGTCGCGGCGTCGTGCAGCCGAATACCGTTTTGGTTTTCGTCGCGCGGTTCGTCCTCCTCGCTGAAGTTGAACAGGTACTCCGGCATCTCCTCGAGCACCCGCGCCCAGCTGTATTCAGTCATCGCTGCCTCCCCTATCCCGTTGTCAACGCGAACCGTACCGGCCCTTACCGACGACCTTTGATGCTGCAGGTCAACGAGGTCAGGGTCTGATTCGCATAACGAACCGCAGGTAGAACCTGATGAGCGTCAGAGTCGAACCGGAACCTCGGGTACGCGCACTCGCTCCCGATTTCGAGACCGAGAATCGCGGATTCATCACGGAGTCGCTGGATGGTCGACGGTGCCTGTTCTGCGTCGAGAAGGAGGATCGCGCCAGTGTCCTCCGGGGTGCAGAGTTCGCCGATTAGACCAAGCACCTCGGTGTGGGCGTTCCCGCTGGGTGGATCGTTGCGCATGGTGCCTCCTGAGGAGATAGCGGGCCAGGGCGTCAGTCCCCCCCCCCCACACACACCCCCGCCCGGATGGCACCCGGACCCGAGTGAGCCTGGACTGCTCAGATATTGGGACGGAACCCAGTGGACCGAGCACACCCAGAGCGCAGCCGAGCCCACAGCAGCGGGGCCCACAGCAGCGGAGAACATACCTGCGGACCCTGCGGAGGTCGCGGCAACAGACGAGCCCGGCCGCACCGGCGTACCCAGCGCGGTCAAGATCGTCGGGGCATCGTCGCCGCGTTCGTTGTGCTCGGGGTGATCGGTGCCGTGTTCGGTGACGAGGAGTCTTCCGATGACTCCGATGCTGCCGCGCCGCAGCCGACCTCGAGCTCGGCTGCACCGAAGGTAACGACGCCCGCCCCGTTGGCCACAACGACGAACGCGCCGGCCACCACCACGGCTGTTCAGCCGACCACGACCACTCCGGCGCCGGCCGCGGCTCCTGCGACGTACGCGTCCAATCCACGGTGTGCCCCGGCGAATCAGTCGCTAGTGGACCAGGTCACGGCAGGCTTCTCCGAATCGGGTCTGACACTGACAAACGGCACGGTCATCGATGCAGGCGAGTACACCTATGTCGGCGGAACCACTGTTGACGCCGCAGGTCGTGTCGAGAACCGATCGGATGTCTGGGTGATCTCGGACGGGGCTGTGTACGCCTCTACCGGAGGAGCCAGGAACACCACGACCTGGCCGAAGGCCAGCTCGAAACTCGGTATCTCCGCCGGTGATCCTGACGTCCAAGCCGTCGACACCTGCGTCGTGGAACGCACTCGGTGACACTGTCGCCATCAGGGGACAGCAGTGCGGATCGAAGCGCAGCGTGATTCGGGCGTGAGGTCGGTGACTAGAATCCCGCTGCACCTGATGGTGGGACGCACGCCGTGCTAATCCCTAGCATCGGTTTCTTGATCATCGCTCGACATTCACCAAGGGACACCATATGCACCGCATAAGCAAGCTTTCTGTCTCCGTCGCGACCGTCGGCATCGCGGCAATCGCTCTCGTCGGCTGCAGCTCGGCAGGATCGCCTGCCGCAGCCGACGAGAACTCGACAGTCACAGTCGACGCGCCGGCCGCGGCTCCTGCCGAGGCGTCGTTCGTGGACAGCGTCCTCACGACGAAGGACGTCGTGATCGCGATTACCGATGTGAAGACGATTCAAGTGGGCGAGGAGGGCAACGAGTACGGCAAGAAGCCCGTCATCGCATTTCGGTACGACACGACGAATGTTTCCGGGAAAGAGACCGATCCCACCACGGCGTGGATGTTTCTCTTCGAGGCGTACCAGGACAACGATCCCAACGCGGAGAACAAGCTTGGTGTCGGGTCACTGCCGGACGATGCGTTCCTCGATTCGCAGACGAACAAGATCAAGCAGGGGGGCACTGTCCCTAACGCGATCGCGTACGAGTTGTCCGACACTACAACCCCCGTGAAGTTGGTCGCCTCTACATTCCTGGGTCAGGACGAGATCGGATCGATGACCTTCGAGCTGAGGTAGACGCCGAGACGCAGCACATCGAGAGCCCCCAGGATTCCAATCCTGGGGGCTTTCCTGCGAGCGGGACTGTTCAGGCGGTGGTGTGGTCGGTCGTCCTGCTGCGGCGTCGCGGGTCCACTGAGGGACTTCGCGTCCGCTGCGTTGGCGGATGGCGATGGACGCGCGGGCAGCGACTGCGGCTACTCACGGTCGTGCTCGCCGATGGTTGGGGGTCAGAGCTGCTTGCGCATCTTCACACGTGCGTGCGCGTCGGCTCCGGTCATCTGGTGCGTTCGACGTATTCGGAGAACGTCCGCTTTGCGGTCGCGCTGGGCCGGCTGTCCGCCCGTACTCTCCTCGACGGCAGCGGGCGTCCGCGTTACGACCGCTCGGTCGCGATCCGCATTGCGCTCCGCTTCGGGTACGACGAGAAAGCGTTGATCCGCGCAAAGACCGATCCAGGAAAAGGGCAAGACACACTTTTCTGACGCGACCATCGACCGTGGTCGCCCGATGCGGGAGCCTGAAATTTTGCGCGAATCAGCCCCTGACCGCACCTTGCCCGACATTTTTCGCCCGCCAGCCGGCCGCGGATACCCGTTGAGTCTTCCGCTGGAATCAGCATGTGCGTGCAACGCCCGTCTGTCGGCTCGGACATCTCGGCCGGACCACGCGCATGTTCGTGCCTCGCACGAGACCTCTTGTTGCATCTCCACACACAAGCGCCGGCGTCGACGTTCTTGTTCAGGATGGCATCCGCCCGCTCCGCGAAATCTTCGGCACTCCGGGCCTCCTCATGTACGTGGATCCGCCTCGCATACCGACCCTCGATCGGGAGGCATGGACGGGGCAACAAGGCGCTCGGGTTCACTGAGAGACAAGGGAAGGCGCTGTCACGTTGGGCGGCACGAACAGCGACAGCCTTCCCGTATGCAATCGATATTCGGGACTCGATCAGCAGAAACCGGTCTGAATAGGCGACATAAAGACATCGCGCCGACGCTGCCACTCCCAGGTCCGCATGTGATCAAGTTCTCTTCGTTACAATTAGTGCAGCACTGCATAATTGCGTTAATGTAATTATCCATGAGTGAAAAGTCGACGCCGACTATCGAAGTCGCACCTGCTGCGGCCGTGCCGTCGCTGCGCGAACGCAAGCGGGCCCAGACATGGCAGTCGATTCACGAGGCCGCCGCTGGCCTCGCAATGTCCCACGAGCACATCGTCGACGTGTCGGTGGACATGATCGCCGAGCAGGCAAACGTCTCCCCGCGCACCTTCTTTAACTATTTCTCGTCGAAAGAGGACGCGATCTTGGGTCAGCGCCCACCGGTCATCAGCGAGGAAGTCGCCGCGAGCTTCGTTTTCGAGACCGAGGACGACGCCGTTGAGAAAGTCGCATTCCTGCTCTTGTCCGTGCTCCGGGAAACGACTGCGGGCATCGGCCCAGAGCAGCGCCGAACCCTGATGCGCCGCCACCCAGGCCTTGTCCACCGCGGAGTCGACCACATCGATGATGTCCGGCACCTAGTGCAGGACCTGGTCTCGACACGGTTGGCGCAACAAAGCCGGTGGCACGCGCGCCCCGATGTCGCGGATGCCGCCCAGCTCATCGTGCTCTCCGCCAGCGCAGTCATGCGCACAGCGATCCCCAAACTGCTCAACGCACCGGACCCGATAGCCGAGGCGGCGATCATGCACCAAGTCAGCACGCTCTTCCAGGAAGCCACGAGGCCCCAACCATGACCAATACACCCAACCTCGACGAAGTCACCCCCGCGCAAGACAAGCAGGCGGCCCGCGGCGTCAAACTGCTCTTCGGCGGCCTCATGCTCACCATGCTGCTCGCGTCGCTGAACCAGACGGTGCTCAGCACCGCGCTGCCGACCATCGTCGGAGAGCTGCACGGCATCGACCAGATGCTGTGGGTGATCACCGCCTTCATTCTCGCGTCGACGATCATGATGCCCATCTATGGCAAGCTCGGCGACCTCTTCGGCCGGAAGTCATTGCTGCTCATCGCCATCAGCATCTTCGTCGGCGGGTCCGTCGTCGGCGCGTTGGCCCCGGACATGACGTGGCTGATCATCGCTCGCGTCATCCAGGGCATCGGCGGCGGCGGGCTGATGATCCTCTCGCAGGCAACCATCGCGGACGTGATCCCGGCCCGCGAGCGCGGTAAGTACATGGGCATCATGGGCGGCGTCTTCGCAGTCTCCTCCGTCGCCGGCCCGCTGCTCGGCGGCTGGTTCACCGAGGGTCCCGGTTGGCGCTGGGTGTTCTGGATCAACGTGCCCGTTGGCGGGCTGGCACTGATCGCCGCCGCCGCCTTCCTGCACCTACCCAGGCGCGAGCATGTCAAAGCCCGTATCGACACCGCCGGTATGGCACTGCTAACTATCGCGACCACCGCGATCGTCCTGTTCGCCACCTGGGGTGGCTCGAAGTACGACTGGACTTCGCCCACTATCCTCGCGCTGGCCGCAACCGCCATCATCGCCGGCGCCGTGTTCGTCCTCATCGAGCGCCGCGCTGAGGAGCCCATCATCCCGCTGCACCTGTTCGAGGACCGCAACTTCAACCTCACCACCGGCGCGGGCCTGCTGACCGGTGTCGCGATGTTCGGTGCCATCGCCTACATGCCCACCTACCTGCAGATGGTCACCGGCCACAGCGCCACCGTCGCCGGACTGCTCATGATCCCGATGATGGCCGGGATGCTCGTAACCTCCGTCGTGGCCGGACAATATGTGTCCCGCACGGGCAAGTACAAGAAGCTCCCAATCGCTGGATCCCTGATCGTGGCTCTGGGCCTGTTCCTGATCTCGACCGTCACCGTGGACACTACGGTCTGGGTCATCTGCTCCTACCTTGCGGTGATGGGCATCGGGCTCGGCACAATGATGCAACTGCTGGTGCTGATCGTGCAGAACTCGTTCCCCATCGAGCAGGTCGGCACCGCGACTGCGTCGAACAACTACTTCCGCCAGATCGGCGCCACCCTCGGCACCGCGGTCGTCGGCAGCTTGTTCACCTCTCGGCTCGCGTCATTTCTGCTGGACCGGATGCCCGCGGCCCCCGGCGGCGGCACCGACACCCACTCACTGACGCCCGCAGCGGTCTCGCAGCTTCCCGACGACGTCCGACTGCCGATCGTCTCGTCCTACAACGACGCGCTGATGCCCATCTTCCTGTACATGACACCGCTGGCGCTCATCGCTGCTGTAATCCTGTGCTTCGTCGTAGAGAAGCCTCTGGCCACCTCAGTCAATCGCAAGGGCGCTGCAACCGAGGACACCGTGCTCGTCGACTAGACGGCGTCTCTCTGTGTCAAGACGGACCTCTGGCCCGGTTGTAGAGAGGAATGTGACGGGTTCGGGAAGTGACTTGTCCAAAGTGGCGGCGTGCGGGGTGCCAGCCGGCCGCGCAGGACGATAGAGCCGCCCCCGGAGTGTCCTCCGGGGGCGCCGCCAACTCTGTCTCCCCGGCGGCTCGTTTCCGTTGGTAATAGGCGCGTCCGGGCGTATCTCGACCGACTTGGGTGATGTCCATGGTGGACAGAACGTAATTCAGCTGCCGGTCTCCGCCCGCGAGAGCCTTTGACGGACAACGTCACCGGAGGACACCTCGATGGGCCACCGGTATAGCTGGCGAACGCGGCGGCCGAGCGGAACCTGTCGAACGCGGCGGCCGGGGCGAGGATCTTGCCTTCGCTGCGGACACCGATCCCGCACAACCCAACTCAATGAGCTGCCGGACTGACGACCGCTGCTTCGATATCGCCGACAGCCTTTGCTATCCGCCTATCCACCGGATCACGGTGAGATCCTCGGCTGGTTGCGATCACTGTCGGGGCCGGTGACGGTGATTTATCAGGCCGGCCCGACCGGATTCGGTTTGTGCCGAGCCCTGAATCAAGCGGGCGTGGGGGGTGTGGTGGTGGCGCCGTCGAAGTTACAGCGACCGGCGGGAGATCGGATCAAGACCGACGCTCGTGACGCACTGCACCTTGCCCGACTTTTGAGACGAGATCGTGCAGGTTACTGCTCTTTCGGTCGAACAGGAGGCAGCTCGTGATCTGGTCCGTGCACGCGGCGACGCTCGCGTAGAGCTGAACGACGAGAGTGTGGTTGGGGGCGCATCCAAACGAATGCGACCCCACCTGTTACCTCGGTCTCGGTCTCGTGGCTCACGCTCCAGCGCGTTCGAGTTCTTCGGCGGCAATGTTGGGCGCGTCGAATATTGCTAACAGGCCACCGGCCTACCCACCTCGATCCACCGATGCCATTCGGGGTTGCAAAGATCGCTAGCCCAGGCCGCCGTCGACAGGTGCGAGAGATACACAGCGGAGGTGGAACTTTCAGACGTCGATGCCCACCAGGGCCTATCGCAATCAGGAGCCGAAGAATCCCAAGTCGATCGAGCCGACGAAACCAGGAGCCTCCTTGGCCAGCGGCTTGCCGTCCCGTCCAGCAGGCAGTGCAACGTTGAGACTCTGCAGGACCGTCGGAGTAATGTCGGCGATCATGTAGTCGGCCGTGGACTGACCTGCTGCGTAGCCGGCGCCACGAGCGATCACGAACGTCGTTGCCTCCGCATCGCTTTGGCCATCATGGCCACCGATCGGCGTGTGACCCTGATCGGCAGTTACCACTACTGTCCACTTCTCGCCGGTCTTGGCCGCTCGCTCGTCGACGGCGTCGATGATCTTGCCGACCTCCACGTCGACGGATGCGATGGACTCGGCGTAAGCAGGTGCATTCGTTCCACCGCTGGGTCCGGGCGACGTCAACCTGATCGAGCTGGGTGAAGATGAGATCCGGCCCCTTGGCAGCGATGGAGGCTGCGACAGCGTCCGCAGTTGCACTGTCCGTCGCTGCATTTGAGCCGGCGCCTCCTGTGGTGACAACGACGTCAGCCTTAGGCTCACCGCTCGACACGATGTTGTTGATACCGCCCGCATTGAACGACTCGGCCAGGGCATTGTCCGCGTTCGTACCGACCGATCCCATCGACTGCATGACGCCGAGCTCCAGGCAAAGAGTCGCGGCGCTCCACCTGTCATGTGCATGACTTCAGGATCGGATCAGCTCAGAAGCTCCAGCTTCTTCGACGATCCGCTTGACAGCTTTCAGGGTTGTGGGAATCCCGGACAGGGCCGCGTCACGTCGCACTTCGAGTTGATGTTCGGCGTCCTCCCCGAACATCTTGTCGAATACCTTGAAGCCCTCGGGCTGGACCGCCCAGGACTCGGTGAGCGATGTGCCATTCCCCTCGGGCATCAGGGTATAACTCCAGCGGACTGCGTTACCCATAACAAGCCAGGAGAACTCGGCCGGTTCCTCAGCCGCGACTACTAGGGACTCTGTCTCCCAGATCTGGCCGTTTGCCTCGTTCCGACCATAGAACCAGGCGCCGACCTCGGGGCCGTTCGCCGGCGCCTTCCACCATGCAGCGCGGCAGATTGGACTCCACTCACCTGTTCGTTCGATCCGGGTCACCACATCCCATACCTGCTGTGGGGCGGCGTCGATGTGGATCGACTCGGAATGGGAGTAGTGGCGATCGCGAGTGGTCTGCGCCATCAGTCTGGAACCTTTCTTGACGATTCGAGTGTCAATTACAGAATGGCACAAGGCTGCTGTAAACGAAATTTGATCTTGGGCTTGGCATCTGAACACGACGCGATCGCCGTCGGCGCGCTGTTCCACAAGTCCCGACGTCGACCGACTTACGGAACTAGGGGCCGCCTCGAGTCGAGGACACCGATCGCGCGGCCTTCGTCCGTGATCCGGCCGGGGAGTGAGGAGTACGCCGCCACCGCCGAGAAATGCCATGCCCCGATCCGAATAAGATCAGGGGCATCCGTCACCTGCGGGAGAATCGCTCATCCCGCAGGTAGAGTTCATAGTTGTATGCCTCGTCCGTTGCAGTGCCAGAGAGTCCTGGTCGCTGCGGCAACGACAGATGCGCAACCTTTCAGGCGTGATCCGGGCACCGCAACTCCGGCGCTACTGTCCATCCGCTCGCGGTGAGTCACCGCAGCACCGGACCCGTAAAACCGTCGCCTCTTTGGGCGGTCTGCGCGAGAGCGCTGGCGAGGATCGGCCTGTCAGCAGACACCGCTCACACAGCGTCGAACGCCGGCGGCCCAGGTTCACACTGATGACAATGCGACCGAGCAACAACCACATTCTCGTGCTCGGCTCGTACCCGCAGCTCGGGACAGATCCGGGATGTTCGCACCGCTACAACAACATCCGAGGCCGTCACCGCTACCAATGGCACCGGGGGGCTTGCTCAGACACCCCTAGACGGTGGTACGAGGAACGTTCAACATAGGCCGGATACCGCACCGCCGCGCGGCCGCGGACAGCGCGAGCGATCTCGTCCTCGCGGAGGAAAGCCTGCACGATTAGACAGTGCGCACATTGGTGGCCTGGGGCCCTTCTGGCCCTGGCCAACCTCGAATTCCACACGCTGGTTCTCGTCGAGCGAAACAATCTGGACCCGCCGCCGAGAAGGAATAACCGACCTGTCCGGGCTCATCCATCACAACGACCGCGGATCGCAAGGCGCATTCAACTGGTCGTCGCAACACCGGCGGACTCGATCGGCTCGATGAGGTCGGTCATCGCGCAGTCGAGCACATCGAGCAGGGCCATGAGGACTTTCAGGCTCAACCGTTCCGGCCGGTCCACGACGAGCCGGTACACCTGAGAGGAGGACAGCCGAATCCCGCGCCGGGCCAGCGGCTCGATCATTTCTGTGGTCGAGAACATGCCCCGGCCGGCCATGACGTGGCGCAGGTGCCAGTGGTAGTCCAGTTTCGCGGCTATCACGGGTTCCTTTCCTCTGTTGTGTGTGGCTCTAAGGCGGGCGATAGGGCTCGGCGCAGTGCTGTGTTCATAATGTCGTCACTGACGTGGGTGTAGATCGCCGTCGAGCTGTCGCACTGATCAAACAAGCGAAACGGATGCGGGAGAACGGAATGCAACTGATCGACATCGACGAAATCCTCGGCGTCGGAAGGACAACGCTGTACCGGCATCTGAAATAGATTCACCAACAGGATAATTCGTTGTGCTTCGAGTCTTGCCGACACTACAAGGTGGCACCACCGAATCAGTACCTGTATCTTCCCGAGCGCCGTTGCATTCGTGGGCTATTCGCTGAACTCAAGTGTTGGCTGCACCGAGAATCCGCATACGGATAACTCCCCTTCCTTGATCTCGACGACCGCATCGCACATCCCGAGCGTCGCCCGGCGGTGCGTGATCCACAGAACGGTGCGGTCGCCAAGCGTGTCCGCGAGTCGGCCCAGGACACGACGCTCGGTGGCCGCGTCGAGTTCGCTCGTGCCCTCGTCGATCACGATGAGACGCCCTCCGTGCATCAGGGCGCGGGCGAGCGCGAGGCGCTGACGCTGACCGCCGGACAGTTCGGCGCCGCGCTCACCGACGCGGGTATGCATGCCGCCGGGCAGCTCCCGGACGGTATCGGCGAGATCTGCCACATGCAGCGCATGCCACATCTGATCGTCGGTCGCATCCGGATCGGCCAGGCACAGGTTGTCGGCGATGGTGCCGTGAATCAGGAAGGGTTGCTGGTCGACTACCGTGACGCGGCGGCGCAGCTCGGCCGACGGGATGCTCCGTATATCCACTCCGTCCCATGCCACGGTCCCGGCGGTGGGGTCCCAGATCCGGGCGACCAACGCGCCGATCGTGGATTTGCCGCTGCCTGTCGAACCGACGAGCGCTAGGATGCGCCCGGCCGGGATCGTCAGGTCGATCCCGGTCAGCACCGCAGGCCGGGAAATATCGGACGGGTAGGTGAAATCGACTCCCTGGAGACGGATCTCGGGTGCGTTGTCAGCCGGGATCCACACCTCGCCCGGGGCTGGTTCCGGGGCCGCGGGCTCCTCCTCCGCGATTGCGCGCACGCGTTCGAGGGACGTGCGGGTACTCCCCAGGAGGGCAGCGAAGCCGTTGACTGCCTCGAGTGCCGGGAACGTCGCGACGGCGACGGCCACCGCGACGGCGATCGAGACCGCGTCCAGGTCGATGACCATCCCGGCTCCGACGATCGCGATCAGTACGCCGGCCTGCGCCGCGCGCGTCGCGCCGGCGCGGATCGACGCCCACCTGGCGACGATCCGGTGCTGTGCAGCGGACGCGGCGTCGAGTCGGGTCATGTTCTCGCGCCGCCCCTCCCCGGCGTCGTACGCGGTGATCTCGCGCAACCCGCCAACGGTGTCGGCCAGGTGCGCCGACACCGTTCCGCCGATCCGCACCGTCTGCCCCTCGGCCCGCTGCGCAGTGCGTCGGCCGACGAAGGGAATCACGGCGCCGAGTAACAGCAGAAACGGTGCGGCGACGAGGGTGATCGCCGGGTCGACCCCCACACCGAGGTAGACGAGCACGCCGGCCGGCACGATCACCGCCGCGACGGCGGGGACGACGGAGTGGGCGAAGAACACCTCGAGGCGATCGATGTCGCGGGTCACGCGTGCGAGCAGGTCGCCGGTGCGGTGCCGCACCGTCACCGCAGGGGCCAGCCCAGCCAAACGCTCGTAGAAGAACACCCGCAGCATCGCCAACGCCCGGAAGGCCACCCAGTGGCCGGTGTAGTGCTCGAGGTATTGGAACAGCCCTTTGATCGCGGCGAGGGCAAGAAGTACCCCGAAGACCTTCCAGGGTGCGCCGACACCGGTGGTGGCCGCGGTGACAACTGCGTGCGCCGCGAATCCGAGAAGGGCAATGCCCGCGGCGAGTTCGACGATGCGGCACAGCACGGAGATCGCGAGCGGCCACCGCACGGGGCGTCCGAACGCCAGCAGCCAACCGGTCATGGTGGTGTGCCCGGCGACGCGGGCGGTGGCAGTGCTCATGCACTCACTCCGATCTCGATGGTGCGGTCCGCGAGAGCAAGTAAGCCCGCGGAATGGGTCGCGATCACCAGGGTCGTGTGCCCGGCCATCGAGGCGAGGGTCTCCGCGATCAAGGCTTCGGACTTGGCATCGATGTGGCTGGTCACCTCGTCCAAGACCAGCACCGGCGCGCTGCGCAACAGGGCACGGGCGAGCGAGAGCCGTTGGGCCTGCCCTCCGGACAAACTCGCACCGAACTCCCCTACCTCGGTGTCGAGACCGTTGGGCAGGGAACGGATCTCGACGTCGAGATGTGCATGTTCGAGTACCTCCCAGAGTGCGGTGTCCGTCGCCTCGGGTGCGGCGAGGCGCAGGTTGTCGGCGACGGATCCACTGAACAGATAGGTGTTCTGGTGCACGGCTGCGACGAACACGCGTGGGTCGGCCGGCGCACCGTCGAATTCGACTGTGCCGGTGTCCGGTTGCAGATCCCCGGACAGAAGTGCCAGCAGGGTGGACTTCCCGCCCCCGGACGGACCGGTGAGAACGACAGTCTCCCCGGCAGCTACCTCGAATGTCTTCCCTGACAACAACTGTGGACGCCCCGGATAGGTGAAGTCCACCTCGCGCAAAGCACACGCGGCGCGTTTCCCCGCCACCGCCTTCGGCACCGGGCCGGTCGTCGGGACCAGAGGGCGTGTCTCTCCGATGAGGGCGACCGCCTCACGCTGGGCCGCGGCCCCGGCCATACCGATGTAGAAGAACTGACCGATGTAGTCGATCGGTGCGGTGAGCAGGAGCGCGAGCAAGACCAGCGTCATCGTGCGACCGGCGGTCAGCTCCCCGCTTGCCCCGAGATGCACCGCGACAGCGCTGGCGGTGCCGATCAGTCCACCGTAGAAGACGATGTCGGTGACAAGGAGGACGATTTGGTTCCCGAGTAGCAGACGCATCACAGTGCGACGCTGCTTCTCACTCTCGGCTGCCAGATGGGTGGCGTGCACGGCGGTACGCCCGAGTAGGGAGACGGTGTGTAGTCCACGCAGAGCTTCGAGGAATTCCCCTGCCAGCCGGCGGGACTGGGCGCGGTAATTCGCGGAGGAACTCCGGAAAAGCTGTTGGAAACCTCCGACCAGGAGGGGCGCGAGCAGGACGAGAACCAGCAGCAGAGCCGCCAGCGTCCAGCTCACCGTCGTCGCGACGACCGCCAGGACGATCAGTGGTGCGGTTGCGGCCGCAACGATAGACGCGACGAATCCGCCGCGCAGGGCGGCGATCTTCGCGGCACCGTCGATCCCGGTGGAAACTATCCGGCCGGCTGAGGGCAGTTCTGCGCGGGCGACCACTGTGTCGGCAGCCAGGATCCTGGTCAGCAGGCCGGCGCGCACCGTGTGCTCGGCGCGGCGCTGCGCCCGGTCCTCGAGCAGAGGCGCGGCCGCGGAGACCACGGCGAGAACTGCTGCGGCGAGGATCGTCGGTATCCAGGTCGATCGGAAGGTGCTGTCGGTCAAAGTATTACCGAGCGCGAGATAGAGCAGGCAGGTGGCAACCGATCCGAGCCAGGCGAATGCGACTGCGGCGCGAACCAACATTCCGATGGGTAGGGGCAGCGTCGAGGAGGGGTGACTCATGCCCACCTCCTTTCCAGTAATGACAACTGTTATCGTTTTCGTTTGCCAGGATCGTACTGCATCGAAAGGCCCACCCTGTTGCCTCCCAATACCCCCGCTGCCGAGAGTGCTGTAGCCACCCAGCCACTGGCCATCCGGCCACTGCACCTCCCGGCCGCGCTCGCCATCCCTGCCGGCGTGCTCGTCCTCGCATCCCTGGCAGCGGTCTCGCTGGGACCCGTATCGGTGCCCTGGTCCGACGTGCTCTCGGCCGTCACCACCCGAGGTGAGAGCGGCCTTCCGCACGCCGCGCTCGTCTGGGATGTGCGGATGCCCCGTGTTCTGGTTGCCGCGCTGGTCGGTGCGGCTCTCGCAGTCGTCGGTGCGGTGATGCAGGCGGTGTTCCGCAACCCTCTCGCCGATCCCGGTATCACTGGGGTGTCCTCCGGCGCCGCGGTCGGTGCGGTCACGGTGCTCGTCACAGGAACCTCCGTGTTCGGGGCCGCCACCCTGCCCCTCGGCGCCTTCCTCGGCGCGGCGGTGACCGTGTCCGTGCTACTCGTCATCACACGCCTACGCCGTGATACATCCCCCGTGACGCTCGTGCTCATCGGCATCACCCTCGGCTCGTTCTGCTCCGCACTGACCGCCGTGCTCGTCGCCAACGCACCCGAGGACTCCGCGGTGCGGTCGGTAATGTTCTGGGTCAACGGCGATCTCACAGCCCGAGTGTGGAGTGATATCCACCTGTGCGCAGTGCCGATCGTCGCGGGGACCGCCATCTTGCTCTCTCGCCACCGGGTACTCGACGCGATGCTGCTCGGCGAGCGCACCGCGACGAGCTTGGGAATCGACGTGCCCCGACAGCAACTGCTGCTATTGCTGACCGGCGCTCTCGTCACCGGTGCCGCAGTGGCCGTCGCGGGCGTCATCGGCTTCGTCGGTCTGGTAGTTCCCCATGCCGTCCGCCTGATCGTAGGGCCGCGCCACGCCGTGCTGCTGCCCGCCTCCATGCTCACCGGCGCAGCGTTCCTCGTCCTCGCCGACCTCGGCGCCCGACTGATATTCGACCCTATCGTCCTCCAAACCGGCACCATTGCAGCCCTCGTGGGATCGCCGGTCTTCGGCTATCTCGTCCTGCGCGGCAGTAGCGAACAGGAGGCCCACGCATGAAACCGGAAGTACTACTCAGCCTGCGCGGCATTCGTATCCGCCGTGGGCGTCGGATGGTCGTACCCGACCTCGACCTGGACATCGCACCCGGCACGGTCGTCGGACTCATCGGACCCAACGGCTCGGGCAAAACGACGCTACTGGCGTCCATCAGCACGGGAAACTCCGTTTCCGCAGGCGAGATCCATTGCGGAGAAACGGATCTGACCCGACTCCGGCCACGACAGCGCGCCCGGTACATCTCCTTCGTCCCCCAACAGACCAGCCTCGGGTTCGACCTGACAGTCCGGCAGATCGTCGCACTCGGAACGACCGTGACTGGATCGGCCGCAACCCGGGACGCCCTCATCGCAGGGGCCATGGAGAGCGCCGGCTGTACGCACCTCGCCGACCGGCCTGC
This sequence comes from Rhodococcus sp. BP22, assembly GCF_014281965.1. Taxonomy (GTDB): domain Bacteria; phylum Actinomycetota; class Actinomycetes; order Mycobacteriales; family Mycobacteriaceae; genus Rhodococcoides. The sequence continues at coordinate 173,789 of NZ_JACFTB010000009.1, forward strand.
CTCCCGACTCTCCGGCGGAGAGAGCCAACTCGTGCACATTGCCCGCGCACTCGCCCAGAACGCCCCCATACTCGTGATGGACGAGCCGATCTCCGCGCTCGACATCGCCCACCAGATCACCGTCCTGACCCTCGCCCGCGCCCACGCCCACGGCATACAGGGCGAGCGCCGACGGGTGGTGATCACCAGCCTGCACGACATCGACCTAGCTGCCAGGTTCTGCGATCACCTCGTCCTGCTCGATGCCGGACGCATCGTCGCCTCCGGCGCCCCCGCCGACGTTCTCGATGCCGACCTGCTCACCGACGTCTACGGCGTTCGTGTGCACACCAGTCTGGACGAGAGCACCGGCAGCGTTCGTGTTACCGCTTTTCCCACCGCCCATCCCGTCAGCATCCACCCCTGAGGACACCATGACCACGCCTTACCGCCGACCTCACCTAATCGCCGCACTTCTCTCCGCTGCCGTCGTCACTCTCACCGGCTGCGCCTCCTCACAGAATCAGACCGATCCCGACAACACGACTTCTACTGCGCCGCAACGTATCGCGGCGATCTCACCGGACGTAGCCGAGGCCGTCGCCACACTCGGCGGCGGTGACCGGCTTGTACTCATCCCGGGCACCCAGACCAACCCTGCCCTGACCAACCACCTGCCGGTCATGCAGTCCGTGACAACGACACTCGCGGCCCACGGCGCCGCCGACCCCGAGCAAATCCTGGCGACCAGACCCGACCTTGCGATCATCACGCCTCGCCACGAGGGTGAGAGCGATACCACTGCACTACTGGAAGCATCGTCCGTGCCGGTACTGACACTGCCGAACTCGTGGCAGACCGGCGAGCAGATGCTCAACAACATCACCCTGATCGGGGACGCCATAGGCACCCCGGACCAGGCTGCGGAACTTGTTCGAGAGATCAGCGACGCGTTCGAGGCAATCGAACCCCTCACCGGTCCGTCCCCGACTGTGCTCGTTCTGAGCAATCAGGCCGGGCGCCCTATGGTCAACGCCGGAGACGGATTCACTCTCGATCTACTGACCCGTGCCGGCGGTCGCAACGCCGCCGCTGATGCAGGCCTGACCCGCACCTCCTTCGCGGACCCCGAACAAATCGTCCGAGCGAACCCCGATGCGATCCTGCTGGTCGACATCCTCGGAACCGGTAAGGACTCATTCGCATCGGTTCTGACAAACCCGGCGGTCGCCGAACTGGCCGCCGTACAGCAAGACCGGATCATGCTGCTCGGTGGGAAACAAACCCAGGCCTTCGGCTTGCGGTCGGCGCCCGAAGGCCTCGTCCAGATACGCGACTGGCTCGCCGACCTCGGCTGATCGTTTACAGACGACTCGCGACACATGAACTAGCCGCCGAATTCGACGCGGCCTCGACCGTGAACGCACCCAGATCGGTCCGGCCAGATCGCGGCCACATCCGAGTATCCGACCTCTGTTGAGCTACATGCACACCGGAAACCACCGCGCGAGACCGCAGAGGACAAATGGTAATTAAAACATTTGCTATCACGATCGACTTGGATCGACGCACATTCGATGACTTCTATCGCGCGCATCCGAGTGACGGCTGCAGCGGGTACCTTCCCGCCGCTAGGCAGCCAACGCCAACATCCGGCGGACCTCCTTGAAGACGGCCGCGTCAGGCCGGCAGCTTTGTCCCGGTCGCTGGGTGTGCCGTTCGACGCGGCGCGCGGTAACCTCGAGCCATGACTTCACCGAAAGGCGCATGACTGAGCGTCGCACGCTGGTCGTGCACATCGACGGGTACGTGATCGGCGATGGTGAGATCGCCCCGCCCCGGGTAGGCGATATTTTGGCCGGTCCGCTCACGTTCACCGAAACCCCCTCCGCGTCAACCGAAGTCGTCAGCATCCGCGCGCTGCTCGAGTCGACGACGAAGAAGCCTTTTCGGCAGTACACGGGCCCCGACGCTCCCCGCCGATGGCAGTGGAGCGGCCTTCTCCGCGGTGACGGGTGGACTGCTACCTGGCGCGGCTTCCGTCCCCGCACCGGTGACATCGAGTTGACCGGCCGCTTCCGGGGTGTTTACTCGGGTGATCCCGGTGGCCGCTTCCGCGGCCGAGTTACCCGCGTCCAGATGATCGGCCACCGCTTCCGCCGCGGGCCCGAAGAAACAATCGCCGCCGAACCCGGCTCCCGCAGAACACGCGACGTCGAGGCGGCACCTCGCTTCTTCGATCACCGCATGCTCGAGGACCATGCGGAGTACGTCGACGGAGAGACTTCGGTGCTCGTCGACCTCGATCTCGACGACGTCCCGCCCATCCCCGCTCGCCCCAGCATCGAGCCGAGTGACATCTCGGCCGCCGGCGATCTGCTGTGGACTATCGACGACACCCTCCCGCTGGCGGTCAGCATCGACGCCCACCAGCGAGTGAACGAATACCTGCTGCCAGGCGCGATAGGCGACAGACGCTACGTCCGGGCAACGCCGTCAGGATGCTGGGTCACGGGAGCTGACGGCACCTATTGGCTGTCACCCGGCAACAAACCTGTTCAGGTCGATGAACGCCCCACCTACACCGCCACGGTCAACGACGAAACCCTGCTGACCTCCGCCGGCGACGCGACCTGGCGGCTGTACCGCCCCGGTACCGACCCCATCGATGTCCCAGCCGTCGACGGCTACGTGAACTCTGTCGCTGTAGTCGACGACTACTTCGTGGCCGTCGTGGGAGCGCGCGGACAGCGCAAGCAGCTCGTGCGGGTCATGCTCGACGGTCAGTCGACCTCTAGACCGATCCCCGAGCCCATAGATCGCCGCCGACGCGGTGAGCCCTTCCTCGCTGGAAACCCTCTGCGCTTGGTTCAGGGTCCTGACATCGGTGTTGTCCAAGCAGACCTCACCCTTCAGCCCGACGGCACGATATGGACAACGGGCCGTCAGTTCTTCGGAGGTCAGGTCGGCGATTATGCATGGACGATCGCCCATCCACCGGACGGCACCGGTCCGGCTGGCTGGTGGCCGCTACCAGGACCGGTGACCTACGACCGCACCGAACAATTCTGGCTTCTCACCATCTACAGCGGACGCACATTTCTCCCGCTGACCAGTGTGCCGGTGCGCGCGACGCGGCCCTCGATCACGATCGATTCGCGAGGTCGAATCGCTGTCGCCGCCCGGGGAGGCATCAAGACCTTTCAAGCCGACTGGTCCGTCATGCAGTGGCCGACGGAATTGGACGTCACAGGCCTGCTCGACCGAGCCGCAGACGACCGCGCAGACTGAGCAAGGAACCGACAATCACTCTCTCAGCCGAGCATGCGAGGAGACACCTGACCATCGATAGGTTCCCAAGCGCGATACCTCGAGACCCGCAGAGACGGCCTGACATTCATGGACATCGACTCACTGAGAGAACACAGCCCGTCCGCCCGCGACTTCGTAGATTCGATGCTGCTCGACCATTGGTTGGATCCACTCGGACAAGGCGACGGGCGACGGACGCATCTCAAGTCCCGACGGTTATGCGCTCGGCGGCCCCGCCGCTACTGACCGTCACCGCGCTCTCCGCGACCACGCGTGCGTTGCTGCAGCAGGTGGACGCGTCTGCCGCGACCATTTCGACCGTGAATCGTCAGGGGTGTGTATGAGTCGCCACGCTCTGCCGCTTCTCCTTCAATATCGGCCGTGTGAAGGTCGGGGCAAGGCGGCGGTTACTGCGATCTTTGTTGCCTTTGCGATTGCCACCGAGGGCGGATACGGAGAGTTGGATGATTTTGCAATGGACTTTGCAATCGCACGTGTAGGCTCCGTCATCGCAATACCGACTTCCCCCCATCACGGGTGATGGCGTTCACATTGTCGGAGTGGATATCCCACCGGGCCGGTACACGGTTTCGTTTCCCATGGTGTCGATGCTGGCGGCGTGCAGTCGAAGTGTGACTGGGTCCGGTCTCGGGACCGAGAGCATTGCCCCGAACCGAATAGCGAACGGAAGCTACGACCCCTTGGCAGATAATTGCAGTCGAGGATGACGACGTTGCCCTCTACAACTCTGGATGCGGCACTCTCGTGACTCGTAAGTTTGAGTGATTCAGGCCGCGTTTGCGCTCTGATTGATTGTCTCAACCTCGATTGGCGTGAGTTTGCCGAGGCCTCGTTGGCGTCGCTTGCGGTAGTAGGTCCGGTCGATCCAGGTCAGGATCGCCAGACGTAGCTGCTCCCGGGTGGACCAACGCTGGCGGTCGAGAACGTTCTGGCGTGTACCTGGTTCACCGGGGACACGCCAGATGCACTTGGGCTGAAGACGACTACCTCTCGACTCCTTCTGAGAGACTGTCGCTGTGGAAGACGAGTGGACGGACAACGATCTTCAGCAGGATGTCTCGGAGAGCCGCTGGGTTGCCGACAACCTGAAATTTGCACCCACCACTACAATCGGGTCCCTCGTTCCCGCCACGTTCGACGCCTACGCCCGAATCTTGTACCCGGTGCATGCATCCGATCAGAACGGCAACGAGAGCCTGGTTCGATGGTCCGACATCGCGCGCCACATCGGGGCAATCGCCCACGCCGAGATGGAACTGCACGCTATCGAAGCGAAGGGCGAACGTGGTTTCCTCCAGTCGAACCCCCCGACCGCCGCCACACCTGTACTCGATTGGACGAGCCAGCTTACGCGGGTGGTACAGGTTCTCGCCGAACACACCAGCACGCCCGACGATTGCTGGTTCGCCATCTGGGAAGGCAACACCTCACTCGACGACATACGCGCGACGACGCCGACCGCAGTCATCAACGGCGACAACTACTTTCTGCTTCGCGGCCCCGGCGCACGCGCCACGCTCTCCTACCGAGCCTTGTCACCGCACATCTGGTGGCCCGCCGACCATTCATGGTGCATGGTCGCCCACTTCGACTTTCCGTGCGTCTACCTCGGAGGCAACCGAAAGACCGTCGACGCTGTCCTCGCGATCCCCGAAATCGAAGCCTGGCCAGCGCGAGTCGGTCAAGTCGTCACCGCAGATAACGACAAACTCAACAGATGAAAGGCCGGCGTCGTGACCAAGCGGAAGTGGTATGACAACCCCACCGTCGACCGATGGGGAACTGTTTATCTACTAGTGGTTTCGGTCGTGCTGGCCGGGCCGCAGATCGTCGGCAACGTCATCGACGAGCCCTCACCGTGGAACATCACATTCGCTGTTCTATATCTCCTGGCATTTGCCATCATGGCCACGTCTTTCGTGCGGCAGTGCCGAAGACGCAATCGCGACTCCTCGCCCGAGGTGACACGCGTCGAACCCAGCAGTGTTCCCACGCGCGAAGTCTGGAATGCGAAAACCTCGTCGTCGTCACGAATATCCGCGATCAAAAAGCTACGCGAAAGCTACCCCGGTCTTGGCCTTCGCGAAGCCGCGAATCTTGTAGACGACACAACCGACCCGCCGAACCTGTAAGGGAGTGTTCATACAGGTTTCTGACCACTTGACCCCGGACGAGTTTTGGTATCACGTCGACGAGACGGATGAGCAAGTACGTCTCGCCGAAGCAACGACCCAACGGTTGGGGATGCGTAGTTCGGTCGCGAACTCCCAATAAAGGGCATTGCGTGCGCAACGGTGGTCATCAGGCCGCGGACGGAGCCAAGAATTATCAGCAGCACCCGTAAATTCCACAGGAAGCCACGACCCCGTTCACGCTGGATAGTCAAAAACATCGAACGCCCTGGAGTGTGCACTTCGTTCACGCGAACGGCCCCATCCGAGGTCGGGCAGCGTGTCCCAGGAGGTCACGGTCGCGCTATGCCAAGAGGCATCAACCCCAGCAGTTCATGGTTGTGCGGCAACAGTGCGATATTGCCGATGGCTTGGGGCAGCAGGCGTTCGTCCACACCTCCGACAAATGTGACACCTACACCCAGCTCAGCGCACGCAAGGTAGACATTCTGACTGATATGGCCTGCCTCCAACCACGCGTACCGCTCGCCGCGGCGCCCATAGGGCCACTGTTCTGCGAACTCAGCATTGACCTTCTCGAAATCGGCCGACAGCATCAAAATGGCAGCCGAATCCTTCACCCATTCCTCGTCGACTATGCACGCTGAGGCAAGCGTAGGGTGCAGGTCCTCATCGGTCACCATCGACAGCGAATGATCAGATGCGGCATATCGATACAGTCCGCAGTCGACATTGCCCACTCGACTTACTGCGACCGAGACAGACACCGCATGAACATCGTGAGCCGACGGTACCGTCCGTCGGGTCTCGGAACTGCTCCCCCGCGCCGCCCAAAGAATCTCGGAAAGATGGGCTTTGGTTACCGGATGAGCTGTAAACGAGCGTGAGCTGCGACGGTCCTTCAAAAGGCCGGCGAGTCGCGTTGCGGCAACATGAGAATCGAGCATCACCGGTTCGATCACCACCCGACACTACCTGGCGATCTTGCACATCCATCGATTGAGATTCTCGAAGTTACTTACCTGAGCGCACTCCTGTTCATTCGGCATACTCTGCATAGCGACCCAGGCGCGTCGTCGACGGTCTGTTGGCTTGCCTGGTTGCTCCCAGTAGGGGGTGCGGCAACCGTCATAGAAGCCGATAGGCGTTGACGAACCGGCGTTCCACGTCGTTGTACCGTCACTGCCGGATTTCGTCTACAGCTGCAAGCCCGCTGTCACCGGGTGGGGCACCGAAAAGGTCGCGGCGGCTGGGTTACCGGCGCACGTTCTCGGCATCCACACAACGTTCGGGAGGCACCGCCCGGGTTGTCGGCCGACGGGCTGACGCAGGCCGAGCAGACGTGGGTGCAGAAAACTAGCGACTTCAAGCGTGACCACACCGCCAACGCCAAACAGCCGACAACCGGGCCGCAGACCATCTGGTATTCGCTCGTCGACTCTTTTCTCGGGCTACTGGCCTGATCCTCGACAAGTTCGCGGAGTGGTCCGATACCCAGGACAGCCCGTTCGAGACAATGCCCAAAGACCGCATTCTAGACATCGTCAGCCTGTGCTGGCTGACACGGTGTGGCACATCGTCTGCCCGCAACTACTACGAAAGCCACAACTCACCCGACCCCGAACTTCGGGTCGACGTCCCATCGGCAATCACTATGTATCCGACGACGCCGAAAAGGCTTCGCGCATCCGGGCGCAGAAGCGGTGCCGACAGAGGGACTGCCCCGACACCTGCCGGCGCAACCGTGCCGGCTCTGTGCGTTCGGCGGCTGTGAGCGGCCGGTCACCGGATACTGCGGCGGCCTCGATCCGCCGGCCTTCGTCGGCAACCCAGCGTCCGAGCAGGGCTTCGTTGATGCCGAGGTCTCGGGCGACTTCGGCGATCGTGCGGCCGGAATCGATCACCCGTCGGCCGGCGTCGACCTTGTACTCGGTCGTGAACGACCTGCGTTTGCGGGACATGAGGACATCCCTCCATCGGAACCATCGGTCCAGCTATCTCGGTGTCCACCATCGGGGGAACCGCATTTCACATCCTTCCCCGACGACCTGGTCCAGCGCCGTTTCGATCAGGGTGAACTCGATGCGGTGTGGACTTCGGACATAACGTATCTGACCTGTGGGGAGGGGGATATGTACCTGTGCGCGATCAAGGACGAGCACTCGAAGAAGGTCCTCGGATGGGCCGTGGCCGATCACATGCGCACCGAGCTGGTTGTCGAAGCGTTGGAGATGGCGGTCGCCGAACGTGGCGGCGATGTTGCGGGCACAATCATGCACTCGGACAGAGGCTCTCAGTACTCAGCTGGAATCATGAAGCAGGCGTGTGAACGATACGGGTTGCGGCGTTCGATGGGTGCAACCGGTATTTGCTGGGACAACGTCGGCGCCGAAAGTCTGTGGTCGACGTTCAAGCACGAGTACTACTACCGGCACACCTTCGTTCATGCCACTGAATTGGTTGCTGCAGTTGACAACTGGATGAACTTCTACAACACTCGCCGTAGGCACTCCACGATCGGGATGCTCAGCCCCACCACGTACGAACAGTCACTGATCGCGCCCATCATGGCCGCGTGACCACTGTCCACTTTTCGGGGGGAACCTCATTACGCAAGACCCCAGTACGGACGCCACGGACCTCCGAACGGTTGCCGTTCAATTTCCCTTCCGAGTGGGTGGCAAAGGTCAGAAGACGGGTGACCGAAATCGAGGAGGTCAGGCGCCTCCGACCCGACGTGCTGCAACGCGTCATCGACAAGTGGTTGGACGAGACAAAGTAAGCAGAGACGTTAGGATTGCCGATTCTCGTCGCCCGAAGGCGTGTGTCTTCAGTCTCGGGTGAGCTTGCGATGCGATGCGACGCGGTGGGGCTGCGCGGCATCGGGTGCGAGGCACTCGGCCTCGTAGGGGTCCCGGTAGTAATCGCCGAAAATCCAACGATGTTCGGAATGTCGCCCGGTAGAGGGTAATTCGGC